>OY969915.1:1775000-2446817 GCA_963704545.1 uncultured Solirubrobacterales bacterium | reverse complement strand
CTCCCAGCCGGTGGCCCAGACCAACTCGAACTGCTCGCTAAGCCGCAGCAGCCGATCGCCGGCGACAAGGGAGATGCAATGGACCATCCCGTCCACCAGCTCGAACTTGGCAGTCCCCCGATCCGGCGCCTCCTCGAACCCGAACAGGGAGATCACCCCATCGACATCGACGGCGAGAATCGGCTTGCTCACGCTTCCCGACAAGCTTCCTCAATCTACATCCGCCGCACGGCACTTCTCAGCTCGGCGTGGTGGCTTTACGGCTGGGAGAAGCACGTGGGATGCCTCCCGAACTGGCGGATACTCAAAATCGCGCCCTAATTAGGGCGCGATTTGTCAGGGCGGGAGGCATCCCGCGTGCCCCTACCACCTGTAGTGGGCAAAAGCCTTGTTCGCCTGGGCCATGCGGTAGATGTCGTCCTTCCGCTTCCAGGCACTGCCCTGCTGCTGGGTCGCGTCGAGGATCTCGCTGGCCAGGCGCTCCGCCATCGAGTACTCGCGGCGGTTGCGGGCGAAGTCGACCAGCCACCGGATCGCCAGGGTGCGGGCGCGGCGGGCAGGAACCTCGACCGGCACCTGGTAGGTGGCGCCGCCGACGCGGCGGGACCGCACCTCGAGCACCGGGGTCAGCTGCTTGATAGCCGCCTCGAGCGTCTCGATCGGGTCCTCGCCCGAGCGCTCGCCGACGATCGCGAGGGCGTCGTAGACGATCCGCTCGGCGACCTGCTTCTTGCCGTCGCGCATGACCTTGTTGACCAGCTGCTGAACCAGCCGGTTGCGGAAGCGCGCGTCGGGTTCGACCGGGCGGATCTGTGCTGCGGAGCGGCGGGGCACTAGGACATCTCCCTAGGAAGCCTTGACGCCGTAGCGCGAGCGGGCCTGCTTGCGGTCGGAGACGCCGGCGGCGTCGAGGGTGCCACGGACGACCTTGTAGCGGACGCCGGGCAGGTCCTTGACGCGACCACCCCTGACGAGCACGACGGAGTGCTCCTGCAGGTTGTGGCCCTCGCCGGGGATGTAGGTCGTGACCTCCATCCCGTTGGTGAGGCGCACACGGGCGATCTTGCGCAGCGCCGAGTTCGGCTTCTTCGGCGTTACGGTCGCGACGCGGGTGCAGACTCCGCGCCGCTGCGGCGCGGAGACGACCTTCTTGCGACCCTGCGAGGACTTGAGTCCCGGCGTCGCCGTCTTCTTCTTCGGGCGCTTGCGGCCCTTCCTGACAAGTTGATTCGTATTCGGCACGGCCGCGCATAGTAGAGCAGTCCGCCCAAGACCAGCCCCGCCGCTGCCGCGAGCTGGGCGTAGAAGCCGTCCTCGAGCACCGCCGTGGCGCCTGAGAAGCGGGAAGCCTGGGCACCCTCGTCGAGGCCGGCGGGCAGGTCGACGAGCGCAATCACGGCGATGCTGAGCAGGCCGAGTCCGATCACGACCCGGCCCATGCCGCGCCGCCCCGGTCGCAATGCCAGCACTCCGGCGACGGCGGCGAACAGCGCGATCGGGATCAGCACGTAGGTATGGGCCTCGCCGGCGACCCTCGCGTCCTCGGTCGGCGGAGAGGCGGCCGGCAGGCCGGCGTAGGCGGACTGGCCGATCTCGACGCTGCGGTAGGAGACGAACTGGGAAACGATCAGGCAGACCGCCGAAGCGAGGATGACGCCGGCGATCGCCCGCCGCGGTGTGACCGCGGCGCTGGCCCGGGTTGCCCCCCGGATCGATGCCGCGACGACTCGGCGTAGCACCCGTTCGCCGCGGGAGAAGGCGCGCAGGAGGAGGACGGCCGCCGGCCGCGCCCGCTTCTCGGCGGTCTTCGCGAGCCGGGCGGCGACCGCGTGCAGCTGGCGCAGCCGGCGGATCGCCGCTGGACGCACCACCTCGATCCGCCGCGCCGCCCAGCGGTCGACCCGCCGTGTGCCCTTCGCGGCCGTCACCAGCGCCCGGTCGATGCGTCGCCGCGCCGCTGCTATCATCGCGCGTCGCTCAGGCAGTTTTTTCGCAGTCCGCTTCGCCGGGCCCGTGAGGGCCTTTTTCATGCGCCGATCCCGGCTCTTGCCAGATCGGTTGCGTTTGTCCCGTCCCCGTTTCACGACCAAACCCTTACCTTAGGAACCATGGCACGCACCTTTCCCCTAGAGAAGACGCGCAATATCGGGATCATGGCGCACATCGACGCCGGCAAGACGACGACGACCGAGCGCATCCTCTACTACACCGGCCGCACCCACAAGATGGGCGAGGTCCACGAGGGCGCCGCGGTGATGGACTGGATGGAGCAGGAGCAGGAGCGCGGGATCACGATCACCTCCGCCGCAACGGCCTGCGAGTGGAAGGACCACCGCATCAACATCATCGACACGCCCGGCCACGTCGACTTCACGGTCGAGGTCGAGCGCAGCCTGCGCGTCCTCGACGGCGCGATCGCCGTCTTCGACGCGGTCGCCGGGGTCGAGCCCCAGTCGGAGACGGTCTGGCGCCAGGCCGACAAGTACGGGGTTCCGCGCTTCGCCTACATCAACAAGATGGACCGCACCGGCGCCGACTTCTTCAACTCCGTGCAGACGATGAAGGACCGGCTTGGCGCCAACCCGCTGCCGATCCAGCTGCCGATCGGCAGCGAGGACAACTTCAAAGGCGTCGTCGACCTGATCGAGATGAAAGGCCTCGTCTGGACCGACGAGCTCGGCGCCGAATACGAGACGATCGAGGTCCCGGACGACCTCAAGGACCAGGCTGACGAATACCGCACCCAGCTGATCGAGGCCTGCGCCGACTACGACGACGAGCTGATGGAGGCCTACCTGGCCGAGGAGGAGATCCCGCACGAGCGGATCGCCAAGTCGCTGCACCGCGCCTGCCTCGACACCAAGGTCACCCCGGTCCTCTGCGGCACCTCCTTCAAGAACAAGGGCGTGCAGCCGCTGCTCGACGCGATCGTCGAGCTGTTGCCCTCGCCGCTGGAGGTCCCGCCCGTCACAGGCGTCGTGCCGGCCGGCAAGGGCCAGCCCGAGGACGTCGAGGACGAGCGAGCGGCCTCCGACGATGCCCCCTTCGCCGCCCTCGCCTTCAAGGTCATGACCGACCCCTACGTCGGCAAGCTCACCTACTTCCGCGTCTACTCCGGCAAGCTGGAGAAAGGCGGCCGCGTCCTCAACGTCAAGACGGGCCGGACCGAGCGCATCGGCCGTCTGCTGATGATGCACGCCAACAGCCGAGAGGAGATCGACGAGTGCTGCGCAGGCGACATCTGCGCCGGCGTCGGCCTCAAAGAAACGGGCACCGGCGACACGCTTGCCGCCCCGGATGCGCCAATCGCGCTGGAGAGCATCGAGTTCCCGGAGACCGTGATCGCGGTCGCGATCGAGCCGAAAACGAAGGTCGATCAGGAGAAGATGGGCAACGCCCTGCAGCGGCTCGGCGAGGAGGACCCGACTTTCAAGATCGAAAGCGACGAGGAAACCGGCCAGACGTTGATCCACGGCATGGGCGAGCTCCACCTCGAGGTGATCGTCGACCGCATGCTGCGCGAGTTCAAAGTCGAGGCCAACGTCGGCAAGCCGCAGGTCGCCTACCGCGAGACGATCCGCAAGGACGTCAAGAAGGTCGAGGCGCGCTTCGTCCGCCAGACCGGTGGTCGCGGTCAGTTCGGCCACGTCGTGATCAACGTCGAGCCGGCGCCGGGCGAGGGCTTCGAGTTCGTCAACAAAATCAAGGGCGGCGCGATCCCGGGCGAGTTCATCGGCCCCGCCGAACAGGGGATGAAGGAGGCGCTGGAGAACGGCGTCAAGGCCGGCTACCCGATGGTCGACGTCAAGGTCGAACTCATCGACGGCTCCTTCCACGACGTCGACTCCTCGGAGATGGCCTTCAAGATCGCCGGCTCGATGGCGATCCAGGACGCCGCACGAAAGGCGAACCCGGTCCTGCTCGAGCCCGTGATGGCGGTCGAGGTGGTTACGCCCGAGGACTTCCTCGGCGACGTTATCGGCGATCTCTCGCGGCGCCGCGGCAAGGTGCAGGGTCAGGACCAGCGCGGCAACGCCCTCGCCGTTCAGGCTTTCGTACCGCTCGGAGAAATGTTCGGCTACGCGACGGAACTACGCTCGATGACGCAGGGGCGTGCCAATTACACGATGCAGTTCGAGCGCTACGAGGAGGTCCCCGGCAACATCGCCGAGGAGATCGTCGAGCACCGTTCGGGCGAGCCGGTTGGTGCGACCTCGTGAACGTGACTCGGCCGCACCGTTGTTCTAGCTATATTTCCCAGGTTCGCCCGCAGGCAGTTCGTTGCGAGCTGCCCACCAACGCTCCACAGACTTAATCAGCCAAACCAGACAGAACCCGACTTTCGAAAGGTAGAACGGAGAGAGATGTCCAAGGAGAAGTTCGAGCGCGATAAGCCGCATGTGAACGTCGGCACGATCGGTCACATCGACCATGGCAAGACGACGCTGACGGCCGCGATCACCAAGACCCTCTCCACGAAGGGCGGAGCCGAGGCGAAGAGCTTCGAGGAGATCGACAACGCTCCCGAGGAGAAGGAACGCGGGATCACGATCGCGACCTCCCACGTCGAGTACCAGACCGACAACCGGCACTACGCCCACGTCGACTGCCCGGGCCACGCCGACTACGTGAAGAACATGATCACCGGTGCCGCCCAGATGGACGGCGCGATCCTGGTGGTCTCCGCCGCCGACGGCGTCATGCCCCAGACGCGCGAGCACATCCTGCTCGCCCGCCAGGTCAACGTGCCGCACGTGGTCGTCTTCCTCAACAAGGTCGACCAGGTCGACGACGACGAGCTGATCGAGCTGGTCGAGGAGGAGGTCAAGGACCTGCTCAACGAGTACGACTTCCCCGGCGACGACACGCCGATCATCAAGGGCTCTGCGCTGAAGGCGCTGGAGGGCGACGAAGAGGCCCAGAAGGCGGTCTTCGAACTGGCCGACGCGCTCGACTCCTACATCCCCGAGCCGGTGCGCGAGCTCGACAAGCCCTTCCTGATGCCGATCGAGGACATCTTCTCGATCACCGGCCGCGGCACGGTCGCCACCGGCCGCGTCGAGCAGGGAATCGTCAACACCGGCGACGAGGTCGAGATCGTCGGGATCAAGGACACCACCACGACCGTCGTAACCGGGGTCGAGATGTTCCGCAAGATCCTCGACGAGGGTCAGGCCGGCGACAACATCGGTGCTCTTCTGCGCGGTACCAAGCGCGAGGAGATCGAGCGCGGCCAGGTGCTCTGCAAGCCCGGCTCGATCACGCCGCACACCAAGTTCAAGGCCGAGGTCTACTGCCTGAAGAAGGAGGAGGGTGGTCGTCACACGCCGTTCTTCTCCGGCTACCGGCCCCAGTTCTACTTCCGCACGACCGACGTGACCGGGATCGCCAACCTCCCCGAGGGGACCGAGATGGTGATGCCGGGCGACAACGTCGAGATGACGATCGAGTTGATCCAGCCGATCGCGATGGACCAGGGCCTGCGCTTCGCCATCCGAGAGGGTGGCAGGACGGTGGGCTCGGGGGTCGTCTCGGACATCATCGAGTAACGCCAGCATCAAGGGCGGGCATTCGCCCGCCCTGCCGCTCTCGCGGCGAAAAACTGAAAAGACATACGACCAGGGGCGGCGCCCCACCACCAAGGGGCGGCGCCCTTTCGGCGCGGTAAAGACCGCGCGGGAAAGACAAGAGAACAAGTTCAGACCGTGGCAGCGATAGCAGCACAGAAAATTCGGATCCGGCTCAAGGCGTACGACCATGACGCCATAGACCGGGCTGCCCGCGAGATCGTCGAAACCGCGGAGCGCACCGGCGCCAGCGTCTCGGGCCCGGTGCCCCTGCCCACGGAGAAAAACGTCTACTGCGTGATCCGCTCGCCGTTCAAGGACAAGGACTCGCGCGAGCACTTCGAGATGCGCACGCACAAGCGCCTGATCGACATCCTTCAGCCATCGCCGAAAACGGTCGACTCGCTGCAGCGCCTGGACTCGCTCCCGGCCGGCGTCGACATCGAGATCCGGTTGTAGCCATGGCTGCGATCCTCGGCAAGAAGCTCGGCATGACGCAGGTCTTCGGCGAGGACGGCACGGTCACGCCGGTGACCGTGATCGAAGCCGGCCCCTGCAAGGTGACCGCGGTGCGCGAGGTCGATCGCGACGGCTATGCGGCCGTCCAGCTCGCTTTCGGCGAGGTGAAGCAGGGCAAGCTGAGCAAGGGCGAGGAAGGCCACCTGAAGAAGGCCGGGGCCGCCCCGATGCGCCACCTGGTCGAGTTCCGCGACGAGGACCTCGGCGCCGAGGAGGGTCCCAGGATCGGCGACGACGTGACCGTCGCCGCCTTTGAGGCCGGCCAGAAGGTGAAGGTTTCCGGCACCTCGATCGGCAAGGGCTTCCAGGGCGGGATCAAGCGCCACAACTTCAGTCGCGGACCGGTCAGCCACGGCTCGCACAACGTGCGCGCCCCCGGCTCGATCGGCGCCAGCACCTTTCCCGCCCGCGTCTTCAAGGGGATGAAGATGCCGGGCCAGATGGGGAACAAGCGCGTCACCCAGAAGGGCCTCGAGGTCGCCGACGTCGACGCCGAGCGCAACCTGCTGCTGATCAAGGGCTCCGTGCCCGGCTCGCGCAACGCTGTCGTGGAGGTTCGCACCGATGGCTAAAGCCCCCGTGCTCGGCAAGACGACCAAGGCGGACCTGCCGAAAGAGCTGTTCGGCGAGCCGTTCCATCACTCGCTGGTCGACGAGGCGGCCCGCGCCGACCTCGCCGCCCGTCGTCGCGGCACCGCCTCGACGCTTACCCGGGCGGAGGTAGCGATGACCGGTGCCAAGGCCTGGCGCCAGAAGGGCACCGGCCGCGCCCGCGTCGGCGCGCTCAGCTCCCCCACCCGCTTCGGCGGCGGCGTCGCCTTCGGCCCCAAGCCGCGTCACTACACGGTCAAGGTCAACCGCAAGGCCCGCCGCAAGGCGCTGCGCTCGGCGCTCTCGACCCACGCCGAGCGCGACAGCGTGGCCCTGCTCGACGCCAAGACCTTCGAGACTCCCTCGACCAGGACCGCCGCCGAGGCGCTCGACAAGTGGGGCGCGAAGCGCTCGACGCTCGTCGTGCTCGCCTCGGAGGAGGGTGGTGCGGCGAAGAGCTTTCGCAACATCGCCCGGGTCCAGGTCGCCGAGGTCAGCGCCGTCGGCGTCGCCGACGTGATCGGGGCCGCTTCGCTGGTCGTCTCCGAAGGGGCCATGGCCAAGCTGCAGGAGAGGCTCGGCTGATGGACGCCCGCACAGTTATCGTCCGCCCGGTCGTGTCCGAGAAGAGCTACGCGCTGATCGGAGAGGGCAAGTACACGTTCAGGGTCGACGACCGCGCCCACAAGACCCAGATCGCCCACGCGGTCGAGGAGATCTTCGACGTCAAGGTCGCCGCCGTGCGGACCGCCAAGGTCAGGCCGAAGCCCAAGCGCCGCGGCCTGCACCAGGGCAAGACGCGGGGCTGGAAGAAGGCCGTCGTCCAGCTCGCTCCCGGCGAGCGGATCGAGCTGTTCGAGGGCGCAGAGACTGCCTAGGGAAATAGGGATGCCGAACCGAAAGACAAAACCAACCAGCCCGGGGCGCCGCTTCGCGACGTATCCGCTGCGCGAGCAGCTGACCGCCTCCAGGCCGGAGCGCAAGCTCACCGAGGGCCTGCGCAAGTCAGGGGGCCGCAACGCGAACGGGCGCGTCACCGCTCGTCACCGTGGCGGCGGCGCGAAGCGGCGCTACCGGCAGATCGACTTCAAGCGGTTGCGCGACGGCGTGCCGGCGAAGGTCGCGACGATCGAGTACGACCCCAACCGCAGCTGCTACATCGCCCTGTTGCACTACGCCGACGGCGCCAAGGGCTACATCCTCGCCCCCGCGGCGATCTCGGTGGGCGACGAGGTGCAGTCGGGCCCCGGTGCCGACATCCGCCCGGGCAACGCGCTGGCCCTCGGCGAAATGCCGACCGGCACGATCGTCCACAACGTCGAGCTCACCGCCGGCCAGGGCGGAAAGCTCGGCCGCTCGGCGGGCACCTCGATCCAGCTCGTGGCGAAGGAGGGCGAGATGGTGACCCTGCGGCTGCCGTCCTCGGAGATGCGGCTGGTCCGCGCCGAGTGCCGGGCAACGGTCGGCACCCTCTCCAACGCCGAGCACCAGAACCTCAAGGTCGGCAAGGCCGGCCGCAACCGTCACAAGGGCAAGCGCCCGCAGACGCGTGGCGTGGCGATGAACCCCGTCGACCACCCGCACGGCGGCGGCGAGGCCCACCACACGCCCGGTGGCCACCCGGTGACCCCGTGGGGCAAGCCGACCCTCGGCTACCGCACGCGGAAGAAGGGCAAGCAGTCCGACCGCTACATCGTGCGCGGCCGTCGCCGCGGAAAGAAGAAGGGTCGCTGATGGGACGCTCGACCAAAAAGGGCCCGTGGGTGGAAGAGGCGCTGATGAAGCGCGTCGCCGCGATGAACGAGTCCGGCACCAAGCAGATGCTGAAGACGTGGTCGCGCAGCTCGACGATCTTCCCCGACATGGTCGGCCACACGATCGCCGTGCACGACGGCCGCAAGCACGTGCCGGTGTTCATCTCCGAGTCGATGGTCGGTCACAAGCTCGGCGAGTTCGCCCCGACGCGGACCTTCCGCTCGCACTCCGGAACGGGCAAGGGTGAATAGCGTGGCCGCACCGGTAGTCGTCCGAGCCAGTTCCCGTTACGTGCGGGTGGCGCCGCGCAAGGCGCGGCTGATCGCCGACCAGGTGCGCGGCCTGCACATCGAGCAGGCCCGGGCCCTGCTGGAGTTCTCGCCGCGGGGCGCGGCACAGGACATCCGCAAGCTGATCGATTCGGCCGCGGCAAACGCCGAGAACAACCACGACCTGGTCGCCGACGAGATGCGGATCACGGAGATCACCGTCGATGAAGGCCCGACCCTGCGCCGCTTCCGCCCGCGTGCACAGGGCCGCGCCACCCGGATCAACAAGCGAACCAGCCACATCGCCGTGGCCCTGAGCCCCGAGGACGAAGACTGATGGGACAGAAGATCCATCCCGGCGGGTTCCGCGTCGGCTACATCCAGGACTGGAAGTCGAACTGGTTCGACGAGAAAGACTTCGCCGACATCCTCAATGAGGATCTGCAGATTCGCGATCACATCGAGGGCAAGTTGGCCCACGCCGGTCTCTCCAACATCACGATCGAGCGCCACGGCGAGATCGCGGTGGACATCCACACCGCCCGCCCCGGCATCGTGATCGGCAAGTCCGGGAGCGAAGTCGACGCGCTGCGCAAAGAGCTGCACAAGCTGACCGGAAAACCGGTGAAGGTGAACATCCGCGAGGTGAAGCGGCCGGAGCTCGACGCCAAACTGGTGGCGCAGTCGATCGCCGAGCAGCTTCAGAACCGCGTCGCCTTCCGCCGCGCGATGAAACGCGCCCTCACCTCGGCGATGCGCTCCGGGGCGAAGGGGGTCAAGGTCCAGGTCTCCGGCCGCCTCGGCGGTGCCGAGATGGCCCGGACCGAGGGCTACTCCGACGGCCGCGTCCCGCTGCACACCCTGCGGGCCAACATCGACTACGGCTTCTTCGAGGCGCGCACGACGACCGGCCGGATCGGCGTCAAGTGCTGGATCAACAAGGGCGAGGTCATGCCCGAGGGCTTCCGCTCCGACCAGCTCACCGACGAGGGCGACTCGCAGCCGGGCGGCCAGCGCGGCGGCCGAGGCGGCGATCGCGGCCCGGGCGGCGGCGATCGCGGCCGCGGTGGACAGGGCGGCGATCGCGGTCGCGGCGGGCAGCGTGGGGGAGGCGGTCGCTGATGCTGATGCCGAAGCGGGTCAAGCACCGCAAACAGATGCGCGGGCGGATGCGCGGCAACACCAAGGGCGGCAGCACGGTCGCCTTCGGCGAGTACGGGCTGAAGTCGCTCGACCGCGGCTGGATCACCAACCGCCAGATCGAGGCCGCCCGCGTGGCGATGACCCGCAAGATCAAACGTGGCGGCAAGGTCTGGATCAACGTCTTCCCCGACAAGCCCTACACGAAGAAGCCCGCCGAGACCAGGATGGGCTCGGGCAAGGGCAATCCCGAGGGCTGGGTTGCGGTCATCAAGCCGGGCAAGGTGATGTTCGAGCTGGCCGGTGTGCCGGAGGATCTCGCCCGCGAGGCGCTCCGTCTCGCCGGGCACAAGCTCCCGGTCAGGACCAAGTTCGTCATGCGCGAGGGGGCCGAGGGGCAGTGAAGGGAGCCGAGGCGCACGACCTCAAAGACGATGAGCTGATCGCGAAGCTGCTCGATGCCAAGCAGGAGGCCTTCAACCTGCGCTTCCGGCGGGCGACCGGTGAGCTGGAGAACACCGCGCGGGTCGGTCAGGCCAGGCGCGACATAGCCAGGTTGCTGACGGTGGCGCGGGAGCGGGGGATAGACGTGGAGAGAGAGTTGAAACGGTAATGACTGAGGAAGAGAAAAAAGACGCAGTTGAGGAGACGCCTCAGGACGCGGCCGAGTCGGCCGCGGGTCCTGTCGCGGGGGAGGACTCCTCGTCCTCGCAGGCTGCGGGCGAAGAGTCCACCCCCACGCCACCCGCGGAAGACGCGGCTGAGGCTGGGGCGGAGGACGATGCGTCCGATTCCTCCGACAATGAGCCGGAGGCTGAGCAGGAGAAGCCTGCTGCGGCTGAGGCGGAGCCTGCCGAGCCGAACCCTGAGGATGAGCTTCCCTGGAAGGAACGGCGCAGGCTGGAGCGTTCTCGCAGACCGCACAAAGCTGGCCCGGCGCTCACCGAGGAGGAGAGAGCTTCGGAGCGTGCTCAGCGGCGCAAGCTGAAGGCTGAGTCGCGGCGGAAGGAACGGGCTGCGGCTAAAGCTGGGAAGACTGCCGGTACGGGGACTCCCGTTGCCGAGCGAGAGTCCGTAGCGGCCAAGACGCGGCAGGGGATCGTCGTTTCCAACAAAGGCGAGAAGTCGATCACGGTTCGGATCGACATCGCGCGGCGGCACCCGACCTACGAGAAGGTGGTGCGGCGCTCGCGCACCCTGCACGCTCATGACGAGCAGAACGAGGCGGGCGAGGGCGACACGGTGCGCATCATCGAGACCCGGCCGCTGTCGAAGACCAAGCGGTGGCGCCTGGTCGAGGTCCTGGAGCGTGCCAAGTGATCCAGCAGGAGTCGAGACTGAAGGTCGCCGACAACTCCGGTGCCCGCGAGATCCTCTGCATCCGCGTCAAGGGCGGTTCGCACCGTCGCTACGCCGGCGTCGGTGACGTGATCACGGCGACGGTCAAACAGGCCAGCCCGCAGGGAGGCGTTCGCAAGGGCGAGGTCGTGCAGGCGGTGGTCGTGCGCACGAAGAAGCAGCTCGGCCGTCCCGACGGGACCTACATCGCCTTCGACGAAAACGCCGCGGTGCTGATCGACCCCGCGAGCAACAACCCACGTGGGACGCGCATCTTCGGCCCCGTGGCCCGCGAGCTGCGCGATCGCAACTTCATGAAAATCATCTCGCTGGCGCCGGAGGTGCTCTAGCGATGGCCAAGTCGATGCGGATCCGCAAGGACGATCAGGTGATGGTGATCGGCGGCAAGGACGCGGGCAAGACCGGCCGGGTGGTGCGCACCGATCCGAAGAAGGACCGCGTCTACGTCGAGCACCTCAACATGGTCAAGCGCCACGAACGCGCGCGCTCTCAGGCCGACCTCAAAAACCCTCAGGCCGGCGGCATCGTCGAGAAGGAGGGGCCGATCCACGTCTCCAACGTGATGTTGCTCGACCCCAAAGACAACAAGCCGACGCGCGTCGGCGTGCGCCGCGACAAAGGCGGCCAGCGCGAGCGCTTCGCCAAGCGCAGTGGAGCGTCGTTCTGATGGAGGCGACCGCGACACCCCAGAGCCAGGCAGCACCGCCGCCGCGCCTGCGCGAGCGCTACGAGCAGGATGTCCTGCCGGCGCTGACCGGCAGGTTCGGCTACTCGACCCCGATGCAGGCCCCGCGCCTGGAGAAGATCACGCTCAACATGGGCCTCGGCGAGGCAAAGCAGAACGCGAAGATGCTGGAAGCCGCGCAGGGGCAACTGGCGACGATCGCCGGCCAGCAGCCCAACGTGCGCCGCGCCCGCAAGTCGATCGCCTCGTTCAAGGTGCGCGAGGGAATGCCGGTCGGCATGTCGGTGACCCTGCGCCGCGCCCGCATGTGGGAGTTCCTCGACCGGCTCTGCTCGATCGCCGTGCCCCGCATCCGCGACTTCCGCGGCCTCAACCCGCGGTCCTTCGACGGTCGCGGCAACTACTCGATGGGCGTCAAGGAGCAGCTGATCTTCCCCGAAATCGACTACGACTCGATCGACGAGGTGCGCGGTCTCGACATCACGATCACGACCTCGGCCCAGACCGACGAGGAGGCCTTCGAGCTGCTGCTCGGACTGGGGATGCCCTTTGCCAAGGAGGGTCGCCCCGGCAGCCGCGACGAGGCAGAAGCCGCCGCCGAGGATGAGAAGCACAAGGAGGAAGCCCGGCAACGAGCCGAAGCTGAGCAAGCGGCCCTTGAACAGCTCAAGGAGGAGAATCCTGAGGCCTACGAGCGTCCCGAGGAGCCCGCCCCTCCCGCGGGTGGCGACGCAGGGGGGACCGCCCCCGAGGACGCTTCAGCGACCGCAGGGGGCGGTGGGTCCCCTGCGTCGACAGGACCCGCGGGCGACGACGCGTCGCAGGACGCTGAAAAGGAGGAGGGTTCGTAAGATGGCTAAGACTTCGCTTAAGGTGAAGCAGGGCCGTAAGCCCAAGTTCAAGAGCAGGGCGTACAACCGTTGTCGCCGCTGTGGCCGGCCGCGCGCCTACTACCGCAAGTTCGGCCTCTGCCGGATCTGCCTGCGTGAGGCGGCGCACGAGGGCCACATCCCCGGCATGACCAAGTCCAGCTGGTAGAGCAACGAGCAACAGAATCATGCTGACCGACCCGATAGCCGATTACCTGACCCGAATCCGGAACGCCCTTGGCTCCGGCCACGACGAGGTGGAGATTCCCGCCTCGCGCCTGAAGGTGGAGATGTCGCGGATCCTCAAGGAGCAGGGCTACATACTCGACTTCGCCAAACAGCCGGCTACGGTCGGCGAGGAGATCAAGATCCGCCTCAAGTACACCGAGGACCGCCGTCCCGTGATCATGGGCCTGGAGCGCGTCTCGCGCCCGGGGCGGCGTCGCTACGTCGACCACACGCAGGTTCCCCGCGTGCACGGCGGCACCGGCACCGCGATCGTCAGCACCTCGGTCGGCGTGATGACCGGACACGAAGCAAAGGCAAAGGGCGTCGGCGGCGAGGTCGTCGCCTACGTCTGGTGAACAGCCGATGAGCCGGATCGGAAGAAAGCCAATCGCCGTGCCCGACGCCGTTACGGTCGAGGTCGCCCCTGGCCGCGTCGCGGTCAAGGGCCCGAAGGGCGAGCTGGCCCAGGTCCTCTCGGCGGACATGAAGGTCGAGCAGGCCGACGGCCTTCTCACCGTCGAGCGCCCGACCAACCGCGGCGAGCACCGTGCCCTGCACGGCCTCACGCGCAGCCTGATCGCCAACATGGTCGAGGGCGTCACCGAGGGATTCGAGAAACGGCTCGAGATCCAGGGCGTCGGCTACCGCGCCCAGCTCAAGGGCAGGAACCTCGAGCTGGCGCTCGGCTACTCCCACCCGGTCTCGATCGAGGCGCCGGAGGGGATCGAGTTCGAGGTGCCCCAGCCGACCGAGGTCATAGTGCGCGGGATCGACAAGCAGCTCGTCGGGCAGACCGCCGCGGACATCCGCAAGCGCCGCCCGCCGGAGCCCTACAAGGGCAAGGGAATTCGCTACCGCGGCGAGCACGTCGCCCGCAAGGTCGGGAAGAGGGCTTAATGTCCGCTCCTTCCCACCCAGCACGCCTCCGCCGGCTGCAAACCGGCGCTGGAGCTTCGTCCTCGGGTTTGCCTTTGGCACCACCAAAGGCTGCACCCTGCGTCCTCGCCCAGCTTGGTTTTCGCTCGGCTGAGTCGCACTGCGTGGAAAGGAGCGGACATTAGATGACGGTCCTCACCACCAGACAACGCCGACTGCGCCGTCGCCACCGCGTGCGCGCGCGGGTGACGGGTACCGCCGAGCGGCCGCGCCTGTCCGTATACCGGTCGAATCGGGGCGTCTTCGCCCAGCTGATCGACGACGGCAAGGGCCAGACCGTGGCGGCGGTCAACTGGATCGAGCCCGAGCTGCGCAAGCTCACCGCCTCAGACCAGGCCAAGCGGGCCGGCGAGTTGCTGGCCGAGCGCGCAAAGGCGGCCGGCGTCGAGTCCTGCGTCTTCGATCGCGGTGGCTACCAGTACCACGGGCGGGTCAAGGCACTCGCCGAGGGAGCACGAGAGGGAGGACTGGTCTTCTAGTACCTTGGACCGCTCGCTATGAAGGGAATGGACACAACCAACGTCGAGACGGTGAGCCCGCGCGGGCTCGACCTGCAGGAGCGCGTGATCGAGATCAACCGCGTCGCCAAGGTGGTCAAGGGCGGCCGTCGCTTCTCCTTCACCGCGCTCGTCGCCGTCGGCGACGAAGAGGGCGTGGTCGGGATCGGCTACGGCAAGGCTCGCGAGGTGCCGCTGGCGATCCAGAAGGGCGTCGAGAACGCCCGCAAGGACCTGATTCGCATTCCCAAATACGGGCAGACCATCACCCACAAGATCATCGGCCGCTTCGGTGCGGGCCACGTCGTCCTGCGGCCGGCCAGTCCCGGTACCGGCGTGATCGCGGGCGGCGGCGTTCGCGCGGTGCTCGAGCTGGGCGGGGTGAAGGACGTGCTGACCAAGAGCATTGGGACGCAGAACCCGATCAACTTGGTGAAGGCGACGATGGACGGGTTGATTCGTCTGCGTCGGCCTGAGGAGGTTGCTGAGCTTCGTGGGTTGACCGTCGCTCAGGTTTTGGGTGTGCAGAAGAGCAATGGTGCTTCGGCCGAGATTTCGGACGCGTCGTCCGCGGGTCCTGTCGCTGCAGGGGACCCACCGCCCCCTGCGGTAGCTAAAGCTTCCTCGGGGGCGGTTCCCCCTACAGCGCCACCCGCGGCAGAGGCGGCTGAGGCTGCCAAACCTGCAGAGCCCGCACCTGCCGAGGAGCCCAAAGCTGAGGGTGAGTCCTCGTGAAGATCAAGCAGGTTCGGTCGACTAACGGGTCTAATCCCAGCCAGAAAGCGACGCTTAAGGCGCTTGGGCTGGGGCGGATCGGGAAGGCTGTGGAGCGGAAAGCAAGTCCTCAGTTGGAGGGGCAGCTTGCGGTTGTCTCTCACTTGGTTGAGGTGAACGATGGCTGAGAAAACTCGCTCGGAGGAGATCGGGCTGCATAACTTGAAGCCGAAGCCCGGGTCGCGGCGGCCGCGGAAGCGGTTGGGGCGCGGTGAGGGCTCGGGGTTGGGCAAGACTTCCGGTAGGGGGCACAAGGGCGCGGGGTCGCGTTCGGGGTCCAAGCGGAAGGCCGGCTACGAGGGCGGGCAGAACCCGATCCACATGCGGATGCGAAAGCTTCGCGGGCCGCACATGAAGAAGTCGATGCCCTTCGAGAACTTCCGCACGAAGTCGCAGCCGATCAACCTCGCCGACCTCGAGGAGCGCTTCGAGGCCGACGCCGAGGTGACTCCCGAGACCCTCAAGGAGAAGGGGCTCGCCAAGCGCTCCGATCCGGTGAAGATCCTCGCTCGCGGCGAGATCTCGAAGAAGCTGACGGTTCGAGCGCACGGCTTCAGCGCTGCGGCGAAGGAGAAGATAGAAGCGGCAGGCGGTTCCTGCCACACTCTGGAGCCGTAATGCTCCAAACTATTGCGAACGCATTCAGCGTCGCCGAGATTCGCAAGAAGCTCGCCTTCACCGCGGCGATGCTGCTGCTCTACCGGCTCGGCGCCTACATTCCCGCTCCGGGCGTCGACCTCGAAGCCGTGAAGGAACTGGAGAGCAATTTCGCGGGCGGCGGCATCCTCGGCTTCCTGGACACCTTCTCGGGTGGAAGCCTCTCGCGGCTCTCGCTCTTCGCGCTGGGGATCATGCCCTACATCACCGCGTCGATCATCCTGCAGCTGCTCACCGTCGTCGTGCCGTCGCTGGAGAAGCTGCAGAAAGAAGGCGAGGTCGGCCAGCAGAAGATCACCCAGTACACGCGCTACCTCACCGTCGGCCTGGCCTTCGGCCAGTCCTTCGGCTACGTCTTCCTCTTCCGCTCCTTCGGCGAACAGGCGAGCGGCAACAACGCGATCGCCAGCCTCGCCGGCCCCAAAATTCTGCTGATCGTGATCGCGCTCACGGCCGGCTGCACGCTGCTGATGTGGTTCGGCGAGCTGATCACCCAGCGCGGCATCGGCAACGGCATCTCGCTGATGATCTTCGCCTCGATCGTGTCCGGGCTGCCGCAGGGCCTGAGCGCCTGGTGGAACAACCCCGACCAGGTCTTCGTCGTGATGATGCCCTTCCTCGCGCTTGCGGTGATCGTCGCGATCGTCTTCGTCCAGGAGGGCCAGCGCCGCATCCCGGTCCAGTACGCGAAACGCGTCGTCGGGCGCAAAATGACCTCGGGCGGCTCCACCTACCTGCCGCTGCGGGTCAACATGGCCGGCGTCATCCCGGTGATCTTCGCGGCCTCGATCATGGCCTTCCCGCCGACGATCGGCCAGATGCTGAACACGCCCGCGGCACTCGACTTCGCCGCCTTCTTCAGTCCGGAAAGCTGGGCCTACGTCGTCGGCGAGGTCTTCTTCATCGTCATCTTCACCTACTTCTACACAGCGGTCACGTTCAACCCGGTCGACCAGGCCGACAACCTGAAGAAATACGGTGGCTTCATCCCCGGCGTGCGACCCGGGAGGCCGACCGCCGAGTACCTCGATCGCATCCTCTCCCGGCTGACCTTCCCCGGCGCGCTCTACCTGGGCGCGGTGGCGGCGCTGCCGACGATCCTGCTCAGCCAGACAGCAGCCAACTTCGCCTTCGGCGGCACCTCGATCCTGATCGTGATCGGCGTCGCGCTGGAAACCGTGAAGCAGCTCGAGGCGCAGCTGATGATGCGCAACTACGAGGGCTTCCTCAAATAGGCTCCGGACAATGTCCGAGCTGAACCTAGTCCTCCTCGGCCCGCCCGGGTCCGGGAAGGGAACGCAGGGGGAGCGGCTGCAGGCAGATCTGGAGCTGCCCTACTGGGCCACCGGCGACATCCTGCGGGCGGCGGTCCGCGAGGGGACGGAGCTCGGCCGGGCCGCGAAGGAGTACATGGACCGCGGCGACCTGGTGCCCGACGAGGTGATCGTCGGCATGATCGGCCAGCGGATCGACTCCGACGAGGCGGCCGACGGCTTCATCCTCGACGGCTTTCCGCGCACCGCCCCGCAGGCCGAGGCGCTTGCCGCGAAGCTGACCGAACTTGGCCGGGAGCTGACCGCGGTGCTGCTGATCGACGTGGCCGACGACGAGGTGGTGCGCAGGCTGGGCGGGCGCCGAACCTGCGTCGAGGGCGGCCACGTCTTCCACGTCGACTTCAACCCGCCGGGGCAGGACGGCGTCTGCGACATCGACGGCTCGGAGCTCGTCATCCGCGACGACGACAAGCCCGAGGTGATTCGCCACCGGCTCGAGCAGTACCACGCCAAGACGGCACCGCTGATCGAGCACTACGACACCCGCAGCCTGCTGCGGCGGATCGACGGCGCCGAGTCTCCCGATACCGTCGCCGACGAGATCCGCCGGACCCTGGCGACGCTGCGTCTCGAGGCCGACGAGGCCATCTAGCGTGTACCGGATGATCATCCGCAAGACGCCGGAGCAGGTCGACCAGATGGCGGCCGCCGGAGAGATCCTCGTCCGCTGCCTGCGCATGCTCGCGACGAAGGCCCGGCCCGGCGTCACCACGGCAGAGCTCGACGACGCCGCCGAGAAGCTGATCCGCTCGCAGGGTGCCGAGCCCGCCTTCAAGGGCTACCGTGGCTTCCCCGGGTCGATCTGCGCCTCACCCAACTCGATGGTCGTGCACGGGATCCCCGGGCCCTACGAGCTGAAGCGGGGCGACGTGCTCTCGGTCGACGTCGGCGTGGTCAAGGACGGTTGGGTCGCGGACGCGGCGATGACCCTGCCGATCGGTCCGGTCGAGGAGGAGGCGCGCAAGCTGCTGGAAGTCACGAAGGGGGCTCTGTTCGCCGGCGTCGAGCAGATGCAGCCCGGCAACCGGCTCGGCGACGTCTCGGCCGCGATCCAGCGAGCGGTGGAGATCGAGGGCCTCTCGATCATCCGCACCCTGGTCGGCCACGGGATCGGCAGGGAGATGCACGAAGAGCCTCAGGTGCCCAATTTCGGCACGGCCGGCAAGGGCCCGGTCCTGGAGGAGGGGACGGTGCTGGCGATCGAGCCGATGGTCAACGCCGGCGGTGCGCTTGTGCGGATGGGGGATGACGGCTGGGCCGTCTACTCCGACGACGGCTCGCTCGCCGCCCACTTCGAGTTCACGGTTGCGGTGACGGCAGACGGGCCTCGGATACTCACTCCCTGGCACGAAGAGGCATAGAGCCCGTCTCAAAACCCCCGCGCACGCCTTTTGGCGGCGGCGGACACACTTCGCGGGGCGGCGTCCTCAGTCGGCCAAATGGCTCTGCCATTAGGCCTCCCTGCGTCCTTGCCCCGCTCGGTCCGGCGCTCGCCAGCCGCACACGCGGGTTTTGAGACGGGCTCTTAGCGCTACGCTTTTCCTACGCGTCGTGTACTGACACTCTCGTTGTTGATCGTCTCACTTGGAGTGTCCCCTGCGCCCGCCGCGGTGCAGCCCTACGGAGCGAACGACGCCGGTGGCTTTCGCAACGTGCTGCCGCCGGGTGAGAACGGGCTCGACACGCTCGCCCAGATCTTCGCCTTCCGCGGCACCGGCGCGATTCCGCCGCACTTCGCCGATCAGCAGCCGCTCTACGAAGACCTCGTCTACGGATCGCCGGAGTTGACGGACGCGGCGCTCGCCGCCTACTTCAAGGACGCGACCTTCGGTGTCCCGCCCGGCGAAGTCGCCTCGACGATCGAACCGAGGCCAGGCGTGACGATCGTCCGCGACTCCGCCTACGGGGTGCCGCACATCTACGGCGACACTCGCGGCGACACGATGTTCGGCGCCGGGTACGCCGGCGCCGCGGACCGGCTCTTCCTGATGGATGTGCTGCGCCACACCGGGCGCGCCGAGCTCGCCTCGTTCCTCGGTGGATCCAACGCGGAAGCGGACGCCACCCAGTGGGGCTTCGCCCCCTACACCGAAGCCGACCTGCAGAAGCAGCTCGACCTCGCACCGAGGCTCTACGGCCAGGCCGGGCAGCAGGCGCTCGAAGACGTGCAGAGCTACGTCGACGGGATCAACGCCTACATCGCCGCTGCCGTGGCCGACTCCGCCCTGAGGCCGGGCGAGTACGCCCTCCTCAACAAGCCGATCGAAGCCTGGAAGCCGACGGACGTGGTGGCGATCGCCTCGCTCGTCGGCGGCATCTTCGGCCGCGGCGGCGGCAACGAGCTCGGTTCTGCCCTGACGATGCAGGCCTTCGTCGACCGCTTCGGCCGCAAGGCCGGTCGCAGGGCGTGGCTCGGCTTCCGCTCCAAGAACGACCCGGAGGCCCCGACGACGATCTCCGAGCGCTTCCCGTACGAGACCCGCAGCGCCTTCGCCAAGCGCGGCCTGGCGCTGCCGGACCCGGGCTCGGTGCGCGACACCACGATCGCCACCGCGTCGGGCCCCGGCACCGCGGGGGCCGGCAGCTTCGGCGAGGCGATCCAGCGCGCCATCGGCGAGGCCGGCCACGCCTCCAACTGGGAGCTGGTCTCCGCAAAGAACTCGGCGAGCGGGCACCCGCTTGCCGTGATGGGTCCCCAGGTCGGCTACTTTGTGCCGCAGATCCTGATGGAGCAGGATCTGCACGGTCCCGGCATCGACGCCCGCGGCGCCTCCTTCGCCGGGCTCAACCTCTTCGTCCTGCTCGGCCACGGACGCGACTACGCCTGGAGCGCGACGACGGCGACCTCCGACAACGTCGACACCTTCGCCGAGGTGCTCTGCCAGGGCAAGTTCAGCTATCGCTACCGCGGCAAGTGCAGGCCGATGGAAAAGCTCGAGAAGGCCGAGAGCTGGACGCCGAACGCGATCGACTCGACCGAAGCCGGGTCGCAGACGCTGACGGCCTACCGCACCGTGCACGGGATCGTCTACGCCCGCGGCAAGGTGCGCGGGCAGGCGGTCGCCTTCGTGCGCCAGCGCAGCACCTACTTCCACGAGGTGGAGTCGGTGATCGGATTCGGACAGCTCAACGAACCCGGTTTCCTCACCGGGCCGACCGCCTTCAAGAAGGCGGTCTCCAACATCAACTTCCTCTTCAACTGGGCCTACGTCGACTCCGAGCACATCGCCTACGCCCTCTCGGGAGCGATGCCCCAGCGGCAGGGCACCTCGCCCGACTTCCCGGTCCTCGGCACCGGTGAGTTCGACTGGAAGGGCTTCAAGCCCGCGAACCGAACCGCCGACTACCTGCCCTTCGCCAAGCACCCGCAGGCGGTCGATCCGGACTTCCTCGTCTCCTGGAACAACAAGCAGGCGCCGGGATGGGGCGCTGCCGACGACCAGTACGCCTACGGCCCGCTGTTCCGCTCCCAGATGATCGCCGACAAGGTACGGGCCGCGACGAAGGGCAAGCGCCGGATGACGATCTCCCAGCTGGTCAAGGCGATGGAGGAGCCCGCGACCCAGGACCTGCGCGGCTACCGCCTGCTGCCGACGATCCTCGACGCCGTCGGCAAGCCGAGGCAGCCGGCGCTGCGCAGCGCGCTGTCGACTCTGCGCGCCTGGCACAAAGCGGGCGCGCACCGTCGCGATCTCGACCGCGACGGAGTCGACGAGGAAACGCCCGCGATCGAGCTGATGGACGCGTGGTGGCCGAAGCTGGTGGCGGCGGAGTTCAGACCATCGCTCGGCAACGAGGCCTTCGAACGCCTGGCCGGAATGATCCACACCGGCGACCACACCGGCGGCTCGCCGGACGCCCCCGACTTCTTCGACGGCTGGTGGGGCTACGTCTCCAAGGACCTGCGCACCCTCTTCGGCCCGCGGCCGAAGGGCGCCTACAGCCGCGTCTACTGCGGCAAGGGCTCCAAGCAGCGCTGCCGCAAGGCGCTCCAGCGCAGCCTCGCCCAGGCCCTGAAGGTCACCCCGGCGGCGATGTACGGGGGCGGGAACGGCAAGTGCGCCACAAACCCCCAACCCGCCTGCTTCGACCAAAACCGGCCGACGGTGACGTCCGGCGTGGAACTGGGCCCCTTCCCCTTCCAGAACCGCCCGACGTTCCAACAGGTGGTGACGCTGACTCAAAGGCTGCCGCGGTAGGGGTGGTGGTTGGGGGAGGCGTCGGTACCCCCTACCCAAAACGCTCGGCGGGAGCCTCGCTTGAGTGTTTTGGGTAGGGGGTACCGACGCCTCCTGCAGCCGTCCGTATCGCGTCAGCCCCACAACCGAGGCGCCTCCGGTCGAACCGCTCCAGCTTCAGGCACGCTCGGGTCCGAGAACGCGCCGGTGGTGCGAGATCGGCCGGAACTGGCACTCCGCATCCGAAGCTTCTCCGTCTCTCGAAGGCGTGTGGAGAGAGGCCCGGGGTGCCCCCTCTCAAAACACTCAAGCGAGGCTCCCGCCGAGCGTTTTGAGAGGGGGCACCCCGGGCCTCCAAACCCACCCCGCCTCGAGGAACGGCCCCTGCTATCTTTCTGCGTCGGCCCACTGGGCCGAAAGTTCGTGCCTGCCGTCCAACTCCTGGGGCGCGCAGGAGTCCTGTAGTCGATACGAGACCCGGAGCTATGAAGGTCAGAGCTTCTGTAAAGCCGATGTGCGAAAAGTGCAAGATCATCCGCCGCAACGGCGCGGTCTTGGTGATCTGCCAGAACCCGCGACACAAGCAGCGCCAGGGCTAGGGGCGCGGGACAGATGGCACGCATCTCAGGAGTCAACATCCCGGTCGGCAAGCGCGTCGAAATCGGGCTCACCTACATCTTCGGGATCGGTCGCTCGACGGCTCAGAAGATCCTCGAGCAGACCAAGGTCGACCCCAACACGATGGTCAAAGACCTGACCGAGGACGAGGTGATGCGCCTGCGCGAGGCGGTCGACCAGCTCGAGGTCGAGGGCGACCTGCGTCGCGAGCGCTCCCAGAACGTCAAACGCCTGATGGAGATCGGTGCCTACCGCGGCCTGCGCCACCGCCGCGGGCTCCCGGTCCGCGGCCAGCGGACGAAGACCAACGCGCGTGGCCGCAAGGGCCCGCGCCGGATGAGCGTCGCCGGCAAGCGCAAGGCGCCGACGGCAAAGTAGGGGACCGAAGATGGCTGCAGCGAAAAAACCCGTCAAAGGGCGCTCCCGGCGCCGCGTCAAGAAGAACGTCACCTACGGGCAGGCGCACATCAAGACTTCCTTCAACAACACGATCGTCACGCTCACCGACACCGAAGGCAACGTGATCGCCTGGGAGTCGGCCGGGTCGGCCGGATTCAAAGGCTCGCGCAAGTCGACGCCCTTCGCCGCCCAGGTGACGGCCGACGCCGCCGCCAAGAAGGGCATGGAACACGGCCTCGAGAAGGTCGAGGTCTTCGCCAAGGGCGCTGGCTCGGGCCGCGAGACGGCGATTCGCTCGCTGCAGGCGGCGGGCCTTGACGTGACCACGGTCAAGGACGTCTCGCCGCAGGCCCACAACGGCTGCCGGCCGAAGAAGCGGAGGCGCGTCTAGTGGCTCGCGATACCGCTCCCCAGTGCAAGCAGTGCCGCCGCGAGGGTCAGAAGCTCTTCCTCAAGGGCGAGCGCTGCTTCACCGACAAGTGCGGGGTAGAGCGCCGCTCCTACCCGCCCGGCGAGCACGGCCGCGGACGCATGCGCCAGTCCGAGTATCGGGTGCAGCTGCGCGAGAAGCAGAAGACGCGCCGCTACTACCAGGTGTTGGAGAAACAGTTCCGCGCCTACTACGACAAGGCTTCGCGCCAGGAGGGCGTCACCGGCGAGAACCTCCTGCGCCTGCTCGAGTCGCGCTTCGACAACGTGCTGGTCCGCCTCGGCTTCGCCGCTTCGCGGCGCCAGGCCCGCCAGCTGATCCGCCATGGCCACTGGCTGATCAACGGGCGCCGCGTCGACATCCCCTCCTACCAGGTTCGACCCGAAGACGTGATCTCGATCAAGTCGAGCTCGACCGCCGGCGACACCATTCGCAAGGCGACTGAGCTCGTCTCGACCGTGCCGGCCTGGCTCCAGGCCGATCACGACTCCCTTACCGCCAAGGTCCTGCGCTACCCGGAGCGCGCGGAGATCTCGGCGCCGGTCCAGGAGCAGCTGATCGTCGAGCTGTACTCCAAGTAGTCCGGAAGACCCCGTTTCTGAACACGCATACGCAAGGAACTCATGACCACTGACTTCCAGGTACCCCGCATCATCTCCGAGAAGGTTGACGATCGCCGAGGCACTTTCACGATCGAGCCCCTCGACAAGGGCTTTGGCTACACCTTTGGCAACGGCCTTCGGCGCGTCCTGCTGTCCTCCCTGGGCGGCGCCGCGATCACGAGCGTCCGCATCGAGGGCGTCGCGCACGAGTTCTCAACCGTGCCTGGCGTCAAGGAGGACGTCACCGACATCGTCCTCAACCTCAAGGATCTAGTCGTTCGCATGCACACCGATGCCGACGAGATCGAGGCGCCGCTGGTGGCCACCGGGCCCGGCGAGGTGAAGGCGAAGGACATCGACCTGCCCTCCGGCGTCGAGATCCTCAACCCCGAGGCGCCGATCGCGACGCTCGAGAAGAAAACCAAACTGGAGGTCTACCTCACCATCGGCCGCGGTCGCGGTTACTCGCCGGCCGAGGAGAACAAGTCCGACGAGCAGCCGATCGGCGTGATCCCGATCGACTCGATCTTCTCGCCGATCCGGCGTGCCTCCTACTCGGTGGCGACGGCCCGTGTCGGGCAGCGGACCGATTTCGACAAGCTCACGCTCGAGCTGGAGACCGACGGCTCGATCGAGCCGGGTGCCGCCTTGCGCGAGGCTTCCGAGATCCTGATCAAGAGCCTGGCGATCTTCACCGATGCCGACCGGGTCGAAGAGCTGACCGCGCGCGAACCGGTCCCGACTCGCGCGCCGGACGTCATCCCAGGCCCGTCCGGAGACGGCGTCGCCGGCAACAACGGCCTGGACGAGATCCTGATCGAGGAGCTCGAGCTCGGCGTTCGCTCCTACAATTGCCTGAAGCGGGCGGGAGTGCAGACGGTGGGCGACCTGGTGCGCAAGACGCGTTCCGAGTTGAACGCCATCCCCAACTTCGGACAGAAGTCGATCGAGGAAGTGATCGAGACTCTTCACGGCCGCGGTCTCGACCTTCAGGGAGACTGAGCGAGGGAGCTGATCAGGCGATGCGTCACCGCAAGAAGCGAAACAAGCTGAGTCGCGACGCGGCGCATCGCGAGTCCCTGCTCTCGAACCTCTGCAAGCAGCTGATCGATCACGAGCGGATCAAGACCAGCCAGGCCAAGGCCAAGGCGGTCAAGCCGGAGGTCGAGCAGCTGATCACGCTCGCCAAGCGGGGCGACCTGCACGCCCGGCGGCAGGCGCTGGCGACGCTGCACAACGACAAGTTCATCGTGCACAAGCTGTTCGAGGAGGTCGCGCCGCGGTATGTGGAGCGGCCTGGGGGGTACACCAGGATCGTCAAGCTGGGGCCCCGTCGGTCGGATTCGACCGAAATGGTTTATCTCGAGTTGGTTTAGGGCTCGGAGGGGGCGGGGCACCTCCCGTCCGTCCAAGTCGTCGCGCTAATTAGCGCGACGACTTTGAGTATCCGCCCGTCCGGGAGGTGCCCCGCCCCCTCCGAGGCGCAAGTCGGGCTCTCGATGGTTAGCTGGGGTTGTACGAGACGGACTCGAGGTAGAGGCCGTGGGGAGGAGCTGTGTCACCGGCCTCGGTCCGGGGGGCGCCGCGAAGGAGTTGGTTGAAGCTGTCGAGGGATCGGCGGCCTGAGGCTACCTCCAGCTGGGTGCCGACCAGGACTCGGACCATGTTTCGCATGAAGGCGTCGGCGGTGATCTGGAAGCTGACGATGTCGTCTTCGTTGGTCCAGACGGCGCTGAGGACGTCTCTCTCGAAGCGGACGTGGTCGGTTTGGGTGGGGGTGAAGGCTGTGAAGTCGTGGGTGCCGATCAAGGCCTCGGCGCATGAGTCGAGGGCGGTGCGGTCCATCTTGTGGGGCCACCAGAGGGCTCGGCCCTGCTCGAAGGGGCTGGAGCTGGAGCGGGCCAGGATGCGGTAGCGGTAGGCGCGGGAGACGGCGTCGCGGCGAGCGTCGAAGCCAGCTGCGGTTGGGGCTGCGGACGTGACCGCGATGTCGCGTGGGCCGAGGCCATTAAGCCTTCGCGCCAAGTCCGACGGGATCTCGGCATCCGTTTCGAAGCTCGCCACCTGCCCGATGGCGTGAACCCCCGTGTCGGTCCGTCCCGCCACAGTCAGCTCAACGGGCTCGCGCAGCACCGTCGCCAGTGCCGCCTCCAGCTCTCCCTGCACCGTCCGCAGCCCAGGCTGCTTCGCCCAGCCACGGAAGGCGGTCCCGTCGTATTCGATGTCGAGGCGGACTGTGGTCACGGCTATGCAGTGCGTGGTGTCCGGAGGGGCGGGGTGCCTTCCGCCCTGACAAATCGCGCCCTAATGAGGGCGCGATTTTGAGTATCCGCCAGTTCGGAAGGCACCTCGCCCCTCCGACTACCGGCGGCCGAGGAGGCTCAGCAGGCCGTCTTCGTCCAAGATCTCGACTCCTAGTTTCTGGGCTTTTTCGAGCTTTGAACCGGGATCATTGCCTGCGATCACGTAGTCGGTTTTCTTTGAAACCGAGCCGACCACTTTGCCCCCCGCTGCCTTGATCAGCACCGCTGCTTCGTCGCGCGTGAGCCTTGACAGCGTGCCCGTAAGCACGAGGGTACTGCCGACGAGAGGACCTTCTTCGGGACGTCGTTCGGATGGATCCTGACTGAAGCGAAGCCCCTTCGATTCCAGCTTCTCGATTAGCTTCACAGTAGCGGGATCGGCCAGCGACTCGGCGATCTGCACGGCCATGATTGGGCCGACGCCCTCGACTTCCTCGATTTGCTCCGGATCGGCGCGGCGCAGCGCTTCTATCGAGCCGAAATGATCGGCCAACGCCTCTGCCGTGACGTAGCCAATGCCAGGTAGTCCAAGCGCGAATAGGACCCGCTTGAAAGGCCGTGAGCGCGAGGCGTCGATAGCTCGAATCAGGTTCTGTGCCGATTTCTCTTTGAATCCCTCCCGACCGACCAAATCCTCCTCGCGAAGGTCATAGAGGTCGCCGACGTCGGAGATCAGTTCTTCTTCCAGGAAGCGTGCTGCCAGTTTTTCCCCAAAGCCATCGATGTCCATCGTCCCCCTGCTGGCGAAATGCTTGACCTTCTGGAACGCCTGCCCGGGGCAGTTGCGTCTATTCGGGCAGATCGAGAAGACCGCGTCCTCGGGCTTCTCGACCGGGGTGCCGCACGCCGGGCACTCCTTCGGGGGCTTCACCCGGCGCGTCCCCTTCGGCCGTCTCTGCACGAGCGGGGCGACGACCTGGGGGATCACGTCCCCGGCGCGCATGACGACGACGTCGTCCCCGGCCCGCACGTCCTTGCGGGCGAGGTCCTCCTCGTTGTGGAGGGTGGCCGTGGAGACGGTGACGCCGCCCACGTGGACCGGCTCCAGCATCGCGAAGGGCACCAGATGGCCGGTCCGACCGACGTTCCAGACGACGTCGAGCAGCTTCGTCGTCGCCGTCGTCGGCGCGAACTTCCAGGCGATCGCCCAACGCGGCTCGCGTCCGACCACACCCAGCTCTCGCCACAGCGCCCGCTCGTCGACCTTGACGACGACGCCGTCGATCTCGTAGTCGAGCTCGTCGCGACGCTCCTCCCACCAGCGACAGCGCTTCACGACGGACTCGATGCCGGCGTGGTGGTCGGTGTCGGGGTTGACCTTGAAGCCCCGCTCGCGCAGCCACTCGACCTCCTCGCTGTGCGTTGCGAGGTCGAGGTCGCGGACGGCGCCGATCCCGTAGGCCCAGATCGAGAGTGGGCGTTCGGAGGCAAGGGCTGGGTCGAGCTGGCGAATCGAGCCGGCGGCGGAGTTGCGGGGGTTGGCGAAGGCGGGCTCGCCGGCCTCGGCACGGCGCTCGTTCAGCGCCTTGAAGTCGGCGATCGGCAGGTAGACCTCCCCGCGCACCTCTACCAACGGCGGCGCGTCCTTGATCCGTAGCGGGATTGCCCCGATTGTGCGCAGGTTCCGCGTTACGTCCTCGCCGACCCG
The DNA here is from genome assembly GCA_963704545.1 of uncultured Solirubrobacterales bacterium. Taxonomy (GTDB): domain Bacteria; phylum Actinomycetota; class Thermoleophilia; order Solirubrobacterales; family 70-9; genus VRUE01. The sequence goes on along the minus strand of OY969915.1, from coordinate 2,419,459 downwards.
GCCGTCGCCACGGGTCGCACCGCGGACGAGGACGCCATCCTCGTAGGTGAGCGAGATCGCCAGGCCGTCGATCTTCGGCTCGGTGGTGTAGCTGAACTCGGCGGCGGTGATGTCGAGGCGCTTCAGGTGGTTGCCGATGCGCGTCTCCCAAGCCCTCAGCTCCTCCTCGTTGCGGGCGTTGGCGAGCGAGAGCATCGGCTCCGCGTGCTCGACCTGCTCGAAGCGCTCCAGCGGTGGCGCTCCCACCCGCTGCGTCGGCGAGTCGGGCGTGAGCAGCTCCGGGTGGTCGGCCTCGATCGCCCGCAGCTCGTCGAGCAGCGCGTCGTACTCGTCGTCGTCGACGGTCGGGTCGTCGAGGACGTAGTAGCGGCGGTTGTGCTCCGCCAGCTCCTGCCGCAGCTCGGCGGCGCGCTGCTCGGGCCCGCCCGCGCTCACACCGACGTTGGGGAGCTCGCAGCCAGCATCTCGTCGAAGCCCCAGCCACGCAGCTTCTCCAGGCCGCCGTGGTCGGTGAGGTCGAAGTGGATCGGCGTGACCGAGATCCGCTTCTGCGCGACGGCGTTGAGGTCGGTCTCCTCGATCTCCTCGTAACCGGGTTGCCAGCCGTAGATCTCGTAGTGGCGCCTGTCGCCCTCCTCGCCCACCAGCTTCAGCTCGTCGTTGTAGATCCGTTTGCCGAGCTTGGTCACCTCAACGCCTTGCGGTTCGCCCGCGGGGCAGTTGACGTTGATCAGCGTCGCCTCCGGCATCGGCTCGGCGATCAGGCGGCGCACCAGCTCGGCCGCGAAGGGAGCGGCGGCCGAGAAGTCGAAGCGCCCGCTGACGTAGCCCATGCCGCCGCCGGAGGACTGCTGGGAGATCGCAACGGCGGGGATGCCGAGCACGATGCCCTCGAATGCCGCCGCGACCGTTCCCGAGTAGGTGATGTCATCGCCGAGGTTGGCGCCGTGGTTGATGCCCGAGACGATCAGGTCGGGACGATGGCCGACCAGGCCCAGCTCGGCGAAGCGGACGCAGTCGACCGGAGTGCCGTCGGTGGCATAGCCCACGTCGCCGTCGCCGAACTCGACTTCCTCGACGCTCAGGGGCGAGCGCGTCGTGATGCTGCGCGCGGTGGCGCTGCGGTTCGAGTCGGGCGCGATCACGTCGACCTCGACGCCGTCGATCTCGCGCAGGGCGCGGCGTACGGCCTGCAGGCCGGGGGCGGTTATTCCGTCGTCGTTTGTCAAAAGCACTCGCATCGACTGTCGATTCTAGGCGTCAGGGCGGGGCACCACTCGGCCTGACAAATCGCGAGCTAATTAGCTCGCGATTTTGAGTATCCGCCAGTCCGAGTGGTGCCCCGCCCTGACGCCACGGGACGCAAAATTTGCACTCTCGCGGCACATTCTGTGCGCCACGCGTGAATTGACCTCTGGCAGGGTCGTTGCATGGTGCTTGCTCAGATTGGTCCGCTGACGACAGTGCTCGAGACGGCCGCCGCTTCTGTCGGCGCAGGCGTCGTTCTCGGCAGCGTCGCGTTCGGTGCTGGCAGGCTTGCGACAGGATGGCCGAGGCACCGTATCGAGCGCCGCGCGCTTACCGACGGCTACCTGGGCGGCATTCTCGGTGCGGTTGCGGCGATCTGCGACTTGGTTCTACGCTATGGTTGATGAAATGAGTTGTCTGCGTCAATTGGAAGCCCGACTGTGAGCGGAATTCGATACGCAAATATCGGCGCAGCAGTCGGCACTGCGATTATGGGTGCCGGTGTGTTCCTGTTCAAGGATTCGAGCGACGCTGTCATCCAGGTGATTGGGTTGATCGGATTCTTCGTCGGCGGTGCCGTCTACGTCGTCCTTGACGAGCGGGCGACGCGTCGAGAAGAAAACCGCTCTCAGTAGGAGGCGATTTCGGCGGCGATTTGGTCCTGTTCCAGGTGGGCGAGGCCGAGGTCGCGGACGCTTCCCATCAGGATCGAGAAGATCGCCAGGTTGCCGCTGCGGTTGAAGCAGTAGCCGGAGAGGTTGCTGACCCCGGTCAGGGTGCCGGTCTTGGTCCGGCAGCGGCCGAAGGCGGCGGTGCCGTGCATGCGGTCGGCGACCGTGCCCTCACGGCCGGTGAGGGCAAGAGACTGGACGAAGTCGTCGCCGATCTCCTCGTCGTGGACCGCGCGCAGGAAGCGAACGACGGCCGCGGGCGAGGCGGCGTTGGAGCGGGTGAGGCCCGAGCCGTCGACCGCGCGCAGGGCAGCCCCGCGATCGCGGGCGAAGCTCTCGACCACCGCTGCTCCGCCAGCGGTGCTGCCCGCCCCGCCGAAGCGGGCGCCGATCCCCTTCATCAGCATCTCGGCGAAGAAGTTGTTCGAGGGCACGTTCGTGGCCTCGGCGAGCAGCTCGATGCTCGGCGAGTGGACGACCGCCAGGGTCTCGGCGCTGTCCGGCGCGGCTTTCAGGGCGACCGCGGTCGGGACGCGAACGCCGGCCCCGTGTAGTGCCCGGGCAAGCTTGCGGGCCGCAACCTTGGCCGGGTCCGAGGCGAAACTGGCGCCGCTGGAGCTGCTGTAGCCGGAGTTGAGAGAAAGCCCGGAGAGGGGGCCGATGTAGGAGCTGACCCCGTAGCCGGAGTCCGCGACCCCCCGGAGCCGGTCGAAGACGGTGTCGTCGGCGTAGAGGCGACCGGTGACGGCGCGTAGGCCCGCCTGGTGCAGCTGCCGCTGGAGCGCGAAGAGGTTCGTACCCAGCCCGCCTAGGAATCGGCCGTAGAACCCGGGTGTGCCCAGGGCCGGGTCGCCGCCGCCCCTCAGGTAGAGGTTGCCGTGCAGAACGCCGTTCGCGTCGATCTCCCCTTCGCCGAGGACCCGGGTGGAGAGACGTGCCTGCGCCCCGAAGCGCCCGAGGGCGGTGGCCGTGGTGAACAGCTTCATGTTCGAGGCGAGCGGCCGCCGGCGCTTGGCCGCACGGGCGCACAGGGGCCGGCCGGTTTCGCCGTCGATGACGAAGAGCCCGCTGGCTGCGCCTCCGCCGCGCACGAGCCGGGCCTGTAGAGCCGAGCAGCGCAGTTCCGCGGCCCCCGCCTGCGCGGCTGCCGCAACGAGAAAGACGGCCAGGAGACCGCAAATCGCGGCAAGAAATGCCGGGGTTCGCCTCACTGAGTGGGATAATGCATGTTTATGGGCAAAGTTGTGGACATAGAGTCGCAGCCGCGACGGCGCCGCTCCCGCAAACGCCCATCGAAGACGGCCCTGGTCCTAGGCGGTGGTGGCTTCACCGGGGGCGTCTACGAGATCGGCGCCCTGCGCGCCCTCGACCTGCTCGCGGTCAACAGCACGATCAACAACTTCGATGTCTACGTCGGCACCAGCGCCGGATCGTTCGTGGCGGGGATGCTCGCAAACGGCGTCACCCCCGACGAGATGATGCAGGTGATCAACCGGCGCATCCCCTCCGAGCTGGAGGACCTCAACCTCGACCGGGTGCTCAAACCCAACTACCTGGGCTTTGCGCAGAAGGCCGCGATGCTGCCGCTGCGCACCCTGGAGCTGATGCGCAGCCTCGTGCGAATGGGGGACTTCTCGGCGATCGACATCGGCGTCGGGTTGGCGGAGGCGCTGCCGACCGGCTTCTACTCCAACGGCGGCGTCGCCGACTACGTCGAAGGCGCGCTCTCCGAAGACGGCCGGCTCGACGACTTCCGCCTGCTCGACAAAGAGCTCTACCTGACGGCCACGGACCTCGACACCTGCGAGCGCATCGTCTTCGGCGAGGAGGGCTGGAACGACGTGCCGATCTCCAAGGCGATCCAGTGCTCGACCGCACTGCCGATCGTCTACAAGCCCGTCGACCTGAAGGGCCGCCAGATGGTCGACGGCGGCATCCGCTCGACCACGAACGTCGACATCGCCGTCGAAAAGGGGGCCAAGTTCATCGTCGTCGTGAACCCGCTCGTCCCGTTCGTCAACGACTTCGAGAAGACGATCCCGACCGTGTTCGGAACGCGCGTGCGGCGGGTCTCGGACATGGGCCTGCCGGCGATCGCCAACCAGACCTTCCGGCTGATCGCGCATGCCCGCCTCCACCAGGCGGTCGAGATGTGGCAGGAGCGCTATCCGGGCGTCGACATCATCCTGGTCGAGCCCGAGCCCAACGACGAGCTGATGTTCGGCACGCCGATCATGGACTACTCGCGGCGGCTGAAGATCGCCCGCCACGGCTTCGAATCGGTGACCGCGACGCTGGCCAAGGACTACGACCGCTACAAAGAGATCGCCGAGCGCCACGGCCTGGAGATCTCCGAGCGCCGCGTCCGCCGCGTCGTCGAGCGGGCGGCCGAAGAGGAGCCCGAGCAGCTGTCGGCCTGGCGGCGCGTCCTGGAGCAGACCACCTCGGCCCTCCTGCGCCAGTCCGGCGAGGCGTCCTAGCCCCAGGTGGAGGGAGGGCCGGCGCCCCTTTCTGGGAATTGATGTCGCACGCGCGCTTTGCGCGCTTAGCGACAATCTGAGAGCGCGGGCTACGCCCGCGCTGAGAACCACGAGTGCAGCGGCCGCCTTCGGCGACATTCCCAGAAAGGGGCACCGGCCCTCCATGCAGCTCGGAGCGTAGGAAGCCGAGCTGGTCGCAGCAGGGGCCTACCTCAAGCTTCCGAGATGGCCCTCGCCAAGCTTGGAGTCGGAGCTGGCGTTCGTGGGAAGGGATCGGGCGGTCCTCTGTGTGAATGTCGCCGCAGGCGGCCGCTGCACTCGTGGTTCTAGGCGCGGCGAAGCCGCGCTCTTCGACTGTCGCTAAGCGCCCGCAAAGCGGGCGCGTGCGACATCAATTCACACAGAGGACCGCCCGATCCCTCTGGACAACCACTAGCTCGCGTAGAGCTGCTCGATCTCGCGCTCGTGCTTGGCGGCGACGACCGCCCGCTTGACCTTCAGCGTCGGTGTCAGCTCGCCGCCTTCCTGCGACAGGTCCCTGGGCAGGATCGCGATCTTCTTCACCTGCTCGACCCGGGCGAACTTCTCGTTGATCTTCGCCACGTGGTCTTCGATCGCCTGGCGCACGTCGGCGTTGGCCGCCAGTTGCTCGGGGTCCTCGGGCAGGCCGTGCTCCTTGGCGTAGGCGACCGCTTCTTCGGGGTCGAGGGTGACGAGGGCGACGAGATAGGGCTTACGGTCGCCGACGACGACGCACTGGGAGACCAGCGCGTGCTGCTTGATCTCGTTCTCGAGATTGGCCGGGGTGATGTTCTTGCCGCCGGCGGTGATGATGATGTCCTTCTTGCGGCCGGTGATCGTGATGAAGCCCTCGTCGTCGACCTCGCCGATGTCGCCGGTGTGCAGCCAGCCGTCGACGATCGTCTCGCGGGTGGCCTCCTCGTTCTTGTAGTAGCCCTGGAAGACGTTGGGGCCCTTGACCAGGATCTCGCCGTCCTCGGCGATCCTCACCTCGCAGCCGGGGAACGGTTTGCCGATCGTGCCGATCTTGAAGTCCTCGGGGGTGGAGATCGTCGCCGCGGTGGAGGTCTCGGTCATCCCCCAGCCCTCCAGCACGAGCACTCCGGCGGCGTCGAAGAAGCGGAGGATCTCGGGGTTGATCGGCGCCGCGCCGGAGACGGCGAGCCGCAGGCTGCCGCCGAAGAGGCCGCGGATCCTGGAGAGAACCTTGTCGTCGGCGAACTCGTACTGCTTGCGCAGCAGAAAGCCGGGCTCGCGGCCGTCGCGCTCGAGCGCGCGAACCTTCTTGCCGGTCGCGATCGCCCAGTTGAAGATCGCCTTTTTGAGGCCGCCCTCTTTCTCGATGCCGCTGGTCGCCGCGGTGTAGATCTTCTCGAAGATCCTCGGCACCGAGGGGAAGTAGGTCGGCTTCAGCTCGGCCAGGTTGGACAGGATCTTCAGCGGGTCGCGCTCCCAGTAGGCGAGCGTCGCGCCGAGGTCGAAGCTGCCGAGCTGGATCAGCAGGGCGAAGGAGTGGGCGAGGGGGAGGTAGAGGTAGGTGACGTCCTCGCCCTCGATGACGCTGTTCTCCTGGACCATGTCCAGCATCGCGCGGTAGTTGCCGTGGCTGATGATGCAGCCCTTGGGGGGGCCGGTCGTGCCCGACGTGTAGATGAAGGTGCAGATGTCCTCCGGCGTGACCGACTTCCAGCGCGCCTCCCACTCGGCGGCCTCGTGAGATGCACCGCGGGTGGCCAGGTCCTCGAGCGAGATCGCGTCGTCGCTGGAGCCGGTCATGCGCACGACGTGCTCGAGCAGGGGAAGGCGACCGCGGACCTCCCGGATCTTCTCCATCTGCTCCTCGTCCTCGACCACGACGACCTTCGCGTCGGAGTTCTCCAGCACGTACTGGCACTCCTCCGGCGAGTTGGTCTGGTAGATCGGGACGACGACGGCGCCTGCGGAGAGCGCGGCGAAGTCGACGTAGGTCCACTCGGGACGGGTGTTGGCCAGGATCGAGACCTTGTCGCCCTTGGCGACGCCGAGGTCGATCAGGCCGAGCGAAAGCGAGCGGACGGTCTCCTGGACGTCGTCATAGCTGCGCTTGACCCACTCGTCGTCCTGCTTGAAGCAGATCGCCGGGGCGCTGCCGTAGAGCCTTGCGGAAAGCGGCAGCAGATCCGCAAGCGTGGCCGATTTGGTTCCCCGCTCCATGCGGGGAGAAGTCTAGTTGAGCACTACGTGGTGCGAGCCCCCCGCTGAGCGCTGGTGGCGTCCAGGTGACGCAGCGAACTCTGGAAGAGGGTCTTGTCGATGCGGCCGTGGAAGATGGGAACCCCCAGCTGCATGCACCTGCCGATCACCTCCTGACGCTTCATGTGAAGCTCCTCGGCAAGCTCGGACGGGGTGAGGTGATTGGCCACGGCGGACCTCCCTTGTCGTTGAGAACCAGGTAGCTAGGAATCTACCCCTCGTGCCGACGGTGTCAAATGCCCTTTCGCCGGCGCGAGATTCGGCCGCGAGCCCCAGGCGCGATAATGGCCATATGCCGGCCGCCGCAGAGAACCGCGACGCGACCCCGGCGTCTGTTCCGATACCTCGCCGAGGCCGGATCTGGGTGATCCTCGCCCTCAGCCTGGCCCTGCTGGCGGTGGGGTATGCCTTGGTCGACATCTCCACCCGGGAGGCGGGCCCGGACGTGATCCGCGTGGACGGCATCGCCGACGCCCAGGGCACCTTCGGTGGGATCCCGCAGGAAGGGGACCGGCTCGGTTCCGCCGACGCGCCGGTCTCGATCCAGGTCTTCAACGACCTCCAGTGCTCCAGCTGCCGCGAGGACTTCCTGGGGACGATCCCCGGCCTGGTCGAACGCTATGTCCGGCCGGGAGAGGTCAAGTTGCTGATGCGCCACTACTCGGTCGCGCAGAACCCGGTTCAGCTCGGCTTCTTCGGAGCCGAGGCGGCGGCCGAGCTGGGCTACGGCTGGCAGTACACCTACCTCTTCTTCCGCAACCAGGACGAAGCGGAGCGCTTCGGAATCGACGACGAGTTCATGGCCTCCCTTGCCGCCTCGGTCGGCGAACTCGACGTGGCCGAGTGGAAGCCGGTGCTCGATCGCGAACGCGAGACCGACAGCCCTGCCGCGCAGCGGCTGGAGGGCTACAACCAGCTCGGCACCGATCTCGGCATCCGCACCCGCCAGGCCGCGATCGTCAGTGGGCCCGCCGGCACCCGCACCCTCCAGGACGGCCCGACGCGCGCCCAGATCGAAGCCGCGATCGAGGCGGTCCGCTAGCGCCGTCCCCCGTCTGGGATAATCGCCGCTCTCGGGGCGTGGCGCAGCCTGGTAGCGCGCACCGTTCGGGTCGGTGAGGTCCCCGGTTCAAATCCGGGCGCCCCGATGTAGACAATAAGTTCCAGCCCCTTGCCATCATGCCTGGCATGGCAGTGGCGGAGCCACGGCCCACCCACCCCGCGCATCACATGAGCAGTTGGCGGGTGTCTCAGCCCTTTCCGGCTAGCCAGGCCTCCAACTTGCCGAGGTCCTCCTGGGGAAGGCCCAGCGTCCGCGCTCGCGGCAGCGTGAGTTCCAGGAACTTGTCGAACACCTCCTCGCTGCTCATGTTGGGCGTGAGCTCCTGGGCGATTGCGAGCGTGCGGGCCACGTGCTGAATGTGTGCGCGGCCAAGCCGGATCTGGTTGTCGAGCGCGAGGTCGCGGGCGAAGCGAGAGACCTCGTTGGTGACGCGTCCGTCGACAACGCCCTCCCATTTCAGCTCCGCGGTCGCGGTGGCGACAAATTCGAACAGGCGCGGCCACTGGGCGCTGTCGATTAGGGGAAAGGTGCGGTCGATCTCGTTGAGGAGCGTGATGATCCGCGGAAACCCCGCCTGACGCTCGGGCTGAGCGATCGCGTCGAAGCCCGCCGGCAGCAGGTACGACGGGGGATCGGCGCTGATCCTGGCGTCCGGCACGGCCTCCTTGAGCAGGTTCTTGAAGTTGCCGCAACCGAACCAGCCGTCGGTGATCTCGCGCCCGAACTGACGCTGCAGCTCCCACGCCAGCGCCGCGAGGGGGGTGGGCCGTCTAAGCGCGCCGACCCTCTCCCGCAGGAAGTCCGCCGCGGCCTCCCGCCCGACGACGCTCGTGCCGGGCGTCTCCGCTGATTCCCCTTCCAGCAGGGAGTTCTCGGTGAGCCGGTCGAGCTCGGAGCGTAGGTCCTCGGCGATGTCGTCGATCGTCGCCATCAGGTCGGCCATCCGGCGGCTCAGCGTGTTCACCAGTGGTGGTACGCGGGCGCCCGGCTTGTAGGTGTCCTCGTGAGTGAGCTCCCCCCAGCTCTCCTGGAGAAGGGTGCGGACCTGGAGCTCGCAGGTGACGACGTGCCACTCGGTTGCCTTCGGCACCGAGGTGCACAGGTTGACGTGGTAGGCGCGGTAGCCGGACGGCTTCTCCGTCTTGCGCCAGTCCTTGGCCGTATCCGGAAAGGCGGCGAGGATCGGGGGGTCACCGTCCCCGACGAACTCCTGCATCCCCTCGATGATGTCGACCACACGGTCGACATCCGAGTGGTTGGTGCAGACAATGCGCAGGCCAACCAGATCGTCGATGACAGACGGAATCCGCCCAAACTCCTCGACCTGGTCGGCATACTTGTCATTCAGCTTTTTCCAGGTTCTGGCCTTGGTCTTCGTCCTCCCCTGCCCGACCACCACTCGCACCCTCTGCTGCTCGGGCAACTCGTCGTCGAGGTGTTCGTTTAGCGCCTTTCGGGCGGCGTAGAGCGCCGGGCGAAGGAACCGCGCCGTGTGGTCATCGAACCACTCGCTGAATTCCTCGTAAGAGATCGGCAGGGCGCTGTTCGGAGCGGCGGTCTCCATTCAGCAGATCTTAGGCAAGTACCAGAGAGTCCCCAAAGCCTGCTGCTCCTGCACCAAAACCTACAAATCTGGAACCCGCTTCGATTCGGGTTCAAAACCGTCCGGTCAAGCGATGAATGTCGCCGGCCGGTCATGGGTGTCGCCCGAACCAGCGGCCCGACAAGGCACAATGTCGGGTCTCGTGCGCAGGTTCCTGATCCTCCCGCTGACCGCGGCGCTGCTGGCGCTCACTCCCGCCATGGCGGGGTCGCTGGCGCTTGCGCCGCCGCCCGGCTTCATCGGGATGTCGCCGCAGGGGCACGCCGACGGGACCGACTACGAGCTGATGCGGGAAGCGGGGATCACGAGCGTGCGCATGCCCCTCAACTGGGCCGAGATCGTGCCCGATGCCGCCGATCGCCGCGACCCCGAATGGTGGTGGCTGGACGAACAGGTCGGGCACGCGGCCGAGCACGGGATCACCATCTACTTCTTCCTCTGGGGCACCCCCGACTGGGTCTCGCCGCGGCTGGGCGGGGAGCCGGTGGCCAGTGCCCGGCAGCGGCGGGAATGGCTCCGCTTCCTGCGCGCCGCGGTTCTGCGCTACGGCCCGCAAGGCAGCTTCTGGCGCGAGAACCGCGAGCTGCCCCGGCTGCCGGTCCGCCAGTGGGAGATATGGAACGAGGAGAACATCGTCACCTTCTCGCGCCAGCCTGACCCTGAGAGATTCGCGAGGTTGATCCGCATCTCGGGCCAGTTGCTGCACCGGATCGACCCCGGCTCGACGGTGATCATGGGCGGGCTCTTCGGGCGCCCCCTGCAGATCCCGCCGAACATAGCGTCCGACGCCTTCCTCGCCGGCGTCTACGAAACCCCCGGGATTGAGCGTTACTTCGACGGCGTGGCGCTTCATCCCTACGTCGCCGACGCGGGCACCATGTTCGGCCAGATCGAAGCCCTGCGCAGGGTGATGGGGTTCTACGGCGACGCCGAGACGCCGCTCTACATGACCGAGCTCGGCTGGGGCTCCGACGGGTTCGAGTCGCGCTGGGAGCGCGGCCCTCGCGGTCAGGCTCGCGAACTGGACCGGGCCTTCGCGATGCTGAGCGAAAACCGCAACCGCTGGCGGATCGGCGGCGTCTGGTGGTTCTCCTGGACCGACGCGGCCGGCTCGTGTCAGTTCTGCGACTCCGCCGGCCTGCTCACCGTCGACCGCGAGGCGAAGCCGTCCTGGTACCGCTTCAACTCCTGGACCGGGGGCGATGCACGCGTCGTACCGCGCGCCTCCCCCAGGGCATTGCGAGCCACGCCGTAGGGCCCTCGCGGCCTCGGCTTTTTCGGTGCGCCTGAGCGGCGCGCTGGACCGCCGCTGCAATCGAACATAGAGTCGGTTGAATGGACTTGATCGCCATAGCGATTCTGGTTGTGGCGCTCGCCGCCGCCTGCGTCTACCTCGCCGTTCTGATCGTCGAAGGACGGCGTGCCCAGCGCCGGTTCCTGGTGCTTGCCGAAGTAGCGGAGGTGTCCGAGGCCGCCGCTTCGCTGGAGCAGACGTTTGAAGCTATCTGCGACGTCATCGTCCCGGTGCTGGCCGACTTCTGCATGATCGACGTGATCGAGGACGAGAGGGTGCGGCGGGTTGCGGTTCGGGTGGGGCCTGGTGCCGACCCGCATGCCGAGCAGTGGTTGCTGGAGCGCAAGCCGTCGATCCCGGAGCCCATGCTGCTGGGTGAAGGTCACCCGACGCCCGAGCTGCGCTTCTTCGAGCGGATGACCGATTCAGACCTCCGCGAGATCGCCCACGACGACGGGCCGGATCTCGTGTTCCTCCGCAGCCTGGGCGTTCGTTCGGCGATCACCGTTCCCCTCAAGGCCCGAGGGAGGGTGACGGGAGCCCTGACCCTTGGTGTCGCCTGGTCTGGCCGGCGCTACAAGCGCCGCGATGCGCAGTTCGCCTGGATCCTCTCCGGCCGTGTCTCCCTGGCCCTCGACAACAGCGGGCTCTTCTCCGACCTCGAGCGGGCGGAGAAGGAACGGGCTGAGATCGCCGAAACGCTCCAGCGCGGCTTGCTGCCGCCGCCCCTGCCTCACATCCCTGGCTGGTCGCTCGCCGCCATGTACCGGCCGGCGGGCGCCGAGAACGAGGTGGGTGGGGATTTCTATGACGCCTTTCGCATCTCCGGTGGCTGGATGCTCACCGTCGGCGACGTCACAGGTCGCGGCGCCGAGGCCGCCTCGATCACCGCGCTGGCCCGCTACACGCTGCGCACCGCGGCGATCCTCACCGACGACCCCGTCGCGGCTCTGGCCGCTCTCAACCGGGCGCTGCTCGCACGGCGCGGCACGGCGCTCTGCAGCGTCGCGGCGCTGGCTCTCAGCGAGGACCCGAGCCAGCCGGTCCGGATCGCGGTGGCCGGGCATCTCCCGCCGCTGCTGGTGGACGGGGGGCACGTGAGCGAGGTCGCCCCAGCCGGTCCGGTGCTGGGAGCCTTTGCGGACGGCGGGTGGCGGGTCGGCCACAGCCAGGTCGAGGCGGGCCAGCAGCTCGTCGTCGTCACCGACGGGATCACCGAGGCGGAGGGGGGGAAGGCCGTTTCGGCGAGGAGCGCCTGCGCGCGCATCTTGCCGGCTCGGGCAGCCCGGCTCATGTGGTCCAGCGGCTGGAGGGAGCGCTGCACGTCTTCACCGAGGGAGCGCTCGACGACGACGCGGCGATTCTCGCCATCTCCCGGGTGAATGGCGATGGCTGACTCGCACGAGACGCTGGTCAGGCGCCTCTTCCACGCCTTCAACCAGCGCGATGCCGACGGCATCGTCGAGCTCTGCTCCGAGCAGATGGAGTTCATCTCGGTCACCGGCGGGGAGGCCGGGCGCGAGAGCCCCTACCGCAGCCGCCAGGGGCTGCGCGATTACCTCGCGGACGTCGAAAAGGTGTGGGAAGAGCTGTTGATCACGCCCGGTCGCGTGGAGCGTCGCGGCGACCGCCTGCTGGTCGTCGGCCGCGTCTACGTGCGTAGTCGCGAGTTGGGCATCCGGGACATGCCGGCGGCCTGGATCTGGGAGCTGCGGGACGGCAGTTTCGTACGCGGCGAGGTGTTCGTCGACTCCGAGCAGGCGCTCGCTCGCTTCGCTCGCGGCGCCGTCTGAGGGGGGTCAATGGTTTTGTCGCCGCCAGCCTCGGGTACCGAAATTGCCAACGGCGGGCGGCTATGCTCGGGGCCGCGGAGACGGCGAGCTCTTGGCGGGAAGCAGTAAATGGCAAACGGCACCACCACCAACGAGAGTCCCAAAGGGCTTCAGATGAAGCTTCCCGCCAAGGCGGAGAACGTGGCGGTCATCCGCCACGCGCTGTCCGGCATGGCGGAGCAGATCGGCATGGACGAGGCTGGGCAGGCCGACCTGAAGACCGTGGTCACCGAGGCCTGCACGAACGTCGTCGTCCACGCCTACCCGAACGGCGACGGCCCGCTCCTGGTCGAAGCCGAGCCGGATGAGGAGGGCCTCACCGTGACCGTCCGCGACAGCGGCTCGGGCATCAGCCCGGAGGCCCACTCCGACCGGGCCAGCCTCAGACTCGGGCTCTCGCTGATTGCGGCCCTCTCCAGCAGCTTCAGCATCTCCGGCGGGCTCGATCGCGGCACGGAGGTGATGATGCGCGTGCCGCTGCGAGGCGGCGGCGCCAACGGCGGGCCCGGCAAGCAGAAGCTGGTGCCCGAGGTGACCGGGACCGAGATCTCGGTCGGGCGTGCGGAGTTGATCGAGCCGGTGCTCGCCAAGCTGGTTGGTTCCCTTGCCGCGCGCCAGGAGATCTCGGTGGATCGTTTGGCCGATGCCCTCCTCGTGACCGACGCGATCTCGGTGGCCGCGCCCGGGCGCTTCGCCGACGGCTGCGTCCGCGTCGGGCTGGGCGAGAGCGAGGCGGGTCTCGAGCTCCGTCTGGGTCCGATGGAGAAGGGCGCCGCGGGGAAGATCCGCCGCGAGCTCGAGGTCCCCGGAGTCGGCGGCTCGCTGGAGGCGCTCGCCGACGAGCTCACTGTTGAGGAGTCCGACGATGGCGATTACCTGATCGTCCGCTTCGCCGGCATTCCGAGCGCCTAAGGCCCCTCCTCACCCTCTCCGCCGAGTCCTCGTTCCTCCTCGATCCTCTCGCGGATGCGGGCCAGCGCGCGGCGCAGGATGCGCGAGACGTGCATCTGGGAATGGCCGATCTGCTCGGCGATCTGCGACTGGGTCATGTCCTCGACGAAGCGCATCCGGAGGACGACACGCTCGCGATCTTCGAGATAGGGCAGCGCGGAGGAGAGAGCGATCCTGCCCTCGACCAGCTCGAAGCCCTCGTCCTCGTTTCCGATCCAGTCTGACGGGGGGGCTTCTTCGGATTCGTCGCCGCCGGCCGGCCGGTCGAGCGAGAGCGTGCGACGGTTGTGGTTGGCCTCCAGCACCTCGAGCACGTCGGTCTGCTCCATCCCTAGGCGCTCGGCGATCTCGCCCACCGAGGGCGAGCGCTGGAGCTGCTTGGTCAGCTCGGTGATCGCCTTGTCGACTTCGGCCATGCGGTCGTGCAGGCCGCGGGGCACCCGCACGGTCCAGACGCGATCGCGGAAATGGCGCTTCAGCTCACCCAGGATCGTCGGCGAGGCGAAGGCGGTGAAGGGGATGCCGCGCTCGGGGTCGAAGCGGTCGACGGCGCCCAGCAGGCCGAGGTTGGCGACCTGGAGCAGATCGTCGAAGGACTCGCTGGCTCCGCGGTAGCGCAGGGCCAGCCGCCTCGCGAATGGCATGTTCCGCTTGACCAGCTCCTCGCGAAGCGCCGGGTCGCGGGAGGCTGCGAACTCTCGCCAGAGCTTCGCTTCGTCGATCTCCATGGAGCCAGCTTAGGCGTCCGTCGCGCTAGGCTCCGGCCCAGGCTTAGCAACCGTCCAGTCCGACCAAAAGAGGAGACGCCCAGATGGCATTTTCGGTTCCCGACCTTCCCTACGCGTATGACGCGCTCGAGCCCCACATCGACGAGGCGACGATGCGCGTGCACCACGACAAGCACCACCAGGCCTACGTCGACAAAGCGAACGCGGCCCTGGAGGGGACCGAGTGGGCCGACCGCGAGGTCGAGGATGTGCTGCGCAACCTCTCCAGTCTCCCCGGCGACAAGCAGGGCCCGGTTCGCAACAACGCCGGCGGCCACTACAACCACACCCTCTTCTGGGAGATGCTGAGCCCCGAGGGGGGCGGCGCTCCCGGCGGCGACCTGGCAGCTGGCATCGACGAGACCTTCGGCTCCTTCGACGCCTTCAAGGACGAGTTCAAGAACGCCGGCATCGCCCGCTTCGGCTCCGGCTGGGCCTGGCTGGTCAAGGACAACTCCGGCCTCGCCGTCGTTTCCACCCCCAACCAGGACTCGCCGATCTCCGACGGCAGCGTGCCGCTGCTCGGCTGCGACGTCTGGGAGCACGCCTACTACCTCAAGTACCAGAACAAGCGCCCTGACTACATCGACGCCTTCTGGAACGTCGTCAACTGGGACTACGTAGCTCAGCGCCTCGCCGAGGCCGGCTGAACCGGCTGAACAAGACCTACTCCGGCGGCGAGATAGTGAGGGCGTCGGGGTCGGGTCCCCGGGAACTCCCGGCCGAAGGCCGGCCCGGGGACCCGACCCCGACGCCCCCCGCCGGCCTGGCCGCCTGCGGCAGGTGACCTGGTTTCGCCCCGTCCTTCGCCGGGATCAGGCTCATCGCGTGCTCGGCCTTGGCGGTGATCGTCAGGCTCGGGTTGACGCCCGGGTTGGCCGGGATCGCGGCGCCGTCGCAGACCATCAGGTTCTCGTAGCCGAAGACGCGGTTCCCCGTGTCGACCACGCCGCTCCCGGCGTCGGCGCCGACGACGGCGCCGCCGAGGATGTGGGCGGTCGAGGGGATGTTGCGGATCGACTCGGTGATTGCGCTCTGGGCGACGCCGCCGGTGCGTTTCTCGAACCAGCGCGCCACCTGCTCCGCGGCCGGGATGTAGGTGGGGTTGGGCCGGCCGGGATCCTGTTCTGTGGTCAGGCGAACGCCGCCGCCGAAGAGCCGGCGCCTGGGCCGGAAGTGCATCGCCGCGTCGACGGTCTGCATCACCAGCAGGATCACCGTGCGCCGCGACCAGCGGTGGGGGATGAGCATGCGCAGGGTGCGCAGCGGGTGGCGCACGATCGCCGCCGCCCACTTCACCGGCCGCGTCAGTTTCGTCCCCGGCCCGGTCATCGCGGTGAAGGTGCCGGCCATCGCGTCTCCGCCCTCGCCGTAGGTGACGACCTCGATATGGGTGTCCGGGTCGGGATAGATGCTGGAGGTGATCGCGACCGAGCGGCTGAAGTCCCGCTCGTCGTCGGGGGCGGTGACCGCCTGGATCGACTCGGAGTTGGTGCGGACCAGCTCGCCGAGCTTGGCCGAGATGTGGGGCAGCGCACCGCTGTGGCGGCAGTTGGCGAGCAGGTTGTTGGTGCCGAGCGCGCCGGCGGCGACGATCACGCCGCCTGCCGTCTGGGTGCGCCGTTCCTTGCGCAGCCAGGAGCCGGAGCGTTCGCTGAGGACCTCGTAGCCGTCGGATCCGTCGGCGGCGCCGAGCGGCCGGATCTCCGTCACCTGACGTTCGGGCTGGATCTTCACGCCGAGCTTCTCCGCGAACCAGAGGTAGTTCTTCATCAGCGTGTTCTTCGCTCCGTGGCGGCAGCCGACCATGCAGCTGCCGCAGCGCATGCAGCCGGTGCGGCTGGGCCCCTCGCCTTCGAAGAACGGGTCGTCGACCTCGACGCCCGGCTTGTCGAAGAAGACGCCGACGCGGGTGTTGGTGAACGTCTCGCCGACGCCGATCTCCTCTCCGTATTCCTGCAGCAGCTTGTCGGCGGGGCCGATCCCCTCGTACTCGACGACCCCGAGCATCCGCTCGGCAGTGTCGTAGTGCGGTGCCAGCTCGCGTTCCCAGTCGCCGAGCTCACCCCACTGCGAGTCCCTGAAGAAAGCGGGCCGCGCCCGGTAGAGGGTGTTCGCGTAGCCGAGGCTGCCGCCCCCGACGCCACTGCCGGAGACGATGAACACGTCCTTGAAGAAGGTCATCCGCAGCACACCCCGCATCCCCAGCCGCGGCATCCAGAAGTAGCGGCGCGGGTGGCGCACCGTCGACTCGGCGAAGTCCTCGTCGCGGAAGCGGCTGCCGCACTCCAGCACCGCCACCGAGTAACCCTTCTCGGCGAGCCGGAGCGCTGAAACGGAACCCCCGAAGCCGGACCCGACGACTATCCAGTCGTAATCGTGCGTCACGGGCCCCCCTTGCGGGCCTAGGCCTCGCCGGGCTCCAGCAGGCGGAAGTCGGAGGTCCGCGCTCCGCAGACCGGGCAGAACCAGTCCCTGGGAATGTCCTCAAAGGCCGTGCCGGGCGGGATGCCGCCGTCGGGGTCGCCGATCGCGGGGTCGTAGATGAAGCCGCAGCTCTCGCAGATCCAGAGCTTTGCTTCGGTCGCCGTGGTCATGTTGAAATCTTAGTCGGGCTCAGTCTTTGCTGAAGCTGACCGAGACGGGCTCGCGCTCGGCCGGGTCCTCGATCTCGAAGAACTCGCGGGCGGTGAAGCCGCCCTGGTTGGCGACGATCGAGCCCGGGAACTGTTCGATGTCCGTGTTGTAGGACTGCACGTTGGAGTTGTAGATCCGCCGCGAGGCCTGGATCTCGTCCTCCAGCTCGGAGAGGTTGCGGCTGAGCTGCTGGAAGTTCTCGGTGGCACGCAGGGTCGGGTAGTTCTCGGCGACCGCCTTCACGTCGGCCAGCGCCTGGGTCAGCTGCTGCTCGGCCTTGGCGGTTTCCTCGACGCCCTGGGCGGCCATCGCCGCGGCGCGTGCCTGGGTCGTCTTCTCGAAGGTCTGGCTCTCGTGCTCGGCGTAGCCCTTGACCGTCTCGACCAGGTTGGGCACGAGGTCGTGGCGTCGCTTCAGCTGTACGTCGATTCCGCTCCACGACTCGTCGACCCGATTGCGCGCAGCGATGATCGAGTTGCGCTTGGCGATGAAGTAGAGGACGCCGATCACGAGAATCGCGACCACGGCGACGAGGACCCAAGTCATGCACGCATCCTACTTGGCCGCCCGGCCAACTGCCTAGGATCAGCGGACGATGGGGGCCAGGCAGGAAGCACAGGAGTGGGCCGAGACCGTCCGCAGGTACGGCGAGCGGCACGAGCTGACGTACGAGCCGGTGGGGGGGATCAATCCCAAGGACGGGCCCGTGGCGCTCTGCGTGGGCGGAACCAACCGGCTCACCGGCCAGCTCGCCGAGGGCTTCTGGGGCTCCTGCTGCGACGCCGACGAGCGGGAGATAGGAAGACTCTTCGACAAGGCGGTCCTGCCGACCGCGTTGCTCTGCAAGGCCCACATGCCCGACCTCGCCCAGGTCGTCCCCGCCTTCAACGTCGAGTCGATCGAGGGCCACGAGCACGTCACCCAGCGCTTCGCCCGCAAGGTCGAGTTCGAGTCGATCGACTTCAACAGGCGATTCCTCGCCACCGTGCCGAGCGAGTACGACCCGGTCGCCCTGCGCGAGCTCTTCAGCCCCGGCTTCCTCGAGTGGACGACGACGATGACCGGCGAGGTCGACTTCGGCATCAACGACCGCCAGCTCTGGTTCCTCTGGCACCTGCGCGAGCGCGGCGAGGAGGAGCTGAAGGCGGTGCTGAAGAACGCCGGGCAGCTGTTCAGGCGGCTGCAGGGGGAGATGGATGAGAGCGGCATCCACACGTATCCGCCCGGGCCTTGGCACGCCGGATTGGAGCCTTTCCCCGGGGGCTGACGGCGCGCGGGTCCTGTCGCTGCAGGGGACCCACCACCCCCTGCGGTCGCTAAAGCGTCCTCGGGGGCGGTTCCCCCTACAGCGCCACCCGCGCGAGTAAACGCTTAGGAAGCCGGGTAATCCGGGTCGCCGGGGAGGACTACGCGGTGTTCTTCGAAGCTTCCGATGACCTTGGGGAGGATCGGGTCTATGGGGCGGTTGCGGTGGGCCTTGAGGGCTTCATCCGCGGTGGGGAACTCCGAGAGCAGCTCTAGCTGTTTGATGGTTGGGAAGGCGAGGACGAGGTCGCCGGCGGTCTGGGCCTCGAGGGCGTGGGTGGGCTCGAACCAGGCGGCGTCGGTTGTCTCGACGCCGTCGGGCTTGGGGGGTGTGTGGGCAGGGGCGAGGGCGAGGAAGAACCAGGCGTCGAAGCGGCGGGAGACGACCTCGGGGGTGATCCAGCGCGAGAAGAGGACCAGCTCCTCCTCGGCCGGCAGGGCGATACCGGCCTCCTCCTCCAGCTCCCGCACCGCGCAGGCCTTGAACCGCTCTTCGTCCTCACCGTCCCCGTCGTCCACCGACCCGCCGGGAAAGACCCACACCCCAGGCATGAACCGAGCCTCCTCGGTCCGCTTCAGCAGCAGAACTTCAAGCTTTCTCTCCGAGTGCTTCCCCCCGCGCCTCAAAAGCACAACCGAAGCCGCAGGCCGCGGCACCGCGGGCTCTCCCAGGTTTGGTGCCTCTGCTGGTCCGCGCTTGCGTTCGTCCACGAGGCTGACCCTACCCCGCATCTCGCGCGGGTGGCGCCGTAGGGGGAACCGCCCCTGAGGACGCTTTAGCGACCGGAAGGGGCGGTGGGCCCCCTGCGGCGACAGGACCCGCGCGCCTAAGCGGCTTGGGCCAGCTGAGATGAAGCGGCCGCGCACGCCGCCTCGATCGACTCCGCGACGATCTCAACCAGACTGCGTAGCTCATTCTCGGAGATCGACAGCGGCGGCATCAGCACGACGACGTCGCTGAGGGGGCGGACGATCGCGCCGCGCTTGCGGGCCTCGACGGTGACCCGGTGACCCATGCGCAGGGCGGGGTCGTGCTCGCCGAGGTCGATGCCGACCATGACGCCGCGGGCGCGCACCTCCGACACCTCCGGCATCGCCTCGACCTCGTCGAGCAGCTCGCGCAGCAGCTCGATCTTCGGCTGCAGGCGCTCCAGGGTGCGCTCCTGCTCGAAGGCGTCGAGGTTGGCGAGCGCGGCGGCGCAGGCGAGCGGGTTGCCGGTATAGGTGTGGCCGTGGAAGAAGGTGCGGTACTCCTCCGGGGCGCCGAGGAAGCCCTCGTAGATGCGCTCCGTCGCCAGCGTCGCCGCCAGCGGCAGGTAACCGCCGGTGAGGCCCTTGGCGAGGCAGAGCAGGTCGGGGGCGACATCCTCCTGCTCTGAGGCGAACATCGTCCCGGTGCGGCCGAAGCCGGTCGCCACCTCGTCGCAGACCAGCAGCACGCCGAAGCGGTCGCAGAGCTCGCGCACGGCGCGCAGGTAGCCCGGGGGGTGGAGCAGCATCCCGGCGGCGCCCTGCACGAGCGGCTCGACGATCACCGCGGCGATCTCCTCTTCGTGGACCGCGAGCACCCGCTCGAGGTCGCCTGTGTCCCCCGGCTCGGCCGCATGGGCCTGGAAGAGCAGCGGCCGGTAGGTGGAGTGGAAGAGGTCGATGCCGCCGACGGATACCGAGCCGATCGTGTCGCCGTGGTATGACTCGCGCAGGTGGACGAAGGAGGTGCGGCGGGCATGCTGGCCGCCGCGCTGCTGCTGGTACTGGAAGGCCATCTTCAGTGCGATCTCGACCGCGGTCGAGCCGGACTCCGAGTAGAAGACCCGCGAGAGGCCGGGGGGCGCGAGGCCGGCGAGGCGGCCGGCGAGCTCGGTCGCGCCGGGATGGGAGAGGCCGAGCATGGTCGAGTGCGCGACCTTGCCGAGCTGGTCGGTCACCGCGGCGTCGATCCCGGGGTGCCGGTGGCCGTGGACCGTGCACCACAGCGAGGAGACGCCGTCCAGGTAGCGCTGCCCCCGGTCGTCGATCAGGTAGGACCCCTCGCCGCGCTCGATCAGCAGCGGCTCTTCTTCGCACCATGCCCGCTGCTGCGTGAACGGGTGCCAGAGATGATCGCGGTCGAGCTGAGCGTAATCGGCCGGCATCGGGTAGAACGACCCTAGCCCGCTGTCCGGCGGCAGCATCCGAGCGTGCGGCTTGACACACAAACCTCTACATCGATCTGTGTAATATCAATCAATGGCAGAGCGAGGAGCACCCCCGAAGGTCCCGCCGCTGAGGCGCAGGGCCCTGCACGCGGTCCGCTCGCTGTTCACGCCGCTCCTGCCCGACGACTACCTCGAGCTGATCAACCCGCTCTGGTCGACGCGCGAGCTGCGCGGGCGGATCGAGCGCATCGACGCCGAGACGCCCGAAGCGGCGACCGTGCTGATCCGCCCCGGCTTCGAGTGGCCCGGCCACCGGCCCGGGCAGTACCTGCGGATCGGCGTCGTCGTCGATGGCATCCACCACTGGCGCGCCTACTCGCTGACCTCGGAGCCCGGTCGTCCGGACGGCTGCATCAGCATCACGCCGAAGCTGGTCGAAACGGGCAAGGTCTCCCCCTACTTCGTGCGCCAGGCCCGGCCCGGAGACGTCGTCCGGCTCGGTGGCGTCGAAGGCATGTTCGTGCTACCCGATCCGCCACCGCGCAAGCTGCTCTTCCTCAGCGCCGGCAGCGGGATCACGCCGATCATGAGCATGCTGCGCAGCCTGCATCGCAGCGACTCGCTGGCCGACGCGGTCCACGTCCACTCCGCCCGCGAGATCGAGGGAGTCATCTTCGCCGAGCGCCTGGGCGAGATCGGCGATGCCCACGCGGGCTATGCCCTGCACCTTCGGATCACCGCGGAGGAGGGCCGGATCGGCCCCGCCGACCTCGACCGGCTCTGCCCCGACTGGCGCGAGCGCCACGCCTTCCTCTCGGGCCCGGCCGCGATGCTCGATGCGATGAGCGAGCGCTGGGAGCGGGACGGCGACCCCGAGCTGCTCCACATGGAGCGCTTCCAGCCGGTGATCGGCGGTGTACCCGGCGAGGGCGAGGGAGGCCGCGTGCGGTTCGTCAAGAGCGGGGTCGAGGCGGGTTGCGACAGCGGCACGCCGATCCTCGTCGGCGGCGAGGAGGCGGGCGCCACGCTGCCCTTCGGCTGCCGGATGGGCATCTGCCACACCTGCGTGGGCAGGCTCTGCAGGGGGGAGGTGCGCGACCTGCGCACCGGCAAGGTCCACGGCAGCGAGGGAGAGATGATCCGCACCTGCGTCAACGCCCCCGAAGGACCGATCGAGATCGCGCTTTGAAACCGACGAAAGGAAGACGATGAACGCAACGACTGCTGAGGTCGAGAGCCCGCTCGCGCACCTTTCCGAGGAGCAGCTCGAGGAGCTGGCCCGGGAGCTCGACGAGATCCGCGACCGGACCTTCGCCGATCTCGGCGAACGCGACCGGCGCTACATCGAGAGCATGATCGCGATGCAGCGCCGCCTTGCGGTGATGGGGCGCGTGCTGCTGCTCGGCGCCCGCTACCGCCCGGCAAAGATCGCCGGCACGGCCGCTCTCTCGATGTCGAAGATCCTCGAGAACATGGAGATCGGCCACAACGTCCTGCACGGCCAGTGGGACTGGATGAACGACCCCCAGATCAACTCCTCGACCTGGGACTGGGACACCGCCTCGACCGCCGAGGCCTGGAAGCACTCCCACAACTACGTCCACCACACCTTCACCAACATCCTCGGCAAGGACAAGGACCTGGGCTACGAGATCATGCGGATCGACCCGCAGCAGCGCTGGCACCCGGTCTATCTCGCCCAGCCGCTTTACAACCTGCTGCTGATGGCGTTCTTCGAGTGGGGCGTGGCCCTCCACGACCTCGACTTCGAGGCGATCCGGACCGGCCGCAAGTCCAAGGCGCAGATCAAGCGCGAGCTGGCGGGGATCCGAGAGAAGGCGAAGAGCCAGATCGTCAAGGACTACATCGCCTGGCCGCTGCTGAGCGGCCTGGCCATGGCCGCCCTCGACGTGGGCCTCGAGGCCCGCAGCGGCGCCAGGAGCCGCGGTGGGCTGGCCGGGGTCCTGAAGCGTGCCCTCGGCGGCGGCCGGAGCTCCTACCGGGCCGCGGCGTCGGCGAACGCGTCGGCGAACATCGTCCGCAACGTCTGGGCCTACGCGATCATCTTCTGCGGCCACTTCCCCGACCAGACCCACACGTTCAAGCCCGAGGAAGTCGAGGACGAGAGCCGCGGCGGCTGGTACGTGCGTCAGCTGACCGGGGCGGCGAACATCGAGGGCGGCCCGCTCTTCCACGTCGCCAGCGGCAACCTCGGCTACCAGGTCGAGCACCACCTCTTCCCGGACCTGCCGAGCACCCGCTACGCGGAGATCGCGCCGCAGGTGAAGCAGGTCTGCGAACGCTACGGCCTCCCCTACAACAGCGGTCCCTTCGGCCAGCAGCTCGGGATGGTGCAGCGGACGATCCTGCGGCTCGCCTTTCCCGGCGGGACTCCGCGCCCCAAGCCCGGGCCGTACCGGCGGGAGGACCACCCCGCTCTGTGATTAGAGTCACAGGAGCAACTATTTCGTTCGAGAAATAGTTGCGATTATGCAAGTATTGCTCGCATGCAAGCGAGTGAGCTCGAGTCGATCATCGAGAAGGTCGACGTCCCCGAGGTCAGCGCGGGCGCGCAGGAGACCGCGGCGCGGATAAGCGCCCTGCTGCGCCACCTATTTCTCTACGACCGCGGCAACCTGCTGCGGGTGATCGAGGAGAGCGGCCTCTCGATGACCCAGTCCAAGGCCCTGCTCGAGCTGGGGGGGTGGGTGAGGCGACCGAGGCGCGCCAGGTCGGCGACCTGGCGGAGGCGCTCGGCGTCTCGGTTCCCTCGATGAGCAGGGCGGTCGACGTCCTGGTCAAGAAGCGACTCGCCACCAGGGTCGAGGACCCCGAGGACCGGCGGGTGAGGCGGATCGCGATCACCGCCCGTGGCAAGAAGCTCGTCGACACCCTGATGGTCGTGCGGCGGGCGGGCATGGAGACGTTCGCCGCGAGCCTCACGGCCGCACAGCGGCGCAAGCTCGACGCCGCGGTCGACTCGCTGATGGACCGCCAGGACATCGCCGAGGCCTACGAGCATTTGAAGGGCGTGGGACCGGCTTGACCCGCTATCGGCACCTGATCACCGACGACAACCGCAAGTGGTGGACGCTCGGCGCGATGTGCTTCGCGCTGTTCATGATCATGCTCGACAACACGGTCGTGAACGTGGCGCTGCCCTCGATCCAGCGCGACCTCGACGCCTCGATCTCCGGCCTGGAGTGGACCGTAAACGGCTACACGCTCTCCTTCGCCGTGCTGCTGGCGACCGGGGGGCGGCTCGGCGACATCTTCGGCCGCCGGCGCATGTTCCTCTTCGGCGTCGTCATCTTCGCTCTCTCCTCGGCGACGGCCGGGTTCGCCGCCAGCCCGACAGACCTCGTCGTCAGCCGCGTGGTCCAGGGGGTCGGCGCGGCGCTGATGATGCCGGCGACGCTCTCGATCATCACCGACGCCTTCCCGCCGGCGGAGCGCGGCAAGGCGATGGGCATGTGGGCGGGTGTCTCCGCCCTGGCCCTGGCGGTCGGGCCGGTCGTCGGCGGGCTGCTCACCGAGCACGTCAGCTGGCGGGCGATCTTCTACCTCAACATCCCGGTCGCGATCGGCGCCGTCACCGCTTCGCTCTTCGCCGTGCGCGAGTCGCGCGACAACACCGTCGGCCGCGAGGTCGACTTCGCCGGCGTCGTCGTGCTGACCGGGGCCCTGACGGCGTTGATCCTGGCCCTGGTCGAGGGCAACGAATGGGGCTGGGGCTCGACCGAGATCGTCGCTCTGCTGGTGGGCGCGGCGGTCGGGCTGGCCGCGTTCGCCGCGATCGAGCTGCGGGTCAAGGTGCCGATGGTCGAGTTCCGCTTCTTCTCCAACCGCAACTTCCTCGGCGCCGTCATGGTCGCGGCGATCGTCTCCTTCTCGATGCTCGGCGTCTTCTTCTTCCTCGCTCTCTACATGCAGGACATCCTCCGCTACTCGCCGCTGGAGGCGGGGGTCAGGTTCCTGCCCTCGACCCTGATGATCGTCGGCATCGCCCCTCTTGCGGGCCGGCTCGCCGATCGGTTCGGCCCGCGCTGGCTGATCGCCGCCGGGCTCGTCGTCGTCTCCGGCTCGCTCTACAGCTTCAGCGGGATCGCGGTGGACTCCACCTACCTCGAGTTGCTTCCCGGTTTCATGCTGCTCGGTATCGGCATCGCGCTGACGATGTCGCCGATGACCAGCGCCGCGATGAACGCCGTGCCGGTCGAGAAGGCCGGCATCGCCTCCGGCGTGCTCTCGATGTTCCGCATGGTCGGCGGCAGCCTCGGCGTCGCCGTCACCGGCGCGATCTTCCAGGGCGCCGTTGGCACCAGCTTCGCCGACGCCAGTCCGCAGGAATTCGTCGATGCACTCGGGCACGCGATGAGCGTCTGCGCCGTGGTCGCGCTCGTCGGCGCCGTGATCGGAGCCGCGGCGATCCGGGCCAGGCGCGACCCGCTCAGCCCCGAGGCCGCCGAGGCCGCGGTCAACCCCGGCGGCGAGGAGCTGGCCGGGCGCGAGACCGTCGCCGCCGGTGGGCCTGTCGCCTGAGAGGCTGCGCCGGTGCTGATCCTGCTGCCGCCCTCCGAAGGCAAGGCCAAGCCCGACGCGGGAGACCCCGTTGACCTCGACTCCCTTGCCTTTGCCGCGGAGCTGGGGGGGCGGCGGGCCGCGTTGCTCGACAAGCTCGACCCGGATCTGCGAGAGGCGCCGGCCGCGCCGGCGACCGAGGTCTACACCGGCGTTCTCCACCAGCGCCTCGGCCTGCCGGACCTACCGGCCGCCGCGCGCCGGCGTGCGGCGAAGCGGGTGCTGATCGCGAGTGCGCTCTGGGGGTTCGTCCGGCCCGGGGATCGCATCCCCTGCTACCGCCTGCCGCCGTCGGCGAAGCTCGACGGCATCGGTCCGCTCGCCGCCGGGTGGCGCGACTCGCTGCGGGCCGCGCTGCCGGACGAGCCCGGCGAGACGGTCGTCGACATGCGCTCCGGCGCCTATGTGGCGGCCTGGAAGCCGAAGAAGGCACCCTTGCTGGCGGTGCGCGCGTTTCGCGAGGAGGAAGGGGAGCGCAAGGCCGTCTCCCATATGGCCAAGGCGGTCCGTGGCGATGTCGCCCGTGCCCTGCTCCTCGCCAGGTCGGAGCCGAAGAACTCCGAGCAGGTGGCTGCGATCGCACGGGAGGCCGGCTTCGAGGTCGAGCTGACGCCGGCGAGCCTCGACGTGATCGTCAGCTGAGCGCCAGCCGCGGCCAGCTCGCGGGGTCGTCCAGGTCGATCCGTGGCAGCGTCGCGACCCTCGCGCCGGAGAGCGCCTCGATCGTCTCGCGATTGGACCGCTCGATCTCGCTCGGCGACTCCGGCCAGGGAGTCAGGACCACCAGCTCGACGGTCAGGCCGGCGGTGTGCGCGGCCTCGACCGTCAGCAGTGTGTGGTTGATGGTCCCCAGGCCGGGCGAAGCGGCGACGACGAGGGGTAGGCCCAGATCGACTGCGAAGTCGCGGACGAGGTAGTCCTCGCGGAGGGGAACGAGCAGGCCGCCGACGCCCTCGCAGACCAGCACGTCGGCATTGGCCGCCGCGGCGCCGACAGCAGTGCGAAGCCGCTCGGGATCGATCTCCTCGCCGGCGAGCGCCGCGGCCAAGTGCGGCGATGCGGGTGGCCCGTAGCGGTAGGGCGCGATCTCCTCATCGGCCTGACTCGACCCGCCGGCCCGCCGCAGCAGCGCATGGTCCGCCTCCCTCTCCCGCCGACGGGCCGAAATCCGCCCCATAGGGGCGGATTTCGGCCCGTCGGCGGGCTGTTCGGGGTCTAGGCCGGTTACCGCCGGCTTGAAGACGGCGACCCTGTTGCCTTCGGCCGCGAGGGTGTGGGCGATGACGGCGGCGACCACGGTCTTGCCGACCTCGGTGCTCGTGCCTGTGACGAACACGCCCCGCAAGGCTCAGGCGGCGATGGGCACCGGGGCCACCGCGATCCCCATCTCGCGTGCCGCGGCGCCGACCAGCTTCGCGGCCCGTTCCAGCTCGCCGGCGCGGTGGGTCGCCATCACCGTGAAGCGTAGGCGCGAGGACCCCTCGGGCACGGTCGGCGGGCGGATTCCCTGGGCGAAGACACCCCGCTCCAGCACCTGCTCACAGAGCTCCATCGTCTGGGAGGCGTCGCCGACGGCGACCGGCACGATCTGCGTTGCCGAGCCTCCTACGGCGAGCCCCTCGGCGGCGAGAGCCGTTCGCAGGGTCGCCGCGTTGGCGGCCAGTTGCTCGACCAGGTGTGGGTGGGACTCGAGCAGGTCCAGCGCCGCCAGGCTCGCCGCGACGACGGGCGGCGGGGGTGCGGTCGAGAAGACGAAGGGCCGTGCGGCGTTGACGAGGTACTCGGTCAGCTCGCGGCTGGCACAGACGTAGGCGCCGTAGGAGCCGAGCGCCTTGCCGAGTGTTCCCATCACGACGTCCACCTCGCCGGCGAGGCCGGCGGCGGCAACCGAGCCGCGCCCGCCGCGCCCCAGTGCCCCCGTTGCGTGGGCCTCGTCGACCATCAGCCGGCACTCGTGCCGCCTCGCCAGCTCCGCCAGCTCCGGCAGGGGCGCGATGTCGCCGTCCATCGAGAAGACCCCGTCGGTGACGATCAGCGAGGCGCGCTCCCCGGCCTCGCGCAGTCCCCGGGCGAGGTGCTCGACGTCGCCGTGGCGGTAGACGAAGGTCTCGGCGCGGGAGAGGCGGCAGCCGTCGATGATGCTGGCGTGGTTGAGCTCGTCGGAGAAGACGACCTCGCCCTCGCCGGCCAGGGCCGCGATCGTCCCCGTGTTGGCCAGGTAGCCCGAGCCGAAGAGCAGGGCCGCCTCGTGGCCCTTGAACTCGGCCAGCCTCTCCTCCAGCCGGCGGTGCGGCTGCATGTTGCCCGAGATCAGCCGCGAGGCACCGGCACCGGCGCCCCAGCGCATCGCCGCTTCCGCCGCCGCGCCGCGCACCCGCGGATGGTCGGCCAGGCCCAGGTAGTTGTTGGAGCAGAGCAGCAGGACCGGGCGGCCGTCGAGCGTCACCCGAGGGCCCTGCGGACCGCTGACGAGACGCAGTCGCCGGTAAAGCCCGCGGTCGCGGAGCTCCTCCAGCCGCTCTGCGACGTCGGTCATGCAGCCGAAGCGGTGCTCGAAGCCGGGTAGGGCGGGGGCTTCTTGGCCTTCTTGACCACGCGCAGCTGGGTCGAGGGGTCCCAGAAGTTGGCCTCGTCCTGGCGGTCGATCAGCTCGTCGATCGGCGTCACCGGTGCCTCGCCCTCGAGCCAGCCGTCGCGGTTGTCGGGACGCGGGTTGGCGCCGTTGTCGGGCTGGCGGGCGACGTTCAGGCCCAGCTCTTCGAACATCGCCCGGTCGTCCTCGGGCTCGGCGCCCAGGGTGGTGAGGAAGTTCCCCATCATCACCCCGTTCAGCCCCGCCTTGACCGCGAGCGGTTGCAGGTCGCCGAGGTTCTCGACCCGCCCTCCGCAGAGGCGGAAGAGGGCGCCCGGGATGATCAGGCGGAAGATCGCCACCCACTTGACGACCTCCCAGGCGTCCATCAGCGGCCGGTCGCCGAACTTGGTGCCGTCGCGCGGGTTGAGCAGGTTGATCGGGACCGAGGTGGGGTCGAGCTCGGAGAGCTCGAAGGCCATCTCGACCCGCTGGTGCGGCGACTCGCCGAGGTTGAGGATGCCGCCGACGCAGGTCTCGAGGCCAGCCTCCTTGACCGCGTCGATCGTCCGCAGCCGCCCCTCGTAGCGGACTGTGGTCGAGACCTCCGGGTAGTAGGAGCGCGCCGACTCGACGTTGTGGTGGACGCGCTGGATCCCCGCCTCGCGCAGCCTCTTCGCCCGATCGCCAGACATGTGGCCGATCGAGGCGCAGCGCTTCAGGTTGGTCTGCTCGGCGACCAGCTTGGCGCCCGCGAGGATTTTCTCGAAGTCGCGCTTGGAGAGGCCCTGGCCCTGGGTGACCATGCAGAAGCGGTGCGCGCCGGCCGCCTCCGCGGCTTTGGCGTGCTCGAGGATCTGCTCGGGCTCCATCATCGCGTGCATCGGCGTGTCCGCCTCGGCGTAGCGCGACTGGGCACAGAAGCCGCAGTCCTCGGCGCATCCGCCCGACTTGGCGTTGACCAGCGAGCACATGTCGGTCGAGTCGCCGAAGTTCTCCTGGCGCACCTTCCAGGCGCGCTCGACCAGGTCGCCGATCTCCTCGCGGTCGGTCAGCTCGCCGAGCGCCAGCGCTTCGTCGAATGAGATCAGGGAGGCCACTTGCGC
The DNA here is from genome assembly GCA_963704545.1 of uncultured Solirubrobacterales bacterium. GTDB lineage: Bacteria > Actinomycetota > Thermoleophilia > Solirubrobacterales > 70-9 > VRUE01. The sequence continues at coordinate 2,390,958 of OY969915.1, read as the reverse complement.
GCAAGGCTAGGCACCGGCCCGGACGCCCCTCCCTGGGGGCGTGTCTGAGCTTAGGGGGTCATATGGACCCCTAAGCTCAGACACGTGGGTGCGAGGACGAGGCGCAGGCGGATCGCGGTCGGTGCGGCCGGCGGACTGGCGATCCTGGCGTTCGTCTTCGGGGCTTCGCTGGGAGACGGCTCGGGGCCTGAGCCGACGGCGACCGCCGCCTCCAGGCTGTCGCTCGCGGAGCTCGCCGGCCAGCGGCTCGTCGCCGGCTTCCAGGGGACCGAGGTGCCGCCGGCCCTGGCGCGGACGATCCGCTCTGGGGAGATCGCGGGCGTGATCCTCTTCGCCGAGAACCTGCCGAGCCGCAGCGCCGGCCGGCGCCTCGTTCGTCGCCTGCAGGCGATCCCCCGGCCGCCGGGCCTGCGCGACCCGCTGCTGGTGATGGTCGATCAGGAGGGTGGGCTGGTGAAGAGGGTTGGCGGTGCTCCCTCGGCCTCGGCAGAGGAGATGGGCGCCCGTGGCGCCGCCTTCAGCCGCGGGCAGGGGCGCGCGACCGCGGCCAACCTCCGCGACATGGGCATCGACGTCGATCTGGCCCCGGTGCTCGACGTCGCCCGGCCCGGCGGCACGATCGAGGTGACCGACCGGGGTTTCGGCTCGACTCCGCCCCGGGTCTCCGCCACCGGGGTCGCCTTTGCCGAAGGGCTCCAGAGCGGCGCCGTCGCCGCCACGGCCAAGCACTTCCCGGGTCTCGGCGCGGCCCGCCAGAACACGGACTTCGCGGTCGAACGGATCGGGCTCTCCAGGGCGACGCTGCGCCGCCTGGACGAGGCCCCGTTCCGCCGCTTCGTCGAGGCGGGAGGGGAGATGGTGATGCTGAGCACCGCGATCTACCCCGCTTTCTCTCCCAAGCCGGCGGCCTTCGCCCGCCCGATCGCGACCGGTGAGCTGCGCTCGCGCCTCGGCTTCCGGGGCGTCTCGATCACCGACGCGATGGAAGCCGTGGCGGTCCGCAACTTCGGCGGCGCGGCGAGGGCCGGCACCGCGGCGATCCGGGCCGGCACGGACCTCCTCCTCTTCGCCGACTTCCACGCGGCCGCCCGTGCCCGCCGCGCCCTGCAGCGTGGGCTGCGCTCCGGAGTGCTCGATCGCGGCGCCTTCGAGGCCTCGGTCGGCCGTGTCCTGCGGTTGCGTCACGGGGTGACCGAGCGTTAGCGCAGCGGCGTCTACTCCACGGGCGCGTTTGCAAGCGACTCCCAGAGGTAGAGCGAAGCGAGGCTGCGGTGGGGACGCCACGGCTCGCCGATCTCCAGGACGCGCGCGGGTGCCGGCATTTCCTCGAGCTCGTACTCCACCTGCACCGCCTTGCGGATGCCGAGGTCGCCGCCGGAGAGCACGTCGGGCCGTTCGAGGTGGAAGATCAGGAACATCTCCGCGGTCCAGACGCCGAGGCCGCGGACGGCGACGATCTCCTCGACTACCTCTTCGTCGGAGAGCTCACCGAGCCGGTCGAGCTCCAGCTCGCCAGAGACCACGTGCGAGGCGAGGTCGCGGACGTACTCGACCTTGCGGCCGGAGAGGCCGGCGGCGCGCAGGCCGGATTCCTCGGCTTCGAGCAGCTGCTCGGGTGCCGGCGTGCGACCGTCGAAGAGCTCGAGGATGCGGCCGTAGATCGTCCGCGCCGCCTTGGTCGAGAGCTGCTGCCCGACGATCGCCCGCAGCAGCGCCCCGTAGGCGTCCGCAGGGCGCTCCTCGCTGCGCCGCCGCAAGCGCGTCTCCAGGTCGATCTCCCCGACCCGCTCGACCAGCGCCGCCATCGTCGGGTCCGAGGCGGCCAGCTGTTCGCGAGCGGGGCTCACCGCCCCTTCCACTCGGGTTTGCGTTTCTCGGCGAAGGCGCGAATTCCCTCGCGCAGGTCCTCGGAGGCAAAGCAGGACTCGCGCAGGGCGATCAGGCCCGCCTCCTGCTGTTCGGTGAGGGTCGGCGCGGCGTTGAGAAGCTCGATCGCGCTCTTGTTGCCGCGCATCGAGAGCGGCGCGTTGGCCGCGATCTCGGCCGCGAGCGCGACCGACGCCTCTTCGAGCCGCCCGCCATCGAGGACCTCGTGGACCAGGCCGATCTCCTCGGCCCGTGCCGCCTCGAAGTTGCGCCCGGTGAGGAAGAGCTCCTTCGTACGTGCCAGCCCGACCGTGTCGAGGAACTTGCGCAGCCCGGTGTGGCCGTAGACGAGGCCGAGCTTCACCGGTGGCATCCCGAGCTTCGCGCCGGCGGCGCAGAGCCGCAGGTCGCAGGTGATCGCCAGCTCCAGGCCGCCGCCGATGCAGTGCCCGTTGATCGCCGCGACGGTGGGCCATGGGTGGGCGGCGATGGCCTCCATCGCCGCGTGGAACGGGTGGGCGACCAGCGCCTCGGCATCGCGCTCGAAGGTCTCCGAGGGGATCGAGGCGATGTCGTAGCCGGCCGAGAAGACCGGTGGCGCGCCGGTGATCAGCAGGCAGCGCGTCTCGATTCCGCGGTCGAGGTGCGGCAGTGTCTCGGCGATCGCGTCGAGGATCGCGTGGTCGAGTGCGTTGCGGCGCTCGGGGTTGGATATGCGAAGCCGGACGACCGCCTCGGCGGGCGAGTCGAGGATGAGCTTGCCGCCCGCGAGCCGTTCTTCCATCGTGCGTCTACTCCAGGACGACGAGGACGTCGCCTTCGCTGACCGCTTGGCCCTCCTCGCAGCGGATCTCCTTGACGGTGCCGTCGTCTTCGGCCTCGACCGGGATCTCCATCTTCATCGACTCCAGGATGACGACGGTGTCGCCGTCCTCGACCTGGTCGCCGACCGCGACCTCGATTTTCCACACGTTCCCTGTGATGTGCGCCTCGATATCCATGGCGCGGCACAATATCCGTTGCTCCGGTGCGCTTTATGTACCCATGGGGATCAAAAAGCGCACCGGAAGGCAGAATGTCCCGTCGTGGCCACGAATCGAACCGATGCGCTCGCGGTGGTCGTGGCCGCCCGCAACGAGGCGGACCGGATCGGCGAGACGATCGCCGCGCTGCGCGGGGCATTCCCCACGGCCGCGATCTGGGTGGCCGACGACGCCTCGACAGACGGTACCGCCGAGGCGGCGATGACTGCCGGCGCCCAGGTGGTCAGCAGAGGCAGGCCGCACGGCAAGGGAGCCAACGTGACGGCCGCGGCTGAAGCTGCCCTCGACGGGGGTTCGCCAGAGGTGGTTCTGCTCTGCGACGGCGATCTCGGCAGCTCGGCGGCGACGCTTGCACCACTGGTCGAGGCGGTCGAGTCGGGGGAGTGCGACCTGGCGGTCGCCGCCTTCGGCCGCCGTGTGGGTGGCGGCTTCGGGCTTGCGCTCGGGTTTGCCCGCTGGTCGATCCGGCGCCTGTGCGGCTTCGAGGCCGAGGCGCCGATCTCCGGCCAGCGGGCGATGCGGGCCGAGGTGTTGCGCGCCACCCTTCCCTTTGCCCAGGGCTACGGCATGGAGATAGGCATGACCGTCGACGCCATCCGCGCGGGCTTCCGTGTCGGCGAGTACGAGCTGGACCTCTCCCACCGGGCCACCGGCCGCACTCTCGCCGGCTTCGCTCATCGCGGCCGGCAACTGCTCGACTTCGGCAGCGCATACGCGGCGCGGCGGTGAATGCCGTTGCAAATGGGGGGCGGGGATGGCGGGTAGCCCTCCCCAAAACACTCAAGCGCGGCTCCTGCTGCGCGTTTTGGGGAGGGCTACCCGCCATCCCCGCTCGAAGTACACAAGCTTCAAAAAAGCCCCATCTCGAAGCGCCGCCTCGCCCTCAAAAGCTTGGGTGTTTCGGTTGGCTTTTGCCGGTCTGGGGCCTGCGGGGGTCCCTCCCCAGGAACTCCCGCGAAGCGGCCTGGGGAGGGACTCCCGCAGGCCCCGCTCTACCTGGGCTGCGGCCAGCTCCCTTCGGCGCGCTCAATCGAGCCGGCCAGGGAGAGCAGGGTCGCCTCGTCGTTCTCGCGGCCGAGCAGCTGGGCGCCGATCGGCAGGCCGTTGGACGTGAGGCCGGCGGGGACGCTGATTCCCGGCCAGCCGACGACGTTCCAGGCGAAGGCGAAGGGGCAGGTCGCGCTGGCCGTCGTGCTCGTCGCCCAGTAGCCCTTGCCCTGCAGGGCGCCGATCCGGGGCGGCGGCTTCGCCGTGACCGGGGTGAGGACGACGTCACAGCGCTCGAAGACGCGGCCGAGCCGGCGTTGCAACCCCGGCTCCACCGCCCGTGAGAGGCGGTGGGGCACGCCGCGCAGGGCGCTGCCGAAGCGGGCGTGGACACGGGTGCGCGGCTCCAGGGAGCTGCGGTCTTCGCCATGTGCGTCGAGCCAATCGGCGACCCCGCTCATGCCGCGGGGAATGATCGCGGGGCCGACCAGGCCGTAGTCGGGGTCGGTGCGGACGATCTCGTGACCGAGCTCGGTGAGCCGCTCGGCGAAGGTCTCGATCGCGGCGCGATGCTCGGCATCGACCTTGTCGGGGACGCCGAAGGGCGTGGCGAAGGAGATCGCGACCCGGAGACGGCCGGGTTCGCGCGCAGCCGCCTCGACGAAGGGCTCACTCGGCGGTTCGGGCTTGTGCAGGTCAGCGGGGACGTTGCCGCGGACGGCGTCGAGCAGCAGGGCGACGTCGCCGGCGCTGCGCGCCAGCGGGCCGTAGCAGCTGAGCCCGTTGAAGGCCTCCGGGTCGGGCCAGGTTGAGACGCGGCCGCGCTGGGGCTTCAGGCCGACGAGCCCGGTCCAGGCGGCGGGGATGCGAATCGAGCCCGCCCCGTCGGAGCCGATCGCGGCCGGGACGACGCCGGCGGCCACGGCCGCGGCCGCGCCTCCGCTGGAGCCACCCGGGGTGTGGTCGGTGTTCCAGGGGTTGCGAGTCGCGCCATGCAGCGGCGTCTCGGTGAAATGCCACTGGCCGACCTCGGGCGCGTGGGTCTTGCCGATCACGATCGCGCCCGCCTCGCGGATGCGGCGCACGGCCTCGGCGTCGCGCACCGCCGGGCGGCCGCCACCGCAGCCGAACGGGGTCGTGTGGCCGGTGAAGTCGACGTCGTCCTTGATCGCGACCGGGACACCGAGCAGGGGTCCTGTCTCTCCATCGCCAAGTCGGCGGTCGGCTTCCTCGGCCGCGGCCAGCGCCTCCTCACCGCAGATGACGCGGAATGCGTTCAGGGTCTCCTGGGTCGCCTGCGCGCGCTCCAAGGCCGCTTCGACCAGCTCTCGGGCACTGACTTCGCCGCCTCGCAGGGCGCGGGCTTGTTCTGCGGCGCCAAGCTCGCCGGTTCCCATGCGAACAGTCTGGCGCCTCCTCGTCGCTCGTGCGTTTGGCGCCAGCGGGCCCGGACCGCTGCCCACTGGCGCCAGCTCCCAGGCCTAGTTGCTTGGAACGACGATGGCCTGCTTCTGTTCGGCGCTGAGGTCTGCGAACTCGTTGCTCGTGAGCCCGGCGGCCTGGGTCGGAGTTGGGTTGGCCCCGAACTTGATGTTGACGTTGGCGGGTTTCCAGAGGATGTTGTGAGCGAACAGTCCAGCGACGATTGCCGAGAACGCCTGCTCGACGAAGCTCGTGAAGCTTCCGATGTCCGTGGCGACAAAGGTGTAGAGCGTTGCCGCGATGCTCGTGAGTACGATCTGCACTATTGCCTTGGACGTCTCGGTTTTCCACGGCATCACCTTGTTGATCCAGTAGCCGCCCAGCGGCACGATCGAGCCGATGAGTAGGACCCAAAGCTGATCTCCGCTGATGAGCAGTTGGGAGGGTGCGTCATTCACCGTGTGTCTCCTTTGGTTGGGACCCCGATCCTTTGTGATCCAAAAGACCTGTGCAACAAGAAATTTTGTGTATTTGACCAGTTTGCGACGGAAGCCACGCAGTGTGAATTTGCGAGTGAGGGCTAGGCTCCCCTCGTGATCCTCGCGATCGACCAGGGGACGACCGGGACGACCTGCTTGGTCTTCGACGCGGGGGGGCGGATCGCCGGCCGCTCCTACTCGGAGTTCGAGCAGCACTTTCCCCGGCCGGGCTGGGTCGAGCACGACGCCGGGGAAATCTGGGACGTAACGCGGCGGGTCGCGGCGGAGGCGATCGACGCTGCCGCCATCCGGGGCGCGGACCTGGAGGGGATCGGGATCACGAACCAGCGCGAGACGGTCGTCGCCTGGGACCCGGCGACCGGCGAGCCGGTCCACCGGGCGCTGGTCTGGCAGGACCGTCGCACCGCGGAACGCTGCGAGGAGCTGCGTGCGGCCGGGCACGAGGCGCTGGTGCGAGAGCGGACCGGGCTGGTCCTCGACCCCTACTTCTCCGCCACCAAGATCGAGTGGCTGCTGCGCAACGCCGAGGGGGCCGAGCGGGCCGTCTTCGGCACGATCGACTCCTGGCTGCTGTTCAAGCTCACCGGGCGCCACGCCACCGACCACACCAACGCCTCGCGGACGATGCTGTTCGACATCCGCAAGCTTGCCTGGGACGAGGAGCTCTGCGCGCTGCTAGGCGTCGACCCGGCCCGGTTGCCCGAGCCGCTGCCCTCGGCCCACGTCTTCGGCACGACTTCCGAGTTCGGCGGCGAGGTCCCGGTCGCAGGGATGGCCGGCGACCAGCAGGCGGCGCTCTTCGGCCAGGCCTGCCACCAGGCCGGGACGGCGAAGAACACCTACGGCACCGGCAGCTTCGTCCTCCTGCACACGGGCTCAGAGGCTCCCGAGCCGGCCGAGGGCCTGCTGACGACGGTGGCCTGCGACGCCGGCGAGCTGCCCGCCTACGCGCTCGAGGCCTCGATCTTCGTCACCGGCGCCGCGGTGCAGTGGTTGCGCGACGGCCTCGGGGTGATCGAAGGAGCGGGGGAGAGCGAGGCACTGGCCGCCTCTCTCGACGGCAACGACGGCGTCTACTTCGTTCCGGCCCTGACCGGGCTCGGCTCGCCACACTGGGATCCCTACGCGCGCGGCACGATCGTCGGCCTCACCCGCGGCAGCGGCCGGGCCCACCTGGCGCGGGCGGCGCTGGAGGCGATCGCCTACCAGACCGTCGACGCCGTCCGGGCACAGGAGGCCGCGTCGGGGGACGGCCTGGCGGTGATGAAGGCCGACGGTGGGGCGGTCGCCAACCGCTGGCTGATGCAGTTCCAGGCCGATGTCCTGGGTGCCGAAGTGGTCGTGCCGGAGATCGCCGAGACGACGGCTCTCGGTGCCGCCTACCTGGCCGGGATCGCGACCGGGAGATGGACGCTGGAGCAGGTGGGGGAGATGTGGCGCGAGGCGGCCCGATACGAGCCGGCGATGGGCTCCCGCGAGCGCGAGTCGCTGCTCGCCGAGTGGCACCGGGCGCTCGAGCGGGCGAAGGGCTGGGCGGAGCCGGAGGGGGACGGGAGCCCAGCGTAACTGCCGGACCAAACGGGGGTATCGCGTAGCGACGGTGGGGCCCGTCATGCCTATGTCGGAGATGAAGCCACAGGTCTACAAGGACGAACGTCCAGCCGAGTACTTCGACCAGTTCCATGCTGCCGCGCGCAGGGGGGTGGGCTGGACCTACCCTCTCGTCCGCATCCTCATCTCGCTGCCAGCGCTGCTGATCTACCGGACGCGGGCGATCGGGATAAAGAACGTGCCCAAGTCGGGCGCCCTGATCCTCGCCCCCAATCACTTCAGCCAGATGGACCACTTCTTCGTTGGGCTCTACCTGCGCCGGCAGGTTCGCTTCATGGCGAAATCGCAGATGTTCGGCCCGCCCGTCTTCACCTACATCTACAAGCACGGCGGCGTCTTCCCGGTCCGCCGCGGCCACCGCGACGAGGAGTCGTTCAAGACCGCCTTCACGATCCTGGGCCAGGGCGGGATGCTGCTCGTCTACGCCGAGGGCGGGCGCTCGCGCAGTGGCGAGCTGGGCGAGGTGAAGCCGGGGATCGGCCGCATCGCGCTCGAATCGGGCGCACCCGTCGTCCCGGTCGCTATCCACGGCTCGGAGCGGGTGCGGCGCTGGAAGCGGTTCCGCTTCCCCAAGGTCACGGTGCAGTTCGGCGAGCCGCTCGACTTCCCCACCGAGGAGGCCCCGACCCGCGAGCGCCAGCTCGAGGTGGCGGAGCAGATCTTCGCCCCGGTGCGGGAGATGTACGCGGGGCTGGCAGCTACTCGTAAAGGGCGCTGATCCCGGCGTAGAACTCGGGGTCGTGCCCCGGGGTGACGATCGCGTCCGGGTACTCGCGCCTGAACAGCTTCAGCTCCTGCAGCGAGCGGCGGTAGTTGTGGGCGTCGAAGGGGCGCGGCGCCAACGGCGCGGTGCCCTCGAGCTGACCCTGCGTGTAGGTGGCGTCGCCGCCGATCACGAAGTCGTGTTTGGCGAGGCGGGCGATCACCGACATGTGGCCGGCGCTGTGGCCGGGCGTGTAGGCGAGGCGGATCGAGCCGTCGCCGAAGAGGTCGAAGGTGCGACCGAAGGTCGCGTAGGAGTCGATCCCGCCGCGGTCGAAGTCGACCGTGCGGTAGTCGAAGGCGTAGTCGAAGTGGGGACGGCGGTAGCCGTTGAGCATCGGGCGCGGCCCGGTGGCCGCGGACTCCCACTCGGTCTCGCTGATGACGAAGGTCGAGTTGGGGAACTCCGAGATCGCCGAACTGTGGTCGAGGTGCATGTGGGTCATGACGACGATCGGGATCTCGCCGGGGTCGAGGCCGCGCTTGCGCAGCTGGGCCGGAACGTCCTCACCGGCCTCCAGGCCGGGCTTGCCGATCCGGGCGCCCAGGCCGCCGAAGTTCTCCTTGCCGTCGGTGGCGATCGAGGGGTGCAGGCCGGTGTCGACCAGGATCGCGCCGGCGCTCGGGTGGCGGATCAGGAAGGACGGAACCGGCACCGTCGCGGCGGGGTTGCCGGTGATCAGGGCGCGCAGCAGCTTCAGGGTCTCGAAGCGACCTCCCGGCCGCTCCATCATCGTCTGCGGCCAGGTCACCCGGCCCGCCACCATCGGCTCGACCGTGACGGTCGAGCCTGGCGTACCTCCGGCCAGCGGCTCGTGCAGCGGTTTGGGCTCGACCCGCACCTTCATCGAGGGGTCACATTACCTGGGTCGAGGTCGCCTATAGGCTTGCGCGCGTCCTATGAGTGGTGACTCGCACTCGCAGATCTTCAAGCCCGGCCTGCTCGAGGGGCAGGTCTGCGTCGTCTCCGGGGCGGGCAGCGGGCTGGGGCGGGAGACCGCTCTGGAGCTGGCGCGCCTGGGTGCCACGGTGGTCGGTTGCGGCCGCCGTGAGGAGCCGCTGGCGGAGACTGCCGAGCTGGCCGCCAGCCTGCCGGGCTCCTTCGATCGCGAAGCGATGGACATCCGCGACGAGGAGGCGGTCGACCGTTTTTTCGACGGCGTGCTGGAGCGCCACAGCCGGATCGACGCTCTGGTCAACAACGCCGGCGGCCAGTTCCTCGCTCCGGCGGAGACGATCACGCCGAAAGGGTTCCGCACCGTGATCGAGCTGAACGTGCAGGGGACCTGGCTGATGACCCACGCGGCCGCGACCAAGGCATTCATCCCTCAGGGGGGAGGCAAGGTGCTGAGCGTCACCCTCTCCCCACATCACGGGATGCCGGGGATGGTCCACTCCGGTGCCGCCCGCGCCGCGGTCGAGAACATGATGCGGACGCTGGCTGTCGAGTGGGCCCGTTTCGGGATCAAGACCTGTGCCCTCGCCGCCGGCCAGTTCGCCACCGAGACCCTGCTGACCAAGTATCCGCAGGTGGTCGTCGACAACCTCGAGCGCTCGATCCCGATCGGCCGCGCCGGCCGCGCCGAGGAGATGGCCTGGCTCGTCGCCTACCTGGCCTCGCCGGCCGGCGACTTCTTCTCCGGCACGACGATCACGATCGACGGTGCCCGCGACAACTGGGCCGGCCCCTGGCCGCCTGAAAGCATTGCCAGCGAGTCCGGCGACCCCGTCGCCGAGGAGCGTCGCCCGAAGCCCTGAGTCCCTCGCAGGTGCAACGCGTTACGGCGCTCACGGGTCCACAAAACGTTGCACCGGAGGTGGTACGTGCGCTATTTGCGGGGCTCGAGGATGACGATGGGGATTTCGCGGCCCTTGCTGCGCGCCGCGTAGTCTTCGTATCCACTGTAGGCCTTCACGGCCAGCGGCCAGAGGCGCTCGCGCTCCTCGGGTGTGGCGACGCGGGCGTGGACCGCTCGCCGCTCGGAGCGGATCTGAACGGTCGTGTCCGGATTGGCTTTGAGGTTGTAGAACCAGGCCGGGTTTTTGGGGAAGCCGCCCTTTGAGGCGATGACGAAGACGTTCTCGCCGTCCTCGACGTAGAGGAGGGGCGCGGTGCGCTTGGTCCCGCTCTTGGCTCCGACGTGGTCGAGCAGCAGCATCGTGCCGGGACCGCCCGGCACTCTGTGCCCGAAGCGCCCTCCGGTTGCCCGGTAGAGCACCGTGTGCAGACCCATGAAGCGACGGAGGGCAGGCCAGGTCCTGTCCACTACGTCGAGGTAGCGGGGTGGGCGCGTGCCCTTTGTCGCCGTGGGGCTCAGGTGTACATCCCCCCGAACATGCCGCCGGTGACGTTCAGCGTCTGGCCGTGCACGTAGTTTGCCAGCGGCGAGGCGAGGAAGAGGATCGGGGCCGATGCCTCCTCCGGCGTGGCGGGACGGCCGAGCGGGATGATCGCCGAGGCCATCGCCCGCATCTGCTCGGGGATGCCCAGCTCGATCTTCTCGCCGGTGGGTGAGGTCATCTCGCCGCCCTGCTCCTTGGCGGCGGTGAGCCGCGTTTCGACGAAGCCGAAGGCGACGGCGTTGACGTTGATCTTGAACTGGCCCCACTCCTTGGCCAGGGTTTTGGTGAAGCCGACCACGGCCATCTTCGCCGCCGAGTAGTTGACTTGGCCGGCGTTGCCCATCATGCCCGAAGTCGAGGAGACGTTGACGATCTTGCGGAAGACCTCCTTGCCTTCGTTGCGCTCGTTCTTGGCCGCCTCGCGCCAGTGCGGCGCTAGCGCCCGCGCGACACGGAAGGGCACGATCGTGTGGATGTCGAGCATCGCCTGGAACTGCTCGTCGGTCATCTTGTGGGCGACGCTGTCCCAGGTGTAGCCGGCGTTGTTGACGACGATGTCGACGGCGCCGAAGGCATCGACGCCGGCGGCGACCAGCTTGTCGGCGGCCTCGGGCTGGGTCAGGTCGCCGGCGTGGACGGCGGTTTCGCCGTCGATCTCGCTCGCGGCCTGCTCGGCGACGTCGGCGTCGAGGTCGTTGATCAGAACCTTGGCGCCCTCGCTGGCGAACATCTCAGCGGTCGCCCGGCCGATTCCGCGCGCCGACCCGGTGACGATCGCCGCTTTCCCGTCAAGAAGTCCCATCAGTCTGCGTTCTCCTTCTCCATTGATGAAAGTCGGCCCAGGAGGCTATAGGGATTGGGCGCTGGCTGACTGGCCAGTCGGTTATCGGTATCGCTCGTTACACGCCCTGCGGCGGGTTCGACATCAGCAGCCGGTAGTCGAAGATCGTCTCGTAGCCCATCGCCTCGTAGATCGGCTTGCCCATCGGCGAGGCCTGCAGGGAGGCGAGGTCGGCGCCCAGCTCGAAGCCGGCGTTCGTGGCGGCGGCGGTGACGGCCCAGCCGAGCCCCTTGCCGCGCGCCTGCTCGAGCGTGCCGACCCAGTAGACGCCGGCGACGCCATTGTTGACGATCGTCATCGCGATCGCGACCGGCTCGCCGTCGAGGTAGGCGAGGAAGGCGGCGACGTTTCCGGCGAGCAGGCCGGAGTGGTCGCTGTAGCCGGCGAAGACCTCGGGCGGGAAGCCGAGGCTGGCGTAGGAGGCGATGGCGACCTTCCAGTAGTCCTCCGCCTCCTCTCCGGTTTTGAGCCGGCGCAGCTCGGCTCCGGGCGGCAGGGGCGGTGTCTGCACAGGTGCTCCGAGGGTCATCTCGGGCATTGCGTAGACGAACTGGAGCCCTGCCGCTTCGGCCGCGGCGAGAAGTCCCCGGTCCTCGTCCTGCCCGTCGCGGCACCAGACGCTGAAGCCTCGTCCTCGCGCGCCGAAGAACTCCTTGGCGTGGGCGAGCAGCTCTTCGGGGTCGCCGTCGTCGTCGCGGCGGAAGGCCGCGTTGGAGATCGCCGGATGGCTGGCGCTGCCGGCGCCGAGGAGCCAGCCCGGCCTGTCCTCGATCTCGGCGTCGGGATCGAGCTCGAAGAGCAACCGGGAGCTGTCGATCAGGTTGAGGTGGGCGCGCCGGCCGTCCATGTCAGCTCAGACTGACGCCGCCGTCCTCGGCGATCGTCCAGTGCGGGTTGTGGGCGACCTCCCAGGGGTGGCCGTCGGGGTCGAGAAAGAGCGAGCTGTAGCCGCCCCAGAAGGTCTCGGCGGGCTCGCGGCCGATTGTCGCTCCGGCGGCTCGCGCTTCCTCGGTCACCGCGTCGACTTCCTCCGGCGAGCCGAGGTTGAGCGCCAGCGTGATTCCGCCCCAGCCGCCGCTGTCCTCGACGCAGCTGTCCTCGGCCAGCCGGGCGCGATCCCAGAGCGCCACGATCATGTCGCCGGCCTGGAAGAAGACGACGTCGTCGCCGGGTGCGGCTCCGGTCTTCCAGCCGAGCGCTTCGTAGAAGCGGCGCGCCCGCCCGAGATCACCCACGCCGAGGGTGATCAGGCTGACGCGCTGCTTCATCGGCTCCGAGTCAGGCAGCCGTGCCCGGGGGCGGCGGGCTGGGCGGCTGCTCGCCGGCCTCCGGCTGCTGGGGCAGTGGGGGTGGCATCTCGCCGGCTGGGGCCGGTGGCGCTAGCTGGCCCTCGACGGGGTCGGCTTCGGCCTGCCAGACCTTGTTGAGCTCCACCTGGATGTAAGCCCAGAGCGCCGGGGCGATGAGCACGTAGAGGATGATCGCGATCCAGCCGTTGAGCGGCTCCTGGCCGGCGAGGCGGGAAGCGCCCATCGCGCGCTTGGTCCCGCGCCAGTAGGTGATCAGGGCGGGGACGATGATCAGGCCGCCGGGGAACAGGGCGAGCACCGAGTTGGTCGGGTTCTGGCCGAGGTCGTAACCCTTGGCTTTGCCGTAGTCGCGCAGCTCGCGGTTGATCCGGTACCACCAGACGAGGTGGTAGATGCCGAGCGTGATGATCGGCAGCAGTGCCGCCGCCCAGGGGCTCCTTATCTTGACTCGGTCCTGGCTCTGCCGGATCTGCATTTCGTAAGCCATGGCTCCTCGTTTTCTCCCCTGCTGGTTGTTCGGTCGCGAACGACCCTAACCGACGTCTCCGCCGGCTCCTATCCCATGGACCGTTCTTCGACCACCTCGAAGACGCCGTCGGTGCCGACCGACTCGACGAACTCATCCGCGGCGGCGCGGCGCTGCTCATACTCGGCGTCGGGATCCTGCTGGCCGGCGCGCAGCTCCTCGAGCGTGCCGTCGAAGAGGCCGAAGGTGATGACCTGGTTGGGGTCGGCGACGCCCTGGAGGGCGTAGAACTTCTTCCAGCCAGCCGGGACGTTGCTGACGTCGTCGGGGATGAAGGCCTGCTTGAACTGCTCCATCGTGCCGGGCTTGAGATTGCGGACCGTGAGTGCGCAGAGCATCTGGTCTCTCCTTCTGTCGAGTGGACTGGCTCTCCGGCCGATCGTACGCCCCGTGGGCGGTCTGTCAAAACCGGTCCGGCTGAGCTACCGCGAAGCGATCGCCACCAGGTCCTTCGGCCGGAGCAGCGCCAGCAGCGTGCTTCCGTCGACGATCGCGAGGCCGCCCTTGCGCAGCTTGACGTTGGCGCCCGTGAGCCGACCCACCTCACCGGAGAAGTCGGGCTCGTGGCCGACGAGGAGGACGTTGCCGCGTCCGGCTGTGAGAGCGAGCGAATCGAAGGGCCCGCCGCGAAGTTCCTCGGCGACCTCGGGCTCAAGGCCGAACGCCTTGCAGGCGAGCTGGGCAGTCTCAAGGGCGCGAACCTTCGGGCTTGTCAGGCAGGTATCGACGTTCCCGAGAGCGAGTGCCTGCCCCGCCGCCACGGCTTGCCGCTCGCCCTTCAGGGTGAGCGGCCTAGCCGCGTCGTCACCATCGCCTTCCTCGGCATCGCCGTGTCGCAATAGGTAGATCATGTGGGCGCTCGGAGGCTCGTCATTCACTGAAGCGATCTACTTGCCGGAACTGACCAATTCTCATAGATTACTGCTCGAAATGACGGGAAGTGGGGGGAAATTGCAGCGCATGGCTCCGCATGAGTTCGTCCGGCGACTCAAGGGCCATGCCGACGAATCTGATCGCCACTACACCTTTTGGATAGGGGCAGGGTGCTCAGTGACATCTGGGATTCCTGCAGCCGCGGCCCTAGTCAGGGATCAATGGTTGCCGAAGCTGTATCACTACAAAGGTCAGCGGGATGTCTCAATTGATGAATTTGCCAGTCGAGTCTTTGACACATATGATCCGAAGAATCTGGCTGCCCTGTACGGCCCTTTGATGGCGGAGCTCTTCAAACTGAAGGATGACAGGCAGCGGGAGACAGAGCGATTGTGTGAAAAAGGGACTCCTGGTTTCGGCTACGCGATTCTAGCTGCGCTGATGTCGCGCTCAGATGGCATATTCAGTTCTGCATTGACCACCAACTTTGATGACTTGATCGCTGATTCAATGTATGTCTTCGGAGATCGTCGTCCTTTGGTTATCCAGCATGATGCACTGGCTGGCTTCGTCAGGCCAGGAAGGGTTCGACGCCCGCTGGTCGTCAAGGTTCATGGTGACCATCGACTGAACCCGATGCATACGGGGGAAGAAACCTCAGAGCTCGAGCAAGGGATACGCAAGGGGATTCAAGGTCTCCTCAGGGACCGGGGTGTGATCTTCGTTGGCTACGCCGGAAATGACCTTGGAGTTCTCAAAGCACTTGAAGGCCTATCTGACGAGGCCATTCCTCTGGGTGTGTGGTGGGTGTCTCGAAGGGAACCGATTAGCGCAATCCGGGGCTGGCTTGAAGAGCGCAACGCGGTATGGGTCGAGGCGAGTGGGTTCGATGAGATCATGCTCCTTTTCCGAGAGGAGTTCGAAATCGCACACCCTACCGCTCAGAAGTTCGAGCGGATGATCGACCGCTACCGTGAAACCTATGAGGATCTAGAAACCCGTGTAGAGAAGCTCCCCGCAACACCCGAATCAGAACCCCTCAAGAAGGCTGCTCGAAGTGCAATGGAGGCCGCAGCTGATTGGTGGAAGATCAACCTTGAGGCAAGTCAGTTCGCAACGAGCGATCCCGATCGTGCCGACCGTATATATCGAGAGGGTATTGAGCAAGTCGAAGATCCTCGTTTGCTAGGTAACTATGCGCTCTTCTTGCAGAACGTCCGTAAGGACTTCGACCGAGCGGAAGAGTATTACAAAAGAGCACTGGAGCTCGATCCCGAGAGTGTCATCAAGCTAGGTAACTATGCGCTCTTCTTGCAGAACGTCCGTAAGGACTTCGACCGGGCGGAGGAGCACTTCAAACGAGCACTGGAGCTCGATCCCGAACATGCCAACAACCTCGGCGGCTACGCAATCTTCTTGCAGAACGTCCGTAAGGACTTCGACCGGGCGGAGGAGCACTTCAAACGAGCACTGGAGCTCGATCCCGAACATGCCAACAACCTCGGCAACTACGCGCTCTTCCTAGAGGACGTCCGTAAGGACTTCGATCGAGCGGAGGAGCACTTCAAACGAGCACTGGAGCTCGATCCCGAGAGTGTCATCAAGCTAGGTAACTATGCGGTTTTCCTGAAGAACGTCCGTAAGGATTTCGACCAAGCGGAGGAGTATTACAAACGAGCACTGGAGCTCGATCCCGAACATGCCGACAACCTAGGCAACTACGCAATCTTCCTGAAGAACGTCCGTAAGGACTTCGACCGGGCGGAGGAGTATTACAAACGAGTGCTGGAGCTCGATTCCGAACATGCCAACAGCCTCGGCAACTACGGGCAGCTACTTCTCGAGAAGGGAGAGGACGATAAGGCATGGGAATTGATCGAAAAATCCATGACTATGGCCGAGAAGGACCCCCTAGGTGCAGAGCTGTGGTTCTATGTCTTTGCATTGGATGATGACGAACCTCGCAGAATGCAGGCTCTCGGTGAGCTCATTGCATTGATCAAGGCTGGCGTTAGATCTCCTAGTTGGGATTTCAGCGGAATCGTTTCCAGGGCCCGTGAACAAGGTCATCCGGACATTGAGTGGATTCAGCGACTCTCAGAAGTAATTTCTGAGCAGACGAGTGAAGACGTACTCGACGACTGGTCGAGGTGGCATTCAGGGTAGGCTGTGCCGACGCCCTACAGCCCCATCAATTTCCCCAGGATCTCCTTCATGACCTCGTCCGTCCCTCCGCCGATCGGGCCTAGGCGGGCGTCGCGGACGGCTCGCTCTATGCCGTACTCCTTCATGTAGCCGTAGCCGCCGTGGATCTGGAGGGCCTGGTCGGCTATCTCGAGGACGGCGCGCTGGGTTACCAGCTTGGCCATCGTCACCTCTTTGATGCAGTTGTGGCCTTCGTGGAAGAGGCGGAGGGAGTTGTAGGTGATGGCGCGGGAGGCCTCGGCCTTGGTCGCCATCTCGGCGATGTGGTGGCGGGTCGCCTGGAACTTGCCGATGGGGCGGCCGAAGGCTTCGCGCTCGAGGGAGTAGTTGACCGAGATCTCGATCAGGCGCTGCATCGCGCCGACGGCGCCGATCGCCATCAGCAGCCGCTCCCAGGCGAAGTTGGCCATGATCAGCTTGAAGCCGCCGTTTTCCTCCCCCAGCAGGTTCTCCTCGGGCACCTCGACGTCGGTGAAGGCCAGCTCGCCCGTGTCGGATGAGTGCCAGCCCATCTTCTCCAGCTTCTGCGCGACCTCGTAGCCGGGCATCTCGCGCTCCAGCACGAGGAAGGAGATGCCGCCGTGGCCGCCCTCTTTCGTCGTCTTCACCGCGCAGACGAGGAAGTCGGCGCGGACGCCGTTGGTGATGAAGGTCTTCGAACCGTTGACGACGTAGCCGCCGTCGACCTTGCGGGCGAAGGTGGAGATGCCGGCGACGTCGGAGCCGGCGCCGGGCTCGGTGATCCCCAGGGCGCCGATCTTCTCGCCGGCGATGCCGGGCACCAGCCAGCGCTGCTTCTGCTCCTCGGTGCCGAAGTTGAAGATCGGCGGCATCGCGATCGAGGTGTGGGCGTTGAGCCCGGCGGCGACCCCGCCGGAGCCGCCGCTGCGGGCCAGCTCCTCGACCCAGACCGCGTCGTGCAGGTGGGTGCCGCCCTGGCCGCCAAGCTCCTCGGGGAACTTCAGCCCGAGGAAGCCGAGCTCGGCGCAGCGCCCGTAGAGCTCGCGGGGGAATTCGCGCGCGTCCTCCCACCCGTCGACGTTGGGCGCGATCTCCTTGGAGACGAAGCGGGTGACGGTCTCGCGCAGCTCCTCGTGCTCCTCGCCGAAGGGCGGGAGGATGGCGCGGGTACCGGTGTCCTTGATTACGGGCATGAATAGCTACACTTTCGTTGCAGACAATGCATTTCACGTGCGCCGGGGCCTGTTAGCGTCGCCGGCATGGAGCGAACGATGTGGACTGACGGACGACTTGACGAGCGGTTCAACGGAATCGATAAACGATTCGATGGGCTGGACCAGAGGCTTGACCGGGTCGACTGCGACCTGCGGGACCTGCGCACCGAGGTGCGTGACCTGCGGCAACTCATCTTCATGCTCTGGGGTCCCACGATGCTCGGGATCTTCGGCACGATCGCCACGGTGCTCGTCACCAACGGCTGATCGCTCACTGCTCCTCCAGCATCGTGTAGCCGCGACCCTCGTGGTCGAAGCCGAGTAGGTCGCCCCGCGGGTTCTTCTTTCCGCCGTGGTGGTAGGCGCGCACCTCGGCGATCAGGCCGTCGCGGAAGACGAACCACTCGGTGCCTCGGTCCAGCCGCTTCTCGCCGCTTTTGGGGTCGCGCCAGGTCATCGTCCACTCGATCACGGCTTCGTCCCCGTCCCCGCTTTCGAGCGCGTTCTCGAGGAACCACTGGGCCTCGATGCTCTTGACCGCGAGGTCTGTCATCTGCCCGATCGTCTCGGCCCCCTCGTGCGGGCCGAGACGGGTGTAGTAGTGGGTGGCGTCATCGGTGAAATGCCGGGCGACCGCCTCGGCATCGCCCGTGTTCAGCGCCTCGTAGTAGGAGCGGATGTGCTCGACCTGGGACCCCATGTGGGCGTCCCTCCCTAGAGCCCGTAGCTCTTGCCGATCACGTCGAGCATCACCTCGTCGGTGCCGGCCCCGATGCGGTTGAGGCGGACGTCGCGGTAGGCGCGCTCGATCTCGTACTCCTTCATGTAGCCGTAGCCGCCGAGGATTTGGATGCACTCGTCAGCGACCTCGCAGGCCATGCGGGAGGAGAAGAGCTTCGCCATCGTGATCTCGCGCACCGGGTACTCGCCGTTGCCGAAGCGCCAGGCGGTCGCGTAGGTGAACTGCTTCGCGGCCTCCGCCTTGGTCGCCATCTCGGCGAACTTGTGGCGGATCGCCTGGAACTTGCCGATTGGGCGGCCGAAGGCTTCGCGCTCCTTGGCGTACTCGAGGGTTTTCTCGATCATCCGCTCCGCACCCGCGTGGGAGCCGGCGGCGGCGACCAGGCGCTCGCCCTGGAGCTCCCAGGCGATGTGGTAGAAGCCCTTGCCCTCTTCGCCGAGGATGGCGCTGGCGGGGACGCGGACGTCTTCGAAAGCGAGTTCGCCGGTGTCGGAGGCGTGCATCCCCATCTTCTCCAGCTCGGCCGAGACGGTGAAGCCGGGGACCTTCTCGCCGTTCTCGTCGCGCAGGTCGACGACGAAGAGGGTGATGCCGGCGTGGCGCTCCTCGGGGTTGGTCTTGGCGACGAGGACGATGAAGTCGGCGCGGGGCCCGTTGGTGATGAACGTCTTCGAGCCGTTGATGACGAATTCGTCGCCGTCGCGGATCGCGGTGGTGCGGATGCCCGCCACGTCGGAACCGGCGCCCGGCTCGGTGATCCCGAGGCAGCCGACCTTCTCGCCCTTGAGGCCCGGTTCGAGGTACTTGCGCTTCTGCTCCTCGGTGCCGAGCAGGTGGATCGGCGGCAGGACCATGTCGGTCTGCACGGCGAAGCCCATGTTGGTGCCGCCTGAGCCGGTGTAGGCCATGCACTCGGCGCGGACCAGCGAGTAGTAGTAGTCGCCGCCCTGTCCGCCGTACTCCTCCGGGAAGCAGAGGCCGAGGAAGCCGAGCTCGCCGGCCCGCTTCAGCTTCTCGGTCGGCCAGTAGGTGTCCTCCCACTCGTTGCGGTGCGGCCACATCTCCTTTTTGACCCAGGCCTCCATCGACTCGCGCAGGTCTTCGTGCTCCTGGCTGAAGATGAAGCTCTTGGTGCCCCCGTCGAAGTTGGGCTTGATGACTTTGGAGCCGTCGGTCGCGGTCGCCACTGGTCTCTCTCCTCGTTCGCAGTTCGCGGTCGCGTGGACAGTAGCACTTCCCACTTCCTACAGAGTCGGCTATGGTCCCTCGCCGATGGACTACGAGGTCGTCAAGTACGAGGTCGCCGACGGGGTCGCGACGGTGACCCTCAACAACCCGGAGAAGCGCAACATGCTCTCCGGGCAGATGCTGGTCGAGCTGGTCGACGCGATGAAGACGGCGCGCGACTCCGAGGAGGTCCGCGCCGTCGTCCTCACCGGGGCCGGGGACAAGGTCTTCTGCGCCGGCGCCGACCTCGGTGGCTTCGCGGCCGACGTCCCGCTCGTCGCCAAACACTTCGCCACAGACCTCTTCCTCGAATACTTCAGGCTGATGCCGCGCCTCGGCAAGCCGAGCCTCTGCGCGGCCAACGGCCACGTTCTGGCGGGCGGGATGGGCCTCGCGCTCTCCTGCGACCTGCTGATCGCCAAAGAGGGCGCCACCTTCGGCACGCCGGAGATCAACGTCGGCGCCTTCCCCTACATGATCATGGCGATCATCTACCGCAACGTCCCGCGCAAGAAGGTCAACGAGATGATGCTGCTGGGCGAGCGGCTGAGTGCCGAGCAGGCGGTCGAGTACGGGCTCGCCAACAAGGTCGTGCCGGCCGGGGAGTTCGACGCCGCGGTCGCCGAGTGGGCGACCAAGCTCGCCTCCAAGAGCCCGGTGCTGATGCGCCTCGGCCACGACGCGATGTACCGCCAGCAGGACATGGCGGTCGACGACGCGCTCGATTACCTGCGCTCGCAGCTCTCGCTCACCTTCTCGACCGAGGACATCGTCGAGGGCGTCACCGCATTCTTCGAGAAACGCGATCCGCAGTGGAAGGGACGGTAGTGGCGACTGATCAGGAGACCAAGCACCTGCTTCCGGGCACCGCGCCCCTGGGCGAGCTGACCGAGCAGCTGCACGAGCGGCGCGAGAAGGCGAAACTCGGCGGCGGCGAGGAGAAGATCGCCAAGCAGCACGAGCGCGGCAAGATGACCGCCCGCGAGCGGATCGACCTGCTCGTCGACGAGGGCACCTTCGTCGAGATGGGCATCCACGGCCGGCCCCACTTCGCCCAGCGGGCGATGGAGGGCAAAGAGGCCCCCGCCGACGGCGTGATCACCGGCTGGGGTGACGTCGACGGCCGCCCCTGCTGCGTCGCCGCCTACGACTTCACCGTGATGGCCGGCTCGATGGGGATGACCGGCGAGCTCAAGGTCACCCGCCTGCGCGAGATGGCCCTCTCCAAGCGGATGCCCTTCATCTGGCTGCTCGACTCGGCCGGCGCCCGCATCCAGGAGGCGGCGGGCTCGCTCTTCGCCGGCTCCGGCCACCTCTTCCGCGAGGAGGTCGAGATGTCGGGCGTGATCCCGATGGTCGCGGCGATGATGGGGCCCTGCGCCGCCGGCACCGCCTACATCCCGGCCCTCGCCGACTTCGTGCCGATGGTCTCCGGCCAGGGCGCGATGGCGCTCGCCGGACCGCACCTGACCAAAGCCGTCACCGGCGAGGACATCACGATGGAGGAGCTCGGCGGCGCCAAGGTCCACTGCCGCAAGTCGGGGGTGGGGGACCTCGAGGTCAAGGACGACGCGGAGTGCATCGAACGGGTCAAGCAGTACCTCTCCTACTTCCCCGCCAACTGCGAGGAGAAGCCGCCGGTGCTCGACGTCTCCGACCCGGTCGACCGCGCTTCGGAGAAGCTGATGGAGATCGTCCCCGACTCCTCGCGCCAGCCCTACGACATGTACGACGTGATCCGCGAGATCGTCGACGACGGTGAGTTCTTCGACATCAAGCCGAAGTTCGCCAGGACGCTGATCACCTGCTTCGCCCGCTTCGGCGGCCAGCCGGCGGGGATCGTCGCCAACCAGCCCAAGCACCTGGCGGGCATCCTCGACAACGACTCGGCCGACAAGGCGGCGCGCTTCATCAACCTCTGCGACGCCTTCAACATTCCGCTCGTCTTCCTCCAGGACGTGCCCGGCTTCATGGTCGGCGCCAAAGTCGAGCACGCCGGGATCATCCGCCACGGCGCGAAGATGCTCTACGCGGTCAGCCGCGCCACGGTGCCGAAGGTGACCGTCGTCGTGCGCAAGGCCTACGGGGCCGGCTACTACGTGATGTGCGGCAAGGCGTACGAGCCCGATCTGATCGTCGCCTGGCCCGGTGCCGAGATCTCGGTGATGGGTGCCGAGGGCGCGGTCAACATCATCGGCCGATCGATGATCGAGGCCTCCGACGATCCCGAGGCGACGAAAGAGGCGATGCTGAACGCGGTCCGCGAGCAGATCGACCCCTACATCGCCGCCGGCAACGCTGTGATCGACGACGTGATCGACCCGCGCGAGACCCGGCCGACGATCGTCAACGCCCTCCGCATGGCGAAGAACAAGCATGTGGAGAAGCCGAAGAAGCGCCACGGAGTCATGCCGGTATGAGCTTCCGGTGCGACTTTTGCCATCTATACCCACATAAACCGCACCGGAAGGAGGGGCGATGAGCTCGTTCGAGGACCCAGTAGTCATCAGCTGCTCGATCAGCGGGGTGATCGCCAACCGGGACCAGTGCCCGGCGATCCCCTACACGCCGGAGGAGTATGCGGCGGAGGCGCGGCGCGCGGTCGACGAGGGCGCCTCGCAGATCCACATCCACGCCCGCACGCCGGACGGCACGCCGTCCTACGAGGTCGAGGACTTCAGGGCGATCACCGAGGCGATCCTGGCCGAGGTCGGCGACGTGATCATCAACTACTCGACCGGCGCGATCGGCATCCCGATCGAGAAGCGGATCGAGTACCTGCGGGCCCTGAAGCCCGACGTCGCCGCGCTCAACATGAGCTCGATGAACTACGCCAAGTACAGCTCCCGGCGCAAGGATTTCGTCTTCAAGGCCGTTTTCGAGAACAGCTTCGACACGATCATCGAGTTCCTCACGGCGATGCGCGACCTGGGGATCAAGCCCGAGCACGAGTGCTTCGACGCCGGTCATGTCGCCAACCTCGACCCGCTGATCGACATGGGGCTGCTGGAGCGGACGCCGCTGCAGATATCTCTGGTGATGGGCGTCAACGGCGGTATCCGCCCGACGCCCCGCAACGTCGGGTTCATGGCGGACCAGATCCCCGGCGGCGCTGAGGGCGAGAACCAGTGGCAGGTGATCGGCATCTCCCGCGACCAGTGGAAGCTGCTCGGCTCCTCGCTGGTGCTGGGCGGCAATGTCCGCGCCGGGGTCGAGGACAATCTCTACCTGCCGGGCGGCGAGATGGCGCGCTCCAACGGCGATCTGATCGCCAAGGCGCGCCAGATGGCCGAGGACGTCGGCCGCAGGGCCGCCACTGTCGCCGAGGCCCGCGAGCTTCTGGGAGTGCCGAAGCGTGAGCGCTCTCCCGCTTAGCGACGTCAAGGTTCTCGACCTCTCCCGGCTGCTGCCCGGGGGCTTCTGCTCGCTGCTGCTCGCCGACCTCGGCGCCGAGGTGCTCAAGGTCGAGGACACCGGCATGGGCGACTACATCCGCTGGGCACCGCCCTATTACGGGACGGACGAGCAGCAGGAGCTGGGCACGCGCTCGGCCCTCTACCTCTCGCTCAACCGCGGCAAGCGCTCGGTGCGCCTCGACCTCAAGAGCGAGAAGGGCCGCGAGGCCCTGCTGCGGCTGGTCGAAGGCCACGACGTCGTCATCGACGGCTTCCGGCCGGGAGTGCTGGACCGGCTCGGCGTCGGCTACGAGCGGATGCGCGAGGCCAACCCGGGCATCGTCTTCTGCGCGATCACCGGCTACGGCCAGGACGGCCCCTACACGCAGCGCGCCGGCCACGACATGAACTACCTCGGCCTGGTCGGGGTGCTCGGACTGACCGGGGCCAAGGACGGGCCGCCGGTGCAGTCGGGCGGCCAGATCGCCGATCTCGGCGGCGGCGCCCTGATGGCTGCCTTCGGCGTGATGGCGGCGTTGCACGAGAGGCGCCGCTCCGGCGAAGGGCAGATGGTCGACGTTTCGATGGCCGACGGCGCCCTCTCCTGGCTGGCGATGGTCGCGGGCCGTTACTTCTGCGACGGCGAGGTGCCGCGGCGGGGTGAGCAGCAGCTCGCCGGCGGCCTGGCCTGCTACCTGCCGTACGAGGCAAGCGACGGCTGGATCAGCTGCGGCGCGCTGGAGCCGAAGTTCTGGGCCGCCTTCTGCAACGGGGTGGAGCGTCCGGACCTGATCGAGGAGCAGTTCGCAGCGCCGGGCTCTGAGGCCTGGCAGAAGATCGCCGAGGTCTTCCGCTCACGCACGCGGGCGGAATGGAAGGCCTTCAACGACGAGCACGACTGCTGCATCGAGCCGGTGCTGGAGATCGACGAGGCGCTCGATTCCGAGCTGGTGCGCGGGCGCGAGATGGTGGTCGAGATGGAGCAGCCCGAGCTGGGGACGATTCGCCAGCTCGGCGCTCCGGTGAAGATGAGCCGCACTCCCGCCGACCCGACCCGGCCGGCGCCCGCCTTCGGCGAGCACACCGACGAGGTTCTGGCCGAGGTCGGCTACTCGGCCGAGGAGATCGCCGCGATGAAGGAGTCGGGGGCGGCGGCAAGCCCGAGCGCCGACGCCGCCACGACCTTCCGCGCATGACCCCCAGGACGCTGCAAACCGGCGCATCTCGGGGTCTTCGGTCGGTCTCCTCGGGTCACGCACCTGAGTGCGCTCCCCTCGTCGCCCTCCCTGCATCCCCCGACCTGCTTGGTTTTCGCGTCCTGGGGGCGGTCTAGTGACTGCCCACACGGAGAAGTCTCTGCTGCGCATGGGGGAGCTGGCCGAGGCCTCCGGGGTGCCGGCGCCGACGATCAAGCACTACCTGCGCGAGGGGCTGTTGCCCGAGCCGGTCAAGACCAGCCGCAACATGGCCTATTACCCGCCGGAGTTCGTCGACCGGATTCGCCTGATCAAGCAGCTGCAGGAGGAGCGCTTCATGCCGCTGAAGGCGATCAAGTCGGTGCTCGACGAGGATCCCGAGCGGGCCCGCGCCCTGGTCGAGCTGGAGGACCGCATCCTCGACCGTGCCCTGGCGGGGGAGCGCACCCGCACCAGCCCCGCCGAGGTGCGCGAGCGCTACGGCGTGCCCAAGGACGTCCTCGACCGGCTCGAGGAGCTGGAGATCCTCAGCCCCAACAGCCGCGGCTACTCGCCATCCGACATCAAGATCATCGAGGCGATCAGCCGCTTCCGCGCCGGCGGCTACGACGAGGAGATCGGCTTCACCGTCTACGACACCCTGCGCTACAAGACCGCCCTCGAAGACCTCGTCCGCCAGGAGGTCGAGGTCGTGATGAAGCGCCTCGCCGGCGAGGTCCCGCCCGAGCGCGTGGTGGAAATGCTGGAGAGCGGCGCCCAGCCCCTGCAGGACCTGATCGCCGCCCTCCACACCAAGCTGATGGTCGCCGAGCTGGAGGGCCACCGAGCAAGCCGCGGCTGATGAAGTCGGTTCTCCTCACGGGGGCGTCGACGGGAATCGGCCGGGCCAGCGCGCTGCGGATGGATGCCGAGGGGTGGCGGGTGTTCGCAGCCGTGCGTCGTGAGGAGGACGCGGCGGCGCTGCGCGAGGCGGGCTCGGAGCGGCTCGTACCGGTGATGCTCGACGTGACCGACGCGGGCCAGATCGCCGCTGCGGCCGAGCGGGTCGCCGGCGAGGTGGGGGAGACCGGCCTCGATGGCCTCGTCAACAACGCCGGCATCGCCGTGCTCAGCCCGCTGGAGACGATCCCGGTCGACGATTTCCGCGGGCAGATCGAGGTCAACCTGATCGCCCAGGTTGCGGTCACGCAGGCCTTCCTGCCGCTGATCCGCCGCGCCACCGGGCGGATCGTCTTCGTCAGCTCGATCGGCGGTCGCATGGCGCTGCCATTCGGCGCGCCCTACCACGCCTCCAAGTACGGGATCGAGGCGGTCGCCGACTGCCTGCGCCAGGAGTTGCGGCCGTGGAAGATCGACGTCGCAGTGATCGAGCCGGGCTCGATCGACACGCCGATCTGGGAGCGCGGCGAGCGGATCGCCGACGAGGTCTCCGAGCGCGCCCACGACTCCCAGGAGGAGCTCTACGGCAAGACGATCGAGCGCTTCCGCGCCGCCGTGAAGCGAACCGCCGAGCGCGGCATCCCGCCGGAGAAAGTCGCGAAGTCGATCCTCCACGCCCTCACAGCTCGGCGCGCCCGCACCCGCTATGTGGTCGGCACCGACGCCCGTGGCCAGGCCCTCGCCCGCCGCGTCCTACCCGACCGCGCCTTCGACGCGCTCGTGGCGCGCGTCATGCGGATCTAGCTCAGCTACGCCCCGATCAGCTCGATGCGGTAGCCGTCGGGGTCGCGCAGGAAGCAGATGAGGTGGCCCTCGGTGCGGCCGCCGGGGCGGTAGGGGGGCTTTTCGGGCTCGATGCCTTCGGCGGCCAGGCCCTCGAGGGTGGCGTCGAGGTCGTCGACGGTGAGGGCGATGTGGTTGTAGCCGGTGCCGAGGTCGTAGGAGTCGACGCCGTGGTTGTAGGTCAGCTCGAGGCAGGGGTTTTCGCCGGGGAGCGCCAGGAAGACGTTGATCGCCTCCTCGCCGATCGGCATCCGGGCGACCTCTCGGAAGCCGATCTTCTCGTAGAACTCGACCGAGCGGTCGATGTCGCCGATCCGGTAGCACGTGTGCAGGAAGGCTGTCATCGGGTCCAAGGCTATCGCCCTCCCTACAATTTGCAGCCGAATGGCCCGCCGGACGCGACGGCAACGACGGTCGCACACCTCTAGCTGGAAGAAGAAGCTGCTGGTCCTCCTGGGGATCCTCGCCGCCGCAGGTGCAATCGCGGGCGGAGTTGCCGCCAGCTGGGCGATCGACGTCTACGAGTCGGCCCCGCCGCTTTCGAGCCTGAAACCGGTTCAGAAGGGTCGCTCCTCGGCGATCTACGCCGCCGACGGCTCCCTGATCGGCTTCATCCAGTCCGAAAACATCCGCCAGCCCGTCCCCTCACGGGCGCTGCCGCAGACGCTCAAGGACGCGACGGTGGCGATCGAGGACAAGAACTTCTTCGAGCACGGCGCGATCGACCCACCGGCGATCGTGCGCGCCGCCTGGAAGAACCTGATGGCCGGCGGCAAGGCCGTGCAGGGCGCCTCGACGATCACCCAGCAGCTGGTCCGCAACCTCTACATCCAGAACCCCGAAGAGACGATCGAACGAAAGCTGATCGAAGCGCATCTCGCCTACGAACAGGAGCAGGAGCACTCGAAGGAGTCGATCCTGACCGCCTACCTGAACACCGCGCCCTACGGGACCGTCGAAGGCGAGACCGCGGTCGGGGCCGAGGCGGCTGCGCAGACCTACTTCGGCAAGCCGGCGAAGGAGCTGAACCTGACCGAGTCGGCGCTGATCGCCGGCCTGCCCCAGGCGCCCTCCGAATACAACCCCTTCCTCGACCCCCAGGCAGCGATCGAGCGCCGCAACGAGGTGCTGGAAGCGATGGAGGACGAGGGCTACATCACCTCTTCGGAGGCCCGCGGGGCGATCGCCAGCGGCCTCGGCCTCAACCCCGGCCACAAGTACCGGGTGATCCGCGACCCGTTCCTCTTCGACCTCGTCCAGCAGGAGCTGATCGACAAATACGGGATCAACACGGTCCGAAACGGCGGTCTCAAGGCCTACACGACGATCGACCCCGAGCTGCAGGAACGCGCGCAGGAAGCGGTCGACTCCTGCGGCGTCTGCTACCCCGAAGGCGGACCGGCGGCCGGGCTGGCCTCGGTTGACCCGGAAACAGGTGAGATCGTCGCCCTCGCCTCGACCGAAGGCTACGCGAGCGAAAGCCAGTTCAACTACGCCTGGCAGGCGCACCGCCAGCCGGGCTCCTCGTTCAAGACCTTCGTCCTGGCCACCGCGATCAAGCAGGGCATCGACCCCGACAGCACCTATTACGACGGGACCTCGCCCAAGACCCTGGAGATCCCCGGTGGCGGTCCCGACTGGGTTGTCAACAACTCCGAGCCGGGCGGCGGCACGATGTCGCTTGCCTCTGCCACCTGGCACTCGGTCAACGTGATCTTTGCCCAACTCGACCTCGACGTCGGTCCTGAAGAAGTGACCAGGACGGCGGAAGAAATGGGGATTACCTCGGAGCTGGAATCGGTCCCGGCGGAGGGGATCGGCGGTCTCGCCGTCGGCGTCACCCCGCTGGAGATGGCCGACGCCTACGCGACGCTGGCCAACGGGGGGATCCACCACGACGCGACGGCGATCGACCGGGTCGAGTTCCCCGACGGCAAGGTCGACGAAACCGATCCCGACGATGGCGAGCGGGTGATGAGCGAGGGCGAGGCCTACGAAGTAACCAGACTGCTGGAGGGCGTGATCACGCAGGGCACCGGCGCCGGCTACACCTACATGGGCTGCTCGGCTGCGGCGGGCAAGACGGGCACCTCGGAGGACACCTCCGACGCCTGGTTCGTCGGCTACACGCCGCTCTACTCGACCGCGGTCTGGGTCGGGCACCCCCAGTCGCGCGAACCGACCGGCTACGGCGGTCCCACCGCGGGGCCGATCTGGCGCTACTACATGGAATCGGCCGTGGCCGGCGATTGCCCCGAATTCCCGCAGCCCTCCAGCCTCCCCGAGCTCTCCGGCCTCGACAGCGAACACACCTCGTCCTCGGGCTACTCCGACGAATACGAATACGACGAAGAAGAAACGACCGACAAGCCGTCGAAGAAAGACGAGGGCGGCGGTCAGGGGCCGGACCCCGAACCGGAAGCCGCTCCCGAGCCGGCACCCGAACCCGCTCCGGAACCGGCGCCCGAACCGGCCCCCGCGCCACCTCCCTCAGTCGGCGGCGGCATCGCCAGCCCGCGCTGAGCGCATGACGGCGATCGAGATTCGGGAAAGCTAGGAAGCGCCGGGCTCCGTCTCCCTGCGACCGACGACGGCCTCCTTTACCTCGCGCACGTCGCGCCCGATCGCGTCGAGCCGCTCGAGGACGGCCTGCTCGAAGGACTCGCCGCCGCCGACCCTCCCCGCCGCATGCAGGAGCTCGGCCGTCTCGACCTCGAGGGCCTTGGCGATGCGCTCGATCACCTCGTCAGGGGGCGGGCCCTGGCTGCCCAGCTCCACGCGGGAGAGGTTGGAGGCTGACATGGGGATGTGCTTGGCGAGCTGGTCCAGGGTGTAGCCGCGGTCCCGGCGCAGCTTACGCAGTAGCGCACCGAGGGCCAGAGCCCGGTTGGCCTCGCTCTTTCCTCTCGGGTTGGCCATGGGCCAACCTCCTTCGAGCATAAACACGCGGTCCCCTTGCCGTTTCCCGCAAACCAGTAGATAGCCCGTAGTCCGGTATCGTGCCGCGGCCTGGTCAGACGGGAACCGTTGTCAGCCTCGACTGGCCAGGCGTTCCCTCGACCTACTCCGTCACCCCGGGCTCTTGGCCCTACCCCGGGGTGTCGCGAACTCCCCCGGCACGGCCTGGGGGAGTCGCCCTTTCCATCTTTTCGACTTTGCCGATCAACATTGTGCTAGGGTGCCGCTCTCTTTTAGAACTAAGTCAGTCAAAAAACTAAATCAGTCAACAAAGAGAGGATTCCTTTCTATGCGGAACGCTCGCAGGGCAAACCGGTGGCGCAGCATCAATGCCAGTCTTCTAGTCGCACTCTTCGCGCTGGCCGCGGCGATTGTCGTTGCGGGCTGCGGAGGCAGTGATGACAGCTCGGCCACCGGCTCATCCTCGGGCGGCAAGCTCGACGTGGTCGGCTACTCGACTCCGGAGGCCGTCTACGAGGAAGCTCTCGAGCCCGGGTTCGAAGGAACCTCGGAGGGGGTAGACGTCAGCTTCAGCAACTCCTTCGGTGCCTCCGGTGACCAGAGCCGAGCGGTCGAGGCCGGCCAGCCGGCTTCCGTCGTCCACTTCGCCCAGGGCGGCGACATGATCCGCCTGGTCGAATCGGGCCAGGTCGCGCCCGATTGGGACAAGAACGAATACAAGGGCATCGCCCAGGACTCGGTCGTGGTGATGACCGTCCGCGCGGGGAACCCCGAGGGCCTCGAGTCTCTCGACGACCTGCTCACCAAGGACGTCGAGATCATCACCCCGAATCCGTTCAGCTCCGGAGCGGCGCGCTGGAACATCATGGCCATCTACGGCTCGCAGCTGCACGAGGGCAAGTCCCCCCAGGAGGCGCTCGCCGCCGTCAAGACCGTGCTGGAGAAGACGGCCGTGCAGCCGGGCAGTGCCCGCGACGCGCTCGCCGCTTTCACCCAGGGCGCGGGAGACGTGCTGCTCGGCTACGAGAACGAGGCGATCAAGGCCCAGGACGAGGGCGAGGACGTCGACTACGTGATCCCGCCCAGCACGATCCTGATCGAGACTCCGATCGCGGTCACCAAAGAAGCGCCCGAGACAGGCCAGAAGTTCCTCGACTACATATGGTCGGACGCCGGCCAGGAGCTGTGGGCTGAGAACGGCTACCGGCCGGTCAACCCGAAGCTGGTCGACGAGAAGCAGTTCCCGACCCCCGAGGACCTGTTCACGATCGCCGAGTTCGGCGGCTGGGAAAAAGTCAACGACGAGTTCTTCGATGACGAAACCGGCTCCGTAGCCGAGATCGAGAAGGAACTCGGAGTCTCGACGAGCGGCTGATGGACGCTCACCCGGCAAGCGTTCCACCCGTATCGGCAGCACCCCGGGCAGGCGTTCGCCTGCCCGGCCTCGGTGTCGGCCTCGGCCGCGGCTTGGTCGTCCTCTATCTGTCGCTGATGGTGATGCTGCCCTTGGCGGCGGTGGTCGACAGCTCGCTCTCCAGCGGGCTTGACGCCTTCTGGAAATCAGTCACCGGTGAGCAGGCGATGGCGGCGCTGAAGCTGACCGTGGTCTGCTCGCTGATCGTCGTCGCGATCAACGCAATCTTCGGCACGGTGATCGCCTGGGTCCTGGTTCGCGACGACTTCCCCGGCAAGGGAGCGGTCAACGCGCTGATCGACCTGCCCTTCGCGCTGCCGACGATCGTCGCCGGCCTGACGCTGCTCACCCTCTATGGGTCCGAGAGCCCGATCGGGCTCAACGTCGCCTTCACCCGAGTGGCGGTCGTGATGGCGCTCTGCTTCATCACGCTGCCCTTCGTCGTCCGCTCGGTGCAGCCGCTGCTGATGGAGATGGACCAGCAGATGGAGGAGGCGGCGACCTCGCTCGGCGCCGGCGGCTTCACCACCTTTCGCCGCATCATCTTCCCCAACCTGCTGCCGGGCATCATCGCCGGCATCATGCTCGCCTTCGCGCGGGCGCTCGGCGAGTACGGCTCGCTGATCCTGATCTCCGGCAACATCCCTTTCGATACCGAGGTCTCATCGGTCTTCATCCGCAGCCAGATCGAGTCCGGCAACGTCCCCGGCGCCTCCGCCGTCTCGGTGGTTCTGCTGTCGCTCTCGGTGCTGATGCTGATCCTGGTCAGCCTCTTCGCTCGCTCGGGGCCGCGCGGCGAGAAGGGCATCCTGACCCGCACGGTCAGCCGCGTCATCGGTCGCTCCCAGGTCGGGGGTGACGGAGCATGACCCCCACCGCACCCGCCAAGTGGGGACTGCGCACGCTTGCCTTCGGCTATCTGGGCCTGCTGCTGCTCGCCCCGGTGGCGATGATCTTCTACAAGACCTTCGAGCATGGGCTCGGGCCGCCGCTGGAGGCGATGACCTCGCCGGAGGCCCTCCACTCGATCCAGCTCACCCTGCTGATGGTTGCCGTCGCCGTCCCCCTCAACACGGTCTTCGGGGTCGGCTGCGCGCTGCTGCTCGTCCGCCACAGGTGGAAGGGCAACGCGGTGATCGACGGGATCATCAACCTCCCCTTCGCGATCTCCCCGATCGTTGTCGGCCTGGCGTTGTTCCTGCTCTACGGCAACGACGGCTGGTTCGGCCCCACGCTCGGGGAGTGGGGCATCACAGTCCTCTTCTCCTGGCCGGCGATGGTTCTCGCCAGCATCTTCGTCTCGCTGCCCTTCGTCGTGCGGGAGACGGTGCCGGTGCTGCAGGAGATCGGCACCGAGCAGGAGCAGGCCGCCTCCACCCTCGGCGCCAACGGGTGGCAGACCTTCTGGCGGGTGACCCTGCCCGCGATCCGCTGGGGCGTCGCCTACGGCGTCGTGCTGACCACCGCTCGCGTGCTCGGCGAGTTCGGTGCTGTGACGATCGTCTCGGGCAGGATCTCCGGTGAGACCGAGACCCTGCCGCTGTTCGTCGGCAGGGCCTTCGAGCAGTTCAACGAGGAAGCCGCCTACGCGGGGGCGATCGTCCTCGCCCTGCTCGCCTTGACCACGCTGCTGCTGATGAGCATCGGCGGCCGCAAGGCGAAGGCGAGCACCGGCGGCTCACTACCGGCCGCCGAGCTGGCGGTCTCAACGTCAACCACGAAGGAGGGTTCCTGATGGGAATCGCAGTCGAGGGAGCGCATAAGCGCTTCGGTGACTTTCAGGCTCTTGACGATGTCTCGATCGACGTTCCCGACGGCTCGCTGACGGCGCTGCTCGGCCCCAGCGGCAGCGGTAAGTCGACGCTTTTGCGGGCGATCGCCGGTCTCGAGGAGCTCGATTCCGGCCAGGTCGTGATCAACGGCCAGGACGCGACCGAGACGCCGGCACAGAAGCGCGAGGTGGGCTTCGTCTTCCAGCACTACGCCGCCTTCAAGCACATGACCGTGTTCGGCAACGTCGCCTTCGGCCTCAAGATTCGCAAGTGGGACAAGGCGAAGACCTCTGCCCGCGTGCACGAGCTGCTGCAGCTGGTGCAGCTCGACGGGCTGGCCGAGCGCTACCCCGATCAGCTCTCCGGTGGTCAGCGGCAGCGGATGGCGCTGGCCCGGGCGCTTGCCGTGGAACCGCAGGTGCTGCTGCTCGACGAGCCCTTCGGTGCGCTCGACGCCAAGGTCCGCAAGGACCTGCGCACCTGGCTGCGCCGCCTCCACGACGAGATGCACGTGACGACGATCTTCGTCACCCACGACCAGGAGGAGGCGATGGACGTCGCCGAGCAGCTCGTGGTGATGAACGAGGGGAGGGTGGAGCAGTCCGGCAGCGCCGACGACCTCTACGACCACCCGGCCAACGAGTTCGTGATGAGCTTCGTCGGCGAGGTCAACCGGCTCGGCGAGCACTTCGTGCGGCCGCACGACATGACCGTCGGGCTCGATCGCGACGACGGCGCCGAGGAGGCGATGGTGCAGCGTATCGTCGCCCTCGGCTTCGAGATCCGGGTCGAGTTCGTGCTCGGCGACGGCACCGAGGTCTGGGCCCAGCTGACCCGCGCCGAACTCCAGAAGCTGGAGCTGCGCGAGGGCCAGATCGTCTACCTGCGGCCCGGGCAGACCAAGAGCTTCAGCGGTGATGTCCCGCCGCCAGAGGGGGGTGGGGCCTCGACTCCCCGCCGCCCGGACGGCGGCGACGACGCAGAGGTATCTGCAGCCGCCTGAAGGGGTGATGGGACGGGGCGCTCTCTTGCCGGGTAGTGCCCCGTCCCTACCGCCACCCCGCTCGTCCACCGCCGGGTAGGCATAGCGTAGGCCGAGGGCCGCGGAACCGATTGTCGACCTGCTATTCTTGAGTTAGATGGTCAGTAAACGCAAGAAAGGAGAGAGCCGGTGAGCCATGAACCCAGCCACACCACCTTTGTCTCTCGCGGCAGGTTGAACGGCGTTCTGCGTCAACCGATCGGAGGGGGGCCGGCCGAAGGCAGCAGCACCCAGCCGGGACGCGAGAGGAAGGACGTCGACGAGCTCGATACCCAGACCTTCGAAGCCCTCTACTACCGCGCCCGCCTGGTTCTCGGCGAGTCCCTGCCGCGCCCCGGGCGCTTCCAGCTCCGCGGCCACTGAGGAGCGCATCCGACTTTGACCACACTCAGGTGGGGTCAATGTCGGATCCGCTGGAGGCTCACGCGATGCGGCGCTCAAAGGTCTTCTCCAGCGCCTGCTCCTCGTCGTCGCCGGCGACGGTCTTGTCAAGGCGGGCGATCGCCTTGCGGCCGTCGAGGCGCAGGGTGCCGACCTGGTTGTCGAAGTAGGGCCCCTCGCGCAGGCGCCAGCGGATACCGGGGTCGGGAGCGCTCGAGAGGCGGGCCAGGCCGCGCGCGGCGGCGGTGAAGGGACGCGAGAAGCCTGCCCGGATGACCTGGCGCTCCTTCGCGTCGAGCGGGTTGCGGTAGGGCGAGCAGACGGCTTGGTAGACGGCGCTCTGCACGCCCGCCTCGGGCCGGAAGGCGACGTCGCAGAGGTAGGCATGGTGGACGTCGCCGGAGAGCAGCACGATCGAGGCCGGTGCCTTGCCCCGCTTGCCGGAGCCGACCTCTTCGAGCAGCTCGCGCAGGCGCTGGAAGGAGAACTGGAATGCGGGCCAGTGGTCGAAGTCGACAGCGCGCCGTAGCTGCTCGCTGCCACGCGCGACCGCACCGCCCCAGGCGCCGTCGCAGAGACGCTCGTTCCACGCCTCGAGGTGGTGGAAGCCGGGGGAGAGCAGGTAGGGAACGGTGGTCGCCAGCAGTAGGTGGTCGAAGTCGCCGTTGGCGTGGTCGACGATCCACTCCCAGACCTCGTCGTCGAACATCGAGCGGCGCTCCTCGGAGAGCACGCGGGAGGCGCGCGAGTCGATGAAGATCGCCCTCACCCCGTCGAGGTCACGGCAGTAGCTCCAGCGCGTGCCGGCAGCCGTCGATTCGATCTCCCGCGCCCAGTTGCGCAGCACCTCGGTCGCGTCGGGGTTGCCCCGCACCTTGGCGTAGACGTCGTTGTCGTCGAGCTCGCGCGGCGAGAGGTTGCCGAGGTGCTGATAGATCCAGTAGCTGGCGATGCCGTCGACGGCGCGCTCGTGCCACCACTCCTTGCGGTCCATCTCCTCGTGCCAGGAGCGCGAGATGTTCCAGTCGTCGCTCATGTCGTGGTCGTCCCAGGCCATCGAGATCGAGACGGTCGAGAAGAGCCAGCGGATCAGCGGATCGCTCCACGACTCTTCGTAGAGCCAGGTGTACTCCTCGAAGTCGATCACCTCTTCGCCTGGGGACCGGCTGACGTCGCGCTTGGCGCGGATCTTCTCGCGCGTGCGCGGGGAGCCCTCGTCGACGTAGATCTGGTCGCCGAGCAGGAAGAGCAGCTCGGGCCACTCGCTGCGCTCCTGGCGCGCCATCTGCGCCGCCAGCACGCGCAGGGCGTCGAGCTCATGGCCGTCGTCGTGCTCGTCCTGGGTCAGGGTGTACGGCTTCTCGTGCGGGACGGCCACCCGGCAGGAGCCGAAGCAGATGTCGAGCGGCTTGCCGGGGGAGAGGGTGCGGATCGCGCTCGGCGGCAGGTCGTGACCCGCCTGTGGCCAGTGCCGATCTCCGTCGAGCGTCACCTCGTACTCGTAGAAGCCCCCAGGCTCGAGATCCTCGATCCGCACCAGCGCGTAGTGGTGCCCACAGACGCCGAAGGTCCGCTCACGGCGGCCGAGCACCTCGACCTCGCAGGGCTCGTCGGTCTCGACCCATACCGTCGCCTCGGTTTCGGAGACGTAGCGAAGCAGGGGGCCGAGTACGAGGTCGGGCATGGGTTCTCCCTACCCGAGAAGCGTGTGGGAAATTCGATCGAGAAGAAATCCAGTCCGATTCGAATGCGTCTTGTCTTGTGCGGCTCGACTTTCGTCGGATTGAATTTTCGACTCTGGCGCACCTTGGCCTTGTTCGGTGTGCGCGGCTGGCTGACGCTCCGGCGATGTCGAATCATGAGGCTGGTTGGCACTCCGACGATGCTAGTATTGTCGGACAAAATAACTGGTCGACCAGGGGTCTTCAGTGGACCCGCTCGGCAACTAGACACCGCATATCCCGTGCACGCTCTCGCTACGTCATCGAACATTGCAGCCTGCGTTTCAGGGAGGAGCCCCCATCCGGTGCCCCCGGCGGGTGCGATCCTCGCCTCGCCTTCCTTGGCGACGATGCGGATGGGGTTGCCCTGGAGGTGCTGGCGGTCGAACTCGAAGATGAGAGCTTGCTTGTGATTCACGCGATGGAGTTGCGCAGGCGCTACCGAGATCGGTACGAGGAGGCGAAGAAATGCCGAAAGTGAAAAAGAACGGGAAGTACCCCAGAACGAAGTCTGGCGTTGAGATAACTCCGGAGATCGCCGATGCGCTAGCCGACGAGGCAGAACGCGGCTATGACCTGTCAAAGGCGAAACGCCAGTTCGTAGGCCGGCCTTCCCTCTCGGGCAATGGAACATCCCCCCGAATGAGCTTTCGCATCACGCCCGAGCTCTACTTGGCGATGGAGGAACGAGCCGAGAGAGAAGGGCGCTCGGTCAGCGATCTGGCCCGCGAGGCCGTGGCGCGCTACGTCGGTGCGTAGTCCCCACTGGACGTGAATGGATCGCAGCTCGGGGACGAAAAGTCTCAGTCCTGCCACGAACGGGCCTTGTTTCGTGCGTCTGGCCGGGCAAGGGTTGGGATATGCCCAAGAAGAAACGAATTCCAGGTCGGACGGTCCAATACGAAACGCCAAACTGGGAGCCGCTGCTCTACCTCGCTCGCGTATATGTCGGCGAGTTCATGTGGATGTTCGAGGTAGAGCTAAAAGGCGGAACCCGACTTCACGCTTACAAGCACATGGACACCAGGCGCTATCTGCATCTCACCGAGGATGGGCGCGCCTTCGCGTATTGCCCGCCTGCCGGCGAGACGGATGGCCTCGACGATGACAAGCCGAGCCTCTACGAAGAGGTCGATCCACGCCGGTTCGTCGATCTGGTCATGCCATGTCGGCTCGACCCGATCTCGATTTGCCGTCCTCGGTGGCGGGACCTCGACGACTAGCCCGCCCTACGGCTCGCCGGATATATCCGGGAAAAGCCGAACAGATGCGGGGGCAATACACCGATGCTCCCGGCCTCCAGTCACTGGACAATCGGCCGAGGATGGCTTCGGCAAACGGGGATCCCCAGCCCACGCGGTTCCGCGACCGCCGCGATGCCGGACGCCGGTTGGCTGACCGGTTGCTGCCGCTGACCGCGGAGGATCCGGTCGTCGTCGGCCTGCCGCGCGGGGGTGTTCCCGTGGCCGGCGAGGTGGCGGCGGCGCTTCATGCGCCGCTCGAGATCCTCGCCGTGCGCAAGCTCGGGGCGCCCCACAATCCCGAGTACGGAATCGGCGCGATCGCCGAGGACGGCACCCGTGTCTTCGACGCCGAGGCGCTGGCGGTCCTCGGGATCAGCGGTGGCGTCCTCGATTCGATCGTCGGTCGCGAGACCACCGAGCTGCGCCGGCGGGTCGCCGCCTACCGCGGGGACCGTCCGGCGATCGAGTTGAGGGACCGCACCGTCGTCGTCGTCGACGACGGCGTCGCCACCGGGGTCACCGACACCGCGGCGTTGCGGGCGATCCGTCGCCGGGGGCCGCGCCGCCTCGTCCTCGCCGTTCCCGTCTGCGCGCCGGACTCGGCCGCGCGGCTGCGTGGGGAGGCCGACGAGGTCGTCTGCCTGGCCGAACCCCCGCAGCTCTACGGGGTGGGGCAGTGGTACCGGGACTTTTCGCAGGTGACCGACCAAGAGGTGATCTCGGCACTCGGCCCACCCCGGAACGCCGCAGCATGACGCTTGTCATCTGGCCGTTCCGAGTATGCCCTTTTGCCAACGCCGAATCGGCCGCGGAAAATCCGTAGCCGAATCGGCGGGTTCCTGCGGATGGACTCGGCTTGCCCCAGACGTAGTGTCGTGCCATGGCGGGTCATGACAAGCACGTAGGGAACGGGCATGTAGAGGGTGGCAGGGCGCGGGTCCTGATCGCCGGCGCCGGCATCGCCGGGATCGAGGCGGCACTGGCCCTGCGCGATCTCGCCGGCGAGCTGGTCGAGGTCGAGATGCGCGACCCCCGCCGCGAGTTCGCCTTCCGCCCGTTTGCCGTCGGCGAGCCCTACGGGGCGGCGCGGATTTTCCGCTACGACATGGAGGCGCTGGCCTCACGCTGCGGCGCCTCCTTTCACGCCGACGGGATCGTCTCGGTCGAGCCCGGGCGAAGGCTTGCCGTGACCCGCGACGGGGAGCGGCTCTCCTACGACTTCCTCCTCATCGCAACCGGCGTGCGGATGCTCTGGGCGGTCCCGGGCGCCGTCACCTTCTGGGGAGCAGCCGACGAGGGCCAGGTCGGGGACGTCGTCGCCGGCCTGCGCGCCGGCCGGCTGCGCAGCCTCGTCTTCACGATGCCCGGCGGGCCCAGCTGGGCACTGCCGCTCTATGAGCTGGCCCTGCTCGCCGCCAGCGAGCTGGCGAGGGCGCGCTCCGGCCGCACCCGCCTCACGGTCGTAACCCCAGAGGACGCGCCGCTGGAGCTCTTCGGCCACCGCGCCGGCGAACAGATGGGCCAGCTGCTCGAGGAGCGCGGGGTCGAGGTCGTCGCCGGCGCCCACCCGATCGCCTTCGAGGCCGGGCGGCTGCGGATCGCGCCAGGCGAAGCGGTCGAGGCGGACGCGGTGATCAGCCTGCCGCGCCTGGAGGGCCGGCAGGTCGTAGGCGCCCCCCACGACCCCGAAGGCTTCGTCCGCGTCGACGAGTACGGCAGGGCGATCGGCGCCGAGCGCGTCTTCGCCGCCGGTGACGTGACCGCGTTCCCGATCAAGCAGGGAGGGATTGCGACCCAGCAGGCCGACGTCGCGGCCGGCCTCATCGCCCGCGAATGCGGGGCGGGCGTCGAACCCGAGCCCTTCGACCCGGTCCTGCGCGGAGTCCTCTGGACCGGCCGCGAGCCGCGGTACCTCTACGGACGGCCGACCGGCGGCCACGGCGAAACGTCCAGCCTCAGCGAGCGACCGCAGTGGCCGGCGCAGAACGGCAAGGTGATCGGCCGTTACCTGACCGCTTTCCTCGACTCCCTCGCCGACGGTGGCGACCGGGCACCTGTCGTCGGCTCGCCGTCGACCTCCTGATTCGGGTCATGATGGGGCGGTGAGCGACGCCCTCGTGCAGCGTTTCCGTGCCGCCCGCCGCGATCGCGGGCTGGCGGTCCTCGAGGGCTTCCACGCACTCAAGCACGCGCTGCGCTTCGGGGCCGAGATCGTCGAGGCGGTCGCCTCCGACCCGGAGGAGCTGGAACGCCTCGCGGCCGGGCTGGCCCCAGACCTCGAGGGCTCGCTGGCCGGGCGCGTCAAGCGGGTTGGTGCAAAGGAGCTCGAGCGGATGGTCCCCCATGCGCCCCGAACCGGCGCCGTCGCGATCGCCCGGCGCCCGCCGGTCGACGTGGCCGCGGTGCTGGCGGATGGAAGGCCCGCTCCGGTGGTCCTGCTCGAGGACCCGCGCACGATGGGAAACATGGGGGCCTGCGTGCGGGTGGCCGCGGCCGCCGACGCCGCGGCTGTCCTCACCACCGGAAGCAACGACCCCTGGCACCCCGAGGCGCTGCGCGGGGCCGCTGGGCTGCACTTCGCCCTGCCGGTGGCTACCGTCGAGGCGTTGCCCGGGGGAGAGCGCCCGCTCGTCGCCATCGACCCCGACGGCGAGGACGCCGACCTGCGCGATCTCTCGCCCCGCTCCATCCTCGCCTTCGGCACCGAGCGCTACGGCCTCAGCGAGGAGCTGCTCGACCGCGCCGACGCCCGGCTCGCGATCCCGATGCGCGCGGGTGTCTCCAGTCTCAACCTCGCCACCGCGGTGGCAGCCGTGTTGTTCGCACGGCGCCTGCTGAGGTAGCGTGGACGCAACGCTATCCCCGACCGAAAGGACCGTCCCCTTGCCCCTCGCAAACATCAACCTGGGCGAAGCCATGCTGCTCGCC
Source organism: uncultured Solirubrobacterales bacterium (assembly GCA_963704545.1). Taxonomy (GTDB): domain Bacteria; phylum Actinomycetota; class Thermoleophilia; order Solirubrobacterales; family 70-9; genus VRUE01. The sequence continues at coordinate 2,351,791 of OY969915.1, read as the reverse complement.
TTCGAGATTTTCTTCTTCGTGATCTGGATCTGGATCCTGGTCGCGATTCTCAGCGACCTCTTCCGCGACCACGAAACCTCGGGTTGGGCCAAGGCGGCATGGGTGCTGTTCCTCGTCTTCGTCCCGTTCATAACCGCGCTGATCTACCTGATCGCCCGCGGCGACGGCATGCGCGACCGGACGATCAAGGCGCAAGCCGAGGCCAAGCAGCACATGGACTCCTACATCCGCGAACAGGCTCACGCGACACCGGCCGACGAACTGCACAAGCTGAATGAGCTGAAGGAAAAGGGCGCGCTCTCGGGCGACGAGTTCGAGAAGGCAAAGGCCAAGCTGCTGGCGTAGTGGTAGAGGGATGCCGGCGCCCCTCCCCAAAACGCTCGGCGGGAGCCTCGCTTGAGTGTTTTGGGGAGGGGCGCCGGCATCCCTTCCGAAGCTCCTTGAGCCTCGAGCTTTTTCCTGTCCGAGCGCCGCCGAGCTCCCGGGTCTTCCGAGCTTTTATCTCCCGGGGCCTCTTCGCGGCCGGCGCCTTTTATCGAGCTGGTGTGAGGGCCTTCGGGGGTCCCTCCCCAGGAACTCCCGCGAAGCGGCCTGGGGAGGGACCCCCGAAGGCCCGCCCTCGCGTCATCTTCGAGAAATCCTGCAATTTGCGAAATTTGCAAGGGAAGTTGCAGGTTATTAGCAACTCCTAACAATTTTTCGGGGACTTCGCTAGCGTGCGCCGCCGATGCGTGCTTCCCTTCGCGGCAACTCATGGTGGCTGCTGCTGCCCGCGACGCTGCTCTTCGCCCTGCTCTGCGCAGCGGCCTCGGCACCTGCCGAGACGCTCGAAGAGAAGCTGCACGAGACCCAGGGAAAACTGAGCAAGGTGCGCGAGAGCCAGAGCGCCGTCGCCGCGACGATCGCCGAGCAGAACCGGGCGATCGACTCGATGATCGGCGAAGTCTCGGCCCTGCGCCAGCAGCAGGCGGCGCTCGAGGCGGAGCTCTCCGCCAAGCAGGCTGAGCTCGACCGGGCGACGGCGAAGCTCGAGGCCGAGAAGCGCCACCTGGCCCGCGTTCGGGCCCGTCTGCAGCGGGCCTTGGAAGTGCTGCGCGAGCGCCTCGTCGCGATCTACGAGTCGGGCAGCCCGGACATGATCAACGTGGTTCTCGACTCGGCGAGCTGGTCGGAAGTGACCACCCGCGCCGACTACCTGAATCAGATCCAGGAGTACGACGACTCGGTTGCCACACGCGTCAAGGATTTGCGCGACCAGGCCAAGGCCGCGGTCGAGCGGATGACCGAGGTGCGCCTACAGATCAAGCAGGCACGCGACGCGATCGCGGTCAAGGAGCGCGAGGCCGCAGCCGCGCGCCAGGAAGTGGAGGCACGTTTCTCCGAGCTCAAGTCCGCCCAGGCGGAACGCCAGGCCGCGCTCGAATCGCTCGAGTCGCGGGAAGCGGCGCTCAGCGACAACCTCTCCGCGATCTCCGAACAGCTCGCCGCCAGCGGCAAGCCGGTGCCGACGGGCACGCCGGCGCCATTGACCCCGGGCGAGAGCGCCGGCTACATCTCCGAAAGCCAGGCCAGCGTGCCCAGCGCGGCCCCCGCGGCGGTCGCGGCCGCGATCGAAGCCGCCAACTCGATCGCCACCACGCCATACATCTGGGGCGGCGGCCACGGCTCCTTCGAATCCTCGGGCTATGACTGCTCCGGCGCCGTCAGCTTCGCCCTCAACGGCGGCGGCTTCCTCTCCAGCCCGCTCGACTCGACCGGCCTCTCGACCTGGGGCGAACCTGGGCCCGGCCGCTGGATCACCGTCTACGCCAACGCCGGCCACGCCTGGGTGATCATCGCCGGCCTCGCCTTCGACACCTCCGGGGGCGCCGGCCCCCGCTGGCACCCCTCGCCGGTCAGCTCGACCGAAGGCTTCATTGCCCGCCACCCCCCGGGCTACTGATCTCCGCGCCCGCTGCGGTCGTAATTCCTTCCGCTATGCGGCGGAAACTGCGACCGCGAAGCCGAAGAGTCACCTCGATGGCGCCTTGAGGTCGTACTTACCCCCGCGTAGCGGAGAGAACTGCGACCGCTTGGTTCAGGTAGCGGCGTTTGCCTGATCCCACATCGCTGCATTGCCGCGGCTGACGTGGATCACGCCCTCGAAGCCTTCTCGCTGCAGGATCGAGGCAGCGAGGCCGCTGCGTTTGCCGGCCTTGCAGATCGTCGCTATCGGGCGGTCGCGGGGGAGCTCGTCGAGCCGCCCGCGCAGCTGCGCGAAGGGGATGTGGATCGAGCCGGGGACGTGGCCCTCCGCGTACTCGGCGTCGCCGCGCACGTCGAGGACCTGGGGACCCGAGTCGTCGTCGAGGCGACGGGCCAGCTCCGCAAGGTCGATCGACTCGATCCGCGCCACCGGGCGGTCCTCGGCGCGCCAGGCGGTCATCCCGCCGCCGAGGAAGCCTCGTACCGGGAGGCCGACCGCGGCGAGCAACTCGGCCGCCTCGAGCTCGTTGCCGTCGGAGGCGGCCACGACCAGCAGCTCGGCCCCGACCGGCACCATCTCGGCGACCTTGGTGGCGAAGCCGGTGTCGTAGGCGGAGGCGCTGATCGAGCCGGGGATGTGTGCCTCGTCGAACTGCTCGTTGGTGCGCGAGTCGATCGCCAGCGCTCCGGCGGTGATCGCGGCCTCGAAGCCGTGCGGCGTGAGCCGGGTCGGGGCACTGATCGATTCGACCAGCGGGCCTCGGTTCAGCGAGACGATGTGCTCGACGTTGGGCGGCTTGGCGCCGATCGTGGCGACCGCGTCCTCGACGAACTCGGCCTCGCTGCCGAAACCGAGCGCCCGGTTGTGGCGGCGCTCGAACCCGATCGTCGAGGACGTCTTCAGGTCGATCCCGGAGCTGCCGCAGAGCGAGCCGCCCAGGTGCCCGGGCCAGACCTCGGTCTCCTCGGGCAAGGTCAGCAGCTCCTCGTGCAGGGAGCGGAAGATGTCGGCTGCGCCCTCGCGCGGCTCGATCGCGAGATCGGGTCGGGCGACGTCGCCGACGAAGAGCGAGTCGCCGGTAAGCACGGCCCAGGGGTCGTCTCCGCGCGCGGCGTCGCGCAGCAGGAAGGAGGTGTGCTCGGGACGGTGGCCGGGCGTGTGGATCGCCTCGACGGTCGCTCCATCGCCCAGCTTCAGCGTCCAGCCGCCGGCGAACGCCTCGTGCGGGTACTCCGCTCCGGCCAGCTCGTGGACGTGGATCGTCGCGCCGGTCGCGCGGGCCAGCCGGCCGTGGCCGGAGACGTGGTCGGCGTGGTTATGGGTCTCGAGAACGTGCTCGATCCGCACGCCGTGCAGGCGGCTGAGGTGCAGGTAGGGGTCGATGTCCCACTGGGGGTCGACCACCGCGGCGACGCCCGAGGCGGTGTCGCCGACGAGATAGGAGGCGCAGCCGAGGTCCTCGTGGATGATCTGGCGGAAGAGCATTTGGTCAGGCGATTTCGGAACGGGTACCGTTTCGGCACTCAGGGTAGCGGCGAGGGAAGGAGCGGCATGGCAGGCGAGGTGAGCACCGATCTGGAGCGCGAGTTGGGCGAGATGCTCGAGCAGGAGCGTTTCGAGCCGCCGGCCGAGTTCCGCGAGCGGGCGGTGTGGAGCGATCCCGCCGTCTACGACGAGGCGGCGGCCGACCCCGAGGCCTGGTGGCTGCGCCAGGCGAACGAGCTGCTCGACTGGGACGAGGCGCCGGGCGAAGGGCTCGACGACTCCAACCCGCCCTTCTACAAGTGGTTCGCCGACGGCAGGATCAACGCCTCGGCCAACTGCCTGGATCGCCATGTCGCCGCCGGGATCGGCGATCGGGTCGCCTATCACTGGCGCGGTGAGGAGGGCGAGGAGCGCGACGTCACCTACGCCGAGCTGCTCGCCGACACGCAGCGCTTCGCCAACGCGCTGAAGAGCCTCGGTGTCGGCAAGGGCGACGTGGTCGGGATCTACCTGCCGATGATCCCCGAGGTCGTCGTCGCGATGCTGGCCTGCGCGCGGATCGGCGCCATGCACAACGTCGTCTTCGGCGGCTTCTCGGCCGAGGCGGTGCGCGAGCGCATGGAGTTCTCCGAGGCCAAGGCGCTGGTCACGGTCGACGGTGCCCGCCGCAAGGGCAAGATGGCGCCGATCAAGCCACAGGTCGACGAGCACCTGGGAGACCTGGCGACGCTCGAGACGATCGTCGTCGTCCGCCACGCCGGCGTCGACTGCTCGATGAAGGAAGGGCGCGATCGCTTCTACGACGAGCTGCTCGAGGCGGCCGACCCGGAGTGCCCGCCGGAGTCGCTCGACGCCGAGCAGCCGCTCTTCATCCTCTACACCTCAGGTTCGACCGCGAAGCCGAAGGGGATCCTGCACACCACCGGCGGCTACCTGACCGGGGTCGCCGCCACCCATCGCCACGTCTTCGACCTCAAGCCCGAGAGCGACGTCTACTGGTGCGCCGCCGACGTCGGTTGGGTCACCGGCCACTCCTACATCGTCTACGGCCCCCTGCTCAACGGCGCCACCAGCGTGATGTGGGAGGGGGCGCCGGACTACCCGAGCCACGGGATCTGGTGGGAGCTGGTAGAGCGCTACGGGGTGACGATTCTCTACACGGCGCCGACGGCGATCCGCACCTTCATCAAGTGGGGGGCCGACATCCCCGCCGAATCAGACCTCTCCTCGCTGCGCCTGCTCGGCTCGGTCGGCGAGCCGATCAACCCCAAGGCCTGGCTCTGGTACCACAAGGTGATCGGCGGAGAAAGGTGCCCGATCGTCGACACCTGGTGGCAGACCGAGACCGGCGCGATCATGATCACGCCGCTGCCGGGGATCACGGCGACGAAGCCCGGCTCGGCGACGACTCCCTTCCCGGGGGTGGCGGCCGAGGTCGTCGGCGAGAGCGACGGCGAGCCGGTCGAGCAGGGTCAGGGGCTGCTGACCCTGACCAGGCCCTGGCCGTCGATGCTGCGCACCCTCTACAAGGAGGAGGAGCGCTTCGTCGAGACCTACTTCTCCCGCTTCGGCAAGGAGACCTACCTGGTCGGCGACGCCGCCCGCCGCGACGAGGACGGCTACCTCTGGGTGATCGGCCGTATCGACGACGTCGTCAACGTCTCCGGCCACCGCCTCTCGACCGCAGAGGTCGAGTCGGCGATCGTCGCCCACGAGAAGGTCGCCGAGGCGGCCGTGATCGGCCAGTCCGACGAGCAGACCGGCCAGGCGATCTGTGCCTTCGTGACGCTGCGCGGCGACACCGAGCACAGCGAGGAGCTGGTCGAGGGCATCCGCGCCGTCGTCGCCGAGCGGATCGGTAGGTTCGCGCGGCCGAAGCGGATCGTCTGGGCCGACGAACTGCCCAAGACCCGCTCCGGCAAGATCATGCGCCGGCTGCTCCGCGACGTCGCCGAAGGCCGCGCCCTCGGCGACGTGACGACGCTGCGCGACCCCAGCGTGATGGAAGAGCTCGAGGCGAAGATCGGCGCCTACGAAGACGAGGACTGAGACGGGCGTCCCTGGCTGCCGCGTTCGTCGACCATGCGCTGAACGGCGAGCTCGAGCGCCTGCAGCTGTTCCTGGACGCCGCGCAGCTCTCGCAGGGCAATGGCCTCGGCGGAGACCTGCTCCGCCTCGAGCTCTTCCTCTATCTCGACGATTTCAGGGCTGAGGAAGCGTTGTGCGAAGGCGCCGGTCATCAGGGCGACGAAGCCGATGCCGACGATCAGGATCACGGTCGAGACGATCTCGCCGCCGGTCGTCGTCGGGTAGATGTCGGAGCCCAGCGTCGTCATCGTCGTCACCGCCCAGTAGATCCCGTCCCAGGTGTCGAGGTGTTGCGCCTGCTTCTCGAAGGCCTCGAACAGGGCGCCGCCGCCGATTGCGGTCAGCGCCGCGAGCAGCATCGCGTAGCGCAGGCCCTCGAGGGAGAAGACCTCGCGCGAGAGTTGGGCCAGTCGCAGCAGCCGCAAGAGCCGCAGCAGCCGCAGGACGCGCAATCCCTGCAGCCCGGGCGGCAGGATGGGAGGGGTGAGCACGACGATGATCACGTTGAGCTGGTGGTGTCGGAGCCAGGCGCGGCGGTTCGGCACCACCGCCAGCATCACCACCAGCTCGAAGACGAAGGCGAGCCAGGTGGCCCAGTTGAGGAAATGCGCGACGCTTTCGAGCCAGCCTCCCGGCTCGGACTCGGTGATCGCCACCATCGGCAATGTCAGCGCCGCCGCGATCAGCATCGGCGTGTTCAGCCGTTCGGCGACCCGCGTGCTGCGCGCGTCCATCCCGGGCGCGTAGCGCACCGCCTGCACCTGTGCCTCGGGCTCCATCCGCGTCTGATTCGACGCGTCTCTCCCGGTGCCTTGCTCCTAGACTCGCCGCATGACCGGCAGAGCGATAGGCACCTCGTTCCTGGGCCTGCTGGTTGCGCTCGCATTCGCGATCTGGGGCTGCGGCGTCACCGGTAGCACCAAGCCTGGCCCTGTCGCCTCGCTATCGATCAGCGGCCTCTATCCGGACTTCGATCCCGCCGAGACCCGCTACGTCTCGCGATGCGGTCGCCGCGCCGCGGCGATCCGGGCCGACGCAGGGGCCGGGACGACGGTCGCCGTCGGCCCGGCCAAGCCGAGGACGGGCGCCATACAGGTCGATCCCGGCGTTCGCCCTGGCGAGAGCTTCACCCTCACCGTGACCAGCGGCGACGATCGCCGTGCCTACGAGGTGCGGTGCCTCCCTGCGGACTTTCCGAGGTGGCGGTTCCAGGGCTTGCGTCCAATCGATCCGGGCCTGTTCGTGGTCAGCTTCAAGGCTTCGCGGGACGCACGTCCCTGGGTGATCGTCTTCGATCACGGGGGTGTCCCGCGCTGGTGGTACAGCCCGGATACCCGAGCGCTCTGGGCACAGATCCTGAGCGATGGCAACGTCGTCTGGGCGCGATCGTTCGGTGACGGATATGGGCTGGACCCCCGCATGGCCCATGAGGTCCGCTCGCCCTCGGGGGAGCTGGTCCGGGTGGTGAGGACGAAGGGGGAGATCATCGACGGGCACGAGTTCCGTGAGCTCGGCAGTGGCAACGTCCTCGTCGACACCTACGCCCCGGCCGCGAAAGTGAATCTGAAGCGCTTCGGCGGCCCCAAGAGCGCTTCGGCGGTCTTCGGGGAGATCCAGGAAATCGGTCCCGAGGGCCAGGTGGCCTGGCGCTGGAACTCACGCGGGAAGATCGGCCTCGGCGAGACCGGGCGGTGGTGGCGCAACGTGCTCAGCAACGCCAAACACAGCGCTCGGGGAGTAACCACCTTCGACCCTGTGCACATCAACTCGATCGAGCCCCGGGAGGCGGATGAAGTGGTGGTGTCGATGCGCCACACCGATGCGATCTACGGCATCGAACGCTCGACCGGCGACATCGTCTGGAAGCTGGGCGGCACGCCGACGGCCGACTCGCTGCGGATCCTCGGCGACCCGGCGGTCAAGCTGTTCGGCGGCCAACACGACGCCCGTGTCGAGGAGGACGGCGACGTCAGCGTCTACGACAACGGCAAGGACCGGCCCCGTCGGCCCCGCGTCGTCTCCTACAGCCTCGACCTGGAGAAGGGCACCGCGACCTACCTCGGGCAGCTGAACGAGCCTCGGATCACGACCAGCCACTGCTGCGGCTCGGCCCGACCCCTCGAGGAAGGAGGCTGGCTCGTCAGCTGGGGGGACAATCCGCTGGTGACCGCCTTCGACAGCGGTGGGCGGACCGCCTTCCGCCTGGAGTTGGCCGCCTCCACGTTTCGAGCCGTTCCAGCCCCCGCGGGCGCGACGACCGTCGCGGCGCTCGATCGGGGCCTGGAGGCAATGGAGCACGGCCGTTAAAGCAGCTCCACCGGGCTGCCGTGGTAGCCGACCCGCGCGATGCGGCGGGTCTCGCCGCCGGGCCAGGTCGTCAGATCGAGGTCGGCCCGGTCGTCGACCGGCTCCATCCGCAGCCAGGCCAGCGGGGCGTCCGCGCTCGCCCTCTCGCCGGCCGCCCTTACGTGCCCGAAGAAGGCCTCGCGCTCCTGGTCGCCCAGGTACTGGCTGACGATCGAGTGGTAGAGCACCGTGGCTCGACCGGCGGCCGGTTCGGTGAGCGTCCGCTCGGTCCAGGCGGCCGCGGTCTCGCGCTCGATCGTGACCGGAACCTCTTCGGCCACCCTCAGGGCCGCTTGCATGCGGGCGATCCGCTCGGGCTGGTCGGGCCAGACGTAGGAGAGCAGGGTCAGCCGTCCCTCCGGTGTGGAGGCGTCGACCGGGTTCGCGTCGCAGCCGCGGCGCTCGGCGACCTCGACCGCAGCCGGCAGCGCCGGCGCCGCGCCTTCGAGCTCGAACTCGAGTTGCAGGGGCGACTCGGCCGGGCCCCAGGTGAACCCGTCCGCCCTGTAGCCGAAGCGATCCCAGCGCAGGTTGAGCCCGGCGCTCGCGCCGACCTCGAGCAGGCGCAGGGGCATGCCGGTCTCGGCGGCGACGGCCAGGAACCCGAAGAGCAGCGCGTTGCAGCGGCCGACCTCGTTCGTCTGCACGGGAAGGTCGACGAGCGGGCGCAGCTCCGCGGCGTTGCGCGCGATCGCGTCGTGCAGCGCCTTCCAGGCCCGCGACGCGTCGCGGGCTTCGTAGGCCGCGGCGAGCTCCGGCTCCCGTCCGGTGATGACCATGCGATTCACCGTCCCCAGTAGCCGCAGCCCGAGCACCGAGAACCGGGGGTCGCCCTCGTGGCCGCGCAGGGCCTCCCAGACCGGCCCGCGCGCCTCGACGTCCGCCGCCGCCTGCTCCAGCAACGCCGCGTAGAGGGGCGACCCGATCATCCGGCAGGCCTCGGCCTGCCAGCGCAACTGCTCCGCGATCGCCTCTTCCGCCACCTCCGTCACGTTCAGATCGTATGCGCTGACTTCGTCTTTGGTTCCGCTATGCGGAACTAACCACGAAGTCAGCGTGTTGGGATAGTTTGCTAAACTAATTATCAAGGCTAACTAATGACCGTCGAGACCACGGACACTCTGCTCACCGACTCCGCCGCGCGGTTGCGGATGGTGATCGTGCGGACAGCTCGGCGGTTGCGTCAGGAGGCGGCGGGAGAGGGGGCCGAGCTGACGCCGACCGCGGGGTCAGCGCTGGCGACCGTGGAACGGCACGGGCCGCTCACGCCCAGCGAGCTGGCGGCGATCGAGCGGATCAAGAGGCCGACCGCGACGCGCATCCTGCGGGTGCTGCTCGAGGCGGGGCTGGTCGACCGCGCACCCGATCCTGCCGACGGCCGCAGCTCGCTGGTAAGCGTCAACGCCGCCGGCCGCGAGCGGTTGCGGCGACTGCGCAGCCGCAAGAACGCCTACCTGGCCCGGCGCATGCGCGACCTTCCCCCCGCCGACGTCGAGGCCCTCGACCGGGCCGCGACGATTCTCGAGGGGATGCTGGAGGAGCGGGGCCGGTGAGTGCCGGCATCAGGCGCAGCTTCGACTCCCTCGCAGTCCCCAACTACCGCCGCTACTTCGCCGGGCAGATCGTCTCCCTCTCGGGGAACTGGATGCAGATGGTCGCCGAGGTCTGGCTGATCCTCTCGTTGACCGGAAGCGGCCTCGCGGTCGGGATGACGACGGCCTTGCAGTTCCTCCCGATCCTGCTCTTCGGCGCCTGGGGCGGGGTCCTCGCCGACCGCTTCCCCAAGCGCAGCCTGCTGATGGTGACCCAGGCGCTGATGGCCGTACCGGCGCTGGTCCTCCTCGCGATCGTCATCGCCGGCTCCGTCGCCCCCTGGATGGTCTTCGTCCTCGCCTTCCTCCGTGGCACGGTCAACGCCGTCGACAACCCGACCAGACAGAGCTTCGCGATCGAGATGGTCGGCCCTGACCGCGTCGTCAACGCGGTCAGCCTCAACAGCGTCCTGATCCAATCGGCCCGGCTCGTCGGCCCGACCCTGGCGGGCCTCCTGATCGTCGGCGTCGGCGTCGAGCTCTGTTTCGCACTCAACGCTCTCACCTTCTCGGCGATGATCTTCGCGCTCTGGCGGATGGACCCCGCCGAGCTGAGCGCGGCGCCCACGGTGGCTCGCGAGCGCGGCGCTGTCCGCGCCGGCCTGAGTTACGTGCGCCGAACGCCCGAGCTGGCGGTCCCACTGGGCCTGATGGCCATCGTCGGCACGTTCGGACTCAACTTCCAGGTCATCCTGCCGCTGCTCGCCCGCTTCAGCTTCGACGGTGGGCCGAGCGCCTACGCGGCACTGGTCTCGGCGATGGGCGCCGGCTCGGTGATCGGTGCTTTGATCACCGGCGCCCGCGGTCGCGCCGACCGGCGTCTGATCGTCGGTGCCGCGCTCACCTTCGGCCTGACCGCACTGCTGGCGGCGCTGATGCCAAGCCTGGCCTTGGAGATCCCGGTGCTGGCGCTGCTCGGAGCCGCTGCCGTCACCTTCGCCGCCGCGATCAACTCCTCGCTGCAGCTCTTCGTCGAGCCGCAGATGCGCGGTCGCGTGATGGCGCTCTACTCGGTCGTCTTCCTCGGCTCGACTCCTATCGGTGCGCCGCTCGTCGGCTGGCTGTCGGAGGCCTACGACCCGCGGGTGGCGCTTGTGCTCGTCGCCTCGGCCGGGCTCTCCGCGGCGTGGGTGGGGCACGTCGCTTTCGGCGTCAACCGATCCCGAGCCGCGTAGACCGCTCCACGGCTCGGGCGACGATCTCCTCGCCGCCCGGAACGTCTCCGCCTCGCATCAGCGCCCTTCCAGCGACGACGGTGGTGTCGACGACCGAGCCGCTGGCCGCGTAGACGAGGTCGGAGTGCAGGTCGCCCAGGCTGAGCTCCGGCGAGCTCGTTTGCAGCAGGAGGAAGTCCGCCGGCCCCCCGACGCGGAGCCCACCGGTGCCGAGCAGCGGCGCCGCGGCGCCGGTGGCGATGCGCCAGGCCTCCTCCGCGGGCAGGACGGTCGGGTCGCCGGCGGCGTGGCGCTGGGCCAGGGCGAAGAGCTTGAGATCAGAGAGGAGGTCGAGCGAGTCGTTGGAGCCCGGGCCGTCGGTACCGAGGCCGACCGCGACTCCGGCCTCGCGCGCCACCGGATAGGGAAACACCCCGCCGACCGCGAGCTTCATGTTGGCGACCGGGTTGGTGACGACCGTGCAGCCGCGTGCGGCGATCAGCTCCAGCTCCTCGCGGTCGAGCCAGACACCGTGGGCGAGAACGGTGCGCTCGCCGAGCATCCCCAGGCGGTCGAGGTAGGCGGCTGGCCGCACCCCGTGCCGCTCGACGCACCCGGTCACCTCGGCCTCGGTCTCGGAGAGGTGGATCTGGACGGCGACCCCGTGCTCGGCCGCCGTCTCGGCGGTCCAGCGCAGCAGTTCCTCGCTGACCGTGTAGATCGCGTGGGGGGCGAGGGAGCTCCCGATGCGCGGCCCGAACCCGGCCAGCTCTTCGAGATTGCCCAGGGCGGTTTCCCGCATGGCTGCGGTGTCGCCGTCGCCGTCGAAGAGCGGGCCGCCGATCGTCGCCCGCAGCCCGGAGTCCTCGACCGCGCGGGCGGTGGCGCCGGGGTGCCAGTACATGTCCCAGAAGCGGACGGTCCCGGTGCGGATCATCTCCAGACAGGCGAGGCGGGCGCCCCAGTAGACGTCCTCGGGCTCCAGCTTCGCCTCCACCGGCCAGACGACCTCGCGCAGCCAGCGCATCAGCGGCAGGTCGCCGCCGTAGCCGCGGAAGAGCGTCATCGCGGAGTGGGTGTGCCCGTTCACGAACGGCGCGACGAGCGGCGCGCCGGCCGCGTCGATCGTCTCGTCTCCGGGCTCGGGCTCGACCCCGGGGCCGAGCGCGACGATCCTCCCTCCTTCGCAGCGCAGCCCGACGACGGCGCCGTCGAGAACGGCACCGGTCACGGCAAGCGGTGGCGCCTCAGCCATCGACCAGCCGGGGCAGCAGCGCGTCGATCGCGTCGTGGAGCCGGGTGACGTTTGCGGCGCGGTGGCTTTCCATCTCCTCGATGCTGAGCTCCCCGGGACCGACGCCGTTGGCGAGGTTGTCGACGAGACAGACGGCCGCGTAGGCGAGTTCGAGCTCGCCGGCGACGATGCACTCCGAGGCGATCGTCATTCCGACCAGGTCGGCGTGCGCCGCCATCAGCCGGATCTCCGCCGGCGTCTCGAAGCGCGGGCCTGTCGCCTGCCAGTAGACGCCGCCGTCGCGCAGCTCGGGGGCGTCGGCCTCACGCCAGGCCGAGAGCACTCGCCGGCGCCACTCGCGATCGAAGCCGGGCGGCCGGTGGGCACGTACGTCCTCGAGTGCGCTCAGCCCGAGCTGGAGCGCGATGAAGTCGTCCGGGCAGGTGAAGCTCCCGACCGCCAGCTCGGCGTGCAGCGAGCCGACCGAGCCGATCGCCAGCACCCGGTCGCAGCCCTGCTCGGCGAGGGCTCGGAGGTTGGCGGCGTGGTCGATGCGATGGGGGAGGGTGTAGGCGCCGCCGCCGTCGTGACGCTGGGCCACGATCGCGCCGTGGGCCTTGGCCGTCGCGGCAACGTCCTCGCCTCCCGGCCCGAGCCCGTTGCTGCCCAGAACCACCGCCAGCCGTCCCATGTGGCCGATCCTACGCGCATGGCAAGCGTGGACGCGGTGGCTGCCCGCTCCCCTATGGTGAGGGGGTGCCCGATCGCCAGTCGGAGAGAGAAGAGAGCGAGAGCGAACGACTCGACCGCAACCTCAGCGAGCTCCTCCAGGAGCTGCGCGTGGCGCTGCCCGGCGTCCAGGTGCTGTTCGCCTTCCTGCTGGCGGTGCCGTTCCAGCAGAACTTCACGAAAATCACACCCTTCCAGGAGAGGGTCTATTTCGCCACCCTGCTCCTCACCGCCATCTCGGCCGTCCTCCTCATCTCCCCATCCGCCTACCACAGGATGACCTTCCGCATGCAGCAGAAGGACGACCTGATCTTTCTCGCCAACAAGCTGACAATCGCCGGCCTCAGTTGTCTGGCGCTGGCGATGACAGGGGCGATCATGCTGATCACCGACGTGCTGTTCGGCGGCGTCGCGACCGTCGTCACCAGTGCCGCGACGCTGCTGACGTTCGCGGCCTTCTGGTACGCGCTGCCGCTGCGCCGCCGGGTCAGTCTGGAGAAGAGCGAACGGCCCTGAAGCGATCGCCCCAGAGGCCGACCATCTCGTCGGCGAGCTGTTCGGTGAGCTCCATGTCGGGCGCTTCGTCGAAGAGCATTTCGAGGTCGGCCTCCCAGACGTAGATCTTCAGGTCGAGCGAGACCGCGAGTTCTTCGCTGACGCTCTCGTCGATCAGCGCGTAGGCGTCGCGCAGCATCATCACGTTGGTCAGTTTGTCGGCGGCGAAGATCGCCAGCGCGGCGGGGCCGGTCTTGGCCACGCGCCAGCGATGCTCCTGCTTGCGCTCCTCGTAGGCGGGGATGGTCTCGTCTTCGGTCAGCGCCTCGACCAGGTCTCCCACCGTGTCGCCGAAGCGCTCCCGCACCTCCACCGCGCCGGTCTCGCTCTTCTCGACCACGTCGTGCAGCAGCGCGGCGGCCACGACCTCGTCCCCGTAGCGGTGCTCGAGCAGCAGCTCGGCGACGGCGACCGGATGCTCTATGAAGGGACGGCCGTCGCTGCCACGGCGGAGCTGGCCCGCGTGGGCCTGGCGCGCGAGCCCCAGCGCGTCCCTGACCAGGTCGGATCTTTCGACCGCCGCGTCGATTCCCGGAGTCGACGACATCGCGTCGCAGGGTAGCGCGGTACCGCGAACCAGCTGTTTTCTGACACTCAGGTTGCAGAGGCGGCGCTGGCGGCCCTCGCGGGCAGCTCGTACTCCGCACCCTCCGCGGCAAGCTCCATGCCGCCCTCAGCTCCGCCGGTCTGCATCCAGCGCTCCCGGGCGGCGAGGCCCAACGCGTCGAGCTGTGCGTCGGTGTGCATCGGGTCATGGTGGAAGAGGAGCGTGCGATCGGGGCTTGCGCGGCGGGCAAAGGAAATCGCGTGAGAGAGTGAGGAGTGACCCCAGCCGATGTGGTCCGGGTACTCCAGATCCGTGTACTGCCCGTCGTGGATCAGCAGCGAGGCGTTGCGCGCCAGGCCCAGGCCGGAGATCCAGTCCTCCTCGAGTGCGTCGATGTCGGCGCCGAGCGCCGGCTCGTGGTCTGGGATGTAGGCAAGCGAGGAATCGCCGTCGTCGATCCTGTAGCCGAGCGTCGGGCCACGATGGGCGACGGAGGCGGCGCGGATCCGCGCCGGGCCGATCTCCCACTCGGCCTCCGGGCAGTGCCGGAAGGAGACGTCGCAGGGCAGCTCGCGCACCTCGACCGGTGAGAGCGGGGCCGAGATGTAGCGGGCGATGCGGTCGCGCAGCGAGGCCTCGGGTGAGGCGGGCCCCCAGATCACGATCTCGGTCTGGGCGCGGAAGGCCGGGGCGAAGAAGACCAGTCCCTGGATGTGGTCGAGGTGGAGGTGCGTGAGCAGGATGTGCAGCCGGGCCGGCTCGGCGGCGAGGGCAAGGCCGAGGTTGCGGATGCCCGTGCCGGCGTCGAGCGCCAGCATCGAACCGTCGGAGAGGGTGACGCCGACGCAGGAGGTGTTGCCTCCGTAGCGGATCGTCTCCGGCCCCGGGGAGGGGATAGACCCGCGCGTGCCCCAGAGCTTGACCTTCATCTCAGCGCCCCGCTCCGTTGCTCGACCCGGCGGGCCAGAACACCGCTATCGCGCCCTGCGAGCCGTGTGCGGTGAGGATCGGGAAGGCCGAGGCCTCGATCCGGTGGCGGGCGCCGTCGACGGAGCTGATCTCGAAGTCGGCGTGTGCGGGCCTGCCGTTGCGGACCGCGACCACCAGGGGCAACTCGTCGTAGGGAATCGGCTCGCCGCTCTCGTCGAAGGGCCCGAAGAGAGATCCCCACTCGTCCGGCCCGACCGTTCCCAGCTCCTCGAAGCGTTTGCCGAGCAGCATCCCGGCGGCCTCGTTGTAGAAGACGAGGACGCCGCCCTCGTCGACCAGAAAGGCCGGCGTCGAGAGCGCAGACATCAGGTTGCGAGCGAGGATCAGCTCGAGTGGCTTCTGCGTCACAGTTGACACTTTAGATAGTTGAGATTGGCACAGCCGAGGGGATTGCGAGCAGGGGTGCGCAGAAACGAGACGTTTACCTTCGACTGCCAGCCACCTCGACTACGTGACATCCATCACTTTGATGTGGCTTTGCGGATGAGGGATGGGGATCGGGTACGGTCCGCTCCCGGTGGAGGCCACGGCGCGAACAGACGATGGCACCCGGGTCGGCCCGCCCTTGGGGGAGCCGAGCCCGATGTACAGGACGGCGATGGCCATGTGCCGGCCGGGGGCGCTGTGGGGCCGGCTCCGGGTCGAGGGGCTCGAGGCGCTGCCCGGGAGTGGGCCGGTGCTGGTCGTCGGCAATCACGACAGCCACTGGGACCCGGTGACCGTTGGCGTCGCCGCCATCCGCCGGCGTCAGATCAAGGCGCTGGCGAAATCTGATCTCTGGAAGGTGCGTGGCCTGGGCCCGGTTCTCGACGGCATGGGCCAGATACCGATCGAGCGGGGCGCGGGGGACGCGGATGCCCTGGCGCATGCGATCGAGGAACTTCGCCGTGGCGCCTGCATCGGCGTCTTCCCGGAGGGGACACGCTCACGCGGAAAGGTGCTGCGAGCGCGCAGCGGAGTGGGCCGCCTCGCGCTCGAGGTGCCCGAGGCGAAGCTTGTCTGCGTAGCGATCGAGGGCACGACCGGCTACACGCGCTTCCCCCGCCGTCCGCGGGTGAGCACTCGCTTCTTCGAGCCTGCCGGCGGCCAGGCCCAGCCTGGTGAGCAGCCCACCGAGTTGGCGGCCCGGTTGCTCGCCGAGATCCGCCAGCTCGTGCCGCCGGCCGGACCCGGCCGTGGGCGCTCTCAGTCTCCGCCGTCTTCCTAGAGTTTGCCGATCTTGAAGATCTTGGTGCCGCAGTCGGGGCAAGTACCTTGGATTGCCGGGCGACCGTTCTTCATCGTCACCTGCTTGGCGTCTTTGATCTCGACCTTCTTGCGCTCTTTGACGCAGTAACCCTCGGGCATCGGAGGCTCCTTTCACTGCCTAGGCGGCAGAGCTCGCGACGTTCGCGAGATCGAATTGCGGCGAATGTAACGCAGTGAGGGGACGCGAAGGGTAACTTCGTGCGGATTCGCACGAATGGCTACTTGTTGGCGTCTCCCGCCGATCGTTCGACCAGCTCCTTCAGCCGCTCCTGCTGCTGCTCCGGCGCGACGCCGCCGCTGGCGTCTCCCTGGTTGTCTTCCTGGCTGGCCGCCGAGTCGCCGGACGGTTCCTGCGAGGTAGCGGCAGCGCCCTTCTTGCTGGGGGTCGGTTCGTTCTGCAGGGCTTCGACTTCGGACTGAAGGGCCTTGACTTCGGCTTCGAGCTGGGTGAGGTCGCCTTCGGCGGTTTCGGCCGCGCCCGCGGCCAGTTCGTCCCGCACCGCCTGGAGGTCGGCCTCGCTCACCGCGCTGTCATGCGCGTCGATCGCGAGGTAGATGCCGGTGCCGGCGCCGCCGATGGCGATCGCGACGAGGACCAGGAAGACGCGTGTGCGCATGGTGAGCTTGCGCTCCACCACCCCGATCCATGCCCGCAGCCCGTCCAGTGACATCGCCCCTAAATTAATCGACTACGCTGCGGCCCGCACTTTCCCACCCCAGCTTCCAAGGAGAACTCCGCATGCCCGAGGCAGTCATCGTCGACACCATCCGCACTCCGATCGGCCGTGCCTTCAAGGGCTCGCTCGCACAACTGCGCCCCGACGAGACGGCCGCCTACGTCGTCGACCAGTTGCTCGAGCGCAACCCCGAGGTCGACCCCGCTTCGGTCGAAGACCTCTTCTGCGGCTGCGGCATGCCGCAGGGCCTGCAGGCCTTCAACATCGGCCGCATCGTCTCGCTGCTCTCCGAGAAGCTGCCGCAGGAGGTCAACGGCGTGACGGTTTCCCGCTACTGCTCCTCCAGCCTCGACGCGATCCGTCACGCCGGCAACGCGATCAAGGCCGGCGAGGGCGACGTCTACATCGCCGCCGGGGTCGAGTGGGTCAGCCGCTACAACGAGCGCACCGAGCCCGCTGGGGCCGCCGACCAGAACCCGAACCTCCAGGGCAACGACGGCCAGCCCAACGCCTACATCGACATGGGCAACACCGCGGTCAACGTCGCCGAACGCTACGAGGTCAGCCGCGCCGACATGGACAAGTTCGCGCAGCGCTCGCAGGAACTCGCCGTCCGCTCCCAGGAGGACGGCTTCTTCGACCGCGAGATCGTCCCGGTGAAGCTGCCCGACGGCACCGAGGTCGCCAAGGACGACGGCCCGCGCGCCTCCTCGACCCTGGAGAAGCTCTCCGAACTGCCCGAGGCCTTCGGCGGCGGCGGCGTCACCGCCGGCAATTCCTGCCCGCTCAACGACGGCGCCGCCGCGGTGCTGCTGATGAGCGACACCAAAGCCAAGGAGCTCGGTCTCACCCCGCGTGCCCGCATCGTCACCGCCGCCACCTGGGGCAACGAGCCCGAGTACATGGGCGTGGCCCCGATCGGCGCGATCAAGAAGGTGCTCGACCGGGCCGGAATGACGATGGACGACGTCGACACGGTCGAGCTCAACGAGGCCTTCGCCGCCCAGGTGATCCCGATCATGGACGAGTGCGACATCCCGCTGGAGAAACTGAACACGCACGGCGGCGCGATCGCCCTGGGCCACCCCTTCGGCATGACCGGCGCCCGCATCATGGGCACCCTGCTCAACGTGCTGGAGACCGACGACCTCCAGGTCGGCATAGAGACGATGTGCGTCGCGGGCGGCCAAGGCAAGGCGATGTTGGTTGAACGCTTGGGCTGAAAGCCCGCCTCGAAATCCCCACGCACGCGCCTGGCGGCGGCGGACGCGGCGCGGTGCGGCGTCCTCAGTCGCCTGAATAGCGCTGCTATTCAGGCCCCTGCGTCCTTGCCCCGCTTGGCCGGCGCTCGCCAGTCGCGCACGCGGGACTTCCGAGTCGCACTTCCAGCCAGGCGCCAAGTAGGCTCGAAAAATGAACTTCGAGACGGTTGAATATGAGACCGAGGGCCGGGTTGCTCGCATTACGCTGAACCGGCCGGAGCGGGGGAACGGGATCACGCTGCGGATGCCGGCTGAGATCGCGGCCTGCGTGGAGCGGGCGAATCTCGACCCGGCCATCCATGTGATCGCTCTGGCCGGCAACGGCACGGGCTTCTGCGGTGGTTACGACCTGGTCGCCTCGGCCGAGGGCGATATGAGCGGGCTCGGTGGGGTGGAGGCGCCCGCGGGCTCCCCCGTCGACCCGGCGACGATCGCCGCCAACCACGCGCCTGAGTCCAACTGGGACCCGGTCACCGATTTCCAGTTCATGTGGCGCAACGTGCGCGGCTTCATGAGCCTCTTCCACTCCGAGAAGCCGGTCATCTGCAAGGTGCACGGCTACTGCGTCGCCGGGGGCACCGACATGGCGCTCTGCTCGGACCTGCTGGTGGTCGCCTCCGACGCCAAGATCGGCTACCCGCCGGCACGGGTCTGGGGCTCGCCGACCACGGCGCTCTGGGCTGCCCGAGTCGGCCCGATGCGGGCGAAGCGCCTGCTGCTCACCGGCGACTCGCTGACCGGAGAGCAGGCGGTGGAGTGGGGCCTGGCGACGGAGTCGGCTCCCGCGGCCGAGCTGGACGAGCGCTTCGATGCGCTGGTGGAGCGCGTCGCCCGCATGCCACTCAACCAGCTGGTGATGATGAAGATGCTGGTCAACCAGAGCCTCTACGCCCAGGGCCTGCACCAGACCCAGCTCCTGGGGACCTTCTTCGACGGCATCGCCCGTCACACCGAGGAGGGGCACGGGTTCGTCCGCCGGGCAGCGGAATCCGGCTTCAAGGAGGCCGTGCGCGATCGCGACGAGCCCTACGGGGACTTCGGGCTGGAGGGGTTCGGCGTTGAGTAGGCCGACTCGCTCCGTCGCCGTGGTGGGCGGCGGCTTCGGCGGCGTCGGTGCGGCCGCGATGCTGCGCCGCGAGGGCTACGAGAACGTCACGGTCTTCGAGAAGGCCGAGCGGGTCGGCGGCGTCTGGCACCACAACACCTACCCCGGCGCCGCCTGCGACGTCCCTTCGCACCTCTACGAGTTCTCCTTCGCGCCGAACCGGTGGTCGCGCCGCTACGCGGGGCAGGCCGAGATCCAGGCCTATCTGGAGGGGGTGGCTCGGCGCTTTGGGGTGCTGGACAAGGTCCGCACCGGCACCGAGGTGAAGAGCACCCGCTGGGATGAGGAGCGGGGCCGGTGGCGGCTCGAGACCAGCGCCGGACCGCACGAGGCCGACGTGCTGCTCACCGCCTGCGGCCAGCTCTCGGTTCCGCAGACGCCGCCGGTCCCGGGTCTGAAGAGCTTCGAGGGCCCGTCATTTCACACCGCCGAGTGGCGTCACGACGTCGACCTCGCCGGCAAGCGCGTGGCGATGATCGGCACCGGCTGCAGCGCGATCCAGGTCGGCCCGGCGATCCAGCCGGAGGTCGAGCGGCTCGACGTCTACCAGCGGACCGCGGGCTGGACGGTCCCGCGCGGGGACTACGCCTACCCGGATTGGGCGCACGCCCTGTTCAGGCGCGTCCCACCGGTGCGCCGGCTCGATCGCGCCGTGAACTTCGCCTTCAACGAGATCGGCGCTGCGGCGATGACCCGGCAGCGTTGGTTGCTGCCGGCCCTGCGCGCGATCGGCCGACGCCAGATCGAGGCCGCGATCTCAGACCCCGAGCTGCGTCGCAAGGTGACCCCCGCCGACGAGTTCGGCTGCAAGCGGGTGATGATCACCGACGAGTGGTACCCGACCCTCACCCAGCCCAACGTCGAGCTGGTGACCGAGCGGATCGAGACGGTGACGCCGACCGGGATTCGCGACGTCACCGGGGCCGAGCGGCCCGCCGACGTGCTCATCCTCGCCACCGGCTTCGCCACCCACGGCTTCGTCGCGCCGATGGAGGTCGCCGGCCGCGACGGCCGCAGCCTGGCCGAGGAGTGGGGGGAGGCGGCGCACGCCTACCTCGGCCTCAGCGTTCCCGGCTTCCCGAACATGTTCCTGCTCTACGGCCCGAACACCAACGGCGGCACCGGCTCGGTGATTCACACTCTCGAGTGCGGGATTCGACACTCGATTGCCGCCCTGCGCGAGATGGACCGCGCCGAGGCGATCCGGATCGAGGTGCGCCGCGAGGCGGCCGAGAGCTTCGGTCGCGAGCTCCGCGCCGCTCTCGACAAGACCGTCTGGCATAGCGGCTGCACCAACTGGTACGTCGACCAGAACGGCAACGACCCGAACAACTGGCCCTGGCTGTGGAGTACGTACCGTCGCCGCACCGTGCATCTGGACCCAGGCGCCTATAGCCTGGCCGCCTGATGACCGACCGTTCCGTGCTGGAAGCCGAGCACGTCCGCGCCTTTCTGCCGGAGAGCTTCCCCGGCGACCTCGGCATCGAGCCGTTGGAGATCGAGGACTCCTTCGCCAGTGGCCGCATCGTCGTCGACAAGCGCCACCTGCACCCCGGCGGCTACGTCCATGGCGGGGTCTGGACCGCGCTCGGCGACACCGTCGCCGCCTGGGCCACCTTCCGCAACATCCCCCCGCGCCACAACTTCACCACGATCGAGCTGAAGCTCAACGTCTTCGCCGCGGGCCTGCTGGGCGACGAGATCGTCGCCGTCGCCACCCCGCTCCACGTCGGCAAGAGCACCGTCGTGATCGAGGTCAGGATCGAGCGGATACGCGAAGGCTCCGAGCCCCGGCTGGCGGCCAACATGATCGTCTCGCAGTTCGTGCTGCCGCCCCAGCCGGAATAGCTAGGAGGGGCTAGCGTCGACGGCGTTACTCCTCCGACAGAACACGCTCGCGCAGCACGGCCAGGTGGTGCTGCGCGAGCGCGCTCATGGCTTCCGCGCAGGGAGGTGCGGAGTGCCTGTCGGGGCGAGCGCCTCGTCGAATTGACCCGTTAGGAGCGGGTAACCGCCGGCCGGGAGAGGGGGAGCCGGTTTCGAGATCGTCGCCATGCGTGAACGCTAGGCACGGGAACGCCGGTCCAGTATGGCCTTGGGTCGAAAATCAGGGGCCGTCTGCATGGACAGCGGGCGAACCGTCGGGCTCGGCAGGCGCTTCCAGTCTTTCGATCTGCGGCAGGCGCCAGAGCACGCTGGCGATCGTCAGCCCCACCGCCGCGGAGGCGAGCGAGAGGAACCACTGGGCCGAGCTGAGCAGGTCCATCTCGAAGAAGTCCCGGAGCGGCCCGATCGCCAGGATCCCGGCGAAGAGCGCGCCTAGGCCGGCGACCAGGGCGAGCATGTAGCTCTGGATCGCGATGTGCTCGCGGCCGGGTCCGCGCTCGAGCAGCAGGACGAAGCTGAGGCCGAGCACGATCAACGTCGTCGTCGCCGCGGTGCGGCCGGCCTCGAGGCTGCCGCCGAAGACGGTGTCGACGAGGAAGAAGGAGAGGATCGAGCCGAGCGCCGTTGCCAGGCCCGCCGGCACGGCGAAGGCGGCGAGCGCGCGCAGCAGCCGGCCGCGGTAGAGCGGACCGTCGGAGGGCGCCAGGGCGAGGACGAAGGAGGGGATGCCGATCGTCAGGAACACGGCCAGGGTGAGGTGGCGGGGGAGGAAGGGGAAGGCGAAGCCGGGGACGGCGACGAGCAGGATCAGCGCCGCCGCGTAGACGGACTTGGTCAGGTAGAGGCGCCCGAGCCGGTGGATGTTGCGGGCTATGCGGCGACCCTCGGCGACCGCCTGCGGCAGGCGCGCGAACTCGTCCTTGAGCAGGACCACGTCGGCGACCCCCTTGGTCACCTGCGCGCCCGAGCCCATCGCCACCGCCAGCCGGGCCTGCTTCAGAGCCGGCACGTCGTTGACCCCGTCGCCGATCATCGCGGTGTAGCGCCCGGAGGCGGCGAGCGCCGCGACCAGGGCCTTCTTCTGCTCCGGCTTGATCCGGCAGAAGACGGTGTTCTGCCGTGCCGCCTCGGCGAGCTCCTGCGGATCCTCAGGCAGCTCGTCGCCCTCGATCGTGCCGGCGTCCGGCGGCACGCCGACCGCCGCTGCGACCGCGGTCACCGTCGCCCGCGCGTCGCCGGAGATCAGCTTCAGGTCGACGTCCTCCTCGCGCATGAAAGCGACCGTTTCCGCCGCGTCGGGCCGCAGCGTCTCCTCCAGCACGATCAGGGCGACGGGCGCCATTCGCGGCGCCCCTTGCGAGGGGTCCGCCGGCAGCGGCTCGCTGGCTTCGCCGAAGGCGACGACCCGCCGGCCCGCGGCGGTCTCCCGCTCTAGGACGCGGGTGAGTCCGGGCGGAAGCGCCATGGCCCCGGCTGTGCCGAGTACGTCGGGGGCGCCGAGCACGTACGTGGTGGAGCCAATCCGCAACCCGCTCCACTTCCACTCCGAGGAGAACGGCACTTCGCCGGCAACCTGCCCCGCCTCGCCCGGAAATCGCTCGCCGATCGCCTCCAGGGTTCGGTTGCGGTCGCCGGCGCTGGCGGCGAAGCGCCCAAGTGCGGCGTGCGCGGCCGCCGGCTCCAGGCCCTCGGCCACCTCGACGCCGAGCAGCCGCAGTTCGCCGTCGGTCAGGGTGCCGGTCTTGTCGACGCAGATCGTGTCGACCGCGGCGAGGCTCTCGGTCGCACTCATCTGCTGCACCAGCGTGTCCTTGCGGGCCAGGCGCACCGCCGCCACGGCGAAGGTGACGCTCATCAGCAGCACCAGCCCCTCGGGAATCAGGGTCACCAGGCCGGCGGTCGCGGTCTGCGCCGCCTCGACCAGATCGATGCTGCGCACCTGGAAGACGAGGAGGAGGATCAGCGCCAGCGGCACCATCGCGTAGGTGCAGGCGACGATCACCCGGTTCACCTCGTCCTGCAGCGGGGAAGGCGGGTGGCGGAAGGCCCTGGCCTCGCCGGCCAGCCGGCCCGCGTAGCTGTCCTCACGCACCGCGTCGACCGAGTAGTAGCCAGACCCGGAGATGCAGAAGGACCCCGACAGCGCCCGGTCGCCGGGCTGCTTGCGCACTCCGTCCGCCTCGCCGGTCAGCAGCGACTCGTCCAGCGTCATCCCGCGGCTCTCGATCGTCTCGCCGTCGGCGACGAGCTGGTCGCCGGGCTCGATCCTGACGACGTCGCCGGGTACGACCTCCTCGGCCAGCAGGCTCTGGACCGCGCCGTCGCGGAGGACCTTCGCGTGGGGAGCGACCAGCACCGCCAGCTCGTCCAGCGTCCGCTTGGCCTTCAGCTCCTGGCGAATCCCGATGTAGGAGTTGACGATCGCGATCAGGCCGAAGACCGCGTCGGCGAAAAGGCCCAGGGAGAGGATGAGGACGAAGAACCCGCCGATGATCGCGTTGAACAGCGTGAAGACGTTGCCGGCGACGATGCTTGAGACCGATCGCGAGGAGGTCTCGGGCGGCGGGCCGAGCTCGCGCAGCCGCTTCGCCGCCGTGGCGCTGGAGAGTCCCCGCTCGGTCGCTGCGTCCGTCATCCGGTCCTATTCAATAGGGTCCAACCCGGATGGCACTGAAGCTTGGACTCAACCTCGGTTACTGGGGCATCGGCCCGGCGGGCGAGGACGCCCTCGAGGTGGTCCACGCCGCCGAGGCGGTTGGGTACGAGTCGGTCTGGGCGGCCGAGTCCTACGGCTCCGACGTGGTCAGCGTGCTCGCCTGGCTGGCGGGGCAGACCGAGAAGATCAACCTCGGCGCCGCGATCCTGCAGGTTCCCGCTCGCCCGCCCGCCGCCGCGGCGATGGCCGGGGCGACGATCGACAAGCTCTCCGGAGGCCGCTTCATGTTCGGCTTCGGCCCCTCCGGCCCGCAGGTCTCCGAAGGCTGGTACGGCGTCCCCTACGCAAAGCCCTGGGGCCGCACCCGCGAGTACATCGAAGTCGTGCGCGAGATCGTCGCGCGCGAAGGGCCGGTCGATCACCAGGGCGAGCATTACCAGTTGCCTCTACCCGGCGGCGAGGGAAAGGCGCTGAAGCTCAACTTCCACCCCGAGCGCAACCGGATCCCGGTCTTCGTCGGCGCGATCGGGCGCAAATCGGTCGAGCTGGCGGCGGAGGTCGCCGACGGCTGGATCCCGATTTTCTTCAGCGTCGACGCCTTCCAGGAGACCTGGGGCGAGCATCTGGAGGCGGGCTTCGCCAAGGGCGGGCGGCAGCGCTCCGACCTCGAGGTCTCGCCCTCGCTGCAGGTCGCGATCGACGGCAACCTCGAGGCCGCGAAGGCGGTCGTCAAGGCCGGCCTCGTCCTTTACTTCGGCGGCATGGGCAGCCGCAAGACCAACTTCTACGTCGACCTTGCCCACCGCTTCGGCTTCGGCGACGTCGCCGACGAGGTCCAGCGGCGCTTCCAGGACGGCGACCGCGCCGGCGCCTTCGAGGCCGTCCCCGACGAGGTCGTCGAGGCGACCTCGCTGGTCGGCACCGAGGCCGAGGTCGCCGAGCGGGTCGAGCGCTTCCGCGGTGCCGGCATCGACCGCCTCATCGTCTCCCCAGTCCACGCCGAGCGGAGCGAGCAGCTGCACACGTTGGAGCGCCTCGCCGCTCTCATCGCATAATCTCCCCCGCCGCGTCGTATGAAGATCGGAGTGCCGAAAGAGACCGCCGAGGGGGAGCGCCGTGTCGCGCTCGTCCCTGACGTGGTCAAGTCCCTCGCCGCCAACGAGAAAGTCGACGTGGTGGTCGAGTCCGGCGCCGGCGACGCGGCCGGCCATCCCGACTCCCAGTACGCGGAGGCAGGGGCCGACGTGGTCGAGGGCGAGGTTACGTGGGGCGCCGACGTGGTCCTTCGCGTCGCCGCCCCTTCCGCCGCCGAGATCGGTCGCCTCAACTCCAGCCAGCTCCTGATCGGCCACCTCTCGCCGTGGACGGCGGCCGAGACCAACAACGCGCTGGCCCAGGCCGGCGTCACCAGCTTCGCGATGGAGGCGATCCCGCGCACCACGCGCGCCCAGGCGATGGACGCCCTCTCCTCGCAGGCCGCCGCCGCCGGCTACGCCGCGACCCTGATCGCCGCTCGCGAGTCGGGCCGCTTCTTCGGCATGATGACCACCGCCGCCGGCACGGTCCCGCCGGCCAAGGTGCTGGTCCTCGGCGCCGGCGTCGCGGGCCTGCAGGCCGTCGCCACGGCCAAGCGCCTCGGCGCGATCGTC
Source organism: uncultured Solirubrobacterales bacterium (assembly GCA_963704545.1). GTDB lineage: Bacteria > Actinomycetota > Thermoleophilia > Solirubrobacterales > 70-9 > VRUE01. The sequence goes on along the minus strand of OY969915.1, from coordinate 2,326,621 downwards.
ACCGGCTTCGACATCCGTCGCGCCGCCTGGGAGCAGATCGCCTCGCTCGGCGGCCGCCCGCTCGAACTCGACTTCATCCCCGACGCGGAGGGCGAGGGCGGCTACGCGCGTCCGCTCACCGACGAGGAGAACGCCCAAGTGCGCGACGCACTCGGCGAGAACGCCGCCAAACAGGACGTGATCGTCACCACCGCCGCGATCCCCGGTCGCCCGGCGCCGCTGCTGATCACCGCCGACGCGGTGCGCGGCATGCAGCCCGGCTCGGTGATCGTCGACCTCGCCGCCGAGACCGGTGGCAACTGCGAGCTGACCGAGGCGGGGCAGACGGTGGTCGAGAACGGCGTCAGGGTGATCGGCCCGCGCAACCTCGCCAGCGAGATGCCCCGACCCGCCTCCCAGCTCTACGCCAAGAACCTCGAGAACCTGCTCGGCCTGCTCATCGGCGAGGAGGGTGAGCTGACGCTCGACTTCGAGGACGACATCGTCGCTGCCGCCTGCATCACCCACGGCGGCGAGATCCGCAACGAGAGGGCCGCCAAATGAGCCTGATGACCGAGATCACGATCTTCGTCCTCGCCGCCTTCGTCGGCTTCGAGGTGATCTCGAAGGTGCCGACCACGCTGCACACCCCGCTGATGTCGCAGACCAACGCGATCCACGGCATCGTCATGCTGGGCGGGCTGATCGTCGTCGGCTACGCCAACGACCCGCTCGAGTACGTGATCGGCACGATCGCGATCGCCTTCGGCGCGATCAACATCGTCGGCGGCTTCATGGTCACCGACCGCATGCTCGGCATGTTCTCCAAAAAGCCGAAACCGAAGGCGGACGCCGAGGCGAAACCCGGGGGCGGTAAATGAGCCTCCTCGCGGTCCTCGAACCCGGCGGCGACGCCGTCACCGCGCTCTACATCGTCGCCTTCTCGCTCTTCATCATCGGCGTGCGGCGCGGCACCCACCCGACGACCGCGAAGCAGGGCAACCTGGTCGCCGCCGTCGGCATGGCGATCGCGGTGGTCGCGACGCTGCTGCTCGACGGCATCGGCAACTGGGGCCTGATCGCGCTCGGGCTCGGCATCGGCACCGCCGTCGGCGTGATCGCCTCGGTGCGGGTCCAGATGACCGAGATGCCGCAGATGGTCGCGCTCTACAACGGCGTCGGCGGCGGCGCCGTCGCCCTGATCGCCTGGTCGGAGATCCGCCACGGGATCTCGCTCGGACACGAGATCCCGCTCGACGAGCTGATCCCCGTCCTCTTCGCCGCGGTCGTCGGCTCCGTCTCCTTCTGGGGCTCCAACATCGCCTTCGCCAAGCTCCAGGACCTGATCCCGACCCGGCCGCTCGCGGTTCCCGGCCAGCAGGTGATCAACGCCGTGCTGCTGATCGGCATCGTCGCCGCCTGCGTCAACATCGCGATCAACAACGACGATCCCAACCAGGCGATCTTCATCGCCATCCTGCTCGCCGCAGGGCTGCTCGGGAACCTGGTCGTGCTGCCGATCGGCGGCGCCGACATGCCGGTCGTGATCTCGCTGCTCAACGCCTTCACCGGCCTCTCCGCCGCGGCGGCGGGCTTCGCCCTCGACAACGTGGCGCTGATCGTCGCCGGCACCCTTGTCGGCTCCTCGGGAACGATCCTGACGATGGAGATGGCGACCGCGATGAACCGCTCGGTCGGCAACGTGCTCTTCGCCGGCTTCGGCGGTGCGCCCGCGGGCGCCGCCGCCAGCAGTACCGAGGAACGCCCGCACACCTCGATCGGCGCCCAGGACGCGGCGATCAAGCTCGCCTACGCCGACTCGGTAGTGATCGTGCCCGGCTACGGCCTCGCCGTCGCCCAGGCCCAGCACGCGATCAAAGAGGTCGGCGACGAGCTGGAGAAGCGCGGAGTCACGGTCAGCTACGCGATCCACCCGGTCGCGGGCCGCATGCCCGGGCACATGAACGTCCTCCTCGCCGAGGCCGACGTGCCCTACGAGCAGCTCAAGGAGATGGAGGAGATCAACCCGGAGATGCCGCGCACCGACGTCGCGGTCATCGTCGGTGCCAACGACGTCACCAACCCGGCGGCCAAGAACGATCCCGACAGCCCGATCGCCGGCATGCCGATCATCGAAGTCGACCAGGCCCAGCAGGTGATCGTGATCAAGCGCTCGTTGAGTCCCGGGTTCGCCGGGATCGACAACGATCTTTTCTACGAAGCGAATACTTCGATGTTGTTTGCCGACGCCAAGCAGGCGGCGGCGGACATCGCGGCCGAGATTCAGCAGCTCTGAGGTTCGGGTAGAGCCCCGGCGGGGTGCCCCTATCCAGGCCGCTTCGCGGGAGTTCCTGGATAGGGGCACCCCGCCGGGGCTCTGTGGTCCCGCGTTGCCCCTGAATCTCGGCCGTGAGGCTCCGCCCGGGGGAGAGAAGAGCTTCGGTGCGGCTTAGGGAGGTATGCATCGCGGTGAGCGGGGGCAGGGGACTGTGGAGTGGGTGGGGGTGGTTTGCCTCGTTTCGGTGCTGCTGATCGGGTTGCTTGCGGCTGGCGTGCGTGTCCCCGGGGCGGGGTTGGCGCAGGCGATCGGGTCTCGGATTCTCTGTGCGGCGGCGCTGGCGGAGCGGTGCGGGGACGAACCGGGGCTGATCGCCGAGTACGGGAGTGAGGTCGGGAGGTTGGCGCGCGAGCACATGCCGTCGCTGCTCTTCGAGCGGGGCTCGCGGGCGGTGCCGGTGGACTTCCGTCGCTGCCGTAGCACCGGCTGTGGCGATGGGGCGGAGCAGGGCTACGTCCTGCGCAGCGAGGCCGGCCTGCTGGTCACCGCGTTCGTCCACGTCGTCGACTGCCGCCCCGACGGGGTCGAGCACTCCGAGGCCGAGGGGTATGAGTGCTCGGGCGATCGGGCCGGCAACCTCTACATCCAGTACTGGATGTACTACGCGGATTCGGCCACCCTGCGCGGCATCCCGGTCGTCGGCGATCGGGGCTACCACCGCGACGACTGGGAGAGTGTCCAGATCCGCATCCGGCCCGATGGATCCGTCGACCAGCGGGCCTCGTCCCACAATGGCTACAGCCACGGCCAGGGAGTGGGCAGCTGGGGATCGGACGCGGACATCGGCGTGCTCCGGGACGTGGCCGAGGCAGTCGGTATTCGCTCGCACGACGGTTGGGGCCGCGAGACCCACGTCCTGCTCGTCTCGGGTGGCAGCCATGCCGGCAACGCCGCCGGGACCACCCGCATCGAACGTCTCACTCCACACGGCAAAATCCACCTGATCCCCCTGGAACCGATAGCGGCAACCAGCAGGGCTCGATTCGCCGTCGCCCCACCCTGGCGCAAGCGGGTCTGGCACGACCCCGAGGCCGAAGGAACCGACTAGGGACGAAGCGCCGATTTTCCATGCGTGACATGGGAAATTGACGCTTCGCGCAGGTTCACATTCCGGCAATCTGACCTCGCTAGGGTTTCAGGCATCGCCACCGAGGTGACGCCCAGCTCCAAGGAAGCGATCGCGGAACGTCTCGCCGAGGCGCGTCGGCGCACGCTGGAGCTGATCAGCCCGCTCGACGACGAGCAGCTCAACCGCGTCTACTCTCCGATTCTCAGCCCGCTTGCCTGGGACCTAGGCCACATCGCAAACTTCGAGGAGCTCTGGCTGGTGCAGACGGTTGGAGGGCGCGAGCCGCTGCACGGCGAGCTCGGCCGCCTCTACGACGCGATCGAGAACCCCCGCCGGACTCGAGGGGAGCTGCCCATCCTGCGCGACGCCGAGCTGCGCTCCTACCTCGCCGACGTGCGCGAGCGCACCCTGGAGGTGCTGGAGGAAGTCGACGTCGGCCACGAGGCCGAGGACCGGCTGCTGCGCGACGGCTTCGTCTATGAGCTGCTGGTCGCCCACGAGCTCCAGCACCAGGAGACGATGCTGCAGCTGCTGCAGATGGTCGAGGCGAGCGGGTTGTCGCGGGGCGCGGGGCATCTCTCGCCCGGACAAGCGCCGGGCCAATTGGCCCGGCGCTTTGAGTATCCGCCCGTTCGAGAGATGCCCCGCGCCCCGATGACGATCGCCATCGACGGCGGCACCTACGAGGTCGGCGCCCCCAACCGCGGTTTCGCCTACGACAACGAGCGGCCCCGGCACGCGGTTGAGCTGATGCCCTTCGAGATCGACCGGGACCCGGTCGCCAACGGCGCGTATATCCGCTTCATGGAGGAGACGGGCGCCGAGCCGCCGCTCTACTGGGAACGAGACGGCGAGGGCTGGGTGCGCACCGCCATGGGCTGCCGCGATCCCGTCGACCCGGATGCTCCGGTCCTGCACATCTCCTGGCACGAGGCCGACGCTTTCGCTCGCTGGGCCGGCAAGCGGCTGCCCACGGAGCAGGAGTGGGAGGCGGCCGCACAGGGCCTTGATGGCGTCGGCCAGGCCTGGGAATGGACGTCCTCGGACTTCCTCGCCTACCCGGGTTTCGAGGCTTTTCCCTACCGCGAGTACTCCACGCCCTTCTTCGGCGACGAGTACAAGGTGCTGCGCGGCGGTTCGTGGGCGACCCATCCCAGCGTCATGCGGTCCAGCTTTCGCAACTGGGACCTGCCCCAGCGCCGACAGATCTTTTCCGGCCTGCGTTGCGCTAGGGATGTGAGATGACGACGACCGAGCCCCCGATCGAGATCGAGGTCCACCTCGACGCCGACGGCGGCGCGAGGATGCGGCGCGACATCCGCGCCGGCCTCTCGACCGACCCCAAGGAGCTGGCGCCGAAGTACTTCTACGACGAGCGCGGCTCCCAGCTCTTTGAGCAGATCACCGGGCTGCCCGAGTACTACCCGACCCGGGCCGAGCGCTCGATCCTCGGCGAGCGCGCTGGCGAGATCGTCACGGCCGCCGGGGCCCCCCAGACGCTGGTCGAGCTGGGCTCGGGCTCTGCCGCGAAGACCCGCCACCTGCTGAGCGCGATGCGCGATGCCGGCTGCCTGCAGACCTACGTCCCGGTTGACATCTCCGAGGAGATCACCCACGAGACCGCGGAATCACTGGTCGAGGAGTACCCCGGTCTCGCCATCCGCGGCCTCGTCTGCGACTTCGAGCACGACCTCGAGCGCATCCCGGATGACGATGGCGCCAGGCTGGTTGCCTTCCTCGGCGGCACGATCGGCAATCTCTATCCCGACGCGCGGCACGATTTCCTCGTTCGGCTCGCCGGGCTGATGGCTCCGGAGGACCGCCTCCTGCTCGGCACCGACCTGGTCAAGGAGCCCGAGCGGCTCGAGGCTGCCTACGACGACTCGCTCGGCGTCACGGCCGAGTTCAACAAGAACGTCCTGCGCGTGCTCAACCGCGAGCTCGGAGCCGACTTCGACCTCGACGCCTTCGAGCACGTCGCCCGCTACGACGCCGGCGAGGCGCGCATGGACATCCGCCTGCGTTCCCTCGCAGAGCAGACGATCCGCCTCGAGGAGCTCGACATGGCGGTCGGCTTCGCCGCCGGCGAGGAGATGCGGACCGAGATCTCCTCCAAGTTCACCCAGGAGCGCCTGGAGGGCGTCTACGAGGAGGCCGGCCTGGCGATGAGCGGCTGGTTCACGGACGCCGCCGGGGACTATGCCCTGAGCCTTGCCCGGCCTGCGGGTTAGTGAAGTCCGGGCCTCCGGGGGTCCCTCTCCAGGCCGCTTCGCGGGAGTTCCTGGAGAGGGACCCCCGGAGGCCCTGGGCCGGCACAAGCTAGCGCCGGAGACTCGAAGGGCGGAATGCGCACCGGGACCTCCAAGCTTGGGAAGCTTTTTCGGAAAGGGCGGCGCTTCGGGGATTGGAGAAGCTTGTGTGCTGCGAAAGGGCTGGCGGGTGCCCCTCCCAAAACACTCCAGCGAGGCTCCTGCCGAGCGTTTTGGGAGGGGCACCCGCCAGCCCCCGCCCCGCCCCAGTTAAGGAGCCAGAGCCTCGATCAACTCGCCCAGCTTGTCCGGCGTGGTGATTGGGGTGAGGATTGGCAGGGTGACGCCACCCTCGACGAAGGCGCCGATTCGCTCCTTCATCTCCTCCGGAGTGCCGAAGATGAACATCGCCTCGATCAGGTCCCAGGGGGCCGCTGCGGCGGCGGCCTGGCGGTCGCCCGATTCCCAGGCGGCGATCATCGCGTCGATCTCCTCGCCGTAGCCGAGCCAGCGGTAGAAGGCGGCGTAGACCGGCACGGTGATGTAAGAGGAGAACATGAAGCGGGCCAGCGGCTCGACCGCCTCGCGCTCGCCCGGCAGGCAGAAGAAGCGGCAGAGCAGCTCGAACCCGTCGGGCGCCCCTTCCAGCTGCGCGGTCACCTTCGGCAGGCCGCCGAGGGGCAGGAAGTTGGTGAAGGCACCGTCGGCGCGCTCCACGGCCAGGTCGAGCATCTTGCCGCGCAGCGCCGCGAGCACGATCGGCACCCGCTGAGCCGGGGCGGTCTCCAGCTTGAACCCGGTGGACGTGCGCTCGCCTTCCAGCGCGACCCGCAGGAAGTCGAGCGTCTCCCGAACCTTGCTCAGCGGCCGCTCGAAGGGGATGCCGTTCCAGCCCTCGACGATCCGGTCGGAGGAGGAGCCGATGCCGAGGACGAAGCGGCCATCCGAGGCGCTGGCCAGTGCGGCCGCCTCCTGCGCGAGCAGGGCCGGGCCGCGCTGGAAGACCCCGACGATCCCCGTGCCGAGCCTCGCCCGCTCGGTCCAGGCGGCGCTCAGCGCCAGCGGCGTGAAGCCGTCGGGCCCGTTCGTCTCACCGCTCCAGAAGTCCGTGTAGCCGGCGGCCTCGGCTCCCTTCACCAGCTCCTCGTGAGCGGCGAGCGAGAGCCCCGGCAGCGGCAGCGTCAGTCCCCACCTTTCCATGCCGGGCACCCTACCCGCCCCAACCCGTTCCGGTGCGCCTTATCCCGTCATATCGGGGAAAAGGCGCACCGGAACGATCGAATAGGCTCCCGGGCCGATGGGGGAGACCTCGCAGCAGAAGCCGGATCGCAACCTCGCCCTGGAGCTGGTGCGCGTAACCGAGGCGGCGGCGCTCGCCGCGGCCCGCTGGGTCGGCCGAGGCGACAAGATCGCCGCCGACCAGGCCGCGGTCGACGCGATGCGCTTCGTCCTCGACTCGGTCTCGATGGACGGCGTCGTCGTCATCGGCGAGGGGGAGAAGGACGAGGCTCCGATGCTCTACAACGGCGAGCACATCGGCGACGGCAGCCCGCCGGTGGCCGACATCGCGGTCGACCCCCTGGAGGGCACGCGCCTCTGCGCTCTCGGCATGCCCAGCGCGCTCGCCGTGATCGCGCTCGCCGAGCGCGGATCGATGTTCGACCCCGGGCCCTGTGTCTACATGGAGAAGATGGCCGGTGGCGAGGAGATCGCCGACCTGCTCGATCTCGATCGCCCGTTGCCCGAGACGCTGAAGCTGATCGCCGAGCGCAAGGGCGGCAGCGTCGGCGACGTCACTGTCGTGATGCTCGACCGCCCGCGCCACGAGGACGCGATGCGCGAAGTGCGCCAGGCCGGCGGCCGCATCCGCCTGATCACCGATGGCGACGTCTCCGCCGCGCTGCTCGCGGTCAGCGACCGCTCGCCTGTCGACCTCCTCTGGGGCATCGGCGGCACCCCCGAGGGCGTGCTCTCCGCCGCGGCGCTGAAGTCGATGGGTGGCCAGCTGCTCGGTCGCCTCTGGCCACGCAACGACGAGGAGCGCAGCGCCGCCCTCGACGCCGGCTACGACCTCGACCGCATCCTCACCGCAAACGACCTCTGCTCCGGGGAGGACGTCTTCTTCTCGGCCACCGGCGTCACCGACGGCGACGTGCTCCAGGGCGTGCGCTACCGCGGCGCCGGCGCGACCACCGAATCGCTCGTCATGCGCTCCCGCTCCGGGACCGTACGTCGGGTCCACGCTCGCCACGATCGCGCCAAGCTGCGCGCGATCATCGGTGAGCGCTACGGCTAGGTCCCGTTCCGCAAGCTCGCACCCCGGACGGCCTCGCGCCGGGCGCTACGTGCACCGTCTTGTTCAAATCGGGTACTCGGGATATACTGATCCGATATTTTCAAGTATTCGCAGGGAGTTGTCACGGAGCGCATCGTCCGCGCACGCCGCTGAGGCAAGTCAGCGGCCCCGAGCGGGCACTGCCGTCCTCAGCCTGCTCTCCGTCCCGCTGAATGCGCTCGTCCTGAGGGTTCTGGCCGGCGGCCCGATGCGGCTCTCAGACCTTCGCGCCGATCTCGGCGGGCCGGCGCAGTCGACGCTTCGCGGCCACCTCTCGAAACTGGTCGAGCTGGGAGCGCTGACGCGCTGCCGTGGGGAGCGAGCAAGCATTCTCGCCTACGAGCTGACTCCCTTCGGCCGCGACCTCCTGCTCGCCGCCGAGGCAGCGGAGGGCTGGTTGCAGCTCGCGCCGGACGGGCCGGTCGCGCTCGACAGCGCGGCGGCCAAAGTGGCGCTCAAGGCCCTGGTCGGAGGCTGGTCTTCAACCATCGTTCGCGCTCTGGCGGCACGTCCGCTGACCCTGACCGAGCTCGACAAGCTGATCGACAACTGCACCTACCCGGCGCTGGAGCGGCGGCTCTCAGCGATGCGGCTGGCTGGACAGGTCGAGCTCGGCCCCAGCGATGGCGGCAAGGGCCGTCACTACACGGTCAGCCCCTGGCTGCGTCACGCGATCGGTCCACTCAGCGTCGCGGCTCGCTGCGAGCGACGCCATATGCCAAGCACGACGGGGCCGATCAGCCGCCTCGACGTCGAGGCGGCCTTTCTCCTGGTCGCCCCGGCGATCGTGCTGGGCGCGGACCACAGCGGCACCTGCCAGGTCGCGGTGGAAGCGGGCCGCGGCGACTCCGGCAGGCCCTGGGCCGGAGCGCAGCTGACGCTCGAGAAGGGCTCGGTGACCGCATGCGTCGCCAAGGTCGAGGCGCAACCCGAGAGCTGGGTCCTCGGCCCGGCGACGGCCTGGCTCGACGCCGTGATCAGCCGCGACCCCGAGCGCCTTGGCTTCGGCGGCGATGCGGAACTTGGGCGGGAGGTCGTCCAGGGGCTTCACGACGCGCTCTTCGACGCTCGTTCGGCGCAGCCGCAGTCCTCCTCCGGAGCCGCCGCCGGAGAGCCCGCCGGCGCATAGGGCAGCTCGCCGGTGTCGTGCAGCTCGTGGCGCAGCGAGTTGATCACCGCACCCGCGAGCAGTGCCAGGCTGAGCACGTAGAACCAGAGCAGGGCGATGAGGACGAATCCCAGCGTCGAGCCGAAGCGCGAGAGGCTCGAGACGTTGGAGAGGTAGAAGGGGAAGAGCCAGTTGGCGATGCCGGCGCAGACGGTGACGAAGGCGGCGCCGGGCCAGACCGCGCGCCAGGGCATGTGGCCTTTCGGCACCGCCCAGAAGATCACGCAGCAGATCAGGAACACGATCAGGATCGCGGCGGTGAGCAGCAGCACCGTGTCGATCGCCTTGATGTCGGAGAGGCCGAGTGGCAGTCGGTCGGTGCTCGAGACAACGGCGCTCTCCATCGTCGGCAGGAAGATGCTGGCGGCGATGAAGAGGAGGACGACGGCGAGCATCGCGAAGGAGAAGCGCTTCTGCTCGACCCAGCTGCGGCACTCGACGTGGTAGATGCGGCAGAAGGCGGTGTCCATCGCCCCCCAGAAGGAGGCGCCGATCCAGAGCGAACCGAGGAAGGCGGCGATCCCGATCGTGGTCGAGTTCTGCTCGATCCGGTTGAGGACGTCGGTGAGGGTTTCCTGCTCGACGTTGGGGAAGAGGCGCTGGAGGTCGTCGAGCACGCTGGCCTCGACGCCGCCTATCTTCAGCACCTGGCCGAAGACGAAGAGCACGAGCAGGGCGAAGGGGAAGACCGCCAGCATCAGGTTGTAGGCGACCATCGCCGAGAGCCCGGTGACGTTCTCGCGGTACGCTCGCTGCCAGAAGGCGCGCAGCCAGGGGCGGGATTGGCGCATTGAGTTTGACATTGACTTCAGAAACTGAAGCGACTAAGATGCGAACAGACGTTTGAGCGGAACCTGATGCCCAGCATGGGCCTGGGGCAGCGCAGACTAATCAGCCATGCGGACCGGATTGCCGGTCCGTTTTTTCGCGACTTTCCGCCCGCCGCGGCGTTCCAGTCGCAGGACTAAACCACCTAGCGCAAAGAAACGAGTGCAGACAGGATGCTGGTAGCAGAGCTTCAGGAGCTTGAGGAGGTCAAAGGCCTCATAACCAGAGGGCAGCAGCTTGGCGTGCTGACCTTCGGCGATATCGCCTCCGCGGTCTCGGAGGTCGATCTGGACGAGTCCGACGTCGAGGACCTGTACGGGCACCTCGAGAAGTCGGGCATCGAGCTCGTCGAGGACATGGATCCCGCCCAGAAAGCGGCCGCGGAAGCGATGCCCGCCGACACCGGCAAAAAAGGCCGGCGCCGCCAGAAACAGGCGCTCGACCTGAAACCGGACATGACCACGGACAGCCTGCAGCTGTTCCTCAAGGACATCGGCAAGGTGCGACTGCTGACCGCCGCGGAGGAGGTCGAACTCGCCAAGCGCATCGAGCGCGGCGACCTCGACGCCAAGCAGAAAATGGTCGAGTCCAACCTGCGCCTGGTCGTCTCGATCGCCAAGAACTACCGCAACCAGGGCCTGCCCTTCCTCGACCTGATCCAGGAGGGCACGCTGGGCCTGGTCCGCGCGGCGGAGAAGTTCGACTACCGCAAGGGGTTCAAGTTCTCCACCTACGCGACCTGGTGGATTCGCCAGGCGATCGCCCGCGCGCTCGCCGACAAGGCGCGGACGATCCGCATCCCGGTCCACGTGGTCGAGAAGCTGAACAAGATCGGCCGCGCCGAGCGCAAGCTGGTCACCGAGCTGGGCCGCGAGCCGACCCCGGAGGAGATCGCCGAGGTCACCGGCATCGACCCCGAGGAGGTCGACTCGATCAAGCGCTCCGCCCAGGCCCCGGTCTCGCTGGAGAAGCCGGTCGGCGACGAGGAGGAGTCGGAGTTCGGCCAGTTCATCGCCGACGAGAAGGCCGAGTCCCCCTTCGACCGGGCGGCCGACCTGCTGACCAAAGAGGCGCTGAAGGAGGCGCTGGAGAATCTCTCCTACCGCGAGCGGCGCGTGCTGGAGCTGCGTTACGGCCTCGGCGGCGAGCACCCTCGCACGCTCGACGAGGTTGGGCGCACGTTCAACGTCACCCGCGAGCGCATCCGCCAGATCGAGAACCAGTCGCTCAAAAAGCTGCAGCAGCTGGGCGAAGCCCAGAAGCTCAGAGAGGTCACCTGAGCCAGGGCTAAGGAGTGTGAGCATCCCGGCCGATAGAGGTCGGGATGTTCGAGATCGACAAAGCTCTGCGCGCGCTGATCGAGCGCGAAGGGTCCGACCTTCACATCAAGGTCAACTCGAAGCCGATCATCCGCCAGCACGGCGAGCTGGTCCAGCTCGACGGCTACGAGCCGCTGAGCGCGGAGGACACCGAGAAGGCCTTCCACGACATCGCCGAGGTCCGCTCGCAGACCGAGTTCGAGGAAGCCGGCGAGGCCGACTTCTCCTACTCGATCTCCGGCCTCTCGCGTTTCCGCGTCAACACCTTCAAGCAACGTGGCTCGATCTCGATCGTCTGCCGCGCAATCCCCTTCGAAATCCGCTCCGTCGACGATCTCGGCCTGCCACCGGTGGTCACCAAGCTCGCCGAGGAGCAGCGCGGGATCGTCCTCGTCACCGGCACCACGGGCTCCGGCAAGAGCACGACGCTGGCGGCGATGATCGACCACATCAACCGCACCCGCCCGCATCACATCATCACGCTCGAGGACCCGATCGAGTACCTGCACAAGGACAAATGCTCAATCGTCAACCAGCGCGAAGTCGGCTCGGACACAGAAAGCTTCAGCCGGGCGATGCGACGCGTCCTGCGCCAGGACCCCGACGTGATCCTGATCGGCGAGATGCGCGACGAGGAGACCGTGCACACGGCGCTCTCCGCCGCCGAGACCGGCCACCTGGTCCTCTCCACCGTCCACACCCTCGACGCGACCGAGACGATCAACCGCATCATCGACTTCTTCCCGCCGCGCCTCCAGCACCAGGCACGGGTGATGCTCGCATCGACGCTGAAGGGCGCGATCGCGCAGCGCCTGGTTCCAGACATCAGCGGCGAAGGCCGCGTTCCCGCATCGGAGGTGCTGGTCGTCACCGGCCGCGTCCAGGACCTGATCATGAACCCGGAGGAGACGGGCAAGATCACCGAGGTGATCGGCGAGGGCGAGTACTACGGGATGCGCACCTTCGACCAGTCGCTGCTCGGCTACGTGATGGAGGGCAAGGTCGCCGAGGACGTGGCCCTGCAGTACGCCTCCAGTCCCCACGACTTCAAGTTGATGCTCGCCGCGGGCGGCCAGCGCGCCAGCGGGATTGAGCAGCTCGCCGGTCAGGCTACTGATTAGTACGAGCGTCCAGGTGGACCGAGCGTGCGTTCCCGCGGCTCAAGCCGCGTTCGGCCAGCGTCGATGAGCTTGGCGATGCCCGAACCAGGCCGACTGCGCGCGCGGCTCCACGCCCTTCTCACGAACGAGAGCGGGATGGCACTGCCGACGGCTCTCTTCGCGATGATCGCCAGCATGGCGTTGGCCAGCGCGGCGATCCTCTCCTCGGTCGACGTGCAGCAGGGCACCGCACGCGACCATGACTCCAAGGAAGCGATCGCCGCCGCCGACGCCGGCGCGAGCGTCGCCCTCCTGCGCCTCAACCGCTTCCAGGGCAGCCTCAGCGCCACCTATCCGTGCGTGGGGCCGGCGGGCGAAGCGCAGGCCGCCTCGGCCGGATGGTGCCCGGAAACCGCGAGCGAAAGCGTCGGCGGCGCCAGCTTCACCTACCGGGTGAGCGCATACGACGGCACCGGCATCTACAGCGTCGTCGCCACCGGGACCTCAGACACGGTCAGTCGCCGGGTCGAGGTCGGGCTCGTCTCCTACAGCGGGAAAAACGTCTTCGCCGACGAGAAGCTGATCGGGCGGGACGACATCGACGTGGTCGGTACGCCGGACATCCGCACCGACATTGGCACGAATGGCAGCATCGAAGGGAAAGGCACCCCAACGCTCTGCGGGAACATTCGGGTGGGAATAGGGAGGGGAGAAGATGCGCCCACTCCGGACTGCGGAGGAGAACTCAGCGAAGGCGAAAAGAACCTGCCCGAGGTGACCCCGCCTGCCGACATCGCCACAAACAACTCGAACTGCCGCCTTGCGCTCACATGTACCGATCCGAGCCAAATCGACACCTACACCAAGAACCGCACCTCGACCAAACCCTGGAGCACCACCGCCCGCACGATCGAAGTCGCCTCCAATGCGAAGCTGACGATGGGCGGCGTCCTCCCCTACTTCGTCTGCGGGCTGTTCATCAACAACGGCGAAGTGATCATGGCAGCAGGGGCCAGCGTGCAGATTTTCGTCGACACGCCTGAGAACTGCGGGCTCTCGCCCGGAACGACCCAGGTCGAAATCACCGGCAATGCCAACATCGTCTCGACCGGCTACAACCCCTCCCAGGGGACGTTCGAGGTGCCCGGCATCTATGTGCTCGGCGAATCAAAAGTCAAGCTGGCCGGGAACTCCGGCACCAATGAGCTGATGCTCTATGCCCCGCACAGCCCCATCGAATTCGGTGGTAGCGCAACTTGGAAGGGAATGATGGCCGGCAGCTCGATCACGATGCACGGCACGCCCAGGATCGAATCCGACCCGAACATCAAAGAACCGGACATCACGCTGGCGACACTCCTGCAGCGGACCCGCTACGTCGAGTGCACGGGCGTCGCGGTCTCTCCTCCCGACGCAAGCTGCTGAGCGCCGCTCAAGCTCGGCGGCCGGGCTGACGATTCAGTAGGCGAACGTATGAGAGAGAAGCTGAACGACAACCCGCTCGCACAGCTCGCCATCGTCGGCGTCCTGCTGCTCTGTGCCGGCGTCTTCGTCATGTCCTCGATGGGCAAAGGCGGCTCCGAAGAAGGCGAAGAAGAAGCTTCGGCGCCGGCGACCGTTGCCGTCCCGATCGAAGGCAGCCCCACGTCGCTGCCCGCCGTCAGCTCCGGTGTCGGCGCCCCGCCTCCGCTGCCCCGGCCGGTCACGGCCGCTTTCGCCGCCGGCGATACGGTCGTCCTTCTCTTCGTCCGCCCGGGCGGTATCGACGACCGTATGGTTGCCGCCGCGCTTCTCAGCCTGGGTTCCTTCCGCGATGTTGCGGCCTTCGTCGTGCCGGCAAGCAGGATCGCCCGCTACGCCGAGATCGCCCAGGGCGCCAACGTCAACCGGGTTCCCGCACTGGTCGTGCTGCGGCCGAAGCAACTCGACGCGGCCGTATCCACGGCCTCCGTGCACTATGGCTTCCAAAGCCCGGAGAGCGTCGAACAGGCCGTGATCGACGCCGGCTACAAAGGCCGAACGGTCCCGTATCACCCCTGATATGGACAGCAGGGACTACCCGAGTCACCTGCGCCCGGTCCCGGAATCCGGCGACTCGACCGCCCCCGCGCTCGATCCCAACGCGGGCGGCACCCCCGGCCTGACCCCGCCGATCGCTCGCGGCCGCTCGAGCGGCTTCACCACCGACGTTCTCGTCGATCTCGGCTACGTCCCCGAAGACCGCGCCCGCACGGCGATCGAAGAGGCCCGCACGGCTAACTTCCCCCCTGAGGAGCTGCTCCTGCAGCAGGGGGCGATCAGCATGGACCAGCTCTCGCGCGCGGTCGCCGAGCGCTACGGGCTCGACCACATCGACCTCTCCGTCTACCACGTCGACATGGCGGCGGCGAACCTGATCCCGGTCAACACCGCGCGCCGTTACGGAGCCCTGCCGGTCGGCTTCGTCGACTCCCAGACCCTTCTCGTCGCCGCCGCCGACCCGACCAACGTGCTCGCGGTCGACGACATCCAGATCGCAACTGGACTGGACTGTCGCGTCGCGGTCTCCGCCGCGGAGGACATCGAGGCGCTGATCGGCCGCCTCAACACGTTGCAGAGCGCGGTCAGCGAGGCCGTCACGGAGGGTGAGGCCGAGGCCGACGCCGAGCTGGCCGAGGTCAGCGACATCGAAGTCACCGCCGAAGACGCGCCGGTGATCAAGCTCGTCTACAGCATCCTCGGCCAGGCGGTGGGGGAGGGGGCCTCCGACGTCCACTTCGAGGCCGAAGAGGACGAGATGCGGGTTCGCTTCCGCATCGACGGGGTGCTCGCCGAGGCCGCCCACGTCCCCAAACGGATGGTCGGCGCCGTGATCTCCCGATTGAAGATCATGAGCGACCTCAACATCGCCGAGAAACGCGTGCCCCAGGATGGCCGGGTCAGCGTCACCGTCGAGGACCGCCGGGTCGACCTGCGTATCACCACGTTGCCCACCCAGCGCGGCGAGGGGGCGACGATTCGCGTCCTCGACAAGGACAATGCCCAGCGCTCACTCGACGAGCTCGGCATGGACGGGTCCGGGCGGGAGCGCTTCGAGGAGTCCTTCCACCAGGCCTACGGCGCCGTCCTCGTCACCGGTCCGACCGGCTCGGGCAAGTCGACGACCCTCTACGCGGCGCTCCAGGACCTGAATCAGGTCGAGAAGAAGATCATCACGATCGAGGACCCGGTCGAGTACCGCCTGGGCGGCATCAACCAGATCAACGTCAACCGGCCGGCCGGCCTCGACTTCGCCACCGGTTTGCGCTCGGTGCTCCGCGCCGACCCCGACATCGTCATGGTCGGCGAGATCCGCGACGGCGAGACCGCCCGGATCGCGATCGAGGCGGCGCTGACCGGGCACATGATGCTGACCACGCTGCACACCAACGACGCCCCCGGCGCGATCGCCCGCCTGACCAAGATGGGGATCGAGGCCTTCCTCACCGCCTCCGCGGTCGACTGCGTCGTCGCCCAGCGCCTGGCACGCAAGCTCTGCACGCACTGCAAGCGGCGCACGATCGTGCCGCCGCAGGCGCTGGCCGACGCCGAGATCCGCGTCGGCGGGGACATCGAGGCCTACGAGCCCGTCGGCTGCCCGCGCTGCAACCAGAACGGCTACCGCGGTCGGGTCGGGATCTACTCGGTGATGAAGATGAGCGACCGGATCAAGGAGATGACGGTCTCCCAGGCATCGGAGGCCGACATCGCCGAGGTCGCCCGCGAGGAGGGCATGCTGACCCTGCGCGAGGACGGCATCACCAAGGTGCGCAGCGGCCAGACCAGCCTCGAGGAGGTCCTGCGTGTCACCGCCTGAGCGCCTGCCGGCCTCAAGGATTCCGGCCGAGGAGACGATCTAGGGCTCATGGACTTCGATTTCTCTGAGGTCCTCGGCCACATGGTCGAGGTCAGGGCCTCCGACGTGCACCTCACCGCGGGCTTCCCTCCGGCGATCCGCGACAAGGGCAAGATCGTGGCGATGGAGGGCTTCCCGGTGCTGGGCACCCAGGAGACCCGCGAGGTCGTCTTCAGCATCCTCAACGAGGACCAGCGCAAGCGCTTCGAGAACCAAAAACAGCTCGACTTCGCCTACGCGATCCCCGGCGTCGCCCGCTTCCGCGTCAACTGCTTCTTCCAGCGCGGCGCCGTCAGCGCCGCCTTCCGTTTGGTGCCGCAGGACATCCCGGAGCTCGACTCGCTTGGCGTGCCGCAGGTGCTGCGCGAGCTGACCGCCAAACCGCGCGGCTTCGTCCTCGTAACCGGCCCCACCGGCTCGGGCAAGAGCACGACCCTGGCCTCGATGATCGACGTGATCAACTGCGAGCGTCAGGACCACATCCTCACGATCGAGGACCCGATCGAGTTCCTGCACCAGCACAAACGCTCGATCGTCAACCAGCGCGAGGTCGGCGCCGACGCCGAGGACTTCTCCCTCGGCCTGCGCGCCGCCCTGCGAGAGGACCCCGACGTGATCCTCGTCGGCGAGATGCGCGACCTGGAGACGATCTCCACCGCGCTGACCGCGGCCGAGACCGGCCACCTCGTCTTCGCCACCCTTCACACCCAGTCGACCGCCCAGACCGTTGACCGGATCATCGACGTCTTCCCGCCCCAGCAGCAGGGCCAGGTGCGCACGCAGCTCTCGATCGCCCTGCAGGGGATCGTCACCCAGCAGCTGCTGCCGACCGCTGACGGCCTCGGCCGCGTCGTCGCCTGCGAGGTGCTGGTGCCGACCCCTGCGATCCGCAACCTGATCCGCGAGGGCAAGACGCACCAGATCTACGCCGCGGTGCAGACCTCTGGCGCGGTTGGGATGCAGACCATGGACGCCGACCTGGCGCGGCTGGTGCGGGCGGGGAAGATCACGCGTTCCCTGGCCGAACAGCGCGCCTCGGTGCCCGAGGAGCTGAAGCGCCTGCTCGGCGGCGAAGCGCCGGTGATGCCGGGAGCTGCCCCCAACGGTGCCGGCGCGACGCAGCCCGCCTACACGCAGGGGGGTTAGCCGGTGGCTGACGCCACGACATTCAGCTTTCGTGCCCTCGACGTCGCCGGGGCGGCCACGGGCGGGGAAGTCGAGGCCGAGTCCAAGGCGCAGGTCGGCGAGCTGCTGCGCCAGCGCGGCCTGATCGTCCTCGACGTCAGCGAGAAGTCCTCGCCGATCAACGTCGAGGACTTCTTCAAGCGCTTCAGGAGCGTCGACATGCGCGAGCTGGCCGTGTTCTCGCGCCAGTTCGCGACCCTCATCGCCTCCGGGATGCCGATGCTGCGCACCCTGCACACGCTCGAGGAGCAGACCCAGGACGACGCGATCCGCGAGGCGGTCGCGGGCCTGCGCGCCGACGTCGAAGCCGGCAGCACGCTGGAGCAGGCGATGGAGCGCCACCCGAACGTCTTCGATCGCCTCTTCCGCGCGATGGTCCGCGCCGGCGAGGAATCGGGGCGACTGGAGGAAGCCCTGGACCGCATCGCCTTCCAGGTCGAGAAAACCGACGCCCTCAGGCGCCAGGTCAAATCGGCGATGATGTACCCGGCGCTGGTCTTCGGCTTCGCCGTCGTGGTCTTGGTCGCGATCGTGATGTTCGTGATCCCGGTCTTCGCCAACATCTTCAAGGAACTGGCCGAAGAACACCCCGGGGAAGCCGGCGGGTTGCCGGCGCCGACGGCGCTCTGCGTCGGTTTCTCTGATCTGTTGACCAGCTACTGGTTCATCCTCCTGCCGGGTCTCGCGATCTCCTTCTTTGTCTTCTTCAAGTGGAAGAAGACGGAAAAGGGCAAAGAAATGTGGGACCGCTTCACCTTGCGTCTGCCGTTCCAGGTTGGCGACGTGATCCAGAAGGTCGCGCTGGCGCGCTGGTCTCGTACCTTTGCCGGTTCGGTCTCCTCCGGTGTGCCGATGCTGCAGTCGATCAAGCTGACCGGGGAAACCGCCGGCAACGTCGTCGTCGAGCAGTCGATGGAGGACGTCTACGCCTCGGTCAAGCGCGGCGGCTCCCTGGCCGGCCCGATCCAGGGCAACTCGATCTTCCCGCCGATGGTCGGCCACATGGTCGCGGTCGGCGAGGAAACCGGCCAGCTCGAACACATGCTCTCCAAGATTGCCGACTTCTACGAGGCCGAGGTCGATGCCAAGGTCAAGGCCCTCACCGCCCTGATCGAGCCGATCATGATCGTCTTCGTCGGCGGCATGGTCGGCTTCATCGTGATCTCGATGTACCTGCCGCTCTTCAGCATCTACGAAAAGATCCGCTGACGCAGGTTGACCGGTTATCGGCTGCTTGGCCGAGAAATCGGCTTCGGACCCGAGTTTTGGGGAGATGAAGTCCTAGTTTCGGGGATCAAGGGTTCCGGGGGGCGGTCGATTAGGGGAGGGTGATGAATCTGCCAGTGCCTCGGTGCCAAAGGCAAACCCGCCGTGAGGCGGGGGCGCAAAGCTTGCGGGGCTCCCTTGCGGGAGCCGGCCGGGCTACCACCGGGGTCGACAGACACCACGTGGCTTCATGCGACGGGGCTCTGGCGCAAACGATTAGGACCATAGGAGGTCACTAATGTTTCTCCAGAATCTCCGGGCCAAGGTTGGCGCCCGGCTCAACGGCGACCGCGAGGCCGGCTTCACGCTGATCGAGCTCCTCGTCGTCATGCTCATCCTCGGAATCCTGGCCGCGATCGCGCTGCCGGCGTTCTTCAACCAGAAAGACAAGGCCGGCGACGCCAAGGCCAAGGAGTACGCGCACTCCGCTCAGGTCGCTATGGAGACGTACTCGACCGACAACAGCGGCAGCTACGCGGGCGCGACCGTCCTGGCCCTCGAAGAAATCGAGCCCACCCTCGCCAGCGCCGAATTTAAAGAAGGCAAAATCGCCAAAGTCGCTGAAGACGAATACGAATTCATTCTCATCGGCAGCAAAGCGACCCAGGAATTCACCGTCAAAAACGTGGCAGGCACCCTGACCTTCCCGTGTGAAGACAAAGGTGTCGGTGGTTGCCCGTCGAGCGGAGACTGGGGCGAATAGTCCTGACCGCATCGCTTTGGCCTGGCCAAGCGTGACGTTCGAGGGGCGGGCCGGTTTGGCCCGCCCCTCGGCGCTTTGGCCAAGCATTGCGCGATGGCTAAACGAATGGCCGATTCGAGCCGATACCCGCTGACGATGCAGATCGAGTCCTTGACACCCACTTCGGGCTCACCCCTCCGGGGGCTGCGATTGCTCGGCTGCGCCGGCGCAGCTCTCGCCACGCTCCTGCTCGCAGCCTGGCTCGCTGCCTCGCCTGCCGCCGCCTCGACCGTCATCTACAACGGGATCGCGGCCGACGGCCATGTCGCCCTCTTCAGCACCGAAGAAGCGCTCGTCTCCGGCGACACCGATAACGAACGCGACGTGTACGCGCGCTCCTACGACGAAGCGCTGGAACGCTATGTATCGCGCGAGGTCTCGGTCGGCCCGACCGGAGGCAACGACGCCCTGCCGGTCCAGTACGACGCCGTCTCGGCCAGCGGCAACGAGGTCTTCTTCGCGACCAAAGAGCAGCTGGTCGGCATCGACACCGATCACCGCACCGACATCTACCGGCGCGAGCTGAGCACCAACACGACGACGCTCGTCTCGCGTGGGGCGGCATCGTGCGAATCCAAAGGCTGCGGCAGCGGCGCCTTCGACGCCAGCTTCGCGCCGGGCGGCCTCACCGCCGACGGCGAAGAGCTCTTCTTCGTCACCGACGAGAAGCTCGCCACCGCCGACGAAGACAGCTCGCCGGACATCTACGTGCGCGACCTGGAGGCGGGCACGACTGCGCTGGTGTCGGAAGGTGCGGCCGGGTGCCTGGGAGAAGGCTGTGGCAACGGTGCCTTCGGAGTCTCCTTCAACGCCGTCTCGGCGGACGGCTCTACCGCTGTCTTCAGCAGCAACGAGGCGCTGTCCGACGAAGACGAAGACGAACTTCAGGATCTCTACGTGCGCGATCTGGAGGGCGGGACGACCCAGCTCGCCTCGACCCCCGGCAACTGCCCTGGCAGCGTCGACTGCAAAGCCGTCTACGGCGGCGTCGCGGGCGACGGCTCCCACGTCTTCTTCGAGAGCAGCGAGCAGATCGCCGAAGAAGACGAAGACGAATCCCAGGACGTCTACGACTGGACGCCCGGTGGCGGGGCTGCGCTCGCGTCCCTCGGCCCCGAAGGCGGCAACGGAGCCCCCAACGCGACCTTCGCCCGCAGCTCGGCCGACGGCGCGACGGTCTTCTTCGAGACGAGCGAGCAGCTGACCTCCAGCGACGAAGACTCCTCGCAGGACGTCTACGAGCGCTCCGGCGGAGAAGCCACCCTCGTCTCGACCGGCCCCGAAGGCGGCAACGGCGCCTTCAACGCCTCCCTGCGGTGGGTCTCGCCGGACGGCTCCAGCTCGGCGGCGCTCTTCAGCACCGCCGAGCAGCTGACCGGCGCGGATGAAGATTCCTCGGTTGACGTCTACGAGCGCTCCGGCGGAGAAGCCACCCTCGTCTCGACCGGCCCCGAAGGCGGCAACGGCGCCCCTGACGCGCTCTTCGCCGGCGCCTCCCACGACGGCTCCCACGTCTTCTTCATCACCCTCGAGAAACTGGTTGCCGAAGACACGGATTCCAGCTCAGATATCTACAGGCGCCACGAAGGTGCCACGACGCTGATCTCGACGGGTCCCGAAGGGGGGAATGGAGCGTTTGGCTCCGGCCTCCCCGAAAACGGCAAGGGCGTCTCGAAAGAAGGCGACCGGGTCTTCTTCACGACCGACGAGAGGCTGACCGAAGGCGACCCCGACGCAGAAACGGACATCTACGAACGCTCCGGCTCGACCACGCGCCTGGTCTCGGTCGGAAACCTGCTGGCGCTGGGCCCGGTTGCGCCGACGCTGACCGCGACCAACCCGAAATCTCCCGCTGCCTCGACCTCGCCCTCGGTCCTCGGCCAAGCCGAGCCGGAAACCTGGATCAAGCTGTACGCGACCTTCGACTGCTCGGGTGAACCCGTGGCCCAGGGCACCGTGGAAGAGCTGGCCGGAACCGGCCTGGCGGTGACGGTGACGGAAGGCTCGACGACGAGCTTCCGCGCCACCGCGGAAGCGGGTGGGCTCGTCTCGCCCTGCTCGAGCCCGATCTCCTACAAGCAGGAAACGCCCCCGCCCCCGCCCCCACCTCCCCCGCCGCCGGGCGAAGAAGAAGGCTCCGGAGGGGGCGGTACCACCGGCGGCGGCTCGGGAGGCGGCTCCGGGAGCATCGGCGGCCCAGGCACCAAGACGCACGACGGCGGCATCGCCTACGTCGAGCCGGAGACGCTGATCACCTTCGGGCCCGCCTCGAAGACGAAGAAGCGCAAGGTCGCCTTCCGCTTCTCCGACGGGACCGGCCAGCCGGGGACCAGCTTCTCCTGCAGGGTCGACCGCCAGCGCTGGAAGGCCTGCAGCTCGCCGACGCGGGTGGCGAAGCTCGCGCTCGGCCGTCACGTCTTCGCCGTCAAGTCGGTCAACGCCGTTGGCACCTGGGACAGCCAGCCGGCCAAGCGCGCCTTCAAGGTTGTGCGATGAGGGCGCTGAACGCAAGGCTCGCTGGATGCCGTCGCGAGGGGGGGTTCACCCTGATCGAGCTGCTCGTCGCCTCGACCATGGGCGTGGTCGTGCTCGGCGCGGTCGGCTCGCTGGTCGTCAGCGCGATGAAGACCCAGCCGCAGATCAGCGAGCGCGCGCAGACGGTCTCGACCGCGCGCTGGGTGCTGGAGCGGCTGACGCGCGAGATCCGCAACGGGGTCAAGGTCGACAAAGCGACCGCCTCCTCGGTGTCGTTCGAAACATACGTCCGCCGCAGCACCTGCGGGGGGAGCGGCATGCTCGCGAGTACGTCGGCCGCGATCAAATGCGAGGTGACCTACACCTGCTCGGCGACCACGACCAAATGCACGCGGATCGAGGCCGCCCCTGGCGTCTACACGGGTACGCCGAGGACGATCTTCGAAGGGATCGGCAGCAGCAGCGTGTTCAGCTACGTTCCCAACGCCGCCGAAGCCACTTACATCAAGGTGACCCTGACCATGCCGAACCCGCGCGGGCCGGGGGCCCTGACCGTCTCCGACGGCGCCAGTCTGCGCAACGCGACCCTCACCTACTGATGCGGCGAACGGACGAAAGAGAGGCGGGCTTCACGATCGTCGAGGTGCTGGTCGCCTCGGTGCTCCTGGTGATCGGGGCGTTCACGACCTTCGCCCTTCTCAGCGCGGCGAACCGCAACACGGACCGAGCCAAGCAGACCCAGGTCGCGCTGAACCTGGCCCAGCAGGAGCTCGAGGCGCTGCGCAGCCTGACCAACGAAGAACTGGCGCTGACGGCTACGCCTCCGCACTCCAACGACGCGCTCGACCCCGACTACCGTGTCTCCAGCAGCGGCACCTTTGCCGTGGTCAGAGAGCCGCGCGGCTCCTACCGCAAGCTGGTCGTCAACGGGGGCGAAATCGAAGGAGAGGTGGAAAAAACCGTGGAAGGCGGCGTCGTCGTCCCCTCCGAAAGCTTCGACAACGGCGACGTGAGCGGCACGATCCACCGTTACGTCCTCTGGCGCAACGACGAAGCCTGCGGGTCCTCCTGTCCCACCTCGCAGGACTTCAAGCAGATCGTCGTCGCGATCAAGCTGGACACGCCCGGCAACCAGGCGGGGGAGAGGGGCTACGTCGAAGCCCAGTCCGACTTCGTCGACCCCACCGACAGCTCCGAAAAAGACCCGGCGCCCGACTCCGAAGGCAACCTGGTCACCGCGCAGCAGTTCTTCCTCACCGACACCCCGTGCGGGGAAGGCGGGGAAACGGAACGGGTGGACATCACCAGCGACCATCTCCTCCACAACACCCTCGGCACCTGCGCCAGCGGGCTGCAGACCGGGACCACGCTCGGGGCGCCGGACGCGCTGCTGCTCGGCGGCCCTCCGGACCCCGCGCCTGAAGACCCCACCAGCCCGGTGCTGCACGACTACTCCGACGACACCTACCTGGAGCCGACCCCGGACACAGACAAGGGGGTTCAGATCAGGAAAGACGACACCAGCGGCTGCCATTACACACCGGCCGGGGCCACCAATCCTGAGAGCCAGATCCACCGCTGGGTCACGGACCCGATGGAAGCGGCCTTCAAAATGACTGAAAAGGCGACGATCGAGTTCTACACGCGTACGCTGAACGACGAACTCTATACGGGCACGGTCTGCGTCTACCTCTTCGAACGCAGCGAAGCCGGCTCGCCGCCGGAAGCGACCGACACGCCGCTGACCAACAAAGTCGGCGGCACCGGATACTGGACCTACACGCCCGAAAAAAACGAATACTGGCCCCGCTTCGAGTGGAAGAAGGTACGGCTTACGATGACCTTCAACGGGGCTCCGTATACGATCCCGAAAGACAAGCGGTTGGGGGTGGCTCTCAGCGTCGAGCGGAGCAACACGCCGGCCGACGCGATCCCGATCATGTACGACCACCCCAACTACCCGACCCGGATCGAGGTCGACACCAGCACGCCGATCGAAGGCGGCTAGCGCGTGGCCGCCGCCGCGGTGCTCGCCTTCCTCGGGGGGCTGGTCGGCGGCAGCTTCGTCACCGTGGTCGCGTACCGGGTGCCGCGGGGGGAATCGATCGTCGGGCCGCGCTCGCGCTGCCCGGCCTGCGGGGCGCAGATCGCCGCCTACGACAATCTGCCGGTGGTGTCCTGGGTGCTGCTGCGGGGGCGGGGACGCTGCTGCGGAGTTCCGATCTCGCCCCGCTACCCGCTGACCGAGCTTGCCCTGGGAGCGCTCTACGCGGCGACCGTCCTGGTTCTCTGGGACGAGCCCGCCGAGATCGCCCTCGGTCTCGTCTTCGTCACCACCCTGGTTGCGATCACGCTGACCGACCTCGAGCAGCGGATCATCCCCAACAAGATCCTGATCGTCGCCGCGGCCCTCGGCACCGCGATTGCCGCAGTCGGCGACCCCGGCAGCCTGCCGGAGCGGGCGATCTCCGCAGCCGCCGCGGGGGGCCTGCTCTTCGGTGCCGCGCTCGCCTATCCGCGCGGGATGGGGCTGGGGGACGTCAAGCTGGCGGCGGTGATGGGCCTCTTCCTCGGGCGCAACGTGGCCCCGGCGATTCTCGTCGCGCTCCTCGCCGGCTCCCTCGTCGGCCTGGCGATGATCGCTCGCGACGGGGCCGGCGCGCGCAAGAAGGCGATTCCCTTTGGGCCCTTCCTCGCCCTCGGCGGCGTCGTCGGCCTGCTGGCGGGCGATCAGATGGTCGACTGGTACTTGAGCACTTTCTGAGTCGGGCTGACCGCGCCTGCGGCTAGGACAGTTGTCCAGGTTTTCCTAGAAATAAGTAGTTGCAGGGCGAAAGGTCTGCGGCCTTTCTGTCGATTGGGAGAGGGCGGGCGCGACCCGGTTCGGCCAGCTCCCTTCTCTGCGAATGCAACTGACGAGGAAAAAGAAGACGTCGGCGGTGGTCGGCCTCGATATCGAGGCCGGCAGCATCGCCGCGGCCGAGGTGAAGCAGAACGGCGGCGGCGCGCCCGTCGGCGAGGCGGCGATCGAGCCGCTGGCGCCGGGGATCTTCCACGAGGGCGAGGTGGCCGACGCCGACGGCCTGGCCGAGGCCCTGAAGTCGCTCTTCTCCAAGCACAAGCTTGCCAAGCAGGTGCGGCTCGGGGTCGGCAACCAGCGCGTGATCGTGCGCACCCTGCGCCTGCCGGCGATCGAGGACCCGAAGGAGATGGATGCGGCAATTCGCTTCCAGGCCCAGGAGCAGATCCCGATGCCGCTCGACCAGGCCGTGCTCGAGCACCAGGTGGTGGGTGGGGTGCCGGCAGAGGAGGGCGCCCAGCCGCAGCTCGACGTGGTCGTGGTCGCCGCCCGCCAGGACATGGTCCGCTCCTTCCTCGAGCCGATCCGCCGCGCCGGGCTGGAGCCGATCGGCGTCGACCTCTCCGCCTTCGGGATGATCCGCGCGCTCGCCGGGGTCGGGGCCAAGGAGGAAGCGGGCGGCTCCGAACCCGAGGGGGCTGCCGCTGGGACGCCGGCCCAGCCGCTTGGGACACCGGTCTCCCAGGACGAGGCGGTCCTCTACTGCAACCTCGGCGACGTGATGAACCTGGCCGTGGCCCGTGGCCGCTCCTGCCTCTTCACCCGCGTCTCCAGCGTCGGCCTGGAGGGAATCGCCATGCGCCTCTCCTCCGAAACGGACCTGAGCGTCGAGCACGCCACCCAGTGGCTTCGCCATGTGGGCCTCGAATCCGCCGCAGAGGAGATCGAGGGCGATCCCGCCCTCGTTGCCTCGTCTCGCCGGGTCCTCGAGGAGGGCCTAGGCAGCATCGTCGACGAGTTGCGGCTCTCGCTCGACTACTACGGCGCGCAGGAGAGCGCGGTGCCGGCGGGGCGCATCGTCCTCTGCGGCCCCGGCAGCACGATTCCGGGCCTGGCCGCGCGGATGGAGGAGCTGCTCGGGCTTGCGGTCGCCTCCTCCTGCCCGCCGGCCCTGTCGGGGTTCGACCCCGCCGCCGCGGCGCGCTTCACCCTTCCCTACGGCCTCGCCCTGGAGCACTGAGCGATGCGCCCCGTCAACCTGATCCCGCCCTCGGACCGGCACGGCCAGAACGCGCCTCTGCGCACCGGCCCCGTCGCCTACATCCTGATCGGCGCGCTGGTCCTGGCGCTGGCCGGTGTGACCGCGCTGGTGCTGACGGGCAACCAGATCGACGACCGCAAGAGCGAGCTGGCGCAGGTCAAGCGCGAAGACGCGGCCGCCACGGCGCGCGCCGAAAGCCTCGCCCCCTACGCCCAGTTCGCCGCACTGCACGCCGAGCGGGTGGCGACGATCTCCAGCCTCGCCGACAGCCGCTTCGACTGGGAGCGGGTGATGCGCGAACTGTCCCTGATCCTGCCCCATGACGTCTGGCTGGTCAGCCTCGACGCGACCGCGTCCTCTGGTGCGGGAGGTTCAAGCGGCGGATCGGGTGGCGGGTCGGTAGGCGGCTCGATAGCCGGCCCGTCACTGGCGATCAGTGGCTGCGCCGCCGGCCAGGAAGCCGTGGCGGGCTTCGTCACCGCGCTCAAGGACATCGATGGGGTGACACGGGTCGGTCTCGAGTCCTCCGAACTGGCGAACCAGGAAGAGGGGGCCGGCAGCGCTTCCGAATCCGGCTCCGGTGGAGGGGGCTCCTCCGATTGCCGCACCCGCAGCTTCATCGCCCAGTTCAGCATCGTGGTCGCCTTCGACGCGGCCCCGGTACCGGTCACCGGCACCACCGAAGAAGCGGCACCGGTGACGGCGACCGAAAAATCCGAGGCCTCCGCCGAAGAAGTCTCCGGCGAAAGCTCCGAAGAGGGCTCGGAAGGCGGCTGAGATGGGCTCGACGAACAAGCTGATCGCCGCGATGCTCGGCGTCGCCGTGCTCGCGGGCGCTTTCTGGATGCTGGCTCTGAGCCCGAAGCGCCAGGAAGCGAGTGAACTCTCTACCCAGGTGGTTCAGGCGCGGGAATCGCTGGCCCAGCACAGCGCCGAAGCCGAGCAGGCCGCCCAGGCCCGCCGGGAGTTCCCGGTCGATTACCAGCAGCTCGTCATCCTCGGCAAGGCGGCTCCGGGCGACGACGACGCGGCGTCGCTGCTGGTGCAGCTGAACCAGATCGCGGCCGCCACCGGCGTGCGGTTCCAGAACATCAGCCTGAACACCACCGGCGGCGAAGCCCCACCTGCGGCCGCGCCCCCGGCCGCAGGAGCGGGCGGCACGCCGATCTCGGCGACCGAGGTTGCCGCTTCGACGCTGCCGCTGGGAGCCGCGATCGGCCCGGCTGGCCTGGCCGTAATGCCCTACGAGCTCACCTTCAAGGGCGACTTCTTCCGCATCGCCGATTTCATCAAGGGTCTCGACTCGCTGGTCGAGACCGAAGACGCCAAGGTCGACGTCCAGGGGCGCCTGATCACGATCGACGGCTTCTCGCTTGCCGCCGATTCGAACGGGGGCTTCCCGGCGCTGGAAGCGACGTTCACGATCACCACCTTCCTGACGCCGCCGAGCCAGGGCGTGACGGCAGGCGCGACGCCCGAAAGCCCGGAATCCGCAACAGGCACGCCGGCGGCGACTACGACGGGAGGCACGCCATGAAGCGCCTGAAGGGACCGGAGCTGAAGCTGTCGGAGCTGAAGGTGCCACCCTTCCTCGCCGACCTCTACTGGGACCTGCGCGACCGGCGCCTGCTGCCGCTGGTGGGGCTCGTGATCGTTGCGATCGTCGCGGTGCCGTTCCTCCTCCGAGGCGGCTCGGACAAGAGCCCCCCGCCTCCGCCGCCGCCGGTCGCGGCCATCTCGGGTACGGCGGACGCGGACGCGTCCCGCCTCACGGTCGTCCAGGCCAAGCCGGGGCTGCGCGACTACCGCAAGCGGCTGGCTGGCCGCGAGCCGACCGATCCCTTCGAACAGCGTTACACGGCGCCCCAGGTGGCGGGGGCGGAGCTGGGCGGAGAACTCGAATCGACGACGAGTTCGACCAGCACGACGACGTCGACCAGCACGACCGAGGTAACCGAGACCACTGACCCGTCGAAGGACACGACCACGATCACCACCGAAACGACGGACGAGTCGAAGGGCGGCGGCGCCAGCCCGGAATCGCAGCTCACCCTCTCCGCCTTTGCGATCGACGTGAAGATCACCCGGATCGAAGGTGGGGGGAACGGCTCCAAGCCGAAGTCCGATTCGAGCACCAGGCACCGCGTGATGCCGACCACGCCCCTGCCGGGTGAGAAGGCGCCCGTCGTCACCTACATGGGAGTCGGAAAGGGTGCAAAGAAGGCGCTGCTGATGGTCTCCAACAACGTCAAGTCGATCTTCGGCGACGCCCGCTGCCTCTCCGGCACGGACACCTGCCAGCTGCTCGAAGTCGAACTCGGCCTCCCCGAGACCTTCGAGTACGGCGACAACGGCGTCCGCTACAAGATCAACGTCCTCGACATCGAGGCCGTGCCGGCTGGCGACACCCGATCCAGCCAGGAGTAGCGGTAGTGGGTCAGTTTGGGGGTGGTGGCTGGTGGAGCGGTGCGGCGACAACGTGACCCGTATGAGACAAGATTCGGAGCAATCGCGCTCAAGAGTCGCGCAGTCTGTCGATCAGATCGAGTGATGGCCCCGTCCAATCTCAAACCTCAAGCCGCGCAGCGCGGAGCAGGATTTTGGCTTCGCGCAATCACCCTCGTACTGATCGTCCCAACCCTTGTCGTGATCGCATGGGCGGCTTTCGGCCTACAGGGCTATCAGAACGACCCTCAATCCGATGTTTTTCAAACGTGGCCTGCGGGAGCCGCCTCCCTGGCTCTCGCCGCGAGCCTTGTCTGGACGGCTATCTATCGCTCCACTGGGCCGCTTCAAAAGATCATCACCGGGATGGCTTGCGTTGCATTCGTGATCACCTGGATCCTTGCGGTCAACTGAGGAGCGCGAGCCGTAGCGGTAGTGGGTCAGTTTGAAAGCCCGGCGACTGCTTAAGCGCGCCAGGGGCCGATGGCCCCATCGGCTAGGGTCACGCCATGTCAAGCATCGTTCGATTTGACAACGATCACGCCGTGACGGTCACCGAGGATATGGAGGCTGTGGTCGCAGCTCTCCGCCTAGCCGCGAGACAGAATCCCCCGCTCGCGCAGCTGACCCGTGCCCGAGGGGATAGGCCGATCATGGTCAATGCAAGCTTGGTGAGGGCTATCGACGAGCGGGGCTCCAGCAAGACGGCCACGGCCCGCGCCTAGCCGCCGGTTCAGCAGCAACGAGCCTGTATTGTGGGACTTGCAACTTGGCGGCCTATCTGCTAGGCAGCCTTGACTTTTCCGTCCGAATCAGTACCTTGGTACTACCCCCTCAGGCCGCTTTGCGGTGGCCTGAGATGCAGAGTCGCCCTCGGGCGGCTCTTGCTATTTCTGGGGGCACCAGCCATCCGGGCAGCGAATCGGACCCTCCTCATCATGGAGTTCGAGAGGAAGCTGGGCTTTACGGATACGACGGGGTTGAAGGCGCTGATAGAAGGACTTTCTCGGCAGCTTGTGAGGCGAAAGCGCGTAGCTTCGAGCCGAATGAGGATTGATGATCCCCACCCCGGCTTTGAACTCTTTTCTGACGATCTCGACCGGCGTCTTCAAGTCACCGTCATTTGAAATGACCACCGCCAAGTCATAGCGAGCCCTGAATCCGTCCGCGAGCAAGTGGCTTGCCAAGTTGACATCCGAGCCCTTCTCCTCCTGAATCCACACCGAGCGCAGGCCGATATCGCCCTTTCGGCGCTTCTTCGGTAGGTGCTCAAGCAGCCGAGTAGCCGTCCGGGTTAGGAAGTGCCCGTAGATGATCTCCACCTTGGGCAGGGTCTTCAGGGCACGCAGATATTCTCGCTGCTGCTGTCGCTGGCCGGGCTTGTCGGGACGATCTTCGACTTTCGCCGTGAAGTACTTGACGGCCACAAGCTCGCTTCCTGACTTGATGTACTGCTCGCAAAGCGCTTCCAGGTCGAGCCATCGATACGGCTGACCACGAAGAGATCCGTAGTACAGATTGAAGCCGTCGATGTAGAAGATGACGCGCTGCTTTGGAACCCGCACGGGTCGAGACGGTACACGCGAGTGTCGGCGCAACGTGGGCACTAGTCGAGCAAGGCCGCGATCTCTTCCAGGGACCAGATGTGATTCGTCGCCCCGGCCGCCATCGCAGGCGTCCGGGGATAGCGCTCCTTCAACGCAGCGTGAGGGCGAGCGAAGTTGTAGTGCATGAAGTGCAGAGAGACCGAGTGCGCCAGGTTCTCGACCTTGCGACTGAAGCCATTGGTCAGTCGAGTGAACCGCCGCATCCCCATCCGCATCGTGAGGTTCTGCCGCTCGACGTAGCTGGTTGAGATCCGATCCGGGTCGGGATCGCCCTTGAGGACGCGGCGCTTCGTCCCCGTGCAGACCGGCGGGCTGTATTTGCCTTGCTCCGGTGCGGTCGCGTAGTGCTTCTGGATCTGCGCCCAATCGACGTTGTTGGCGAAGGACGGTCCCACCGTCCCTTCGTAGATTCGATGGCCGTCGGTGCTGAGCTGGATGCGCCCCGTCATACGACTGGCGAGATCGGTCAGAAAGACTTCGGCATCGTCCATCGTCCGCTCGCCGACCAGCCAAGACGGGACCAGCTTCGTATCGGCGCAGAGGGCGGTGAAGGTCCAGACGTCACCGTAGCCGTAGGTGCCTTTGAACTCCTCCGGCACGTTCTTTTGCTTCGCATAGCAGTAGCTCCAAATCTCGTCGGCCTCGACCACTGCGCAGGGGAGATCGACCAGCACCCCGTCCTGATACTCGGCGCAGGCTTCCCCCAGATCGACCAGCAGCTTCGTGATCGTGTTCTTGGCCGCACCGGTCATCCGCACGGTCGCGCGGATCGAGTTGCCCTCGACCAGGCAGCCGATGACTTGGGCGCGCTTCTCCGTGGACAGCCTGTTCATACTGACCATTATGCTTGAGCTATCGGACGGAAAGACGCAGGAGAAACCGCCCAACGTGCGTAACTTGACCCGTTGGCTAACGTTGATGTCGATATAGGCTGCAAAAGCCCCCGCCGGGATTCGAACCCGGTGCTGCACGGGTAGAAAATCCGTGCTCTCTGTCCAATGAGATACGGGGGCATGTAGTGGCGAGGAACGGAGCGTTGTAGCGCTCCGCCCCCGCCAGTGGGATGGCGGGTCGGGGACTCTGTCAAGGGAAGCCCGACCCGCTCGCTCACCTCCTGGACATCACCCTCTCCTTTCTCATCCCAACCCGACTATCGGGCCGGAGGGAAACTTGGGAAGCGCTCTGGCGCGGCACTTTCGGAAAGGGTGGGCGTTTACCTTCCTTCCCGCCGTGTCCATCGTGCAATTTGGGGGAGTTAGCGGTCATATGTCGTGTATTGGCGCGTTGCAAAGCGACGAAGGAGCCCATTGGGACTCCTTCGCGAAAGCACTTCCCCCGGCGAAACGCCGAGCCGCGATAACAAGAGCATTTGGGCAGCGAATCACCCTCCCGAGGAGGTACGGGTCCCATAAAGGGCTTAGTGTCTGACGTGAGGTTGCTCAATGCCTTCACGCAGTCGGCTCCGGCCTAACGTGGCCGGGATCGGCTGGTATCTAGTCGGGGATCACGCCGGTATGACTACCAGCGCGATCGGCGGCAAAACGAAGGGCCGCCCAGACACCAAGGCGGCCCTTCGTGAAAGTCCTTCCGAGAGGAAGGCCCACTGGCATTGAGCAATCGGGAGCCTTGCAACCCCGTCGGACGCCAAATGTCCCCTTAGGGGTACATGCAGATTCGCAGGTGGGATGCGGGTTTGCGGCCGTTGTGGCACAAGAAACCAGCTAGTCGGGGCCACGGGCGGCTACAGGGGTCGCGGGCTGTGCTACACGGCCTGAACGCAGGTCATGATTGCTAACCCCAGCGAGCCTTAGCCGCTTTGCGGGCTGCGGCGGATCGTTCCGCTGCAGTCATTCGCTCGGCGCGCACTTTGCCGCCCTTCTGACCTCCGGCACGCCCGGCACGCGCCTGCGCGCTTTCCGGCTCTTGCGGCGTCTCATCGGTCGCGTCACCGACGATGGCAGCAGCGAGCCGATTCAGATCGGCGGGCTTCTTGGACCGCTTAGCCATGCTCAGAGCGTAGCGTCCGTGTCGGGCTTGAACTGGCCGACCCGCACCTCTCCCGGCTCCCAAGAGATCCCGTCGAACAGGTCGCCCGGATCGACGCCAACGACTGCCGCCAGCTTCGCCGCTGTGTCGATCCGGGGAATGCGAGTGCCCCGCTCGATGTAGCTGACCGCCGTACGGTGCAGGGAGGCGCGCATGGCCGTCTCTTCCTGCGATAGGCCCGCCCGCCTACGGCAGTAGCGCAGGTTGGCTCCAAACTGCTCTGCGACTGCCCGGCTCACCACGCCTCAAGCCGGTGAGCGTGACGGGCCGCGTTCGTCGGCCACAACGATTGCGACTCGCCCCCTCTGACTTCGAGCAAGCCGCTGTCTACAAGGGCCTCCACGGCCCGCTCTACTGCGTCTTGGTCCCCGATCTCACGGGCCAGTTCCGGGACAGTGCGCGCCACGGGATCTCCCGCCAAGAGCAGGGCGAGGATGGCGCGCTGGACTGCGAAGTCCGCCCGCGAGTCCCCACGCTTAGGATCTGGCTGCATCGGAAGGTCCTGCCTTTCGGTGCCAGGCGGGGGGCTGTTAGCGCAGCGCCCCCGCCGCTTCTTTTCAGTGGATGAGCGGAAGCTAGAGCAAGGAATCGCCGGGATCTAGGGCGATTTCAAACTGACCCACTACCGCCGTAGCGCAAAACTTCAGTAAGTGAAGCGAGATCGGTACACTCGCTTGAGCGAGGTAATCGACACAACCGCCTCGCTCTTTCCATGAGTGCCGCATCCAACTCCCGATGTCCCGTCTGCCGCACGGCCGAAGTCGTTTGCGGCAAGTGGACCCTCCTCGTCATCCGCGACCTGGCCGAGGGCTCGAGTCGCTTCTGCGAGCTGGAGCGCTCGCTCGAGGGGATCAGCCCGCGCACTCTTTCGCTGCGCCTCCGGGCCCTCGAAGAGGAGGGCATCGTCGAGCGCCACACCTTCCCCGAGGTCCCGCCCCGGGTCGAGTACGCGCTGACCGAGAAGGGCGAGGCCCTCGTCCCCCTGGTCGAGGACATGCGCCGCTACGGCCGCCGCTGGCTCTCCGGCGACGCCCCGGTCCCCGCCGCCGTCTAGTTACAGACTGCAAGCCTCCGTGCAGGCGCAGGAGCGCCTGACGCGGGCGGGAAGCGAGGGGCGTGCGTGACCGCATGCTCAACGACCAGCTGACCCGCCTTGCCTCCGAGGCGGCGATCCGCCTCAGCGCGCTCGTCGCCGGGGGGGACCAGATCCCCTTCGACGTCGATGCCGAGAGCGGCGAGGACGCCGCCTTCTACAGCTACCGCCCGCTGACCTCGCGCTACGTGCGCGAGCGCGAGAGCGAGCTGCGTGAGCTGGAGGCCTTCGGCCCGGCTCGCGACGCGGTCGCCGCCGCCGGCATCGCCGCTGCCTACCTCGAAGCCCGCGGCGAGGCGGTCCCGGGCGACCCCGGCGAGCGCGCCGCACGGATGCTCTGCGTCTTCCTCGCCTCGCTCTGGGATGGCTGCACCGAACTTGCGCTCGATCACCAGCGGCTGGGCAACGCGCTTGCGGTGCTGGAGGCTGA
Source organism: uncultured Solirubrobacterales bacterium (assembly GCA_963704545.1). Classification (GTDB taxonomy): domain Bacteria; phylum Actinomycetota; class Thermoleophilia; order Solirubrobacterales; family 70-9; genus VRUE01. Next base: position 2,293,012 of record OY969915.1, on the reverse strand, counting down.
GACGCGCGGCGCCGAGGAGGCCGACGTGCTGATCGCGCCACTGGTCGGGCTGCGCATGCCACTGCCCCGCCTGGCGCTGCCCCACGGCGTTCAGATCGTCCGGGCCGACGCGATCGAGGCGCCGGTCGAGGCGATGCGCAGCGAGGGCATGGGCCGTGCTGCCTGGGAGCCGCAGTTTCTGGCCCTGGCCGAGCAGGGCGAGGGCGCCGAGAGCGCCGAAGGCGCGATGCAGCAGCTGCACGAGCTGATCAGCGTCATGCATCTCTTCAAGCCGGGCAGCGTCGGGCTTGGCCCCTACGCGTTCGCCCCGACGGGCGAGGACCGTTGGGCCCGCCTGGCTACCGGCGCCCCCGCCACCCGCTCCGGCGGTTACGAGCTGGGCGAGGAGGAGGCCGTTCAACTGGCGGAGTTCGCCGCCACGCTGGAGGCGCGTCCCGACCCCGACGGCGCTCTCGCCTGGGGTGTCGCACGCTTCGAGCTGGGCTGCGGGAGGGGATCGGCGCTGGAGGGCCTCAGCGATCATCTGCTTGCCCTGCGCGCGGTGCTCGACGGCCACGGACCGGTTGGCGCCTCGCTGCCGATGCGCGCTTCGGCGCTGCTCGCGGGAGAGGAGTTCGACCGGATCGAGGCCCGCGAGCGGATCGAGGCGGCGCTGGAGCTGGAGCGCTCGCTGATGAACGGCACCCAGTCGCTGCCCGGCCTCGCCATGGCGAGCTGGCTGGAGGAGGGGGTGCGGCGGATCCTGCGCGACGCCGCCCTCGGAGAGCTCGGCGCCGATCTCGGCACCGCCGCCGACGAGACCCTGATCGCGACCGGCCTGCAGGACGGCGACGGCGCGATCGTGGAGACGATTTCAGAGTGGGACACACCCGACACGGAAGAGGTGGAGGAGACAGTGATGTCACGTCATCATCTGCACCACGAGCCGGCAGGCGAGCATGACGACCAGTCGACTCGCGTCCTCGAGCCGATCCCGGACGAGGGCGAGATCCAGATCACCGCGACGCCCTGGCTCGACGAGGTCGAGGCCCCCGAGAGCACACTCGACTTCCCCGCGATCGAGGGCGACGTCCAGCACCGCGAGCGGATCGACACCCCGCGCGTGCGTCATCTCTTCCCGGTCCCCGAGGACGCGGACTGGGAGGTACGCGAGCTCAAGTACGACCATTATGGTCGCGAGGCCGGCTAGGCCTGGCCGGCAGCTATTTCGATTCGTTCCTCGCTGGAAGCGAACAGGTAGCGGTTGATCTCGGCCAGGCCGGCGAGGTCGTGCACGTCCTCGTCGAGGTAGGGGACGCGGATCACGCCGCTGGTCCGCAGCTCCTTCGCCAGGCGCTCGATGTTGCGGGCATCGCGCTCGGCGAGCGCCTGGTAGTCGGCGAAGTTCTCGGCGACCCGGCCGGCGAGGTTCTCATCGCCCAGCTTCTCGGCCAGCTCCGCCTCCAGGTCGGCGCCGTCGCCGCGCAGGCGCTCGGCCGGGTAGTGGACCTTGTTGACGATGACGCCGCCGAAGGGCAGCTTCGCCTCGACCAGCTTGCGGTGGAAGTAGACGGCCTCGTCGACCGGCTCGCCCTGCGGTCCGCAGACGACGAGGAAGCAGGTGCGGCTGTCCGCCAGCAGGCTGTTGACCCGCTTGGCGCGGGCCTGGAAGCCGTCGACCATGCCGCTGAAGGCGTTGAAGAACTCGGCCAGGTCGGCGAGCAGGTCGAAGCCGACGATGCGCTTGAAGACCGACAGGGCAACCGAGGCGCCGCGGCCGGCGACCTTGGCGGCGAGCCCGGTCGGGCGCATGAAGACGCGCAGCGAGCGGCCTTCGATGAACTGGGTGAGCCGCCGTGGCGCGTCGAGGAAGTCGAGCGCGTTGCGGGTCGGCGGCGTGTCGAGGACGAGCAGGTCGAAGCGGCCCTCGGTGTGCAGCTCGAAGAGCTTCTCCATCGCCATGTACTCCTGCGAGCCGGCCAGGGCGCTGGAGATCTGCTGGTAGATGCGGTTGCCGAGGACCCTGTCGCGCGCCTCCTCGTCGGGCGCCTGCCGGGCGACGAGCTCGTCGAAGGTGGCCTTGGCGTCGAGCATCATCGCCCACAGCTCGCCCTTGATCTCGATCCCGTGGCGCTCGAACAGCGCCGGGTCGACCTTCCTGGCCTCGTTGCCCAGCTCCTTCAGGCCGAGCGAGTCGGCGAGCCGCTTTGCCGGGTCGATCGTCAGCACGCAGACCTTCAGCCCACTTGCGGCCATGCCCGTTGCAATCGCCGCGGAGGTCGTCGTCTTGCCGACCCCGCCCGAGCCGGCGCAGATGCAGATGTCCTTGTGCTCGAGGATCTCGCCGACGTGGGGCATCAGCCGAGCCTCCTCGCCAGCCGCTCGGCCGCCTCGACGCCGAGCTCGGGCTCGAAGAGGAAGGGCAGGGTCTTGACCGGGGCCTCGACCCGGCGGCGCAGGCGGGCGAGCTGGGCGCGCTGCGAGCGGGCGCGGTTGTGCTCGGAGACAGCCGCGCGCGCCGCCGCGCGCGCGGAACCGTTCTCGCCGCCGGCCAGCTCGGCCAGCCGTTCGGCCTCCTCGGGCGAGAAGCGCTCCGGGTAAAGACCGTTCATGTAGATGCGGTCGACCGCGACGCCGACCTCGTCGCGGAGGTCGCGCTCCAGAGTCGCCGACTCGTTGACCGGCATCTCCTCGGGCAGGGAGACGATCGCGACGCCGGTGTGCGCGTGGTCGGTGATCAGGCGGTCGAGCTGCTGGGCCTGGGAGTGGATCGGGCCGACGCGGGCGATCGCGGCGAAGGTGCGGGGCGTCTGCAGGAAGCCGATCCCGTGGCCGGTGGCGGGTGCGTCGACGATCACCAGGTCGTACTTGCGCCCCTTCTTCACCTTGCGGTCGAGCTGGGCCAGCTCCCAGATCTTGCCGATCGTCACCAGCTCCTTCAGCCCCGGCGTGGCGGCGGCGAGGTAGTTGAAGATGCGGCTGCGGAAGAGCATGTCGCGCATCGCCCTCACCTTCAGTTGCAGCAGCACGTACTCGCGCATCGACTCGTCGGGGTCGATCGAGATCGACCAGAGGTTCTCCGCCATCTCGACCTCGTGGAAGCCGACTTCGGTGTGCTCGAAGATGCGCGAGGCGTTCTCCTGCGCGGATACCTCGCAGACGATCGTGCGCTTGCCTTCGGCGGCGGCGCGCAGGCCCAGCGCCACCGCGACCGTGGTCTTGCCGACTCCGCCCTTGCCGGTGACGAAGACCAGTCGCTTGTCGAGAAGTTCGGTTACCGGGTGATTCCTAGCAATTTTCGAGGCCGGCAGGAAAAGGGAGCGGTCATGCGAATACCCGCGCAATGGGATTCCTGAGCCGCAAGAGCAAGTTCATGTCAAAGCCTGTCGATGATCCGCATCCGATTGTCGAGGAGCTGGAGCGGATGGAGGAGGCGGTGCCTGAGCGTTCTGAGCCGGAGTCGCCGGCGGGTCCTGTCGCCGTAGGGGACCCACCGCCCCCTGCGGTCGCTAAAGCGTCCTCGGGGGCGGTCCCCCCTACGACGCCACCCGCCGGAGAGGCGGAGGAAGAGACACGGCCCGCCGCCGACGCAGTTGGAGCTTCTGAAGGTCGAGGCGCCGCGGCAGCTGTAGCTGAGGAGCGGCACTCTGACACTGACGGTGATGAGGCGGAGAGGTTTATGCCTCGGGATCTGCTGGCGCCGTCCAGGCACGAGGTTGTAGCTGAGCGGGCTGAGCCTGAGGCGCCGGTTAAGCATGCTGAGGTGATTGCCTTTGCGAACCAGAAGGGCGGGGTCGCGAAGACGACTACGACTTTGAACCTTGCCGTGGCCTTTGCGGAGTCCGGGTACCGGGTGCTGTGCATCGACCTGGATCCGCAGGGGAACCTGACGATGAGCCAGGGGATCGATCCGGACAAGGTGGAGAAGAGCCTCTACGACGTGCTCGTCCACGACATGCCGATCTCGGAGATCATCCAGAAGCGCGAGATCGACATCGCGGTCGCCTCGATCGACCTGGCCGGGGCGGAGATCGCGATGAGCACCAAGATCGGCCGCGAGCGCTCGCTGGAGAAGGCGCTGAAAGAGGTCATCGGCAACTACGACTTCGTCTGCATCGACACGCCGCCCAGCCTCGGTCTGTTGACGATCAACGCGCTGACCGCGGCGAACAAGGTGATCGTCCCCGTGCAGTGCGAGTATCTCTCGATGCGCGGGCTGGTCCAGCTCCAGAACACGCTGAAGATGATCCAGGAGAACCTCAACCCCGACGTCCGGATCGAGGGCATCCTGCCGACCATGCTCGACTCGCGGACGGTTCACGCCAAGGAGGCGGTGGAGATCCTCGAGGAGAACTTCGGCGAGCTCGTCTTCAGGTCCCGCATCCGCAAGACGATCAAATTCGCCGAGGCGCCCGTGAAAGGCGCCAGCGTGCTCAAGTACGATTCTGCCAGCAGCGCCGCGAACTACTACCGGGAGTTGGCGAAGGAGGTCTTGGAGCATGAGTCGTCGCAATAAGCGGGCCAGCATGCGTGAGGGGCCTCTTTCCGATCTTTTCCGGTCGACGGCCGAGGACGGCGAGGAGCCCGCGGGTCCTGTCGCTGCAGGGGACCCACCGCCCCCTGCGGTAGCTAAAGCTTCCTCGGGGGCGGTTCCCCCTACAGCGCCACCCGCGGGAGACGCGGATTCGGCTCACGAGCAGGGCCCGGAGGAGTCCTCTGAGACGCCTCCCGAGAGGCTTAAAAGGGTCTTCTCCGAGGAGCCCAGGCAGCGCAGAGAGATCGAGCCGGTGGTCGAAGCTCCTCGGTACGGGCGGGAGGAGCCGGAGTACGAGCCGCCAGGGAGTGGCGAGCCGCATCAGCCGGTCATCCGCGTCGTGGGCGTTGGCGGTGGCGGCGTCAATGCTGTGAATCGCATGGTCGAGGCCCGGATTCCCGGGGTCGAGTTCATGGCGGTCAACACCGATCTTCAGTCGCTGCAGCTCTGCATGGCCGACGTCACCGTTCACATCGGCGAAGAGCAGACGCGCGGCCTCGGCGCCGGCGCCGATCCTGAGCTCGGCCACCGTTCCGCCTTCGAGGAGCAGGACAAGATCAAGCGCCTGCTGAAGGGCTCCGACATGGTCTTCGTCGCCGCCGGCGCCGGCGGCGGCACCGGCACGGGCGCCGCCCCGGTCATCGCCCGCCTCGCCCGCGAGGTGGGCGCCCTCACCGTCGGCATCGTCACCAAGCCGTTCAGCTTCGAGGGCAGCCGCCGTGGCAACCAGGCCAACAAGGGCATCGAGGAACTGGCGGCGGAGGTCGACACCCTGATCGTCGTCCCCAACGACCGCCTGCTCGAGGTGCTCGACCAGCAGACCTCGATGGTCGAGGCCTTCCAGGTCGCCGACGACGTCCTGCGCCAGGGCGTCCAGGGCGTTTCCGACCTGGTCACCCTTCCCGCCGTGATCAACCTCGACTTCGCAGACGTGCGCACGATCATGTCCGAAGCCGGCCGGGCGCTGCTCGGCATCGGCATGGGCCACGGCAACGACCGGGCGGTGCTGGCGGCCGAAAAAGCGATTTCCTCGCCCCTGCTCGAGACCTCGATGGAGGGCGCGCGGGCGATTCTGCTCTCGATCACCGGCGGATCCGACCTCTCCCTGGTCGAGGTCAGCGAGGCCGCCAAACTGGTCGGCGAGGCAGCCCACCCCGACGCCAACATCATCTTCGGCGCCAACGTCGACGAGGAGCTCAAGGACCAGGTTTGGGTGACCGTCGTCGCCACCCGCTTCGACGGCCGCGCGGCCCCGAGGCGGAACGTCGCCGAGCCGACGATCCGCCGCACGGCGGACAGTGGCCGAGGCCGCCCGCCGCGCTCCGAGAAGGCCGGCGAGCTCGGCGCGCTGGAAGTCCCCGAGTTCCTCCCCGGGTAGGGGGCCTCTGCTCGGGGCCCGGCTCATGAGCGGGGTCGTCGCCGCGGGGCACCCGGTCACCGCCGAGGCGGGTGCCGATGTCCTGCGCGAAGGTGGCAACGCGGTCGACGCGGCGGTCTGCGCCGTGCTCGCGTCCTTCGCCGCCGAGAGTCCCCTGACCGGTTTCGGGGCCGGCGGCTTCATGATGGTCCACCGCGGCGAGGAGACGGTCCTGCTCGACTTCTTCGTCGCCGCGCCCGGTACCGACGGGGTCGAGCGGGGGGCGGAGCTGGTTCCGGTTCCCGTCCACTTCGATGCCGAGACGGTGCAGACGTTCTACGTCGGGCCGGCCTCCTGCGGAGTGCCGGGGACGGCCGCGGGGCTCGAGCAGGCGCTGGCGCGGTTTGGAACGGTCCCGCTGGCCGAGCTCGTCAAGCCTGCGGTGCGGCTCGCCAGGGAGGGTGCGCCGGTCAATGCCGAGCAGGCCTACATCCTCGACATCCTCGAGCCGATCCACGCCCGGCTCGAGGGCACGCGCGAGCTCTACGCACCAGCGGGGAGGACGCTGCGCGAGGGCGATCTCTTCCGCTTCGGAGAGCTGGCCGAGGCGCTCGAACGCTTCGCGACCGAGGGTTCGGAGACCTTCTACCGGGGCGAGGTCGCTGCCGCGCTGAGCGACTTCGTGGTCCAGCACGGCGGCACGCTCGGGCCGGGCGACCTCGCCGGTTACGAGGCGATCTCGCGGCAGCCCATCCGCGCCGCCTTCCGGGGCACCGAGGTGCTGACCAACCCGCCGCCCTCCTCGGGGGGGATCCTGATCGCCTACTGCCTCGGCCTGCTCGAGCGGCTGGGCGAGCACAGCGGGCCCGAGCAGCTCGTCGCCGCGATGGGTGCCGCCAACGACGCCCGCGGCGAGGCCTTCTCCGAGGCTCTGTACGGGGAGGGGCTGGAGGCGAGCCTGCTCGAGCCCGGCGGCCTCGACCTCGCGGCCGGCGACCTGCTCGGCTCGACCACGCACATCTCGGTGCTCGACGGCGACGGGATGTGCGCCAGCGTCACCTGCTCCAACGGCTCGGGGTCGGGCGTGCTCGTGCCCGGTACCGGCGTGATCCTCAACAACATGCTGGGGGAGGAGGACCTGAACCCACTCGGCTTTCACGCGATCGCGCCGGGGCGGCGCGTCCCTTCGATGATGGCGCCGACCGTGGTGCTGCGCGACGGCGAGATCGCGCTCGGACTCGGCAGCGCCGGCTCCAACCGGATCCGCTCGGCGATCCTGCAGACGATCGTGCGCGCGGTCGAGCAGGGGATGGCGGCCGAGCAGGCGGTGCGGGCACCGCGGCTGCACTACGAGGCCGGCGTGGTCCAGGCCGAGCCCGGGATCGAGGAGGAGTCGCTGGCCCGGATCGAGGCCCGCGGCGTGCCGGTCCTGCACCGGCCCGCGATCAACCTCTTTTTCGGCGGCGTGCAGGCGGTGGCCCGCGATCCGTCCACCGGCGCGCTCGGCGGTGGCGGCGACCCGCGCCGTGGTGGCGCCGTCGCAACCGTGTGATTGTCACTTTGCTCGGCGGTACGCCGAATAAGGTGGCAAGGGCATGATCGATTTCGAGGCAGAGGGGCTGCTGGAGGGCGTTGAGGGCGAGGCGCGAGACGATCGCCTGGCCCTGCTCGAGCAGCTGGCCGGCGAAGGCGTGCCGCTGGAGGAGCTTCGGGAAGCGGTTGCGGCCGGGCGCCTCACGCTGCTCCCGGTCGAGCGCGGCATCGCCGGCGACGGCGCCCGTTACACGCCGCGCGAGATCGCCGAGCTCTCCGGCGGCGACCTCGACCTCCTGCAGCGCGCCAGCTCCGCCCTGGGACTGCCGTATCCCGATCCCGACGAGCGGGCGCTGAACGAGGCCGATCTCGACGCCGCCCGCCGGGTCAGGGCCTTCCTCGACGCCGGCCTTCCCGAGGACGGGATCATCCAGGTGGCGCGGACCATCGGCATGGGGACGGCCCGGGTCGCCGACGCGAACCGCGAGCTGATCCGGCGCACCCTCATGCAGCCGGGCGACACCGAGCGCGACCTGGCCCTTCGCTTCGCCGCCGCCGCCGAGCACATGCTGCCGATCTTCGAGCCGACCCTGCTCTACGCGCAGCGCGCCCACCTGCTCGAGCAGATCCGCCGCGACGTGATCGGTACCGCCGACCTCGCCTCGGGCGAGCTGGGTGCCACCGCCGAGGTCTCGGTCTGCTTCGCCGACCTGGTCGGCTTCACCAAGCTCGGCGAGGAGATAGCGCCGGAAGAACTCGGCCTCGTCGCCGGCCGGCTCGAGGAGATGGCGAGCGCGGTGGCCGAGCCGCCCGTGCGCCTGGTGAAGACGATCGGCGACGCGGCGATGCTGGTCTCCGCCGATGCCGAGGCGATGACCGACGCGGCGCTGCGCCTGGTCGAGGCGTCCGAGGAAGAGGGCGAGGAGTTTCCGAGCCTGCGCGCCGGCATCGCCCGCGGTCACGCGCTCGCCCAGGCCGGCGACTACTACGGCCGCCCCGTCAACCTCGCCAGCCGCATCACCGGAATCGCCAAACCGGGCAGCGTCCTCGCCGACCGCGATGCCAGGGACGCGGCCCCCGACGCCTTCGAGTACTCCTTCGCCGGCGAGCGCCGCCTCAAGGGCTTCGAATCCCGCTGCAAGGTCTACCGCGTTCGCCGCGGCGAGTCCCGCGCCGGCGACTAGGCCGGCTTGCGGCCGGAGGCGAGCAGGTTGTAGAAGAGCTCGGCCGGCAGGTGGGGCTCGAGTAGGCGGCTGTCGACCTTCTGCAGTGCCAGATAACTGCGGAAGGCGAAGCTGCGCCACTTCCAGGAGACCGATTCGGGCTCGGCGCTGGACTCGACCGTGCGCAGGCCCCAGCCCCAGGCGTTGGCGAGGAGCTCCTCGCCGCCGACGTGGCGATCCTCGAAGCCGGCGTCGCGCAGCAGGCGCCGCAGGTCGGCGGGGGCGAAGGCGTGCACGTCGACCTCGCCCTCGAGGCTGTGGCCCTCGGACTGCTCGGTCTCGGCGATTGCGCGGGGTTGCGCCCGGACCAGGCGCCGCCACGCCGGTGCCACGAGCAGGCCCGTCCGCTTCGGCAGGGCCGCGAGGCGGTCTCCGTAGCGGGAGGGCTCACCGGCGAAGGCGATCGCCCCACCCGGTCGCAGGACGCGGCGGAATTCGGCAAAGGCCTTCTCGAGGTCGGGGATGTGGTGCAGAACGGCGTGACCGAAGACGAGGTCGAAGCTCTCGTCCTCGAAGGGCAGCTCCTCGGCCTCCGTCTGCGCGGTCTCGACCTCGAGGCCCAGGCCCTCGGCGGTCCTCGCCAGCCGCTTCAGCATCCCTGCCGAGATGTCGGTGGCGGTGAGGCTCTCGATCACGCCGAGCTGCAGCAGGTTGAGCGAGAAGTAGCCGGTGCCGGAGCCGATCTCCAGCCCGGCGCCGAAGCTCTGGCCGTCGCGTCCCCCGAGTGCCTTGAGCAGCTTTGCGCGCACCTGCTCCTGCCCGGTATCGCCGAAGTCGATGCCCCACTTGGCGTCGTACTCGTCGGCGGCCGCGTCGTGATAGCGGGTGTTGACGTCCTTGATGTGCTCCGGGGTGGCGGTGGGGGAGGCCGGCATCAGCCCGGGAACAATACGGTCCCAGTCCGTGGAGCGCGAGTACGTCCAGGAAAACCAGCCCGAGGGGGTGCCACCGCTGCCGCTGACCGGCGAGCGCACGCTCCCCGACGTGCCCGAGGAGAACTACTGGTACCGGCGCCACCTCGTCGTCTACGAGTGGATCGCGGCGCGGGTCGGGGGCAGGCGGGTGGTCGACATGGCCTGCGGCGAGGGCTACGGCTCCGACGTCCTCGCCGGCTCGGCGGCGAGTGCGGTCGGCGTCGACGCCAACCCCGAGGCGCACGAGCACGCCCGTCTGCGCTACGTGCGCCCCAACCTGCGCTTCGAACGCGACCTGGTCGAGAGCTTCTCCGAGCCCTGCGACGCCGTCGTCTTCCTGCAGACGATCGAGCACGTGCAGGATGCGGGCGCGATCCTCGAGCACTTCAAGTCGATGCTGGACCCCGGCGGCATCGCCTACGTCTCGACTCCCAACCTGCTGACCCTGGCGCCCCCCGGCGCCGAGAAGTCCGACAACCCCTGGCACGTGCACGAGTACCGGGCCGATGAGTTCCGCGAGCTCTGCGAGAGCCACTTCCCGCGAGTCGAGCTTCTGGGCCTGTTTCACGCACGGAAGCTCCGAATCCACGAGCTCGCGATCAAGGCGGGTTGGGACCACGTGCACAAAAAACTAGGACTGACGAAGCTCTTCTACGATCGCTTCACCCCAGCGATCTCAAGCTCGGACTTCAGCTTGAGGGCAGGAAACCTCGACGCGGCCCTGGACTTCGTGGCCGTGTGCCATGCGTGAACCAGATCCGCTTCTGCCGGGGGGTGGCGCTGCAGGGGGAACCGCCCCCGAGGACGCTTTAGCGACCGCAGGGGGTGGTGGGTCCCCTGCAGCGACAGGACCCGCCGGCCCAGAATCTGTCGGAGATCTGGCGATCGTCCTGCACTCCCACATGCCGTATGTGGATGGGTTCGGGACGTACCCGTTCGGGGAGGAGTGGCTCTTCGATGCCGTGATCCGGTCCTACTTGCCGGTGCTGGAGGTCGCCGAGAAGCTGACGATGACCGTGACCCCGGTGCTTGCCGACCAGCTGGAGGATCCCGGGGTCGCCGAGAGGCTGAGACGGTTCCTGGTCGAGTGGCGGATCGGGGCGGCGGAAGCGGACGTCGGTCAGGTGCCGGCCGAGTGCCGCGACGCCTGCGAGGGAGAGCTGGCCCGCTACCGGCACGCGCTCGAGCTGCTCGACGGGCACGGGGGGGACCCCCTGCGAGCGTTCCAGGCCGCGGCAGGGGAGGGTCGCGTCGCGCTTGCGGCCTCCTCGGCGACCCACGCGGTCCTGCCGCTGCTGGCGACGCGCGAGGGCCTGCGCCTGCAGCTGGACGCCGGCATCCGCTCGCACCGCCGGCGATTCGGCTGGGACGGGGGGTTCTGGCTGCCCGAGTGCGCCTACGTCCCGGGCCTGGAGTGGCGGCTGGCGGACGAGGGGGTCCGCTGGTTCTGCGTGGACCAGAGCGCCCACCGCGAGTCGCTCGACGCGCTGGAGCCCGTGGCCACCGAGGCGGGGCCCGTCGCCCTCTCGATCGACTGGGAGGCGATCCAGTGGCTCTGGTCGCTCGACGGCTATCCGTCCGACCCCGCGCATGCCCAGTTCGCCGGCAAATCGCTGCGCGGCGTGCGCATCTGGAAGGTCGGCGGCGGCGGCTATGACCCCGCCGCGGCCGAGGCGGCGGCGCGCCGTCAGGCCGGAGAGTTCCTCGCCGCCGCAGCCCGTCGCCTGCGGGAGTTCTCCGATTCGCGCGGTCGTCGCGGGCTGCTCGTCTTCGCGATCGACACCGAGCTGCTCGGCCACTGGTGGTCGGAGGGCGCGACCTGGCTGCGCGAGGTGCTCGCCGGGGCGGCGACCGCGGGGGTGCGCCTGCTCACCGTCCCCGAGGCGCTCGTCGAGCACGCACCGGTCGAGCGGCCGCTCGCGGCCTCCACCTGGGGAGAGGACAAGGATCTGAGTACCTGGGATTCCCGTGCCGTCGCCGACCTCACCTGGGGGGCGCGGCGGTTGGAGCTGCGCTTGCTGCGGGCCCTCTCCTCGGAATTGCGCGGCGGTGCCGCGATCCGGGCCGCGCGCGAGCTGCTGGCGACGCAGGCGAGCGACTGGGCCTTCCTCGACAAGCGCGGCCAGGCGGGCGACTACGCCTTCCAACGGGCCATATTCCACTCCGAAGCTGCCCTGGAAGCCATAGACTCCCCGGCCATCGCCGATTCGCGCCTGCGCGCACTCGCCCCGGACCTGAGCCTCTCGCCGCTCCTCCAACCGTGACCCGTGTCCTGATCCTCTCCTGGGAGTACCCGCCTCTGATCGAGGGCGGCCTGGCGCGCCACGTGCGCAAGCTCTCCGAGGGGCTGGTCGATCGCGACGTCGAGGTCCACGTGCTCACCCGCGGTGGCGAGGAGTCGCCGGCCGAGGAGCGCAGTGGCGGTGTCGTCATCCACCGCATCCGCGAGCCGAAGCGACCGACCGACCTGGGCGAGTTCGTCGCCTGGGTCGAGCGGATGAACTCCGACATGCTCGCCGCGGGGGTGGAGCTCGGCGACCGCTACCGCTTCGACCTGGTCCACGGCCACGACTGGCTGGTCGCCAACGCCTGCGACCACCTCGCCAAGCGTTTCGAAGCACCGCTGGTGACGACGATCCACGCCACCGAGCACGGCCGTCACCAGGGCTGGGTCGACAAGCACCCCCAGACCTACATCCACGGGGTCGAGCGCTGGATCACCAACCGTTCCGACCGGGTGATCGCCTGCTCCCACTACATGCGCGAGCAGGTCGCCGACATCTTCGGCGTCGAAGAGGAGCGGATCTCGGTGATTCCCAACGGGATCGACCCCGACGACCTGCAGCCGCAGGATCCCGAGGAGCTGACGCGATTGCGCTCGGAGTTCGCCGCCCCCGACGAGAAGCTGGTCCTGTTGATCGGCCGCCTCGTCTATGAGAAGGGGTTCCAGCTCGCACTGGAGGCGATGCCGCGGCTGATCGAGGAGGTGCCGGGGACGCGCTTCCTGATCGCCGGCTCGGGCACGCACGAGGCCGAGCTGCACAAGCAGGCCGAGGAGCTGGGGCTGATGGAGCACGGGACCTTCCTCGGCTGGATCGGCGACGACGTGCTGCACTCGCTCTACCGGATCGCCGACCTGACCGTGGTCCCCTCGATCTACGAGCCCTTCGGCCTGGTCGCGCTGGAGGCGATGGCCAGCGGCTGCCCGTGCATCGTCGCCGACACCGGCGGCCTGCGCGAGGTCGTCCCGCACGAGGAGGCCGGCCTTCGCTTCCGCGCCCACGACCCCGAAGCGCTGGCCGAGGTGGCGATTCGCGTCCTCTCCGACGACGAGCTCGGCCGCAGCCTCGTCGCCGAAGCCTACGAGCACCTGCGCCGCTTCGACTGGGGCGACGTCGCCGAGCAGACGGCCGGCGTCTACGCCGACCTGGTTGGCGAGACCAGCGCCGCCTGAGCTGGGAGGGACTCCTAGTTCAGCTCCGCCTGCGTCTTCGGCGCGAGCATGAACTGCCCGGTTGTGGTGCTGCCGGGGCTCCAGTCGATCCCCTCGATCAGCTCGCCGGGGGAGACGCCGAGCGCCCCGGCGAGCTTGACCAGGGTGTCGATGCGGGCCACGCGCAGTCCCCGCTCGAGCTGGCTGACCTCGGTGCGATGGAGGGAGGCGCGTACGCCCAGCTCCTCCTGCGACATCTCCGCTCGCTTGCGGCAACGGGCCAGGTTCTCTCCGAAGACGGCGGCGATGTCCATCGGCGGCATTGTTCTCGCTGGCGGATGCATAGTCCACATCGCGAGCGCGGAAGCACCGCCACAGTAGAACGACCGCGCAACGATCTAGGACGGCAATCTACCAGCTGACAGACAAAAACCCTCGGTTCTGGTAGAGTCGTTGCAGGCCAAGTTGAGCCTGCACCTACCATGAGCAGATGCGAGAGATCGAGGTTCGGGAGTTGAAGACGCAGCTGGACAGCGTGCTTCGCGAAGTCGAGGACGGCGAGACCGTGAGGGTCACCTCGGGAGGCAGGCCCGTCGCGGACATCGTCCCGGCCGAGTCGGCGGAGGAGCAGTGGGGGCGGATGGTCGCCGAAGGCAAGATCACGCCCGGGAAACGACCACTGCCGAGAAATCCCCCGCCGCCGATCAAGGCCGATCGCCCGGCCTCGGAGCTGATCCTCGCCGAACGCGAAGAAGACCGTTGAAGCTCTATCTCGATTCGAGCGCCCTGGTCAAGCGCTACGTCGCCGAGCGGGGGAGCGAGGACGTCGTGAGGGCGATGGACGTGGCGGACGCTTGGTCCAGCTGCCGTATCACCTTCGTCGAGACGGTTCGTGCCGTCGGTCTGCGGGTCGGCTCGGGGGGCATCGGAAGGATCGAGGACGAGTGGCGAAACGTGGACGTCGTAGAGCTCGATCGCGGCGTCGCGGAACGGGCCGCGGAGGTTGCCCTCTCCGCAGGATTGCGGACGCTCGACGCGATCCACCTGGCGGCGGCGCTCTCGGTTCCGGGGGAGAGCCCGCTTTTCGCCACCTGGGACACCCGCCTGCACCGCGCGGCGCGGGAGCACGGGCTCCGCACGTTGCCGGTGGCACTGATCTGAGCCGGAGCCGCCTCGGCGCTATTCGGACGGCGGCTGCAGCGTCGTCCAGGCACTGGGGTCCGGCTCGACCGGGGCGTCCCAGCGCAGCTCCTGCGGCGCCTCGCGCATGCGGATGACGCGGGCGGGGATGCCGGCGACGACGGCGTTGGCGGGGACGTCCTTGGTCACCACCGAGTTGGTGCCGACGACCGAGTTGTCGCCGACGCTGACGCCGCGCAGGATGCAGGCGCCGTAGCCGACCCAGACGTTGGAGCCGACCTCGACGTCGCGCTTGTAGATGCCCTGCTGGCGGATCGGCCGCTCGACTTCGACCACGCCGTGGTCGAAGTCGATGAACATCGCCCGGTCGGCGATCACGCACTGCTCGCCGATCCGCACCCGCTGGTAGGCGGAGATCGTGCACTCCTGGCCCATCACCGTCTTCGAGCCGATCTCGACCCGGCCCTCGTGGCAGCGGATCTTCGTCTTGTCGCCGATCCAGACGAAGCGGCCGAACTCGAGCCGCCCCTTGCGTCCGACCTCGAGTTCGAGCCCGCGCCCGAGGAAGAGCATCCCGGCGGTGCGCCAGCGGCGCCCAGCACGCGTCAGCAGGCGGCGCCAGAGGTAGCGCCAGAGGAGCTTCCCGTAGCGGTGGTTGAGCATCCCATTGCGGGAGGCGAATCTGATCAGGTCGATCACGGCGGCGCGGACTCTAGACTCACCGGGCCGTGACCGACTCCGCCAAGACCGCCTCGCTTTCCGAGCGCCTCGTCGCCGGGGACAAGCGCGCCCTGGCGCGGGCGATCACGCTGATCGAGTCCGACGACCCCGCCGGCTGGGAGCTGGTGCGCGAGGTCTACCCGCGGACCGGCAAGGCGCGGATCGTCGGCTTCACCGGACCGCCCGGGGTCGGCAAGAGCACCCTGATCGGCGCTCTCACGGCGGAGCTTCGCAAGGCCGATCGCCAGGTCGCCGTGCTCTCGATCGACCCCTCCAGCCCCTTCACCCACGGCGCTTTGCTCGGCGACCGCATTCGTCTTTCTGACCACTTCCTCGACCCGGGCGTCTTCATCCGCTCGATGGCCTCGCGCGGGGCGCTCGGCGGGCTCTCGGAGGCTGCGCTGCAGGTCGCCCTGGCGATGGACGCGGCCGGCAAGGACGACGTGCTGATCGAGACCGTCGGCGTCGGCCAGGCCGAGATCGACATCGTCGACCACGCCGACACGATCGTGCTCGCCTTGATGCCGGGGTCGGGCGACTCGATCCAGGCCCTGAAGGCGGGGGTGATGGAGATCCCCGACGTGATCGTCGTCAACAAGGCCGACCACCCGATGACCGACACGATGGTGCGCGAGGTCCGCGGCGTGCTGGCGCTCTCGCACGACCCCGAAGGCTGGCAGGTGCCGATCCTGCGCACCGAGGCTGCGCGTGGGGAGGGGGTGGCCGAGCTTGCCGAGGCGATCGACCGCCACCGTGCCCACATCGAGGCCGCCGGGACCCTGGAGCAGCGCCGCGCCCGCAACCTGCGCAACGAGGTGCTGGGGATCGCGACCTCGCGGATGCGACGGCGGATGGAGGCGACGGCCGCCAACGACCCCGAGACCGCCGGGCTCCTGGAGCGGGTGGTGCGGCGCGAGCTCGACCCCGCCACCGCCGCATCGGAGCTGCTCGAGAGGCAGGCGGCCGATGGGTGAGTCGCCGGCCTCGACGGCTCCCTCGTCGAGCGAGGCGAGAGGCTGGATCGGCTACGGAGTCGACGACTCCAGCGGGTCCGGCGTCGGCGAGGTGCATGGGCTCTTCGTCGACGCGCAGAGCGGCGATCCCACCTGGCTGATCGTCAAGCAGGGTCGCTTCGGAAGGACCCTGGTGGTGGTTCCACTGCGCGATTGCGCCGCGGGCGCCGGCCGTATCTGGGCCGCCCATGCCAGCCGGACGATCCGCAGCTCCCCGGTGGTCGACCCGACCCGACCGCTGCTACGCGAGCACGAGCTGACGATCTGCGCCCACTACGGCATCGGCGAGCGCGTGGGGAGGGCGGCGGAGGTCGTGGGTCGCGCCGAGGGGTCGGTTACCTCGCGGCCCGGCTGATCTGGCGCTCGTCATGCCTGTCCCCCTATTTCTAGGTTGAAAGACCACCTAATTTTAGGTAGACTGTGCAAGATGATGGGATTCAGGCAACGCAGCTAGTCCCCGATGGCCCTCAGCAGCCGAGCTGACGAGCGATAACCATCTGCTGCACCTCGTCGGTCCCCTCGCCGATGGTGAGGATCTTGGCGTCGCGGTAGAAGCGGCAGACCGGGTACTCCTCGATGTAGCCGTAGCCGCCGTGGATCTGCACCGCCTCCTCGGTCGCGCGGACGGCGAGGCGGCCGGTGATCAGCTTCGCTTGGGCGGCGGTGAGGGTGAAGGACTTGCCCGCCTCCTTCTCCAGCGCCGCCCGCCAGGTGAGCAGGCGCGCCGCCTCGATCTGGGCCGAGAGGTCGGCGATCTTGGCCTGGATCGACTGGAACTTGGAGATCGCCTGGCCGAAGGCCTGGCGCTCCTTGGCGTAGGCGATCGCCTCGTCGAGGGCCCCCTGGGCGAGGCCGACGCCCATCGCGGCGACACCGATCCGGCCGCCGTCGAGGATGTGGAGGAAGTTCTTGAACCCCTCTCCGCGGCGGCCGAGCAGGTTGGCCTCGGGCAGCCGGCAGTCCTCGAACGTGAGCGGCCGCGTATCGGACGCATTCCAGCCCATCTTGCGGTAGGGCTCACCGAACTCATAGCCCGGTGTCCCGGTGGGCACGATCAAGTTCGATATCTCCTTGCGCCCGTTCGCCTCGCCGGTGACGGCCGTGATCGAGACGCAGCCGGAGATGTCCGTCCCCGAGTTGGTGATGAACTGCTTCGCCCCGTTGACGACCCACTCGCCGTCCTCGAGCTTCGCCGTGGTCCGCACGTTCCCCGCATCGGACCCGGCCTCCGGCTCGGTCAGCCCGAATGAGGCAAGCCGTTCCCCAGTGCACAGCCGCGGCAGCCACTCCGACTTCTGCTCGTCGGACCCCCACAGATAGACAGGCATCGTCCCCAACGACGTGTGCGCCGCCATCGTGATGCAAACGGACGAGTCGATTCTCGCCAGCTCTTCAACGGCGAGCACGTAGGAGAGGGTGTCCGCCCCGCCACCCCCGTACTCCTCGGGAAACGGAATCCCCATCAGCCCAAGCCCCCCGAGCTTCTCGACGATCTCGTAGGGGAAAGCCTTCGTCCGATCCAGCTCCTCAGCTACGGGCTTCACCTCACCCAGTGCGAACTCCCGCACCGTGTCGCGAAGAAGCCTCTGCTCGTCAGAAAGCTCGAAATCCACGGCCGGAGAGTATGGCCTCGCGTCTCCCCGTGGACGCTCGCAGCTTCAGCTAGTCAGCCGATGACGCTTCTGCCGGGGGGTGGCATGGATTTGGGGGACCACCCCGAGGAGGCGGCGAAGCCGCCCCCGCAGCGGGTGGTGGCACCAAATCCATGACAGGACCCGCCGGCCCAGAACCTCAGAGCTGCAAGCTCTTGACCTGCAGCAGCTCCTCGATCGCAAACCGCCCGTTCTCGCGTCCGTGCCCCGACTGCTTGTAGCCGCCGAAAGGAGCGAGCGGGTTGAACGCCCCGCCGTTGATCTCGATCTGCCCGGTCCGCAACCGCCTGGCGACGCCGATCGCTCGGTCTTGGTCAGCCGACCAGACCCCGCCCGCGAGCCCGTAGACGGTGTCGTTGGCGATCCGCACCGCGTCGTCCTCGCTGTCGTAGGGCTGGATCGACAGCACCGGTCCGAAGATCTCCTCCTGGGCGATCGTCATCTCCGGCGTCACGTCCGAGAAGACGGTGGGGCGGACGAAGTAGCCGCGATCGAGGCCCTCGGGTGCCGCCGCGCCGCCGGTGACGAGCTTCGCCCCTTCGCCCTCGCCCTTCTCGATGTAGCCGCGCACGCGCTCGCGCTGGACCTCGGAGACCAGCGGCCCGAGCCGGGTCGAGTCCTCGAAGGGGTCGCCGGGGGTGAAGGCCTCGGCCGCCTCCGCCGCGATCTGCTCGGCCTCGGCCAGCTTTTCGCGCGGCACCAGCATCCGGGTCAGGGCGCTGCAGGTCTGGCCCGAGTTGAGGTAGCACTTGGCAACTCCGTCGGGGACCGCCTGGCTCAGGTCGGCGTCGTCGAGGATCACGTTCGGCGACTTGCCGCCGAGCTCCATCGCCACCGGCTTCACCGTTGCGGAGGCGAGCTCGGAGACGCGCCGGCCGGCCCGGGTCGAGCCGGTGAAGGAGACCATGTCGACGCCGGGGTGGCCGGCGATCGCCTCACCGACGACGGGGCCGGTGCCGGTGACGAGGTTGAAGACCCCGGCGGGGAGGCCGGCGGCCTCGATCACCTCGGCGAGGATGAAGGCGTTCAGCGGCACGACCTCACTCGGCTTCAGCACCACGGTGCAGCCGGCGGCGAGGGCGGGGGCGACCTTGGCGGCGATCTGGTTCAGCGGGTAGTTCCAGGGGGTGATCGCGCCGAGCACGCCGGCCGGCTCGCGCAGCACCCGCGAGTTGCCGATCTCCTCCTCCCAGGCGATTTCCTCCATCAGGCCCGGCATCGCCGCGAACTGGGCGGTGGGCAGACCGGCCTGGATGATCTGGCTCAGTTTCAGCGGCATCCCCAGCTCCTGGGCGATCGTCGCCGCGATCTCCTCGGTGCGCTCGCCGAGGCCGGCGGCGATCGCGTTCAGGTAGCCGGCGCGCTCCTCGCGCGAGGTCTGCGACCACGTCTCGAAGGCGTCGCGGGCCGCGGTCACCGCGCGGTCGGCGTCGCCCGGAGTGCAGGCCGGAATCGTTCCCATCGCCTCCTCGGTGGTCGAGTTGATCACCTCGATCGTCTCCGAGCCCTCGGGCTCGACCCACTCGCCGCCGATGAAGATCCTGTCGCGAACCTGAGTTTCCGCCGCTGTAGCCATCCCAACCCCTCCTGTCGCCGTTTGCCGTTCCTGGCCGCGCAGCCAAAGCTAGCGCGCCGCGAGTGCCTCCGCCTTGCCGGCGCTCTCCAGGCCGGGGCCGGGCACCGCGCGGGCGTCCCTCGCGTGGAGGAGCTTGCCGCAGCGTTCGCAGGTCCCGCGGTCGCTTACGGCGCCGCCGCACTCCTTGTGGACGATCAGCATCGGCGGTCCGTCGGGGCTGGGCGAGTAGCGATCTCCCCAGGCAAGCAGCGCGACCAGGGCGGGCCAGAGGTCCAGGCCCTTCTCGGTGAGGAAGTACTCGTGGCGCTCGGGGCTCTGCTGGTAGGCCCGGCGCTCGAGGATGTCCTCCTCGACCAGTCGCTGCAGGCGCGCGGAGAGAACGTTGCGGGCGACGCCGAGCCCCTTCTGCAGCTCGTCGAAGCGGCGCCTTCCGTTCATCACGTCGCGCACGATCAGCAGCGTCCAGCGCTCGCCGATCACCTCCAGCGAGCGCGCGATCGAGCAGACCTGGTCCGGGTAGTCGTTGCGCAGCACAGAGTGATCTTGGCACACAAGGTTGCGTCAAGCAACTCACTGGGCTAAGGTCCGGTCTGGAAGGTTGCTTCAAGCAACTAACGATGCTGACTTCCCGTTTTGTTCCGCATAACGGAAGGAAAGACGAAGTCACCAGATTTTGGAGGTGCAGGATGAGACTGATTCCCCGACAAAAGCCACGGCACCGATCGAGGGCTCCGCGGATCTCGATAAGCCAAGCCGAGATCACCGCGGACCTCGTCTACCCGGCGAGGCCACGGGCACTCCGGGGCCCAGTCGCGGTCCGCGAGCGGGGGAGAGGCGGGTGAGCGCCGAGCACCTTGCTGGGGAAGGCACCGCCGTCGACGCGGCCCTCGCCTTCGCCGAGTCGAGCCCCGAGACGACCCGCGAGCGCACCCTCGTCTGGCAGGACCCGGTTCCGACCGCGGCGGCCGGGGCGACGATGACGGGCATGGAGTACATGCAGGCGATCGTCTCCGGCAAGCTTCCGCCACCGCCGATCGCGGTGACGATGCGGATGGGGCCGATCGAGATAGGGGACGGCCGTGCCGTCTTTGCGGGCGAACCCGGCGAGGAGCACTACAACCCGATCGGAGTCGTCCACGGCGGCTACGCCGCGACCCTGCTCGACTCTGCCCTCGGCTGTGCGGTCCACACGACCCTCCCGGCCGGCGTCGGCTACACCTCGCTTGGTCTCGAGGCCAAGTACGTGCGCCCGATCACCCGCGACACCGGCCGCGTTCTCTGCGAGGCCAACGTCCTCTACGGCGGCCGCCGCCAGGCCACCGCCGAGGCCAACCTGACCGCGGCCGACAGCGGCAAGCTGCTCGCCCACGGCATCGCCACCTGCATGATCCTGGGCGGTTGAGGCGCCGGCCTACGAGGACAGCGAGCGCGCCAGGGCGGTGAGCAGCCGCACGCCGAAGCCGTTGGCGTCGTTGCCGGTGTAGGCGCGGCCGACGTCCCAGGCGGTGCCGGCGATGTCGAGGTGTGCCCAGGGCGTATCGCCGACGAACTCCTCGAGGAAGGAGGCAGCGGAGATCGTGCCGGCCTTGCGCTTGGCCGCGGCGTTGGTGAGGTCGGCGACCGTTCCCTTCATCAGCGCCTTGTACTCGGGGTGAAGCGGGAGGCGCCAGACCAGCTCGCCGGTCTCGCGGCCGACCTGCTCGACCTCGGCGGCGAGCTCGTCGTCGTTGGAGATCACCGCCGCGTAGGAGGAGCCCAGCGCGATCATCACGGCGCCGGTCAGCGTCGCTATGTCGACGACCCGCTCGGCGCCCAGCTCGACCGCGTAGGCGAGGGCGTCGGCGAGGATCAGGCGACCCTCGGCGTCGGTGTTGTTGACCTCGACCGTCTTGCCGTTGTACTGGGTGATGATGTCGCCGGGCTTGACCGCCGTGCCCGAGGGCATGTTCTCGGTCGAGGGCACGACGGCGACCAGGTCGATCGCCAGCCCCAGCTCGGCGATCGCGCCGACCGCCTCCAGCACCGCCGCGGCGCCCGACATGTCCATCTTCATCTCGTGCATGCCGCCGGGGGTCTTCAGCGAGATCCCGCCGGTATCGAAGGTGACGCCCTTGCCGACGAGGCCGAGGGTCTTCCCGGAGCCGCCACCCTCGTAGCGGAGCACGATCAGCTTCGGCTCCTCGGCGCTGCCCTGGCTGACCGCGACCAGGCCGCCCATCTTCTTGGCGGCTATCTCCTCGCGGCCGAGGACCTCGGTGCTGACCGCGGGATGGGCGGAGGCGATCTCTCGCGCTCGCCGGGCGAGGAACGACGGGGTGGCGACGTTGGAAGGCAGGCTCTGCAGGTCGCGAGCGCGGTTCTGGGCCTCGGCGCAGACCCGGGCGGCCTCGGCCGCCTCTGCGACGCCCTCGGGCGCCAGCAGGGCCAGCGAGTCGAGTGCGGACGGCTCGGGGTCGTCCGGGTCCTTGCTCTTGAAGCGGTCGAAGCGGTAGGCGCCGAGGATCGTGCCGGTGACCAGGCCCTCGGCGAGGGCCGCGTCGTCCTCGGAGCCGGGCAGGGCCCAGGCGATCGAGGTCGCGCTCAGCTTGCCGGCCTCTTTGGCCGCCAGCGCGGCAGCGACCCGGGCGCGCTCGGCGTCGAGCTCGTCGCGCTTGCCGAGGCCGACGACGAGGACTCGGGCGGGGCTCTCCGGGTGCAGCGTCGCGAGCTTCTTGAAGCCACTCTTGGCGTCTGCGGCTCCCGGCGCCGAGGCAAGCTCGGCCGGCAGCTCCTCGCCTTCGCAAAGCCCGACGGCAAGCACGTCTGCCTCGACCGCGGGGATCTCGACCTGGCTGACGGAGACCTTCATTGGTACGCGAGTCTATGACGTTGCGCACAGCGGATCCCTGCAGCCTCCCGCTATCGTCCCCGGTGTGGGCCAGGCGGCCCTGATCGAGCCGAGACCCGGCATAAACACTCAGAGAAAGGCAGCCATGCCCAGCACAGTGATCCTCGGTACCGCACGCACGCCCTTCGGCAAGATGGGCGGAACCCTCTCCTCACTCGACGCAACCGACCTCGGCGGTCACGCCATCTCCGCGGCGCTGGAGCGCTCCGGTGTCGATCCCGAGCAGGTCGAGCAGGTCGTCTTCGGCCAGGTCCTGCAGGCCGGCCAGGGTCAGATCCCTTCGCGCCAGGCCCAGATCAAAGGTGGCATCCCCAAGGAGGTGCCTTCGGAGACGATCAACAAGGTCTGCGCCTCGGGCATGCGCTCGATCGGCATCGCCGACCAGGCGATCCGCGCCGGCGACACCGACGTCGTCGTCACCGGCGGCATGGAGTCGATGAGCCAGGCTCCCCACCTGCTGCCGGGTGCCCGCTTCGGCTACCGGATGGGCCACGTCGAGACGATCGACGCGATGGTCCACGACGGCCTCACCAACCCCTTCACCGAGAAGCAGATGATCAACGAGGCGAGCGAGGTCTCCAACGAGCTGGAGATCACCCGCGCCGACATGGACCGCTTCGCCGAGCGCTCGCACCGGCTCGCCGCCGAGGCCACCGACGCCGGCCGCCTCGCCGACGAGATCGCCGGCGTCACGGTCAAGTCCCGCAAGGGCGAGAGCACGATCGAGTCCGATGAGGCAATCCGCGCCGAGACCACGGTCGAGACCCTCGCCGGGCTGCGCGCGATCGGCGGCGAGGACGCCACCCACACCGCCGGCAACGCGCCCGGCGTCAACGACGGCGCCGGCGCGATCGTCGTCGCCTCCGAGGAGTGGGCCGAAAAGGAAGGGCGCACCGTGCTGGCCCGCGTCCTCGCCTACGGTACCGTCGCCGACGACTTCCCCTACCTGGCGAAAACCCCGGCCAACGCCGCCAGGCAGGCGCTGGAGAAGATCGGCAAGAGCCCCGAGGACGTCGACCTCTGGGAGATCAACGAGGCCTTCGCCTCGGTCGCGCTCAACTCGATGCGCATGTTGCGGCTCGACGAGGAGAACGTCAACGTCAACGGCGGCGCGATCGCGCTTGGTCACCCGATCGGGGCCTCGGGCTCCCGCATCGTCGGCTCGCTCGTGCACGAGCTGGGACGGCGTGGCGGCGGCATCGGCGTCGCCGCGATCTGCTCGGGCGGTGGCCAGGGCGACGCGATCGTGATCGAGGTCGCAGGCTCCTAGGACGATGGGCCGCGCCGCGGCTTTCTTCGACCTGGACAAGACCCTGATGGCGGGGTCGAGTGGGATGCAGTTCGCCCGCGTCGGGGCCCGTCACAAGCTGGTCAGCCGCCGCCAGCTGGCCAGCTGGGGCTTCGAGCACATGCGCTACCGGCTGCGTGGCACGACCGACGAGCGGACCCACGAGGTGCTGCGCGCCGCCCGTGAACTGATCGCCGGCGTCCCCGCCCGCAGCTTCGAACGGATGAACCCCGAGGTGATGGCGGCAATCCTGCCGCGCGTCTATCCGCAGATGCTCGACGAGGTCTACGCCCACCAGGACGCCGGCCGGCCGACCTTCATCGTCAGCGCCGCGGGCAGCGGCGTGGTCGAGCCGCTCGCGAACGTGCTCGGCATGGACGGCGGGGTGGGGACCCGCTACGGGGTCGATGCGGACGGGACCCTCACTGGCCGCTTCGACGGCCCCTTCGTCTACGGCGAGGGCAAGGTAGAGGCGATGCAGATTTTTGCCGCCGAGCACGACATCGACCTCGAGGCCTCCTACGCCTACTCGGACTCGATCTCCGACCTGCCGATGCTGCGCGCGGTCGGCAACCCGGTGGTCGTCAACCCGGACCCCCCGCTGCTCGCGATCGCCCGCGAGGAGGGCTGGCAGACACTGCGCTTCGAGCGCCTCGGCCGCCGCATGGTCGCAATCGCGGTCACCCTGCTGGCGACGGTCGCCGGCTTCGGCGGCTCCCGCATCGCCGCCCGCCGCAAGGCACCCCCGCCGCGCCGCTTCCCCGCTCGCCGCTAGCCTGTGACGATGGCCGCGGAGCCCGGTGCCAAGCCGGAGTTCAAGCAGCGCGAGGCGGAGTTCTCGACGATGTCGGGACAGCCGATTGCACCGCTGTACGGGCCCGAGGGCGCGCCGGCCGACCCCGAGGAGACGATCGGCAGCCCCGGCGAGTACCCGTTCACCCGCGGTCCGTACGAGTCGATGTACCGGGGGCGGCTTTGGACGATGCGCCAGTTCGCCGGCTTCGGCACGGTCGAGGAGACCAACGAGCGCTTCCACTACCTGCTCGACCACGGCCAGACCGGGCTCTCGACCGCCTTCGACATGCCGACCCTGATGGGCTACGACTCCGACCACGTCCGCAGCCTCGGCGAGGTCGGTCGCGAGGGCGTCGCCGTCGACAGCCTCGACGACATGGAGCAGCTCTTCGACGGCATCCCGCTCGGCGGCGTCACCACCTCGATGACGATCAACGCCCCGGCGGCGATCCTGCTCGCCTTCTACGTCCTCGTCGGCGAGCAGCAGGGGGTTCCGCCCGAGAAGCTCGGCGGCACGATCCAGACCGACATCCTCAAGGAGTACATCGCCCAGAAGGAGTGGTGCTTCCCGATCGAGCCGGCGATGCGCCTGGTCACCGACATGATCGAGTGGTGCTCCGAGCAGATGCCGCGCTGGCACCCGGTCTCGATCTCCGGCTACCACATTCGCGAGGCCGGCTCGACCGCCCAGCAGGAGCTCGCCTTCACGCTCAAGGACGGCTTCACCTACGTCGAGCGGGCGCTCGAGCGCGGCCTCGACGTCGACGACTTCGCCCCCCGCCTCTCCTTCTTCTTCAACGCCCACATCGACTTCTTCGAGGAGATCGCCAAGTACAGGGCGGCGCGCCGGATCTGGGCGCGCGAGATGAAGGAGACCTACGGCGCCAAGCGGGAGGAGTCGATGCGGCTGCGCTTCCACGCCCAGACCGCAGGCGTCTCGCTGACCGCCCAGCAGCCGCTCAACAACGTCGTCCGCACCTCGCTGGAGGCGCTTGCCGCGGTGCTCGGCGGGACCCAGTCGCTGCACACCAACTCCTTCGACGAGGCGCTGGCACTGCCGACCGAGGAGGCCGTGCGGGTGGCGCTGCGCACGCAGCAGGTGATCGCCTTCGAGTCCGGCGTTCCCAACACCCCCGACCCGCTCGGCGGCTCCTGGTTCGTCGAGAAGCTGACCGACGAGATGGAGGAGGCCGCCTACGGCTACTTCGCCCGCATCGACGAGCTGGGGGGGATGGTCGAGGCGATCCGCCGCAACTTCCCCCAGCGCGAGATCGCCGACGCCGCCTTCACCTACCAGCGCGAGGTCGACGATCGCAAGCGCATCGTCGTCGGCGTCAACGACTTCGCCCAGGAGGGCGAAGAGCCGACCCCAATCCTTCGCATCGACCCGGCCCTGGAGCGCAAGCAGGTCGATCGCCTCGCCGCGACCCGCGCCAAGCGCGACGGCGGCACGGTCGAAACCGCCCTCGCCGAGCTGAAGCGCGCCGCCGCGACCGAGGAGAACCTGATGCCGCCGATCATCGCCGCCGCCCGCGCTCGCGTGACCGAGGGCGAGATGATCGCGGCGATGCAGGAGGTCTTCGGGACCTACACCGAGTCGCCGGTGTTCTAGGGTTCCGCGGTCGAGATGAGCACCGCAACCGCCCGCAAGATCCGCGTCGTCGTCGCCAAGCCTGGCCTGGACGGGCACGACCGCGGCGCCAAGATCATCGCCCGCGCCCTGCGCGACGCCGGGATGGAGGTGATCTACACCGGGCTGCACCAGACGCCCGAGCAGATCGCCGAGACGGTGATCCAGGAGGACGCCGACGCGGTCGGCCTCTCGATCCTCTCCGGCGCCCACATGACGCTGGTGCCGCGCGTGGTCGAGCTGCTTGCCGAGCAG
This sequence comes from uncultured Solirubrobacterales bacterium, assembly GCA_963704545.1. Taxonomy (GTDB): domain Bacteria; phylum Actinomycetota; class Thermoleophilia; order Solirubrobacterales; family 70-9; genus VRUE01. The sequence goes on along the minus strand of OY969915.1, from coordinate 2,267,083 downwards.
GGCGTCGACGACGTCCTGGTCACGGTCGGGGGGACGATCCCGGCCGAGGATATCCCCGAGCTGAAGAAGCTCGGGGTCTCCGCCGTCTTCACTCCGGGCGCGGGAACCGACGAGATCGTAGAGTTCATCCGCGAGGGCGCCGCAGAGCGCCACGAAGCGTGATTAGCGCACCTAACGTCACATCGCCCGATGCATAGATAGACTGATTGACTGGTCAGTCAACAGCTTGAGAACTAGCTAGAACTCAGCCAAGGAGGCTTGAAAGTTGAAGATCTGCGTCCTGGTCAAGGAGGTTCCGGACGCCGCCGTTCAGAAGCGCATCGACTCCAACACGATGCGCCTGGACCGCAGCGGCGAGAAGAACCTGAACCCCTTCGACACCCACGCCATCGAGGCCGCCATGCAGATCAAGGAGGGCGGCGCGATCCCGGTCGAGGAGGTCGTCGCCGTGACGATGGGCCCCGATTCGGCGGTCCGCGCCCTGCATAAGGCGGTAGCGCTCGGAGCCGACCGCTCCGTGCACCTCTCCGACGACGCCCTCGCCGGCTCCGACGTCTGCGCCACCGGTTACTCGTTGGCCAAGGTGCTCGAGGCCGAGAGCCCCGACCTGGTCCTGCTGGGCCAGCAGTCCGATGACGGCGAGTGCTACACGATCGGCGCCGTCGTAGCCGACCACCTGAAGATGCCCTCGCTCACCCAGGTGATCAAGATCGACGTCACCGACGGCAAGCTGCGCTGCGAGCGCCAGGCCGAGTACGGCTATGACACGGTCGAGATCGAGTTGCCCGCCGTGATCAGCGTCGGCGACGCGATCAACGAGCCGCGCTACCCGAGCCTGAAGGCGATCATGGGGGCGAAGAAGAAGCCCCTCGACGCCAAGGCGACCGGCGACGTCGGCATCGACGGCGGCATGGTCGGCGAGGGCGGCTCGAAGACGAAGGTCCTGGGGCTCAGCGATCCGCCCGCCAAAGAGGCCGGCGAGATCATCGAGGACGAGGACACCAACGAGACGGTCGAAAAGATCGTCGCCTGGCTCGACGAGAGGAAGCTGATCTAGATGGCAGGCATCCTGACCTACGCCCTCCACGACGACGAGGGCAACTTCAACAAGAACTCACTCGGGGCGATCTCCGAGGCGGCCAGGCTGGCCGGCGAGATCGGCGGCGAGGCCGCCGCGCTGGTCGTCGGCGACATCGCCGACGACGCCTGCGCGGCGCTGGGCAACTGGGGGGCGGCCAAGATCTACCGGGCCAAGAGCGTGCCCGAGGGCCTTGCCCAGCCGATCGTCGACGCGATGGCCAAGGTGATCTCCGACGAGGGCTTCTCCTACGCCCTCTTCGGCGGCGGCCTGCTCGGCTTCGAGATCGGCGCCGGCCTCACCGCTCGCCTCAACGCAGGCGTGACGATGGAGGTCACCAAGGTGAAGGTGGACGGCGGCAAGCTGATCGCCGAGCGCCCGATCCTGCAGGACTCGAAGGTGGCCGACGTCGAGTGCGTCGGCGAGCCGGGGATCATCATCGGCCGCCTCAACGCCTTTGACATCAACGAGAGCGGCGGCACCGCCGAGGTCGTCGACGTCGAGGTCGAGCTTTCGCCCTGGTCGACCAAGGCGAAGATGGTCCAGCGCGGCGAGCAGCGCGGCGCCGACGTGAACATCGAGGACGCCGAGATCCTCGTCGGAGGCGGCCGTGGCCTCGGCGCCGCCGAGGGCTTCAAGCAGTGCGAGGAACTGGCCGAGGCGATGGGCGGGGCGGTCGCCGCGACCCGGGCCGTCGTGGACGCGGGCTGGTACCCCTACGCGGCCCAGATCGGCCAGACCGGCAAGACGGTCGCGCCGAAGCTCTACCTGGCCGCCGGCATCTCCGGCGCGATCCAGCACAAGGTCGGGATGCAGAGCTCGGAGAACATCCTCGCGATCAACAAGGACCAGAACGCGCCGATCTTCGAGTTCTCGGACCTCGGCGTGGTGGGCGACCTGCACAAGATCGTCCCCAAGCTGACCGAGGCGATCAAGGCCAAGAAGGGCTGACGTCTCCCGGGGGGCTCCGGCCCCCCGGATGCAGCTCCCCGACGAACGATTGGAGTAAGCGATGCCGGCAGTAGCGCCAAGTGAGTTCCCGCCGCCGTTCGACGCGGCCGACGCGATCGGCCCGCCGACCGATCCGGCGGACGAGCGGATCGAGGTCGGCATCGCGATAGTGGGCGGCGGGCCCGCCGGGCTCGCCTGCGCCAACAAGATCATGCAGCTGCTCGAGAACGAGCCGGAGCTGACCGAGAAGCTGGGTGAAGTCCCGGTCGCGGTGATCGAGAAGGGCAAGGTCGCCGGCGCCCACCTGCTCTCCGGGGCGAACATGAAGCCCTCGGCGATGGAAGAGCTCTTCCCCGACCTGCCCAAGGAGGAGTGGCCGGTCTACCAGGAGGTCACCAAGGACGCGGTCTACCTGCTGACCTCGAAGGCGGCGCTGCCGCTGAAGCCGATGCCGCCGAACTTCCGCAACCACGGCAACTACGTCACCTCGGTCTCCAAGCTGGGCCGCTTTCTCGCCGACAAAGCCGAGGAAGCGGGCGTCTACATCCTCTCCGAGACCGCCGCTACCAAGCTGCTGGTCGAGGACCGGGTGGTCAAGGGCGTCCGTTCGGGCGATCGCGGTCGTGGCAAGGAGGGTGAGGAGCTGGGCAACTTCGAGCCGGGCTCCGACGTCGTCGCTAGGGCGACGGTCCTCGCCGAGGGCACCGTCGGCCATCTCACCTACGCCGCCTACGACTACTTCGACCTGCACGGCGCCGATCCGATGCGCTGGGAGCTCGGCGTGAAAGAGGTCTGGGAGGTTCCCAAGCCGCTCGACCGCGTGATCCACACGATGGGCTGGCCGCTGCGAAAGTCGCCGAAGTACAACGAGTTCGGCGGCAGCTTCATCTACCCGATGGGCGAGGACAAGCTCTGCATCGGGCTCGTCGCCGGCCTCGACTACACCGACGCGACCTTCAGCGTCCACGACGCCCTGCAGCTGCTGAAGACCCATCCCTTCATCAAGGACCTGCTCGAGGGCGGCAAGCGGGTCGCCTGGGGCGCCAAGACGATCCCCTCCGGCGGCTACTTCGCGATGCCCAAGCGCCTCGCGGTGCCGGGCATGGTGATCGCCGGTGATGCGGCGAGCATGGTCAACGTGCCGACGCTGAAGGGCGTCCACTACGCGATGCACGCGGGCATGTACGCGGCGGAATCGATCGTCGCGGCGCTGAAGGAGGACTCGGTCAACTTCGAGGCCTACGACGAGAAGGTCCACAACTCGCCGATCGAGAAGGACCTCTACGAATCGCGCAACATGCGCCAGCCCTTCTCCAAAGGGTTCTTCCTCGGCGGCGCCTTCGCCTCGGCGATGACGATCACCAAAGGCAACTTCCCCGGGGGTCACTGGAAGCAGGAGCACGACTCCGAGGTGGAGATGGAGCTGGGCAAGGCGGGCGACATGTACGTCAAGCCCGACAACGAGCTCACCTTCGCCAAGCTCGACTCGGTCTTCCTCTCGGGCAACGCGACCCGCGACGACGCCCCCAACCACGTCCGCATCCAGGCCAAGGTGCCGCGCGAGATCGCCCAGACCTGGGTCTCGATGTGCCCGGCCCAGGTCTACGAGATCCCCGACGAGCAGCTCGAGAACGGCGCCGCCGAGGTCGATGTCCACGTCACCGCCTCCAACTGCGTGCAGTGCGGGGCGATCACGGCCAAGGGCGGGCGCCTGACGCTGCCCGAGGGCGGCGACGGGCCGCTTTACCAGGAGACCTGAGGGGGCGGGGAGGGGGCGGATATCGGTCGCTCTCTCTCGGACGAGCGGCCTTCGGCCGCTCTTGAGTGTCCGCGAGAGAGCGACCGATATCCGCCACTCGGGGCGCAGGCTGTCTCCGGGTAAAGCTCGTCGCCGAGAGCTTTCACCTTTGGAAGCTCGTCGCCGAGCTTCTCTACTTCGTTGGGGTTTGGGCACGCTTCGCGCGCCACGTGCGCGGCGTGAGCTCATACGGTCGCCTTGTGATCGCCACTGCCGCTACTGGAGCCGGCTTCATGGCCGCATCGATTGCCGTCTTCGGATTTCTTGCGCATGCCGGACCAGCGCTGTTGCGAGCGCCGGAGGCCGACGTTCGGTGGGCAACCGCACTCGGGGGTTTGCTGGGATTCGCGTTCGCCCTCGCTGTAATCTTTTTGTCTGCGACGATTGGTTAAGATCGAATCATGAGCAAGCTGAAAGCGATGGTGCTCGTCGGAGTCGCGGTCTTCGCGGTCTTCGTGATCCTTTCGGTCGGTCTGGTGCTGCTGGGTGACGGTGGCGATCTCATCACCATCGCCATGGTCTTGTGCGCCGGGTTGAACAGCATGGGCCTGACGATGGTGATCAAGCACTACACCGCTCGAGAAGAACGTCGGGAGCGGGAAGCCCGTCTCATGCTGCGCTGAGGAGCCGATGGACCGTTAGCGTCCCCGCGGTGCTGGCGTTCCCGGCGGGGGGAGACGGCCCGGGGGGCCGGGGGCCTGAGTCCCGGGGGAGTCTTCTGGCAGGCTGCCGGGTTCAAGGGGCCGGCCAGGAGAAAGACCCCGGCCGGGTTGACCCGTAGCGCCGGTACGGCCCCTCCGTCACCCCCGGTCCAGGCGATCTGGGGCGGTGGGAATGGCGAGCCAGGGTCTTCGGGCGTGATCACGACCGCGTCGAACCGCTCACTGCCGATCCTTTCGCGCCAGCGCCTGCAGTTCTCGATCTGGGTCAGCCCGCCGTGGGGCTGGGGTTCGCCGAGGTAGCGCACTTCGTTGCTTAGGTCCTCTCCATAGAGGACGTACTGGCCATAGGCGGCCGGAGTGCCGACGATGCCGATCCGCATCCCGCGCTGGTCGCGGGCCCAGGTCTGGATCAGCTTCCACTGGTTGGATGCCCGGAAGCCGGGATTGTCCAGCGGGGGTGCCAGGTCGGCCCGATACCGGTTGTCGAAGTAGTGGCGCTGCGCCGGGTATCCCGCAGCCACGACGATCGCCAGCAACGACGCGATCGCCAGGCCCCGGCGCCCCTTGCCAGGCCCGCTCGCGAGCCAGACAGGTACCGCAACGGCCAGTGCCCCAATCGCGATTGCAACGACCGGCTGAGGTTGGATCCATTCCGCCGAGGCGATCGAGGCGGTGAGGATCAGCAGGGCGTAGGCGGGGGCAAGCACTCGTCGCGCCATCCATCGCGTCTCGCAGAGCGGCAGGAGGATCAGCCCGATTGCGATGCCCGGTGCGGCATAGCGCAGGTTGGATGCGAAGCCGTAGGGCCCGCCATCCGGGCCGGAAGCCGAAATCGGGTTGAAAGCGTGAGCGACGAGCGTGGCCGCTCCGGCCAGCGCGAGCATGCGGATCAGGGGGCCGTGGCGGCGGCGCAGGCCAAGGACGATCCCGGCGACGGCAAAGAAGAGGACCACGAACCAGAGCGGCCCGAGGGTCTCGGCAAAGCCGGGGAGGAAGAAGTCGGTCCAGGCATGGCGATCCGCGACGTACTCGGCGATCGAGTGCGCCGGCCGGGGGTAGAGCGCTTCCTGGTTCGGCCCCGGCAGAGGCCCTGCGTTCAGCCATGGCAGGGGGTTGCCGGCCTGGATGAGGTTGCGCAGGTACCAGAGGCCACCCGTTGCCGCCAGGCCGCCCAGCCAGATCGCCGCCCGCCGCCCGCCGCCGTCCCGTCCGCCCGCGAGGAGGAGGCCCACGGTCATCACCCCGACCGGGACGAGCATCGTCACCTTGGTGCCGATGGCCAATCCGGCAGCCAGGGCGGCGACGGCGAGCGGGCCCGGGGCGATCGCAAGGCTGCCGCGCTGCGGCGCCGCGGCGTCCCCCGACGCGGCCCAACCGTTGACGAGGACCGCAATCGCTGCGAGAAGGCAGGCGAGGGCGACGATGTCGCTCGGCGCGTTGCCGGCCTGGACGAGCATCATGTCGGAGTCGACGACGACGACCGTGCCGAGCAGAGTGGCCGCAGCAAGGCCAAGCGGTCGCCCAACGCACCAGGCGGCGAGCAGCGCCACTCCCATCCATCCGAAGTTGAGCAGTGGCGAGACCAGGTCGTTGCCGAGCACGACCATCCCGATCGCGTGCAGGAGCTCCGAGTTGAGCGGGTAGTACCAGACGGCCAGCTTCAAAGGGTCGGTTTGCAGCAGGCCCGCGACCGACCCCGTTTGGGCGAACCAGGCGGCGAAGGGAAGGTGATACCAGGTGCTGTCCTGTCGGTAGATGCCGACGTCGAGGCTGTGCAGGACCGGCCCGGCCCAGTGCACTGCGGTGAGCAGCGCAGCAACTGCCGCGACTCCCAGGCCGAGCCGGCCCACCGTTGGGGCCGGTGGAGCCGGGCCGGCGACTGTGGGCAATAGCGAAATGCGGAGACCCAGTGCGGTGGCGACCGAGACGAGAATCAGTGCGGGTGCGGTCAAGAGGCCGAGGAGGCCGAGAAGCTCACAGGTGATGACCGCCAGGGCCAGACCGAGAACGATTGCTCCAAGAGCCGCCGGCGCCCCCTGCCAGTCAGGCAGTAGAACGGAACGCAGGTAACGGGCGCTGATCGCGAAGGCCGCGATCACTACGCCGAAGAAGAAAATGCTGCTCAAGTAGTCGACGACATCCATGGAGATGCAACTGATATAAGAGCCCTGTCCGGGCAGGGCTAAAGCCAGGCAACGCTATTTGAGAAGCGGGTTGCCGGGGAATCTCGCGTGAAAGGGTGGGCATGGGACTCGAGTCTCCAGCTCGAAGCCACCGAGTGATCGTCGCAATCGCGGTTCTCGCCGCGGCCTCCGGGCTCGCGGTACTTGCGATCTCGATGAGCGATCGCGGCGACGCGGCGTTTCCCGGCGTCAATGGCAAGGTGGCGTACGCCTCTGCGGACTCCTATTCCTACTCGAGTGCCGCGATCTGGTCCGCCAATGCCGATGGAGGCTCCTCGACGGTGTTGACGTCGGGGGCCGGAGTGTCGGCTCCCTCCTACTCCCCCGACGGCAGCAGGATCGCCTTCGACAGGGAAGCTGGCATTGCGGTGATGAGCGCGACCGGGGGCGGCCTCAAGCAGCTTCTGGTCGGCAGCAGTTCACAGTCGTTCCAGACCAAATGGGAGGAAAACTACGATGACCCTCACTCGGGCAAAACGGTCCCGATAGTCAGGATCCAGACCTCCGTCGACGAATGGCGGACCTTCGACCACCCGTCGTTCTCATCCAACGGCTCGCAGCTTGCCGTCTCCGAAGCCAGCGGGAAACGCACCAATCGGAGCATCTGCGCGGTGGAAGCCCTGAACGAACAGACGTGTCTCGGCTTCGGCAATCCAGATGCCTACTTCAACTACGAATACAGCTGCAACCTGTGCGGGTCCCATCTGGTCTCGATCGACTCCCGGACCGGTGACCAGGTCGGGGCGCTCACGTCGCTGGTGGGCGATCGAAGGGACACCAAGCCGGCCTACTCCGCCGACGGGAAGATCGCCTTCTCTCGCGGCGGCCCGGGTGGGTCGTCGATCTACGTCATCGATGCCCCGGGAGCCGCGCCGCGGCGCGTCACGACGGGCCAGTCCGATCGCGCCCCCGACTTCTCGCCGGACAGCTCGAAGATCGTCTTCAGCCACGGGTATGCCGAGATCGGGATGGTCGGCGTTGGGGGAGGCGTCGTGCAACTCCTTCCGGTGCCCCCCCTGCCGGAAGGCTTCGGCGGCTACGTCAACTCTCCGGCCTTCTCTCCAGACGGCTCGCGGATCGTGCTCCGGCGGGCGGCCTATGGCCCCGGAGGGAAAGACGAAACCGGCCTCTTCACCATGGCCCTCGACGGTTCCGGGTTCACCCGGATAGCCGCCGACGGCTACGCGCCCAACTGGCAGGCGGTGGCTCCCCCGCCGCCACCGGGAACACGCGCCAGGGCAAATGTGAGGAAAGGGAAGATCAGGCTCAACAAAAAAGGCAGGGCGAAGATCGGGACGATCACCTGTGGGGGCACCCCCTGCGCGCTAAAGGTCCTCTCGGCGAAGCTGAAAGCCGGCGAGACGCCGTGTCGCCAGGTGAGGACGAGGCTTAGGAAAAGCCTTGCCCCGGGGAAACGCGCCAGGCTCGGAGTCAAGGTGTACGGCAAATGCCTTGCCGCCCTGGAAGAGGAGGGTAAAGGTCGGCTAGTCGTCAGGGTCCGGGCCAGAGATGCGCTCGGCAAGAAGGTGCTGACGCTGAAAGCGACCGTGGTTCCCGCCGGGGCGAAAGAGAAGCACCGCGGGAAATAGGCCGCTACAGCGCGCGCGGCTCCTGGGTGCGCGCGGCGGCACTGCCGCTCATCCTCGGGGAGCTCGAGAGTTGTGGGCTGAGGATGGTCGCGCTGCGCCGCTGGGAGGGCGGTGCGAGGGTCCACTGCTCGCAGCCTGCGAACGCCTCGTCGAGGCGCCTTGCCATCGTGCTCCTGGGACGTTCCTGGTCGAAGATTTCCTTGGACATGGGTCTCCGTCCTGTAGGGGGCGTTGCGGAATCTTCTCTCCTCCGTCAGACGAAAAATAAGCACGGAGCGGAAAACGCCGATTTTGCGCCGTTTTTCGTGTCACGAAACGGAAGGGCCACCGGGGGGCACCCTCCTCAGGAACTCCCGCGAAGCGGCCTGAGGAGGGTGCCCCCCGGTGGCCCTAGGTGGCGCTCACGAATTCGGCGATCTCGTCGGCCAGGAGCTGGGGCTGGTCGAGCGGCACGAAGGTGCCCGCGTCTGGGATCTCGACCAGTCTCGCGTTAGGCATCTCGCGGGCGAGCCGTTCCGCGTAGGAGATCGGGAAGAGCTTGTCGCCCGGTGCCCAGGTGAGCAGCACCGGCAGCCCGGAGGTGCTGAGCTTCTCCGCCGCCTCGAGCGTGTAGCGCTTGTTCATCCCGACTGTGACCTTCTTGGCGTCGCGCTTGACGTCGGGGTCGTGCAGCCCCGGCTCCATCCACGAGGCGACCAGCTCGTCGGGGATCTTGGTGCGGGCGAAGGGCCTGAAGGCGGCACGGGCCAGGGCAGGGATGCGGAACGGGGCGGCGATCAGCGCCATTCCGCCCGGAAGCTTGGCGACCGGCGGCATCGTCTTGAAGATCCCCGGCGGGAAGTTCTCGTGGGTGTCGCAGTTGGTCAGCACCAGGCGCCCGATGCGCTGCGGGTGCCTGGTCGCGAGCACCTGGGACATCGCGCCACCCGAGTCGTTGCCGACGATCGTCACGTCCTCGAGGCCGAGCGCCTCGAGGAAGCTGTCGATGATCGCGGCGATGCCATAGGGAGTCAGGTCGGCGTCGGGGTTCATCGCGATCTGCTGGGCACCGATCGGCCAGTCCGGCGCGATGCAGCGGCAGCGGTCCGAGAGCCGGTCGACCACCCCGTCCCAGAGGCGTCCGTCGACGAGGAAGCCGTGGACGAAGACGACCGGCTTGCCCTCGCCGGCCTCGCGGTAGCGAATGCGTCCGGCGGGAAGCTCGACTTCGTGGCGCTGGTCTGGGGGGCTCATTGCGGGTCTCCTTTGCAGTTTGTTTCCGGCCGACGCGGGCGGTAAGTTACATACAGACAGTATGAATGTCAAACGCACACAGACGGAGCGCTCGGAGGCGACTCGCGAGGCGCTGGTCGCGGCGGCCCGGATCCTCTTCGCCGAGCACGGCTATGCCGGAGTTGGCACGGAGGAGATCGTCCGAGCCGCGGGAGTGACCAGGGGAGCGCTCTACCACCATTTCGACGACAAGCGCGAGCTCTTCGCGGCGGTCTACGAGCGGATAGAGGCCGAACTGGCCGAGCGGATCGCGGCGGGGGCTCTTGCCGCCAACGCCGCATCGCCGCTCGAGGCGATGCGGGCTGGGGCGGAGATGTTCCTCGCCGCCTGTACCGAGCCGGCCGTGCAGCAGATCGCCCTGCTCGACGGGCCCGCGGTGCTTGGCTGGGACCGCTGGCGGGCAATCGCCGCCGAGCACGGCCTGGGCTTGATCGAAGCGAGCCTGCAGGCGGCGATCGAGGCCGGCGCGATCGTTGCCCAGCCCGTGCGACCGCTTGCTCACGTCCTGATGGGAGCCATGGATGAGGCGGCGATGCTGGTTGCCCGAGCGGAGGACCCCGAGCAGGCGCGGGCGGAGGTCGGCGGCACCCTCGAGCTACTGCTCAACGGGCTCAGGAGATCGGGCGACTCTCCCTGACCACGGTCGGTGCCGGATCCAGGGCCGGCGACTCGATTTCCTCGCGGGGGAGGGAGACCCGGCGTGACTCCTTCTGCGCGTACATGCGCAGGTCTGCGAGCTGCATGGCCTCGGAGGGGTTGGATGCCTCGTCCGGGACCGTGGCGGCTCCCCAGGAAGCGCTCACCTCGACCCCGTGGTTGCTCGCGGTGAGGCCTTCCGCCGCGCGCCTCGTCACCGCGTCGACGACCTCCGCGGAGCCGTTCACCACCGCGCAGAACTCGTCGCCGCCGATCCGGTACGCGGCCCCGGCATCGCCGACGGCTGCCTTCAGCCCCTGGCCCATGCGCTCCAGCAACTCGTCCCCGGCAGGATGGCCGAAGCTGTCGTTGTAGCGCTTGAAGCCGTTGAGGTCGAAGAGGATCAGCGTCACCCGATGCCCCCCGGCGGCGCGCTCGCAGGCGCTCTCGAAATCGACCTGCATCGCGCCCCGGTTGCCGATGCGCGTCAGCGAATCCGTCCGGACCTGCTCCAGCAGCGCCCTGTTCTCGCGGACGCTCATCGCAAGCCGGACGATCACGGCAAGCATCGTCGCCGCCCAGAGCATCGTCGTGAGGCTGCTGGTGGCGCTCATGTGCTGCATCCCGAAGAGGCCGATCATCACCGTGGCGAAGATGGCCGGGACCATCAGCTCGCGCCGGTTGCCGAGGCGGTCCGGCTCGATTACGGCGGCGCTCGGCTGCCAGAGGATCGCGCCGATGCACGTCGCCGAGATCAGGTAGATCGGGTCTATCCAGTTGCCGGGCGGCACGAACCCGCCACTGGCCTGCACCGTGTAGGCGATGTCGGCGACGACGAGCGCCGCGAGCCCGGCCAGCAGCAACGACCAGGTTCGCCCTGGGCGCCAGCCGGTGAGCGCGATCACCCCGACGATCATTGCCAGCATCCCGATGTCGCCGAGTGGATAGGCGAGCGAGGTAACCACTTCCGGCGTGGTTCCCGTGGTCCGGTCGGCGACGAAGTCGAAGACGAAGGCGGCGCCGAGCGCGGCGGTCCCGAGCGCGGCGATCGCGCCGTCGGTCCACAGCCGCCAGTCGATCTCATGCACCCGGGCCCGGACGAGCATCACGAGGCCGGCATAGGCGAGCGGGTAGAAGGCCAGGTAGCCCGCGTCGGCGGGAGAGGGATAGGGGGCTTCGGGGTCGTCGAGGATGTAGGCGGTCCAGTAGATCTCGCCGGCGGCCCAGACGAGCATGGCGGCGCCGATCAGCAGCCAGGCCCAGCGCTCGGACTCGACGGACCGCGACCTGAGCAGGCAGGCGATGCCCGCCGCGAGCACCACCGCGTCGTAGAGCTCTCCCCCCGCGAGGTCGTCGAAGTCGTGGCCGCCGACGCCGAGCCAGTTGTGCAGGATGACCAGCGCGGTGCCGCCGAGGAGGATCGCCGCGAGGGCGAGTCGCAGGGCCCGCGACAGGGGCGAAGAGGTCGTGTTCGGCTCATGGGTCTCCACCTACCGACTATCGGCAGCGTGACGGGAATCCCCAACCCCTGAAAGGGCCAAATGCGCGCGTCATCTAAACTGCTGTCGGATGAAAGCCGGAATCCACCCCGAGTACACCCTCGCCAACGTGCATTGCTCCTGCGGGAACCAGTTCTACACCCGCTCGACGCAGGCGGACCTCCACGTCGAGCTCTGCTCGGAGTGCCACCCGTTCTACACCGGCAAGCAGAAGCTGGTCGACACCGGTGGCCGGGTCGAGCGCTTCCAGCGCCGCGCCGCGAAGCACGCCAAGGCCGGGAAGTAGCCCGTGAGCCCAGAGCTGGGCTCCCCCAGGGCTGAGGTGCCGCCGTCCGGCAACGGTGCGGACCCGCTGCGCATGCCCGACGGCGCCCTGGTCGCCAAGCGCGACGCACCCGTCGGCGGCCAGGCCGTGCTGGAGGGCGTGATGATGCGCGGCATCTCGGTTTGGGCCGTCGCCGTGCGCAATCCCGAGGGCGAGGTCGAGATCGAGTCCGAACCGATCAAGCCCTGGGCGCAGCGGCACCGGCTCTGGCGGCTCCCCGTCCTGCGCGGCGTCGTCGCGCTGGGCGAGTCGCTGAAGATCGGCTTCCGGGCGCTGGGCATCTCGGCAAACGCCCAGCTGGAGGAGGACGAGAACGGGGAGAAGGAAGAAATAGGGGGCTGGATCTGGGGTCTGACGATCGCCCTCTCGATGGTCCTCGCGGTTGGGCTCTTCTTCGTCGTGCCCGTCGGCCTCACCAGCCTGATCAAGGACCAGCTCGGCTCGGCCTTCCTCTTCTGGCTGGTCGAGGGGGTGCTCCGCACGGCGATCTTCATCGGCTACATCGTCGTCATCAGCCGCCTGCCCGACCTGCGCCGCGTCTTCGAGTACCACGGCGCCGAGCACAAGACGATCTCCTGCTACGAGGCCGAAGACGAGCTCGTCCCCGAGCGCGCCAAGCTCTACTCGCGCCTGCACCCGCGCTGCGGAACCAGCTTCCTGCTGATCGTGATGGTCCTGGCGATCTTCGTCTTCGCGCCCCTCGGCCTGCCCGCCTGGTACTGGCTGCTGGCATCGCGCATCCTCGGCATTCCCCTGATCGCCGGGCTCTCCTACGAGGTGATCAAGTGGGCGGGCAAAAACCGGCGCAAACGCTGGGTGAGGGTGGTGATGTGGCCTGGGCTGATGCTGCAGAACCTGACCACGCGGGAGCCCGACGAAGAGCAGCTGGCGGTGGCGATCGCGGCGCTGGAGAAGGTGCTCTCCGAGGAGTCGCCTGAGGCCGCCGCTTCAGAGCAGCAGATTGAGATCGTCGCCTGAGCGTCGTGGCGCGCGGGTCCTGTCGCCGTAGGGGACCCACCGCCCCCTGCGGTCGCTAAAGCGTCCTCGGGGGCGGTCCCCCCTACGGCGCCACCCGCGCGAGAGGCGGTGCCGATTAGCTCTATGTTGTGAAGCCGTGATCGAGCAACTTGCAGAGCAGATCGAGGCGCGGTTCGCTGAGTTGGAGCAGCAGATGTCTGACCCGGCCGTCATTGGCGATCGCGAACGGTATGCCGAGGTTGGGCGTGAGTATCGAGAGCTTCAGCCTGCCCATGAGCTGGTGGCTGAGTACCGGACGCTCAAGGACGATCTCGAGGGGGCGCGGGAGCTGCTCGAGGAGGACGGGGAGGACCCGGAACTGCGGGCGCTGGTCGATGAGGCGCCGGGGCGGATCGAGCAGCTCGAAGAGGAGATCCGGCTGGCGATGGTGGAGCGCGACCCCAACGACGGCAAGAACGTCCTGGTCGAGATCCGCGCCGGCACGGGTGGGGATGAGGCGGCGCTCTTCGCCGGCGACCTCTACAAGATGCTGACTCGCTACGCGGAGGAGCGCGGCTTCGCCACCGAGATGCTCTCGCAGTCGAGCGCCGAGGTCGGCGGCTTCAAGGAGGTGACCTTCGCGATCAAGGGCGAGGGCGCCTACTCGATCTTCAAGTACGAGGGCGGCACGCACCGGGTCCAGCGGGTGCCCGAGACCGAGTCGCAGGGGCGAATCCACACCTCGACCGCGACCGTGGCGGTACTGCCCGAGGCCGAGGAGGTCGAGGTCGAGGTCGACCAGAACGATCTCCAGATCGACGTCTACCGGTCCTCGGGGCCGGGTGGGCAGTCGGTCAACACGACCGACTCGGCGGTGCGGATCACGCACAAGCCGAGCGGCATCGTCGTCTCGATGCAGGACGAGAAGTCCCAGCTTCAGAACAAGGAGCGGGCGATGCGGGTGCTGCGGGCACGGCTCTACGAGCGCGAGCTGGCCGAACAGCAGGCGAAGATCGCCTCCGAGCGCAAGGCCCAGGTGGGCAGCGGCGAGCGCTCCGAGAAGGTGCGCACCTACAACTTCCCCCAGGGTCGGGTGACCGACCACCGGATCAAGCACACCTCGCACAATCTCGACGGCGTCCTCGGTGGGGCGTTGACGGAGTTCACCGAGGCCCTGGCCGCCGAGGAGAAGCGCCAGCGTCTCGAGACCGCAACCGTCGGGTGACGCGCGAAGCGCTGAGCGCGGCGGTCGATGCTCTGCGCGCCGCCGGAATCGACGAGCCGCGGCTCGATGCGGAACTGCTGCTCTGCGAGGCGACCGGGTGGGATCGTGCCCACCTCGCCGCGAGCCCCGACGAGGAGATTCCGCCCGCGGCCGCGCGGCGGTTCGGCGAGACGGTGCGGCGCCGGTTGCGGCGGGAGCCGGTCGCCTACATCCTCGGCCGCCGCGGCTTCCGGCACATTGAGCTGGCGGTCGACCCGCGGGTGCTGATCCCGCGGCCCGAGACCGAGTTGCTGGTCGAGCTGGCGCTGGAGCTGCAGCCGCGCCGCGTCCTCGACGTCGGCACCGGGTCGGGCGCGATCGCCCTGGCGATCGCCGGCGAGCTGCCGGACTGCGAGGTGGTCGCCACGGATACCTCCTCGGCGGCGCTCGAAGTCGCCCGGGCCAATGCCGAGCGGCTCGGCCTGTCAGAGCGGGTCGAACTGGTCGAGGGGACGCTGCCCGGCGCGGGCGAGTTCGACCTGGTCCTCGCCAACCTGCCCTACGTCAGCGAGGCCGAGTGGGGCGGCCTCGAGCCGGAGGTGACCGAGTGGGAGCCCCGCGAGGCCCTGCTGGCGGGTCCCGACGGCCTCGACGCGATCCGTGCCGCCATTCCTGCCCTGGCTGCCCTTACGTCAGATAGCGGTCGCAGTTCCTCCCGGTATGCGGCGGAAAGTGCGACATCGTTGGCGTCGGTGATTGCGTTGGAGGTGGGGGAGGGACAGGCCGCGACGGTTGGGGAGATGCTGCGGGAGGCTGGTGTCGGCACGGTCGAGACGCGTGCGGATCTGGCGGGGATCGAGCGGGTGGTGGTGGGGCGGCCGTGACAGAGGTCGTCTCGATCGAGCGCGAGGGGGCAGACGCGGCACGCTCGGCGCTGGAGCGCTGCATCGCGGCTGGGGGCGTGGCGCTCTTCCCGGCCGACGGGCTCTACGGGCTCGCCTGCGACCCGCTCGACCCACAGGCGATCGCGCGCATCCACGAGATCAAGGGGCGCGACGACGGCAAGCCCTCGGCGGTCCTCTACTTCTCGCCGCTGGCGATGCGCGAGCTGGTCGAGGGTCTCGGCCCGCGCACCCGGGAGGCCGTTGGGGCGCTGCTGCCCGGCCCCGCGACCCTCGTCGTCGCCAACCCGGAGCGTCGCTACCCGCTCGCCTGTCGCGAGGACCCCGAGCGCCTGGGAGTGCGCCTGATCGGCGGCCCGCTGTCCGGCGCGATGTGTCCGCTCTTCCAGACCTCGGCGAACCGAAGCGGCGAGCCGGCCCCCTCGGACTTCGCGGACGTGCCTCTCGCGATCTGCGCCGAGGCCGATCTCGCCTTCGACGGCGGCGCCCTCACCGGCCTGCCCTCGACCGTGGTTGACCTGACGGATTTCGATGATGCCGGGGAGTGGAGGGTTCTCAGGGCCGGTGGACTGGGCCCGGCGGAGCTCCGCACGCGCCTGGCGAGCCTAACGCCGCGTTAACCGACCGTCGGTGCAGCGGAAAGTACGCTGGCCCTGATGAACGGCGGGAGCGGGAGCCTTCCGGGACGGGCGAATGGACGACGGGAGTCGCGGTCGTGAGCCGAGCGCTGCTGCCCGCGAAGTCGGCCTTCGAGCAGGTGGGGGAGATGATGATCCTCACCGCGAAGACGATCGTTTCAGCGGTGCGGCCCCCCTATCCCTACGGCGAGGAGCTGGTCTGGCAGTTCCTCTTCGTGCTCAAGCTCTCCTGGTTCCCGCTGCTGATCTCGACCTTCGCGCTCTGTCTCGGCGCTCCGGGCCTGCAGGCAGCAGGCGTGCTCTCGCTGTTCGGTGCGCTCGACCGGCTCGGCGGCTTCTTCGTGCTGACCGCGATCCGCTGGATCGGTCCCCTGGTGACCGCCGTGGTCGTCGCCGGCGTCGCCGGCACTGCGATCACCGCCGACCTCGGCGCCCGCAAGATCCGTGAGGAGCTCGATGCCCTGCAGGTGCTCGGCGTCGACCCGGTCAAGAACCTGGTCGTGCCGCGCTTCCTGGCGCTGATGGTCATCACGGGGCTGCTCGACATCTTCGCGATCGTCTTCGGGCTCACCGCCGGCATCGCCGCTGAGCTCCTCTACAAGCAGTCGCTGGGCGGTTTCTTCGCGACACTCTTCGCCAATGCCTCGATCACCGATATCTGGGGCTCGATCCTGATGTGCACGATGTTCGGCGCGATCATCGCGGTCGTCTGCTCGTTCAAGGGGATGACCGCGTCCGGCGGCGCGGAGGGCGTCGGCCGGGCGGTGAACCAGGCGGTCGTGATCGCCCTGGTTGCCGTCTTCTTCTTCAACTTCGTCTTCACCGCGATCCTGCTCGCCACCAACCCCGAACTCCAGAGCATCCGATGAGGGCCAAGGAAGCGATGATCGGGTGGCTCGACGCCCCGCGCGAATGGCTCGACGCCTTCGGCGAGATCGCCCGCTTCGGCTCGCGCGTCGCCGGGCACGTCTACTCGGGCCGGGTGCTTCGCTACTTCGGCGAGAGCCTGCGCCAGGCCGGGATCCTGATCCTCGGCTCGGCGATCGTGATCTGGGCCTTTGTCTTCATCCTCGGCCTGCAGTGCGGCCTCCAGGGTGCCTACTTCAACCGCTCGATCGGCGCCCCCTCGCTGGCCGGCCTCTTCTCCGCCTACTGCGACCTGCGCGAGGGACTGCCCTACGCGTTCGGCTACATCCTCTCCGCCAAGGTGGGCACGGGGATCGTCGCCGAGCTCGGCGCGATGCGGATCTCCGACGAGATCGACGCGCTCGAGGTGATGGGGATCCAGCCCGTCACCTTCCTCTGCGCCACCCGCCTGCTCGGGGCCTGGATCGCGATCCCGTTCCTCTACCTGGTCGGGATCGGCGTCGCCTACTACGCCAGCTACTTCTCGGTGGTCCAGCAGGTGGGTGACGTGTCGTCGGGCGGCTACCTGTTGATCTTCTGGATGTACCAGGATCCGCTGGACCTGAGCTTCAGCCTGATCAAGGGACTGGTGATGGCGACGGCGATCGTGCTGGTCGGCTGCTACTACGGCTACACGGCGTCGGGCGGCCCGGTCGGCGTCGGCACCGCGACAGCGCAGTCGATGGTGGTCAACATCATCCTCGTCCACATCATCGGGATGCTGGGGACAGTCGTCTTCTGGGGCTCGACGCCGAGGGCGCCGATAGGTGGTTGATCTGGGTGGGAGCCCGGGCGGTCTTCGGGCGAATTGAGCACCGCGCTTTCGCGCGGTGCAATGAGGAGCGCGGCCTAGCGGCCGCGCAAACACCGGATTGCATTTCCGCCGCTTCGCGACATTCGCCCGAAGACCGCCCGGGCTCCCTTCCAACACGTCACCGAGTGACGCCTAGACCGCGAAACCGGCGTCAAAGTCCCCAAGCTTTTTTCTAAAAGCTTGGAGCGCCCGTCACGGCGCTTGGCCCTGTGGAGCTTTTGGGGAGCCGGGGCGGCGCGGGGAAGGAGCTTCGAGGGGTGGCAGTGCCTTTGGGAACGAGTTCTTCGAAGCTCGTGCCCTGTCGAGGGATGCCGGGTGCCCCTCCCCAAAACACTCAAGCGAGGCTCCCGCCGAGCGTTTTGGGGAGGGGCACCCGGCATCCAACCCTGAACCACCTCTAGCAGCGCTGCGGTCCGTCCTTGTAAGGGAGGCGGATGACCCTCACCGAGCGGTTGTTGCGCTCGTTGGACTCGAACAGGAGGTTCTCGGGGTCGACACGCATCACGAACGCGAAGCAGCCATGCAGGCCGCTGACGTTGACCCACTGGCGGTCGTAGGTGGAGGGGTAGATGTCGGACCAGCCGACCGAGGTGCCGAGGCGTACGCGCTTGCGTCCGGGGTCCTGGCTACAGGCCGGGTAGACCGGGTGCCCCGGGGAGCGGCTCATCGCCCGGGTGCGCTCGAGGTCGCGGAAGCAGTAGAAGACCTTTGGCCCCTTGCGCACGCGTTCCAGCGGCTGTCGGTCCTCGCCCAGCGACCAGATCTCCATGCTGAGCGGGTCGTGCACCTTCCAGTAGGAGCCGCCGTACTCGTAGCCGACGCTGTAGAAGTGGAGCTTCGCCTCGGTGCGGAAGACGCTCACGCCACCGCCGACCCGGTAGATGGCCTGGTTTGCCCGCATCCAGTTGCGCTTGTAGCGCTGCCCGCGCAGCTCCATCGGCCCGCGGCCCCGGGAGCGGATGTCGTTGCCGGCGTGCAGCAGCGTTCCGCCGCCGTATCCGTACCGCCCGCCTCCGTGCTCGACGAAGAGGTCCGCGGCGGGGCCGACCCTCAGGTCCGGGCAGAGGAGCGTTGCGGCCTCGGCCCCTTCGCAGGGGTTGTCTCCGATCGCACCCGGGGCCGAGGCCGGGACGGCAAGCGCCGCCAGGCAGAGGGCGGCAAGGCAGAGCGAGAGGCGGCGTCTCACCGGCCCCAGGCTATCCATGACCGTTGGTAATGTCGCCCACGATGGATGGTCTCCCCGAGAACTTCCAGACCGCGCCTCTCGCCGAGGTCGATCCGGCGATCGCCGCGGTGCTGGACGGCGAGCTGAAACGCCAGCAGGGCACGCTGGAGATGATCGCCTCGGAGAACTTCGTGCCGCAGGCGGGCTACCCGCTCTACCCGCAGCTCTCGCCCGCTTCGGTCTGAGCAAATAGGGTCGCCAGATGCTGGTCTGGGTCGATTGCACGGCGGCGGCGCACCCGCTGGTTCTGCGGCCGCTGATCGAGCGCTTCGAGGCGCGGGGGGACGAGGTGCTCGTCACGGCGCGCGAGTACGGCCAGACGCTGGGGGTTCTCGAGCGGCTTGGCATTCCCCACCTCGCGGTCAGCGAGCACGGCGGGGCCTCGACGTTCGGCAAGGCGCGGGCCCTGGCCGGGCGCTCGGCGCGGCTGGCGCGGATTGCCTGGGACAAGCGCCCGGGCTTGGCCGTCGCGCACGGCTCCGTCGACCTCGCCGTGGTCTCCTCGCTCTACCGCATTCCCTCGGTTCAGATGCAGGACTACGAGTTCGCCGGCTGGCAGCGCCAGATCGCCTTCCGGGCTGCACGCCGGGTGCTGATGCCGGACTCGATCCCGCTCGACCGGTTGCGGCGAATTGGCGCCAAGGAGCGCAAGCTGGTCCGCTACCCGGGCCTGAAGGAGGAGTACTACCTGGCCGACTTCGAGCCCGACGCCGCGGTGCTGGACGAGCTCGGGCTCGATCGCGAGAAGGTGCTCGTTGTCGTCAGGCCGCCGCCTGAGACCTCCGAGTACCACGCCCGCAACGACCTGTACGGCGAGGCGATTCGCCACCTCGCGGCGGCCGAGGCGGTGCAGGCGGTGGTGATCCCGCGCACCGAGCGCCAGGGCGCCGAGGTGCGGGCGATGGCGGCCGCCAACCTGATCGTGCCCGAGCGGGCGATCGACGCCCAGAGCCTGATCGCCCATGCCGACCTGGTGGTCAGCGCGGGGGGGACGATGAACCGCGAGGCGGTGGCTCTCGGCACGCCCGTCTTCACGACCTTCGCCGGGCGCATGGGGGGCGTCGACGAGGCCCTGGTCGCGGAAGGGCGCATGCGCGTGCTCGGCGACCCGGCCGAGCTGCCGCTGCGCAAGCGCGAGACGCCGCTCGGCGTGCTCAATCGCCGTGATCCCGAGCTGCTCGTCGAGGGCGTGCTGGGGGCTGTCGCAGGCGTCAGAGGCGGAGCCTGAATTGGCGTGCACGCGGGGGCGTGACTGGCCAAGCTGGGCGGTGCACGCGGCCGCTGCGCAGTGGGTGCGGGAATTCAGGGTGCGCCTCAAGTAGCCTGGCCCGGCCCGCTCGCTCCGCGGGTTCCGCGAATGGCAGCGACAACCGAAGCCATCCTCGCCTTTCTGCTCGCCGCCGCGGTCGCCTGGCTGCTGGTCCCCTTCGCCGAGCGGCTGGCCTACAGGATCGGCGCGATCGACGTGCCGAAGGAGCGCGGCCTGCACGACAAGCCGATGCCGCGACTCTCCGGCCTGGCGATCTTCGCCGGGATCGAGGTGGCGGGCTGGATCTGGCTGCCCGGGGACGGCGAGACCCGTTCGATCCTGCTCGGCGCGGCGGCGATCGCGGCGGTCGGCGTGGCCGACGACGTGCGCGGTCTCTCGGCACTGCCCAAGCTGACAGGCCAGGTCGGCGCGGCGCTGATCCCGGTCCTCGGCGGCGTCCGGGTCGACGTCCTCACCCTTCCCTTCGTCGGCGGCTTCGAGCTCGGCTGGCTTGCCTACCCGCTGACCGTGCTCGGCATCGTCGCCGTGGTCAACGTGATCAACTTCATCGACGGAGTCGACGGCTTGGCCGCCGGGGTCTGCGTGATCGCGGCGATCGCGCTGGCGGTGATCGCCCTCTCGCTTGACCGCAACGCCGCCGGTGTGCTGGCGGCGCTGACCGCTGGCGGCGCGCTCGGCTTCCTCCGTCATGGCTTTCCGCCTGCCTCGAGCTTCATGGGCGACACCGGCTCCAACCTGCTCGGCTACCTGCTCGCGGTCGCCTCGGTCCAGGGCGCGCTGAAGACCAACGCGGTCGTCGCCCTCGTCTTGCCCTTGGTCGTGCTCGCGGTGCCGATCCTCGACACCGGCTTCGTCGTCGCCAAGCGGCTCAAGTACCGCCAGCCGATCTATCAGGCGGACACCTGGCACTTCCACCACCGGATGGCCAACGTCGGCTTCTCGCAGCGTCGTACCCTGGCCTACCTCTACGGCTGGACCCTTGCCCTCGCGGCCCTCGCCCTCGCCCTGCGATTCGTCCCCTACAGCGACGACCGGGGCCACTTCGACACACTCTGGACCGCCGTGGTCGTCGTCTTCGGCATGCTCGCGCTCGCCACCAGCGTGTACCTGGTCTACGTGCTGGAGATCCTCAAGCTGCGCCGGGTGCGGCTGCGCCAGGTTGCCGGCGTCCGGCGCCACGCCCACGCCCCGCCACCGGCGACCGGGGAGGTCGACCGCGCCGTGGAGGAAGAGCTCGAGACCGGGACCTTCCCCGCAATCGACCCCGAGACGGGAGAGTTCGGCGCGATCGGCACCGAGGGCGACGAGAGTTAGTAACAGGTTGTAACAAGGCTCACGAACTGGCTCTAGAAAGCGGATCGTCGGCCCTTTCGGATATAGTCGCGAGTCCGCCCGCCGACCGAAGACGGGCGCCTTTATGTCCCCTCCCAAGTACCTCGACCTTGTGGTCCTAGCCGTCGCGCTGGCCGTCTTCCTGCTCGGCGGGCTTCCCATGCTCGGCTTCGCCGCCGGGGCCGGCGTCTGGCTGCTCCAGCGTGGCATCCAGGCTCTCGCCGAGCGCCGTGCCAACCGTGAACTGGCGGCCGGGAACCGACAGCGGGCGATGGCGACCGTCGCGGTCTCCACGCTCGGCCGCGTCGGGCTGATGGCGACAGCGGTCCTGATCGCCGGGATCGTCGAACGGGAGGCGGGCCTCTCCTCGGCGATCCTCGTCGCGGTCCTCTTCACCGTCTCCTTCGCCGCCCAGGGCATCGCCCACCTCTTCGACGAAGAACCGCAGGCGGGTAAGGCATGAAGACGAAAACCAAGGTCCTGATCGGGCTCGGTACCTACTTCGCGATCTTCATCCTGATGCTGCTGATCTTCGGCAGCTCGGGCAAAAACGAGGCGTTCCAGCCGCAAAACGAGTTCAAGCTCGAACCGTGGATCTCGCTGGAACTCGGCGGCATCGACCTCAGCATCAACAAGGCGGTTCTCTACCTGATCCTGGCCAGCGCCCTGACGGTCTTCACGATGGTCTGGATCTCGCGCCGAATGGTGCAGAAACCCAACCGGGTGCAGACCGCGATCGAGGTCGCCTACGACATGACCAAGAACAACATCACCGGCGGCAACCTCGACCCGGCCACGGCCGCCCGCTGGTTCCCCTTCCTCGCCGCGCTCTTCTTCTGGATCTGGTTCTCGAACATGATCGGTTTCCTGCCGCTGCCGACCAACACCGAGCACACGGTCGACGTCTTCGGCCTGGAAATCCCGTCCTTTGCGATCTACGCCGCGACCGCGAACCTCTCAATCCCGCTCGTCCTGACCCTGGTCGTCTGGATCTCCTACCACGTCGAAGGCGTGCGGGCCAAGGGCTTCATCCCCTACCTGGCCAGCTGGCTGCCGCCCGGCCTGGAGGAGATGAACCCGATCGCGAAGGCGTTCATCTTCGTGATCGAGGCGATCTCCCACTTCGCCCGGCTGATCTCGCTCTCGGTGCGACTTTTCGCCAACATCCTCGCCGGCCACCTGCTGCTGCTCTTCATGGGTGGCGGGCTCGCCGTGCTGCTCGGCATCGCCGCGCTCGGCGCCCTCACCTTCCCTCTGGCTTTCTTCTTCTTCATCCTCGAGGTGGGCCTCATCGCCACCCTGCAGGCATTTATCTTCTCGACCCTTACCGCTATCTACCTCGGCGGAGCGACCTCCGCCAGCCACTGAAAAAGGAGCGCTACCTCACATGGACCTGTCCCCAGTTGTCGCCGCGATCTCCGACGAAGGGATCGAATCCGCCGGCAAGGCGATCGCCCTCGGCGTCGGTGCCGGTCTCGGTTCGATCGGCGCCGGCATCGGCATCGGCATCATCTTCGGCAAGGAGATCGAGTCCGTCGCCCGCCAGCCCGAGATGAAAGACGAGCTGCAGAGCATCCGCTGGCTCGGCTTCGCCCTGACCGAGGCCGTGGCCTTCTACACCTTCATCTTCGGCCTCATCGCCTTCTTCCTCTAGGTCGATCGCGTGGAGCTCATCGCTGAAATAGCGGCATGGCTGCCCCTCGCAGCGGAGGCCGCGCATGGGGAGGAAGAAGGCGGCAGCTTCCTCGTCTCGCCGGGTCTCGGCCTGATGATCTGGACGCTGGTCCTCTTCCTCTTCACCATGTGGGTGCTGAGCAAGGTCGCCTTTCCGAAAATCCAGGAGGCGCTCGACAAGCGCGCCAAGACGATCGCCGAGTCGATCGAGGCGGCGGAACGCCAGCGCAAGGAGTCCGACGAGCTGCTCGCCGAGTACCGCGAGCGCCTCACCGAGGCGCGCGAGCAGGCCGACGACATCATGGCCCGCGCCCGCAAAGCGGCCGAGACGGCCGAGGCCGAGGCGAAAACCGCCGGCAGGGAGAAGGGCGAGGAGCTCGTGGCTGCCGCACAGCGCGAGATCGACGCGGCGACCCGGCGCTCGCTGGAGCAGATTCGCAGGGAGGTCGCCGACCTCACCGTGCTGGCGACCGAGAAGGTCACCCGCAAGTCCCTGGGCGAGGAGGACCAGCGCCGCCTCGTCGAGGAGGCGCTCAGCGAGGTCGACTTCTCGGCCCTCTCCGGCGCGGAGGAGTCGCGGAGCTGATGTCCGAGGCAGCTCGCGTATACGCCGAGGCCCTCTTCGACGTGGCCAGGGAGAAGGGCAAG
This sequence comes from uncultured Solirubrobacterales bacterium, assembly GCA_963704545.1. Taxonomy (GTDB): domain Bacteria; phylum Actinomycetota; class Thermoleophilia; order Solirubrobacterales; family 70-9; genus VRUE01. The sequence continues at coordinate 2,243,520 of OY969915.1, read as the reverse complement.
CTCGACGCGGTTCGCGACGAACTTGCCCAGTTCGCCGACGCGGTCGACGGCGACCGCGAGCTGCAGGTCTTCTTCTTCAGCCCCTACTTCTCCTCGGCGGAGAAGTCAGCCGGGCTGAGGCGCGCGGTTTCCGGCGCCGATCCCGAGCTGCTCAACTTCCTCGAGCTTCTGATCGAGAAGGGGCGCATGCCGGAGGTCTTCCGCATCAGGCGTGAGCTCGAAGAGCTCTGGAAGCACGAGAACAGGCGCATCGACGTGACCGTGACCAGCGCCGTTCCGCTGGACCGGGCGGTGGTCGAGAAGGTCGGCGAGGAGATCGAGCGCCAGACCGGCCAGAAGGTCGAGCTGGCCAGCCGGGTCGACGACGAGATTCTCGGTGGAATCGTCCTGCAGGTGGGCAACAAGATCCTCGACGCGAGCATCCGCGCTCGCTTGGAGAAACTTCGAAAGAGCGTCGCCCAGGCGGCGTAAGGAGGCAGAGAGCACCCGATGGAAATCAAGCCCGACGAGATCGCATCAATCCTCCGCGAGAGGATCGAGGGACTGGACACCGAGTCGGCCGACCTGGCCGAGGTCGGCACCGTGCTCTCGGTCGCGGACGGGATCGCCCGCATCCACGGCCTCGACAACTGCATGGCGCTCGAGATGCTCGAGCTGCCACACGGCGTCACCGGCCTCGCCCTCAACCTCGAGGCCGACAACGTCGGCGCCGTGCTCTTCGGCGAGTGGGACAAGGTCGTCGAGGGTGACACCGTCAAGCGCACCGGCCACCTGCTGCGGATCCCGGTCGGCGACGAGCTGCTGGGCCGCATGGTCGACCCGCTCGGCCGTCCGCTCGATGACAAGGGCGAAGTGGCGACGACGCAGACCCGCCCGGCCGAGTTCAAGGCGCCCGGCGTGGTCCAGCGCCAGCCGGTGACCGAACCGGTACAGACCGGCCTGATGTCGATCGACGGAATGATCCCGATCGGTCGCGGCCAGCGAGAGCTGATCATCGGCGACCGTCAGACCGGCAAGACGGCGATCGCGATCGACACGATCATCAACAACCGCGACAAGGACATGGTCTGCATCTACGTCGCGATCGGGCAGAAGATGTCGACGGTCGTCCAGCTCAAGCAGGTGCTGGAGGAGAACGGCGCGATGGAGAACACGATCATCGTCGCCGCTCCCGCCGACGAGGCGGCCCCGATCAAGTTCATCGCCCCCTACGCCGGCTGCGCGATGGGCGAGCACTTCCTCTACAACGGCAAGGCCGCCCTCTGCGTCTACGACGACCTCACCAAACACGCCTACGCCTACCGCCAGATGTCGCTGCTGCTGCGGCGCCCGCCGGGTCGCGAGGCCTACCCGGGCGACGTCTTCTACCTGCACTCGCGCCTGCTCGAGCGGGCGGTGAAGCTGAACGACGATCTCGGCGGCGGCTCGCTGACCGCGCTGCCGATCATCGAGACCCAGGCCTCCGACGTCTCCGCCTACATCCCGACCAACGTGATCTCGATCACCGACGGCCAGATCTTCCTCGAGTCCGACCTCTTCTACTCGGGCGTGCGGCCGGCGATCAACGTCGGCATCTCGGTCTCGCGGGTGGGCGGCAACGCGCAGACCAAGGCGATGAAGAAGGTCGCCGGCAAGCTGCGCCTCGACCTCTCCCAGTACCGCGACCTCGAGGCCTTCGCCCAGTTCGGCTCCGAGCTCGACCCCGAGACCCAGAAGACGCTGAATCGCGGCGAAAGGCTGGTCGAGCTGCTCAAGCAGAAAGAGCGCGAGCCGCTCGGGGTCGCCGACCAGGTGGCCGCGATCTACTCCGGCACCGGCGGCTTCCTCGACCGGATCAAGACCGAGCGGGTGGGCGAGTTCCTCGGCGACCTGAAGATCCGCCTCCATGCCGAGAAGGCGGACCTGCTGAAGCGGATCTCGGACACCGGCAAGCTGGAGGAGGACGACGAGAAGGAGCTCGGCGCCGCGATCGCCGAGTTCGTCGACGACTTCGGTGCCGACTTCGACGAGCACGGCGACCCGGTCGAGGCCGGCGAGTCCGACCGCGTCAAGTCCGAGGAGGAGCGGGCCAAGCCAAGCCGCGTCGCCGAGGCCGAGGAGACCGAGAAGGAGGCGACCCCGGCCTAGCGCCCAGCGCCGGTCCCGCCCATGGCAACCCAGAAGGACGTCAAGAATCGCATCGCGTCGATCAAGAACATCAACAAGATCACGCGGGCGATGGAGATGGTCGCCGCGGCGCGACTGCGCCGGGCCGAGCAGCGGATCGAGCAGCTGCGCCCCTACGCGCAGTCGATGCGCAAGCTCACCCGCCGCGCCGCCGAGCAGGCGGGGGGGATCCCGCGCGTGCCGGTGCTGGAAGAGCGCGAGCAGGAGCGCCGCGTCGGCGTCGTCCTGATCACGGGCGACCGCGGCCTCGCCGGGGCCTTCAACACCAACATCATCCGCGACGGCCTGCGCCTGCGAAACGAGCTTCGCGACGAGAGCAAGGAGGCCGTCTTCTCGGCGGTCGGCCGCAAGGGCGTCTCGGCGCTGACCTTCCGCAAAGAGGACCCGCGCACCTCCTACGTCGGCTTCACCGACCGGCCCGGCTTCGCCAACGCGCGCGAGATCGGCGAGGAGCTGACCGCGCGCTACGTCGACGAGGAGCTCGACCGCGTCGAGCTGGTCTACAACCACTACGTCTCGCCGCTGACCCAGCACGTCTGGCGCCAGACCCTCCTGCCCCTGCAGCACGCCGACGTGATCGGCGAGGGGGTCGCCGAGGAGGAAGCGGAGACCGAGGAGACCGAGATCGAGCGGGCACACAGCAAGTCGATCTGGGAGTACGAGCCCGAGGCCGAGGAGCTGCTCGGACAGCTGATCCCCGAGTACGTGAACATCTCGGTCTACCGGGCGCTGCTCGAGTCCGCCGCCTCGGAGCTTGGGGCGCGGATGACCGCGATGCGCAGTGCGGCGGAGAACGCGGAGGAAATGATGGGCGACCTGACCCTGGAGATGAACAGGGTCAGGCAGGCCGAGATCACGCAGGAGATCCTCGAGGTCGTCGCCGGCGCCGAGGCGCTGGGATAAGTCTTAGAACCGGAGAAAAGGAACGTATGTCTGAGAACGGAGCAAACGTAGGTCGAGTCGAGCAGGTGACGGGCGTCGTCGTCGACGCCGTCTTCCCGGACAAGCTGCCGGAGATCTACTCGGCGGTGAAGATCGAGATGGCCGGCGACGCCGACAACGAGGCGACCGAACTGGTCTGCGAGGTGCAGCAGCACCTCGGTGACGACCGGGTTCGCACCGTGGCGATGGACGCCACCGACGGCCTGCAGCGCGGCGACAAGGTGATCGACACCGGCGGGCCGATCTCGGTTCCGGTCGGCGACGCCACCCTGGGCCGCATCTTCAACCTGCTCGGTGAGCCGATCGACCTCGGCGAGCCGGTGGAGACGGAGGAGCGCTGGCCGATCCACCGTTCCGCCCCCGCCGCCTCCGACCTCGCTCCGACCCAGGAGATCCTCGAGACCGGCATCAAGGTGATCGACCTGCTCGCGCCCTACGCCAAGGGCGGCAAGGTCGGCCTCTTCGGCGGCGCCGGGGTCGGCAAGACCGTCTTGATCCAGGAGCTGATCCGCTCGATCGGCGAAGAGCACGAAGGCCTCTCCGCCTTCTGCGGCGTTGGCGAGCGCTCGCGCGAGGGCAACGACCTCTGGCTCGAGATGAAGGAGTCCGGCGTCATCGACAAGACGATGCTCGTCTTCGGCCAGATGAACGAGCCCCCCGGAGCCCGTCTCCGCGTCGCCCTCTCGGGGCTGACGATGGCCGAATACTTCCGCGAGCAGGGCGGCCAGGACGTGCTGCTCTTCATCGACAACATCTTCCGCTTCGTCCAGGCGGGCTCGGAGGTCTCGGCCCTGCTCGGGCGCATGCCCTCCGCCGTGGGATACCAGCCGACGCTGGAGACCGAGATGGGGGAACTCCAGGAGCGGATCACCTCGACCGAGCGCGGCTCGGTCACCTCGGTGCAGGCGATCTACGTCCCCGCCGACGACCTCACCGACCCGGCTCCGGCTTCGGTGTTCGCCCACCTCAACGCGACCACGACGCTCTCGAGGGCGATCTCCGAGAAGGGGATCTACCCGGCCGTCGACCCGCTCGACTCGACCTCGACCATCCTCAAGCCCGACGTCGTCGGCGAGGAGCACTACCGCACGGCGACCGAGGTGCAGGAGGTGCTGCAGCGCTACAAGGAGCTGCAGGACATCATCGCCATCCTCGGCATCGACGAGCTCTCCGACGAGGACAAGCAGACGGTCTCGCGGGCCCGCAAGATCGAGCGCTTCCTCTCGCAGCCGTTCTTCGTCGCCGAGCAGTTCACCGGCCGCAGCGGCGAGTACGTGCCCGTCAACGAGACGGTGCGCGGCTTCCGCGAGATCCTCGACGGCGAGCACGACGACCTCTCCGAGGGTGCCTTCTACATGAAGGGTGGCATCGACCAGGTCACCGCCGACGCCGGAGCGGCCGCGGCCGCCTAGGGGGAGACGCGTGGCTGCCGAGCACATGGTCGACGTCGAGGTCCTCACCCCAGAGGGGGAGGTCTTCAGTGGCGAAGTCCGCCAGGTCTCGACCCGCACCGCGGTCGGCGAGGTCGGCATCCTCGCCAACCACACGCCGCTCCTGGCCGCGCTGAAGCCGGCCGAGCTGCGGCTGCACGTCAGCGACTCGGAGACCAAGCGCTACGCCCAGGCCCACGGCTGGCTGCAGGTCTTCGGCAACCACGCCAAGCTGCTGGTCGAGGAGGTGCTCCCGCCCGAGGAGCTCGATTCCGCGACCTTGAAGGAGCAGCTTGCGGACGCCGAGCAGCGACTGGCGGAGTCCGAGGAGGGCAGTGGGGCCCAGGGCCGAGCGCAGAAGGACCGCGAGCGGGCCGAAGCGTTCCTCGCGATCGCCCAGGGCTGAGCTCGCGCCGGCGGCGCGAGCACTAGCCCTTTGGTGTGCAGGGCAGAATGTGGGTTCCCTGCAGCGTGATGCCGTCGGCGAAAAGTATGTTCCCTTCGGTGTAGTAGAGCCCGGTCGGGCAGCTGGCGGTCAGGTAGCTCTCCTTCCTGCCCTTGTAGGTGAACTTGCGGCCGATGGTGAGCTTGAAGCTGATCACCGAGCCGGCCCCGCCGGCGATCGCCGGGACCTGTGCGACGGTATGGATGCCGTAGTGGCCGCGGTGGATGCGGGCGATCTTGACCGTGGCGATGACGGCGGTCGGCGCCGGGACGTCGACGTAGGCGTGGACGAAGAGAAGGGTGGTGCTGCCGTGGACGCCGCCGTTGAAGAGGACGATCGGGCCCGCCGCGGCAAACGGCTTCTGTTCGGGGAAGGCGACCTCGACTTCCCCTTCCCCGGAACCGACGATCGCATCGGGGCAGGCCTTCTTCGCGGCTGCGGTGGAGCGCGCTGTGAGCTGGCTCCCCTTGCAGACAGGCAGGCCCCTGGCGTTCACCTGGATGCTCTTGTCGAAATCGATGTTGAGGGTCTTTACCGCGGGGGGATGAGTGCCATCGGTGGTGCCGATTTCAGCGTCGATGCGCGCTGAAATGGGCATCTGGCTGTGTCTGGGCAGCTTGCTTGGGAAGATCCCTCCATCGTCCTTTAGAAAGAGGTTTCCCGAGCGGATCACGTGGGGCTTGGCCAAAGCGCTCGCCACGACGATCAGCGCAAGCCCTGCTCCGACGGCCATGGCCCAAATCAGGTGCTTCCTCATGCTCTTTCCCCCTGCCTCTGTGAGATGGAGTCGAGCTGATCCTCCCCGGCTACGCGCGGCCGCCGCTTCCCCAATATGGGGTCTTGCTCAGCCGGGATTCAGCAAACTGGGAAGGCGACCGCGAGCGAATCAGCCATCCAGGCGCAACGCGGTCTCCAGCTCCGTCGCGACGTCCTTGAGCGGGCGGCCGAAGATGTCCTCGATGGCGCGAAGGCGATTCGTGACCGTGCGACGGTCGACACCCAGCGCGGCGGCGGTCGAGGAGACGTTTCGCTCGGCAGCGAAGAAGGCGCGCAGGGTTTCTCGCCCCACCTCGCCGCCGTCCCGCGCCCTTTCGAGCGGCTCCAGGTAGAGCTGGTGCAGCGAGGTGGTGGCGAGATCGTCGCGGAGGATCGATGCCTGCAGGACGACATCGGCGTAGCGGAGGACGGCCTGTTCTGTGCGCTCGGCAATCGGCAGCGCCGCCTTGGCCTGACGGTGGCTGAGCCGCCAGCCCGAGAGCGCCTCGCCGGGCTCGCCGACGGTCACGAACACCCGGTCCGGGGAGATCTCGCCGAGCGCCTGCAGCGCCTGCTCTGCCTCGAGCGGCTGCCTACCACCGAGCCAGCAGGCCCAGACGGGCTCCTCCTCGCGGCAGACGGCGAGCAGGCGACGGTCGAGCCTCTCCGCCAGCACCCGCATCGCCTCCGGCGCCCCCTCCCCCTTGGCCATCAGGGCGAGGTGGTGGGCGTCGAGGTCATATCCGAGCTCGGAGTGATCGACCTGCTCTCCGGCGAGCAGGCTCTTGACGCACTCGCGGCGGCGCTCCGCGGTGCTGCTCGGCCAGCTCTTCGTCTCGCGGGCGTGCTCTTCGCTCACCGCCTCGAGCAGGCGATCGAAGAGCGTCGCCTGCCTGCGCAGCAGCCGGCGAAGGGCGAAACCCGAAACCTCGCCGCGCTCCGCCTCCTCGACGAGGAAGTCGCCGAGGAGGGCATTGCCGGCGCAATAGCGACGCAGCACGGTGTCGAGGGGGACGCCGGCGCGGGCGGCCAGGCGGGCCTCCGCGAGCAGCGCCGGCGGGAGGCCGGGCCCGCGACGCTCGCCGAGCTCGACGACGGCGAGGGCGTACTCGAGGGCCGCGGTGAGGACGCCGTTCAGGCTGTGCAGGTAGGTCGGGTCGGCGACCTGGCGGGGGTCCGAGATGGCGTAGACGCGGGTGGCGACACTGGCTTCCAGCTCGGGAAGCCGCCCGCGCAGGCGGGATGCAAGCGCCGAGCATGCCTCGTCGAGGGAGCGCACGGATGCCGATGCTCGGCGGGGCTGCCCTGCAACAGCGGCGAAACGCGAGCCATCGGCGAGTGGGTGCAGGCCGCGCTTACTCACGCGCTCACCATAGCGGCAGGGCGGACTCCAACATTGAGGACGCTTCAAAAGCGGGGAGGTCAGTTGGCGCTTGAAAAAGAGCCGATCCAGGCAGCGATCTCGTGGGTCAAATACCGTCCGCTTCGCATGAACGCTCAAAGCTCACGACGCTTGGCGACCGGATCCCTCTCGGGACCTCCGCATGAGTGACGAGCTCGTAGCCCTCGCCACGCAGCTGCTCGGCTACGACACGTCCGAGCCGGACGGGGTGCTGGAAGCCGCGGGATTCGTCAAAGGCTGGCTGGAGGCGCGGGGGATCGAGGCCGCCGGCGACGAGGTTCGCGGGTTGCCGGTGCTTCGTGCCGAGGTTGGGCCCGAGGACGCGCCGACGGTCGTCCTCCATGGGCACCTCGACGTCGTTCCGGGGCTGCCGGGCCAGTTCGACCCCCGGGTCGAGGGTGACCGGCTCTACGGGCGCGGCGCCTACGACATGAAGGGGGCGCTGGCGGCGATGCTGCTGACGACTGCCGCGATGCGCGAGCAGCAAGAGGTGCGGGTGCGACTGGGGATCGTCGGCGACGAGGAGTCAGAGGAGGAAGTCGACCGCGGCAGCGACCGCCTCGTCGACAGCGGCTTCACCGGGGACTTCGCGATCACCGGCGAGCCGACCGATCTGCACATCGGCGTCGAGGCCAAGGGCGTCTTGGCGCTGCGCGTCCAGGTCAGTGGCGTGGCCGCCCACGGCGCCACCCCCTGGCTGGGCGACAACGCGGTCCTGAGGGCGATCGACGTTTTCCGCAGTATCGAGTCGCTACCGTTCGCCCGGCACAGCTCTGAGCTGTTCGACCGCCCCTCGATCAACCTCGGCCGGATCCTGGGTGGCGATGCGCTCAACAAGGTGCCCGACCGATGCGCGATCGACGTCGACATCCGCTACCTGCCCGACCAGGACCCGGCCAGCCTGCTGGAGCAGGTCCGGGGCATCGCGGACGCCGAGGTCGAGCAGCTGTTCACGCGCCCGCCGGCCGTCGTCGACCGCGATCTCGCATACGTGCGGGCGCTTCGCCACGCGGCGACCGAGCACCACGACGGCGAGCCGATGAGCGTCGGTCGCGACGGTGCCTCCGACGCCGTCTCCTTTCTGCGGGTTGGCGTGCCGGCGGTCGAGTTCGGTCCCGTCGGCGCGGGCCATCACGGGCCCGAGGAGTGGGTCTCGGTCTCCTCCCTGCACACCTACCGGCAGACGCTCGACACCTTCCTGCGCTCGCTCCCTGCCCAGCTCGACGCCTGAGCCGCCTTGGCTGACACAGGACTCAGCAAGCCACCGCCCTCCGGCGACCACGAGCCGCCGCCGAAGCCGAAGCGCTTCTGGTGGCGCTTCACGCTGGGCTCGATGGTGATCGTCACCACCGTCGCCGCGGCCACCTCCGCCAGCATCCTCCTCTACGTCGGCAGCATCGCCGACGCCCTCTCGCACAACGACGTGCTGCAGAACAAAGTCCAGCGCATCCTCGCCAAGACCCAGGGCGGGGAGCCGCAGAACATCCTCATCATCGGCTCCGACAAGCGGGCCAGCGAACCGGAAGACACGGGCCGCTCCGACACGACGATCCTGCTCCGCCTCGATCCCGACAAGAACGCGATCGCGCTGATGTCGATCCCGCGCGACCTCGAGGTCGAGATACCGGGCTGGGGAACCGAAAAGTTCACCGCCGCCTTTGCCTACGGGGGGCCCAAGCTGACCCTTCAGGTGGTCAAGGAACTGACCGGCCTGCCGATCAACCACGTCGTCAACGTCGACTACCTCGGTTTCGTCCGCGCCGTCTACGCGATCGGCTGCGTCTACGTGGACATCGACCGCCGCTACTACCACTCCAACGAGGAATCCTCCGAAGAGTACGCAGAGATCAACGTGCAGCCCGGATACCAGCTGATGTGCGGGAAGAGGGCGCTGGAGTACGTGCGCTATCGCCACACCGACACCGACATCGTCCGCGCCGCCCGCCAGCAGGACTTCCTCAGCGCCGCCCGCCAGCGGGTGCCGATCAAGGACCTGGTCCTCGGCAGCAACGAACTGATCGACGTCTTCACCCAGTACACGACCTCCGACATCAGCGACACGAAGGCGATGCTCGAGGTGCTGGAGCTGTTCATCGCCTCGCGCAACGCGACGATCAACGAGGTCGATTTCCCTGCCGAACTGGGGCCGAGCTTCGTCTACTCCTCGCCGGAACAGATCGCCGAGGCGGTCGACAAGTTCCTCGGCATCGAAGCCAGCGGCGGACCGCGTGGCTCGCTGGACGAGGCCGAGGGCAAGCCGAGCGGCAAGGGCAAGCAGAGGGTGGCGAAGAAGAAAAAGCCGAAGCCGAAGCCGAAGGTCAAGCCCAAGCCGCCCGGCGACGACGGCCTGAGCTCGGCCGGCGAAGCCGGCAAGGCGGAGGCGAAGGTCGTGGCCCGCAAGGTCAACCACGGCTTCCCGGTCTTCTACCCGAGCCGCCTGCCTCCCGGAGCCGCCTACGAGGAAAGCGACCCCTACCTGCACATCCAGGACCCGCGCGTCTACCACTTCAAGGACACCGACGGCAACCGCCACGGCGCCTACCGGATGGTGATCACCCTGGACTTGCCCGACGGCACCCATTACTTCGGCATGCAGGGGATACAGGGCTGGAGCGACCCCCCGATCCTCGGCGGCCCGAGCATCGAGCAGGAGATCCGCGGCCGCGACTATGAGATCTTCCTCGACGGCGACAGGATCAAATTGATCGCCTGGCACCGGGGGGATAACACCTACTGGGTCTCGAACAGCCTGCTGCGGGTGCTGACCAACGATCAGATGATCGGGATGGCACGCTCGGCACAGGTCGTCATTCCGAACAAGAAGCCGAAGAAGGGAAGGGTGCAGCAATGACAGGGGATAGAGAGCCGATCGGAGTGATTGGAGTCGGCTGGGTCGGCCTGGTGACGGCCGCATGCTTCGCCGACCTCGGTCATCCCGTGGTCGCGCGCGACATCCTGCCTGAGAAGGTCGAGGCCCTCTCGCGCGGCGAGACGACGATCCACGAGCCCGGCCTTGAGGATCTGCTTGCGCGGAACGCCGAGCGGCTGACCTTCACCACCGAGATGGCGCAGGTGCTGGAGGTGGCGCGGCTGCTCTTCGTCTGCGTGGATACGCCCCCGACCCCTTCCGGCGACGCCGACCTCTCCAGGGTGCGCTCGGTCGTCGAGGAGCTGGGTGCCGGCGGCGAGCACGTGCTGGTGATGAAGAGCACCGTGCCCGCGGGCACGGGCCAGACGATCCGCCGCGAGCTTCCCGGCGTCCCCTACGTCTCCTGTCCCGAGTTCCTCAAGGAGGGATCGGCGGTCGAGGACTTCATGCACCCCGACCGGGTGGTCGTCGGCGCGGACCCCGGCGACGAGTCCGCCGGCGACGCGGTGGCCGGCCTCTACGAGCCGCTCGGTGGTGAGATCGTGCGCACGGATGTTGCCAGCGCCGAGATGATCAAGCTCGCCTCCAACGCCTTCCTCGCCACCAAGATCTCCTTCGTCAACGAGATCGCCAACGTCTGCGAGGAGGTCGGTGCCGACGTGGCTGAAGTCGCCCGCGGCATGGGCCTTGACCAGCGCATCGGCCCGGCCTTCCTGCGCCCCGGGATCGGCTACGGGGGCAGCTGTTTCCCGAAGGACCTGAAGGCGCTCAAGCAGCTGGCCGGCAACACCGGCTACCACTTCCAGCTGCTCACGGCGGTGATCGAGGTGAACGAGCTGCAGAAGCGGCGGGTCGTCAAGAAGCTCCAGCATCGCCTCGGATCGCTCGCGGGCAAGCGCGTGGCGCTGCTCGGCCTCGCCTTCAAGCCCGATACCGACGACATGCGAGAGGCGTCGAGTCTGGTCCTGGCGGCGCGGCTTCAGGGCGAGGGTGCCGAGGTCGCCGCGTACGACCCGGTTGCCGCCGATGCGGCACGGAGCCTGCTCGACGACGTCGAGTTCCGCGATTCCGCGATGGAGGCGCTGGAGGGCGCAGATGCGGCGGTCCTGGTCACCGAGTGGCCCGAGTTCGCCGAGCTCGACTGGGCCGCGGCCGCCGACTGTATGGCGCGACCCCTCTTGGTCGACGGGCGCAACTTCCTCGATTCCAACCTGCTCAGGAGCGTCGGCTTCGAGTACGAGGGCATCGGCAGGGAGGCTGAGGGCTCGGTGCCTGCGGGAACCGCGGACTAGTGCAGGCGATCGTCCTCGTTGGAGGCGAGGGGACGCGGCTGCGACCCTTGACCGAGACGGTGCCGAAGCCGGCCCTGACCCTGGTCGACCGGCCGTTTCTCGCGCACATGATCGAGTGGCTGGGGGGGCACGGGGTCACCGAGGTGGTGCTCGCCTGCGGCTTCCTGCCCGACGTGCTGAGCGAGGCGCTGGCAGGTGAGGAGGAGCGGGCGGGGGTCGCGATCCGCTACGTGGTCGAGCCCGAGCGCCGCGGCACCGCCGGAGCGATCCGGTTCGCCGCCGATGAGCTCGGCGACCGGCTCGAGGACCGCTTCCTCGCCCTCAACGGCGACGTCCTCACCGACCTCGATCTCACCGCGCTGCTCGGCGCCCACCGCGAGCGCGGGGCGCAGGCGACGCTCGGCCTCCACCCGGTCGAGGACTCCTCCGCCTACGGGCTGGTGCGCAGCGGCGAGGGGGGGGAGGTTCTCGAGTTCCTCGAGAAGACCGGGGAGCGGGCACCGGGCGAGATCAATGCCGGGATGTACGTGCTCGAGCGCTCGGTGCTTGACCTGATCCCGCCCGGCGAGGAGGTCTCGATCGAGCGCGACGTCTTCCCCCGCCTCGTCGGCGACGGCCTGCACGGCCTCCGCCTCGACGGCTACTGGATGGACATCGGCACCCCGGAGCGTTACCTGCAGGCGAGCTGGGACATTCTCGAGCGGCGGGTCGAGACTCGCGTGGAGCCGACGGCGCCGGGGATGCTGGTGGCTTCCGGCGCTGAAGTGGCGAGGGGTGCGACGGTGGGTCCACGGGTCGTGCTCGGGTCCGGCTGCCGTGTCGCGGACGGTGCCGCGGTCCACAACTCGGTGCTGCTCGACGATTGCACCCTCGGCGAGGGTGCACGGGTCAGTGGCTCGATTCTCTCGGCCGGCGTCGAGGTGCCCGCCGGTGCCACCCTGGACGGCGCCGTGGTCGGCCCCGGTGAAAGAGTTCCGGCCTGAAGGTCGAAGTCCGGTCCCATGCTCGACGACGTCCTCGCCATACCCGACCACCTGCGTGACGCCATCTGGCGGGTCGAGTCGGCACGGCTCGAGCCTGCCGGCGCGACCGGCTTGATGGTTTGCGGCATGGGCGGCTCGGCCATCGGCGGCGACCTTGCCGCCGCGGCCCTGGGCGACCGGCTCACCCGCCCGCTGCTGACCGTACGCGGCTACGAGCTCCCGAGCTGGGTCACTCCCGAGTGGACGATCCTCTGCTCCAGCTACTCCGGCGATACCGAGGAGACGCTGGCCTGCTTCGAGGCGGCCGGGGTTCTCGGCGCGCGGCGGATCGTCGCCAGCACGGGAGGGGCCCTGGTCGAGGCCGCGCGCGAGGCCGGCGTCCCGGTGATCGGGCTGCCGGGGCTGTTGCCCGCCCCGCGGACCGCGGTCGCCTACATGCTGGTCTGCACCGCCGAGGTGGCCGCCCTCGGGGGAATTGCCCCTCGGGTTCACACCGAGATCGACGCCGCGGCCGCCTTCTTGGCCGAGCGGTCCGCCGAGCTGCGGGCCCTCGCCTCCGATCTCGCCGCCCGCCTCGACGGGACCGTCCCCGTGATCGTGGGATCCGACCTCACCGCGCCGGTCGCCCGTCGCTGGAAGACGCAGGTCAACGAGAACCCGAAGCTCCACGCCTTCTTCTCCGAGCTGCCCGAGGCCGACCACAACGAGATCTGCGGCTGGGCCGGCGATGCGTTCTCGGCGGTGCTGCTCGAAGACTCCGACCAGCACCCGCGCGAGCGCCGGCGCTTCGAGCTCACCGGAGAGGCGATCGCCGGGGCCGGCGCCGAGGTACTCCGCATCGAGACGCAGGGGGAGACCCGCGTCGCCCGCCTGCTCTGGGCGACGATGCTCGGAGACCTCGTCTCGCTCGCCTTGGCCGAGGCGCGCGGGGTGGACCCGCTGCCGGTAGAGGCGATCGACAGTTTCAAGGCGGCGCTGGGTAAGCCCTAAGTGCCGGGGTGGGGTGGGGCCGTCGGGGGTCCTCTTCAAAACGCTCGGCAGGAGCCTCGCTGGAGTGTTTTGAAGGGGACCCCCGACGGCCCTGCGGGCCGCGAACCCGGTCTCAGGAATCCCAAGCTTTCAACGAAGCGACGTCCCTCGGCGGCGCCTCGGAGTCCGGAGGGGGCAGAGCCTCGGCCGGGAGCTCGCTCTCCGAAGCTTGTGTGCTGTCGAGGGGACGCCGGGGCCCCCTCCCCAAAACACTCAAGCGAGGCTCCCGCCGAGCGTTTTGGGGAGGGGGCCCCGGCGTCCCTACCTCAACCGAAGCTTCCGCCCTGCGTCCTTCCCACCAAGCCCAGGCTGCCATCACCGCCCCGGCGTAGATCCAGCCGAGCAGGACGTCGAAGAAGTAGTGCTCGCCGGTTGCCATCAGCGTCAGGCCCATCGCCACCGGGTAGAGCGCCAGCAGGGGGCGCCAGACCGGCCGCACCCGGCTCCAGAGGAACATCGCCACCAGGGCGACGAACGCCGTGTGCAGCGAGGGCACCGCGGCGACGAGATTGACGCCCTCCTGGCCCTTCTCGAAGATGCCCGACGTCCCCACCGAGAGGATCTCCCAGCCCTTGCCGGTGGTCCGGTGAACCTCGCCGAGGAGCCCTTGCTCCCCGGCCATCCACGGCGGCGCGGCGGGAAAGAGGATGTAGGTCGCCAGGCCGGCCAGCGCGAGGCTGACGAGGCGCCGGGTGAACTGGAGGAACGACGCCCGGTCGCGCGCCCAGAGCACGCCCGCGACGGCGAAGGGGACGATGAAGTACGAGGTGTAGATGAGGGTGAAGGCGACGTCCCACCACATCACCGCCTCGGGCCGGTAAAGGTTTGCCTGCAGCCACTCGGTCGGCGTCTCGCCGAGGAAAACGAAGCGGTCGAAGTCGATCATCGGCCAGAAGTGGACGCCGATGCCCAGCGAGTCGGCCGCGCCGCGAGTGAAGTCGTAGACGGAGAGAATGGCCACCAGTGGTAGCCAGTCGAGGAGGAGCTGGCGGATCTCCCGCGGCGGCCGGCCGATCGAGACGCAGGCAAGGGCGCCGCAGGTCCAGGCGATCACGAGCTCCCGCTGCACGGGGACCCCGTAGGTGGTGGTGTAGGCGACCAGGGCGACCGCGTAGAGCACGAGTGCGCAGCGGCGCACCACCGTCCAGGGCGTTGACATCGCCCTGGGCGCCGACTCTGCCCCGAGCGCGGCGAACTCAGCTGTACTCATGCCCCTCGTCCTCTCTTCAGGCGGGCAGCCTCTCAGATCCGACGACGCTTGGCCTCGCCCCGCGCCGCTATCAACGTATTCTTCGCCTTCCCGACGCGAAAGGAACCGATGTCTACCGCCACCGCAAGCTACAAAGTCGCCGATATCGGCCTCGCCGACTTCGGGCGCAAGGAGATCTCGCTCGCCGAGGTGGAGATGCCCGGCCTGATGCAGACCCGCGAGGAGTTCGCGGCCGAGCAGCCGCTGAAGGGGGCGCGGATCACCGGCTCGCTCCACATGACTGTGCAGACCGCCGTGCTGATCGAGACTCTGGTCGCCCTCGGCGCCGAGGTCCGCTGGGCCAGCTGCAACATCTTCTCCACCCAGGACCACGCCGCGGCCGCGATCGCCGCCGCCGGCATCCCGGTCTTCGCCTGGGAAGGGGAGACCCTGGAGGAGTACTGGTGGTGCACTGAGCAGGCCCTGCTCTGGCCCGACGGCGAGGGCCCGAACATGATCCTCGACGACGGTGGCGACGCCACCCTGCTCGTCCACAAGGGGGTCGAGTTCGAGAAGGCGGACGCCGTGCCCGACCCGGCCTCGGCCGACTCGGAGGAGTTTCGCGTCGTGCTCGAGACCCTGCAGCGCTCGCTCGAAGCCGACCCGCAACGCTGGACCCGGATCGCCGAGGGAATCAAGGGGGTCACCGAGGAGACGACCACCGGCGTGCACCGCCTCTACCAGCTGGCCGAGACCGGTGACCTGCTCTTCCCGGCGATCAACGTCAACGACTCGGTCACCAAGTCGAAGTTCGACAACCTCTACGGCTGCCGTCACTCGCTGATCGACGGGATCAACCGCGCCACCGACGTGATGATCGGCGGCAAGGTCGCCGTCGTCTGCGGCTACGGCGACGTCGGCAAGGGCTGCGCCGAGTCGCTGCGCGGCCAGGGCGCTCGCGTGATCGTCACCGAGATCGACCCGATCTGCGCCCTGCAGGCGGCGATGGAGGGCTACGAGGTGAGGACGCTCGAGGAGGTGGTCGAGACGGCTGACATATTCGTCACCGCCACCGGCAACAAGGACATCATCACCGCCGACCACATGGGGCGGATGAAGCACAACGCGATCGTCGGCAACATCGGCCACTTCGACAACGAGATCGACGTCGCCGGGCTCGAAGCCTCACCGGCCGAGAGGGTCAACATCAAGCCGCAGGTCGACGAGTGGCGCTTCCCGGACGGCCACTCGATCATCCTCCTCTCCGAGGGCCGCCTGCTCAACCTCGGCAACGCGACCGGGCACCCGAGCTTCGTGATGTCGAACTCGTTCACCAACCAGGTGATCGCGCAGATCGAGCTCTACGGCCAGCCCGACGGGTTCATGGCCAAGGAAGTCACCGTGTTGCCCAAGCACCTCGACGAGAAGGTCGCGCGGCTGCACCTCGCGGCGCTGGGCGTCAGCCTGAGCGAGCTGTCCGAGGAGCAGGCCGCCTACCTCGGCATCCCGGTCGAGGGTCCCTACAAGCCCGATCACTACCGCTACTGACCGAGCACCTGATTCGATGCGGGCGATGATCCTTGCGGCCGGGCTCGGCACCCGGCTGCGCCCGATCACCTACGCGGTGCCGAAGCCGATGGTGCCGGTCCTCAACCGGCCGGTGATGGAGCACATCGTGCGCCTGCTCGCGCACCACGGCTTCGACGAGGCGATCGCCAACCTGCACTGGTTCCCGGAGACGATCAAGGACCACTTCGGCGACGGGTCGGACTTCGGCATAGGGCTCTCATACAGCCACGAGGAGCAGCTGCTTGGCACTTCCGGCGGCGTGCGCAACGCGTCCGGCTTCCTCGGCGACTCCTTCCTCGTCATCTCCGGTGACGCGCTCACCGACATCGACCTCGGCGCGATGCGCGAGTTCCACGAATCCCACGACGGCGTCGCCACCCTGGCGACCAGGCGGGTCGCCGACACCAGCCAGTTCGGCGTCGCGATAACCGGTGCCGACGGGCGCATCCAGGGCTTCCAGGAGAAGCCCGACCCGGCCGAAGCGCTTTCGGACCTGGCCAACTGCGGCATCTACATGTTCCGCTCCGAGGTCTTCGACTTCTTCCCTGCGCCGGAGACCAGTAAGGCCGCGGGGGAGGGCGACCCACCCGGCTTCGCCGACTGGGCGATGGACGTCTTCCCGGCGTTGCTCGAGGGCGACGTGCCCTTCTACTCGCACGAGATCGATGCCTACTGGAACGACATCGGCAACCTCGAGGAGCTGCGCCAGGGCAACCTCGACGCGCTGCTCGGAGAGGTGCAGGTCGATCCCGGGGCGCCGGAGGTGGAGGAGGGCATCCGCTCGGCCAGCCCGCTCGACGGCGCTGAGGTCGAGGGGCCGGTGCTGGTCGGCTCCGGCGTCGAGCTCGGTGCCGGGGCCCGCATCGAGGGCCCGGCGATCGTCGGCGACGGCTGCCGGATCGGCGCCGGAGCCTGGGTCCGCGACTCGATCCTCCTCGAAGGCGCCGAGCTGGCACCCGGGGCGATGCTGATCGGCGCCATCGCGGGTCGCGTCGCGAAGAAATAGCGCTTCCGTGACACCCTGCGCGCCACAGGCGCGCCGCGGCCCCCCAGGATCGGGGCATGAAGGTTCTGCACGCGGTTGCCGACGGTCTCCTGCCCTCCCTGTGCGCGGCCTGCGGACGTTCCTGCCGGCCTGACACGGTCGCCTGCACGCGGTGCACACGGAGGCTCGCCGAGGCGGAACCGCTCGCCGGAAACGGTCCGCAGGGGTTGGATCGCACCTGGTCCTCGGCGCCGCACGAGGGGGTGGCGCGGGACCTGGTCGCGGCGCTCAAGTTCCGCCGCCTGCTCCCGGTGGCCGGGACGATGGCGGAGCGAATCCGGTGGCTTGCCCCGGCGAGCCTGCTCAGCGGCGCGATCGTGCCGGTGCCGACGGCGACGCTGCGCTCTCTGGGACGCGGCTTCGATCCGGCCGCGGAGATCGCCGCGGCGCTGGCGGCGCGGACCGAGATGCCGCTGGCCGGCTGCCTCCGGCGCAGTGGCGGCGGGCGCCAGGTGGGCCGCCGCCGCGCCGACCGGCTCGGCCACCCGCCGCAGGTGCACGTCCGGGGCGAGGTGCCGCGCAGCGTCCTGCTCGTCGACGACGTGCTGACCACCGGCGCCACGCTTTCGGCATGCGCTCGAGCCCTGCGTAGCGGCGGCGCGGTCCGGGTAGTTGCAATCACCTTTACCCGACGCCTGTGAAGGCGTAGCATCGTTGGACCGACACCAAGGAGGCAAGATGCGGATCGAGATACGTGGGCGCAACGTCGAGGTGAGCGACGAGCTGCGAGGTCATGTGACCAAGAGATTCCGTCGGGTCGGGAGGCAGGTGTCGGAGCTGGCGACGCTCGACATCGAGCTCTACGAAGAGCCCAACCCCTCGATAGACGACAGCCAGGTCGCGGAGGCCACGCTGCGGCTCAAGGGCGTGACGCTGCGCGCCCGGGAGGCCTCGCCCGAGATGGCCCACACGATCCACGAGCTCGCCGAGGACATCCGCCGCCAGGTCAAGAAGCACCGTGAGATGCGGCGCAAGAGGACGCAGACCCGTCGCGCGGCCGCCCGTCTGCGAGGCAGGACGGCTGGCTGAGCAGGCGAGGGCGGGGCACCTCTCGCCCGGACAAACGCCGGCCTGATCAGGCCGGCGTTTTGAGTATCCGCCCGTTCGAGAGGTGCCCCGCCCTCGCCTGCAAGGCATAGGTGCGCCAAACCCCACCCGAGAGGAGTGGATTCGGATAGGTAGCTACCCTCTAGCGAATGGCGAACGCGAGAGATATGGTCACGCGTGCGCTCCGTGTGGGGGAGGGGCGCAAGTTCAAGGGGTACGAGAAGCGCGCCGAGGCGATCAACCGGATCGAGCCCGAGATGGAGCTGCTCGACGACTCCGAGCTGCTCGAGGAGGCCGACGATCTGCGCAAGCGGGCGAAGGAGGGCGAGTCGCTCGACGACCTACTGCCCGAGGCGTTCGCGCTGACGCGCGAGGCGGCGCGCCGTTCGATCGGCCAGCGTCACTACGACGTCCAGCTGATCGGCGGCATGGTCCTCCACGAGGGCGCGATCGCCGAGATGAAGACGGGAGAGGGCAAGACCCTGACCGCGACGCTCGCCGTCTTCCTCAACACGCTGGCCGGCGACAGCGTCCATCTCGTCACCGTCAACGACTACCTCGCCCGCCGCGACGCCGAATGGATGAAACCGGTCTACGACGCGCTGGGCATCAGCGTTGCCGCGATCCAGGACGGCGACGGCCACGCCGTGCGGCAGGAAAAGTACGCCTGCGACGTCGTCTACGGGACGAACTCCGAGTTCGGCTTCGACTACCTGCGCGACAACATGGCCGAAGCGCTCGAGCACTGCGTCCAGCCCGGCCACCCCTTCGCGATCGTCGACGAGGTCGACAACATCCTGATCGACGAGGCGCGGACGCCGCTGATCATCTCCGGCGCCCCCGAACAGGCCGCCCAGACCTACTACACCTTCGCCCGCCTCGCCAAGCAGATGGACGGGGTCCAGGCCAAAGACAAGCTGCGCTCGCTCGGCGAATCGAAGGACACCTCCGAGGCCGAGCACGACTACGAATTCGACGAGAAGCACAAGACGGTCTCGCCGACGGAGAAGGGCGTGAAGCGGGCCGAGGAGTTCGTCGGCGTCGACAACCTCTACCTCGGCGAGCACGGCAGCCTCGTCAACCACCTGGTCCAGGCGCTGAAGGCCGAGGCGCTCTACAAGAAGGACAAGGACTACGCCGTCATCGACGGTCAGGTGATGATCATCGACGAGTTCACCGGCCGCATCCTCGAGGGGCGCCGCTGGTCGGAGGGCCTGCACCAGGCGGTCGAGGCGAAGGAGGGCGTCGCGATCGGCGAGGAGAACCAGACGCTCGCCACGATCACCCTGCAGAACTACTTCCGCCTCTACGACAAGCTCTCCGGGATGACCGGCACGGCGCTGACCGAGGCGACCGAGTTCATGAAGATCTACAAAGTGCCGGTGGTCGAGGTCCCGACCCACCGCCAGATGGTCCGGGCCGACCAGAACGACCAGATCTTCAAAACCAAGGACGGCAAGTGGAAGGCGGTGCTGGAGGAGATCGTCGCCCGCCACGAGAAGGGCCAGCCGATCCTGGTCGGGACCGTCTCGGTCGAGGTCTCGGAGATGATCTCGGGCGAGCTGAAGCGCCAGGGGATCGAACACGCGGTCCTCAACGCCAAGCCCGAGCACGCCGAGCGAGAGGGCGAGCGGATCGCCCAGGCCGGGCGCAAGGGCGCGGTGATGATCGCGACCAACATGGCGGGTCGTGGCGTCGACATCAAGCTGGGCGGCGACCCCGAGCAGTCGGCGGTACACGAGCTGAAGAAGAAGGGCGTCACCCCGGGCGACGAGGGCTACGAGGAGACGCTCGCGGCCAAGGTCGCCGAGCTCGAGCCGCTATGCGCAGCGGAGGCTGAAGAAGTCCGCGAGCTCGGTGGCCTCTATATCTGCGGCACCGAGCGCCACGAGTCGCGCCGCATCGACAACCAGCTGCGCGGCCGCTCCGGCCGCCAGGGGGACCCCGGCGAAACGCGCTTCTTCCTCTCCGCCGAAGACGACGTGATCCGGCTCTTCGCCGGCGACCGCATCTACAAAATCCTCGACCGGCTCGGCCCCGTCGACGAGGACGGCGGTGAGATGCCGCTCGAGGCGGGCATGCTGACGAAGACGGTCGAGGGCGCGCAGAAGAAGGTCGAGGAACAGAACTTCCTGATCCGCAAACGGGTGCTCGAGTACGACGACGTGATGAACGAGCAGCGCCGCATCGTCTACAAATACCGTCGCGAGATCCTCGAGGGGCGCGACATGTCGGACGTTGCGCGCGACGAGCTGGAGGGGGTGATCGAGCGCCTCGTCGACCAGTACACGCCGGGCGACGTGCTCGACGAGTGGGACATGCCCGATCTGGAGACGCAGCTGCACCAGATCTGGCCGGTGAGCGTCGAGGTCGGCGCGATGGCGCCCGAGACGGTCGACCGCGAGAAGCTCAAAGACGCCCTCGACGACGACGCGATGAACGCCTACGACGAGCGCGAAGGTGTCTTCGGGGAGGAGCTGATGCGCTACCTGGAGCGCTCGATCCTGCTGCAGGTGATTGACAACCGCTGGCGCGAGCACCTCTACGACATGGACTACCTGCGCGAGGGCATCCACCTCCGTGGCTTCGCCCAGATCGACCCGCTCGTCGCCTACAAGAACGAGGGCTTCGCGATGTTCGAGGAGCTGATGCACTCGGTCTGGGAGGAGTTCAGCAAGTCGATCTTCCACGTCGAGGTGGAAGTCGACCCCTCCCAGGGTCAGCCGGTCCTGCGGGCGGGGGGCAACACTCCGGCGGCGCTCTCCTACTCCGGCGGTACCCCGGACGCCCAGCCCTCGGCACTGCAGCAGGTCGCGGCGGGCGCGGGAGTGGGCGCCGGGCAGATCGAAGCGGTTGCGGGGCCGGCAGGCGGCAACGGCGCCACCGAGGTGGTCGAGACGGTGGTCAAGGACGAGCGCGAGAACATCGGGCGGAACGACCCGTGCTGGTGTGGGTCCGGCAAAAAGTTCAAGAAGTGCCACGGTGCGTAGCGCGCCTTGAGCCACGACCCGGTACGCGAGTTCATTCGCGCCTTCAACGAGCGGGATCTCGATGGCTTCGTTGCGGTGCTCGATTCTGAGGTCGAGCTTCATTCGATGAAGGGGCTGCGGAAGGGTGTCGAGGCGGCGCGGGTGTGGGCGACGCGGCCGCCCGGGGGGGTCCAGCAGACGATCGAGCTGGAGGAACTGTTCGAGGACGACACCGAGTCGGGCGGTGGCAGGGCACTGGCGTTGATCAAGCGCGATTGGCATTGGGACGAGGACGGCTCACCGGCGGGGGGAGACGAGATGGCCTGGCTCTTCGAGCTGCATGACCACCGGGTTCGCAGCTGGCGTCCGTTCGAGGACCGTGAGGTCGCCTGGCAGGCGTACCATGGTCGCGATGGAGCAGATCGCCGCATCGAACAGGGAGGCGACTGAGGCCTGGAGCGGGCCGCTGTTCGATCGCTTCGTCCGCTACCGCGATCTCGTCGCCGCAGGCCTCGGCGCCCACGGCGAAGCGGCAATGGAGGCCCACCCCCCGCAGACCGGCGACCGGGTCGTCGACCTTGGCTGCGGTTTCGGCGACACGACCCAGCGGCTGGCCGAGCTGGTTGGGCCGGAGGGCAGCGCGCTCGGCATCGACGTCGCCCCGCCCTTCATCGAGGTGGCCCGCAGGGAGGCCGAGGAAGCGGGGACGGCAAACGTCCGTTTCGCCGTCGCCGACGTGCAGGTTGCCGAGTTCGGCGAGACCTTCGACTACGCATTCTCGCGGATGGGGATCATGTTCTTCGCCAACCCCGTGCAGGCGCTGCGCAACGTGTGTCAAGCGCTGGCTCCAGGCGGGCGACTTTGCGCAGTGGTCTGGCGGCGCAAGGAAGACAACGAATGGGTCCGCCGGGCGGAGTTGGTCGTCGACGAGTACCTCGAGCACCCGGAGGAGAGCGAAGAGCCCACATGTGGCCCGGGGCCCTTCTCGATGGCGAATGCCGACACGGTCAGCGAGCAGCTGAAGATCGCCGGTTTCGAGCAGATCGCCCTGCAGCGCAGCGACCTGCCGCTGAAGATCGGCAACGATCTCGACCACGCGGTCGAGTTCAACATGGCCCTGGGGCCGGCGGGCGAGGTCCTGCGTCTCTGGGAAGACCGGATCGACGAGATCAAGCCGAAGATTGCGGCGGACCTTCGCGAGACGCTGGCCGAGTTCGAGGGTCCCGGCGGCGTGGTCGCTCCGGCCTCGACCTGGATCATCAGCGCCAGGGCCCCCGGTGCCGGGGGTGCCGTTCAATAAGCTGGCCCCATGGCCGAGGCTGCGTCAACAGAGTCGGTGCCGGCGCGGCTTGCCGAGATCCGAGAGCAGCTGTCCCTGCTCTCGGATTACCTTTGACCCCGCTTCGCTGGAAGCCGAGATAGATCGCCGCGAGGACGAGATGCAGCGTCCCGGCTTCTGGGACGACCAGGAGGCGGCCACCCGCGCCTCCGCCGCCCATGCCCGTGCCCAGCGCAGGCTGAGGACCTTCCGCGAGCTGGAGGCCGAAGCCGGCGACCTCGGCGAGCTGGCGGAGATGGCCGAGGGGGACGAGGAGATGGCGGGCGAACTGAGCGCCCAGCTCGCCACGGTCGAGCGCCGGCTCGACGAGCTCGAAGAGGCCCGCCTGTTCAGCGGTGCCTACGACGCCGGCGACGCCGTGGTCAGCGTCCACGCCGGGGCCGGCGGCACCGACTCCCAGGACTGGGCGGAGATGCTGCTGCGGATGTATCTGCGCTGGGCCGAGGGCCGAGGCTTTGAGGTCGAGATGAAGGAGGCGTCGCCGGGGGAGGAGGCCGGCCTCAAGTCGGCGACCTTCATCGCCCGTGGCGAGAACGCCTACGGCCTCTTCGCCGCGGAGCGCGGGGTCCACCGCCTGGTGCGGATCTCCCCCTTCGACTCCTCGGCGCGGCGCCACACCAGCTTCGCCCAGCTCGACGTCGGCCCGCTTGTCGACGAGGGGGTCGAGGTCGAGATCGACGACGCCGACCTGCGCATCGACACCTACCGCGCTTCGGGGGCCGGTGGCCAGCACGTCAACAAGACCGACTCGGCGGTGCGCATCACCCACATCCCGACCGGCGTCGTCGTGCAGTGTCAGAACGAGCGCTCGCAGACTCAGAACAAGGCGATGGCGATGCAGTTCCTGCGCTCGAAGCTGATCGAGCTGGAGGAGCGCAAACGGGCCGAGGAGCTTGCGAAGGTGCGCGGCGAGGTCAAGGACGTCGCCTGGGGCTCACAGATCCGCAGCTACTTCCTCCATCCCGACCAGCGGGTCAAGGACCACCGCACCGGCCACGAGGTCGGAGACGCCCAGCGCGTACTCGACGGCGATCTCGACGACTTCATCCGCGACTTCCTGAACAAGACCGCGGCTTCGAGCGCGAGCTAGTCGCATTCCGAGGCCCGCGCTGGGGCGTCAGCGGACGCGTGCGAGTCGCCCGGCGGAGACCGTCTGCCCGGTCTGCCCGACGGCGAGTCGCTTGGTTACCTTGGATCGGCAGTTGGACGGTGCCGCGGGAGCTTTCAGCTCGACGATCACCACGCCGTCGCCCGGCTTGCCCTGCGCCTGCCGGTCGATGTGGCGGCCCAGGCTCAGCACGCCGGTCTTGTTGAGCCGACGCTCCGCCGAGCGGTGCCTGGTCGCGTCCCTGCCACCCTTGAGCCAGAAGTCGACACCCACCTTGGTCGGGCTGTCGGCCGTGTAGTGAAGGACCAGGCGCAGCTTGCCGCGATCGCGTTCGAAGACGGCCTTGGGCTTGACGGTGTCCAGCGGACACTCAGCAACCGGGGGAGCTGGCGCGGGGCCCACTTCCAGATTCGGTTCTTCGTCAAAGACCTGCACCCAGCCGCCGTCGTCTTCACCTTCGACTTCTTCCCAGGCTTCTTCTTCGCATTCTTCTTCTTCACATTCTTCTTCCCATTCTTCTTCCTCTTCGGCGGCGACCGCCTGGGCCTGGGGAGCCGTCGGCGAAGCCGCGAGGGCGGGACGCGCAATCAGCGCGATGCCGAGCAGCGCAACCGCGAGGGTCGCCCCGAGCATGAGGAGGAGGTGCCCAGGTAGCGTGAGAAGGGACGGGAGTCGGTCCTTGGTCTGCGTCATGCAGCCAGGATCGGCCTCTCACCGGGAAACTTTAGATCCGACCCCTATGTTGGCCCCTACAACACGCCCTCGAGTTTGAGAAGCGCCTCCTTCATCGGCAGCCCGCCGCCGTAGCCGCCGAGGCCTCCGCCGCTGCGCAGGACGCGGTGGCAGGGCACCACGATCGGGATCGGGTTGGAGCCGCAGGCGGTGCCGGCCGCGCGGACCGCGCGCTCGTTGCCGGCGCTGCGGGCCATGTCGGTGTAGCTGCGGGTCTGGCCATAGGGGATGCGGTTGATCGCCCGCTGCACCTTCTTGCGGAAGCCGTCGGTGAGCTGCCAGTCGATCGGAAGGTCGAACTCGGTCAGCTTGCCCTCGAAGTAGAGGTCGAGCTCGCGGCGGACCTCGTCGAGGCGGCCGGGGGCCTCCAGCACACGGGGCGACACCCGGGCCGCCAGCTCCTCGAGGGTCTCCTCGGGGTCGTATGCGGGCAGGTTCACACGCACCAGGCCCTTGGCGGTGGCGGCGATCAGCAGCGGCCCGAAGGGCGAGTCGATCGTGGTGTAGGCGACGTCGAGGAGGCCCTCGGACTCGGCGCGCTCGGCGAGGCGTTGCAGGGATGCCTTCATGCCAGCTCCTTCCTCAGTCGTTTCATGCCCTCGTGCAGGCTCCGGCGGGCGGCCTCGGGCGAGCAGTCGAGGGCCGCGGCGATCTCGGCGTGGGGCAGGTCGCAGGCGTAGCGCAGGGCGACCGCTGCGCGCTGCTTGGGCGGCAGGGTGCCGACCAGTTCCCAGATGCCGTCGTCGGGCCCGGGGTCTTCGATCCCTACCTCGGTCACCTCGGCGACCGGAACCGGCCGCTTGCCGTTCGCCCGGTGGTGGTCGATCGCCTTGCGGTGGGCGATCGTCAGCAGCCAGCCACGCAGGTTGGCGGCGTCGTTCAGGTCCGGGTAGGCCCGCAGTGCCGCCAGGAAGGTCTCCTGGAAGCAGTCCTCGGCGTCGCCGCGCCCGACTGCCACCCGCAACACGGCCATCACGTCAGCGGCATGCTCATCGAGCAGGTTCTGGAACGGCGGCAAGGAGGTCACTTAGTGGATTAAACGCCCCCGCCCCCCAAGACGTGAGGTGCTGTCGCACTTTCCGCCGGCATGCGGCGGAAAGTGCGACAGCACGAGACCGAACCAGGTTGCCCAGCTTTGATGTTGCAGTTCTCTCCGCCATGCGGCGGAAAGTGCGACCGCGTGGCTGATCTAGGGTTGGCGGATGACGGAATCGCTTGAGGAGATCGTGGCGCGGGCGTTGTCGGAGGACGTCGGTTCTGGGGACGTGACGGCCGAGGCGACGGTGCCGGCCGATGCGCGGGGGCGGGCGCGGATCGTGCAGAAGCGGCCGGGGGTCGTTTACGGGCTCGGGGTGGTTGCCGAGACGATGCGGCAGTGTGGGGTGGATGACATCGACAATCTCGTGGTCGAGGGACAGTGGCGCGATGCTGTCCCGGCCGAGGTCCTCTTCGCCAGCGGGCGGGCGGCCGCGCTGCTGGCCGCTGAGCGCACCGCGCTCAACTTTCTCGGGCATCTCTCCGGGATCGCGACCTTGACGGCGCGTTTCGTCGAGGCGGTGGCGGGGACCGGGGCGGCGATCCTCGATACGCGCAAGACGACGCCCGGCTTGCGCGAGCTGGAGAAGGCTGCCGTGCTGGCCGGTGGTGGACGCAACCACCGCATGGGTCTGTATGACGCGATCCTGATCAAGGAGAACCACATCGCCCTCGCCGGGAGTCTCGCCAAGGCGGTGTATGGAGCTCGCAACGCATATCCCGACCTGGCGGTCGAGGTCGAGTGCCGCGATCTCGACGAGGTCGCCTACGCGCTCGGCACCGGCGCCGACGTCCTGCTGCTCGACAACATGGACCCAGAGACGCTGCGGGGGGCGGTGAGGCTGCGCGACGAGAACGCCGGCGCTGGCAAGCCACCGTCGCTGGAGGCATCGGGCGGGGTTGACCTGACCACGGTGCGAGACATCGCCGAGAGCGGCGTCGACTTCATCTCTATCGGCGCGCTCACGCACTCGGCTCCGACGCTCGACTTCAGCATGCTTATCGGGCCCGCTACTTGAGGAGCCTCGAGAGGCGGCGGTCCTTGAGCACGCGGCCGCCGGTCTGCTCCTTCGGGCAGTAGTTGGTCTGGTACTCCGAGAAGAAGACCGCCTCGATCGCGGTGCCGCAGCGGGGGCAGGGCTTGCCCTCGCGCTTGTGGACCTGGAGCGGCATCGGCAGCTTGTCGGGCAGCTCCTCGCCGATCGTCTCCTCGTAGTGGTCGATTGCCCGCTCCAGAACGACGAGGGCGGCGTGCAGCCGGGCGACCTCTTCCTCGCTCAGCTCCGACCCCTTCTTGAAGGGTGAGAGCCGCGCCTCCCAGAGGATCTCGTCCACCCACGAGCGCCCGATCCCGGCGATGTCGCCCTGGTGGCGGAGGAGGGGATGCAGGTGGCGGGGCTGGTCGATCAGCGCGGCGAAGGTGTCGAGCGGGGGCGCCGGCCAGGCCTCCGGCCCCAGCCGCGCAACCGCCTCGTCGTCCCCGACGGCCTCCGCAGGCAGCAGCTTCGCCCAGGCCCGTTGCTTGGTCCCGAACTCGCGCAGCCGCAGCTCCCGTCCGTCCTCCAGCCGGACCAGCACCCGCGAAGCCCGGTCTTTCAACGACGCCCGCTTCTCGAACACCCGGACCCGCCCCGCCGACATCAAGTGGATCAGCAGCGCCAGATCCCCAAACACAACGACCGGCATCTTCCCCACCCGCCGGACCTCAGACACCTCGCGACCGACGAGCTCTTCGAGCGCCGGCTCAAACGTCTTCATCACGTTCATCCCAGGAGCCACCGCCGACTCAACACAAGCTCCCGACAAAGCCGTGTTCAGCCGCCGCACCGTGATCTCAACCTCGGGCAACTCGGGCATGCCGAGAGGGTAGACTTGAACCACGTTCATTCGACTGGTTCAAGGCGCAGTGCCGGGCCAGCGAACATCAGGAAAGGAAGGGCTCGTGCAAGAGCTCCCGACGATCCAACCCACAACTCCGGACGCTCTCTCGCCCGATGAGATCGCTGCCCTCAGCGAGGAAGTGCGCGCTCTCGCGGCCGAGCGCAACGCGGTCATCCTCGCCCACAACTACCAGCTGCCCGAAATCCAGGATGTCGCCGACCACATGGGCGACTCGCTGGGCCTATCGCGCGAGGCGGCGGCTACCGACGCCGACGCGATCGCCTTCTGCGGCGTCCACTTCATGGCCGAGACCGCCTCGATCCTCTCGCCCGAGAAGACGGTGCTGATCCCCGACCTCGACGCCGGCTGCTCGCTTGCCGACTCGATCGACGCCGACCAGCTCCGAGCCTGGAAGGCCGAACACCCCGGCGCGCTCGTCGTCATGTACGTCAACACCTCGGCGGAGGTGAAGGCGGAGACCGACTACTGCTGCACCTCCTCCAACGCGGTCAAGGTCGTCGAGCACATCTGGGCCGAGCACGGGCCCGAGACCGAGATCCTCTTCGGCCCCGACATGTGGCTGGGGGCCTTCGTCGAGCGCGAGACCGGGATCCGCGAGGATCCCGAGCGCCGCTCCCGCTTCCACGTCTGGGACGGCGAGTGCCACGTGCATGCCGGCATCCGCCCCGACGACATCGTGCAGACCCGAGCCGAGCACCCCGAGGCCGAGTTCCTGATCCACCCCGAGTGCGGCTGCGCCACCCAGGCGATGGAGTACGTCGCTGCCGGCGACATCGAGCCCGAGGGCGTCCACATGCTCTCCACCGCGGGAATGCTCCAGCACGTCGAAGAGCACCCCGACGGCAGCTTTATCGTCGCCACCGAGAACGGGATGCTCTACCCGCTCCAGCAGGCGGCGCCGCGGGCGAACCTGGTCGAGGCCAACCGGATGGCCTTCTGTAGGTACATGAAGATGATCACGCTGCCGAAGCTGCGCGACAGCCTGCGCGATATGAAGTTCGAGGTGAGCGTGCCTGCGGACGTCGCGGAGCGGGCGCGACTGCCGATCGAGCGCATGGTCGCGATCGGCTAGCGCCAGATATTGTCCCGGCCCGTGCACGAGCTAGCCCAGCAGCTGCGAGTCGACTCGGTCCGTGCCGCCGCCGCGGCGAACTCCGGCCACCCGACCTCCTCGATGTCGGCCGCCGACCTGATGGCGGTGCTGTTCTCGAAATACCTCCGCTACGACTTCGACGCACCGAGCAACAAGGCAAACGACCACCTGGTCTTCTCCAAGGGCCACGCCTCACCGCTGCTCTACGCGCTCTACAAGGCGGCCGGGGCGATCGACGACGAGGAGCTGCTCACCTTTCGTGAGTTCGGCTCGCGCCTGCAGGGTCACCCGACCCCGGAACTGCCCTGGGTCGACGTCGCCACCGGCTCGCTCGGCCAGGGCCTGCCGATCTCGGTCGGGATCGCGCTCGCCGCTTCGCGCCTCGAGCGCTCCGACCTGCGGGTCTGGGTGCTCTGCGGCGACTCCGAGCTCGCCGAGGGCTCGATGTGGGAGGCCTTCGAGCACGCCGGCTACGCCGAGCTCGACAACCTGATCGCGATCGTCGACGTCAACCGGCTCGGCCAGCGCGGGCCGACCATGCACGAGTGGGACACCTCGAAGCTGGCCGCCCGCGCCGCGGCCTGCGACTGGGACGTGCAGGAGATCGACGGCCACGACCTCGAGGAGATCGACGCCGCCTACGCCCGCGCGCAGGAGGCGGATCGCCCCGCGGTGATCTTCGCCCGCACCAGGAAGGGTTCGGGCGTCGCCGCGGTGGAGGACAAGGAGAACCAGCACGGCAAGCCGCTCGCCGACCCCGAGGCCGCGGTGGAGGAGCTGGGCGGCATCCGCTCGCTCAGCGTCACGGTCGCCTCGCCGCCAGAGCCTAAGCCGTTCGAGATCGAACGGGCGCCGGTCGAGCGACCGAGCTACGAGCTCGGCGAGAAGGTCGCGACCCGCGGTGCCTACGGAGACGGCCTCGCCTGGCTCGGCTCGATCGACGAGAGGGTCGTGGCGCTCGACGGCGAGGTCGGCAACTCGACCTACGCAGAGCGCTTCGCTGCCAAGCACCCGGACCGGTTCTTCGAGATGTACATCGCCGAGCAGCAGCTGGTCGCTGCCGCCGTTGGCCTTCAGACCCGCGGCTGGAAGCCGTTCGCTTCCTCTTTCGGTGCCTTCCTCAGCCGCGCCTACGACTTCGTCCGTATGGCGGCGATCTCCGACGCCGACCTGAAGCTCTGCGGATCTCACGTCGGCGTTTCGATCGGCCCCGACGGCCCCTCGCAGATGGCGCTCGAAGACGTCGCCTCCCTGCGCGCCGTCCTCGGCAGCGTCGTGCTCTACCCCAGCGACGCCAACCAGGCGGTTCAGCTGCTCGACGCGATGAGAGAGCACCGCGGTATCAGTTATCTGCGCACGACCCGCGAGGCGACACCGGTGCTCTACGAGGCCGGCGAGACGTTCGAGATCGGCGGCAGCCGCACGGTGCGGTCCAGCGACGGGGACGCGGTGACCCTGATCGGCGCCGGCATCACGCTGCACGAATGCCTCGCCGCCGCGGACGAGCTCGCGGGGAAGGGGATCGCCGCCCGCGTGATCGACCTCTACTCGGTCAAGCCGGTCGACGCCGCGACCGTCGTCAAGGCCGCCAACGAGACCGGGGCGATCGTCACCGTCGAGGACCACTGGGCCGAGGGCGGCATCGGCGAGGTGGTCGCCACGGTGCTCGCCGACGCGGGGGAGAGTCCCCGCCTCGAACGTCTCGCCGTCACCGAGCGCCCTGGCAGCGGCCCCCCGGCCGACCTGCTTGCGGCCGCGGGCATCGACGCGGCGAGCATCGTCGCGGCGGCGCGAGCCATCGCGGCCTAGAAGCATTCGGGCGGCCCTAGAAGAGCAACGAAGGGCCGAACTGGCTGTCGTTCCCGGTGCTGCACTCGGGCGGGATGCAGGCCAGGTGGATATCCAGAGCAAACAGGCCAGCCACGTCATCGAAGAGCGAGGGTGTTTCCGGAAGAACCTGCCGCCCTTCCTGGAACCGCACTCCGTCCAGTTCGTCTGGGTCAAGCACGATCACCTGTGCCCCATGGTCGGTCCGGACCCTAATCAGAACCTTGTCGGAATCGCTGGCGATGTAGCTACCCCTCATCGGTTCGTGATTGCCTTTGACGGTGATCGTCGCCCAGGGACGCGGCTGGGGGAATTCGCGCTGCCGTGCTCCGGTCAGCGCGATCGCGGCGATTGCCGTTGCCAGACAGAGCTGCCAGAGCGGGAATTTCTCGCCGTCGGCGAGGTACCCGTGAATGAGCCGTAGGCCGATATAGAGCAACAGTGTGAGGATGACGGCGACCGTGACTCCCGCGAACGTGAAAGGGACGATCAGAAGGGCGAGGACGCCGACGATCGCGGTCGGGAAGGCGAGCTCCCTGGAAAAGAGGTGGTTGAGCACCGTAGCCAGCCGCCCCTCTCGGTCCTGTGTCTTCCTCGCGACGTAGACGAGGCCGACCCCCAGGACGAGCAGGGTGACCGCACCGAATACGAACGAGATGGCCAGCTCCCGTACGCCCGCGGCCGCGATCTGGTCCTTGGGGATCAGCGGCAGGATCTCCTCCGAGGGAAGGTGCCCACGCTTCAGTCGCTGCCACTCGACGAAATAGCCCGTGGCGAAGAAGAAGACGCCGAGGCCGGTTATCGCCGCGATCGCCCTGCCGGTTTTGTCGAGACTCTCGGAGAAGCGCTCGCGCAGCCCCTCCCCGACTTTGCCCGGCGCCTCGGGATCTGCGAGTAGGGGCCTTTCGGTGTGCTTGGTCTCCTCGTCAGGCTGCGCCTCAGGCATAGGTCGCCAGCCTCACCGTTTCGAAGGCGAGCACGTCGGCCGGGCTCCTGCCCGCTGTGCGGGCTATGACCGTCACCTTTGCCGCCTCGGCCTCGCGCTCGAGCAGGCGTTGCACGGCGTCGGTCACGGTGAGGATCCGCACTGCCGGCTCCAGTTGGTGGGGTGGGCGCAGGTCAAACGGGTCGCGCTCGGCGGGAACGTCGCAGTGGCCGACGTTTCCGAAGCACCCTCCGTGGCCGAAGATGAAGAAAGAACCGACATAAGCTCGGTGGTCGGCGCCGCCGTCGCCGCCGACGCCGCGTGGATCGAGGAATACCTGCCCTTCGAAGGAGGCGCCCGAGTGGTCGAGGCCGTAGAAGATCAGGTCGGCGCGCTTGAAGGGCCGGTCAGCCGGCGGAAGCTCGATCGGCTTGCTGGTGAAGCGCTCAAGCATCTCTCGGACCACCTGCGGCAGCCGTCGAAGCCGCGTAGTCGTAGCCGAGCTGGGTCGCGTCGATCGTATCGCGCACGGTCATCGGGAATGGAGCCAGTGCCTGGTCGAGCAGTCTCGCCGGTATGCCTGCACCCGGATGCCGCAGCTGCCAGAGGTACCAGAGTCGGTCGATCATGCAGTGGTGGGCCCAGAAGATCGGGTCGTAGGCGGCGCTGGCGACGCTGCCCATCGTGCCTCCGACCCAGACGTGAACGCCACCGTGGAGGTTCTCGAGCTGGCCCTGGAACGTGAGGTAGTCGGGATTCGCCAGCACGGCGTCCACCTCGGGCGGCGACGGCAGGCTTCCCGGTGGCTCTGGTTCCCGGACGGTCCGTGTCTGCCTCGGATTGGCACGACCGGAAGGCTGGATCGGCGAGTCGAAGAGCGGGTTCCTCCTGCCGTCCACCCTCTGGCGCGCGTATGCATTCGGAATGCCTTCTGCGTGGTTCGCGGTCCAGTCCCACCAGGGAAGTGTCACGCCGCGCACCCTTTCCTGCAGGGCCTTCTCAAAGAAGTAGAGATAGGCGCGGTGCCAGGGGAGGAACAGCTCGCTCTCGTGCTTGCAGTAGCTCGGTAGCGGCAAACCGTGAATGCCCGCCCAGAACTGGTAGCCGCGGTCATCGCGGATTTCCTGTGCTGCGGCGATCGCCTTGCGCAAGTCGCTGAGTTGGCCGGCTGTGAGGCGACGCGCACTCCTGCGGTGACGAAGCGCCCGGGGTGCCTGAGTGGGGCCGGGAGAGGTGGCGCTCACCGTTGACTCCCGGCAGGGGTTGTGCCCTGGCGCCGGCGCCTCGCGAGGCGCCTCAGCTTTATTGCGGCGATCCCGCCGGTGGCAGCTGCCACCGGCGCCAAGCTCAACGCCGTCTCCTCTATGGGTATGCCGACGATATGACCCAGGAACACAAGTCGCACCTTCTCAACGACAAATCATTTGTCAAGTGACTTTGAAAAAGTCAATAAAGGTCATGACAAGTAACAGCGGGACTGGCGGCTGCAACTCTCTATAAAGAATCGCTAACAATTCGCTAAGCTTGTACTCACTGACGTTTGGGCGGGGAATTGCGCGCCCGAGGGTGCGCAGGAGTCACCCTGTCCTCGGAGAAGGTCCGCTGGGTATGGCCAGAGGTGGAAAGCGAAAGACGGGCGGCGAGGAGCCGCAGCAACGGCGTGCCGGTGGCAGGCCGATCATCGAGCTGCGCGACGTGACCAAGGTCTACCCCGGCGGCCACATGGCGCTCGACCGGGTCTCGCTGGCCGTCGACCGCGGCGAGTTCGTCTTCCTCGTCGGCCCGACGGGCTGCGGCAAGTCAACCCTGATCAAGACGCTGATCCGCGACGAGGCGGCTACGGAGGGCGCCGTCCGCATCGCCGGCCGCGACATCGGCGCCCTGCCGGAGAAGAAGATTCCGCAGCTGCGGCGCAACATCGGCACGGTCTTCCAGGACTTCAAGCTGCTGCCCGACCGCACCGTCTACGACAACGTCGCCTACGCCTTGCAGGTGATCGGCGCCAGCCGTGCCCAGATCCGCACCCAGGTGCCCGAGACGCTGCGCCTGGTCGGCCTCTCGACCAAGCTGCACAGCTACCCCGACCAGCTCTCCGGCGGCGAGCAGCAGCGCGTCTCGATCGCCCGCGCCTTCGTCAACCACCCGCCGCTGCTGCTCGCCGACGAGCCCAGCGGCAACCTCGACCCGGTCACGTCGATCGGCGTGATGCAGCTGCTCTACCGGATCAACAAGACCGGCACCACCGTAGTCGTCGTCACCCACGACCGCGAGATGGTCGACAACATGCAGCGGCGGGTGATCGAGCTCTACGAGGGCCGCGTCGTCCGCGACGAGGTCAGCGGCGGCTACACCGAGGAGTCGACGACCGAGTTCGGCGTGCGGATGCGGGCCGAGATGGGCGTCGCCCCCGAGGGCCAGACCAACGGACACGACTCGCTCTTCTGATCTGATGTCGCGATTCTTCTTCTTCACCCAGGAGGCATTCCGCGCGTTGCGCCGCAACGGCGCTCCGAGCATGGCGGCGATCGTCACCACGGTCACCACCGTGATCCTGCTCGGGGTCCTCATCCCCGTCTTCCAGACGACCCAGGCGAAGAGCGAGTCCGTTCGCGAGAGCCTCGAGATCCGGGCTGCGATCTACGACGACGCGACCCAGGGCGAAATCGCGGCGCTGCAGACCGAGCTCGAAGCGATCCCCCATGTCGAGGCGGTCGCCCTGATCACCAAGGCAGAGGCCCTCGCAGAACTCGAAGACGACCTCGGCAAGAGCAAGAGCGAAGACCTGCTCACCCAGCTCCACGACAACCCGCTGCCGGCGAACTTCCAGATCAAGGCTGACGACGCGGCG
This sequence comes from uncultured Solirubrobacterales bacterium, assembly GCA_963704545.1. Taxonomy (GTDB): domain Bacteria; phylum Actinomycetota; class Thermoleophilia; order Solirubrobacterales; family 70-9; genus VRUE01. Next base: position 2,209,578 of record OY969915.1, on the reverse strand, counting down.
AACCTCGATGCGGTGCGGGCGGCGATCATGCCGCCGGGCCCGAACGGCAAGCCGAAGCCGATCTCGCCGATCGTCCAAGAGATCTTCGACCGACAGCAGGAGTCCAAGCAGATCGAGCAGGTGACCAGCGCGCTGAAGATCGTGCTGACCGTGATCACGGCGCTGTTGATCCTCGCCTCGCTGATGCTGGTCGGCAACACGATCCGGCTCTCGATCTACACCCGGCGCCGCGAGGTGGAGGTGATGCGGCTGGTCGGGGCGACCCGCTGGTTCATCCGCTGGCCCTTCATGATCGAGGGCGTCGTCGTCGGCTTCGCGGGTGGGCTCCTCGCCATACTGATCCTGTGGCTGGGCAAGATCACGATCGTCGACCCGCTGAGCAGCACCTTCTCCTTCCTGGCGGCGCAGAACAACAGCACCCTCTCGTTCCCGGCGCTTGTCGCGATCCTCTTCGCCGCCGCGGTGCTGGTCTCGGCGGTCGGCTCCGGCATCACGCTGCGCCGTTTCCTCAAGGTGTAGATGAATGGCTCCAACTGCCGCACCCACGGATGACACGCCTGGCACGGCGCTGGATCGGCACCCACGGCCTTGCGCGTAGCGCTGCTACGCGCCGCGGCCGCGTGCACCGCCCAGCTTGGCCAGTCGAGCCCCCGCGGGCACGCCAATTGGAAGCCAGTCATCTGAGCGCGCTGTGAGGAGCTGGGGGTGGGGGGTCGCGGGCCTCGCGGTCGCGATGGCGGTTTTGCTCGGCGCCGGCATCTGGCTCGGTGGCCATCCCGCGCACCTGCCCGAATTCATCCGCGACCGCTTCGTCGACGACTCGGCCGGGCTGACCGCTGAAGCGACCGAACTGATCGAGGACAACTACTACCGGCCGGTTGGAACCGAGGAGCTGACCAACGCCTCGTTGCAGGGCATGGTCCGCGAGCTGCGCCGCCGCCACGACGACCGCTTCTCGGACTACTTCTCGGCGGACGCGCTGGCCCGCTTCAACGAAGCGATCTCGGGCCGGTTCTCCGGAATCGGCCTCACCGTCGAGGAGGTGAAGCCGGGCCTGCGCATCGACCGTGTCTTCCCCGGCTCGCCGGCCGAGGAGGCGGGGCTGGAGGTTGGCGACACGATCGTCTCTGTCGACGGCAGATCGATCGCCGGCAAGAGCAGCGAGTTCTCCACCGAGAAGATCAAGGGCCCGGAAGGCACCGAGGTGACGATCGGGGTGCGCGGAACGCCGAGCGGCGGAGCCCGCGAGCTGGAGATCACCCGGGCCCAGATCGCGCTGCCGGTGGTGACCAGCAGGATCGAGCGGGTCGGTGGGCGCAAGCTCGGCTACGTCCGCATGGTCAGCTTCAGCGAAGGCGTCCACGCGCTTCTGCGCGAAGCGGTCGAGAAGCTGGAGCGCAAGGGCGTCGAAGGGATCGTGCTCGACCTGCGTGCGAACGGCGGCGGGCTGCTCGACGAGGCCGTGCTCACCGCGAGCGTCTTCCTTCCCGAGGGCGAAGTCGTCGTCAGCACCGAGTCGCGCACCCAGGGGGATGCCGTCTACGAGACCGTCGGCGGCAACCTCGATGCCGTGCCGATGGTCGTCCTGATCGGCCGCAACACGGCCTCGGCCGCGGAGATCCTCACCGCGGCGCTTGCCGCCGACGCCGACGCCACCGTGGTGGGCACCCGCTCATACGGCAAGGGCGTCTTCCAGCAGGAGATCGGCCTCTCCAACGGCGGTGCCCTGAAGCTGACGATCGGCGAGTACTTCACTCCCGACGGCGTCAACCTGGCCGAGAGCCACGGCATCCATCCCGACGTTCGGGTGCGCAACCTGCCCCGGACCGCGCCCGACGAGGCGCTCGACCGCGCCCTGAAGGTCCTGGCAGCCCAGCGATGAGCCTCCGGTGCGCCTTTTGCACCCCATGGGTTCATAAAGCGCACCGGAAGGGGTGTCAGTGAGCAGGCGCGACTGGCGCTACTACCGCGCTCGCCAGCGGGCACGCGGGAGGGGCCGGGAGAAAGCGCGGCCGAAGAACGCCCGCGAGGCGGTCGAAGCGCTGCTGGCGGAGGGGCTCGGGCGCCGGGGCTTCCCCGCTGCAATCGAGGTCGAAGCGGGACGCGCTGCAGATGCCGCTGAGAGCAGCGAGATCCGCCGCCGCGACCTGACCGAGCTGGCGACCTTCACGGTCGACCCCGCCACCGCGCGCGACTTCGACGACGCGGTCTCTGCGCAGCGGGAGGGAGACGGCGCGCGCGTCTGGATCCACATCGCCGACGTCGCCGCCCACATCCGGCCCGGCACGCCACTCGACCTCGAGGCACGCCGGCGCGCAAACAGCACCTATGCGCCGGGCACCGTCGAGCCGATGCTGCCTCGCGCCCTGAGCGAGGAGGCGTGCAGCCTGGCGCCGGGAGTGGAGAGGCTCGCGGTGACGGCCGAGATCGGGCTCGGTCCGTCCGGCACGCCGCGGTCGGCGAGCTTCTACCGCAGCCGCATCCGTTCCCAGGCGCGCCTGGACTACGACCAGCTCGACCGGGTCTTCGACGGTCGCGAGAGCGCGCCGGAGGACGTCGCCGAGCCGCTGGCGGTGGCCCGCGAGGTGGCGGCGGCCCTGGGCGAGCATCGCGGGACGACCAGCCTCGACGTCGAGTCCTTCGAGCCGGAGTTCCGCTTCGACGTGGAGGGGAACGTGGCCGGCGCTCGCTCGGTGGCGCAGACCGAGTCCCACCGGTTGATCGAGCGGCTGATGATTCTCGCCAACGAACAGGTCGCCCAGCTGCTCGAGCGCAAGCGGGTGCCCGCCGTCTACCGGGTGCACGCCCAGCCGGATCCCGGCCGGATCGAGCGCCTGGTCGAGCAGCTGCACGCGCTGGGGGTGCCGACTCCGCCGCTGCGACAGGGCCTGGCGCCGGGCCAGGCGGGAGAGGTCGCGGCGGAGGCGAGCCGGCTGGTGATCGAGGAGGCGGCGCGGCGCGGACATGGCCGCGAGGCGTATACATCGCTCGTGCTCCGCTCCCTGATGCAGGCTTCCTACGGCGACCGCAACAGCGGCCACGCCGGCCTGGGCAGCCCCGCCTACTGCCATTTCACCTCGCCGATCCGGCGCTATCCAGACCTGCTGGTCCATCGTGCGCTGCTGGCGACGCTGGGCGAGGGGGAGGAGGCCCCGCGAGCGGCCGAGGCGCGGGAGGTGGCCTGGCACTCGAGCGAGCGGGAGCGCGAGTCGGCGAAGATCGAGCGCAGCGCCGACGACGTCTGCGCGGCCTACCTGCTGGAGCGCGAGCTCGGCGAGCGCGGCGCGGAGGTCGCGTTCGACGGCGAGGTGTCGGGCGTCATCCGGGCCGGCGCCTTCGCCGCCTTCGGCGGCGAGCTTGGAGATGTATACGAGGGCTTCGTGCCCGCCCGCACGATGGCGGGCGGGCGCTTCGAGCTGAACGAGACCGAGACGGCGCTCGTCGGCCGCGAGTCCGGAGCCGCACTGCGGCTCGGGGATCCGATATCCGTCCGGGTGACGGGAGTCGAAGCGCCGCGCGGCCGGGTCGACTTGGAGCTCGCTGGTGGCTAAGAAATCGAAGAAGAAGCGAGAGCCCGCTTCGGGCGACGTCGCCACCAACCGCCGCGCCCGGCAGAAGTTCGAACCGATCGAGAAGATGGAGGCGGGCATCGTCCTCCAGGGATCGGAGGTGAAGTCGCTGCGCAACGGCAAGGCGCAGATGAGTGACGCCTACGCGGTCGTCGAGCGCAACGAGGTCTGGCTGCGCAACCTCCACATTCCGCCCTACGAGCCGGCCAGCCGCGAGAACCACGAGCCCGAGCGGCCGCGCAAGCTGCTGCTGCACCGGGCCGAGATCGAACGGTTGGTGGGCAAGACGGCGGAGAAAGGGCTGACGCTGATCCCGACCCGGATCTACTTCAAGGGCTCGCGTGCGAAGGTCGAGCTTGCGCTGGCTCGCGGCAAGGAGGGGCGAGATCGCCGCCGCGAGATCGCCGAGCGCGACGTGCGCCGCGAGGTCGAGCGCGAATTCAAGAGCCGGATGAGGTAGCTTCGGGGACATGCGATCCCGTTCTGCCCTGGTACTCCCGGTGTCGGCGCTCGTCATAGCCCTGATCGCCCCTGCCCAGGCACAGGCTGCCTCCTTCCCGAGCGAAGCCGGCGACTTCATCGGCGACAACATCCAGTACTTCGTCGGCGGCCTCGTGGCGGCGATCCTGCTGCTCCTGCTGGTCGTCAGCATCACCCAGCGCCGCAGCAAGGAGAAGGCGAAGAGACAGGCTGCCCCACCGGCGCCGTCCGTCACGTCTCCAAAGCCGCCCGCCGGGCCCATGTCCCCCTCGTCCCAGACCGCCGAGCTGCCCGCCGTGCAGGCCCCGGCGGCTGCTCCTCCTCCGGCTGCTTCCCCGCCACCTCCCGCCGTCGGCGGCGTGGCGCTGAGTGCCAAGGAGAAGCGCAAGCAGGCGCGCGAACAGCAGCGTGCGGCGCGGGTCGAGCATCGCAAGCGCCGCCAGGCGGAGTCGAAGCGCAGGCGGGAAGAACGGGCGACGAAACGCGCCGAACGCCGCTTCAGCCCTCCTGGCGGACGCAGCCGCTCCGGGCGCCGGGCGCGCAAGGACGCGGCGAAGGCGGAGCGCCAGCTGGCTGAGGCCAGGGCCGCCCACGAGCGCGAACAGCTTCAGCAGGCGAGCCAGGCTACCCAGGCCGGCGTGCCTCCGGTCCAGCCGGCTCCGGTCCAGACCCCGCCCTTGCAGGCGATGCCGCCTGTGCCGCCGCTTCCCACACAGCCCCAGGCCGCACCGCCGCCGCCCCCTCCGATGGCGACGGCTCCGCAGGGGGCGCCTCCCGGCTACGACGGCCCTGCCGCCGCCGAGCAGAGGGTGCAGGCGAAGGTGGGGGAGATCCAGCGTGAGGAGGAGCGCATTCGTGCCGAGGCCGACCGCCGCATAGCGGAGGCCGAGCGGCTCCAGCGCGAGGCCGAGCAGCGCGCTGCCGCCGCCCAGGGAGGGCAGGCGACCCAGTCGATGGAGGCCTTCCAGCCCGACCCGCCGCCGATCGCGCCGGCAACCGCCCCGCTCGGTGCCGCGAGTGCGGGTCTCGAGACCGCCGAGCAGCGGCTTCAGCAGGAACGCGAAGCGCAGGAGAGGGCGATGGCCGAGGCGCAGGAGCGCCTGCGCCAGATCGAGGAGCGGACCAGGGAGGCGGAGCGCCGTGCGGCCGAGGCCGAGCGTCTGGCAAAGTTGAAGTCCGAGGAGGAGGAGCGCGAGCGTCGCCTGCGCGAGATCCGCGACAGCGTCGCGCAGGCGGAGGAGCGTGCCCGCGAGGCCGAGCGCCGCGCTGTCGAGGCTGAGCAGGCCGTGATCCAGTCGGTCCAGGGCCAGGGTGCCCAGCCCTCCGAGCCCCAGCCGCCCGCACCTCCATCGCCTCAACCCGCGCCACCTCCGGTCCCCGAGCCACCTGCGCCGCAACCGGCTCCGCCCCCGGTGCCCCAGCCGCCCGCGCCGGAACCGCCCGCTCCGGAACCGCCTCAGCCCGCTCCGGAACCGCCTCAGCCCGCTCCGGAACCGCCTCAGCCCGCTCCGGAACCGCCTCAGCCCGCTCCGGAACCGCCTCAGCCCGCGCCCCCGGCCGCGTCTGGCAGCGGCAAGATCGAGCTCAACTCGGTCACCTTCGAGCAGCTCCGAGCCGAGAACCTCTCGGTCACCCAGGCCACCCGCCTACTCGCCCACCGCGAGCGGCTTGGCCGCTTCGGCTCGATCGACGATCTCGATGAGGTTGCGGGGCTACCTCAGGATCTACTTGAAGACCTGAAGCGCCGTTCGACCGTCTGATCCGTCAGGGGCCGTAGGCCTCGAGCAGCTTCAACCAGATCTCGCTTCTGGTTGGGTAGGCCGCAACCGCATGGCGGAGCTGGGTGAGGGGGACCTCACCGACTATGGCGATGGTTGCTGCGTGGAGAAAGTCTGCGGTCTCGAAGCCGGTGAAGGTGGCGCCGACGATTACCTGGCGGGACTCGTCGACCACTATGCGGGAGGTGCCGCCGGTTCCCTTGCCCTGGAAGCTTGCGCCGGCCGTGCTGTCAGTGGGGACGTCGACGGCGCGGGCGTCGATCCCGGCTTCGCGCGCTTGGTCGAGGGTCTTGCCAACCGCGGCGACCTGGGGGTCGGTGAAGGTGACGCGGGGGGAGCCGAGCCCTTCGGCGACGGCCTCGACCGGGCGGCCGAGGGCGTTCTCGGCGGCGACCCAGGCCTGGTACTTGCCCATGTGGGTGAAGAGGGCGCGGCCGTTGACGTCGCCGACGCCATAGAGCCAGTTGCGGCCCGCGACTCTCATGCGATCGTCCGTCTCGAGGAATCCGCCCTTGCCGGGCTCGACGCCGATCGACCCCAAACCGATCCCCGCGGTGCGGGGCTTGCGCCCCACCGCGACGAGCAGCTCGGCTGTCTCGACCACGTCGCCGTCGCTCAGCTCGACCGCGACCCCGGCACCGGTGGGCGCGACGCGCTGAGCCAGTACCCCGGTGCGCACGTCGACGCCCTGGTTCTCGCGTAGCGCCTCGGCAACCTGCTCCCCGGCGAAGGGTTCCTCGCGGGGGAGGAGGTAGTCGGCGCCCTCGATCAGGGTCACCTCGGTTCCGAGGGCCGACCAGGCCTGCGCCAGCTCCGAGCCGACCGGGCCGCCGCCGAGCACGACCATGCTCTCCGGCACCCGCTTCGAGGTCGTCGCCTCGCGGTTGTTCCACGCGCGCACCGAGTCGAGGCCGTCGACCGGCGGCATCGCCGCGCCGCTGCCGGCCGCGACGACGACGGCCTTGGCGGCGCTGAGCACGTCATCGCCGACGCGCACGCGGCGCTCGCCGTCGAGGCTTCCCTCACCTCGGAAGAGCTCGATCCCCCGTTCCTCCAGCCAGGGCAGCTGGCCGGAGTCGTCGAGGTCGTGGATCACCTCGTCGCGACGGTCGAGGATCGCCTGTGGGTCGAGCTTCCCGCTCACCGCCTCGGCCACGCCGGGAACCCGCCGTGCCTCGCCGAGCAGGTCCGCGGGCCGCAGCAGCGCCTTCGACGGCATGCAGGCGTAGTAGGAGCACTCGCCACCGACCAGGTGCTGCTCGACGATCGCCACCGACATCCCACCGTCGGCGAGGCGCCCGGCGCAGACCTCCCCCGGCGCGCCGGCGCCGAGGACGATCGCGTCGAACTGCAAGTCGGCCACCGGATATTCCTACCCGACTCCGTACAATCCGTCCACATAGCACGGGGGCGACAGGCTTCGACGTGGTCGGTCCGTGCGAACGGTTGCAGGTCGAGGTTGCCGGAGGCCTCGTTAAACCCCGGCACCAACCAATACGTGCGGACCATGAGTTCGCCCTCGCTGCCTAGCTAGAACCTAGGCGATGAGAGTCGGTCCCCTCCCGCCCGCGGAGGGGGCAGCCGGCTTCAGAATGCGGGCTCACCCGGGCGGATCGCCCCGTCTGCCAGGGGACAATTCAGAGGGCTCTATCTCCCGCAGTGCCCGCCGGCGCGGACCCCGGGAGACGAGAATCAAGCGCCGGCTATACCTGTAGACACCTTCGCGCTACGGCCGCGCACCCGGGTTCGAATCCCGGCGCCTCCACTGACGCAAACCGCTCGAACCCTCCTCCGCAGATGTCTTGCCGAGGGGGTTTCGACCAGCGCGAGCGTGTCAATCGCAGTCGACATTCCGCTTGTCGGGAATGGGGATTCTGCTCCCGCCCAAGCCCAGGCTCATAACGATCTGGATGACCGCGCGCTCTCCCAGGGCCCGGATCTACAGCGCTGTATCGAAGCCCCAGCGCCTACGATCAGGTGGCTTCTGGATTGGCCAGCAGTCTGCCTCCGAGCGTCACGGACTGGAACGCCTCTTCGAACGGCGAGGGTTATCTGACGCTGCAACCGTAATCGTTCCAGAGCCCATCAAGATCCATAACGTTGCTCATAACGGTCGCCATAACGCTGCCAGCAACAAAAGTCGTAACTCCCGTTGGAACTTTAGGTCTATAGTTGTCGTAGTCAATCTGATCTGATTTCGCTCAATCTGAGCAGATTGCAGTCAAACTTAAACAGGCGTCGGCCTCCATGGAAAGAAGAACCGACGCCTGATGGGCCTCCCGCTCTAGAAACGGGAAGAGTCATCTGGAAAAGCCTCAGGCCGCTGGAATGCGGTCGGGGCTTCTCATTGCTTCGAGTGTACCTGGATTCCCGGTTAGCTCCCGCAACTTCCGACCGGTCACCGGTCACTTTTTGCCCATTTCGGACACCTGCTGCCCTTTTCGTGTCCTCATGGGCGGATCCGGACAATGATCCTGATCGTGACGACGCCGGTCGAGGGGTGCTTGAGGTCTGATGCGGTCTTTAGGCATTTTGCAAACCAGTTGATCGCCTCACGGCGGTCTTTGGATCGACGCCAAGCTCTTGACCGATCCGCCGGTCGCTCATCCCCTGCCTTCGTAGATCCGCAGCTCGCGCCGCGATCCGTTCCCATGGGCAGGGGGAGGGAGTCCTCGACTAGATCGACCTCGATGGGAATCTCAGCGGCGGTTCGGATTCTTTGCGAGCGCGTCCATCAAGGCAGTCAATGCGGTGTCGATTTGACGTCGGCGGCGAACTCCCAGAGTTGGCCTCAACCGCTCCATGAACAGAGTCGCGCGTGTACCTCGGAGAAGGAGCCGCCAGGTTGGAGACCAGCTGTTCACGCGTGCTCGCTCCGGGTTGTAACGGGATGGCGTCACACGGCAAAGACGGCTGGCCTCTGCCACCACATCCTTGTCCTTTGCTTGGGCCGAGATGCGAGGACGGCGTGGATCAGATGGTGCGGGTGCCATGAAACTGCCCTCTCCCTCTAGCCATCCGGCAAGCCAATAGAGCTCGGTTTGTGAGACTCCAGCGGGCGGCACGACATTGGGGAGCGCCAGGGTCACATCCCGCCACGGCATTAGTGGGGCAGACACATAGATCTCGCTTCGCAAGAGTGGCCGGATGGTTTGAGGCGTTACTCGAAAGGCGCGAGCAAGCGATGAAATGGTCTCGCCACATGCAGACCGTCGTCGAATCTCCTCGGCAGCCTCAAAGTCGAGCTTCCTTTGGGGCGGGTTATAGGCCTGAATTGCGGCTTCGATTGCCAACTGACGACGACTACCCATGAGCGGCCTGATGTCCGTCATAAAAGTAACAGCGCGGCTGCCCTTCACGGTTGTCGCATACTCCGTGCGATATCGACCCCTGTCGATGGCTAGAACCTTTGTGCCGAAGCAGGCCGCAACGCGCTCGACTATGTCGCGGTCGGTCATTCGGCAGGCAACGATCGGGCAGTTGGGCAGTGAAGGGGGAGGACATAGGAATGTGCCCTCTCCCTCAAGCAGGCCTGCGAGCCAGGCAAGTTGGAGCGACACCGGATCATCGGGCTTGTTGAGTGCGCTCACAAAGCGATCCACCGGACGAGCATAAGTCCCGTCGCGGTCATCAATGCAGACAAGAGCTTTCGGCTAGTCGAGCCTTGCTTTTAGCCAGACGAGGACTTTGTCTGCATCGCGGTCGGGCGGGAAGACGGGGTAGAAGACCTTGGTTATCTTGCCGCCTTCCGCGATGAAGGTGAGGCGTTTGTAGAGCGTTATGCCTTCGACCTCGAAGGTGGGCAGGCCTAGTTCGTCGCAGAGGCGCAGCCGACTGTCGCTGAGCAGGGGAAACGGGATGTGCTCGCGCTCGGCGAACTCGCGCTGCTCCTCTGGGCTCTGGGCGCTGATTCCGATCACGGTGGCTCCGAGTGCCTCGAACTCGCCCAGCGCGTCGCGATAGGCGCAGCTCTGCGGTGTGCAGCCGCGAGCGCCGGGGATGTCGTCCCAGCCGGCCGGGGAGGGCTGGCCGGGGGTGCCGGTGCGCGGGTAGACGTAGGCGACGAGTCGCTCCTGGCCGGACGCCGCGAGGTCGACTGGGTCGCCCAGGGTGGAAGGCAGCTGTAGCTCCGGTAGCGCCAGCCCGGCTAGGTGATCCGCGGCGCCGTCGTCCTCGGGGACGGGCAGGTCAGGTGGAAGCTCGGCGAAGTCGGTGCTCACGCGCCCATCGTATGGTGACCACATGGATCGCTACGTCGCCTTTCTGCGCGGGATGAACCTGGGCAACCGGCGGATCAAGAACGACGAGCTGCGTGGCTGCTTCGAGGGGATGGATCTGACCGACGTTGCCTGCTTCCGCGCCAGCGGCAACGTGATCTTCGACTCCAAAAGGGTCGGCGCGGAGGAGCTGACGGGGCTGATCGAAGCCGGGCTGGCGGAGTCGCTGGGCTACGAGGTGCCGGTCTTTCTGCGCAGCGAGGATGAGCTGCGGGCTATCGCAGCCCACGAGCCGTTCGAACGGTCCGCTCTCGCGGCTTCGAAGGGCAAGGTCCAAGTGGCGCTCCTTGAGCGTAAGCCTGCGGCCACAAGCCGCAAGAAGGTGCTGGCGCTGTCGAGCAAGGACGACCGGCTTGCCATCGACGGCCGGGAGCTCTACTGGCTTCCCCGTGGCGGCATGTCCGAATCCGAGCTCGACCTGAAGGCCATCGGCGCGGCTCTCGGCCTGCACACGATCAGGACCAAGGGCACGATCGACCAGATTGCCGCCAAGTACTTCGCGGACTGAGACGTCTATTGGCGACCGGGTCGGCGGTCGGGCGAGCTCAATGTCAAATAAACGGTGGCGGTGATCCACGAGGTGAGGATGAGGATCGCTGGGGGTGCGCCAAAGGCGAGGATCGCTATCGCGGCTGCGACAGACACGATTGCGCTGAGCAAAGATGCTCCCCGCGGTGTCCTGAGCAGTCGCTCCATCAGATCCATATTTCAAGGATAAATGCGATAAGTGCAACCGGCCAGCCCACCGCGAACCCTTGCCCAATACCTTCGTTGACTCGCTGGCCGAGGACGTCGGCCGCTTTCCCTCGCTGCATCGCCCGGGACGCCGAATACCCGCTGGTGTAGGCCATTGCGCCTCCCAGAATCGAGACAGCCGTCACCGTGGCCTCGAGCAGGTCTCGGGGATTGACAGTCTCGAGCGGGAACATGCACCTGACGCTAGCCGTCGCTTACGTACCGATGGTGCGCAGGATGTCACGCGTGTGTAGCGATATCCGCGCGGGGGAGGGCGGCGATCCGGGCGTCGGAGCTGACCGAGGCGATTTCGCTGGGCAGCGCCGTGAGCTGGACGTTGGAGACGAACTCCATCCGCTGGCCGAGCGGCCGGAAGAAGTTGTCGTAGTGGGTCGGGACCACCACCGCCGGGTCGAGGCGGGGAATGATCCGCTTCCAGTAGTCCTCGGTGAAGCTGCGACCGGCGACACCGGCGAGGAAGACGTCGACGCCGCGCTCGCGGATCGCCTCGTCGATCAGGTTGGCGCTGCCCTGGTGGTAGAAGCAGATGCCGGCGACGCGGATCGAGATGCCCCAGACCTGGCCGCAGCGGTAGGCGCTCGGAGAGAGCGCGTCCAGGTGCTCGCAGGTGAGGTCGCCGTCGTAGGGGACGGCGAGGCCGAGCAGCAGCTTCGAGTGAACGCTGGGCGTGAAGCTGACCTCGAAGGAGCCGAGCTCGTAGGTGCGGTAGGGCTCGACCGACACGGCCTGCTCGGCCAGCCCGTGCAGGCCCATCAGCGTCACCAGCGAGTCCGAGCCGTAGGTCTTGCAGCCGAAGCGGCGGGCGATCGCCGGGGCGTCGACCGCGTGGTCGAAGTGCGTGTGGCCGACGAGGACGCCGGCGACCTCGCCCGGCGCGTGGACGAAGCGGTCGAGCGCTGTCGGATCGGGAAGCGTCGGCCGCCGCCGCAGGATGTCGCCGAACGGGACACGCGACAGATACGGATCGACGAACAGCGTCTGCCCCTCGAAGCTCATCCGGTAGCCGGAGACGCCGAGCCATTCGAGTTCCAACCCGGCTGGCAGCTCCAGCGGCCTCGCCTCCAACTCGCCGAGAGCCTGGCTGTCCTCACGTTGGGCGGAGCGCCGGGTCAGCTGCGCCTTTGCCAGATCTCCCAGGTGTCGCAGTGCCCCCGCCATGGTTAGGGCTATGAGGTGGTGCCAAGTGTGGCCGACAGCTGGGGAGGTCGGCTGAGGGTCTGGAAGACGACGCAGTAGCGCTCGGTCAGCTTCATCAGCGTCTCCAGCTCTTCCTCGTTGGCGTCGCTGTCGAGCTCGAAGGCGAGGCGGATCGCGGTGAAGCCGACCGGCGCCTCGCGATCGACTGCAAGAGTGCCGCGGAAGTCGAGCTCCCCCTCGGCCTTCACCGTCCCGGACCGCACCTCGATTCCCAGCGACGTCGCCACGGCGCGAAGGGTGACGCCGGCGCACGCGACCAGGGCCTCGAGCAGCATGTCGCCCGAGCAGAGCCGCGACCCGTCGCCGCCGGAGGCCGGGTGCAGCCCCGCTTCGGCGATTGCCCGCCCCGTCCGCACCGAGCAGGAGACGCCCTCGCCGAGCTTGCCGCTGGCCTCCAGGGTGACGACCGCGGCCGCGGGATCCTCGCGGTAGCGCTCCTTCAGCGGTGCCTGGGCCTCGCGCAGTTGCTCCCGTTCCACCTGGCGCAGGTTACGCCCGCCCAGGCCGAGCCGCGTAGTGTCATGGCTTTCATGGCTATCGCGACTGCAACGACCATCGACGTCTACGCGGGCGGGGAGATGCTCTTCGCCGACGTCTCCTTCAAGCTCGAGCTGCGCGAGCGGATGACACTCTCCGGGCGCAACGGCGTCGGCAAGTCGACCCTGCTCCGGGTCCTCGCCGGGGAGCGGCCGCCCGATTCCGGCAGCATCGCCCTGCAGAAAGGGGCTCGGGTCGCCCTGCATGACCAGCGGCCGCCGCGCGACGCCGAGATCTCCCTCGGCGACTACGTCTTCTCCGGCCGCGCCGACATGCAGGAGACCGAGGCGGAGCTGGCGCGCCTGGAGGAGGCGATGGCGAAGAGCGAGCCCGACGAAGAGACGATGCGCGCCTACTCGACCGCCCAGCAACGGCTCGAAGCCGGCGGCGGTTACCGCTGGCGCGACGACGTTCTCGCCGTGCTCGGCGGCCTCGGCTTCGGCGAGGAGGCAGCCAAGCGGCGGCTCTCGACCTTCTCCGGTGGCGAGCTGACCCGCGCCTCGTTGGCCCGAGCGCTCGCCACCCGCCCCGACCTGCTGCTCCTCGACGAGCCGACGAACCACCTGGACATCCCCTCGCTGGAGTGGCTGGAGCGCTACCTGGTCGACCTCGACGCCGCCGTCGTCCTCGTCGCCCACGACCGCTGGTTCCTGGAGGCGGTGGGGACGTCGGTGCTGGAGCTGGAGGCCCGCAAGGGACGCTTCTTCGCCGGCCCGTGGCACGCCTGGCGCAAGGAACAGGCGGCGCGCGAGATCGCCCGCGGCAAGGCGATCGAGCGCCAGCAGGCCGAGATCGAGCGGATGGAGCGCTTCGTCGAGCGCTTCCGCTACAAGGCGACCAAGGCGCGCCAGGCGCAGTCGCGGCTGAAGCAGATCGACAAGATCAAGCGCGACGGGGTGAAGGCCGAGGCGCGCGACCGCCGCAACCTGCGGTTCTCGTTCGTCACCCCCGAGCGGCCCGGCCGCGTCGTGCTGAAACTGGTCGGCGCCAGGATCGAGGTGCCGGGACGGACTCTGCTCGAGAGAGCCGAGCTCGAAGTCGAGCGGGGCGAGCACGTCGTCCTCGTCGGTCCCAACGGCGCCGGCAAGACCAGCCTGATCGAGACCCTGGCGGGAAAGCGCGAGCTCGCCGTCGGGTCGGTGCGGACCGGCCACAACGTCAAGGTCGGCTACCTCTCCCAGCACGCCGATTCCGCGGCGGGGGAGGGCACGGTGCTCGAAGCGGCCCAGCGCGGCACCGGCCTCAGCGGGCAGAAGGCGCGCGACCTGCTCGGCGGCTTCCTCTTCTCCGGTGCCGACGCGGAGAAATCGCTCGACGACATCTCGGGGGGTGAGCAGCGGCGGCTCTCGCTGGCGATCCTCGTCGCCTCCGGCGCCAACGTCCTGATCCTCGACGAGCCGACGAACCACCTCGACGTCGAGAGCCGCGAGGCGCTCGAGGACGCGCTCTCGGCCTTCGAGGGGGCGGTGATCCTCGTCTCCCACGATCGCGCCCTGCTGGAGGCGGTGGGCAGCCGCACCGTCGTCTGCGAGGACGGCCGGCTGGAAAGCCACCCGAGCGGCTGGGCCGCCTACCAGCGCCAGCGCGACGAACGGGCCGAAGCCGAGTCCTCTGCCGCTGCGGCGCAGAAGCGAGCCGGCAGGGCCGCAAAACGAGCCAAGCCCGGCGCAGCGTCGAAGAGTGCCGCCCGCAAGGCGAGCCGCCTGGCGGAGAAGATCGAGGCCGCCGAAGCCGAGCTGGTCGTTGTCGAGGAGGAGCTGGCCGACCCCGCCGCCTGGTCTACCCCGGCCAAGGCCGAGCGGGCAGGCGAACGACACGAGGCGGCAAAGCGCAGGCTCGCCGAACTCTACGAGCGCTGGGAGGAGGCCGAGCGGGCCGTCAGCGCAGCGGGCGATCCAGCCTGACCCGTGCTTCCCTGGCAGGGGCGACGGTGATGTTGCGGATTCTCGCTCGCTCAGGCTCGAGGTCGGGCGCGCTCAGCTCGGCACGCATGAGGAACTCCCGCAGCACCACTCGCATCTCGTATTCGGCGAATGCAGCACCGATGCAGCGCCGCACGCCGCCGCCGAACGGGAGCCAGGCATAGCCGTCGGGCTTGCCGTCGAGGAAGCGCTCGGGACGGAACTCGTGCGGGTCGGGGAAGAGATCCTCGCGGTAGTGAAGCGCCGCCGCCGCCGGGAAGACGAAGGTGCCGGCGGGCAGCTCGTAACCGCCGATTCGCAGCGGCTCGTTCAGCTTGCGCGCGGCGTCGATGATCACCGGCCGGATCCGCAGGGTCTCTTTGATCGTCGCGTCGAGGTAGTCGTCGTCTCCTGCGGCGAGGGATTCGCGCAACTTCGTCAGGACTCGCGGTGTGCGCAGCAGCCGCTCCATTGCCCAGGCGAGGGCGGTGGCGGTTGTCTCGTGGCCGGCGCCGAGCACGGTGACCAGCTCGTCGCGCAGCTCTTCGTCGCTCATCGGTGTGCCGTCGTCGTGCCTGGCTTGCAGGAGCAGGGAGAGCACGTCGTCGCGTTTTTCGGTTTCAGCCTCGCGCCTGCGGATCTCGATCTCCTCGTAGATGAACTCGTCGAATGCCTCGCGGGCGCGGAGGAAGCGTCCCCAGGGGCTCCAGGGCCCGAGGTTGTGGCGCAGCATCGGGAACGTGATCGCGTTGACGCGCTTGCCGAAAGTGCCGATCAGGTGCTCCGCCCGCTTCAGGCGCCGCTCGTCGTGGACCCCGAAGACGGCCT
Organism: uncultured Solirubrobacterales bacterium; assembly: GCA_963704545.1. Taxonomy (GTDB): domain Bacteria; phylum Actinomycetota; class Thermoleophilia; order Solirubrobacterales; family 70-9; genus VRUE01. Next base: position 2,194,255 of record OY969915.1, on the reverse strand, counting down.
CGAGGATCACCGCCAGGGTGATTCGCTGCGTGTGCGGTCGCAGGGCGAAGGCCTCGCCGACGGGCCAGCTCTCCATCTCGCGCAGGGTGATCTCGCGCATCAGCTCGCCGTAGCGGCGGATCCGCTCACCGTGAAATGGGGGCAGCAACAGCTTGCGCTGGCGCATGTGCGGCGCCTCGTCGAGGGTGAGCACGGAGTGGGGTCCCAGGACCGGCTCCAGCACCGTTGCGTTCGCCTCTCCTGCGTGGAACTGCTCGGGCGAGCCCGTGAACACCTCCTTGACGAGGGAGGGCTCGGCGACCCAGACGACCCGGCCGACTATCGGGAAGGGAACGGTGAAGATGTCGCCGTAGCGGCGCTGGAAGTGACCGAGGAACCCGTGGGGATCCCGTGCGTAACGCAATCCCTGAAGGAGCGCAGGACCCTTCGGGCCGGGAGGGAGCCCACTCCGGGTCTCGAGAGCCGGTGCGCGTGGGATCGTCGCCTGCTCCATCGCGACGCACCATAGAACAAACCTCGGCTGGCTGGACAGCCAGTGACGGGCGTCTAAAACACGATCGTGCGGGCGCCGTCGAGGAGAACGCGGTCGTCGACGTGTGCCTTGACCGCCCGGGCGAGGACCAGCCGCTCGATGTCGCGGCCGATCCGTTTCAGGTCGTCGACCTCGTCGCGGTGGCTGACCCGGGTCACGTCCTGGTCGATGATCGGCCCGGCGTCGAGCTCCTCGGTGACGTAGTGGGCGGTGGCGCCGATCAGCTTGACGCCGCGCTCGTGAGCCCGGCGGTAGGGGTCGGCGCCGACGAAGGCGGGCAGGAAGCTGTGGTGGATGTTGATCGCCGGTGTGCTCAGCCGCTCCAGGAACTCGCGGGAGAGGACCTGCATGTAGCGGGCGAGGACGAGCAGGTCGATGCCGGTGAAGAGCTCCAGCGCCTGCGCCTCGGCCCGCTCGCGCGCGTCCGGGGCGACAGGCACGTGGTGGAAGTCGAGCCCCAGCGACTCGACCTGCCCGCGGTGGTCGTCGTGGTTGGAGACGACGGCAACGATGTCGGCGCCGAGCTCGCCACTTCGCCAGCGCCAGAGCAGGTCTGAGAGGCAGTGGTCTTCGCGCGAGACCATGATCGCCAACCGCTTGCGCTCGCTCGACTCGGCGAAGCGGTGCTCCATCTCGAAGCGCGTGGCAACTTCGCGCTCGAAGCGCTGCCGGATCGCGGCCAGCTCGTCCTCGGGGATGGCGTCGAACACCATCCGCATGAAGAAACGCCCCTCGTCGCTTGAGTGCTGGTCGGCATCGACGATGTTGAGGCCGGCGTCGGCGAGGAAGCCGCTGACGGCGGCGATCAGTCCCGGGCGGTCGGGACAGGCGAGCAGCAGGCGCGATGTCGGAGAATCCGCGATCTCCCCATCATCCCGGCTTTCACTCGACCGCCGCTCGGCAACGATCTGAGCCGCAAGAAGCAATTCATCATCCGCCACGGAAGGGATTCCGTGCCTGGTGTCGTGTCAGACGCCACTTACTTTGTGAGCAGTGTGAGCGCGATCACACTTATCCCTTCAAAGTATGTACACTGCAGGCATGGCTGCAAACGACCGAAACAACCCGATCCGGCGTCCCTCCTCGGATTCCGAGCTATCGGTGGTCGAGTTCTGGCGGGAATACCCCGATGACGCGGCCTGCCTGGATCGGCTCTGGCGGGAGCGCTACGCGCCCGACGGCCACCATGCCCATTGCCCCAAGTGCGACCGGGAGCGGAAGTTCCACCGGACGAAAACCCGCGCCTCCTACACCTGCGACTCCTGCGGCAAGCACCTGCACCCGATGAAGGGGACGATCTTCGAGAAGTCCACGACCTCTCTCCAGCTCTGGTTCTACGCGATGTTCCTTATGGCCAGCACTCGCTGCGGCGTATCTGCCAAGCAGCTCGAGCGGGAGCTTGGGGTGACCTACAAGACCGCCTGGCGCATGTTCAACAAGATCCGCAACGAGCTGATGTCCGACCAAGACGACGAGCCGCTGGACGGCCGGGTTGTCGAGGTTGACGAGACTGCCTGGGGCGGAAAGCCGCGTAAGAAGATGCGCCAGGGCTCACCGGAGCTTGCGCAGTGGCGCGAGTCGAAGACGACCGTGCTGGGGATGGTCGAGCGCGGAGGCAAGGTCCGTCTGCGCGTGATCGGGGGCCGTCGAGGCGAGCCGCTTAGTGGAGCCGTGCGGGCCAACGTCAACCCGGAATCGATCTTGATTACCGACGACTGGATGGCCTACCGGCCGCTGCGCCGCGAGTATCGGGATCACAAGGTCATCAACCACTCTGCCGGCTCCTATGTCGACGGCGAAATCCACACGAACACGATCGAGGGCTTCTTCGGCAACCTGAAGACGGGGATGAGAGGGGCCTACAAGAAGGTCTCTGCCCGTTGGCTCCAGTCCTACCTGGACGAGTACGCCTGGCGCTACAACGCTCGGCGGGAGCCGCTTGGGATGTTCGAGCAGTTGCTGCACCGAGCGGTCTCGTCCTAAAGGCCCTAGCGATTCGGTACTCGGAGAACGGCTACGCCGCCTCCTTATATTCGGTCGTCTCCCCCCTGATCTCGGTGGCCTCCAAGATCGGCATTTGGATCGTGTCCCCAACTCGCGGGTGGATCTGATCGAGCTTCTGGATGAAGTCTTTCCAATCGTTGCTGAGCTTCATCAGCGTGACGACCGAACCCAGATGCTCGCGCAGTTTCGGGTAGCCAATATTCTGGGTGAGCAACTGGAAGTACTTGTGTTTCCGCCGCCCCCTCTTGTCCTTGGGGGTTGCCCGCTGAAGCTCCTCAAGCACGCCTGGCGCGAGCCGCTTGTAGACGACATCGTTGGTGAGATTGCCGAAGTACTGCGGCCGTTTGACGGTAGTAGCCGGATAGCTCAGACCGCGCAGTCGGAACATCTCGCTATAGAAGTCGGGCGGGAAAGTCTGGACGTAGGCCTGAAGCTCCTTGGCGATGAACTCCTCCAAGATCTCGGCAAGGGCGTCCCGTGCTCGGACCTCTTGGTAGCCGGTGGCCTCGTCGACCAAGGCAATGATGCCGACCGTCGCCAGACCGCGCATGATGATCTCTGCCTGAGCGGCGATGTGTTTCTGCTGATGAGGAAGGCTCTTTGCTTCACGAGCCCTCAGGTAGATCTCGCAAACATCAGGCAGCAACTCGGCGTTGTAGCCGCTGGCGCGTCCACCTCCGGCCAACTTGAAGGTGATCGGCTTCGCCTTCTTGCGCACGTCCTCCGAGATGAAGGGGTTGATCGCTTTCGCCTGGAGGATTGAGGGCAGGGCAGCGTTGCGCTCGCGCCGGACGTTCGCACGGCGGTGCCGTCCCAGAGCCTCCAGAAAGGTCGATTGCGTCAGAACACGGGTGCCGTCGTCGAGCACGTAGCACTCCAGCTCCACGTCGCCAATCCGCAGCGGTTTGTCGGGGGAACCGCAGACCGCATCTGCGACCGCTTTGTCCCAGCGAGCCTCGGCGGCGCGCCGCGACGCCTCGCTGCGCTCCTCGGGGGTTAGCTTCGCTGCGCGAGCGCGACCGCCCCGTGCCCTGCCCTCGGGCTCGGCCTGCTCGCCGTCGATTTTCGTCAGTTGCGTGCTGTTCATCCGTGCATCCCCTCTCGTGCCTGCCCTTATGCAGGCATTTGCTTCCTGATGCGTGCACGGTAGATCTCTGATCGGACGTGATGCTCGCCACCGCCCAGACCTGGGGTAAATCGCCGCCGAAAGCGAGGTATCCGTGAATCAGCCACCCGAGCGATCCCACGCCCAAAGCGGCGTAGGGAGTTTCGCTAGCCCCTCCTAGCCCTTGGGCTTCGCCGCCCGTCGCAGCAGCGAATCCCATGCCTTTCGCTCGACCGGCTCATAGGGCTTGCCGGTCTTCGGGTTGATGCCTTTGGGCGTCGTCTTTTGCTTCTGGGACTCCTCGGCCATGACTAAAGGCTAGCTCCCCTCTCGGCCTATGGCAGGGAGGACCTAGCCCGCCTGAGGCAGGGCCTAGTTTCGTCCTCCCGCTAGACCCTGCCCCTGCCCATCTTCAGCGGGTCTTGATAAGCGAAAGCAGCGGCACGGTCGTCGGACACGGCTGGATCGTCATTGCCTCTCACTCTCCTCTCTTTACCGGAAAGATTCCTGATTAAAGGAAAGAGATTAGAGTAATAGAAGCGCCTAGCCTTAGAAACAGCTAGCTTTTCGCCGCAATCGACAACTCCATACCGATCCCGGACGTTTAAGTACCGGGACGGCCACCGAGAGGAGAAAAACGTGGCGGCGAAGAAACGGGGCCGGGCCAAGAAGGCAAAGCAATGGGAGGCGGCCGGGCCAGCGGTAGACCAGAGGCTCATGAAGGCCCTTGGCCATCAGCTGCGCATAGGGATTCTCACGGTCCTCAACGACCGGATCGCAAGCCCCAATGAACTCTCGAAGGAGCTGGACGAAGGGCTAAGCCAGGTCAGCTACCACGTCAAAGTGCTCAAGGACCTCGAATGCATCGAGATGGTCAAGACCGAGCCGCGGCGGGGAGCCGTCGAGCACTACTACAAGGCCGTCAGCGAAGTCTTTCTTCCCTCGTGGCAGCTGCGGCTCATGCCGAAATCGGCGCAGCGTTCCACGTTTGGCGGTGTCCTGATCGAGCTGGAGCAGGACGTGGGCATATCGCTGGAGACCGGCACCTTCGACAGGCGCCCCGACTACGTAGTCGCTCGGGACCCAAGAGTCATGGACGACCAGGGCCGCAAAGAAGCCGAGGAAGCCGCCGCCGATTTCCTTAAGACGTACAAGGGGATCGGAGTTGAGGCCGCCAAGCGGATAGCCAAGGGGGAGAGCAAACCGGTTCCGACAACCGCATCAGTCTTGATCTTCGGCTCGGCCATGAGCAAAGCGCCGAAACCCAAGAAGAAGCGGAGCAAACGGCGGTAGAGGTCCCGTAAGCCCCCCAAAAAGCGGAGTTGAAAGCCATGACTCTCAGTCCGGTAGCGCCGGTCATCCCTGCTGTCTCGACGGTCAAGCATCGCTAGGCCGAGGACGCAAGGGGGAGCTTCGACCAGCGGCCCTTGCCTTCCTGCATAGGCTCCTGACATGGGTAGGGAGGCCTGCATCTTCTGTGGGATGCCAGCAAACAGCGGGGAGCACCTGCTGCCGGATTGGCTGCGCAGTGTCCTCCCTTCTGATGATCCAATCGTGCACTACCGGATGGCTGGCGGCGTCAAAGAGAGGTTGTGGAAAAAGAAGCCGTTCAGAGAACAAACTTGGGTCGTCTGCTACGACTGCAATCACGGCTGGATGAGCAGGCTCGAGGGGGCCGTAAAGCCAATCTTGTCTCCAGCAATCGCCCGTGAGCGGGAATGCCGCTTCGACTTACGCGAACAGTGGCTCGCAGCCATCTGGGCCGTCAAGACGGTCTACGTATTTCAGGCCCAAGCGCCGGAGCTGCTCGCGCCCGTCATGCATCCGGTCCTGCTCAAGGAAAACGGCAAGCCGCCCCAGCAGGTCACCGTTTGGCTCGGCTCTCATTACAGGGCGCTTGATGACCCCGTTAGCTGCGCCTACTTGCAGAAGCCACTAACGCTTGCGCCAGACAATGAGCACTTCAAAGAGCCTGCGGACTTTGGATACGCCGGATTTCTCGCTGTCGGCGGCATCTCGTTCCTCGTGGTCGGCCATCGCTTCGGGAACTACGTGGAAATCGCCCTCGGGCAGAAGGGGGAGCATCCCGCCGGGGAGATGCTCACAAAGATCTGGCCCCGATCCCAACGAGTCGTCGCCTGGCCGCCGCCCCTCCTCATGGATAGGGAACTTCTCGATGTCATCCTCGATACCGAGACGCTTCCGCTCGGGTTCGACATTCGAGTCTTCCCTGGACGCCATCACGAAGCGCCCTTCCGAGACGCGTATTGACATCCCAGAGCCAGGCACGAAACGCGCCTGATGCCTGCTTGCCATGCGGATTGCATTCTACCTACTCTGAAGGGATATATGTGAGCGCGATCACGTTCCGGAGCCGTAAATACCGCCACGGTTCCGCGCTTGCTCACAAAACGCACATATTTCATCCCTGTTCTGATCGCCTGCATCGCCTTCCCGGCAGCTGCCCTCGCAGCAACCGGCGACGATCCCCCATCGCCACGGATCGGCGTAGCCGAAGCGGTGCCCGCCAAGCTCGGCCCGCTGCAAAGCCCGGTCGCCCGCTTTCACAAGACGATCCGCACCACCGTCAAGCGCATGGAAGCCAAGCGCCGCGCCGAGCTCCGCCGCGAACGACGTGAGCTCTATGCATCTCTCCCGGGAGGCGTCTCGCGGGAAACCCTCGAGGCCATCGCCTCCTGCGAGTCCGGCGGCGACCCCACGATCGTCTCCTCTGACGGCACCTACCGAGGCAAGTACCAGTTCAGCTTCAGCACCTGGGAATCCGTCGGCGGCTCCGGCGACCCGGCTCAAGCCCCCGAGCAGGAGCAGGATTACCGAGCCGCCCTCCTCTACGCCGCCTCGGGCTCCAGCCCCTGGCCGGTCTGCGGCTGATCGCTGGGAGGGACCGGGGGGCACCCGGTCCCTCCCCTACGATCCGGACGATGAGCGAGGCGGTTCCGACCCCGGATCCAAAAGGCCCGACTCGAAAGCCACCCCGAGAGGCGATCGCCGAGGCCGAGGTCCGGGCCCCGACGCGAGGGAACAGAAAGCTCGAGGAGTTCCTTCGGGCCGTCAACGGCGACGAGCAGGTGCGGGCTTGGTGGTACATGGCGCAGGTCCATGCCGAGCGGCTGGGAATGTCGGACCACTCCTGGGTCCACACCCAGATCGTGCTCAACATCGCCCTGCGCCTGCTGCGCCTGCTGGTCAAGGCCGGGGTGGAGCCGGCGGTCGTCGCCGACCACGGAATGTCGCCGCGGGCCGCCGAGGTCGTCGTTGCGGGGGGCGCCCTCCTGCACGACGTCGGCATGTCGATCCACCGCGCCGATCACGAGGCCTACAGCCTCTTCCTCGCCAGCGGTGCGCTCGAGCGGTTGCTCGCGGATTCCTACCGGGAGCCGGAGCGGACGGTCGTGGTCTCGGAGATCCTGCACGCGATCATCGGCCACCGCCGCCGCGGCGAGCCCTACACGCTGGAGGCGGGCGTGGTCAGGGTCGCCGACGCACTCGACATGGCACAGGGCCGCACCCGGATCCCGCTGGAAGCGGGACAGGAGGGCATCCACTCGATCTCGGCCGCGGCCATCGACGAGGTCAGGATCGAGGCAGGGGAGACGCGGCCGCTGCGGATCGAGATCGAGCTGAACAACTCCGCCGGCATCTTCCAGGTCGACGACCTGCTGGCGACGAAGATCCGCGACACGCCGCTGGAGGGAAAGGTCGAAGTCCTCGCCAAGATCGAGGGCGAGACCGAGAAACGCCTACTGAGTGGCTTCAAGCTCGACTGAGCGGCTCAGCCGTAACGCTCCAGGTCGTACCTGCGGCGTTCTTTTCTCTTCTCGAGGCGGCCCTGGACCACCGAGAGAACGATCACGAGGATCGCGAAGAAGGCGATCACGCCGAAGCAGAAGAAGGTCACCGTCTTATCGGTCGTCGGGCCGGCGAGGCCGACGCCGTTCTCGGCCAGCGCCACCGGTGCTGACAGCAACATCGAGAGCAACGCGGCGCAGAGGGCCGCTGCGATTCCCGTTCGGCGTGAGGGAGCCTTCACGCCCGGGAATCTAGCGCACCGCGACGGCGTCCAGGGCGTTCATCGCGGCTTCAGGCGCTGCCATAGGATGCGCCGCCATGAGTACCCTCGAGGCCATCGTCCTCGGCCTCGTGCAGGGGCTGACCGAGTTCCTGCCGATCTCCTCCAGCGGACACCTGCGAATCGTGCCGGCGCTGCTCGGCTGGCCCGATCCGGGTGCCGGGTTCACCGCCGTGATCCAGCTCGGGACGATGGCGGCGGTCCTGATCTACTTCCGCGCCGACCTTTGGCGGATAGCGGCTGCGTGGCTGCGCGAATTGCGGGTGCCGATTCGCCAGAGCAGCCAAGACGCGAAGCTGGGCTGGTTCATCGTCCTGGGGACGATCCCGATCTCGATTTTCGGCTTCGTCTTCAGCGATCAGATCGAGTCGGGCGCACGCAGCCTCTACCTGATCGGCTCGGCGCTCATCCTCTTCTCCTTCGTCATGGTCCTCGCCGAGCGGGTCGGCACCCGGCAGCGAGCCCTGGCCGAAATGAACGGTCGCGACGGGCTGTTCGTCGGGATGGCCCAGGCGCTGGCCCTGATCCCCGGTGTCTCGCGCTCGGGGGCGACGATCTCCGCCGGCCTGTTTCGCGGTTTCGACCGGGTCGCCGCCGCCCGCTACTCGTTCCTACTCTCGGTGCCGGCCGTGGTCCTGAGCGGTCTCTTCGAGCTGCGCAAGATCGGCGAGGACGGAAGTGCCTCGGTGGGGGCGACGGCGATCGCCACGCTCGTCGCCTTCGTCTCCGGCTATCTGGCGATTGCATGGCTGCTTCGCTACCTCAGCACCCACACGCTGGAGATCTTCGTCGTCTACCGAATCGCCCTGGGCGTGCTGGTTCTGGCGCTGGCGGGGACCGGCGCGATCAGTTAGACCCTCCTGGAGCCCCAGAAATGGCGAACGGCCCGGGGCAGTGGGCCGTTCGCGGTGACGAGAGAGGAGTCTCGTGGAGCAGAGTTTGATTCGCGAACGACCTCTCGGAGTGAATATCCGGAGAAAACGCCGAGCGTGCTCAGCTTGCCTACTTTCCCGCAAATTAGGCACTTTCTCCTGTGAAAATCTGGTGAACGCAGGGGTTTTGGCGACACAATCGTCGTCGCAGGGGCATACAATCCTGCCGTCCCGGTGCAAGGGTCCCCTCCGCCACCGATGGCGCTCGCCACTTGAATCCTCAGCAGACCATCCGGCTCGCGGTAATCGACGAGGACAGCGGTTTCGTCACCGTCCTCTCGAAGCGCACCGAGGCCGCCGGGTGGCAGCAGCGGGTCCTGACCAGCGCGATTCCACCCGAGGAGCTGGTGGCGATGAAGCTGAACGCCCTGCTGATCGACCTCTCGGTGCTGGGCGACGAAGCCTGGATCTACCTGGAGCGGGTCTGCGGGATGCTCCCAGACCTTGGCGTGATCGTCTGCGCCGGCCGTTCCACCGTGGCCCAGCGGGTGCGGGCGCTGCGCCTCGGCGTCGACGACTGGATCGGCAAGCCCTGTCACCCCGAGGAGGCGATGGCGCGAATCGAAGCGGTATCGCGCCGGCGCCGCCGCAGCCGCACCGGCGTCGAGACCGGCCCGCTGGTCGCCGGCGAGCTGGAGATTCGCGCCGACCAGTTCCAGGCCTTTGTCGGTGACGGCAGCCTCGACCTCACCCGGCGTGAGTTCGAGCTGCTCCAGCTTCTCGCCGACGCCAAGGGTCAGGTGCTGGAGCGCGAGGCGATCTACCAGCGCGTCTGGGGCTACGCGATGGCCCACGGCGACCGCTCCGTCGACGTCTTCATCCGCAAGCTGCGCCAGAAGCTGGAGAAGCGCTCGCCCGGGTGGGGTTACATCCACACCCACTTCGGCGTCGGCTACCGCTTCGACCCGGAGCCAGCCGGCGGAATCGAGCCGGCGCCGCCTGCCAAGGAGGCCGCCGCATCTGCCGAGGCTCCGGCCGGCGCCGCGGATTCACAAGTAGTTCACAGCAGCTTTACGCCCGCGTAACCGCATCGGCGCCCGTGGCGCCGATCTTTCCCCGGATGCTCGAGATCCGTCCTGAGGAGCACGCGGCGCTGGTCGACGGGCGGCCCCTCGGCCTGACCATGCGCGAGCTGCAGCTGCTGAGCGCGCTGGCGGCCCACCCGCAGCGCATTCTCACCCGCGAGGAGCTCTACGCCGAGGTCTGGGGGCGCGAGCCGCGAAACGACGACCGCTCGGTCGACGTCTACGTCAGCCGTCTGCGCTCGAAGCTGAGCGAAGCCCTTCCCGGGCAGAGTCTGATCCACACCCATAGCGGCATCGGCTACCGCTTCTCGCCGGACGGCTGAGTCCACGCCGCAAAACGAACTAGATTTCTTATATCGTTCTCGAATCTTTGAGTTACTGAAAGCAAGGACGTTGGCGGTTCTCCTCTCGGTCGCGGTGCTGGGCGTTGGCATCGCTGCCTGCGGCAGCGATGCCAACGGCGGCGATTCGTCAAGTGGCACGGGCGGCGATTCGTCCGGCAGCACCGAAGGCCAGATCGTCGGCGCCGGGTCTGTTGCGCAGGAGAACGCACAGAAAGTCTGGATAGCGGGTTCCGGGGAACCGATCTCCTACGACGCGGTCGGCTCGGAGGAGGGCCGCCGGCGTTTCATCGAGGGAGAGGCCTCTTTTGCCGGCAGCGATGCTCCGCTTGAGGGGGACGAGCTTGCCGAAGCCGCAGAACGCTGCGAGCCGGGCGAACTGATCGAGCTCCCCGTCTTCATCTCGCCGATAATCGTCTTCCCCAACCTCAAACTCACGGCGATGGAACTGACGCCGCAGGTTCTGGCGAAGGTGCTCAACGGGGAAATCACCCGCTGGGACGATAAGACGATCCAGCAGCTCAATCCGACCATCGGCCCGATCGGGCTCCCACCCAAGCTTCCCATCGAACCGGTAGGCCTCTCCGAAGAGCCGACGATGACCGAACAGGTAACCGCCTACCTCGCCTACGAGGCCCCGCGTGTCTGGGACTACGGAACCACTGAGGACTGGCCGGTCGAGGGAAGCGAGACCGCGGCGGACGTGGCGAGCGCCGGCGAAGTGGTCGGGGAGAAGGACGGAAGGGTCAGCTACGCCGACTTCAGCCACGTCGGGCAGCTGTTCGGGGTGACCCGGCTCGCCGCACGGGGTGGGTTCTTCGTCGAACCGAGCGCGCAGTCCGCCACGGCGAGGCTCGAAAACGCGCATCTGGACACGGCGCTCGGCAAGGGACCGCGGATGCTCCCGGTCGAGCTGGAGCAGAAGGTGCCGCCGGGGTCTTACCCGCTCGTCCTGGTTTCTTACTTGATCGCCTGCACCGCATACGACTCGGACGACGAAGCCGCAGCCGTGGACGCATACGTCAGGTACGTGGCCAGCCGCAAGGGCCAGGAAGCCTCTGCGCAGGAAGCCGGGACGGCCTACGCGCCGCCCTGGCTGCGAAAGAAGATCTCCGCAGCCATCGGTTGACGCGATTCACGTAGCCGAAGTCGCGTCTTTTACATCTTTTTCACATCCTCGACACAGGCAGGTAACAAGCTGCCCAGGGGGTCGCTGCGAGTGTTGCGACGTCAGCGGCCGCAGGGCCGTCCACTGGAGTGAACGATGAGAAGGAGACAGAGTGATTAGCTCTAGATTGCTCGTGGTCCTCGCCTCTGCTGCCGTCCTGGCGGTCGGGGTCGCGGCCTGCGGCAGCGACGACGAAAGCACGGCCGGCGGCAGCAGCGACCTCTCGGGGTCGATCCGCATCGACGGGTCCAGCACGGTGGGGCCGCTCACCGAGGCGGTTGCCGAGGAATTCGAATCCGAAAACTCCGGCGTCAGGGTGACGGTCGGCACTTCCGGCACCGGCGGCGGCTTCGAAAAGTTCTGCGCCGGCGAGACCTCGATCTCCGACGCCTCCCGCGCGATCGAGCCCGAAGAGGTCGAAGCCTGCGAGAAGAAGGGCATCGAGTTCGAGGAGGTGCGGGTCGCGACCGACGCCCTCACCGTCGTCGTCAACCCCGAGAACCCGGTCAACTGCCTCACCGTCGACCAGCTGAGCGCCGTCTGGGGCCCGGACTCCAAGCTCGACAACTGGAGCCAGATCCCCGGCCTGCAAGAGGAATTCGACGAGGAGCTGGCGCTCTTCGGCCCCGGCACGGACTCCGGCACGTTCGACTACTTCACCGAGGAAATCAACGGTGAGGAGGGCGCCTCGCGCAAGGACTACAACAACGTCGGCGAGAACGACAACGCCACCGTCACCGGCGTCGAGGGCGCCCCGGGCGGCATGGGCTACTTCGGCTACTCCTTCTACCAGGAGAACGAAGACGCCCTGAAGGCGCTTGAAGTCGACGGAGGCAAAGGCTGTGTCGCCCCCTCGGCGGAAACCGCCCAGAACGACGAATACGTGCCGCTGAGCCGGCCGCTCTTGATCTACCCCAGCGCCGAAGCGCTGGAAGAGCCCGAGGTGAAGACGTTCGTCGACTACTACCTCGACAACGTCAACGAAGTGGCTGAAGCCGTCGGCTTCATCCCGCTCACCGAAGAGCAGCTGGAAGCGTCCAAGGACGCGACCGCGAAGCTGACCGAATAGGCGGAGGAGGGAGCGAGCCCCGGTGGAGGCAAGGACGGCAGCCGTAGAGCCGACGGGGGGAGGACCCCCCCGTCGGCTCCAGGCCGGCAGTCCTCGCTACGGCGAGAAGGCGATCAAGGGCCTTCTCGCCGCCTGCGGCGCGCTCTCGGTCCTCACCACCACGGCGATCGTCTTCTCTCTTCTCGGGCCGACGATCGGCTTCTTCGAGATCGTCCCGGCCAAGGAATTCTTCTTCGAGGTCGACTGGACGCCGCAGTTCGAGCCGCCCAGCTTCGGCGTGCTGGCGATCGTCGCCGGTACCCTCAACGTGACCCTCTGGGCGATGCTGTTCGCGGTCCCGATCGGCCTCGGCACCGCGGTCTACCTCAGCCAGTACGCCAGTCCCCGGGTGCGCAAGACGGTCAAGCCGGTGCTCGAGATCCTCGCCGGCATCCCCACGGTGGCGATCGGCATCTTCGCCCTCACCTTCATCCTGCCCGAGGTCATCCAGCCGCTTTGGCCGGGCGAGTTCCTCGGCGGTGCCGTCGGCAAGCCGTTCATGGCCCTTGCCGCCAGCCTCGGCCTCGGTCTGATGGTGGTGCCGATCATCGCCTCGATCTCCGACGACGCGATGTCCGCGGTGCCCCGTGGGCTGTCAGAGGGCGCCTACGCGCTTGGCGCGACGAGGGCCAAGGTGGCGGTGAGGGTGATCTTCCCGGCGGCGCTCTCGGGCATCGTCGCCTCGGTGGTGCTGGCGATCTCGCGCGCCCTCGGCGAGACGATGATCGTCCTCATCGCCGCCGGCTCGACCCCGAACCCCACCTTCAACCCGGTCGAGTCGATCCAGACGATGACCGCCTACATCGCGACCACCGCGACCGGTGACATCGCGGTCGGCACGCTCGACTACAAGTCGGTCTTCGCGGTCGGCGCCGTCCTCTTCGTCCTCACCCTGGCGATGAACGCGATCAGCATCAGGCTCACTCGCCGCTATCGCGAGGTCTACGAGTGATGGCCGGTTCCGAGGCCGCCAGCCCGCGCAACCGCCTGGCGGTCGCCGGCGCCCGCGCGACCACGGCGGCGATGCTGCGCGATCAGCCGCGCGGCGACGTGATTCGCAACGCCGTCTTCGCGGGGCTGCTCCTGCTCGCCGTCCTGATCGCGCTGGCCGGGCTCCTCGCCCTCCTGATCCAGGCCTTCGTCGAAGGCGCCCCGGCGCTGAGCACCAATCTCTTCACCAACCCCCCCTCGACGATATTCCCCGAGAAAGCGGGGTTCCGGCCGGCGATCATCGGCTCCCTGGAGCTGATCGCGGGCGTGATCGCCTTCGTCGTCCCGGTCGGGATCGGGGCGGCGATCTACCTCGAGGAGTACGCCGACAAGACCCGCTGGTGGAACCGGCTGATCGAGGTCAACATCCAGAACCTCGCGGCCGTGCCCTCGATCATCTACGGCATCCTCGGCCTCGCCTTCATCGTCCGCGGGCCGCTCGACCTCGGCTTCATCCTCGTCGCCGGCTCGCTGACGCTGGCCCTGCTGGTGCTGCCGATGGTGATCATCGTCTCCCGCGAGGCGATCAAGGCGGTGCCCGACTCGATCCGCCAGGGCTCGCTGGCGCTCGGCGCCACCCAGTGGCAGACGATCCGCAGGCAGGTGCTGCCGGCCTCGATCCCGGGGATCGCCACCGGCGTCATCCTCGCCGTCTCGCGCGCCCTGGGGGAGACGGCGCCGCTGCTGCTCGTCGGCGCCACCGTCTTCGTCACCTTCGACCCGACGCCGTTCTCGCCCGACGGCTACTCGGCGATGCCGGTGCAGATCTTCAACTACGCCGTGCGCCCGCAGGAGGAGTTTCGGGAGCTCGCCTTCGCGGGGATCATCGTGCTGCTCCTCGTCCTGCTGGTGATGAACTCCTTTGCGATCTGGCTACGAAATCGTTACGAGCAGAGATGGTAGGTGGACTAGGGTGAGCAAGAAGATGGCGCAGGACGAGAGCAGAGCCGGGACTGGTCGCGACGCTCGCGAGGCGGCGGCCGAGCGTGCCGCGATCGCGGTGCGGCCCGAGGAATTCCAGCGGGGGGGTGCCGGCAAGCGCGAGAAGGTCTTCGAGCTGGACGGGGTCGAGGTTCTCTACGCCGGCGTTTCGGCTGTGAAGGGCATCTCGATGGACGTCCACCGCAATGACGTGACCGCGCTGATCGGTCCGTCGGGATGTGGCAAGAGCACCCTGCTGCGCTGCCTCAACCGGATGAACGACCTGATTCCCGCTGCGGAAGTGCGCGGCGAGCTGCTCTACCACGGCGAGGACCTCTACGGATCCGGCGTGGACCCGGTCCAGGTGCGCAAGCTGATCGGCATGGTCTTCCAGAAGCCGAACCCGTTCCCCAAGTCGATCTACGACAACGTCGCCTTCGGCCCCCGCATCCTCGGCCGCAAGGACGATCTCGACTCCACTGTCGAGAGGGCCCTGCGCGGCGCCGCCCTCTGGGACGAGGTCAAGGACCGGCTGGAGAGCAACGCCTTCGGCCTCTCCGGCGGCCAGCAGCAGCGCCTCTGCATCGCCCGCTGCATCGCCGTCGAGCCCGACACGATCCTGATGGACGAGCCCTGCTCGGCGCTCGACCCGATCTCGACCGGCAAGATTGAGGACCTGATGATCGAGCTGAAAGAGGAGTTCTCGATCGTCATCGTCACCCACAACATGCAGCAGGCTGCGCGCGTCTCCGACCGCACCGCCTTCCTCATGGTCGAGCTCGACGCCGACGAGGACAACCGCTGGGGCCGGCTGGTCGAGTACGACGAGACCGAAAAGATCTTCACCAACCCCGCCGACCAGCGAACGGAGGACTACGTCTCCGGCAAGGTGGGCTGATGGCACCGACCGAAACCAGGGTCCACTACCAGGAAGAGCTGGAGCGGCTCGAGGCGAGCGCCCTGGGGGGGCTCGACCTCGTCAGCGACGCGCTGGAGCGGACGCTGGAGGCGGTCGAGCACCAGGACGTCGAGCTGGCGCAGCTCGTGGTCGCCGACGACGATCGCATCGACGGCCGATACCTCGAGGTGCATCAGAGCCTGATCGCGCTGCTGGCGAGGCAGTCGCCTGTCGCGACCGACCTGCGGCTGATCTCGGCCCTCCTGCACGTGCTCAAGAGCATCGAGCGGATGGGCGACCAGTGCGTGAACATCTGCAAGATGATCCCGCTGTCGGGTAACGAGCCGCCGGCGGACGAGGAAATGGTGAAGCTGATCCTCTCGATGGGACGGCAGACCCGCACCCTGATCAGCCAGGCCAAGCGGGCCTTCGAGGAGCGCGACGTGGAGATGGCGCGCGACCTCGTGCGCCAGGACGACGTCGTCGACAACCTCAACCGGGAGTGCTTCCGCCTCGCCCTCGAGATCGGCGACGACGCCGACCGGCGCGAGTGGGCGATGACGATGCTGCTGGGAGCCCGGGCGATCGAGCGGATCGGGGACAACGCGGTGGACATAGGAGAGCAGGTCGCCTTCATCGTCACCGGGCTGTTTCGTGAGTTCGAGGACGCTTCGCATCCGAGTTCCTGAGGGCGAGACGGTCGGGCCTCGTCGGACACACAGCCTTCGGCTGTGTTGAGTGTCCGCCGAGGCCCGACCGTCTCGCCCTTGAGTGTGAGATCCGATGGCTCTGGGAACATGCAAAGGACGCCTGTGACGCTTTGCGCCGCCATAGATATTGGGTCCAACACGACGCGAGTCCTGGTCGCGGAGCCCGTTGAGGGGCAGTTGAAGAAGGTGATGGAGCAGCGGGCCTATACGCGGATAAACAAGGCGCTCGATTCCGACGGGGCGATCTTGCCCGAGAAGATCGCGGAAGTAGTCGAGGTCGTCTCGACGCAGGTGCGGCTGGCGCGCGAGCTCGGTGCCGAGGAGATACGGGCGGTCGCCACAGCGGCCGTTCGCGAGGCCTCAAACGGGGCGGAGGCGGCTGCCGCTATCGGCGAGGCGGCCGGGGTCCCGGTCGAGATCCTCAGCGACGAGGAGGAGGGGCGGCTCGCCTTCATCGGCGCCACCAAGACTCTCGGGCATCCGGTCGCGGGCAGGGTCGGTGTGGTCGACGTCGGCGGCGGGTCCACCGAGGTGGTCCTGGGCACTGTGCCGGGAGGGGCCGAAGAGGTTCGCTCCTGGAAGGTCGGTTCGGGGGCGCTGGCCGACGAGCTGATCTCCTCCGATCCCCCCTCGGCGGCCGAGATCCGCAAGGTGCGCGACCGCATCGACGACCTCTTCGCCGGGGTCGAGATCGAGCGCCCCGCCCAGGCGGTTGCGGTTGGCGGCAGCGCCACCTCGCTGCGCCGTCTGGTCGGCGCCGTGCTCGAGTACGAGACTCTGGAGAGGGGGGTGAGGGTTCTCTGCAGCGATCCCGCAGCGGAGGTGGCGCGCCGCTTCGAGCTCGACCCCGAACGGGTCCGCATCCTCGCCACCGGCGTGTTGCTGCTGGAGAAGATCTCCGAGCTGCTCGGCCAGCCGCTGCAGATCGGCAAGGGCGGCCTGCGAGAGGGCATCGTCCTCGACATGCTCAACGGCAGCATCAACGGCTCGCCAGTTCGCATCGCTGCCTAGTAGGAATTGGCGAAACCCCCGCGCACGTCCGGCGGCGGCGGACACTGCGCGGTACAGCGTCCTCAGTCGGCCGAATAGCGCTGCTATTCGGCCTCCCTGCGTCCTCGTCCCGCTTGGTCCGGCGCCCGCCGGCCGGCACACGCGAGTTTCGCCAATCCCTACTAGGCGCGACCGCTTCGCTCCTCTAGCCTCAAGCCGTGGCACGTGCGCGCAAGGTCGAGTTCGATTGCGAGGTGCCGTTTGCCGTGGCGGCCGCACAGGTGGTCGAGGTCCGCTCCGAGGAGGTTTTCGAGCAGGCATCGGGCGTGCTCGACCTCGACGACGTCGAGCGAGTCCACGACATGCGGGTGGCCACCCGCCGGCTGCGGGCGGCGCTCGAGATCCTCGAGCCCTGCTTTCCCCCCAAGCGCTGGCGCAAGGCGCTGAAGAGGGTGAAGGCCCTGGCCGACGCGCTCGGCGCGCGCCGTGACCTCGACGTCGAAATCGAGCTACTGGAGAGCCTCTCCAGCGATGTCGCGGTGGAGGATCGAGATGCGCTGACGAGCCTGATCGGAGATTTGCGAGCCGGGCAATTGGTAGCCAACGAGGCACTCGCCCCGTTCGTCTCCGCAAAGCGGCTGAAGAAGCTGCGCCGCCGCCTCGCCAGGCTCGTCGAGGGGTTGGAGGCATGAAGGCACGTGAGGTCGAGAGCCTCGACCCGGGCGCACCGCTGCGGCCGAACGCTTCGCGCATCGTGCTGATGAGACTCGAGGAGCTGTACGCATTCGCCGACGAGGCGTTGGCGCCCGGTGCCAGCACCGCCCAGCACGACATGCGGATCGCGGCGAAGCGGCTGCGTTACGCGCTGGAGATCGTCGGGCAGTGCATCGGCGCGGAGGCGAAGGCAGCGCGCGATGCCGCCAAGCGGCTTCAGTCGGTCCTCGGCGACCTGCACGACTGCGACCTGATGCTGCCCAAGGTCGAGGGCATCGAGTCGCTGGCCGCGATCCTGCGCGACCGCCGCGAGCGCCTCTTCCACGACTTCGTCGCGCTCTGGCAGGCCGAGGTCAGCAAAGGCACCTGGGCCGCTCTGCGTTCCGCCCTCCAGCCACCCGAACTGCATTCGCCGTCTATGTGACGGTCAATACGGAACTCGTCCGGGATTCGGAGTTCGTCCGGGGTTACCGGATGTTCACGGCGCGTTGGCCGTTCGTTCACAAGTTTTCCCTGCTCATGGCGAAATCTGGTCTGGACAAGATCGAACACGAGCAGGGAGACGCCGATGATTTCCCGAGTAGACATGCACTGCCACTCCACCGCCTCGCAGCTCTCGCGGCTCGGGGTTCAGCGCTCGCTGGGGCTTCCCGAGTGCGCGACGCCGCCCGAGGAGGTCTACGAGCTGGCCAAGCGACGGGGGATGGACTTCGTCACGATCACCGACCACGACACGATCGACGGTTGTCTCGATCTGGCCGACCGTCCCGATTGCTTCGTCTCCGAGGAGCTGACCGCCCGCTTCGCCGGCGAGCCCCAGGCGGTTCACGTCCTCTGTTACGGGATCACTCCCGGGGACCACGAGTGGCTGCAGGCACACGCCGGCGATCTGGAGGCCTGCGCCGCATACCTTGACGAGAACGAGATCGCCTGCGCGCTCGCGCACCCCTTCTACAACGTCGCCGCGCCGCTCACACCCCGGCACCGCCGCCGCCTCGCCGAGCTCTTCGGGGTCTGGGAGGTTCGCAACGGGTCTCGTGCGGCCGAGCTGAACATGCCGGCGGCGATCTACACGGAGACGCACGGGGGGACCGGGATCGGCGGTTCCGACGATCACGCCGGCGTGGACATCGGCCGCACCTTCACCGAGGTGCCGGCGGTATCCACGCCGGAAGAGTTTCTGCGCCGGATGCGCGAAGGCGATGCAGCTGCCGGGGGCGAGCAGGGCGGCGCCGCCAAGTGGGCGCATGCGGCGATGGCCCTGGCGACCCGCGCCCTCGAGCTCCCCGCTTCCGGTGCGCCTTATGGACCTGTGGGGTCCAAAAAGCGCACCGGAACGGTCGACCCGGTGGCGGTGCTGAAGATCGCTCAGCGAGTGCTCGGCGAGGGTGCTGAGCGCGAAGGCAGGGTCGCCGCTGACATCGGGCCCGGGGACGCTCGTGCCCTGCTCGAGGCCTGGTTGCGCTCGGTCGACCTCGACCTGCGCGGCCGCGACCTGATCGCCCACCTGCAGGCTGAGGACTTCTCTCACGCAGACCTCTACCGCCACGCCCGCCGCACCCACGAGAGGCGCCTGCGGGGCGCCGTCGAAGGCGGCTCCGCCGCGATTGCCGGCGGCGATGCCGGTGCCGCCTTGGGCACCCTGTTCGACGCCCTCGTGCCGGCGGTCCCCTATGCGCCGGCGACGGCCTTCCTCGGCGCCGAGAAGGCGAAGCTGGCCCCCCGGCCCGGTGAGCGCCGGCGCGTCGCGCTGATCGCGGACGGGATCGGCGCCATGCACGGCGTCACCGCGACGATCGAGAAGATCCGCGAGCTCGGCGTGCCGGGGTTCGAGATCGAGGTCGTCGGCACCGACCCCGGGGTCGACCGGCGGCTGCCGGCGGCGGCCGAGCTCGAAGTTCCCTTCTATGCAGGTATGAGTCTGGGCGTCCCCGGTCTCCCCGGCCTGGTCGAGACCCTGGCCGAGGGTCGTTACGACGCGATCCACGTCACCGCGCCGGGCCCGGCCGGCGTCGCCGCAACCCTGCTGAGCCGGGTCACGGGAATGACGCTCCTCGCCAGCCACCACACCGAGCTGGCCGCCTACGCCGGCGTGCGCAGCGGCGACGACGGGCTCGAGTCGGTGGCGCGGGCGGCTCTTGGTGCCTTCTACCGCGCTCCCTCCCTGGTTCTCTCACCGAGCCCGGCGGCGGATCGCTCGTTGGTCTCGCTCGGTGTCGAGGAGGCCCGGCTCGGGCGCTGGGAGCGCGGGGTGGACGTTTCCCGCTTCGACCCCGGCAAGGCCGCGCGCGGGGAGTACCCGGGGGAGGTCAAGGTCCTCTACGCCGGCCGGCTCACGCGTGAGAAGGGCGTAGACCTGCTCGCCGAGAGCTTCCTGCGCGCCCGCCGCTCCGACCCCCGCCTGCACCTGCTGCTCGCGGGTGGCGGGCCCGAGGAGGCCGAGCTGCGCGCGCGCCTCGGCGAGCACGCGACCTTCCTCGGCTGGCTTGAGGGGGAGGACCTGGCCAGGGCCTACGCGAGCTCCGACGTCTTCCTCTTCTGCTCGACCACCGACACCTACGGCCAGGTGGTGCTCGAGGCAGGCGCCAGCGGCGTTCCCGTGGTGGCCGTCGCCGAGGGCGGGCCGGCCTCGCTGGTCGAGAACCGCCACACCGGGATGCTCTGCCAGGCGGATGCTGACCACATCGCCGGCACCGTCCTGCAGCTCGCCTCCTCGCCGCTCCTGCGCCGCCATCTCGGTGCCTCCGCCGTGCGGGCGGCCCGCGCCCGCTCCTGGGAGCGCGCCCTGGAGCAGCTCGGGGACGGCTATCGGCGCGCACTCGAGGCAGCTGCCGAGACCCCCCGGCAAGTATCTTCCCGCGTCGCCTGAGCCCCTGTGGGATGGCGGCCGCACGGCAGTACGATTGGCCGATCGAAGATCCCGCCCTCTACTTCAATCGCGAGCTCTCCTGGCTCGACTTCAACCAGCGGGTGCTCGAACTGGCGGAGGATCCTGAGGTGCCGCTGCTGGAGCAGGTCCGCTTCTGCGCGATCTACGCCTCCAACCTGGACGAGTTCTACATGGTCCGGGTGGCAGGGCTGTTCGACCAGCTCGACGCCGGGATCGACGCGCGCGGTCCCGACGGCCTCGCCCCCGGCGCGCAGATCGACGCGATCCAGGCGAGGGTCCTGGAGCTCGACCGGCGCCTGCACCGCTGTTTCGAGGGCAAGATCCGACCGGCGCTGGAGCAGCACGAGATCCGCATCGTCACACTCGACTCGGCGACCGCCGAGGAGCGGCGCGAAATCGACGAGCGCTTCCACGAGCAGGTCTTCCCGGCCCTGACGCCGCTGGTGATCGGCCTCGGCCGGCCCTTCCCATACATCTCCAACCTTTCGCTCAGCCTCGGTGTGCTGCTGCGCGATCCCGACAGCGGCACCGAGATCATCGCCCGCGTCAAGGTGCCGAAGGAGCTGCTCGGCCGCTTCCTCCCGGTCGGGGACGACGGCAAGGCCTTCGTGCCGCTGGAGGAGGCGATCGCCGCCAACCTCGACGTGCTCTTCCCCGGCACCGAGGTCGTCGACCACGGCTACTTCCGCGTCACCCGGGACGCCGACTTCACCGTTTCCGACGAGGCTGACGACCTGCTGCAGGCGGTCCAGGACGAGATCCGCCGCCGCCGCTTCGGCGAGGTCGTGCGGCTGGAGATCGCCACCGGGATGAACCCGAAGCTGCGCCAGCAGCTGATCGACGCGCTGCGGCTCGAGGACCGCGAGGTCTACGACGTCGACGGGCTGATCGATCTCGCCGACCTCACCGCGGTCGCCGACGTTCCCGGCCACGCCGAGCTGCGTTACTCGCCCTGGACCCCGGTGACCCAGCCGCGCCTGCAGGGCGAGGACGACGAGCCGGCCGACATCTTCGCGGCGATCCGTGGCGACGACATCCTCGTCCACCATCCATACGACTCGTTCGCCACCTCGGTCGAGCGCTTCGTCGAGCAGGCGGTCGCCGACCCCGACGTGCTGGCGATCAAGCAGACGGTGTACAGGACCAGCGACGACTCTCCGCTGGTCCCCTCGCTGATCCGCGCCTCCGAACGCGGCAAGCAGGCGGTCTGCATGGTCGAGCTGAAGGCCCGTTTCGACGAGGAGGCCAACATCGCCTGGGCCAAGTCGCTGGAGGAGTCCGGCGCGCACGTCGTCTACGGGATCCCGGGGCTGAAGACGCACGTGAAGGCGATCGTCGTCGCCCGCCGCGAGGGCAACCGGGTGCGCGAGTACGTCCACATCGGGACCGGCAACTACCACCCCAAGACCGCTCGTCTCTACACCGACTTCGGCCTCTTCACCGCCGACGAGGAGATCGGCGCCGACGTCGCCGAGATGTTCAACTTCCTCACCGGCTATGGGCGGCCCGCCGAGTACCGCAAGGTCCTGGTCTCGCCGACGACGATGCGCGACCGCATCCTCGAGGAGATCGAGACCACGGTCGAGGCGCACCGCGCCGGCGAGGAGGCGCGGATAGCGCTGAAGATGAACTCGCTGGTCGACGCCGCCTGCATCCGGGCGCTGTACGAGGCCTCACAGGCCGGTGTGCGGGTTGACCTCAACGTACGCGGCATCTGCTGCCTGCGGCCGGGCCTGCCGGGGGTCTCCGAGAACATCCGCGTGGTCTCGATCGTCGGGCGCTTCCTCGAGCACTCTCGCGTCTACACCTTCCAGCGTGGCGAGGAGACGCGGGTCCTGGTGGGCTCGGCCGACCTGATGCCGCGCAACCTCGACAGCCGCGTCGAGCTGGTGACGCCGGTCGAAGAGCCCGCCCTGAAAGCGGAGCTGCTCGACGTGCTCGAGCGCTGCTTCGCCGAGAACGCCAACGCCTGGGAGCTCGACGGCGACGGTGTCTGGACCCGGCTCGGGCCCGAAAACGGGCAGCGGCGCAGCGTCCAGGAGGAGCTGCGCGAGCGCCACGCGGCCAGGGCCGCCGAGCAGCTCGCCGCCAGCACCGGCTGAGTGGGACGCGCCCGCTCCTATCAATAGGATTGCCAGGTAGTGCGCCTCTCCCTCCTGCCTCGCGATCGCACCTTCTTCGACCTCTTCATCGAGGCCGGGAAGAACACCCTCCGCGCCTCGCAGCTGCTCGACGAGATGATGGGGTCATGGCCGGACGACCGCGACCTCGCGCGGGAGATCTTCAAGGCCGAGCACGAGGGCGACCGGATCACCCACGACATCATCAAGCGCCTCAACTCGACCTTCGTAACGCCGATCGACCGCGAGGACATCTACGGGCTGGCAACCCAGATGGACGACATCGTCGACTACACCGAGGAGGCGGCGGACCTGCTCGGCCTCTACAAGATCGAGGCGCCGATGGCGCAGGCGCAGGCGCTGACCAAAG
Source organism: uncultured Solirubrobacterales bacterium (assembly GCA_963704545.1). Lineage (GTDB taxonomy): Bacteria > Actinomycetota > Thermoleophilia > Solirubrobacterales > 70-9 > VRUE01. Next base: position 2,171,347 of record OY969915.1, on the reverse strand, counting down.
TGTTGGTCGGAGCCTGCGAGCAGCTTGCCGGGGGTCTCGAGCACCTTCCCGACTTCAAGGATCTCGACAAGTACTGGATTGAAATCCACCGGTTGGAGAACGAGGGCGACCGGATCTCCCGCGACGCCGTCGCCTCGCTCTTCTCCAACGGCATCGACCCGATGGTCGTGATCCGCTGGAAGGACATGTTCGCCGTGCTCGAGAACGCGATCGACGCGACCGAGACGGCCGCGCAGATCATCGAGGGCATCGTGATTAAGAATTCATGAGCGGATGAGTTCTGACGTCATCCTCGTCATAGTCGTCTGCACGGCGCTTGCCTTCGACTTCACCAACGGCTTCCACGACACCGCGAACGTCGTCGCCACCTCGATATCGACCGGGGCGGCGCGTCCGCAGGTGGCGATCGGGATGGCCGCGCTGCTCAACTTCGTCGGTGCCTTCATCTCGATCTCGGTTGCGGCCACCGTCGCAAACGACGTCGTCAACTCCGGCGTGGTCACGCCGACGGTCGTCTTCGCCGGGTTGATCGGGGCGATCGCCTGGAACCTGATCACCTGGTCCTTCGGTCTGCCGTCGAGCTCCTCGCACGCGCTGATCGGCGGCGTGGTCGGCTCGGCGGTGGCCGCCGCGGGCTTCGATGCGGTGATCGCCGACGGGCTGGTCGGCAAGGTGCTGATCCCGGCCGTGATCGCGCCGATCCTCGCCTTCACCGTCGCCGGGATCGCGATCGGGCTTGTCTACCGGGTCGTGGGGCGGCAGCGGCCCGGGCTGGTGACGCGCGGCTTCCGCTACGGCCAGGTCGTCTCCGGCGGGCTGCTGGCACTGGCCCACGGCACCAACGACGCGCAGAAGACGATGGGCGTGATCACCCTGGCCCTGGTCGCCAACGGCACGCTGGGGGCGGACGCCGACCCGCCGTTCTGGGTGATCGCCTCCTCGGCGGTGGCGATCGCCCTTGGCACCTACAGCGGCGGCTGGCGGATCATCCGCACGACCGGCACGCGGATCATCAAGATGGACGCGGCACAGGGATTCTCGGCCCAGGGGGCGGGCGCCACGGTGATCCTCGCCTCGACCCACTTCGGCTTCCCGCTCTCGACCACGCACGTGATCAACGGCGGCATCATGGGTGCGGGCGCCGGCAAGCGGGTCTCGGCGGTGCGTTGGGGGGTCGCCGGCAACATCGTCACCGCCTGGCTGCTGACGCTGCCGGCGGCGGCGGCGATCGGCGCCCTCGCCTACGGCGCGACCGCGATCTTCGGCAGCGGCGCCCTCGGTCCCGTCCTCGTCTCGCTGATGTCGCTCTCGTTGATCGTCGCGATCTTCTCCCGGCGCTCGCGCCGGGGCGCCCCGGTCCCGGCGGGTTGAGCATGGCGGTCGTGGTCGAAACCAAGGAGCTCCTGCAGACGGTGGTCGCGTCGCTGGTCGCCGGGGTTGGGATAACGGTCGTCTTCTCGGTGGCGATCTGGGGTGTCGCTCGTTTCGCTGACCTCAGCCGCAACGAACGGCCGCTGGCCGCGGGCGGGGCGGTGGTGGTCGCAGGCCTGGCCGTGCTGGTCACCCTGGCGGCCGTGGTCTTCGGCATCGTCGTGATGTCGAGCAACTAGAACCAGCGCGTAGAATCCTCCCGTGCGTACCGTGCGCAATGTCGCGATCGTCGCGCTGCTGGCGCTGGTGGTCGCCTTCGCTCCCGCCGGCGGCAATGCCGCCGAAGCGATCCTCACTGCGATCACGATGGGCTTCCTGGCGGGGATCGCCTGGACGCTGTTCGTGCTCAGCCGCCAGAACCAGCTGACGCTGGCGACGCTGAGCGACGGTCGCCGGGCGCTGCTCTACGGGGCGCTGGGGATGATCGCCCTGCTGATCGCCGGCAGCGACGAGCTCTTCTCCAGCGGCGGCGGCACGCTCGCCTGGATCGTCCTGCTCGGCGCCTCGGTTGCGGCGATCTGGCGGGTCTGGGTCGACGCGAACTCCTACTGAACGCACTGGGCGCGAGAGAAATCACTGGTCCGCGCGATTGAGCGCGCCACGCGCGCGGCCGGGGTTGCGACGGTCATGGCGTGTCGCCACGGACCGCCAGCAGTGCAGGCCACAGGGAGGAGGGGACCGCCTCGGTCGAGTTGATCGCGGTGGTCCCGCTTCTGCTGCTGGCGGTCCTCGTGGCGGCGCAGCTCGGTCTCGTCGGCCACTCGCTGTGGTCGGCGGGCGTGGCCGCGCGTGCGGGGGCGCGCGCCGCGCTGGTTGGGGGCGATGCGAGGGCGGCGGCGCGGAGCGCCCTGCCGTCGTCGCTGCGGGCCGGAGCTCGGGTCGAGGACACCGGGACGGTCTCGGTGCGCGTGCCGGTGCCGCGCCTGCTGCCGGGCATGCCGCGGCTGACGGTGGCGGCGAAGAGCGGGCTGGGTGATGGATAGCCAGCGCGGTCAGGCGACGGTCGAAGCGGTCGCCGCGATCCCGCTCCTGCTGGCGGCCGGATCGATTGCGCTGCAACTTCTCCTCGCCGGCTGCGCCCTTACCCTGGCTGACGGCGCCGCCGAGGCAGGGGCGTTGGCGCTGGCCGCTGGGCGGCCGGCCGAGACCGCGGCCAGGGATGCCCTGCCGGGTTGGGCCGAGGAGGACGTGGAGGTGACGGTGCGCGGAGGAGAGGTGGAGGTCCGGGTGCGACCGCCATCGCCGTTGCCACAGCTCGAGGCCCTGCTGGCAATGACGAGCTCCGCCTTCGCGAGACCGGCCGGACGATGAGCGGGCGCATGATCCTGGTCACGGCGGTCGGCGACGCGAGCGGCTCGAAGGCCGCCGCGGCTGCGCTTGCCTGCGCCGGGTCGGACCCCGACCGGCCGGGCCTCCTGATCGACGTCGGCGGCCGCCCGCCCCGCCCGACGCTGATCGCTTCGGCCGGCGCGCGCGAGCTCGAGGAGCGCCTCGCCGCTCACCTGCCGCAACTGCGGGCCGCCTCCCGAGGGCAGACCTGCCACCTCGCCGTTCCCGCGGAGGAGGGGGCGCTCGAGTCGGTGTGGGCGGCGCTGCCCCTGGTCCGCGACTCGGTCGCCGTCGTCCACCTGCCACCCGCCTGGCTGCAGCCGCTGTTGGCTGGGGAGGGCATCCATCCCACGGGCGCGATCCTCCGCGCCGATCTCGCCTCCGGCCGCGCCCTGACCGCCCTCGCCGTCGCCGACCTGAAGGGGTGTGGCCTGCGGGTCAAGGTGCTGAAGCGGCCGCTCGGCTGGGTTCCCGCACGCCGGGCACTGTTCGGAGCGCTGCCGGTGGACGCCCCAGGTGGTCTGCCCTCGTCCGTGGTCGATTCCCTTTTGGAAAGCGAAATTTCAGCGGCGCACGCGTGCTACAGTGAGCCCGATGACGAGGAGACTGACCCAGCGAGAGCTGCGCAACAACAGCGGCGAGGTGATGAGAGCCCTCGACGCCGGCGAGGACTTCATCGTGACCCGGAACGGAAAGCCAGTCGGTGAGCTGCGCCCATACAGGCCTCGCAGATTCATCCCCAGGCAGGCCTTCCTCGACCTCTTCGCCGGTTCGCCGCCGGTCGACTACGAGCGGTTCCGAACGGATATCGACGCCTACGCCGATCAGGATCCTACGCCCCGTGGTTGACCCGCCCGAAGGGCGCGGTCTGGTCGATACGTCAGTGGTGATCGGTCGCGAGCAGGTCGACCCAGGACGACTTCCCGCTGAGATCTCGATCTCGACCCTGACGCTCGCCGAGCTGACCGCCGGACCCCTTGCCACCTCCGACGATCTCGAGCGAGCGCGGCGTCAGGAGCGTCTGCAGCGGTTCGAGGCGGGTGTCGAATCGCTGGACTTCACGCCCGCCTGCGCGCGGGCGTATGGACATGTCTACGCGACGGTGGTCGCCAGGGGTCGCAAGCCCAGGGGTGCGCGTGCTGTCGATCTGATGATTGCGGCGACCGCTCTTGCTCACGACCTTCCGCTGTACACCTTGAATGCCAAAGACCTTGGCGGGCTCGAGGGGTTGGTCAAGATCGTCGACGTCAGCGCCTGAGAGGCCCATCGCAAGGCGGATTGCCTCCGTTGGGAGCGCGACTTCTGTAATAAGCTCGGGTTGTGTTCGGCATGGGAGGGAGAGCACCAGCGGGTGGCGGGCTGCGCCTCGCCCTGCTTGCTTTGTTCGCCGCGGGCCTGCTGCTGATTCCGGTTGCGCAGGCGTCTGCTGCCGACTTCAGCCTCACGATCAACGTGGTCGGTGAAGGCACGGTCGAATGCGAAGTGGAATTCGGGCCCGCGGAACTCTGCGAAGACGAATATCCCGAAGAAACCGAAGTCTCGCTGGTCGCCGAACCCGAAGTCGATTGGGAATTCGTCGACTTCTCGGGCGACTGCGGTCCCGCCATCTGCGAACTGTTCATGGACGAAGACCATGAAGTCACCGCGACCTTCGAACCCGTCCCGGTGGAAGAATTCGAACTCACGATCGAAATGCCGGGCACCGGCTCGGGCACCGTTGAATGCGAAGCCGAAGAAGGGCCCGAAGCCTGCCTCGACTTCTACCCTGAAGGCACCGAACTGAGGTTGGTCCAAAAAGCCGCTGCCGGCTCCGAATTCGTCGGATGGTCGGGTGACTGCGTTTCAGTTCCGTGCGATCTGACCATGGACGAAGACCACACCGTCGCCGCCACCTTCGACCTCGTCGGTCCTGCACTCACGATCCTCAAAGCCGGAATCGGCTCGGGCACGGTCAAATGCGAAGTCGAATCCGGCCCGCTCGAAACCTGCGCTCCCGCGTACGTGGAAGGGACCGAACTGACGCTGGTCGCCTCGGCGAGTTCGGGCTCCCAGTTCGCCGGCTGGTCTGGAGCCTGCACCGCGGACCCGTGCGAACTGACGCTTGAAGAAGACACCGTCGTCACCGCGACCTTCAACCTCACACCGACCTCGGGCGGAGGAGGATCGGGCGGCGGCGGATCCGGCACCGGCACCAAACCTCCGACACCGCCTCCCGGCAAGCTGAGCGTCTCCGGCGCCGCGCTCTTCCAGGGCGGCAAGGCGGTACTGAGGCTCTCGTGCAAGGGCCAGGGTCCCTGCAAGGGCAGCCTGAAGCTGATGGCGAAGCTCAAGGTGGGCGGCAAGCTCAAGAACACCGAGATCGGGAAGGCCTCCTTCAGCCTTGCCGCAGGAACCTCGAAGACACTCAAGGTCAAGCTCTCGGCTGCCGCCAAGAAGGTGCTCGGCAAGGCCAAGACCGTGAAGGCGACGGTCAGCGGTACCGGCGTCACCAGGTCCACGGTCATGATCAAGCCCACGGCACGGTAGGCACGCCCGGCGCCGTCGGCGCTCGAGCGCCGCGCCGCCACGCCCCGCGTTTCGGCAGAATCGCCGCATGCTGACCGTCGCAGTCACCGGCCCCACCGGGGAGATCGGCCGCCCTCTCATCGCCGCGCTCGAGCGAACGCCTGAGGTCGACCGCGTGATCGGGATGGCGCGACGGCCCTTCGACCTTGCCGGCCACGGCTGGGAGAAGACCGAATACCGCCGCGGGGACGTGCTCGACCGGGAGGCGGTGGAAGGCCTGGTCGAGGGGGTCGACGTCGTGGTCCACCTCGCCTTCGCGATCATGGCGGGGGACCGCGACAGCCGCGAGGTCAACCTGACCGGCTCGCGCAACGTCTTCGAGGCCACGGCGGCCGCCGGCGCCAAGCGCCTCGTCTACACCTCCTCGGTCGCGGCATACGGTTTCCGCCGCGGCATGCCCGAGTTGCTCAGCGAGGACGACCCCGTCAAGGGCACCTCGCGCCACCCCTACTCTGCCCACAAGGCCGAGGTCGAGGCGGTGCTGGACGAGGCCTTGGCGGGCTCGGTTACGGACGCCTACGTGTTCCGGCCCTGCATCGTCGCCGGGCCGGAGGCGACGCTGCTGCTCGACATGGTCCCGCTGCTGGCGATCGGGCAACGGATCCCGGGGCCCGTGCGCTGGGCCCTCGGCAGGGTCCCCGAGCTGCGGCCGGTGCTGCCCGACCCCGGCGTCCCGTTCCAGCTCGTCCACCACGACGACGTCGCCGCCGCCCTCTGCGCCGCCGCGATCGGTCACGGGCAGCCGGGCGTCTACAACCTCGCCGGGCCCGGGGAGATGACGATCACCGACCTTGCCCACGCGCTCGGCTGGCACGCGGTGCCGGCGCCGCACCTCGCCGTCGGCGTCGCCGCCGAGGCGGTGGCCCTGATGCCCTTCCTGCCCGACGAGGCGGCCTGGATCGAGGCGGTTCGCCGGCCGGTACTGATGGACACCGCGCGGGCCCGCCGCAGGCTGCACTGGATGCCGCACTACGACGCGCGCGAGACGCTGAGGCAGACGATCGCCGCCGTCCGCTCGCGCTAGTTCTCCAGCGTCAGGGCGCTGCCGCGTGCCAGGTACCGACGTCCCTGAAGCCCTCGCCGTTGGCGTCGCCCGCTCTTTCGTCGCCGTCGAACGTGTAGAGAGGCCGGCCCCGGAAGGTCACCTGGCGCCGTCCGTTGTCGGGTCGCTTGATCGTGCCGAGCTTCACCGGGCCGGTCGGCTTGACCCCGGCCGCGACGTAGAGCGGGTGCCAGGCGGTCAGGCAGCCGCCCTTGCAGATGAACGTGCCTTTGGTCTCGGCGCTGAGGGTGTAGAGAGTGCGGCCCGCCAGGGTCGTGAGGACCGTCTTGCCGAGCGTGGCGTTCTGCGCCTGCTTGGCGACGCGCTTGCTGGACGTGGCGCTCTGGGCGGGCATGGCGATCGCCAGGAGCGCGATCACCGTGATCGCGAGTGTGGCGACCCGGCCCCTCGGGCTCGGGAAGCGGGCTGTGCGGGTCTGCGGCATCGGTCCTCCTCGGCTCGGCTCGGGTCCCTTGCCACGCTTGAGTGGGGCCATGGGACGGTTCGGTCACGTTACCGGCTCGGTTCCGCGCGATTTTGCGCACCACGCGTGCGCCGGGGCACGGCAGGGTCGGGGCATGGGCTGGAGGAACGAAGACGGCCAGGCTCTGCCGTTGGCGCTGGGCGGTTCGTTCGCCCTGATCGCGGCGGCGCTGGCGCTGGTGGCGATCGCCGGGGCGGTGACCGGCAAGGGGCGAGCGCAGCGGGCGGCGGACCTGGCGGCGATCTCGGCCGCACGGTCAATGCGCGACGACCTGCCGCGGCTGCTCTCGCCGCCGCGGATGCCCGACGGCACGCCAAACCCGCGCCACCTGGTCAAGGTCGCATATCTGGCGCGTGCCCGGGCGGCAGCACTGCTCGCCGGGCGAGCGAACGGCGTGGGCGCGGCGCACTTGCGGGTCTCGTTCCCGGACGGCGACTCGTTCGCGCCGGTCCAGGCCAGGGCCGTCGTGCTCGCCGATGTCGATGTGGGGCGCCGCCCGGCGCGCACCGAGGCATCCGCCGTGGCCGAAGCCGGCGCGCCGTCCTCTGGCCTCAGTGGGGCATCGAGGATGGCGAGCGGTGGCGGCTACAGCGGCCCACTCGTCGTCAGGCAGGGAGAGGGAATGAGACCCGACGTCGCCGCCGCCTTCGACCGGATGGCCGCCGCCGCGGCGGGTGCGGGCGTCGCGCTCGTCGTCAACTCGGGCTTTCGCTCCGACGCCGAACAGGCGGCGCTCTTCGCCGCCCACCCGGACCCGCGCTGGGTCGCGCCGCCGGGGCAGTCGCTGCACCGCTGCGCCACCGAGCTCGACCTCGGGCCCGAAACCGCGTACGGCTGGCTGGCGACCAACGCGAGCCGCTTCGGCTTCGTCCAGCGCTACTCGTGGGAGTCCTGGCACTACGGCTTCGACACCGGCCCGCCACCCTGCTCGGCGGCCGGGAACGCCGTCGGGATTACGGCGTCCCCCACCGGCGGGCGCGGTGCGGACGGCGCGCTCGCCGGGACAGGGGGGCTGCCGTCGTTCGTCCCGGACGAGTTCCGCGCGCCGCTCCTCCGCGCCGCCACCCACTGGAATGTTTCCGCCGCCCTGCTTGCTGCACAGCTGATGGCCGAGTCGAACTTCAACCCCTACGCGGGCTCCCCCGCCGGCGCCCAGGGCATCGCCCAGTTCATGCCCTCCACGGCGGCGGCCTACGGTCTGCGAGATCCCTACGACCCCGAGGAAGCGATCGACGCCCAGGCCCACCTGATGTCGGACCTGCTGCGCCAGTTCGGCTCCCCCCAGCTCGCCCTCGCCGCCTACAACGCCGGCCCAGCCCCGGTCGAAGCCTGCGGCTGTATCCCCGCCTATTCCGAGACCCAGGCCTACGTGACCCGCATTCTCGGTCTACTCGGCGGTGCGAGCGCGATCGCGATGCCGAACTTCGAAGTGAGGCTGGTGGCGTGACGCCCAAATTTCGTAGTACGATAATCCTTGTAATTCATCCATCGGCTCGGAAGCACGGTATTTCCGACGCCGATATCGAGCACGCCGTGAGCCACGCAATGAGCATCGATGACCGCGACAACCGAACCCGGCTGTATATCGGAGCCGCTCGCAACGCAGATCTGCTTGAGGTGGCGACGATTCCGCGCGGTGATAACTCAGAGGTTGCGATTCACGCGATGAAGATGAGGCCGAAATACCGACCGCTGTTGCCTGGGGATGAAGATGGCGCGTAAGAGGACCTATGGCAAGACCGCCAGCGGTGTGCAGATCACCGATGCACTGGTCGAGAAGCTGGCCAAGGAAGCCGAGGAGGGTTTCGATGTCGACGAGATCCTGCGTCGCCGGCGCGGTCGTCCAGCAATGGGCTCCGGTCCAGCCAAGGTCGAGTCTGTTCGTCTCGATCCCGGTCTCCGTCAAGCCCTGGCCCAGCGGGCGAAACGCGACCACGAGTCCACATCGTCAGTGATCCGCAAGGCGTTGCGCCAGTACCTCGACGCGTAGACCTATTGTCATCCAAGCTCGTCGGGCTGGGAACCTCCGGCTAAACTGCCCGCCGATGGCAAGCGTCGAGGTGCAGGGAGTCGAGGGGATGCAGTCCCTGGTTGGGCAGGAGATCGGCCCAAGCGAGTGGCGCACCGTCACCCAGGCCGACATCGACACCTTCGCCGGTCTCTCCGGCGACGACCAGTGGATCCACGTCGACGTCGAGCGAGCCAAGGCCGAGAGCCCCTTTGGCACCACGATCGCCCACGGCAACCTGACGCTCTCCCTGGTCGACGGCTTCCGCCAGCAACTGATCTCCTCGACCGGCTTCGTCCTCGGCGTCAACTACGGCTGGAACAAGATCCGCTTCCCCGCCCCGGTGCCGGTGGACTCCAAGGTCCGCGCCAAGGCCGAGATCGTCTCGATCGACGACAAGAGCGGCGGCTGGTACGAGGCAGTGACCCGTTTCACCCTCGAGGTCGAGGGCAACGAGAAGCCGTGCTTCGTGGGGGACTCCGTCACCCGCGTGATGGCGCCCGCCGAGTAGTGCCTGTTCCACGGGTCTTCCGTCAGCATTAGGAACTAGGTGACCCGCCCACACACGTTGTGAACGCCTGAGAAGCCATCCGGGCCCTCCAAGACGCTTGCGGTTCTGACGCCCAAGCTAAGGAGGACCCGGATGAAGGTTCACGGTAACGCCGCTCTCGGACCAGCGGGACGGCTGGCATTGGTGCGGGCCATCGAGTCGGGGATGACGTTGAGGGCGGCAGCTGCCGCCCTCAACGTGGCGCCGGCCACAGCCCACCGCTGGTGGCATCGCTGGCGCTCGGCCGACGAGGAGCAACGAAGCTCTGGGCGCTGGCTGGCCGACCGCTCCTCACGACCCCACCGCCAGCCGCGGCGGCTCAGCGCCGCCGAGGAGGAGTCGATCCTGCGAGCCCGCCGGCAGACCGGCCTGGGACCCGGGCGCCTGGCGGGAATCTGCCGCCGGTCGCGCTCGACGATCTGGAAGGTGCTGCACCGCCACGGCCTCTCGCAGCGGCGCAGGGCAGCCCGCGAGACCTACCGCCGCTATGAGTGGTCTGAGCCGGGAGCGCTCCTGCACGTCGACGTCGCCCGCCTGGCACGCTTCAATCGCCCTGGGCATGCGGTCACCGGCGTCCGCGACATGACGGGGGCCGAGAAGCGGGCCGGAGTCGGCTACGTCTACCTGCACTGCGTGATCGACGACCACTCACGCTACGCCTACGTCGAGCAGCATCGAGATCAAGGAGGGGACACCGCGGCGGCGGTGCTGGGCCGGGCGATCGAGCACTTCACTTCGCTCGGCATGAAGGCGCCCGAGGCGGTGATGAGCGACAACGCTTTCGCCTACCGCAGATCAAATGCCTTCAAGGCGCAGCTGGCTCGACACGGCGCCCGCCACATCCTCACCCCGCCCTACACGCCGCGCTGGAACGGCAAGGTCGAGCGCTTCATCCAGACCCTGAAGAGGGAGTGGGCCTACGCCCACTCCTGGCCCAACTCAACCGAACGCGCCAGGGCCATGGCATCCTTCCTTCGCTACTACAACCGGCGTCGCCCGCACAGCTCACTGGGAGATCGGCCGCCGCTCAGCCGTGTTCACAACGTCCGTGGGTAGGACAACTAGGGGCTCGCCAAATAGGATCACAGCCGTGCTCCTGCTGATCGGGATCTTCATAGCGCTTGAGGGTGTCGCCATCGCGGCTGTGATGATCCTGAGGCGCGATCAGGATCTGCGTCGACTTGTGCCCGTGATCGTTGCCACTGCGCTTGGCGTCGGCGTGGCTGGAGTTGCCTACATTTGGATCTTTCAGGAAGGGCCCCAGTGTTCGGGGCGCGCAGATTTCGCTTGTCAACTAAACGCCAACCAAGGAGTGCTCACGCTCCTTGGACTTGTCTTGGCGATCGGGGCGCTGTGGACCACGGTCCTTATTCGGTTCTTTGATCAACGGTCCGAAGCGAGATCACTTCGCTCCCGGGTGGATATGGCCTTGACCGGAGCGATGGAGGAGGTGCGCCATAACTTGATCCACGTGGCGCTCGCGTATAGCCATAGTGGGGATTTCACCGATCTACCCGTGATAAAGATCGATGAGACTTGCAGGCTGCTCGATGAGCCTGTGCGCCGTATGTTGAGCCCCCAAGTTGTCAGGGGGGCCGAACTAATTCAACGGAACTACGCTGTGCTCGCTGACCTGGCCGAACGTCGGCGAGCGGGTTCTGATGAGCCTTTCGAATCCCCTGAGCCGCATTGCATTGGCGGATTGACGAATCATTCCCTCCGCTTTCTAATCGCAGGGGGAGAATCCAACCAAGAGGGGCACGAGTTTCTCCATCAGCCGGGGCTCCAGGATCTTCACGACGCAGCCCTGACGGAACGTAACATCTTCTTCTGCTTCCGCACGTCTGACCCAGTTCTTGAGGCTGAGGCACCCCGGCTCCGGAGCGAGGGGGCTTGGGTGGTTTGCTGGTGGAACGACAAGCCGCCCGAGCGGCTACGGGTGCTCGCTCAAGGCCCGCGATTTGATGATCTGGCGGAGGGGCATTCAGCGCATGCCTGAGCTGGCAGGGATGGTGGGCCTTCTAGCTGTAAGAACCAGCCACGTTGTTCAACTCGGCAAGCCGAGTCCCGGGCGGCTTGTGAGCAAGGGCGCCGTGCGGTCTGCACCAGTTATAGAAGTCCAGCCAGCCGGGTAGCGCCGCGGTGCGCTGCGCGGAGTCGCGGTAGATCGCTCCATAGGCCCAGCCGCCCAGCATGGTGCGGATGAAGCGCTCGGCCTTGCCGTTGGTCTGAGGCCGGTAAGGGCGGGTGCGGATGTGGCGGATTCCCAGCGCCCGGCAGGCGATCGCGTGGGCGGTCGAGACGTAGGCGCCGCCGTTATCGGTCATCAGCCTCTCGACGGTGACCCCGTGGGCGGCGTAGAAGGCGAGGGCCCTCCGCAGGAAGCCGATTGCCGTCTTGGTCTTCTCGTCGGCCAAGACCTCGACATAGGCGAGCCGGGTGGCGTCATCGACGCAAACGTGGACGTACTCCCGCCCGGCGCCTTCGGCCTGCCAGGTGCGCTTGCCGGTCACCCGGTGCCCGGCGCCACGTTTGATCCGCACCAGCCTCTTGACGTCGATGTGAATCAGCTCGCCGGGGCGAGCTCGTTCGTAGCGGTTGGGTGGCTCGGGCGGCTCCAGGCGGGAGAGCCTGCCCAGGCCGATCCTCCTCAGCACCGCCGAGACCGTGGAGAGCGCCATCCCCAGGCACTCGGCGGTCTCGGGCCCGGTCATCCGCAGGCGCCGCAGGGCGGCGATCGCCTCGACGCGATCCACGGGGGTGCGGTGGGGGACCGAGCGCGGCTCAGAGCTTCGGTCCCAAAGGCCCGGCTCGCCCTCGGCGCGGTAGCGGCCCACCCACTTGCAGACGGTGCGCTCGCTCACTCCGGCGGCCTCGGCCGCCTCCGCGAGCGACCATCCCTGCTCGGTAACCCGCCTGACCATCGTCAGCCTTCCCTTCGGGCCGAAGGGGGCATTAGCGTGAAGATCCATCCGGTGTCCTCCTTGTTGCTGGGTGTCTCGACAACCCCAGCCTTCAAGGAGGCCCGGATGAACAACGTGGTTAGGAACTACATCTAGCGGGATCGCGTCGGACAATTCATACATCGCCAACAAGACCCGCTTCCCCAGTCCCCGTGCCGGTCGACTCCAGGGTTCACGCCAAGGCCGAGATCGTTCGATCGACGACAAAGGCGGCGGCTGGTACGAGGCAGTGACCCGCTTCACCCTCGAGGTTGAGGGCACGAGAAGCCTTGCTTCGTGGGCGACTCCGTCACCCGCGTGATGGCGCCCGCCGGCAGCTAAGCTGCGACGTGCTCGCCAGCTGGAACGAAGTGCTCCAAGTTTGCGTCGTGCTCTAGGGCGAATGGGATGCCCTTTTCGGCGAGCTTGACGACCTCCTCATAGGAGTCGCCAGCCGCAGACCAGCCCTCGACGTCGGGCGACTCGGCCCACCAGCCGTCGGCCTCGTGGTGATAGATGACGCGCACGGTCTCCATTTGATTCTCCACGTCAGAGTAGCTTTCGAGCCTCGTCCTCGGCAAGTCCAACGTCCCTGACGAGGATCTTGCGCACGAGGCCGGAGGGGATTGTCGCGTTGTCATGGAACGCGAAGGTCAGCGGGGGTCGGTCCGGCGCTTCCAAGCGGCGATGCGAGCCAGTTTGGCGTGCAACGCGATAGCTGAGCGGCTTGCGTTCCAGGGTGGCCAGCAGGCGCTTTGCCTTCATCGACGGGAACTGCCCCATGCGCCGCGAGTCTAGGGGGCCTCTCGGATTGTTTTGTCTGCGTCAAGCCTGGCAGGCTTCGCGTCACCCGCGTGATGGCGCCCGCCGGCTGACGGGCGCCGCGACTACGTCGCCTATTCGACCGTCAGCGTCCCTTCCATCCCCGCTTCGCGATGGCCGGGAACGGAGCAGAAGAAGGTGTAGGTGCCGGGTTTGAGGTTGACCGTGGTCGAGTCGGAGCTGTCGGCGATCAGTTCGGTGGCGCCGACCTCCTTGCCGCTGGAGTCTTCGATCGCGACGTCGTGGGTCAGCGACTGCGGGTTGTCGAACTCGACGGTCACCTTGCCGGCTTCGGTCGTGGCCTCGGTCGTGGTGTAGGCGAGGGCGCCTTCGGGGTCTGCCTCGAAGCTGAGGGTCGCGCCGCCACCGCCGGCTTCATCGGAGCCGCCGCCGGCGTTCGCGTTGCCTTCGGTCGTTGCTTCCGGCGCGGGTTCGGTGCTGGAGCTGGTCGTGTCGTCGTCACCGCCGCAGGCGACGAGGGCAAACGCAGCGAGGGCGAGGACGAGGAGTGCCGCGACCTTCTTCATGGCTGGGATCCTTTCCGTCAGGGAGAACGCTAAGTGGGACTGTAGCTGCATACGGGCGCAGACCAGATGAGTTCAGCGGCCCTTGAACTCCGGGGTGTCGCCGCCGAAGAAGGCCTCGACACCGTTGCGCAGGTCCTCGGTGGCCATGCTGTCGGCGATCCCGTGGCGCTCCAGCTGCAGGTGCTCGGTGAGGTTGTTCTCGATGCTCTGGCCGGCGAGGATTTTCGCCATCCGCACGTAGTGGGGGGCCTTAGCCGCAAGCTTCTCGGCCTTCGCTCGCGCCCGGTCCATCAGCTCCTCGGGGGCGACGACCTCGGAGACGAGCTTCTCGGCCAGCGCGTCCTCGGCGGTCATGTTGGGGTCGTTGAGGAGGATTTCCAGCGCCCGGCTTGGCCCGACGACGCGCGGCAGGAAGTAGGTCATGCCGCCGTCGGGAGAGGCGCCGATGCGGCCGTAGGCGCAGGCGAAGAAGGCGTCCTCGGAGGAGATCCGGATGTCGCAGGCGAGCGCCAGCGAGAAGCCGGCGCCGGCCGCCGGGCCGTTGACGGCGCAGATCACCGGGTAGGGGATGCGGCGGAGGTCGACGATCGCCATGTGCAGCGCGTCGGCGCCGCGGCGCACCTGGGCGGGCAGGTCGATCTCCTCGGAGGAGACGCCCTCTTTGAACCAGTTGACGTCGCCGCCCGAGCAGAAGGCTTTGCCGGAGCCGGTCACGATAAGCGCCCGCAGCGGCGCCTGGTCGGCGAGCCACGGGAAGGCCACCGTCATCTCGCCGATCATCTCCGGGCTCATCGCGTTGAAGGCCTCGGGGCGGTCGAGGGTGAGGATGCCGATCTCCCCGTCGATCTCAAGCTTCATCGTTTTCAACTCGGGTGTGCTCAGCGTCTCCGTGGTCATCTCGCTCTCCCTCTGGGCATGAAGTTTTGGTCTGGTGGCTCTGGCCGGCTGGCCAGGAGCCTACCCTTTGGCCTGTGAACGACGCCGACGACAGGACGCAGGCGACACGGGCCGAACGGGTCGCGCAGCAGCGGCGCGAGCTGCCCGACTCGCCCGGCGTCTACCTCTTCCACGACGGCGAGGGCGAGATCCTCTACGTCGGCAAGGCCCGCTCGATCCGCAAGCGGGTCGCCTCGCACTTCTCCGGCGGAGACACCCGGCTCACCTCGCGAGTGGACCGGATCGAGTGCCTCCTCACCTCGACCGAGGCCGAGGCGCTGCTCGCGGAGCAGAGCTTCATCAAGCGCCACCGCCCCCGCTTCAACATCCGCCTGCGCGACGACAAGTCCTACCCCTACGTCTGCGTCAGCCTCGACGAGGACTACCCGCGCGTCTACTTCACCCGCGAGAAGCACCGGCCGGGCCGTGCCTATTTCGGGCCGTTCTCCAGCGCCAAGCGCGTGCGCGAGACCCTCGACCTGCTCGGCAAGCTGTTCCAGTTCCGCACCTGCGAGGGCGCCGAGCCCGGCCGCCGCTCCGGCAGTCCCTGCCTCGACTACTACATCAAGCGCTGCGGGGCGCCCTGCGTCGGCTACATCACCCGCGAGGAGTACCGCCGCAACGTCGACGCCATCGTCGACTTCCTCTCCGGGCGCTACCGGCAGGTCGAGGCCGACGAGCAGGCGAAGATGGAGGGCGCGGCGACGGAGCGCGAGTTCGAGCGCGCCGCCCTGCACCGCGACCGGCTGAAGGCGATCCAGTCGCTGTTCGAGCGCCAGCGCGTCGCCGGGGGCACGGTCGGCACCGCCGACCTGATCGGGGTCGCGGCCGAGGGGGCCGACGCCAACGCCCAGGTCTTCCAGGTGCGCGACGGCATCCTCGCCGAGCGCCAGAGCTTCTACCTCGACAACCAGGCCGAACGCGAGCTGTCCGAGGTGGCGGAGGAGTTCGTCGGCCAGTACTACTCGGCCTCGCCGGCGGTGCCGCGGACGATCGTCGTCGGCCCCTACCTGCGCGACCGGGTCGAGCTGCTGGGGGCGGCGCTGAGCGAGCGGCGCGGCGGCACGGTCGAGGTGCGCGTCGCCGAGCGCGGCGACAAGCGACGCCTGCGCGAGCTGGCCGAGCGCAACGCCCGCCTCGCCCTCGACCAGGACCGGCTGCGACGCGAGCACCGCCGGCAGCGACGGGTCGAGTCGCTGGCCGACCTGCGCGAGGCGCTCGGCATGCAGGAGCTGCCGGTGCGGATCGAGGGATTCGACATCTCCAACCTCGGCGGCGAGCACACCGTTGCCTCGATGGTGGTGTTCGAGGGGGGTGCGACGAAGAAGGCCGACTACAGGCGGTTCCGGGTGCGCGGCGAGGACGGCGACGGGCGCGGCGACGGCCCCGATGACTTCGCCTCGATGGAAGAGGTGCTGGGCCGGCGTATGAACCGCTACCTCGAGCAGGTCGACCTCTCGCCGCACGACGGCAAGCGCGACGCGAGCTTCGCCTCGCTGCCGTCCCTTGTCGTGATCGACGGCGGCAAGGGGCAGCTCTCGGCGGGGATGCGGGTCCTGCGCCCCTTCGTCGAGCGCGGCGTCACCGTGATCGGCCTGGCCAAGAAGCTGGAGGAGGTCTACGTGCCCGGCCGGGCGGGGCCGATCGACCTGCCCGCCGAGTCGGAGGCCTCGAAGCTGCTGCAGCGGGTGCGCGACGAGGCCCACCGCTTTGCGATCGACCACCACCGCGGCCGCCGCGACCGGGCGATGACCGGCTCGGTGCTCGACGAGCTGAAGGGGGTGGGCCCGGTGCGCAAGCGGGCCCTGCTCCAGCATTTCGGCTCTCCAGAGCGGTTCGTCGCGGCCACCCGCGAGGAGCTCGAAATGGTGCCCGGCGTGCCTGGCAAGGTAGCCCGTGAGATCCACGAGCAACTGAACAGGACGGGTTGATGGCAAGGAGTCCTTCCAAGGCAAAGGAAGCCGCCGCAGGCAACCGGAAGGCCGGGGGGCGCGAGGTCAACCTCGTCGTCATCACCGGCCACTCCGGTGCCGGCAAGTCGGAGGCGATCGCCGCCTTCGAGGACGGCGGCTACTTCTGCGTCGACAACCTGCCGCCGCGGATGATCGGCAGCCTCGGCGAGCTCTTTCGCCACGACGGCAGCGGAGTGGAGCGGGCCGCCGTCGTCTCCGACGTGCGCGGCGGCGACTACTTCGACGACCTGCTGCAGGTGTTGGACGACCTCCAGGCCGACGGGCTGAAGCCGACCGTGCTCTTCCTGGAGGCGGACGAGGAGACGCTGGTCGACCGCTACAAGGAGACGCGGCGCCGGCATCCGCTGGCGCCCGAAGGCCACATCGTCGACGGCATCCGGGCGGAGCGCGAGATGCTGGCGCCGCTGCGCGAGCGCGCCGACGTGGTGATGGACACCAGCAGCCTCAGCGGCGGCACCCTGCGACGGCGCATCGCCGAGGAGATGCTCGGCCGCCACGAAAGCGGCAAGATGGCGCTGACGCTGCTCACCTTCGGCTTCAAGAACGGGCCGCCGCATGACGCGGACCTCACCCTCGACGTCCGCTTCCTGCCAAACCCGCACTACGTCGACGACCTGCGGCCGCTGACCGGCCTCGACAGCAGGGTGCGCGACTACGTCGAGTCGGGCACGCAGGCGGGGGAGTTCTACGGCCGCCTGCTGCCCCTGCTGGAGTTCCTGGTCCCCGCCTACGTGACCGAGGGCAAGAGTCATCTGACGATCGCGATCGGCTGCACCGGCGGCCGTCACCGCTCGATCACGGTCGCCGATCGCATCCGCCGCGAGCTGGAAGGCCGCGACGACGTGGTCGTCCACATGAAGCACCGCGACGCTGAATTGGACTAGCTGCGGGTCGCTCCCGTATTCGCCGTGCATATGACGGCGAATACGGAAACGGTGCCTCAGACCTAGAATCGCCCGGCTTTGCCCGAACCCGTCATCTCCATCCGCGGCCTGCGCAAGAGCTATGGCGACTTCGAGGCGGTGCGGGCCATCGACCTCGACGTCCAGGCGGGCGAGGTCTTCGCCTTCCTCGGGCCCAACGGCGCCGGCAAGACGACGACGGTGGAGATCCTCGAGGGGTACCGCAAGCGCAGCGGGGGGGAGGTCTCCGTGCTGGGCGAGGATCCCGAGCGGGCCGGGCGCGCCTGGCGCGAGCGGATCGGGATCGTCCTGCAGAGCTGCCGACTCGACCCCTACCTCACCGTGCGCGAGTCGCTCGGGCTCTACGCCGGGTACTACCGGGCGCCGCTCCCGGTCGAGGAGACGATCGAGCTGGTCGGCCTCGGGGCCAAGGCGGATGCCCGCACCGGCAGCCTCTCCGGCGGCCAGCAACGTCGCCTCGACGTCGGCATGGCCCTGGTCGGCGACCCCGAGCTCCTCTTCCTCGACGAGCCGACGACTGGCTTCGATCCCTCGGCGCGCCGCCAGGCCTGGGACGTGATCGAGGGCCTGCGCGACCTCGGCAAGACCGTATTCCTCACCACGCACTACATGGACGAGGCGCAGCGTCTCGCCGACCGGGCGGCGATCATCGCCGCCGGCGAGATCGTCGCCAGCGGCGCCCCCGGGGGGCTGGGAGACCGCGAGAGCCTGCCGACCACGATCAGATATCGCCTCGGTGGCGAGGAGGTCTCCCTGGAGACGAGGACGCCGGTCGCCGACCTGCACGAGTTGACCGGGCGTGTCGTGGCGGAGGGCCTCGACCTGGAGGGCCTGGAAGTGACGCGGCCCAGCCTCGAGGACGTCTACCTCTCGTTGACCTCCAAGAGCGGAGAGGGCGAGCGATGAGCGGCCTGGCGCTCGTCGCCCACCAGTTCCGCTACGACCAGAAGGCCTTCTGGCGCAATCCCGCCGCCGTCTTCTTCACGGTCGGCTTCCCGGTCATCCTGTTGCTGATCTTCGCCACGGTGTTCGGCGACCAGACGATCGACGTGCGGGGCGGGATAGACACCACCGCCTACTACGTGCCGGCGATCATCACCCTCGCGGTGATCTCGGCGACGATGCAGAACCTCGCGATGACGCTGGTGATCGCGCGCGAGGACGGCCGGTTGAAGCGCGGGCGGGGGACGCCGATGCCGGCCTGGGTCTTCATCGCCGGCCGGATCGGCAACTCGATCGTCCTCGCCCTGATCATGCTCGCCCTGGTCGCGACGCTCGGCCGCGTTCTCTACGGTGTCGCGATTCCCTGGGGGCAGCTGCCGGAGATCATCGTCGTCCTCGTCGTCGGCGCCGCCGCCTTCTGCTGCCTCGGAATCGCGCTCACCGCGGTGATCCCCTCGCAGGACGCCGCCGCGCCGATCGTCAACGCGCTGCTTCTCCCCCTGTACTTCCTCTCCGGCGTGTTCATCCCCGAAGACGAGCTGCCGCAGGGCGTCACCGACTTCGCCAATCATTTCCCGGTCCGCGACTTCTTCCAGGCCTTCTTCGACGCCTACATCCCCGGCGGTGCCAGCGGTCTGGACTGGGGCAACCTCGCCGTCGTCGCGATCTGGGGCGTTGCCGGTCTCCTGCTCGCGATCCGCTATTTCCGCTGGACCCCGCGCGGCGGCTGATCCGCCCGCCGGTATAGCCTCCCTGCCGCATGCTGCATCACGTTCTACTGGAGGTGTCCGACCTCGAGCGGAGCGCGTCGTTCTACGACTCGCTGCTCGCGCCCCTTGGCTGGCGGCGCCATTTCGAGGAGGACGAAACCGTCGGCTGGGGGATCGCCAAGCCCGTCTTCTTCATCTCCGCTCATCACGAGCCGAAGGCGGGCTTCGGGCTGCTCAGCTTCTCCGGTCTCGGCATCGTCGCCGTCAAGGCGGCCTGGGAAGGCGGCATGAACGCCGGTGGCGTCAGCGTCTCGGACCCGGGGGAGCGTCGCTCCTACGGCTCCGGCTCCTACTCGGCGTTCCTCAAGGACCCCGATGGGTATGAGATAGAGATCACGATCGGGTCCGATTAGGACCCCCAACTCCCAGGAGGGTTGACTCAATGGCAGTGAAGGTCGGTATCAACGGTTTTGGACGGATCGGGCGCAACGTCTTCAGGGCCGCACACGCGGCAGGAGCCGACCTCGAGTTCGTCGCCGTCAACGACCTCACCGACCCGGCGACACTCGCCCACCTGCTCAAGTACGACTCGATCCTCGGTCGCTTCCCCGGTGAGGTGAGCGTCTCCGGCGATGAGATCTCGGTCGACGGGATGGCGATCAAGGTTCTCTCCGAGCGCGACCCGGCGGCCCTGCCCTGGGGCGACCTCGGGGTCGACGTGGTGATCGAGTCGACCGGCTTCTTCACCGCCCGCGACGACGCCGCCAAGCACCTGACGGCGGGCGCCAGGAAGGTGATCATCTCGGCGCCGGCCAAGGAGCCCGACGTGACCGTCGCCCTCGGGGTCAACTTCGACACCGACTACGACAAAGACAGGCACGAGATCATCTCCAACGCCTCCTGCACGACCAACTGCCTGGCGCCGCTGGCCAAGGTGCTGAACGACGAGTTCGGGATCGAGCAGGGCCTGATGACGACGATCCACGCCTACACGGCCGACCAGCGCCTGCAGGACATGCCGCACTCCGACCTGCGCCGGGCGCGGGCCGCGGCGCTCAACCTGATCCCGACGACGACCGGTGCGGCGAAGGCCGTCGGCCTCGTTTTGCCGGAGCTGAACGGCAAGCTGAACGGCATCGCGATGCGGGCGCCGGTGGCGACCGGCTCGGTCGTCGACCTCGTCTTCTCGACCCCGAACCCGCTCGAGGTCGGCCAGATCAACGCGGCGGTCAAGGCTGCCGCGGAGGGACCGCTGAAGGGCATCCTCTCCTACACCGAGGACCCGATCGTCTCCACCGACATCGTCGGCGATCCGCACTCCTCGATCTTCGACTCCGGGCAGACGATGGTGATCGGCGACGGCAGGATGGTCAAGGCGGTCACCTGGTACGACAACGAGTGGGGCTACTCCAACCGCTGCGTCGAGCTGGTCGGCAAGGTCCTCTGATCCCGGCCGGGTCGGAGCTGTGAGCTTCTCCAGGGCAAGCGTCCGCGACGCCGAGGTCGCCGGTAGGCGCGTCCTCGTCAGGGTCGATTTCAACGTCCCGCTGGACGGGGGCCGGGTGTCCGACGACACGAGGATCCGGGCGGCGTTGCCGACGATCGAGATGCTGCGGGACCGAGGCGCGTCGGTGGTCCTCGTCTCCCACCTCGGTCGGCCCAGGGGGAAGGTCGTCGCCGAACTCTCGATGCGGCCCGTCGGAGAGCGCCTGACGGAGCTTCTCGGAGCGCCGGTCCGCCAGGCGCCGGCGGTTATCGGCGAGGACGTCGAGACGATGGCCAGGGGGCTCGGGCCAGGGGGCGTGCTGCTGCTCGAGAACGTTCGCTTCGAGCCGGGCGAGACGGAGAACGACCCGGCGCTCGCCGAGTCGCTGGCGAGGCTCGCAGGCATATACGTCAACGACGCCTTCGGCGCCGCCCACCGCGCCCACGCCAGCACGGCGGGGGTCGCCGGGTATCTGCCCGGCTACGCGGGGCTGCTGCTGGAGCGCGAGGTGACGGAGCTGACCCGGGTGGTCGAGTCGCCGCAGCGACCGCTGCTCGTCGTGCTCGGCGGCGCCAAGGTCAGCGACAAGGTCGGTGTCATCGACCGCTTCCTCGAGGTCGCCGACGAGATCCTGATCGGCGGTGCGATGTGCTTCAGTTTCTTCCGTGCCCAGGGGATCGCCACCGGCAACTCGCTGGTCGAGGAGGAGGGTGTGACGCTGGCGGCGGAGGCGCTGGAGCGGGCGGCCGGTTCCAGCTGCGAGCTGCGGCTTCCCGTCGATCTCGTGCTTGGCGAGAGCTTCGACGCCGGCACCGAGGTGCGCGAGAGCGACGGCGTCGAGGTTCCCGACGGCTGGATGGGGCTCGACATCGGGCCGCGCAGCTCAGCCGCCTACGCCGAGGAGATCGGCTCCGCCGGCACCGTGCTCTGGAACGGGCCGATGGGCGCCTTCGAGCTGGCCCCTTTCGCGGCCGGCACCCGCGTGGTCGCCGAGGCCGTCGCCGCGGCGCCGGGGACGACCGTGATCGGCGGCGGCGACTCCGTCGCCGCGTTGCAGCAGTTCGGGCTCGCTGACAAAGTGGACTGGCTATCGACCGGAGGAGGAGCGTCGTTGGAGCTGCTGGAGGGAAAGAAGCTGCCGGGAGTGGAGGCTCTGCGAGATGCTTAGGAGCCCATTCAAAATCTCCCTGCGCACGCCTGGTGGCGGCGGGTGCTGCGCGATGCTGCGTCCTCGGTCGGCCGAATGGCGCTGCCATTCGCGCCTCCCTGCGTCCTTGCCTCGCTTGACCCGGCGCTCGCCAGCCGCACACATGGAGATTCCGAATGGGCTCTGACCGAACGCCGTACGTCGCCGCCAACTGGAAGATGCACAAGACGGTCGCCGAGGCGGCCGAGTTCGTCGACGCGCTGCTGCCGCAGATCGCGGCGACGCAGAACGACGTGGTGGTCTGCCCGCCGTTCACGGCCCTGAGCGCCGTGGTCGAGCGCCGCTACGGCACGGCCGTCAAGGTCGCCGCGCAGAACATGCACGAGGAGGCTTCGGGTGCGTTCACCGGCGAGATATCGGCGGCCATGCTGGTCGAGCTCGACGTCGAGGCGGTGGTCCTCGGCCACTCCGAGCGGCGCCAGCTCTTCGGTGAGACCGACGAGGCGCTGGCGCGCAAGGTGCCCGCCGCGCTCGCCGCCGGCCTGGAGCCGATCCTCTGCGTCGGCGAGACCGAGGAGGCGCGCGACGGCGGCCAGACCGAGGCCGTGCTGGAGCGCCAGTTGCAGACCGACCTCGCCGGGGTCGAGGGCGGCAGGCTGAGCGACGTGGTGATCGCCTACGAGCCGATCTGGGCGATCGGCACCGGGCGCACCGCGACTCCCGAGCAGGCCCAGGAGGCCTGTGCCCACATCCGCGACCTGCTGCGCGAGCGCGGTGCCGCAGCCGACGCCGTGCGCATCCTCTACGGCGGCTCGGTCAAGCCCGGCAACGCGGAAGAGCTGATGGGACAGCCCGACATCGACGGTGCCCTGGTCGGCGGCGCCAGTCTGGACGCCGCTGACTTCGCTGCCATAGTGAACGCCGCATGAGCTTCCGGTGCGCCTTTCCACCCCTATTCGGGGATAAAGCGCACCGGAAGGAGCTGCCGTGACGGTCCCCTCGCTCGCACTGGTCATCCTCGACGGCTGGGGTCTGGCCGAGCCCGGACCGGGCAACGCGATATCGCTCGCCGAGACACCCGTCTTCGACCGCCTCTGGGACGGCTTCCCTCACACGCGGCTCTCGGCCCAGGGCCGCGACGTCGGCCTGCCGGACGGTCAGATGGGCAACTCCGAGGTCGGCCACCTCAACCTCGGCGCCGGGGCGATCGTCAAGCAGGACTTGGCCCGGATCGACGACGCGATCGCCGACGGCACCTTCTTCGAAAACGAGGCGCTGCTCGCCGCCTGCGACCGGGCCCGCCGCAGCCCGCGCGGGCGACTGCACCTGCTCGGCCTCGTCTCCGACGGCGGCGTGCACTCCGGCTGGGAGCACATCGAGGCGACGATCGAGCTCGCCTCGCACGAGGGCGTCCCCGACGTCGTCTTCCACGCCTTCACCGACGGGCGCGACACCCTGCCGCACGGCGGCCGCGGCTACGTGCACGAGCTGGAGCGCTGGCTGCGGCAGGCCGGCCGCGTCGCCACGGTCAGCGGCCGCTACTACGCGATGGATCGCGACACGCGCTGGGAGCGGACGAAGCTCGCCTACGACGCGATCGTCCACGCAGAGGGCTTGAGCGCGGCGAGCTCCGAGGAGGCGGTCGAGGCCTCCTACGAGCGCGACGAGACCGACGAGTTCGTCAAGCCGACCGTGATCGGCGAGTACGACGGCGTCGCCCCCGGCGACGTCGCGATCTTCGTCAACTTCCGCCCTGACCGGGCGCGCCAGATGACCCGCGCGCTCGCCGAACCGGGCTTCGAGGAGTTCTCACGCGCCGGTGGCCCGGTCCTCGACCTGACGACGATGACCGAGTACCGCAAGGGCTGGCCCTATCCGGTCGCCTTTCCCGAGGCGCGGCCGAAGACGACGCTGGCGGAGACGATCTCCGAGGCGGGCGCTCGCCAGCTGCACGTGGCCGAGACCGAGAAGTACGCTCACGTCACCTACTTCTTCAACGGCGGTCGCGAGCAGGAGTGGGAGGGGGAGGAGCGCCACCTGGTCGAGTCGCCCCGCGACGTGCCCACCTACGACCACAAGCCCGAGATGAGCGCCCGCGCCGCCGCCGACACCTTCGTCAGTCACTGGAGCGAGGGGGACTACCGCTTCGGGATCATCAACTTCGCCAACCCCGACATGGTCGGGCACACGGGTGTGATTCCCGCGGCGGTGCAGGCGGTCGAGGAGGTCGACAGCCGCCTCGCCGACGTGATCGAGGCGGTGAGCGCCAAGGGGGGTGCCTGCATCGTCACGGCGGACCATGGGAACTGCGATCACATGCTCGAGCCCGACGGCTCGCCGAACACCGCGCACTCTTTGAACCCGGTGCCGCTGATCGTGACGGCGGAGGGGCTGACTCTGCGTGAGCACGGGATTCTCGCCGACGTGGCGCCGACGGCGCTCGAGTTGCTCGGGATTCCGCAGCCTGGGGCTATGACTGGTAAATCGCTGGTTGTTGGGTAGGCCGTCCCGACGGCCATGCGACAGGATCAGTGATTCGATGAGGCACGAGCCGGACAGGTTGAGGTTTGAGATCGAAGCGAGGGATGGGGCGGCTCGGACCGGGACGCTGCACACCGCCCACGGGCCGGTCCAGACGCCCGCGTTCATTCCGCTGGCTACCAAAGGCACCGTGCGCGGCCTGGAGGCTCGCGAGGTGGCTGACCTTGGCTACGAGATGGTGTTGGGGAATACGTACCACCTGTTTGTGTCGCCGGGGCCGGAGCGGATTGCGGCGGCAGGGGGGCTGCATGGGTTCATGGGGTGGGACAGGGCGCTGATCACCGATTCCGGTGGGTTTCAGGTGTTCTCGCTCGCGCATGGCGGGGTCGCCAACGAGGTCAAGGGGAGCGGGCGGCAGGGGGGCGACCACGGGTCGGTTGTCTTGATCGAGGAGGAGGGGGTGCGGTTCCGCTCCTACCGGGACGGGACCGAGCTGTTCATCTCGCCCGAGGTCTCGATGCGGGTACAGGCGGCGCTGGGCTCCGACATCGCCCTGGTCTTCGACGAGTGCACGCCGTTTCACGCCGACCGCGAGTACACGGCGCGCTCGACCGAGCGCACGCACCGCTGGCTCGACCGCTGCCTCGAGTGGCACGAGCGTGAGGGGCCCGAGCGGCAGGCCGTGTTCGGCATCGTCCAGGGCGGCGTCCACGAGGACCTGCGGCGCGAGTCTGCCGAGTACGTCTCGGCCGCCGGCGTCGACGGCCTCGCGATCGGCGGCACCCTGGGGCGCGACAAGGCCGAGATGCGCGAGGTGCTGGCGATGACCGCGCCGCTGCTGCCGGAGGAGGCGCCCAAGCACCTGCTCGGCATCGGCGAGGTCGACGACCTGCTCGCCGGCATCGCCCTCGGCCTCGACGTCTTCGACTGCGCCGTCCCCACCCGCCTTGCCCGCCACGGAGTCGCCCTGGTTCCGAACCCCGACAACCGCTTCCGCCTCGACCTGCGCAAGTCCGGCCACGAGGGCGACCGCAACCCGATAGTCGACGGCTGCCCCTGCCCCGCTTGCCAGAACCACGACCGCGACTACCTCAGCTACCTCTCCCGCGCCGAGGAGCTGACCGCGGTCCGCCTCCTCTGCCTGCACAACCTCACGTACCTGCAGGAGCTGATGGCCAATGCCCGCGCCGCCATCGCAGCCGGCACCTACCCCAGCTATTCAGCCGCGGTCCTGAAGGGCGCGTCACCCTGGGCCGCTATTCCGTGTTCTTCTTGACCAGGTCCTTGAATTCTTCGACGACCCGGTCGACGGTGTTGCCGGCGACTTCGGTGGCCTTGACGCCGGTTGCCTTGTCCGTCGTGTAGATCACGGCGGCGGCAACGGCGGCGGCGATAAGGACCAGGGCCACCAGTGCCATCACGAACCTGGCGAAGCGGGAGAAGGCACTGCGTTTCTGCGCTGCCTTTGCCGGGCGCTGCGCCACCGGTGGCGGGAGCGGTGCGCGAGGCACCGGCCGCCTTGTCGGCGACGGGGCCGGGCGGTACTCGGTCTGGGCGGTGCGGTCGAGGTGGCGGGTCGCGGTCTCTCCGCCGAGGACCTGGGTGGGCGTGGCGGCTTCGCCGAGCGGCAGAGTGACGTCCTCGCCCTCGAGCCCCAGCTGCAGGCCGCCGGCCAGCTCGCTCGCGCTGGCGTAGCGGCGCGCCGGGTCGCCCTCCAGGGCCCGCAGCACCGCCGCCCCCAGCGTCTCGGAGACCTCGTCGTTGTAGGTGCTGGGCGGAAGCGGCTTCTCGTTCTGCTGGCGCACGGCCAGCTCGGCCAGGGTCGACCCCTCGTACGGCAGCCGCCCGGTAAGGAACTGGTAGAGGACGACGCCGAGCGCGTAGACGTCGGTCGCCGGCGTCGCCTCCTCGCCGCGGACCTGCTCGGGGGAGAGGTAGGCGGCTGTGCCGACCACCGAGCCGACCTGGGTGATCCGGGTCTGTTCGACCGCGCGGGCGATGCCGAAGTCGGTCAGCTTCACCGTCATCTCTCCGCCGCCGACAGGGCCGCCGAAGATCATCAGGTTCCCCGGCTTGACGTCGCGGTGGATGATCCCCCGCCGGTGCGCGTAGTCGAGCCCGGCGCAGGCCTGGGCCCCGATCTCGGCCGTCGTCTCGGCGCCGAGCGGGCCGGCCTTCTGGAGGATCTGGGCGCCCGATCGGCCCTCCACGTACTCCATCACGATGTAGTGGCGCCCCCGGTCGATGCCGGTGTCGTAGACCTGGACGATGTTGGGGTGGATCAGCTTGGCGACGGCGAGCGCCTCACGGCGGAAGCGGGCGACGAAGCGCTCGTCGTCGGAGAGGTGCTCGGCGAGGATCTTGACCGCGACCGTGCGCTCGAGAGTCAGGTCGGTGGCCATGTGCACGCTCGACATCCCGCCCGAGCCGAGCCGGTCGCCGATCTCGTAGCGACCCGAGAGGGTTCCTCTGTCCGTCATTCGCCTTCGGGAGCCGGTTCGGCCGGGCTGACGCCGCCCGGCGCGCCGGTGCCGCCGTCTTCGCTCGGCGGTGGGGCGCTCGGCGGTTCGGCCGGCGTCGTTTCGGCCGGCGTGGTCGGGGTGTCGGGCGGCAGGTCCTTTTCCGCTTCCTTTTCTTCCTTTTCCCGTTCCTTCTCTTCCTTCTTTTCCTGGCCCGGCGGGACCTTCGGCGCCGCTTCTTCGGTGTCTTCGGTGGAGGGCTCGAACGCTTCGGTCGTGGCTTCTTCGCAGGTCACGACGACTTCGCTCAGCCTGGCCGCGCCCCGCTCGAGCGCCTGCTTCAGCTCCGGATCGAGCCCGCCCAGCGCTTCCACCTGTGCGCTCACCTCTTCGGCGGCATCGGCCGCCCCGGAGCATTCGCCTTCGCTTGCCAGCTGCTTGACGGTGTCGAGGTTTTCGCTGATCTCCGCCGCCGTGGCGCCGGGCAGCAGCTCGGCATCCTCTCCTCCGCAGGATGCGAGACCGACGGCGGTTGCGACGCCGAGGGCAAGGGCAAGCGAGAGGGCGGCCAGCTGACGCATCGTTGCGAGTCTAGAGAACACCCTGTCGAGCATGTTTTCCCTGCAAATAGAGGCTCACTGTCCGATGTGGAGGCGATCGGCAAGGCGCTGGGGCAGGCCGGCGGCCGCGATCGGGTCCGCCGCCATCGCGATTTCGTAGGGGACCCGGTGGAAGCAGGCGGTCCCGGCGTCGGTGTCGAGCTCCAGCCAGGCGGCGCGCGGATCCCCGTCGCGGGGCTGGCCGACGCTGCCGGGGTTGACCAGCCAGCCGCCGCGACTGAGGTCGAGGAGGGCGCCGTCACCGGCCTGCCCGCCTCTGGTCTCTCCGGATTCCTCGCCCTCGGGCCGGTTGAAGAAGAGGGCGACGTGAGAGTGGCCGATCAACCCGATCCGCAACGGGTGGGAGTCCATCCCGGCATTGGCCTGCTCGCGAGAGAGCACGTACTCCCAGACCGGGTCGCGGGGGGACCCGTGGAAGAGCCCGATTCCCTCTCGCTCGCCGCTTGGCTCCAGCGTCCGCAGGAACTCCAGCGTGCGCTCGTGGACGTTGTCGCGCGTCCACTCGACCGCCACCGCCGCCGCCTCGGAGAAGGAGGAGATGTCGAGCGCGCCGAGGACGGCCAGGTCGTGATTGCCGACCAGGCAGACGTCGCAGCGCTCGCGCGCCAAGTCGGCGCATGCGTCGGGCTCGACGCCGTACCCGACCACGTCGCCCAGGCACCAGGTCTCCTCGACTCCCGCCGCCTCCGCCGCCTCGAGAACCGCTTCGAGCGCCGGCAGGTTGGCGTGGACGTCGGTGATCACGGCAACGCGCACGCCGGCCAGCGTACCCGTGCCAAGGGGGGTGTCTGACTTTAGGGGGCCAATGGGACCCACAAAGTCAGACACGCTCGCCCCTACATACGATGGGCGCCATGACGGCAACCAGCGACCCGATCGCCGAGCTTCGCTCAGCGGTGGACCGTGCCGCCCTCGCCTTGCGTGACGGGGAGCCGACCGGTCCCGCGCCAACGCTGGAGCGGCCGCCCAAGGCCGAGCTGGGCGACTACAGCTCCAACGCGGCGATGTTGCTCGCCGCGCCCATGGGCGAAAACCCGCGCGACGTCGCGACCAGGCTCGCCGCCGAGCTCGGCGAGCAGCTCGGCGAGGGAACGGTGGAGCGGATCGAGGTCGCCGGCCCGGGGTTCGTCAACCTCTTCCTCGCCGACGCGTGGTACCGGCGTGCGATGGCCAGCCTCGCCGCCGCCGGCGAGCGAGGGCTCGGCCCGGAGCCGACCGCCACGCCCGAGCGCGTCCTGGTCGAGTTCGTCTCCGCCAACCCGACCGGCCCCCTGCACATCGGCGGCGGTCGCCACGCGGCCTACGGCGACTCGCTCGTCCGCCTGCTGGAGGCGGTGGGGCACGAGGTCGAGCGCGAGTTCTACGTCAATGACGCCGGCGGGCAGATCGACCGGTTCGCGGCCTCGATCGCCGCCCGGATGCGCGGCGAGGAGCCGCCCGAGGACGGCTACGAAGGCGCCTACGTCGGCGACCTGGGGAAGCAGATCGCCGACGAGGGGATCGACCCCGGCGACCTCGAGGCGGTCGGCCGCCGCGGCGTGGAGCTGGTGCTGGAGATCGTGCGGGGCACCCTCGACCGCTTCGGCGTCCGCTTCGACAACTGGGTCTCCGAGCGCGACCTCTACAGCCGCGGCGAGGTCGACGCCGCCCTCGCGCAGCTGGAGCGGGAAGGCCACACCTACCGCAGCGAAGACGCGCTCTGGCTGCGCACGACGAGCTTCGACGACGACAAGGACCGGGTGCTGATTCGCGCCAACGGCGAACCGACCTACCTTGCCGCCGACGTCGCCTATCACTGGGACAAGCTCGAGCGCGGCTTCGACCGGCTGATCGACGTGTTCGGCGCCGACCACCACGGCTACGTCGCCCGCCTGCGGACCTCGATCGCCGGCCTCGGGTTCGACACCGACCGTTTCGAGGCGCTGATCATGCGCCTCGTCCACATCGTCGAAAGCGGCGAGCGGGTGCAGATGTCCAAGCGCAGCGGCGAGTTCGTCTCGCTGGACGAGCTGCTCGACGACATCGGCGCCGACGCGACGCGCTGGTTCATGCTCTGGCGCAGCCACGACACCACCGTCGACCTCGACCTCGAGCTGGCCCGGCGCCAGTCCAACGACAACCCCGTCTATTACGTCCAGTACGCCCACGCGAGGATCGCCAGCATCCTGCGCAAGGCGGGGCTGGAGCCCGAGCAGGTCGTATCCGGCGCCGGTTTAGAGACCCCGGGCGGCTCGCTGGAGCCCACCGAGCGCGAGCTGGTCAAGCGCCTGCTCGAGTTCCCCGGCGAGGTGCGAGAGGCCGCCGCCCGCCGGGCGCCGCACCGCATCTGCGCCTACTCGACCGCGGTCGCCGCGGACTTCCACGGCTTCTACCGCGACTGCAAGGTGATCGGCGCCGAGGGAGAAGGCGTCGAGCGCTCGCGCCTGGCGCTCGCCCTGCTGGTCAAACACACGATCGCCGGCTCGCTCGGGCTGCTCGGGATCTCGGCCCCGGAGCGGATGTGATGCTCCGCCGCGGGTCCAAGCGCCCCCTGCTGGCGGAGATCCCCATGCGGCAGGATGCTCCCTCGCGCCCGGCGGCACTCGGTCGGGCCGAGCTGCAGGCGTTCTCGGGGCTGGCACGGGAGCTGAGTGGGTCGGGCTCCGTCCTGGCCACGGGCCCGGCCAGGTCGGCCGTCGCGCTCGGGCTTGCGGCGGCCGCTGTCGCGCAGGGCCGGCGCGTCGCCCTGCTCGAGTGCGACCTGGCCACTCCCGCGCTCGCTCCCGCGCTCGGCCTTGACGCGACCCCCGGCCTGCACGAGTACCTGCTCGGCGAGACGGAGGCGGCCCAGCTCCTGCAGCCGCTGACGCTGGCCGGCCCTGCCTCCGGCGGGGCTTCCGAGCCCCTGGTCTGCATCGTGGCCGGGACACCCGAGCCGGCGCCGGTGGCCCTGCTCGATTCCGACCGCTGCGACCAGGCGATTCAGAAGCTGCGCCGTGCCTACGACCTGCTCGCGATCGTCGGTCCCCCTCTGGGGAAGGACGCCGAGACGTTGCTGGCCCTGGCCGAACACGCCGACGCGACGATCGCCTGCGGTGGGCAGGCCGACGTCCCCAAGCGCCTGTCGGCACCCGTCACCGGCCGCGTAGTCGTTGCCTGACGTCAGAGGTCAGAGGTCGTAGCGCCGCAGGTCGGCCTCGAGTCGCTCGGCCTCCTCGCCCCGCGGAGCGGTTGCTCCGGGCGGTGGCGAGCGGTCCCCGTCGCGCCGCCAGCGGGCGACGCCGAAGGCGAGCGCGCACACCGCGACGAGCAGCGCGACGATCGGGACGAGGTAGGCGGAAAGGTCGAACCCGGTCGCCTCCGGAAGCGCCAGGGCCGCCGGGCCGTACTGGCCGACCAGCGCGTCCTTGATCTCGGCCTTGGTCCTGCCTTCGGCGACCAGCCTCGCGACGTAGACCTTCTCGCGGCGGGCCTGCGGCGAGTCGGAGAGCTCGAGCAGGGTGCCGCAGATCGGGCACATCACCTCGTCTTCGACGTCGCTGACGGTCGTCTTCGGGACCGGCGCGGCGCCCGCGGCGGCGACCGGCGCCGCCAGCGAGATCACGGCCGCGACGACGAGCGCCAGGCGCCTCACCGCCGGCCTTCGATCAGAGGCTCGACCTGTTCGTGCAGGAGCCGGTCGTCGAGCGGCCGGCGCCAGATCAGCGCCAGGCGGCCCTGGGGGTCGACGAGGAAGTTCTCGGGCACCCCGGTCGAGCCGAAGGCGGCGCTGCGCTCTTCGCCGACCGAGCGCAGCTGGGGATACGTGGTCGGGTAGCTGCGCAGGAAGGCGAGCGCGTCGTCGCTGTTGTCCTGCACGTTGATCCCGACCACCGTCGTGTCGCGGTCGCGGTAACGCCGCTGGAAACGCTCCAGCGCCGGCGCCTCCTCGCGGCAGGGGATGCACCAGGAGGCCCAGAGGTTGACCAGCACCCACTGGCCGCGGTGCTCGCGGATCGAGCCCTGGCCCGGGCCCGGCAGCGACGGCAGCTCCCGGTCGGGCACCGGCTCGCCGACCTCGATCTTCGCATTCCCCTTGCTGAGCAGGCCGAAGGCGAGCAGGCCGATCACGGCCAGCACCGCAAGGAAGGTGAGGAACGAGCGCGCGCTCACGGCGGCGAAGACTAGTTAGCCCTCGCCCTCGGCAACCTCGCTGCCGCCGTAGAATCCCGTCGGCGCGGACGTAGCTCAGTTGGTAGAGCGCGAGCTTCCCAAGCTCGAGGTCGCGGGTTCGACCCCCGTCGTCCGCTTTCTTCGCCCTTCTGAGCCCAGGAGCGAAGACCTGCCCGTGTTTTACTCCCAGCGGCTAGTCTGCCTCAGCCGGGTCATCCGGCTCACTTGATCGCGACGAAGGGAGCGGCTTTGAGCGTCGAAGAGTTCAACGAGATGGGTCCGATCGACTACATCCTCGTCGAGTGGCCGGGCCGCCAACCGAACGGCGAGGTGGCGCCGCACCTGGTCGATTTGGTCGACCGCGGGCTGATCCGGATCCTCGACCTCACCTTCATCGCCAAGGCCGAGGACGGTTCGATCGCCGGCCTCGAGATCGCCGACGTCGGCGGCGAGGTGGCGGAGCTGGCGATCTTCGAGGGCGCCTCCTCCGGGTTGCTGTCCGACGAGGACATCGCCGAGGCCGGCGGGGCGCTGGAGCCCGGCACCTCGGCCGCCCTGCTCGTCTTCGAGAACACCTGGGCGGCGCCCTTCGCAAGTGCCGTGCGCCGCTCCGGCGGCCAGCTGGTCGCCAGTGGCCGTATCCCCGTCCAAGCCGTCCTCGCCGCGCTCGACGCGGCCGAGGCCTGAGCAGCAAAGGAGAGAACGATGCCAGGACTACTTCGAGGTGTCGCGCGGACCGCCGCCATCGCCGGGACCGCGACCGCCGTCAGCAATCGCGTCTCCAAACGCCAGGGGGAGCGCTGGGCCGAACAGGAAGCGCCTCCGCAGCAGCCACAGGCCGCGCAAGCTCCGCCTCCGCCCGCCGCAGCGTCGACGATCGATCAACTCAAGGAACTGGGTGAGCTCAAAAGCCAGGGAATCCTCACCGAGGAGGAGTTCGCCGCCCAGAAGGCCAAGCTGCTCGGCTAGGGCTGTACAGAGGAGCCCGGCCGCATCGGCCGGGCTCCTCTGAGGCGTTCTAGGCCCGGCTTACGGGCTCGTCCTCGCCGTAGACGACGAGGCCGTGGATGCAGATCACGCAGAGGGCGAAGATCCCCAGCGACCAGAACGGAAAGGCGCCGCCGACCGCGAGGAGGGCACCGATTGCGCCCAGAGACGCGGCGACCAGCCCGATGACCCGCCCGAACGCGTTGCCGGCGAGCAGAGAGAATCCACCGCAGAGCTGGACGACTCCCAGAATGACGGTGATCCAGCCCCAGGTGCTGAGATCGGAGAACACGTACCGGGTGTTGTCCACGAAGAAGCTGGCATCGCCGATCGCAGCGATGCCGTAGATGACGTTGAGCGTGCCCGCGATCAAGAGCAGGATGGCGACGAAAGCAGCTCGGCCAGCACCCCTCATATGTATTCCTTTCCTAGTCGGCGCGCCCTTCCCTGGGCGACCGGGCGAATGTCGACCAAGCAGCATCGCTGGTCCTCAGACAGCACGGAGCGGTTTGTGAAATTCAGCACTGCCTGATTCGACGCCGAAGACAGGAACCCCTTTTAGCGGCGACTCGCCCTCGAACTCAAGCAAGCGCTTTCCGCTTGATTGAGTCGAACTCCTCCTGGCTGATTGCGCCGGTGTCCAGCAGCTCCTTCGCCTTGGCGATCTCCTCCGCGGCGCCTCCGCTGCCGGCCGTCGTGCGCACGTACTCGTCGAACTGCGCCTGGGCGGCCTTCGTCTGCGCTGCGCTGCGCTCGGCCATTCCCGAACCCTGCGTGCCCAGGTAGATGAGGACGCCGACGTAGGGCAGGGCGATCGCCAGCAGACACCAGCCCGCCTTGGCCCAGCCCGAGATGTCATGGCGGCGGAAGAGGTCGCCGAAGACGTTGAACAGGAGGCCGATCCAGATCACCAGCCCGAAGAAGACGAGCATCGTCCAGACGACGTCGAGGAGCGGGTAAGAGCTGGCGACTGGAAGCATTGATTCCTCCTGGTTGTGGCCTGATGGAGCGGGCGAGGATCGTACATCGATCGTCCGTCCCGTCCAGCGCTGCGAAAGGCGCTTTTACGCACGCAGCTCGATCGCCCGAGGGTAGGCTCGTGGCCCTGGCGGCGGTCAAAGGAGAGCTGATGGACATCTTTGAGGTTGAGCAGAAGGAAACGCTGAAACGGGAGGAGGTCGCCGAGCGCCTTCGCAAGCTCGCCGACATGCTCGCCCGCCACAACGAGATCGAGTTCGAGCGGGGTGGGGTGAGATTTACCGTCAACGTCCCGGATGAAGTCCAGCTCAAGGTCGAGATCGACATCGAGACCGATGAGCGCGAGCTGGAGATCGAGCTGACCTGGTGACCTGGTCCAGGCCGCTGCTCAGGCCAGGACGGTCTCGCCGGATCCCGACGGCTTGGGCTCCGGCAATCGCACCATGCGGAAGGAGTTGAAAAGACCGACGAGGCCGGCAAGGAGTGGGATGAGCAGGGCCACCTGAAGGGCGAGCGGTCGTGCATCGGTGTTGATGCTGATGATCTCGTCCTGGGTTGCCTTGGGCTCATCGGCGAGCAGCTTGTCCAGTTCGGTGTTGGTCATCACCTCGGCGTCCTCCTCAAGGGCCTTTGCCACACGCTCCTTCTCGGCCGGGGCAAGCACCGTGCTGTCGTCTGCCATCTGGATGAAGGCGACGGAGAGGGTTGCCAACAGGATGGCGCCGGCGAATGCCAACCCGAACGACAGCCCGAACGAGCCCGCGGCGGAGTTCAGGCCCGCAGCCTCGCTGACGCGCTCCTCAGAGATCGGGGCCAGCGTGTAGTTGTTGAGCTGGGAGACCAACAGGCCCAAGCCCAAGCCCGCGATCACCAGTGGGACCACGAGGGCCCAACCGGAGTCCGCGCGCGGCACGATCGGGATCAACAGGGCTATTCCAGCCGAGAAGAGGGCAAATCCGAATCGGATCAGGGTGCTCGGGCGTCGCGCCCCGGCCTTTCTCGCCGCCAGTATCGCCATTCCGAACATGCTGAGCGAGAGCGGCGCCAGCGAGAGCCCGGCCTCCATCGCGTTGTACTCGAAGACCATCTGCAGGTAGATCGGCAGGGCGATCATGGTGCCGCCCAGCGCGATCTGCTGGAGCGTCTGCTGGGAGATCCCGAGCCTGAAGACCCTGGACTTGAACAGGTCCGGATCGAACAGCGTCGGCTTGTCTTCGCGCTTGCGGCGCCGGAGCCAGTAGACGAGCGCCGCGAGCGCGATTCCCCCGATCGCCATCAGCTCGGCGACGGCCTCGCCGCCCTCCTGCCAGATCAGGACGCTGAGCACGATGCCGCCCATCGCGAAGACGGAGAGGACCGCTCCAACCGCGTCGACGTGCCGAGGTCCCGTGTAGGGCGCATCGCGGACCAGCCCCATGCCGGAGAGAACGACCACGATGACGACGACCTCGAGCGCGAACGCGAGTCGCCAGGTCAGGTAGGTGGTGATGAAGCCTCCGAGCAGCGGTCCGACCGCAGCGGCGATCGCTGCGGCGGCCCCGACCAGGGCGTAAGCCTTTTTCTGGGCCACGCCCTCGAAGTTGCCGTGGATCAGCGACTGCATGGCCGGCAACATCAGCGACGCTCCAAGCCCGCCGATGATCGCCCAGAAGATCACGACCGGGGCAAGGCTCTGGGTCAAGGCCATCGCCGAGGCGCCGGTCGCGTAGGCGAGCAGGCCGAACGTGTAGGCCCGCTTTCGCCCGATCAGGTCGCCGACCTTGCTGCCGATCAGGATGAACGCGGCCGACACCAGCGCCTCCAGCGCGATCGCGGATTGGAGCCCGCTGACGGTCGTGTCGAGGTCGCGAACCACCGCGGAGATCGAAACGTTCATCAGCGACGTGTCGACGACGAGCACGAACATCGCCATCGCCAACAGCACGGCAAGGCGTGGATTGCCCGATTCTTCTTTCGGCGGGGTGCCGCCTCCCTCGATCTCGGTCAACGGCGCGCCCTCACGCGCTGAACCTACAGGTGGATTGGAATCACGATCCAATGGACCAGCGCGCCGACCACGGGTTTGCGAATGCCGCTCGCGTCCGTTCGATCCGCGTTAGGCTCGGGACATCGCATCCGAGGGCTCCAGCCGGGAACGTGCTTCAGGACACCCTCGCATCGTCGCGGCACTTCTCGTCCTGGCCACGCTGATCACGTTCCTCGCCATCTTCTCGATCTGGGTCAACCGGCAGGCGCTCAACACCGACAACTGGGTCGACACGAGCGAGCAGCTCCTCCAGAACGAGGAGGTCAAGACGCAGCTCTCCAACTACCTCGCCGACCAGCTCTTCGCCAGCGTGGACGTGCAGGCTGAACTGGAAAAAACGTTTCCGCCGCGGCTGGCCCCCCTGGCCGGTCCAGCCACCGGGGCTCTGAATCAGCTCGCTCCCCAGGTGGCCGAAAGGGCGCTGGAAACCTCCCAGGCCGAAAGCCTCTGGAGCGCGGCGAACCGCGGCGCCCACGAAACGCTGCTGAAGATCTTGAACGACGAGGGCTCGGCGGTCTCGACCAGCGGTGGCGAAGTCACCCTGGATCTCAAGGCACTGGTCTCTGAAAGCGGCGGCCAGCTCGGGGTCGCCGGCAAGCTCGCCTCGAAAGTCCCGCCCGACGCCGGCCAGCTGACGATCCTCAAGTCCGATCAGCTCTCCGCGGCGCAGGACATCAGCAAGCTGGTCAGGCGCCTGCCGATCGTTCTCACCCTCCTGGCGGTGTTCCTCTACGGACTCGCGATCTACCTCGCCGGGCCGCGTCGCAGGCAGGCCTTGCGCTCGGTCGGCTTCGGCTTCGTCGTTGCCGGCGTTCTCAGCCTTCTCCTTCGAGGGATCGCCGGGAACACGGTGATCGACGCTTTGGCGGGGAACGAGTCGGTCAAGCCCGCAGTCGAAGCCGTCTGGAGCATCGGCACCGCCCTTCTGATGACCGTCGCCGTCTCGGCGATCACCTTCGGCATCCTCCTCACCATCGCCGCCTGGCTTGCGGGACCCACCCGCATCGCCACGGGCCTACGACGCGAGGCCGCTCCCTACCTGCGGGAGCGTCGGGGCACTACCTACGCGGCCGTTGCCTTCGTCTTCCTCGTGCTTGTCCTCTGGGCGCCTGTTGCCGCCTTCGAGAAACCACTCGGACTCCTCCTGCTGGCAGCGCTGATGGTGCTCGGAACGGAGGTTCTGCGGCGACAGGCCGAAGCGGAATTCCCGGACGCGACCTTCGGAGGGTTCGGGGACCGGGTGCGGGCGTCGGTTCCACGACGAGCGGCGCCGGAGCCGTCAGCCCCGCTGCAAGAGAGCAAGGTAGAGCAGATCGAGCGGCTCTCGGCCTTGAAGGAGAAAGGGATGCTGAGCGAGGAGGAGTTCGAGGCGGCGAAGGCCGAAGTGCTCGGCCCTGGATAGGGAGGTCGAAGGTCGCGGGTTCGACCCCTGTCGCCCACTTCCCGTGCCGGGCCGCCATAAATGCCCAGCGGCCCGACAGGCGCATCTCCCCCCGGCCGCCCTCGCTAGGACGCCTGGGCGAGAGGCTGGGGGAACTCGATGCGAGCCGCCTCGCGGTAGAAGTGCTCGGTGGCGCCGCGGACGCGGCGTTCGCCGGCGAGTTCCAGAAGCCCCGATTTGTAGAGCTGGGTGACGTGGTAGTTGACGTTGCTGAGCGGCGTGCGCAGCTCATAGCTGAGTTCGTTGGGAGAGAGGGTCCGCCCCTCGTCCATGGCCAGGATCTCGAGGATTGAGATTCGCAGGGGGTGGGTATTCGCACGGGCCAGAAGCTGCCAATTCATGGGTTCCTCCGTCTGGTCGGGTTGATCTTACCAACTTCTAGGTATATATACCAAAAAATAGTGATCTACATCAACAGAATCGGGTAAGATCACTGGAAATGGCTTTTGGAAGGGAGACTCGGATGGACGCAGGTGCAGGAATTCTCAGGCTTCTCGCGGTTGTCGGGGCGGCATTGGCGCTCAGCGCCCCTTCCGCGCTCGCCAGCACCGATGACATCATCGCTCCCTCCGATCCCGACAATCCTCAGGCCGACAGCGGCTGGCAGGCGGGGACGTGCACGGTGGACACGCCGACATGCAGCGTCGACACGCCCGCGCAGTTCTTCGAACAGGCGGCCGGGCACCCCCCGGTGGGCTTCACGCAGTTCATCGTCAAGCACGAACCGCCAGGAGAAACGCCGGTCGACGAACTGAAGACCGTCCGCGTCGACCTCCCCGTCGGACTCAGCGTCAACCCCGGTGCCACCCCGCAGTGCCCGCTGGCGACCTTTGAAGCCAACCCGGCGACGTGCCCGCTCGGCTCGGACGTCGGCTACAGCGTCGTAACCGCATCGGTCCTCGGCGTCCCCATTCAGGTACCCGAAAAACCGACCGTCTACAACATCGTGCCACCGGAAGGGGAACCGGCGCGGTTCGGCCTTCACCTGCTCGGCAACGACATCTTCCTGCGCGCCGACGTCGCCTGGGACGGCGACTACCACGAGGGTTTCACGATCGACGTTCCCCCAACGCCCTTCGAGTCGCTGCCACTCGTCAAAGGTGGCGTCGTGCTCAAAAACCGGCTCGTCTTCGACGGGCGGTCTGGCGACGGCACCTTCATCAGCACGCCGAGCACCTGCCTGGGGCCGGCGGTCTCGCCCTTCGAGCACGTCTACTCGACCTGGCTGCTCGCCAGCGGGGTCACCGAAGAGGAAGATCCCGAATACGAGTTCCCCGCGGACGCCAACCCGCCCTTCGAGTCCAAGATTCCGCCCGGGACCTCGCCGAAAGAATGCGACACCGTTCCCTTCGTCCCCTCGATCGAGACCGACCCCAACACCGCGGTGACCGATTCGCCATCTGGGGCGACGGTCGAGGTGACCCTTCCCCACCAGACCGAAAGCGGGGGCACCGACCAGGAAACCTCGCACCTGCGAACCGCGAAGGTGACGCTGCCCGCCGGAATGGGCCTCAACCCCTCGGCTGCCAATGGCCTGCAGGCATGCACTGACGAGCAGTTCGGCAAGGGCACGCGAAACCCGACGAACGCCTGCCCGGCCGCGTCCAAGGTCGGGACGGTCTCCGTCGCGACGTCGCCGCTGCCCGAGGGGTCGTTGACCGGGGACGTCTACGTCGGCCAGCAGCTCAGCCGCGATCCGGCTTCGGGTGACGCATACCGGATCTTCGTCGAAGCGAAGTCCGACCGCTACGGGGTCGTCGCGCGCCTGATCGGCAACGTCAGCGCGAATCCGCAGACGGGCCAGCTGACGACGACCTTCGCCGAGAACCCGCAGGTGCCGTTCGACACGTTCAGCCTCACCTTCAATGAGGGATCGCATGCGCCACTGACCAGCCCACCCACCTGCGGCCCCCACGCGACGGTGAGCGAGATGACCCCGTGGACGACGGCGGTCGGCTCCGTCCCGCCCGGTCAGGAAGGGGGTCCCTCTGACGACCCGCCCGCCACCCCCGGCGACGAGTTCGAGCTCACTGACCAGCCCGCGGGCGGGGCGTGCGCCAAAACGCTGGCGGAGCGCCCGTTTGCGCCCAGCTTCGGCGCCCGCACCGCGGAGCCCAAAGCCGGCGCCTACAGGCAGTTCTCGGTCGACGTCGCCCGCTCTGACGGCAACCAGGAGCTGAAGGGGGTCAACGTCGACCTGCCACCTGGCCTGACTGCCAAGCTTGCCGGCGTCCGCTACTGCCCGGAGGCCACTGTCGCCGCCGCGGCAGCCAACAGCGGGGCGGCCGAGGCCGCGAGCCCGAGCTGTCCCGCGTCGAGCCTCGTCGGCAGCGCCTCGGTGGCCGCCGGCAGCGGCCCCGACCCGTTCCACATAACCGGCAAGGCTTTCCTCACCGGGCCCTACCACGGTGCCCCCGTTTCCCTGGCAGTTGTCACCCCCGCCACGGCCGGACCGTTCGATCTCGGCTCGGTCGTGGTGAGGGTGGCGCTGTTCGTCGACCCGAGGACCGCCCAGGTACACGCGGTCTCCGATCCGATCCCGCACGTCTTCGGCGGCGCCCTGCTCGACATCCGCTCGGTCGACGTCACTCTCGACCGGCCCAAGTTCTCGCTGAACGGGACGAACTGCTCGCCGCTGGCGGTGGGGGGCACGCTGCGCGGCGGCGGCGGGAACCCGCTCGACCCGGGGGCGTTCAGCTCGCTTCCGGTCTCGGTGCCGTTCCAGGTCGAGGGCTGCGACCGTCTCGGCTTCAAACCGAAACTGTTCATGCGCGTGTTCGGCGGCACGCAGCGCGGCAAGAGCCCGAAGCTGCGAGCCATCCTCGTCGCCCGCGAGGGAGACGCCAATATCGGCCGTGCCGCGGTGACGCTGCCGAAAGCGCTGATCCTCGAACAGTCGAGCCTCGAAAACATCTGCACGCGGCCGCAGTTCGCCGCTCACGATTGCCCGAAGAGCTCGATCTACGGGTATGCGACCGCGGAGACGCCGCTGCTCGACGGACCGCTGAAAGGTCCGGTCTACCTGCGCTCCTCCGACAACGAACTGCCTGACATGGTCGCCGCCCTGCACGGCCAGGTCGACATCGAGCTCGCTGGTCGCATAGACAGCGCCAAAGGCCGGCTGCGCACCACCTACGACGTCGTCCCAGACGTTCCGGTGTCGAAGTTCATGCTCGTCGTGCGCGGCGGCAAGAAACAACGCGGGCTGCTGGTCAACACGACCAACCTCTGCCGCAAAGGGAAGAAGCCGTTCAGGGTTATCGCCCGCTTCAGGGGGCAGAACGGCAAGAAGGCCAACCAGCGGCCGAAGCTGCGGGCCCCCTGCAAGAAGGGGCGCAAGTCGAAAGGCGGGAAAGGCCGCTAGACGGTTGATTCCACGCCCCCGGGCGTGGAAGGGCACCTGAGCGAGGAGGCATGGGGCAACAGGTCGAAGTCGACGGTGCCTAAACGCACCATCGACCAAGGAGGGCCACGATGCTCGCCGACCTCGACCTGTTGCTCACTGCGGTGTTCTGCACCGCCGACGATCTCCTGCCCGAAAAGCAGAGGAACGCCCGCAGAAGCCTGACCGACGCGGAGGTCGCCACCCTCTGCGTCGCCCAGGCGGTGATGGGCATCTCCTCCGATCGCGAGTTCCTCGCCGTCGCCGAGGGGCGACTTGGAGGGTTGTTTCCAAAGCTGCCCCGCCAGCCCGGCTTCCACAAGCGCCGCCAGCGACTGACCGAGACGATCGAGTGGCTGATCGGCGTCTTTGCCACCGACAGTCCAGGCCACCGAGACCCGCTGGTGCTGTTGGACTCAACGCCGGTGGAGTGCGGGCGCTCGGTGCAGACGGTGCGGCGCTCGGAGCTGGCCGACGCCTGCGGCTATGGCTACTGCCGCTCACACTCACGCTGGTTCTGGGGGATGCGCCTGCACCTCTGCTGCGCTCCCGACGGC
Source organism: uncultured Solirubrobacterales bacterium (assembly GCA_963704545.1). Lineage (GTDB taxonomy): Bacteria > Actinomycetota > Thermoleophilia > Solirubrobacterales > 70-9 > VRUE01. The sequence continues at coordinate 2,130,468 of OY969915.1, read as the reverse complement.
ACTCCCAGGGCCTCGATCTTGGCCCCGGCCGACCAGCCCGAGCGCGAGGTCGCCCTGCGCCTGTTGCCCAAGGCTCTTCGCGGTGGCGAGCAAATCGTCTGTGACAAGGGCTATGCGGGCCGCGAGTTCGCCGCCGAGGTCGAGGCTCGCTTCGCCGCCGAGATCCTCCGCCCCAATCGCAAGGACGAGCCGCAAGGCGCCGTGCACCTCGCAACGATCCGCCAGCGGATCGAGTCGGTCTTCTGGACGCTCAAGGACCGCCTCGGCCTCGAGCGCCACCGCGCACGCACCCTGGCTGGGCTGCGCGCCGCAAAGCTCCTGGCCCTCGCTGCAGGGGTCTGGGTCAACAGCTGGCTGAGCCTGCCGAGCCGGTCCTTCGCTCAGTTCGCGGCCTGAGCGTGGAATCAATCATCTAGGCGGGGCGGGTCAGGTCGGCTGACTCGTCGGCCGGATCAAGATCTCGTTGACGTCGACGCCCGGACGCTGCTCGAGGGCGAAGATCACCGCTTTGGCGACGTCGTCGTCCTGCAGAGCCCACTCGCCGGGGCGGTTGTCGAAGAAGGGGGTGTCGGTCATCCCCGGCTCGATCAGGGTGACGCGGATATCGCGGTTCTCGTGCATCTGGCGCAGCTCGGCCCGCAGCGCCTCGCCGATCGCGGTCGCCGCCCACTTGGTCGCCGAGTAAAGCGAGCCGGGCAGCGCCCGCCTGCCTGCGACCGAGCTGGTGACGAGGAAGTGGCCGTCGCCGCGCTCGAGCAGGTGGGGGAGGGTGGCCCGGATCGTCAGCGCGACGCCGTAGACGTTGGTGAGGATCATCGAGCGCCAGTGCTCGACCGACTCCTCGAGGAAGCCGCGCGTGGCGCCGAAGCCGGCGTTGGCGAAGACCGCGTCGATGCGCCCAAAGCGCTCGATCGCCGCCGCGACCATCGCCTCCACCTCGTCCCACTCGGTGACGTCGCAGCGCACCGCCAGCGCCCGCTCCTCACCGCCGAGCTCCCCGACCAGCTCCTCCATCGGCTCCAGCCGCCGCGCGGCCAGCACCAGTCGGTACTTGGCCGCGGCGGCCCGAGCCGTAGCCGCGCCGATGCCACTGGAAGCTCCGGTGATGAGGAGGACTGGGTCGGCCACGGGTCGATTCTCTCAATTGGGATAATTCGCCGCTCGTGGATCCCCAGCGCAAGCGGAAGATTCGGCTCGTGGTTGCGCTCGGCGTTGCCGTCATGCTCGCGGCTGCGCTCGTCTACACGTCCTTCAGCGCCTCGACCGAGGCGAAGGAGCCCTCGCAGCTGCTCAGCGCTACCCCCGGCATCACCTATGACATGACCGGCAGGGTCGTCAAGGGCTCGGTCCAGCGCGGGGACGACGGCCTGCGCTTCCGGGCCGCGGACCGCGACGGCGAGGGCGAGAGCATTCCGGTCACCTACAGCGGCACCGTTCCCGACCCGTTCCGGGGCGGGCGCGAGATAGTTCTCACGGGCGAAGTGGCAAACGGCGTCTTCGTCGGCCAGCCGGACACGCTGGTGACCAAGTGCCCGTCGAAGTTCACGACCTCGAATGACGCCTAGCCTCGGCGGCGCCCTGCTGGCGCTTGCCTTCCTCGCCTTCGTCTTCGCTGCGTTCGCAGCTCTTGCCAGTAGAGGTCGCACTTCCCTCCGCTATGCGGCGGAAAGTGCGACATCAGGGGAGGGTCGACGGGAGCGCTGGGTTCTGGCCTCGCGCCGGGCCGTCTACACGGCGTGCGGCCTGCTCACGGTGTGCGTCCTCCTGATCGAGCTCGCCTTCGCCAATGACGACTTCTCGCTCAGCATCGTCCAGCAGCACTCCTCGATCGAGACCCCGGCCTTCTACAAGCTCTCAGCCATGTGGTCGAGCCAGGAGGGCTCGCTGCTGCTCTGGGCCTGGGTGCTCTCGATCGCCTCCTCGCTCGCCCTGTACGCGACCCGCGGCAAGCTGCGCGAGATCGTCCCCTACGCGACCGCGGTGATGGCTGGAGTGGGGACCTTCTTCACCGGACTGATGTTGTTCGCCGGCGGAGTCAACCCCTTCGCCGGCCTCAGCCCGGTGCCCGCCGACGGCGTCGGCCTCAACCCGCTGCTCCAGCACCCGAGCATGATGATCCACCCGCCGATGCTCTACTCGGGGTACGTCGCCTTCACGATTCCGTTCGCATTCGCGATCGGCGCGCTCGTCGCCCGCCGCCTCGACGCCTCCTGGATCCGGGCCACGCGCCGCTTCGCCCTGATCGCCTGGGCCCTGCTCGGCTTCGGCCTTCTGCTGGGCGCCCGCTGGTCCTACACCGAGCTCGGCTGGGGCGGCTACTGGGCCTGGGATCCGGTCGAGAACGCGGCGCTGATGCCGTGGCTGATCGGCACCGCCTTCCTGCACTCGATCATGGTCCAGGAGAAGCGGGGGATGCTGAAGGTCTGGAACGCCTGCCTGATCGTCGCCACCTTCTCGCTGGCGCTGCTCGGCACCTTCCTCGTCCGCTCGGGGGTGCTGCAGTCGATCCACGCCTTCGGCGACAGCACCGTCGGCCCCTACATCCTCGGCCTGATCGCGGTGGTTCTGATCGGCTCGACGGCGCTGATCGTCTCCCGCCTCGACGACCTGCGCTCGCCGAAGCGAATCGACTCGCTCGCCTCGCGCGAGGCCGTCTTCGTCGTCAACAACCTGCTCCTGGTCGCGCTCTGCGCGACGATCTTCTGGGGCACCTTCTTCCCGCTGATCTCCGAGCTCTTCACCGGTGAGAAGTCATCGCTGGCGGCGCCCTGGTTCGACCGCTACACGACGCCGCTGGCGATCCTGCTGGTCCTCTTCACCGGGGTCGGCCCGTTGCTCGCCTGGCGCCGGGTCAGCTGGGCGACCGCGAAGCGGGTCTTCGTAGTCCCCTCGCTCCTCGCCGCCGCGGCCGGGGTCGGGCTCGTCGCCTTCGCCGGAGCCGCCTCGGAGCCCTGGGCCCTCGCTCTCTTCGTCTTCGCGACCTTCGCCCTGGTTGGCCTCGGGCAGGAGTTCTGGCGCGGAGCGACGGCGCGGCGCTCGTTGCGCGGCGGCTCGCTGCCGGCGGCCCTGGTCGGCATCGTTTCCACCAACCGCCGGCGCTACGGCGGCTACATCGTCCACATCGGGATCGCCGTGCTGCTGATCGGGATCGCCGCCTCCTCCAGCTTCCAGACCAACCGCGACCTGCGGCTGGCGCCGAGGGAGAGCGCCGAGGTCGACGGCCGCACGGTCACCTACGAGCGCCCGACCGTCGCGGTCGACGCGCAGAAGTTCAGTTTCGGCGCCGTCCTCGCCGTGCGGCGGGGCGACCGCTCCTTCGTCCTGCGCCCGGCCCGGCGGTACTACCGGCCGACCGGCGAGCGGAGCGGCACGATCGCCAGCTTCTTCGAGGGCGAGGCGACCAGCGAGGTCGGACTCAAGGCCGGCCTCGGCAGCGACTTCTGGACGTCGATGGCGCCGGACATCGCCGTGGTCCAACGCCGCGTGAGGGCGGCCGACCAGGGCTTCCGCGCCTGCGTAGGCGGCGAGCCGGGCACGCCGCCCCAGTGCCGCGCCGTCGCCCAGCTGATGCGGGCCGCGGCCGCCAATCCGCAGCTGCGCCCGGTCGCGCTCGCCCAGATCGAGCGGCTTCAGACGGCGACCGCCGAGCGAATCGCCCGCAGTTACCTCTCCGAGGGCTCCGTCGCGACGTTCCGGGTGATCGTCGACCCGCTGGTGACCTGGATGTGGATCGGTGGCCTGATCGCCCTCTCGGGCGCCCTGATCGGGATCTGGCCCGCCCGCCGGCCGCGGAGGCGGCTCGTCGCCGACGCCGAGCTGGAGGCGCTGAAGGAAGCCAAGTACCGCGAGATCCGCGACGCCGAGCTGGACCACGCCGCCGGCAAGCTCTCCGACGAGGACTTCGCCCTGCTCGACGCTGAGCTGCGCAGGGAGGCGGTCGAGATCCTCGATCGCGGCAACGGCGCCAACGGCGCCGGAGAGCAGACCGAGCCGGCGAAGCAGCCGGCCGAGCCCGTCTAGATTTTCAGCAGCACCAGGGTGTTGACGACGAAGAGGATCGCGAAGAAGATCGTCGCCCGGTCGAGGTTGCGCTCGACCATCGAGCCGCCGCCGAAGGAGCTGCCCCCGCCGCCGATGCCGAAGGCGCCGGAAAGGCCGGTGTCTTTGCCCGAGTGCAGCAGGATCAAGAAGATCAGCACCACGGATATGACCACCTGGAGGAGGCTTAGCAGCGTGTACACGGGCGGGATGGTAGCGGGACGTGGATCGTGCCGTCCTCGACAATCAGCGTCTGGGTGTTGCGCTGATTTACAAAGATCGCTATCTTGTCAACCAACGGGACGCAACCTGGGAATTTGACAAGGAGGAGCGATGGAGGCAGCAACTCATAGCCATCACGACCATGGGCCCGCGATCGAGCTCAACCCGGCGACCTGGCGCGACGGCAAGCGCTACGCGTGGCTGCTCGGGCTGGTCATTCCCTTCGCGCCCTTCATCGCCTGGGCCAGCGTCGAGGTGACCGGGTTCGACTTCTTCTGGTTCTTCGGGCCGCTGCTCGTCTTCGTCGCCTTCCCGATTCTCGACATCGTGATCGGCATGGACGCGACCAACCCGCCCGACAGCGTGCTCAAGTGGCTCGAGCAGGACCGCTACTACCGCTGGTGCACCTATCTCTTCATCCCCGTTCAGTACGCGGGGCTCGTCTTCGCCTGTTGGCTCTGGTCCAGCGGCGATCTCTCGACCCTGGAGAGCATCGGCCTGGCGCTGACGATGGGCGTCGTCGGCGGGATCGCGATCAACACCGCCCACGAGCTCGGCCACAAGCGCGACGGGACGGAGCGCTGGCTGAGCCGGGTGGCGCTGGCCCAGACCGGCTACGGCCACTTCTTCATCGAGCACAACCGCGGCCATCACGTCCGCGTCGCCACCCCCGAGGACCCCGCCAGCTCGCGGCTGGGGGAGAGCTTCTGGGCCTTCCTGCCGCGCACCGTCAAGGGCAGCATCACCTCGGCCTGGGGAATCGAGGCCGCCCGCCTCGACCGGATGGGCAAATCGCCCTGGACGCTGCGCAACGACATCCTCGGCGCCTGGGCGATGACGGTCGTCCTCTTCGGTGCGCTGGTAGTCGCCTTCGGGCTTGTCGTCCTGCCCTACCTGCTGATCCAGGCCCTCGGCTTCATCCTGCTGGAGGTCGTCAACTACCTCGAGCACTACGGCCTGCGGCGCCAGAAGCGCGAGGACGGGCGCTACGAGCGCTGCCTCCCCGAGCACAGCTGGAACAGCAACAACGTCGCCTCCAACGTCCTGCTCTACCACCTGCAGCGCCACAGCGACCACCACGCCAACCCGACCCGCCGCTACCAGGCCCTGCGCCACGTCGACGAGGCGCCGCAGCTTCCCACCGGCTACGCCGGGATGATCGTGTTGGCCTGGTTCCCCCCGTTGTGGCGCCGGGTGATGGACCCGCGCCTGCTGGAGCACTACGAAGGCGACGTCACCCGCGCCAACATCCAGCCGCGCAAGGCCGGCCGCATCCTCGCCCGCTACGGAGCCGGCGCGTGAGCCGCTGGCGCTGCCCGGCCTGCGGGTACGTCTACGACGAGGAGCAGGGCCACCCGCGCGAGGGCTTTACGGCGGGGACGCCGTGGAGCGAGGTGCCCGACGACTGGGCCTGCCCCGACTGCGGGGTGCGGGACAAGGTCGACTTCGAGCTCGACGGGGAGGCGGCGGGCGAGTGACCGCGGCGGCTGGCACGATTCCCGCCGTGGCGACCGCACGCACTCCCTACCCGCAGGCCGCCAAGGAGCTGCTGCGCGAAACGCTTTTCGGGGCGGCGCGCGACGAGCTGCAGAACCGCGCCTGGTCGGAGATCACGATGTCCGACATCGCCAGCGCCGCCGGCGTCAGCCGCCAGACCCTCTACAAGGAGTTCGGCAGCCGCGACGAGTTCGGCCAGGCCTTCGTCATCCACGAGGGCGAACGCTTCCTCGACGGTGTCGATGCCGCCGTGCGCCAGCACCTCGACGACCCCCGCGCCGCGGTCGGCGCCGCGCTGCAGACCTTCCTCCACACCGCCGGCGAGGACCCGCTCGTCCGCATCCTGCTCAGCGACGACGGCGCCGGCGGCTTGCTCCCCTTCGTCACCACCCAGGGCATGCCGGTGGTCCACTGGGCCACGGCCCGCCTCACCGCGACGATCGAAGAGGGCTGGCCTCAGGCACCGGACGCGGACGTCAAGCTCCTCGCCGAGTCGCTGGTCCGCCTCGCGATCAGCTACATCACCGCGCCCGGCGACTCGCCCGAGAAGACCGCCACCCAGGCCGGCGACCTGCTCGGCCCGTTCATCGACCGGGCGCTGGGCTCAGTCTGAGGGACCCGGGGGCCTGCCGTAGTAGACGACGAACCGCCGCGCGAAGCCCTGGCGCTCGTAGAAGCGGTGGGAGTCGACGTTGGTCGTCGTGGTCGTGATCTGCATGTCCTCCACGCCGAGCTGTGCGAGGCGGCCCCAGACCGCGTCGATCAACGCGTCGCCGACGCCGGTGCCACGGCGCTCGGGCAGCACGGAGAGCGTCTCCAGCTCCGCGAGGCGCTCGCCGGTCTTCCATGAGGCGTATCCGGGGCCGACGGTGACGAAGGCGTAGCCGACCGGCGTGCCATCGGCTTCGGCGACGACGAAGAAAGTGTCGGGATCCTTCAGCCACCGCTCGTACTTGGCCCGGCGCATCCGCCACGCGTCGCCGGCATCGCGCTTCGGGCTCCTCTCGCTCAGGGCGGGAGTGATCTCCGAGTGGTGCGCATGAAGAGCGTTCCACAGCGGCTCGACCGCATCGAGCTCGGCGACGGTCGCGGCGACGCGCAGATCGAGACCCGAGGCGGGCCATCGGTCAGCCATCGGTCGTGTTCGCCGCGAGCCGGCGCTCCAAGTTGGCGCGGACCTCGGGCCACTCGGAGTCGATCACGCTGTAGAAGGCCGAGTCGCGCTGGCCGACGTCGGGGACGATCATGTGGTTGCGCAGGATGCCCTCGAACTGGGCGGGCAGGGCGGCGAGAGCGGCGCGGGAGCGCTCGTTGCGGGCGTCGGTCTTGAACTCGACCCGGACGCAATCGAGGGTCTCGAAGGCGTGGCGCATCATCAGCAGCTTTGCCTCGACGTTGGCGCCGCCGCGCCAGGCGCTCGGGCGCAGCCAGGTCCAGCCGATCTCGAGGACGCGGTCGTCGGGGCGGACGTGCAGGTAGCGGCTGCTGCCGATCGCCCTGCCGGTGCGGGCATCGCGGGTCGTGAACGGGCCCTCGGTGCCGGCCTGCACGGCCTCCAGCGTCAACCGCATCCAGAGGTCGAAGCGATCGCGCTCGTTCAGGTTCGCCAGCCAGGCCCAGATCTCCGGCGGCTGCGCCGCCTCCCAGAGCTCCTCGGCGTGCTCCTCCCGTAGGGGCTCGAGCGTGACGATCGATCCCTCGAGGCGAGCGGTGAGGTTCTCCACGGCCGTGATTCTGGCAGCGTGCCGGTTGCGCGAAGGCTTGTGGGCGCTATGACCACCACAACCCTTCAAGGAAGCAGGTCGAGGCGGAAGACGAGCCGCTCGAAGCCGGTTTCGTCGAAGCTGTCGCGCTCCGGCTCGCGGCGGTAGCCGAGTGACTCGTAAAGCCGGTGGCCGGCGGTCTGGTAGGGGCGGCTCCAGAGCGCGATCGCCGGCCAGCCTTCCGCCCGCGCCAGCGCGGCACAGCGCTCGGCCAGGCCGCGGCCGATGCCGCGGCGGCGGGCGCCCGAGCCGACGACGAGCCGCGTAAGTTCGGCCTCGCCCGCGCCAGCGACGGCGCGTGAGGGCTCCTCGGGCGCAAGCAATGCGACGACGCCGACCACCTCGCTGTCGCGCTCGGCGACGAGGAGGTGCGCCGCGGCCGCCGCGGTGGCGTCGAAGTCGGAGCGGGCGTAGGGAGCGTCCCGGCCGCCCTCGCCTTCGGTGAAGTAGGCCTCGGTCCAGAACGCGACGACCGCGCCCGCATCCCCCTCCGTCGCCTCCCGGATCACCACCCCACCGCTTCCGGTGCGACTTATGCCATCCATGGGCACATAAATCGCACCGGAAGGGGTTGGTTGGGGATCATGACTCGAGCAGCAGGGTGACCGGGCCGTCGTTGACCAGGGCCACGCCCATGCAGGCGCCGAAGACGCCCTTGGCGGCACCGAGGCGCTCGCAGAAACGGCCGTAGAGGGGCTCGGCCTCGGCGCCGGGAGCCGCGTCCATGTAGCTGGGGCGGTTGCCCTTGCGGGTGTCGCCGTAGAGGGTGAACTGGCTCACGCAGAGCACCTCGCGCCCGCCGAGCGGCTCGTTCATCCGGCCCTCGGCGTCGTCGAAGATCCGCAGCGCCCGCACCTTGTCGGCCAGCCGGTCGGCCTCCTCCGCGGTGTCGCCGCGCCTCACCCCGAGCAGGACGAGTATCCCGGGGCCGATCTGCGCCACCCGCTCGCCCTCGACGTCGACGGCGGCCCGGCTGACCCGCTGGACGAGCGCTCTCATCTCCGGCTCCCGCGCACGCCCGCACCGTACCGGGAGGAGGGTCCCCGAAGAAAATAAAAATGGATCTCATTTTGATTTAATCCGCGGGCCGTGTTCGAGCCGTTTCAGCTGCCCTTCGTACAGCGTGGCCTGATCGAGGTGGCGATCCTGGCGGTGCCCGCCGGGCTGCTCGGGACCTGGATCGTCCTGCGCGGGCTCGCCTTCTTCTCGCACGCGGTCGGGACCGCGGCCTTCCCGGGGCTGGTGCTCGCCGACGGGCTCGGCTTCGCGGCACCGCTGGGGGCTTTCGGCGCGGCGGTTCTCTTCAGCGCCGGTACGGCGCTGCTTTCCCGTCGCGAGGAGGGGGGGCGCGACGCGGCGGTCGCGATCGTCCTCGTGGGCTGCCTGGCCGCCGGGACGATCCTCGCCAGCGACGTCTTCGGCTCCGGCGCCAACGTCGAGACCCTGCTCTTCGGCAGCCTGCTGCTGATCGACAGCGGAGACATCGTCCTCGCCGCCTCCGCGGCCGGCGCCACCGTGCTCGCCTCGCTGCTGCTCGGCCACCGCTGGCTGGCGACCGGCTTCGATCCCGGCTCGGCCAGGGCCCTGGGAACCGGTGCCCGCGGCCTCGAGATCGTGCTCCTCGGCCTGATCGCCTTCGCGATCGTCGCCGCCCTCTCGACGATCGGGGCGCTGCTGGTCGCCGCGCTCTTCGTCGTCCCCGCCCTCACCGTCCGCCTCTTCGTCGAGCGGATGCGGACCTGGCAGCTCGCCAGCATCGCGCTCGTCGCCGTCGAGGGGGCCACCGGGCTCTGGCTCTCGGTCAAGACCGACGCGCCGCCGGGGGCGACGATCGCCGTCGTCTCCGGTGCGGCCTTCGCCCTCGCAGCCACGGCGAAAGCGCTGCCGCGCGCACCCCGCAGGCCGGCTCTCGCGGCCGCCGCCCTTGCCGCCACAGCCCTGTTCCTCACCGGATGCTCCGGCGGCTCTGGAGGCGACGACAGTCAGCTCGACGTGGTCGCGACGACCACCCAGGTCGGCGACTTCGTCCGCGAGGTCGGCGGCGGCACGGTCGCGGTCGACCAGATCCTCCAGCCGAACACCGACCCCCACGAGTACGAGCCGCGCCCCAGCGACGTGGTCGCGACGGCGGAGGCCGACCTGGTCTTCACCAGCGGCGACGAGCTCGACGAGTGGATCGACGAGGTGGTCTCCGACAGCGGGAGCGAGGCCCGGGTCGTCGACCTGGGTGCGGTCGTTCCCGAGCGGCTGCCCGGCGAGCAGAGCGGGGAGGAGGCGTCCGCCTACGACCCCCACTGGTGGCACGACCCGCGCAACGCCGAGGCCGCCGTGCGCGAGGTCGAGCGCAGCCTGGTGGGCGCCGACCCATCCCACAGGCGCGTGTTCGAGCGCCGGGCGGCGGCCTATCTCGCCAGGCTGCGGGCACTCGACTCCGACATCGCCCGCTGCATGGACGCGGTTCCGGCCTCTCGCCGCAAGCTGGTTACCGATCACGACGCGTTCGGCTACTTCGCCGGGCGCTACGGCATCGACGTGGTCGGGGCGGTCATCCCCTCGCAGGCGACCCAGGCCCAGCCCTCGGCCAGGGACCTCAGCGCCCTGGCCGAGCTGATCGAACGCGAAGGGGTCGAGGCTGTCTTCCCCGAGAACTCGCTCAGCCCGAAGGTCGCCGAGGCGATCGCCGCCCAGACCGGAGCCACGGCCGAGTACACGCTCTACGGAGACACGCTCGGCCCGGAGGGATCGGACGGCGCCACCTACCTGCAGATGGAGGCCGCAAACGCGGACTCGATGTTGCGCGGGTTCACGGGAGGGAGGCGCGGATGCAAGATCGGCTCCTGATCGAGGCCTCGGGCCTGGCCGCCGGATACGACGGCACGCCGGCGATCTCCGGCGTCACCTTCTCGCTGCACCGCGGCCAGAGGCTCGCCCTGCTCGGCTCCAACGGCGGCGGCAAGACGACGCTGCTGCGCGCGGTGCTGGGCGAACTGCGGGTCTTCGGCGGGACGCTGCGCGTCTCCGCGGCGTGCGGCACGGTGCCGCAGACCGAGCGCTCCCGCCTCGACTATCCCGTCTCCGCCCTCGACGTGGCGACGATGGGGACACTCGCGGCCCTGCCCTGGTGGCGCCGGCCCGGCCGGCGCGAGCGCGAGGCGGCCGGGCGCGCGCTGGAGCGGGTCGGCTTGGCATCGCTTGCCGAGGAGACCTTCGGCCGCCTCTCCGGCGGCCAGCGCCAGCGGGTCCTGATCGCCCGTGCCCTCGTGCAGGATGCTGGCGTGCTGCTGCTCGACGAGCCCTTCTCGGGCCTCGACCGTCCCAGCGGCGAGCGGCTGGAAGCGCTGGTCGGCGAGCTGACGGGGGAGGGCAGGGGGGTCGTGATCGCCACCCACGACCTCGAGCAGGCCCGCGCCTGCGACCTCGTCCTATGCATCGCCGGGCGCCAGATCGCCTGCGGCCCTCCCGACGAGGTCCTCGCCGACGTCGGCGTGCTGGAAGCGACCTACGGCGGGGCGATCGTCGAGCTCCCCGGCGGCGGGGGGAGGGCGATCCTGCCACCGCACCATCACCACCACTGAGATGCTCGAGCCCCTGCAAGAACCGTTCATGCAGCGCGCCCTCGCGGAGGTCGTGCTGATCGGCGTCGCCGGCGGCGCGCTCGGCTGCTGGGTCGTCTTCTACGGACTCTCCTACGCCGCCGAGTCCCTCGCCCACTCGCTCTTCCCGGGACTCGTCCTCGCCGCCATCGCCGGCGTCCCGCTGCTGCTCGGCGCCACCCCGGCGGTCGTCGTCGCGGCGCTGGCGATCGCGCTCGGCGCCAGGGTTGCGGGGGTGAGCCGGGAAGCGGCCGTCGCGGTGGTGGTAACGACGATGTTCGGGCTCGGCGTGCTTTTGGCGCTCTCGCCGCAGTCCCCGCCCGGGGTCGAGGCGCTGCTCTTCGGCGACCCGTTCGGGGTCACCGATGCCGACCTGGCGGGGGCCCTGGCCCTGGCGGCGCTCGTGCTCTTCTCCCTCAGGCTCCTGCACGGCAGGCTGCTCGTCGCCGGCTTCGATCGCGGCGCCGCACGGGCGCTCGGTGTCTCTCCCGCCCTCGCCGACACGGCGCTGCTGGTCCTGCTTGCCGCCGCGACCGTGGTCGCCGTTCAGGGGCTCGGCAACCTGCTCGTCGTCGCGGTCTTCGTCGGGCCGGCCGCCGCCGCGCGCCAACTCACCGACCGGATGCTGCCGACGATGCTGCTCGCCACGGCCATCGCCGTCCTCGCGGGGGTCGCTGGGCTGTACCTCTCCTACTACGCCGGCACCGCCGGCGGTGCCTCGGTGGCCACGGCGATCGTCGCGGCATACCTGCTGTCCCTGCCGCTGGGAGGGTGGCTGGCGGCCCGGCGCCAGGGGCCGCTCCGAGTCGAGGCTACGATCGGCTGAGATGCCCGCGAAGACCGACAGCGCCTGGGCCGAGCACGCCCTTCGCGCCCTCCGGCAGGCGGGCTACCGGCGCGGCGGCGCCCGCACCGCGGTCGTCGAGGCACTGGCCCGCCACGACTGCGCCGTCACCGCGATCGAGCTCGACGACGAGCTGCGCCGGCGGCGCCCCGCGGTCGGCCGCGCCAGCGTCTACCGGGCGCTCGAGCAACTCGAGCAGCTCGGCCTGGTGCAGCGGATGGAGGTGACGCGGGGGACGGCCGGGTACGAGCGCGTCGAGCCCGGTGGCGAGCACCATCACCACGCGATCTGCCGCAAGTGCGGGCGCATGGTCCCGTTCGAGGATCCATCGCTCGAGCGGGCGATCGAGAGGCTGTCCGAGGAGATCAGCTTTGAGGTCACCGACCACGACGTGGTCCTGCGCGGCCTCTGCGAGCGCTGCTCGGGCTAACGGCCGGCGGTTGGCTTCACCTCGGCTCGAAATAGCTGCGAAGCTGCCCGCAATGACCAAGTGGGGAGTCCTCGCCGTCCTGTCGGCCGCGCAGTTCCTGATGGTGCTCGACCAGGCGGTGATGAACGTGGCGATCTCCCAGCTGGTCGAGGACTTCGACACCACGGTCACGACGATCCAGGCCGTGATCGCCTTCTACGCGCTGGTGATGGCGGGCCTGATGCTGACCGGCGGCAAGCTGGGCGACATCTGGGGACGCCGCCGCGCCTTCACGATCGGGCTCTGCATCTACGGCGTCGGGTCGGGACTGACGGCGGCTTCCTGGAGCGTGCCCTCGCTGATGTTCGGCTGGTCGGTCCTCGAGGGGATCGGCGCGGCTCTCGTCATCCCCGCCTTGATCGCCCTGGTTGCCGGCAACTACAAAGGGGCCGACCGGGCGATCGCCTACGGCGTCCTCGGCGGGGTCGCCGGTGCCGGCATCGCCGTCGGCCCGATCCTCGGCGGCTGGGCGACGACCGAGCTCAGCTGGCGGGTGGTCTTCATCGGTGAGGTCGTCGTCGCCATCGGCATCCTGCTGGGGACGCGGATGATTCGCGAGCCCGATCGCGAGGGCTCGACTCCCAGCCTCGACTGGGTCGGCAGCGTGCTCTCCGCCGCCGGCCTGGCGCTGGTCGTCTTCGGTGTGCTGCAGGCGAGCAACTGGGGCTGGCTGGCGCCGCGCAGCTCGCCGATCGAGCCCTTCGGCTTCTCGCTGACACTGTTCGTGATCGGCGCCGGGGCGCTCGTGCTCGCGGCCTTCGTGGCCTGGGAGCGCCGCCGCGAACGACTCGGCGAGGACCCCCTCGTCCACCTCCCGCTGCTGCGCATCCCCCAGCTGCGCGGCGGCGTCGCCATGTTCCTCGCCCAGAACCTGATCCTGATGGGCGTCTTCTTCACGATCCCGCTCTTCCTCCAGGTCGTCCAAGGCCTCGACGCGCTCGAAACGGGGGTGCGGATGCTGCCCGCCTCCGCCGGGCTCTTCTTTGCCTCGATCGTCGGCTCGGCGCTGGCGAAGCGGTTTGCGCCGAAACCGCTGGTCCGCACGGGCCTGCTGATCGTCCTCGCCGCGACTCTGATGCTGCTCGGGACGATCGAGCCCGAGCTCGACAACTCGTCCTTCCTGGTCGCGATGGGCGTGCTCGGCATCGGCATGGGCCTGATCGTCTCCCAGCTCGGCAACGTCGTCCAGTCCGCGGTATCCGACGACGACCGCAGCGAGGCCGGGGGCCTGCAGAGCACCTTCCAGCAGCTCGGCTCCTCGCTGGGCACGGCGCTGCTCGGCGCGATCGTGATCACCGGCCTGATCGCCGCCTTCACCTCGAACGTCGCTGAGGACGAGCGGATCTCCAGCGACGTCAGCGACCAGCTCGAGGTGCAGCTGAGTGCGGGAGGGAGCTTCGTCTCCTCCGAAGAGGTCCGCGCCGGTGCGACCGAGGCCGGGCTCGATGCCGCGACCACCGACGTGCTGGTCGAGAACTACGAAGACGCCCAGATCGAGGCGCTGAAGACGGCATTCCTCTTCGCCGCCTTCCTCACCGCCTGCTCCTTCTGGTCCACGCGGCGCCTGCCCGACCGCCGCTTCGACGAGCTCCAGGCCGGGCCCGATCCGCCGCCGCTCGACCCCGAGCCCACGGCCGCCTGATGTCCGACCCGCTGCAGAGCCCTAGGTCCCCGGCCGAGCGCGCCGCCACCGGCAAGGCCGCCCGCGCCGGGGCCCCGCGCTCGAGTCACGGCGAGTGGGCGCCGGCGAGCGACCGGTCCGACCCGGTCGAGCTTCTGGAGGCCCAGGCGACCTCGCGGGTCGGCCAGCTGGTGCCGCTCCGCTACGCGCGGATGCTCGCCTCGCCATTCGCCTTCTACCGCGGTGCCGCGGCGGTGATGGCCGCCGACCTGGCAAGCGCGGCGCGCAGCGGCTTCGACGTGCAGCTCTGCGGCGACGCCCACCTCTCCAACTTTGGCGCCTACGCCTCGCCCGACCGCGAGCTCGTCTTCGACGTCAACGACTTCGACGAGACCCTGCCGGGGCCGTGGGAGTGGGACGCGATGCGCCTCGCCGCGAGCTTCGCCGTCGCCGGGCGCGAAAGCGGGTTCAAGCGGGGCGAGCGGACCGCGATCGTCGCCGCCGGGATGGCCGAGTACCGCGAGGCGATGCGCCGCCTGGCCGAGCTCGGCAACCTCGAGGTCTGGTACACGAAGATGGACGTGCCGACGGTTGCCGAGCGCTGGGGCGCCGCGGCTGGCGAGAAGGAGCACGAGGCCTTCAGGCGCAACCTGGCGAAGACCCAGGCAAAGGACAGGATGCGCGCCCTCTCCAAGCTCACCCGCGAGGTCGACGGCAGGCTGCGCATCGTCAGCGAACCGCCCCTGATCGTGCCGATCGACGAGCTGGCTGAAGAGACCGGAGCTGACGTCGAAGCGCGGGTGCTGGAGACCCTCGCCGACTACCGCGCCACGCTCTCCGAGGACCGCCGCGCGCTCCTCGACAGCTACCGCTTCGTCGACGCCGCGCTCAAGGTTGTCGGGGTCGGCAGCGTCGGCACCCGCGCCTGGGTCGTGCTGATGCTGGGGCGCGACGACGGCGACCCCCTCTTCCTCCAGGTGAAGGAAGCCCAGCGCTCGGTGCTGGAGCCCTACGCCGCCCCGAGCGCCTTCGAGAACCAGGGCGAGCGCGTCGTCCAGGGGCAGCGCCTGGTCCAGGCCGCCAGCGACATCATGCTCGGCTGGGTCAAGGCGACCGGCATCGACGGCCAGCGGCGCGACTTCTACGTCCGCCAGCTCTGGGACATGAAGGGCTCGGTGAAGGTCGAGCGCATGGACCCCCGCGCCCTCACCGCCTACGCTCAGATCTGCGGCACGACCCTCGCCCACGCCCACGCCCGCAGCGGCGACCGCATCGCGATTGCCGCCTACCTGGGCAAGGGAGACACGTTCGACAAGGCGATGGCGGTTTTTGCCGAGACCTACGCAGATCAAAACGAACGCGACTACGCCGCCCTGCGGTCGGCCGCCGAAGACGGGCGAATTCAGGCAATGACACCCCCCGACTAACTGCTTCGCTCTGATCGTCCGGGGCCTTGCCGGTTTTGCTTTGAACAATATTTTTGGGCCCGCGCTACTCTCGACATACGGCCAATCGGTAAAGCCCGCCATCGGGCAGCCTCCTGGCCAAGAGGGAGGACAACATCGATCCACGTGGTCCCCGGCGCCCGCGCTCTGCGCATCTCGAAGCCGATCAGTCCGCTTCGGAGCTTGACCAAACCTCCGCCGACTCCGACCAGACGGCCTCCGACACCGACCAGAGTTTGGCCGACCGCGACCAGGCTGCCTCTGAAGCCGACCAGCGTGTATCCGACCGCGACCAGGCCGCCTCCGACCGAGAGTGGGAGGCTGACCGGTCTCCCGACTCGACCCGCCTACGAGCTCGCGAGCAGGCCCAGGTCAGTCGAGGAGAGGGGACGATGGCCCGGATGGCGACCACCGCGGTCCGTGCCCAGGTCGGCTCCGAGCGCGACGAGCAGGCGCGGCACCGCGACGAGGTCGCCGCCGCCCGCGATCGTGAGGCCGAGGAGGTGGACGAGGTTGCCGAGGAGATGGCCGGCGAATTCGGCAAGAACAGCCCCGCGGCCAAGGTGGCCGCTGTCGCCAGGGCCACCGCTGCCGCTGCCAGGGCAAGCGCAGCCAGGGACCGCGAACGCGCTGCCCGCGATCGGGAAGATGCGGCGCGCGACAGGGAACTGCTGATGGGCGAGATAGAGAGCTCCCACGTCGACGAGTCGACCGGGGCCTACGGGAGGCGGACCGGGGAGGTGCTCCTCCGGCACGAGGTTGAGCGCGCCCAGAGCGCGAAGCTGACGCTGACGCTCGGTTTCGTCTGCATCGACGGGCCCGGGCAGGTCGGCGCTCGTCACGACGGCGCCATCGATGACGGCCTCGCTCGCGATCTCTTTCGTGCCCTTCAGGCGACGCTTCGCCCCTATGACCCGATCGTTCGCTGGCTCGACAACGAGTTCGCCTGCGCCGTCGCCGAGATTGCCCAGGAGGATGTCGGCCGCCGGATCGAGGTCGCGCGCTCCAGCGCCACCAAGCGCCACCCCGGCGCTTCGACCGCCGTCGGCCTTGCGGTCCTGGAGGACGGCGATACCCTCGACAGCCTGGTCGAACGAGCTAGGCGTATGGGAGCCTGACGAAATTCCGCTATTCGAGCGGCACCCAGCTGCCGCAGCCGTAGGGCCAGGAGTTGGGGAGCAGGGGGGTACCGTTGCCGTCGGTGGCCAGCGAGGTGGCGGCCAGGGTTGCTGCGTCGACGCGCCGGATCCCCGCCCGGACCGCCCTGGCCCGGGGTGTGGGCGCGGACGCCCTGGCCCGCCCGGATCCGGTGAAGGGACGATCCGCGGCCTCGGCCAGCCGGACCACCGAACGGGGCCCGCCGTAGGCCCTCAGGGTCCGCTCAAGCGAGTAGATCGGCACGTGGCGGGCGCCGAGCGTCGCTGCCAGGCGGACGTCGCGAACGAGGCGCGAGAAGCGCCGGTACGGGCCGCGGCCGGAGCTGCCGAGGCTGACCTGGCCCGTTTCGCCGAACTCGCCCCGGGCCGAGCGAAAGTAGGACGAGACGATGCCCGATCCGGGGTCGTGCCCCAGGTAGTAGGAGAAGACGCTGCGGTAGGCCTGGAAGAAGAGCGCGTGCCAGCCGGCGTTCGGCACGACGAACCCGGCCGCGTCCTGGAGCGTCAGGCGGCCGTCTTCGATGTCGTCGAGCGCCAGCGGCGCCGGTGCGGCCGCGAGGCGGACGCGGTGGCTCCTGGCCCAGCGCGCGATGCGGGCGTACCCCTGCCAGGCCGCGCACTGGCCGGCTGGGTCGATAGTGCGCTGAAGGAGCGACGGAAGCTCAGCGCCGGTACCGCCACCCATCAATGCCGCCGTCGTCTCGAAGGGCGTGTTGAGCTGGGGCTCGGGGTCGAGGACGACGCCACGCAGCTGGACATGCCTCTCCCGTGCCCAGCTGGCAAGTGCCTTGACGGCATCGAAGTGCTCCGCCGCCGCGCCGTCCCACGACCAGTAGCCAGAGGTGTAGGGGACGAGGATCCACGCCCAGACCGACACACCGAGCCGGTTGGCCTTGCGGACGATCGCCAGCCCGTCCTTGCGGTGGGGCATGCCCGGGGGCACCGGACCGAAGTCCCGCCGGTAGCGGAGGTTGAAGTAGAGGGGAATCCGGTTCTCGCGCAGGACGCTCCAGAGCTGGGGGGTGTAGAAGCTGGTGTCGCGCCGGTTCCAGTAGGTCTCGGGTTCGTCCCAGTTCGTGCCGGGAACGGCCTCGCCGGCCCAGAAGCCGATCGTGGTCTTTCCCTGCGCCGCGGTCGGTTGCGAGGAGAGCAGTGCCAGGGCGGCCAGAGCCGCGAGCATGGCAGCACCGCAGCGGCTCATGCGACGCCAGCCCGGTCGGAGGGGTCCTCGTTCTCGATCGGCTCCTCGATCGCGGCGAAGAACGCCAGGTGCAGCCGCTGGGTGGGCGAGGCCACGTGCTCGAAGTTGGCGAAGACCCCGCCGGGCTCGAGCAGCTCGAACACCTCCCCGTACAGCGAGCGCTTGCGCTCGTGCTCGAGGTGGTGGATGGCGAACGACGAGACGACGGCGTCGAAGCGCCCGAGCGGCGGAAGCGGCTCTGCGAGGTCGTGCTCGGCGAGTTCGATGCGCGCGTCGTCCGCGAAGCGCTCGCGCTGTCCCGAGCATCAACTCGGAGAAGTCGACTCCCACGCCGGCCATCTCGGGACGATCGGCCTGCAGGAGGGCGAGCAGACGCCCGTCGCCCGTGCCGAGGTCGAGCACGCGACGAACCCCCCGCGGCACGTGCTCGAGCAGAACGCCCTCTCCCTCCAGCCGGTGCGGGAACTCGTCCGCGCGGGCGAGGTAGCGCTGGACGTTCTCCTCATCGGCTGTCCACTCTTCCCCCTTGATGCCGCGATTATCGACCTTTCGCCAGCGGGCTGCACGGCATCGGGTCAGTTGCGTGTGTATAGGAGTCGTCGCAACGGTCTGATCGTGCGGTTCCGCCTTTGTTATGCTTGGGCCCCTTTGAGCAATCGTGACATCGGATTGATTCCGATTCTGCCGTGCTTGCAATAGACCCTCGGGATTTCAACGACGTGGAGGTAAAGGGATACGGACATCCTCTCGCGAAGGTGAGGGACGTGCCTTTGCCTGACCCGCCTCTCTTCCGCCAGTTTCCTTCGGGGAGGGGGTAAACCGCCCTATACAGCGAGCTGTCGTCTCATGACCCGGTCCAAGAGCAGTCCGGAAAAATCACCGCAAGCGATTCGGGCTGATCTCGCCGCTCGATTGCGTTCCCGCAGGCTCGAGATCGAACAGGCGGTCTTCAACCGAATTCAGAGCATGTCCGATCCTGTCAGTAATGAGGATCCCACCTATGTCGTTGGTCTTCAGCGCACCGTCACGGAGGCATTGAGCTACGGACTGGAGGGCATCGAGAAGGGCCGGGGGTCGCCCTTGCCAATTCCACCTGAGACTGCCCGACAGGCTCGCCGGGCAGCCCAGGAAGGAGTTAGGCTGGACACCGTTCTTCGGCGCTACGCAGCCGGAAACAAGACGCTGGAGGGGTTTGCCATCTCTGAGGCCGATGGCATACCAAGTCGGCTGCTCTGTCAAATACTGAGCGATCAGGGTCCACACTTTGACCTGATGATGGAGTCGGTTGCCGCCGAATACAGGGATGAGTATGAGCAGGCGGGGCGCTCATCCACCCAGAGGGAAGGGGACCGCATCATTCAGCTGCTTGAAGGCGAAATTGTCGTGCCGCCTGTCGACCTTGACTATGACTTCGATGTCTGGCACGTCGGCATGGTGCTCATGGGTTGCGAGGGTGAAAGGACTGCCCGTGCGCTGGCACGGAGAGCTGGATGCCGATCCTTGATCGTAGTGCGTGATAGTGACACGGTTTGGGCATGGCTCGCCAGCACTCGAGACTTCGACATCGTCGAACTAGACCGTCTCTTGAATGAAGGTACGCCAAGGGGGATGTCGGTGGCAATCGGCGATCCCCGAAAGGGCCTGAAGGGATGGCACCAAACCTTTCGTGAAGCGCAGGCGGCTCTTCAGATCATGCTCTATCGACCCCAGCCGCTCACGAGGTGCCGTGATGTCATCTTGGAATCGGCGGTGCTCCGTGATCCGTACCTGGCTTCATCATTGATCGAAACCTATCTGGCCCCCCTGGATGAGGGACGCAACGACCGCGGCGACGTTCTTCGGAGGACCTTGCGGGCCTATTTCGGTGCAAATCGAAATATTGTCAGCGCGGCCTCGGCGCTCAATGTAGCTCGCCAAACCGTTGAACGTCACCTTCGAAGAATCGAAGAGAGGCTCGGTCAACCTATCGACATATGCAATGCTCAGCTGCAGGTTGCGCTTAGCCTGGAGGAGTTGGTGACTCTCCCTGACCAAACGCCGTGGTCGAAGGGGAATGGTGGAGGATCCGCGTAAACCCCTATGTTTATGCGGCAGTCTGCCTCATCATACCCTGAGGAATGAGTCACATAGCAACACTATGAACTCCTTGAATAGTGCAAAATGTCCGAATGGCTGCAGGGGTGGTGGTGAGAGAGGCAAATCCCCAGGCGCGTGAGCGCCCGGCGGGTGCGCGACAGGCAGGGGTGACTTCGTCTGTTGCCTGGATGCCCGCCAAAGACATCGATGTCCACGAATGGATTCACGCGGGGAAGCGCCTTGGTGCGATGACCCGCTGTAGCCAGTGGTGGCTTGGAGACTGGATTCGGTACGGGACGAAGCGCTGGGGGGAAAAGTACAAGGAGGTCTCCCAGATCACCGGCTACGACATTCAGAGCCTGAGGAATTTCGCCTACGTGGCGGGAAGGGTCGAGGCATCCCGACGTCGGGATGGTCTGACGTGGAGTCATCACGCCGAGATCAGCGCTCTTCAGCCCGTCGATCAAGAACGGTGGCTTGACCTCGCTGAATCGGAGAAGATGTCGGTATCCGACCTGCGAACCGAGCTTCGCGCTGCTCGACGCAATGACGGCAAGAGCGATCCTGACGGATCCCCAGCACCGTCCGGCACGGACAATGCAGCCACCGGGAAGGTGGTCTGCCCGGAGTGCCAGCACGAATTCGAGGTAGCTGATCCTTGAGACGATGGCTATTGCTGGGACTGCTTGTGCTACTGCTGGGTCTGTGGCGCTATGGCCAAAATGGTCGGAAAAGACCATCCGTGACAGAGGATGAGTCTCTCTCCGTTTACAAAGACCCTGACGACGGCACGATTCGGATGTTTTGCTGATCCCAGGACGCCGGGGTGCTCTACCCAGCCGGGGGACCTTCTGTCAGTCGGTGTGAACGCGGTCGGCCATGAGGCTCTCGTCCCGGGCTGAGCGCGTCAGCTCGTGGACCTCCGGGAGCACCTCGGATGCCCTATCCCGGTCGATGACGCCGGTCCCGAGGCAGAACGTCCATGCACTCGTCACCCAGTTGACGAAGTCCTGGCGGGTCCGCGTGTGCTTGTTGCGGTTCAGCATGACCCACACGTATCGGGCGTAGGCGTTGTGGCACTTGGAGCAGTCGCTCTCCTCGCCGACCGCGCAACGCCGAACGGACTCGAGGTCCGGCATGATGGCGCGGTGGTTGGGGTGGTATGGCTGGCCGTTGGAGAGCCGTTCCTTGTTCCGCCGGCGCCACTTCGCGGAGCCGTGCCACTCGTCGAGCTCCGGGTTGTACCCGGAGCTGACCACGGGACACATGTCGTGGCCCCAGGTCAGATCGAGCATCTTCCGCCCGGCGGCGACCTCCGCCATGTAGGCAGTGGTCACGATCTGTGCGGGATGCTTGTCGATCATCCGGTAGATCTCTCGAAGTGCTCGGGCGTATCCCTTCGTCTGGTCGAACTCCCCGCCCCGGTTGGCCCAGTCCTCGTAGAAGCTGAAGGCGACGAGGTTTCCGTTTTCGACGATCTCGTCGACGGCGCTCTCGATGCCGTCGGCGTTTGCGTTGCTGACGGTGAAATAGAAGGTGACGCGCGGATCGTCCTTGTAGTTTCTGAGCGCCCTGGCGAAGACGTCGATCTTTCCCGCGCCGCGAAGATCCCGATCGATCTCGTGGTCGCCCCAGACCGACACGGCGATTCCCATGCCCTCGAATCCCTCTCGAGGGATCCTGCGCAGGCCGTTCGTGACCGTGGTGCAGCGGAAGTTTTCGTGGAGGATTTTGAGGCGCTCCAGCTGAAGGCTCGGCTCGCCTCCGAGCACCGTTATGAAGTTCGTGCCCCGTGCCCGCTCGCGCCGGACAAACTCGACAAAGACGGCCTCGTCTTTGGGCGCCTTCGAGTTGTCCAGCTGTTCGGAGAAGAAGTAGCAGCCGTCGCATCTCAGCTGGCACACATGCGTCAGGTCGAGCGTGATGGGAACGAACGACCCGGCGCTCATAGCTTCTTCGTGCAGACGCGCGATCAGGGGGTCCTCCAGGTATTCGCTGATTCGCGCCCGCACCTCGCGGCGTTCGCGGCGGATCGACTCGCTGCGCTTCAGCGTCTCCGATACGTCGAACGGCAGTGAATGAGCTGTCTGGTCCGGCATTCGGCTACTCCGTGCCCCCGATCATGGCGTTGATCGCGTGCGTTGACGTGTGTACGGTCCGGTCGATGAGCACTGTGACGAAAAACCCGGCCAATTGCGACGTCTTCGTCGCTGGTGGGGGCCTGGCGGGGCTTACCGCGGCGCTCCAGCTCAAGCAGATGCGGCCAGAGACCAGCATCGCAGTGGTCGAGAAGCGGTCGTTGCCGGTGCCGGAGGTGGCGTTCAAGGTGGGAGAGTCCGCCGCCGAGATCGGTTCGCACTACCTGAAGGAGTCGATCGACTTCAAGCGACACATGGAGGAGGAGCAGATCCGCAAGTTCAGCCTGAGGATCTTCTCCTCTGCGGGGGCGAACTCGGATATCTCGCGGCGCCCCGAGATCGGCCTCAGCAGGTTCTCTCCGCTGCGCACCTATCAGCTGGACCGCGGCAAGCTCGAGAACGCTCTCGCCGAGGCCGCTTCGAACCTCGGAGTCGAGGTGATCGACGAGCACGCAGTCACCGATCTGGAGCTTGGACCCGATCGCCACCGGATCACCGTGAAGCGCAACGGGTCCACCCGCGACTTCAGCCCACGCTGGATCATCGATGCCAGCGGCCGAGCGGGCCTGCTTCGGCGGCGGCTCGGACTGGGTGTTGACATCGATCATGACGTCAACGCCTCCTGGTTTCGGGTGGGGAAGCGGATCGTCGTCGACGAGTGGTCCGATGATCCAGCGTGGCACGCGCGTGTCCCCAGCGGGAAACGTTGGATGAGCACCGTGCAGCTGGTGGGCGAGGGGTACTGGCTGTGGGTCATCCCGCTTCCCTCGGAGGCAACCAGCATCGGCATCGTCGCCGACCCTCGCTTCGTGCCCTACGAGCGGATCCGGCGCTACGACGCGCTGTACGAGTGGCTTCAGGAGAACGAGCCCCAGTTGGCGAGCGAGCTGCCCGAATCGGAGTCCGGCCTGCTCGATTTTCGCAAGCTGAAGAAGTATGCGTACGGGACCCGACGTGGGCTGTCCCCCCAGCGCTGGGCACTGACCGGGGAGGCCGGGTTGTTTCTGGACCCGCTCTACTCAACCGGCCTCGACTTCATCGCCGTCGCGAACACCCTGACCACCCGGTTGATCGCCGGGGCGCTCGACGAAGAGCGGGACTTCAGGCGCCGGCTCAAGGCGTACAACGCCTTCTACCTCGGTCAGTTTCTTGGTTGGGAGCCGGCGTTCAGGGGTCAGTACGAGGTCTTTCGAGATGCTCAAGCGACGGCCGCGAAGGTGATTTGGGACAACGCCTTCTACTTCATGTTCCCAGTTCTGCTCTTTACGAAGGACTGCATTACGGATCTCGATTTCCTGGCGTCGATACGCCGGCAGCTCGCGGACACCCACCCACTGAGCGTGCACATGCAGCAGCGGTTCAGGGAAGTCAGCAAGCTGGATGTCCGCAGTGCGGGCTTCCCCGTCGCCAGTGACCGCGGAGTGGAAGACCTGTTCGAGATCTCGTCCCAGTCGATGAGCAAGGACGACGTGCGAGAACGCATCATGCGGGGTGTGGACAAAATGTCCTGGCTCGCACACGAGTTTTCCGAACGGCTTTTCGAGCCCGCGGGGATTGAGGCATCGACACCTCCCTGCGCACGGCCGACCGACAGCGCGAGCGGGGGCTTCGTGACGTGGGTTCCCTACTCCCAGCGCACGACTTCGCCGGCCGAGACGCAGCCTCAGCCCGCCGATTCATGGATGATCCGGTAGCGGGTCGCGAACAGGCGACGGGCTTGACTGCCGTGAAGGCCGTGCGAACGCCCGAGGAGCGTTTCGCCGGTCTGCCGGCATTTGATTTCGCTCCCCGATACACGGAATGGCAAGGGCTGAGGATCGCCTACGTGGACGAGGGGGACGGCCGCCCCTTGCTGATGCTTCACGGCGAGCCGACTTGGTCGTTCCTCTTTCGTCGGGTGATCCCCCGGGCCCGTGAAGCGGGATACCGCTGCGTCGCGGTCGACTACCCCGGTTTCGGGCGCTCGGACAAGCCGACTGATCTCGATTGGTACAGCTACGACCATCACACGGCGGCATGCCGGCACGTGATGGAGTTTCTCGATCTGCGCGACGTGGTGCTGGTCGGGCATGACTGGGGTGGGCCGATCGGTCTGCGACTGGGCACCGAGGTGGCCTGGCGCTTCAGCGCCTTCGTCCTCATCGATACTCCGTTCTTCACCGGGCGCCAGACGATGCCACCCGTCTGGTGGCAGGCGCACGACTACATGAAGAGCACCCCCGACATCTCGATCGGTAACCTCGTCCGGGCCGGCTGCGCCGAGACTCCGGCACCAGACGTTCTCGCCGGCTACGAGGCTCCCTTCCCCGACGCTGCGTCCAAGGCGGGCGCACGGGCATTTCCGCTCCGGGTCATCCCGCGCTCGGCCGACCTGCCCGCGGCCAAGGCCTGCTGGCGCACCATGAAGGCGATGCGCAAGGATCAACGCCCGACGCTGATCCTTTGGGGGGAGGCGGACATCCTCTTCCCTCTTGAATTGGGCCTTTGGGTTGCCGGCGCCCTGCGCCGGGAGGCTCCGGTTGTCGTGCCGGGCGCCGGACATTTCCTGCCCGAGGACCGAGGCGAGGAGGTGGCTCGGCTCGTGGTCGAGTGGCTCGACGGCCGCTAGCGCTGGCCTCCTAGGCCTTCGGGGGCGCCAGCGTCCAGCGAACGCGGAGGCGGGCGACGACCTTGCCCTCCTGATTGGTGGTCGTGACGGTTGAGGTCAGGGTGATGCCGTCCATGTCCTCGGCTGACTCGACCGGCAGCCTGTCCCACTCCTCCCCCGTCGGTTCGGCAGTGGTTGTGAGGGGTCCCAGGCCGACCGCCGTGTAGCTGATCTCGCTTTCCTCGAGACGCAGATCCTCGGGTCGATACCGCTCACCAAGAGCCGCAACCACCAGCGCTCTCGATGCCTCGTACCCGGCGCTGTGCAGTGCGCTCGCGTGCCTCACGCCAACGTGATTGTCGAGCTCGGGGGCCGCTGGCTGCTCGACGACGACACGCGTTGAGCTCACCTCGGCGATGCTGACGCGCGTATATGCGACGAAGGGCTCGGTGCCGGCTGCCGGTGCGGTCACAGGAGGGAAACCTACGCGTTGTCGAGGCTCTGGCAAAGGCGTACAGGCTGGTCACTGAGAATTTGTGGGAGGGACCGGCATTAGGTATACCGAGGCCTATGGCGGGCAGAGACAAGGCAAACGGCGACGCTCGGCATTTCGCGGTTGAGGGATGCGCACTGGTGACCGGTGCCGGGCGAGGAATGGGCGCGACGATCGCCGAGACCCTGGCGACCGACGGCTGGCGTGTGTGTGTGAACTACGGGACATCCGCGGAGGAGGCGGCAGCCGTCGTCGCCCGCATCGAGCAGCGGGGTGGGACCGCGGTCGCAATCGGGGCCGATGTTGCCGACCCGGTCGCCGTCGACGCGATGTTCGAGCGAGTTGAGGATGAGTTCGGGCCAGTGCTCGTACTGGTGAACAACGCAGGGGTCAGGCGAGATCTCCCCGTCGGGTTCCTCCCGCCGGACGATTGGGCGCGTGTGCTTGCGGTGAACCTCACCGGGTCTTTTCACACGATCCGCCGTGCTCTGGGGCCGATGATCCGGCGGCGTTTCGGGCGCATCGTCAATATTTCATCGATCTCCACGGCGCGGCCGCTGCCGGGTCAGTCGGCCTACTCGGCGTCGAAGGCGGGCCTCGACGCCCTGACGCGAACGGTTGCAATAGAGGTGGCTCGCCGGGGAGTCACGGTCAACGCGATCGCGCCGGGCCTGGTGGACACGGGCTTCGTCGGGGAGATAGAGGAGGAATGGAAGGCGGCGATGCCTCCCCGACGGGTGGCGCAGCCGGAGGAGGTGGCCGCGTTGGTCCGCTATCTGAGTTCCGAGGATGCCGCTTACATCAACGGCGCGACGGTCAACATCGACGGAGGTCTGACCGCCGGGCTGGCCATCTTTTCGCCACGCGGCCGTCCGGCCCCTGTCGGCATGGCAGTGGACAGCGAAAACGAGGAGGAATGATGGAGCTGAAGACCCCGCCGAGCGCCGAGAAGATGGGTGCGCGGATACTGGAAGCGCTCGTCGAATTCGGCGCGGATCCGGAGATGATGAGTCCCGAGGCGACGCTCGAGGATCTGGAGATCGACTCGCTCGACATGTTTGAGCTGGCACAGATCCTGCATCAGGAGTATGGGATCGAAGTCAACCCGGACGACTTCGAGGACGTGAAAACGCTCGGAGATGCCCAGCAGGTCCTGCTGGGGTACCTGAAGTGAGCGAAGGCTCCGCTGCGATCACCGGCGTCGGAGCGGTTACTCCGCTTGGAATCGGCGCAGACACTCTTTACGAGCGCTGGCGGGATGGAGTTTGTGGAATCGAGGATGGGGTCGGGAGGTGCGACGGGTTCGATCCGGCGCAGTTCATGTCGCGCAAGCAGGTGCGGCGCACGGAGCGGTTCGTCCAGTTCGGGGTGATTGCGGCTCGTGAGGCCGCCGATCAGGCGGGATGGGAAGGTGACGAGCCGCCCTACGACCCGCACCGGGTGGCTTGCGTGCTCGGCGTTTCGCTGGGAGGAACGCAGGTTCTGTTCGACCAGTACCTGACCCTCGAGCGGGACGGGGCCGATGCGGTATGGCCGCTCACCATTCCGGTCTCAATGCCCAACGCGCTGCCGGCCGTCCTCGCCATCGCGCATGGCTTTCGTGGAGAGAGCAGGTCGATTGCATCGGCTTGCTCGTCCAGCGCGCAGGCAATCGGCGAGGGGCTCCGCATGCTCCGGCAGGATGAGGCGGATGCGGTCATCGTCGGCGGCGCCGAGGCGTGCCTGACACCGTTCATCCTCGCCGCCTTCAAGATGGCCGGGGCGCTGTCGCGCTCGGGGCAATGCCGGCCGTTCGACGAGCGGCGCGACGGCTTCGTCATGGCCGAGGGCGGAGGCATCCTGATACTCGAGCGCGAGGACAAGGCCCGGGATCGCGGCGCCGAGATTCTCGGCTACCTGTCCGGCTATGGGGCCTCGACCGACGGCTACCACCTGACCGCCCCCGCGGAGGATGGCGAGATCTGTGGGTACGCGATCCGGTCGGCGCTCGACGATGCGGGTCGCGCGCCGGAGGAGGTTGACTACGTAAACGCCCACGGAACCTCGACCGAGGCCAACGACCTCGCCGAGACCAATGCGCTCAAGGTCGCCCTCGGCGGGCACGCGCACGAGGTCCCGATCAGCTCCACGAAGTCGGTCGTCGGCCACTCGATCGGCGGGGCCGGAGCGATCGAGGCGATCGCGACCCTGCTCACGCTGCGGGGTGGCGTCGTGCCGCCCACGGTCGGGCTGGAGGTGCCCGACGAGGATCTCGACCTCAACTACGTGCCCGGCGATCCGATCCCTCTCCCCGAACGGTCCACGAACGGCGGGGGGAACCGCGGTGGACGAGCGGTCGCCCTCTCGAACTCGTTTGCCTTCGGGGGTCACAACGCGGTGGTGGTGATCGAGGCGTGACCTCCACCGCCCCCGGCATCGCCGATGTGGACTATCCGGACGACTTCTACGGCTTCCCCGAGGTCCCGTTCCACGTTCACCTTGGAATGCGCTTCGACAGGCCGGGCCCGGACGGGCCCGCCGTGGTCACACTGCCTTCTCAGCCGCACCTGGTGGAGCCCGATGGCCGGCACTCGGTTGCGGCTGTGTACACCGTGGGCGAGGTTGCCTCCGGCATCGCGATATGCGATGCCCTCGCGCTGAGCAAGCCGGATCCCGAGACGAAGCTGATGCCGCTGGTGCTGACCAGGAAGGCGGTCTTCAAGCCGGCGTGCCGGCCACGCGGGGACATTCGCTCCCGGGCCGAGGCTCTCGGCGACGTTCCGGCGGCTGCGGAGCGGCTGCGAGCCAGGCGCAAGGTGAGCATCGAGGTGCAGTGCACGCTGCGCGGCGACGGTGACGACGTCGCCGGCCTGCTCCACGTCTACTTCTACGTGCGCATGATGGAGCTGGGCCGCCTCGAAGCGATGGCCGGCGAAATGATGCCGGCGATGGCCGAGCGGGCCCGAGAGGCGCTTGGTCAGCACGCGGCAGGGGGGTGAGACCGGTTCCGCCCACGGCCGGCGCGGAGACCCGGGTGCGGGAGGGGGTCATCGTCTGGCTGCGGCCGTTCGACGAGCTCGCCGTGGGCGACAGCTACATGAGCGGGGGCCGCACGGTGACCGAGGCGGACATCGTCCGCTTCGCCGGCCTGACCGGGGAGATGAGCCCGGTCAGCGGGAACCCCGGCCTCTACACGGAGGGAACGACCGCCGGGCGGATCGGCGCTCCCGCCCTGCTGGCGCTCACCTACTCGATCGGGCTCGTGCCGAACGACCGTGTTGCCGCGTTGCGGCGGGTCCACGACCTGCGACTGCTCGTGCCGATCGGGGCCGGGGACACGATCCGCGTGCGGTGCGAGATCCTCCGGTTGGTGCCGTGGACTGAGGATTACGGCCTCGTCACGGGCGGCTGGACGATAGTCAACCAGGAGGAAGCCGTCGCGATGACCGTGGAGCTGGAGGCGGTATGGCAGCGCGCGTTGCCGGGGGACCGCCCCGTTTAGCAATGCTGGGGCCGCGCCACCCCTGCCTGTTCGCTGTCGGCGGCCAGGATGCGGCGACCGTTCGCGATCGCCTCTGCGATCTCGGGTCGCTTGCGGCCGCGGAGAGCAGCCCCGAGAGCATCGAGCAGCTGGCTTCTCGCCTCGCGGGCGAGATCCCGGCGGACTGCGCGGTTCGCTGCGCAATCGTCGCATCGACGGCGGAGGAGGTGAGGGACGGCATCGCCGACGCCGCCCGCGCACTGGAGGGCCACGGCCTCAGCGTCTCGGGCCGGGCGTTCGTGGGATTCGGGAAAAGCCTGCGCATCGGCCTGCTGTTCCCCGGGCAGGGCGCCCCGGTGCGCACCGACGCGGGTGGGCTGGGCGAGCGCGTGCCGGTGGCGGCTGAGATTTTTGCCCGGGCGGGGCTCCCGGCCGATCCGGCGGAGGTGGCCGACGAGAAGGTGCAGCTCTCGGTGATCGCGTCGTCGTTGGCGGCATTGGCGGCGTTGCGTGCGCTCGGGGTTGAGGCAACCGTCGCGGTGGGGCACAGCCTGGGCGAGCTGACTGCCCTGCACTGGGCGGGAGCGTTGGGTGCGGAGGCGCTGCTGCGACTTGCGGACGCCCGCGGCGCGGCGATGGCTGGACCGGCCGTCGCGAAAGGAACGATGGCCACGGTTCGGGCCGACGACCGGACACTTATCGAGCTGACGCGAGGCAGGGACGTGACGATCGCCTGCTTGAACTCGCCCCGTCAGCGAGTCGTCTCAGGTGGCCTCAGCGAGATCCAGGAGCTCGTCGATGAAGCGAGGGAGAGCGGGATTCGGGCGACGCGCCTCGACGTGGTCGGAGCGTTCCACTCGCCGCTGATGCGGCCGGCCGTCGCCGTCTTCGAGCGCAGCCTCGAGGTGGAGCGCTTTGAGCCACTGTCCCGGCGGGTCATCTCATCGGTGACCGGTGGCGAGCTGGAGTCCGGAGCCGACCTGAGGTCGCTCCTGGCCCGGCAGACCGTCGACCCGGTTCGCTTCTCCGAAGCAGGCAGCGTCTTCGCCGGCGAGGCAGACCTGATGCTCGAGGTCGGGCCCGGCCGGATCCTCTCCCGCCTGATGGCCGAGATCGGCGGACCGCCCGCCGTCTCGATGCGAGTGGGGGAGCGCTCGTCCACTGGCCTGATCGAAGCCGGTGCCGCGGCCTTCGCGGCTGGCGCGCCGGTGGTGGTCAGGCGGCTGACGAAGCTGGGGGCGGTGGCGTGAAGTCGGGTGGCGGGGCGGGAAGGCGCCGAAAGGTGTCGGTGCGCTCTCCGTCCGGGCCCACCCTGGCGGCGTGGGAATCGGGACCCTCCGAGGGCCGCCCGGTCATCCTGCTCCACGGCCTGACGATGACGGCCAACCAGGCGTTCTCGAATACGACCGTGCTCGAGAGCGCCGGCTTCCGGGTGATCTCCTTCGACGCGCGGGGTCACGGCGGCTCCGAGCCTGCGGCCGATCCCCGGCAGTACGGATACGACGCGCTGACGGAGGACCTGGGTGCGGTGATGGATGCGTTTCGCATCGAGAAGGCCGTTCTGGCCGGCATCTCGATGGGCGCCCACACGGCCCTGTGCCTTGCCCTGGAACAGCCGCACCGCTCGGCCGCCCTCGCGGTCATCTCGCCGGCGTTCGACCCGGAGGACCACCCGAACGAGGAGAACGTGACGGAGGCCGACGCGCTCGCGGCGGGTGTGCGCGAGCGCGGGATCGACGGGTTCATGGCGGCGCTGTGGATCCGTGCGGGGAGCTCGCGCGAGTCCGCTGGGGTGCGAGCGGCGCACTCCCTGCTTCGCCGCCGGCTCAGGGAACACCATGACCTGACTGCCGTAGGCGATGCGGTCAAGGCCAACCTGCGAGCCAAGCCTTTCGACGACTTTGCGGCGCTCTCCGCCATCGAGGGCCCGGTGCTGGTCGTGGGAACGCGTGACGAGCTCGACCCGCGTCACCCCTACGAGTTGGCTCGCTCATACGTGCGTGCGATTCCCGGGAGCCGTTTCGAGTGCGAGAGGCCTGGAGGGGTTCCCCTCGGTTGGGGTGGCCGCAGGCTGATCCTCCTGGTGCGCGAGCTGGCCGCTCGCGCGGAGTGGGGTGCGGCGAATTGACAGCGGGAAGGAGGCGGGCGTAGGTTCGCCCGGCCCGGGATGCAGTTCTTCGACGCCCTCACCGAGGAGAAGTTCCAGTCCTTTCAGTGGTGGGACCGGGGAAGCTTCGCGGAGATGCCCTGGAACGGCGTCGTGGCCGATGCGCACCGCGCAGGGTTGGGCTCGAGGCGCGCGGGGATCCGGACCGGGGTGCCTGTCGCCTGCGTACTGACGAACTCGTTCGAGGTCGTGCGAGGGATGCTCGGCGTCTGGCTGGCCGGTGGCGCCATAGCCTCGTTGCCTGTGCCGGCTCGTGCGATGAGCATCGAGGATTACGCGAGCCAGCTGGTCGCGATCTGCCGGCACCTGGGGTCGCACATCCTCCTGATCGAGGACCGGCTGATCGAGGTGCTGCGGGGACCGGTCAACGGAGAGGTGGAGCTGGTCGGCTGGAGCTCACTGCCGGTCGACGGCTCCTTCGAACCCACCCCTCCGGGTGACGACGAGCCCGCGTTCATCCAGTACTCCTCGGGCAGCACCAGCAAGCCCAAGGGGTGTGTGCTCACGCCGCGGGCGATGGGGATACAGCTGAAGATGATCGGCGACATGCTCGAGGCGGCGCCGGGAGACTCCTTCTCGTCCTGGTTGCCGCTATCCCATGACATGGGCGCATTCGGGTGCCTCCTCTTCCCGTGGGCCTACGACCTCCCCCTCGCCCTGTCGTCCCCCGAGAGGTTCGTCGTCGATCCCCGGACCTGGCTTGGAGACATCGCCGAGTTCGGCGCCACGATCTCGGCGGGTCCTCCGTCGGCCCTCAATATCGCCACCCGGGCTGAGCGCAGGAGTCCCCGGTCGGGATCGCTCCATCGCCTGAAGTCCTGCGTCATCGGCGGGGAGAGCATCTCCTGGTCTGTGCTCGAGGCGGCAACCGAGGTGTTCGCTCCGAAAGGCCTGTCCGCGGAGATGTGGATGCCCGCCTACGGCATGGCGGAGGCGACGCTCGTGGTGAGCAGTATCGACATCGCGGCGCGGCCGAGCTTCCGGCGTGTCGACAGCGCCGCTCTGGCCAACGAGGAGGTCGTCTATGTGGACGAGCATGGGGATGGGACGACCGAGATCGTCTCCACCGGTCGTCCTCGCGGCGAGGCCGGAGTGCGCGTGGAGGAGCCGGACCGGCTCTCTCAGATCCACGTTCGCTCCCCCTGTCTGGCCACCGAGTACCACCGCGAGAGGGAGCTGACCGCGGAGCGCTTCTCCGACGGAGAGCTGGCCACCGGTGACCTGGGCTTCATGCACGGGGACGAGCTGTATGTGGTCGGGCGGCGCGACGACATGCTTTCGGTGGGGGGTCGCAACGTGTACGCGCGAGAGATCGAGTCGGCGGTGGATCTACTCGACGCGGTGAGAAGTGGGTGCTCGACGGTGATCGACGCAGGGGCCGGCAACCGCGCCCGGCTGGTGATGCTGCTCGAGCTGAGAGACGAGGGCGCCGATCTCGGGATGCTGGCAGCCGAGGCCTCCCGCACGGCCAAGCAGAAAGCCGGCGTCCTGCTCCACGAATGTGTCTTCCTCCCCCCGGGTGCCCTGCCGAAGACCCCGAGCGGCAAGATCCAGCGGTTCCGTTGCCGTCACCTACTCGCCACCGACGTGTTCGAGCCACTCGACCGTGTGAAGCTGAAGCGGACGGGTGGTTGAACCCGTGCCGCGCTCGTAGGCGACCGCGCCCGCGTAGCCAGCGCCGAGGGGTAGCGAGCCGATCTGCCAGTTTTGCCCCCCCGGCAACGGATCGCCGGGCACGTCGGGCACGACCACGGTCGCTCGCGAGCAGGGCACGCTCCAGGCGCGCAGGCTGCCGGGGAGACCGTCGGCACGGGCCTTCAGATAGGCCTCCTTGCGGGTCCAGCAGCGGAAGAAGGCCGCCCGGCGCTCGTCCGGGTTCGGGAGCGCCTCCAGCTCCGCGATCTCGTCAGCCGAGAACGCAAGGCGGGCGACGCCGAGGACGTCCAGCCCCGGCCGCAGGCGCTCGACGTCGATGCCGACGCGCCCCCCGCGGACGGCGGCGACCGCGACCAGCGCCCCGGAGTGGGCGAGGTTGAAGTCGACGCGCTCGTCGCGGGGCCACCTCAGGGCCGGCTTGCCATGGCCGGTCTCTCCGCAGCGGTGACAACGCCGCACGAAGCGGAGCCCGGCCGGGGGGACGCCGAGCAGCTCGCCCAACGCGGCTCTCAGCGCGTAGCGACCGGCCAGGTAGCGGGCTCGCGCGTCGTTTCTCGAAAAGCGAGCGGCGCGCTCCCGGTCCGTGGCGGGGAGTGCGGTCGCGAGGGCCCGGATTGCACGTCCCGGGGGCGGGACTCGCATCTGCCACACGTCCACCGCGGCGGCGGAGGTGATCCCGCCTCCGAGCTGTTCAGCCGCCGGCACGCCACGTGCTAGTGGGGGCACGAGGGACGAACCTGCACGCGCAGCAGCTGCTTGTGTTGCATGCCATTCTGGGCACGCGCGGTGCTCGCCGCGATCAGCTGCTCGCGACGAGCGTCGCACGCCTGCGTCGCTGCAGACAGGAGCGAGCTCCTGCCGCCGCGTATGTGCATCGTGAGGGCGGTCAGGGGCTGGTCCGGCAGGCCGACGACCGTGTTGCGCAGCTGGCCGTTCGAGGCGGCCGAGAGCACGCTCCTCACGGTCAGGCGCATGCCCTGGCCCTCCAGCGACGTCCAGATCTGGGATGGGCCCACGTCGCTGCCCCGGACCATGTACGCAGTTCCCCGCAGCGGCGTGGAGAGCAGCGGGGTGAGAGCCCGAGCGCTTCCCACACGCGAGCCTTCGGGGCAGGTGCCGGCGGCGAAGCCATGGCGGGAGCAGGGGATGGGGCCACCCTCGTCCGTGGGTTTGAGCAGCGAAGGCAGTTTCACCGTGAGCGAGCGCATGTTCGCGTCTCCGGCGCGCGGTCGGATCCGTATCGCCAGGCCCGGGTGCTCTGCTCCGCCGCCCTGGACGGCGACCGCGAGCCCGGGGTCGAAACCCAGCTTCTCGCAGCCTTCGACCCGGAACGGGACGCTCGTTCGAACCTCGGTCCCGGCCGCCGAGACGATCGTGGCCTGCACGCTCGCCGGCTGGCACGACGTCGGGTTGACCATGAAGCCCGGCCTGTCGATGTCGATGCCGAGCGTGCGGAGCCGCAGAGGGATGCCTGAGAGAGCCTGGGGCAGCGCGTCGACGGAAACGACCATGTGCCCGTTTGACGGGTCGTATGAGAGGGAAGCGCGGACGACGCCCGGGGCGACGTCGAACGGGCCAGCCGCGGGCCTCAGGACGAGGGCGAGCCCGAAGGGCCCACCCCCGTAGGGCCCGGTCAGGTGGATATCTCCGTCGACCGCAAACGGCGCCGGTCCGGCGCCTGCCTCCGCGACGATCGAGCCGACCCGGCTTGCGACCGGGCAGGCGGCGGCGGCCACGACCGCCTCCGGGCAGGCCTCGGCCCCCGCGATACGTGCGGTCAGTCCCGCCGGCAGGGCGATCCGAAATCCCTCCAGGGACTGTTCGCCGTCGTTTCTTCGGACGGTCGCCGAGAAGGAGCTGTCCCGCCCCGCCTGCGCCGGTGACGCCCCGGCGGAGAAGCTCGGTGCGAAGGACGCCCCGGAGAAGCACGGCCCTCCACCGACACCACTCCCGGTCGTGACGGTTGCGAACACGATTGCGTTCTCCCCGCCGCTCGAGGGTGTCAGGGTCGCCTCCGCGGCACCCCTCGTGCAGCGCGGTGGGGACGCCAGGGGCGCCCTGGGCCCGTCCTTGAAACGCAGCATCAGATGGCTGAAAGGCAGTTGTGGCAGCTCGGGGATCACCGCAGTGACCCGGTCGCCATCGGGGTCGGGCCGAAGGGAGCCGGGCAGCTTGATCGTGAAGCCCGGACCGTTCACGGCCAGGAACACCCGGAAGGGATCTTCGGATCCGGCCTGTGCGAAAAAGATCGTCCCGGCCAGCGGCTCTGGAAGGAGCGGGGTGGCGAGCTCGGCGGTTCCGATCTTCGACGACTCCGGGCAGGCAGGCGGGTCGTTGCCCGCTCCGAGCTGAGCTTCCGTGCACGCCGTCAGCCCGTGCGCGACTCCCGGTGAGAGCGAGAACCCCGGGGGCAGCGCCACCGAAACCGACTCGACGTGGGAGGTTGCGAGCCCGTCCGGGTCCTCGTTCTGGAGCAGGTCGAGGTCGATGGCGATGCCGGTCGGCGTGTCGGCCATGTCGTGGCCGGGGGTCACGGCCAGCGTGGGGGCGAAGGGCAGGTCCGCGCAGCCCACGAAGGGACCGACCGGGGCGGTTTCCGTCAGCCACCCTTCGGGTTCCTGCCACGTTCGCACCGCGAACACGGCGTGCTCCGGCGCGGGGTCGCAGTGCGTCGGGTTGGTCAGGAGCGGCTTGCGGGGAATCGCGGTCCCCGACTGGTGGTCCGCCGGCACTCCCCACAGCTCCAGTTCGCTGTCGAGAACTGGGATTTCCTGGACCAGATTGCCGGCCAGGAGGCGAGCGTGGTGCCCCCCGTTCGCCTCGATGCCGACCATGAAGCGAAAGGGGAGGATGATCGCCTGGAAGCCGAACTCCGCGAGCTCGCCCGGGCTGGGGGCGACGTTGTAGACCGGCATGCTCATCGTGCCGAAGGACGAGAGCGTCTGCGTGGCGGTGCCGACCTGCGTCTCGGGGGGGCAGGATGCGATCGCGAACATCGCACGGGAGCAGTAGGGGGTGGCGCGAGCGTTCCCAACCAGGCCGGGCGGGAGCTCGAGCGCGATGTCCCGCGGGTTGGCCTCGACTTCGCCACCGGGGGTGGCGCTGAACGCGAACCTCGTGACCATTCGATCGGGGTGGGCACCGGCCCGGTTCTCGGGGAGATCGGCGGAATTCAGGAGTTCGACCTGGGTGGAGCCGGGAACGAACCCGAACTCGCCCTGCGCCGTGGCTGGGAACAGCGCCAGTACAAGCGCCGCCGTAATGGCTGGCAGCCAGCTCATCGTGTTGCCCCCAGCCTTAGGACGAGCGTACGGGGGTGAGGGGATTGCGAATGGCGGACGATCAGCCGCAAGCGCAGGATCTGTTTCCGCTCCCCCAGGGCGCGGCGCGCGGCCGGACTCAACCGGAACCGAAGCACGATCCCTCCCTCCCGCGAGGCGACGGCTGTCTTGCGAGCGACGACGGCCCGGCGATCTCCCACTCTGGCGATGCCCACCAGGGAGACGCGACCGGGAGATGGCACCCATGCATGGATCCGTGCCCGGCCCGTCTTTGCCAGTTCACGCCGGGCCGGGGGGGCGATCCACACTGCGAAGCGCCGCTCCTTTCCGCCCGTCGTGAGATTCCCTCCGAGTGGCGGGAGCGTTGCGGTCACCGGCGCTGTTCGTTCCGGCTCCGCGGGGGGCAGCGGACCCTGGCACTCTTCTCCCTCGCACGGCGGAGGCGGCTCCGCTTCGGGGAAGCCCCCGCCGATCCGCGCGACGTAGAGGTCGGCTTCGCCTCCGTCGTCGTCATGTGGCAGAAGGGACTCGAGGGTCGTGAAGAAGGCGTTGCTGCCGTCGGCGCTGGCGCCGGCGAAGGCGACCCCGTTTTCGCTGCCGGTTCCCGAGCTGACCAGCCCGATCGACCCCGCCCACCACTCGTAGACGTCGTGCTCTTCGTTCGTGTCCCCGGCGACCAGCGCCTCTTCCGTTTCGATGAAGGCGCGCGTCCCGTCCGGCGTCAGCGGGTTGGGGTTGTGGCCGGGGAAGGGCCCGTATTCCCCCGGCCCGGGGAGAGTGGCGGCGAGAGCAGCGTTCCCCTGGCCGTTCTCCCCGGTCGAGATCTGCTGCAGAGCGTCCTCGTCGGCGTCGTAGCGATAGACGTCGCTGTGGATGTCGATATCGCCGGGGAGGAGTTTTGCCGTCGTCGTGAAGAGGAGAACACTCCCGTCCTCGCTCACCGCTGCGCTGTTCAGGTTCGAGCTTTTCGCCAGCGTGGTGACAAAGTGGATCTCGCCGCCATCGCGCAGATAGAGGTTCCGGCCCCCTGCGGTTCCCTCCCCCGGTACCAGCGCGCCGAGCGCGATGAAGTAGACGCGGTCGCCCTCGTTTGCCGCCCTGATCGGAGCGATGACGTTGGCCGAGACGCCGGATGGCCCGGCCGAGAGTCGCGTCAGATCGCCGGTCGAGAGGTCCGCGCGGTAGAGGTCGTTACCACTGTCGACGTCGTCGTCGGTGAGCTGCCCGGTCGTCGCGAGGAACGCGCTCGACCCGTCGGGCAGCGCCCCCATGAAGTTCACGTCGGCGGGCGGGCTGCAGTCCGGCCGCGTGCACTGCGAAGCCGAGATCGCGGTCGTGGTGGCGTCTTCACGGAGGTACACCTGGGTTGGCTCCGCGCATGCGGAGGCACTCGGGTCGGGGCTGGTGAGGAAGATGCGCGACCCGTCGCGCGACATCGGGTGACCGGCGACGGTCCCGCCCGAGACCCCGTTGCCCAGCACCGAGCCGCAGGTGGACAGCGGCTGGCCTTCGTCGTCCACCCCGACGAACTGCAGGCCGGACTCGTCGACCTCGTAGGCGGCGCGACCTTCAACCCTGCCCGAGTCCGCCGGAAGGAGCGCCTCGGTGGAGTTGAGCCCGGCGTGCCCGACGTCGTCGGAGGCCGCGGGCAGGACCGGCGCCTGGAGGAAGCTGGGCGTGCCAAAGAAGCTCCCCGGCGCGATCGCGCCGAGCAGCGTGAGCGCCCCGTCGGGAGCGCGTCGATAGAGACCCGCCATCGGTGCCGAGGGCGCGCCGGGCAGCAGCTGGCTGGCGCTGCCCCAGATCCAGGTCGAGAGGTCACGGCTCGCGGCCAGTGAGATGACGCCACCGGCCTGGGCCGCGGTTGCCGTGAACGGCTGCCCGACCGGATGGCTCTCCCAGCCATTGGCCTCCCGAACGGCGACTGAAGTTGCGACCAGCTCGCCTGCGACGGCCCCGGGCAGCGGCCCCAGGCTCGCGTAGGCGACGCGGTTGCCGTCGACGCTCCAGCCGCGCGCCGAGAACAGCTGGACGCCGAGAGAGTCTTGTGCGCTCACCAGCTCCCAGGCCCGCCCGTGCGCCGGGTCGCCCGCCGCCTGTGGCGCCAGGACGAGCGAGGTCACCAGGGCGAGCGCCAGGCAAAGCCCTTGCCTCACTGCGCCTACCACCGCTCCCGCCTCGCTCGGCGCCTGGGGGGGACCGGCCGGGCGACCGTTGGGTGAATCTTGCGGCGAAGCCGACATTCGGTCAGGTTGCCGGAACAGACCCAATCCAGTCAAAAAAGGGAGCTCGCATGCCACACATAGACCTTCCCAGCGGCCTGCCCGGCATCCTCGGTCCGATGGCGTTCAGTCCCGAGACCGCAAAGCCGATGAACGAGCTGGCCGAGGTCCTCCTCCGCACCCCCGGCTCGCTGGCAAGCGGAGAGCGCGAGATGATCGCCGCGTTCGTCTCGAAGCGAAACGGCTGCCACTTCTGCCAGGCCTCGCATGGGGCGGCCGCGGCGCACCACCTCGGCGGGGCGGAGGACCTCGTCGACCGAGTCTGCCGCGACCCTGAGTCGGCGGGCGTTTCCGACAAGCTCAAGGCGCTGCTCGCCGTTGCCGCAAAGGTGCAGGTGGGCGGCCTCGAAGTCACCGAGGCGGACGTCGGTCGCGCCCGCGAGGAGGGAGCGACCGACAAGGAGATCCACGACACGGTGCTGATCGCCGCCGCGTTCTGCATGTACAACCGGTACGTGGACGGGCTGGCGACGTGGGCTCCGGCCGACCGGGAGGCGTACCGCGAGCCCGGCCGCATGCTCGCCGAGGAGGGATACGTACGAGTCGGGCAGCTGACAGCGCAGCTGAAGGAAGGGACCCCGGCGCCGTCGGCCTGAACGGTCTGACGGGGGGAGGCGCGGTCATGACGTTGCTCATCCGGCCTCCCCGCGACCGGGCAGGCGCCGCAACGGCTTAGGGCCTATCTCGCTAGGGGAATCGCACCCCTGGATACGGTCCAGGACGCGGCGCGGATTCGGCCCCGTCGCGAATCCCACATGGCGCTGCCATGCGGAATCCGCGCCGTGACCGCCCCGCTTGGTCCTGAACCGTCCCAGTGGCACGCCCCCTAGTGAGATAGGCCCTTAGGCAGCCACCAGGTGGCGTTGCCGCAGAGCTTCATTGCGGCTGGAAGCAGCACCAGGCGGATCAACGTGGCGTCGACGAGGACCGCGACCGTCATCGCCAGGCCGAGCTGTCTGGCCGCGGTGATGCCGGTCGTCGCGAACGAGACGAAGACCGCCGTCATGATCAACGCGGCGCCCGTGATGACCCCTGCGGTGCGCTCGACCCCATACCGGATCGCCTTCTCATTCGAGCCGGAGCGGAGGTAGCTCTCCCGCATGCGCGTCAGCAGGAACACCTCGTAGTCGATCGAGAGGCCGAACATGATGCTGAAGACTCCGTAGGCGGTGATCGCGTCGATGAACCCGGGACCGCCGAGTATCGGGTCCGAGCCCTGGAAGAAGAGCACCATCACGCCGAACGCCGCCCCGACGGTCAGCAGGTTGAAAACGACCGCGAGGAAGGGGAGCAGGAGCGAGCGAAGGACGCCGACCAGTACCAGGAAGGTGACGAGGGACAGCGCCAGCGCGAGCTGCGGCAACCTGTCGGAGGTCGCGGTGTCGAAGTCCTGCAGGGCAGTTGCGGTGCCACTGAGTTGCACCGTGGCACCCGTATCCTTCGCAAGCGTCTTGATGTCTTCCTCGAGCACGTCTCGCAGCGGGTGCCCCGCCTTCTGGGCGTCGCCGTACCCGACCACCGTGATCCTCGCTCCGGAGCCGCCGCTGTCCACGCTGAGGGCGAACGAGGCGTTGCGCCGGGCCTGGGGATTGGCCCGATCCACGGCGGCCAGGGTGAAGTAGCCCGACTCGAAGACCGGGGTCAGGCGGTCCGTTTGCCTTGTCTGCTCGGCGATCTGGTGCGATCGCCCCCGAAACATGAGGACTCCCGACAGCAGGTCGCTCACCCCCTCGCCGAGTGTGGCCACTTCACCGGCGCCCCCGGTCAGACCGCCGTGCAGGGTGCCGACCCCGCCGGCGAGGCGCTGCACTCCAGAGGCGAGCTCGCTGCTGCCGGTCTGCAGGCGGCTCAGCCCGGCGGAGAGCGCCCCGTCGCCGTCGTCGAGGCGTTCGAATCCCGCCAGCAGCTTGCCCACCCCCTCGTCGAGGCGCTCGAGGCCTTGTCCCAGGCGCTCCGAGCCGGAGTGCAGCCGGCCAAGGCCAACCGCCAGGTCACGGGTTTGAGAGACGAGCGCCCCGACGCCTTCAGAGGCGATCTGTGCGCTTTCGCCAGCTTCCGCCAGTGACGCCTCCATGCCGGGACTGCCGATCGCGCCGAGCGCTCCCGAGAAGGCGTTGTAGGCGTCGTTGTAGTGGGGATCGAGCTTCGCGTCAGGGTCCAGCTGCTCGAGCGCCTGTAGGCCACGCTCGAGGCCTCGCTGGGTCGCCGCGGCCGCGCCGCGCAGCTGCGCGAGATCTTCGACCTGCTTGCTGAGCCGGGTGCGCAGGGCCTTGACCTGTGGCAGGCCTCTGAGGAGTCCCGGGCGGGTCCTGGCGAGGGCGTTGCCAACCTGCTCGGCCGCGCGGCGGGCGCGGCGGGATCCGACGGACAGGGTGTCGATCGCCGCTCGCGACTCGGACATGCCGGTCTGCAGCTCTTCCGCGCCGCGGGCGGCGTTTTCGAGCCCTGATTCCAGTTCCGTGGCTGCGCTCGCGGCTGAGTTACCGCCCGCTTCGAGGCGGCCGGCGGCGCCGGCGGCGTTGGCGAGACCGCCGCGCATCTGATTCACGCCCGACCCGATTCCGGCCAGGCCTTCGGCAAGTTCACCTTGGTCGGCCAGCCCTTCCTTCAGGAACCTACGGGTGCTGGAGAGCCTTGCCGGCACCCGCTGGAGCTGCCTGGTGCGCCGCATGAGCTGACCCGGCCCGAGCACCGCGGCCACGTCGGGCCGTGCGGCGAGCCTACGCTGGAACCGCTCGGTTGCCGCCAGCGTCTCGGGCTCGGTCAGCGGTCCGTCGTCGGAGGTGATGCCGATTTCGTAGGGCGCGATCCAGCCGGCACCGAGGGCCTGTTTGACCGCCAGGTAGTCGCTGCGCTCTTCGTTGGGGGGAAGGCCGCGGGGGTCGGGGGGGCCGGTTTCGACCGCGAGCGCGATCGCCGAGAAGGTGCAAACAGCGACCAGCGACAGGGCGACGGCGAGCGCCGGATGCCTCAGCGCGCGCAGCGCCAGCCCGCCGAAGCGACTGCGGCGGTGCACGTCGCCGAACGTCCAGCGATCGACATTGGTCCCCAGCAGGGCAAGCACCGCCGGTAGCGCGAACAGCGCACCGAAGACGCTCAGCACGACGACGGAGATCAGCGCCATCGTGACGCCCAGCAGCAGCGAGCCGGGGACGACGAAGATCGTCGCGAACATCGCCGCGACGAGAGCGATCCCGGCCGAGGAGATCGTGCGCCCGGTTCGCTCGGCCGTCCCCAGCGCCGCCTCGGTGGGCGAGAGCCCGGAACCGAGCTCTTCCCGGAAGCGGGACACCATCAGCAGCGCGTAGTCGACCCCGAGCGCCAGCCCCATCATCGACGCGATGTTCAGCGAGAGGGCGTCGAGGGCAAAGACCTCGTTGATCAACGCCAGGCCGCCTCTCGCCGCGCCGATCGTGGTCAACCCGATGAAAAGTGGCAGCGCGGCGGCGACCGGGCTTTTGAACACCAGGAGCAGGATGACGATCAGCAGTGGCACGGCGATGATCTCGGCGTGCTGGATCGCCTCCACGGTCCCGCCGTGGATCCCCGCGGCGATGTCCGGGTAGCCGCTGGCGTAAGCCCGGACGGGAGGGCTTACCGAGCCCTTCGCCCGTCGCCTGATCTCGGGCGCCACCTCTTTTGAGACGTGGTCGAAGTCGCCCTGCGCGCGAATGACGATCAGCGCCGTGTTCCTCCGCGGCCGCAGGCCTTCGCCGACGCCCAGCCACGGGGCAAGCAGGCTGATGCCGTCGATCTGTTCGAGGGCGGCCGTGACCCCGGGACCTTGCCGGTCGATCGCCTGGCGCGGACCCTCCAGCACGACGACCTGGTCGAAGTTCTCCCCGAACTTCGGTTCGAGACTTTCGATTGCCCTTTGGGCCGTTGTCCCGGGGATGATCAGGTTGCTGCGGTGGAGCTTCGACTCGACTCCCATGCCAAGGAGGGCGAGCACGCCGACCAGGGCGAGCCACGCCGCGAGCACGCGTCGCGGCCTGGCGACGGCCAGTGAGGCCAGCCCCTTCAAGGCGCGGCTCCCGGGGGTGGAGTCGGGGATGTCGATTTCATCGCCGCCGCAGGCGTCCAAGCCACCGACCCGCGCGCCGCTCCCTCTTTACGTGGCGCAGATAGTGGTACTGCTCGACTGTTGGCGCGCGCCCTGACGAGGAGGAGTGGTGGCCCCGGCCGCCGCGCCGCCGCTTGATGCTCCTTCTCATGGCCCGCTCGTTCGGCAAGGCGTAACGCCGGCTCAGACAGGCCGCGACCCACTCGCCCTGGCACTCGGCGATTCGTGTCGGCGAGCCCATCGGGTTGACCAAGCCGACAAAAGCCAGACCTGGCTCGCCCAGCGGGAACACGTTCCAGAACAGCTCCAGTCGGACCGGTGCCAGCTCAGCGGGGAGGAAGGGAAACTCGGTGCGGCTCTCGGTGCACCAGACGATCAAATTCGCTTTCGCCCGGCTCCCGTCGACGAACCGCACGTGGTCCCCTTCGAGCCGGGCGATCGCCGGCCGGGCATGGATGCGCCCGTGCAGCAGGCGCTCGAGCAGGGAGGGTGCCACCGTGACCTCCGCCTCCCCCAAGGGGTCACCCGGTGTTGGCAGGCCGTGGAGAGGGAGCGAGAGCAGCGCCCGGTGACCGGCTTCGAGCATGCGCCTCCGCAGCCAGCGGGGCAGCCCGCCCCTCCCGAGCAGGTATGGCAGGCCCGGCAGCTGGTCGTAGGGCCTGCCCAGAACGATCTGGGGCAGCACGTAGCGGGGGCGGCGCAGGGAGATGTGCGTCGAGCGAGCCACGTAGCTGGAGGTCACGGCGGCGTCGCACGCGGCCCCTCCGCCACCCGCGACGACGACGTCGCGAGCGCGCATGACGGACTCGTCGCGACACTCGTTGACGTGTACCTGGGTGCCTGAGAACTCTCCCGGCGGAAGGGTGCGCGGCATCGGCGGGATCACGTCGCGCCCCCCGGCGACCACCAGCGCGTCGAAGCGGCGAAGCTCGCCGCCATCGAGCTCGATATCCCATTTGCCGTCCGCCGTGCGCGACGCCGCGGCGACACCCGTTTCCAGCTGGATGTGAGCGTCGAGCCGAAAGCGCTCGGCGTAGTCGCGCAGGTAAGAGGCCACCCGCGATCTGTCGGGGAAGAGAGGCGAGGACCTCGGCATCGGCCAGTCGGAGAACTGAAGCTGCTCGCGAGATACCTCCGATTGCCCGCGGCCGGGAAGGGCGTAGGTGCCGCCAATGCGATGAGCGCGGTCGAAGCACTCGAACGGGATTTCCCGGCGCGACAGTGATCGCGCTACGGCCAGTCCGGATATCCCCGCTCCGACCACACAAATTTTACTATGTGAAACAGCCACGGCGGGACTGTAAAGAGGGGGCAGGGGGAGCGCAAAACCGGTCGTTAAGACCGTTACGCGACGATGAGGCCGATCGCGAGCGCGACGAGGGCAGCGCCGATCAGCAGCGCACCGGCTCGGGTCAGCTTCGTCCCGGCTGAAGGGGAGTACGTGTCGGCGGCGGCCATGTGCAGAAAGAAGCCACCCGACTGGGCCATTACGCCCAGTAGCAGCGTCAGCCCCGCCGCCCATTGGAGTCCTTCCGAGAAGCCGGTGTCGTCCAGATAGCTGACATAGACGAGGGAGAGCACGAGCAGGACACCGGCGTGGGCATGGCCGTCCCGGAAGAAGCGCTGCTGGGCCGGCGAGAGGCCCTCTTTGCCGGTGATGTACGTCAGCAGTGCCCAGCCTCCGAAGGCCACGCTGGGCAGGCCCA
The DNA here is from genome assembly GCA_963704545.1 of uncultured Solirubrobacterales bacterium. GTDB lineage: Bacteria > Actinomycetota > Thermoleophilia > Solirubrobacterales > 70-9 > VRUE01. Next base: position 2,086,709 of record OY969915.1, on the reverse strand, counting down.
GCAGGACGATCACCGCCAACCAGCGCGTCGGCTCCATCCCGTCAGGCTCCTCGGGCTCGACGCCGTCCTCTATGGAGCTCGCGGCGGAGACGCCAGGCGAAGTCGAACTGCTCGACCTGCACCGTGTGGCGTGTCGAAGCGACCAAACGGCGGGTGTCCCGTTGGCGTTGTCGCGCGATGCCGCGCCTCATTTCCGCCTTCGACGGCAGGGCGTACTCCCCTGAGAGGTAGGACGCAACCCACTTCCCCTGGATCTCGGAGATCTGCATGGTGGAGCCCGCCGCAGGCTGAAGGAGTCCCACGAACGCAAGGCCGGGGACATCCGGGCTGAATACGTTCCAGTACATCTCGACCTCGTTCTGTCTGCTGACCGGTGCCAGGGTGGGGTCCAGGAACGGAAAGCCGATCTCGTACCCGGTGCACCAGATAACAAGGTCGACGCGAGCCGCACTTCCATCGGTGAAATGTACGAGCTCACCGTCCAGTCGCTCGACTGCGGGCCTCGGCTCGACCTCACCGTTCAACAGGCAGTTGAGGAGCCGCGGAGAGATGGTGGGATGCGTGGCGCCGAAATCGTGTTCCGGGGCCGGCAGCCCGTAGAGGTCCATTCGGCCGACGCTCAGGCGATGGCCCCGGTCGAGCCACCACTGCCGCAGTCGCCATGGGAGCTGGAGCCCGAAGCGCCCAATGCCGATTCCCCTGCCGAGCGCGTACTCGAGACCGGGCACCTGATCGTACGTCCAGCGCCACATCGTCTTCGGCAGGACGTGCGCTCCGCGTCGTACCGAGAGGTATGTGTTGCGCGCGGCCATGCTCGACTCCACCGCGATGTCGCAGGCGCTGTTGCCGAAGCCCACGACCAGGACGTCCCTGTCGCGCAGCATGGCGTTGTCCCGGTAGTCGTGCGAGTGCATCTGCTCGCCGAAGAATTCGCCGGGCGGTGGAGGTGTGGGCCAGCGGGGAGCCGAGTGATGGCCGTTGGCGACGATCAGGGCGTCGTAGTGGCAGGTCTGCCCGCTGTCCAGCTCGATCTCCCATATCCCGTCGCGAATTCGAGCCCGGCGTACTCCCGTCTCAAGTCGCAGGTTCCGGTGGAGCTCGAAGCGCTGGACGTAGTCCTCAAAGTACCGGGCCAGTTCGGTGTGGTGCGGATACTGAGCGATCGAGTCGGACATCGGGTGGTCGGAGAACTCGACGCGCGCACGCGAGACGTTGATGTGCAGCTGACGGTAGGCGGGGGACAGGCCGCTCTCGTTTTCAAATGCCCAGATCCCGCCGACTCGGTCTCCCTTCTCGAACCAGTCGAACGGCACCCCGCGCGCGGCGAGTGACCGTGCGGTCGTTATGCCCGAGGCGCCCGCGCCGACCAGGCACGTTTTGGGCAGATCCCTCACCGCTACCGCGGGCTCTGGATTGCGCTCATGGCCTCCTGGGAGGCCCCCTCGCGACGCCAGAGGGCTTCAAGCTCCATGGTGCAGATCGTTTCGTCGTCCTGGTTCTTCGTTCGCCAGCGTCCGAGCACCATTCCGACCTCGGGGCCCATCTCACGCTTCTCGGCGACCTTTCCCAGCACGTGAATCGTGTCGCCGAAGAACACCGGTTGCTTGAAGTTGATGCTCCGGATCCTTCGCAGCGCGAGGATGGCATCGTTCGGTACCAGTCCCAGTGAGTAGGAAACGATCAGCATTCCATGGGCGACGCGACGCCCGAACATGTTTTTCGTCGCCCATGTCTCATCGGAATGGGCGGGGTGCCAATCGCCGGTCATCGCGGCGAACTGGACCACATCCGCCTCCGTGATGGTTCGCGAGCGGGTCTGGAACGTGTCGCCGAGTCGCAGGTTCTCCCACGGCTGGTCGAAGATGATGATGTTGCCCGGCTCGTAGTGGCGAGGCCCGTCCGTGGCGGAGCCGTTGGCGTCCTCGCCGGCGATTGCCGCTCCCGCGCTGCTCTCCATCGTTGCTCCTCCTGTAGTTGACGTCGCTTGTCTCAGCCGACACTCACATGGTCACCGACGGGCTCGACCTGACTTCCGTCGGTTCGGTGGACCTCCGTCAGCACCCGCTCGGCCGCCTCCTGCCCCGAGCGCACGCAGGCCTCCAGAGACGCCCCCCGCATGTAGTCGCCCGCCAGCGCGAGTCCCGGGAGCGCCGAGAGCCGGGTTCTCACCTCGCGCAGGCACACCGCGTGATCCTGGCGGTAGGCGCAGAGCCCCGGCTGAAAAGCGCGCGCCGCGAAGTCCAGTCGACGAGCACGGGCAACCGGCGTGTAGCGACCGAGAAAGCCCTCCGCCTCGCTCAAGAGCGCCTCGGGATCGAACAGGTCCGGGAGAATTCGGTCGCGTGCACTCCGCCCGCTGAACGTGTAGCGCACGATGTGCCGGTCCCGAAGGCCATACGAGCCGGCGTTGCTGAGAGCCATTCCCGCGGGCGCCGAGAGCGCGGCGAAGGCCTCGGGAAAGGCTGGGCGGTCGTATTCGGCGACCACCACGCCGACCGGGAAATAACGGATCGTGCAGAGGAGACTCGACAGGGCCGCCTCCTGCTCGCCTATCACCAGGGCGGCCGCGTGGGCTGGCAGGGCGAGCACGACGCCGTCGAAACGACGCTCGTCTCCATCCACGCCGACGATGCCGTCGACATGCCCACCTTTCCTCGTGAGCCCGACGATCCGCGTCCTCATGTGGGTTGTATTGACGGCTTGAACGGCCCGGATCCAATCCCCGAGCGCCGTTCCGGTCAGTTGATCGAATCGGTCGACGATTAGACCCAGGTTCGTTCCCATGTTCCCGAGGTGACACTCCTCGGGCTCGGCAGCGTTCATCCTCACCGTCATGTGGCGGACGACGTCTTGGCAGAGCGCCGTGCCCACGTATTCGGGGATGGTCGGATCGCCGGTTCTGAGGGCGAGATCCTCGAAGAATCGATCGCCGAGGTGGGCGCTTTCCGGATCGCGTTTCACCTGCCGCGCGAGGCGCAGAAAGCGCCCGCCGCCGCCCACCTGCCCGCGCAACACCAACCGACCTCCCAGTCGCAGTTTCATCGAGGGTGAGCTGAAGGACAGCTCTCTTACTCGACCGCGCAGGACCTGTCCCGACTCCGGCCCGAAGACTTCGTAGTCGGCCCGGCCTCGGCGGTCGAAGAGCTCGCGGAACCGTTGGTAGCGACGGCCGATGTTCTTGCCGCCGAGGAAGATCTCCCGGGAGGCCAGGTCATCAGGCGCGATCCTCCCTCCGAGGTTTGCCGTCGCCTCGAATATCTCGGCGAGATGCCCACGAGCGCCGACCTCCTCGGCGGCGGCCATTCCGGCGATGCCTCCTCCGACGACGGCGATTCTCAGCGGCTGTTGCTCTCGCGCGGTCATCGATCGGGACGAGCGATCCGGATCGTGCCCTCGCAGCAGACCCTGCCGTCCTGTGCGCAGCCGACGAGGCCGCTGTGGCAGTCGTCATCGAGCGTCACGGTGCAGACCACGTCGGGCTGGAACTCCGCGATGCGGGAGAACTTCATCTGCATGGCGGAGACGAGCACGGTCGCGTGGTCGACCGCCAGCTCTTCGCAGGCTGCAGCCAGCGTGATCTGCTGCATCCCCTCGAGGAGGCAGAGACCGGGAAAGTGATCGAGGGGGTGGTCGAAGAACGTCGGATCCTCGGTGTCGACCGCCAATGAGGCCTCATACCCACGAGCCTTGTCGGTGGGGCGTATGGGCGTGATCACGCTGTTCGCCGGATTGAGCTTGCCGGTGCGCGTCTCGAGGTCCCCGTGTGCCGGTGGTGTGGGCGGGCTCGTCTCCTGCGATGCGTTGCCGCTCCGGAAGCTTTCGTAGAAATCGTTCGGCACCCAGGCCCCCGTCACCTCGCAGACCCCCGCCGGCCGGCCGCCGATCGTCACCTGCGCGCGCAGGAACCCTCCGACCATTGTGCGGCCGGGGCGCATCTTGACTTTGCTGGCCGAGTCGTGGGCGATCAGCACGTCGCACGTGTCGCGGTCCCTTCGGGCGTGCTCGACCGGGTCGAGCTCGACTTTCATCTCGCGCAGCAGGAATTGGCGGTCGCCCCCGACGTGCAGAATCTCCGAGGCGACGACGAGTCCGGCCTGTCGCACGGTCTCCGCGATCAGGAGGATGTCGTGGTAGGGGGTCGCCGAGTCGCTGAAGCGCGCGTGCGCCAGGGGCAGGCGACCGGCGACCGTGCACCAGTTGTCACCCGCGTCATGGGTCCAGTCGGTGACGAAGACCTGCTCGAAGGCACTCTTGTGGACGAGTTGCCGGTCGAGGGGCCGGTCCGTCCGAAGCTCCGCCGCCGGCCGCGGCTCGCTGGTCGCCACCATCGGCTAGGCCCCTCTGGACAGCGAGGCCGGCTGCGCCTCGGGAAGGACGTCGGGCTCCTCGAGCGGGCGCTTGCCGTCGCAGACCATCGCCCGGATCCGGTCGCGCCAGGCGTCGAACGGCGTCTCGTAGTCCGCCACCGCGATCCCCTCGCGTGCCATGTCGGTGCAGCGGGCGACCTCGGCGACCGGCATCTGGCAGAAGATGGAGCTGGCAAGCTCGGTATGCGGCGTGACGTTTCCGCCCGCCACCCGCGCCTTTATCGCGAACGCGGCGCCCTGGGCGATGTCCCGGGGAAAGGCGTGGGCCTCCTTGCGCAACGCGAGCAGGGCGTCCTCGCCTACGCCACCCGCATAGCTGGCTGCGCTCGACACCCCGCTCCAGATGTCTGGTCTCCGGTTGGCCGGAAAGCCGTCGACCGTCACCCCGATTCGCTCGACGTCGGCTCCCCGCACGAACCAGAGACTTCGTCCGATCCCCTGGTCATACACACGAGCGGCGGTCCCGCTCAGGTGACGCGGCGTGTGGCGATCCTCGATGAAGCGGCTCGGGTGGAAGTAGCCGTCGTGGAAGCCGGCCCCGTCCATCTCGAACCAGTCGAGTAGGGGGTCGACGAGGGGGCGTGGCCGGCGCGGACGCCGCCGCATCTGCGCCCGGGCCCAACCGAAGCCGATCGGCGCCATCCACGCGTAGGGGAATCCAGGCCCACTCAGGAACGAGCGCAGGCGCCCCGATCCAGGCAGCACCGCGTCGAGCACGGTGAGCCCCATCGCGGCACCCTCATGGGCAAAGCCCCGGAACTCGGCGTCGGTCGCGTCGAGTCGCCGGGCGAGCGCTGCATGGTCGGTCAGGCAGAGCGCGGCGTGGTATCCCTCCAGAAAGACGAGCGCGACCCGCTCGAGCTGCTCGCGCGCCCGATCGTCGATGGCCGTGAAGCCGCGGCGCTCCATGCTCACTTCGTCCTGGCTCACGCCGAATACCCGCATCCGCATGCGCGCTCGGAGTGACATCTCGCTCATGGGCGTATTCCGCCACAAGTTGCGGCGCGCGTGCAAGTTTCACCCTCGAGGTGCGGGGAGGACCCGCTTCAGTTGAAGTACTGCCCGTGGAACCCGAATGGGATGTGATGCGGGACGCCGGCCCGGCCCAGCTCCTCGAGGCTGTCGGCGCGCAGAACCAACAGGTAAGAGCGAGCGTCCCGGCTGTCAAGGACGACGGAGAGTAGGACGCCGTCGTCCTCGGCCCGATCAGGCTCCGGGGAGGGGACGAAGACCGGCTCCCCCGGATAGCAGCCCGGCTCAAACCAGGACAGGGTCTCTCCGCTCTCGACGTCGATCTTGACCAGCTGGTCGATGAAGTCCAGGGCGTCGCCGTCGGGGTGGGCGCCGACCCCCCACACATAGCGGTAGGGGTGCCCGTTGCGCTGGGTGTAGTCGATCCGGGGCAGCTCCAGGTAGGTCTCGCTGAGGATTTCCTCACCGACGTCGGCGCCCCCGAGGGGAACGCGGTAGCGCAGCAGGCGGGAGTGGGACGACGGGGGGGCGGAGCGGACCCGATCGATGTAGAGGGAGTCGATGATCGAGGCATCGTCGTAGGCGGCCATGTCGATGACCAGCTCCGAATCACGCTCGAAGGCGTTGACGTGGTGGAAGGAAAAGCAGGGGTTCGCCGTGTGCGTACTGCGAAGCCTGCCCTCCTCGCGATCGAAGACGAGCACGAGCGTCCCCCGCTCCGGCTTCCACTCGTAGTTCTCGATGAAGGGCCTGGCGCCGGTCGCCAGCCGCAGTGGATTGACGACGAGCGGGAAAGCGACGAGGATCGCGTAGCGCTCGGTGAGCGCGAAGCTGTGCATGTAGGAGGGCTCCTTCACCCGCACCGAGGCGATGCGACGCTGGCTGGCGCGGTCGCGCTGGGCGAAGATCCGGTACTCGCTGCGGGGGCCGAAGTGGGTGACGTAGGCGATCAACTCGCCCCGCTGCGGGTCGTGGTGGGGGTGGGCGGTGGCGTGCTGCCCCGGGGCCGTGAAGGCGACTCCCATCGCGTCCAGGGTCTCCGGGTCGAAGGCGATGGGCAGGGGCAGCTCGGTCATCGCCACGTACTCGTCGCCGAGGCGGGTCAGGTTGACGTTGCAGTTGTCGGTCAGGGTGGGACGGAACAGCGTCGCGGCGCGCTTGAAGAGCGAGCGGCAGGGGTCGGTTGCGAACTCGCTGTAGGAGATCCGCCCCCGCTCGGCCTCACGGTAGGCGTCGCTGCGTAGAAAGCGGTTCGCGTAGGAGACCCTGCCGCCGCCGAAGGAGAACTTGTGCAGCATCGCGAGGCCGTCGAACCAGTGCCGCAGCGGCTGCTCACCCACCTCGAACTTGGCCGGGCCGTTGCGCACGAGGGTGCCGTTCAGCCACCCGGGAATCGACCCCTGGAGTGGGAGCGAGTCGAGCTCCAGCTCGGAGTCCAGCGTCGTGAAGCCCGTCGCGTAGGCGGGGCGGGGCGGGGTCTGTGGCTCGTACATCGTCGTGACCTTCCTGATGACGGTCTAATATAGACTGTCTAAGTATTACCATCTATGATGAACTGATGTCAAGCGAGATCCGTCTCACCCCCACGTCCTTTGTCGTCCTCGGCCTGGTCGAGGCCGCCGGGGAGGCGACCCCCTACGACTTGAAGAACATGGTCGCCGCCAGCCTCGGCAACTTCTGGTCGCTGCAACACGCCCAGCTCTATGGCGAGCCCCAGCGCCTGACAGCCGCCGGGTACCTGACCGAACGCCGCGAGACCGGCGGGCGCCGCCGGCGTCACTACCGGTTGGCCGCGGAGGGGGAAAAGGCCCTGCGCGAGTGGCTCGCCGAGCCGACCGCGGAGCTGACCGAGCTGCGCGACCTGGCCCTGCTCAAGATCTTCTTCGGCGCCAACCCCGTCGCGATGGCGGCCGAGCAGGTGGAAGCGCATCGCGGCAAGCTGGCCGAGTACGAGGAAATCATGAAACGAGCCGGTGCGGACCTTCCCCCGGGGGTGCGCCTCTCGCTGGAAGCGGGAATCCTCGCCGAACGCACCTGGGTCCGCTTCTGGTCGCGGCACGCGTCACAGACCGACATGCGGCCCGAGGTCACTTGAACTTTCGGGCGGCAGCCAGATCGATGGATTCGCCGACTTGATCGCCGAAGCGCCAGACGTCGCGCTTCCTGCCACTCGGGCCGAGGACGACGGCGATCGTGCCCAGATCCTTGCCCGCATCGTCCCTGCCCGAGGTGAAGTGGATGCCCAGGTCGAAGTCGTCCTTGTGGGTCGCGCCCTTCTGCGCGGTTGGCTCGATCCCCTCGCGCAGCGCCTCCAGTGCGACCACGTGCGGAAAGTTGTAGCTGCCCTGTTCCCGTACCGAGGAGACCAGGCTGAGGTTGGGCCTGATCTCCTCCACGAGCTCGAGGTTGAGGCCATGCTTCGATGCATGGTGGGGGACCTTGAACACGTTGGCGTTCAGAGGCTCGACGCCCCGCGCCTTGCGCAGCGCTTTTGCTACTGCGCTGCCGCTCGCCACCAGCTGGGGAAAGTCGACCATTACCTGTGACCAGGAGGCGGTCTGGGCATCGGCGCCGAGCACGAGGCTCGCACCGCTGGGGAGCTTCGCGTAGCTGCCGTCTTTTTCCCTTTTGTAGTACCGGCGCGCGGGGAAGTCGACCTTCAGCGCGATCGAGCTGTTGTTGACGTCGATGCCGTAGCTGTCGTACCTGCTCTTGAGGCCTATGCCGGGCGCGAGTACCGTGACCTTCACCTGGTCGATGAAGCGCGTGGTTCCGCTGGTGGGCTGCGAGTGGGCAACGCCGCCGAGTTCGGCGAGGGCTTCCATCATCTTGAAGTACGTTGGCGTGGCCAGGTAGTAGCCGGGCTCCCAGAACTCGCCGATCAGATTTGCGTGGGTGGTGAGGAATTTCGCCATCCCGGATACATGGTCGGCGTGCGGATGGGTTGCGACGACGAGTGCCAGCACATCCTCTCCGTCGCCGAGAACTCCGTTTTGCTGGAGCGCTTCGATCAGCCTGGTCAGCTTGCCGCCGGAAACTACGTCGACGACGAGTGCCTTGCGCGAGCCTTGCTCCTCGGGAAGCAGGAGAAGTTGAGTGTCCCCGTCGCCGACGTTGACGACAAAGTGCACCAGGTCGTTTTGGTCGACGGCAGCGAGGAAATCTCCCGTTTCCAGGCGATTCGCCGGCACGTCCTGAGTTCTGGGCACGGAAGGCATCGGCTCAGACGAACTCTCCGGGCTCGGTGGCCGGCTCCGACTCGGCCAGGAGCTCCTCGGCGAGGGCGGGATCCAGCGGCGGAGTCAACGCTTCGTACATGCTCGCCTTGGCGGCTTCCCGAGCCTCCGCCGTGACGTCGATCACCTCGCCGATCCACTCGCAGCTTCGCAGCCATTCGGGGTCCGCATCCGGGGAGAAGTCATTCGTGGGCCGGATCGCGAAGACGTCGCCTACAGCGATCCCACGAGCCCGCAACTCCGGCACCACCTCAGGTGGGATCGCCGGGCCTTCCGCGCGGGTGATATCGCCCGGCTCGGGGACTTGGCGGTCCGAGAGCTGTCTTCGCAGGGCCTCGCGGTCGACCGCGACCTCGAATTCGCCGCTCTCCTCGTGGAAGCGTGGCGCATCATGACCCCCCGATGGCCACTCGGCTACCACCAGTCCTATGGTGTCGTCGATCTCCTCCTCCACGACCACGTAAAGGAATCCATCGATGTCGTCGCGGTCGCGGATGAGCCCTGGCCTCCATGGCACCGTACCGTTGGACATAAAATCAGCATACTCGAATTAGTTTAGGGTGAATGTATGAGTCGGGCCCGGCGTCCACTGCCGCTTGAGACGATTGGCAGTGCAAATCACAACATGATCGAGCGCTGTGCGGTGAGTCCTGCACTGGCGCCCGATCCCGCGCGGGGAGATCCTTCGTATCTGGCCCTTGCCTTCTCCGGTGGCGGCTGGCGGGCGGCCCTCACTGCGGCGGGGGTGTTGCGTTTCGTCGCAGAGGCGGGGCTCCTGCCCAGGGTTCGGTGGGTGTCGTCGGTTTCGGGTGGGTCGATCGTCAACGGCCTCCTGGCGGTCTCACGCCAGCGGATCGCCGTGGCGGAGTTCAGTCCCGGCTCGGTTGACAGGGAGGTGATCGCGCCCCTGCTCGGTGCCTCGCGTGAGCGGTCCCTCACCATGGCCCTGCTGCGCAACGCCTGGCGCGTCCCATGGCGCACGCGCACGGGCGTGCTTGCCGACCAGCTCTCGGAGTGGCTGGGGTTCGGGGTGCCCCTGGCGGACCTGAGCGGTGACTGCTCACATGTTTTCAGCGCCGCTAACGAGACGACCGGCGTGCGCTTCAACTTCGACGCCGAGTCGGTCGGCGACTACACGATGGGCTTCCGTTCGCCGGCCGGGACGGCGATCCGTCTCGCCGATGCGGTGGCGATGTCGGCAGCTGTCCCGGGTCCGTTCAACCCGATGTCACTGCCCGGCGTGAGGTTCCCCTGCGGCGACGGGGCCGACGCCAGGATCGCGGACGGAGGCGTCTACGACAACCTCGGTCTCGAGCCGATCGACGACCTTCATGGTCCCTGCCTGATCGTCCTCTCCGCCGGTGGCGTGTTCCGTACCGGGTGGGGTGGAGTGACCAATCGCATTCCGGTGGTCAGAAACCTCAAGCGGGCCGAGGCGCTTCTCTACCGCCAGACCACGGCGCTACGGAGTCGCACCATGGTGGAGCGGTTCAGGGCCTGGGAGGCCACTCCCGCTGGTGAGGAGCCGCCCTCGTTCGCGCGGCGCGGGGTTCTGTTCGGCCTGGCAACCACTCTCAAAGCGCCGGACAGGTGGTCGGAGGCGAGGCCCGAGTTTCCGCAGGGAGAGGACCGGGTCCGGTTGGCCAGGTTCAAGACGACCTTCAACAAGATTGAGGCGCCGGTCGCGGAGGCACTGATCCACCGGGGCTGGTGGTTGACGGGAGCGACGATGTCGGCTTTCCAGTCTGATCTGCTGCCGGCCGAACTACCTGTCTGGCGTGACCTTCCACCCGCCACGGTTAGGCCCGGTTAGGAAATCGGAAGCTGGTTGGCCCTACTTTGATGCTCTATAATGATGCGCATGACCCGCACCACCGTTGATGTGGACGAGCGTGCCCTGGACGCCGCACGGCGTGAGCTGGGCACCAAGGGCCTCAGCGATACGGTCAACGCGGCGTTGCGCGATGCGGCTCGTCGGCGTGTGCTGAAGGGATTCGATGTCGTCCGAGATGTGGACGGCACGCCGCAGGAAGTTGCCGCCGGCCGCGAGCGCGACTGAGCGGCGTGGCTGACCTGGAGTTGCCTCAGCTCGATCGACCGGCGCTTTTCGATACCGGCGCCTGGACCTGGGTGCGCGATCGCCGATTTCCCGAGCTGGCGAGCTGGTTCAACGAGGCCGTCGAGGCAGGTCTTGTCCTGGTATGCGACCTGGTGATCCTTGAGTTGACGCGCCTTGCTCCGAATGAGCGGCGCGCTCGCGAGGTCGCCGACCGTCTCGCCGCTTTTGAGGCGATCCCGATGCCGGGCGAGTTGTGGTCCCGCGCGCGGGGAACTCAATTGGAATTGGCGACAAATGGCGATCATCGCCGCGTTCCGCCCGCGGATCTCCTCCTCGCCAGCACGGCTGAGGAGGCCGGCGTGGCCCTGATCCATTACGACCGCGACTACGAGCGGATTGCGGAAGTCAGTGGGCTTAGCCATGAATGGCTGGCGCCAGACGGGACTCTGGCTTGAGGGCTGGCGAGTCCCCCGGTGCTCGCCAGCCCGTAAAAGTGCTGATTCCAGCTATTTCCGATGCGGCTGAATGGAGTCGAACCATCACGCCCCGTAAGGGGCACAAGGCCCTCAACCTTGCGCGTCTACCAGTTCCGCCACAGCCGCTCGAGGGGCGTCGATTCTAGATGTTTACGCCCAGGAGGCGTTGCCGGTTGCGGGTGTCCGCGATGCCCGGTACGCTTGCGAACAGATGTTCGAACGATTTGAGGCCCGATGCGGGGACCTGGGAGAGGAGCTGGCGTGGAGCTGGATCTGACCAAGAGGCAGAAGGAGATCTTCGACTTCATCCGTAGGTACGCGGCCAAGACCGGGTACCCGCCGACCGTGCGGGAGATCGGGAAAGCAGTCGGGCTGCACTCGTCCTCGACCGTGCACGCGCACCTGGCCAACCTGGAGAAGATCGGGCTGCTGAAACGCGATCCCTCCAAGCCGCGGGCGATCGAGCTGCTCTTCGACAAGGCGAAGCGGACGATTCGGCCGGAGAGCGGCCTTCCCCTGCTCGGCCAGGTCGCTGCCGGCGAGCCGATCCTCGCCGAGGAGAACGTCGAGGAGTACATCGAGGTCCCCGACGTGATCGGCGGCGAGGACGGCGACTACATCCTCAGGGTGCGCGGCGAGAGCATGGTGGACGCCGGCATCTTCGAGGGCGACTACGTCGTTGTGCGCCCCACCGGCGATGCCGTCAACGGCGAGATCGTCGTCGCCCTGATCGGCGAAGAGGCCACGGTCAAGCGCTTCTTCCGCGAAGCCGACCACATTCGCCTCCAGCCCGAGAACGAGACGATGGAGCCCATTCGCACGACGGAGGCCACCGTCTTGGGCAAGGTCGTCGGCGTCTTCCGCAAGATCTAAGCGCCCGTCAGGGCCAGCGACCGGATTCGATCAGCTTCTTGTAGCGCCGCTGTTTCCGCCGCGCGTCACTCATCGCCAGCGGCAGCAGGCGCAGGGTGAGGCGAGGGAAGAGGTCGAGGAGGCGGAGCTGCAGGCCGCGCCAGCGGGGCAGGATCAGGATCGGCCTCGGTCGCTCGGTCAGCTTGCCGACCGCGGTCGCGACCTGCTCGGGCCTCAGCAGCTTGCCCGAGAACGAGCCGGCCGCGTCGGGGTCGTCGAGCTTGTCTTCCAGCATCGGCGTCCAGGCGCCGTCGGGACAGACCGCGGAGAGCTCGATCCCCTCGATGCCGGCGCGGCGCAGGTCGAAGAGGGTGCCCAGGGTGAAGGCCATCGCCGCGTGCTTGCTGGCCGAGTAGTTGACCTCGCCCGGCGCGGCGACGATACCGGCCAGGGAGATCACGTTGATCACGTGGCCGCGGCCCGCGGCTCGCATCGGCTCCAGCGCTGCGATCGTGCCGTTCATCGTCCCCAGTGTGTTGACCTCGATCATTGTCCTGCGGGTCGCCTCGTCCTGGGCCCAGGCGTCCCCGGTCACAAGGACACCGGCGTTGTTGACCCAGAGGTCGAGCGAGCCGTGGCTTTTCGCGGCTTCGGCGGCGATTGCCCGGCAGGCCGCTTCGTCGCGGACGTCGAGGCCCGAGGAGCGGGTCCCGCTGCCGATCTCGGCGGCGACCCGGGCCGCCGCGTCGGCGTCGACGTCGGTTACGTGGACCAGGTAGCCGCGACCGGCGAGCTCGAGGGCGATCGCGCGGCCGAGGCCGCCGCCTGCTCCCGTGACGACCGCCGTTGGCATCCGCTGAGGATATTCATCGAAGGATTTTCCGGGTTGGGGCACCCACAATCCTTCGATCGCCAGGGAGCCAGGGGCTGCGCGATACCATCGATGGGCGGGCCGAGCGACTGCGGGGGGAGAGAAAACCCCTCGAGGAAAGTCCGGACACCACAGGGCGAGGCGGTGGGTAACGCCCACCCGGGGAAACCCGCGGGACAGTGCCACAGAAATACACGGCCGATGGCGCGGCCACACGTGAGTCGCGTACAGGCAAAGGTGAAATGGTGCGGTAAGAGCGCACCGGCGTCGCGGTGACGCGGCGGCCAGGCAAACCCCGCCAGGTGCAAGGCCAAGCAGGACCGTCGACCCTGCCCGGCGAGGTCCAGGTAGGCCGCAGGGCCGCTTCGGCGGCCCCCCGGGGCTCCGGCTCCGGGAGACAGATGGTCGCTCACGACAGGATCCGGCTTACAGGCCCGCTTACGGAAAGGCCCCCGCAAGGGGGCCTTTCCCAATCTCGACACCGTTTCATGTCTTAGCGTTTGCTAACCTGCCGCCAACTTCCGCTGAATCTCCGCCTACATACCGCGGGGAGCGGGGGACCCACTTGTTGGGGCGAATCGCCGGCATCTGCCGCGTAGCGCAGCTCTTTCAGCGCGAGCCCGTCAGCTAACCCCGTAAGCGTCGCAAAGAGCAATGAAGGCAGGCAGAAACCGCCACGGGCGGAAAGATCATTCACGGTGGGGCCACGCATGCAGCGGGCGCCTCGGCCGACGGCTCCGCTGCGCCGCCCTCGGTGGCGTTCTGGCCGCTCTGGCCCTCGGCACCGTCCCTGCACGGGCAATAACCGGAGGCGCCGGCGTCGCCGCCTCCGACGGCACGGTGCCCGGCGGCCAGGGCATCGTCTTCAGCAGCCCGATGCGCTCCGCCGGCGCCACCTGGTACGGACCCGGCCTCTACGGCAATCACACCGCCTGCGGCCAGACCCTCTGGCCGGGCACGGTCGGCGTCGCCCACAAGACGCTCCCCTGCGGCACCACGCTCAAGTTCGCCTACCACGGCCACTACCTGGTCACGAGGGTGATCGACCGCGGGCCGTATTCGGAGGGCAACGCTTTCGACCTGACCAACGGCGCCCGCCGCGCCCTCGGCTTCGAAGGCGTCGATCGCGTGCGCTACGCGGTCGCGCTTCGCCACGCCGCCCACTAGGCAAGGACAACGTCGAACGGGTCCTTGGCAGGATTTCCCGCTCCCACGGCTAATCTGGCCGGAACGGGCAGGTTTCCAACGAGAGGAGCACGGGCATGTCGAGGTCTTCGCACGCAGCTGTCAACGCCAGGTCGGCCGGGGTGGTTCGCGGTCGGGCGGTGGTTGCCCTCTCGCTTGCGGCTCTGCTGGCGCTCCTCGTCACGCTCGGCACCAGCGCCGGGGCGGCGATCACGTCGAAGACGACCGTCGTCCTGGGCGACACCGGCACCTTGCCGGACCCCTCCTGTCCCGACTCGCCCTGTCAGGCGATCGGCAGCGTCACCGGGTTCCAGGTCAGCACCGCCCAGGGCTCGCTTCCCTTCCGCGTCCGTAGGAACGGCAAGGTGAAGTCCTGGACCCTGACCCTGGCCGAGCCGACCGGCAGCCAGCGGTCCTTCTTCAACAACTTCTTCGGCACGCCGCCCGAGGCGCGACTGGCGATCCTGCGTCGCATCCCGGAAACCAACCCGCCCCGCTACAACCTGCGCGCCCAGGGCTCGATCCAGGTGCTCAGCCCCTACCTCGGCCAGACCGTCAAGTTCGGCGCCAACCTGCGAGTGCAGAAGGGCGACATCGTCGGCCTCACCGTGCCGACCTGGGCACCCGCCTTCGCCCAGGGCCTGCCCAGCACCAACGCCTGGAGAGCCAGCCGCGCAGCCGGTATGTGCGTAGACGCAACTGACGTCCGCCAAGGCGAACCGCAGATGAAAGTGGGCGCCCGCGCCGAATACGGCTGCCGCTACTCGACGGCCAGGCTGCTCTACACGGTCACGGTTGTCGAGGATTAGCTGACGAACGGGGAGGGGATGTGGGTGCCCCCTCCCAAAAAGCGCGGCAGGAGCCGCGCTTGAGTGTTTTGGGAGGGGGCACCCACATCCCTTTCCAAGCTCCTGACTAAGTCGCCCGCGTCGCCCGCGGGAGCTCCAGCACAACAGCGAGAAGCTGAGCTGCCCCTGCGGTGATGAGTGGCCGCGGCCTCTCCGGATTGCTTATAGCTGTTGAGAGAGCGCCGGGAGGGAGTCCTCAAAACACTCCAGCGAGGCTCCTGCCGAGCGTTTTGAGGACCCCCTCCCGGCGCTCTAATACCCAGCGCTTATGCCACTGACGGGAGAACCCTGGGGCCGCTCTGGTCTTTGGGCAGCTCGGCTGCCCCGGCGATCAGGCTTTGGAACTCGTTTAGGGCGAGGTGGGCGACCGCCTCGAGCAACTCCTCATCGCTCCAACCGATCTCCTTCGCCTCCTCGTGCAGGTGGAGGGGCGGGTGGCCGTTGGCCTCGAGGGCGCCGTGCAGGTACTCGAGCAGCGCCGCCTCCTTCGGGTCGGCCGAGTCGAAGCTGCGGGCCCGGGAGACCTCGTCGAGGCCGAGCCCCGCCCCGCGTGCCGTCTTCGCGTGCTGCGCGATGCTGTAGCCGTCCTCGCGGTACTCGGCCACGGCGAGGGCGATCCGCACGCGGGTCGCCCTCGCCAGGACGCCGCCGCGGAGCTCGGAGCGCATCCGCGTGTAGGCCCGTAGGACCGCGGGGGCGCCGGCGAGCACGCCGACGAACTTGGTCACGGCACCACCCGTCGCCTGGATCGTTTTGATCAGCGGGGCGCTCTCGTCGGGCGCCGTCAACTCGTCGTGGATCTGGAACCTGCTCACGTCTGTTTTCACTGTCACTCGCATCGCCTCCGGCTTCGTTCGCGGATTCCGCTTCACAGAGCCTTTAAGTGGCCTTCACTTTACTTTTAGCCAATAACTTACGTCTGGTAAGTTATACCTGCTTTTCGGCAATCGTGCAAGTCGCCCCCCCCGGGGCTCGCCATGCTGGTCGGGTCCGGTGCTCGCCACCGCCTGGGGTACCCCGCTCACTACCCGGATACGGGGGCATCTACCCGCCTGGTTCACCGCGGCCCTTTTCGCCTATCGTTGCGCCCACCCGAGCGGACAAGCGCGAGCCCAGGAGGCAGGAATGTCGGATCAACCCAAGAGTGCCGCTGACGTTGCCCAGATCGTCAAGGACCACGACGTCCGCTTCGTCCGCCTCTGGTTCACCGACGTGCTCGGACAGCTGAAGAGCTTCTCGATCAACGCCGCGGAGCTGGAGGACGCCTTCGAGGGCGGCATGGGCTTCGACGGATCCTCGATCACCGGCTTCAACCCGATCGAGGAGTCGGACATGATCGCGATGCCCGACCCGTCGACCTTTGCCCTGATCCCCTGGCGGCCAGAGGGCGAAAACGCGGTCGCCCGCATGTTCTGCGACATCCGCGTGCCCGGCGGCGAGCCCTACGAGGGCGACCCGCGCTGGATCATGAAGCGTGCCCTCAAACGGGCCGAGGAGATGGGCTTCGACGCCTTCAACATCGGCCCCGAGCTCGAGTTCTTCTACTTCCGTTCCGCCAAGCCGGAGGGCGGCGTCCCCGAGGTCCTCGACGAGGGCGGCTACTTCGACCTGACCACGCTCGACGCCGGCTCCGACGTGCGCCGCGACACCGTCCTGGCGCTGGAGAAGATGGGCATCCACGTCGAGTACACGCATCACGAGGTCGGCCCCTCCCAGCACGAGGTCGACATGCGCTACAAGAACGCGCTGGCGATGGCCGACGACTGCATGACGTACCGCATCGTGGTCAAGGAGTACGCGATGAAGTACGGCTGGCACGCCACCTTCATGCCGAAGCCGCTCTTCGGCGAGAACGGCTCCGGCATGCACGTCCACCAGTCGCTGACCAAAGACGGCCGCAACGCCTTCTTCGACGCCGACGATCAGTATTTCCTCAGCCCGACGGCGAAGGCCTTCATCGCCGGCCAGCTCAAGCACGCGCGCGAGATCTCACCGCTCTTCGCCCAGTGGGTCAACTCCTACAAGCGCCTGGTGCCCGGCTTCGAGGCGCCGGTCTACCTCGCCTGGTCGCGCCGCAACCGCTCGGCCCTGATCCGGGTGCCGCTCTACCACCCCGGCAAAGAGGGCGCGACCCGGGCCGAGCTGCGCTGTCCCGACCCGGCCTGCAACCCCTACCTCTGCTTCGCCGGCATGCTGCAGGCGGGCCTGGAAGGGATCGAGAAGGGTTACGAGCTGCCCGAGCCGATGGAGCAGAATCTCTACCACCTCTCGCCGGAGGAGCTCGCCCACCAAGGTATTGAGCAGCTACCCGAGACGCTCGGCGAGGCGATCGAGCTGGCGGCAGACTCCGAGCTTGTATTGAGAACCCTCGGTGAGCACACCTTCCGCCGCTTCGTGGAGATCAAGAGACAGGAGTGGGACGAGTACAGGGTGCAGGTCACCCCGTACGAGATCGAACAGTTCCTGCCGGTTCTGTAGGCCGGGCGGGTCCCCCTCTCACGGAGGCTTTGGGAGCGAGGCGCTTTCGCAGTGCAGCGCGTGCGAGCCGGACGGTCTCCGTGAGAGGGGGACCCGCCCGGCCTCCTCAGCGGATCAGCTCTTGCTCTGCGGGAGCTGGAGGCGCGGGTTCGTCCTTGCCTTTAGCTAGGGATGAAGGCCACCAGAATTTGTCGCCCAGGGTGAGGGCGGCTGAGGGGACGAGGACGCTGCGGACCAGGAAGGTGTCGAGGAGGACGCCGAAGGCGACGACGAATCCGAGCTCGGTGAGGAAGGTGAGGGGGAGGACCGCAAGGACCGAGAAGGTGCCGGCGAGAACGATGCCGGCACTGGTGATGACCGCGCCGGTGACCGCGAGGGCGCGCAGGATCCCCTGTTCGGAGCCGTGTTTGATCGTTTCCTCGCGGGCCCGGGCGATCAGGAAGATGTTGTAGTCGACCCCCAGGGCGACGAGGAAGACGAAGGCGAAGAGCGGTAGCGAGGGGTCCGAGCCCGGGAAGCCGAAGATCACGTCGAAGACGAAGTAGCCGACGCCGAGCGCGGCGAGGAAGCTGAGGATGACGGTGCCGACCAGGACCAACGGCGCGGTGACCGCGCGCAGCAGGCCGACCAGGATCAGGAAGACGACGAGCAGGATGATCGGCGGGATCACTATCGAGTCCCAGGCGGCGGCGTCGCGGACGTCGAATTCGACCGCGGAGGGCCCTCCGACCAGGGCTTCTGGCGATGCGCCATGGGCCGCCTCGCGGATCGGTTCGACCAGGTCGAAGGCGTCGGTCGAGTAGGGGTTGGGTTCGAGGGTTGCCTGCACCAGGGTCCCCGGCGGCCCTTCCGCGACGGGCGGCGAGACCGCCTCGACCCCGTTCACTTCTGCGACCGCGGCCCTGACCGCCGGAACTTCGGAGGGCTCCGGGACGACGACGTCGGTCAGCCCGGTCGTGCCTGCCGGGAAGCTCTTGTTGAGCAGGTCCTGGCCTTCCACCGATTCGACTTCCTCGCGGTAGGTGTCTTCGCTGGTCAGTTCGGTCGAGAAGAAGGCGAAGCCGGCGCAGAAGACGAGCAGGACGGCAATCGAGCCGGTCATCACGCGGCGCGGCGAGAGCGCGACCCGGTCGCCGATGCGTTTCCAGAGGCCGTGGGTGGCGTCGGCCGCATGCTCGAGCCGGTGGCGCCGCGCCTCGTAGGGGGTGAAGATGGCCCGATCGAGCGGGCCCACGATCAGCGACGGGATCCGTTTGCCGCTGAGTACGCGCAGGAGCCAGTTGAGCAGCACCAGCACCAGCACCGGCGGGAACAGGATCAGCAGGCAGGCGAAGAAGACCTGGACGAAGGCACCGAAGCCCGAGCCCTCGACGATCCGGCGCCGCCCCGGCTTGGAGACCGCCTCTGCGCTCGGTGCCGTCTCCGGGGTATGGGGGACGAAAGGCCAGAAAGCGCGGCGGCCGAAGATCGTCAGCAGCGCCGGCAGCAGGGTCAGCATCGAGAGCGCGGCGCAGGCGATTCCCATCGCGGCAATCGGCCCGAGGCCGGCGGTGCCGTTGACCTTGGCCAGCACCAGGCAGAGCAGTGCGGCGATGACGGTCAGCGCCGAGGCGAAGATCGCGGGGCCGGCGGATGCGAGGGCGGTCTGCATCGCCTCGTGCTTGTCGACGGTGCGGTGCAGCTCCTCTCGGTAGCGGGCGACGAGCAGCAGGGCGTAGTCGGTGCCCGCTCCGAGGACGAGGACAGACATGATCGAGCTCGACTGGCCGTTGATCGTCACGCCCAGCTCGGAGATGCCGTAGCCGAGGGAGCGCGAGAGCGTCTCGGCGAAGATCACCGAGATCAGCGGGATGAGGAAGAACATCGGCGAGCGGTAGATCACGATCAGCAGGAAGATCACGAGGCTGAGGGCAGCCAGCAGCAGCGTCCCGTTGATGCCTTCGAAGACTTCGATCGCGTCTGCCGAGAAGCCCGCGCCGCCGGTTATCTTCGCTTCCAGACCGCCGGGTTCGTCAGTGATCTCCTCGCGCCAGAACTTGACCGGGTCGACGATCCGTTCGCCCTCGCCTTCGGCTTTGATGTAGGCGGTGACGATCGCCTCCTTGCCGTCCGGCGAGCAGGTCGGGCCGACGAAGGGGGCGTAGTCGGCGGGCTGTCCGGGGATCGTGCTGGTCGTCGTCCCGCAGCCGGGAGGGAGACCTTCGGGCTTCGCGTCCGGTGCCTTGTCCAGGGTTTGGGCCTTGCCCCCTCCGGCGGCCGCCGTCGTACCGTCCGGAATCACCCCGGGGAAGCGCTTCTCGGTCATCTTCCCGATGTCCGCTTCGATCGTCCGGCGGTCGGCGGCCGTGAGGCCCGAGTCGCGCCGGTAGACGATCACGGCGGGGGCGATTTCGCCCTTCTGCAGTGCCTCGGTCGCGTCGAGCGCCGCGGTCGATTCGGCGTCGCCGGGCAGGTAGGAGGTCGCCTCGTTGTTTTCGGCGTCTTCGAACTTTTCCGGGAGGCCTGCCGGCCCGGCGGCGATGAAGATCCCCACGAACCAGATCGCGAAGACGATCCACTTCGAGCGACGACCGGCGGCGAAGGTGAAAAGGGAGCCCCTCACTGGTCCTGCATCCTTAGCAGGTCATCGAGGGCCGCTGCATCTGTGACCGGCTGGCGGCAGGAGAAGCGCTCGCAGACGTAGGCGGTGGGGCGGCCGTCGAGTGTGCCGCGATGTCTGAGCAGCTCAGGAATCTCGCTCCCCTCTGGACCACCGGCCAGGACGAGGTGGGGGCGGTGTTGCGAGCGGACGACTCTGGCGAAGGCGATCAAGTCCTCGCCGATCAATGCCACCTCCACGGTGGGCGAGAGGTGGAAGTCGATTGCGCGGAGGAGGTGGGCGAAGGACTCGGGGTGCTGGGACGCAGGGCCGGCGAAGAGGCGGAAGACCTCCTCGGCGTGGTGCTCGTACCTGCGCTTGCCGCTGAGCGCCGCGAGGCGCAGAAGTCCCATCGCGGCCGAGCTGTTGCCCGAGGGGATCGGATGGTCGCCGATCTCCTTGCGGCGCGCGATCAGCGCTTCATGGTCGTCGGAGGTCGAGAAGAAGCCGCCGCGCTCGGCGTCGTGGAAGCGATCGAGCATCGTCTCGGCCAGGGTCTCCGCCTCGCCGAACCAGCCCGGCTCGAAGGTCGCTTCGTAGAGTGCCAGCAGCGCCTCCAGCAGGAAGGCGTGGTCCTCCAGGTAGGCGTTGAGGTGGGCTCTGTCGTCCTTGTAGGTACGCAGCAGGTTGCCGTCCGCGTCACGCAGGCGCTCGAGGACGAACTCGGCGCAGGATCCGGCGGCCTCGACGTAGTCGGCCCGCTCCAGCACCGCCCCGGCTTCGGCCAGGGCGCCGATCATCAGCGCGTTCCAGGCGGTGAGGCGCTTGTCGTCGAGACCGGGCCAGACGCGCTGCGAGCGGGCCTCGTAGAGGGCGTGGCGGGCCTCGTCGAGGCCGTCCGGTCGGAGGGCTTCCGCGCCACGGGCGAGGTGGAGGATGCTCCGCCCCTCGAAGTTGCCGCGCTCGGTGACGCCGTAGAAGGCGGCGACGGCCTCTGCCCGGTCGCCCAGCACCTCGCCGACCTGCTCGGGGGTCCAGACGTAGAAGCGGCCCTCCTCGCCCTCGGAGTCGGCGTCGAGCGCCGAGTAGAAGCCGCCCTCGGGCCCGCGCATCTCGCGCAGGGCCCAGTCGAGCGTCTCCTCGCAGGCACGGCGGTAGCGCTCGTGGCCGAAGGCCTGCCAGCCGTGCAGGTAGGCCTGTGCGAGCAGGGCGTTGTCGTAGAGCATCTTCTCGAAGTGGGGGACGAGCCAGGAGGCGTCGACCGAGTAGCGGGCGAAGCCGCCGCCGATCTGGTCGTAGATGCCGCCGGCGAGCATCGCGTCGAGAGTGCGCTCGACGACCGCCCGCTCGCCGCGGGCAAGCAGCAGCTCCAGCGTCAGGGCCGGCGGGAACTTCGGCGCCCCCCCGAAGCCGCCGCGCTGGGGATCGGCGCTTTCGAGCAGGCGGGCGACGGCCGCCGCCAGTGCCGCCGCCTCGGGGGGCTCGGCCGCCGGCTCGACCTGCCCGATCGCGCCGAGCCGCGCCCGCATCTCGGGCGCCCGCTCGCCGATCTCCTCGCGCCTTCGCTCGAAGGCGTCGACGACGGCCTCCATCACCATGCGGAAGCTCGGCATTCCGCGGCCCTCGTCGGGTGGAAAGTAGGTGCCGCCGTAGAAGGGCACGCCCTCCGGGTCGAGGAAGACCGTCATCGGCCAGCCGCCCTGGCCGCTGATCGCCTGCACCGCCTCCATGTAGAGGGCGTCGACGTCGGGCCGCTCCTCGCGGTCGACCTTGACGTTGACGAAGTGCTCGTTCATGTAGGCGGCGGTCTCGGCGTCCTCGAAGGACTCTCGCTCCATCACGTGACACCAGTGGCAGGCCGAGTAGCCGACCGAGAGCAGGATCGGGCGGTCCTCGTCACGAGCTCGGGCCAGCGCCTCCTCTCCCCACGGGTGCCAGTCCACCGGGTTGTCACGGTGCTGCAACAGGTACGGGCTGGTCTCCTGGGCAAGGCGGTTGGCCATCGCGCTCACACTACCCGCGGATGCCTGGACTCCCACTTTTGGCACTAGGGAATAGCCAATACTTGAACGAATTCCCCGCACCCATGCATGGCCTGCGCTCCGTTTGGGCCCGGAAGGCTCTAACTTCAACGAGTGGCCAGGGAAACGCGTTCGACGCAAAGCAACCCAGAGGTCGAGTCGGTGCTCGCCAAGCTCGATCCCGAGGACCGCAAGGTCGTCGCCGAAGCCCTTGCCAAGGCCGAGAAGACCGAGGCGCAGCTGCGCTACATCGCCGACCACGACTCGCTCACCGGGCTGCTCGACCGCCGCCGCTTTCGCTCCGAGCTCGACCAGTTCGCCTCCTTCACCGCCCGCTACGGCGGCCAGGGCGCGGTGATGATCATCGACATCGACGGCCTAAAGGCGGTCAACGACTCGCTCGGCCACCATGCCGGCGACATCCTGATCCGCCGCATCGCCGGCATCATGCGCGAACGCGTGCGGACGACCGACATCGTCGCCCGTCTCTCCGGCGACGAGTTCGCGGTGCTGATGCCTCAGTCCGACACCGCGGGCGCCCTGCAGCTGGGCGAGGATCTGCGCGCCCAGGTGGCGGAGAGCGCTGCAGCGTCCGAGGCCGGGGGCGCGACGATCAGCGTCGGCATCACGATGTTCGGGGGCGAGCGCGAGGTCGGCGCCGAGGCGATCCTGGTCGCGGCCGATCAGGCGATGTACCGGGCAAAGGAGGATGGGCGCAACCAGATCGCCCTCTTCCAGGACCCCCGTGAGCCGCAGCGCAAGCAGGAGCGTCGCCAGACTACGACGGCGAGAATCCGCGACGCCCTCACCCACGACCGGCTCAGCCTGCACACCCAGCCGATCCGCAGCCTCGCCTCCGGCGGGATCGAGCGCTACGAGCTGCTTCTGCGGATGACCGGCGAGAACGGCGAGCTGCTGCCGGCCGCCTCCTTCATCGAGGCGGCGGAGCGTTCCGGCATGGTCCAGGAGCTCGACCGCTGGGTCGTCGCCCAGGCTCTCGAGCTGCTGGCGGGACGCGAGCGCGAGGGGAACCCCGTCTCCCTGCACGTGAACCTCTCCGGCGCCTCGGTCGCGGATCTCTCGGTGCTCGAATTCATCGAACGCCGCCTCGACGAGGGGGAGGCCGACCCGGCCCGCTGCACCTTCGAGATCACCGAGACGGCGCGCGTGCACGACTACGAAGCGGCGGGGGGCTTCGCCGACCGTCTGACCGAGTTCGGCTGCCAGGTGGCGATCGACGACTACGGCGCCGGCTTCGGGCCGTTCCACTACCTGAAGCAGATCCCCTTCGACCTGATCAAGATCGACGGCTCGTTCGTCCGCGACATGCCCAACAGCGACGCCGACCAGCTCACCGTGCAGGCGATCGTCCAGATCGCCCGTGGCCTCGGCAAGACCACGATCGCCGAGTACGTCCAGGACGACACCACCGCCGAGATGCTGCGCGAGTACGGCGTCGACATGGCCCAGGGCTTCCACCTGGGCCGCCCCGTCGACGTCGCCGAGGCGCTTTGACATTGCCGCCGACGGGACGAAATCGACGCTATGGGGGCGGATTTCGGCCCATCGGCGGGTAGTTCAGGCGGTGAGGTCGCGGGCGAAGGCCTCGAAGGCGTCGAGGTAGCGCTGCAAATCCTCGTCGGTGTGGGCGATCGAGAGCGTCCACTCCTCCTCGACGCCGGGGGTCATGAAGATCCCGTGGTTCATGTGGTAGAGCCAGGCCAGGGTCGAGAGCTCTTCGTCGACGTCTGAGAGGTAGTCGCGATACTCGTACATCCGGGTCGGCGAGAAGATCACGCAGCCCTTGGCGCCCATGCCCTCGGTGTAGGCGGGGAGGTCGTAGCCGTCGACGATCTCCTGACAGCCGTCGAGCAGGCGGCGGTTGGTCGCCTCGAAGCGCTCGTAGACGTCGTCGGTGAGGACCTCGGTCAGGGTCGCCTCGGCGGCCGCCATCACCAGCGGGTTGCCGTTGAAGGTGCCGTACTGCTTGACCGTGCCGTCGGCGACGATCGCCGCCAGCTCTTCGCTCATCCCGATCGCGCCGCCCGGGTAACCGCCGCAGCTGGCCTTGGCGAGGGTGATCATGTCGGGGACGACGCCGAAGCGGGCGGTTGCGCCGCCCGGCGAGATCGTCGCACCCGTCTTCACCTCATCGAAGATCAGCTTCACGCCGTGCTCGGCGGTCAGCTCGCGGACCCGCTCCAGGTAGCCCTCGCGCGGCGGGATGATGTTGATGTTCATCATCGCCGGCTCCATGATCAGCCCCGCGACCTGCTCACCGATCTTCTCCAGCACGCTTGCCAGGGCGTCGGCGTCGTTGAAGGGCACCGCGCGGGTGAGCGCCGTCATCGCCTCGGGGACGCCGCCGCCGTAGGGGACGCTGACCGGGTCGTCGCGGGCGCCGAGCGCCTCCAGTGGCGGGTAGACGGAGACCATCACGGCGTCGTGGTGGCCGTGGTAGGAGCCCTCGATCTTGAGGATCGTGTCGCGGCCGGTGGCGCCGCGGGCCAGGTGGACGGCGTCCATTGTCGCCTCGGTGCCGGAGTTGTTGAAGCGCCATTGGGGCAAGCCGAAGCGGCGGCAGAGCTCCTCGGCGACGGCGATCGAGCCGTCGGTGGGGGCGGCGAAGTGCGTGCCTTCGTCGATCCGGGCCTTGACCGCCGCGCCGACCGTCGGGTTGGCGTGGCCGATGCACATCACGCCGAAGCCGTTGTGGAAGTCGGCGTACTCGTTGCCGTCGACGTCCCAGACCCGGCTGCCCCGCCCGCGCTCGATGTAGACCGGCCAGGGGTCGTTCTCCTGGAATGAGGACGGGACGCCGTTGGGCATCACCTTCACTGCCCGCTCGAACGTCTTGGCGGACTGCCCGGTGCGGTTGCGGAAGGACTCCTGCTGTGCCTCCGTCAGCGCCGCGATCCGCTTGCGGTCGATTTGGTCCATGCGCGAAGCGTAGAGGGGGCGACGGGTGCCCCTCCCCAAAACGCTCGGCGGGAGCCTCGCTGGAGTGTTTTGGGGAGGGGCACCCGTCGCCCATCCCGTTTCGGGAGGGACTACCGCCTTACCCCCGTCGAAGCTTGGCCCGCCTGATCTTGCCGCTGGTTGTCTTCGGCAGCTCGTTGGCAAACTCGACGATGCGGGGGGCCTTGTAGGGGGCCGTCTCCCGCTTGCAGTGCTCCTTCAGCTCGTCGGCTAGCTCGGAGCTTGGCTGGCGCTCGCGGAGGACGACGATCGCCCGCACGATCGCGCCGCGCTCGGGGTCGGGCGCGGCGACGGCGGCGGCCTCGGCGACGGCGGGGTGGGAGAGGAGGGCGGACTCGACCTCGAAGGGGCCGATCCGGTACCCCGAGGAGAGGATGATGTCGTCGTCGCGGCCCTCGAAGTAGAGGTAACCGTCCTCGTCTTCACGGACGAGGTCGCCGGTGCGCCACCACTCGCCCTCGAAGCGCTCGCCGTCGAGGTAGCGCGAGAAGAAGGTGGGGGAGGAGGAGGCGCGGAGCTGCAGCTCACCGTCGACGATCCGGGTCTCCAGGCCGGGCAGCGGCCTTCCCATCGAGCCCGGTCGGACTGGTTCGCCCGCGAGGTTGCCACTGATGTGACCGGTCTCGGTCTGGCCGTAGCCGTCAGCCGGCTCGGTGCCGAGGGCATCGCCGAAGGCCGTGATCGTCTCCGCCTCGAGCGGCTCGCCGGCCGAGACCATCCTGCGCAGGGCGGGGAGGGGACGCAGGGCGATGCGCTTGGCCAGCATCCTGTACTCGGTCGGGGCCTGGCAGAGCACGTTGACGCCGAGCGCCTCGGCGATGTCCAGCCGCTCGGCCGGGTCGAAGCGCCCGTCGTGGATCACCGCGGAGGCTCCCGTCAGCCAGGGGGCGAGGAAGACGTTGCGGGCTGACTTCGACCAGCCGGTCGAGGTCGTGCACCAGACCAGCTCGCCCTTGCGCGAGCCGAGCCAGTGCTCGGCCTGGGCGCGCTGGCCGAGCAGGTAGCGGTAGGCGTGAACGACGCCGCGCGGCTCGCCGGTGGTGCCGGAGGTGAAGGCGATCAGCGCCGGGTCCTCCGCCTCCATCGCTTCGATCGCCGCCGGCGTCTCCTGCGGCCGGTCCTCGTCGAGGACGGCCGCGACCTCGCCCATCGTCATCGTCTCGACCCCACCGGGCAACTCGGCAAGCAGCGTCTCTTCGCCGACGCAGAGCTTCGGATCGGCCGCCGCCACCCGCACCTCCAGGTCATGCCGTCGCAACTGCGTGCTGCAGGGCAGCGCCACCGCCCCCATCCGCCAGCAGGCAAGCAGCGACAACACCCACTCGACCCGGTTCCCCACCAGCGTCATAACCACGTCCCCGCGCCTAACGCCACGAGCCGCGAAAGCTCCCGAGAGCCCAGCCGAGCAAGCAATCAATTCCCCGAAATACCAGTCCCGCCGATTGCTTTCACAGTCGATGGCGACTACCCCAAGCCGTGAGGCAGGAGACTGCTCCATCAACTCGACGAAGTTCACGCCGCCAGTCTCCCCGATGCCTGTGGAAGAGGGCCGGGTCCCCCTCCCCAAAACACTCAAGCGAGGCTCCCGCCGAGCGTTTTGGGGAGGGGGACCCGGCCCTCGCTATCGGAGTTCCGAGGAAGACTTGCCCAGCAACTGCCGGGCCACGATGAGCAGTTGAATCTGCTGAGTCCCCTCGAAGATGTCGAGAATCTTCGCGTCCCGCGCCCACTTCTCCAGCAGCTCGTTCTCGCCGTAGCCGACGCTGCCGCAGAGCTCGACGCAGCCGAGCGCGACGTCGACGCAGGTGCGTCCCGCCTTCGCCTTCGCCATCGAGGCCTGCAGCGAGTTGGGCTTGCTGTTGTCGGCCATCCAGGCCGCCTGCAGGGTCAGCAGCAGCGACGCCTCGTAGTCGGACTCCATCTCGAGGTAGCGAGCCGCAGCAGCGGATTGCGAGAGCGCCGGGGTGTCGTAGTCGATCTCCACGCCGGCCTCCTCGAGCCGCTTACGGGTCTCTTCCAAGGAGGCGCGGGCGACACCGACCGCCATCGCAGCGACCAGCGGCCGCGTGTTGTCGAACGTCTGCATCGCCCCACCGAAGCCGGCCTTGGTGTCGATCTCCGGGTTGCCGAGCAGCGCCTCCTTCGGCACCCGGCAGTTCTGCAGGGTGAAGTTGGCGGTGTCGGAGGCGCGGATGCCGAGCTTGTGCTCGAGCCGGTCGAGCTTCAGGCCGGGGTTGTCGCGCTCGACGATGAACGACTTGATCGCCGCCCGTCCCACTTTGCGGTCGAGCGTCGCCCAGACCACGATCAGGTCGGCGCGGTCGCCCGAGGTGACGAAGATCTTCTCGCCGTTGAGCACATACTCGTCTCCACTGAGGTCGGCGGTGGTGCGGATCGCGGCCGAGTCCGAGCCCGCCTCGGGCTCGGTGATCGCCATCGCCGCCCACTTGCCGCCGTATTTCTCGAGCTGCTCCTCGGTCGCCACCGAGGCGATCGCGGAGTTGCCGAGGCCCTGGCGGGGCATCGAGAGCAGCAGGCCGACGTCGCCCCAGCAGAGCTCGATGATGCCGAGCACGGTGGAGAGGTTGGAGCCGTTGCGGTTGCCCTCGTCGGCCCCGCTGGACTCGCGGCGCACCCCCGCGGCCCCGGCGCCGCCCATGTCGGAGCCGTCGTTCATCCCGTCGATCAGCGAGGCGAGCATGTCGAGCTCCTTGGGATAGGAGTGCTCGGCCTCGTCGTACTTGCGCGAGATCGGGCGGAAGACCTCCTGCGCGACCTGGTTGCCCTGGCTGACCAGCGGCTTGAACTTCTTCGGTATCTCCAGATTGATCATGTGGTTCCTTTAGCTCTAGACGAGCAGGGCGCCCTCCATAACGCCCGCTGCACGGAGGTCGCGGTACCAGCGCTCGACCGGGTGCTCCTTGACGAAGCCGTGGCCGCCGAGCAACTGCACTCCTTCGGAGCCGATCTGCATGCCCTTCTGGGCGCAGAGCCGGCGGGCCATCGCCGTCTCGCGGGCGAAGTCCTGGCCCTGGTCGGCGCGGCTGGCCGCCCGGTAGGTGGCGAGCCGCATGCCTTCGGACTCGATGCCGATGTCGGAGACCGCGAAGGCGACGCCCTGGCGGTTGGAGATCGGTTCGCCGAAGGCGGTGCGCTCGTTGACGTACTGCTTGACGTAGTCGAGCGTCGCCTCGGCGGCGCCGACCGCGAGCGAGCACCAGGCGATGCGGGCGCGCTGCACGCACTCGACGTAGTCCTCGCGCTTGCCCTCGCCGAGCAGGGCGGTGCTGGGCAGCTTCACGTCATCGAGCAGGAGGCGCCCGGTGGCGGCGGGGCGCAGCCCCATCGCCGGCTCCTCCTCGGCCGTGAGGCCGGAGGTGCCGGACTCGATCACGAAGAGGGCCGGGCCGAGGTCCTCGGCCTCGGCGGCAACGAGGAAGAGCTCGCACTCCTTCGGTCGTGCGAGCAGCGACTTGGTGCCGCTCAGTACCCAGTCCTCGCCGTCCTTGCGCGCCGTCGTCTCCAGCTTCAGCGGATCGAAGAGCGGTCGCGGCTCGAGGATCGCGAGCGCCGCCGCCGGAGTGTCCTCACCGGTGAAGGCGGGCAGGTAGGTCGCCTCCTGCTCGGGTGTGCCCCAGTGGCCGATTGCGGTTGCGACGGCGCCCGGTGCGAGCGCGGCGTAGGCGATGCCCATGTCGCCGTGGGCGAGGGCCTCGCCGATCAGCACGCTGGTCACCGCGGCCTGCTCGTGCATGACGCCGCCGAGCTCCTCGGGAATGCCGAGCATGTTGATGCCGAGCTCGTTGGCCCGGCCGAGCAGCTCGGCCGGCGTGGACTTGTCGAAGTCGGCCTGCTTGGCGACCGGCCGCACCTTCGCCTCGGCGAAGTCGCGGACGCCTTCCTGCAGCATCTGCTGCTCGTCGTCGGGGGTGATGTCGAAGAGGCCGCGCGGCTTGCTCGGCGCCTGCCGGGCCGGGCCGGGCAGGTTCTGCGCCGCCTTGAAGGTGCGCCCGGCGACGGTCGCCGAGCGGAACCCGTTCTTGGTTCCGCTGTAGAGCGTGCGCTCGACTCCCTTGCGGATGCGGAGCCGGTCGAGCAGGTCCGAACCCGCCAGTCGGCCCAGCCAGCGCAGGCCGAGGCCCATGCTGCGCTCGGCCACGCCCTTGTCTTCTGTTGGGGTGGGCATCTCTACTCCCTCTCGTCTCTGGGTTTTGCCTCGAGCGGCTCGATTTGGCCGTCGAGGTGCGGCGTGCCGAGCTTTGCGTCGCGCACCGCGAACTCGATCCGGTCTCCCTGCGTGGAGCCGGCGAACTCGACCCTGCCCGGGAGCAGGACCGGCTTGCGGAAGCGAACCTCCACGGTGAAGGCGTCGGGCAGGCGGGACTCGAGCGCGGCCAGGCAGCGGGCCTTGGTCCACATGCCGTGGGCGATCGCCCGCGGGAAGCCGAGCGGCTTCGCGGTCAGCGCGTGCATGTGGATCGGGTTGCGGTCGCCCGACACGGCCGCGTAACGCCGCCCGAGGTCCCCGTCCAGCTTCCACTCCGCGCTCGCCGTCCACTCATCATCTTCGCTTTGGGTCCCGCCGGCGGGGGGTTCGGCGGCGGCGCCGTCACGGCGGAGCATGGTGCTGGTGCTCTCCCAGGCCACCTTGCCGCCGGTGCTCGCCTCGGTCACCAGGGAGAAGGTGCGGCCCTTGGGGTGGGACTCGAGCTTGGTCGGCCGGACGCGGATCGTCAGGGCCTCGCCGGTCCCGATCCGGCCGCGCTGGACGATCCGGTTCCCGATGTGGACGAGGCCGACGGCGCCGAAGGGGAAGCCGCCATCCGCCATCACCGCCATGTGCAGCGGGAAGGCGAGCACCTGCGGGTAGGTGGGGGGGAGGTGGTCGCGCAGGGCGAAGCCGCAGACCCGCGCGTATGCGGCGACCTTCTCGGAGTCTGGCCGCACGCCCGCCAGCTCCAGCTCGATCTCCGGGATCTCGTTGCCGCGGCCCGGCACGAAAGGCAGCAACGAGGCGCCGGGGATCATCGGCGCCGCGGCGCGCGCGTAAAGCGGCAGGATGCTGGGCGGGCTGGCGAGCGTGCGGGTCTCCATCAGGCGCCCAGCAGGCTCTGGCCGCAGACGCGGACGACGTTGCCGGTGACTCCGGTCGAGGCCGGGCTGGCGAACCAGGCGATCGTCTCGGCGACGTCGACCGGCATTCCGCCCTGCGACATGCTGTTCATCCGCCGTCCCGCTTCGCGGATCGGGATCGGCATCGCCGCCGTCATCTGCGTCTCGATGAAGCCCGGGGCGACAGCGTTGATCGTCGCCTTACGCTCCGCCAGCTCCGGCGCCAGCGCTTCGACCATGCCGATCACGCCCGCCTTCGAGGTCGCGTAGTTGGTCTGGCCGGAGTTGCCGGCGACGCCGCTCATAGAGGAGACGCAGACGATCCGGCCGTTCTCGCGCAGCAGGCCGCGCTCCAGCAGCTCGTCGTTTATCCGCTCCTCGCTGGAGAGGTTGATCTCCATCAGCGAGGTCCAGCGGTCCTCGGGCATCTTCGCGATCGTGCGGTCGCGGGTGACGCCGGCGTTGTGGACGACGACGTCGACGCCGCCCGAGAGCCGGTCGGCGATCTGCCGGGGTGCGTCCTCCTCGGTGATGTCGAGTTCGATCGTCTCGGCGTCGAGCTCCGTGGCGACCTTTGCCAGGTCGCCGGCAAGCGCCGGCACGTCGAGGAGCACGAGTCCGGCGCCGTCGCGGTGCAGGGTGGTGGCGATCGCCTCGCCGATGCCCCGCGAGGCGCCCGTGACCAGGGCGATCTTGCCGTCGAGTGGCTGGGACCAGTCGATCGCCGGCACCTTGGCGACGCCGCCGCCGATCTCGATCACCTGGCCGGAGACGTAGGCGGAGCGGGGCGAGAGCAGGAAACGGAGGGTCGACTCGACCTCCCGCTCGGCTCCCTCGGCGACGTAGACCAGCTGCACGGCGATGCCGCGGCCGATCTCCTTGCCGAGCGAGCGGGTGAAGCCCTCGAGCGCGCGTTGCGCCGTGGCGGCCCGAGCCGGCAGGCCGGCCGGAGGCGTGCCGAGTACGACGACACGACCAGAGGTCTGGACCCGCTTCCCGTTCGGGTGGAAGAAGCGCTGCAGCTCGACCAGCTCGGTCGAGTCGGCGATCCCGGTGGCGTCGAAGACGAGCGCCTTGACCGGGCTGTCGGACTTCTCGGGGCGGGGGGCGCCGATCTCGCCCAGCAGGCGCTCGACCTGCTTGTCGAGCCGACCCCCCGGGGCGGCGCCGAAGAGGACCGCTCCGGAGACAACCGGCGTGCCCGGCGCCTGGCGCTCCAGTTTGGCGGGCTGCGGCAGGCCGACCCGCGGTGCGACGAAGCGTCCCGGCGGCGAGTTGACGACGCGCGAGTAGAGGTCGCTCATCGCCGCCCCACCCCCTTCCGGTGCGCTTTATGTGGTTTATGGCCGTAAAAGGCGCACCGGAAGCTCATTTGCCCGCTCCTTCCGGCGCCTCGAGCATGGCGACGACGCCTTGGCCGCCTGCCGCGCAGATGCTGATCGCGCCTCGGCCGGAGCCGCGCTCGTGCAGCGCCTTGGCGAGGCTGGCGACGATCCGCCCCCCGGTGGCGGCGAATGGGTGCCCGGCGGCGAGCGAGCCGCCGTTGACGTTGAGCTTCTCGCGGTCGACCTTCCCGAGTGGCTTCTCGCGCCCGAGGCGGTCGCGGCAGAAGCGCTCGTCCTCCCAGGCGCGCAGCGTGCAGAGCACCTGGGCGGCGAAGGCCTCGTGTATCTCGTAGAGGTCGAAGTCCTGCAGGCTGAGTCCTGCCCGGTCGAGCATCGCCGGCATCGCGTAGGCCGGCGCCATCAGCAGCCCCTCGCGCTTGTGGACGTGGTCGATGGCCGCCGTCTGGCCGTCGGCGAACCAGGCGAGGACAGGAAGGTCGTGCTCCTTTGCCCACTCCTCGCTGGCCAGCAGAACCGCGGACGCGCCGTCGCTGAGCGGGGTCGAGTTGGCCGCGGTCATGGTGCCGTCCTCGCCGCCGAAGACCGGGCCGAGCTTGGCCAGCTTCTCCGGCGAGGAGTCGGGGCGCAGGTTCTGGTCGCGCTCCAGGCCGAGGTAGGGGCTGACCAGGTCGTCCATGAAGCCGCGCTCGTAGGCGGCGGCGAGGTTGTGGTGGCTGCGCACCGCGAGGTCGTCCTGCTCCTCGCGGCCGACTTCCCACTCCGAGGTCATGACCGCGCAGTGCTCGCCCATCGAGAGGCCGGTGCGCGGCTCCTCGTTGCGCGGGATCGAGGGCACGACGTGGCTGGGGCGCAGGCGGGTCATCTGCCGCACCCGTCCCCAGTTCGACTTCTCCCGGTTGGCGTCGAGCAGCACCCCGCGCAGGTCCTCGTTGAGGCCGATCGGCGCGTCGGAGGTGGTGTCGGCGCCGCAGGCGATCCCGGCGTCGATCTGCCCGAGGGCGATCTTGTTGGCGACGAGGATCGTCGTCTCCAGCCCGGTGCCGCAGGCCTGCTGCACGTCGTAGGCGGGGGTCTCCGGCGCGAGCCGGGTGCCGAGCACGCTCTCGCGGGTGAGGTCGCGGTCGCGCGAGTGCTTGAGCACGGCACCGCCGGCGACCTCGCCGAGGCGCTCGCCCTCGAGGCCGAAGCGGGCGACGAGCCCGTCGAGGGCCGCGGTGAGCATGTCCTGGTTGGAGGCGCGCGAGTAGACGGAGTTCGAGCGCGCAAACGGGATCCGGTTGCCGCCGACGATGGCGACCCGGCGTGGTTTATCGATCAACGAACCTCAACCTTTCGTTGCAGGGATCGATGTAGAGATTAACGAGACATCGATCGATGTCAAGGTCGCGTGACGCCTCGCACAGATCGCAACTCTCCGCCGTCAGCCGCGTTGAGGTAACCACTAATTGTTGGGATTACATGAATAAAGATCGCGCCAGATGACCCGTCGCAACTACGGCCAGGCCTGCAGCCTCGCCGGCGCCCTCGACCGCATCGGCGAGCGCTGGTCGCTGCTGATCGTGCGCGAGCTGCTGCTCGGGCCGCTGCGCTTCTCCGACCTCGACCGCGCGGTCGGCGGTGCGCCGACCGACGTGTTGACCAAACGCCTGCGCGACATGGAGCGCGAAGGCGTCGTGCGCCGATGCGATCTCGACTCGCCGGTTTCAGCCGTCGGCTATGAGCTGACCGAGCTCGGCAGTGCCCTCGAGCGCCCGATCCTCGAGCTCTCCCGCTGGGGCCTCAACTTCGAGACCGTGGCCAACGCCGCCGGCCTCACGCCCGGCTGCCTTCCCAGCGCGCTGCGGACGATGCTCGTGCCTCCGCCGGATGCAGCGTGCACAGTGGGACTGCGCGTCGACGAGCACTCCTTCAGGCTCCGGGTCGAGGACGGTTGGATCGAGGCCCGGCGCGGAGATCCGGAGGTGACGGACCTGACCCTGACCGGAACGCCCGTCGGGGTGATGGCCGCCGTCGTGATCGGTCCGACCGCCGAGGAGGGAGTCAGGATCGCCGGCGATCGCCGGGTCCTCGACGATCTGCGCGCGATGGTCGTCCTGCCCGGAAAGCTGCGGGCGGAAGTGCTGGAGGCGGTCGGGGCGGGCACTGCGTGCGCACCTGACCTCGCTCAGGACTCGGAATAGCCCAAACGTAGATAGATGCGACGCAGGGGAGCTGGCGCCCACCAGTTCCACTCGCCGAAGAGACGCATCAGGGAGGGGACGAGAAGGGCTCGGACGATGGTGGCGTCGATCATTACCCCGAAGGCCATCCCGATCGCGATCTGCTTGACGAAGAAGACGGTGCTGACGCCGAAGGCGAGGAAGACGATCGCGATTGCCACGGCCGCCGCGGTGATCACCCGGCCGGTGCGGGCGATGCCGACCGCCACGGCCTCCTCGTTGGAGTCGCCGAGATCGCGCCGCTCCTTGATCCGCGCCATGACCAGGACCGCGTAGTCGGTGGCGAGGCCGAAGATGACGGCGAAGAGGAAGACGAGGCTGGTCACCTCGACCGCCGCGGGACCGGTGTAGTCGAGCGGCGAGTCGAGCCAGCCCTCCTGGAAGGCGAGGACGAGGATGCCGAGGGTCGCGCCCAGCGTCAGCGTGTTCATCACCAGCGTCTTCAGCGGCAGTAGCACCGAGCCGGTGAGCAGGAAGAGCAGCACGAGGGTGGTGAGGGCGATGATCGCGACGACCAGCGGCGCGTGCTCGAGCAGGCTCTGCTTCTGGTCGATGAAGCGCGCCGTGTTGCCGGAGACCAGCACGCTCGCGGCGCCGGGCGGGGCGAGGTCGCGGATCTCGTGCACCGAGTCCTGGGAAGGGCCGCTGAGGGCCGGCTCGGCGAGGCCGAAGTTGGCGAAGGCGACCTCGCCGGAGGCGCGGGCGAAGGGCGTGCCGCTCACCACTCCGTCGACGGCCGCGAGCCGGCGCTGGTAGGCCGCCAGCTGGGCTGGGCCGGCACGCCCGTCGACGGCGACGGTCACCGCCTCGGTGACGTCGCGCGGGTAGTGCGCTTCGAGGTACCGGTAGGCGTCGTAGGAGGGCTGGTTGGGCGGCACCGCTTCGGCGCTGGGGCCGGTCAGCGTCGTCCAGAGGAGGGGGGTGGCGGCGGCGAGCAGCAGCGCCGAGCTGGCCAGGGCGACTGCCACCGGACGCCGCATCACCCCACGCGCAAGCCGGTACCAGCCGTCCGAGGTGTCCGAGACCGCCGGTCCGCGGCGGATCGAGAGGGCGTCGATCCGCGTTCCGAGCAGCCTCAGCAGCGAGGGGACGACGAGGATCGCGATCAGCGAGGAGAGCACCGCCACCGATGCCCCCGCCACGGCCATCGAGTAGAGGAAGCGCTGCGGCATGAAGATCAGCGCCGCCATCGCCGCGGCGACGGTGAGGCCCGAGAAGAGCGCCGTGCGCCCGGCCGTCTGCACCGTGCGGCGGTGCGCCTCACGCGTCGCTCCGCCGTCGGCGATCTCCTCGCGGTAGCGGGAGACCATCAGCAGGGCGTAGTCGACGGCGAGGCCGAGGCTGAGCCCGGTGGCGATGTTGAGCGCGAAGACCGAGGTGTCGACGACGCCGGACATGATCCGCAGAACCAGCAGCGTGCCGATGATCGAGATCACCCCGATCAGCAGCGGGATGCCGGCGGCGACGACGCCGCGGAAGACGAAGAGCAGGAAGATCGCGAGGATCGGGAAGGCGATCAGCTCCGCCTTGGTCAGGTCTTCGCGGGTCTGGTCGTTGGTCTCGTTGAAGCCTTGCGCGAAGCCTGCCTCGGCGACGTCGAGCGGGCTGTCCTCGATCACCTTCGCCACGTCTTCGGCGGCGATCCCACCCGCGTCCTCGATGTCCTCGGTCGAGAGGTTGACGGCGATCGCCAGGGACTCGCCGTCACGGGCGATCAGCGCCGCACCGGCCGTCCGGTCGCGCAACGGGTTGACGACGCGGCCGACGTCCTCGACCCGCTCGGCACCGGCCGCGATGCGGGCGACCTCACCCCGCAGGGCGGGATCGGCGAGGTCGAGCTTGCCGCCGTCCGGGTTGCGGACGACGAGCACGATCGCCGGGTTGGGGTCGTAGCCAAGCGAGTCGCGCAGCATCCGCGTCGCCTGCTCGCTCTCCGAGCTCGAGTCGGTGAAGCCGGCGGCCTTCAGGTGCTGCTCGACGTCGCGGCCGACCGCCATCGCGAGGAGGGCGAAGGCCCCGACCACAGCGAGAACCAGCTTCGGGTGCTTCCAGGTGAGGTTCGCGATCCGGGTCATCAGGGGTTCAACGCTCGGGCCGGAGAAGTCGTGAGAAGGGACACCGGGCGGAATGTACCAGAATTCCAAGTGGTGACTTTGAAATTCAAATTAAGCTGGTAGAATCGAGCAATGACCCGTCGCAACTACGGCCAGGCCTGCAGCCTCGCCGGCGCCCTCGACCGGATCGGCGAGCGCTGGTCGCTGCTGATCGTGCGCGAGCTGCTGCTCGGGCCGCTGCGCTTCTCCGACCTCGACCGCGCGGTCGGCGGTGCGCCGACCGACGTGTTGACCAAACGCCTGCGCGACCTCGAGCGCGAAGGCATCGTCGCGCGGCGCGAGCTCGACCCGCCGGCCTCGGCGGTGGTCTACGAGCTGACCGAGCTCGGGCAGGGCCTCGAGCGGCCGATCCTCGAGCTGGCTCGCTGGGGGCTCAACTTCTTCCAGATCGAAGAAGTCGACGAGCTCGAAGCCTCGTGGCTGCCGAACTCGCTGCGCATCGTCCTCCAGCCGCCGCCCGACGCCGAGATGTCGGTGCAGCTGCGCAGCCGCGGCAACAGCTTCCGCCTGCAGGTGGCCGACGGCTGGATCGCCGCCGAACGCGGTGAGGTGGTGGCCCCCGACCTGATCCTGGCCGGTGAGCCGCGAGCGGTGATCGCTGCCCTCGTGGTCGGCGAGGAGGGCGACGACGAGGTCACGATCGAAGGCGACCCCGCGGCGCTGGCGGCGCTGCGGGCGATGGTCGTCCTGCCCGAACGCCTGCAGGGCGAAGCGCTGGACGAGGCCGCCCTTAGCGCTCGTAAAGCTTGACGACGCGGACCGTGCCCTCGGGTGCGGCGTCGACGCAGAGGTTGCAGAGGACGCACTCGTCGAGGTTGCCCTCGACGACTTCGACCCCGGAGTCGGTCGCCTTGAAGATGTCGACCGGGCAGACTTCCTCCAGCTTGGCGGCGAGCGCCGCGTCGGCGGCGGCCGAGGCGTCGACCTCGACGTCGATGAAGACCTTGCTCAGCGTCTCGCTCATGCCGCCACTCCCAGCTTCTCCTTGACCGCGTCGGGGATCTCGTCGATCCGCTCGACGACGCGGATGCCGGCCGCTTCGAGGCGGGCGATCTTCTCGGTCGCCGTGTCCTCGACGCCCTCGACGATCGTGCCAGCGTGGCCGAAGCTCATCCCCTTCATCTCCTCGTCGTCCATGAACTTGCCGGCCATGAAGGCGACGATCGGCAGGCGGCTGTCGTTCTCCTTGACCCATTCGGAGAGCTGCGCCTCCATGCGGCCGCCGGGCTCGGTGTAAATGACGATCGCCTTGGTCTGCTCGTCGGCCTCGAAGTAGGGCATCAGCTCGGCGTAGGTGGAGCCGATGATCGCGTCGCCGCCGATCGAGACGGCGGTCGAGACGCCGAGGCCCGCTTGTGTAAGCGAGGAGGAGATCTCGGTGGTCATCCCGCCGGAGCGGCTCATCACGCCGACCGGACCGGGGGCGTAGGCCTTGGCCGCGTCCTTTGCGGGACCGCCGATGCCGCCCATCTTGCAGACCTCCGGGACGATCAGGCCGAGGCAGTTGGGGCCGATGATCCGTGCCCTGCGCAGGTTCGCCAGCTCGACCATCTGGGCGACGTCGCGGCGCGGGATGCGCTCGGTGACGATCACGATCAGCTTGATCCCGTTCTCGATCGCCTCCAGAACGGCGTCCTTGGTGAAGGCGGGGGGGACGGTGACCACAGAGCCGTCGATCGGGCCGCCGTGGTGCTCGACCGCCTGGGCGACGGTGTCGAAGACCGGTACGCCGTGGACCTCACGCCCCTTGCGGCCGGGAGTGACCCCGCCGACGATCCTGGAGCCGTAGTCGAGGCACTCCCGGGTCAGGTTGACCGCCTCGCGCCCGGTGATCCCCTGGACGATGAAAGTCGTCTCCTTGCTCAGCAGGATGCTCACATCCCCGCCCCCCAGGTGTCGCAGTTTCGACCGCATACCGGCTGGAACTGCGACCGCAAGACGGGAGCCGTGTGATGCACGGTGACGGTGTCGCTGTTTCTGTCGGATAGCGGAGGAAGGTGCGACATCATGCCGGCGCTCCTTGGATCTTGGCGACGGCGCGTCCCGCCGCCTCCCACATCGAGACCGAGCGGTCGCAGTACTCGACCCCGTATCGCTCGAGGATCTTGAAGCCCTCGTCCTCCCAGGCGCCGGGGATGCGGAAGATCGCGATCGTTTCGCCGGGGTCCTTGCCGAGCTCCAGGCAGGCCTTGATCACGCCGCGGGCGACGATGTCGACACGGGTGTTGGAGACGATCGACATCATCACGGCGATCTTCTCGACGCCGTCCTTTTCCAGCACCTCCTTGGCCAGGCCGCAGGCCTTGGCCACCGAGGGGTTGCCGCCGATCTCGGAGTAGTTGGCGGGCTTGCCGCCCTGGCTGCGGACCGCGTCGGTCAGCGTCAGCGAGCCGCCGCCGGCGCCGATCACCAGCCCGAGGTTGCCCTCGAAGCCGTGGTCCTTGCCCTGGATCACGCCGCGGTGGTCGGCGGCGTCGATCGCGGCGACGTTGCGCTCGAAGTTGGACGGCTCGTAGGTCTCGCGGGTGTCCTCCTCGGCGATCTCCAGCCGCTTGCGCAGCAGGCCCTTCTGGCGGCCCACCGCCTCGTTCTCCATCTCCATGTGGGCGTCGAGGGCGACGAAGCTGCCGTCGGTCAGTTC
Source organism: uncultured Solirubrobacterales bacterium (assembly GCA_963704545.1). Lineage (GTDB taxonomy): Bacteria > Actinomycetota > Thermoleophilia > Solirubrobacterales > 70-9 > VRUE01. The sequence continues at coordinate 2,048,355 of OY969915.1, read as the reverse complement.
GGCCAGCGGGTTGATCTCGGCCAGGGTCATGTCGTTGTCTCGGAAGAGGCGGGCGAGGCGGGCGAGGATCGGAGTCGCCCGGTTCAGCTGCGAGCCGGTGACCCCGGTCGCGGCGACGACCTGCTTGGCCTCGAAGTCGGCGATCGGCAGCAGGTTGGAGACGTGGCCGCGGCCGACGTGGTCGGGATGGGTCTCGGCGACCTCCTCGATGTCGATGCCGCCCATGTCGCTGAACAGCATCAGCGGCTTCTTCGCGGTGCCGTCCCAGACGACGCCGGCGTAGTACTCCTGCTTGACCTCCGCCTTCGGATCCACGAGTACGCCGCGCGGCATGTGCCCGTTGATCTCCAGCTTGAGGATGTCCTCTGCGTGCGCGGCCGCCTCGTCAGGTGTATCGGCGAACTTGACGCCGCCGGCCTTCATCCGCCCGCCGCTCAGCACCTGCGACTTGATCACGACCGGTCCGCCGATCTCCTCGGCGACCTTTCGCGCTTCCTCCGCGCTGGTGCAGAACCCGTACTTGGTGACGGGAATCCCCGCCAGCTCGACGATCTGCCTTGCCTCGTACTCGAAGAACCTCATCAGCGGCGCGGAACCCTATCCAAACCGACGCCCATCCAAGTCCGTCGCAGCGCCGCGTGGATCAAGGACGCCGCCTCTCCCCTGCTGCGCAGCTCGATCCCGTCCAGCGTCCTGATTCGCTCGACGCCGCGCAGTGAGCCGGTCAGGAAGACCTCGTCGGCCCCGGCTAAGTCCTCGCGCAGAAGCGGAACCTGGCGCGCCTCGAAGCCGGCTTTGGCGGCGGCCTCAAGGGCGCGGGTGCGCGCAATCCCGGGCAGGATCCGGCCGTCGGCCGGGGGGGTGAGCAGGGTGCGGCCGAACGCGACAAAGACGTTGGCGCGCGAGGCCTCCAGCAGCGTCTCGTCCCAGTCGAAGATCAGGGGCACCGAATCGGCGCCCGAACTGGTTTGCGTCTCATCGAGAAGCGCACGGTCCGCCCACTTATGCCCGCCGAGGCCGCCCCGCACGACCATCGCGCAAGCCTCGACCGCGGGAGGGACGGGCGGGAGGATCTGTCGGGGGCCGATCTTGACCGCCTCGACCACGACATCGAGCCCGTCGTCGACGCCAGGGGCGACCGTGACCCGGAGCCCCCCGCGGGCCATGCCGTTGGCTGCGGCCTCGATCTCGTCGGCCAGCCCCGAGGGCGGGATTCGGTTGGGGAAGAGTGCAGTGAGACTGACGCCGAGCCGAGTCAAGTGGGCGTCTAGCTCGACCGGATCGCCATCGAGGACGAGCAGGGTCTCGATGACCCCCTGCTGACGATCGGGCCGGGGCTGTGCTGACACGGCGGCATTGTGACAACCTCGCCGACCCGCCTGCACTCGGGGGCTCCTTGAAGACTCTGCTGATCGACAACCACGATTCCTTCACCTACAACCTCTTCCAGCTGCTGGGCGAGGTCAGCGGCGAGGAACCGATCGTCGTTCGCAACGACGAGGCGAGCTGGGAGGAGTTGTCGTTGCTCGACTTCGACAACATCGTGATTTCGCCTGGTCCTGGACGGCCGGAGCGGAAGGCGGACTTCGGCATCTGCGGTGAGGCGATCCAGCGGAGCCGCGTGCCGCTCCTGGGCGTCTGCCTTGGCCACCAGGGCTTAGGTTGGGTCAACGGCACTGCCGTGGTCCATGCGCCGGAGCCGATGCACGGTCGCACCAGCACCGTCGTCCACAACGGCTCGCCGCTCTTCGCCGGCATCTCGCGCGAGTTCGAGGCGGTGCGCTATCACTCGCTTTGCCTCTCCGGGCCGCTCCCGTCCGCGCTGGAGCCGCTCGCCTGGACGAGCGATGGCGTGCTGATGGCAATCGGGCATCGTCAGCGCCCGCAGTGGGGGGTGCAATTCCACCCCGAGTCGGTTTGCGCCGAGCACGGCCGTCGCCTGATCGAGAATTTCCGTGATCTGAGCGAACGATCCGCTTCGGGTCCGCGGCGTGGAGGGCGCCGGGGGCACCCCCTTCCGAACGCGCGGCCGGAGCCCGCGCTTGAGTGTTCGGAAGGGGGTGCCCCCGGCGCCTCATCGCCTCGAATCGTCGTAGAGCGGATCGACGCGGAGATCGACTCCGAGCTTGTGTTCATCGAGCTGTACGGCGAGAGCGAGAGCGCCTTTTGGCTGGACAGCAGCAGTCGGCCCGGGGAGGGTCGCTTCTCCTTCATCGGCGATGCGAGCGGGCCGCTGGGGGCGACGGTCTCCTACGACGTGGAGCTGGGGGAGGTCCGGGTCGAGCGCAGTGGCCGTGTGGAGCTGTACCGGGAATCGATATTCGACTTCCTGAAGGGCGAACTCCGCCGCCTACGCCAAGGCGGCGAGGAGCTTCCTTTCGATCTGAACTGCGGCTTCGTCGGCTATTTCGGATACGAGCTGAAGGCTGAGTGCGGGGGAGAGGCGGCGCACCGCTCTCTGCATCCGGACGCGGCATTCGTCTTCGCCGATCGGATGATCGCCTTCGACCACGTCGAGGGGAGCGTTTACCTGCTCTGCCTGGCCGAGGAGACGGGGCGCGATGAGGCCGAGCGCTGGATCGAGTCCACGCGGCGGCGGTTGACCTCCCTGCCGGAGATCGGGGAGCCGGATGCGGCGAGCAATTGCCGGGTCGATTTCGAGCTTGCCCGCGACCGCGATCGCTACCTCGCCGACATTGCGACCTGCAAGCGCCACCTGCGCGAAGGCGAGAGCTATGAGGTCTGCCTGACCAACCAGGTCCGCGCCGAGGTGGATGACGGCCCGCTGAATATCTATCGCCGCCTGCGTCGCCTCAACCCGGCGCCGTACTCCGCCTTTCTTCGCTTCGGCGACATGGCTGTGCTCAGCTCCTCACCGGAGCGGTTCCTCCGCATCGGGCGCGATCGCTGGGTCGAGGCCAGGCCGATCAAGGGAACCGGCAGGCGGGGGAGGACGCCCGCCGAAGACGTGCGCCTGGCCGAGGAGCTTCGCCTCGACGAGAAGAACCGGGCCGAGAACCTGATGATCGCCGACCTGCTGCGCAACGATCTCGGCCGGGTTTGCGAGGTGGGCACGGTGACCGTTCCCCGGCTGATGGAGGTCGAGACCTACGAGACCGTCCACCAGTTGGTCTCGACCGTGCGTGGGCGACTTCGGGCCGAGCTCGAGCCGATGGATTGCATCGGGGCCTGCTTCCCGCCCGGGTCGATGACCGGGGCGCCGAAAGAGCGGACGATGAAGATCGTCGACGAGCTCGAGGGAGAGGCTCGCGGCGTGTACTCGGGGGCGATCGGCTACCTCGGGCTCAGCGGGGGTTGCGATCTCAGCGTCGTGATCAGGACGATCGTCGTCGACGGCGATTCGGCCAGCATCGGCGTAGGCGGTGCGATCGTGATGCAGTCCGACCCCGACGAGGAGTACCTGGAGATGCTGCTCAAGGCCCGGGCACCGATGCAGGCGATCGAACCCAGGGGCGTATCCGGTGGGGGTCCTAAAGTCTTTGAGCGTGCCTGAAGGCGCCCTGGAATACTTGCCCGCGAGATCCGGCGCAGAGGGGAACAGATGACGGCTGTCTGCCGGGCCGGTGCGCTGGCACTGTTGGCTCTCGCCTTCGCGTTGGCGGTTGCCGGCTGCGGGGAAACGATCATCGACTCTGCGAAGACAGAGGACGCGATCGAGCAGAACCTCGAACGTGCCACCGGCCAAAAGGTGGCCACGGTCGAGTGCCCGTCGAGCGTCGAGGTGACCAAGGACGCGACCTTCGACTGCACCGTGAGCTTCGCGGGCGGGAAGCGGGAAACGGCGACCCTCAGGATCCTCAACGAAGATGCCGACGTCGCACTGACGAACCTCCAACCCCTCGAGTAGGCATGAGTCCGATGAGTCCACTGAAGTTGATCTGCACCATGGTGCTGGTCGCCTCCGCCGGCCTGTGCCTGCCGGCTGCCGGATACGGCAGCGAGGAGCGCTCTCCCCGTTGTGGCGAGGCCTTCCAGCCCCCAGGAGCGGCTACCGAGCACCAGCTGCGCACTTCGGTTCTCTGCCTGGTCAACCTTGCCCGCGAGAGGAACGGAATCGCGCCCCTCGAGTTCAACCTCGCGCTGCGCAAGTCCGCGGAAGCCCACTCGCTCACCATGGTTAGGAGCGGCAGCCTGTCCCACTATGGCCCGAGCGGCAGCACGCCGACCACCAGGGTGGCCCACTCCGGCTACCTGGCGCGCATGTCGAGCTTCCGCGTGGCCGAGAACATCGGCGCGGGGCGGGGCCAGGAGTACGGCTCGCCGATGAGCATCGTGCGGATGTGGATGAACAGCGCTCCCCACCGGCAGAACATCCTCGATTCCGGCCTGCGGGACTTCGGCGTCGGCGTCTCCTATGGAGACCCGCTCGGCGGCGGTCGAGACGCCGCCACCTACACGCTCGTCTTCGGCGTTCGAAGCCGCTAGCCGGCCAACCGTCCCGCCCCGGCTTCAGGCCCGGTAAGTAGAGTTCTGTAGATGAGCCCAATGACCACGGCCGACGCGCCGACCACGCACGCAAAGCTCCTCGACTGGGTTGGGGAGATCGCAGATTTGACCCAGCCCGAGGCCGTCCACTGGTGCGACGGCTCGGCGGAGGAGTACGACTCTCTCGCCCAGACCCTGATCGACGCCGGCACCTTCGAGCGTCTCTCCGACGCCAAGCGGCCCAACTCCTACCTCGCCCTCTCCGACCCCGCCGACGTCGCCCGGGTCGAAGACCGCACCTTCATCTGCTCCGAGCGCGAGGTGGACGCCGGGCCGACCAACAACTGGCGCGATCCCGCCGAGATGCGGGAGATGCTGAACGGCCTGTTCGAGGGCTGCATGGCCGGGCGCACTCTGTACGTCGTGCCCTTCTCGATGGGCCCGCTCGGCTCTCCGATCGCCCACATCGGCGTGCAGCTGACGGACTCTCCCTACGTTGCCGTCTCGATGCGGATCATGACCCGGATGGGGAAGGGCGCCCTCGACGTGCTCGGCACGGACGGTGAGTTCGTCCCCTGCGTGCACTCGGTCGGCATGCCCCTGGTCGAAGGGGCCGAAGACGTCCCCTGGCCCTGCAACGAGGACAACAAGTACATCGTCCACTACCCCGAGACGCGCGAGATCTGGTCCTACGGCTCCGGCTACGGCGGCAACGCGCTGCTCGGCAAGAAGTGCTTCGCGCTGCGGATCGCCTCCGCGATGGCCCGCGACGAGGGCTGGCTGGCCGAGCACATGCTGATCCTCAAGCTGACCTCGCCCGAGGGCACGGTCAAGTACGTGACCGGCGCCTTCCCCTCCGCCTGCGGCAAGACCAACCTGGCGATGCTGATCCCCACCATCCCGGGGTGGAAGGTCGAGACGGTCGGCGACGACATCGCCTGGATGAAGTTCGGCGAGGACGGCCGCCTCTACGCGGTCAACCCCGAGGCCGGCTTCTTCGGCGTCGCGCCGGGCACCGGCGAGGCGACCAACCCGAACGCGATGCGCACGATCGAGAGCAACTCGATCTTCACCAACTGCGCCAAAACCGACGACGGGGACGTCTGGTGGGAGGGGATGACCAGTGAGCCGCCCGAGCACCTGATCGACTGGCACGGCGACGACTGGACGCCCGAGTCCGAGGCGCCCTCCTCGCACCCGAACGCGCGCTTCACGACGCCGGCGGCGCAGTGCCCGACGATCGCCTCGGAGTGGGAAGACCCGGCCGGCGTGCCGATCGACGCCTTCCTCTTCGGCGGCCGCCGCGCCACCGCGGTGCCGCTCGTCCACGAGGCCTTCGACTGGGAGCACGGCGTCTTCCTCGGCGCGACGATGTCCTCCGAGAAGACCGCCGCCGCCGCCGGCAACGTCGGCGAACTGCGCTTCGACCCGATGGCGATGCTGCCCTTCTGCGGCTACAACATGGCCGACTACTTCGCGCACTGGCTCGAGGCCGGCAAACGCGAGGGTGCTGAGCTGCCGCGGATCTTCTACGTCAACTGGTTCCGCAAGGACGCCGACGGCAAGTTCCTCTGGCCCGGCTTCGGCGAGAACAGCCGCGTGCTCGAGTGGGTCTTCCGCCGCTGCGAGGGCTCGGCCGACGCGGTAGAGACGCCGATCGGCCTGCTGCCCGCTGAGGGGGAGATCGACACCGAGGGACTCGACATCTCGGCGGAGGCGATGCAGGAGCTGCTCTCCGTCGACGAGAACCTCGTCCGCGAGCAACTGCCCCAGGTCAAGGAGCACCTGGCCAAGTTCGGCGACCGTCTCCCGGCGCCCCTGCAAGAGCAGCTCGCGGCCCTGGAACAGCGCCTCGGCTAACCCCAGCTAAGCCTACGACAGGACCCGCCCGCCAACAACCCCTAAAGCCCGTACGCCTCGGCCAAATCGGCGTCCTTGGCGGCCAGCATCTCGGCCAGCTCGACCATCACCTTGCACTGCTTCCAGGTGGCGTCGTCCTGCATCTTGCCGTCGATCATGTGGACGCCGCGGCCGTCGGGGATCGCCTCCAGCACCTTCTTGGCGAACCTGACCTCCTCGGGGGGAGGGCTGAAGACCTGCTTGGCGATGCCGATCTGGACCGGGTGGAGGGACCAGGCGCCGACGCAGCCCATCAGGAAGGCGGCGCGGAACTGGGTTTCGCAGCCGGCGGTGTCCTTGATGTCGCCGAAGGGCCCGTAGAACGGCAGGATCCCCGTCGAGGTACAGGCGTCGACCATGCGGGCGATCGAGTAGTGCCAGAGGTCCTGCTGGGCGCTGACGCGGTCGGCCTCGGGATTCTCGGGGTCGGCCGGATCCTCCATCACCCGGTAACCGGGGTGCCCCCCGCCGACGCGGGTGGTCTTCATCCGCCGCGATGCGGCGAGGTCGGCTGGGCCGAAGCTCATCCCCTGCATGCGCGGGCTGGCGGCGGCGATCTCCTCGAGGTTGACGACGCCCTGGGCGGTCTCGAGGATCGCGTGGATCAGGATCGGGCGGTCGAGCCCGGCTTTGGCCTCGAGCTGGGCGAGGAGCCGGTCGACGTAGTGGATGTCCCAGGCGCCCTCGACCTTGGGCACCATCACGACCTCGAGCTGGTCGCCGATCTCGGTCACCAGCGTGGTCAGGTCGTCGAGCACCCAGGGGCTCTCCAGCGAGTTGACCCGGGTCCAGAGCGCGGTCTGGCCGAAGTCTGATTCCTTGGCGGCGCGGACGAGGCCGGCGCGCGCGGCCTCCTTGCGGTCGACCGGAATCGCGTCCTCGAGGTTGCCGAGCAGGATGTCGGTCTTCTCGGCGATGCCGGCCGCCTTTTCGACCATCTTCTCGTTGGAGAAGTCGAGGAAGTGGATCATCCGGGAGGGCTTCACGGGGATCTCGCGCAGCGGCTCGGGTGCGCCGATCGCCTGCGGTTGGAAGAAGTCTCTGGGGTTTCTCACGCTGCTCCTCGCGTCGTTCGTTCGCTGGTCGGGCCGGAATCTAGATGAACCAGGGCACCGCCGCCGGCCTGGGGCAGAGGAGTTTGACCTCGGCTGCCGTACCTTGAACCGATGGCCGGAGCTGTTGCCGACTCTACGCAGGACTGGTTGCTGCCGGAGCAGTCCCGGCCCCCGCTGATCGGAGAGCTCGAGCTCAAGGTCGAGGAGGCGCTGGCGACCGCGCGGGCATCCGAGGCGGCTGTGATCAGCGTCGGTGCGGCTGCACTCGATGCCGCCGAGCAGGCGAGGCGTGCCGCCGAGCTCGCCGAGCGAGCGAGCGTCGCGATGCTTGCCAGCAGTCCCCCGCCGGCGCCAGAGCCGGAGTTCAACGCCGAGGACGAACGACTGCGCGACTTCCATGCCCGTGCCGACTTCATCGCGTCGAGGCTGCAGAGGCTGCAACGTGTGCCGCTGGCGACGGCGAACGAGCTCAGATGCGATCCGGCAACAAGCTAGATCTCGCGGCCGGGATCGTGCTGGGCCTGGCTCTCGGCCTCGCCCTGGCGTACCTCGTCGTCTTCGTCATCGGCGGCGGTGGCAGCGGCAGCGACCTCTCCACCGACACCACGGCCCCGCAAGGCGGTACGACTACGAAGAACGAGCCCCCCGGTCGAGTCGCTCCCCCACCGCCCGGGCAAAGACGATGAGGCGCTGGGCCGCGCTGTAGACGGGGTGGCAGGTGCTTAGGACGAGGCGCTCGTAGCCGACGTACTTCACCACGCCGACGTCGGTGGGGTCGACGATTTCGGTCTTCTGCACCCGGTAGAAGATCTTCCCGTAGGGCATTTCGAGCACCATGCGGTCGCCGCGCTCGACCGATTCGGCGTCGCGGAACGGGGCGCCGTAGGTCGTGCGATGCCCCGCGATGGCGACGGTGCCGCCCTGACCCGGAAACGGCGTTTCGGGGAAGTGCCCAGGGCCCTTCTGCAGGCTGGCCGTGTCAGTTCCCTGGATGATGACCACGTCCAGGTCGCCCATGGTCGGGGCGCGGAGGCGGCCGATCGCCTCTCCGGACTCCGCCTGGGCGCCGAAGCGCTGCGCCAGGGTCGCGATCCGCTGTTTTCGGTTGCGGATCCGCGCCACCGCCCGCTGGTCGGCGCGGCTCGGGTAGCTGGCTTCGGTCTCGTCGAGCTCGTTCTCCGCGTTGCGCTGCTGCACGGAGGCGTAGATGGAGGTGAGGGGCTCCTCGTAGGCGAGGGTGATCCCGATGTCGGCCATCAGCACGATCCCGGCGGTGATCAAGGTGGTGGAGAGGATGCGGAGGAGTCGGTGCATCGATTGGATCTTCCACCATCCAGGTCGCGAGCGTGGCGGTTCACCAGCCACTGGGACGGTGGCACCGCCCTCAGCAGTGGCTGCCGAAGTGCTGGGTCCAGACTTGGGCCGCGCCGTATCCGGCAAGGCTGCCGACGCGCAGCCCCAGGCCGATCTCCGCGTAGGGCCCGAGGATGTTCGCTCGATGCGCGGAAGAGTGGATCAGGAGCTTGAAGATCTCGCGCACCGTCGTCTTGGGATCGCCTTTCCAGGCGATGTTCTCGCTCACGCGCCAGCAGCGGGCGGGGATGTAGCCAACCCTCTCCAGCCAGAAGTCGAAGTCCCTGTCGCAGGCGAAGTGGCTGAAGTCGTCGCAGCGCAGGATGTCCGCCGACTTCGCGTCGGCCGATCGATCGAGCCGATCCGAGCCGGAAAGCGAGGCCAGACCGGCGTCGCGACGGGCGAGGTTGACCAGGCAGCGCATCGCCTCCAGCTGCACTGCCGTCGAGGCGCCGGCTTCGGCCTGGCCGGGGCAGGGGTCGGTCGGTGTGATCGATCCCCCTCGGGCCGGCCCGTCGGTGGAGGCGTGCGCCCGCGCGTGCGCCACGTGGTTGTGGGCTACGCCGATGGCGCTCTCGGCCGTCGCGGGCAGGACGGCGAGCATGGCGAGGGCGAGGAGGAGGGAGAGCTTCGCGGGCATCGCGTCTTCCTCGCCAGGCAGCCGGTCTGCTGGATGCATCCTGGACGGGTGTATGAGGAGAAAGCGGGACAGGCACCGGCCGGCGATCGCAGAACGGCCGGATATATCCTTCGGTCTTCGCCCCCGACACGAAGCTAGGAGCCATGGCCGTAGATACCGCCGCCTTCCGTGAGCAGACCGACGAGCAGCAGGCGATCACCGAAATGGTGCGCCAGTTCGCCGACGAGCAGATCATCCCCAACGCCGAGCATTACGACCACGAGGACTCCTTCCCGGAGCCGATCGTCGAGCAGATGAAGGAGCTCGGGCTGTTCGGGGTGACGATCCCCGAGGAGTACGGGGGCATGGGCCTCGACCTGACGACCTACGCGATGATCGTCGAAGAGCTCTCGCGCGGCTGGATCTCGATCTCAGGCGTCGTCAACACCCACTTCATAGGTTCCTACCTGCTGATGAAGTTCGGCACCGAGGAGCAGAAGGACTACTTCCTGCCGAAGATGGCGACGGGAGAGATCCGCGCCGCCTTCTCGCTCTCGGAGCCCGAGGTCGGCTCCGACGTCCAGGGCATCAAGTCAACCGCGAAGAAAGGTGAGGACGGCAACTGGGAGCTGAACGGCCAGAAGATGTGGGTCACCAACGGTCTCGGTTCCAGCGTCGTCTTCGTCCTGATGAAGACCGACCCCAAGGCCGAGCCGGCCTACAAGGGGATGACCTGCTTCATCACCGAGAAGAAGCCCTGGGAGGAAATCAACGAGGGCGACTTCAAGGGTCTCAACGTGCCGCCCAAGATCAAGAAGATGGGCTACAAGGGCGTCGAGTCGACCGAGCTCGTCTACGACGGTTACCGCTGCCCGCCGGAGCGGGTGCTCGGCGGTGAGGAGGCAGGCGTTGGCGAGGGTTTCGTGCAGATGATGGACGCGCTGGAGGTGGGCCGCGTCAACGTCGCCGCCCGCGGCGTCGGCATCGCCCAGCGCGCTCTCGAGCTGGCCCTGCGCTACAGCCAGGAGCGCAAGACGTTCGGCAAGCCGATCGCCCAGCACCAGGCGATCCAGTTCAAGCTCGCCGACATGGCGACCAAGGTCGAGGCCGCACGGCTCGTCACCCGCAAAGCGGCGCGGATGAAGGACGCCGGCGAGCGCTCCGACCTGGAGGCCGGGATGGCCAAGCTGCTCGCCTCGGAGACCGGCAAGGAGTGCGTCGAGGAGTGCTTCCGCATCCACGGCGGCTACGGCTACTCGAAGGAGTACGAGATCGAGCGCCTCTACCGCGACGCGCCGCTGCTCCTGATCGGCGAGGGCACCTCCGAGATCCAGCGCATGGTGATCGGCAAGAAGCTCCTGCAGAGACACAAGATCTAGCCCGGTTCGCTTGGCCACCGAGCACATGGGCCGGCCGATCCTCGCGGTCGACGTCGACGGGGTCATCTCGGTCTTCGGATTCGACGGGGTCCCCGATCGCTCGGAAGCGAGATTCGAGCTCATCGACGGCAGGGTCCACTGCATCCCGAACGCCGCCGGCGATCGGCTGCGCCGGCTGGGCGAGCACTTCGACCTGTTCTGGGCGAGTGGGTGGGAGAGCCAGGCGAACGAGTTCCTCTGCGACATCCTCGAGCTGCCGGAGCTTCCCTTCCTCAGCTTCGACGGCAAGGCCCGTTTCGGCACCGCCGACTGGAAGCTGGAGCCGCTGGGCCTCTACGGGAGGGGCCGGCCGCTGGCGTGGATCGACGACAGCTTCGACGAGACCTGTCGCCGCTGGGCGCGGCAGCGGGACGAGCCGACGCTGCTGATGCCGACCGAGTCGCAGGTCGGGCTCGAGGAGGTCCAGGTCGAAGCCCTGATCGCCTGGGCCAAGGGCTTCGGGCCGGCACGCCGCCGGCGAAGTGGCATCCGCGCCTGGGGTTTCCGCCATGGGTAGACTGCGGTGCGCATGGCGTCGACAGCCGATCTGATCAAGACCGCCGTCGAGCGCTTCCAGGCCGAGGTCCCCGCGCTGCAGAACCTGAAACTGGTCTTCGGCCTGGAACTGAAGGCCAAGCACGACATCCAGCTCTACCGGGTCGAGGTGCCGGGCCCGGTGATCAAGAAGGACCTCTCCCAGGACGAGCGGATCCTGGTCCAGATCGACCGGCCGCAGTTCAACGAGCTGGCCGAGAGCGGCACGGTCAAGAGCTACCGCAAGGCCTACGAGACGGGCCACATCAAGGCGACCGGCGACTCCAACGTGAAGAAGCTGATCGCACAGGTGGTCGAACGGCACGAGGAACGCGCCCGGCTCAAGAAGGCACACTGAGCGACGCCGCCTCGACGTGAGCGCGCGGGTAGCATCCCGCGCCGTCCAAACCGCAGAGGAGATTGCCCAGAGATGAGCGAGCAGACCTATGAGCTGAGCACGAACCAGGCCGAGCGCGAGGCATCGGGAGCGCACGCCTACGGCCGCTACCTGGAGGAGTTCGAGGTCGGCGCCGTCTACAAGCACTGGCCGGCGAAGACGGTCACGGAGTCCGACGACCATCTCTTCTGCCTGATCACGATGAACCATCACCCGCTGCATCTCAACGACGTCTACGCGGCGGAGTCCCAGCAGGGCCGCAACGTGGTCGTCGGGCCGCTCGTCTACTCGCTCGCGCTCGGCATGTCGGTCTCCGACGTCTCCGGCAAGGCGATCGCCAACCTGGCGACCGAAGACCTCAGCCACCCCAACCCGGTCTTCCACGGCGACACCCTCTTCTGTGAGACCGAGGTGCTCGAGGTGAAGCCCTCGAAGTCAAAGCCCGATCGCGGCGTGGTCAAGGTCCACACCCGCGTCCTCAACCAGGACGGCGTCCTCGTCGCCGAGTTCAAGCGCCTGGTCCTCGTCCCGCGGCGCGTACAGGGCTGACGATGCTCGTCGCGATCAGCGGTGGAGCCGGCTACCTCGGCGCGATCGCGGCCACCGAGCTGCGCGCGGCCGGGCACGAGGTCCGCGTCCTCGACGCGCTGATCCACGGCCAGCACAGGGTCGCCGAGGAGCTGGTGGCGGCCGGGGTGGAGCTGATCGAAGGTGACGTGCGCGACGCCGAGATGCGGGAGCGCCTGCTCGCCGGAGCCGATGCGCTGGTCCATCTGGCCGCGATCGTCGGCGATCCGGCGTGCGCCAAGGACCCCGAGCTCGCCGCCGCCGTCAACCTCGAGGCAAGTCGGGAGCTGTTCTCCGACGCCGCCCGGCTCGGCGTCGAGCGAACCGTCTTCGCCTCGACCTGCTCGAACTACGGTCGCATGAGCGATCCGAGCAACCCGATCGACGAGGAGGGCGTCCTCGCACCGGTCTCGCTCTACGCCGAGCAGAAGGTCGCGATCGAGCGGATGCTCCTCGACGGCGACCGCGGCGCTGTCTGCTTGCGTTTCGCGACCCTTTACGGCGTCGCGCCGCGGATGCGTTTCGACCTCACCGTCAACGAGTTCACCCGCGAGCTCTGGGCCGGCCGCCAGCTCGAAGTCTTCGGCGAGCGCTTCTGGCGCCCCTACGTCCACGTTGCCGACGCGGCGCGGGCGATAGGGCTCGTGCTCGGGGCGCCGCTCGGCGACGTCGCCGGCGAGGTCTTCAACGTCGGCAGCACGGAGGAGAACTACCGCAAGCTCGATCTCGTCGAGATCATCACCGAGCGCATCTCGCGCGGGGAGGTTCGCTACGTTCACCGCGATGAGGATCCCCGCGACTACAAGGTGGGTTTCGCGAAGATCCACCGTGCCCTCGCCTTCGAGCCCCGGATGCACGTCCCCGACGGGGTCGAGGAGATCGTGGCCGGACTCGACGAGGAACGCTTCGGCGACCCCTTCGCGGCGGGATTCGCCAATGTCTCCTGAATCCCGCCGATGACGGAGCAGCCCCTCGTCCCCCTCTTCGACCTGGATCTCGACGATCGGGACATCGAGGCCGTCGCCGCGACGCTGCGCTCCGGCTGGCTGACGATGGGGCCGCAGATCGATGGCTTCGAGCAGGCCTTCGCCGAGCACCTCGGCGTCAAGCACGCAGTTGCCGTGTCCAGCTGCACCGCGGCTCTGCACCTCGCCTACCTGGCGGCAGGGGTCGGCCCCGGGGACGAGGTGATCGTGCCCGCGATCACCTTTGTCGCGACCGCCGCCGCGGTCCGCTATTGCGGGGCGGAGCCGGTGCTGGCCGACATCGTGGGCGGGCGCGACGCCGGCATCGACCCGCAGCGCGTCGAGGAACTGATCGGGCCGCGCACGAAGGCTGTCTGTGCGGTCCACTACGCCGGTTATCCGGCGGCGCTCGCGGCGCTGGAGGAGATCTGTGAGCGCCACGGCCTGCACCTGATCGAGGATGCGGCGCACAGCCCCAGCGCACTCGAGTCGCCCGGCGGCCGCAGGCTCGGCACGGTCGGCCTGGCGGGCGCTTTCAGCTTCTTCTCCAACAAGGTCCTGTCATGTGGAGAGGGCGGCCTGCTGGCCACCGAGGACGACGCCGTGGCCGAGCTGGCGCGCAGCCTGCGCTCACACGCCCTCACCACCGGCACCTGGGATCGCCACAAGGGCCACGCTCTCGGCTACGACGTGGTCGGCACCGGCTTCAACTACAGGATGGACGAGCCCCGGGCGGCATTGCTCGGCTCGCGCCTGGACCGGCTCGAGGACGAGATCGCCGCGAGGCGAGCCCACACCCGCGCCTATCGCACCCAGCTTGCCGAGGTCGACGGCGTGGAGTGCCTCTACGAGGACTCGGACGTCGAGCTCAGCTCCTGCTACGTGATGCCGCTCGTCCTCGACGATCGAGCCCGGCAGGCGCCCCTGCGCGAAGCGCTGAAGGAGCGCTGGAACGTGCAGACGAGCGTCCTCTACCCCGCGATTCACGAGTTCACGGCGTACCGCGACGTCCGCAGGGGGCCGCTGCCACGGTCTGAGGAGTTCGCTCGCACCCAGGTCGCCGTGCCGCTCTTCCCGGGCCTGGAGGACGCCGACCGGAACCGGGTCGTTCGCGGCCTGCGCGAGGGCCTTGCCGAGCTTGCGGGAGCGCGCGGGGGATGAGCAGGCCGATCGCGTGCGTGCAGGGCCTCGGTTTCGTCGGGACGGCGATGGCGCTCGCGATCGCCAGCGCTCGCGACGCCGGTGGGCAGCCGGCGTTCGACGTCGTCGGCGTGGAGCTGGATTCCCCCGACGGTCGTGCCAAGGCCGATGGGATCAATCGTGGGGAGCTGCCGATCAGCTCCGCCGACCCCGAGATGGACGCCGCCCTGCAGCGTGCCCTGGAGGCCGGGAACCTGCGGGCGACGACCGACCCCGCCGCTTACGAGCAGGCGGCGGTGACCGTCGTCGACGTCCAGTTCGACGTCGACTTCGACACCGATAGCGAGCCGAGCATCGACTTCGGGACCCTGGAAGCGGCGCTGCGCTCGCTGGCGACGCGGATGCCCGCCGGCTCGCTGATCGTCGTCGAGACGACGGTGCCGCCGGGCACCTGCGAGAAGGTGATCGGGCCGCTGATCGACCGGGCCCTGGAGGAGCGTGGCCTGCCCGCGGACGCGATCATGCTCGCCCACTCCTACGAGCGGGTGATGCCCGGCCCCGACTACCTCGACTCGATCGTCAACTTCTGGCGTGTCTACGCCGGCCGTACGCCCGCCGCCGCGGACGCCTGCGAGCGCTTCCTGGAGTGGGTCGTCAACACCGCCGAGTACCCGATGTCGAGGCTTGCCTCGACCACGGCTTCGGAGATCGGCAAGGTGCTGGAGAACAGCTACCGGGCGACGAACATCGCCTTCATCGAGGAGTGGGGGCGCTTCGCCGAAGCGGTCGGGGTCGACCTGTTCGAGGTGATCGATGCGATCCGCGTGCGGCCGACCCACTCGAACATGCGGCAGCCGGGCTTCGGCGTCGGTGGCTACTGCCTGCCGAAGGACCCGCTGTTCCCGAGGCTCGGAGCTCGCGGGCTCTTCGGCCTCGACGAGCTGGACTTCTCCTTCTCCGAAAGCGCGGTGCGGGTCAACCGGGCGATGCCACTCGTCACCGTAGAGAAGCTCCTTGAGCTCCTCGACGGACTGGAGGGGCGGCGAGTCCTGCTGCTGGGCGTCTCCTATCGGGAGGGGGTGGGGGACACGCGCTTTTCGCCTTCGAGCACCTTCGTCGATGCCGTAGCCGAGCACGGCGGCGAGGTCGTGCCGTACGATCCGATCGCCTTGGATGGTTCTGCCGGAGCGGCCCGCGAGCTACCCGACCCAGCCGGGTTCGACGCGGTCGTCTTCGCCGTCGGGCACGCCGAGCTCGTCCACATGGACGTGCCCGCCTGGCTCGGCGACAGCCGGCCCCTGATCCTCGACGCGAACAGGGTCCTCACCGCCGACTCCCTGCGCGGCCTCGCCGCGCTCGGCTGCCGGGTCTGGGCGATCGGCCGCGGCGCGGTGGAGGCCTGACGTTGGCCAGGGCGCTGATCACCGGCGGTTGCGGTTTCATCGGCAGCCACCTGGGTGCAAGGCTGGAGAAGGCCGGCTACGAGGTCGACCTGGTCGACAACCTGGCCCGCGGCGTCGTCGACGACGACCTGCGGACGCTGCTCGAGCGCCCATCGGTGCGCCTGATCGAGTGCGACCTGCTCGACCCCGAGGCGCTCGCCGGGCTCGATGACGGGTACGAGCTGATCTTCCACCTCGCGGCGATCGTCGGCGTCGCCAACGTGCTCGAGCGGCCCTACGAGGTGCTCGACCTCAACGTGGCGATGACGACGCGGGCGCTGGAGCTCGCGGCCCGCCAGGAGCGCCTCGAGCGGTTTGTCTTCGCCTCGACCAGCGAGGTCTACGCCGGCACCCTGGAGCAGTTCGAGCTGGAGATCCCGACCCCCGAGACCGCGCCGATCGCGCTCCCCGACCTGGCCCGCCCGCGCACGTCGTACATGCTGTCCAAGCTCTACGGCGAGGCGCTCTGCATCCACTCCGGCGTGCCGGTGACGGTGATCCGCCCCCACAACGTCTACGGACCGCGCATGGGGATGTCGCACGTCATCCCCGAGCTCCTCGAGCGGGCCCGCAAGGCGGCCGACGGCGATCGGCTGGAGGTCTACTCGGTCGACCACAAGCGCACCTTCTGCTACGTCGAGGACGCCGTCGAGATGATCTTCCTCGCCGCCCGCTCGCCGGAGACCGTGGGGGAGGCGCTGAACGTCGGCAAGGAAGGCCCTGAGGTCGCGATCGGCGAGCTCGCCGAGATGGTGATCGAGACCGTGGGTCGCGATCTTTCCGTCGATCCGCGGCCCGCCACTCAGGGGTCCCCGGCGAGGAGGGCCCCGAAGATGTTGGAGATGACAGGGTTTACAGGCTATGCTGCACAGGTGGAGGTCGCCGAGGGTTTGAGGCGCACCTATCGGTGGTATGAGGAGAATGTGTTTGGCGGGTTGGGATCCGGTGCCCGCTGAACAGCAAGGGAGCAGGGACGATGGACATCTGTCAAGCAGGGGAATAACGCCTCCAGGTCCGTCGCAAACCAGGTTGAAGTGGCTTGTGATGTTGAGGGCACATCTACAAAACACGCACCGTTTTCTTCTGCGGCTGGCGCCGGGCGCCGCCGCCCTGCTCGCCCTGGCCCTCCTCGCCGCCCCCACCGCCTCCGCCCAGCGCGGCGTCCCGGTCGGCCTCTACAACGTCAACAACCAGGTGATGAACAGCTCCGGGTACGTCTACGCGATCCGCTTCGTGATCGACGAGAACACGACGATCGACCGCTTCATCTCCGGCTTCAACCTCGAGGGCTCCGACCAGCTCGGCGGCCGCGAGGGCTACGCCGACGGCAACGGCGGCACGATCCGCGCCCGCCTCGTGGCGGTTCGTCCCGACGGGACCCCCGACATGTCCCAGGTCCTCGCCGAAGAGACCGTCGGCGCGGTGCAGCGCTACCAGGAGTCCAAGCAGGCCTACGGCGCCCCCGGCAAAACCCAGCTCCTCTACTTCAACATGGGCGGCGTGCCCGTGAACGGCGGGCAGACCTACGCGATGACCTACCAGAACGTCGACTCCTCCCCGGCGGGCAACTGGTTCTCGGAGAACTCCCCGACCGTCAAGGAGTCGGTGGCCGGCCCCAACGGCGTCAACACGCTCGACCCCGAAGCCCCCGGCGCGATCGCCGGCCTCGACCCCCGCGAGGCGGTCGCCTGGTCGCGCGACTCGGGTAAATCCTGGGTCTGGGGCCGCCGCGCCGGCGAAGGCAGCACCCCCGGCGCCTACGCCGGCTCGGCGAGCGGCGACGACGGCACCCGGCTTCCCTGGTACGGCTGGCAGACCGCGCCGGGCGCGGCCCCCCGGTCCAACCAGCCCTACTACGCCTACACCGAAAGCGGCAGCTACACCCTGCGGCTGCGCTCGGTTCCCACCTCGGTGACGCTGACCGAAGCCGGCGGCTACGCCCCCGTCGGCTCCTCGGCCGGAGTGGTGACCGTCCGCAACCTGAGCACCGGCGCCACCGGCCGCACCGCCTCGCTCGGCAGCGGCCTGGTCCGCGGCAAACTCGACAACCCCGTCCCCGTGCTGGCCGGCCAGAGCTATGAGATCTCCAACTCGGGCCGGGTCCTCAAGGCCGAGGGCGACAGCTTCATCCGCTCGACCTTCAAGATCGGCACCGGCTCGTGGACGCTCGAAACCCTCGGCCAGGAATATGACCGGGCGCAGCTGTTCACGGATCCTCACCCGTGGACGGTCTCGGGTCCGCCGGCTCCTGGGCCCACACCGACCCCCGAGCCAGAACCCGAGCCGGAAGAGCCCGATTGGGAACCTTCGCCTGAGCCTGAAGTCGAGGAAGGCCCCGGGGGCGCTCCCTCGCCAGATCCGGATCTGGCCCGCAACCAGGCGGTGACCGCCTCCTCGGCGGAGAGCTCCGCCTTCGCCCCGCGATACGCGGTCGACGGAACGGAAGCGACCCGCTGGAGCTCCAAGCCGCTGGCCGGCCAGTGGTGGCGGGTCGACCTGGGCACGCTCCAAAGGGTCGATACGGTCTCGATCGACTGGGAGGCTGACTACGCCTCGAAGTACCGGATCGACACGTCGCGGGACGGGGTCAACTACGTGGTCGCCGCCGTGGTGACGATCTCCAAAGAGGGCCGCGTGACGAGCGAGTTCAGACCGCGCGGCGCCCGCTACGTGCGCGTGACCAGCATCATCCGCGCGACCGAAGAGGGCATCTCTTTCTCCGACTTCGAAGTGTTCGCTGCTCCACCGGTTGAGTAACCGACCACCGCGATGCAACGGCCCTAAGGGCCTATCCCGCCAGGTGATCGCACCCCTGGATTCGGCCTGAAGGCCAGTTGTAGATATTTGTCCAAGCTGGCCGGCGGTCTTGCGGGCTCCCGGCCCCTCTGCCGATCTGGGGGGCATGCCCACACAGCCCCCATCCCTGCCGAGGATCGCCGATCTGGCCCTGCGCGCCGCCTTCGTGGTCTGCGCAGCCCTCGCCCTGGCCCTCCTCGCCGCCCCCACCGCCTCCGCCCAGCGCGGCGTCCCGGTCGGCCTCTACAACGTCAACAACCAGGTGATGAACAGCTCCGGGTACGTCTACGCGATCCGCTTCGTGATCGACGAGAACACGACGATCGACCGCTTCATCTCCGGCTTCAACCTCGAGGGCTCCGACCAGCTCGGCGGCCGCGAGGGCTACGCCGACGGCAACGGCGGCACGATCCGCGCCCGCCTCGTGGCGGTTCGTCCCGACGGGACCCCCGACATGTCCCAGGTCCTCGCCGAAGAGACCGTCGGCGCGGTGCAGCGCTACCAGGAGTCCAAGCAGGCCTACGGCGCCCCCGGCAAAACCCAGCTCCTCTACTTCAACATGGGCGGCGTGCCCGTGAACGGCGGGCAGACCTACGCGATGACCTACCAGAACGTCGACTCCTCCCCGGCGGGCAACTGGTTCTCGGAGAACTCCCCGACCGTCAAGGAGTCGGTGGCCGGCCCCAACGGCGTCAACACGCTCGACCCCGAAGCCCCCGGCGCGATCGCCGGCCTCGACCCCCGCGAGGCGGTCGCCTGGTCGCGCGACTCGGGTAAATCCTGGGTCTGGGGCCGCCGCGCCGGCGAAGGCAGCACCCCCGGCGCCTACGCCGGCTCGGCGAGCGGCGACGACGGCACCCGGCTTCCCTGGTACGGCTGGCAGACCGCGCCGGGCGCGGCCCCCCGGTCCAACCAGCCCTACTACGCCTACACCGAAAGCGGCAGCTACACCCTGCGGCTGCGCTCGGTTCCCACCTCGGTGACGCTGACCGAAGCCGGCGGCTACGCCCCCGTCGGCTCCTCGGCCGGAGTGGTGACCGTCCGCAACCTGAGCACCGGCGCCACCGGCCGCACCGCCTCGCTCGGCAGCGGCCTGGTCCGCGGCAAACTCGACAACCCCGTCCCCGTGCTGGCCGGCCAGAGCTATGAGATCTCCAACTCGGGCCGGGTCCTCAAGGCCGAGGGCGACAGCTTCATCCGCTCGACCTTCAAGATCGGCACCGGCTCGTGGACGCTCGAAACCCTCGGCCAGGAATATGACTATGCGCAGCTGTTTGCGGCGCCCCATCCGTGGACGGTCTCCACTCCGACCCCGGCTCCCGTCCCCGAGCCCGCTCCGACTCCCACTCCCGAGCCGGCTCCGGCTCCCACGCCTGAACCGACTCCCACGCCCGAACCCGAACCCGAACCGGCTCCGACCCCTCTTCTCGCCGCCCAGCAGCCCGAAGTCGAGGAAGGCCCCCCGGTCGCTCCCTCGACGTATTCGGACCTGGCCCGCGGGCAGAACGCCGTCGCCTCCTCGTCGGAGAGCTCGGCCCTCGCCCCGCGCTACGCGGTCGACGGGACGGAAGCGACCCGCTGGAGCTCGAAGCCGCTGGACAACCAGTGGTGGCGCGTCAACCTCGGCTCCGTCCAGAAGATCAACAAGGTCTCGATCAACTGGGATGCCGCCTACGCCTCGAAGTACCGGATCGACACGTCGCGGGACGGGGTCAACTACGTCGTCGCCGCAGTGGTGACGATCTCCAGGAAAGGCCGGGTGACGACCAAGTTCAAGCCGCGCAGCGCCCGCTACGTGCGTGTGACGGGCATCACCCGCGCGACCCAGTGGGGCATCTCCTTCTACGACTTCGAAGTGTTCGCTCCCGGGGATTGAACGCCTGATTGCAACGGTCTCTGCCGACTAGGAAATTCGTCCAGGTCGGCTCGCGGTCGTTGCGGGGACGGCCTCGGGGGTCGATTCGGGGGGCATGTCCCCGCGAGTCCTGTCCCTGCCGAGGATCGCCGATCTGGCCCTGCGCGCCGCCTTCGTGGTCTGCGCAGCCCTCGCCCTGGCCCTCCTCGCCGCCCCCACCGCCTCCGCCCAGCGCGGCGTCCCGGTCGGCCTCTACAACGTCAACAACCAGGTGATGAACAGCTCCGGGTACGTCTACGCGATCCGCTTCGTGATCGACGAGAACACGACGATCGACCGCTTCATCTCCGGCTTCAACCTCGAGGGCTCCGACCAGCTCGGCGGCCGCGAGGGCTACGCCGACGGCAACGGCGGCACGATCCGCGCCCGCCTCGTGGCGGTTCGTCCCGACGGGACCCCCGACATGTCCCAGGTCCTCGCCGAAGAGACCGTCGGCGCGGTGCAGCGCTACCAGGAGTCCAAGCAGGCCTACGGCGCCCCCGGCAAAACCCAGCTCCTCTACTTCAACATGGGCGGCGTGCCCGTGAACGGCGGGCAGACCTACGCGATGACCTACCAGAACGTCGACTCCTCCCCGGCGGGCAACTGGTTCTCGGAGAACTCCCCGACCGTCAAGGAGTCGGTGGCCGGCCCCAACGGCGTCAACACGCTCGACCCCGAAGCCCCCGGCGCGATCGCCG
Source organism: uncultured Solirubrobacterales bacterium (assembly GCA_963704545.1). Lineage (GTDB taxonomy): Bacteria > Actinomycetota > Thermoleophilia > Solirubrobacterales > 70-9 > VRUE01. Next base: position 2,027,129 of record OY969915.1, on the reverse strand, counting down.
GCCTCGACCCCCGCGAGGCGGTCGCCTGGTCGCGCGACTCGGGTAAATCCTGGGTCTGGGGCCGCCGCGCCGGCGAAGGCAGCACCCCCGGCGCCTACGCCGGCTCGGCGAGCGGCGACGACGGCACCCGGCTTCCCTGGTACGGCTGGCAGACCGCGCCGGGCGCGGCCCCCCGGTCCAACCAGCCCTACTACGCCTACACCGAAAGCGGCAGCTACACCCTGCGGCTGCGCTCGGTTCCCACCTCGGTGACGCTGACCGAAGCCGGCGGCTACGCCCCCGTCGGCTCCTCGGCCGGAGTGGTGACCGTCCGCAACCTGAGCACCGGCGCCACCGGCCGCACCGCCTCGCTCGGCAGCGGCCTGGTCCGCGGCAAACTCGACAACCCCGTCCCCGTGCTGGCCGGCCAGAGCTATGAGATCTCCAACTCGGGCCGGGTCCTCAAGGCCGAGGGCGACAGCTTCATCCGCTCGACCTTCAAGATCGGCACCGGCTCGTGGGCCTTCGAAACCGAAACCCTTGGTCAGGAAGATGACCGGGCCCAGTTGTTCACGGCCGGCGCCGAGGGTGCCACGGCGGCCCCAGTGGTGGTGCGCCGGGTGACGATCAGCATCCCCTCGTCGGCCGGCAAGGGCGCGGCGAGGAGTCGCGCGAAGCGCGCCGGCAGGCTCCGCTTCTTCGGCCGCGTCGCCGGGCCGGCGCGCGTCGGCGCCAGGGTGTTCATCCAGGTTCGCGACCGCCGCAACTGGCGCAAGGTCGGCAGCACCAAGGTCGGCGTGAACGGCCGCATCCGGTTCCATCGCTGGACGAAGCTGAACACGACCGGGTCCAAGCCGCGCGCGCGGGCGATGGTGCGGGGCATCGGCCGTTCGCGGCCGGTTCGGGTCGCCGTTCGCCACTAGCGATCGAAGAGGCGCTCGGCAAGCAGCTTCGGCCAGCGGACGGGCGAGAGCGCGATCGCGCCGAAGTAGAGCGCCGCGAGGACGATCTGCAGCCCGAGCAGCGACAGCAGCGTCGCCGGCACCTCTTCGATCGCGGGCCTTGCCAGCAGGCCGAGCGCTCCCACGACCAGCGCGATCGGCACGGTGTAGCGGAAGCCGTAGTCGTGCCAGCGCACGCCGAAGAAGCGGTGCACCGTGAGGAACGTGAGGAGGCCCTGCGTCGTCACCCCGGCGGCAAAGGCCCAGGCGACGCCGAGCGCGGGGGGGATGAGGTCGAGGCCGAGGAGGACGGCCGCGACGGCGACGAACACCGACAGGGCGGCGAGGTTGTTGCGCGAGTTGTAGGACTTGACCGCGACCGCGTCGAGCGGGCTGCGCAGCATCAGGTAGACGACGAAGAGCGCCGTCGGCGCCACCGTCACCGTCAGTACCGATCCGGCGTCCTCGAATTCCGGGCCCAGCCAGGCGGTCACGGCGATGCCCGCGTAGAGCACGGCCTGGATGCTGGCGAAGAGCGCCAGGCTGGCCGCGAAGGAGCTCAGCTGGGCGACGTGACCGGCGGTGCGCTCGCGGTCCTCCTCCCACATCCGGGTCAGCGAGGGAAGCAGGACGAGCCCCAGCGGCAGGACCGCCAGGGAGACGATGCTGAGGATCTGCTGGCCCGCGCTGAGGTAGGCGACCTCGCGCAGCGAAGCGACGTGGGCGGCGAGCACCGGGACCAGCACGAAGAGGCCGAGCTGGGCCATCTCGCCGGGCACGCGGCGATGCCCGTACCCCCAGAGGCGATGCGTAGCGGTCCGCATCGTCGCCCGCCGTGCCGAGCCGAGACCGTGGGCAAGGGGGACGGCGATCGCCGCCAGCGAGAGGACGGCGGTGCCGATCGCCATCGCGACGATCAGGCGATCGACCGGCTCGCCGGGGGCCAGCGCGACGACGGCCGGTGGCAACGCGCCGAGGGCCGCCACCTGCAGGAGGCTGCCCATGCGCAGGCGCAGCAGACCGCGGAAGTAGCCGTAGGCGATGTAGAAGCTGGAGGTCGCGGCGAGGAGGAGGGCGAACGGCAGCACGTACTCGCTGGCCTCCGAGCTGCCGAAGAAGAGGGCCGCGACGGCGTCCGGTGCGGCCAGCGCGGCCACGACCGCGACCGCGGTGGCGCTCCAGCAGATCGCCGCGGCCGCGACCAGGTAGGAGCCCGCGCTCGGGTCGTCGCGCCCGGCGGGCAGGGCCAGGTAGCGCGGCAGCCCACCGACGAGTCCCACGGTGACGACCGGGAAGAGGATGTTGGCCGCCTGCTTGACGAGCGAGTAGGAGGCGAAGCCGTCGGCCCCCGCGTTGCGAGCCAGCAGCCGCGCGAGGAGGAGGCCGCCGATCGCGACACAGGCCTGCGCCAGGAGCGTTACCGAGACGTCCTGAAAGAACGGATGCAGGCGGCGCGAGCGCAGTCCGAAACGGCGGCCGGGAGCAGGGGCGTCGCTAGACTCGCCGCCGTGGCGGTCGATCTCCATGCCCGACATCCTGCCCGTTCAGGCGGTCGCCTGACGATGCCTTGCGCCTAGGGGTCGGGGTCTTCGCCGACGAGCCCAGCGGGCTCGCCGTGGCAACCGTCGACACGGCCCTCGCGCTCGAGGAGGCGGGAGTCGACGTAACTCTGTTCGCCCTCGCCGGCAGCCACCTGCCCGATCGCGCTGAGGCGATCTCCGACCGGGTCGTCCGGCTGCGCCCGATCCCCCGGCTGCTGCGAGGAAGAGTCGGCTCGACCGCACTCTTCCTGGTGGCCCGACTTGCGACCTCGCGGCGCCTCGCCGAGGCGCTCAGGCAGCACCCGGTCGACGCGCTGCACGTCCTCAGCCCTGGCATGGCTGCCCTCGTGCCCCGCGGCCCGCGCGTCTCGGTCCAGGCCTGGTTCCACCCGCCGCGGCTTCTCGCCCGCTTGCGAACACTGCTCCCCTTCACCGCTCGCTGGTTTCTGTATCCGGTCTCCCTGGTCGTCCACGTCCAGTCGCACTTCAGCGACCTCGTCGGCTACCGTCGCGCCGATCTCGTGCTGGCCAACACCGAGGTCGCGGCTACTGCCCTGCGCAGCCGCGGCTTCGAGGCGGTCTGCGTCCCGCCCCCGATCGAGGTCGGTGCCGAGCCGCTCGCTCCGCGTGGCGGGCAGGTGCTGCGACTCGTGTTCTGCAGCCATCCCCTCACGCTGCGGCGCAAGGGCCTGCGTTTCCTCTTCGAGGCGTTGCCGCTGGTCCGCCACCGGCCGCTCCGGCTGACGCTGGTCGGCGGCATGGACCCGAGCCTCGAGGAGGGCGTCGAGCGCATCCGCAGCGCCGGCATCGAGGTGCGCGTGCTGGGCAAGGTGCCCCGCGAGGACTATCTCGAGCTGCTCGCCCGCGAGACCGACCTCCTCCTCTTTCCGAGCCTCTACGAGGAGTGGGGATATGCTCTGTTCGAGGCGCTCGGCAGGGGCGTGCCGGCGCTCGCCTTCGACCTCTACCCATTTTCCGAGATCATCGACGAGCGAACCGGGATGCTGGTTGAACCCCGCGATGCGGCGGCGCTGGCCGACGCGGTCGAACGCGCGGGGAGCGGTGCGCTCCCCGACCCGGAGGGTGTGCGCGACTCGGCCCGGACGCGGTTCGGCGGCGCCCACGTTGCCGCGCGCATCCAGGAGCTGATGGGATGACGCCGATCCGAGCTGCCGTGGTGGGCCTGGGAGGGATCGCCGAAGAGCACCTGGTCAAGCTGCACCGCCTGCCGGGCGTCGAGGTCGCCGGCGTCTGCGACCTCTCGCAAACGCTGGTCGACGCGGTCTGCGAGCGCTACTCGGTCGGCCCGGGATTCACCGACTACGACCGCATGCTCGCCGAGACCCGGCCGGACGTCGTCCACGTGCTGGCGCCGCCCGCCACCCACGTGGCGCTGGTCGGCGCGGCGCTGCAGGCCGGCGCCCATGTCTTCGTCGAGAAGCCCATCGCCCCGAGCCTGGCCGAGTACGAGCGGATGCGCGAGGAAGCAGTCGCGCGCGGCCTGTTGCTGACGGAGAACTACAACTACCTCTACATGGACTCGACGCGACGGGGTCTCGACCTCTTCCGCTCGGGGCAGCTCGGCGAGGCGGTCAACCTCGATGTCTCGATGGGCGTCGGGCTGGGCCGGGCGGCCTACGGAGATCCCGACATACGCCACTTCGCTCACGACATGCCCGGCGGTGCCCTGCGCAACTTCGCCAGCCACCCGGCCTCGATCGTGACCGCGGTGCTCGAGGAGTGGAGCTCGCTTGCCGTGAGCCAGCGCCAGCTTCAGGCCGGCATGCCGGGCAACGACGAGCTGCGCGCCCTCGTCGGCGACGATCGCGTCTCGGCGACGCTCTCGATCACGACTCGCTCGCAGCCGTCGCAGTTCACCTGGCTGCTCCGCTGCAGCGAGGGGACGCTCGAATGCGATGTCTTCGGCCAGCGCCTGCAGGTCATTGCCGGTGGCTCGCCACTTTCCAAGCTCAGCGGAGAAGTACGGCAGGGCATCGGCCGTCTCGGCGCCGCGGCGGCCCAGGTCGGTCGCGCGGCGACCGACCGCCACTCCTACTTCGAGGGGTTCGCGCGGCTGCTGGACGATTTCTACGCCGCCGTCGCGGATGGTCGCCCGTCGCCGATCCCGCTCGCCCAGATGGACGCGACCAACCGGCTGGTCGAGGGTCTCTTCGAAGAGGGGCGTCAGGTGTGAAGGCGCTCGTAACCGGTGGCAGCGGCTTTCTCGGCCGGCACCTGGTCGCCGAGCTGGAGGCGCGGGGCGACTCGGTGACCGCGATGATGCGGCCCTCGAGCGCGGCCCGGCGCGAGTCCGGCGATGGCGACGCCTCCGTGCTTGCTTGCGACCTGAGGCGCCCGCCAGAGGGGCTCTCGGCTTCGCTGGCGGAGTTCGATGCGATCTACCACCTGGTCGCCGCGGCCGGCTCCGGCTGGCGGGAGGCGTTCGAGAGCAACGTGGCGGCGACCGAGAACCTGCTCGATGCCCTCGCCGCCACCGAATGGCGCGGCCGCTTCGTCCACGTCTCCAGCTTCGCCGTCTACGGCGCGAACCAGCTCGCCCGCGGCACCACGCTCGACGAGTCGGCTCCGCTGGAGCCCGAGCCGGGAAGGCGTGACGATTACGCCTGGACGAAGCTGCTGCAGGAGCGCCTGGTCCGCGAGCGTCTCGGGGCGATGGATGGGGTCGAGCTGGTCGTCGTCCGTCCGGGCGCGATCTACGCCAAAGAGCGGCGCTTCCAGTATCGCCTCGGCCGCCCCCTCGGGGAGCACGCGGTCCTCATGCTCGGGGGCGGCATCCCGATGCCGCTCAACTACGTCGAAAACACCGCCTCGCTGCTCGCCGAGTGCGGTCACAACCCGGCGGCGGCGGGGGAGACGTTCAACGCTGTCGATCCCTCGCCGCCGACCCAGCGCGCCTACCTGAAGGCCTGGCGCGAGGCGGATCCCCAGCTGAAGGTCATCCCCTTCCCGCTGTGGGCCTACCGGCTCCTCGCCCGCGCCCTGGAGCTGGCAGAAGAGCGCAGCGGGGGACGCACGGCGCCGGCGGCGTTCCTGCAGCCCTACGTGATGGAACCGAGCCTGAAGCGCCTGCGCTACGACGTCTCGCGCGCGACCGCGTTGCTCGGCTGGGAGCCGCCGGTCTCCGCCGAGGAGGCGCTGCGGCGGACGTTCCCGTCTTAGGAGGGGCTAGCGAAATCCCCGCACACGCCCGGCGGCGGCGGATGCAGCGCGGTGCGGCGTCCTCGGAAGCCTGAATAGCGCTGCTATTCAGGCTTCCTGCGTCCTTGCCCCGCTTGATCCGGCGCTCGCCGGCTCGCGCACACGGGTTTCGCTAGACCCTCCTAGCAGCGAGTCGAACACGTCGGTAAGCCGGCGCGACTCCAGCTCCCAGTTGTAGCTCTCGCGGACCAGCTCCGGCCCTCGCAGGCTCATCGCCCGCTGGCGCTCGGGGTCCGCGAGCAGGTTGCCCAGCGCCTCGGCGAAGGCGGCGGTGTCGCCGGCGGGGACGAGCTCGGCCACGTCGTGGCCTTCGGTGAACAGGCGCGTCGTCGGGTGGTCGCTGGCGACGAACGGAACCCCCGCGGCCATGTACTCGAAGATCCGGATCGGGATCCGCGAGGCGTAGTTGACCCCCGAGGGGTAGAGCACGAAGCCGACCCGGGAGCGTGCCATCAGCTCCTTCATCTCGGTGAAGGGGCGGTTGTAGCGCAGGTCGAAGTCCTCGCGCACGCCTTCCTGGTCCAGCAGCCGCTCGAGCAGCTGCCGGTCCGAATCGCCGCAGTTGCGAACGGCCGTCAGCCAGCGCACCGGCTTGCCCTGCCGCTCCTTCAGCAGGCGTGCCGTCTCGGCCAGCAGCGGGATCTGTTCCTCCGGCAGGCTGCCGCCGAGCAGCACGTCGTGGTCGAAGTCCGGGCCGTGGGGCGAGCCGTCGGCGATCTCGGCGGGGGGGAAGTTCCGCACCAGCGTCGAGCGCACCCTCGCCGCAACGAACTTCTCCTGGGTCGCGGGCAGCGCCGTGGTCGCCGCATCGAGGTGCCTGGCGAGCCAGGGCTCGAGCCAGCGGAAGACCCGTCGCAGCACCGGGCGCACCGGGCGCGGCAGCCACTCCTTGATCAGCATGAAGGTGTCGTACTCGTCGTTGCTGTCGTAGACGACCGCGATGCCCGGTCGCAGCAGCTTCAGCAGCGCCGCCCAGGGCAGCAGGTCGAGGGTGAGCACGTAGATCGCGTCGGGCCGCATGCGCAGTGCCCGCAGCAGGGAGAGCGGCGCGCTGGCCATCCGCGTGAGGCGGTTGGAGCGGACCGGCAGGTAGCGAATCGGGACCGCATCCTCGTGCCCGGGCGTCAGGTCCGGCTGCGCCAGCATGACGACGTCGTACCCCGCCTTGGCGAGGCCGGCGGCGAGCCTGTAGTGGTGGCGGGGGTGATGGGCCGCCCGTGCGCTACTGACGCAGGCGACCGTGGGAGTTGCGGGCATTGCGTGCCGCCGGGGGTCAGACGGTCGATGTGTTTGGAGTGCGGAAGAGCTGGTCTTTGAGCTCCTCGTACTCGGCGATCGCGCGTTCGTAGTCGTCGTGGCGGCCGATGTCGAGCCAGTAGCCCTCGTACAGGTAGGAGCCGACGGGCTTGCCCGCTTTGAGCAGGTTCACGACCAGCTCCGGGACGTCGAAGTGCTCGCCCCGGGGGATGAAGTCGAGGATCTCCGGCTCGGCGACGTAGACGCCCATGCTGACCGTGTAGGGGATCTCGGGCTTCTCCTCGTAGCCGGTGACGTGGTTGGTCTCACCCGTGCTTCCGTTGACGTGGATCACGCCGTAGTCGGTCTTGACCACCCGCCGGTGGGTTGCGATCGTCAGCAGGTTGCCGGAATCCCGGTGGGTCCGGTAGAGCGCGCCGTAGTCGAGCGCGGTGAGCACGTCGCCGTTCATCGCGAGGAAGGTCTCGTCCAGGCCCTCGACCGTCGCCAGAGCCCCCGCCGTCCCCAGCGGGGTGTCCTCTTCGTGGTAGGCGATCGAGACGTCGTGACCCGAGCCGTCGCTGAAGACGGCGCGAATCAGGTGGGCGAGGTAGCCGACCGCGAAGGTCAGGTCGGTGAAGCCGTCGTCGCGCAGCTGGTGCACGACGACGTCGAGTATCGCGCGGTCGCCGACGGGAAGGAGCGGCTTCGGCAGAACGGTCGTGTAGGGCGCCAGCCGGGACCCCTTGCCGCCGGCGAGGATCACTGCCTTCTTGCTCATACCGAGTCCCTTCTGCGCAGGTTCATCTTGCCCGAGTCCCTGTGCACGGCGACCTGCCGGCGCATGATCACGGCGGCGGTAGTCCAGGACAGGATCCTGAGGTTGAGTACGAGGCTACGCTCTTCCGCGTACATCTCGTCGAGCAGCACCTTCTGGGGCAGGATTTTCCCGACGTAGTGACTGTGCGGGTCGTCGTCGTCGAGGATCCTGCTCTCCTCGGCGAAAGCGATCTGGGAGAGGCCGGTCATGCCGGGCCGGACGCTGAGGATGGTCCGGTAGACGTGCTCGTGCATGGCGACGAATTCCGGATCCTCGGGGCGCGGGCCGACGAGGCTCATCTCCCCCCGGAGCACGTGCCAGAGCTGCGGCAGCTCGTCGATCTTGAGTTTGGCGAGCAGGACGCCGACCCGGGTGAAGCGCTGGTCGTCGTCGGTCGTCAGGTTGGGCCCGGCGGCGTCGTCGCGCATCTTTCGGAACTTCAGCATCCTCAGCGGGCGCCCGTGGAAGCCGAGTCGGTCGACGCGGAAGAAGGCGGCGCCGGGGGAGTCGACCCTGATCACGATCACCGCGATCAGGATCACCGGCAGGAGCAGGACCAGCAGGATCGCCGAGATCAGAATGTCCACGGCCCGAATCGCAAACGCGTTGAGCCTCTCGCGGAGGTCCGACGCCGTCGAGGCGGCAGGCCCGGCGTCGGCCGAGAAGTCCGGCAGGCGAGCGGCCTGCGTGGGGCCACCGGCCATCGGTTGACTTTCGACTCCGGGGGCCGAATGGATCATGTGCAGTTCGTGTTTGTTATCGGGAGTCATGGCCGTAGAAAGAATTTCGGCAAGGGACCCCAAGGACTTGAATTCCAGGACATCTAGTGACGGACGTTGGGGAAGGCCATGCAAAGCCCCAAGGGCGACATGATAGGGACGCTACGCCAGTTCGTCGAAGCGTTTGTGAAGAAAATGTTCGACTGTCTGAATACAGAAAGGCCCGGTGTCGTACGCTTTCGTGCCTTGTCGGCTAGCTTGACTTCAATGTTTCGTCGCACCGCCGTCGCCATGTCCTTGGCGCTCCTGGCCCTGACGACCGCCGCGATCGGTCCTGCGCAGGCGGCCGACGGGGGGCGACCGTCGATCGGCAGCGCCTCGCCGCACGAGCTCGAGCGCAACGCGAGGCTGGTCGTCAAGGGTCGCGGGTTCGTGGCCGGGGCGAGGCACAACGTGATCGTGTTCCGGGGGGCCCCCGGGGGCTCGGATGACGTCCGGGTCCAGGAGACGATGGCCCACGGGTCGCAGAAGATCGTCCTGCGTGCGCCCTTCGCCAGGTTCAAGGGCGATGGCGGCGGTGCGGTCAGCGGCCCGCTGCAGGTTGTCAACCGCCACGGGCGCAGTAAGCCGACCCGGTTCTCGGTCTTCTTCGACGACGACGGCGACGGCTGGGCGAACGAGAAGGAGATTCGGGAGAGGACCAATCCGCGCAAGGCGGATACGGATGGGGACGGGGTCCCCGACGGCCAAGACGCCGACCCGCTCAACCCGCCGAGCAGTAGCGGCGGCGTCGGGACGTCGCCCCCACCGCCTCCCCCTGGCAAAGAGCCTGCCATCGACTGCGACTCCCGCGGCCCGGCCCTAGGCGGGACCGGCCTGACGTCGAGCCTCGAGGGCCTCGCCAACGTGATCGACGAGGGCAGGCCAAAGGTCGGGCACGGCGCTTACGCCGGGACGGACTTCCAGTTCGTCTGCCTGCTGCGCAAGAAACGCGACGAACCCGACAGCACCTACCACCTGGTCGGCACGAGCAGCTCCCCACTTGCCGGGATCATCCAGGACAACGAGCGGGTCGCCAAGGGCACCGACTACCTGTACCGCACCGACGTCGTCACCGACGCGGGCCACATCCCGGGCTCGAACACGCTGGCCGTGCGCGGGGCGGGCAAGGTCCCCAACGTCGAGGGCTGGGCCCAGGTCGAGCAGAACTGCACCCAGTGCGGCAGCAGCAGCGCCCAGTCCGGCTCGCTGCGCAGCACGATCGCCAGCGATGACGCGGACGGCCCGGGCGAGTACGTCGGCGAGGTCGCCGTCTACCAGACCCCGATCGCGCTCACCTGGCGCGAAGGTGAAGCGACCATCGTGGAAACGAGGGCCCTTGTCCCGATCGACCCGTCGACGCTCGACACGCACGTCGCCGCTCAGCTGAACCTCTCCGTCGACCATCCCGCGGGGATCCGCGACGAGGAAGCGGGGACGGTCGCCGACCTGCGCGGCTCGGAAGCCCCCTGGATCTCGGTCGAGCTGCGCAGCGACGCCGACGGCGACGTGATCGTCGTCGCCAGGGACAGCGCCTCGGCCGGGGTGGACCACGTGATCGCAGCCTCGGGCGACCTAACCGCCGAAGGCCTGCAGAACGTCTACATGACGATTGAAATGAGCGCCCAGGGTCGCTACGAGGTCCGCTACAAGCCCAACACCGCCGAACCCGACGTCGACCAGGTGCTGGATCTTGACCCAGGCCCCGGCACCGACCGAGCCCTTCCCGGCAGCATGCCGGAAGCCTGGCTCTCCCTGGTCAACGAGACGAGCCGGGCGGAACTGGCGGCCCACGACGTTCGCTTCGACGAAGTCAATGCCGTCTACCAGACCGACTACCGGGACGTCCCGCAGGAGTCCTTCGGCGGGATCAGCACCAACGTCCAGCTGCCCCCGGGCTTCGATGCGATCGAAGTCGCCTCCGAGCTGGATGGCCCGACGACGGTCGACTTCGCCGAGAACGGGGATATGTACCTCTCATTGCGCGACGGCAAGGTGGTCAGGCTCGACAGCGGAGCCGCCGAGGGCGCCGGCAATGCCGGCTCCTTCGAAGAGGTTCTCGACATCGAAGACCTCGTCAACAGCGGTCCCAACGACCAGGGGCTGACCGGCTTCGTGCTCGACCCCGACTTCGAAGCGAACGGCTTCTTCTACGTCTATTACACGGTGCAGAAAGCCGACACCTTCGGCGATCGCACCGTCTCCCGGGTCGAGCGTTTCAAGCTCGACCCCGACGGCACCGCGCATCGCGACGATCCCGAACGCAAGACCCTCGTCGGCGCCGACGCCCCGGCGCCCGGGACCGGGGACACCTGCCCGCCGGGCTCCGGCTCCGACTGCCTCCCCTCGGATGCCTACACCCACTCGGCCGGCGACGTGAAGTTCGGCTCCGATGGGATGCTCTGGATCTCGACGCCCGACGGTGCCAGCCCGGAGGGCCCCGGCATCGGCGGCACGGATCCGCTCGCCCTGCGCTCGGTCAATCCCAACTCGCTCGCGGGCAAGATCCTCCGCGTCGACCCGGCGACCGGCGAAGGCGTTCCCGGCAATCCCGAATACGCCAGCCAGGTCGACAAGTCCAGCCCGCGGGCGCGCACCTGGGCGATGGGTTTCCGCAACCCGCTCCGCATAGCCGAGCGTCCCAACTCTCCCGGCAGCTGGTACGCGACCGACGTCGGCTGGGGCGACTGGGAGGAGCTCGACAAGATTCCCGGCACCGCCAGCGCCGGAGTCGTGCCCAACTACGGCTGGCCCTGCTACGAGGGGACGCCCGAAAGCCCGTACAAGGACCTCTACCCAAGCGAGTGCGGCTTCGCCTCCCCTCTGGCGCCGCTGCACGAGTACGACAGCACCGGCGTCGACCACGCGATTATCGGTGGGGCTTTCTACACCGGCTTGGCGTATCCCTCGCCCTGGAAGCCGGCGGCGGGCCAGGCCGCCTTCTACTACGGCGACTACCCCAGTGGCGACATCGTCCGCGTGCTCACCGGCGCGGCTGACGAAAAACTCGACGTGAGCACGTTCGGCAGCGGCTTCACCAGCCCCGTGATGACCACCATGGGCCCGGTTGACCGTGCCGTCCCCGCCGGAGATCAGACTCTCTACATCGTGGACCTCGGACCGAGAGACGAAGTGGGCGGCAAGGTGTGGCGAGTCATATACGAAGGTCCTTGACCGAATCCGAGGGCCTGGGACGGGCGATTCCCTTCCTGCCGGCGGCGATAGTCATCGCCGGCTGGGTGGTGTGGGCTCATTTCGACGGCGCCTACTTCCCGAACGCCTGGTACCCGAGTGCGCTGGCCGCGCTCGGGCTGCTCGCGGTCACAGTCCTGGGCACCGGCCGCATCGTGCCCGTCTCGCGACCCGCACAGGCCGCGCTCGCCGCTTTCGCCGCTCTCGTCGCCTGGAACTTCGTCTCCCTGGCCTGGTCAACCTCGCCCGGGGCGGGCTGGGAGTCCAGCAACAAACTGCTCCTCTACCTGGCGCTGCTCTGGACCGTTTCGCTGCTGCCCTGGACGCTGCCCTCGGCACGGGTCGCGCTTGGTCTCTGGGTCGCGGGGGTGGTCGCCGTCTGCGCCGTCAGCCTGCTCAGCGCGACGACGGGGTCGCTCGCCGACTACTTCATCGAGGGCCGGTACCTCGACCCGATCGGCTACTCGAACGGGGTCTCGGCCCTGCCGGTGATGGCTTTCTTCCCGGCTCTCTGGCTCTGCTCTCGCCGCGATGCGGGAATCGCCGAGCGGGTCTGCTTCCTGGCCGCGGCCGTCTTCCTGATCGAGTTCGCCCTGCTGCCCCAGAGCCGCGCGGCCGTGATCGGCTTCGGGGCCGGGATCCTGGTCTTCGTCTGCGTCTTCCCCAGCCGCCTGCGCCTGATCCCGCCCCTGCTCGTGGTCGCTGGCGCCGTGGCGCTCTCGATCGGGACGATCTACGACGTCTACACCGTCGGCATCGACCTCGCCGAAGCGACCGAAGCGGGGCGGGTGCCGGTGGGCCTGGACCTCGGCGCGGCGCTGGACGACGCGGTGAGGATCACGTTCTTTTCCGCCTTCGGCGCCGCTGTGCTCGGAATGATCTGGGCGGCGGTGGAGGGCACGGTCGGCCCGGGGGAGAGGTCGATGCGTCGCGTGCGGGTCGGCGTCGGCGGGGCGATCGCCGCCGTGCTCTTCGTCGCCCTGGCGCTGGCAGCGGTCAACGCCGGCAGCATCGCCGACAGCGTCGGCGATCGCTGGCAGACCTTCAAGTCCTCCGAGGACGTGCCGCGCACCGACGGGGCGCGCCTGATCTCCTCCGAAAGCGACCAGCGCTACGACTACTGGCGGGTCGCCGTCGACCAGTTCCGCCGCACGCCGGTCGCCGGCGCCGGCGCCGGCAGCTATGAGGCGCTCTACTCGGCCGAACGCCATTTCGACAAGCCCTCGAAGTACACGCACGACATCTGGCTCCGGGCGCTGGCCGAGGGTGGGCTGATCGCGTTTGCGCTGCTGCTTGCCTACCTGGCCGCGGTTGCGACCGGCTTGGTCGTCGCCTGGCGCCGCCTCGACGAGCTGGGCCGCGGCCTGATCGCCGCCTGCGCTGCGATCTCGGCCTATTTCTTCGTCCATGCCTCGTTCGACTGGCTGGAAGAATTTCCGGCGCTGGCGGCGCCGGCCCTGGCCCTGCCGCTGGTCGGGATCGTCGCCGCGGGCGGCAGCGCGGCGCTGCCGAAGGTCGGTCGCGGGGCCAGGTATGCGATCGTCGCGATCCTCGGCACGCTCTTCGTGGCTGCGTTCGCATCGCTGGTCTTCCCTTATCTCTCCCAGCGTCACCTCGAAAGGGGGGCAGAGATCGGCCTCGGGGACGTCGCGGCCGCCCGCGAGGAGCTCGACCGCGCCGCGGCTCTCAACCCGCTCTCCCCCGAACCCCGGCTACGCGCCGGCACGATCCTCGTGGCTGGGCATCGCCCCGCTGCCGCGGCCGAGGAATTCCGCCGGGCGCTGGAGGTCGAAGACAATTGGTACGCCCACTTCGAGCTCGCCCTCCTCTACGCCCAGGCCGGGCGCCACCGGGCCGCTTTGCAAGAGATCGCCCAGGCTCGAGCTCTCGACCGCCACGATCCGTTCGTAGCCGAAGCTCTCTTTAGGATCCGCCGTGGTCGACCGATAGACGCAGCAGCCTTTAACATGCATATTCAGCGGTTCGAGGCACAGCGCTTTACAAGACCAGGACGCTGACGTACCCTAAGCTCTTAGCAAGGAGAAAAAGTTGATGCGGAAGATCACCCTTTTTGTCGCAGTGGCGCTGATGTCGCTTGCCCTGAGCGCGCCAGCCTTCGGTGCGAGCGCAACCGAAGAAGCATACGGCGGCGCCGCCGGTACTCAGCAGTTCAGCGGTGACGCCAACGACCCGTCGGCGGCCGTTACCGGAAGCGTCTCCGATTCCGGCACGCTTCCCTTCACCGGGCTCGAGCTCGCGCTGATGGCAGCTGCCGGCATCGCCCTGGTGGGCACCGGCATCGTCGTGCGCCGTGCGTCGCGCACCAACGGCGAGGCGTAGACGCACCCAACGCTGCACTCATTGCCCCGGATCTCCGCGGGCACGGCGACGGTCGCCCTCGGCGCCGCGGTCGCGGCTGTCGCCGCGGCCGCGACCGTCGTCCTGGGGCCGCTGGCGCTGGCTCTCCCGGTCGCGGGCGCGATCGCCTGGCTGCTCGTCCGCTACCCGCTGGTCCTCTACGTTGCCTTCCTCTACATCGGCCTGTTCAAGGGCCGGGGGGCGATCGAGAGCTCGCCGGTCGATGTCACGCTGCTGCTGGGCGCCCTGCTCGCCGGCGTCTGCCTGCTGCGCCTGCTGGAAGGGCGGTTCCGCCTCCCTCCGCTGATGCTCGGCCTGCCCTACGTGCTGATCGCGACCCTTTTGGCGATCAGCCTGATCTGGACCCCGGAACTCACCTACGGCACCGAGAAGACGCTGAAATTCGCGAGCCTCACCGCGCTGGCGACGTTCGCTCCCTTCTTCCTCGTCGACGGCCGTGCCGAGCTGCGGCAGCTGCTGGTCCTGCTCGCCGGGGTCGGCGTGGTCGGCGCCCTGATCGTCCTCAGCCTCGGCTCGACCAGCAGCGAGGAAGGCGGGCGCCTGGTCTTCAACGAAGCCGCCGACACGATCTTCACCGCGCGCTTCCTGCTCACAGGGGCCTTCGTGCTTCTGTTCGGCGCGGCCCTCAAGCTCTGGCACCGCCATCGCCTGCCGATTGCCGTGGTCGGCGTCGTGGTGGTCGTGATCGCGGCGAGCATCGGCTCGCGGGGGCCGCTGGCAGGCTTCGTCATGGCCGTCCTCTGCACCATCGTGGCGATCGTCCTGCGTGAGCCGCGCCGGGTCCTGCCGGTCTTGCTGGCAATCGGGATAGGCGTCGCCGTGCTTCCCTTCATCTCGCTGCCGGAAACCTCGTCCGAACGCATCGGCGGCCTGGTCTCCAACCCGACCGGGGCCTTCAACGAGGACCTCCGCTCCCGCCTCTACGACAAAGGCCTCGAACTCGCCAAGGAAAACCCGGTGCGGGGGATCGGGGCCGGTGGCTTCTTCATCTACAGCTACGTGGTGACCAACCGCGAAGAGCGCTACCCGCACAACATCTTCCTGGAGATGTCGGCAGAGCTGGGGCTGGCGCCGACCCTGCTGCTGGCGGCGTCGATCCTGATGATGTTGGCGCTGCTCTACAAGCGCGCCTGGGCGGCCCAGGGCGAGGACCGTACTCTCATCTACCTGCTCTCAGGGGTGTTCCTGGTCAACTTCTTCGCCACGCAGTTCTCGGGCGACTTCAACGACAACAAGACCTTCTGGGCCATGCTCGGCCTGGGCTGGCTCGTCGCCGCCTACGGGCTGAGGCCAGGGGAGGGGCCGGCCGGGGACGAGGCGCCGCCGGCTGAGCGCGAACTTCCGGCTGAGCGCGAGCTGGCGGCGAAACAGTGACCCCGACCGTCGACGTGGTCGTTCCCGCCTACAACGAGCAGGGCCATATCGCCGCGTGCATCGCCGGCGTGCTTGCCCAGGACTACCCACCGGACCGACTGCGCCTCCTGCTGATCGACGCCGGCTCGAGTGACGACACGGTGGAGATCGCGCAGCGGCATGCGGCTGAGGACGAGCGGATCGTCGTCGTCTCGGGAGAGGGTCGGTTGACGACCCCCGAGGCCCTCAACGTCGGCTTGCGTGTCTCCACAGCCGACGTCTTTGCCCGTGTCGATGCCCACGGATGCCCGGCGCAGGACTACATCTCGCGTGCCGTCGCCGCGCTCGAGGAGAGCGACGAGCGGGTCGTCGGCGTCGGCGGGCAACCGGGCTACTCCGGGACCAGCCCCTTCGAGCGGGCCTTCACCCTGGCCCGGGGCTCCCGCCTCGGGGTCGGCGGCAGCGTCTACGCAGCTCCCGGGCAACGGGAAATCGTCGACACCGTCCCCTGGGGGATATACCGGCGCTCGGCGCTGGAAGAGGTCGGCGGCTTCGACCCGGCGATGAACCACGGCGAGGACGAGGAGCTCAACTGGCGACTGAAGCAGGCCGGCATGAGCGTGATGCTCGATTCCTCGATCCACTTCGAGTACGTGCCCCGCGCGACCCTCGGCGCCGCCTTCCGTCAGTACCGCAACTACGGCCGAGCCAGGGCTCGCGTGGTTGCCGCCCATCCCGATTTCCTCCGGCCCCGCCACGCGGCCCCTGCCGTCTTCGTGCTCGGCCTGGCAGGCCTGGCCGCGCTCAGTCCGTTCTCCACGGCCGCCCGCGCCGGATTGGCCGCGGCCGTCGGGGGTTATGCCGTGGCGGCGGGGGCCGGAGCGATCGCCGCCACGGGGAGCGAGGAGGCCCGCTTGGCACCGCGCGTCGCGGCCTGCTTCCCCGCGCTTCATTTCGGGTATGGGGTGGGCACGATAGGCGGATTCGCGTCCGAGCTAAAGGTGCACGCGCTTGGCAGCCGATACCAGTCCCTATCCTGTCGAAGCCGATGAACGCACAGCAGCCACTCGATTTCTCCACCTTCGTCGCCGTCGTCCGGCGGCGTGCCAAATTGATCGCCGGCATCGCCGTCGCCGCCGCGCTGCTTGCCTTCGGCGTCTCGAGCTTGATGCCGGATCGCTACGACGCCAGCTCCAACGTCCTCTTCGGTCAGCCGGAGACACCCCCGCAGATCGACCCCAACGCGCCGCTGCCCGACGTCTCCATCGAACCGGAGCGGCAGGCGGCGACCAACCTTGCTCTCGCCTCGCTCCCAGTTGTCGCGCTCCGGGTGAAGGAGCGGACCGACAGCTCGCAGAGCCCGAAGGAGCTGCGCGAAAGCGTCAGCATCGAGCCCCAGGGCCAGGCGGACCTGGCGAAGATAACCGCGGAGGCCGCGACCCCGCGCGAAGCGGCGCGCATCGCCAACGCCTTTGCTGTCGAGATCGTCGCGCTGAGGCGCGAAAAAGCGCAGGACCAGATCCAAGAGGTGATCGACGCGATCGAGAGCCAGCTGGCCGAAGCGCCGCAGTCGGCGGCCCTCGGCACCGACCTCGAGACGCGGGCGGAGCAGCTGAAGATCCAGAAGCGATTGGAGGCGGGCGACGCCGAGGTGGTCGAACTGGCGACTCCGCCGGCCAGCCCCAGCTCGCCGACCCCACTTCGCAACGCCATCATCGGCGGCGTGCTCGGGCTGATCCTGGGGGTCGTCGTGGCCCTGCTGCTGCGCAGGCTCGACCGGCGCGTGAGCGACGAGGACGAGGTGGTCGAGATCGTCGAGGCCCCCGTCATCGGGCGCATACCCGGGATCACCGACAAGGGCTGGAAGCATCACCTGGCCGTCGAGGCCTTCCAGCTCCTGCGGGCAAACCTGCAGCTGGCGAGCACGACCGCGGAGGCCCGGACGTTCGCGGTCACGAGCGCGTTGCCCGAAGAAGGCAAGAGCACCGTCGCCCTCCGCCTCGCCCATGCCTTCGGCCTCAGCGGCGCGACCGTGATCCTCGTCGACTGCGATCTCCGCCGGCCGACGCTGGACACCTCGCTCGAGGTAAACGGCGACACCGGTGTGACGACTGCGCTGTCGGCCGACACAGGGGCGGAGAGCCTCCTGCAGGACACGTCGATGGACGGGGTGAGGCTGTTGCCGGCTGGCCCCCTGACGATGATGCCCGGATCCCTCGTCACCGGTGGCGATCACGACTTCGCGAAGCTGCTGCGGGAACTGGCGACCCTCGCCGACTACGTTCTGGTCGATACCTCGCCGGTCACGATCGGCGCCGATGCCTCGATCATCGCGTCGAAGGTGGATGGGACCCTGCTGACCGTCGACATGGCCTCGGTCGACCGCAAAGTGCTCGTCGCGGCCGTGGGCCAGCTCCGCAACGCCGAAGCGAACATCGTCGGAGCGGTGATGAACCACGCCGACGAGCTGCTCAGCGACCGCTCCTACCAGGGCTATTACGGAGCGGTTGCCGACCGGATCACGACCGCGGCCCCGGTGGCGAAGAGGCAGGGGAGCCCCTCATCCGATTCGGTTCAAAACGCAAGCGCAGGCACGTCGGCTCCCGAGGCGCGAAACGGGCACGCGAACGGCGTGCGCGACTCCGTGTCACTGTGATCTGAGATCGCCGAGGTTCCGGTCAGAGCGCGCCGGACTCGTAGTGCTGGACCAATACAGCTTCTGGCAACGCTTGATCGAAAATCGCGATGTCGTCGATGACGCCATCGAAGTACGTACCCGAGAAGTCGTTGCGACCGATATAGAGCGTGTTGGAGTCGTGGGTCATCGACCCTTTCAGCGCTTTCGATGCGATTTCTTTTCCATCGAGGTAGATACGCATGTTGGATCCGTCGTACGTTCCGGCAAGGTGATAGGTGGTGCCGGTTTTCACTTTGCCTTCCGCCGACGTGAGGGATTGGACTTCTTTGCCGACCCAGACCCGGAAGAGCACGCTTCCGTCGGACTGGGCTCGAAGCTCGTAGGAGTTGTTGCGCCTGACGATCGTCCCCTGCAGCGCGTCCGCTTTGATCCACGCCTCGATCGTCGCCGCGGAGGTCATATTCAAGGCACCTACCGGTGTGATGCTCACGTGATCGTCTTTGCCATCGAAATTGACGGCCGTGTCGGTTTCGCCTTTCAGCAGGCTGGCGACGCCGAGTTCGGGGCTGTTCACGTATGTGCCGGAGGCGACCCCCTGCGTGTCGGCGGCGGTGGTACCGCTGGGCTCGCCCAGGCGCCAGTAGCTGACCAGGCCGGGGGTCGTCGACGCGAGCGGCCCGCGTTCGGTTTTGCTGATCGAGGCGCGATCGACGTACATCGTCAGGTTGCCCGAGCCGTTGTTGCCGGCCGAGACCAAGCCGTAGCGAACCCGGTTGAAGTCCGCCCGCCCGGCGAAGAAGTTGGCCGCGGTGGACGAGCCCTGGCTTTCGCCGTCGATCTTGAGTTCGGTGAACGCTTCGCCGGAGTCCTTGTCGAGGACGGCGTGGATCTCAACCCAGTGCCATGAGCCTTCGGAGAGCACGCTGGGCGAGAGAGGCCCGACCAGCGTGTTGGTTTTTTCGTTGGATGCGGCCCGCACGTAGACGTCGTCGTTGCTGAAGATGGCGAAGTCGATGCTCTGCTGTTTGGCCGCTTCGTTCAGTTCACCGCCGTCGTTGACGTAGGAGTCCATCCGGATCAGGTCGGTGTAATCGGTGTGGGCGCTGTAGAAGCCGGATGGGAGGAAGATCGCGGCGCCGAACCAGAGGTCGTCCCCTTCGACGATGTGGTTGGGGGAGTTGCTGTTGAAGATGCCGCGCGCAAAGGGCGAGCATTTCGTGGTTTCGATGTGGACTTTGAGTGACGCAGCACCGGCATAGGCCTGGCCGGTGTCCCTTGCCGTGGTGCTGCCTTCGCATTCCGTGTCTGTTTTCACCTGATCGAAGTCGTATGGAGAGCTGGTTGGGCTCTCGACCCCGGCGAGCCGGGCGACCACCGAGGCCTCGGCCGGGGTGGCCGAGAGCAGAAGGGCGGCTGCGCAAATGACTAGGAAAGGTCTGATCGCGCGAACATAACAGAAAGATCTACTACTGTAAACTGACTTGTCTCAGTGCGCCTCGTCTGAGGCGTGGGCCGGCGGCCGCGACTCCTCGGCCAGGGAGGTGATCTCGAGCGGGCCGTGAGCGGCTGCCTCGAGGACGTCGGTGGCCTCTTCGGCGGAACGGGCGTAGAGCTCGACCAGCATGTGGACGACGATCTGCTCCTCGTCGTGCTTGTGGAAGCGGACGTGGGTGAAGAACTCGCGCACGCCGGCGTCGCCGAAGGCGCCGTAGGTGAGGAACTCGATCGCTTCGGGGCCCGAGCAGGTCTCGACCCGGTCCTGGTCGACGCGGACCGTGCAGGAGGCGACCCAGGGGGTGCCGGCGACCATCCGCTCCCAGCGGTCCTCCACCGGCACCACGTGGTTGTCCTGGAAGGTGAGGTGGGGCTGGTCGTGCATGCAGTCGACGCACTGAACGAGGGCCTCCTGCACCTCGTCGACTCCCTCGGCGAGGATGCCGGTGCCGGGCTCGACACGGCGGATCGCGTCGTAGTGGATCTGGATCTCGAGGTTGCTCGACCAGCAGCGATAGCAGCGCAGCCAGGCCGAACTCTCCCCGTGCAGCTCGCTCATGCCCCTATTGTCGCGCGTCGAGCCGATCGACGATCAGCCGTGCCAGCGCCAGCGAGGAGGTCGCCGCGGGCGAGGGCGCGTTGCGCACGTGGATTGCGTGCGCTGTGCGATGCACGACGAAGTCGTCGACGAGGGCGCCATCGCGGCCGAGAGCCTGGGCGCGGATGCCGGCCGGACCGGCGTCCGCACGGACACCGCGCAGCGCCGGCACCAGGCGTGCGGCCTCGGCGACGAAGGCCCGCCGGCTGGTCGCGTGACGCAGCTCGCGCAGAGCGGCGCGGCGGTGGCGGGCGGCCATGCGCCAGGTGCCGGGCCAGGCGAGGGTCTGACCGAGGTCGCGCGGCCGCAGGGTGGTCAGCCGGTAGGCGTCGCGGGCGGGGGCAAGCAGCGCGCTTGGGCCGATCAGCACGCTGCCGTCGAGGTTGCGCGTCAGGTGAGCGCCGAGGAAGGGCAGCTCCGGGTCGGGGACCGGGTAGACGTTGGCGCGGATCAGCTCCGCCTCGGCAGGGGGCAGCCGCAGGTAGGCGCCGCGGAAGGGGACGATGCGTGGGTCACGCGGGGCCCCGCAGGCGACCGCGAGGCGGTCCGACCAGAGCCCGGCGCAGAAGACCGCGGCCGAGGTCGCCGTGGTGCCGTGTGTGTGCCGGATCGCGATCCCCCCCGGCCGTTGCGCGACGCCGATCACCCGCGTGCCGAAGTGGGTCGTGCCTCCGTCGGCGCGAACGTCGGCGGCGTAGGACTCGGCCACGGCGACGAAGTCGACCACGCCGGTTTGCGGGGAGTGCAGCGCGGCGACGCCGCGTGCGGCCGGCTCGACCGCGGCGATCTCCTCTCCGGCGAGCCGGCGCAGGCCGGGAACGCCGTTTGCCCGCCCGCGTCGCTCCAGCTCGTCGAGGCGCTCGAGCTCGCTCTCGTCGACGGCGACGACGAGCTTGCCCGAGCGCTCGAACGGGACCCCGCGCTCCTCGCAGTACGCGTAGAGCTCCCGGGCCCCCTCGACGCAGAGCCGCGCCTTCAGCGAGCCGGGCTCGTAGTAGATCCCGGCGTGCACGACGCCGCTCGAGCGCCCGGTCTGGTGGCGGCCGATCCGATCCTCGCCCTCGAGCAGGCAGAGCCGTGCCCCGGGCCGCCTGGCGAGCAGCTCCCGTGCCACCGCCAGGCCGAGGATGCCGCCGCCGACGACGACGAGGTCACACTCCTGCGGAGGCTGTAGGTCGGCGGTCCCCACGCCGGTGCGGTCGCGGCTCAAGCAGCGGCGCGAGCGCCGGCGCGACGGGCGACCAGGTCGACGATCTCGCCCATGATCTTGTTGATGTCGAAGTCCTTCGGCGTGTAGACCCCGTCGACCCCGGCCTCGCGCAGGCGCTTGGCGTCCGCCACCGGGATGATCCCGCCCACGACCACGGGCACGCCGACGTCCTCCTCACGCAGCAACCGCACCACCTCCGGGATCAGCTCGAGGTGGGAGCCCGAGAGGATCGAGAGGCCGACGACGTCGACGTCCTCCTGCAGGGCGGACTCGGCGATCTCCTCCGGGGTCAGCCTGATTCCCTGGTAGATCACCTCCATGCCGGCGTCGCGGGCGCGCAGGGCTATCTGCTCGGAGCCGTTGGAGTGCCCGTCGAGGCCGGGCTTGCCGACCAGGATCTTGATCCGGTGCCCGATCTGCTCGGAGACCTCGTCGACGCGGCGGCGGACCTGCTCCAGCTGCTCGCGATCGGCGGCCGGCGACGCTCCGCTGACGCCGGTCGGGCCCCGGTAGGCGCCGAACGCCTCGCGCAGCACCCCGGCCCACTCGCCGGTGGTCGCACCCGCCTTGGCGGCGGCGATCGTCGCCGGCATGATGTTCTGGCCGTCGTCGGTGGCGACCCGGCCGAGCTCTGCCAGTGCGGCCTGCACGGTCCCCTCGTCGCGCTCGCCCTTCCATGCCTCCAGTGCCTCGACCCGCTCGCGCTCGACCTCGGGGTCCGGCGTCAGGATGCCGCCGTCGGCCCCCGCCGTCAGCGGCGAGTCCTCGCTCTCGGTGAAGCTGTTCTGGCCGACGACCTTCTGCTCGCCGGCCTCGATCCGGGCGACGCGCTCGCGGTGGGACTCGACGAGGCGGGCCTTCATGTAGGGGACCGCGGCGACCGCCCCACCGTGCTCCTCCACGACGGTCATCTCCGCGCGAGCACCCTCGGCCAGCTCCTCGACCAGGCCGTCCATCACCACCGAGCCCTCGAAGACGTCGGGGTACTCGAGCAGGTCGGTCTCGTTGGCCAGCACCTGCTGGATGCGCAGGCTCCACTGCTGGTCCCAGGGGCGGGGGAGGCCCATCGCCTCGTTCCAGGCGGGCAGCTGGAGCGCTCGCGCGCGGGCGTCGCGGCTCAGCGTCACCGCAAGCGCCTCCAGCACGATCCGCTGGATGTTGTTCTCCGGCTGCGCCTCGGTAAGGCCGAGGCTGTTGACCTGGACGCCGTAGCGGAAGCGCAGCATCTTCTCGTCGGTGACCCCGTAGCGCTCGCGGCCGATCTCGTTCCAGAGCCGACCCATCGCGCGCAGCTTGGCGATCTCCTCGATCAGCCTGATGCCCGCGTTGACGAAGAAGGAGATGCGCCCGAAGACCTTGGGGAAGTCGGCCTCGGCGACCTGGCCGCGCGCCTTCACCTCGTCGAGCACGGCGATCCCGGTGGAGAGGGCGTAGGCGATCTCCTGAACCGGCGTCGCCCCCGCCTCCTGCAGGTGGTAGCTGCAGATGTTGGTCGGGTTCCAGCTCGGCACCTCGTTGACCGAGAAGGCGACCATGTCGGCGATCAGCCGCATCGAGGGCTCGGGCGGGAACGCGTAGGTCCCGCGCGAGAGGTACTCCTTGATGATGTCGTTCTGGGTCGTCCCCTTCAGCTTGGAGCGATCGACGCCGTTCTCCTCGGCGACCGTCACGTAGAGGCCCAGCAGCCAGGCGGCGGTCGCGTTGATCGTCATCGACGTGTTCATCTCGTCGAGCGGGATGCCGTCGAAGAGCTGGTGCATGTCGCCCTTGTGGGCGACCGAGACGCCGACCTTGCCGACCTCGCCGCGGGCGAGGACGTGGTCGGGGTCGTAGCCGGTCTGGGTGGGCAGGTCGAAGGCCACCGAGAGGCCGGTCTGACCCTTGGCCAGGTTGCCTCGGTAGAGCTCGTTGGAGCGCCGGGCGTCGGAGTGACCGGCGTAGGTGCGCATCACCCAGGGGCGGTCGCGCTCGGGGAGGCGGTGCTCGCTCACACCCCAATCTTATTTGGGTCGCCTCGAAATACGCCGTTCACCGGCCCCCGGGCCGCATCTTTCCCCCTCACCTGTGTTTAGGCTGCGAGATCGTGAAGGCACTACGCACAGGCGCGCTCGTCGCTCTGCTGGCCGCGTTGCTGGCCCTCGTCCCGACGGCCGGGGCGGCTCTGGTCGGCGTCTACCGCAACGGCATGGAGGGCGAGGGGCAGCTCTCGCAGATCGCCAAGCTCTCCGGGGACCGCTGTGGCCGCGGTGCCTCCGACCGCGCTTTCGGCATCGTCATCGGCAAGCAGACCAGGGAGTGCTCCTACCGCACGCCGGTGGTCGGGCGCGACCTGGAGATCGCCGCAACCGAGCGGCTGCTCGGCAAGACTCCGAAGTCCGTACAGAAGGCCGCCTACCTCGGCCTCGACCTGCGGGCGGGCGGCGGTGCCCGCTACCAGCTGGCCGCCTACCCGTTCCAGCGCAAGGCCCAGCTGCGCAAGATCCTCCCCGACGGCAGCATCGAGTACCTGCAGATCGCCAAGGATGTGCCCGGAATCGAAGGGGTCGATCGCGAGAACGACCTGCGGCTCCGCGCCTTCAACGTCACAGAGGGCGAAGAAAAGGGGAGCTGCCACATCCTCGCCTACGTCGGCGGCGAACTGGTGGCCGACGTGACGGACGAAGGGGCAGGAGAACTGACCGGCCGTGCGTCGGGGTTCTCGGTCGGCTCCGCCAAGGTGGCCAAGGGTGCGCAGGCGACGGTAGACAACGTCGTAGTTCGAGTTCCTAGCCCGTTTTAGCGGCCCAGTGTTGGGAGGGGATGGCGGTGCCTCTACCCAAAACACTCAAGCGAGGCTCCTGCCGAGCGTTTTGGGTAGAGGCACCGCCATCCCCTCAACAGCGCACTAGCTTCGGAAGCTTCTCCCCGAAGCGTCATCCCGGCTCCCCGAAAAGCTTCAGATGCCCCAGGTGCCGTTACGGGCGCCCCAAGCTTTTTAAAAAGCTTGGGGACCCTGGGGCCGGTTTCGCCAGCCTGGGGCGTTATCGGGGACGTTTCGGGCGTGGGGTCGGCTTGGCGTGCGGGGCCATCGGGGGGTCCCTCCCCAGGAACTCCCGCGAAGCGGCCTGGGGAGGGACCCCCCGATGGCCCCTCCCGTCCGGCCCGCTACTCGTCCTTCTCCAGCGCCTGGTCTGCCAAGCGGTAGATGTGTTCCACTGCTCCCCGTCGCGGTTGCGTTTCCGCCAGCTCGATACAGCCCAGGTTCCTCAGCACCCGGATGTGGTAGGCGACGGTGCGAACGTCGAGGTCGAGCCTCTCGGCGATAAGTTTCGGGCTGTCGACCCCTTCGGCTATGAGGGCCAGGGCTTCCGCTCGCAGCGAGCTGGAGAGGGCCTTGGCCAGGCGCTGGTCAATCGAGACGGGACGCGGTCGCACGGGTCCAGGCCTCCAGAATAGTTTGCATTGGTCATAAGGAGTCTAAGCCATAACTAACTTGAGTAGTTAAGTACACTTTAAGACGAATGATGGAGTCCCCAGCGGTCGTGCCTTCCCCGGTGCAGCAACTTTCCGCATAATGGCGAGCGTGTCGACTTCGACGGTGGAGAGGCCCCGCACCGACGGGCCGGGCTCGGACCTGGGCGGCGACTGGCGTGTGATCGTCCGCAACGACAGCCACAACACCTTCGACCACGTGGCCCAGTCCCTGGCGCGCGTGCTGCCGGGGGTGTCGCTGGAGAAGGGCCACCAGCTGGCCGAGAGCATCCACAACAACGGCATGGCGATCGTCTGGTCGGGGCCGCGTGAGCCGGCCGAGCACTACTGGCAGCAGCTCAAGTCCGCCGGCTTGACGATGGCGCCCCTGGAGCGAGCTTGAGCGTCGGCCACCTCTACTCGGCGACGAGCAGTTCGTGCCAGGTGGGCAGCAGCGGCAGGTCGTAGAGGTCGATGGCGGCGGCGCGAGCCTTCTCGATCTCCTCTGAGAACCAGTAGCGCTCGAAGTCGGCGCGGCTCTCCCAGACCGAGGACTGGCGGATCGCCAGCGGGTCGTCGGTCGAGCGGGTCAGCGACCAGCTCTTGGCGCCGTAGGCCGGCATCTTCGCCGCCGCCGGCTCCCAGAGGTCGAGAAAGCGGTCGGCCCGGAAGGGGGCGACGTGCCAGTCCAGTACGCAAACCTCGCTCATCAGGCTCCCACCTCCGCCCGGATCGCGCCCGGGCCGTCCTCGTTCTTGCCCTCGTCCTCGGACTCGGCCCCGACCAGGATCGAGATCTTGCCGAGGTGCTTGTTTTCGTGCAGCAGCTGGTGTGCCTCGGCAACGCCGTCGAAGCCCATCGTCTGCCAGATCACCGGGCGGACCTTGCCCTCGGCCATCAGCTGGTTGGCCTTCATGCACTCGTAGGCGTTGGCGAAGTGCGAGCCGATGATCTGCTTCTGGCGCATCCACAGGTAACGAACGTCGAAGTCGAGCTGGAAGCCCGAGGTGGCGCCGCAGATGACGACTTTGCCGAACGGCTTGACGACGAAGACCGAGGTCGGGAAGGTCGCCTGGCCGACGTGCTCGAAGACGATGTCGGGGGCGTCGCCGAGGATCTCCTTGACCCGCTTGGCGAAGCCGCGCGAGGCCTTGAAGCGCTCCTTGTCGGCGGCGGGGTCGGTGAGGTTCTCCGGCGTCCGCATCATCTCGCCGAACTCGGCCCGGTTGATGTAGTCGACGGCGCCGAGCTGCTTGATCAGCTCGCCCTTCTCCTCGGAGGAGACGACGCCGACCGCGTTGGCGCCCGCCGCCTTGCAGAGCTGCACGGCGAAGACGCCGAGGCCGCCGGCCGCGCCCCAGATCAGGACGTTGTGGCCGGGCTGCAGCTTGCACTGGTCGATCAGCATCCGGTAGGCGGTGAAGTAGGTGAGCCCGTAGGCGGAGGAGTCGGCCCAGGAGAGGTTCTGGGGGCGGGGGAGGAGCTGCTGGGCCTGCACCTTGGTGAACTGGGCGAAGGAGCCCCAGGTCGTCTCGTAGCCCCAGATCTTCTGGCTAGGCGCCGCCAGCGGGTCGAGCCCGTGGACCTCGACGTCCTCGTAGGAGGCCTGGTTGCAGTGGACGACGACCTCGTCGCCAGGCTTCCAGCGGGTGACGCCCTCGCCGACCTTCCAGACGATTCCGGAGGCGTCGGAGCCGCCGATGTGGTGGCCGTACTCGGGGTGGTCGCCGTAGGGGAAGACCGAGACCGGCTTGCCCAGCGCCGCCCAGACGTTGTTGAAGTTGACCCCGGCCGCCATCACGCGGACGATCACCTCGAAGGCGCCTGGCTCGGGAACCTCGATCTGCTCCAGCTGGAAGGCGTCGTTTGGCTCGCCCTGGCGCTCCTCGCGGATCACCCAGGCCGCCATCGTCTCGGGCAGGGTTCCGGGCTCGACGTCCAACTTCGCGACTGCGCTCGTGTCAACGGCCAACTGGGGTCCTCCGCGGGTCTTTGGGATCGGGCCGCGAATCCTAGTCAAGCACGGGGGTATCGGCCTCGCGAAGCTCGGGCGCTGTGATCTCGCGCACCGTGATCTCGACCGGTTCCGGCGGCTCGATCGCTTTGCTCGGGGTGACGCCGAGCGACTCGACCTTGCGCAGCTGCGGCAGCAGGCGGCGCTCCATCGAGCCGACCGCGGAGTCGTAGGCGTTGGCTGCCGAGGTCAGGCCCCTGCCGACCTTGTCGAAGTCACTGAGGAACTTGGCGAAACGAGCGTGCATGGTTCCGGCGGCGTCGGCGATCTCGGCCGCCTCGGCGACCATTCGCTCCTGGCGCCAGCCGAGCTCCATCGTCCGCAGCAGGCCGATCAGGGAGGTCGGGCTCACAAGCAGGACGTTGAGCTTCAACGCGTAGTCGAAGAGCTCCGGGTCGGCGGTGAAAGCGGCGTGCAGCGCCGGCTCGTTGGGGATGAAGCAGATCACCAGGTCGGGCGTCTCGCCGGCCTTGAACTGCCCTTGGTAGTCCTTTGAGCTGAGCGCGCGGACGTGCTCGCGGGCCTGCCGCGCGTGCCGCTCGAGGTGGGTGCGGCGCTCGCTCTCGACCTCGGCCTCCTGGGCATCGAGGAAGGCGTCGAGCGGGACCTTCGAGTCGGCGACGAAGCTGCGCCCCTCGGGCAGGAGGAAGCGCGCGTCGGGCCGCAGGCGGCCGTCTTCGGTGTGCAGTGTCTCCTGCATCTCGAAGTCGACGTGCTCGGTCATGCCGGCGATCTCGATGCAGCGGCGCAGCTGCAACTCGCCCCACTGGCCGCGTGTCTGCGGCTGGCGCAGCGCCTTCTTCAGCCCGGCGGTCTCGGTGTTGAGGTTGCCGACCGTCTGTCCCATCTGCTCGAGCAGGGTGCGCGTCTGCAGGTCGCCTTCACCACGCTTGCGCACCTCCGCCTCGATCTTTTCCTGGCCCTTGGCGATCCTCTCCGCCAGGGCCTTGATCTCCGCCTGGCGCTTGTCGAGGGTTGCCTCCGCCGCCTGTGTGTCGGCCCTGCGCGACTCCTCGTTGACCCTGAGCAGGTCGGCGACCGCCTTCGAGGTGGCCTCCTGGATCGCCGGTCCGTGGTCGAGCGGGGACTGCGGCTCGGGGCGCCGGGCGACGACGTAGACGAGCGCCACGGCGAGCGCGAGCACGGCTATCGCAAGAACGATGGTCACCCGAACGATGGTGACGACCGGCCCAGACGTACCGGCGCCGCGGCAATGCCGCTATTTACGGCAGCAACAGGTCGTTCTGCGAGGAGGTGCGGCGCGAACCAACAGAGAAGCGGACAGGCTTGGCGCCCGGGATGTCGGCGGCGCTGATCGTGTAGGCGCCGGTCGGCAACGAGGTCAGCATCGTGCCGTTGCCGTTGGCGACGAGCAGCCCCGATGCGGCGTCCTTGCGGCCGCGGATCTCCAGCTTCGAGTCGAAGTCGGTCAGGTTGGCGGTGACGAAGACGACGTCAACGGGGGCGTCGGAGTCGATCGGGGGCTGGGCCGCGTGCACGTTCTGGGGGATCTGCTGGTTCGGTTCGGGGCCGACCGCGATGCGCGGGGGCTGCACTGTGATCCCCCTCGGCGTGATCGTGACGCTGACGCGGGTCGGCGGCTGCGGCCGCGGTTCGTTCGCGTTCTCCTGGGCTCCGCACCCGGCCGTGGCAAGGGCCAGCACTCCGAGTATGCATCCGGCGGCGAATCTGCTCCCACGACCCATCGGGCGGAATCTAGCCGAAGGGCAAGTCGACCACGCGGGCCGTAACGCCATCTTCACCTACGACCAGCTCCGCACCCGGCTCCGCCTCGCGGCGCAGGACCGCGAGCGCGATCGGTCCGTGAAGGGGGGAGACGCAGCTGCTGCCGACCCTGCCCACCTCCTTGTCGCCCAGTGCCAGCGCGGCGCCGGCCGCAACGGGGGAGGCCAGTCGCAGCCCGCGCAGGTGCCGGTTGGGCTTGCCTCGGTAGTGCAGGCGGGCGACGGTCTCCTGGCCGATGTAGCAGCCCTTCTCGAAGTCGACGGCACTTTCGACGATGCCGGCCTCGGCGGGCATCGTGCCGTCGTCCATCTCGGCGCCGAAGCGCGGCGTCCCCGCCTCGATGCGGAGGATCTCGACCGCCTCGGGGCCGACCCCGACCGCGCCCGCATCGCCGAGTGCCGCGCGCAGCCGCTTCGCGTTACCAGCCGCCGCGATCAGGTCGATGCCGGCGGCGGTGCCGACCGCCAGGCACTCGGTGCCTCCCACCGCGATCGCTTCGCTGGCGTGCTCGGGAAGCGGCGGCGCGCCCGCGAGGTCGGCGCTGCGTGGCCCGATCAGGGAGAGGATCACCCGCGCCCCGGTCACGTCCTCGAGCTCGACCTCGCGTCCGATCTTGTACATCTCGAGATGGCGCCGCACCGTCGGCAGCGGCTCGGGCTCGACGTCGATCCAGATCGCCTCCGCCAGCTCCGTTCCGGTGGTCCTTTCCCCCGATATGGGGGGAAAAGGCGCACCGGAAGGGCGGAGGACGCGCATGTCCGATTGCATGTGCCCCTTGCGATCCAGCAGCGCCGCGTAGCACCCCTCGCCGGCCTCGAGCCCCTCGACGTCGTTGGTCAGCTGCCCCTGCAGGTACTCCGCCGCCTCGGCCCCCCGCAGCAGCAGCTTCCCCCGCCCCGAGCGATCGAGCACCCCGCACTCCTCGCGCAACTGCCGGTACTGAGCATCGAGCTCGACTGTCACCGCTTCGGCCATGAACCAATTCTAAGAACCCGTGTCGAGGGCCATGGGGATGACCCCCGGACGAGCCTCCCCGCTGTTGCTCGGCCGGGGGTCATCCCCATGGCCCTACTCCACCGTCTTTTAGATCTGTCAAAATCATTTAGACGTGTCTAAATCTGCGCAGGAGCAAAAAGCGTGAACTCTCGTCTCAGCAGGCGAAAGATGCTCGGCGGGGCCCTCGCTGCCGGTGCCAGCCTGCCGATCGTCCAGGGCCTCCTCCCGCGCGAGACCGGCGGTCCGGGTGCCGCCGGCGCGATGTCGGGCCACAGCGGACATGCCGGTCACGAGGGTTTCCCCCACGCCGGCTTCGCTCCCGGCCGCTCCGTGAACCACCGCGCCAACGGCTTTCACCCGACCGAATTGCTGCGCAACTTCGACTACGGCAAGACCAGGCGCCTGGCCAGCGGTCGCGTCCTGCGCGAGTGGGAGATCGTCGCCCAGGACAAGGAGATCGAAGTCGCGCCGGGCGTCAAGTACGAGGCCTGGACCTACAACGGCCGCGTCCCGGGGCCGACCCTGCGCGCCCGCGAGGGCGAGAAGCTGCGCCTGCGCTTCCTCAACGCCTCCGAACACCCGCACACGATGCACTTCCACGGCATCCACACCGCGCTGATGGACGGCATGCCGGGGATCGGCGAAAACCGGGGCGGCGGCCAGATCGGCCCCGGTGAGGAGTTCACCTACGAATTCGACGCCGAGCCGTTCGGCCTCCACCTCTACCACTGCCACGTCTCGCCGCTGGCCAGCCACATCTCGCGCGGCCTCTACGGCGCCTTCATCATCGACCCCAGGAAGGGCCGGCCCGAAGCCGACGAGATGGTGATGGTGATGAACGGCTTCGACACCAACTTCGACCTCTCCAACGAGGTCTACGCGGTCAACACGATCGGCTTCCACTACGTCAACGAGCCGATCCAGGTCAGCCGCGACGAGCTGCTGCGCATCTACCTGGTCAACGTGCTCGAGTACGACCCGCTCAACTCCTTCCACGTCCACGCCAACTTCTTCCAGTACTACCCGACCGGGACCTCGCTGGAGCCGAGCGAGTTCACGGACACGGTGATCCAGGGACAGGGCCAGCGGGGCATCGCCGAGATGAAGTTCCCCTTCGACGGCGACTACATGTTCCACGCCCACGTCAGCGAGTTCGCCGAGCTGGGCTGGTCGGGCTTCTTCCGGGTCGGCAACCCGTCGCGGCTGACCGCCGCGGCAGCGTCGGCCGCCTATTGCGACCTTCCCTGGGGCGACTCCGGGAGGAAGGCCTGATGGAGGCGGCGGCCCAGGCCGAGCGCGCTCCCGGCGGCCTGCCGGCGTGGCTTCTGGGCCTGATCCCCCTCGCTCTTATCGGCGCCGCTATCGGCGCCTTCGCTCTGCTCGGCGGCCCCGGGCTCGGCGAGCGGACCGGCCCGCCGGTCGAGGAGGTCGTCGTGGAACGCACGACGCTGCGGCCCGGGGAGATCGAGCTGACCCTGCGCAACGACGGGCCCGACCCGGTCGACCTCGCCCAGGTCGCGGTGAACGACGCCTACGCGTCCTTCACCGCCAGCGATGGCACCGAGATCGGCCGGCTCGGCTCGACCACGCTGACGATCGCGTATCCCTGGATCGAAGGCGAGGCCTACGAGATCTTCATCCTCACCGCCTCGGGGGGGACGGTCGACGCGTCGATCCCGGTCGCCGCGGAAACGCCGGAGGCCGACCTCAGCTTCTACGGTCTGATGGCGCTGCTGGGGATCTACGTCGGCGTGATCCCGGTCAGCCTCGGCATGCTCTGGCTCCCCTTCGTGCGCAGGGTCGACGCCCGCTGGATCGGCGCGCTGATCGCCTTCACCGTCGGCCTGCTGGCGCTGCTGGCGATCGACGCCGCGCTCGAGGGCCTGGACATCGCCGCCGCGGCGCCAGGTGCCTTCGGCGGCGCCGCGCTGGTCTTCGCCGGGGCGCTGGTCGCCTACCTGCTGCTCGCCGGCGTCGACGCCTACCTGTCCCGGCGGCGCGCGAACGCGGGCGGGAGTGCCGCCCAGGGCGGGCTCTACATGGCGCTTCTGGTCGCGATCGGGATCGGCCTCCACAACCTCGGCGAGGGCCTGGCGATCGGCTCCGCCTACGCGACCGGGGCGCTCGCCCTCGGGGCCTTCCTCGTCGTCGGCTTCGCGATCCATAACACCACCGAGGGCCTGGCGATCGTGGCGCCGCTGCGCGAGGGCGCCGGGCCGACCGCCGGGGCCCGGTTCGGTCACCTCGCCGTGCTTGGCCTGATCGCCGGCGCCCCGGCGATTCTCGGCGCCTGGATCGGCGCCGCCGCCTTCAACCCCAGCCTGGCGGCCCTGCTCTTCGGGATCGGCGTCGGCGCGATCGTCAGGGTGATCGTCCAGATCTCCCCGGCGATGCGCAACGACGAAGGGCGGATCCTGCACCCGCTCTCCGTCGCCGGCCTGCTCGCCGGGATCGCTCTCCTCTACGTAACCGGCCTGCTGGTCTCGGTCTGATGGCGACCGGAGGGGCGGGCCCGAGACGGACGCCGGGGACCGAGGCGATCGAGGACTACGCGAAGGCGATCTACGCGGTCTCCAGCAAGCGCGCCGGCCCGGTCACCAACGGCGAGCTGGCCGAGCGGCTCGGGGTGGCGCCGGGGACGGCGACCTCGATGCTGAAGCGGCTCGACGACCTCGGCTTGGCCGAGTACCTGCCGTACAAGGGCGTCACGCTGACCCCGGCGGGGGAGAAGGTGGCGCTGGAGGTGATCCGGCATCACCGCCTGATCGAGGCCTACCTCTCCGAGGCGCTGGGGATGCCCGACGACCGCGTCCACGAGGAGGCCGAGGTGCTCGAGCACTACATCTCCGAGGAGCTGGAGCTTTTGATGGCGGCGAAGCTCGGAGAGCCCAGCCACGATCCGCACGGCAGTGCGATCCCCGGCCCCGACCTCCTGCCGCCTGACTGAGCGCTTCGACGCCGATGGCGGGTTGCGGCGGGGGTCGCTATGCGTCCGCGAGGAATTGCTGTGTGACCGGCTGGACGAAAACCTCGCCAAGCTGGAGTGCATGGAGCCACCGGGAACCGCGCTGCGGCGAGAGCGGGAGATCGCCGGGCAGCTCCTCACCAAAAGCGCTCAGAGCAGGCTCGGCAGAGAGCAGCTTGCGAAATCCAGGGAGCGGGCAAGGAGCCAAACGGGGGCGAATCGGCCCCCCGGCAAACCTCTGCGCCACGGCCTGCCTGCGCGGCGCTGGATTGGCGGTTTAGGTGGGAGGAGGGTCCGTATTACCGAACTCTCATCCTCGCTTCCGCGACGACGCTTTCTTTACTCCGTTCTCAGGTTTCCGGGCGGATTCAAAGCCAAGCAGCACGAAGGTCGCTGGAAAGCCCTTTTCTCCACTTTCCGCAAGACGCTGTGAGGCTTCGGCTTGGGCTTTCATTGCACGCTCCTCGAACTCGACCATCAATGCCTTCAGCACAAGCCATGCCGTGAGGTCGAGGTTCGCTGGGATCCAGCTCAAGTGGAAATCATCGCGCGCATCAAAAGTGCCCGCCTTGACAGCCGTCTTGACGTCATTGAGGGCGTCACCAAGTACTTCGCGGGTGATCTCCTGCCGCATGGCCTTGGGGATGTTCTCCCAGAGGCTGTCGGGAAGGATGACGCGCTGCTTGGCTCGATAGAAGTGCTCCACCGCTCCCCGTCGTGGCTCGGTTTTGACCATCTCGATGAGGTCGAAATCCTTCAGCACTGTGACGTGGTAGCTGACCTTGCTGAGACCCAGGTTGACGAGTTCCGTGAGTTCGTTGGGGCTGGCCTCCCTTTCGCTGAGGATTGACAGGATCTGGACGCGATCCTTGTGCGAAAGCGCCTTCATCAGGCGTATATCGATCAGTTCTGGGGCTTTGCTCGCATCCTTCGCGCTTTCCTTCTTTGTCCGCTTTTTTTCCGTCACTTTCCCGGTCTCCTCTGGATCGCTAATAGGAAATTCCTGAGTACGCAGCGGAACGCTAGCGATTAGCGCTGAGGTGTCGCCCCGATGCATTCCGATTGATTTAAATAATTTGTAATACTCAGAATGTTTAGATCAATCGGCATGCGGTCGTGCTGACGACCACCGGGAAGGGAGGTGGGCCGCATGACAATCTCGCTGACGCGAGTCGTCCCGATGCACATGCACATCAAGAGCCGCTAGGGCTTTGCGGCGGCAGCGGACCCTCCAGCAACGAGGGCCGCTGCTCGCCTGTGGGGGCTCTGGGAACGCTCAAATTAGAACTCGGCAAACTGCTGCCTCGACTGCCTAGCATCCTCGCCCGCATCGGGCGTCCGACCCAGGGGCGCCGTCAGCAACGCCCCCTGGGCTGCGCTCGATGCGGCAGGGTCCAGGGAGGGCGGCGCTCTGAGTTCGCCGTCCTCCCGCTTGAGTCGGTCGTCAGCCCTCATCGCCGGTGTCGCCGCGCCGGCCGGCCTGTGCTTCGAGGTCGTAGGCGATATCTACCAGCGCTTTCAGGTGCGCTGACAGCGCCCGGTTACTCCGGACATGAGGTCGAACCGCTCTTCTCCCCCGGTGCCGTCCGGAACCGGCGCCTCCGCCAGCACCTCTTCGATCTCTTCGGGGCCGCTCACCTGCTCGTCCAGGACCCGCTCGATTTCCCTGCGCTGCACGCTCACCGTCTGGGCAAGTCCTTGAAAGAACAGCTCCCAGGTCATTGGTTGGTTGCCCTGGAGGTGGGCGTCGAGCCAGGCGGGGGCGCGATCCAGATCCCAGCATGCCGGGCATGCTCTCCATCAGATGCCCTCTGGGCTCTGGGGTCGGCTAACCGTCTGTGAGGAGCTTTTCTATTAGCTCGGGGAGCTCGCGGGCCATGCGGGAACGGGGGACGGCTTGGTCTATGCCGGCGGCTTCGGCGGCCTGCTTGGTCTCGACATCGACGTGGGAGTAGAAGCCGAGGACGGGGACGGGTGAGGCGGCTAGGGCGCCGAGGTCGGCGGTGTCCAGGTCGCAGACGATTGCGTCGGCCTCCAGGGGGTCCGGGAGCGTGGGGGCGACCGTTACGTCGTGGCCGGCGGCGCGCAGGCTCTCCTGCACGCGGCTGGCCAGCATCAGGTCGCCGACGATCGCGAGGATCTTCGCCATCTAGAGAGAGCGGCGTTCGCGGAACTCCTCGCGAACGCTCTCGGGGCGGCCCCACATCTGCACGACCTCGGCGCGGCCCTCGCGGACCTCGCGAACAGCCATCTCGCCGCCGATTCCGTCCGCGTCGAGCTTGGCCAGAGTGCCCTTGACCGTCTCGGCCGCGGCGGCGTGGCCGAAGCTGTGCGCGACGAGCAGGCGCCAGTCCCAGTCGGCCTTCGAGTAGGGCTGGGCGTTGACCTGACTGAGGGCCACCGCCGCATCCACGTAGCGGCTCTCGTCGTCGATCCGCAGGTCGAGCTCGAGGTCCGTCCAGTCGGGCGGCATCGCGTCGAGGACCTGCTGGAAATCGGCGGCCAGGCTCACGGGCGAAGCGTATCTGGATGGGACGTCAGGGTTCGGAGAACGCGGCGTCGACGTCCAACGGCCGCTTCAGCAACCCGTGCTCGAGGTCCCACGCCGCCCAGGCGCGAAGTACCTCTGGATCGAAGGGCGCCGGCCGCAGGTCCCGCCGCAGGACGTTCAGCTGCCCGGCTTGTTCTTCGCGGTCGAGAGCCGGCGCAGCGGCCAGGAGATCGTCCAGCGCCCGGCCCGGCTCGGCGGCGGCCAGCTCGTAGCCGCGCCGGGTGGCATCGACCGTGGACCCAACCAGCTCGGGGTCGTTTCGGAGGGTGTCGCCGGTGGTTGTCAGGACCAGCTCCGGGTAGGAGGGGGCGCCGTAGCGGTCGACCTTGAAGATGTTGATGGGAACGCGACGAGCGCGCAGCGCCACGCCCTCCGCGTTCCAGAAGCCCGTCACGGCATCGACCTTGTTCGCCACCAGGGACGAGACGGCGTTGAAGCCAATGGTCACCCGTTCCACCTCCGCCGGGTCGCCTCCGTCGGCGCTCACCTCGGAATCGACGACGGCTTCGTCGGAGGGCAGGCCGGTGACACCCACCGCCTGTCCCGCCAGTTCGCCCGGCCTGTCGATGCTCTCGGTGGCGATTACGGCGGCGAGCGGCCGCTGGACCACGGGCATCACGCCGACCAGATCGAGGCCGCGCTCGCGGGCGATGCCGAGGTCGTGGATGTCGAGAATCGCGAAGTCGGCGCGGCCCGCCTCCAGCAGCTTCGGCGCGTCGGTGGATTCGCCGGGCTGGCGGATCGTCAGGTCGATTCCCTCCTCGCGGTAGTAGCCCTGGCGCTGCGCCGCGTAGATGCCGGAGTGGACGGCGTTAGGCGTGAAGTCGAGCACCAGCGTCGCGCCGACTGGCGCGCCCGGTTCAGCGCCGTCCCCGCCGCAGCCGGCGGCGCCGGGGAGCAGCAGGGCGGCCGCCAGCAGCGCGACGAACACCCTCATTGAGACGGGCAGCATATTCCTTCGCTCGATCTGGGTAGACTGGCGCCGCCCAGTCGAATCAAGGGATCTAGGAGGAAAAGAGTGCAGGAACGAGGACTTGCGGCATACCTTGCTGAGCTGATCGGCACCTTCTTGCTGGTGTTCTTCATCAGTACCGTCATCGTGCTCTTTCTCTCGACGGGAGAACAGGCGAGCTTCGGCACCGACTTTGCGGTTATCGGTCTCGTCCACGCCTTCCTGCTCTTCGGCCTCATCGTCATGTTCGGCGTGGTCAGCGGGGGGCACTTCAACCCGGCTGTGACGCTGGCTGCCTGGGCAATCAAACGGATCTCCTCGATCGACGCGCTGATCTACACGCTCGCCCAGCTCTCGGGCGGCGTCCTCGGCGCCCTGCTCTGCAAGGGGCTGCTGCTCGACGAGGGCCGCGCCACCAACTACGGCGCCGCCCAGGTCAGCGGCCTGCTCGCCGGCAATTTCCAGGGCGCGATCATCGAGACGATCGGCACCTTCTGCCTGGTCCTGGTGATCCTCGCCGCGGTCTTCTCGAAGAAGAGCCTCAAGGACTGGGCTCCGCTGGCGATCGGCACCACGCTCGGTTTCATCGTCATGGTCGGCGGCCCGCTCGACGGTGGCGCCTTCAACCCCGCCCGCTGGTTCGGCCCGGCGCTGGTCAGCAACGAGTGGGGCGGCGTCTGGCCCTACCTGCTCGGCCCGATCGTCGGCTCGCTGCTCGCCGCGGCCGTCTTCAAGTTCGTGCTCGAGGCCGGTGGACCGGCTCCGACCGAGCCGCCCGAGCGGGTCAAGGCCGGCTCGGCTTCGACCGCCTCCTAGGCTTCTCCGGATCTTCAACCGCACGCGCCGGTCCGGGACGGCGCGTGCGGTAGCGTCTTTCGCCGTGCGCCGGGTCACCTTCTCGCGGAACTACACGCTCTCCCTCTCGCGGACCTGCCAGTGCTACTGCAAGTACTGCGCCTTCGCGACGCACCAGGCTCATATCCGCTCGCCTGAAGAGGTTGAGAAGCTTCTAGACGAGGCGCTGAAGCGCAACGCGAAGGAGCTCCTGGTGCTCACGGGGGAGCGGCCGGAGATCAACCCCATCGTTGCTTCAAAGCTGGCGGAATGGGGCCACGACGACTTCACCTCGTACGTCGCCTGGGCCTGCGAACGAGCACTCGAGCGCGGGATGCTCCCGCACACGAACATCGGTGTCCTCGACCATCGCGATCTGGCTCGCCTTCGAGAGGTAACGGCTTCTCAGGGGCTCATGCTGGAGTCCGTTTCGGAGCGGCTGATGGACACGGTCCACGCCGGCTCGCCGACCAAGCATCCGGCGCAGCGCCTGGCGACGATCGAGGCCGCGGGCGAGCTCAAGATCCCCTTCACGAGCGGGATTTTGGTTGGCATCGGTGAGACCGAGGAGGAGCAGGTTGCGTCGCTCGAAGCGCTGGCCGAGTTGCACGGCCGGTACGGGCATCTGCAGGAGGTGATCCTGCAGAACTTCGTTCCGCATCCGAGGTACTACGGGGCGGAAGTGGCGGATATTGCGGATGAGGCTGCTCGGGAGCGGTGGGGGGACGACGGGGACCCCTCTGCTGGGGCTCCGCAGCGGGATCGTGATGGCGGTACAGAGGTTGAGTTGCTTCGCGAGTTCCCATCAGAGGGGTCCCCGTCGTCCCTTCCGGCCTGGGCCAGTCCGGTGTCCGTTGGCGACATCAAGCGGTTGATTGCCGAGTGCAAGCGGTTGATGCCGGATGTCGGTGTGCAGGTGCCGCCGAACTTGTCGGATGCCTGGGGCGAGTTGGTCGAGGCGGGGGCGACTGATCTCGGTGGGCTCTCGGCCAACGGGGACCACATCTCGCCTGAGCACGCTTTCCCGAGTCCGCATGAGGTTCGGAAGGAGCTGGCGCCCAAAGGGTTCGCGCTGACCGAGAGGCTGTGTGTCTACCCGCAGTACATGGACTCGGAGTGGATGGAGCAAGGCGTCCTGGACGTGATCAAGTTGAAGTACTGGAGTTTCATCCCGAGGCGGGGGTCGGGGAGGCGATCGGAAGAGTCCCTGAGCGGCAAGCTTGCCCCTGAAGCGATTGCCAAGGGACGTGAGGGTCATGAGCTGTCCGAGGACGAGCTGACGGCGTTGTTTGCGGAGACGCGGCCTGAGGTGATCGAGGAGATGCGGGTGGCCGCCGACGAGCTGAGAGAAGAGCTTGCGGGGGACCGGGTCACCTTTGTGGTCAACCGGAACATCAACTTCACCAACATCTGCGTTGTGGGTTGTGCTTTCTGTGGCTTTGGGCAGGGGCGGCGGTCGCCGGATGCTTATGAGGTCTCGGAGGAGGAATTCGCCGAGCGGATTCGGGAAGCGGTCGAGTTCGGGGCTACGGAGCTCTGCATGCAGGGGGGGATTCATCCCGACCTGACTCTGGAGGAGTACGGCAAGTGGCTGCGGCTGGCGAAGGAGGTGGCGCCGCAGCTGCACCTGCACGCCTACTCCCCGATGGAGGTCGACCACATGTGCGAGCGTTCGGGGAAGAGCGCGGATGAGGTCTTCGAGTACCTGATCGAGTGCGGTCTCGGCTCGACCCCGGGGACCGCCGCCGAGGTGCTCGACGACGGCGTGCGGCAGCGGATCTCGCCGAACAAGCTGCCGGCGCAGCGCTGGATCGAGATCATCGAGGCGTCCCACCGGGCGGGCCTGCGCTCGACCTCGACCGTGATGTTCGGCCACATCGAGGAGCCGCGGGAGCTGGCGCGTCACATGCGGGTTATCCGCGCCCTGCAGGAGCGGACCGGCGGCATCACCGAGTTCGTCCCGCTCAGCTTCATCCCCTTCAACACGATGCTGGGACGCACGCACGGGATCGAGGAGATCTCCGCTCCCGAGAACCTCAAGCACACCGCGGCATTCCGCCTGGCGCTGGGCAGGACGATCCCCAACCTGCAGGCGAGCTGGGTGAAGATGGGTCTCGGGGCGGCCACCGAGGCGCTGCGCTGGGGCGTCAACGACCTCGGCGGCACGCTGATGGAGGAGAACATCTCCCGCATGGCCGGCTCCCAGCACGGCGTCCGGCTGGACCCCGAGCAGCTGATCGCCGCCGCCCGCGCCGGCGGCCGCGAGCCGGCCCAGCGCACGACGCTCTACGAGATCGTCGAGACGTACTGATTCGGTAGCGCCATCATTGGCCGATGCGCGCGATGGTCCTGGAGCGGCAGCGGCAGCCCCTGGAGTCGGCGGAGCTGCCCGAGCCGCGGCCGGGCACGGGCCAGGTGCTGATCTCGGTCGCCGCCTGCGCGGTTTGCCGCACCGACCTGCACATCGCCGACGGCGACCTTGAGCGGCCGAAGCTGCCGCTCGTCCCTGGGCACCAGATCGTCGGCACGGTGGTCGAGGCCGGAGAGGGGACGGAGCGCTTCGCGGCCGGAGACCGGGTCGGCGTGCCCTGGCTGGGCTGGGCCTGCGGCGAGTGCCGCTACTGCACCGGCGGGCGTGAGAACCTCTGCGACCGCGCCCGCTTCACCGGCTACGACGTCGACGGCGGCTACGCCGAGCTGGCGGTCGCCGACGAGCGCTTCTGCTTCCCCGTTCCACCAGACCTGTCCGACGAGGGGGCGGCGCCGCTGCTCTGCGCCGGGTTGATCGGCTACCGGGCACTGCGCCTGGTCGGCGACGCCGAGCGGATTGGTTTCTACGGTTTCGGCGCCTCGGCCCACATTCTCTGCCAGGTGGCCGTGCACCAGGGCCGGCGGGTGTTCGCCTTCACCCGCGAGGGCGACGAGGAGGGTCAGGAGTTCGCGCGTGAGCTCGGCGCGGAGTGGGCGGGGTCCTCCGAGGACCCGCCGCCCGAGGAGATCGACGGGGCGATCGTCTTCGCCCCGGTCGGCGCCCTGATGACGACGGCCCTGCGAGCCAGCGCCAAGGGCGCGCGGATCATCAGCGCCGGCATCCACATGAGCGACATCCCGAGCTTCCCCTATGCCGAGCTCTGGGGTGAGCGCGCTCTCGGCTCGGTCGCCAACCTGACCAGGCAGGACGGCGAGGAGTTCATGGCCCTGGCGCCGCAGGTGCCGGTGCGGACCGAGGTGGAGGTGTTTCCGCTCGAGCAAGCGAATGAGGCCCTCGATGCGATCCGCGACGGCAGCCTCCGCGGCGCCGCCGTGCTGCGCATCGGCTAGCGGAAGAGATCTTCGTCCCGAGGCCGGCGCAGGGCGGCGGCTCCCGGGCCGTCGTCCGTCGTGACGAAACGGTCGAGGCCGCGGACGATCACGACCGGGACGCGGCTGTCCTTACTGCGAACTAGGTCCGCGGCCGAGGCGGCCTCGTCGGCTATCGCGATCAGGGTCGCTTCGAGCTTTTGTCCGTGTGCGTCTGTGCGGTCGCGCCAGTCGTCAAGGGGGGTGAGGCCGGCGCAGCCGATCGCTACCTCGGCTTGTCCCAGCCGCCAGGCCCGGCCGAAGCTGTCGGCGATTACGACACCGACGGTGGTGCCGAGTTCGGAGCGGATGCGGCGGGCGGAGGCATCGGGGTCCTCGGGCAGGAGGCAAACCGTGCCGTCCTCCGGCAGGTTCGAGCTGTCGATGCCTGCGTTGGCGCAGACGAAGCCGTGGTGGGTTTCGGTGATCAGGACGCCGCGCTCGGCGCGCAGTACCTCGCGGCTCTCTTCGAGGATCAGCTCGACCATGGCCGGCTCCTTGCCGAGCTCGGCTGCGAGCTTGCGCGCCTTCGCGCCGGGGATGACCGAGGAGAGCTTGCGGACGCGTCCCTCTGCCTTGGAGACGATCTTCTGGGCGATGACGACGACGTCGCCATCGCGCGGTTCGGTCTTGCCGGCGATCAGCTCGCCGAGGTTCGTCCCTTCCTCTATCTCAGGAAGATCCACGACGCCAAACGCCTGGAGCGAGCTCATATGCCCAGCGCTCTCGCCGTTCGCCTCGCCCGCCCACGGTCCCTCTCCAGCTCCATGGTCAGGGCGACGACGTCGGCTGGCGTGTCCAGGTCCAGCGCCAGCGACGCCAGCTCCTCGACGCCGAAGGGCACGCCAGCCGTGCGTGCGGCAGCGACATGGCGAGCGCAGCTGCCCTCCCCAAAGGAGGGCGCGATCACGTCTGGCGGCGCGAGCGCGAGCGCGTTTGTGCCCGTGCCGTGCCGGTCGGGGACGATCGCGACGTAGCGCTCCGGCATCCCGGTCAGCAGGCGTTCGAGCTCGCGCGGGTCGAGCAGTGGGCAGTCGATGGGGAGCAGGACGACGCATTCGGCACCGAGCTCGCGGGCGCGCGCGACCCCCGCGAGGGCCGCACCGGAGTGGCCGCCCTCCTCCGGATCGGCAACCAACTCGCTGCCCCTCTTGCCTGCCAGCTCGATTGCGCGCGGCTCGCTGGTGACGACCACTGTGTGCTCGATCGACCGTGCCGCGCCGATCGCCTCCAGCACGTCCTCCAGCATGGCCGCTGCCAGCTCGGCGCGGTGCGTCGCACCCATGCCGGCGGCGAGCCGCTGCTTGGCGGCGCCGAAGCGCTTCACGGGTAGTACTGCGGTTGCTTTCAAGCCCCGTCGAGGCTAGCTGCGTAGTCGAGGACGATGCGCGCCAGCCGTGCCCGCCCGGCCGCGCCCTCCATGAGGGTCGGCACCGCGAGCGTCGGGATCTCCTCCGGGGGCGGGTCGGGATCGCCGTCGTCGACGACCATCGCGTCGATCAGTCCCGTGTAGAGAGAGGCGACGCCCGCCGCGGTCGATGGCCGGCCCAGCGCCTGCATGAAGCGCTCGGTCGGCCCCTTGACGACCTGGCCGGCGACGAAGGGGCTGACGGCGACGACCGGGGCGTTGGATGCGGTGATCGCCTCCGTCATCCCCGGGACGGCGAGGATCGGGCCGATGCTGATCACCGGGTTGGAGGGGCCGATCACGATCGCCTCGGCCCAGCGCAGCGCCTCCAGCACCTCGGCACTCGGCTCGGCCGCCTCGATTCCGGCCAGCTCGACCCCGTGGACCTCCGGCTCGCCGCGGTCGACGATCAGGTACTCCTGCAGGGCGCGGCTGCCGGCGGCGGTCAGCACCTTGGTCCGCACCGGCGTCTCGCACATCGGCAGCACCCGCGCCTCGACCCCGAGCGTGCGGGCGATCTGCGCCTGCGCGTCGGTGAGGCGGCCGCCCTCCTCGAGGAACTGGCGGCGGTAGAGGCAGGCGGCGAGGTCGCGGTCAGAGAGGCCGAACCAGCTCGGCGCGCCGAGCTTGGTCAGCCGGTCGAAGACGGTGAAGCTGTCGTCACGCAGCCCCCAGCCGCGCTCCTCGTCGATCTCGCCGCTGAGCCAGTAGGTGATGAGGTCGGGGTCGGGGGAGACGTGGACGCCGAGCGTCTCGATGTCGTCGCCGGTGTTGGCGATCACCGCCAGGTCGGAGCCGATCTCCTCCTGCATCCCGGCGGCGAGCTTGGCGCCCCCGGTGCCACCCGCCAGCAACGCGACCCTCACGGCCCGCTACCTACTCCCAGTGGTCGCCGTCGGGGAGGCCGGTCAGCTGGATCCCCGCGTGGGCCTTGTAGCGGACGTTGACGGAGATCAGTAGCGGCGTCAGCTGCTCGACGATCCGCGCCATCTCCAACGGCCCGGCGTTGACGGCCCGCAGTCCCGGGATCAGCTCGACCAGGCGCGCGACCCGGGCCTTGTCGGCCTTGCGGTCGCCGCAGACCAGCACGTCCTCGCCCAGCTCGGCCTCTGCGTCGGCGAGCGTCGGGGCGCCGATCGTGTGCAGGGCGGCGACCACGGTGACGCCCTCGGGGACCATCTCCTGGGCCTGCTGGGCAGCGCTCCCCTGCCAGACGCCGAGAGAGCGCGTCGCCTTGCCGCTGACCGCGGCGGCGAGCGGGACCGTGCAGTCGACCAGGATCTGCCCCGGCTGCAGCGCCTCGCGCAGGTTGTTGAGGTTCTCCGACTGGTTGCGGAAGGGGACGGTGAGGAAGACGACCTCGCCGCGCTTGACGGCGTCCTCGTTGAGCAGGCCCTCGACTTGGGCGCCCGGCACCTTCTCGCGCAGCTTCGCCGCCGCCTCCTCTGCCCGCTCGGCCGATCGGGAGCCGAGCACGATCGAGGCGCCGGCCTGAGCCCAGCGCAGGGCGAGGCCGGCGCCCAGGGCGCCGGTGCCGCCGACGATCGGGATGGTGGGGAGGTCAGCCACGAGCGCGTGAGTCTATGCTGCCCGGCGCATGAGGCTGGAGGGACGAAAGGC
Organism: uncultured Solirubrobacterales bacterium; assembly: GCA_963704545.1. Lineage (GTDB taxonomy): Bacteria > Actinomycetota > Thermoleophilia > Solirubrobacterales > 70-9 > VRUE01. Next base: position 1,983,896 of record OY969915.1, on the reverse strand, counting down.
GCTGGTCACCGGCGGGGCGAGCGGGATAGGCGCCGCGATCGCCGCACGCCTGGCCGCAGAGGGCGCCGAGGTATGGGTCGGCGACATCGACGTCGAGGGCGCCGGGCGGGTAGCGGGCGAGGTCAACGGCCACGCGCTGGAGCTCGACGTGACCGACCTGGAGTCCGCCCGCGCCGCGGTCGAGGCAACGGGCACGCTCGACATCCTCGTCAACAACGCCGGCACCGACGAGTTCGGCTTCTTCACCTACACCAGCCCCGAGCAGTGGCAGCGGCTGATCGGGATCAACCTCGTCGGCGTCTTCAACTGCACCCACGCCGCCCTGCCCGGCATGCAGGAGGCGAAATACGGTCGCATCCTCAGCATCTCCTCGGAGGCGGGGCGGGTCGGCTCGAAGGGTTCCGCCGTCTACTCGGCGACGAAGGGCGGCGTCGTCGCCTTCATGAAGGCGATCGCCCGCGAGAACGCCCGCTACGGCGTCACCGCCAACTCGATCGCCCCCGGCCCGATCGAGACCCCGCTGCTGATGGGGGCCAAGGAGTTCGGCGAGATCGGCGAGAAAGTGATCGAGACGATGAGGTCCTCGACCCAGATGGGTCGCCTCGGCCAGCCCGAGGAGGTCGCCGCCGCCGCGGCCTTCCTCGTCTCCGACGACGCCACCTACGTCACCGGCGAGACCCTGGGCGTAAGCGGCGGCCTGGGCATGGTCTGATGGCTGAGCCGGCGCAAGAGCTCGTTCCCGGGATCGAGCGCAGCGACGAGTTCACGGTCGCGCCGCCGCTTGTGACCGACGTCGGCGGCACGATCGGCACCGGCGTGCTCTCGACCCCGGGCATGATCGGGATGATGGAGGGCAGCGCCTCGATGCTGGTCTATGAGCATTTGCCCGAGGGACAGGCGACGGTCGGCTTCGAGGTCTGCGTCAAGCACGTGGCGGCGGCCCCGGAGGGGGCGAGGTGCCGGACGCGCGCCACGTTGCGCGAGGTCGTCGACGGACGCAAGCTTCGCTTCGACGTCGAGGTAACCGAAGGCGAGCGCACGATCGGCGTCGGCACCCACGAGCGGCGCGTGGTCGGCCAGTCCGGTCCCTCCACCGCGTAGCCTCATCTCGATGAATTCGCTGCCGAGCAACGTTCGCATTCGCGAGGTGGGGCCACGCGACGGCTTCCAGAACGAGCCGGAGACGATCCCGACGGCGGAGAAGATCCGGCTCGTCGACATGCTCTCCGGGACGGGCCTGAAGCGGATCGAGGTGACCTCGTTCGTGCGGCCGGAGGTGATCCCGCAGCTCTCCGACGCGGAGGAGGTTTTGGCCGGGGTCGAGCGGCGTGAGGGGGTCGCCTTCTCGGTGCTGGTGCCGAACGAGCGCGGCCTGGAGCGGGCGCTGGCGCTGCGCGACCGCTTCGACGAGATCAGCGTCTTCCTCTCCGCCTCGGAGACCCACAACCGCGAGAACGTCAACCGCTCGATCGAGGAGTCGCTCGCCGGGCTGGAGCGCACGCTCGAGATGGCGCGAGAGGCGGGGCTGCGCTGCGAGGGCGTGATTGCGACCTCCTTCGGCTGTCCGTACGAGGGCGAGGTGCCCATGGACCGCGTGTTCGGGATCGCCGATCGCCTCGCGGCGGCGGGCTGCGCCGAGGTCGGCTTCGGCGACACGACCGGGATGGCCAACCCGCGCCAGGTCGGCGAGTTCTTCGCCGCGGCGCGCGAGCGGCTCGACGGGGTGGAGCTGACCGCCCACTTCCACAACACCCGAGGCCAGGGTCTCGCCAACGTGCTGGCGGCGCTGGAGCAGGGCGTGGACTCCTTCGAGTCGAGCTTCGGCGAGCTGGGCGGCTGCCCGGTCCCGCCCGGGGCCACCGGCAACGTCGCCACCGAGGACGTGGTCTCGATGCTGCACGAGATGGGGGTCGAGACCGGCGTCGATCTGCCGGCCCTGGTCGAGGCCTCCCGAGCCGCGCAGGGTGCGCTCGGCCGTCCCCTCGGCTCCCACGTGTTGCGAGCCGGCCCCATCGACTGGCACCGCTGACCCACTGCTGAGTTCGTGTTTAGTTCCGGATAGCGGAAGGAAAGACGAAGTCAGCGGGTGGGGTGGTCCCCGATTAGGCTGCGGGGCGTGACCGACTTCGCGAAAGCGCTCGAGGCAGCCCTCGCCGGGGGACCGCAGCGCCACCATGAGAAGACCGCCGAGCAGCGCAAGCTGCCCGTGCGCGAGCGGGTCGCCCGGCTCGCCGATCCCGGCTCATTCTCCGAGGAGGCCGCGCTCGCCAACTGGGACAAGGATGGGCTCGGCGCCGACGGCGTCGTCACCGGGCTGGCCACGATCGACGGCCGCCGCGTCGCCCTGATGGCAAACGACCCCACGGTCAAGGCCGGCTCCTGGGGACCGAAGACCGTCGAGAAGATCCTCCGCATCCAGGAGCGGGCGCTCTCCCTGCAGGTGCCGATGGTCTACCTGGTCGACTCGGCCGGAGCGCGGATCACCGACCAGGTGCAGATGTTCCCGGGGCGCCGTGGCGCCGGGCGCATCTTCCACAACGAGGTGCGGCTGTCCGGCCAGGTGCCGCAGGTCTGCCTGCTTTTCGGGCCGAGCGCGGCCGGCGGCGCCTACATCCCCGCCTTCTGCGACGTCGTGATCATGCGCGACGGCAACGCCTCGATGTACCTGGGCTCGCCGCGGATGGCGGAGATGGTGATCGGCGAAACGGTGACGCTGGAGGAGATGGGCGGGGCGAAGATGCACACCGGCGTCTCCGGCTGCGGCCACTTTCTCGTCAAGTCCGACGAGGAGGCGATCGACCTCGCCAAGCGCTACCTCTCCTTCATGCCGGGCAACTGGCGCGAGGAGCCACCGGCCGCGCCCGCCGCCGGGCCTGCATCCGATACGCCGATCGCCGAGATCCTGCCGCCAGACGAGAACCGGCCCTTCGACATGCAGCTGCTGCTCGACTCGCTGCTCGACGCCGACAGCTTCCTGCCGGTCCACAAGCGCTGGGCGAAGGAGCTGATCGTCGGCTACGGGCGGCTCGACGGGCGCGCGATCGGAGTCGTCGCCAACCAGCCCAAGCACACCGGTGGCGTCCTCTTCGTCGACTCCGCCGACAAGGCGGCCCGCTTCATCCAGACCTGCAACGCCTTCAACGTGCCGCTGCTCTTCCTCGCCGACGTGCCGGGCTTCATGATCGGTACCGCGGTCGAGCGCCACGGGATCATCCGCCACGGGGCGAAGATGATCAGCGCCGTCTCCGAAGCGACCGTGCCGAAGATCTCGGTGGTCGTGCGCAAGGCCTACGGCGCCGGGCTCTATGCGATGGCCGGACCGGCCTTCGAGCCGGACTGCTGCATCGCCCTGCCCAGCGCCTCGATCGCGGTGATGGGGCCGCAGGCGGCGATCAACGCCGTCTTCTACAACCAGATCCAGGCGATCGAGGACGAGGCGGAGCGGGAGGCGTTCGTGGCGCAGAAGCGCGAGGAATACGCCGAGGACATCGACATCCTCCATCTGGCTTCCGAGATGGTGGTAGACGCAGTCGTCGATCCCGCCGACCTACGCGCCGATCTGATCAGCCGCTTCGCGATGGCGGCGAGCAAGGACCGCTCGTTTGCCGAGCGGCATAACCCGGTTACGCCGGCCTAGTCGTGCGGTGCAACGCTTTACGGCTCTGAGAGCACCACAAAACGTTGCACCTCACCCATTCTCGAGGCGGGCGGCCATCTCTGTGAACCAGTCGAGCGCGGCGGGGTTGGCGAGCGAGTCGCGGCTGGCCGCCTTCTCCGGTGGAGTCCCCATAAGGATCCGCTTGACCGGGACCTCGAGCACCTTGCCGCTGAGCGTGCGCGGCACCTCGGCGATCGGGAAGACCTCGTCGGGAACGTGGCGTGGGGAGCACTGGCTGCGCACGCGGCGGGCGATCTCCTTGCGCAGCTCGTCGTCGATCTCGGCACCCTCGCGGAGGACGACGAAGAGCGGCATCCAGCCCTCGGTGCCGGGGCGGGGGATGTCGACGACCAGGGCGTCGACGATCTCGTCGAGGCCGAGCACGGCGCGGTAGATCTCGCTCGTCCCCATGCGGATGCCGGAGCGGTTGATCGTCGAGTCCGAGCGGCCGTAGATGACGGCGGTTCCGCGTGAGGTGACTTCGATCCAGTCGCCGTGGCGCCAGACGCCGGGGTAGTGCTCGAAGTAGCTGGCCCGGTAGCGGCTCTGGGCCTCGTCGTCTCCCCAGAAGAAGACCGGCATCGAGGGCATCGGCTCGGTGACGACCAGCTCGCCCACCTCGTCGACCACCGAGTTGCCGTCTTCGTCCCAGGCCTCCACGTCGGCGCCGAGCGCGCGCCCCTGCAGCTCGCCGCGGTAGACGGGGAGCAGGGCGACACCGCCGACGAAGGCGGTGCAGAGGTCGGTGCCGCCGCTGGTCGAGAAGAGCCAGGTGTCGGCGCCGAGGTGCTCGTAGATCCAGTCGAAGCCCTCGGGCGAGAGGGGGGAGCCGGTCGAGCCGACCGCGCCGAGGCGGCTGAGGTCGCGGCCGACGCCGGGCTCGACGCCGGCCTTCATGCAGGCGGCGATGTAGGAGGCACTGGTGCCGAACATCGTCACTCCGGCGCGCTCGGCGAGATCCCAGAGCACGCCCATGTCTGGGTGGCCGGGGTTGCCGTCGTAGAGGACGATCGCGGCGCGGGTCAGCAGGCCGGAGACGAGGAAGTTCCACATCATCCAGCCGGTCGTCGTGAACCAGAAGAGCCGGTCGCCGGGGTGGGCGTCGACGTGGAGGTTGAGCTTCTTCAGGTGCTCGAGCAGGATGCCGCCCTGCGACTGGACGATCGCCTTCGGCAGGCCGGTCGTGCCGGAGGAGTAGAGGACCCAGAGCGGGTGGTCGAAGGGGACCCGCTCGAAGGTCAGCTCGGCTCCCTCGCCGGCGGCGAGCAGCTCCTCCCAGGGCATCGCGTCGCGGAGCCCGGCGAGATCTGGCTCGGGGTCGAGGTAGGGGAGGATGACGGTGCGCACCAGGCTGGGCATTGCCTCCTGCAGCTGGGCGAGGGTCTCGCGCCGGTCGAAGTCCTTGCCGCCGTAGCGGTAGCCGTCGACCGCGAAGAGCACCTTGGGCTCGATCTGGGCGAAGCGGTCGATCACGCTGGCCGGCCCGAAGTCGGGCGAGCAGCTCGACCAGACCGCGCCGATGCTCGCCGTGGCGAGGAAGGCGACGATCGCCTCGGGGACGTTGGGCATGTAGGCGACGACCCGGTCGCCGCGCTCGACCCCGAGCGAGCGCAGGCCGGCGGCGGTCGCGGCTACCTGGGCGCGCAGCTCGCCCCAGCTCAGCTCGCCGAGCTCGCGCAGTTCCGACGCGTGCAGGATCGCCGCCTCGGCGTCGTCGTCCTTGCCGGTGAAGACGTGCTCGGCGTAGTTGAGGCTGGCGCCGGCGAACCACTCTGCGCCGGGCATCTCGCGGCTGCCGAGCGCGCGCTCGTAGCCGCCGTCGGCCTGGACGCTGAAGAAGTCCCAGATCGAGGACCAGAAGGCCTCGAGGTCGTCGACCGACCAGCGCCACAGCTCGTCGTAGGTGTTGAACTTCAGTCTCCGCTCGACCTCGAGCCAGCGCATGTACTCGCGCAGGCGCGAGCGCTCGACCAGCTCGGCGGAGGGCTCCCAGAGCTTCTCGGGTGCCGCGCCGCTCACGCCGCGGCGGCTGTGCTCGCCGCCTGGGCCTGGTCCAGCTCGAACGGATCGTGCGAGCAGAGCAGCTGCACGTCCTCGCCGTGCCGCGCGACCAGCTCGCGAAGCCGCTCCTGGTTCGCCAGGCGCTGGCGTCGGTCGGCGTTGTTGAGGCTCTGGAAGAAGCGCAGCCCTGGTGGGCAGGAGGGCGGCGTCGCGAGCTCGTCGTGGTGGAAGTAGGCGTCGCCGCAGTGCAGGAGCCAGCCGTCGCCGGTCCTGATCGCCACCCCGGTGTGCCCAAGCGCGTGCCCGGGGAGCGGAATCAGCAGCACCTCGGTTCCGAAGTCGGGGAGGATCCGGATGCCGCCGAAACCGAACCAGTCGTCCCCTTCCACGTCGTGCCGGACCCACTTCGGGTTGTGCTTCCAGTGGGCCCCGAGGTAGCGGGGACGGTCGCGCAGGCGGGGGTTCATCGCCGCGTCGAGTTCGCGACCGAAGATGTGCACCTCGGCGTCGGGGAAGTCCGGCAGTCCGCCGGAGTGGTCGGGGTCGAGGTGGGTTGTGACGATCTGCTTGACGTCGGAGGTCGCGAAGCCGAGGCCCTCGACCTGCTTCAGCGCCGTCTCGCCGATCTCGGCGCGAGGCCGCATGAGCGCGAAGACGGGCCCGAGCTGGCGGGTATTGCGCGTGTCCTCGGTCCCGAAGCCGGTGTCGAGGAGAACCAGGCCGTCGTCGGTCTCGAGCAGCAGGCAGTGGCAGACGATCCGGCCCTGTTCGAGCAGGCCGCCCTTGCCGTTGACGAGTCGTGCCCCGTTGGGGCACAGCGTGCCGCAGTTGAGGTGGTGGATGCGCATGGCGTCGGCGCAGTCTATGTGGGTTCAGCGCTTCGGGCCGACGTGTCGATCCATGACCGCGACCGCCTCACGACGAGCAACGGAGACGTTCCAGGGGCCATTCTGCCGCCAGGCGATGTCGAGCCGATCGCAGGTGTCGCAGAAGATGCGCTGGATGTCGAGCGAGCGGTTGGTGAAGAAGTAGCGCGGATACTCGTAGGTCTTCTTCGGATGCCGGATGCGGTTGGCGACGCGGCAGCCGTCGGAGTGGATCAGGCCTCGCAGCAACCGCCCAGGGTGTCGCTCGACAATTCGCTCCTGCCATGGCTCCAACTCGATCTTTCGCTTGTGCTTGACCCCGGGACCGTGCTGGGGGAAGAGGTGGGGCCAGTGTTTCGAATAGGAAACGACGCCGAGCATGTTGTATCGCGGGTGTCGCTGGCAACTCGCTCGGCTCGCGGGCATGACGAGGCTCATGGCCGCTTCGCACTCAGCGGCGATGATCGGATAGGCCGAGTCGAGAAAGACGTGAAGGCGGTAGACGCCGCGGGGATGCCTGAGCAGGCAGCCGTCGCCGAGGTAGAGGCCCAGGAGGTACGCGTACTGGAAGCCGACGAGTTGAGGGAATGGATGCCGCATGCCTCCGCAGCGAAGACAAGTGCCTCCGCGCGTCCGGTCGACGCCGAACCTGGGGGCGCGACCATTGAGCCATCCGCTTACGGTGCTGCGGGGGATGCCGGTGATCCGGGAGATCTCGCACCTGTTGTGCTCGGTCGCGAGGGAAAGGACCCAGTCGAACTCCGCTGGAGACCTCATGCCCGGAACGTTCCTTCGATACGGCGGGTGGGATTCGAACCCACACGTCCTTGCGGACAGGACCTTTTGAGGATCCCGAGTCTACCCGTTCCTCCACCGCCGCTTGCCTTGACCATTCTAGAGCCGACGCTACGGTGAGCACCGGCTGGGAATGCGTGAAAATTGCGCTTTGACCGCGGTTCGTTACAGAGCCGGCACAGGCTCTTAACGAGCCAGCGTTAAGCCGGCAGCGGGGCGGCGTCGTCGGGAGGTGAGGCGCCGGCGCCGTAGTCCTCGCCCGAGCCGATCGGGCGCTCCTCCTCGACGTGCCAGTTCTGGTTGAAGGCGTAGAGGGCGACGGCGATCAGGATCAGTTGCAGGATCGCCAGGATCACGACCAGCAGGCCGATCAGCGGTACCGGGATCAGCGCCTCCTCGAAGCCGGCCTTGTCGCGGGCGAACCAGCTGTCGGCGCCGACCGCGCAGAAGATCGCCAGGATCATCGAGAGCGCGGCGGCCACCGGGAGGATGCCGCGGCTCCAGCGCGCCACCAGGAAGGCGAAGAACGCGTAGAGCACCGCGAAGATCAGGCAGATGGTTCCCATGCCGCTGCCGCCGGTCATCAGGGAGAAGCCGGTGATCGTCACCAGGGCCGCGATCGCCGCCGTGGCCGCGAGCAGGAGGACGAGCACGAACTTGGTCGTGATCGACTCGGCCTTCTCTCGATTTGGCCGCCACAGTTCATAACCGGGCCTGACCTCTCCAACCGCCACGCGACGATCATAGAATCTAGGAGCGACGACGCGGCATTGGTCGCGCGTTAAGCCCGAAAGCTCTCGTCGCCGTGACTATCGCTTCGGGCCCACGAATTCATCGAGCAGAGCAACTGATTCCTTGCGGTAGATCGCTATCTGGTGGTCGGACGGTCGGGTCCAGCGGATACCGAGTGCATCGCAGCTCTCGCAGAAGAGGCGCTTGATGTCCTCGGACTTGTTGCTGAAGGCATACCGCGGGGCTCGCCGCACATAGGAACCTCTTCTCTCGGTCGCGACGATCCGGGTGCCGTCGCTGTGAATCAGCCCCCGAATGAACGGCTTGCGATTCGCCTCCACGATCGCCCCTTGCCATGGTGCGAGGAAGATAGGGCGAAGATGCTTGCGACCGGGACCGTGCTGCGGGAAGAAGCATGGCCAGTGCTTCGACCACATCGAGACGTCGACGCAGTGGCTGTTTTGCCGCGCCCCCCGATGCGGGGTCTTGCATGGGAAGATTGCCTCGAGTGCAGCGCAGCACTCATCGATGATGTCGGGATAGGCTGCGTCAAGAGTGATGCGCATGCTCGTGACACCGCGGGGAGCCAGGCTGATGCAGCCATCCCCGAGATAAAGGCCAAGCAGATACGCGTACTTCTGGGGCGGGAGTTGCGAGAAGTCATGCTTGTCGGCGCATCGATAGCCACGACCGATGGAGGTTCGCGACTGTCCACATGATCTGCCCCGTCGCCAGTCGGAGATCGTTCGCCGTGGGATCCCGGTTCGTTGGGAAATCTCGCGATCCAGATACCCCTGACGCACCAAATTCTTGACCGCGAGAAATTCGCGCCGGGATCTCATCGGTCTCTCGATGCTGCTCTTGAATCGAACATATGTTCGCATTTTAACTATCTCATAGACGGATGGTTCTCCCCAACTGCCCAACTAGAATCGATCTGTCGCGGGCGTGGTGAAACTGGGAAACACGCCGGCTTTAGGTGCCGGTGCTCGAGAGAGCTTGGGGGTTCGAGTCCCTCCGCCCGCATAAGACGCGTCCGCTGGCCGATACGATGCGAGCGCTGGGCCAGTGGCCAAATTGGCTAAGGCACCGGTCTCCAAAACCGGGGATTCCAGGTTCGAGTCCTGGCTGGCCCGCTCAGTCGCGCTCAGATGTTTTGGCCATTCCCGCTGCGGGCAGTCGGGGGAAGCGATGGCCTCTGGGGAAAGCAGCTGGCCCACGACCCTGAAGCGAACCTTCGCCGAGTTCCGCGACGACAACCTCAGCGACTGGGCGGCCGCGCTCACCTACTACGGGTTGCTCTCGCTCTTCCCGGCGCTGATCGCGCTCGTCTCGCTGATCGGGCTGGTCGGCGACCCTCAGGAGACCACGGACACGCTGACCGAGATCATCGCCTCGCTCGGGCCGGAATCGGCTGTCGAGACCTTCTCGGGGCCGATCGAATCGATCGCCTCGAATCGCAGTACGGCGGGCTTCGCCTTCGTGCTCGGCCTTGCTGTCGCTCTCTGGTCGGCGTCGGGCTACGTCGGTGCCTTCATGCGGGCGTCGAACGTGATCTACGAGGTCGCGGAGGGGCGGCCGTTCTGGAAGCTGCGTCCACTGCAGCTCCTCGTCACCCTGTTCATGGTCCTGCTGACCGCGGTGGTCGCCCTGGGCCTGGTCCTCACCGGGCCGATCGTCGCGGCGGTCGCCGAGCCGCTCGGGCTGTCAGGCACCGCGGTCGACGTCTGGAACTTCGCCAAGTGGCCGGTGCTGGTGGTGCTGGTGATCACGATGATCGCGATCCTCTACTACGCCTCCCCCAACGCGAGGGTGCGCGGCTTCAGGTGGGTCACGCCGGGGAGCCTCGTCGCGGTCGCGATCTGGGCCATCGCCTCGGCGGCTTTCGCGCTCTACGTGGCCAACTTCGGCTCCTACGACAAGACCTACGGGACGCTGGGTGGGCTGGTCGCGCTGCTTGTCTGGTTCTGGATCACCAACCTGGCGATCCTCTTCGGCCACCAGCTGAACGCGGTGCATGAACGCAGCGCCGTGGGCCGCCCTCAGCCTCGGGTCGGTGCCAACCCGATCAGCTCGTAGTAGCCGATCAGGTAGAGGTGGCGGCCGTCGGAGACCATCGGCGTGTAGCCCGCCTGGCGTAGCTGGAACGTCTTGCGATGGGTGTGGACGTCGATGCCGATCGCCTCGCGGGTCTTGAAGCTTGAGGTGTAGACGGTGTGACCGATGACCGTCGCGGTGCCGGGCACCGGGCCGCCGACGTCGTAGCGCCAGCGCTGCTTGCCGCTGAGTGCGTGCAGGGCGTAGAAGTGCTCGTCGTAGGAGCCGATGTAGACGGTCGGCGGAGTGCCCGGTACACGAGCGACTGCGGGTGAGCCGTAGACGAAGTCGTTGGTGGGGAAGGACCAGCTGACCTTGCCCGTCCTTTCGTCGAAGGCGAAGACGGTGCCGTCGTCGCGGCCGGCGTAGACCCGGCCGAAGGCGATCGCCGGCGAGGAGTAGAAGCCACCTTTGCCGAAGGGCGCGACGCGAGTCGTGTTGGTGCGCCAGATCAGCCTGCCGCTGGCGGCGTCGAGGCAGAACATCGCTCCCTGGTAGTCGGCGACGAAGACGCGGCCGCGGTGGAAGCTGGGGCTGGCTTTGATCGCCCCGGGCGAGTTGAACTGCCAGAGCACCTGGCCGTCGCCGGCGCGCACCGCCACCACGTTGGTCTTGTCGGTGCCGAGGTAGAGCGTGCCGCCGACCGCCATCGGCGAGGACTCGAGGTGGCCGGCGAGCTTGCGCCTCCAGGCGGGCTTGCCGGTCTCGGCGTCGACCGCGACCAGGTTGCCGTCGACGTAGGCGAAGAAGACCTTGCCCTGGTGGTAGACCGGCGCGGTGACGTCGGTGGGCGTGCCGGAGTCCTTCGGGTCGGTGACCCGTTCCCAGAGGACCTTGCGGTCGCGCAGTCGCACCGCTTTCGCGTTGCCGTACTTGTTGACGATGTAGGCGACCCCGTTGGCGATCGCCGGCGGGAACTCGATCAGCGCGTGGGTGCTGATCGACCACGTTTCGCGCAGCGGCGGGTTTAGCGTGCGCCGCTGGGCCGGCAGGTAGTGGGTGCGCTCCGGCACGCGACCGAAGAGGGGCCAGGGGACGAGAGAGGTCTCGGTTGCCGAGGCCCGAGCGCCGTTCTCGTTGTTCGAACCCTCGAAGCTGGTGAGCGCCAGCGCGCCTGCGACAGCAGCGACCGCGACCGCCGCGATTCCCCCGGCCTTTCTGCGAGTACCCATCGGCCCCTCTGAATCGGCTGCTGAGGCCAGAAAACTTGAGCGCTGCTCGGGACGAAGAGGAGAGCGGCGGACGGGAATCGAACCCGCGTCATCAGCTTGGAAGGCTGAGGCTCTACCGTTGAGCTACCGCCGCACGAAGATTCGTCAGAATGTAAGGCAGCCACGGGGAGTGGCGCAGTCTGGTAGCGCACTCGGCTGGGGGCCGAGCGGTCGCAGGTTCAAATCCTGTCTCCCCGATGTTTCAGAGCGCTGCCGTTCCGTTACGGCCAAGGCGCGTTCCAGAGTGGCGGCTCTCGGCAGCTATCCTTGACCAGCCCATGACCGCCAGATCGCATGAGTTCGAGGTCGTGCTTCAGCCCGAGGAGGAGGGCGGCTTCAGCGTGTCGGTGCCCGCCCTTCCCGGCTGTCACACCCAGGGCGAGACCCGCGAGGAAGCTCTGACGATGGCGAAGGACGCAATCGAGGGCTACCTCGAGGTGCTGGCGGACGAGGGACGCCCGCTGCCCCAGCCAGCACTGATCGAGCGCATCACCGTCGCCGCGTGAGCGAGCGACTTCCGTCGATCCGCCCGCGGCAGTTGATCAGGGTCCTCGAGAAGAAGGGCTGGAAACTCGCCCGGTCGAAAGGCAGTCACCACCACTTCACGCATCCCGATAGCCCGATCGTGATTACCGTCGCGGTTCACACGAAGGACGTCAAGCGCGGCACGCTCAGCGGCATCCTGTCCGACGCGGGAATCTCTCGGGACGAGTTCCTACGCCTCTTGAAGTAGTACCGCTCGCGGTACCGGACGCATTGTCCGATGGCTCCCGTTCGCCCAGGGCCGGGGACGCGGGGGTGCGTGGGGACGCGCCCAGGCGCATATGGCGTTCGCATGGGCCGGCTGGGGCCGAGCGGTCGCAGGTTCAAATCCTGTCTCCCCGATTCTTCACCACGACTGGTACCGACGCGGCTCGGGGCGGCTTTTACCTCCGCCAGCCCGAGCGAAGCGCGCTTTGGAGTGCCGTCAACGCCCGCTTCCCAGGGGCTGACAGAAGAAAGCCAAGCCGGGCGAGGCCGTCGACCGCGCCTGAGAGCGACGAGAAATGCCCGACTTGAGAGTCCCGGGACAGTGCTTTCGGGTAGTTGACCGTGGAACACAGTGCCTGCGCGTTCCCTGCGCCCCGCGTCCCCGTTGAGGGCTGCACTCGGTTGGGGGCCTACCCAGGTTCCGTCGAGTCGAAGAGGCGGGCTTCGATCACCTCGAAGCTACCATCGAGTCGGTGGGCGATCGCTTCGGGCTGATCCTCAAGCTCGGCCAGGGTCTTGATCCTCTCCCAGCGACGGATCGCGGGCGGATGGGTGTCGGACCGGGCTCCGGAGATGCGCTCACACAGGGCGAGGAACCGCAGCGTGAGCCCGGCCACGAAGGCCACGTCCGTGGGCTTCAGGCGTCCCTCGCCCGTCTTCCGGATCCGCTCGAAGGCGTACTCATCGGCTTCGAACTCGTCGAGTTGGGTGCGTGAGTACTCGAAGGCGTGCCCCTCGTCGGTCGCCTTTCGCCTTGCGGCCGTGTCAAGATGGCCGCCGAGAACGTGGCCGAACTCGTGCAGCACGATGAAGGCCTCGGTCAGCTGCAGCCACATGTCGAGCTCGACGTTGTATTTGCCGAGGCTCTCGAAGCGGAGCGCCTCACGATGGGGATAGAGGTAGCGCTGGTCTTCGGTGGCGACGCTGGCCGCCAGGCCGACGATCGCAGCTCCGTAGTCGGTTTGGGGCTGGTCTTTGCAGAAGGGGACTTCGTCGTGCCAGGAGATGAAGCTGAGGACGGCGCTGATGACGAGGCCCATCTGGGCGATCAGGCCGTGGTTCAACACCACCACCGGTAGGCCGGAAGGGGCGGCGAACACCCGTGCGTTTAGCTGGCCGGTCGGCATCAGCAGCAGCGGGATGTGGTCGAGTCGCTCGCGGTCGGTGCCCGCGACGGCGAGAGTGAGTTCGCGGATCGCGTTGATGAACTGTCCTTGCAGCGCCCCCAGCCCGGACTGGTTCTCTTCGTGGAGGGCTCGGGCGGAGTCGATGTTCTCCGCGTCCCAGAGTCCCCGCTCGACCCACTCGGCGAAGGCCTCCTCGAAGGGGCGCTCCTCCGCCGCTCCCCGCATCATGGCTTCAAACCCGGCCGATGACAGAGCACTGTAGAGCGAGGCGACGAACTGCTCGTCGTCGGGGTTCAGCTTCAGGGTCACTTCAGCCAGCGGAGCCCAGAGCGGATATCACCTCGGCGAGGTCGAACCCGGTGGCGCATGCATCATGGGTTTCCTGCCTCCCCTCGGCGTTGATGGTGATCACCGTGCCACCGGGAAGCTCACCGACCTCCTTGATCAAGAGCGGGTCCTGGCGCGCGTCGATGACAACGCCGGCCTTGCGTGATTTGCAGACGAGGTTCTGTATCTGTGCGGCGAGGTAGCTGGCCCCGGCGACACCGGCGATGATCAGGATCGCCGTGCCGACGAAAGCCTCACCGGTCAACAGCGAGACCGAGGCGTCCGGGTCTGCCCTCAGGCCCTCGACCAGTGCAGCGGCCTCCGTCGTCGGAGCGTCCTCCTGTATTCGCCACGAGAACCGCACCTGCCTCTTCACAGAGCGGACTCTATTCATTTGATCAGGTGAGTCTCAGCCATGGGGTTGCTGGTGGCGGCGGTGCGACCCAAAATAGGTTGGCCACCCCGGTTGGCGGCCGAGTGATCCTCCCGTTAGGCTCAGTTTGCAGACAAAAGCATCCGTCTCGTTTGGCATCATGGTCAAATTGACGGAACGGGAGTCTCGCGGGATTCCCAGGCAGGTCGTTCCATAAAGCTCGAGGGCGGTCGGAGGCGCCTGCGTTCTCTGTTGGCCAGCGTCCACCTTGCCCTCTTGCCGACCGCCTGAAACACTGAAGGAGATGAAGATGCTCGTTGTTGACATCACCGCAGCGAACGCCGCTGGAGGCCGGCTTGGCCGCTACAAGGTCTCCGAGCGGCGCCGGGACGGCTCTCTTGTGCTCGTCCCCGAGACCGTCGAGGAGGTCATCGTCGAGACGGTAGATCGGCCGCTCAACAGCGATGAGTTCCTCGATGCTCTCGATCGTCTCGGCACGGCATCTTCCCAGCAGACCGGCTGATGAGCCCCACCTACGGGATGTCCCTGGGCTTTGCCCGGGAGTTCGCGCGGATGCCGCGTGAGCAGCGCCGCGCGTTTCGGGCAGCGGTGGAGAAATTGATTGAGGCCCTGCGGGAAGGCGCTGACCTGCCTCACTCGCTGCGCATCAAGCGTGTCCAGGGCACCAAGGACATCTGGGAGATGTCCTACTCGGGCGATGGTCGCGCCACCTTCCGCTACGGCTCCCAGGTCAAGCCGGGAGAGACGCACGTCGAATGGCTGCGCGTCGGCGGGCACGAGATTCTCTCGCGACCGCAGTAAGCGCTTTCTTTCAGCTTGGGTAGGTCCGAGGGAGGCGGCTTTGAGGTCACAAATTGCGACCTCAAACGCTGGCATATGGTTCCTCCACGATGGACGACTCGGTCGAGCACTACCTGTCCGCCTCGGAGGCCGGGGACATCGAGGGGATCATGGGATCGCTCACCGCGGACGTCGAGGTCGTTTCTCCGATCTCGGGTCGCATGGTCTTTCGGGGACGGGACGATGTCGAGGTTCTGCTCAGGGCCGTGTACAGGAGCCTGAAGGGGCTGAGCTGGACGCGAACGATCGGTGAGGGGGAGCACCGTGTAGCCGTGGGCAGTGCGCGGCTCGGGCCTGTACGCCTGACCGACGCGATGGTCTTCGAGCTGGCTCCCGACGGTCGCATTCGCAGGATCGGCCCCCACCTGCGTCCCTGGCTGGCTTTGACGCTCTTCGCGCTTATCTTGGGGCCGAAGGTAGCCCGGCGGCCAGGGGTTGTCTGGCGCGCACTTCGTGGCTGAGGGCCTCGTCGCTCGGGCGACATCGCTCGTCGACCAATCGCGGCCGGGACGGTACTTTTCGTAACCGTGTCCGCCCCTGTCCTTTTCGCCATCGACGAAGACGAGAGCTCGCTCCACGACGTCGAACGCGAGCTGATCGACCGTTATTCGCGGAGCTACCGCGTCGTCTGTGTGTCCTCGGCGGAGGACGCGATGGTCGAGCTCGTGGCGCTGAAGGCGGCGGGGGAAGACGTTGCCCTGGTCCTTTCCGCGCAATCGCTCGGGGGCGAGCCTGGCAGCGAGCTGTTGGGCAAAGTGCGAGATCTCCACGCGCACGCACAGCGTGGGCTGCTGATCGAGTGGGGAAGCTGGGGCGACGGCACGACCGCGGAGGAGATCTTCCAGGCGATGGCGCGGCGGCAGATCGAGTACTACGTGATCAGGCCGTCGCAATCGCCGGACGAGCTCTTCCACCAGTCGGTTTCGACCTTCCTGCTCGAGTGGGCCCACGCGCGACGGGTCTCGCCGCACACCGTCCGCATCATCAGCGAGTCCTGGACCGGTAGGGCCTCCGAGCTGAAAGAGGTCCTCGGCCGCTGCGCGGTGCCACACGCGTTCCTGCTTGCCGATTCACCCGCCGGCCGCGCGCTGGTGGCGGAATCGGGCAACGGAGAGCCGCTTCCCCTCGTCGTCTTCCCGAACGGCACCGTCCTCGCCAACCCGACCAACCTGGAGCTGGCGAGTGCCGCCGGCGCAACCATCGACCCCGATCGGCGCGAGTACGACGTCGTCATCGTCGGCGGTGGGCCGGCCGGCCTCTCGGCGGCGGTCTATGGTGCCTCGGAGGGCTTCCGGACGCTGGTCGTCGACGACGGCGGCGTCGGCGGCCAGGCGACCTCGAGCTCGCTGATCCGCAACTACCTCGGCTTTCCGCGCGGAGTCAGCGGTCGCCGGCTGGCGGAGAGCGCCTACGAGCAGGCTTGGGTCTTCGGCGCCAAGTTCGCCTTCATGCACGACGCGACCGCGATCCGGCGCGAGGGCGATCGTCTTCATGTCGCGCTCTCGGACGGCGGCGAGGTCAGCGCCCGCGCGGTCATCCTCGCCACGGGCGCCACCTACCGCCGGCTAGGCGTCCCCGAGCTCGAGGCTCTCGTCGGGGCGGGGGTCTTCTACAGCGGCCCTGCCTCCGAGGCGCCGACGACGGTCGACGAGGAGGTGTACGTCGTCGGCGGCGCGAACTCCGCCGGCCAGGCTGCGCTGCACCTGGCCGAATATGCCCGCAGGGTGACGCTCGTGCTGCGGGCCGAGTCGCTCGACACGGGGATGTCGCACTACCTGGTGAGGCAGGTCGAAGCCACGCCCAACATCGATGTGCGCCTCGGGACCGAGGTCGTCGGCGGGGGCGCAGGCGGGGACGGCTGGTTGGAGCGCCTGGTCCTCCGTTCCCGTGCCGATAGGGCGACGGAGACGGTCGAGGCCGAGGAGCTATTCCTGATGATCGGAGCCCACCCGAACACCGGCTGGCTGCCGGCGGAGCTGGCGCGGGGGGATGACGGGTTCATTCGCACCGGGACGGACCTGCAGAGCGACGGGAGCTGGCCGCTCGAGCGCAGCCCGCTCTCGCTCGAGACCAGCATGCCCGGCGTCTTCGCCGCGGGAGACGTCCGTCACGGGTCGATGAACCGCGTCGCCTCCGCCGTCGGCGAGGGCTCGATCGCCATCAAGCTGGTCCACGAGCTCTTCGCGGCCGAGCAACTCCATCCGCGCGACCGGGTCTGACCTCGACCTATGGGCCTCCGGCGCAGCAGTCGTCAGATGCCGGCCGAAGACGTCGCGCCCGGACCGACGTCACGGGTTTTGAAGATGGTCGTGCTCGACTCCTTGCCCTTGAGGATCTGTTCGGACAGGGACTCGCCGCTGATGAACGGATCGACCAGGCTCTTGGCGACGGCCATCGTCAGCCGCTCCAGGATCCCCGCCTCGACGATGCGCCCGGCCGGGCAGATCAGCCGCAGCTCGCGATAGATGTAGACGCCCGTCGAGGACGGTCGGTGGTGTAGGAGCTCGCAGATGAAGTGGACCGGGAACGCAGTCGGGCGCCAGGGCCTCCAGCGCCCCGGGATGCACGCGATGCCGTCGATGTGAAACTTGAACAGCGCGTCGTCGTCGCTGATCCTCTCGATCCTCAGCGCCCCTCTGCGGAGGTCCGAAAGCCAGACACTGTCCTTCTCCCCGGCTTTCTCGCTGAAGTCGTCGTCCTCCGGGCGACCGTCGGCGTCGGCGGTGGAGCCGTGCCGAAATGTCTGCCGCCGATGCAGGAGCCTCTTCAGCCAGCCTCGCTGCGGATTGCTCAAGCGCAGGAGCTGACCGGCCTTCTCCGCCTCGACATGCGAGTCGAGGCGGAGGTTGAGCTCATAGAAGCGCTCGGGTATTCCCTGCGTCCAGCGTCGCCATAGCTTCCGATAACCCAGGTAGAGCAGGGCGATCACCGTCAGGGCGCAACCGATGAGGATCGAGGAAAACGGCAGGCTCCCGCCGCCGTTGCCGCCGCCACCACCGCCTGCGGCAACGAGACCGGCAACCGCCGGGATGAGGGCGAGGACGGCGAAGAGGCCGTCCGCCCGCGGTCCGCTTTCGCCCTCCCCGACGCGTGAGCGCTGTAGCTCGGCGACCGCCTCCTGCTCGGCCCGCGCCTGCTGCTGCTCGTAGAGGCTGCGCTCCATCCAGGCCTGTTGGATTGCGGTCTCCAGACCGGTGACGTTCTCGCCAATCGCCTCCAGCATGGCGGCCCAGGCGGTGCCGCGCTCCCTCAGGTCTGCGTCGGCGAACGTCGCGTTCTCGATCGTCGCTCTGACGTGTCCGCATACGTTCTGCAGCACCGGGAGCTTGCCACCCACCAGCATCACGTAGCCGCGCAGTTGTGGCTCGTTTGAGTTGTCGAAGGACTCTTCGGAAGACAATTCCTCTTTCAGCTGCTTGAGACTTTGCCTTCGGTGAACGACGGTCGCGAGCATCGATTCGAGCAAGGCGCGGCGAGCGCGCTCGAGGCGCCACTTGAGGGGCGCCAGGGACTGCTCGAAGGTCACATCGAGGAAGCGCTGAAAGGCGGCACGGAACGCTTTGCCCTCGTCGATCTCGAAGGGCAGCTCAGCGATCAGCAGCTTGTCGATCAGCGCATTGAGGTCGAGGTAGCGGGAATTGGCCTCCGATTCACCCCTCTCACCCCCTTGGCCCTCAGACTCGAGAAACACGGCAGGGATGAAGGCCGGGTTGAACAGCCCGCCAAAGAGCATGTTCAGCTGGAAGAAAGGTAGATAACCCGGGTCGTCCCGCTTGACCCGGATCTCTTCGGACTCTCCCTGCCCGTCGTTTGCCGGCGCGGAGGTAGTCGAGCTGAGGGCCGTCTCGGTATTTTGTACCTCGGGTTCGCCGAGCAGGTCGGTCAGCCTGGCCCTGAGGTCTACGTCGCTCTCCGAGCGGAGCACATGCATCCCGTCGGATCCGAGCCTCATCTCGAACGTCCGCTCCTCTCGGTCGTCCACCCGGAGTACCAGGAGCTCCGGAATGTCATCCCCCTTCGTGTTCTTGAGAGTGACGGTGCCTTGCCAGCCACAGGACGAGGCCGCCCAGATCGCTCGGCGAATAACGCTGCTGGACGGTGTGGTCGGGCCTGTGCCCGACGCCGCCCACCACTCCTTTGCCGGTATCTGGAAGTCACCGTTTGACCTGCTCAGCTCCCGCAGAAAGACGGTATCGGCGAGCGCGTGGAAGAAATTTCCGGTCCCACAGGGAAGCCAGAGCGCCAGTGTAGATCCCACGTTCAAAGGGGCGACAAGCTTCCCTTTCGACACACGGTTACTGCTCTCGAGGGTGGTCTCCATGCCCGCGAGTATTCCAGCTGAGTGATTGACAGCGCTGTACCTCTAAGAGACCTATGTGGTATATGCCCGGCGGTCCGCCCGGTGGGTCGATCCGATTCAAATACCGTCCAGCAAGGCCGATGACCGGTCTGCGCAACACCGGATGATCACGCCGAAGGAGACCCGCGATGCCCGCTCAGCTCAAGTACGTTGATCCCAACCGTCGCTCCGGTCTGTTCGCCCGCGTCTACGCCGCGCTCGCCAACACGCGTTTGGGCAGGTTCATGTCGGTTCACCTGGTTTGGAGGCTCGATCCGTATCTGATGCGGCTGACCGGAGGTCGCCTCGGGATGGGGCTCGTGATGCCGACCGCCCTGCTCGAAACCCGGGGGGCCAAGAGTGGGGCGGTGCGACGCAACGTGGTCATCTACTTCCACGACGGGGAGCGGGTCACGATCGTCGCCTCGAAACTTGGCCTTGCCAGCCACCCGGCGTGGTTTCACAACCTCCAGGCCCATCCCGACGTCACCTTCGGCGGCATCTCGATGCGGGCGACCGTGGTGGACGACGAGGCCGACCGCGACCGGCTCTGGGCCCTCGCCGACCGCGTCTTCGCGCCCTACGCGGCGTACCGCCGGGAGGCGGCGAAGGCGAACCGGACGATCCCGATCGTCCAGCTCACCCCACGCTAGCCAGGCGCGTTGCGTAGTTGGGACGCGCCCTAATAGGGCGCGTCGACCGCCTTGGCCCAGTCCTCGTCGACGTGGAGCTGGCCATCCGCGTCCGTGTCGACGATCACCACGGTTGCGGGCTGGCGGTTCCCGCTGCGGGGGTCGATCGTGACCGAGCCGGTCCATCCCTGCCAGCCCCTGACGCCGTCGAGGGCGGTGGTGAGCTTCTTGGCAGCGGTGCCGCCTGCCTTCTCGATGCCGTCGGCGAGGAAGTTCAGCGAGTCGTAGGTGTAAGGGCTCCAGGTGCCGGGAGCCTCGCCGAACTCGTCGCGGTACTCGGCCACCTTGGCGGCCGCGCCGGAGAAGTCCTCGGGCGCGGGCACGCCGACCACGGGACAGGCTCGGGCGGCCGCGACGCCGGCCGTTTCGACGAAGCCGGTGTCATACGACGCATAGTCCGCGATGCACTGCGATTCGACTTCTCCCTCCCGCATCTCCTTGGCGATCAGGCCGCCCTCCGGGAAGTAGACGGCCGCGTAGATGACGTCCGGATTCGTAGCGGCGAGCTTTTCGACCACGTCGGCGTAGCTCTTCTCGCCGGGCTTCACCTTCTCGAAGGCGGTCACGGTGACGCCGACTGCTTCGAGCGACCCCCTCAGCGCCCTGGACACCGAGACGGTGTAGTTCTGGGTCGGGTCGTAGGCGATGGCGACGGTCTCGGCGCCCAGCCAGCCGGTCAGCGCCTGTGAGGCGACGGGGGCGATCTGGTAGGTCATCGGCTGCAGCGTGAAGCCGAGGCTGTTGGTCGAGGTGTCGGAGGTCAACCTGATCGGCACCAGGCCGGCCTTCATGTAGAGGGGCAGAGTCTCGACGCCGACGCCCGAGTTGTACGGGCCGACGATGCCGTCGAGGCCAGTCGCGATGGCGGACTTCGCCGCCTTCACTCCCGTCGCCGGGTCGGCGGCGTCGTCGATCGGGACGATCTCGACCTGCCTGCCCAGGATCCCGTTCTCGGCGTTGAGCTGCGTCGCTGCCAGTTCGGCGCCCTTCAGCATGCCCTTGCCGAGCGCCGCCTGTTCGCCCGAGAGGGGTGCCTCGAGCCCGACTCGAAAGCTGTCCGAGCTGCTGCTGGTGTCGTCGGAGCCTGAGCCGCCGCAGCCCGCGGCGGCGAGGGCGAGAGCGGCAAGGACAAATGCCGTGGCGAGCCGGATCTTGTTCTGCACGACTGGCAGCTCCTTTCGAGAGCGGTGCGCTTCTGGGGTTGGTCGGTCTCCGCCGACTCTTTCACGCTCGCCGGTCGGCCCCGGCCCGATCGAGCACCTCCGCCACGAGCCGGATTCCCTGCTCGATCGCGGGCTCGGGGAGGCCGCCGAAGCCGAGGACGAGGCCGGGCCGCCCGCCCGGCTTGAAGCGGTGCAGGCCCAGGCCCTCGAGGGCTACCCCGCGGGCGGCGGCGGCGGCGATCAGGCCGGGCTCGTCGACGTCGGCGGGAAGCTCGGCCAGCTCGTAGAGGCCGGCGGCGCCCTCCGCGACGCGGGCGTCGGGGATGTGGCGTGCCAGCGCGTCCATCAGAGCCTCGCGGCGGCGCTGGTAGCGCAACCGCATGCGGCGGAGGTGGCGGTCGAGCTCGCCTCGCGCGATGAAGTCCTGGAGGGCGAGCTGGCCGATCGTCTCCGAGCCGCGGTCCTCGATCGCCTTCACCGAGATCAGCGGCCAGCCCAGCCAGGACGGGGTCAGCATCCAGCCGAGCCGCATGCCCGGCACCAGGCGCTTGCTCGCCGAACCGATGTAGGCGACCCGCTCCGGCGCGAGGCCCTGGAGCGCGCCGACGCCGGCCCGGTCATAGCGCAGCTCGGCGTCGAAGTCGTCCTCGACGATCAGCCGCTCTCCCCGCTCCGCCCACTCGATCAGCGCCGCCCGCCGCTCGCTGCTCAGCACCCGCCCGGTCGGGAACTGGTGGGCGGGGGTGACGATCACGGCGGTGGCCTCGGTCGTCTCGAGGTCCTCGACCCGCAGCCCCTCGTCGTCGACTGCGATCGGCACCACCTCGATCCCGGCCTGCTCGACGATCAGTCGGTGCGTGTGCCAGCCGGGGTCCTCCAGGGCGACCCGCTCGACCCCACGGCCGTGCAGCCAGCGGGCGATCAGCGAGAGGCCCTGGGCGAAGCCGGTGCAGACGAGCAGGTGCTCGGGGTCGGCCGCGGCTCCCCGAACCCGCCCCAGGTACTCGGCCAGCGCCTCGCGCAGGGACGGGACGCCGCGCGGGTCCGGGTAGTCGACGGCGTCGATCGGCGCCTCGCGCCAGGCGGCCCGCAGCGAGCGCAGCCAGCGATCGCGCGGAAAGCCGGCCAGGTCGGGGAGGCCGGGATCGAGGCGGTAGGGAAGGCTGGGCTGCAGCGACCGCGCCGGCGGCCGTGGCGTCTGCGCACGAACGGTGAGGGCGACCCGCGTCGGCGCCCCCTGGCCGGCGAGCAGGTACCCCTCGGCAGCGAGTTGGCCGTAGGCCTCACTGACGACGCCGCGCGAGATCCCAAGCTCAGCCGCGAGGCTGCGGGTCGAGGGCAACCGCGTCCCGGCGACCAGCCGTCCCGCCCGGATGTCCTCGCGGATCGAGCGCTCGACCTGTTCGTGCAGCGGCGTCTCCGCTTCGCGATCGAGCCGCAGCAGCAGTCCGGCTATGGCAACTGGACCTGTTGAACGAGGCATTACTGGCACTGTATAGCGATCCAGTTTCCCCCTATCTTCATTCCTGGATGGCCAGTCAATCCAGTCAGCGGAGGCGAAAGCGAGGAGATGCGATGAGCCGGATCACGATCGTCGGCGGCGGGCTCGCCGGACTGACCGCAGCGATCGGTTGCGCCGAAGGCGGTGCGCCGGTTCGCCTGCTCGAGGCGCACGAGGCCCTCGGCGGCCGCGCCCGCAGCATGGTCGGTCCCTACAAGGCCAACCTCGGCCCCCACGTCATCTACAAGGACGGCCCACTCTGGCAGTGGCTGGCGGAGCGCGAGCTGCTGCCCAGGTACAAGAACGCGCCGCTGGCCGGGATCCGCTTCCGCTGGCAGGGCGACGTGCGCCGCACGCCGCCGCTGGGCACGATCCCCTCGGTCCTGCGCCTGCGCGGCCGCGAGGCCCCGGTCGACCAGGACTTCCGCGGCTGGGTGACGAGCCACGCCGACGAGCGGACCGCGGCGATGCTCTCCGCCGCCGCCGGCGTCTACACCTTCCACCACGACCCCGGCGAGCTCTCGGCCGCCTTCGTCTGGGGCCACTCGGTCCGGGTCCTGCTCAGCCCGCCGCCCACCGCGCGCTACCTGGTCGGAGGCTGGGGATCGATGATCGGGGCGCTCGAGGCGCGGGCGCGACGCCTCGGGGTCGAGATCGAGACCGGCCACCCGGTGGATGCCCTGCCCGAGCCGCCGGTGATCGTCGCCACCGAACTGGGCCAGGCGCGGGAGCTGCTCGGCGACGACTCGCTGAGCTGGCCCGCCGGGCGCACCGTCTGCGTCGACCTCGGGCTCGAGCACCGCCGCGGCGATCCCTTCGTCGTCTCCGATCTGGACGAAGCCGGTTGGGTCGAGCGCTTCAGCGCCGCGGATCCCTCGCTGGCGCCGGACGGGGAGGAGCTGGTGCAGGCGCAGCTACCGATCCGGCCTGGCGAGAGCACCGACCAGGTGGGCCTGCGCCTGGAGTGCCTGCTCGACGCCTCGTTCTCCGGCTGGCGCGAGCGCGAGACCTGGCGCCGGCGGCAGGCGATGGAGGGCCGCACCGGTCCGCTCGACTACCCGGGCCTCAGCTGGCGGGATCGCCCCGCGATCGACCGCGGTGCCGGCGTCTTCCTCGCCGGTGACATGGTCGCCGCGCCCGGCCTGCTCTCGGAGGTCTCCTGGGCGAGCGGCGTCGAGGCGAGCCGGCTCGCGCTCGGGGCGATCGGCGCCGGCCAGGCGGAGCTGAGAAGAGTCGCGTAGTCGAATACCGTCCGGTGCGATGGCCGCGACCAGCGCCGGGATCCTCCTCCATCGCACCGTCGGCGATGAGTTCGAGGTGCTGCTCGTCCATCCCGGCGGGCCGTTCTGGGCGAAGAAGGACCTCGGCGCCTGGTCGGTGCCCAAGGGCGAGGTCGCAGAGGGGGAGGACCCTCGCGCCTGCGCGTTGCGCGAGCTCGAGGAGGAGCTGGGCTCCGGGCTCGGGCTCGCCACCGGCGACCTGACCGAGCTGGGCTCGGTGCGCCAGAAGGGCGGCAAGACGGTCCTCTGCTGGACGGCCGAGGCGGACTTCGATCCCGCCGAGCTGCGCAGCAACACCTTCACGATGGAGTGGCCGCCGCGCTCCGGCGTCGAGCGCGAGTTCCCCGAGGTGGACCGGGCGGAGTGGTTCGGGCTCGACGCGGCGCGGGAGAAGATCAACCCCGCCCAGGCCGAGTTCCTCGATCGCCTGGCCCAGCGCGACCTATACTCGCCGGACGATGATTGACGGCCCAGATCCGCACTCGGACCCGCCCGGCGACGGATCCTCGGGCCGGCCGCTGCCGCTCTCGGTGCGCCTCCTGGGCGCGGGAGTGCGCAGCGCGCGCAGCGTGACCAAGGCGACCGGCATCGACCGCGCGGTCGAGAGCGCGGCCGAGGAGGCGATGGTCGCCGCGGTGGAGAGCGAGGCGGTCGAACGGGCCCTGGCGCGGGTCATCAAGGGCCCGGTGGTCGAAGAGGCGATGAACAGCGCCCTGGAGAGCGACACCGTCAAGCGGGCTCTGATCGACGCGCTCGACAGCGAGATGGTCGACGAGGTCTGGAGGCAGCTGCTGGCAAGCGAGGAGGTCCAGCGCCTGGTCGAGCGGATCGCCGAGGCGCCGGAGATACGCGCCGCGATCAGCGCCCAGGGCGTGGGACTGATTGCCGACGTCGGCCACACGATCGGCGACGGCACCAAGCGCGCCGACAACGTCGTCGAGCGGGTCGTGCGCCGGATCTTCTTCCGCAGGCGCCGCACCGAGCCGACCGACCGAGCAGGTCTCGTCACCCGCGCCGCCGCCTTCGGCCTCGATGCGCTGATCGTCAACCTCGGCTTCTCCGGGCTTGCCGCGGTGGCGGCGCTGGTCGCCTCGGCCTTCACCGGCAACGGCAACGGCGTCTCCGACGCCGCGCTGGCGGTCGGCACCACGATTTGGTTCACGCTCGGCAGCGTTTACCTGGTCGGCTTCTGGTCGCTCGCCGCGCAGACGCCCGGCATGCGCTTCCTCGGGATCAGGCTCGACGTCGAAGGCAAGGGGTTGCCCCTGAAGCGATCGCTGAAACGCCTGCTCGGCATGGTCCTGGCCGCGATCCCCTTCGGGCTCGGCTTCCTCGGCATCCTCTTTGACGAGCGGCGGCGAGCCTGGGACGATCGCCTCAGCCGCGCCGACGTCGTCTACGAGGGCAACGAGCGGCTCGCCCCCTGGGCACGCCTCGAGGTTCCGGCACCGGCCGCGCAGGCCTCGACAACAACGAAGGCCCCGGAATCCCGGGGCCTTCAGCCGCAGCGCGTAGCTGGTTCCTCGCCTAGCTGACGGAGCCTTCGGGCCCCTCGGACAGCTTGTAGATGATGATGATCGCGAGCGCGAAGATCGCCAGCGACCAGAAGGGGTAGGCCGGGATCGAGAGCAGTGCGCCCATCGCGTTGAGGGCGGCGATGAAGATGCCGAACCAGCGCCCGAATTCACCCCCGGAGAAGAGCGAGAAGGCGGCGACGAGCTCGAGCACGCCGATGATCAGGATGATCCAGCCCCAGGTGTTCAGGCCGCTGAGGATGAAGGTGGCGTTCTCCGTGAAGAACTTCGAGTCGCCGATCGCGGCGATGCCGTAGATGATGTTCAGGACACCGGCGACCAGGAGAAGGACGCCGGCGAAGACCCACCAGCCACTGACAAGGCTCTCGTCATTCATGAGTAACCCTTTCGTGATTGCAAGATGGACGGGATAAAGGTGTGGAAACGTTAGGAGCGCGTTCGGGGCCGGGTGAAGGGTTCCTGCGCCTGGCACTTCTCCTGCTTGCATTCGCAATCCGCCCTTCGACTAGTCTGCCCGGCAATGGACGTCGTTCGTACCCCCGAGGAGGCGCTGCAGGGGCTTCCCGACTTCCCCTTCGAGTCGAGCTACCGTGAGGTCGACGGGTTGCGGCTCGCCTTCCTCGACGAGGGTGAGGGCAAGCCCGTCGTCTTCTTCCACGGTGAGCCGACCTGGTCGTTCCTCTGGCGCAAGGTGATCCCGCCGGTGCGCGACGCCGGCTACCGCTGCATCGCTCCCGACTACGCCGGCTTCGGCCGCTCCGACAAGCCCACCGACCTCGAGTGGTACACCTACGACCGCCACGTGGAGCTGATGTCGAAGCTGCTGGAGGAGCTCGACGTGCGCGACGCGACGGCCGTCGTCCACGACTGGGGCGGTCCGATTGGGCTGCGACTGGCGGTCGAGCACCCCGACCGCTTCTCGCGCATCGTGATCATGGAGACCGGACCGTTCACCGGGCAGCAGCGGATGAGCGAGGCCTGGCTGATGTTCCGCGAGTTCGTTCGCGACAACGCCGACGTTCCGGTGGGGATGCTGGTGCGCGGCGGCTGCAAGAACGACCCCGGCGACGATGTGATCGCCGCCTATGAAGCTCCCTACCCGACCCCCGAGGCCAAGGCAGGCGCCCGTGCCTTCCCGTTGATCCTGCCGACCGAGCCCGACTCCCCCGGCGCCGCCGAGGGCAAACGAGTCGCCGACGCGCTGCGCGAGGACGAGCGCCCGACGCTTGTCCTCTGGGCCGACTCGGACCCGATCCTCCCCTTCTCGGTCGGCGAGCGGGTCTCGACCCAGCTCAACTTCCCGGCGCCGCGGCCGATCGAGGACGCGGGTCATTTCCTCCAGGAGGACGCCGGCCCTCGGATCGGCGAGATCATCGCCGACTGGCTCGGCTGACCGCCTCCCGCAGCTCCTCGCGCGGGCGGTCGACGAGCAGGCGTACGCGTCGCGGCGGCCCCTCGTCGCCGACCCAGGTGACGGTCCCCGGCCAGTAGGGGCCAGGCGGTGCGCCGGGGTGGTGGAAGGCGTCGGCGAAGACCCAGCTGCCGGTGTTGTGCAGCTGACCGCCGCCGGGTAGCTGCCAGTGCGCGGAGCCCTCTTCGGGGCCGGCATGGTGGGTGTGGCCCGTGATCGTGTGAGCCGCCTCGACCCGCAGCCGCCGCGTCAGCTCGGTGGCGGCGTCGATGCCGCTGCGGGCGATCGAGGCGGGGGAGAGGTCGGGATCGAACTCGGCGCGGAAGAGGCGGTTGAGCAGCCAGACGCTTGCCGGCACGCCGGCCCCGAAGGCGGCCTTGACCGTGGCCCGCCGGACGCGCCCGCCGTTGCGGCGGCCGGAGAAGGCGTTCCAGGCGCGTTCGGAGGGGCGGCTGGCGCCGGGCCTCATCCCAGCCGCGGCGAGGCCGAATGAGAAGCCGTAGAGGGGGCGCAGGATGCGCTCGTAGTCGGGCGGGGCCGCCGGATCCGGGGGGTGCCCGGCGGTGCGCATCATCGCCGCCGCCGCGACGCACTCCAGGCGCGGCAGCGACATGTGGCAGTCCATGTAGTGGCCGTGGGTGGCGTAGACGTCGTCGCGAATCCAGATGCCCGGGTAGGCGATGCTGAGCTCGGCCTCGCCGAGCCAGCCGGCGATCCGGCCCGCCGGCTCGCCCGCCGCGAGGGCGCGGTGCTCGAGCCCGAGCGTGCCGCCGGCGAGCGCCAGCTCTTCGAGCAGGGGCTCGGCCAGGCGGTGGTCGTGGTTGCCGGGCACGAGGACGACCCGCCGCCCGGCCATCGCCCTGCCCAGGTCCTCGAAGAAGGGCTGGGCGATCTCGAGCACCCGCGGCAGCTGCAGCTCGCGCAGCTCGAGCGCGTCGCCGAGCAGGACGAGGCGGTCGGCGCCGCCGATCTCCTCGAGCAGGGTCCTGCGGATCGCCGCGTCGCGCAGAAGGTCCTCGCCGCCGGCGGAGCCGAGGTGCAGGTCGGAGACGATCGCCGTTCGCATCCAGGGCAACCTAGCGGTGCAACGCGTTGTGTATCCCAGGGGACCGTAAAACGTTGCACCTGTCGTGGGCGGGGTCGATTTGGCTGCCTGGCCAGCCTGCGGCTAGACTTCCGCGGGATGCCCAGGCTCAGCGAGGAGCGCCTGGCGCCGGTCAACGGCGTCGAGATCGCCTACCAGGAGGTGGGCGACCCCGACGGCGAGCCGCTGCTTCTGGTGATGGGGCTGGGGACGCAGATGCTCGCCTGGGACGAGGAGTTCTGCGACCTCCTGGCCGGCCGCGGCTTCCGCGTCGTCCGCTTCGACAACCGCGACATCGGCCGCTCGACCATGCTCGACAAGGCGGGAGCGCCGAAGCGGGTCGACCTCTTCCTCGGCCGCCGCGCCAGTGCCGCCTACCTGCTCTCCGACATGGCCGCCGACACGGTCGGCCTGATGGATCACCTGGGGATCTCCTCGGCCCATGTCGTCGGCGCCTCGATGGGGGGAATGATCGGCCAGACGCTCGCGACCGAGCACCCCGAGCGGGTCCGCTCGCTGGTCTCGATCATGTCGACGACCGGCAGCCGCCGGGTCGGGACGCCGACGCTGAAGGCCTTCGGCCTGATGCTGGCCGAGGCTCCGCGCGATCGCGCCGGCTACGTCGAGCGCGTCCTCAAGACCTTCCGGGTGGTCGGCTCACCGGCCTATCCGACAGACGAGGCCAGGCTGCGCGA
Organism: uncultured Solirubrobacterales bacterium; assembly: GCA_963704545.1. GTDB lineage: Bacteria > Actinomycetota > Thermoleophilia > Solirubrobacterales > 70-9 > VRUE01. The sequence continues at coordinate 1,955,398 of OY969915.1, read as the reverse complement.
GCTTGCCGGGGAGATGTACGACCGCTCCCACAATCCGCGGGGGATCCTGCGCCAGATGCACGCGATCTCGGCCTCGGGCGACCGCACGGCGGCGCTGCGCAAGCTGCGCCTGCCAGCGGCGGTGATCCACGGCACCAGCGACCCCCTGGTCCGCCCCAGCGGCGGCCGCGCCACGGCCCGGGCCATCCCCGGCGCCCGGTTGCGCATCGTCGAGGGCATGGGGCACGACCTGCCCCGCGAGCTCTGGCCGGTCTTCGCCGGCGAGATCGCCGACACCGCCTCGCGGGCCGGCTTCCAGGCGCGCGCCAAGCAGCCGGCCTGACCGTCTCAAACCTGCGGCGGCTCGCGCCACCGTGCGACGATGGCCGTAAGATCACAGCCATCGGGGCGTGGCGCAGCCTGGTAGCGCGCGGCCTTTGGGTGGCCGAGGTCCCCGGTTCGAATCCGGGCGCCCCGATTGGCAGGATCCACTCGACAGCGGCTCTACAGCTCGAATCGCCTAGGCAGGCTCCTCGCTTGCAAATAGTCGATCGACCGGAGGGGCGGGGAATTCCTCGGGTGGATATTGAGCAAGGCTGAGTGAAGAGCTCTGCCATGACGCGCCCCAGGGGGAGCCCGGGACGGCTCGCCATCCCGGGCTCCCAACGCACTAACCCGCACGAGCGCGGGGATAGCGCACGCGCACAACCGGTAACCCTGTCCAAAAAACCAGCTTGGCCCAAACCGCCGAGAAGGGAGAATCAAAGTGAGATTCATCAAGATGTTCGGCCTCGCGGCCGTAGCGGCCGTGGCCGCGATGGCGTTCGTCGGTGCCACCTCGGCATCGGCCACCGATACTCAGCTCTGCACCCAACACAATGCCTAATCTGCGGTGCAGGCCAGGGAGCGGTGAAAGTGACCATGAACAACGCAGACCAAGGCGTCGGCACTCTCTTAACCGACGTCGTCGACGTCTTGATTAGAAACGATGGGTGTTCTTGACAGGGACGTAGAGATTCCCTAAATTCTGATATCCGAGGAGATGGGAGTTCCTCGCATGGGAAGAAGTTCAGGGACAGGGTCGGTAGGGGGATTCAGAGTCAGGGAGAGATTGCTTCGGGGGTCACCCGAGAGGCGTCTGTGCCTGGCTGGACTTCGCGTTGCCTTCCTACTAGCTCCCCTCGAGGCGGGCTGGCTCTCTTCGCCCCCAGCTTGACCCACGCCGCGGGCGCTTCAACCCCCGCTGGGGCCTTCCCTCGCCCTGCGGGCTCGGCTCCGCTTCCCGCGGTCGCGGGTCCCACTGGTTCTCATCAAGACAGCCACCTCGAAGGAGACTTCAATGCACATCGCGTCTACGATCGCCGCCACCGTCATCGGCTTCGTCCTCGGCAGCGTTCTGACCCAGGATCTCTCTGGGGCGATCGCCCTGATCGTCGCCTGCGCGGGTCTGTTTGCCGGTGCAGCACGTTACGCCGCGACCTTGATGCGCCGCAGCAAGGAGGAGATCGACCTGGCGACCGCCTACGGCTTCTTCTTCGGAGCTGCCCTAGGTTGCTTCATAGTGCTCCTCGACCTTCTCGTGTGACCTACAATCGCCCTGTGGCTCTTCGCATCGCCCTGTTCGCCGTACCGACCGCTGTGTTTGGCGGGCTTGTGCTGCTGCTGAGCGCCCTTGACGCAAGCGCTGGGGTCGCAGCCTTGTCCATCTGCTTTGTCGCGGTGCTAAGCGGCGCTGCGCTGGGGGTCTTTGCGGATCGTCTGCCGGGGCTGCCTCGCACCTGGAGACATCGCGGGGATCCCCCTGGCGGTGTCTCTGGCGTACGTCACGCTCGGCGCTGAGTCCAGATTCGAGTCGCCGTCAAGCGCCGAATCGCCCTATACGGAGCGTCCTCCGCATTCTGGAGGACTGCGTTGAAAAAACGGCGATCTGAGCCCGCTTCGGGAGCCGAATCAATCCGATCGCCCCGACTTCTTACGCACTCGGCGCGGCGTCCGGCTGGGGGGCCGACCTCATCTCGCGAACGCTCGGGACGGCGATCACCGCGAAGGTTGCAACCGCGATGACGGCGGCGGCCGCGATCAGGCCGGGGCCGGCGCCGAACAGCTCCTGCTCCAGGCTGCCGAGCATGTAGCCGAGCGGGATCAGGGCGAAGGAGCCGAGCAGGTCGTAGGAGCTGAGGCGAGAGCGCAGGGAGATCGGGGTGCGTGTCTGCAGGATCGTCTCCCAGAGAGCGCCGAAGATCGCCAGCGAGGCGCCGGCCGCCGCGGCGCCGGCTGCGATCAGGCCGACCGGTGCCAGTGTCGCCAGGAGCAGCAGCGGCACCGCCCACATCCCGATCGCGAGGGTGGCCACCAGCAGCGGGCGGTTGGGGTTCCAGGCCATCGCGACGATCGCCCCGAGCACCTCGCCGGCACCCAGCGCGGCGAGGATCGTCGCCCAGGCGGCGGGGCCGCCGAGCGAGTCCGCCGAGACGGTCGGGCCGAAGACGAAGAAGGGGGCGAAGACGAGCGAGTTGAGGATCGCGAACTCGGTGACGATGACCCAGACCCAGGTCGTGTGGCGGAACTCTCGCCAGCCCGCGGCGAGGTCCTGACGCACCGTACTGGCCCGGCGCAGGGCCGTCTGTGGCACCTGGATCCTGACCTTGGCCAGCATCGCCGCGCTGAGCAGGAAGCTGGCGGCGTCGACGGCGAAGGCCCAGCCAGGCCCGGCGACGGCGAGGACCGCGACCGCGATCGCCGGTCCCGCGACGCCGCCGAGCGAGACGGCCATTCCGCGCAGCGCGTTCGCCTTCTGGAGCTGCTCGGGGGGCACGGACTGAGAGATCAGACCCTGCATCGCCGGCATGAAGAAGGCCGCCCCGGCGCCGAGCACGGCCTGCGCGGCGACCAGCTGCCAGAACTCCGCGTGGCCGCCGATCAGCAGCACCGCCACGATTCCCTGCGATCCGAACCGGCACAGGTCGGCCGCGATCACCACCGAGCGGCGGGCGAGCCGGTCTCCGCCCACGCCGCCGAAGAGGAGGAGGGAGGCGAGCACGACGGCTTGGGCGGCGAGGGCGATGCCGACCTGGGCCATCGAGCCGCCGATCGAGAGCACGGCGAAGGGCAGTACCGCCAGCACCATCAGGTCGCCCACCGCGGAGGTGAGCTGGGCGAGCACGAGCCGGCGCAGGTTTCCTTCGCGGAGCGCCGAGAGGTCGAAGGCACGCCTGGCTCTCCCGGTCATCCACCATCCTTTCCTTTTGCTCAAATAAAACTGAGCAAAAGGCTAGACGATCGAGAGCGTCGGATCAACGGCGTTATGTAGATCGGACGTTTGTTCCCTCCAGTTACCGGGGGTTTGTGTCGATGGTGGCGTGCAGATGATGCAGAGTCACGAGGGGGAGCAGCGCAGGGAGCGAGCCGTGTTCGAAACCGACCGGCACCTGATCGCCGGTGATGTCACCTTGCCCCGCGAGGGCTATGCGAGTCGCCTCTCGGATGCGCTCAACCGCGACGAGATCGGCTTCATCCCGCTCACCGACGTGGAGATCACCACGACCGCCACCGGCGAGGTGACGCGGCGCGAGTTCATCGTGCTCGGCAAGGCCCACATCAAGCTCGCCTACCCGGCTGAATCGGGCGAGTAGCGCTCGTCCGACGGGTGGGTCGGCCGGGTCCCTTCGCTCGGCGCTACGCCCGCGCCTCGCGCCGCCGGCCGCTCTGCGCGTAGGAGCCGAGGTCGAAGACGAAGGCGAGGACGACGATGAACCACTCGAAGCCGACGACCCCGTTGGAAGAGCTCCACATCACCGCGTAGGCGAGGGTCGTCCAGGGCAGCAGGAAGAAGCCGAGGAAGGGGACGAACCAGCTCTCGAAGGCCCGGCTGAGCATGTCGCTGAACAGCCAGAGCACGAACAGCGCCAGCCGCGGCGAGATCAGGGCAAAAAGGACGACGAAGCAACCGATGGGCCAACGTTACCTCGGCGCTAGGCTGGAACGCGAGATGAACCGACTTGGCAAGCTGATGACGATGCTGCACCCGGAGAAGACCCGGATGCCGTCCTCCGAGGAGGCGCTGCCCGGGCGCAGCGAGCCGGCCTTCGACGTGCCCGAGCGCCACGCCGTGCTGGACACGCCGCTGGAGCCGCCGTTCCCGGACGGGATCGAGACGGCCTACTTCGCGCTCGGCTGCTTCTGGGGCGCGGAGCGGCTCTTCTGGGGGATCGACGGCGTCTACACGACGGCGGTGGGCTACATGAACGGGACCACGCCGAACCCGACCTACGAGGAGGTCTGCAGCGGCAAGACCGGCCATGCGGAGGCGGTCCTGGTCGCCTTCGACCCGGCCCGGGTCTCCTACGCGGACCTGCTGAAGGTCTTCTTCGAGGAGCACGACCCGACCCAGGGGATGCGCCAGGGCAACGACGTCGGCACCCAGTACCGCTCGGGGATCTACTTCGTCAGCGACGCCCAGAAGGCGACGGCCGAGATGGCAAGGCGCGTCTACGACGAGGCGTTGCGGGCGGCCGGGCACGAGCCGGTGACGACCGAGGTCGAGCCGGCGGCGCCCTTCTACTACGCCGAGGACTACCACCAGCAGTACCTGCACAAGGTGCCGAACGGCTACTGCGGCCTGGCCGGCACCGGGGTCTCCTGCCGCATCCCGGTCGCCTCCTAGCGCACCCCTGCCCGCCCGGCGCGGCGAATAGCATCTCGCGCCGGTGACCCCCTCCTTCGGCTCCTACATCGTCGGCTGCATGGCCACGATCGGCATCGTCAGCGCGCTCGCCCTCGGCGGCTACTGGCTGCGGCGCTGGATCGCGCCCGAATTCTCCGGCGCCCTCGCCCGCCTGGCGGACGCGACGATCGCCACCGCGCTGCTGATCGCGGCGCTGCAGCTGCTGGGGACGCTGAGCGTCCTCACCCTCGGCTGGACGATCGTCGGCTGCATCGGGGTCGGCCTCGCCGCGGCGCTGCTGGGCTGGTGGATGTCGCCCGCCGAGCGCCGCGAGGTGTCGGCGCCGCAGGTGCAGACGATGGCCCTGCTGATCGCGCTCGGGGTCGCCTCCTGGGTCGTCGCCGAGTGGACCTTCCCCTCGATGCAGAGCCTCGACTTCGGCATGTTCGGCGGCGACACGACCTGGTACCACATGCCCTTCTCGGGGCGGATCGCCCAGGAGGGGTCGATCGTCCACCTCCACTTCACCGACCCGCTGCGGCTCGCCGCCTGGTTCTACCCGGGCAGCTCGGAGCTGATCCACGCCGGCGGGATCGTCCTCTTCAAGACCGACTGGCTCTCGCCGCTGATCAACATGATCTGGCTCTCGATCGCGCTGCTCGCCGCCTGGTGCGTGGGGCGCCCGTACAAGGTCGGCCCGGCGACGCTGGTCGCCGCGGCGCTGGTCTTCTCCGCCGGGGTGATGATCGAAACCCAGCCGGGCGAGGGGCGCAACGACATCATGGGGCTCGCCTTCCTGCTCGCCTTCGCCGCCTTCCTGATCAACGGGCACCAGCGCCGCGCGCCGGATGCCGGGGCGGTGCAGGACCTGCCCGAGCGCGACGCGCCCCTGCTCGACAAGGGACCGCTGATCGTCGCCGGCGTCGCCGCCGGGATCGCGATCTCGGTGAAGCTGCCGCTATTGGCGCCGGTCGGCGCGATCGCGGTCGGGATGGTCGTGGTCAGCGGCGCCGGGCGCCGTCTGATGACCGCGGCGGCGATCGGCATTCCCGCCTTCCTCGTCGGCGGCTACTGGTACGTGCGGGCGGCGATCCACACCGGCGGCAACCCGATCCCGCAGATCGGCTGGGGGCCGCTGAAGCTGCCCCGTCCCGACCAGATGCCGCTCGACCCGCGGCCGCGCTTCGCCGTCGCCGACTACCTGACCGAGCCGACGATCTACCGCAAGTGGTTCTTCCCCCAGCTCGACAATGCGCTCGGGCCGCTCTGGCCGCTGATCCTGATTGTCGCCGTCGCCGCGGCCGTCTACATCGCGGTCCGCTCGCGCAACAAGATCCTGCGGGTGCTTGCCGCCGCCTCGCTGCTCACGGCCGCGGTCTACATCGTCACCCCACTCACCGCCGCCGGCCAGGAGGGCTCGCCGACCGGGTTCTTCACCAACACCCGCTACCTGATGCCGGGTCTGCTCCTGGCGCTCACCCTGCTGCCGATCGCGCGGCCGCTGCGGGCGCCCGACAGCCGCGCCTGGCAGACGCTGCTCTTCCTCACCGGGGTCTACGCGATCACGGTGCTGATCACGCCGCGCTGGTACCCGGGCTACATCCTCGCCACGGTCTTCCTCACCCTGGCCCTGGTCTGGGCGCCGGCCGCGCTGGCGATGTCGCGCTCCCGGAGGGGCGCCGGTCGGGGAGCGATCGCGCTCGTCGCAGCCGGGATCGTCCTCCTCGCCGTCGTCCTCGGCCGTGCCCAGGAGGTCCAGTACTACAAGCAGCACTACACCCGGGTCCTGCCGTTCCTCCAGGAAGGCGGGCCGCGCGAAGCGTATTCCCTCGCCCACGGCCTGCATGACAAGCGGATCGGCATCGCCGGCTCGGGGGAGATCTTCTTCGGCCAGTACGGCTTCTACGGTCGCAACCTCGACAACTACGTCCAGTACGTCGGCGTGCCGGGCCCGGACGGGACCTACCGCTTGGCGACCACCTGCCGCGAGTTCCGCCAGCGGATCAACGCCGGCGACTACGACTACCTGATCGTCAGCCAGTACACGCAGGACTCGGCCGACTCGCCCTACTGGTACCCGATCTACGCCTGGGTGAAGACCGACCCGGCGCTGGAAGAGGTCGTCGCCGAGCCCGAGGTCACGCCGCAGCCCGACTACGTCTTCAAGGTCAACGGCAAGCTCGACCCGGCGGGGTGCGACGGGGTCGGCTCCAGCTGAGGCGCTCCGGTTCGGTCCGGGCGCCGCTCAGACCGGCGCCAGGGCGTGCTCGCGGATCAGCTCGGCGGAGCGCTGCGGCCGTTCCCACCAGAACATGTGGCCGGCGCCCTCGAGCGTCTCGAAGCGGGAGTCGGGGATCGCGGCGGCGATCTCACGGCCGTTGCCGTACCCCAGCAGCCGGTCGGCGTCGCCGTGGATGACCATGGTGGGGAGCGAGATCCGGTCGAGTCGCTCGTGCGTGTCGTGGGCGCCGCAGGCGCGCATCTGCTGCAGGACGACCGGCTGGGGGGCGGGAAGCTTCGAGCCCATCTCGGCGAAGGCGGCGAAGCGCGAGTCGTCCTCGCGGAAGCCGGGGGAGAGGTTGATCTCCCACATCGCCCGGAAGACCTGCTCGGGTTCGCCGGAGGCGTAGGCGGTGCCGAGCAGCTCCAGGTCCTCCGGCGCCATCAGCGTCCCCTCCGGGCCGCCACAGTAGCTGCAGCCGATGGTCAGAGTGCGGATGCGCTCGGGGTGGGCGAGGGCCAGCTCCTGGGCGATCATGCCGCCCATCGAGATGCCGACCACGTGCGCGGTCTCCAGCTCCAGCGCGTCGAGCAGGGCGGCGGTGTCCGCGGCCAGGTCGGCAATGGTGAAGGGCAGCTCGGCCCGGCCGGAGAGTCCCATGCCGCGGTTGTCGAAGACGATGCAGTCGAAGCTCGACTCGAGCTCGGAGAGGAAGGAGCGACCCCAGGCAATGTGCGTGGCGCTCATCCCCTGGATCAGCAGCAGCGGCTCACCCTCCCCGGAGCGGAGGTAGTGAAGCTCCGTGCCCCTTGCATCGACGCTCGGCATCGACCCGATCCTACGCCAGATGTCGCACTTCCCGCCGCATAGCGGCTGGAACTGCGACACCGTACCCGCATGCCAGGGCCTAATCTAGGCGCACTCGCCCCCGTAGCTCAGTGGACAGAGCGTCGGACTTCTAATCCGAGGGTCCCAGGTTCGAATCCTGGCGGGGGTGCTTTCATCTAGCCTCGATATGTTGCGTCGATGAGCAACGATCTCATCGCGTGGGTTGTCGCTATCACGCTCGGTATTGCAGTCGTCGTCTTGGGGTTGCGACGGAATCTCTCCGATACCACGCGAAACGGGCTGCCACGGTTTGGGGGGGACGCCGAGCAGACGACCCCGACGCTGGGGCTATATGAGGGCGAGGAAAGGCGACGACGCCCGCTCTCCCCACGGCAACGGCGCTGGCTCGTTTCGTTCTATCTGCTGATCGCTCTCACCTATGCGACTTTTGCGGTCCTGTCGGCGGACAGCCGGCTGCATGATGCGGGCATCGCCGGCTTGTTTGCGCTCGGTGCCGTGTTCCTCCTGTGGCAAGGGTCCTCACATCCCTCGGATGGGTCTGCCTCCTGATTCGATTCAGCGATCTACACGACGAGCAAGCGAAATCGAGTCTGCCTCGATCCGCGCTGTCGGGTTCGTCTTGTGTCTCGCTAGGGGTGCTGCCGGTCGCCGTACTCGTCGTGCAGGCTCCACCACTGGTATGGCGGCGTCTGTGGATAGCCCTCGGGTGAGTCCTCCCACTCCTCCTGGCGCCCGAGCGCGGTGATGTCGAGGTAGCTCCAGGTGCTGCCCATCGCTTCGTCGCCACGTTCGCTGACGAAGTAGGTGCGGAAGATCCGCTCGCCGTCGCGGAAGAAGGCGTTGGTCCCGTGCCATTCGCCGACGCCGAAGTCGGCGTCGAAGTCGTCGGTGATCGTGTACCAGGGGATCTCCCAGCCCATCCTCGCCTTCCAGCGCTCGATGTCCGGTTGGGGCGCGCGCGAGGCGAACACGAGCGTGGTGTCGCGGGCATTCAGGTGGGCGAGGTGAGCGACCTGGTCGGCAAGGAAGGAGCAACCTCCGCAACCGCGCTCCGGCCAGCCCTTCACGCCGGGCTCGAAGAAGAAGCGGTAGACGATCAGCTGACGGCGCCCGTCGAACAGGTCGAGCAGGGTCACAGGTCCGTCCGGGCCCTCGAAGCGGTAGTCCTTCTCAACGGCCATTCTCGGCATCCGACGGCGCTCGGCCCCCAGCGCATCCCGGGCGCGGGTGAGTTCCTTCTCCTTCACAAGCAGCTCTTGGCGGGCCGCCTCCCACTCCTGCGGCGACACGATCGGTGGCATGTCCATTGCATCCTCCTCTCTCAGAGGTACTCGTCGACGAACTGGCTCTAACAGTAGACCGCTGCCCGGCCCCGCTACGCTGCCCCAGCTGCGCGCCGCAAGTACACCCGTCCTTATCCTCACCGGACCGCCGGGGGTGGGGAAGTCGACCGTGGCCGCGATCCTCGCCTCGCGCTCGCCTCGCGCCGTCCACCTCGAATCGGATGTCTTCTTTCGCTTCGTCAGCTCCGGCTATGTCGAGCCGTGGAAGCCGGAGTCGCACGAGCAGAACCGCGTGGTGATGGGCATCGTCGCCCAGGCCGCGGCCGGCTACGCGGCGGCGGGATACGAGACGGTCGTCGACGGGATCCTCATTCCCGGCTGGTTCCTCGAGCCGCTTGCCGATGCGCTCAAGGGTGCGGGCCACGCCGTTGCGTGCGCAGTGCTCCGTGCCCCGGCCTCGACCTGCGTCGCTCGGGTGCAGGGTCGTGAAGGCGTGCCGCTCGAGGCGGGCCACGTCGAGCAGCTGTGGCGCAGCTTCGCCGACCTCGGCGAGTACGAGCGCAACGCGATCGAGCTGGACGGCGAGGAGCCCGAGGAAGTGGCCGACCTCGTCTCGCGGCGCCTGGCGGACGGCCTGCTGGCGATTTAGCCGCTGGCGCCCGCTAAATTTGAGCCGTGGCCGAGGTCCTCTACTACGCGATTCCGGCGTTCGTGGTGCTGCTCGTCGCCGAGCTCCTCTCCTTCAAGTATCTGCGCGACGACGACGACCTCGTCGGCTACGAGTCCAAGGACACCCGCACGAGCCTGACCATGGGCGGCGGCAACGTGGTCATCAACGCGGTCTGGAAATTCGTCGTCCTGATCGCCTACGCGGGGCTCTACGAGCTGACGCCGCTGCGGATGCCGGCCGATGCGTGGTGGACCTACGTCCTGCTCTTCTTCGCCGACGACCTCGCCTACTACTGGTTCCACCGGGTCCACCACGAGGTGCGGGTCTTCTGGGCGAGTCACGTCGTCCACCACTCCTCCCAGCACTACAACCTCTCGACCGCGCTGCGCCAGACCTGGACCCCGATGACGGCGCTGCCCTTCTGGGCCCCGCTGGCGCTGGTCGGCTTCGCCCCCTGGATGATCCTCACCCAGCTGGCGATCAGCCTGATCTACCAGTTCTGGATCCACACCGAGCGGGTGAAGAAGCTGCCGGCGCCCGTCGAGTTCATCTTCAACACGCCCTCACACCACCGCGTGCACCACGGCGCCAACGAGGTCTACCTCGACCGCAACTACGGCGGCATCCTGATCATCTGGGACCGCATGTTCGGCACCTTCCAGGGGGAGACCGTGCGGCCCCGCTACGGGCTGACCAGGAACATCCGCACCTTCCGGCCGACCAGGGTCGCCTTCCACGAGTTCATCGACATCGCCCGCGACGTGCGCGCCGCGACGAGCTGGCGCCACAAGCTCGGCCACATCTTCCGCGGCCCGGGCTGGTCGCCCGACGGCAGCGGCGGCGGCCCCCGGGGGTAGCTTCTTCCCAGCAGGACCCTGAACTGGTTTGTCGTCTTATTCCGGCGGGTAGCCCTGCGGCATGGAGCTATCAATTCTGTTGATCATCATCGGGATCGTCCTGGCGATCCTCGTCCACTACGTGCTCGGGATCATCGTGGTCCTGATCGGGTTGGCGATGCTATTGCTGCCCCGGCTCGGCACGCGCAGGGCGTAGGTCGCGTGCGGCGGGGCGCGGATCTCCCTCGGGGAGGCCGCGCCCCGGGCGCGGCCTGACAAGCTGGTGCGATGGCGCCGTGGAAGCTGCCACTGATCGTCGCCGCCCTCGTCGTGCCGATCGTCGCGGGGTTCATGCTGGCCGGCCCGGCGCTCGGGGTGGCGGTCGGGGCTCTCGCCGTGTTGGCCCTGCTGGTGGTGGCGGCGCGACAGCGGCCTCGGGGACCGATCGGGTCCGGGGGCGAGGAGGGCGGAGCGCATCGCGTGCTGATCGTCGCCGCCGATGCGGTGGAGGCACCGGCGGACGTGGTGCGGATCGTGCGCACGGCGGGGATCGACGGGCCGTCCGACGGCGGTGAGGTGCGGGTGCTGGTGCCCGCGCGCATCGGCTTCATGGACCGCTGGGCCTCCGACGTCGAGGGCGCGAGGCACCGGGCCCAGCAGCGCCTCGTGGTGACGCTCGCGGCGCTGGCGAAGGCGGGCGTGACGGCCGAAGCGCGGGTGGGGGACGAGGACGTCGTGCAGGCGGTCGAGGACCAGCTGCAGAGCTATCCGGCGACCGAGGTCGTGCTGGTGAGCGGAGAGGCGGAGGACGCCGGCGAGGCGGCGGCCGAGCTGCGCTCGAGGCTGCGGGCGGACTTCCACCACGTGCAGCTGGACGTGTAGGCGTTGCTCAGCAGACGTGCGGCCGGGCTGCGCTCTTGACGACCTCGAAGGCGCTGCCGGGAATGCGCTTCAGCTGGTTCAGGTTCTCGTCGTCCCAGCGGCGGTCGCTGGTGCCGCTGAAGAACCAGTTGGAGCCGTTGTCGGCGACGATCATCCCGTAGCGCTTCAGCGCTTCGGCGATGACGCGGGCGCCGCCGCTGAAGCCGCCGAGGCCGTAGCCGGCCTTGAGCCGCAGGCGCGTGCCCATCGCCGGCGCGCGCGGATCGGAGGTGTCGCCGGCGCAGTGCGAGGCGGGGTGGACCCAGGCGTCGCGTGTGCTCTCGAAGGTGACCCGGATCGCGTGGTCGACGTGGCCTGCCGCGACCTCGTCGTGGCGGATGAGCCCGGGGAAGATCGGCAGGCCCGCGGCGTCGGCCGATGTCCAGGAGTCGGGACGGCCAGCGGTCGAGCGCAGGTCCCAGCGCGCGCCCGAATCGGCGTTCCAGTGGGGAGAGCCGCCCCGCTTGAAGAAGGCGCGGTAGAGCTCGTAGAGGACGCAGCGCGAGCGGTCGACGACGAGCACGTGCCGGTCGCCGTCACTGCGCCTGCCGCCCTCGACCGGCGCGCCGCTCGGGACCGGGAACGGCCCGGGGTCGCTCTCGTCGCCGTAGGCGGTGTAGCGGACCGGCAGCTTGCGCTGGCCGGCGCCGACGACGGCGTAGGGGAAGCCGTAGGCAAGGGGCGAGCCGAAGTCGGGGTGGAGGAAGTCGCCGCCTTGGGCGTCGATGTAGGCGATGGTCGCGGCGGAGCCGGGAGCGACGGGAGCCTTGGAGACATCCTGGTTCCAGGCGGCCTGGGTGGGGAGCGAGGGGGCGTTGGCGGGCAGGGCCGCGGGTGGGCCGGGGAAGACCGAGCAGGTGCCGAGCGGGGGATAGGGGCCGATGGCGGCGCCCCGGCTGGCACCCAGGAGCGCGATGGCGGCGAGCCCGGCGCAGACCGCGGCCGCGGCGAGCACGCGAAGCGAGAGTTGACCCCCCTGGAGTGTGGTCAACTCTCGCTTCGTCCCTCGCTGGCCTCATCGTGGACGACGAGGCGGTCGATCTCGAGGTCGCCGACCTTGAGGCGTCGGATCGCGGCACGGCCGATCGCTAGGCGGCCGACGCTGAGCCGGCCGACCGCGAAGCCGCCGACCGCGGCCGCGCCCAGGGCGAGCGCCCCGATCGCGACGGCCCCGCGAGCCTGCGCGCCGGTGGCTGTGGCGCCCCGCGCCGGCCGGAGAAGTGCGATCCCGCCTCGCCTCGCCATCGCCCCAACCGTAGCGCGGTTAGCCTGGGGCTCGATGAGCCTGGACGTCCGTCCCACCCTGCTGGTCATCCAGCACGTCCCCTGGGAGGGCCCGCATCGGATCCTCGACGCCTGCGGTGGGCTCGCCGAGCGCACGGTCAAACCGCTTGCCGGCCAGGCGTTGCCCGATCACGACGAGGTGGCCGGTGCCGTCGTCATGGGCGGCCCGATGAGCGTCGACGACACCGAGCGCCACCCGGCGCTCGCGACCGAGCGCGAGTGGCTCGCGGAGGCGTTGCGCCGCGAGATGCCGCTGCTGGGCATCTGCCTAGGAGCCCAGCTGCTGGTCCGAGCGCTAGGGGCGGAAGTGAGACCGGGGAAGAGTCCGGAGCTCGGCTTCGCCCCAGTCGAGATCCTCGATCCCGAGGACCCGCTCCTCGGCGGCCTCACCCCGAGCACGACCGTCCTGCACTGGCACGGCGACGTCTTCGACCTGCCCGACGGCGCCCGGCACCTGGCCCGCTCGGCACAGACCGAGGTCCAGGCCTTCCGCAAGGGCAACGCCTGGGGAGTCCTCTTCCACCCCGAGGCAGACTTCGCCCTGCTGGAGGCCTGGCTGGCCGTGCCGGAGATGATCGCCGAGGCCCGCAAGGCGATCGGCGACGACGGCACGGCGGCCCTTCCGGCCGAGGCCGAAGCGGCAGAGGGCGAGCTGGTCGAGCGGACGGCTCCGGGCCTGCGGGCCTTCGCGGAGCTGGTCGAGGCCAACCGGCCCGCCGGCTAAGCCCATCGCCTCGTCCCCCGGACCGCTAGATTGGATGCCGCGCGGTGGACGTAGCTCAGCTGGTAGAGCTCCTGGTTGTGGTCCAGGCGGTCGCCGGTTCGAATCCGGTCGTCCACCCTCCGCACGCTCACCTCGTGGCCGAGCCTGCAGACCGACCTGCGCGGCTCCGGGGCCGAGTGGGTCGACGAGGGAGTCCACGTCGACCAGGGCCTGGTGAGCAGCCGCAAGCCCGACGACCTCGATGCCTTCAACGCGAAGATCGTCGAGGAGTTCGCCGAGGGCGTGCACGAGGGACAGCGCGAGGCGACCTCGACCCACGCTTAGCCCGCCTCCTCGTGGGTAGTGGGCCAGTCGAACGAAAGGAGCCAGCCGATGCCACCTCGCGGAGTGAAAAAAGGCACCAAGCGAGCGCGCCAGTACGAGCACATCAAGAAGAGCGAGAAGGAAGCCGGCCGCTCGGAGGGCCGGGCAGAGGAGATAACGGCGCGGGCCGTCAACAAGGAAAAGGCGAGGTCCGGAGAATCGAAAACCTCCTCGCGCAGCTCAAAGCGCGGCAGCTCGGCGAGTAGCCGCGGCGGCAAGCGCTCCGGCAGCGGACCTGGCGGCCGCACCCGCGAACAGCTCTACAACGACGCCAAGAAGCTGGGAATCGAGGGTCGTTCGACGATGAGCAAGGCCCAGCTTCAGCGCGCTGTGGCCGGCGCTGAAAGCTGAGGGTCACGGGCGAGGTCGTCGGCCTTCGAGAGGCCTGTTTCAGCTCACGAGAAGCACGAAGGTGGCCACGACCGCGAGCGGGGTGCCGACCAGCGAGAGGTAGCGGAAGAGCTTGGCGAAGCCGCCGCGGTAGCGAACGCTCTCCATCAGCGTCAGGCCGACGACATGCGCCATGTTGACCAGCGCGATTCCGATCGCGATCAGGATCGCGGCCGCGGCGCGGCCGGTTACCTCGCCGTTGTCGACCGCGACCGCGCCGGCCAGGATGGCGGCGACGATGGTGCCGAAGATGCCCGCGACCATGCCGGCGAAATCGCCGCGCGAGAGGCCCGGGAGGTAGGCCGAGCCGACCTCGTGGCCCTCGGCCGGGTCGCGGGTCCCCGGACCGGAGGTCTCGACGCCGACAACGTGCTCGGTTCCGTCGCGGTCGCTGTGCACAACCACCATCCGGAGCGGGGGGTCGAGTCCCGCTTCGGCCTTTTCCAGCAGGCCTTCCTCGAACCAGCGAGCCTGCGCCCGCTCGTGCTCGAAGATCACGACCTCGTCCGCCGGTGCCTTCAGCAGGGCGTCCTGGGCCGCCTGGATCGGATCGGGATCGCCCACCTCACCGCCGGCCTCGATGCCGTTCGCGCGTAGCTCTTCCAGCACGCGCCCGAGTCGGGCCTCGGCCTCCCGCTTGGGCTCGTCGACGTCGCCCAGCGTGTGTCGAAATGCACTCGCCTCGACCGCCGGAACCACCACGCGCAGATCGACCTCGTTGCCGTGGTCATGAGTGCCAGCGGGGTGGATCTCGCGCAGCGGCTCGCGACCGATCGGGTCGTCGGTGACTATCGCAAGCAGTCGGCGTGCCATCGGTTCTCGACTCGGTCGGGGTTCATGGTCATCGCCTACCCCTCGGCGAACCGGTGAAACGAAACGGGAGCGTTTCGACACGCCCTGCGCCTGGGTGGGGGAGTCGGCGCTTGCTCGTTTTCAGGGGGAACGGATGCGGAAGCGAAAGAGGGCCGGCGAGGGGTCGCGGTTGCCCGCGACGTCGATCGCGAAGACGCGGAACGCGTGCCGCCCGGGGAACACCAGGTAGGCACGAGGGGACCGGCAGGGGCGGAGCAGTTGCCGGTCGAGGCGGCAGCGGAAGCGGACCCCTGGCTCAGAGGCCTTGAAGGCGAAGGTGACGCGGCGGCCCTGGCCTGCGGAGAAAAGGAGCGCCCGGGGGTGTCGCTGGAGGCGGGTCGCGGGCGGCGTGCGGTCGCGCCGCGTCGGCGGGATCGGACCCGACACCAGAGGCGGCGTGATCTGGGGCGACGTTGGCGGCTCGGGCTCCGGCTCGGGTTCCGGTTCCGGTTCCGGATCGGGCGGGGTGTCGGGCGGGCGGAAGCTGTTGGGGATGCGCTCTTCGACGGACTCGCAGTCGACCGGCGGGCCGTCGGTGTGTGCGGTTGCGAAATCGATCAGCGCCGTATCGAAGCCCTCGCCGCAGTCGATGGTCGGATCGGAGTCGTCGGAGTTGGCGAGCAGGTGGTCGTCGCCGGCGCCGGCGAGGTAGGCGTCGCCGCCCGCCCTGCCCAGGAGCTGGTTGGGCTCGGAGTCCCCCACCAGGTTGTCCGCCCCGTCGGTGCCCTCGACGTCCTCGATCGCGTGCAGGGTCGTCAACTGGGCCGCGGTGGGGCAACTCGGCTCGCCCTGCGGCCCGATCAAGCCGGCGGTCTCCTGTTCCATGTCGATCGCGACTGCGGTGCCGAAGTTGGCCCAGTTGGCGTTGTCGCGGTCGGCGCCGCCGTCGAGGACGTCGTCGTCGCAGACGGCATTGGAGACGAAGAGGTCTTCGCCGGGACCGGCGTCGAGCTGGTCTCCGCCGCCGTTGTTCGGCAGTGCGTCGTCGCGCCCACCCGCGGCTGCCGCGTCATCTCCCGCACCGTCGACGAGGGCGTCTTCGGTCTCGCCACCGGTGAGGTCGTCAGCGTCCTCGTTCCCCAGCAGCACGACCGAGACGGCTTCCGGGAAGGCGGGGGCGAGAAGGTCGTCGTCGCCCTCCAAGCCGGCGAGGAGGATCGAGCCGGGGAGTTCCGGCAGTGAACAGGCGATCGTGCCCCCGCTCGGTGGGGCACAGCCACCGGCCGCGCTTGGGCTGGTGTCGAACTGCCCGTCGCTGCCGTCCACCAGCGAGAACGCCACCACCCCGTCATCTGGATCGGGGGTCGCCGCGTTCGGCGTGTAACTCGCAGTTACGCGGTCGTCCTGATCGCTGCCCACCAGATAGAGACCCGGGGCCGTGCCCGTGTCGGGCGCCATCGCGCCGGCGGCAATCACGCCGGGGTCACGCAGCGCTATCTCCTCGTTGCTGAACTCGCAGTCCTCGACCGCGACCCCGACGCAGCCGTCGCCGTCCGCGCCCCCGTGGGCGACGTCGCCGCCGCCGTTCCCGTCGATCAGGTCGCCCCCGCCGCCGCCGTAGAAGGCCTCGGTCCCGGCGGTGCCAACGATGTAGTCAGGAAAGGGAGTGCCGATCACGGTCTCGAAATCGCCGAAGTCGGTTGCCGGCTCGAGCGGCCCGTCGACGCCGCCGCCCGACGGCGCGAGGCCGTTGTTAGCGAAGCCCTGCTCGAGGTCGACGTAGACGCCTCGTCCCGCGGCGCCCGCCGGAAAGCCGGCATCGGTGAAGAAGGAGCCGGTGTTGGGGAACCCTGGGGTCGCGCCTGTGGCGAAGCTGAGGGTGTCCTCGCCGCCGCCGGAGTCGCCGATCGCGTCGATCGTCGCGTCGCCGCGGGCGAGATCGCCATCGCCTTCGCCGTCGAGGGAGTCGGCACCGAAGCCTCCGGAGAGGAGGTCGTCGCCCGGACCGCCGCGCAGCTGGTCGTCGCCGATGCCGCCGAAAAGTCGATCCGCGCCCTCGCCGCCGAAGAGGCTGTCGTTGCCGCGCTGGCCGTAGAGGCTGTCATCGCCCCCTTCGCCGAGGACGGTGGTGACGGCTCGCGGCAGGCGGATCACATCGGCGCACGGCGTGCCGATGATGGTCGTCCCTTCGGTTTCGGGCCCTTCTGCGCAGCTTGGAGCTGCGCTGCCGGCGCTTGGGAATACCGCGATGGCAACGATCAGCGGCGCGGCGAGCCTTGCGAGCAGGCGGTAGCTCATCCCTTGCCAACTACCCCCCGGTTCGGCTGCTACTCCGGCAGTCAGCCCTCCACGCCCTTCAGCAGCGGCCGAAGGTCATCGAGCTTGTCGAAGAGGTGCCAGACGTAGTTGTCTCCGCCGGCTTCGCGATGGGGATGGAGATCGGCCAGGTCCGGGTCTTCCCGGTAGCCGTCGAAATGAGCGCGGCTCTTCCACTCGACGAGGATCAGGACCTGCCGAGGTTCGACCTCTCCCTTGATCGCGTCGGAGAACTGGCCCAGCGCCACGACCTTGCCACCGTGACGGTCCACCTCGGTCGCAGAGCGCCGGGAGTACGCGATGTACTCCTCGCGATCAGCGATGTCGAACCAGTTGAGAGCGTAGACGGGTCCGCTGCCGGCATCTGCCATGGCGAGATCGTCGCACGACGGGGCGTCGGAGACCGCGATGTATCGATCAGGGGGCGATAGCTTTGGGCCTCTGGCGCGACGAGCTGGCAAAGAAGGAGTTGCGGTGCGGGCGGT
The DNA here is from genome assembly GCA_963704545.1 of uncultured Solirubrobacterales bacterium. Taxonomy (GTDB): domain Bacteria; phylum Actinomycetota; class Thermoleophilia; order Solirubrobacterales; family 70-9; genus VRUE01. Next base: position 1,937,622 of record OY969915.1, on the reverse strand, counting down.
CGTCCGTGGTCGGGTGCAGGGCGTCGGGTATCGCGACGCCCTGCGGCGGCGGGCGCAACAGCTCCAGGTGATGGGCTGGGTCCGCAACGCGGATGACGGGAGCGTCCTCGTTCACGGTGAGGGTTCCGAGGATGCCGTCGAGGAGTTGATTTCCTTCCTGCGCAAGGGGCCGCGCGGCGCCCAGGTCGACGAGGTATCCGTCGAGCGGCTGAAGGTCGAGGGCCACGAGCAGTTCGCGATCCGCGGCGTCAGCGCCGGCCTCTTCGTCGTCCAGGAGCACGCCGCCACCGCCCGCCATTTTGACCTGCGCCTCGAGGTCGACGGCACGATGCGGTCGTGGGCAGTCCCCAAGGGCCCGTCGATGGATCCTGCGGTGAAACGGCTCGCCGTGCAGGTCGGAGACCACGACCTCGCCCACAACTCCTTCGAGGGCCCGACCGACAGCGGAGGCGTGATCGTCTGGGACCGCGGCCGTTACGAGCAGGGCGGGCGGGTCGCCTGGCCGGAGGCGCTCGACCGTGGCCACGCCGTCTTCGTCCTGCACGGGGAGAAGCTGAGCGGCGGCTTCGCCCTGCAGCGCACCCGGCCTGGCGAGAAGCCGCAATGGCTGCTGATCAAGCGGCGCGACGAGCATGTCCGCCCGGGCTCGGACGTGGTCGCCGAACGGCCACAGTCGGTGATCAGTGGCATCACGCTCGACGAGCTCCTCAGCCGGGACTGACGGTTACTGTCTGGGGACGATGCCGGCGCCGATCGCTACCGAGACAGATCCTCCAGTCCCCCCGGCTTCTCCGGCCCGCCCCGCATCTGACATCTCCGGCCCTCCGCTCCCCGGCCCGCTGCAGTCCTGGCTCGGCGTCACCCGCCCGCTCGCGGCGCGGTCGACCATGCGCCGGCGCTACGGCCGCATCTTCCGCACCAGCGACTCGATCGCCGGAGACGTCTTCCACGTCGCCGACCGCGAGCTGGTCGAGCAGATGTTCAAGTGGAAGCCGGCCGAGTACAACGTCGCCGAGCCGCGGCAGATCATGGAGCCGGTCGTCGGGCAGGCCTCACTCCTGCTGCTCGACGGCGATCGCCACATGAGGATGCGGAAGCTGATGCTGCCGGCGTTCCATGGCCAGGCGATCGCCCACTACGCCGAGCTGATCGCGCAGATCGCCGATCGCGAGATCGACGGGTGGAGCCCGGGCGACACCGTCCGCACGCGCACCGTCGGCCAAGAGATCACGCTGGAGGTGATGATCCGGGCGGTCTTCGGCGTCTCCGAGCCGGGCCGGGTCGCCGAGCTCAAGCAACGCCTGCCGCGCCTCTCCTCGATCAGTCCGGTGCTGCTCGTGATGCAGAAGGACCTCGGTCCGCTCAGCCCTTGGGGGCGCTTCCTCCGCAACCGCGACCGCGTCGACGAGATGCTCTACGAGGAGATCGCCCAGCGCCGGGCCGCTCCCGACCGCGAGGGGCGCGACGACATCCTCAGCCTGCTGCTCTCGGCTCGCGACGAGGACGGCAACCCGCTGACCGACAAGGAGCTGCGCGACGAGCTGATCACGATCCTGCTCGCCGGCCACGAGACGACCGCGACCTCGATCGGGTGGGCGTTCGAGCGGCTGCTGCGCACCCCAGCCGCGCTGGAGCGCCTTGCCGCCGAGGTGAAGGCGGGCGAGTCGAGCGAGTACATGGACGCCGTGATCAAGGAGACCCTCCGCGTGCGGCCGGTGATCACCGAGGTCTTCCGCTCGCCGACCGAGCCGCGGGAGCTGGGTGGCTACCTGTTCGAGGCCGGTGCTCAGCTGGCGGCCTCGATCTCGCTCCTGCAGTGTGACCCCGACCTCTACGCACCCGACCCGCTCGCCTTCCGCCCCGAGCGCTTCCTCGAAGGGGCGCCGGAGCCCTACGCCTGGATCCCCTTCGGCGGCGGCGTGCGCCGCTGCATCGGCGCGTCCTTCGCGCTGCTCGAGATGAAGATCGTGATCGAGCGAATCCTCGCCCGGGCTCAACTCCGGGCCAGCCGGAACAAGGACGAGAAGGTGAGCTTCCGCGGCATCACGGTGCTGCCGGGCCGCGGGGGAGAGGCGATCGTCGAGCGCGTCGCCCGCTGACCCGATGATGTTCAATCAGTTGCCAACGATGTCCACCGCCACCCACGCAATGGAGGTACCAGGATGCTCAAGCTAGGCGACGTCGCTCCCGACTTCGAGGCCGACACGACGGAGGGCCGGATCAGCTTCCACGACTGGATCGGCGACTCGTGGGCGGTGCTGTTCTCGCACCCGAAGGACTTCACGCCCGTGTGCACGACCGAGCTCGGCTACATGGCCTCGATCAAGCCCGAGTTCGACAAGCGGGGCGTGAAGATCATCGGCCTCTCGGTCGACCCGTCCGACAAGCACGAGGCCTGGGCCGCCGACATCGAGGATACGCAGGGCACCGCGCCCAACTACCCGATCATCGGCGACTCCGACTTCGCCGTCTCCAAGCTCTACGGGATGCTGCCCGAGGACGTCTCCGGCGACCCGGCGGACCGCACGCCCGCCGACAACCAGACGGTCCGCAACGTCTTCGTCATCGGCCCCGACAAGAAAGTCAAGCTGATCCTCGTCTACCCGATGACGACGGGCCGCAACTTCGACGAGGTCCTGCGCGTGGTCGACTCGCTGCAGCTGACCGCGAAGCACAAGGTCGCGACGCCGGCGCAGTGGGAGCAGGGCGACGACGTGATCATCGCCGGCTCGGTCTCCGACGACGAAGCCCGCGAGACCTACCCCGACGGGTGGGAGTCACCCCGCCCCTACATCAGGATCGTGCCGCAGCCGAACCGTTGACCCACCCTGAACGCTTCCGGTGCGATCTATGTGCCTATAGGTGGCATAAGTCGCACCGGAAGTAGGTTGGGACGATGGCGGCATCGATCGACGAACTGACGGTTGCCGACGCGCCGGAGTCTTGGGTGGCGCTCGGGTTCGACGTCGACGGCGACGTCTGCGTCGTCGGCGACGTCCGGATCCGACTCGTGGGGACGGAGGCAGGCAGGAGCCTGTTGGGCTGGTCGCTTCGCGGTTTCGAGGGAGGCGAGCTGGACGGGTTGCCGACCGCGCGGTCGGACCGGCCGGCGCCCGCCGAGCAGCCGGTGCACCCCAACGGGATCTCCACGATCGACCACGTGGTCGCGATCAGCTCGGACCTCGACCGCACCGTCGCCGCGATCCAGGAGGCAGGTCTCGATCTGCGCCGCATCCGCGAGGAGCCGACGCCCGCAGGGGCGCCCCGGCAGGCGTTCTTCCGTCTCGGCGCCGTCATCCTCGAGGTGGTGCAGGCGCCGGAGGAGGCGATCGAGCGGACCGGGGGAGACCGGCCTGCCTTCTTCTGGGGCCTGGCCTTCGTCGCTCCCGACCTCGACGCCACCGCCGCTGGACTCGGGGATCGAGTTGGCGAGGTCCGCCCGGCCGTTCAGCCCGGCCGCCGTATCGCCACGCTCCGCCGCTCCGCCGGCCTCTCCGTTCCGGTCGCGCTGATGACCCCCAGATGAGGTGAGTCGACGGCTGCGGCCCGAACGCCTCTCCGCCGGTTGTGGCGGTTGGTCTTCTCACTCAAAGCGGGAACCGACTTGCGCCGGTGAAAGCCGCCGAGATTCGGGCTGGCAGCCGCTTGTCGGGTGCTACCCGGAGGGAGATGTGCGAAACGAGCCTTCCTCCGCGAGCGCCCGCCGCAGCGCCTCGTCAAACGACTCCGGCTCGAGGCCGAACGGCTCCGCGCCCGTGGGGTCGGTGACGACGGTGGCCGTGGTCAAGCCCTCGACGAGCGGGCGGGCCACGTTCACGTCGACCGGCGTCACCAGGCCGAGCCAGAGCGCCGAGAGCCACGGGGTGATGAAGGGGGTCGGGAGCTTGCGCCGTGGCCGCATCCCCATCGCCAACGCCATCCGATCCAGCATCTCCGAGTAGGAGAGCACGTCGGGGCCGCCGATCTGGACCTCCCGGCCCTCTGACTCCGGCACCTCGGGCGCCAGCCGCAGGTACTCGACCGTCGCGTCGATGCCGATCGGCTGGGTCGCCGTCTGCAGCCAGGCCGGCGCGATCATCACCGGCAACCGGCTGACCAGGTAGCGCAGGGTCCGGTAGGACTCGCTGCCGGCGCCGACGACCATCGCCGCGCGGAAGTAGGTCAGCGGCGGCCCCTCGGCGGCGAGGACGCGTGCCGTCTGGTGGCGGCTGGCCAGGTGCTTCGAGGTGCCCTCGTCGCCGAGCCCGCCGAGGTAGACGACACGCTCGACGCCCTCGCGCCTGGCCATCCGGGCGAAGTTGAGCGCCCCGGCCCGCTCGCGCTCGGCGAACTCGCCACCCCCCGCCATCGCGTGGACGAGGTAATAGGCGATCTCGACGCCCCTCCCGGCTCCGGCCAGGCTCTCGGCGTCGGTGACGTCGCCCAGGCGGAGCTGCAGCCCCGCGGCCTCCAGCCCGCCGGCCTTCGCGCGGTCGCGCACCAGGCAGCGAACCGAAGCCCCCGAGTCCCCGAGCGACCTGGCCAGCCTGCCGCCGACGAAACCGGTCGCTCCGGCGATGAGGGTGCTTGCCTCGATCTTCTAAAGGTAGCCCGAGCGGCCCGGTGCCAAACTGGGCCCCGTGCGTATCCACCTGCTCGAGCGCAGCCAGCGGGTCGAGGTGCCGGTCGAGCAGGCGTTCGCCTTCTACGGCGACGCTCTCAATCTAGAGCCGCTGACCCCGCCCTGGCTCCACTTCGAACTGCGGACGCCGGGAGAGATCGCGTTCCGCTCGGGCACGCTGCTCGACTACCGGATCAGGCTGCACGGAGTGCCGGTGCGCTGGCGGACCCGGATCGAGACATGGGAACCGCCGGCCCGCTTCGTCGACACCCAGGCCAAGGGCCCCTACTCGCTCTGGGAGCACACCCATCTGTTCGAGAAGGACGGCGACGCCGCCACCGTCATCCACGACCGCATTCGCTACGCGATCCCCCTCGGACCGCTCGGTGCGATTGCGCAGCGCCTGTTCGTCCGCCGCGATCTCGAGCGAATCCTCGACTACCGCCGCGACGCCGTCGCCAAGCGCCTCATGCTGTCGTAGCTACGAATCTACGCGGATCTCGGCCGGCTGCATGGGGCTCGGGCGTTTCGTTTCGAGCGGTCCGTGGAGTGCAGTCTGTGCCATAAGGCAATTCTACGCCTTCGACGTAAGGTCGACGATCCACAGGATCACCTCGGCGGTGAGAAGTACGCCGGCCAGCCGGAAACGGGAGGCCAGCCGTTGCAGGTGGGCTAGGTTCGCGTCGTAGCTGCTGTGCATGTGGAGGGATAGATCACGGTGTATCTCCGCGACCGAAAGCGGTTCACTGGTCTCGATATAACTCTCGATCACGTTTGCCGGGTTGGCCGTGAACTCGAGGCGATGTGGCCACAGGGTCGCCAGTGCGGCGATCGCGAGGCCGACGAAGCTAGCGAGGGCGAGCCAGGTGACGACACTCGTACCTCCGTCGCCAAGCGCTTGTGCACCAAGGAACGACGTGGTGATGGCGGCAGCCGACAGCAACAGACCCGCGCGCGTTCGCAGGCTGTCGACGATGCTCTCCTGCTGCGAAAGGGCGCGGACGGCCTCGTCATAGGCGATCCGATAAGGAATGTCTTTGTCTGCGGCTGCCACCGGGGTATCCTCGCACGCTGACAGGCGGAAACGGCACTACCGGGAGCATCTGGAATCTCTCAGTAACCGGTCCCGGTCTTCACCTGCCTGCGCTCGGCCGGATGGGCTCCGCCCTTCTTCTCCAGCGTCGCGCAGGCCGTCGCGATGTCCTCGGCGAGGCGGTCGACCTGCTCGCGGCTCAGCGTCTGCTTGACCAGGGCCCGCAGCACTTTCACGTCTTCGGCGTTGGGCGGCAGGGTGTAGGCGGGCACCATCCAGCCGCGCTCGGCGGAGAGCTGCCAGGCGATGTCGAACTCGTCGTAGCCCTTCTCTTCGGCGAGCCGGAAGGCGACCAGGGGCAGCTGCTCCTCGCCCTCTCCGATCAGTTCGAAGTCGCCCTCCGCCTTGAGCTTGTCGGCCAGGGCGCGGGCGTTCTCCTGCATCGCCTTCATGATGTAGGCGTAGCCCGCGCGCCCGTAGCGGACGAAGTTGTAGTACTGGGCGAGCACCATCGAGGCGCCGGTGGAGAAGTTGAGGGTGAAGGTCGCATCGGTCTTCCCCAGGTAGTTCTCGTAGAAGACGAGGTCCTCCGCCAGGTCGCTCTTCTCGCGGAAGACGAGCCAGCCGATGCCGGGGTAGACGAGCCCGAACTTGTGCCCGGAGACGTTGATCGAGCGCACCTGCTCGAGCCGGAAGTCCCACTCGGAGTCCGGGTACAGGAAGGGCCAGGTGAAGCCGCCGCTGGCGGCGTCGACGTGGAGCGGCACGTCGAGTCCTTTGTCGCCCTTGAGGTCGACCAGGAGCTTGTTGATCCCGGCGATGTCGTCCATGTGGCCGGTGAAGGTCGTGCCGAGCACCGCGGCGACGCCGATCGTGTTCTCGTCGACGTGCGGCTCCACGTCCTCGGGGCCGATCGTGTACTTGCCGTCCTGCAGCGGCACGATCCGTGGCTCGACGTCGAAGTAGCGGCAGAACTTCTCCCAGACCACGTGCACGTCGCCGCCGAAGATCAGGTTCGGCTTGTCGACTGGCTTCGAATCGGCTTCGCGGCGCTCCTTCCACTTCCACTTCAGCGAGAGCGCGCCGAGCATGATCGCCTCCGAGGAGCCCTGGGTGCGGGCCCCGGTCGTCTCGCCGGGGGCGTGGTAGAGGTCGGCGAGCATGCGGATGCAGCGCTGCTCGATCTCCGCCGAGATCGGGTACTCGGCGTGGTCGATGAAGTTGCGGTAGAGGTTGTCGTTGATGACCCGCTGGGCCTCGGGCTCCATCCAGGTCGTGACGAAGGTCGCCAGGTTACGCTGGGGGTCGCCCTCCAGCGCCAGTTCCTCGCCGACCAGGCGCATCGCGTCGAGGGCCGACATACCGCCCTCCGGGAAGGGACCGTCGGGAGCGTCTTCGGTGAGGAAGCGGTTGCCGTAGAGCATCGCCTCCTGCTCGGGGGTGAGGTGCTTTTCCATGCGAGGCCTTCGATCTGGTCGGGAGGAAAGGGGTGGGGCCGAGCCTAGCCCAGCCAGGGACGGAGAATGCTTTGGGCATATCCTGGACGGCATGCAGCCCGACCACGAGGTGGCGGTGATAGGCGCCGGGTTCTCCGGCATCGGCACGGCGATCAAGCTCGATGAGGCCGGGATCGAAGACTGGGTCATGCTCGAGGCGGGGGACGGCGTCGGCGGTGCCTGGCACTGGAACACCTACCCCGGCATCGGCGTCGACATCCCCTCGTTCAGCTACCAGTTCTCCTTCGAGCAGCGTTCCGACTGGTCGCGGGTGTACGCCCCGGGTGACGAGTTGAAGGCCTATGCCGAGCACTGCGTCGACGCTTACGGACTGCGCTCGCGGATCCGGCTGAACACGACGGTCACGGGGGCGGAGTTCGACGAGGAGAACCACTTCTGGCGCCTGCCGGTCGGCGATGGGGAGACCGTCACCGCGCGGTACATGGTCGGCGCGACCGGCGTTTTCACCCAACCCAAGCCGCCCGACATCCCCGGGCTCGACTCCTTCGGCGGCACGGTGATGCACACGGCGCGCTGGGACCACGACGAGGATCTGCGCGGTCGCAGGGTGGCCATCGTCGGCACCGGCGCCTCCGCCGTCCAGGTCATCCCCTCGATCGCGCCCGAAGTCGAGCAGCTGACCGTGCTGCAGCGCACCCCGATCTGGTGTCTGCCGAAGCCCGACGCGCGGATCGGCCCGGGCCTGCGCCAGCTGCTGGGCCGGGTTCCCGGCGCGCAGGCCGCGGTGCGGGCCCTGAGCCAGGTCTACGTCGAGCTCAACTTCCCGTTGCCGGCCCATTTCCACGGTGTGCTGCCAGTCGCCAAGGCGGGAGAACGCGCCGGGCTCAGGCATCTGCGAGCGGTACGCGACCCGGCGGTGCGGGACAAGCTGACGCCCCGCTACGGGCTCGGCTGCAAGCGCCCCAGCTTCTCCAACGAGTACCTGCCGGCCTTCAACCGTCCCAACGTCCACCTGGAGACGAGCCCGATCGAGGAGATCGTGCCGGCGGGGGTGCGCACGGCCGACACGGAGCATGAGGTCGACGTGCTGATCCTGGCGACCGGGTTCCACGTCTTCGAGAAGGGCAACATGCCCCCATACCCGGTGCTCGGCCGCGACGGCGTCGAGCTGGGGGGGTGGTGGGAAGAGAACCGGTCGCAGGCCTACGAGGGCGTCAGCGTCCCCGGTTTCCCGAACATGTTCATGATCCTCGGCCCCTACGGCTTCAACGGCGCCAGCTACTTCACCCTGATCGAGAACCAGGCGCGCCACATCGTCCGCTGCCTGCGCCGCGCCCGCAGCTCCGGCTCGACGGCGGTCGAGATCCGCCCCGAGGCCAACCGGCGCTACTTCGAGAAGATGCTCGGCCGCCGCGACCGCCAGGTGTTCTTCTCGGGCACCTGTGCGACCGCGAACAGCTACTACTTCGACGACCACGGCGACGCGCCGTTCCGCGCCTCGCCGACGCTGGAGGTCGCCTGGCGCAGCGCCCGCTTCGACCTCGACGACTACCGGTTCACGCGGACCGGCTCCGAGGCGGTCCTCACCGCTTGAAGAGCTTGGGGTTGCAGGCCTGGATCGGGTGGAGGTACGTGAGCCAGCAGTTGGCGTTGAAGCGGCGGATCGTGTAGCGGTAGTTGTAGACGAAGCCTTCGCGGGGGAGCGCCGCGTAGATCGTGACCGCACCGCGATAGAGGTTGGCACCGCGCAGCCAGAGCACCGCGCATTTGACCTTCTCGCGGTTGATCTGCCTGCAGTCGATGCTGTGTAGCTGGCCCCGCGTGAACCGGTTGCCGAAGTCGTATTCGAGGCCGAGCCAGGCGATGAATTCGGCGTCGCGGCGCGTCACCCGCGGGAGCACGACCTTCGGGACCACCACTTCGGGCGCGGGCGCGCCGCTTTCGACGGCGGCGATCCAGGCACCGACCCACGGGGAGACGACGTCGGCCCGCGTGAGGACCTGTGGGCTCAGGGGATCGCAGTCGATCGAGCCCTTGAGGCTGATCACGCCGAGCAGGACAGGGGTGCCGTCAGGCCGCCGGGCGATGCCGGGGCCGCCGCTGTCGCCGTCGCAGACGCTGTTCGCGGAGGCGATCCGCGACTGTATGCAGAGCTGGCTGGCGGCGGAGTAGACGGAGATCACCCGCCGCATCCTGCGCTGGCAGTAGCCGGCGCTCCGAACGATGGACTGTGCTTCGTGGAGGACCGCCGGTGCTCGCGGGGGGTCCGCGTCGGTCAGGCCCCATCCGGCGACCGCCACCGGCACCCCCGCCGAGAGCAGCCCTGCGTCGGCCGCGGTCGCCAGTGGCAACGCCGGCGCCGAGACGGGCTCGGCGAGGACGAGGAGCCCGGCGTCGTTGAGGAGCCGCGAGGGTTGGTAGCCGGGGAAGACGAGCGCCTGCGACACACCCGAGGCGTTCAGCTGGCTGGCTGTCTGGAGGTCCGCCACGCCGGTCAGCACCGTGAAGTTCGACGCCACCGCGACCCTGCCGGTGCCGGTCAGCAGGCAGTGCGCCGCGGTCAGGATCAGGCGAGGAGCGACGACCGTTCCCGTGCAGTTGAACGTCTCGACGGGACCCTGGTACTGGATGTAGGCAAGCCACGGATAGGACGCGATCGAGGCGGTGCTGCCTCCGACGATCGACGTTCTCGCTCCACCCCCCGCGTCGGCGCGGCCGTCCTTCGAAGATGGCTGGCCGTGGCCCTGGGCCGGTGCGGCCAGGAGGATTGCGAAGGAGGCGAGGACGAGGGCGACGAAGTCCCGAACGCCCGGGCGAATGTTGATCGATCGAGTGATCTTTCGCACCCTACCTGCCGGTCAGCCGGCGAGCGAGATCACGTGGGCGGCCTTCGGGTCGATGCGGCCCTCGATCACCTCGGCCCAGGCGCTCTGGAGCCCCTCGAAGCCCTGGCCGGGAATCGTCCCGAGCCAGCTGCCGGTCCACTGGCAGAAGGGATGCCAGGCCTCGGCGCCGCGCTGCTCGAGGCCCGCGCGGCCCCAGTCTTCGCCGCGCTTGACGACGCGGTCGGGGGCGAAGAAGAGGGCCGGGGTCGGCCCCGGCAGCTCGCCGCCGCCCGAGCCGAAGTCCTCCCAGTGGGTGACTCCCACGGCCATGCTCCGGACCAGCTCGTCACCGAAGTGGTTGTGGACCGCCGCGCGCACGTTGCCGTCGCCGGCGACGTCGACATAGGTGGCCGGGCCTTTTTCCAGCGAGCCAATCTCCTCGTAGGAGACGGTGCGCCCGTATATCCCCAGGCCCTCGACGAATTCGGTGCTGAGGGGTGAGGTGAGTCCGATCGTTTTGACCCCCTCGCGCTGGGTCAGCAGATAGGCGACGCCGATCGCGGTCTTGCTCGAGGCGCTGGAGATCAGGATCGGGCCCTGTCCGGTCAGCCCCTCATCGTCGAGCTCGTCGTCGATCAGGAACGAGGTGAAGAAGAGTGGCCGCAGCAGCATCTGCATCGCCTCGGTGTCAGCCCGGTAGAAGGGGTCGGCGTCACTCGCCAGGTAGCGGTGGTAGGCCGAGGGCAGCGCCGCCCGGTGCGGCGACCCGTCGACGAACCCGGCGCCGTCCATGGCCACCGGCGTGACGACGAAGTGGGAGGAGGGGGGCAGGTATCCGTAGAGGCGCGTCCCGGCCTCGACCCCCTCGACATCGCTGCGCTCGACCTCGGCGAATCCCCACATCGGCACCCGGCCCCAGCCCTCCTGCGCCGGGAAGAAGTCCCAGTAGGACATCGCCTCGCCCATCACCGCGTAGGTGACGTTGTTCGCCGTCAGTCCGAAGGTGTCGACCCGCAGCAGCGCCTGCCCCGGCCCGATCTCCGGCGCCTCGGATTCGGCGATGCGGCTCGCGCGCAGGTCGTCGCGCTTGACGAGGAAGTCAGTCATCGGGCCCATAATGGCACGCAGGCAGACCTCGGTGCGCATTGACTCACCGAGTCAGCCGGCTCGCAGCTTCGCTTCTCCAAAACTTACTGAAATTTTCCTCAGCATAGTTTTTGATTTCGTACGGCTTACATCAAAGCCGTGCAATAGCTTGCCGTATCGGAATTAGCTTTTATACACCCCGAAAAGCTTCAACGTACTGGGAGGCGGGTGCTACTCCACTGTCACGAAGGGGGCGGCGATGCAGCAATGCGTTGACCCCTTAGTAGAATCACCGGATGGTTCTTGCTCTCACTGTGCTCGGCATTGGATTGGCCCTTGTCAGTATCGGGGTTGCTGTGAGCGGCCTTTTGAGCACTCTCTTCATCTCAGCAGGGATAGCTGTGGCCTTGTCGGCTTTCCTTGTATGGCTCAAGGGAGCTAAGTCATCCCCTCCGCAGGAGTCGTCTCGCACTGGTTACTTGGGGAGGGAGGGCAGCAAAGGCAACCTCCGCGAGGCCAAATTTGGGAAGGACCTCGATATAGCTATCGACAATGCAGGAGAGGTTGATGCCCAAAATATCGAGATCAAATAGATCTGCTAATCGAAGATTGTGTCTGGGCCGTCGAAGGTGCCTTCATTTTCGATTCCGACTCTGAAGCCCGAGGAGACACGAAGCCCTCTGCTTTGAAGATGCATATCTTTGCCTACCTTTGCGCCTACTGCTCTTCCTCCCTTTGGTCCATGAAGTGAGCAGTCGATCATCGTGGCAGTCGGCTGGGAAGGGACAGCCGGGGTGGGTTCAGACTCAATCCGCTCGGGCCGCTGGGAAGTGATGGCAAACGTTGAGAGCTTGCGGCTTGGTCTTTGCCCGCCACATTGAGGGCAGGGTGCTGTCTGGCCGTAGCCCACGATCTCCTCAAATTCGTGGCCACATGTTGGGCAATGGAACTCGTAGATCGGCACCGCTCAATTGTCTCACCCCCTGCGGGATCCCCTGAGGTAAAAAGTCCCCGGACCTTGGGTATCAGGCCCCAGACTGCGAAACTTTTGCCAGCATCAGGAGCGGGGGTTGAGGGGTTTCGCTGGGGCTTCCGAGGGCCGAATAGCTGTGCAGCCCTTGCTAGCGATCAGTTTTTTTCGCCATGTTGACCTTGTCCGCGTCGTCGGCGAGCGAGGTGGTCGGTTCGACCTGCCAAGCCTCGAGCTGGGGGGACTCGACGATCGCCTCGATGAGCTCGGCGCTACCGCCGACGAGAGTCGAGTCGAAGTCGACCTCGCTGACCACGAGCCAGGTGCGATCTGCGGGCCAGATCAGGTTCGGTGATTGGCGCTGTAGGAATTCCGAGGGGTCTTGCGTGGGCGGTAACTCCTTGCTCCCTCTGGCAACGAACGTCATTCGCATGGAGCTGGACCAGTCGTACATGATCTGATCAACGGCGGAGAGGGGGCCAGCGAGGACGATGTGGTCGCGGCCGTCGGGGAGCTTGAGAAGTGGCTGTAGATCGTCAGCCGAAAAAGAATCCAGCCAGCTTTCGATCGTGCAGAGGCCGAAGAAACAGCGGGTGGGATCAGCCGTGTGGAGGGCGAGGCTCTCGCAGAGGACATCAAGGGTCTCGAGATCCATCGTGCCGATCGGTGGGTCCGACCCCGCCCATTTCGCCCCATCTGGGTCATTGAGGCCATAGGAGCCTCGGAGTTCATCGGCGTCGGTGAGTCCAAGAATGGCGTGCCATTGCATCTCACGGTGCGGGATGGTCCCGCACACCTTCGCTACCTCCGCCCAGTTGACCGGATGGCCCTCCGGGTCCGACGCCGGGTGAAAGACGCGAGCGTATGCCTCGAAGCCTTTCGGTACCTGAAGCGTCACTGCACCGAACTCGCCTCCAAGCCTGGGCCTGATCCAGGCTCCCGCCGCGGCGCCGTCGGTGATCTCGAGATCCTCGCTAATCATGACTGGACCGCCGGTCCAGCAGGTCTGAATCCGCCTTCATATGGACCGTAGCGCTTGACTGCCTCGACCATTGTTCGGCTAGCTGCCTGCCGCACCCTGTTCGAACATCTGCACCAGCTTGGCCCGGCAGAACTCCCACTGCTTGCTGTTGCGGTCGTCGCCGGGGTGGAGGGTGTCGAGGAGGGCTAGGCCGCGGGCGGTGGCGGCGGCCATCTCGACCAGGCGCTCGAAGTCGGGGCGGCCGGCCTGGTCGGGGAAGAGGCGGCGGGCCAGCTCGAGGGTCTGGCGGTCGAGCTCGCGTTCGACGCTGGCCAGGGCGGCGCGCAGCTCGTCGTCGGTACGGGCATCGGTCCAGAGGTCGAGCGCGGCCTGGTAGAGCGGGCTGGCGTAGTTGGACCAGATGAAGTCGAGGCCGGCGGCGACGCGCTCGCGGCCGGTGGGGAGGGCGTCGGCGGCGGCCAGCTGCTCGGCCGAGCGGCGGCGGGCGAGGCGCTCGATCGCGGCGGCGACCAGGGCCTGCCGCGTCTGGAAGTGGTGCAGGTGGGCACCGCGGGAGAGGCCGGCGCGCTCGGCGACGCCGGCCGTCGTCATGTTCGCGTAGCCGTCCTCGACCAGCGAGGCGATCGTGGCATCGAGCAGGGCTTCGCGGGTGGCGGAGCTGCGCTCGGCCTGGCTGCGGCGGGCGGGAGTCTCAGCGGTCGGCACGGAGGCCCATGCTAGTAAAGTTTGCGTTCACGACTGAATGTTATGCTGCGCGCCGCAGCCGAACCGACTTCGAACCAAGAAGGAGCTTGAAAATGGCAGGTACCGATGCGCTGGTGTTTGACGCGATCCGCACGCCGCGTGGCAAGGGCAAGGTCAACGGGTCCCTCCACAGCACGAAGCCTGTCGACCTCGTCGTCGGCCTCATGCACGAGATGTTGGTCCGCAACGAGAAGCTCGATCCCAACCGGGTCGACGACGTCGTCCTCGGCTGCGTCTCGCCGGTCGGCGACCAGGGCGCCGACATCGCCAAGACCGCGGCGCTGAAGGCCGGCCTGCCCGACACGGTCGCCGGCGTCCAGCTCAACCGCTTCTGCGCTTCGGGCCTCGAGGCGGTCAACATCGCCGCCCAGAAGGTCGCCTCCGGCTGGGAGGACCTCGTCTTCGCCGGCGGCGTCGAGTCGATGTCGCGGGTGCCGATGGGCTCCGACGGCGGACCCTGGGCGATGGACCCCGAGACCAACTACGACACCTACTTCATCCCCCAGGGCGTCGGCGCCGACCTGATCGCCACGGTCGAGGGCTTCAGCCGCGACGACGTCGACTCCTACGCCGCCCGCTCGCAGGAGCGCGCCGCCAAGGCGCGCGAGGAGGGCCGCTTCGACAACGCCGTGATCCCGGTCAGGGACCTGAATGAAAACACGGTCCTCGAGCAGGACGAGTTCATCCGCCCCGGCACGACGGTGGAAACGCTGGCCAAGCTCAACCCCTCCTTCGAGGCGATGGGCGACATGGGCGGTTTCGATGCGGTGGCACTGCAGAAGTATCACTGGGTCGAGAAGATCGACCACGTCCACACTCCCGGCAACTCCTCGGGGATCGTCGACGGCGCCTCACTGGTCGCGATCGGCAACGAGCAGACCGGCGCCGACCTCGGCATGAAGCCGAAGGCGCGCATCCTCGCCACCGCGGTCTCGGGCGCCGACCCGACGATCATGCTGACCGGCCCCGCGCCGGCCTCCAAGAAGGCGCTCGCCAAGGCGGGCATCACCACCGATCAGCTCGACCTGGTCGAGATCAACGAGGCCTTCGCCGCGGTCGTCCTGCGCTTCGTCAAAGACATGGGTCTCGACATGGAGAAGGTCAACGTCAACGGCGGCGCGATCGCGATGGGCCACCCGCTCGGCGCGACCGGGGGCATGATCCTCGGCACGCTCGTCGACGAGCTGCACCGCACCGGCGGCAAGTACGGGCTGGCGACGCTCTGCGTCGGCGGCGGCATGGGAATCGCGACCGTCGTGGAGGCGATCTAGATGACTGAGAGCACAACGATTCGCTACGAGCGCGGCGAGGACGGCATCGTCGTCCTCACGCTCGACGACCCAAACCAGTCGGCCAACACGATGAACGCCGCCTACGTCGCCTCGATGGGGGCGACGGTGGACCGGCTCGAGGCCGAGAAGGACGAGATCAAGGGCGTCGTCCTCACCTCGGCGAAGAAGACCTTCTTCGCCGGCGGCGACCTCAACGACCTCAAGAAGGTGCGGCCGGAGCACGCGGCCGAAATGGCGGAAGGCCTGCGCGTGGTCAAGGGACAGCTGCGCCGCCTGGAGACGCTCGGCGTCCCGGTCGTCGCCGCGATCAACGGCGCCGCCCTCGGCGGCGGCCTGGAGATCTGCCTCGCCACCCACCACCGGATCGCCGTCGAGAGCTCCAAGGTCAAACTCGGCTTCCCCGAGGTCAAACTCGGCCTGCTGCCGGGCGGCGGCGGCGTCGTCCGCTCGGTGCGCATGTTCGGCATCGCCGACGCGCTGATGAAGCTGCTGCTGCAGGGGAAAGAACTGCGTCCGGACAAGGCGCTGGAGATGGGCCTGATCGGCGAGATCGTCCCGACCGTCGACGACCTGGTCCCGGCCGCCAAGGCCTGGATCGAGGCCAACCCCGAGGCGGTCCAGCCCTGGGACGCCCCCGGCTACAAGATGCCGGGCGGCACCCCGTCCAACCCGAAGCTGGCCATGACCCTGCCGGCCTTCCCCTCCAACCTGCGCAAGCAGCTGAAGGGCGCCAACTACCCGGCCCCGCACCACATCATGGCGGCGGCGGTCGAGGGCGCCCAGGTCGACTTCGACAACGCGATCGAAATCGAGGGCCGCTACTTCGTCGACCTCGCCACCGGCCAGGTGGCGAAGAACATGATCCAGGCCTTCTTCTTCGACCTGCAGGAGGTCAACGGGGCCCGCAACCGGCCGGAGGAGATCGAGTCCTTCGACCCGAGCAGGATGGTCGTTCTCGGCGCCGGGATGATGGGCGCCGCGATCGCCTACGTCAGCGCCAAGGCCGGGATCGAGGTCGTGCTCAAGGACGTCGACCTCGAGGCCGCCGAGCGCGGCAAGGGCTACTCCCAGGGACTGGTCGAGAAGGCCGTCTCGCGCGGCCGCATGACCGAGGAGAAGGGCGCCGAGCTGCTGGCGCGCATCACGCCCACGGCCGACCCGGCCGACGCCGCAGGCGCCGACCTGGTGATCGAGGCGGTCTTCGAGGACCCCGCGGTGAAGGCTCAGGTCTTCGCCGAGATCGAGCCGCACCTGGCCGAGGGCGCGCTGCTCGGATCCAACACCTCGACCCTGCCGATCACCGGCCTGGCCGAGGGGGTCAGCCGCCCGGCCGACTTCATCGGGCTGCACTTCTTCAGCCCGGTGGACAAGATGCCGCTGCTGGAGATCATCAAGGGCGAGCAGACCAGCGAGGAAACGCTCTACCGCGCCCTCGACGTCGCCAAGAAGATCCGCAAGACGCCGATCGTGGTCAACGACTCGCGCGGCTTCTTCACCTCGCGCGTGATCGGCACCTTCATCAACGAGGGGATCGCGATGCTGACCGAGGGCGTGCCCGCGCCGACGATCGAGCAGGCTTCCTCGCAGGCCGGCTACCCGGCCCCGGTGCTGCAGCTCTCCGACGAGCTCAACCTCAACCTGATGCGGAAAATTCGCAAGGCCTACCAGGAGGCGATGGAAGCCGAGGGCAACGCCTGGGCAGACCATCCCTCGACCACGGTGATCGACCGCATGCTCGACGAGTTCGATCGCGGCGGCCGCCTCGCCGGCAAGGGGTTCTACGAGTACGGCGAGGACGGCAAGCGAGTGGGCCTCTGGAAGGGTCTTCCCGACGCCTTCCCGGCGGTCGAGGACCCCTCCTCGATCTCGCTGAAGGACCTCGAGGAGCGGATGATGTTCGCCGAGTCGCTGGAGACCGTGAAGTGCATCGACGAGGGCGTGATCGAGTCCGTCGCCGACGCCAACATCGGCTCGATCTTCGGGATCGGGTTCCCGGCCTGGACCGGCGGCGTGCTCCAGTACATCGACGGCTACGAGGGCGGCGCGGCCGGCTTCGTAGCCCGGGCGCGCGAGCTGGCCGAGAAATACGGCGAGCGTTTCGAGCCCCCGGCGTCCCTGGTCGAGAAGGCCGAGCGCGGCGAGACCTACGCCGACCAGGCCGAACTCGTCGCGAGCGCGTAGGAGGAGATCGAGATGCCAGTTACCTTCACCAGCGAGCAGGAAGCGTTCGCCGAAGCGATCCGCGACTTTGCGTCCCGCGAGTGCGGGACGCGAGAGCAGCGCGACGCCCTCACCAACGGCGGGCAAGAGGTCCACAACCACGAGCTGTACGCCAAGATCGCCGATCTCGGCTGGCTCGGAATCGCGGTCGCCGAGGAGTACGGCGGCACGGGCGGCGGCATGGTCGACCTCTGCCTCTTCCTCGAGGAGATGGCCTACGGCCAGATCCCGATCGGCGGCTTCCCCGTCACCGCGATCACGGCCGGCGCCTACGAGCGCTTCGGCACCGACGCGCAGAAAGAGGAGATCCTCGGCGGGATCGTCAAGGGCTTGGTCGAGGCGATCGCGATGTCCGAGCCGGAGGCCGGCTCCGACGTCGGCGCCCTGCGCTGCAAGGCGGTGCGCGAGAACGGCGGCTACACGATCAACGGCCAGAAGACGTGGATCTCCGAGGCGCACGTCGCCGACCACATCCTGCTCGTCTGTCGCACCGACGACAGCGGCTCCAAGCACGAGGGCCTGACGATGCTGAGCATCCCCAAAGGCACGGAGGGGGTCGAGATCCGCGGCATCGACACGATGGGCGGGAGGATCGTCAACGACGTCTTCTTCGACGACTGCCACATCCCCGCCGAGAACCTGCTCGGCGAGGAAGGCAAGGCCTGGATGCAGCTGATGGCGGGGCTCAACGTCGAGCGGCTGATCATTGCCGCGCAGTCGCTGGGTATCGCCCGGCGGGCGATGGACGACGTGTTGGTCTACGTCAAGGAGCGCAAGCAGTTCGGCCGCCCGATCGGCAGCTTCCAGACGATCTCCCACCGGCTCGCCGACCTCGCGACCGAGCTCGAGTGCAGCCGCCTGCTGACCTACGACGTCGCCGCCCGCGTCGACGCCAACCCGACCCAGCTCTTTCCCCGCGAGGCCTCGATGGCCAAGCTCAAGGTGACCGAAACCGCGAAGAAGATCTCGCTCGAAGGGATGCAGATGATGGGCGGCTACGGCTACGCGACCGAGTACGACATGGAGCGCCACGTCCGCACAACCCTGGTCTCCACCATCTACGGTGGGACCAGTGAGATCCAGCGGGAAATCATCGCCAAGACGATGGGGCTTTGAGATAGCGGGAGCAGCGGGCTGAGATGGACAGCCCGCTGCTGGCCTCCATCGCGCTGCCGGTCGCGATCGCCGCGATCATGTGCAGCCTTGGCCTGGCGCTGACGCCGGCCGACTTTCGCCGCGTCCTCGTCGCCCCGCGCGGGGTCGCGATCGGGATGCTCAACCTGGCGCTTATCTCGCCCCTGCTCGCCTTCGTGATGGCCGAGCTCTTCGCACTGCCGCCCGAGCTGGCCGTCGGCCTCGTCCTGCTCGGCGCCTCGCCCGGCGGAATGATGGCCAACATGCTGACGCACCTGGCGCGGGGCGACACGGCGCTATCGGTGACGATGACGGCGATCAGCAGCGTCGCTTCCGTGGTCACCATCCCGCTCTTCCTCGGGCTCTCCTCCGAGCACTTCGGCGCCGGATCCCTTGGTGAGGTCAGCATGCCTGGCGTCGTCGCCTTGGTCTTCGCGATCACGGTGATCCCGGTGGCGATCGGGATGGCGCTGCGCCGGCGGTGGCCCGAGCGGGTCGCCGTTGCCTACCCGCGGGCCCGAGCCGCGTCGCTTGCCCTCTTCGCCCTCGTCGTCGTCGGGGCGATCGTCAGCGAGCACGACACCGTCGCCGAAAACGTCGCCGACGTGGCCGGTGCGGCCCTGGCGCTGAATCTCACGGCGATGGCGATCAGCTTCGCGATCTCGAAGCTGGCCCGCCTCGACGATCGCCAGGCGACGGCGATCGCCCTCGAGCTCGGGATCCACAACGCGACGCTGGCGATCGCGGTCGGCGCTTCGCTCGTCGCCGAGCTGTCGATTCCCGCCGCCGTCTACAGCTCTTTCATGCTCTTCACCGGCGGTCTCTTCGCCTGGGCGATGAGCCGCCGCAACGGCGCCGCTTCGGGTCCAGCGCTCGGGGCATGACCGGATGCCGGCCCGCGTGCGTCGCCGCGCTGGCGGTCGCGCTGGCGCTGGCCGCGACTCCGGGGTGCGGCGGGGGTGGCGCGGCGGGCTCCGAGACCTCGCCGCCTCTGATCGAGCGATCGGGCCCCGCGGGCCGCGAGGGCGCCGGCGAGGAGGTCGCGTCCTCGCACTGCCCACCGGGATTGCCCAGCTGCCGCACCACCGAGGGGCGGATCGTCTTCGTCGAGCGCGTCGACCCCGACGGGGATGGCGACGCGCACTTCGTCATCGTCGACCCCCAGGGAATCACCGGGCCGGGGGTGACCGCGATCGACGTCCGCAAGGGCCTGCGGCCCCACCCCTTGCCGGACATCGGCGACCTGATCAGCGCCGCCGGCCCGGTGCAGACCGGCTCATTCGACCAGAGCCAGATCCACGCGCTCGAGCTGCACGTCGGGAGGTAAGGAACGTCCACCGAGTTGTAGCCGACTGATTGAAGGATTGTGGAGGCTGGGACCACCACAATCCTTCGAGACCTTCCCGCTTGCATGGCTACCCTGATCGATGAGAGGGTGGAGGCATGGCGACGATTCTCTGCGTCCTCTATGACGATCCGGTCGACGGTTACCCGCCGTCCTACGCGCGCGACGACGTGCCGAGGATCGAGCGCTACCACGACAGCCAGAGCACGCCGACGCCCGAGGCGCTCGGCTTCACGCCGGGCGAGCTGGTCGGCAGCGTCTCGGGTGAGCTGGGGCTGCGCGAGTTCCTCGAGGGGCGCGGGCACCGGCTGATCGTCACCTCTGACAAGGACGGCCCCGACTCGGTCTTCGAGCGCGAGCTGCCCGAGGCCGAGGTCGTCATCTCCCAGCCCTTCTGGCCCGCATACCTGACGGCAGAGCGGATCGCCAATGCGCCGAACCTGAAGCTGGCGCTGACCGCCGGGATCGGCTCCGACCACGTCGACCTGCAGGCGGCGATCGAGCGCGGCCTCACCGTCGCCGAGGTGACCTACTCCAACAGCATCAGCGTCGCCGAGCACGTCGTGATGATGATTCTGGCGCTGGTCCGCAACTACATCCCCTCCTACCAGCAGGTGGTCGACGGTGGCTGGAACATCGCCGACTGCGTATCGCGCTCCTACGACCTGGAGGGCATGCAGGTCGGCAGCGTCGCCGCCGGGCGGATCGGCGCGGCGGTTCTGCGGCGGCTGAAGCCGTTCGAGGTCGGCCTGCACTACACCGACCGCCACCGCCTGCCGCCTGAGGTCGAGGAGGAGCTGGGCGTCACCTTCCACCCCGACGCGGAGTCGATGGTGGAGGTCTGCGACGTGGTGACGATCAACGCGCCGCTCCACCCTGAGACCGAGAACCTCTTCGACGCGGAGATGCTCGCCAGGATGAAGCGGGGCTCCTACCTGATCAACACGGCGCGCGGCAAGATCTGCGATCGCGACGCCGTGGCGCGGGCGTGCGAGAGCGGCCAGCTGGCGGGCTACGCCGGCGACGTCTGGTTCCCCCAGCCCGCGCCCAGGGACCACCCCTGGCGCACGATGCCCCACCACGGCATGACCCCGCACACCTCGGGCACCAGCCTCTCCGCCCAGGCTCGCTATGCGGCCGGGGCGCGCGAGATCCTCGAGTGCTGGTTCGACGGGCGGCCGATCCGCGAGGAGTACCTGATCGTCGACGGCGGCAAGCTCGCCGGCGCCGGGGCGCACTCCTACAGCGAGGGCGATGCCACGGGCGGTTCCGAGGAAGCCGCCCGTTTCAAGAGCGGTTGAGCCGGGGCGGGGACGGTCGGCGATGAAGATGCGCGCCGCGGTGCTCGAGGAGTTCGGCGAGCCGCTCGCGGTCCAGGAGGTCGAGCTCGCCGAGCCGCAGGCGGGGGAGGTCCTCGTACGCCTCGTCGCCTGCGGTGTCTGCCACACCGACCTCTACACGGCCTCCGGTGCCGACCCCTCCGGCTATGCGCCGACCGTGCTCGGCCACGAGGGCGCCGGTGTGGTCGAGAGCGTCGGCCCCGACGTCGCCTCACTGCGTCCGGGCGACCACGTCGTCACCCTCTTCTCCCCCCAGTGCGGCGAGTGCGTCCACTGCGTCGACCCGCGGACCAACCTCTGCCTGGCGATCCGCGAGCAGCAGAACAAGGGCTTCCTCCCCGACGGCACCACCCGGATCTCGCGCGACGGCGACGGGATCCGTCACTTCATGGGCTGCTCGACCTTCGCCGAGTACACGGTGATGCCGGCGATCGCCCTGGCGAAGATCAACCCCGAGGCCCCCTTCGAGCACGCCTGCCTCTTCGCCTGCGGCCTCTCGACCGGGCTCGGTGCCGCGATCAACACCGCCGCCGTTCAGCCGGGCAGCACCTGCGCCGTCTTCGGGGCGGGGATGGTCGGGTTGGGCGCGGTCGCCGGCTGTCGGCTGCAGGGGGCCGAGCGCATCGTCTGCGTCGACCTCTCGCCGGAGCGGCTCGAGCTGGCCCGAGGCCAGGGGGCGACGGACACGATCGAGGGGGGAGAGGGAGCGGTCGAGGCGATCCTCGAGATGACCGGCGGCTTCGGCGCCGACTACACCTTCGAGGCGACCGGCAACGTCGCCGTGATGCGCCAGGCGGTCGAAGCGGCCCGCATGGCCTGGGGCCTGTGCACGGTCGCCGGAGTGGCCGGAAAGGGGGAGACCCTCGACATCGTCCCCCGCTTCCTGATCACCGGCCGCCGCGTCGCCGGCTCCTCCTTCGGTGGCGTCAAGGGCCGCGACCAGGTCCCGAAGCTGATCGACCGCAGCCTCGCCGGCGAGATCGACGTCGAGCCCTTCATCTCCCACCGCATCGCCCTCGACGAGGTCAACCGCGGCTTCGAGCTGATGGAGGCCCAGGACGGGATCCGCAGCGTGATCGAGTTCGGCTAGCCCATCGCCCGACGGGCTCAGGCGATTGAGTTGGTCAACTCGCGATCGATCTCGAGCAGGTAGGGCGCGACCAGGCCCTCGTAGTCCGCTTTCCGCTCGGCGGGGAGATCCTTCCAGCCGGTTACCGAGCCCCGGCAGATATCCGCGCCGCAAAGGCAGCCGCCCGGGAAATGCTCGATCGAGTAGTTGCGCATCGCGTAGTCGAAGGTGATCTCCTCGCCCTTGGAGATCGGCTCGCGAGCCACGAAGTCGCATGCGCCCGTTTCGTTCAGCTCGACACCGCAGTTCGGGCTGCACGAGTGATTGACCTTGGGGCCGAGACCGGCGTGCCGGGCCCATTTGGTGCGGCTCACCTGGGTTGCGTGCGAGTCGTTCATCGGCACCTCGCCTTCGAGCACCCCGATCATCACCGTCTCACCCGCCTGAAAGCCACGAGTGGCGCGAACGCCACCGCCCTTGCCGCCTTCGGGAGTACAAAGCTCATAGCCGACAGGATCCAAGGGACCGCCTCTCAATTGGGTAAGCGCAGCGAAGCTGCGCTCGACGACTCTAGGCCATCCGCATCGAACGCCCTGCTGTCGGAAGCGATTTGGCTGAGCTCAGCCCTGGCGCCGCGCCAGCAGCTCGTCGAGCTTCTCGTAGCCCTCGCGGACGCCCTTCTCCATGCCGGCCTCCAGCATCGCGTCGCGTGACTCCTTCGAGTCGAAGGCGCCGGTGACGACGATCCGGGTGCGGTTGCCCTCGAGCTCCTCGAACTCGACTCGGTCGACCGAGGGCGGGGCATCGTTGCCCTCCCACTGGAAGGTCTGCACGAGCAGGCGCGGTGGGTCGACCTCGCGGAACTCGCCGAAGAAGACGTAGCTGCCGTCCTGGTCGGAGTGCGTGTAGCGGTAGCTGCCGCCCGTGCGCACGTCCATCTCCTGCACGGTCATCGTCAGCCGGCGTGGGCCGAGCCATTCGCACATCAGCTCGGGGTCGGTGTAGGCCTCCCAGACAAGCTCGCGGGGGGCGTCGAACTCACGCTCGATGCGCACCTCCGTGTCACTCAGCGTGGTCACTGTGGTGGGGTGGCGGGTGTTCGTCTCTTCGCTCATCGCGACGTTCCTCTCTTTCTCTCGACGATCTCTTCCACGCGGTCGAAGCGCTGCTCCCAGCCGCGGCGGTA
Organism: uncultured Solirubrobacterales bacterium; assembly: GCA_963704545.1. Classification (GTDB taxonomy): domain Bacteria; phylum Actinomycetota; class Thermoleophilia; order Solirubrobacterales; family 70-9; genus VRUE01. The sequence continues at coordinate 1,914,339 of OY969915.1, read as the reverse complement.
CTCCTCGATCCAGCGGCTGATGTCCTCCAGCCGTCTCGGGCCGAGCCGGCAGTGCCGTACCCGACCGCGCTTCTCGGTGCTGACCAGCTCCGCCTCCTCCAGTACCCGCACGTGCTTCTTCAACCCCGTCAGCGAGATGCCGGCAGGCATAGCGAGTTCGCTGATCGTGGCGCTGCCGAGCGCAAGCCGTTCGAGGATCGCGCGGCGAGTAGGGTCGGAGAGCGCCGAGAAGGTGCTATCCAGGGTGGAGAAATACTGAACCATAAGGTTCAGTATAGCAAGGCCCGACCCTGCTCGACATAGTGCGGCCAAGGTCGCCTCAATGGCTCTTCAGTTGTGTAGACTTTCTATCTACATGGCCGCCGCAGATACCACGACGATCCGGGTTCCCACTCAGACTCGCGACCGGCTGAAGATATTGGCCGCGCGTCGTGGCGAGTCCGCCAGCGAGGTTGTCGCGAAGCTGGTCAGGGCTGCGGACGAGGAGGCGATGCTGGCCGAGGTCGCGGCTGGGTTTGAGAGGCTGGCCGGCAATCCCGAGACCCTCACTGCCTATCGGGCGGAGAGCAGTGAAATCGAGTCCGGCTTCGATGCGCCGACGCCCGAGTGGTAGACGCTCGGCCCCAGCAGGGTGAGGTCTACTGGGCCGACCCCGACCCGACCCGAGGGACCGAGCAGGCAAAGCCCCGTCCCTTCGTGGTGGTCTCGGTCGATCAGCTGAACCAGGCGGGCCTTGGCCTCTCGCTTGCCGTTCCGCTCACCCGCACCGATTTCGGCAATGCCCTGCATCTGGCGATCCCGGCCAAAGAGGGTGGGCTGAGGGAGAAGGGCTTCGCGATGCCCGAGCAGCTGCGGGCGATCTCCCACGAGCGCTTGAGCCGGCGACTCGGCGCCCTGCGTCCGAAGACGCTGGAGGAGCTGCTGAAACGCTGCCGGGTGCTGCTTCGCTGATCCCCGCACGTTCGATCGCCGACGGGCGCCGCCTCTGGCGAAGTTAGGCTGCCGCCGTGCGTGTCGCCCATCTTGCCGCGGCTGTCACCGGCCCGCGGGGACGCTGGGTCACGGTCGGCGTCTGGGTGGTGCTCGGGCTCGCCGGGCTGCTCGGGCGGGTCCACATCGGCGACGTCACGGCGGCCGGACAGAGCAGCTTCCTGCCGGAGAACGCGGAGTCGACCCAGGTCCTCGACGTGCTCCAGAGCGACTTCAAGGGCGGCGACGACGTGCCGGTGCTGGTCGTCTTCGAGCGCAACGGAGGGCTCACGGCCGGCGACCTGAACGCGATCGGCAGGCTCGGCGATGGGCTCGAAAAGCTCGGGCTTGCCGGGGCGACGCCGGTTTTCGCGCCCTTCTCGGATCAGGCGAGGCGGCCGTTGGGTGCGGTGGCCCGGATCGCGCGCGGCATCGGGCCGATCTCCCGCGACGGCGAAGCGGCGCTGGTGGCGCTGGCGATCGACGCCAACGAACGCAGCGCGGTCGTCGGCGGCGTCGCGAAGATCCGCGCCTACCTCGCCAAGCACCGTCATCTCGGCCTGCACTCCTACGTCACCGGACCGGGCGGGATAGCCGCCGACCTCGAGCACGTCGCCGATGACGCCGCCAAGACGCTGCTGATCGCGACGCTGGGCCTGGTCCTCGTCCTGCTGCTGGTCGTCTACCGCGCGCCGGTCCTGGCCCTGCTTCCGCTGCTCACCGTCGGCACCGCCTACCTGATCGCGATCGGCATCGGCTACCTCCTGATCGAGGCGGGCGCGATCGTGGTCAACGCCGAGGGGACGTTCCTCCTCCTCGTGCTGATCTTCGGCGCAGGCACCGACTACTCGCTGCTGCTGATCCACCGCTACCGCGAGGAACTCGGCCGTGGCGTGGAGCCCGGCACCGCTCTGCAGGATGCGCTGGCGGAGAGCGTGGGGCCGATCGCCGCCTCCGCCGGGACCGTGATCGCGGCGATGCTGGTGCTGCTGCTCGCCGACCTCGAGTCCACCCACTGGCTCGGCCCGGTGCTGGCGATCGGGATCGCCGTGATGCTCGCGGCGTCGCTGACCCTGCTGCCCGCCGTCCTCTCGCTGCTCGGCGAGCGGGTCTTCTGGCCCGGCCGCGATGCCGAGCCGCAGGAGAGGGATCGCCGCTGGGCCCGGGTCGCCGCCCTCGTCCGCCGCCGCCCCCGCGCGATCGTCGCCGTCGTCTCGGTCGCCCTCGTCGTCCTCTCGCTCGGCAACCTCGTCGACCATGGCACGCTCGGGTTCGGCCAGGGCGAAACGCGCTCGACCGAATCCAGCCGCGGCACCGAAGTCCTCGACGAACACTTCCCGCCCGGGCTGGGATCGCCGCTGACGGCGGTGGTCCGGATCGGCCAGGCCGAGGACGCGATCGGTCGCCTGGAGGAGCTGGGCGCCGTGAAGCTGGCGATCCCGGTGCCGCCCTCCGAGATCTCGACCGAGGCGGCGATCGCAATCGTCCTGCGAGGCAACCCCTACTCGGCGGAAGCGGCCGACCTGGTCGAGGGGATCCGCGAGAAGCTGCAGGAGGTGGCGCCGAGCGCCCTGGTCGGCGGCATCCCGGCCGAGAACTACGACATCGAGCAGACCAACTCTCGCGACACGAAGCTGATCGTCCCGTTGGTCCTGATCCTCGTCGGCCTGATCCTCGCCCTGGTGCTGCGTGCCCTTGCCGCGCCCGCCTACCTGATCGTCACGGTCGTCGCCTCATTTGCCGCGACCCTCGGCCTGGTCACCTTCGGCTTCACCGAGATCCTCGGCTCGGGCGGGATGGCCTTCAACCTGGTGCTGCTGGCCTTCATCTTCCTGGTCGCCCTCGGCGTCGACTACAACATCTTCCTGATGACCCGCGCCCGCGAGGAGGCGGCGACCCTGGGCACCCGCGACGGTGTCCTCGCCGCGCTGGAGAACACCGGCGGCGTGATCACCGGAGCCGGGGTGATCCTCGCCGGCACCTTCGCCACGCTCACGCTGCTGCCGCTGGAGGAGCTGGTCCAGATCGGCGCCACGGTCGCGCTCGGCGTCCTGCTCGACACCTTCGTCGTCCGCGCCCTGATGATCCCGGCGATCACCTACCTCTGCGGCGACCGCGCCTGGTGGCCGGGCGGGGTGAGCTGATTCGGCCCCGAACCTCAGTCGTCGAGCCACTCCCCAGCGTGGGGCGAGACCTTCAGGCCCGAGAAGTCGCCGCTCTCGCGAATCCGCTTCGCAGCACCGAACATCGCCTCGTTGGCGACCCAGGCGAGGTTGCCTCCGACGCTGACCCGGCGAGCTCCCATTCCCGCGAGCTCGTCCATGGAGAAGTTGGGGCGGGCGAGCACGTTGACCGGCTTCTCCACCGCCTCGCACACCGCCCGGATCTGGTCCGGCTCGCCCAGGCGGGGCGCGTAGAGCACGTCCGCGCCGACCTGCTCGAACGCCTGCAGGCGGGCGATCGTGTCGTCGAGGTCGGGGTTGCCGCGGAAGTAGTTGTCGGCCCGGGCGGTGAGCATGAAGGGGAAAGCCAAGCGCCGGGCCGCCTCGCAGGCGGCCGCCACGCGCTCCACGGCGTGGTCGAATGCGTAGATCTCGCCGGCGGGGTCGTAGTCCTCGATCGAGCCGCCCACGGCACCCGCTTCGGCGGCCCGGAGGATGGCGTTCGCGGCGTCCTCGGGGGCCGAGCCGAACCCGTTCTCGAGATCGACCGAGACCGGCAGGCTCGTCGCCCGGTCGATCTCGCTGACGTGGTCGGCCAGCTCGTCGAGCGTGACGCTGCCGTCCCGGCGCCCAAGCGTCAGGGCGAAGCCGGAGCTGGTCGTGGCCAGGGCCTCGAAGCCGAGCGCCTCGAGAGCCCGGGCGGAGCCGGCGTCCCAGGGGTTGGGCATGACGAACGCCTCGCCCTCGTGGAGGGCGCGAAAGCGGGTTGCCTTCTCTGCCTGGGTTGGCTGTGAAGCGCCGTCGGCCACGGCGCCAATCCTACGGCGACTGGGAGATTTGCTTCAATCGGATCACCAGAGAAAGGAGGTGGTCCTAATTTCGAGTCACATGCTTCAGGGGACACTGGAGGTGCAGGGCCGCTAGGCGCCGCACTTGTTTCGGCCGCCCGGCGGAATCCAACCCGGGCACCGGCGAGCAAGGGAGGCCGGGCGTTGTCCCACCCGGTGTGGTCCCCGCGTTCGCTTCCAAGCACCTGGCAAGGGCCGCCTCCGGGCGGCTCTTGCTCGTAATCCTGTAGGTATTGCCGATGGGCGAGTTCCATTACGAGGGCCACCGGATCGAGTACGACTCCTACGGGGAGGGCGAGCGGCTGCTCGTGCTCGTGCACGGGCTGTTGATGAACAGGCGCATGTTCGAGCGGCTGGGGCCGGAGCTGGCGGGGCAGGGGAACCGGGTGATCTGCGTCGACCTGCTCGGGCACGGGCGCTCGGACCGGCCCGAGGACCTGCGCCTGTACTCGATGCCTCTCTTCGCCCGCCAGGTGGCGGCGTTGCTCGATCACCTCGAACAGCCCTCCGCCGTGGTCGGCGGCACCTCGCTCGGCGCCAACGTCGCGCTCGAGCTTGCGGTGCGCGAGCCCGAGCGGGTCCGCGGCCTCTTCATCGAGATGCCGGTTCTCGACAACGCCCTGCCGGGGGTGGCGGCGACCTTCGCCCCGATGCTGCTCGGCCTGCGCCTCGCCCGGCCGGCGTTTGAGGCTCTCTCCCGCGTCACCTCCGCGATCCCGCGCACGAACCATCTGGTCGACATAGGGCTCGACTGGGTTCGCCAGAGGCCGGGCCCCTCGGGAGCGGTCCTGGAGGGGCTGCTGCTTGGCGAGACCGCGCCGCACCGTGAGGAGCGCACCGGGATCCGCCAGCCGGCGCTGATCGTCGGCCACCCGCGTGACCCGCTCCATCCCTTCAGCGACTCCGGGATGCTCGCCGAGGAGCTGCCGAACGGGCACCTGGTCGAGGCCAGCTCGATCCTCGAGTGGCGGCTGAGGCCGAAGCGGTTGACCGGAGAGCTGACGGCCTTCCTTCAGGAGGCCTGGGCGCCGGCGGCCTCGCCCGCCAGCAACGCCTGAATCGCCTCCGGCTCGGAGCTGCCCGACAGGGCCCGGCTGCCGTCGGCACGGAGGCAGCTGGCGATCGCCCGCGACGGCGTCCCGTCGCGCTCGTAGGTGACGGTGAAGGACTCGACCGGGCCCTCGATCTCGGTGGTGGCGGCGATCTCGCGGCGCGGCAGGGCGTCGACCTCCGCCTGGGGCTCGGCGTGGGCGTAGGGCCTGGCGGGAGGGCGCGTGGAGAGCAGCGCGTTGGCGTGCTTGGTCATGTACCAGCCGACGCCCGTCAGAAAGCCGGAGCCGTCGGGGTCCTCGCGCAGGCGTTTGCACATCGCCGCCAGCGAGTGCGTCACGTAGTTGCTGCCGGGGCCGCCGGCGAAGCTCAGGCCGCCGGTCACGGTTGGCGGGCGGGCGTCTGTAGCCAGGTCGATCCCGAGCTCGCCGGCGGCGATCTGCACGGCGGAGGGGAAGCAGGAGTAGAGGTCGAGGTGGGCGACCTCGCCGACGTCGATGCCGGCGTGGCCGAGGGAGGCGCCCGCACAGGCGGCGATCGCGGGGGAGCGGTGCAGGTCATGGCGCGAGGCCGCGAACCAGTGGTCGTGTGCGGCGGCGCTCGCGTGTACGTAGACACGGTCCTCGGCGGCGATCCCGGCCGCCTCGGCTGCGCGGGCGCTGCAGAGCAGCAGCGCCGCGCCCTGGTCGACCTGGATGTTCGCCGTCATCAGCTTGGGGTAGGGGAAAGCGACCATCCGGTTGCCCTCGCCGGCCGTGGCGATCTCCGCGGCCGCCGGCGCCTCGCGCGTCCAGGCATCCGGGTTGGACTCGGCCACCTCCGCGAACCTGTGCCAGAGCTCGCCCAGCCACTCTCGGTGCTCCTCGGCGCTTCGCCCCGCGGCGCCGCGAACCGCGTTCTCGAACCACGGGTAGTAGTGGACCGGCGCCAGCAGCCCGGCCGCCAGCTCGGCCTCGTGGCTCGTCGGCCGGTCGCTGCCGAGCAGGCGCGTCGGGGTCGCATCGGCGGGCTGCTCGGGCCAGCCCGTCGGCCGCCCCTCGCGTGCCGCGCTCATGAACGGGAGGATCGCCTCGGCGCCGGCGAGGAGCGCCACGTCGAGGCGGCCGGCCTGGATCTCGGCGCAGGCGCCGGCGAGCAGGTCGAGCGGCCCGGTGCCGCTGGTCAGCGTCCGCACGGTCTCGGCGGGGCGCACTCCAAGCGCACCGGCCACCAGCGCTCCGGGGTCGGGCACCGGCCAGGAGAGGCAGTCGACGATCCGCACCGACTCGGCGCGCTCCAGCAGCCGGCCGGCGCCGGGTCGCTCGCTCGCACGCCGCGCCGCCCTCACGATCAGCTCCAGCGGGGACGCCTCCGGCTCGCCGGGGCGCCGGTTGTGCTGTCCGGCGCCCGCGATCAGCGGCGCGTGGGGGTCTGCCGGCATCGGCGGCAGATTCGCAGAGTTCGGACTCGGACACAGGTCCACTTCGGTACGCGCCTAGGTGCTAGGATGCGAAAAATATCTGGATCAGTCAGAGGGAATGGGGGTCCAACGGGAGGAGCCCCACATAGCGCACCAGTGCCTTAATCGGTGAAAGGGCCGGCCTTAAAAGCCGGAGATCCGGGTTCGAGCCCCGGCTGGTGCATGGTGATCGGCATGTCCAACCGAAACTAGCTATGTCAACCAATCTCTTCGACTATTTCGACGACATCGCGGCCGAGGAGGGCGCGCCGTCGGCGAGGTGGGCACCGCGGGCACCGTACGAGCCGGACGAGCGATTCGACCTGATGCTGGTGCCGCGGGTGCGCGGCTGGCAGGAGGATCCCGACTCGCTCTCCGACCTCGAGCGCTTCGAGGCCGAGCCCTGGGTCGACGAGCTGACCCGCAACGGCAAGGGGGTCTGGGCGCGCCTCGACAGCGGCTGGATCGAGCGTGCCGGCACCGCGCTGGAGGCCGGCGAGGACCCCGGGTCGCCGCTCGCCGAGATCGCCGGCGGGCGGCGCTACGCGCTCAACTTCTGGGACGCCAACTCGACCAAGGCGCTGCACATCGGCCACCTGCGCAACCTCGCCCTCGGCAACGCGCTGGGCGGGGCGCTCGAAGAGGCCGGCGCCAAGGTCGAGCGGCGCAGCATCATCTGCGACGTCGGTCGCAGCATGGGCGAGGCGATGGCGGGGGTGGTCCAGAGCGGCCGTCACACCCAGTCCTGGCCCGAAGGCGGCCAGAAGAGCGACCACTTCGTCGGCTACTGCTACGCCGACTACGTCAAGTCCGGGCGCACGGGGAACGGCGGCGGCGATCCCGAGGACTCGCTGGCGCGCGAGCTCGATCTCCGCAACGACAGCGCCGACCAGCTCCTGCAGCGCGTCCTCGACGGCGACCAGCAGGCGATCGAGCTCTGGTCGAAGACGCGCGCCTGGGTGATCTCGGGCCAGCGCAAGACCCTGGCCCGGCTCGGCATCGCCTTCGACCGGGTCTTCTTCGAGTCCGACTTTCTGCCCGAGGTCGGCGAGCTGACCGAGCTCGGTCTGCGCGAGGGGATGCTCCACCGCTGCCCCGACGGCGCGGTGGTCTACGCGACCGGCCGCAAGGAGCTCGACGAGATGGCGCTGCTGCGCGCCGACGGGCTGCCGACGCAGCACATGCGCGCACTCGCCTACTGGACGGCGGCACCCGGCCTCGACGAGGAGATGAACTCGATCCAGATCTGCGGCGCAGAGTGGGTCGCCCACGTCACCTGCCGCCGCAAGCTGATGGCCGAGCTGGCCGAGGCGGGTAGCGGCAACGGCACGGTCCACCCCAAGCACGACGTCTTCCACGAGATGGTCTCCAAAGAGCGGCAGACGATCGCCTCCAGCAAGAAGGACGCGGTTCTGATCGACGACCTGGCCGAGTGGATCGACGCGGAGCTCGAGGTCGAGGAGGCGCGGGCCGAGGTCCGCCGGCGCCACCCCGCGCCGGAGCGGATCGCCCCCCAGGTCGCCCTCGGCTTCTTCCTCATGCACCCGGCCGGCAAACGCGTCGACTTCGAGCCGGGCAAGCTGCTCGAGGCCGATCACAGCCTCGGCTGGGACCTGGCGCGGGCCCAGACCCGCAACGGCGACGCCGGCGGCAACGGGGCGAGCCGCGGCGAGCCGGCGCAGGACCCCGAATACCGCTTCGCGGTGGTGCAGTCGGAGATGTACCGGCGCCACCTGCGCCAGGCGGTGGAGAAGCTCGACGTGATGCAGCTGGCGCGCTTCGCCTCGCACCTCTCGCGCTGGTACCTGGAGCGCGAGCGCGAACCGCACGTCGAACGCGCGATCCAGACCGTGCTCGAGCGCAGCGCCCGCGGCCTCGGGCTGGAGGCCATATGAGCGCCCCGATCGTCACGGTGATCGCCGGTCATTCGAGTCCGTGGCGATCGGGGTGCGAAGGAAGGTGTGTCGGATGAGGACGCTGCTCGTCGACAACCACGACTCCTACACCTACAACGTCTTCCACCTGTTGGCCGGGGTCTCCGGCGAGGAGCCGATCGTGGTCGACAACGACGCGGTCTCCTGGCGGGCGCTCTCGCGCTGGGACTTCGACGCGATCGTGCTCTCGCCCGGGCCGGGGACGCCGCGCCGCTGGCACGACTTCTGCGTCTGCGACGACATCCTCCGCTACAGCGAGATCCCGGTCCTCGGCATCTGCCTCGGCCACCAGGGGCTGGGCAAGATGCTCGACGGCGACGTCAAGAGCGCCCCGGAGGCGATGCACGGTCGCCTCAGCCGGATCTTCCACGAAGGCAGCGGACTCTTCCAGGACATCCCGCAGGGGTTCCCGGTCGTCCGCTACCACTCGCTCGCGATCACCGGCATGAACACCGACGGCAACGTCTGCGCCTGGGCCGACGACGGGGTGGTGATGGGGATCGAACACCGCAGCCGGCCGATGTGGGGCGTCCAGTTCCACCCCGAGTCGATAGCCACCGATCACGGTGCCACCCTGGTGCGCAACTTCTACGCCCTTGCCGAGAGTCGCAGGGCCCCGAGCGTGCGCCCGGCGCGCCGCCCGGCGGCGCCCTCGCGCAACGCGACCGCGCGCGAGGTGGTCGCGTCCGACACGAAACTCCTGATGCGAGCGATCCCGGGCGAGCCCTCGACCGAGGCTCTCTTCGAAGCGCTCTTCGCGGACGAGGAGCACGCTTTCTGGCTCGACAGCGCCGACGCGCCGACGCGGCTGGCGCAGAGCTCCTACCTCGGCACCAGCGCCGGCGAGGACCGTTGCGTGCTCGAGTACGAGGTCGAATCCGGGGCCGTGAAGGTCCACGGCGCCGAGACGACCGCGCTCGAGCACGGCTCGATCTTCGACGTGCTCGACCGCGAGATCGCCAAGCGCACGATCGAGACGCCGCCGGGTCATGCGCCCGGCCTGCTGGGCGGGTTCGTCGGCTACCTCGGCTACGAGTTGAAGGCCGACTGCGGCGCCACCAACGAGCACCGTTCCGACGTGCCCGACGCGGTGCTGATGCTTGCCAACCGCCTGATCGCGGTCGACCATGTCCGCCACCGCACCCACCTGATGGCGCTTTGCCGCGACGACGAGGCGGAGGCCGAGGGTTGGCTCGAGGAGGCGGAGGCTGCCGTGCACGAGGCGCTCGCCGAGGCCGGGCAGCCCGATCCCGACCAGGCCTTCGGCGAGCCCACCGCGTCCCACGTCAGCTTCAACTGCGGCCGCGGCCGCGAGCAGTACCTCGCCGACATCGCCCGCTGCCAGGCCGAACTCGCGGCGGGCGAGTCCTACGAGGTCTGCCTCACCGATCAGATCTCGACCGACGCGAGCCCCGACCCCTTCGACCTCTACCGCAACCTGCGCCGCAGCAACCGGGCGCCCTTCGCCGCCTACCTGAAGCTCGGCGAGGTCGCGGTGGTCAGCTCCTCGCCCGAGCGCTTCCTCTCCGTCGACCGCGAGCGCCGGGTCGAGGCGCGGCCGATCAAGGGGACCACCTCTCGCTCAGCCGACGCCGAGCAGGACGCGGCGCTGAAGGCCGAGCTGACCAACGACGAAAAGACCTACGCCGAGCACCTGATGATCGTCGACCTGCTGCGCAACGACCTGGGAATCGTCTGCGAGGTCGGCAGCGTCGCCGTCCCCGAGCTGATGGTCGTCGAGGACTACGCGACGGTCCACCAGCTGATCTCGACGATCGAGGGCACGCTCTCGGCGGACCGCAGCGCCCCCGAATGCGCACGGGCCTGCTTCCCGGGCGGCTCGATGACCGGGGCGCCGAAGCAGCGCACGATGGAGATCATCGACGACATCGAGGCCGAGGCGCGCGGCGTCTACTCGGGCGCGATCGGCTACTTCGGCCTCGACGGCGTGATGGACCTCAGCATCGTGATCCGCACGATCGTCCTGCGCCAGGGCCGCACGACGATCGGTGCCGGGGGTGCGATCGTGATGCAGTCCGATCCCGAGGACGAGTTCGACGAGATCCTGCTCAAGGCGCGGGCGCCGATGGCGGCGATCGCCCGCACGGTGACCGGAAGCGACTCGCCCGACGCCTGGAGCGTCGAGCTCGAGCCGGCAAGGACGCCGGCCGGAGCGGTCTGAGTCGCATGAACGGGGCGACCCCCACCGAGGCCGAAGCCGCGCACGACGCCGGCTCCAGCTGGCGCGTGCGCGAGGCCTCGGCTCAGGACGCCCCGGCGGTCGCCGCTGCCGTGGCGGAGCTGCTGGTCGAGCTGAGCGGGAAAGGCCCTTCCGCGGCCGAGCTGGAGGAGGCCACGCGCGAGCTTGCCAGGGATCGGGGGGTGGGTGCCCTGCTGGTGGCGGAGGCAGGGGGCGAGGACGGAGGGACGATCGTCGGGGTCCTCGCCGCCAGCTGGCAGCACGCGATCCACGTTCCCGGCCGCTACGGCACGATCCAGGACCTCTGGGTGCATCCGGAGTGGCGCAGCCGGGCGATCGGCCACGACCTGATCGAGGCCTTCTGCGACGTCGCTCGCCGGGAAGGGGCCAGGCGCCTGGAGGTCGGGTTGCCGCGCGAGAGCTTCGCCCGGATCGGCGCCACCGAGGCCTTCTACCGGGCCAACGGCTTCGAGCATCTCGGCCCGCGCATGCGGAGGAAGCTGTGACGGTCGCGGAGCTGTTGATGGTCGAGCAACGCAGCGGCGACGGCGACGCCGACAGCGCCCACTGGATCCTCGAAGGCGGTCGCATCCTGCCCGGCGTCGACGACAACCGCCGCATGGCGGAGCTGCGCAGCGGCCTGCTTCGTCACGCGGGCGTGCGCTCGGTCGAGGCCGATGCCGACGGCGAAGACGTCGAGCAGACGCTCAGCGTGCTGCACGACCCCGAGTACCTCGAGGCGCTGGGGGAGGTGTCCGAGGAGCCGGTGGTGATGCCGGAGCTGACCCCTCCCGGGCTGCCGCCCGACATCCCGGTCAGCTCCGGCCTGGTCAGCGCCGCGCGCGAGGGGGTGCGCACGGCGATCACCGCGGCCGAGCGGCTTGCCGAAGGCTCCCGCTTCACCTACGCCCTCTGCCGGCCGCCGGGCCACCATGCCGGACCGGCCTGGTTCGCCGGCTACTGCTACCTCAACACCGCCGCGGCCGCGGTCCAGGCGCTGCGCGATCGCGGGGTCAGCCCGGTCGGCATCCTCGACATCGACCTGCACTACCCGAACGGCACCGCGGCGATCGTCGAGACGATGACCGACGCGAGCCTGTACTCGCTGCACGCCTCGCCGGTGACCAACGTCGCTGAGCTGACGGTGACGCCGAGCAGCGAGCGCGAACACGTGGTCGAGTTCGAGGGCAGCCCCGACGCCGGCGAGTACCTCGATGCCCTCGCGGCGTCGATCGACGCCCTCGCCGGCTCCTCGCGGGCGATCGTCGTCTCGCTCGGCTACGACATCGTCGCCGGCGACCCGCACGGCTCCTGGGGCTTCTCGCCCGAGATCTTCACCGAGATCGGCGGCCTGCTCGCCGCCTCGGGACTGCCCGTCTGCGTGGTCCAGGAGGGCGGCTACGCGCTCGACACCCTCGCCGCCTGCAGCCACGCCTTCGCCACCGGCCTGCTCGGAGGAGACGCGCAATGAGCTTCCGGTGCGACTTTTGCCACCTATTCGGACATAAACCGCACCGGAAGGGCGGGCGATGAGCGAAAACGGGCTCGGAGGGTTCCGCGAGCGGCTCGACCCGATCGACGAGGAGATCGCCCGCCTGCTGGGCGAGCGCTTCCAGATCTGCCGCGAAGTCGCCGAGTACAAGGCCGCGCACGGGATTCCGATGATGCAGCCCGAGCGCGTCGCCGAGGTGCGGGCGCGCTACCTCGCCCGTGGTGCCGATGCCAACCTGCCGTCCGATTTCACCGGCGACCTTTTCGAGCTCTTGATCGGCGCCACCTGCAAGCTCGAGGACGAGCTGATGGAGGGAGCCGCCGTAGCGACGGATGGGAGCGAGGCATGAGTGCTCTGCCGCCCGGCCCCCGTCTTCCCCGGTTGCTGCAGTCGAGGCGCTGGTCGCGCGAGCCGCTGCCCTTTCTCGAGCAGTGCCGGGCGCGCTACGGGGCCACGTTCACGCTGCGCCTCCGCCACCTCGGCACCTGGGTCCTCCTCTCCGACCCCGAGGACGTCAAACGGGTCTTCTCGGCCGACACCGACGACCTCGGGGTGGGGGTGCCGAACCTCGCCCTGAGGCCGGTGCTGGGGGCACACTCGGTGATGCTGAGCGAGGAGCCAGAGCACATGGCCCGCCGCAAGATGATGCTTCCCCGCTTCCACGGCGACCGCATGCGCGAGGACGCCGAGGTGATGACCGAGCTGGCCCGGCGCGAAGTGCGCGCCTGGCCGGTCGGCGAGCCGTTCAGGCTCTGGCCGCGCATGCAGGCGCTCACGCAGGAGGTCGTGATGCGGGCCGTCTTCGGCGATGACCAGGGCCGCCTGGACCACCTGCGGACCCTGCTCACGAACCTGACCGACGCGGTCAACGACGAAGGCCGCCTGCGCAAGCTCGCCCTCTTCGGCCCGGGCTGGCTCGAACGCAGCCGCGGCTGGCGGCAGGCGATGGATCCGGTCGAGGAGGAGGTGCTGGCCGAGGTGCGCCGCCGGCGCGCCGAAGGCGAGGACGGTCGCAAGGACGCGGTCTCGATCCTGATCGAGGCCCGCAACGAGGACGGCTCGCCGCTGAGCGAGAAGGAGCTGCGCGACGAACTGCTCACCCTGCTCACCGACGGCCCCACCTCGAGCTCGCTCGCCTGGGTCTTCGAGCGGCTGCTGCGCCACCCCGAGAAGCTGGAGCGCCTACAGGAGGAATTGCTCGCCGGCGAGGGGGATGCCTACCTGGATGCGGTGATCAAGGAGACCCTGCGCCTGCGCCCACCGGTCTCGGTCGTCGTGCGACGCCTGCTGCGGCCGGCGACCCTGGGCGGCTACGACCTCCCTGCGGACACGCTGGTGGCCCCGTGCGTCTACCTGGTCCACAACAGCGCGGAGATCTACGAGGACCCGGGCAGCTTCGTCCCCGAGCGGTTCCTCGAGCGCCGCGCCGCCGTGCCGACCTGGATTCCCTTCGGCGGCGGCGCCCGGCGCTGCCTCGCCGCCAGCTACGCCGAACAGGAGATGAAGCGCGTGGTCCGCACCGTGCTCGAGGAAGTCGAGTTGGAACCGGTCGACTCGGGCTCGGAGCGGATCTCCCGCGCCGCGATCGCCTTCAGCCCGGCTCAGCACGGCCTCGTCGTCGCCAAGCCCCGAACTCCCGCCTACGCATGACAAGTGCAACGCGCTGTGGCGCTCTCAGAGCCGTAAAACGTTGCACCTGGAGGGGCTGCGGTGTCTGACCACGATCTGATCATCGTCGGTGCCGGAGCCAAGGCCGCCGGGATCGCGACCAAGGTCCACGTGGTCAACACGCTGGGGCTGACCCGGCTCTCGGTCAAGGTGATCGAGGGGACGGAGGTCGCCGCATCCTGGAAGGGGCGCAACGGGATGACCTCGGGCGAGGAGCCGCTGGCCGTGACCCCGATCAAGGACGTCGGCTTCCCCTATCGCAGTCACGTGGAGTTCGGCGAGGCCGGCGAGGCGATAGACGCGGCGATGGCCCAGTTCACCTGGCAGCAGTACATGATCAGTAGGCGCCGCTACGCCCGCTGGGTCGACGCCGGCTCGCCCCAGGTGCGCCACCGCGACTACGGCGAGTACCTGACCTGGGTGCTCTCACGCGCGACCACGGGGATCGAGCACCTGCGCGCCCGGGTCTCCCAGGTGGCGCTCGACGAGGGGGGCGAGCGCTGGGTGGTGGAAGCCGAAGAGGACGGTGGCACCTCGCGCCACACCTGTCGCGCCCTGGTCCTCACCGGTCCCGGCATCCACCGCGCCTTTCCGCACGAGCCCGCCGTGGTCGACCGCGTCTTCCACTGTGACAGCAAGCGTGAGGAGTTCGCCCGCATCCCGGAGGGGGAGCGCTGCGACGTTGCGATCGTCGGCGGCGGGGAGAGCGCGCTGAGCGCGACGATGTTCCTGCGCGAGTTGCGGCCCGACTGCCGCTTCACCGTCTACACGCCGCTATTGCCGATGAGCCGCGGCGAGAGCTTCCTCGAGAACCGCGTCTTCTCGAATCCCGACGTGGTCGAGTGGGAGTCGCTCGACCTGCAGACCCGCCGCGACTTCGTCAAGCACTCCGACCGCGGCGTCTTCGACCCGCCCAGCCTGGGGAAGATCGCCTACGACGACCGGGTCGAGTTTGCCCTGGGCCGGGTGACCGACGTCGGCGAGGCCATGAACGGGGGAGGGGTAAGCCTCGAGTGCGAGTCTCCCGAAGGCGCTTTCCAGAGCGAGCACGACTACGTCGCCAACTGCACGGGCTTCGACCTGCTCGCGCAGCTGCGCACGCTCTTCCCCGCCGCGACACGGGAGGAGATAGAGCGCCGGGTGGGCGGGCTCTGGGACCAGCCGGCGGGCTCCGAAGTGTCGATGGGACGCTTCCTCGAGATGCGGGGAATGCAGCCGCGCCTTCACATCCCCGGCTTGGCCGGGTTGAGCCAGGGACCGGGCTTCGCCAACCTGGGAGCGCTGGGACTGCTCTCCAATCGCGTTCTGCAACCCCTCCTGTCCGGTGTCCATAGCTCCGGTTCGGGGGAAATACTTGACACTCACAAACCGGTCGCATAGGGTCGCGCCATGATTGGTTGGCGGGGGGCGCCGAATGCGGCGAAAACCAGGGGATTCGCGCTGCTTGTAGCCGCGATCGCGGCCCTTGCGCTCGCCGGTTGCGGCTCGTCTTCCGACGGTGGAGGCGGCGAAGAAGCGAACCTCACCGGCTCGGGGTTCCCGGGCGTCGACGCGGCCAACACCCGGCAGGCGCAGGGGACGATCGACAGCTCCAACGTGACCAGCCTCGCCCAGGCCTGGACCGCCCCGATTCCGGGCGTCAGCGCCTTCGGCAGCTACGCCTCGACCCCGGTGATCGACAAGGGAGTCATCTACTCCCAGGATCTCGCCTCCAACGTGCAGGCCCTCAGCCTGGATACCGGCGACGTGCTCTGGACGCGGTCCTACGAACAGGCGTCCTACGGGCCCAACGGGGTCGTCGTGGCGGACGGTAGCGTGTTCGGAACGACGCCGACCGAAGCCTTCGCCCTTGACCAGAAGACCGGCAAGCAGCTCTGGTCGACCATCCTGCCGCGCAACGAACACGAGGGCATCGACATGGCTCCCGGCTACCGGGACGGGATGGTCTACGTCTCGACCGTCCCCGTCAACGCCACCGAGTCCTACCAGGGCGGCGGCGTCGGGATCCTCTGGGCGCTGGACGCGAAGACCGGTAGGAAACAGTGGCATTTCGACACCGTGCCCAAAGATCTCTGGGGAAATCCAGGTGTCAACTCCGGCGGCGGTGTGTGGTACCCGCCCGCGTTCGACGAGAAAGGCGGGATGTACTTCGGCACCGGCAATCCGGCGCCGTTCCCCGGCGCCCCCAGGTTCCCCTTCGGATCGAGCAGGCCGGGCCCCAACCTCTACACCAACTCGCTGATCAAGCTCGACGCGAAGACCGGCAAGATGGACTGGTACCACCAGGTGACGCCACACGACATCTACGACTGGGACTTCCAGGGTCCGCCGATCGTGATGAAGGTCGGCGGCAAGCAGGCCGTGGTGGCCGCCGGCAAGTCCGGGATAGTGCTCGCCGCCGACCGCGAAACGGGCAAGGTGATCTGGCAGCGGAAGGTCGGCAAGCACAACGGCCACGACGACGACGGGCTGCTCGCGATGCGGGGTGAAACGTTGAAGACGTCGACAACGGTCTACCCGGGCGCGCTCGGCGGTGTGATCGCCCCGATGTCGACCGACGGCTCCACCGTGTTCGTCCCGGTGGTCAACAACCCACAGGAACTCGTCTCCGGCACCGAAAAACAGGAACCGGGCCCGACCACGGGCGAAATCGTCGCCCTCGATGCGGCCACGGGCAAGGTCAAGTGGTCCGAAGAACTGGGCAGTGCGGCATTCGGCGCCACCACGGTGGTCAACGACCTCGTCTTCGTCACCACCTACGAAGGCACGGTGTCGGCGTTCACGGCAGACTCCGGCCAGGTGGTCTGGCGCGAAAAGCTCCCCGCCGGGAGCAACTCCGGCGTGTCGATCGACGGCGACACCTTGGTTGCCCCGGCCGGCGTGGCGGCCGGGGCCGGGCAGGTGGCGAAAATCGTCGCCTACCGGGTCGGCGGGTAGTCAGCGAGCCGTCAGCCGGCCTCGACCTCTCGCAGCCTGTGGCTGTCGACGTCGTAGACGAAGCCGCGCACCTGATCTCGGTGCAGCAGGAAAGGGGAGAGGCGAACCCGCTGGACCGACTGGCGGACGTTCGCCTCAACGTCGGTGAACGACTCGATCGCGAAGCCCGGGGCGAGGCCGGTCGCCTCCTGTAGCTCGGCGCGAAAGCCGTCGTCGGTGATCTGCTGCATGCCGCAGTCGGTGTGGTGGATCAGCATCACCTCGCGTGTGCCGAGACGGCGCTGGGAAACCGCCAGCGAGCGGATCACGTCGTCGCTGACGACGCCGCCGGCGTTACGCAGCACGTGTGCCTCACCGTCGCGCAGGCCGAGCGCGGAGAACACGTCCAGCCGCGAGTCCATGCAGGTGACGATCGCCAGCTGCCTGCTCGGCCGCACGTCGAGGTGCCGGGTGGGCAGGGAGGCAGCGATTTCCTCGTTGTTGGCGAACAGCTCGTCTATGGCGGTCATCTGAGGGGACGCTAGAGGACGGGGGGGTGGGATGGCGGGCGCCCCTCCCCAAAACGCTCGGCGGGAGCCTCGCTTGAGTGTTTGGGAAGGGGGGTCCGCCATCCTCTCGCTATCGGCGGCTCAGTGACCGGGGCCGGCCTCGCAGGTGTGTGAGTATCCGATGCCGGGACCGCCGTCGCAGTAGTCGGAGCCCCTGCCGCCGTAGAGCTGGTCGCTGGCCGGGCCGCCGTAGAGCCGGTCGGCACCGCCTTCGCCGTGGCAGCCGTCGTGCCCGGCACCCATGACGCAGACGTCGCGTCCCGCCCCGCCCCAGCAGCCGTCGCTGCCGTCGCGCACCCGGCAGTAGTCGTCACCTGGACCGCCGACGCAGTCAGTGTTGATGGGCGCGGAGATGCAGACGTCGTCACCGGCGCCGCCGATGCAGCGGTTCCGCCGCGTCCCCTGCGGGTAGCAGGTGTCGGGCTCGGCGCTGCCGATCAGCTTGTCAGAGCCGGCGCCGAGGTAGGCGGTCAGCGGGACCGGGAGGGGGTCCAGGACCTCTACCTTGTCGTCGCTCGGACCCATCTCGATCACGATCGTCGATGCGCTGCCCAGTGGACAGGCGGCGGCGCTGTGACCCCGGGTGAAGCGACAGCCGACCGGACGGCCCGGAGCCATGTGCCCTTCGACGAGAAGCTGCGAGCCGCTCACCGTCAGCCGCAGATGGGACCCGGAGGCGGCGCCGCGGATCTCGATCGGCCCGCGAGTCGACGCATCGCTGCCGATGCCGAAGAGGCAGACGGCGAGGACGCCGACGATGGGAGGGACCCTGCGCAAGCGGGCTCATGGTACAAGGCATCGCCGGCCCGGACGGTTGCGCCGGACCGAAACTATCTGAGCTCTTGACATTTAAAAACCGGCGTGTAGCGTGGTGAGAAAGCTTGTCACAGAGCTCCTCTGTGGCCGGGAGCTCGAGTCAAGGTGCATGGGCCCGGCTTTTTCGTGGCCGAGACCGGCCGGGCCCATGCGCATCACCTCTCCATCAGCTCGTCGAAGCGCAGCGCGGCGCGGGTCGGCACGACGAAGGACTCCTTGCGGTGGAGCAACCCGGCGCCGGTGAGGTCCGCCACGGCACGTTCGACCGCGTCGCGATCGTCACCCAGTTCGCGTGCGAGCTCCTCGAAGCTGAGGGCGGTGGGGTGAAGGGCGAGCGCCAGCTGGAGGACTGCCGACTCCGTCGCCGCGTCGTCCTCCGCGGTGCTGCGGATGTTCTCCCTCTCGTCCACGGCGTTGCTACATAAGGGCGCCGGTGGGGAAGACTCTCCCCCCTCAGGCCTTGCCGTCCCCGGGAGGGCTCTCGTGTGCCTCGAGCGCCAGCTTCGCCCACGGCGCATCGAGGACCGAGCGGTAGAAGTGCTGGGTGGAGCCCCGGACCCGTTTGGTTCGCACCAGCTCCAGCACGCCGCAACCGGACAGGACCCTGACGTGGTAGCTCAGCCTGGAGAGCGGCTGGTCCAGGTTCGAGGCGAGGTCCCGCGGGCTGATCTCACTGTCGTCGGCGAGCGCCTCGCGCAGGATCCGCCGGCGCAGGGGGTGGGCGAGGGCGATGAACAGGTCATTTGTGTCGGAGCGTGTTGTCGTCATAGGCGCCGATAATAGGGCAAACGAAATCTATTGTCTGCCATATCTTTGTCTGCGACAAAAGGTCTCAGGGTGGGGGTAGGGGAGCCTGGCCGTCCTCCAGTCGAATTGAGCACCGCGCGTAAGCGCGGTGCAACCAGGAGCGCGGCTGACGCCGCGCAAACACCGGATTGCATTTCCGCCGCTTCGCGACATTCGCCTGGAGGACGGCCAGGCTCCTTTCGACACGTCACCCGGTGACGCCCGAGCTGCGAAGCCGGTGCCAAGGTCCCCAAGCTTTTCGCTTTAGGCCGAGTCGGCGGCCTCGGACTTGTGGAGCTTTTGGAAGCCCGTGCGCTGTCGAGGGGTGGCGGGGGCCCCTCCCCAAAACACTCAAGCGAGGCTCCCGCCGAGCGTTTTGGGGAGGGGCCCCCGCCACCCCCACCCAAACAAAGCCTCAGGCGTCCTCCCGAACCCCACCCATCTCCGTGAAAACCGCCGTCGTCCCGCCGTCCCCCCGCTGCTCGTCGGCGATCACGTGCGACACGGCGTTGATCAGGGCCAGGTGGGTGAAGGCCTGGGGGAAGTTGCCGAGGTGCTGCCCGCTACGGGCGTCCAGCTCCTCGGCGTAGAGGTCGAGCCAGCCAGAGGACTCCAGCAGGCGCTCGCAGAGCGTCCGCGCTCGCGCCGGCTCGCCGATCTCCGAGAGCGCGGAGACGAGCCAGAACGAGCAGATCAGGAAGGTGCCCTCCTCGCCGCTGAGGCCGTCGTCGGTCTCCTGCACCTTGTAGCGCAGGACGAGACCGTGCTCGGTCAACTCGTCGGCGACCGCCTCGACCGTGGCGCGGACCCGGGGGTCGTCGGGCGGGAGGAAGCGGAGCAGCGGCAGCAGCAGGATCGAGGCGTCGAGGGCGTCGGTGTCGTAGTGCTGGCGGAAGACCCCGTCGCGCACCCCCCGCTCGAGGATCTCCGCCTTGAATCCGTCGGCGGTCAGCTCCCACTCCTCGGCGACTCCCTCGAAGCCGAGGCTGTGGGCGAGGCGGGCGCCGCGGTCGACGGCGACCCAGATCATCAGCTTCGAGGAGACGTAGTGCTGGGGCTCGCCGCGCGACTCCCAGATCCCCTGGTCGGGGTGCGGCCAGGCCTCGATCGCCGCTTCGACCTGGTGGCGGATCAGCTGGCGGTCGGCCGGCGTCCCGGTTCCGCGCAGTGCCTTCTCGTGCAGGTAGATCGAGTCGAGCAGTGCGCCCCAGACGTCGTTCTGGCGCTGGTCGAAGGCGCCGTTGCCGATCCGCACGGGCTTCGCCCCGCCGTAGCCGCTGAGGTGGTCGAGCGTGCTCTCGGTCAGGTCCTTCTCGCCGCCGATCCCGTACATGATCTGCAGGTCGGGGCCTTCGCGGCAGACGTTGACGATGAAGCGCATGAAGTCACGCGCCTCCTGGTCGAAGCCGAGCGTGTGCAGGGCCCAGAGGCTGAAGGTCGAGTCGCGGATCCAGCTGTAGCGGTAGTCCCAGTTGCGTTCGCCCCCGGGCGTCTCCGGCAGGGACGTCGTGGGCGCGGCGAGGATCGCGCCGGTCGGCGTGTAGGTGAGGCCCTTCAGGACCAGCGCCGAGCGCTGCAGGTGGGGGCGCCAGGGATGGTCGGGGAAGTCGCCGTCGCGCAGCCACTCGCGCCAGAACTCTTCGGTCGAGTCAAGCCTCTCCAGCGCCTCGGGTGCGCTGCGCGGCCCGCCCAGATCCCCGTCGCTCCAGGTGAGCGCGCAGAAGCCCGTCTCGTTCTCGCGCAGCTTCAGGGCGCCGCGGACGGTGCCGCCCTCGATCGAGAGCTCCATGTCGCTGGTCAGCAGGAGCTCCGTGCCACCGCTTGCGCGCGCCACCGCTTCGCCCAGCTCGCCGCCGCTCCAGCGTGCCGGCTCGGCCCCGTAGGCGAAGCTCGGCAGGCACTCCATCTCCATCTCGACCTCGCCGTCGATGCAGGTCATCGTTCGCAGCAGCGAGCGATCGGACTCGTGTTCGGTGTCGGGCCGGCCGCGCTCGTCACCGGCGCTCGCCCACTCGGCGATCGTCAGCGCGTCGTGGATCACGACCCAGCCGGTGTCGGTCACCCAGGTCGTCTCGATCACCAGGGTCCCGGGCTCGTAGCGGCGGCTGAGCGGCACGACGACCCCTCGGGGGGCGACCTTGAAGTGACCGGCGTCGCGGTCGAGCAGGGCCGCGAAGGCGCTCGGCGAGTCGAAGCGGGGCAGGCAGAGCCACTCGACCGCGCCGTCGTAGGAGACCAGGGCGCTGGTGTGGCAGTCGGAGAGGAACCCGTAGCTGCCGATCGGCGGGAAGCGGTGGTTCTCCTGGCCCAAAGCGAGGTCAAGCTAGCAGCGGGCGCGGGCGGCGTCCTCGCAAACCGCGTCGCTACGCTGAATCCGTGAGCCTGCCGTTCGCCCACGTCGCCGGCGCATTCGCCCCGATCGAGATCCTGCCGCTGACGGTTGCCGGGATCCTCTACTGGCACCGGGCGACGGTCCTCTCCTGGGAGGGCCGCCCGGTCCCGGCCTGGCGCCAGGCCTGCTTCGGCTCCGGCCTGGCGATCATCGCGATCTCGCTCTTCTCGCCGATCGGCCACATCGCCGAGGAGCTGGTGATCGGCCACATGGTCGAGCACCTGCTGATCGGCGACATCGCCTCGCTGCTGCTGGTCCTCGGGCTGACCAGGTCGCTACTGCAGCCGATCCTCGCGATCCGCGCCTTTGACCGGCTCCAGGTCCTCGCCCACCCGCTCGTCGCCTTCCCGCTCTGGGCGCTGAACTTCTACCTCTGGCACATACCGGCGCTCTACGAAGCCGCCTACGGCGGCGCGCCGATCCACGCCCTGGAGCACTCCACCTTCCTCTTCTTCGGCTGCCTGATGTGGATGCCGGTCTTCGGCCCGCTGCCGAAGCCGGAGTGGTTCACCGCCGCCTGGAAGGTCGGCTACGTGATCGGGGTTCGCTTCGCCGGCGCGATCCTCGGCAACGTGCTGATGTGGTCGGGGTCGGTGCTCTACCCGATCTACGCGCCGGGGGAGCACTACTGGGGCATCTCCGCGGTGGCCGACCAGAGCACCGCCGGGGTGGTGATGATGATCGAGGGGACCTTCCTCGCCCTCGGCGTCCTCGCCTGGGTCTTCTTCGAGGTCGCCCGCGAAGGGGCCGAGAAGCAGCGGCTGCTCGACCTCGCCCACGACCGCGGCGTCCCCCTCGACGAGCGGCGGGCCCAGCGTGCGGTCGCGGCCGGTCACGGAGCCCGGCTCGAGCAGCGGATCGCCGGTGCCACCGATGAGCCCGAGCGCGACCCCGCCTGAGTCGAGGCCGCTGCTGGCGGCGCTCGTCTTCGTCGTCGGGGCGGCAAGTCTCGGCGCCGAGATCGCCGCCGCACGCCTGTTGGCGCCCTACTTCGGCGCCTCGACGATCGTCTGGGCGAACACGATCGGCGTCGTCCTCGTCGCCCTCTCGGTCGGCTACTGGCTCGGCGGCCGTTATGCGGACCGCCACCCGCACATGCGCGGCCTCTGCCTGCTGGTCCTCGCGGCGGCGGTGCTGATCGCCGCCGTGCCCTTCGCGGCGCGCCCCTTCCTCGGCTTCTCGGTCGACGCCTTCGACAGCGTCTCGGTCGGCGGCTTCGCCGGGTCGCTCTTCGGGGTGCTGGTGCTGGTCGCCGTGCCGGTCACCCTGCTCGGCGCCGCAGCCCCGTGGGCGGTGCGGCTCGCGGTGGCCGACGTCAAGGGCTCCGGCGAGGTGGTCGGGCGGCTGTACGCGACCTCGACCGCCGGCTCGCTGGTCGGCACGATGCTGGCCGCCCTGCTGCTGATCCCGTTGCTCGGCACCCAGCGCACATTCCTCGTCTTCGCCCTCGCGCTCGCCACCGTCGCCGCGCTGGGCCTCGGCTGGCGTTTCGCCGCCGTCCCCGTCGCCCTCGCGTTGGCCGTCTCGCTGCCGGTCGGCACGATCAAGGCCGCCGACACCGGCCGCGTCCTCTACGAGGCCGAGACCGTCCACGAGTACGCCCGCGTGGTGGAACGGCCCGACGGGGTTCGCGTCCTCGAGCTCAACGAGGGCCAGGCCGTGCACTCGTTCTACCGCCCGGGCAGCTTCCTGACCGGCGACTACTGGGACGCCCACCTCGTCCTGCCCTTCGCGGGGCGGCCGCGGCCGCCGCGGCGGATCGCGATCCTCGGCAACGGCGCCGGCACGGTGGCGCGGGCGTTCGGCCACTTCTTTCCGGAGACCGCCGTTGACGCGGTCGAGATCGACGCCGAGCTGACCGAGCTGGGCCGGCGTTTCTTCGACCTGCGCAACCCGCGCATGCGCGTCTTCGCCGAGGACGCCCGGCCCTGGCTGCGGCGCTCGCCGGGGGGCTACGACGCGATCATGCTCGACGCCTATCGCCAGCCCTACATCCCCTTCTACCTGGCGACGCGGGAGTTCTTCGAGCTGGCCCGGGAACGGCTCGCACCCGGCGGCGTCGCGATCGTCAACGTCGGGCACCCGGAGGGGAGCACGGAGCTGGAGCGCGTCCTGGGCCGGACGATGGCCAGCGCCATCCCCCATGTCCTGCGCTTCGCGGTGACGCCGACGAACACGCTGCTCGTGGCCGGGGAGGGTCCGGTCTCCGCGGCGCGGCTGCGAGGCAGGGCGGAGTCGCTGCCGCCGCGGCTGGCGCCGCTCGCGCTGGAAGCCGCCGAGGGGCTGTCGCCGCGCCTTGCCGGCGGCGAGGTCTACACCGACGACCGCGCTCCCGTCGAGTGGCTCGTCGACTCCTCCCTGCTGGAATACGCGAATGGCGAGTAGCCCCCTGACCCGAGTGCGAGCCTGGCTGGTCACCGGCCCGCCCGGCCGCGGCCTCGCCTTCGCGATCGACTTCGCCCTCGCCCTGCGCACAATGCTGGCTCAGCGGTTAGGGTCCCGCGCTCGATGAAGACCGTGGTCAGAACGCTTCCGGACTCGCGCGTGAGGGTTGACGTCGAAGTCCCCGCCGAGGACGTCGACCGCGGCGTCTCCCGGGCGGCGCGCGGCCTGGCGCGGGAGATGCGGATGCCCGGCTTTCGCGCGGGCAAGGCGCCGCCCTCGCTGGTGGTCCAGCGCCTCGGCTACGGCACCGTCCTGCAGGAGGCGATCCGCGAGTCGCTCCCCGAGTGGTACGAACGGGGTCTGTTGCACTCCGGGATCAGCCCGGTGGGGGATCCCGACATCGAGATCGTCACCGCCCCCGAGGCCGAGGGCGAGCCGCTCAGCTTCAAGTTTGAGATCGGCGTGCGGCCGAAGGCCGCCCTGGGCGAGTACAAGGGCCTGGAGGTTGGGCGGGCGGAGCCCGAGCCCTCCGAGGAGATCGTCGAGCGGGAGGTCGAGCGCATCCGCGAAGGCTTCGCCAGGCTCGAGCCGGTCGAGCGGGCGGCCGCCGACGGGGATGTGCTGCTGATCGACTACGAGGGCATGGTCGACGGCAAGGCCTTCGAAGGCGGCAAGGAGGCGGACCGCATGCTCGAGCTGGGCAGCGGCCGCTTCATCGAGGGCTTCGAGGCGCAGCTCAGCGGCGCCGGCGCTGGCGAGCAGCGCGAGGTGAAGGTCACCTTCCCGGAGGACTACCAGGCCGAGGACCTGGCCGGCAAGGACGCGGTCTTCGCCGTCGAGGTGAAGGAGGTGCGGGAAAAGGTCCTACCCGAGCTCGACGACGAGTTCGCCGCCGAGGCCTCCGAGTTCGAGACCCTCGACGAGCTGCGCGCCGACATCGGCAAGCGCGTCGCCGAAGCGGTCGACGAGCGCGCCGAGCAGGACTTCCGCGTCGCGGCGGTCGACGCCGTCGTCGATGCGGCGACCGTCGATCTTCCCGGCGACCTCGTCGCGGCGCGGGCGGGGGAGCGCCTGGAGCGCTTCGAACGGCAGATAGCCGGCCAGGGGATGAGCCCCGACGCCTTCCTGCAGATGCAGGGCAAGACCCGTGAGGAGCTGCTCGAGGAATCCAAGCCCGATGCGGAGCGGGACCTCAAGCGCGAGGCCGTGCTCGCTTCGATCGCCGCAGTGGAGGAGATCGAGGTTTCCGAGGAGGAGATGATCGAGGCTCTCGCCCACAGCGCCGAGCACGAGCGCACGACCCCCGAGAAGCTGCTGAAGCGGCTGCGCGAGAGCGGCCGCGACGCGATGGTCCGCGAGGACATCCAGGTACGCAAGGCGATCGACCTGATCGCCGAGGCGGCGAAGCCGATCCCGCTCGAGCAGGCCGAGGCTCGCGAGAAGATCTGGACCCCGGACAAGGAGAAAGAGGAGAAGGGCGAGCTCTGGACCCCGGGAGAGGGCAGCTCCTAGCCGGAAGTACGATTTTCCGCGTGCGAATTTTCGTGCAGAGGTAAAAAAGCGATACCCAATACCGATTAGGTATCGCGAGTGAATCACTTCGTGTCCAAGCCCAGGTTCACGGCCGCGCTTCTGTTCGGGGCGATCTTCGCCGTGCGGGCGACCGTCGGAACGGTCGGGGACGCGATCAGCTTCCTCTACGTCATACCCGTGGTGATCGTCGCGGTCGGCAGCGGCTTTCGCGGTGGCCTGGCGGCCGGCACCGTGGCCTTCGCCCTCTCCTCGCTCGGTTCGGTCGTCGAGCAACTGCCGATCAGCCCGGTCGGCTACGTCAACCGGGCGATCGTCTTCCTGTTCATCGGCGGGTTGGTCGGTCGCTTCGCCGACCGGCTGCGTGCCCTGGAGGCCGAGAGCGCCCGTCACTTCAACCTCTCCCTCGACATGATCAGCACCGCTGGCTTCGACGGCCGTTTCAAGAGCGTGAACCCGGCCTTCGAGCGGATCCTCGGCTACGCGAAGGAGGACATGGTCGGTCGGCCCTTTCTCGACTTCGTCCATCCCGACGATCGCGAGAGGACCGAAAGGGACGGAGCGGCCCTTGCGGACGGCAAGAACACCGTGCAGTTCCAGAATCGCTATTTCGACCGCGATGGGGAGGTGCACTGGATCGAGTGGGCCTCGGTGCCGATCCCCGAGGAGGAGATCATCTACGGGGTCGCCCGCGACGTGACCGAACGCAAGGCCCTCGAGCTGGAACTGGAGCAGCTTTCGCGTCGCGATCCGCTCACCGGCCTGCTCAACCGGCGCAGCTTCGACGAGGCCTTGGAGAGCCAGCTCGCCTACACGCGGCGCTACGGCGAAGGCGGGGCCCTACTGATCATCGACCTCGACCGCTTCAAGCAGATCAACGACCAGCACGGCCACGCGGCCGGCGACGAGGCTCTCCGCCAGGTCGCGCGCGTGCTTGCCGACAACGTACGACAGACCGACACCGTCGCCCGCGACCCCGGCGGCTTGGCCGCCCGGCTCGGCGGCGACGAGTTCGCCCTACTGCTCCCGGAGGCCGACGAGGCCGGAGCGGAGGCGGTCGCCGAGCGTCTCCTCGCCGCCCTGGCCGCGGCGCCGCTCGAGGTCGACGGTCGCCGGGTCGAGCTTGGGATCAGCGTCGGGATGGCGCTCTTCGACGAGTACGGATGCCCGCCGGCAGAGGACCTGCTCGCCGCCGCCGACCGGGCGATGTACGTGGTCAAGGCGGCAGGGGGCGGCGGCGCGGTGCTGGCCGCCTCCCAGGCGTGAAGCCCCGTCGTCGGTCCGTGTTGCGGCTTCTATAGAGTGCCGCCAATGAGCCCTCTGGTTCCGATGGTGGTCGAGCAGACCTCGCGCGGCGAGCGCGCCTTCGACATCTACTCGCGCCTGCTGGGCGAGCGGATCGTCTTCCTCGGCACGCCTGTCACCGAGGACATCGCCAACCTGATCGTGGCCCAGCTCCTGCACCTGGAGTCCGAGGATCCCGACAAGGACATCAGCCTCTACATCAACTCTCCCGGCGGCTCCGTCTACGCCGGCCTGGCGATCTACGACACGATGCAGTTCATCAAGCCAGAAGTGCAGACGATCTGCGTCGGCATCGCGATGAGCATGGGCGCCCTGCTCCTGGCCGCCGGCGCCGACGGCAAGCGGATGTCGCTGCCCAACTCGAAGATCCTCATCCACCAGGTCTCATCCAGCTTCCAGGGCCAGGCGACCGACATCGAGATCCACGCCAAGGAGATCATCGACGTGCGTACGCGTCTCGACGAGATCCTCGCCAAGCACACCGGCCAGCCCTTCGAGAAGGTCGCCAAGGACACCGAGCGCGACTACTTCATGAGCGCCGAGGAAGCGAAGGAGTACAACCTCGTGGACCGCGTCATCGAGCACCACTGAAGCGCCCGGCTCTCCTCGTCCTCCTGCTCGCAGTCCTCGCCGTACCGGTCGCTGCCAGTGGCGCTGGCGATGACGGTGGTCTGCTCTACCGCGACCACGTCTTCCCGGTCCAGGGCCCGCACGGCACCCGTGGCTCGATCGGCGAGTTCGGCGCGCCGCGCAGCGGCGGGCGGACCCACGAGGGCTTCGACGTCGTCGCCCCCTGCGGCACGCCGCTCCTCGCCGTTCGCGGCGGCCGGGTCCTGCGTGCCGGCTATGACCCGATCCTCTACGGCAACTACCTGACGATCCACGGCGAAGGGGAGCGGCGCAGCTACTTCTACGCCCACCTGCCAAGGTCGTCTCCCTTCAGCCGCGGCGACCACGTCTACACCGGCCAGCGAGTCGGCGCGGTTGGCAAGACCGGCAACGCCCGCACCGTCGGCTGCCACCTGCACTTCGAGATTCATGCCGACGGCCGGCCGATCGACCCCGCACCCGCACTGTGGCGCTGGGATCGCTACAGCTAGCGGTCCTTCCGTCTCCGATATCCACCAAGAGCCACACCAGCTCGCGTTGGTGCCCGGCAATGTGCAAGCCTCTTGCCCCAAGATCGCCTAAGCAAACAGCGGAGGAGGGCGTAGTGATTGAGCCGATATCAATGGGGGTGATCGTCGCCGCCCTGTTCGCCAAGGCCTTGAATCGAGCCGAAGACGGCGTGGTCGACAGCGGGGTGGAGGTCGCGCGAAAGGCGATCGAGGCCCTGCGCCAGCGGTTCTCCCGCGATGGAGACACCGAGGCAGAGCGAGCGCTGGAGAGCTTGGCCGAGGTCCCCGACAGCGAACGGCGGGAGAAAGCGCTCGCCACCCTGCTCGAAGAGCGCGCCGGGGAGTCGGCAGAGCTGCGCGAGGAACTCAAGACCATCGCCGGTCAGATCGAAGGGGCGGGAGTGCACATCGGCGACATCACCCAGGAGGCCGAGGGCGAGGGCATCGTGCAAAACGCCGGCAACGTGAACAGCCAAATCAGCGTCGACCAGAGTCCGCGCCAGTCGCACGACTAAAGCGCCGCGCGGTGGGTCAGCAGCGCATTCAGGGTGACCACAACGTCCAAATCCAGGGCGTCGTCGGCTCGCGGATCGAGATCATCTACGACGGTGCCACCCGCACCGTGCCCCTGGAACCCGCCCATGTTCCCGTAGCCGCCAAGCTTCCCTCTCCGGCGCGCCTGGTTCGCGCGCACTCCGGTGTCGTCCCCTACGTCGAGCGCGCCGGCCTGCTCTCCGAGCTGGAAGCCTGGATCGACTCCCCGGCTCCCTTCGCCGGGCAGGTGATCGGTGGGCGCGGGGGAACCGGCAAGACCCGCCTCGCGGTCGAGCTCTGCCTGGGTGTGCAGAAGAGCGATTGGCTGTGTGGCTTTCTCTCGCGAAGCGCCGATCCGGGGATGCTCGACGCCCTGGTCGAGGCCCCGACCGCACGACTGGTGGTCATCGACTACGCCGAGATACGCCCCGAGCAGGTGGAGCTGCTGCTGCCCCTGCTGAGCGCAAAGGCCACGCAGCACTCCCCGGTGCGGGTGCTGCTGCTGGTGCGGGGCGGCCCCGACAGGGGCAGCGACTGGGCTTCGCGGCTTGCCGGCCGCGTCGATGCGCTCGACGCGGTGCTGGACGAATGCGAGGTCCGCTACCTGGAGGACGCGCCGTTTGGAGTCGCGGAGCGACGTAAGCTCTTCGCGGCCGCGGTTCCCGCCCTGGCCGAGCGCCTGCAAGGGTCTCCGGCTTCCGCACCTGCACCGGATCTGCAAGACGAGGTCTTCGAGAACCCGCTGATGGTCGTGATCGCCGCCTACCTGGCCGCCCACGGGGAGGAGGCTCCCACCACCCGCGAGGGACTGCTGGACGAGGTCCTGGCGCACGAGCGCCGTTACTGGCGGGAGGGCTCGGCTGAGATCGATGCCGATGAGGCCCTGCTCGAATCCCTGGTCGCGCTGGCGACCCTGGTCAACGCAGACAGCCAGGAGAGGGCGGCAGAGCGTCTGCGGCTTCTCTCTGATCTCAGCGATGCCTCCGCCGAGCGCCGCAACCGCCTCGCCCGCTGGGTGCGGGCGCAATACCCCGGCCCGCGCTGGTGGAATCCGCTGGAACCCGACCTGGTGGGCGAGCACCTGGTGGCAAGGTGCTTCACCGAGCAGCCCGAGGTGCTGGGCGGAGCCATCGCCGGCAGCGAGCCCGAGGAGACCATCAGGCCGCTGGAGGTGCTGGCCCGAGCGGCCGCCGATCGCCCGGAGTTGGCCGCGGCGCTGAGTCCGATCCTCAGTGCGGAGCTGCCCCGCCTGTGTGAGGTCGCCGTCACCCAGGCCGAGGCCGTCAAGGACAGCGACCTCCTTTTCGGCAATGCCGTCACCGCAGCGGCCGCGATAGATGGCGTTGTCTCCGTCGTGACAGTGGATGCTGAGGTGTTGCCCGCTGCAGTAGATCTGATGCCACCTCGATCCGACCTTGTGCTGAATGAGCTCGCGGCGACCCTGACTGCGCAGTTGGCCGAAAGCCGCCGCCGGCTGGCCAAGGCCGACCCCGCCGCCCACGCGCCCAGCCTGGCTGGCGCCCTGAACGACCTCGCCCTCCGCCTCGCGGACGCCGGCCGCCCCGCCGAGGCACTGGAAGTGTGCGAAGAGTCTGTTGAGATCTGCCGCGTGCTGGCCGAGGCTGACCCCGCCTACGCCCCCAGCCTGGCTGGCGCCCTGAACAACCTCTCCGGTCGCCTCGCGGACGCCGGCCGCCCCGCCGAGGCACTGGAAGTGTGCGAAGAGTCTGTTGAGATCTGCCGCCCGCTGGCCGAGGCTGACCCCGCCGCCCACGTCCCCAGCCTGGCTGGCGCCCTGAACAACCTCTCCGTCCGCCTCGCGGACGCCGGCCGCCCCGCCGAGGCACTGGAGGTGTGCGAAGAGTCTGTTGAGACCTACCGCCCGCTGGCCGAGGCTGACCCCGCCGCCCACGTCCCCAACCTGGCGAGCGCCCTGTACAACCTCTCCCTCCGCCTCGCGGACGCCGGCCGCCAAGCCGAGGCACTGGAGGTGGGCGAGAAGTCAGTCCAGGCCTATCGCCACCTGGTGGAGACCAACCCCGCCGCCTACGCGCCCTATTTGGCTATAGCCCTGAACAACCTCGCCCTCTGCCTTGCAGATGTCCGCCGCCAAACCGAGGCACTGGAAACAAGCAAGGAGTCGGTCGAGATTGGCCGTCTCCTTGCCGAGGCCAATTTCGTCGCCCACGCCCCCAGCCTGGCGAGCGCCCTGAACAACCTCTCCCTCCGCCTCGCGGACGCCGGCCGCCAAACCGAGGCACTGGAAGCAAGCAAGGAGTCGGTCGAGATCTATCGCCACCTGGTGGAGACCAACCCCGCCGTCCACGCATTTGATCTAGTGAGGTCCCTAAAAAACCTTGCCCGTCGGCTAAGCGAAGCTGGGCGCGACGGGGAGGCAGAGAAGGCCCGCCGTGAGGCGGCCGAGTTGCTTGGGGCTCCCAGCCCCGGTGACTAGGGAGAGAGAAGGAGCTCGTA
The DNA here is from genome assembly GCA_963704545.1 of uncultured Solirubrobacterales bacterium. Taxonomy (GTDB): domain Bacteria; phylum Actinomycetota; class Thermoleophilia; order Solirubrobacterales; family 70-9; genus VRUE01. The sequence goes on along the minus strand of OY969915.1, from coordinate 1,883,752 downwards.
CTCCACCCACTCGCTGCGTTGGGCGGCGGTCGAGTCGTAGAGGCGCTGTGCCGCCTCGTTGCTCGGTGCAGTCATCCATTCGAGGCGCTGGGCGCCGCGTTCGCGGCCGACGGCGGCGCTGGCCTCGATCAGGGCGCGGCCTACGCCCTGACCGCGGTGGGTCGGGTCGACGTAGAGGTCGTTCATCAGCACGGTCTCGGCCGGGATCACGGAGGTGAAGCTCCAGTAGAGGCAGGCGTAGCCGGCCAGCTCGCCGTCGCGCCATGCTCCGAGCAGCACCCCGTCGTCGCTGGGGGCGAGGAAACGGGAGAAGAAGGCCCGGTTGCGCTCGTCGTCGATCTCCTCGGCCTCGTAGAAGCGCTGGTAGGCGGCGATCAGGGGCAGGAGCGCGTCCATCTGCTCCTCCGCGATCGGCTCGATTCGGAGCTCGCCTGGCATCGATCCACCGTATCGCGGCCACGCAAGGTCACGGCCAGGGAAAGGGACGCGAGGATCGGCGCCGTAAACACCCGGCACCGACAGGCCGGCTTGCATCCACCTTTAAGCTTTGGACGCGAGCCGGAGGCAACCCACTGCCCCGCAAGGAGGGGATTCCGCTGGCACGGCCCACAGACTCGAACGAGCAACTCCTCTGCAGCTTCTGCGGCAAGTCGCAGCGCCAGGTCAAGAAGCTGATTGCCGGCCCGGGCGTCTACATCTGCGACGAGTGCATCGACCTCTGCAACGAGATCATCGACGAGGAGCTGACCGCGCCGACGGGGGCGGTCGAGCTCGAGAACCTGCCCAAGCCGCGCGAGATCCACGAGGTCCTGCAGCAGTACGTCGTCGGCCAGGAAGCCGCCAAGAAGGCCCTCTCGGTCGCCGTCTACAACCACTACAAGCGCGTCCAGATGAACCAGTCCGAGGACGTCGAGGTCGAGCTGCAGAAGTCGAACATCATGCTGCTGGGCCCGACCGGGTGCGGCAAGACGCTGCTCGCCCAGACCCTCGCCCGCATCCTCAACGTCCCCTTCGCGATCGCCGACGCGACCGCGTTGACCGAGGCCGGCTACGTCGGCGAGGACGTCGAGAACATCCTGCTGAAGCTGATCCAGGCCGCCGACTACGACGTCAAGAAGGCCGAAACCGGGATCATCTACATCGACGAGATCGACAAGATCGCGCGCAAAGCCGATAACCCGTCGATCACCCGTGACGTCTCCGGCGAAGGCGTGCAGCAGGCGCTGCTGAAGATCCTCGAGGGCACGACCGCGTCGGTGCCCCCCCAGGGAGGGCGCAAGCACCCTCACCAGGAGTTCCTCACGATCGACACGACGAACATCCTCTTCGTCTGCGGCGGCTCCTTCGCCGAGCTCGACAAGGTCATCGAGAAGCGGGTTGGCGACCGCGGTGTCGGCTTCGGCGCCGCGATCTCCTCGCGCGAGACCAAGGACACCGGCGAGTGGTTCGAGCAGGTGCTGCCGGAGGACCTGATGGAGTATGGCCTGATCCCCGAGTTCATCGGCCGCCTGCCGGTCGTCGCCGCGATCCACCAGCTCAGCCGCGACGACCTGATCACCATCCTGACCGAGCCGCGCCACGCCCTGACCAAGCAGTTCCAGCGCTTCTTCGAGTTCGACGACATCGAGCTGGTCTTCGCCGAGGACAGCCTCGAGGCGATCGCCAACAAAGCCCTGGAGCGCGAGACCGGCGCCCGCGGCCTGCGCTCGATCCTCGAGGAGACGCTGCTCGAGGTGCAGTTCGAACTTCCCTCGCGCCGCGACGTGACCAAGTGCGTGGTCACCAAGGAGACGATCGAGCAGAGCCGTCGCCCGACCCTCGTCACCGAGGCCGCGCCGCAGGACATCGGACCCTCCGACGAGGGGCTCAGCGAGGAATCTGCCTAGACTCGGCGCTCGTGAGCGAGCGCCGCAAGACCCTCGAGGAGAAGACCCGCTTCGACCCGCACGAGGTCGAGGCGCGGATCTTCTCGGAATGGCTCGACGCCGGCTACTTCCACCCGCCGGCCGAGGGCACGCCGGAGGAGAACTTCTCGGTGGCGATCCCGCCGCCGAACGTGACCGGCGCGCTGCACATGGGGCACGCCCTCAACGGCTCGATGCAGGACGCGCTGGTGCGGATGAACCGGATGCGCGGCCGCAACGCGCTCTGGATCCTCGGCACCGACCACGCCGGGATCGCGACCCAGTCGGTGGTCGAGAAGATGCTGCGCTCCGAAGGCACGTCCCGCCACGACCTCGGCCGGGAGAAGTTCGTCGAGCGCGTCTGGGAGTGGCGCGAGGAGTACGGCTCGCGGATCGTCGAGCAGTACAAACGGCTCGGCGCCTCCTGCGACTACGAGCGCGAGCGCTTCACCCTCGACGAGGGCTACGTCAAGGCCGTGTACAGGGTCTTCAAGCAGCTCTTCGACAAGGGCTACATCTACCGCGACAACTACATGGTCAACTGGGACCCGGGCTCGCACTCGGCGATCTCCGACCTCGAGGTGGAGAACCGCGAGGTCGAGGACACCCTTTACTCGATCGACTACCCGGTCGAGGGCTCCGACCGGGTTCTCACCGTCGCCACGGTGCGCCCGGAGACGATGCTCGCCGACACCGCCGTCGCGGTGGGCCCCGGCGACGAGCGCTACGCCGACCTCGTCGGCAAGCACTGCGTGCTGCCCCTGGTCGGCCGCCGGCTGCCGATCATCGCCGACGAGCACGTCGACCCCGAGTTCGGCACCGGGGCGCTGAAGATCACCCCCGGCCACGACCCCAACGACTTCGAGATCGGCCGCAAGCACGGGCTGGAGGAGATCGTCGCGATCGGCCCCGACGGCCGCCTCACCGCGGAGGCGGGGGAGAGGTTCGCCGGCCTCACCGTCGCCGAGGCGCAGGAGGCCGTCGTCGCCGCGCTGCGCGAGGAGGGCGTCCTGCGCGCTGAAGAGGCCTACGTCCACTCCGTCCCCTTCTCGCACCGCTCGGGCGAGCGGATCGAGCCACTGATCTCGCTGCAGTGGTTCTGCCGCATGGACGAGCTGGCGGCGCCCGCGATCGAGGCGGTCGAAAAGGACCGGGTGCGGATCACCCCTGGGCAGTGGAAACGCGTCTACCTCGACTGGATGCGCGAGATCCGCCCCTGGTGCATCTCGCGCCAGCTCTGGTGGGGACACCGCATACCGGTCTGGTACTGCGACCCCTGCGAGGAAACGATCGTCGCCGAGCAGGTGCCCGAGCGCTGCGGCGCCTGCGGCGGGGAGCTGCGCCAGGAGGAGGACGTGCTGGACACCTGGTTCAGCTCGGCGATCTGGCCCTTCGCCACGCTCGGCTGGCCCGACGACACCCCGGAGCTGCGCGCCTTCTACCCGACCAGCTTCCTCACGACCGCGCGCGAGATCCTCTTCCTCTGGGTGGCCCGGATGATCATGACCGGCATCGAGTTCGCCGACGACGTGCCCTTCGACGACGTCTACGTGCACTCGGTGATCCAGGCGCGCGACGGGCGTCGCATGTCGAAGAGCCTCGGCACCGGGATCGACCCGCTGGACGAGATCGACGTGCACGGCGCCGACGCGCTGCGCTTCGGCCTGTTGGCGATGTCCTCGACCCAGGACGTGCGCTACTCCGACGCCAAGGTCCAGCAGGGCCGCGACCTGGCGAACAAGCTCTGGAACGCGAGCCGCCTGATCCTCCTGAACGCCGCCGACGGGCCGAAATCCTCGTCTATGGAGACGATTTCGTCCCGTCGGCCGGAGAGGGTCGAGGACCGCTGGATCCTCTCGCGGATGGAGCGGACGATCGCCTCGGTGACCGAGAAGCTCGACACCTACGACTTCGCCCACGCGGCCACCGAGGCCTACGCCTTCTTCTGGTCGGAGCTCTGTGACTGGTACCTGGAGATCGCCAAGCCCCGCCTCTACGAGGGTGAGCCGGAGGTGTCGGCCAACCTGCTCTGGCTGCTGGAGCGGACGCTGGCCCTGTTGCACCCGCTGATGCCGTTCGTCACCGAGGAGGTCTGGTCCTACCACCCCTCGCGCGAAGGGCATCTCGCGGTGCACCGGTTCCCCGAGGCGGACGACTCGCTCTTCGACGAGGGGGCCGAAGCCGAGGTCGATCGCGGCATCGACCTGACCCGCCGCCTGCGCGCCTGGCGCGACATGGTCGAGGCGCCCGCCGCGACCCAGCTCTCCGCCCGCGTCGAGGGCCCCCGCCCGCAGGAGTTCGTCGGCCGCCTCGCCCGCGTCGAGTTCACCGACGACGGTGGCGACCCGATCGCCTCCGTCGGCCCGGTCAAGGTGCTCGCCTCGGCCGAGATCGACGCCGGCGCGATCGCGGCACGCCTCGAGAAGCGCCGCGAGGAGCTGCGCTCGGAGGTCGCCCGCGCCGAGGGCAAGCTCGCCAACGAGAAGTTCGTCGCCAGGGCGCCGGCGGAGCTGGTCGAGGAGGAGAGGGGCAAGCTGGAGCGCTACCGGGCCGAGCTCGAGGAGCTCACGGAATAGACGCGCAGGCCTACCTCGACTCGCTGGAGCCGGTCGGCTGGAAGCTCGGCCTGGAGCGGATGCACCGGCTCAGCACCGCCCTCGGACTGCCCCAGCACCGTTTCGCCTCGATCCACGTGGTCGGCACCAACGGCAAGTCCTCGGTGACGCGGATGATCGCGGCTCTGCTGGAGGCGCATGGCGTGCGCTGCGGCGCCTGCGTCTCGCCCCACGCCTCGCGCTGGTCCGAACGGATGCTGATCGGAGGGGCCGAGATCGGCGAGGCGGAGTTCGCCGCGGCGATCGAGCGGACGGCACAGGCGGCCGAGACGGTCAACCGCAGCCTGGAGGAGGGCGAGGAGGTGACCCAGTTCGAGGTCGCCACCGCGGCCTCCTTCGTCGCCTTCGCCGCCGCCAGGGTCGAGGCCGCCGTCGTCGAGGCCGGCCTCGGAGGGAGGTTGGACGCGACCAACACGATCCCGTCGAGGGTCACGGTCCTGACCTCGATCGGGCTGGACCACACCGCCTGGCTGGGCGAGACCGAGCTCGAGATCGCCACCGAGAAGCTCGCCGTGCTGCGCGACTACTCGATCCTGGTGCGGGGCCGGGTCAGTCCGGAGGTGGCGGGCCTGGCCGAGCGGACCGCCGAGGAACGCGGCGCAAGGCTCCTCGTCGCCCCCGAAGAGCCGGGCAAGGGCGTCGAGCTGCGTGCGGCGGGCGGATTCCAGCGTCGCAACTTCGCCCTCGCCTGCGCTGCGGCCGAGGCCTTCCTGGGAGATCTCGACGCCTCGCTCGTCGTCGAGGTCGCGGCAACCCTGACCGTGCCGGGTCGCCTCGAGCGCGTCGCCGACGATCCGCCTGTCCTGCTCGACGTCGCCCACAATCCCGACGGTGCCGCGGCGCTCGCCGAGGGGCTGGGCGAAGTCGCCGCCGGCCGCCCGGTCGTCGCCTGCCTCGCCGTCCTCGCCGAAAAGGACGCCGAGGCGATGATCGCCGCCCTCGCCCCCGCCGTAACCAACCTCGTCTGCACCAAACTCCCCGCCGACGGGACGAAATCCTCGTCCATGGAGCGGATTTCGTCCCGTCGGCGGTCGTTGCGAGCGGAGGAGCTGGCCGGGGCCGCGGCGGGAACCGGAGTCGAGGTCGAGGCGATCGAGGACTTCGGGGCCGCGGTGGCGCGGGCGCGCGATCGTGCCACCGAGCTCGACGGGGTGCTCCTCGTCACCGGGTCGCACTACGTGCTGGCCCCCGCGCGTGCGGCGCTGGGCGTCTGAAGCCCTGTGCGAGGATTGGGCCGATGGAGACCAAGGGCAAGAGCGCCGGCGGGGAACTGCTGTCGATGATGGCCCTGGTTGCCGGGGTCGTCGCGGCCGTGATCCTCGTCTTCTTCGGCCTCGGCTACCTGTTCGGCAGCCTCTTCCTCTAGATGGAAACGACCCATCCGACATTGACCACACCGGGGTGGGGTCAATGTCGGATACGAGGGTTCGTGAGCCCGGCGGCGAAGTAGACTGCCCGACCTCCCCTCGGGGTCCCAGCCATGGCACTAGCGATCTTCGGCATCGACAACGACGGCCTCAACCTGGTCGCGACCTTCTTCATCCTGGCGATCGTGGTCGTCTGGCTGGCGCTGATCGTCTACACCTACTTCGACGCCAGGCGCCGCATCTCCGACCCGTTTCTCGTCGCCTGCGCCACGATCGGCTCCTTCTTCCCCTACATCGGCACCGCCGTCTACGCGATCGTGCGCCCGCCCGAGTTCCTCGAGGACGCCCACGAACGCGAGCTCGAGATCAGGGCCGCCGAGCTGCGCGTGCGCCAGTTGACCGAGGCCTCCTGCCCCAACTGCGAATACCCGGTGGAACGGAATTTCCTGCGCTGCCCCAAGTGCCAGCAGCGCCTCAAGAACCCCTGCCCGAGCTGCCGCAAGCCCGTCGACCCCCGCTGGGCTCTCTGTCCCTACTGCGAGACGGCGCTGGAGGAGCGCCCGCGGCGCGCGAAGCGCGGGCCGCCGCCGCGAAGGAAAGAGAAGGACACGGAGAAGGCCGAGCCGGCGCTAAAGGAGCCGGCCGCTTCCGCCGCCGAGGAGCCGGCCCGCCCGGCCGCCAAAGAACCCAAAGCCGCCAAACGAACCCAAAGGAGCCCCGCACGTGAGTCGGACGCTGATCCTCGTAAAGCCTGACGCCTTCCAGCGCGCCCTGACCGGCGAGGTGATCGCCCGCTTCGAGCGCAAGGGACTTCGCATCGCCGCGCTGAAGACGATGCAGGCCGACGAGTCGATCGCCGACAAGCATTACGAAGAGCACTCGGAGAAGCCGTTCTTCGGCGAGCTGGTCTCCTTCATCACCGGCGGCACGCTGGTCGCGATGGTGCTCGAGGGCACCGAAGCGGTCGCGGCGGCCCGCCAGCTGATCGGCGCCACCAATCCGGTTGAGGCCGCGCCGGGGTCTATCCGCGGGGACTTCGCGCTCGAGGTCACCTTCAACATGGTGCATGGGTCGGACTCGGATGAGTCTGCTGAGCGCGAGATCGGGATCTGGTTTCCAGAGTTGAGCTGATGGGCGTTGGGCCGGCGGGTCCTGTCGCCGCAGGGGACCCACCACCCCCTGCGGTCGCTAAAGCGTCCTCGGGGGCGGTTCCCCCTGCGACGCCACCCCCCGGCAGGCGCGCATGAGGCTGACGCTCGCATCCGGGTCGCCGCAGAGAAGCGAGATTCTGCGGAAGCTGGGGCTCGAGTTCGAGGTGGTGGTGTCGGGTGTGGAGGAGTTGACCGGCGGGGATCCTGAGGTCGAGGTGGTCGAGAACGCGCGGCGGAAGGCGTCGGCCGTTGGGCGCGAGGGCATCGTAATCGCCTGCGATACGGATGTCGTGCTTGACGGGAAGGCTCTCGGGAAGCCGGCTGATGCCGACGAGTCGCGGAGCTATCTGGAGCGGATGTCGGGGCGGGCACACGTGGTTTTGAGCGGGCTGGTGGTGCTCGTGGAGGGAGAGGAGCGGAGTGGGCTCGAACGAACGACCGTCGTCTTCAGGGAGCTGAGCGCCGCTGATAAAGAACGTTATGTGGACTTCGGCGAGTGGGAGGGCCGCTCCGGCGGGTACGCGATTCAGACGCTCGGCTCGACCCTGGTCGAGCGGGTCGAGGGCAGCGTTTCAAACGTGGTGGGGCTTCCAGTCGGGTTGCTCTTCGAGCTGGCGCCCGAGCTGTTCCCGGCCACGCACCGGTAAGCCGATTTGTGTCGATTTTGCGGGTTTGGGACAATCCCAGTCGGAAAGTCTTCATTCCACGCATGGGTGTACTCGGATATCTCAGAGGTCTCGGCGGTCGCGACATGGCCGTCGACCTGGGCACGGCCAACACACTCGTCTACGTTCGCGGGCGCGGCATCGTCCTCTCGGAGCCCTCGGTCGTGGCGATCGACTCCCACACCGGCCAGGTGCACGCGGTGGGGGTCGAGGCGAAGCGGATGCTGGGACGGACCCCGGGCAACATCACCGCGATCCGGCCGCTCAAGGACGGTGTCATCGCCGATTTCGACGTGACCGAGCAGATGCTGCGCCACTTCATCAAGCAGGTGCACTCCAACCGGTTCGCACACCCGCGCGTGGTGGTCTGCGTTCCCTCGGGTGTCACCGGGGTCGAGAAGCGGGCGGTCGAGGAGGCCTGCCTCTCAGCGGGGGCGCGCCAGGCCTACCTGATCGAGGAGCCGATGGCGGCGGCGATCGGGGCCGGCCTGCCGGTGGCGGAGCCGACCGGCTCGATGGTCGTCGACGTCGGCGGCGGCACCACCGAGGTGGCGGTGATATCGCTCGGCGGGATCGTCGTCTCGCAGTCGATCCGGATCGGCGGCGACGAGCTCGACGAGGCGATCGTCAACCACTGCAAGCACGAGTACAAGCTGGCGATCGGCACGCAGACGGCGGAGGAGGTCAAGCTCGAAGCTGGCTCGGCCTCGCCGCTGTCCGAGGAAGTGCGGGCTGAGATCCGCGGACGCGATCTCGTCTCCGGCCTGCCGAAGACGATCGAGCTCGGCTCCGAAGAGATACGCGAGGCGCTCGACGAAACGGTCGGGCACATCGTCGAGGCGGTCAAGGACACGCTCGACCGCACTCCCCCCGAGCTCGCCGGTGACATCATGGATCGCGGCATAACCCTCGCCGGCGGCGGCGCCCTCCTGCAAGGACTCGAACAGCGTCTTCGCGACGAGTGCCAGATGCCGTGTCAGCTGGCAGAGTCACCGCTTACGTGCGTGGCGGTGGGATCGGGCATCTCCCTGGAGGAGTTCGAGGCCATCCATCGCGCCAGCAAGCGCAATTCGGGAACGCGGCACTTTGCTTAGAGTCCATTCGGAAAATCCACGTGTACGGCTGGCGTGCGCCGGACCAAGCGGCGCAAGGACGCAGGGAGGCCGAATAGCAGCGCTATTTGGCCGACCGAGGACGCCGCGCCGCGCCGCGTCCGCCGCCGCCAGGCGTGCGCGGGGAGTTTGCGGACGGACTCCTGGCTCCCTTTCATCTCAACTCCCCAACTTAGGCCTTCACTGTGTATCGAAAGCAAGTACGCCGCCGTAGGGCGGTGCTCGCCCTGTTGATCGTCGGCTCGTTCGTCCTGCTCTCCGCTACCTACGGGCAGGACTCGCGCGGCTTCCAGCGCGGCGTCAGCTCGATCTTCAGCCCGGTTCAGTCGGTGGCCGACCGCGCGCTCAAGCCGGCTCGCGACCTGGTCGGCTGGTTCGACCAGACCTTCGACGCGCGCGGCGAAAACAGCCAGCTCAAGTCCGAGCTGGTCGTTGCGCGGGAGCAGGCCGTCGCCGGCCAGGAGGCCCAGCACGAGAACGCGCAGTTGCGCAAGCTGCTCGAGCTGGACCGGAGCCCCGTGCTCGCCGCCTCGGCCTATGAGGAGGTGACCGGCCGGGTGATCTCTCGCTCGCCGACGCAGTGGCGCTCGAGCGTGACGATCGACGTCGGCGACGGCGACGGCGTCCGGGTCGACGACCCGGTGATCAGCGGCGACGGCCTGGTCGGGCGCATCTCCTCGGTCGGGCCGGGTTCTTCGCAGGTGATGCTGCTCACCGACCACGCCAGCGCGATCTCGGCAAAGGTCGTGCCCGTCGGCGTGCAGGGCGTGATCAAGCCGGAAGTCGGCAATCCCGAAGACCTGATCCTCGACTTCATCGACTCGACCACGGAGGTGCACGGGGGGCAGACGGTCGTCACCGCCGGCTGGCGCGCCCAGGGCCTCTCCTCCCTCTTCCCGCCGGGCCTGCCGCTGGGCGAAGTGACGAAGGCCCCGATCGTCGAACAGGAGGCCAGCGAACAGGTCGACGTGCGACCCTTTGCCGACTTGCGGAACCTCGACCTCGTCCAGGTGCTGACCGGAGGCTCGCGCGGATGATCATGACCCCGAAGATCGTCGCCCGCATCGCCGCGATCGGGTTCCTCGGCGTGCTCCTGCAGCTCTCCTTCTTCTCCCAGGTCGAACTCTTCCACGTCAGCCCCGACGTGCTGCCGGCGCTGGTCGTCTGCCTCGCCCTGCTGGGGGGGAGCCTGACCGGGGCCGTCGCCGGGTTCGCGATCGGCCTCTTCGTCGACTCCCTGCTGGTCGAGGTGCTGGGCATCGCCTCGCTGGTGCTGCTCGGGACCGGCTACCTCGCCGGCCTCTTCCGCGAACGCTTCGGGATCCACAGTTCGCTCGTTCCGGCCCTGCTCTGCATGGGCCTGACGCTGGTCGCCGAGCTCGGCTTCGCCGCGATCCAGCTGCTGCTCGGCGTCGACGCCCCGATCAGCCTGCTGATCGTGCGCGACATGTTGCTGAAGAGCGTCTACGCGTTCTTCCTCGGCTGGCCGATCTACCTGCTGGTGCGCCGGGTGCTGCGCTCGGCCCTGGTCGAGGAGCCCAAGGTGCAGCGGCGCCGGCAGCCGACCGTGCTGGGGGCATAGGCACGTGTATCTCCGACCCGAGGAGAGAGGCCCGGCGGTGAGCAGTCGCCTGGCGCTGCGGATCGCGCTTTTCGGTGGCATCGCCGTGGTCCTCTTCGCCATCCTCTTCTTCCGCCTCTGGCGGCTGCAGGTGCTGGACGGCGAGCAGTACCTGGCCGAAGCGAAGAACAACCGCACGCGCGAGTACCGGGTCAGCGCGCCCCGCGGCGAGATCCTCGATCGCAACGGCACGCTGCTGGTCGGCAACCGCACCAGCCTCGCGCTGCAGGTCAACCCGCGGAAACTTCCCGAGGACCCGGCCGAGCGCCGCGCCGAGCTCGCACAGCTGGCCGACCTCACGCACAGCACCCTGCGCCGGGTGCGGCGGACGATGCACGAAGAGCTGAAACTGGCACCTGCGGCTCCGGTGACGTTGCGCCGCGACGTCGGCCACTTTCTCGTCTACTACCTGCAGGAGAACCAGGACCGCTTCCCGGGGGTCGAGGTCCAGCGGGTCTTCGTCCGCGACTACCCGAACGCGACGCTTGCCGCCCACATCCTCGGCAACGTCGGCGAGATTTCCCCGGAGGAGCTGAAGGACCCGCGCTACGAAGGACTGCAGCCCGGCGACGAGATCGGCCAGGACGGCGTCGAGGACACCTACGACGGCTTCCTGCGTGGAGAGCCGGGCCTGACCAGGATTCAAGTCGATGCCCTCGGCCAGCCGACCCCCAACGGCCGGCTCGTCTCGAAGCCGCCGGCGCCTGGCAGGAGCCTCAAGCTCTCAATCGATGCCAAGGTGCAGGCGGCGGGGGAGTCGGCTCTGGCCGAACGTGGCCAGGGTGCCTTCGTCACCATGGACGTGAACACGGGGGAGATCCTCGGTCTGGGCTCGTCTCCGACCTTCGAACCGGAGCTCTTCACCCGTCCCCTGACCCAGAGGCAGGTGGACGAGACCTACCGCAACCCGGCTGCGCCGCTCGCCAACCGTGCGGTCTCGGGCCTGTACCCGACCGGCTCCACGTTCAAGATCGTGCCGGCGCTGGCGGCGCTCGAAAACGGCGTGATCACGCCCTCGGAGCCGATCTACGACAGCGGCTCGCTGACCGTCGGCGGCCAGCGGTTCCAGAATGCGGGCGGGGAAGCCTATGGCAGCGTCAGCATGGCGCGCGCGCTCCAAGTCTCCTCTGACGTCTACTTCTACACGCTCGGCCTCGAGATGTGGGATACCGGCGACCTTCAGCGCACCGGGCGCATGCTTGGCTTTGGCCGGACGCCCGGGCTCGACCTGCCCGGCGACACCGAAGGCCTGCTGCCGAGCCAGCGCTGGCGCAACCAGCTCTACGAGGAAGGGAACACCGACCGACCCTGGTCGGCCGGCGACAACATCCAGCTCGCCACCGGCCAGGGAGACCTGCAGGCAAGCCCGCTGCAGATGGCGATCGCCTATGCCGCGCTGGGCAATGGCGGCACCGTCGTCACCCCCCACGTCGGCAAGGAAGTGACCGATGCCGCGGGGCGGGTGCTGAAGGAATTCGCCCCGCCGCCCCGTCGCCGCATCCACATCGATCCGGAGTACCGCAGCGTCATCCTGCAAGGCCTGCACGACGCCGCGCAGGCATCCGAAGGCACCTCCTACGAAGTCTTCGGCGGCTTTCCCGTGCCGGTTGCCGGCAAGACCGGCACCGCCCAGCGCGTCGGCCAGGCCGACCAGTCCTGGTATCTGGTCCTGGCGCCCTATCCCGACCCCAAAATCGTCACTGCCGTTACGATCGAGGAAGGAGGGTTCGGCGCCGAATCGGCCGCGCCGGCCGCTCTCGACATTCTCGAGGCCTATTTCAACAAGCACACGACGGGTCCCGCCGGGCCCAACGGCGGCAGTCCGGGCTGATGTACGCGACTCGTGCACGCCAGGCAAAGCTGGAGCCCTTCGCGGTCCGTCCGGGCATCGCGGAGCGCCTCGGCCTGCCCTACATGGACGGCCCCCTGGCCCTCTTCGCCGGCGCCCTCGCCGCGTTCAGCGTCTTCACCCTGAGCCAGTCGACCCTGCACGACGTCCCCGGCAGCCCCAACTACTTCGTCGACCGCCAGGCCATCTACTCTGTACTTGGCATCGTTGGCATGTACCTCCTCGCCCGCATCGACTACTCGCGCTTCCGCGAGCTGCGGGTCGGCATCTACACCTTCCTCTGCGTGAGCATCTCCCTCGTCTTCGTCTTCGGCTTCGCGGCGCGCGGCTCACGGCGCGCCTTCGACCTTCCCTTCTTCAGCTTTCAGCCATCTGAGCTCGGCAAGCTCCTGCTCGTGCTTGCGCTTGCCGGGTTCGTCATCGATGGCGCCAGGAACGGGTCAGACAGGCAGCGCACGGTGCGCTACCTCTGCCTCGGCCTGGCACCGGCTGCGCTCGTCTTCCTGCAGCCGGACCTCGGCACCTCCCTGGTGTACGGGGCAATCACCCTCGCCGTGATGTACGTGGGGGGCGTCCCCTGGACGCACTTCGCGGTGATCGGCGCGGCCATCGTCGCGATGGCGGCGTTCGTCCTGGCGGTAGCACCCGCCATCGGGACGCCGCTGCTCAAGGATTACCAGACGGAGAGACTCACCTCGTTCCTTCACCCGAGCGAGGACCCCAGCGACGCTGGCTACCAGCAGAACCAGGCCAAGACCGCAATCGGATCCGGTGAGACGACCGGCCGAGGCGATCGGGCCACACAAACGCGGCTCGACTTCGTCCCTGAGCGGCACACCGACTTCATCTTTGCCGTGATCGGTGAGCGCTACGGATTCATGGGGGCCGCGCTAGTCCTATCCCTTTACGCCCTGCTGATCTGGCGGGCGCTGCGGATTGTGACGCTCTCGAAGAACTCCTACGGGACCCTCGTGGCGGCCGGCATTGCCGCCATGTTGCTGTTCCAGGTTTTCGTAAACGTGGGGATGAACCTCGGGATCATGCCGATCACCGGGATTCCCCTGCCACTGATGAGCTACGGAGGGTCGGCGGTATTGGCGACCTTCCTGGCGATCGGGGTCCTTCAGAGCATCCACATGCAAGCGCGTCTCAGCCAGAGGGGCAGGTTCGCCTGGTGATCCCTTGAAAGGGTCGCCGGCAATGCGTACCTATCCGAACTGAGCTGAATTCATGAAAAAGACAATCCTGGTGTCCGCCGATCGTGGCGAGACCCGCGTGGCCGTACTCGAGTCGAAAGCGAAAGGCGGCAAACGCGACGTGGCGGAGCTCTACATAGAGCGACGCGGCCGGCGTTCGATCGTCGGCAACATCTACAAGGGCAAGGTCGACAACGTCCTGCCCGGAATGGAGGCCGCATTCGTCGACATCGGCCTCGAGCGCAACGGCTTTCTGCACGTCGACGAGATCGTCCTGCCCAACGGCGAACAGGCCCCGAAGCGCGGTCGCGGCAAAGGCCGCCGGATCGACGAGCTGATCAAGCCGGGGCAGGAGATCGTCGTCCAGGTGGTCAAGGACCCGCTGAAGACGAAGGGCGCACGGCTCTCGATGAACGTCTCGATCGCCGGCCGCTACCTCGTCTACGCCGCGCAGGGCAGCGGCGTCGGCGTCAGCCGGCGGCTCTCGGACTCCGAGCGCGACCGCCTGCGCAAGATGGTCGACCGCACCTACAAAGGGCCGGGTGGGCTGATCGTCCGCACCGCCGCCCACGGGGCGAAAAAAGCCGACTTCGTGCGTGAGATCGGCTACCTGCACAAGCTCAACGAGGTGCTCGAGCGCCGCACCGAGCAGACCGTCGCCCCCGATCTCGTCTTCCAGGAGGCCGACCTGCCGGTGCGCGTCCTGCGCGACGTCTTCCTCAGCGACTTCGAAAAAGCGATCATCGACTCGCCCAAGCAGTTCGAACGGGTGACCAGCTTCTTCCAGCGCACCGCGCCGGAGCTGGTCGAGAGCGTCGAGCTCTACGAGGACCGCAAGCCGCTCTTCGAGAAGTGGGGGATCGACAAGGAAATCGAGTCGACCCTGGGCCGCCGCGCCGATCTGCCCTCGGGTGGCTACCTGATCATCGACTACGCCGAGGCGCTGACCGTGATCGACGTCAACAGCGGCAGCTTCACCGGCCGCGGCAAAGGGGGCCTGGAGGAGACGATCACCCGGGTCAACACCGAGGCCGCCGAGGAGGCGGTGCGCCAGTTGCGCCTGCGTGACATCGGCGGCATCATCGTCATCGACTTCATCGACATGGCACGGGCGCGCAACCGCGACAAAGTGCTGAAAACGCTGCGCAAGGCGCTCGACACCGACAAGTCGAAGAGCTACGTGGTCGAGGTCTCGCCGCTGGGCCTGGTCGAGATGACCAGGCAGAACGTCACCGACGGCGTGCGCGAGATCCTCACCGCGCCCTGTCCGACCTGCGAGGGGGAGGGCGTCGTCCTCTCCGCCGAGACGGTGGCGCTGGACGCGATGCGGCGACTGCCGGACGTCGCCGCCGGCGCCAAGGACGCCGAGGCGCTGCTGGTCCGGGTCAACCCCAAGGTCGCCGCGGAGCTGATCGACCCCGAGAGCGGACTCGCCGAGCTCGAGGCCGAGACGGGCAAGCAGTTCCACTTCGAGGGCGGCGATGCGCTCTCGATCGACACGTTCGACGTGGTCGAGGCCGGGACGCGCGAGGAGATCGAGGAGCGGGCACTGCCCTTCAAGGTCGGCGAGGAGGTGCTGGTCAAGATCGACGAGCCGCACATGTACAACGCCGACGACGCCGTCGCCCGCGTCGACTCCTACATCGTCAGCGTCACCGGCGGCGGTCGCTTCGTCGGGGAGCGCAAGCTGGTGCGGATCGAGCGGGTCGAGCGGGCCGCCGCGGTCGCCAGTTTGCCGGGGGTCGAGGCGACCAACGGGGCCGCTGGCGGCAGCGAGAACGGCTCCGAGCTAGAATCCTCCGCCTCGCGCAGTCGCCGTCGTGGCCGCAG
Source organism: uncultured Solirubrobacterales bacterium (assembly GCA_963704545.1). Classification (GTDB taxonomy): domain Bacteria; phylum Actinomycetota; class Thermoleophilia; order Solirubrobacterales; family 70-9; genus VRUE01. The sequence continues at coordinate 1,868,442 of OY969915.1, read as the reverse complement.
GGGCGGTCGGGGTCGGTCACGTTCAAGCCAAGGCAGCAAGGACGAATGAACACGTACGCAGTCATAGAGAGCGGCGGCAAGCAGTACAAGGTCGAGAAGGGCACCTCCCTCCTCGTCGATCGGCTCAGCGCCAAGCAGGGCGACAAGGTCGCCCTGCGGCCGGTGATGTTCCGCGACAAGGAGGTCGTCGCCGGGGCGAAGGAGCTGGAGAAGGTCAAGGTCGAGGCGACGGTGACCGAGCACCTGCGCGGCGAGAAGATCAAGGTCTTCAAATACAAGCCGAAGAAGGGCTACCGCCGCCGCGCCGGCCACCGCTCCGAGCTGACCAAGCTCGAGGTGACCGAGGTCAAATTGCTGACGCGGAAACCGGCGGCTCCCGCCAAAGAGGCGCCGGCGGAGAAGAAAGAGGCCGTGGCTAAACCGGCTGAGGCAAAAAAGCCGGCGGAGAAAAAACCCGCGGCCGCGAAAAAATCCGCCGCGAAAAAAGAGACCGCCAAACCCGCATCAACAAAAACAACTGAGAAAAAAGCCACGGCTAAAAAACCGAAAGCCAAAGCCAAAAAAGCCGCCGAGAAAAAACCAGCAGCCAAAAAATCGAAACCGGCTGCTAAAAAGGATTCTGACGATGGCTCATAAGAAGGGACTCGGCTCCAGCCGCAACGGTCGCGAATCCAACCCCAACATGCTCGGGGTCAAGGTCTTCGCGGGCCAGAAGGTCTCCGGCGGCGAGATCATCGTGCGCCAGCGGGGGACCCGCTTCTGGCCCGGCGACGGGACCGGGCTCGGGCGCGACCACACGATCTTTGCTACGCGGCCGGGGACGGTCGACTTCAAGCCCTCGCGTAAGGGCCGCACGATTTCGGTTCTTCAGGACTCCTAGGACTCAGCGGGGGGAGGGCCGGGCGCCCCCTCCCAAAACGCTCGGCGGGAGCCTCGCTGGAGTGTTTTGGGAGGGGGCGCCCGGCCCTCTTACTCTCTCCGTAGTCATGTATGACAAGGCGAAGATCTGGGTCGAGGGCGGGGCCGGTGGCAATGGCTGCATCAGCTTTCGGCGTGAGGCTCATGTGCCTCGGGGTGGACCCGATGGCGGGGATGGGGGCCACGGCGGTGATGTTGTGCTTGTTTGTGACGCTTCCAAGCGGGACCTCGCTGCGCTGAAGGGGAGCAAGCACTTCAGGGGGGGGAGGGGTTCCCATGGGGAAGGCTCGAAGCGCCATGGCGCTAGGGGCGATGAGAGGGAGATCCTGGTTCCCGCCGGGACGCAGGCCGAGTCGGTCGACGGGAGCTTGGTCGATCTCGTGGAGGTTGGACAGCGGGCCGTGGTTGCCCATGGAGGGCGTGGGGGGCATGGGAACAAGCGGTTTGCGAACTCGACGCGGCAGGCTCCCCGGTTTGCCGAGACGGGGACGAGCGGGGAGGAGGGGTGGATCGAGCTGCGGCTGAAGCTGCTCGCGGACGTGGGGCTGATCGGGTTGCCGAATGCGGGGAAGTCCTCCTTGCTCGGGCGGCTGACACGGGCGGCGCCGAAGGTGGCGGACTATCCCTTCACGACGCTCTCGCCGGTGCTGGGGACGATCGAGAGCGACGAGCGGCAGGCGATCGTCGCCGACATCCCGGGTCTGATCGAAGGTGCGGCGGAAGGGGCGGGGCTCGGTCATGAGTTCCTCGCCCACGTCGAGCGCTGCGCGGTGCTCGTGCACCTGGTCGAGCTGACGCCGCTGGAAGGCGATCCCGAGGCGAACTACGACGCGGTCCGGTCGGAGCTCTCCTCCTATGGGGCGGGCCTGGACCGGCTGCCGGAGCTGGTCGTGCTCTCGAAGCGCGATCTGCTCCCCGGGGACGAGGTCGAGGCGGCGCTGGCCGAGTGGCGGCAGCGGATGGGGGAGGACGGTCTCGGAGTGCTCTCGGTCTCCTCGGCCACCGGCGAGGGTCTGGAGGAGCTGCGCGCCCAGATCCTGTCGTCGCTGCCCGAGACGGCCCCGGCCCGGCCGGATTGGGTCCCCCGGCAGCCGGCCGAATTCGAGGCCGAGCACCGCGTCTACCGGCCATCTGGCGAGGGCGGGTACTCGGTGCGGCGCGAGGACGACGGCGCCTATCGCGTCACCGGCCGCGGCGTCGAGCTGCTCTTCGAGCGCCACGACGTCAAAAACGAAGAGGCACTCGCCTACCTCGAGCAGCGCCTCAACGAGATCGGGGTCATCGCCGCCCTGCGCGCTGCCGGTTTCGAGCCCGGCGACGACGTCCGCGTCGGCGAGCACGAGTTCGAGCTGTATCCGTGAGAGGGCCGGATGCCTCCTCCCAAAACGCTCGGCAGGAGCCTCGCTGGAGTGTTTTGGGAAGAGGCATCCGGCCCTCTTTGGATGCGAGCTTTGGCAGGGCCGGCGACTCATACACTTGAGCCGTCATGACCCTGGTCGTAAAGCTCGGCTCCTCGATCGTCGCCGCGGACGACGGCTCCCTGCGCACCGACGTCCTCGACTCGGTCTGCGAGCAGGTCTCCGGCTTGGAGCGCGACGGGGAGCGGGTGGTGATGGTCACCTCGGGTGCGATCGCGCGTGGTATGCGGCTGATGGTCATGCAGGTGCGCCCGCGCTCGATGGACGAGCTGCAGGCGGCCTCGGCCGTCGGGCAGGGCGATCTCTTTCGTGCCTACGAGGGTCGGCTTGCCGAGCACGGGACGCGCGCTGCTCAGGTGTTGCTGACGGCGGCCGACATCGGCGCCCGCACCAACTACCTGAACGCGCGCCAGACGCTGAGACGGCTGATCGAGTGGGGGGTGGTCCCGGTCGTCAACGAGAACGACACCACCGCCACCGACGAGATCACCTTCGGCGACAACGACTTCCTCGCCGCCCAGGTGGCGATCCTGCTCGACGCGCGGTTGCTGGTGCTGCTGACGAATACGGATGGTCTCTTCACCGCCGACCCGGTGGTCGATCCGGATGCGAAGCGGATCGTCGACGTCTCCGATTTCGCCGAGCTCGACGGCCTCGACATCGGCGATCGGACGTCGGCTTTCGGGTCGGGTGGGATGCGCAGCAAGGTCGCGGCGGCGGAGATGGCAAGCGAGTCCGGAGTGCCTGCCGTCATCTGCAACGGCACGAGTGGGGGCACGCTCGTAGCGGCGGCCGGCGGCGAGCCGGTCGGCACGCGCTTCGCCGCGAACGCCACGCGCGCCTCCAGCTTCAAGCTTTGGCTCAAGTACGCGAAGCCGGCGCGGGGGACGCTCGTCGTGGACGAGGGTGCGGCCCGGGTGTTGCGGAAGAGCGGGTCGAGCTTGTTGCCGGTCGGGATCACCGGGGTCGAGGGCGACTTCAAGGCCGGCGACGCGGTCGACGTAGCCTCGAACGGCTTGACCATCGGCAAGGGGATCGTCGACTACTCGGCCGACGAGCTATCGCGGGTGATCGGGCTGAAGAGCGCGGAGGTTCGGGAGCTGCTGCCGCATGCTGCGGATGAGGTGATTCACCGAGACAGGTTCGTGTTGGTCTGAGGGCCGGGAGGCCCCTCCCAAAACGCTCGGCGGGAGCCTCGCTTGAGTGTTTTGGGAGGGGCCTCCCGGCCCTCATGGCTACCCTTAGCGGTCATGGCTGTCACGACGAAAACGGTTGAGGAGAGCTGTGTTGCAGCTCGGCGGGCTGCTCGTGAGCTTGCTGCTGCCCCAACCGCGACCAAGGACGCCGCGCTGGAGGCGACTGCGCGACTGCTGCGCGAGCGGGTGGGGGAGATTCTCGATGCAAACGCGGCCGATCTTGCGGATGAGCGGGCGGCTGGGCTTACTCAGGCGCTGCGGGACCGGCTGACGCTCACCGAGGAGCGGGTTGCCGCGATGGCGGAAGGAGTCAGGACGGTCGCCGCACTTGAGGACCCGGTGGGGGAGGAGCTGGAGCGGAAGAGGCTGATCAGCGGACTGGACCTGCGCAAGGTCCGGGTGCCACTGGGGGTGGTGGCCGTGGTCTACGAGGCGCGGCCCAATGTGACGATCGACTGCGCGGCGCTGACGATAAAGAGCGGGAACGCGATCGTGCTGCGCGGCTCGAGCTATGCGGAGCGCTCCAACGGTGCGCTCGCCGCGGTTGTCCGCGAGGCGCTGGTCGAGGCCGGGCTGCCGGAGGACGCGGTTTTGCTGGTCGCCGGTGGCGGTCGCGAGGAGCTGGCGGAGCTGGCGACGCAGGACGGTCTGGTTGATCTGCTGATCCCGCGCGGGGGGGAAGGTTTGAAGAACGCGCTCAAGGACGTTGCCACGGTGCCGGTGATCTACGCGGCGGCCGGGAACTGCCACGTCTACGTGCACGCCGACGCCGACCTGGAGATGGCGCGGAAGATCGCCTTCAACGCGAAGGTGCAGCGGCCGGGCGTCTGCAACGCGGCTGAGACGCTGCTGGTCGACGCGGCCGTGGCGGCGGACTTCCTGCCCGGCGTTCTCGGCGACCTCCACGAGGCCGGAGTCGAGCTTGTCGGCGACGAGCGGACACGCGAGCTTGCGGGCGACGTCGAGGTCGGGGTCGCCTCCGATGCGGACTGGGGCACCGAGTATCTGGACCTGAAGATGGTGGTGGGCGTGGTCGACTCCCTCGACGAGGCGGTGGACCACATCAATAGCCACGGCACCAGTCACTCGGAGGCGATCGTGACCGCCTCACCCGAGGCCTCCGAGCGCTTCAGCACCCTCGTCGACGCCGCCGTCGTCTACACCAACGCCTCGACCCGCTTCACCGACGGCTTCGAGTTCGGCATGGGGGCGGAGATCGGCAACTCGACCCAGAAGCTGCACGCGCGTGGGCCGATCGGGTTGCGCGAGCTGACGACCTACAAGTACGTCGTCCAGGGCGACGGCCAAGTACGTGAGTAGCGCCTCCGGTGGCGGAATAGGCGTTCTCGGATCGGCCTTCAACCCGCCGCACCTCGGCCATCTCGCGCTCGCCCAGGAGGCGCTCTGGCAGCTTGGTCTCGAGGAGGTCGTCCTGGTCCCGACCGGCGAGGCGCCCCACAAGCGGATCGCCGACGATCCCGGTCGCGAGCTGCGGCTGGCGATGACGCGGCTCGCCGCCGCCGACGATTCGCGCTTCTCGGTCTCGACCCTCGAGGTCGAGCGCGACGGGCCGTCCTACACGTATGAGACCTTGGAGCTGCTTGCAGACGAACGTGGCGACAGGGAGCTGGTCTTCGTGATGGGGGCGGACGCTGCGGTCGGGCTGGAGAGCTGGCGCGAGCCGCGACGGGTGACCGGGCTGGCCCGCCTCGCGGTTGCCCGGCGCGCGGGGGTCTCCGAGGCCGACGTCGCCGCCGTGATGCGCAGCCTCGGCGCCGAGGGCAGGGCGACGATGCTGGAGATGCCCCAGTTCGGCGTCTCCTCCTCCTCGGTTCGGGAGCGGGCCGCCGCGGGAAGACCGTTGCGTTACCTGGTGCCCGAGCCGGTGGCCAGGTTCATCGAAGAGAAGGGGATCTACCGGTGACCCCGGCCGAGGGCAGGTCCGGGGTCTCCGAGGTACTGGCGCTGCGCCTTGCCGGGCTGGCCGATTCCAAAGCGGCGACCGAGATCGTCGCCCTCGACATGCGCAAGCTCGTCGCCTACACGGACTTCCTGGTCATCTGCACGGCGCGCAACGAGCGGCAAGCACGGGCGATCGCCGACGAGGCGAAGTTGCGCCTGAAGCAGGAGGGTGGCCTGCTGCCGGCGGGTGCCGATGTGGCGGAAGCCGCCGGCTGGATCGTCCTCGATTACCTCGACTGCGTCCTGCACGTGTTCACCGAGGAGGCGCGGCAGCGCTACCAGCTCGAGGACCTCTGGCGCGAGGCGCCGCGGGTCGACCTGCAGGCTGCGCAGGATGGCGTCCGAGGGCCCCTCTACGGTGCCGCGCATGGGTAGCTTCGCGAGGGCGTTCTTCGGCTATCGCCGCGCCGACGTGGATGCGGCGATCGCGGCGCGGGACGCGCGAAACTGGGCGCTCGAGCGCGATGCCGAGGATGCGCTGAGGCGCTGGCGGGAAGCTGCCGATTCTGCGGCCGGGGCCGAGGAGGATCTCGCGTCTCTCTCGGCGATGGTGATCGAGCGCGAGCGCGAGATCCGTGGCCTGCGCGAGCAGCTGGCCGAGGCGAACGAGCAGCACGACCGTCGCCTCGCCTCGCTCGAGTCGGTCTCCTCGAAACTGGAGGAGATCCAGTCCCAGGCCCGCGGCCAGGCGACCCGGATCCGGATGAAGGCGCTGCGCGAGGCGGTCGAGGTCGGCCGGCGAGCCCAGGAGCTGACCGAGGCCCAGACAGGTGCCGGCGCGGAGGGAGAGGCCGGCGACGGTGGGAACGGCGCGGTTGAGCGCGCCGTCAAGGGCCTCTACGAGGGCATTGTCAGGGTCGAGATCGGCCCCTTCGACGACTTCTCCCAGCTGGTCGGCTTCGAGGACGCGGCGGGTCAGATCGACGCGACCTCGGAGATCTCGGTCGAGCGCTTCTCCGAGGGTCGGGCGACCATCTCGATGCACCTCGACGAACCGGTCGAGCTCCTTCGCGAGCTCGAGGAGCGCTCGCCCCTCGACTTCCGGGTCCGGCGCACGGCGGAGGACAACCTGATCCTCGACGTCGACGACGACCCGGGCCCCGAGCAGCGCGCCGCCTAGGTCCGGCGCGACGAGCCCGAACCTCTCGCCGCTACCCTTCGTCCCCCCGGCGCCCTGGCGGAGTGGTTACGCAGCGGCCTGCAAAGCCGTTTACACCGGTTCGATTCCGGTGGGCGCCTCTCTTCATCGAGCAAGCCCACTGCTGCGCACAAGTAGACTGCTCGGGATGAGCGCATTTGGCCGGGGAATGCGTCGTCTGTCCATGGGGCTCGTGCTGGGAACGGCCGTTGCGTGTCTCTTCACGGGGACGTGGACCCCCAGGTCCGCCGACGCGGCGACCACCGTTCCGGCGAAAGCACGGGATGCGGTCGCGTTTTGGACGGCCGACCGGATGAAGCGGGCGAAGCCACTCGATGCCAGGGTGCCGTCGCGATCTTCGATCGAGCCCCGGGAGAGGCCCGCGAGTGCGGAAGCGGGCACGCCGCACGTCTTCCCGGGGGTCGGCCCGAGCGATGGGGCGGGGGTGAGCTCCATGCCCGAAACGGTGCCCGACCCCACGGTCACGGTGGCTCGCGAGCACGGCGTCGTCTTCATGGTCACCCCGTTCGGCCTCGGCCGCTGCTCGGGCACCTCGGTCAACGCGCCGAACTTCAGCGTTGTGGTGACCGCGGCGCACTGCATACACAGCGGTGGCCGTCGCGGCCGCTGGATCGACTTCCGCTGGGTTTTCGTCCCCGGCTACCGGTACGGACAGCGCCCGTTCGGGGTCTTCCCGGCGAAGTGGATCGACACGACCCGGCGCTGGCGCACGACGGGCAGCGAGAATTACGACGTCGGCGTGGCGGTCGTCTCCCGAAACGCACGCGGTCAGCTTCTCGCCAAGGCGGTCGGCGGGGCCGGGATCGCCTGGGGCCTCGGGGCGAGGCAGGTCTTCGACATCCACGGATACCCGGCTGAACCGCCCTTCGACGGCGAAACGCAGAGCGTCTGCACCGACACCCCGTTCCTCGGCCATGACGTGCTCTCGATCCTCTCGCCGGGCCCACTCAACCTGGCCGCCGAGTGCCGGGTCACCGGAGGCGCCTCCGGCGGTGGGTGGACGATCGGCGACGGGATCCTCAACAGCGTCACCAACTACGGCTACGTGGACGACCCGGAGACCAACTTCGGTGCCTACTTCGGCAGGGAAGTCGGTCGGCTGTATGCACGGGCGGGGCGGGTGCGATGAACACTCGGACCCGCTGCTTCGGAGCGCTCTTCCTGGCTGCGGCGGTCTTCGCGGCGCCTTCCACGTCCCCGGCAAGCCCTCTCGACGTCCCCGCCGCCGTGCCGGCGAAGTTCCGCGCGCTCGTACGGGGTCGCCTGCACCGGAATCCCAAGCCACGAAGCACCTGGGAATCCAGCTTCCAGCTTGGGTCACGGCAGGGCTACGACCTCGCCGTGGTCGCGGTCGACGGCATCGTCGGCATCGTCGTCACCAGGCGCGGTCGATCGGGGCCGGACGCCCTGTCGCCGGGCCACGGCGCCGCGGTCACCGGGTACGTGGCTCGCGGCATCGTCACGCCGCGACGAATCGAGGCGTCGTTCGGCAGGTTCGGCAGGATCGCCGTGCGGTTCCGGCCTGCTGGCCGGGCTGCGAAGTCAGCCTCTCGCCGTCGCTGCAGGGGCCCCGACCGGTACACGAGCCGGCCAGGGGTCTTTGTGGGCAATGTTCGCTTCACCGGCGAGCAGGGCTACGTCGCCGTGCGGGCGCACCGGGCGAAGGGAAGGATCCGCAGTCCGCTGCGCCTTCGTTGCGCGTCGCGAGGCCTCCGCACGTCCGGTCCGCGGTACGCCCGTCCGGTCAGGGGCGTTCCCAGCTTCCCCTTCAGCGTTCTGCAGGCGGGCCACCGCGAAGCGCTGGCCGCGACGGAGTTCCTCGCCCTGCAGATCGGCGACCGGACCCTCTACCTCGCCCTCACCGAAAAGAGCCTCGGATCGGTGGCTGTTGTCCGGTACGCGCTGGCGGCCGCGCCATCTCGCTCCTTCGTCCGCAACGAAGCGCTGACCTCGGCCACGCTGAGCCCGCCGGCCCCCTTCTCCCGAACCGGCTCCTACGCCGCCGCACCCGACGGGACGAAGTCCTGGACCGGCCGCCTCTCGGTGTCGTTCCCCGGGGCGCCGCGGGTCCCGCTCGCCGGTTCGGAATTCTGGGTCGACCTGGAATCCAGCCTCTAGATGGTTGGGGTAGCGTGGTCCGATGGAGATCCGGACCACGGGGATTTCGCTGTCGACCCGGGGCGACGGCCATGTGGTCGACATCACGGCCGATGTCCAGGGGGCGATCGACCAGGCCGGTGTAGCCGAGGGGCAGGTGTGCGCGTTCGTGCGGGGGTCGACCGCGGCGATCGCGACGATGGAGTACGAGCCAGGTGGAGTGCAGGACCTGCAGGCGATGCTCGAGCGCCTCATTCCCACCGAAGGGGACTACGAGCACAACCGGCTCAACCACGACTCCAACTCGCACGCGCACCAGCGGGCCTCGCTCGTCGGTCCCTCGGAGGTGGTGCCGGTGATCGACGGGCGGATGGCTCTCGGCACCTGGCAGCAGCTGGTGCTGATCGACTTCGACGACCGGCCGCGAGAGCGGACCGTCGTGGTCCAGGTCCTGGGCTGAACGGAAAAGGGCCCCGTGAGGGGCCCTTGCTTCCGAAGGACGTGCCACCAAGTGAGACTTTGCTTCCCTGGCTCGTCAGTCCTATGTCTAGAGAAACACTGTGTTCGCGGATAAGTTGCACTCCCTGCATCGGAGCATGCAGTGGCGAACTTGAGCTTCGGGCTCCGGAATTCCCCGCGCGCCTGTTGCGGGCTTGCCGCACGCCTCGTCGTCCGGTCCGCCGCTGCTAGATTCAACTTTCCCGGGCGTATAGCTCAGTTGGGAGAGCGCCGCCTCGACAAGGCGGAGGTCACTGGTTCGAGCCCAGTTACGCCCATCGCCTCCACGCGGAAAGTTGAGGTCCCTGGCGCGCAGCAGGTGGCGGGAGGTACGAACGCCACGGCATCAGTCTAGGCTCGCGGCCTCGTGTTCGGGACCTATGCAGCCGTGCTGGCCGTCTGCGGCGCCTCGCTGGCGATCGGGCAGGCGGCTCTTGCACTCTGCGGAGTTCGCTGCTGGTCCTGGCTGGCTCCCGCCACGGGGCTGGCGTTGCTCTGCGCGATCTGCTGGGGGACGGTTCGGCTGCCTGGGGAGGGTGCGGCGTCTGCCGTCGCCGTCCTGGTCCTCTCGGTGGCGTCGGTCGCCTACCTCTGGCGTCGACTCGACGGCGGGGGGGAGGCACTGCGGACCGGCGCGCCGGTCGCGTTGATCGCGCTCCTCGCCACCGCGCTCCCCTTCGTCGCCGAAGGCCACTTCGGCATCCTCGGCACCAGCTTCAACCCGGACATGTCCCAGCACCTGCTGGCCACCGACCGACTGGCCCAGGGTGAGGGCTCCCAGCTCCTGCACCAGGGCTACCCGCTGGGCCCACACGCGATCGTCGTGGCGCTTCACGGAGGCCTCGGCACAGGCCTGGTCCAGGGCTTCACGGGCCTGACGGTCGCCGTCGCCGTCCTCGCGTCCCTCACCGCGCTGACCGCCTTCCGCGAGGAACCGGCGCAACTCCGCATCCCAGCCGCGCTCGTCGTCGGCCTCACCTACATGGTCGCCTCCTACTTCGCCCAGGGCTCCTTCAAGGAGACCATGCAAGCCCTCTTCTTCATGGCCTTCGTCCTGGCCCTCAGGGAGGCATCCCGAAATCCCGCCTGGCGCCAGCTCCCCCTCCGCTTCACCCCAGCTGCCCTCCCAGCGGCGGGCTCCGTCTACACCTACAGCTTCCCGGGCCTCATCTGGCTGATCGGGACTGCAGCAGCTTGGACGCTCATGGAGTACGGCGTACGTCGCTTCCGCTTGTCCGCGGGTGGCGTCGCAGGGGGGACCGCCCCCGAGGACGCTTTAGCGACCGCAGGGGGCGGTGGGTCCCCTGCGGCGACAGGACCCGCGGCGGTGAGGTCGGCTGTCTATGCCGTTCTTCTCTTCCTCGTCCTGATCGCCCCCGAGATCGGCCGGATGATCGACTTCCAGCAGTTTGAGACCTTCGACCCCAACGGCCCCGGCCTCGGCAACCTCTTCGGCCAGGTCTCGCCCTTCGAGGCTCTGGGGATCTGGCCCTCCGGGGACTTCCGCCTCAGCCCCGGCGACGGCGCGGTCCCCGCCCTCGGCTACTTCCTCGGCGCCGCCTTCGCCTCGATCCTGCTCGCCTACGGGGCCTTCCTCTGCTGGCGCCGCCGCGAGACGGCCCTCCTCGCCGGCCTCGCCGCCGCGGCGCTCGCCTACGCGGCGGCCAGGGCAGGCGGCACGCCGTACACCGCCGCCAAGGCGATCGAGATCGGCGCTCCCCTGGCGGCCCTGGTCATCGTCCTGCCCCTTCTGCGCCGCCCTGTTGCCTGGCTGTACCTGCTCCTCGCCGGTGGCTGCTCGCTGCTGGCGCTCGCCAACGCGCCGGTTGGCCCGACGGCCTACAGCCCGGCGCTCACCGGCCTGCGGTCCGCGGTCGGGGAAGGGCCGACGCTGGTGCTGGCCTCGAAGCAGCTGTTGGAGGACGAACACGGCACCCCGTACATCGCCTGGGAGTTGCGCGGCGGCCGCGTTTGCATCGACTCCGCCGCCAGCACCGGGGGCCGGCCACCGACAGGCGTCCGCTTCGTGGTCACGGAATCCAAGCCCAGCCAGGCCCCCTTCCCGGGTCTGCGGATTAGGCGAGTCGCACTCCCATACGTCCTCTGGGAAGTCACCGCAGCGGCTTCCGGCCAGAGCCCCTGTCCCCAAATCGCCGTCCGCCAAGCCCCTCCCCGATAGCGGTCGCACTTTCCGCCGGTATGCGGCAGTTACCGCGACCGCATCGGCATTTGAGGCGCTCCTATCCCTCGATGTCGCACTTCCCGTCGGATAGCGGCGGAAAGTGCGACCGCATTGGGTTGGGTGGGCCTGGGCGGGCGTGGGTAGCATGGCCGGATCGAGGCCGCTACGCGAAAGATCACGGTCAAACTGCCCGACGGGACGCCGCTGGAGCTGCCCGACGGCGCCTCCGGGGCCGATGCCGCCGCGGCGATCGGTCCCGGCTTGGCCAAGGCCGCGCTGGCGATCCGTGTCGACGGGGAGCTGCGCGACCTCTCGGCGCCGCTCCCGGACGGGGCCGGGATCGCGATCCTCACCGACCGCGACCCCGCGGCGCTGGACCTGATCCGCCATGACGCCGCCCACGTGATGGCCGAGGCGGTGCAGGAGCTATTCCCCGGGACCAAGGTGACGATCGGGCCGGCGATCGAGAACGGCTTCTACTACGACTTCGACTTCCCCGAGGACGTCAAGGTCACCGACGCCGACCTGGAGAAGATCGAGGCGGCGATGCGGATTCACATCGAGGCCGACGAGGCCTTCGAGCGCCGCGACGTGCCGGTCTCCGAGGCGATCGAGATCTTCGAAGGGCAGGGCGAGGACTACAAGGTCGAGCTGATCCGCGACCTGATCTCCGGCGAAGGCGTCGAGACCGTCTCGCTCTACCGCAACGGGCCCTTCGAGGATCTCTGCCGTGGCCCGCACGGCCCCTCGACCGGGCGGATCAAGGCGATCAAGCTCAGCTCCCTCGCCGGCGCCTACTGGCGCGGCGACGAGAAGCGCCCGATGCTGACCCGGATCTACGGCACCGCCTTCTTCTCGAAGAAGGACCTCGCCGCCCACCTGGAGCTGATCGAGCAGGCCAAGGCGCGCGACCACCGCCGGCTCGGTCCCCAGCTCGGCATCTTCATGCTGCGCGAAGAGTCGCCCGGGATGCCCTTCTGGCTGCCCAACGGGACCACCCTCCTGCACCTGATCGAGGACCAGGTCCAGGCCCAGCTGCGCAAGCGCGGCTACAGGGAGATCGCCACACCCCAGGTGCTCGACGAGGAGCTCTGGCACCGCTCCGGGCACTGGGACAACTACCGCGACGACATGTACTTCATGCAGTCAGACGAGCGCCGCCTGGCGCTGCGGCCGATGAACTGCCCCGGCGCCTGCCTCGTCTTCGACTCCGAGCGCCACTCCTACCGCGAGCTGCCGCTGCGCCTGGCCGAGTTCGGCCGCGTCTCGCGCAACGAGCGTGAGGGCGTCCTGCACGGCCTGCTGCGCGTCCGCGCCTTCACCCAGGACGACGCCCACGTCTACTGCACCGAGGAGCAGATCGCCGACGAGGTCGCCGACATCTGCGAGGCGATCGACGAGCTCTACGCGCGCTTCGGCTTCGAGGACGTGCGGGTCGAGCTCTCCACGCGGCCGGAGAAGTCGATGGGCTCCGAGGAGCAGTGGGCCAAGGCCGAGGCGGCGCTGACCGAGGCGCTGGATCGCCAGGGGCGCGAGTACGAGCTCAACCCCGGCGACGGGGCCTTCTACGGGCCGAAGATCGACTTCCACGTCACCGACGCGCTCGGTCGCTCCTGGCAGTGCGGCACCTGCCAGCTCGACTTCCAGATGCCCGAGCGCTTCGAGCTCAGCTACGTCGGCGCCGACGACGCCAGCCACCGTCCGGTGATGATCCACCGTGCCCTGCTCGGCTCGATGGAGCGCTTCGCCGGGATCCTGATCGAGCACTACGCCGGCCGTTTCCCGGTCTGGCTTGCGCCGGTTCAGGCGATCGTCCTGCCGGTCTCCGACCGCCACAGCGAGTACGCCGAGCGTGTCGTCGCCGAGCTGCGCGCGGCAGGCGTGCGGGTCGAGATCGACACCCGCTCGGAGTCGGTCGGCAAGAAGATCCGCGACGCCGAGCTCGGCCGCTACCCGTACATGCTCGTCGTCGGCGACCGCGAGCAGGAGGCCGGGGCGGTGGCTGTCCGCTCGCACGAGCAGGGCGAGCTGGGGGCGATGTCGGCGGTGGAGTTCACGGCTCGCACCCGTGCCGAGAGCGAGCCCTCGTGAGCCATGCGCTGGCCTACGCCGCCGCCTCTGTCTATACTCCGGACACTTGATCGCAGGCACGCAAAAGACCTCGCGCCGCTGAGCGTCCCGTGCCCGCACCTCTACCTCTCGTCCTCTTGAAGCTCGACGACACTCTTCGATAGTGCCGGTCCCGCGTAGGTTCGACCGGCGCCCACCAGAGCGCGACACGACTCGGATCAACGAGCGGATCCGCGTACCCAAGGTCCGTCTGATCGGAGCCGACGGGGAGCAGCTCGGCATCGTCGAGATCGCCGATGCGCTGAAACGCGCCCAGGACGCCGACCTCGACCTGGTCGAGGTCGCCCCCGGCTCGAAACCCCCGGTCACCCGCCTGCTCGACTACTCGAAGTACAAGTACGAGCAGGAGCAGAAGCAGAAGCAGGCCCGCAAGCACCAGCAGCAGGTCAACATCCGCGAGATCAAGCTGCGTCCGAAGATCGCCCAGCACGATTACGAAACCAAGAAGGGCCACGTTGAGCGCTTCCTCCGCCACCAGGACAAGGTCAAGGTCACGATCATGTTCCGCGGCCGCGAGCAGGCACATCCCGAGCGGGGGAGGGCGCTGCTGCAAAAGCTCTACGAGGACCTCGACGGACTCGCCGTGATCGAGTCGCAGCCGCTGCAGGAAGGGCGCAACATGAGCATGTTGCTGGCGCCCGGGAAAGAGGCGGCTAAAGGCGAGGACGCTGCCGAGAAACCGGCTGACGACGCTGCCGAGAAACCGGCTGACGACGCTGCCGAGAAACCGGCTGACGACGCTGCCGAGAAACCGGCTGACGACGCTGCCGAGCAATCGGCTGACGACGCTGCGGCTTAGCCAGGGCGCCGGGGGTGAGGTCCCCCGGGCCGGCTTCGCCGGGAGTTCCCGGGGGACCTCACCCCCGGCGCCCTCACGACGCGACGATGTCCGCGATTCGTTCTGAGGCTTGGCCGTCCCAGAGGGGCGGTGGGTTGGGCCTCTCTGCCGGGCGCTGGGCTAGAGCTTGGGGGATTTGAGCTATCGCGGCGGGGTCTAGGCCCAGGAGGGTGTTGGTTCCGGCGGTGATCGTGATTGGGCGCTCGGTGTTGTCGCGCAGGGTGAAGCAGGGGATTCCGAGGTAGGTCGTCTCCTCCTGGATGCCGCCGGAATCGGTGAGGGCCGCGCGAGCGTCGGCGAGCAGGGAGAGGAAGTCGAGGTAGCCGAGCGGCTCGCAGAGCAGCAGGCCGGGGTGCTCGGACTCGACTGCCTCCATCATCTTCCGCGTGCGGGGGTGGACCGGGAAGACGACGGGCATCTCGCGAGCCAGAGCGGCCAGCTGCGCGATCGTCTCCGGCAGCAACGGGCCATCGACGAGGGCGGGGCGGTGGAGGGTGACCAGTATGTACTCGCCCGGCTCAACCCCAAGTCGTCCTGCCGTCCCGGCCGCCCGGAAGCGGTCCTCGAGCGCCACCAGCGTGTCGATCATCGTGTTGCCGACGAGGTGCATGCGCTCCTCGGCGATCCCCTCGGCGCGCAGGTTGTCCACGGCGTCCTGGCAGTGCAGGAAAAGCTGGTCGGAGAGCTGGTCGGTGACGATCCGGTTCAGCTCCTCGGGCATCGTGCGGTCGAAGCTGCGCAGGCCCGACTCGACGTGGGCGACGGGGATCCCCATCTTCGCCGCGGTCAGCGCCGCCGCCACGGTCGAGTTGACGTCGCCGGGCACGATCACCAGGTCGGGGCGCTCCTCCGCCAGCACCGGCTCCAGTCGCTCCATCACGCGTGCCGTCTGCTGCGCGTGGCTGCCCGAGCCGACCTCGAGCATGTGGTCGGGCGCGGGTACGCCCAGCTCCTCGAGGAAGACCTCCGACATCGGGCGGTCGTAGTGCTGGCCGGTGTGGACGAGCACGTGGCGCCCCTCGGGCAGCCGCTCCCGCAGGGCACCGATCACCGGGGCCGTCTTGACGAAGTTCGGTCGCGTTCCGACCACGTAGACGATGCGCATCGGGCGCCACAGTACTCTGCGCCCCGCCCGCCAGCCACGAAGAGTGCCTGCACCGAAGGGCGCCCGTCTGCTTCAATAGCGGTCCCGATGCCCAAGATGAAAACTCACTCCGGCGCCAAGAAGCGCTTCCGCAAGACCGCGACGGGCAAGCTGCGCGGTCGGCGTGCGTACTCGAGCCACATCCTCGAGAAGAAGTCGCCGAAGCGCAAGCGGCGGATGGCACGCCCGGTGGAGATCGCACCGTCCGACGTCAAGTCGGTGCGCCACCTCCTCGGAGGTACCAAGTGAGCCGCGTCAAGCGCTCCGTCCACGCGCGCAAGAAGCGCCGCAAGGTCCTCAAGGAAGCGAAGGGCTACTTCGGGCGCAAGCACTCCTCCTACCGTTTCGCCAAAGAGCAGGTGCAGCGGTCGGGGATGTACGCCTACCGGGACCGGCGTAACCGCAAGCGCGAGTTCCGCCGGCTCTGGATCACCCGGATCAACGCCGCGGCGCGGCTGGAGGGCATGAGCTACTCCGAACTGATCCACGGCCTCAACGGGGCCGGCGTCGAGGTGAACCGCAAGATGCTCGCCGAGATCGCGGTCAACGACCGCGATGCGTTCCGCCGATTCGTGGAGTTGGCCCGGGAGGGTGCGGCCGCCTAGCCGCAGCCAAGACTCCACTTTCCCGGGCGGGCCGTCACCACGGCCCGTTTTTTTGTTCCAGAAGAAGAAACCGGAGAAACGAAGACCACCACCGTCACCGCACCAGATGATCGAGAGCCCGCAAAACGAGAAGCTGAAGCTGGTTCGCAAGCTGCGCGACCGCAAGCACCGCGAGCGCGAATCCGCGTTCGTCACCGAGGGCGAGGACCTGGTCGAGGCGGGGCTGGCGGCCGGGGTCGAGCCGCGCTTCCTGCTCGCGGCGGCCGGCAGCGGGCTCGGCGGTGAGGAGGTCGAGCCCGACCTCCTCGCCGAGGTCTCCACGCTCGGCTCGGGGACTCGGGCGATCGCGGTCTGGCCGCAGCGCTGGGCCGAGCCGGGCGGCTCGCCCTGCCTCTACCTGCACGGGGTCGCCGACCCCGGCAACGTCGGCACGATCGTGCGCACCGCGCATGCCCTCCTCGACGGCCCGGTTGTGCTCGGACCGGGTTGTGCCGACCCCTTCTCGCCGAAGGCGGTGCGGGCGAGCATGGGCTCGATCTTCGCCCAGGCCGTGGCGCGGGCCGACGTCGCCGCTACGCCGGTGCCCCGGGTTGCGCTGGTCGCCCACGGCGGCGAGGGCCTCTCCGCCCTGCGGGGCGCGGGGACGCTCTGCCTCGGCGCCGAGCGCGAGGGGTTGCCGGACGAGGTGCTCGCGGCCTGCGATGCGCAGGTGACGATCCCCCTGCGCCCGGAGGGGGCCGAGTCGCTCAACGTCGCCGCCGTGGCCGCAATTTGCGCCGAGCGGATATCGTCGCTCGCCATGCCGGAGGGCTCTGATGGCAATTGACGGAGGGCTTGATCGGATCGAGGAGATCAGGGTCGAGGCTGCCGCCGCGATCGGTGCGGCGCCGGGGACCGCCGAGCTGGAGGAGCTGCGGGTCCACTACCTCGGGCGCAAAGCCGAGTTGACGACGGTCCTGCGCGGGATCGCAGACCTGCCCGCCGAGGAACGCGGCCAGGTCGGCGCCGCCGCCAACAAGGCCCGCAAGGAGCTGGAGTCGCTGCTCGAGGAGCGCGCCGCCGCTCTCGACGCGAGCGAGCTGGAATCGCGGCTCGCCACCGACCGCATCGACGTGACCCTGCCCGGCGCCCCGCCGCGGCCGGCCGGCCACGTACACCTGATCACCCGCACCACGCGCCTGATCGAGGACACGATGGTCGGTCTCGGCTACCGGGTGATGGAGGGGCCCGAGGTCGAGCACGACTACTACAACTTCACCGCGCTCAACCACCCGCCCGGCCACCCGGCGCGGATGCTCCAGGACACCTTCTACGTCCAGTCCGACCCCGAGGTGCTGCTGCGCACGCACACCTCGCCGGTGCAGATCCGGAGCATGGAGTCCCAGCCGCCGCCGATCTTCATGATCGCTCCCGGCAAGGTCTACCGCCGCGACTCCGACGCGACCCACAGCCCGATGTTCCACCAGGTCGAGGGACTGGCGATCGGCGAGGGGATCACGCTCGCCGATCTGCAGGGGACGCTGGACGAGATGCTGCGGGCGATCTTCGGCGGTAACCGCGAGGCGCGGATGCGGCCTCACTTCTTCCCCTTCACCGAGCCCAGCGTCGAGTTCGACGTCTCCTGCTTCCAGTGCGAGGGCACGGGCGAGTTGCCGGGTGGCGGTCGCTGCAACCTCTGCAAGGGGATCGGCTGGATCGAGGTTGGCGGCGCCGGCATGGTCGATCCCAACGTGCTCGGCTTCGTCGAGTCCAACGGCTACGACCCCGAGCGGGTCCAGGGCTTCGCCTTCGGTATGGGGGTCGAGCGGATCGCGATGCTACGCCACGGCGTGCCCGACCTGCGGCGCTTCTTCGACAACGACGTTCGGGTCCTGGAGCAGTTCTCATGAGGGTGCCGTACTCGTGGCTGAAGGAGTACTGCGACCCGGGCGTCGAGCCGGGCGCGCTGGCCGAGCGGCTGGCGATGACCGGCACCGAGGTCGAGCGGGTCGGCGCGATTGGTCCACCCTCGGCCGAGGGCTTCGTCGTCGGCAGGGTGCTCGCGGCCGAGCCCCACCCCGACGCCGACCGGCTGCGCGTCTGCACGGTCGACACCGGCGACGGCGAGCGCACGATCGTCTGCGGCGCGCCCAACGTCGCCGCGGGGCAGACGGTGCCGGTGGCCCTGCCCGGTGCGACGATGCCGGGCGGGCAGGAGATCGGCGAAGCGAAGTTGCGCGGGGTCGAGTCCGCCGGGATGATCTGCGCCGCGGCGGAGCTGGAGCTGGGGGAGGGGCCGCCCGGGATCCTCGTGCTCGAGGACGACGGGCTCCTCCCGGGCACGCCGCTTGCCGAGGTCCTGCCGATCGCGGAGCCGGTGCTCGAGCTGGAGGTGACCCCGAACCGGGTCGACTGCTTCGGCGTCTACGGCGTCGCCCGCGAGGTGCACGCGATCAGCGGCGCGCCGCTGGGGCCCGAGCCGTGGGCCGAGGACGCGCCCGCCGAGGGGGTGGGCGAGGTCGGCGACTTCGCCTCTGTATCGGTCGAGGTGCCCGATCTTTGTCCCCGCTTCACCGCACGCGTCTTCACCGACGTCACCGTCGGCCCCTCGCCCGCCTGGCTGCAGGCACGCCTCGCGGCCGCCGGCCAGCGGCCGATCAACAACGTCGTCGACATCACCAACTACGTGATGCTGCTCACCGCCCAGCCGCTGCACGCCTTCGACCTCGACAAGGTCCCGGACGGCGCGCTGACGATCCGCGCCGCGATGGACGGGGAGAAGATGAAGACCCTCGACGACATCGAGCGGGCCCTCGACGCCGAGACGGTCCTCGTCTGTGACGCCAACGGGCCCTCCGGCATCGCCGGGGTCATGGGCGGCCAGGTCTCCGAGGTCTCCGAGGCGACGACGAGCGTCCTGCTCGAGGTCGCGACCTGGAGCGGGACCAACATCCTGCGCACCTCGCGGATGCTGAGCCTGCGTTCGGAGGCGTCATCGCGCTTCGAGAAGCAGCTGCACCCCGAGCTCTGCATGCGGGCGCAGCGGGTCGCTTCGCGGCTGCTGGTCGAGCTCTGCGGCGCGAAACTGGTGCCGGGGACGATCGACGTCGCCGCCGAGATCCCCGAGCCACGGCGGTTGACCCTGCGCGGCGAGCGGGTCGAGGGCCTGCTCGGGATGCGGATCGACCAGGCCGACCAGGTTGCCTACCTGGAGCGGCTCGGCTTCGGGGTCGAGGTCTCGGGCGAGGACCTCGAGGTCACCGTCCCGCCCGACCGCAACTACGACGTCACCCGCGAGGTCGACCTGGTCGAGGAGGTCGGCCGGGTCCACGGACTCGACGAGCACCTGCCGAGCACCCTGCCCGCCGTCGCCGGCCGGGTCGGCAGCCTGACCCGCGAGCAGCGCCTGCGGCGGCGTGCCGAGGACGCGATGCGGGACCTCGGCTTCGACGAAGTCGTCGGCTGGAGCTTCACCGACCCAGATGAGGCAAAGCGGCTGCGGATAGACCCGGACGATCCCCGGGCCGACGGGATCGTCCTCTCCAACCCCCTTTCCGAGGACCAGTCCGTGATGCGGACGACCATCCTCGGCTCACTGCTGGACATCGCCCAGCGCAACCAGGCCCACGGCGCCACCCACGTCGCCCTCTTCGAGTCCGCCCGCGTCTACCTCCCGTTCTCCCCGCCGACGGGACGAAATCCACGGGATGGCGGCGGATTTCGTCCCGTCGGCGGGCTGTCGGGGGACTTTCCGGGGGAGCGGGAGGCTCCGGACCTCGAGCCGCACCGGATCGGGGCCCTCGCTGCCGGGCCGCTTGTCGCCAAGTCCTGGCGCGGGGGCGGCGAGGCGGCGGACTTCTTCGCGCTCAAGGGAGTGCTGGAGGCGCTTGCGGGGCAACTCGGGGCGGAGCTCGGCTTCGAGCCTGCCGAGGAGCCGTTTCTGCACCCGGGCCGGTCCGCTCGGGCCTCCGCCGGCGGTGAGGACGCCGGCTGGATCGGCGAGCTGCACCCTCTGGTCGCGCGTGCATGGGACCTCGAGGGCGCGGCCGGCTTCGAAATCGACCTGGCGGTTCTGGTCGACGGGGCGGCCGCCGGCGAGGAGACCTTCGAGGACGTGACCGGCTACCCGGCCGTCAACCAGGACATCGCCGTCGTCGTTCCCACCGAGGTCTCCGCGGCCCAGCTGCGCGAGGCGGTGCTCGCCGGGGGTGGCGAGCTGCTGCGTTCGGCCGAGGTCTTCGACCTCTACGAGGGCGAGCAACTCGGCGAGGGTCAGAAGAGCCTCGCCCTGCGGCTCGAGTTCCGCGCATCCGACCGGACGCTCACCGACGAGGAGGTCACCGAGCGGCGCTCGGTGATCGAGGCCGAGCTGGAGAAGATCGGTGGGTCGCTGCGTGGCTGACCGGCCCACCCAACCGCTCGACGGCGATCCCGCGGCGCGGGTTCTAGTTGCCGGCGCCTCCGGGTTCACCGGTGCGCTGGCGGCGCAGATCGTCTGGCGCCACCCGAAGCTGGAGCTGGTCGCGGTCACCTCGCGCAGCGACGCCGGCAAGCGCCTCGACAGCCTCTACCCGCGCTACCGGGTGCCGCTGGAGCTGACCGAGCTCGACCTCGACCGGATCGAGGGGGTCGACGCGGCGATCGTCGCCTACCCGCACGGCGCCTCGGCACCGGCGGTCGCCGCCCTGCGCGGGCTCGGGGCGCTCGTCGTCGACCTCTCCGCCGACTTCCGCCTGCGCGACCTGCCCACCTACGAGCGCTGGTACGGCGAGCACGGCGCGCCGGAGCTGCTCGAGGGCGCCGTCTACGGGCTCACCGAGCTCTACCGCGACGAGTTGCGCAAGGCCGAGCTGGTAGCCACACCCGGCTGCTATCCGACCGCGAGCGTGCTTGCCTTGGCGCCGCTTGCCGAGAAGGGCCTGCTGGCCGACGTCGTCATCGACGCCAAGCAGGGCGTCTCCGGCGCCGGCCGCGGCGGCGGCGACGCGATGCACTACGTCTCGATGGACGAGAACGCCTTCGCCTACAAGACCGAGGGGCACCGTCACCGGCCCGAGATCGAGCAGGAGCTGGCGGCGCTGGGCAGCCCGGCGCCGGTCACCTTCGTCCCGCACCTGCTGCCCCTCGACCAGGGCGAGCTGACCAGCTGCTACGCGCAGACGAGCGAGCCGGTCTCCAAGGAGGAGGTACAGGCGCTCTACCGCGAGCGCTACGCCGGCGAGCCATTCGTACACGTCGTCGACGGTCCGCCCGGGCTGCGCGACGTGCGCGACTCGAATGAGTGCCATATATACGTCTCTGTTGCGGAAGGTGGTCGTGTGCTCGCCTTCTCGGCGATCGACAACCTCTGGAAGGGCGCCTCGGGCCAGGGCGTGCAGAACCTCAACCTGATGCTGGGCCTCGACGAGACGGAGGGGTTGCTGTGAGCGGGGACGCCTTCTTCAAGTCGCGCTGGGTCGATCCCCCCGCCGGGGTCGAGGAGCTCGACCCCGCCCAGCTCGCACCCGGCTTCCGGGCCGGCGGTGCCCACTGCGGCCTCAAGGGCGGCGGCAAGACCGACATCGGCCTGCTCGTCTGTGACGCGCCGCGGGTTTCTTCCTCGGTCCTGCTCACCCGCAACGCCTCGGCGGCGGCTCCGGTACGCGTCTGCCGGACGCGGGTCGAGCGGGGTGCCGTCCGCGCAGCCGTGGTCAATGCCGGTAACGCCAATGCCGAGACGGGAGAGCAGGGCTACGCCGACGCGGTCGCGATGTGCGACGAGGCGGCGGCGAGGCTCGGCCTGCGGCCGGAGGCGGTCGCCGTGGCCGAGACCGGCGTGATCGGCGTGCCGCTGCCGATCGAGGCCGTCCTGGCCGGCATCGGCGAGGCGGCGACGGGCCTCTCGGAGACCGGAGGCACCGCCTTCTCCGACGCGATCCTCACCACCGACCGCTGGCCGAAGCGGTGCACGCTGCGGGCCGGCGGCGTGACGCTTTCCGCCCAGGCCAAGGGTGGAGGCATGATCCAGCCGAACATGGCGACGATGCTCTGCTTCGTCCAGACAGACGCCGTGGTCGAGAACCCCGACGCGGCGCTGCGCGCCGCCACCGACGCCTCCTTCGAGCGGATCACCGTCGACGGCCAGATGAGCACCAACGACACCGTCCTGCTGCAGGCGACCGGGGCGTCTGGCGAGCCCCTACCCGAGGGACTGCTCGAGGCCGTGCTGCTCCAGCTCGCGATCGAGGTCGTCACCGACGGCGAGGGCTCCGATCGCATCTGCCGGGTCCAGGTCGACGGCGCCGCGAGTGCCGAGGAGGCCGAGCGCGTCGCCAGGGCGATCGCCAACTCGCCCCTGGTCAAGACCGCGCTCTTCGGCCGCGACCCCAACTGGGGCCGGATCGCCCAGGCGGCCGGGCAGGCGCTCGCCGGCGAGGACCTGGAGGAGATCGGCGGCGAGGCGATCGACAACGCGGAGCTGGGCGAGGAGGTCGCCGAGGCCGAGCTCGGCCTGCGGCTCGACCGCGGCGAGCACAGCGCCCACGTCTGGTTCTCCGACCTCGGCTACGAGTACGTTCGGATCAACGCGGAGTACACGACGTGAGGGGGCGGAGATGACCGAGCAGGCGCCGCAGTCACGGGCGGCCGGAGTCAGCGTCGAGACGCTGATGGAGGCCTTGCCCTACATCCGCGAGTTCCACGGCCGCACCGTCGTGATCAAGTACGGCGGCGCGGCGATGCGCGACGAGGAGCTGCGCGAGGCCTTCGCCACCGACGTCGTCCTGCTCAAGTACGTCGGCATGAACCCGATCGTCGTCCACGGCGGCGGGCCCGAGATCAGCGAGTACATGGACCGCCTCGGGTTGGAGGTCCGTTTCCACGAGGGCCTGCGCGTCTCCGACGCGGAGACGGTCGAGGTGGCGAAGATGGTCCTGCTCGGCAAGCTCAACTCCGACATCGTGCAGCGGCTGAATCGCCACGGGCAGCCGGCCGTCGGCCTCTCCGGCAGCGACGGCTCGCTGTTCGAAGCGGCACCGGTGGCCAACGCCGAGCAGGTCGGCTTCGTCGGCTCGATCGAGCGGGTCGACGTCGACGTGCTCAACCACATCGCCGCCGACTACATCCCGGTGATCGCCTCCTCCGCCTCCGACCGTGACGGCCAGTCCTACAACGTCAACGCCGACGAGGCCGCCGGCAAGGTCGCCGCCGAGCTCGGCGCGTACAAGGCGATCTTCCTCACCGACGTCGAGGGCTGGCGCGCCGACGCGGCGGACGAGTCCTCGCTGATCTCGCGCGCCACGGTCGAGGAGGTCGAAGAGCGGCTGGGCGAGATAGAAGGTGGCATGCGCCCCAAGCTCGGCGCCTGCGTCGACGCGATCCGCGGCGGCACCCAGTCCGCCCACATCATCGACGGCCGCAAGCCCCACTCGCTGCTGGTCGAGCTCTTCACCGACGCCGGCATCGGCACGATGGTGACGCCGTGAACCTCACCGACCTGCAGGCCCTCGAGGAGCGCTACCTGATGCGCACCTACAAGCGGGCGCCGGTCGAGTTCGTCCGCGGCGAGGGGGCCCTGCTCTGGGACGCCGAGGGTCGGGAGTACCTCGACTTCCTCGCCGGCATCTCGGTCTGCACGGTGGGGCACTGCCACCCCGACGTGGTCGAGGCGGTGCGGGAGCAGGCCGGTCGCCTGATTCACACCTCCAACCTCTTCTACACCGAGCCGATGGTTCGCCTGGCCGAGCGCCTCTCGGAGTCGAGCCTCGGCGGCCGCGTCTTCTTCTCCAACTCCGGCACCGAGGCCAACGAGTGCGCGATCAAGATCGCCCGCAAGCACGCCCACAGGCGTGGGATCGAGGCGCCCGAGATCGTCAGCTTCGAGCGCGATTTCCACGGCCGCACCTACGGTGCGCTCTCGGCAACCCCGGCGCTTGCCGTCAACCCCGCCCTGGCACCGATGCTGCCCGGCTTCCGCTCGGTGCCGCTGAACGACGCCGAGGCGCTGCGCGCCGCCGTGGGCGAGCGCACCGCCGCGGTCCTGATCGAGCCGATCCAGGGCGAGGCCGGGATCCACCCGGTCAGCGAGGAGGCGCTTCTCGCCGCCAGGCAGGCCTGCGACGAGGCCGGCGCGCTGCTGATCCTCGACGAGATCCAGACCGGGATGGGACGCACCGGCTCGCTCTGGGCCTACGAGCAGACCCCGGTGCGCCCGGACGTCCTCACCAGCGCCAAGGCGCTCGGCGGCGGGATGCCGATCGGCGCCTGCGTGACCACGCCGGAGGCGGGCGAGGTGCTGGAGCCCGGCGACCACGGCTCGACCTTCGCCGCCGGCCCGGTCGCCTGCGCCGCCGCCCTCGCCGTGCTGGAGATCGTCGACGACCCGGCGCTGCTGCGCCGGGTGCGCGAGCTCGGCGCCCAGCTCCGCGAAGGCTTGCTGGCCCTCGACGGCGTGCGCGAGGTGCGCGGCCGGGGCCTGATGCTGGGGGTCGGCCTGGAGGACGGGATCGACGCCGCGGCCATCGGGGCCGACCTGCTCGCCCGCGGCCTGATCGTCAACGTCCCCGAGCCGGGCACCCTGAGGCTGCTGCCGCCGCTGACGGTCGACCCCGACCAGGTCGAGCGGGCCGCCGAACTGATCGGCGAGAGCCTCGCGGCCCGGCCAGGAGCCTGAAGAGGATGGGCGACGGCCGGATCACGGGGTCGAGGATGCGGCGCGCGGCCTCGATCGCCGGCGCCGCCGCCGGGGTCGCGGCGCGGAGCGCGACGGCGAAGGCGGTCGGCGGCGACTCGGACGCCCGCAAAGCGGCCGCCGCGCGCCAGCAGCTGAAGTCCGCGGAAGCTCTGGTCAAGGTGCTGGGCGGGATGCGCGGCGCGGCGATGAAGGTCGGCCAGACACTCTCCGCCGTCGACCTCGGGCTGGTGCCGGAGGAAGTTCGTCCCCAGTTCCAGGAGATCCTCGCCACCCTTCAGCAGGACGCCGAGCCGGCCAGCTTCAAGGCGATCTCCAAGGTGGTGACCCAGGACCTCGGCGGCCGCCTCTCCGACCACTTCCGCGAGTTCGCCGAGGAGCCGATCGCGGCCGCCTCGATCGGCCAGGTCCACAGGGCCACGACCCGGGACGGCCGCGACGTCGCGGTAAAGGTCCAGTACCCGGGCATCGCCGAGGCGATCCAGGCCGACCTCAAGAACCTGCGCCTGGCGCTGAAGCTACTCGACGTGATCGCGCCCGGCATCAACACCGGGGCGATCGCCGACGAGATCCGCGAGCGGATCTCCGAGGAGATCGACTACGAGCTCGAGGCGACGAACCAGCGCTCGATGGCGCGCGCCTACCGCGGCCACCCGTTCGTCGTCGTGCCCGACGTCGTCCTCGACCTCTGCCGCGAGCGGGTGATCGTCAGCGACTTCATCGTGGGCCAGCGCTTCGCCGAGGCCAGGAAGCGCAGCCAGGACGAGCGCAACCGGCTCGGCGAGATCCTCGTCCGCTTCTACATCAACGGGCCGATGCGCCACCGCCTGCTCAACGGCGACCCGCATCCCGGCAATGCCCTGTTCCTCGACGACGGCCGGGTCGCCTTCCTCGACTTCGGCTTCTTCAAGCGGCTGGCCGACCCGGAAGTCGAGAGCCTGCTGGCGTCGACCAGGGCGGTTCATGCCGGCGACGCCGAGCGTCTGATGGCGGTGATGGTCGAGATCGGGGCGTTGGAGCCCAACCCGGCGCTGGCCCAGCCGTTCCTGGAGGCCTACGACGCGATGCTCGGCTGGACCTTCGTCGAGGAGGAGCTGCAGGTCGACGGCACGCGCACCGGCGAGATGATGCGCCGCTACAACCAGCTTCAGGGTCACGAGGACTTCGAGTCGCTGACCTTGCCGGCCGAGCACCTGGTCCTGATGCGCTCGGTGATGCTGCTGACCGGGCTGCTCGGCATGCTCGAAGCGTCGAACAGTTGGTTCTCGATCGCCCGCGAGTGGCTCTACGGCGATCCCCCCGTGACCGAGCTCGGGGTGCTCGAGGCTGACCACCTCGCGCGGGGCACCCTAAGCTACTCGGCGAGATGAGCAAGGAAAAGCGACCCTCAGAGCCGCGCGCCCTGACCAGCGGCACCGCGGAGCGCCTGGCGGTGATCGTCGAGGCGGCCGAGCAGGCCGCGTCGAAGGTGATCGACGACGCCGAGGAGCAGGCACGCCACCAGCTCCAGGACGCGAGCGCCCGCGCCGACCGGATCGTCGCCGAGCGCCTGCGCGCGCTCGCCGACCAGCTCGACCCGCCCACGGCGCCCCGCCGCGAGAACCACCTGCGGCCGGTCGAGGCGGCATCCGAGCCCGACCCGGCGCCAGGCCCGCGCTCGGGCTCGGCCGGAGCCCGCCTGCTCGCCACCCAGATGGCGGTGTCGGGAAGCAGCCGGGAGGAGATCGAGCAGCGGCTGAGAAGCGGATTCGACATCGAGGACACGCGCGAGATACTCGACGCGATACTCGGACCGGAGGAGTAGGCAAATGCACGAGGACCCGACACGGATGATGAGCCAGCCCGACGACCACAAGCCGCACGGCAACACGCGCCTGCTCGTCGCCGGCCTGATCGCCGTGATCGTCGGCTTGGTGATCGCGATCGCCGTGATCGCCAGCGACGACGGTGGCAGCGGCACGACCTCGACGGTCACCACAGCGCCGTCGGAAACCACCGAGCCGACGACCGAGACGACCACCGGCTCGACAACGGAGACCACCGCGCCGACCACGACGGAAACGACGGCGCCGACCACGACCACCGAAACGACGACGACCACCACGACGCCGCCGCCCGAAGAAGAAGGCGGCAGCGGCGGCATCGGCGCCCCCTAGCGGTGGCCGACTCCCCCGCACAGACCCGCACCGCCTCTTACGAGGCGGACCCCGCCGAGGTGCGACGCGTCCTGCTGCTCTACTCGGGTGGCCTCGACACGAGCGTGATGCTGAAGTGGATCCAGGATTCCTACGACGCCGAGGTGGTCTGTCTAACCGTCAACCTCGGCCAGCCCGGCGAGGACTACGCCGTGATCGAGGACAAGGCGAAGCGGCTCGGCGCGCTGGAGTGCCACGTGGTCGACGCGCGCGAGGAGTTCGCCGCCGGTTACGTCGTCCCGGCGATCAAGGCCAACGCCCTCTACGGCGGCGGCTACCCGCTCTTCACCGCGCTGGGCCGGCCGCTGATCGCCAAGCTGGCGGTCGAGTACGCCCGCCGCACCGGCTGCGACACGATCGCCCACGGATGCACCGGCAAGGGCAACGACCAGGTACGGATCGAGGCCACGGTCGCGACCCTGGCGCCGGAGCTGAAGACGATCGCGCCGGTGCGCTCCTGGCAGATGGGCCGCGAGGAGGAGATCGCCTACGCGCGCGAGCACGGCATCCCGGTCAAGGGCGGCACCGAGGTGGCGCCGTACTCGATCGACGACAACCTCTGGGGCCGCTCCTCGGAGGGGCGCTGGATCGAGGACCTGGGCCACGCGCCCGAGGACGACGTCTTCCAGCTCGTCACCCTCCCCGAGGAGGCTCCCGAGGAGGCCGAGACGGTCGAGGTCGAGTTCGAGGCGGGTGTCCCGGCGGCGCTGAACGGCGAGCGGCTGGGCCTGGTCGACCTGCTCGAACGCGTCGCCGAGATCGGCTGCCGGCACGGTGCCGGCATCGTCGACCACATCGAGGACCGCATCGTCGGGCTCAAGGTGCGCGACATCTACGAGGTCCCGGCAGCGGCGATCCTGCTTCCTGCCCACCAGGAGCTGGAGAAGCTGGTCGGCACGATCCACCAGAACCAGTTCAAGCCCTCGCTGGACCAGAAGTGGGCGTACCTCGTCTACGCCGGTCTCTGGTGGGAGCCACTGCGCACCGATCTCGACGCCTACATGGATGCTGTCAACGCCCAGGTCACGGGAACCATCGGGCTGAAGCTCTTCAAGGGGAGCGTGCGGGTGGTAACCCGCAGCTCGCCCAATGCCGTCTATGACGCCGACCTCGCCTCCTTCGCCGAGTCCGGCGGCCTCTTCTCGCAGGCCGCCTCGCCCGGCTTCATCGAGCTCTGGTCGCTGCAGTCGCGGATGGCGCATCGAATTCGCCAGCGCGGGGAAGAGGGGAAGACATGAGCTACGACAAGCTGGGCAAGATGGCGATCCGCTTCGCCCTCAAGTACGTCCGGGTGCGCTACAGGCGCCAGATCCGGATCGGCTTCGGTGTTGCCGCCGCCGGCGTGGCAATAGCCGCCTACGCCGCCACTCGCAACGTCCCCGAGGGCTGATTACGCCGCACCCCCGGCCTTCCGGTGCGCTTTTTCCCCGGCATAGCGAGATAAGGCGCACCGGAACGGGAGTCCGCAAGATCCGTTGCGGGTTATCGTCTAGTTGTGAGGGTTTGCTAACGAAAGCCGCTAGCCTCGTCGGCTTCGTGGTTCGTACCCCGGTGACAAAGGCAGGGTCCCGGCGCCCGGCCGTTCTCGTGTCCGCGCTGCTCGGTTTCGCGTTGCTTTCGGCAACGGTCGCCGGAGCGGCCAGCGTTGGCGATCTCGAAGCGAAGGTCTCCGCCGCGCGCAGCGAGGCCAGCTCCCTGGCCGCGAGCCTGCAGGCGGCCCAGGGCGAACTGGCCGCGGCCCAGGAAGAGGCCGACGCGGCGAGCGCCCGCGAGGAGGAGCTCACCGGACTGCTCGCGACAGGCGAAGAGCGCGCCGCGCGGCTGGCGGCGGACGTGCGCCGCACGCAGAGCCGCCTCGCCGTGGAGAAGCGCCGCCTGCTCCGTGCCCGCAACGCGCTCGCGGCGCGTCTCGTCGCGATCTACGAGAGCGGCAGCCCGAGCACCGCCAGCGTCATCCTTGCCTCCGGCAGCTTCGACGAGCTCGCCACCCGCACCGAATACCTGGAGCGGATCGAGCGCTCCGACTCCGACCTCGCGGGCCGCGTGGCCCAAGTCCGCCGCACCGTTGCCGCGGCCCTCGATCGGATCGCCACCCTCAAGGCCAAGGCCGACGCCTACAACGAACGCCTTGCTGCCGCCCGCTCCGAAATCGCCGGTGTCCGCCGGGAAGCCGAAGCGGCAGTCGCCCAACTGCACTCCGTCGCTGCCTCTCGATCGGCTTCCCTGTCCACGCTCAAATCGAAGATCGGCACCTGGGCCAGCGACATCGAGGCGGCGGAAGCGGCAAGCCGTGCCGAAGCCGAAACCACCGTCGAGCGCTGGCTGGGCGGCCCCTACTCGATCCCCACCTACATAGTCATGTGCGAGTCCGGCGGCAACTACAGCGCCATCAACCCCTCCAGCGGCGCCGGCGGCGCCTACCAAATCCTCCCCTCGACCTGGGAGCTCTACGGAGGCCAGGGCGCACCCCACGAAGCTCCCAAGCAAGAACAGGACCGCATAGCCGCCGAAATCTGGGCCGACTCCGGCGGCAGCGCCTGGGTCTGCGCCTGAGCCGGCAGCCCCCTCTCCGAAATACACACGGAAGGTGCGCGGAAGACGCGCTAAATCGGCCCGCTCCATCTGAGCCGCTTGGCATGATCGCCCGGCGCCCGTGAGCAACCCTTCCGCCGTCCATCTCCACGCCCACAGCGAGTACTCGCTGCTCGATGGCGCCTGCAAGATCGACGCGATGGCGGCCCGTGCCGCCGAGATGGGCCAGCCGGCCCTGGGCCTCACCGACCACGGCGTGATGAACGGGGCGGTCGACCTCTACAAGGCCTGCAAGGTGCACGGGATCAAGCCGATCGCTGGCTTCGAGGCCTACTTCGTCGATGACGTCAAGACGCTCAAGGAGAAGCCCAAATACGAGCGCAACCACCTCACTCTGCTGGCTGAGAGCGACGCCGGCCTCGCCAACCTGGTCAAGCTCACCTCGGCGGGCTTCCTCGAAGGCTTCTCGCGCGGCAAGGCCAACGTCGACATGGAGATGCTCGCCGCCCACTCCGAGGGCGTGATCGTGCTCACCGGGTGTCTGCAGTCGCGCTTCTGCCGCCGCCTGGTCGAGGAGCGGCCCGACGACGCGCGCGCCCACCTCGACGACCTGATCCAGGCCTTCGGCGCCGAGCAGGTCTACTTCGAGGTGCAGAAGAACGGGATCCCAGAGCAGGACAAGGCGAACGAGGGGATCGTCCGCTACGCCCGCGAGCTGGGCCGGCCCCTGGTCGGCACCGCCGACGTCCACTATCTGCGGCGGGAGGACTTCGACAACCACTCGGCACTGCTCTGCGTTCAGACCAAGTCGACCCTGGCGGCGCCGAAGATGAGCTTCGACACCAACGAGTTCTACCTCAAGGATTCCGAGGAAATGGCCGACTCGTTCGCCGAGTGGCCGGAGGCGGTGCCGACGACGCTGGAGATCGCCGAGCGCTGCGACGCCGAGATCGAGCTGGGCAAACTGCTGCTGCCGCGTTACCCGACGCCCGACGGCGAGGAGCCCGAGACGATGCTGCGGCGGATTGCCGCCGAGGGCCTGCGTGCCCGCTACGGCGACCCGGTCCCCGCCGAGGCGCAGGAGCGGATCGAGTTCGAGCTCGGCGTGATCGAGGAGATGGGCTTCTCCTCCTACTTCCTGATCGTCTGGGACTTCGTTCGCTACGCCAAGGACAACGGCGTCGCGGTCGGCCCCGGCCGCGGCTCGGCGGCGGGCTCGATCGTCGCCTACGCGCTGACGATCACCGACATCGACCCGCTCGCCAACGACCTGCTCTTCGAGCGCTTCCTGAATCCCGGCCGCAAGTCGATGCCGGACATCGACATCGACTTCTCGGTCCGCGGGCGCGAGCGGGTGATCCGTTACGTCGCCGAGAAGTACGGCCGCGAGTCGGTCGCCCAGATCATCACCTTCGGCAAGATGGCGCCACGCGCGGCGACCCGGGACGCGGCCCGCGTGCTCGGCTTCGACTACGGCAGCGGCGACCGCCTCGCCAAGCAGATCCCGGAGCCGATCCTCGGCCGCAACCCCTCCTTCGAGGAATGCCTCAAGCCCGGCCAGGAGCTGCGCAAGACATACGACTCCGAGCCCGACGCCAAGAAGATCCTCGACGTCGCCCAGGGCCTGGAGGGGATCATCCGCAACAACTCGATCCACGCCGCCGCGGTCGTCATCGCCGACCGGCCGCTGCAGGAGATCGTGCCCCTGCAGCTGGCCGAGGACCGCAGCGCCCCGGCGGCGCCAAACGGAAACGGGAATGGGGCTGGGAACGGCAGCGGCAAGGCCGAGCGCCAGTACAAGATCGTCACCCAGTACTCGATGGGCCCGATCGAGGAGATCGGCCTGCTGAAGATGGACTTCCTCGGGCTGCGCAACCTCGACGTGATCGAGGACGCCGCCGAGATCATCCGCCGCTCGCGGGGTGTCGAGGTCGACATGAGCGCGATCCCGATGGACGACGCCAAGACTTTCGAGATGCTGGCCCGCGGCGAGGGCACCGGCGTCTTCCAGCTCGAGTCCGAGGGCATGCGCGAGGCGATGAAGAAGGTGAAGCCGACCGAGTTCGACGACATCGTCGCGCTCGTCTCCCTCTACCGCCCCGGGGCGATGCGCTACATCCCCGACTACGCCAAGGGAAAGCGCAATCCCTCCTCGGTCACCTACCCCGACGAGCGCCTGCGCCCGATCACCGAGCCGACCTACGGCTGCGTCCTCTACCAGGAGCAGCTGATGGAGATCGCCAAGCGGATGGCCGGCTTCAGCCCCGCCGAGGCCGACGACCTGCGCAAGGCGATCGGCAAGAAGAAGCGCGAGCTGATGGCGACGATGAAGGCGAAATTCCTCGAGGGGATGCAGGCCTCGGGCACCGCGAGCAAGGTCGCCAACGACATGTGGTCGCTGATGGAGGCTGCCGCCGACTACTCCTTCAACAAGTCCCACGCCGCCTGCTACGCGCTGATCTCCTACCGCACCGCCTACCTCAAGGCCAACTATCCGGCCGAGTACATGGCGGCGGTGATCTCCTCGGTGATGAACACGAAGGACAAGGTCCCGTTCTTCGTCAACCGCTGCGAGGAGATGGGGATCGAGGTGCTGCCGCCCGACGTCAACTCCTCCGATCACGACTTCGTCGTCTCCGAGAAGGCGATCCGCTTCGGCCTCGACGCGGTGAAGAACGTCGGCCACGCCGCGGTGGAGGCGATCCTGCGCGCTCGCGAGGACGGCCCGATCGACTCGATCTGGGACTTCTGCGAAAGGGTCGACTCGCGCGCCGTCAACAAACGGGCGATCGAGTGCCTGATCAAGTGCGGTGCCCTCGACTCGACCGAGGCGACACGCAAGGGGATGCTCGAGGCGCTGCCGGCGGCGCAGTCGGCGGGGCAGAAGGCCCAGGAGGACGCCCAGCTCGGCCAGGGCTCGATCTTCGACTTCGGCGACGGCGAGAGCGGCGGGGTCGATGCAGCCGCCCAGGCCCACCACCGCCCGCCGATCTCGGGCACCGAGTTCGAGCGCGCCGAGCTGCTGGCCCTGGAGAAGGAGACGCTGGGGACCTACCTTTCCTCGCACCCGCTGACCGAGGTCCGGGGCGCGCTGCGCGCCCGCGTCGACTGCGGCCTCGCCGATCTCGCCAACAAGCAGGACGGCTCCTGGGTGACGGTCGGCGGCATCGTCACCGAGTGCAAGAAGATCCGCACCAAGAGCGGCAGTCAGATGATGTTCGCCACCCTCGACGACGTCGAGGGGCAGGTCGAGATGCTGGTCTTCAAGGCCGACGAGGCCGAGAGCGCCGCGATCATCGCGCCCGACGCGATCGTCGTCGTCCGCGGCCGCCTCGACCACAAGGACCGCGGCGAGACGAAGCTCGTCGTGCAGGAGGCCGAGCGCTTCGAACCCGACGCCGAGGAGATCGCCCGCGCACCCGAGGTTTCGAGCGGCCCGAGCGGCCCGGTCGAGGTCGAGGTCGAGGCGGCGCAGCTCACCGACGTCCTGGTCGAGGAACTGAAGGCGGTGCTCGAACACCACAAGGGCGACGCCGAGGTCCACCTTGCGATCCGCACCGCGGCCGGCGAGTCGAAGCGGCTGTTGCTCGGCGAGGGCTACCGCGTGCGCCCCTCCGGCAGGCTGCGCAGCGAGCTGGACCACGTTCTCGGAGCCGCCACCACGGCCGCCGCCGTAGCTGCTTGATTCGGCTTCAGCACTCGGAATTCGCTGCCGACATCCCTAGACTCCCTTCATGACCGCCATTCGCGAGAAGACGGGTGAGTGTCGCCAGTGCCGCTCCTTCTGCGACAAGATGGTCGAGCCCCGCGGTTGCGTCGAAATGCGCTGCCGCTACCTCTACAGCTTCGTCGACATGCTCAACGGCGTGCAGTACGTCGGCTGCATGCAGGACGTCTTCGCCGCCAAGGTCGAGCTCGACGCCGTTCTGCAGCCTGGCGGCTTCGGCGGGGTGAAGATGACGGGAGATGCCCTGCCGCACTGCCAGTTCTCCGTCGAGCGCGCGTACGAGGGCTCAGGGGGGTCCTATGACTGCGTCAATCGTCGCTTCTTCGACTGCTCAGACGGTGGCCCCGAGGGCATCAAGGCGTTCGACCTGCGCGACATCTGATTGGGGTAAACACGACATCGTTCCGTGTAGAATTGCGGCATGACAGAGACTTCCGCAGTGGCAGAGGCAGAGAAGCTGGTGGCTGAGGCAGCCGGCAACACCGACGGTGCTTCCAGCGAGGGGCCGAAGTTCACCCTCGAGCTGAACCAGGACCAGAAGGACATCCGCGACTGGGTGCACGGATTCGCCGAGGGCGTCGTCCGTCCCGCCGCCGAGGAATGGGACGAGCGCGAGGAGACGCCCTGGCCGGTGATCCAGGAGGCCGCCAAGATCGGCCTCTACAGCTTCGAAGCGCTCGGCCAGTTCTGGGCCGACGAGACCGGGCTGACTCTGCCGATCGCCAACGAGGAGCTTTTCTGGGGCGACGCCGGCATCGGCATGGCGATCATGGGCACCTCGCTGGCAGTCGCCGCGATCTTCGGGCAGGGAACCCCGGAGCAGATGGGCGAGTGGATCCCGCAGTGCTTCGGCAGTGCGGACGATCCCAAGGTCGCCTCGTTCTGCTCGTCGGAGCCGGATGCCGGCTCCGACGTGTCTGCGATCCGCACCACCGCCAAGTACGACGAGGCGACGGACGAGTGGGTCATCAACGGCCAGAAGGCCTGGGCCACCAACGGCGGCATCGCCGACGTCCACGTGGTCATCGCCACGGTCGATCGCGAGCTCGGTTCGCGCGGCCACGCCGCCTTCGTGATCCCGCCCGGGACCAAGGGCTGCGAGCAGGGCGCCAAGGTAAAGAAGCACGGCCTGCGCGCCTCCCACACCGCCGACGTCCACCTCGACGACTGTCGCGTGCCGGGAGCCTGTCTGCTGGGAGGCAAAGAGAAGCTCGACGAAAGGCTCGCCCGGGTCCGCGAAGGCAAGAAAGCCAAGTCGCAGGCGGCGATGCAGACCTTCGAGGCGAGCCGGCCCACGGTCGGCGCGCAGGCGCTCGGCATCGCCCGTGCCGCCTACGAGTACGCGCTCGGGTACGCCAAAGAGCGCCACCAGTTCGGCAGGGCGATCGTCGAGAACCAGTCGATCGCCTTCACTCTCGCCGACATGAAGTTGGAGATCGACGCCGCCCGCCTGCTCGTCTGGCGTGCAGCCTGGATGGGCCGCAACGGCCACAAGTTCGAGAACGCCGAGGGCTCGATGTCGAAGTTGAAGGCCGGCGAGGTCGCAGTCTGGTCTACCGAGCGCGCGATCCAGATCCTCGGCGGCAACGGCTACACCCGAGAGTTCCCGGTCGAGCGGATGCACCGCGACGCGAAGATCTACACGATCTTCGAGGGCACCTCCGAGATCCAGCGCCTGGTGATCTCAAGGGCGATTTCCGGCGTCCACGTCAAATAGTCACGCTTGCTCAGCGGAAAGAGGCGGTAATCCGCTCTCGCGGGAATTGATGTCGCACGCGCTTCGCGCTTAGCGACGATGTTGGAGCGCGGCTGCGCCGCGCAATGGACGGATTGCATTTCCGCCGCTTCGCGACATTCCCGCGAGAGCGGATTACCGCCTCTCAGCCCTGGCGTCGCTTTAGACCAGCTTTGCGGAGGCGTTTGGCGGCTTGGACTTCCTTGCGGTCGGCGCCTTTCTTGTTTGGGCCGGGAGTCTCAAGCGTGGCTGGCAGGCCCTCGAACCTTGGCTCGGAGAGGAAGGCGGCGAGGCCCTGCTTGCCCATCTCTCCCTTGCCCAGGTTGGCGTGGCGGTCGCGGCAGGAGCCGAGGGGGGCGGCGGCGTCGTTGACGTGCAGGCAGCGCAGGCGGTCGAGGCCGACCTTGGCGTCGGCTTCGTCTACGACGGCGGCAAGGTGCTGCTCGTCGGTGATGTCGTAGCCCTGAACGAAAAGGTGGCAGGAGTCGAGGCAGAGGCCGAGGCGCCTGCCGCTGCCGGCAAGCCCGATCAGCTCGGCGGTCTGGTCGAAGTCGCGGCCCAGGAGGCCTTTGTGGCCGGCGGTTTGCTCCAGCAGCAGCGGGCAGCGGTCACTCTCTTTGAGTGCGGCGGCGATCGTCTTCCCGGCGCGTTTCATCGAGGGGCCGAGCGGCTCTTTGACCTGCGCTCCCGGATGCAGGACAACCCCGTCCGCGCCGATTTCGTCGCCAATCCGTAGGGCATGGGTCAACGAGGCCTGGGACTTCCGGCGTAGCTCCCTGTCTTTGGAAGCGCAGTTGATCAAGTAGACGGCATGGATTACGACGGCTTCGACTGGCGAGCCGGCCATCGCCTCCTTGAACGCGGCGAAGTCATCGGGGCCGTATTTGGTCGGCCGCCACATGCGCGGGCTCTGGTTGAAGATCTGGATCGATTCGCAACCCAGCTCGCTGCCGCGCTCGATCGCCTTGTCGAGCCCCCCGGCTGTGGAAACATGCGCCCCGATCAACATCGTGTCTGAAGACTCTCCAATCCGCCTGAGGTTCGCCCCATCCCCGACCGGGGCATTGCACATCGGCGGGGCGCGGACGGCACTCTACAACTGGCTCGCCGCTCGTCACTCGGGCGGGGAGCTGGTGCTGCGGATCGAGGACACCGATCGCGAGCGCTCGACCGAAGAGAACGTCGAGCAGATCCTCGACGCTCTGCGCTGGCTGGAGCTGGACTGGGACGAGGGGCCGGTCTCGCAGGCCTCGCGCGCCGATCGCCATGCGGAGGCGCTGCAACGGCTGCTCGAGTCCGGTGCCGCCTACCGCGACTCGGCCACGGCCAAGGAGGTCGAGGCCTGGAAGGCCGAGCACGGTGCCGGTCGCGGCTACCGGGGCACGCCGGTCGACGAGCCGGGCGCGGCGGTCAGACTGAGGGTGCCCGACGAGGGGGAGACCGTGGTCCACGACCTGATCCGCGGGCCCGTCAGCTTCCCCAACCGCAGCTACGACGACTTCGTCATCGCCCGCGGTGACGGCTCGGTCCTCTACAACTTCGCGGTCGCCGTGGACGACGCGGAGATGGGGATCGACGAGGTCGTGCGTGGCGACGACCACCTTTCCAACACGCCGAAGCAGCTGCTGGTCCTCGCTGCCCTCGGCCACGAGCCGCCGCGCTACGCGCACCTGCCGCTGCTGCACGGGCCCGACGGCAAGAAGCTCTCCAAGCGCCACGGCGCCGCCTCGGTGCAGGAGCTGCGCGAGGCCGGCTACCTGCCGGCGGCGGTCCGCAACTACCTCGCGCTGCTCGGCTGGGGAACCGACGACGACACGACCCTGATGCCGACCGAGGAGCTGGTCCGGCGCTTCCAGGTCGAGGACGTCGGCAGGGCCGCGGCGATCTTCGACGAGAAGAAGCTGCGCTGGGTCAACGGGCGCTTCATGCGCGAGTTGCCGCCGGAGGAGTACACCGAAGCGGTGGCGAGGCACCTCGGGCGCGAGCCCGACGATCGCCTGCGCGGCGCCTGCGCGATCGCTCAGGAGAAAGCGCAGACCCTCGACGAGGTGTGGCTGCTGATCCGTTTCCTCTTCGAGCCGCCTGTCGACGACGAGAAGGCGTGGGGCAAGGTGATGAAGGACGGTGCACTGCCCGCCCTGGAGGCTGTGCGCTCGGCCCTGGCCGAGGTCGAGGCGTTCGACGCCGGAGCGGTCGAGAAAGCCCTGGAGCCGCTCCCGGAGCGGCTCGATGCCAAGCCTGGCCGGGTCTACCAGCCGATTCGCGTCGCGATCACGGGCACCGCGGTATCGCCGGGAATCTTCGAGTCGCTTGCGGCTCTGGGGCGGGACGAATCCCTCGCCCGCATCGACGCAGCCCTCACGCGGCTCCGGCCCTAGCCCTGGCGCGGCTCCTGGCCTTGCGGACAACGAGGAGGTTCCGGCCTCACCCAAGTGGACAAATGGCCCCGGCTTCTACCCCAGTTTTGGGGATGGCGAGGCTAAACCGTGCGTCCTTGTCTGCCGATGAAGGCTGCGAGCTGGTTTTCCCGCCATGCAGTCGACCAAGCCACAGACCAACGGCAAAGTGAAGCCCGAGGCGGCGCCCACCAACGGCGCCCGCTCCAACGGCGCTCGTGCCAAGGCGGCTCCAGGAGCCCGCCTGGCCGCCGCCTTCGACGCGGTCGAGAAGTTCCCGGTCCTGGTGGAGTCGCGAGCCCGGGTGATGCGCGCTGCGACGGCCGAGACAACTCGCGTCTCCGAGGTGATCGAGGCGGTCGAATCGGACGTCGGCCTGGCGATCGCGGTCCTGCGCTTCGCCAACCGCAGCAGCGACGTCGCCGGGTCGGTGAGCAGCATCCCCGAGGCCGTCGACGTGCTGAAGCCGGCCGGTGTGCTGGCAATCGCGGGCACCTCGCCGGTCTTCGACTTCTTCGAGCCCAACGGAAGCCGCGAGATGCGGCCCGAGCGCTTCCGCGTCCACGCCCTCGCCACTCAGCAGGCCGGCGACCAGATCGGCCGCACCGTCGGCTGGGAACGCCGTGACGAGCTGGCCGTCGCCACTCTCCTGCACGATGTCGGACGCCTCGTGATCTGCAGCCTGCACCCGGGCGACCGGGGCCAGTTCGACGCGGTCGCGAAGACGCCCGAGCAGCGAGTGCGCGAGGAGCGCGACCGGCTTGGCATCGACCATGCCCTGGTCGGCGGTGTGCTCGCGCGACGCTGGAACATGCCGTCGCACCTCGCCGTCGCGATCGAGCGCCATCACGCCGCCGACGCCGACGGGCTGGCGGCGATGATCGCAACCGCCGACATGGTCGCCCACTACAGCCAGGGCGAGGCCGTGAACCCGGAGCGCCTGCGCACCTGCGCGAAACGCTGCGGCCTCGACCCCGAGGCGCTGCGCGACCTCCTCTACGAGATGCCCCACGGGGGTAGCGACTCGCCTCGGATGACGGAGCCCTGCCCGCTCTCGGCCCGCGAGCTCGACGTCCTCCGCCACCTCTCCGAGGGGATGGTCTACAAGCAGATCGCCGGCGAAATGCAGCTCTCCGTTTCGACCATCCGCACCCACCTTCACAACGTCTACGGCAAGATCGGCGCCGTCGACCGGGCGCAGGCCGTCCTCACCGCGCGCGACTGCGGCTGGATCTAGAGCGCTCAGGCGCGGCGGGTCCTGTCATCGATCTGGTGCCACCACCCCTGCGGTAGCTAAAGCTTCCTCGGGGTGGTCCCCCAGATCGATGCCACCCCCCGCGAGAGTCGCTCTCGATTGACAGCTTTATGCGCAAGCTGTCAAGCAAGCGCCCAGAAAACTGAAGCTCATCGCAACGTGGGCTGGGGGCGCGCAAGCGTCTCGTCCTCGTTGCTGGGGTTATGCGTGTCGCCGACTCGGCGCCTCTCCCGCGGGTGGCGCTGTAGGGGGAACCGCCCCTGAGGACGCTTTAGCGACCGGAAGGGGTGGTGGGTCCCCTGCAGCGACAGGACCCGCGGGCCAGCTACTCGATCAGGCACTCGCGCAGGGCTATCGCGACGGCGTGAGTTCTGTTCCTGGCCCCCAGCCGCCCCAGGGCGTTCTTGGTGTGGGTCTTGACCGTTTCTTCGCTGAGATCCAGCTCGCGAGCGGCGACGGTCGTCGATTCGCCGTTGGCGAGGAGCTGGAGGATTTCGCGCTGGCGCTTGGTCAGCTTGCCACGGCTGCCGCGTGGGGGGACGGCGGGGTCGACGAAGCGTTCCTGGTCCAGTGCGGCATGGGCGGCCCGCTTCAGCTCCTCGGCGCCGGCGGTGCGCGACACGTAGGCGCTGGCGCCGGCCTGCAGGGCGGCGCTGGCCAGATGACGCTCGGCACGGTCGCCATGGGCGACGATGCCAAGCTGGGGCTCGGACCTGAGCAGGGCCTTGATCGCATCGATGGCACCGATCGGCTCGGGATGGTCGTTGCCGGTCCAGCGGCGCATGTCGAGGATCGCCACGTCGATGCTGCCGACGTCCCGTACGAGCTCGACCGCCTCCTCGCGGCAGGTGGCCTCTTCGACATCGAAGCTGTCCTGCAGCGCCCGGCGCACGCCGAGACGGACGATCGGATGACCGTCGATGACTAGGCACTGGGGTCGCTCGCTCAGGACTGCTTCCGATCTCTCGGTGTTGCTGCTGACGGCTCCATCGTCAGCCCTGGAGCCCGAATCCCCCCGATCCTAACCCAGGCCGGTCCGAGGAGTGCGGTAGAAAGCGGATGTGATCTCGATCACCTCGAAGTCGCGCTACGCGGTCGTCGCCATGGCGGAGCTTGCTCGCTCGGGCGAGAGGCCGGTGCCGATCAAGGAGTTGGCGGAGCGGCGCGGCATTCCCGAGCAGTTCCTCGAGCAGCTCTTCTCGACCCTGCGCCGCGGCGGCCTGCTGACAAGTCACCGCGGGATGAAGGGTGGCTACACGCTCTCCCGCCCGGCCGAGGAGATCACCGTCCTCGAGGTGGTCCAGGCGCTCGACGGCAAGGTCGGCCAAGAGGCCGACGAGGCCGGCGGCATCTGGGCCGAGGGTGTCACCGCCCTGCGCAAGGTCTTCGGCCAGACCACGATCGCCGAAGTCGCCCGCCGCGAGGCGGAGGCGGCCGGCTCGGGGATGTATTTCATCTAGATCGGGTTGTTCCAGTATTACGGCTTACCTGGCTGGTCGAGATATGGAAGGCTTCGATCTATGCGATTTGAGGGTAGCCAGGTCAACGTGAACTTCGGAAGCGGACGGGGCAACAGTAGCCGCGACTCCCGAAACCCAAGCTAGTCCCGGAGGCAGCCGCGTGGCAAGCCAGTCCATTCGCGGTAACAAGAACGTTCAGGTCCTGAACAGTCATGGTTCGATCCAAATTGTCTATGGGGACGTTCATGGAGGCGCGCCTCGAAAAGTCCCTCTTGAACCTGCAGTCGTCCCGGTTTCCGCCCGTGTGAAGTTGCCGACGCGGCTGGTGCGGGCTCGCTCGGGCGTGGTGCGCTATGCGGCCCGCGTCGATCTTCCCGATGAACTGGAAGATTGGGTGGATGCGGCAGTTCCGTTTGCCGGTCAAGTAATCGGTGGTCGCGGCGGCACTGGGAAGACGCGACTGGCGGTTGAGCTGTGCGAGCGCATCGAGCGCAGGGATTGGCTTTGCGGGTTCCTTTCGGAGATAGCCGACCCGGCCGCCTTGGAGGCTCTCGTGGACATCCCGACCGCACGTCTCATAGTCATCGACTATGCAGAGTCGCGCGTCGAGCAATTGAAACTGCTGCTGCCGCTGCTCGTAGCCCACGCAACCGTAGAGGCGCCGGTTCGCCTGCTGCTGCTCGTACGGGCGGCCCCGCGTCGAACCACCGACTGGACCGAGCGTTTGCGGAACAGGAATCGGGTACTCGATTCTCTGCTCGACGACTGCGAAGTACGTGTGCTCGAGGATCTTCCGCTTGAGGTCCCGGAGCGGGAAGCGCTGTTCGAGGCAGCCGCCAGTGCGTTTGCGGCTCGCGCCGATCCAACCGCGTTTCCACCGCTGCCGCCGAAGGTGCTTGAAGAGAAAGACTTTGCCAGCCCGTTGCTGGTTGTTATTGCTGCGTATCTCGCTGTGCACGGGAATCCCGCACCGCCGTCAAATCGGGCGGCTCTGCTCGACGAGGTACTGGAGCACGAGCAGAACTATTGGCTCGCAAGCGCCTCTGACCTGTTCAGGGATGAGGTGCTGCCCCGGCGAGTTGTCGGCTTGGCGACTCTGGCGGGTGCTGAGACCGAAGCGGAGGCGGCAGAGCTGCTCCGCTTGCTCCCCGACCTAGAGGATGCGCCGGCGGAGCGCCGCTTGCAGCTTGCGCGATGGGTACACGACCAGTACCAGGGTCCGAGATGGTGGAACCCCCTCGAACCTGACCTGGTCGGCGAGCACCTTGTGGCGGAAGATTTCAGCGATCAGGCAGGGGTCCTGGCAGGTGTCTTGGGACGGAAAGAGCCGAACGGAATTACGCAGCCTCTCGGGGTCTACGCTCGTGCGGCAGCCGACCACCCACAACTTGCGGCTGCACTTCAGCCGATCCTCAGCACCGAACTCGAGCGGCTCTGCGGGGTGGCCGTCACACAGGCAGCGACAGAAGCCGACCACGATCTCCTCTACGGCAACGCTTCGACGGCAGCCGCGGCGGTCGATCGCGCGATAGCCGTCGTGGAGGTTGATCCCGTGGCCTTGCCAAATGCCGTCGCTTTGATGCCACCGCGGCCAGACCTTCTCCTCAGCCCGCTCGCGCTCTCCCTGACAGCCCAAGATGTGGCCTACCACCGTCGCCTGGCCGCCGCCGAGCCCGCCGTCCATGAGCCTGGCCTGGCCACCCTGCTGACTCTCCTCTCGATCCGCTTGGCCGACGTGGGGCGCCATGAGGAGGGCGTGGTGGCAAGCGAGGAGTCGGTCGAGCGATGCAGGCGTCTCACCGCCGCCAGCCCAGCGACTTACGAGCTGAGCCTTGCCGACTCGTTGACCAACCTCTCGCTGTGCCTGGCTGCGACCGGGCGCCACGAGGAGGGCATGGCGGCGATCGAGGAGGCCGTCGAGGTCTACCGTCGCCTCGCCGCTGCCGACCCACCGACCTATGAGCCCAAGCTCGCCCTTTCGCTGACCAACCTCTCAAATCGCCTGGCCGACGTGGGGCGCCATGAGGAGGGCGTGGTGGCAAGCGAGGAGTCGGTCGAGGTTCGCCGTCGCCTCGCCGTTGCCGACTCAGCGACCTATGAGCCCAAGCTCGCCCTTTCGCTGGCCAACCTCTCAAATCGCCTGGCTGCGACCGGGCGCCACGAGGAGGGCCTGGCGGCGAGCGAGGAGTCTGTCGAGGTCTACCGTCGCCTCGCCGGCGCCAACCCGGCCGCTTACGAGCCTGGCCTGGCCGGCTCGCTGGCCAACCTCTCGCTGTGCCTGGCTGCGACCGGGCGCCACGAGGAGGGCCTGGCGGCGAGCGAGGAGTCTGTCGAGGTCTACCGTCGCCTCGCCGGCGCCAACCCGGCCGCTTACGAGCCTGGCCTGGCTCGCTCTCTGAAAGACCTCTTGTATCGCCTGGCTGGTGTGGGACGCCGCGGGGAGGGCATAGCTGAGATCGAAGAAGCCGTCGAGATCTACCGTCGCCTGATCGCCGCCAACCCAACTGCCCACGAGCCAGGCCTCGCCAGTTCGTTGAACAACCTCTCGATCTGTCTGGATGACGTGGGGCGCCACGAGGAGGCAGAGCGTGTTCGCCGAGAGCTCGCCGATCTGTCGCACCGCCGAGCCGATGGGGCTTCTCCGAGCGGGCGCCAGCCGTAGGCCGGAGGGCCTACCTGCGGCTCGTAGGACGAGCTATGTGCGCCGCTGTCATCGAAGGGTTCTAGAGTCCTCGCATGTCCGACGGCGAGAGAGGCTTCATCTGATGCGGATCAGGGGAACCGCAGCCGCAGCCGTCGGCGATACGCCCCTGGTCTCGCTCTCGCGACTGGGGGACGGTCTTGCCGGCGAGGTCTGCGCCAAGCTCGAGTACCTCAACCCCGGTGGCTCGGTCAAGGACCGGATCGGGGTGGCGATGATCGACGCGGCCGAGGAGGAAGGGCTGATCGAGCCCGGCCGTTCGGTGATCGTCGAGCCGACCAGCGGCAACACGGGCATCGCCCTGGCGATGGTCTGCGCGGCGCGGGGATACGAGCTGATCCTGACCCTGCCCGAGGGGATGAGCCGGGAGCGGTCGAAGCTGCTGCGCGCCTACGGCGCCGAGGTGCGGGAGACGCCTTCGCTGGGCGGGATGACCGAGGCGGTCGAGCTGGCCGAGG
This sequence comes from uncultured Solirubrobacterales bacterium, assembly GCA_963704545.1. Taxonomy (GTDB): domain Bacteria; phylum Actinomycetota; class Thermoleophilia; order Solirubrobacterales; family 70-9; genus VRUE01. The sequence goes on along the minus strand of OY969915.1, from coordinate 1,825,189 downwards.
AGATCTGCGAGCAGCGCAAGGGGTTCATGCCGCAGCAGTTCTCCAACCCGGCCAACCCGGAGGTGCACCGGCGCACCACGGCGGAGGAGATCTGGCGGGACACCGACGGCGAGGTGGGGGCTTTCGTCGCCGGGGTCGGCACCGGAGGCACGATCACCGGCGTGGGGACGGTGCTGCGCGAGCGCAGCCCGGAGACCCTGATCGTGGCGGTGGAGCCCGTCAGCTCTCCCGTCCTCTCCGGCGGCCGGCCCGGACCGCACAAGATCCAGGGGATCGGCGCCGGCTTCGTCCCCGAGGTGCTCGACCGCTCGGTGATCGACGAGATCCTCTCGGTCTCCGACGAGGACGCGCTCGACACGGCTCGCCTCGCCGCGCAGAGGGAGGGGGTGCTGGCCGGGATCTCGGCCGGGGCCAACATCAAGGCGGCGCTCGAGGTCGCCGCTCGCCCGGAGATGTCGGGCAAGCGCGTGGTCACCGTCGTCTGCGACTCGGGCGAGCGCTACGTGTCCCTACCCTTCTTCTCACCATGAGCAGCTGGAAGAGGTTGGTGGCGGAGGTACGCGCGGACGTCGCCGCGGCCCGCGACCGCGACCCCGCGGCGCAGAAGGTCTCGACCCTGGAGATCCTGCTCAGCTGGGCCGGGGTACAGGCGCTGCTCGCCCACCGGCTGGCCCACGCGCTGCTGGAGGCCGGCGTGCCGATCGTCCCACGGGTGCTCGCCTACCTCACGCGCTCGGTGACCGGGGTGGAGATCCACCCGGCGGCGAAGATCGGCCGGGAGTTCTTCATCGACCACGGCTCCGGGGTGGTGATCGGCGAGACCGCCGAGATCGGCGAGCGCGTGACGCTCTACCAGGGGGTGACGCTGGGGGGCACCGGCTTCCAGCGTGGCAAGCGCCACCCGACACTGGGAGACAACGTCACGGTCGGTTCCGGCGCCAAGCTGCTCGGCCCGATCGCGGTCGGCGACGGTGCCAAGATCGGCGCCAACACGGTCGTGATCGAGGACGTGCCGCCGCACGCGACCGTCGTCGGCAACCCGGGCCACCCGGTCAAAGTCGACGGCAGGCGCGTCGAGGGCCCCGACGCCGACTGGATCCACTTGCCCGACCCGATCGCCGAGGCGATCAAGACGCTTTCCCAGCGGATCGCCGATCTCGAGCAGCGGCTCGCCGAGCTCGATGGCGGAAACGCCCCCGGCGGCGGGCCGACCGAGCTGCGCGAGCGCACCGGCCGCTCCTCGGCCGGCGGCTGAGCCCCCCGGCGCCAGCCGCTCCCGAGGCTATTCTCGGGACGATGTTGCAAACCGAGCCCGAGACGCCCGTGGACGCCGGTGGCGCGCCGATCGAACCCGGCGCCGACCGGGCCGAGCGGCTGCTTGCCGGCCTCAACAAGCCCCAGTGCCAGGCCGTCGAACACGGCGAGGGCCCGCTCCTCGTCCTGGCGGGTGCCGGGTCGGGCAAGACCCGGGTCCTGACCCACCGCATCGCCTACCTCTTGGCGACCGGCGCCGCCCGCCCCGGCGAGATCCTCGCGATCACCTTCACCAACAAGGCGGCGAGCGAGATGCGCGAGCGGGTCGAGGCCCTGGTCGGCCGCTCCGCGCGGGCGATGTGGGTGACGACGTTCCACTCCGCCTGTGCCCGGATGCTGCGCGCCGACGCCGAGAAGCTCGGCTACTCGCGCAGCTTCACGATCTACGACGAGTCCGACTCGCTGCGGATGCTGAAGCGCTGCATGGCGGAGCTCGGGGTCGACCCGAAACGCTACCCGGCGCGCTCGATCCGCTCCCAGATCTCCGGCGCGAAGAACAAGCTCGTCGACGTGTCCGCCTACGCCCAGGCCCAGGGCAGCGTCTTCGAGGAAACCGTCGCCGGTGTCTACGAGCTCTACGAGAAGCGGATGCTGGCGGCGAACGCGCTGGACTTCGACGACCTCCTGGTCCGCACGGTCAACGTCCTGGAGATCTCCGACGAGGCCCGCGAGCGCTGGCGGCGCACCTTCCGCCACGTCCTCGTCGACGAGTACCAGGACACCAACCACGCGCAGTACCGGTTGCTGCAGCTGCTCGTCGCCGAGCACGGGAACCTGATGGTGGTCGGCGACGAGTCCCAGTCCATCTACGGGTTTCGCCACGCCGACATCCGCAACATCCTCGACTTCGAGCGCGACTTCCCCGACGCGGAGATCGTCAAGCTCGAGCAGAACTACCGCTCGACGCAGACCATCCTCTCGGCGGCCAATGCTCTGATCGAGCGCAACCGCGAGCGGCGGCCGAAGCAGCTCTGGACCGAGATCTCCGGGGGCGAGCCGGTGCAGCTCTCCGAGCTCTCCGACGAGCACGAGGAGGCCCGCTGGGTCGCCGGCGAGATCGAGCGCCTCGGCGAGGAGGAGGGCGTGAGCCGCGAGGACGTCGCGGTCTTCTACCGGACCAACGCGATGAGCCGGGTGTTGGAGGACACCCTGGTCCGCTTCGAGTTGCCCTACCAGGTGATCGGCGGCACCAAGTTCTACGAGCGGGCAGAGGTCAAGGACGCGATCGCCTATCTCAGCCTCTTGGCCAACCCCGCCGACCAGGTCTCCTTTGCGCGGATCGTCAACTCGCCGCGGCGCGGCATCGGCAACACCAGCCAGGGCCGCCTCGCCTCGCACGCCAACACCACCGGACTCTCGATCTGGGAGGTGGCGGAACGGGTCGAGGAGGTGCCGGGGCTCGGCGCCGCCGCGGTCAAGGCGGTCGAACGTTTCCACGAGACGATGGAGGGACTGCGGGCCCGGGCCGACGAGGCACCCGTGTCCGAGCTGCTGGAGGCCGTGCTGCGCGAGACCGGTTACCTCGACGCGCTGGCGGCCGAGCGCACGATCGAGGCCGAGGGCCGTGCCGAGAACCTCGAGGAGCTGGTCGGCATGGCGGCTGAGTTCGACGCCAACCACGAGCTGGAGGGGGAGGGCGCCAACTTGGCGCCGCTGGAGGAGTTCCTGCAGCAGATCTCCCTCTACACCCAGCAGGACGATCTGCGCGCGGAGGAGTCGCTGATAACGCTGATGACACTGCACAACGCCAAGGGGCTCGAGTACGACACGGTCTTCCTCCTCGGCTGCGAGGACGGCGCCTTCCCCCACATGCGGGCGCTGGAAGAGGGGGGAGAAGAGGAGGAGCGACGGCTCTGTTACGTCGGCATCACCCGCGCTCGCAAGCGCCTCTACGTCACCTGGGCGCGCGAACGCCGCCTCTTCGGCCGCGCCGAGCGCAACCTGCCCTCGCGCTTCGTCGACGAGCTACCGGCGGAGCTGACCGAGCGCCACTCCAGCGCGCCCGGCGCGGCGGCCGGGCTCGGCTGGGAGACGACGAGCGCGGACGCGGCGGCGACGATCGACCCCGGCCCGACCCTGGAGCTGCGCACCGGCGACGACGTCGTCCACGCGGCCTTCGGCGAGGGCGTCGTCACCGCGGTCGAGGCTGGCGGGATCGTCGTCGTGCGCTTCGCCGGCGACGGCATCGAGCGCAAGCTGATGGCCGACTACGCACCGATCCGGAGGCGCTGATGGCGGCCCGTGTGATCGACGGCAAGGCGGTGGGCGCAGCGGTTCGCGCCAGGGTCGCCGAGGAGGTGGCCGCGTATGAGGCCGAGCGCGGCCGGACACCGATGCTGGTCACGGTGATCGTCGGTGACGACCCGGCCTCGGAGATCTACGTCCGCAGCAAGCACCGCGCCTGCGAGGAAGCCGGGATGCGCTCGGCCCACCACGGCCTGCCCGCCGACACGAGCGAGAACGAGCTGCTGGAGCTGGTCGGAGCGCTGGGGGTGGACCGCGACGTCGACGGCATCCTCGTCCAGCTCCCTGTCCCCGACCAGATCGACCCCGACCGGGTCGTCGCCGCGATCGACCCGGCCAAGGACGTCGACGGACTGACCCCGGTCAACGCCGGCCTCCTCGCGCACGGGATGCCCGGACTCGTCCCGTGCACACCGGCTGGGGTGATGGAGCTGCTCCGCCACGAGGGGGTCGCGCTGGAGGGCGCGGAGGCGGTGGTCGTCGGTCGCTCGAAGCTGGTCGGCGTGCCGGTGTCCCGGCTGCTGCTGGCGGCGAACGCGACGGTGACGATGTGCCACTCGCGAACGCGGGGCCTTGCCGAGGTGTGCCGGCGCGGAGACGTCCTGGTCGCGGCTGCCGGGTCGCCAGGCCTGATCGGTGCCGACGCCGTCAAGCCGGGCGCCGTGGTGATCGACGTCGGCACGAACCGGACCGACGACGGGCTGCGTGGCGACGTCGACTTCGAGGCCGCGGCGGAGGTGGCCGGGGCGATCTCTCCTGTCCCCGGTGGCGTCGGGCCGATGACGATCGCGATGCTGCTCGTCAACACGGTGGCTGCCGCCCGAGCGCGGGTGTAGTGTCGGTTCGACCGCGAGACCACGGAGGTAGGCAGATGGACCTGGACAGGCTGAGTACCGGTGAGAAGATCGCATCCGTCTCCGCGATCCTGCTCTTCGTCTTTATGTTCTTCAACTGGTTCGGCGTCGAGGTCTCGGGCGTCGGAGGACTCTCGGGCACGACGATCTCCGGCGACGGGGGCAACGCCTGGGATGCCCTGGACTTCATCCCGTTCGTCCTCCTGGCGACGATCGTCGTCGCGCTCGGCGTGGCGGCGTTGCGGCTCACCGACGCCGCCTACGAGCCACCCGTCTCGGCGAACACCGTCGTCACCGTCCTCGGTGTGATCTCGGTGCTGTTGATCCTTTTCCGGATCGTCGATCCGCCCGGCTTCGGCAGCGTCGGTGGCATCTCGGTCGACGCGACTCTCAGCATCGGCATCTTCCTCGGCCTGATCGCCGCCGGCGGGATCGCCTACGGGGGGTACAGCGCCATGCGGGAGGAAGGGATGACCTTCGGCGATGCGGCGGATCGGCTTTCCAGCGGGCCCGGCGCGGGTACGCCGCCACCGTCGTCGCAGCCGCCATCGTCTTCGACACCGCCTCCGCCGCCTCCGCCACCCTCCAATCCTCCTCCGCCGCAGGGGTAGGAGAGGGGCCCGGGCCTTGCCCGGGCCCCTAGAATCGCCGCCGTGATCGAGCGGGAGCAGGTACTGCATGTGGCGAAGCTGGCCCGGTTGGGGTTGTCCGAGGAGGAAGTGGAGCGGATGGCCGGGGAGCTTTCGGGGATCCTCGAGCACGTCGACCGGATCAGTGAGCTCGAGCTGGACGATGTGCCGCCGACGTCTCATGTGGTCGCGCTGGAGAACGTGCTGAGGGCGGACGAGCCGCATGAGAGCTTGGATCGCGATGTAGCGCTTGCGCCGGCGCCGGACCCGGTGGATGGTGCCTTCCGAGTTCCGTCTCCGCAGGCGGAGGGCTAAGCCGTGAACATGCTCGAGCTGACCGCCGTGCAGGCGCAGGAGGCGATGGCCTCCGGGGATCTCTCGTCGGTCGAGTACGGCGAAGCCTGGGCCGCTGCGGCGGCCACGGATGAGCTCAATGCGTACCTCTGGCGGGACGGCAACGGCGATGGGGGGGCGATCGCGGTCGAGCAGCCCCGGCTTGCGCCGGTCGCCGTCAAGGACATCTTCTGCACCGAGGGGGTGCCGACCACGGCGGGGTCGCGGATCCTCGAGGGCTACCGGCCGGCCTACACCTCCACCGCCGTCCGGCGCCTGATCGAGGCGGGGGCGCCGGTCCTCGGCAAGACCAACATGGACGAGTTCGCGATGGGGTCCTCCAACGAGAACTCGGCGTACGGGCCGGTCCTCAACCCGTGGGATCGCGGCCGCGTGCCGGGCGGCTCGTCCGGTGGCTCGGCCGCCGTGGTCGCCGGCGGCCTGGCGCCCTGGGCGATCGGCACCGACACCGGCGGCTCGATCCGCCAGCCCGCCTCGCTCTGCGGCATCGTCGGCCTCAAGCCCACCTACGGCGCGATCTCCCGCTACGGCATGATCGCCTTCGCCTCCTCACTGGACCAGTGCGGCCCGCTCACACGGGACGTCAGGGACGCCGCGCTGATGCTGTCGGTCCTGCAGGGGGCCGACCCCTGCGACTCGACCTCGGTCGGCCTCGGCGAGTCGCCCCGGCTGCCCGACCGCGAGGACCTGAACGGCCTGCGCTTCGCCGTCCCCTCCGAGCTCGCCCGCGACGCGATCGAGCCCGGGGTGCGCGAGGTCTTCGAGGCGACGCTGGCGAGGATCGAGCAGCTCGGCGGCGAGATCGCCGAGGCCCCGCTGCCGCACGCCGAGCACGGGATCTCCGCCTACTACGTGATCGCCCCCGCCGAGGCCTCCTCGAACCTGGCCCGCTACGACGGTGTCCGTTACGGCATGAGGAGCGAGGACGGCGGCGACCTGATCGAGATGTACGAGACGACCCGGGCGGAGGGGTTCGGCGCCGAGGTGAAGCGCCGGATCATGCTCGGCACCTACGCGCTCTCCTCCGGCTACTACGACGCCTACTACGGCCAGGCCCAGAAGGTGCGGACCAAGATCGCGGCCGACTTCTCCGCCGCCTTCGCCGAGTTCGACTTCGTCGTCACGCCGACGTCACCCTCGGTCGCGTTCGGGCTCGGCGAGAAGACCGCCGACCCGCTGGCGATGTACCTCAACGACTTCTTCACGGTGCCGATGAGCCTTGCCGGCATCCCGGCGATCTCGATCCCCGCCGGCCTCGCCGAGCCGGCGGGTGGCGGCCCACAGCTCCCCGTCGGCTTCCAGATCGCCGCCCCGGCCTTCGCCGAGCAGAAGCTCCTCGACGCCGCCCACGCGCTCGAGCAGGCGATCGGCTTCGATGCGAGCCCTTCCGGTGCGCCTTTTCCGGGAATAGACCGGAAAAGGCGCACCGGAAGCGAGGAGGGGGGCGGGGATGGCTGAGCTCGAGGCGGTGATCGGGCTGGAGATCCACGTCCAGCTGGCGACCAGGACGAAGATGTTCTGCGGCTGCGAGCTCTCCTTCGGCGACGAGCCCAACGTCCACACCTGCCCCGTCTGTCTCGCCCACCCGGGGGTTCTCCCGGTCACCAACGAGCAGGCGATTCTCTACGCGCTGAAGATCGCCGCGGCGCTGGAGTGCGAGGTCGCGCGGCACTCGATCTTCCACCGCAAGAACTACTTCTATCCCGACAGCCCCAAGGCGTACCAGATCAGCCAGTACGACATCCCGATCGCCAGCAACGGCCGGCTCGGTGACGTCCGCATCAACCGGGCCCACCTCGAGGAGGACGCGGCGAAGATGATCCACGTCGGCGACTCGGGCCGCATCCACGGCTCCGGCGCCTCGCTGGTCGACTTCAACCGCGGCGGCACGCCGCTGGTCGAGATCGTCACAGAACCCGACCTGCGCGGCGCCGCCGAGGCGGCGACCTGGGCCCGGCTGCTGCGCGAGACCGTCCGCCAGCTCGGCGTCTCTGACGTCAACATGGAGGAGGGCAGCCTGCGGGTCGACGCCAACGTCTCGGTGCGACCCGCCGGCAGCGAGGAGCTGGGGACGAAGACCGAGCTGAAGAACATGAACAGCTTCCGCTTCCTCGAGCGGGGCATGGAGGCCGAGCTGGCGCGCCAGCGCGAGCTGATCAAGGCGGGGGGGACGGTGGTCCAGGAGACGCTCCACTTCCACCCCGAGGACGGCACCCTGCACCCGCTGCGCTCCAAGGAGGAGGCGCACGACTACCGCTACTTCCCCGAGCCCGACCTGGTGCCGATCGCTCCCACCGAGGAGATGATCCGCGAAGCGCGCGAGTCGCTGCCGGAGCTGCCGGCGGCGCGAGCCGCTCGCTATGAGGGGGAGATGGGCCTCGCCCAGGATGTCGCCGCCCTGCTGGCAGCCGACCCCGAGACCGCCGGGTACTTCGAGCGGGTGGCCGGGGTGGCAAGCGACGTCGAGCCCCGCGTGGTGGCCAACTGGGTCACCGGCGAGCTGGCGGCGGCGCTGCGCCAGGACGGGGGAGAGGCCTCCGCCGCGGAGTCGAAGGTCGAGCCCGGCGCCCTGGCCGCCCTCGTCGGCATGGTCCAGGCGAAGAAGATCTCCCACGGCAGCGGCAAGATCGTGCTCGCGGCCCTCGTCGCCGAGGGTGGCGACCCCGAGGCGATCGTCGAGCGCGAGGGCCTCGCCCAGATCTCAGACAGCGGCGAGCTGGAGGCGATAGTCGCCGCCGCCGTCGACGCCAACCCCGAAGCGGCGGAGCAGATCCGCTCCGGCAACCAGAAGGCGATCGGCGCCATCGTAGGCGCCGTGATGAAGGAGACCAAGGGCCGCGCCGACGGGGGCGAAGTCAACCGCTTGATCAAGCAGCGACTCGGCCTCTGAGGGGGCGAACTTCTCGTCCTGGCGGCTTAGGCAGGCGTGAATGCGATAACCGCGGCGGTCCTTCTGGCGCATGCGGGCGTGATTCGGGCGCTGATCGCGCTCGCATCGCAACTCGCGAGTCGCCGGTAGAACACGCCGCAAAAAGAAACGGCCCCGGGGAAGCTCCCGGGGCCGTTCAATGTGAACGCGATCTGGGCGAAACCTTATCGCTGCATCGGGTCGCTTGCAAGGGGCAACTCGAAAGTGCGTTCTGAAACTTTGTAACAAGTTGTTACAAAGTGCTAAGTTGGACCTATGGCTTGGAACGTCGTCATCGCCGGTGGTGGATTCGGGGGCGCGATGGCGGCGCGGGAGCTGGAGCGGATCCTGCCTCGGCAGTCAACCCGGCTGGTCCTCGTCAACGACGTCAACTTCCTGCTCTACACGCCGTTCCTGCCCGAGGCCGCGGCGGGGACGCTGGAGCCGCGGCACGTGGTCACGCCGCTGCGCGAGATCCTCGACCGCACGTACCTGCGCCTGGGTTCGGTCGCCGGTCACGACCCGGTGGCGAAGACGGTCGAGCTGCGCACCCGCGAGGGCGAGGCCGAGCAGCTTCCCTACGACCAGCTGCTGATCGCGCTCGGCTCGGTCTCCCGGGTGCTGCCGGTGCCGGGCCTTTCCGAGCACGCGATCGGGTTCAAGAGCCTGGCCGATGCGATCTGGCTGCGCAACCACGTGATCGAGACGCTGGAGGCGGCCAACGCGACCGACGACGCCGCCCGGCGCGAGGAACTGCTCACCTACGTCTTCGTCGGTGGCGGATACGCCGGCCTCGAGGCGCTGGCCGAGCTGCAGGACTTCGCCGCCGACGCGATCGAGAGCTACCCGCGAGCCCGCCTGCACGGCATGCGCTGGGTGCTGGTCGAGGCCGCCGACCGCGTCCTGCCCGAGATCGACGCCGAGCTGGCCGATTACGCGCTGCGCGAGCTGCGCGGCCGTGGCATCGACATCCGCCTCGGCACGACCCTGGAGGAGGTGCGGGCCGACAGCGCCCGCATCGCCACCGGCGAGACCCTGCCCACCCGGACCGTCGTCTGGACCGCGGGCGTGGCCCCGCACCCGAGCCTGCGGCAGCTCTCGGTGCCGCTCGACGAGCGCGGCCGGGTCCCGGTCGACGAGCGCCTGCGGGTGAAGGGCATGGACGCGGTCTGGGCGATCGGCGACTGCGCCGCCGCTCCCGACCCGCGCGGCGGGCTCTGCCCGCCGACCGCGCAGCACGCCGTGCGCCAGGGTCCGGTGGCGGCTCGCAACATCGCCGCCGAGCTCGGCATCGGCTCCGCCCAGCGCTTCGACTACCGCGGCAATGCCGCCTTCGTCAACCTCGGCCGCTACAAGGCGGTCGGCAAGGTCGGTGGACGTACCTTCCGCGGCTTCCCGGCCTGGTGGATGGCCCGGACGTACCACATGAGTCAGATCCCGGGCGCCGCCCGCAAGGCCCGCGCCGTGATCGACTGGACCGCCAGCCTGCCCTTCCGCCGCGACATCTCCGAGGTCGGCTCGATCGGGCATCCAAAGCCCCTGGAGGCGACAATAGGGCCGTGGGATTCGAGTACCTCGTCATCGCCTTCTTCTTCGGCCTAGCCACCGCGATCATCGGCAAGGGCAAGGGCAGCTCGTTCTGGCTCTGGCTGCTGATCGGCACGATGCTGCCCCCGCTCGGCCTGATCGCCGTGATCCTCTACCGCTCCGAGAAGGACGAACCCGAACGCCAGTGCCCCAACTGCCTGAAGCCACTAAAGCTTTATGTACAAGTCTGTCCGCGCTGCGGTGCAGACCTCTATTTGCCTGATCCGGCGGCGGTCCGGCATCCGGGAGTCAAGTAAGTGGCGGTCAGCAGAGGGCCGACCGACCCCGCTCCTACCGCAGCCAGGTCCTGACGATCGCGTTGGCGAAGCCGAGGCCGTAGCGGACGACGGCGGGCTTCTTCGAGTGGCCGTGCAGGCGCCGCTCGACCGTGATCGGGACCTCCTTGGCGGGGATCCCGCGCTTGATCGCCTCGATCATGAACTCGGAGGTGTGGAACTGCTCCTGGCGCAGGACGAGCTGGGGGAGGACGGTGGTGCGCACGGCCCGGTACCCGTTGGAGCAGTCGCTCACCTTGGTCCGGGTGATGGTGGAGACGAGACGGTTGAAGAAGACGATGCCGAGCTCGCGGGACAGGTGGTTGCGGTCGGCCTGTCCGAGCACGCGCGAGCCGTGGGCGACGTCGACTTCGCCGTCGAGGATCGGTTTGACCAGGCGCTCCATCTCGGAGGGCAGGTGCTGCCCGTCGGCGTCGAGCGTGACGACGACCTCGGCGCCCGATTCGACCATCAGGCGGTAGCCGGTCCGCAGGGCCGCGCCGCCGCCGCGGTTGATCACGTGGCGGGCGACGACCGCGCCGTGCTCGGCCGCCAAGTCGGCGGTCCCGTCGCGCGAGCCGTCGTCGACGACGAGCACCGCGATCGGCGTGCCGCAGGCCTCCTCCGGCATCAGGTCGAGCACGTAGCCGATGTTTTCCGCCTCGTTGTAGGCGGGGACGAGGACCGCGACCTTGCCGCGGAAGCGCTCGGGAAGATCCGCCTGCCGGAACTCCTCCCAGGCGAGCCCCTCCAGCACGGCGGAGAGCTGGCGCGAGTTGCGGGCCGCCTGCGAGAGCGCCCGCAGGACGAGCATGAAGAGGATGAAGATCGAGAAGACGGCGAGGCCCAGGATGCGGCCGCCGTTGCCCTTCTCGAAGGAGAAGGTGGAGAGCAGCCTGTCGGTGATTTCGGTGCCCGAGACGAGCGCCAGCCCGAGCCCCGCCGCGATCAGGATCAGCACGTCGACGTTGCGCAGCGAGTGGCGGCGCAGGACGGCGTAGGCCACGAGCACGATCGCGGCGATCAGGCCGAAGCCGCGGAGGGCCGTCAGTTCGGCGGGGAAGATGCCTGCGTACAGGGGCATTACCGCCTGGACAATAGGGCGGCGGTCCCCCGTGAGAGCGCCGCGGCGGCAAGCGGAAAGATCAGCGTCATCAGGACCTCGTTGCGACGGGGAGCCGCCAGGGAGGCGGCGCCGACCGCGGTGACGAGCGCCAGCGGCGTCGCCATCGCCGCCAGCTCCCACCAGCGTCGCCGCCAGCCGAGCACGCCGAGGCCGGCAAGCGCCAGTGCCACGATCAGCGTCTGCACGACCCGCCCGGCGGTGCTGCTCATCGCTTCGCCGATCCCCGCGCTCCACATCCGCCAGGTCTTGCGCGCGGTCATCGCCGCGTAGCCGACCGGGTCCTCGCCGAGGTAGTGGGAAAGGTTCTGCTTGCCGATCTTTCCGAGCGCCGAGTCGCGGGGCAGTTCGGGATAGCGTTCGGCGACGCGGTCGAAGAGCGGCGTCGGGTTCACGTCTTCGAGCGCCTCGGAGTGCGGGTCCAGGTCGCGATGCAGGTAGCGGCGCACGAGGATCGCCTTGACCCGCTGGTATTCGCCGTCGGCGGGGAGGAAGGTGCCGACGTAGAGCGCCTTGCCGCCACCGGTCGAGATCGGCACGGTGCGGTCGAGGGCGATCTGGTTGCGCACGGCCCAGGGCACGATCGGCAGGAGCAGCGCCGCGGTCAGCAGGGCCGCGCCGGCCAGCCCTGGCTTCCAGCCACGCTCCCGGCCGATCCGGATCAGCGCCAGCACGGCGAAGGCGATCCCGACCAGCAGGTACTCGGGCCGGATCAGCGCGGTGAGGCCGAAGAGGAAGCCGGGCAGGAGCCAGGCTCGCAGGCGTTCTCGCTCCCCTGCCCAGAGGAAAGCAAGGACCGCGGCGGGGAGCGTGAAAATCGCCGGCGGCTCGCTGAACAAGGCGCCGGTCGAGTGGATGAACGGTGGATAGACGGCGACGGCGAAGGCCGCGAGCAGGCCGGTGGGGCGGCAGTTGATCCGCTTTCCGAGCAGGAAGACGATGACGATCGCGCCGAGGCCGAGCAGCAGCTCGACGATCCGCGCCGTCCCTTCGCGTGCGCCGCCGGTTGCGTAGAAGCTGGCGGCGTAGAGAAGAGGGGCGCCGGGGGACCAGTCGCTTGAGTCATCGAACGTCGGCCCTCCGAAGCTCCGTTCCTCATAGAGAGCCTTGGAGAGCGCGTAGTAGGCGCGGGCGTCGTCGCCGGGTGTGGGCAACGGCTCGATCACACGGTACGCGCGCAGGCCGAAGCCGACGACCAGGATCGCCGCGAGCAGGATCAGCGTCGTGCGCCCGTGGCGCTCAGGCAATCCGCGCAGCCAGCTCCTCAGCGAGTCCATCGCGGCAGGCTATCCGCGCCGTGTCCGGGGATGAGTGCTGGATTGACCGTCTATATGACGGTCAATCCAGATGCCGTCGTCCAGCGAGCGTCGCGCTGGCCCACGCGAACCCGACGCCGGCGAGGGCTGCGACGAGGGGCATCATCACCAGCACCCGCCGCGGCGAGGCGACCAGCAGGGCGCTGAGCGCTGTGATCCCGACGAAGATCGTCGCCAGCAGCAGCGCCTCCCAGCGCCGCTGCGCCGCGAGCACGACCAAGCCAATCAAGCCGAAGACGACCAGCGCCCAGTGCAGCAACTCCCAGCCGGGTTGGCGCATCACGTCCCGCGGTCCATGCGCCCAGATCCGCCCGGTCTTCGTCGCGACGAACCCCGCGTACTCGACCGGCTCCTCGGAGACGTCGTCCCAAAGCTGTTCCCGTCCCATGCGGCCGAGAGCCTCGTCCGTTTCCATGTCCGGGTACCGCTGCGCCGCCAACCGCGCCAGTATCTGCTCCAGCCTCAGCTTCTGCACGGCGTCAGGCCCGAACAGCTCCGGATGGCGCTGCACCACCTCAGCCCCGACCTTTTCCGGATCCCCGTCGGAAGGCAGGTAGGTGCCGGCAAAGAGCACTTGCCCGCCTCCCGTGGACACCGGCACGAACCGATCAAGCGCAACCGCGTTCCGCACCGTCCACGGCACGACCACGATTGCAACCCCTGCGAGAAAGATCGCCGTCACGATCAGTGACTGGCGCCATCCGTCCCGCCAGTCCTTGACAAGAATCACCAAGCTCACCAGCAAGATAACTCCGAGGTACTCCGGGCGCACCAGAGCTAGCCCGCCGAAAAGGACACCGGGAATCAACCATCTCTCCCGCGGGTGGCGTGGGGGAGGAGGGCCGAGAACGGACGCTGTGCGCCCGCCCGCAGGCCCCCCTCCCCCATGACAGGACCCGCGGGCCAGCTCGGCCGGCCCTGATGCCATTGCCCAAATTGCCGCCAGCACTCCCCCCGAGAGCAGCGTCGCCGCAAGCGGCTCTCCCATCAGCATGCCCTGGTACTCGAGTAGCGCCGGATAGATGGCGATCGCTCCTGCCCCGATGAGACCTGCGAGGGGTCCCGACAGCCGGCGCCCGATCAGGTAGGTGAAGAGCACGGCGAGCGTGCCGAGAAGGGCGAGGGCCAGGCGCGCGTTGCGTTCGTCGATGCCGCCGGTGAGCTCGTAGAATCCGGCGACGAAAAGCGGCAGGCCGGGGGAGTAGTTGCTTGCCGGCTGGGTCGCCGTCTCCCCGAGCGTGAATCCCTCGCCGAGGTTGAGGTTCGCCGCGATCTCGGTGTAGGCGGATGCATCGAAGACCTGGTTGCCGCCTTCCCAAGCCTGGCCTACGCGCAACCCAAGCCCGAGGGCGAGGATCAGCGCCAGCACGGCGAGGCCCCGCCGCCCTCCGTTACGCTCCGCGAGCCCGCTCATGGCGCGGATGCTATGGCCGCGGGTCGTCGCCCCCGTCCGCTACGCTGCCGCGACTTATGCGCGTTCTCATTCTTGGGGGCGACGGCTACCTGGGCTGGCCGACAGCCCTCAGGTTCTCCGCTCGGGGCCACGAGGTCACCGTCGTCGACAACTTCATCCGCCGCCGTTGGGTCGATGGCGTGGGCAGCGACTCGCTGACGCCGATCCGCGACCTGGGCGAGCGCCTCGGTGCCTGGCGCGACGTCTCGGGCAACGAGATCCGCAGTTTCTTCGGCTCGGTCGAGGACGGCGAGTTCCTCGACGGCGTCGTCGCCGAGACTCGGCCCGAGGTCGTCGTCCACTACGGGCAGCAGGCCTCGGCGCCCTACTCGATGGCCTCGCGCGAGAAGGCGGTCGAGACCCAGTACGGGAACGTGATCGGCAACCTCAACCTGCTCTTCGCGATCCGCGACCACGTGCCCGAGTGCCACCTGGTCAAGCTCGGCACGATGGGCGAGTACGGCCAGCCCGAGATCGACATCGAGGAGGGCTACATCGAGATCGAGCACAAAGGGCGCAAGGACACGCTGCCGTTCCCCAAGCTGCCGGCTTCGCTGTACCACTGCTCCAAGGTCCACGACTCGACCAACATCCACTTCGCCTGCCGCACCTGGGGCCTGCGCGCGACCGACCTCAACCAGGGCGTCGTCTACGGGATCGAGACCGAGGAGACCGCGGGGGACGAACGGCTGATCACCCGCTTCGACTACGACGAGATCTTCGGCACCGTGCTCAACCGCTTCTGTGTGCAGGCCGTGATCGGCCACCCGCTCACCGTCTACGGCACGGGCGGTCAGACCCGCGGCTTCCTCAACATCCGCGACACGCTGCAGTGCGTCGAGCTGGCGGCGCTGAACCCGGCCGAGGCGGGCGAGTTCCGCGTCTTCAACCAGTTCACCGAGCAGTTCTCGGTGCTCGAGCTCGCTCAGCTGGTCAAGCACGCCGGCGAGCACCTCGGCTACTCGGTCGATATCCAGCACTACGAGAACCCGCGGGTCGAGAAGGAAGAGCACTACTACAACGCGATCCACACCAAGCTCCTCGACCTCGGCCTCGAGCCGACGCTGCTCGGCGAGGAGCTGGTCGAGTCGATGATCCACGCGATCGAGTGCCACAAGGACCGCGCGATCGAGACCGCCATCGACCCTCATACCCGCTGGAAGCCCGGCGAGCCCGTGCAGCTCTAAAGCGCCTGCGAGACAGGCACAAGCCCGCTGGTACCATCGCGATTCCCATGAGAGCCGCCGACGCATTGATGG
The DNA here is from genome assembly GCA_963704545.1 of uncultured Solirubrobacterales bacterium. GTDB lineage: Bacteria > Actinomycetota > Thermoleophilia > Solirubrobacterales > 70-9 > VRUE01. The sequence continues at coordinate 1,809,873 of OY969915.1, read as the reverse complement.
AAAGCCTCAAAGCCGAGGGCGTGGAGCACGTCTTCGGCATCCCCGGCGGGGCCAACCTGCCCACCTACGACGCCCTCGTCGACGCCGAGTTCCGCCACATCCAGGTGCGCCACGAGCAGGGCGGCGGGCACGCGGCCGAGGGGTACGCCAAGGCATCCGGCAAAGTCGGCGTCGCCTTCGCCACCTCCGGCCCCGGCGCGACGAACCTCGTCACCGCGATCGCCGACTCGATGCTGGACTCGGTGCCGACGGTCTTCATCACCGGTCAGGTGCGTACCGAGCTGATCGGAACCGATGGCTTCCAGGAGGCCGACATCCTCGGCTCGACGCTGCCCTTCGTCAAGCACTCCTTCCAGGTCACCGACCCGCGCCAGATCCCCGAGTACGTGCACGAGGCCTTCCACGTCGCCTCGACCGGGCGCCCGGGTCCTGTCCTGCTCGACATCCCCCAGGACCTCTCACGCGCGGAAATCGACTACGCGCCGCGCACCGAGCCGGTCGAGCTGGCCGGCTACAAACCGCCGAGCGCCCCCAACATCAAGCAGGTGCGCATCGCCGCCAAGGCAATCGCCAACGCCCGCAAGCCGATCCTCTACACGGGAGGCGGGGTGGTCAACGCCAATGCCTCCGAGGAGCTGCGCGAGCTCGCCGCCGCCGATCGCTTCCCGATCACCTCGACCCTGATGGGTCTCGGCAGCTATCCGGCCTCCGGCGAGCAATGGCTGGGGATGCTCGGCATGCATGGCACCCGCGCCGCCAACTACGCGATGGACGAGGCCGATCTGATCGTTGCGATCGGCGCCCGCTTCGACGACCGCATCACCGGCAAACTCTCCGAGTTCGCGCCCCGCGCCAAGTTCATCCACATCGACGTCGACCCGGCGGAGATCTCCAAGAACGTCCCGGCCCATATCCCGATCGTCGGCGACGCCAAGCTGGTGCTGCCGGCGCTGACCCGCGAGTACCGGGCGCTGCAGACCGACAGCTCGCGCCTCGACGGCTGGTGGAAGCAGATCAAGGCCTGGCAGGACGAGTTCCCGCTCCGCTACGACGAGGGCAAGGACGGCGAGATCAAGCCGCAGTTCATGATCGAGGCGATGCACCGGGCGACGCAGGGGGACGCGATCGTCACCTCCGACGTCGGCCAGCACCAGATGTGGGCGGCGCAGTACTACGGCTTCGAGAAGCCGCGGCGCTGGATCAACTCCGGTGGGCTGGGGACGATGGGCTTCGGCCTTCCCGCCGCGGTCGGCGCCAAGATCGCCTGCCCCGAGGAGGCGGTGGTCTGCCTCGCCGGCGACGGCAGCCTGATCATGAACTGCCAGGAGCTCGCGACCTGCGTCGCCGAAGAGATCCCGGTCAAGGTCTTCCTGATGAACAACGGCTACATGGGCATGGTCCGCCAGTGGCAGGAGCTCTTCTGGGATCGCCGCTACAGCTCGGTCGAGATGGGGCCGAGCCCCGACTGGGTGAAGCTCGCCGAGGCCTTTGGGGCCACCGGCCTGCGCTGCGAGGACTCGGCGGACCTCGAGGAGACGATGGTCAGGGCGCTGGAGACAGAGGGCCCGGTGCTGCTCGACGTGCGGGTCTCGCCCGAGGAGAACTGCTTCCCGATGATTCCCGCCGGGGCCGCCGCCAGGGACATGGTCGGCTGATGGAGGCGGGCACCCCACAGGTGGTGAAACTGGAGGACCTGCGCGTTCCCGGGCAGCTCAGCGGGCGCAAGCACATCCTCTCGATCCTGGTTGAGAACAAGCCCGGAGTGCTGGCTCGCGTCGCCGGCCTCTTCTCCCGGCGCGGCTTCAACATCGACACGCTCGCCGTCGGCCCGACCGACGACCCGAGCATCTCCCGCATCACCCTCACCCTCGACGGCGCCGTGCACCCGATCGACCAGGTGACCAAGCAGCTGCACAAGCTGGTCAACGTGCTGAAGATCCGCGACATGGAGCCGGAGGAGACGGTCGCCCGCGAGATGGCGATGTTCAAAGTCTCCGCCGCGGTCGAGAGCCGCTCGGAGATCATCCAGTTCGCCGAGATCTTCCGCGCCAAGATCGTCGACGTCTCCCGTCGCGCGCTGACGATCGAGGTCACCGGCTCCGCCGAGAAGATCGAGGCCTTCGAGCGGATGATCCGCCCGCACGGCCTGATCGAGATGGTCCGCACTGGCGAGATCGCGATTGCTCGCGGCAGCGACTGAGAGCCTCCTCGCAAAGCTGAGCGGGGCGCTGGAGCGCGCCACCGAACGCCACCGCCGAACGGTGGTCAGCGTCACGACGCCGGTCGAGGCAGTCGACCCCTGCGCGGCCGTGTTCGCCTCGCGGCTGGCGTCGGACCGCTGGTTCTGCTGGGAGCAGCCTGACCGGGAGTTCGCCCTGGCCGGGCTCGGCGTCGCTCAGGAGGTGACGTCGCGCGGGCCGGATCGCTTCCGCGACGTGGCCCGGGGGTGCCTGGGTGCCGAGGCGATCTTCGAGGAGCCGCGGGGCCTGCCTGCAGGCGCCGGGGCCGTCTGGGTCGGCGGCTTCGCCTTCGATCCCGACGGCGGTTCCTCCTCGACGTGGTCCTCGCTGCCTCCGGCCTCGCTGGTCTTACCCGAGCTCTCGCTCTGCCGCAGCGGCGTGGATGCCTTTCTCACCGTCAACGCCGTTGTCCACCCCGGCGAGGACGCGGAGACGAAAGCGATCGCGATCGCGGCTCGCCTCTCGGGGCTGCGCCCCGGTCCGCTGCCGATGCTCGACCCCCACCCGACGGGACGGGTTGAGATCGCCAGCGTCCGCCCCCCAGGCGACTTCGAGCGGGCGGTGGCGGCTGCGACCGAGCGGATCGAGGCCGGGGAGATGTCGAAGGTGGTGCTGGCCCGCGAGGTGCTCGTCTCGGCCGGCGCGGCTCACGACCCGGCTGCCGTCTTCGGCGCGATGCGTGAGCAGTTCCCCTCCTGCTTCTGCTTTTGCTGTGGCACCCCCGAGGCGGCCTTCGTCGGTGCCAGCCCCGAGCTCCTGACGCGCCGCTCCGGCGCCAGCGTCTCCACGGTCGCGCTCGCCGGCTCGACCCGCCGCAGCTCCGACCCCGCGGTCGACGACCACCTCGGCGAGCAGCTCCTGCGCAGCGACAAGGACCGCCGCGAGCACGCGATCGTCGCCGAGCGGATCGCCCGCGTCCTGCGCCCCCTCGCGGTCTGGGCCGAGACCGCCCCGGAGCCCGAGATCGTCAAGGTCGCCAACATCCAGCACCTGGCGACCCCTGTGGTGGCCCAGCTGGCCGAGCCCCGCTCGGCGGTCGAGCTGGCCGGACTGCTGCACCCGACGCCTGCCGTCGGCGGCGAGCCCAGAGAGGTGGCGATGGCCGCCATCGCCGAGCTCGAGCGGATGGACCGTGGCTGGTACGCCGGCCCGGTCGGCTGGATGGACTCGACGGAAGACGGTGAATTCTGTGTCGCCCTGCGCAGCGCCGTCCTCCGCGACCGCGCGGCCCACCTCTACGCGGGCGTCGGCATCGTCGCCGGCTCCGACGCCGCGGCCGAGCTTGCCGAGACCGAGATCAAGCTCGGGGCCCTGCTGCCGCTGCTGGCGGAGTGAGCTGCCGGCGGGATCGCCGCCTCTCCGGCTCCCGGGGTCGCGGTCCGTGCAGGACACGGCCGATCGCCGAGTGGCGGACGAAGGCGCCGTAGGCGGGAAAGATCAGGCCGAGGGTGATGAGGACGAGCAGTGCAAAGCGCAAGCTGTCTGGAATCGGCGTCTCGAAGAGAACCAGCCCCAGCACCGCCATCACCGGAAGGTGGCTGAGGTAGATCCAGTAGGAGGCGTCTGCCCAGTAGCGCAGACGCGGGCTGGCCTCGGAAAGGAAGCGGCGCGCAAGGCCGAGCAGCCCGAAGACCAACGACCACGTCGCCACGGAGAGCAGCAACAGGGCAAGGATGTGAAAGCCTCGGCTGGCGCCTATCCCGGGATCGCTCTGCAGCAGGTAGAGCACCAAGGCCGGTGGCAGGGCCAGTGCGGCGAGGACGAGATAGCGCTGGGGGCGCAGCTCGATCGCCCTCCTCAGGCCCTCCCCCGCGAACATGACCCAGCCGCAGACGAAGAAGATCCCGTAGTAGGCGAGCAGGTCCGGACGCGGCAGGAAGCTCACCGAAGGCGCTTCGGCAATCCACATGGGCTGTCTGTAGAGGGCAAGGGCACACGGGATGGCGAGCACCAGCGGCGCAGCCCAGTGGGAGAGCAGACGAAACCCCGAGGCGAGCAGCAGGTCTCGCGCCGCCGGCAAGCTACCGAGCACCCACCGTGCGAGCAGGGTTGCCGCGTAGATCATCGTCAGGTACCAGAGAAACCAGACGAAGGAGGGGTGGAGCTCAAAGAACATCCCGATGCCTTCGGGTCGCAGGTCGATCCCCATCTGGGACTGCACGAGCAGGTCCAGTGGCGGGGCGACGACCGCCACCACGACGACCATCGGCACGCCGATCCGAACGAGGCGATTGAGCAGAAGGGCGCGGGGGCCACGGGCGTCGAGCAGCAGGGCGCCGAAGAAGCCGGCGACGAGGAAGAAGAGCGGCAGGCGGAAGACGTGGATCAGCCAGTATGCGGTCCGCTCGACCCCGTTCCAGCCTCCGTTGCTCAGCCCGATCAGCGCCAGGGCGTGAGCTGGAAGGATGAGCAGCATGGTCAGGGCGCGCAACGCGTCGAGGTGGTGGATGCGCTCGCTCACGCCACGATCGCCCTGCCAACTGCGGCGCTGAGTCGCCTGTGGATCTCGACGTTTTCCTGGCGCTCAATCGTCACCTCGATCAGCCCCGTGCCCACGGCAAGCGCTTCGGGCAACTCGTCGAGCCGGTCGAGCTGCCGATGGGGGAGGTCGAAGAGCGCAGCGGCGCGGCCGACGTCGACGCCGCGCGGGGTGCCGAGCAGCGCCTCGAACTCCTCGACCGCCAGCGTCTCCGCCTGTGGCAGGAAGCCGAAGATGCCGCCGCCGTCATTGTCGATGACGACGATTCGGACGGGGGTGGAGACGTCGCGCAGGGCGGCGAGGCCGCCGGTGTCATGGAGGAGGCCGAGGTCACCGGTGACGATCGTGGTCGGGCGGCCCGATGCGTGCGCGGCCCCGATCCCCGAGGAGACCAGGCCGTCGATGCCGTTGGTGCCGCGGTTGCTGAGGAAGAGGGCATCGGTCCCGCACGGGGCGAGAAATGCCTCCTGGTCGCGGATCGGCATGCTCGACGCGGTGTAGACGAGGTCCCCGTCGCGGTGGGCGTGGCCGAGGGCCAGGTGAAGCCCCGGCTCGCTGGGCTCGGCGAGTCCCGCCAGCTCCCTCTCCAGGGCCTCGCGCGCGGCCCGCTCGGCGTCCAGCCACCGGGCCGGCGCGGGCCGGTCCTCGCCGATGCGTGCCGCCCAGCCCGAGGCCAGCTCGGTCGGGTCGGCTCGCAGCAGTGCGGCGGCGCGGCGGGTCGGCTCGTTCCAGCCGCAGCTCGGGTCGACCACGATCTCATCCGCACCCGAGGTCGCCAACCAGGTGCGCAAGGGCTTGCTGGTCGGCATCTCGCCGAAGCGAAGGACGAGGTCGGGCCTCATCGCCTCGCGGAAGCTCTCGTCGCGCAACAGGTGGTCGTAGGCGCTGATGACGTAGGAGCGGTCGTGGGGCCCGCAGCGCAGCTGCGAGGTCGGCTCGGCGAGGATCGGGAAGCCGGCGGCGCGCGCGAGGTGGGCGAGCGGCTCGCGCAGCTCGGGGTCGAGTTGGCGGCCGGCGACGATCACGCCGAAGTCCGACTCGCCGATGTGCGCGGCGACCTCGTCGAGGAGGAACTGCGAGGGCTCCATGTCGATCGGGGTCACCGCGGTCAGCGGCCGCTCGTCGCGACCCTCGAGCGCGAGCGGGTCGGTCGCGGTCACGGCTCCCTTCACCGCAATCGGCGCGAGCGGCTCACGCCAGGGCAGGTTGAGGTGGACGGGGCCGGGCCGGCGCTCGCCGCGGGCGGCCGCGAGCGCCCGGCAGGCGACGGAGCGGTAGTGGAGGAGCCCGTCGTCGTCCGCGTCGTGCGTACCTACTTCGCAGAACCAGCGGACCGAGGAGCCGAAGAGCTTCACCTGGTCGATCGTCTGCCCGGCGCCGATGCCGCGCAGCTCGGGCGGGCGGTCGGCGCTGAGCGCGATCAACGGCACCGCCGACTCGTCGGCCTCGCAGATCGCCGGGTGGTAGTTGGCGGCGGCGGTGCCGGAGGTGGAAAGCATCGCCACCGGCGTGCCCGTCGCCTGGGCGGCACCGAGGGCGAAGAACGCGGCCGAGCGCTCGTCGACGATCACGCTCACCTCGATCTCGGGCTGGCGCCAGAGCGCGACGGCGAGGGGTGTTGAACGCGAGCCGGGCGAGATGACCGCGTGTCGCAGGCCTCCCCGGGCAAGCTCCTCGACGAAGGCGGAGGCGAGCGCCGTATTGCCGTTGGTTCGGTCCACGCCGGAAGCCTATTGCCACCTGTTTGGCCCATGGCCGTGCACGGTGGCGGCTAGAGGCGATGCGCCTGCAACGCCTCCTCGTCGATCTCGACCCCGAGGCCGGGGCCCGCCCGCGAGTGCAGCATCCCGTCCCGCAGCTCGCACTCGACCGAGGCGATCGTCGAGGAGAAGAGCCGCTGGGTCGCAAGGCCGTGGGCCAGCGACCCCCGGCCGTCGGTTCCGGCATCCAGCGTCTGTGCGACCTGGGCGCCGGCAGCTATCCCCACCGGCCCGTCGAGCGCGCTGGAGACATAGGACGGCAGCACCTCGGCTATCTCGATCGCCGCCTCCGGCCCCCCGACCTTGGAGAGCTTGATCCCGGCGAGTGCGCACGCGTTCAGGTCTCTGGCCCGTTCGGCGTCGGCCTGGGTCTCGACGCTCTCGTCGCCGGCGATCGGGATCGAGGTGGCGCTGGCGATCTCGGCCGCTTCCTCGAGGTTGGCGACGGGCTGCTCGGCGAGCTCGACGCCGAACGGCTCCAGCTCGCCGAGTATGCGCACTGCGGCATCGACGTCCCAGGCCGCGTTGGCATCCACCCGTATCCGCGCCTGCGGCCCGACCGCCTCACGCACGGCACGCACCTGACCGACGTCGTCGCCGACTCCGAGCTTCAGCTTGAAGCTCGTGAACCCCTCTTCCGCCCAGGCCAGGGCGTCGGCTGCGACCGCGGCGGGCTCGCCCGCGACGAGGGTCGCGTTGCACTCGACCGGCCGCGACGGCGCCGCTGCCGTCGCGATCTCACCCACCGTCATGCGCCCGCGAAGGTCGAGAAGGGCCGTCAGCGCCGCGCAGCGCGCCGGAGGGGAGAGGGCGATGGCGTCGCTACGCAGCGTCGCCTCGTCCAAGGCATTCCGCTGGCCAAGTGCCTCGAGCTCCTCAACGACCTGCGCCAGCGTCGTCCCGCCCCGCAGTGAAAGCGGGACCGCTTCGCCGAGGCCAAGAAGGCCGTCGTCGGAGCGCAGTCGCAGCAGCACCATCTCGCGGTTGTCGAGCTCACCACGCGCGGTCACGTAGGGCCGGCGAAACGGCAGCGCGTAGGGGATGACCTCAACCGAAGCGATCTTCACCTCAACAGCATCCCACCGTGGCCGAGTCTGCATTTGGGTGGGTTGAAGGCGCCCAAATGCAGATTCGTCGCGCGGTCAGGCCGCGAGCAGCAGACCCGCCGAGACGAGCAGGCTGAAGACGGCCAGTAGAGCGCCGGTGCCGGCGAGGGCGCCGTTGAGGGAGGGGCCGTCGGTGCGGTTGGTCATCGCCCGCATCGGGCCGATCGCCATGGGGAGCGCCAGAAGGCCGATCAGCGGCAGGGGGCTGCTCCCGGTGCCGGCCAAAGTGATCGGCAGCACGACGAAAGCACCCAGGACAAGCATTCGGTAGAGGACGACGGCGTTGTGGCGGCCGGTGCGCACCGCCAGGGTCATCTTTCCCGCCCGCCGATCGGTCTCCAGATCGCGCACGTTGTTGACGACGAGGATCGCCGTCGAGAGGAAGCCGATCGCGATCGACAGCCCGAGCGGCAGCGCGTCGAGCTCCTCGAGCTGCACGTAATAGGAGCCGTTGACGGCGACCAGGCCGAAGAAGAGGAAGACGAAGATCTCTCCCAGGCCGGCGTAGCCGTAGGGTCGCGGACCGCCCGTGTAGAGGACCCCGGCGGCGATCGAGAAGGCGCCGACGACGAGGATCACGATGCCGGCCACCGTGGCCAGGTAGATGCCACAGGCGATCGCGATGCCGAAGGCGATCCAGGTCGCGTTCAGTACCCGCCGCGGTGTCACCAGGCCGGCCGAGGTGACTCGCACCGGTCCCAGTCGATCGGCCGTGTCGGCCCCCCGGCGAGCGTCCGAGTAGTCGTTGGCCAGGTTGGTGCCGATCTGGATGAAGATCGAGCCGACCAGGGCGGCGAGGAAGGCGCCGAGTCGCGGCAGGCTGCCGAACCATTCGACCGCCGCCGCGGTGCCGACCAGCACCGGGGCGATCGCCGCCGGCAGCGTCCGCGGCCGCGCCGCCATCAGCCAGATCCTCACCGCCGGGCTCCGGTTGCGTCGGTGCTCATGGTCGCCGAGGGTACTGCGAGAAGTCGGGCTGACGTTTGTCCTTGAAGGCCTCACGTCCCTCGCGAGCCTCGTCGCTGCCGTAGAAGAGGAGGTTGGTGTCGTGAGCCAGCTGCTGGATCCCGGTGTAGCCGTCCTCGTGGGCGTTGAAGCTGGCCTTGACCAGGCGCAGGGCGAAGGGCGAGAGGGCGAGCATCTCGCGGCACCAGGCGACGGTCTCTCCCTCGAGGCGGTCGAGAGGGACGACCGTATTGACAAGGCCCATGCGCTCGGCCTCCTCGGCGTCGTACTGGCGGCAGAGCATCCAGAGCTCCTTCGCCCGCTTGGTGCCGATCAGGTCGCGTAGAAGGGAGGCCCCGAAGCCCCCGTCCCAGGACCCGACCCTCGGGCCGGTCTGCCCGAACCAGGCGTTGTCGGCGGCGATCGTCAGGTCGCAGCAGAGGTGGAGCACGTGGCCGCCGCCGATCGCGTATCCGGCCACCATCGCGATCACCGGCTTGGGCAGCCGCCGCATCTGCACCTGCAGGTCGGTGACGTGGAAGCGGCCGAGGGAGGCGCCCTCGGCGACGTAGCCGGTGTCGCCGCGAACCTGCTGGTCACCGCCCGAGCAGAACGCCCGCGTCCCCTCGCCGGTGAGGATCAACACCCCGACCTCGGTGTCCTCGCGGGCCAGCTCGAGTGCGGCCGATACCTCGACCAGCGTCTGCGGCCGGAAAGCGTTGAGCACGTCCGGCCGGTCGATCGTGATCTTGGCGATCCCGTCGGCCACCTCGTAGCGGATGTCGTCGTACTCGGCGGCGCTCTTCCACTCGATCGGCGCGTAGAGCTCTTCCTGGGGCGGGGCTTCCTTGTGGCGTTTGGGCATGATGGGCACGATATCCCGCCGATGAAGCTCGACAACTGGCTCGCCCAGAGATCGCAGAGCTGTCCCGACCGCGTCGCCCTCGTCGCGGACGGATCCGAGGTCACCTACGCCGAGCTGGAGGCCGAGGCGACCTGGGTCGCGAGGCGGCTCGCCGCGCAGGGCGTCCGCCGGGGGTCCGTCGCTGCGCTGACGATGCATCCGAGGCGCGAGCAGGTCGTCCTCATCCACGCCCTGATGAAGCTGGGCGCGGTGCTGCTGCCGCTCAGCCCGAGGCTCTCCGTGGAGGAGCACGCGGAGATGATCGCGGCGGAGGAACCGGCTGTGGATCTCGGCGACGCCGGCGAGCTGACCCAGACCGAGGCCGACATGCCACTGCTCGGCGAGCACGACATGGACGAGCTCGCCTGCAAGGTGATGACCAGCGGCAGCACCGGGACGCCCGACAGGGTGGGCCTCACCTATGGCAACTTCCTTTGGAGCGGCGTCGCCTCCGCTTTCAACATCGGGGTCGAGCCCGAGGACCGCTGGCTCTGCTGCCTGCCGCTCAGCCACATATCCGGGTTGGGGATCGTGATGCGCTCGGTCATCTACGGCACGACGGCGGTGGTTCACGACGGCTTCGACGCCGGCCGTGTCGCCGAGGCGCTCGAGCGCGACCGGATCTCGGTCGTTTCCCTGGTGACGACGATGCTGACGCGGCTGCTCGACTCCGGTGCCGACCTCTCCGGCCCGCGCGCGATCCTCGTCGGCGGCGGCCCGGTTCCCGAGGATGCGCTCGAGGAGGCGATCGGGCGCGGGGCCACCGTCGTGCAGACCTACGGACTCACCGAGGCCTGCTCGCAGGTGACCACCCTGGCCCCGGTTGACGCGAAACGCAAGCTCGGCTCCGCCGGGCGGCCGCTGCTGACCACCCACCTGCGCATCCAGGACGGCGAGATCCTGGTCCAGGGCCCGACCGTGGCGCCCGGTCGCGCCGACGCCGACGGCTGGCTGCACACCGGGGACCTCGGTCGCATCGACCAGGAAGGCTTCCTCTACGTCGAGGACAGGATGGACGACCTGATCGTCAGCGGCGGCGAGAACGTGATGCCGGCCGAAGTCGAGAAGGTCCTGCTGCGACACCCCGAGGTCGCCGACGCGGCGGTGGTCGGGCGCGAGGACCCGGAGTGGCAGCAGGCGGTGACGGCGATCGTCGTGCTCGAGGACGGTGCCGAGACGACGCCCGACGAGCTGCGTCGCCACTGCGCCGAGTCGCTGGCCGGGTTCAAGGTGCCGAAGCGGGTCGAGCTGGCGGCGGCGCTGCCGCGCACGCCCTCCGGCAAGCTGATGCGGCGCGCCCTCCGCTGAAGTCGGCTAGCCTGCCGCCCATGCCCAAGGACATCTTCTACGACTCAGACGCCGACCTCTCGTTGCTCGACGGGAAGACCGTGGCCATCCTCGGCTACGGTTCCCAGGGGCACGCCCACGCACTCAACCTGAAGGACTCGGGGGTCGACGTGGTCGTCGGCCTGCGCCCGGATTCCTCCAGCCGTGCCAAGGCGGAAGAGGCCGGTCTCGAGGTGCTCGACATCGCCGACGCCGCCAGTCGCGGCGACGCGGTGATGATCCTGCTGCCCGACGAGAAGCAGGCGGAGGTCTGGGAGACGGACATCGCTGACGGCATCGCCCCCGGCAACCTGCTGCTCTTCGCCCACGGCTTCGCCATCCACTTCGAGCAGATCATGCCTCCGGCCGGAGTAGACGTCGGCATGGTCGCGCCCAAGGGCCCCGGCCACCTCGTCCGCCGCCAGTACGAGGAAGGCAACGGGGTTCCCTGCCTGATGGCCGTCCACCAGGATTCCACCGGCAACGCCCACGGCCTCGTTCTCGCCTACGCCTCCGGGATCGGCGGCGGTCGCGCCGCGGTGATCGAGACCACCTTCAAGGACGAGTGCGAGACCGATCTCTTCGGCGAGCAGGCCGTTCTCTGCGGCGGCGCCAGCGAGCTTGTCCGGGCCGGTTTCGAGACCCTGGTCGAGGCCGGGTACGACCCGCGCCTGGCCTACTTCGAGTGCCTGCACGAGCTCAAGCTGATCGCCGACCTGATGTACGAGAAGGGCATTCAGGGGATGCGCTACTCGATCTCCAACACGGCCGAGTACGGCGACATGACCCGCGGCAAACGCGTCATCGGCGAGGAGTCACGCGCCGCGATGAAGGAGATCCTCGGCGAGATCCAGTCAGGCGAGTTCGCCCGCGAGTGGATCGCCGAGAACCGCGCCGGCGGCGAGAACCTCTCGCGCATGCGCGACGAGGGCAAGGGCCACCAGGTCGAGAAGGTCGGCAAAGACCTCCGCGACATGATGCCCTGGGTCGACCAGGAGTTCTGATAGCGGCGCATCTCGGGGTCCTCGGTCGGGCTCCTCGGGTCACGCACTGGAGTGCGCTCCCCTCGTCGCCCTTCCTGCGTCCCCCGACCTGCTTGCTCTCAGAACTCCTGGGGGCCTAATCAGGCCCCGGGCGGGCCTTCGGCACCGAACCTCGTCTCACCCTCGGGGAGTTTGCCGTCGCGGCCGACGTAGCCGTCCTTGCCGCCGACGATCACGTAGACGGCGTCCTCTGAGTCGCTGAGGTTGCGCAGCTTGCGGACGGTCGAGGCGCCGACCCAGGCCAGGCCGCCCGGCTCGAGCTCGTGGCTGGTGCCGTCACCGAACTCGATCGCGACCCGGCCGCTGTGGAGGAAGTAGAGCTCCTCCTGCTCGTCGTGGTAATGGCTCCCGGTGGCGTAGGAGGGAGGCAGCACGATCGCGTTGACGCCGAACGCGGTGACGCCCAGCTCCTTGCGGATCTTGCGAAAGCCCGGCCCCTCGCCGAGGTCGCTGAGGTTCGCGACGGCGTAGCCCTCGCCTTTCGTGACTGCCTGTTCTGTGGTCTCGCTCATGGCCGGCAGCTTACGCGGGGAGCCTGCGCGGGGTCCACCCGCGACTGTCAATAACCTGTCGCCTCCCGTGACCGCGACGACCGCCGCCCAGATCCCCACAGGCCTCAAGCCCGCCGACGGCCGGTTCGGCTGCGGTCCCTCGAAGGTGCGTCCGGAGGCGCTTGCGCGCCTGGCCGAGCAGTCGGCGCTGATGGGCACCTCGCACCGCCAGAAGCCCGTCCGCGACCTGGTCGGGCGGGTGCGCGGCGGCCTGGCCGACCTCTTCGGCCTGCCCGACGGCTACGAGATCGCCCTCGGCAACGGCGGCACGACCGCCTTCTGGGACGCCGCTGCGGTCTGGTTGGTGCGCGAGCGCTCGCTGCACCTCACCTACGGCGAGTTCTCGCAGAAGTTCGCCAAGGTGACAGCCGGCGCTCCGTTTCTGGCCGACCCGATCGTGGTCGAGGCCGACCCCGGCGACGCGCCCGCGCCGGTCGCGGATCCGGCCGCGGACGCAATCGCCTGGGCACATAACGAGACCTCGACCGGCGTAATGGTTGCGGTCGCGCGACCCGAGGGAGCGGGCGATGCGCTGGTCCTCGTCGACGCGACCTCGGGCGCGGGAGGACTGCCGCTCGACGCAAGTCAGACCGACGTCTACTACTTCGCCCCGCAGAAGTCCTTCGGCGCTGACGGCGGCCTCTGGCTCGCGGCGCTCAGCCCGGCGGCGATCGCCCGGATCGGACAGCTCGACGGTGCTGCCGATCGCTGGCAGCCCGCCTTCCTCTCGCTCCAGACCGCGCTGGATAACTCGCGCAAGGAGCAGACCTACAACACGCCCGCCCTGGCCACGCTCCTCCTCCTCGCCGACCAGGTCGAGTGGATGCTGGGGGGAGGGGGTCTGGACTGGTGCGTCGAGCGCACCTCGGCTTCCTCGGGGCACCTCTACGGCTGGGCCGAGCGGGTCGATTTCGCCTCGCCCTTCGTCGCCGACCCGGCCAAGCGCTCTCTGGTCGTCGGCACGATCGATTTCGACGACTCGGTCGACGCCGCGGCGGTCGCCGCGACCTTGCGCGCAAACGGCATCGTCGACGTCGAGCCCTACCGCAAGCTCGGCCGCAACCAGCTGCGAGTCGGGATGTTCCCGGCGGTCGAGCCGGCCGACGTCGAGGCGCTTACAGCCTGCATCGACTGGATCGTCGAGAACGTGGAGGAGATTCGCTCGTGAAAGTCCTGGTCAAGGAGAAGATCGCCGACTCCGGCGTCGAGCTGCTGCGCGAGAACTTCGAGGTCGACCTCGGGCTGGAGATGTCCGACGAGGAGCTGGCCGAGAAGATCGCCGGCTACGACGCGATCCTGATCCGCTCGGCGACCGAGCTCACTGCCGACCTGATCGAGCGCGCCACCAACCTCAAGGTGATCGGTCGCGCCGGCACCGGCGTCGACAACGTCGACATCCCGGCCGCGACGCGGCGCGGGATCGTCGTCGCCAACGCGCCGGAATCGAACTCCGTAGCCGCCGCCGAGCACACCCTCGCCCTCGCCTTGTCCCTCTTCCGCAACGTGCCGCAGGCCCACGGCGCGCTCGTCGACGGGCGCTGGGACCGGGCCAAGTACAAGGGTGCCGAGCTCTACGGCAAGACGATCGGCATCGTCGGCTTCGGCCGCATAGGGCAGCTCGTCGCCAAACGCGCCCAGGGGTTCGAGATGGATGTGGTCGCCTTCGACAAGTTCGTCTCGGCGGAGCGCTTCCGCGAGCTCGGCGTTGAGGGCGCCGCCGGCCTCGAGGAGCTCTACGGCCGCGCCGACGTCGTCACCGTCCACGTGCCGAAGACGCCGGAGACCGTGAACCTGATCGACGCCGAGGCGATCGCGGCGATGAAGGAGGGGGTGCGGATCGTCAACTGCGCCCGCGGCGAGCTGGTCGACCTCGACGCCCTGGTCGACGGATTGGAGTCGGGCAAGGTGGGCGGTGCGGCGCTCGACGTTTTTCCCTCCGAGCCGTTCACCGAGCACCCCGTCTTCTCCCGTGCCGACGTCGTCGTCACGCCGCACCTGGGTGCCTCCACGGCTGAGGCGCAGGACCGTGCCGGCATCGTCACCGCCGAACAGGTGACCGCGGCGCTGACCGGCGCGGTCGTCACCAACGCGGTCAACATCGCGGCCGTGCGCCCCGAGGAAATGGAAGCGTTGGCGCCCTTCGTGCCGCTCTGCGAAAAGCTCGGTCGGCTCGCCGAGGGGCTGGCGCAGGGGTCCGTCGACCGCGTCTTGGTCGAGTTCCGCGGCAAGCTCGCCCAGTACGACACGCGGCTGCTCGGCATCGGCGTCCTGGTCGGGATCCTCGCTGGTCACACCGAGGAGCCGGTCAATCTGGTCAACGCCCCGCAGATGGCCGAGGAACGCGGCATCGAGCTGGTCGAGACGAAGGAGTCGAGCTCCGATGACTTCACCGAGCTGGTCACCGTCTCTCTCCGCTCCAGCGGTGATGAGGTCGAGGTTGCCGGCACCGGGGTCGGTCCCCGCAACGAGCCCTACCTGGTCTCGGTCTGGCGCGAGAGCTTCTACCTGCCCCTTGCCGAGCACATCGCGGTCTTCCGCTACGCCGACCGGCCGGGGATGATCGGCCGGGTCGGGACCGTGTTCGGCGAGGAGGGAGTCAACATCGTCTCCGCCGCCGTCGGCGCCGAGGAGGACGGCGAGCGGGCGGTGATGGCGCTGACGACAGACGCGCCGGTTCACGACGAGACGGTGGCCAAAATCCTCGAGCTCGACGGTTTCACCACCGGCCGCGCCGTCGACCTCTAAAGACCCTTAGCGCATAGGCTTGTGCCGTGAAGGCACTGGTGCAGACAGGGAACGGTGGGCCCGAGGTGCTCAGGGTCCAGGAGATGCCCGACCCTCCGGTCGGCCCCGGCGAGGTGAGGATCGCGGTCAAGGCGGCCGGGATCAACTTCGCCGACACGATGGCGCGCGTGGGTCTCTACCCCGACGCGCCCAAGCCTCCGTGCGTGATGGGCTACGAGGTCGCCGGCACGGTCGAGTCGGTGGGGGAGAGCGTGACCGAGCACGCGGTCGGCGACCGGGTCGTCGCCGGAACCCGTTTCGGCGGTCAGGCGGAGCTCGTCACGGTTCCCGCCGACCAGGCCCTGCCGCTGCCCGAGCGACTCAACTTCGAGCAGGGCGCGGCCTTCCCGGTCAACTACGGCACCGCCTACGCGGCCCTCGTCGTGATGGGCAGCCTGCGCGAGGGGACCCGGGTGCTGATCCACGCCGCCGCGGGCGGCGTCGGGATCTCGGCCACGCAGATCGCCCGCAACGCCGGCGCGGAGATCTTCGGCACGGCCTCGCCGGCGAAGCACGACGCGATCGGCGCCCAGGGCGTCGACCACCCGATCGACTACCGCAACCTCGACTTCGAGGCAGAGACGATGCGTCTAACCGGCGGTGAGGGCGTCGACCTGATCATCGACGCGCTCGGCCCCACCTCCTTTCGCAAGGACTACCGGCTGCTGCGTCCCGGTGGCCGGCTCGTCATGTACGGGCTCTCGGAGGTCACGAACGAAAGCGGCCGCGACCTCCCGGCGATGCTGAAGGGACTCTTCAAGATGCCGCTGGCGACGGTCCCCTGGTGGAAGAGCCTGATGGTGATGAACGAGAACAAGGGCGTCTTCGGCCTCAACATGCTCAAGTGGTGGGAACGCGAGGGCAACCTCGACCGGGTCACGCAGCCATTGATGGCCGACCTCGAGGCCGGTCGCCTCGAGCCGGTCGTCGCCGAGTCGTTTCCCTTCGAGCGGGCGGGCGAGGCCCACCGGTTCATCGCCGAGCGCCGCAACGTCGGCAAGGTCGTGTTGTTTCCAGGGTAGGCGTTCCCCCGGGGGCGAAGGTTTGTTGCGATGAAGATGAAGATCGTCATGTTGCTCGCCGTGCTGGCGGTTGTGACCGCACCGTTCGCGCGCGCCGAAACTCCCGAGGAACCGACGACCTACACGGTCGTCCTGGCGGGCGGGTCGGAGCAGAACACGATGCACATCTGGCTCACGCCTGACGGATACGACTACGTGATCGACTCGGTCGTGCCGCTGGAGGTCGGTGGGACGGTCTGCGCGAACGCGCCCGAAAACCCGAACGAGCTGATCTGCGACGCCCCGTTGGTCGCCGGCTTCGAGGTCCACGGCGGCCCCAAGAACGACAAGGTGGCCGTGTCGCGCCCGGTCGAGGTGCCGGTGACGATGCGGGGTGGACCGGGCAAGGACCTGCTGATCGGCGGCAGCGGGGCCGACAAACTGATCGGTAGCGCGGGCAGCGACCGGCTCGGCGGCAAGGTCGGCGACGACCTGATCTTCGGGGGGCCAGGTAACGATCTCTTGCTGGGTGGGCCCGGCGACGACGTTCTGCGCGGTGGACCCGGGCGCGACGAGCTGCGCGACGGGCCGGGCATGGACGTCGTCTACGCAGAGCACGACGCTGTGCCGATGAGCTAGGCCGAGGGGGCGTTACCGGCTTTGCTTCGGCGCGTTACCAGGCGCCCGCCGACGAAAAAGAGAGCGATCAGGAAGCCAGCGAGGGAGAGCCCCGCGTCGAGCCGGAAGGCGGCCTGGATGCCCTCGACGAAGGAGCCCTGCGCGGAGAAGACCGTGGTCGTCAGGGCCAGCCCGATCGAGCCGCCGGCGATCTGGAACATGTAGACGATCCCGCCGGCGAGGCTGGTCTGCGACCCCTCGACAGAGGTGACCCCGGCGGTCGTTGCGGTCGGGTAGAAGCTGCCGATTCCGATGCCGAGCACCACCATGCCGGCGATGAGCGACCCGTAACCGGAATCGTTGCCGATCAGCGAGAAGACGAACGGGGAGATCGTTATGCAGCCGGCGCCCACGACGGCCAGCAGCTTCGCGCCGAGGCGCTCGTAGAGCGGGCCGGCGACGAAGGAGACGCCGGCGAAGGTGGCGAGGAAGGGGAGCATGCCGACTCCCGCCTCAAGCGGCGAGTAGCCGAGCTGGTGCTGCATGAACTGCGGCAGGTAGAGCAGCGCCGCAAAGAAGGTCGCCGACATCAGCAGGATCGCCAGGCAGGAGGCGCGGAAGCTCTCGTTGGCCATCACCGACCGGGGTACCAGGGCGCTGGGCCCGGCTCGGCGCTCGATCGGCGCGAAGGCGACGAGCATGATCGCCGCGAGGGCGAACAGGCCGAGCACGCGCGGGTCTCCGAAGCCCCAGTCGTCGCCCTGGTCGAGCGCAAGGAGCAGTGCGACCAGCCCGACCGAGAGCGTTGCGATTCCCGGGTAGTCGATTCGCTGCTCGCCCGGCTCGGGCTCGGTGACCTTGACCAGCCGGTAGGTGACCAGTACGGCGAAGGCCGAGATCGGCACGTTGAGGAAGAAGATCCACCGCCAGCTGAGCGCGTCGGTGAGGACGCCGCCGATCAGAGGCCCGATCGCGTTGCCGAGCCCGGCCGCGCCGATGACTATCCCGCCCGCCAGCCCGGCCTTCTCCTCGGGCAGGAGGGCGTAGGTCATACCGAGGATCGCGGGCCACATCAGCGCCCCACCGATCCCCATCAACGTTCTTGTCGCGATCAGCCACGCCTCGGATTGCGCCGCACCGCCGAGGGCGGACATCGAGGCGAAGATCGCGGTGCCGAGGAAGAACGCGTTGCGCCGCCCGAACATGTCGGCCAGCCGGCCACCGGTCACGATCATCACGCCGAAGGTCAGCGCGTAGGCGTTGATTACCCACTGGATCGTGTTGATGTTGGTGTCGAAGTCGCTCTCCATCGTCGGGAGGGCGACGTTGATCGCGCTGAAGTCGTTGGCGATGACGACGACCGCGATGCCCATCGCGAAGAGGGCGAACCAGGTCGAGCGGGGTATCGCGCTTGAGGAATCCTCGCTTGCGATGCGCGCAGCCTACGCCAAGCGCCTATCACCCCAGGTGATCGCACCCCTGGATACGGCCCAGGACGCGGCGCGGATTCGGCCCCGTCGCAAATCCCACATGGCGCTGCCATGCGGAATCTGCGCCGTGACCGCCCCGCTTGGTCCTGAACCGTCCCAGGGTCACACCCCCTGGGGTGATAGGCGCTAAGCTGAGGCGACCGAATGACGCACCGGCTCGACAGCCTCGCGCTTCTCCTTCTCCTCCCCCTTCGGGGGGAATAGCGCTGGGCGGCGCGATAGCCGCGAGAGACAAGGTCATTCGAACGAGGTAGAGAAGGAGAAGGAACAGTGTCACCAACAGACGACGCAAACCGCGTCCACATCTTCGATACGACGCTGCGCGACGGAGAGCAGTCGCCCGGCATCTCGCTGAACACCGCGGAGAAGGTCGAGATCGCACAGCAGCTGGCGCGTCTCGGCGTCGACGTGATCGAGGCCGGCTTCCCGATCACTTCGCCCGGCGACTTCGAGGCGGTCGAGGCGATCTCGCGCAACGTCGAGGGGCCGGTGATCTGCGGCCTGGCGCGCACGCACAAGGCCGACATCGACGCGGCCTGGGGGGCGATCAAGGACTCGCAGCGCCCCCGCATCCACACCTTCATCTCGACCTCCGACATCCACATCGAGCACCAGCTGCAGACCGACCGCGAGGACGTCAAGGGCCAGGCCCGCGCCGCGGTGACGCTGGCCAAGTCCTACTGCGAGGACGTCGAGTTCTCGCCGATGGACGCGACCCGTGCCGACGTCGAGTTCACGGCGGAAGTGTGTGCGATCGCGGTCGAGGAGGGTGCCACCGTGGTCAACATCCCCGACACCGTGGGGTACACCACGCCCGAGGAGTACGCGGACTACTTCCGTCGTCTCTACGAGCTGGTGCCGGGCCTGCGAGAAGTAGAGACCTCGGTCCACTGCCACGACGACCTGGGCTTGGCGGTCGCCAACTCCTACGCCGGCGTGCTGGCCGGCGCTCGCCAGGTCGAGTGCGCCGTCAACGGCATCGGCGAGCGAGCGGGCAACTGCTCGCTGGAGGAGATCGTGATGCTGGTCCGCACCCGCGAGGACGTGCACGGGTTGACCACCGCGATCAACACCCGCGAGCTGGCCCGCACCAGCCGCATGGTCTCGCGCCTCACCGGGTACGCGATCCAGCCGAACAAGGCGATCGTCGGTCGCAACGCCTTCGCCCACGAGTCCGGGATCCACCAGGACGGTGTGCTGAAGGAGCGCACCACCTACGAGATCATGGACGCGACCGAGGTCGGCCTGGAGTCGAACTCGATCGTCCTGGGCAAGCACTCCGGCCGCCACGCCCTTCGCGACGCGCTGGACCAGTTGGGCTTCAAGGTCGAGGGTAACGCCCTCAACGCCGCCTTCAAGCGCTTCAAGGAGGTCGCCGACCGCAAGAAGCAGGTGACCGCGCTGGACCTGGAGGCGATCGTCTCCGACGAGATGCGCGAGAAGGCCGACGCCCACGAGCTGGCCTGGTTCGAGGTCGAGGCGGGCTCCCGGCGGGAGCCTCTGGCCCGCGTCGCCGTGAAGATGCCCTCCGGCGAGGAGGCCGTGGGCGAGTCGAGCGGCGACGGTCCCGTCGACGCGATCTTCCTCGCGATCCAGAAGGCAACCGGGACGGAATGCGAGCTGCGCCAGTACACGGTCGAGGCCGTGACCGGGGGAGAGGACGCCCTCGGCCAGGTGACCGTGATGCTGCGCACGGCGGGCCGCCTGGCCACTGGCCAAGGAGTGGCAACGGACATCCTCGAGGCCTCGGCGCGCGCGTACGTGCGGGCGTTGTCAAACGCTCTCGAGGGCGCCGCGATCCGCGAGGCCGAGGCCGCCACGGCCGAGGCCGCAGTGGAACGCACTCCCGGCCCATAAGAAGTCACATATCCGCGCGCCTGTGCGCACCACATGTGCGCCGGGACCCGCCACTGTCCGTGCATGCCCGCCGAATCTGCATTTGGGCGTCTTGGGGGCACCCAAATGCAGATTCGCCGTGTGTCCGATCGGGAGATAGCGGACCTGGCGGGGAGACAGCATGGGGTGGTCGCGCGGCGACAGTTGCTTGGGATGGGCTTGGGACGAGATGCGATTAGGGGCCGTGTTGCCTCGGGTCGGCTGCATCGGTTGCATCCGGGCGTCTACGCGGTTGGCCATCGGGTTGTGTCCCGTGGGGGACGCTGGATGGCGGCGACCCTGGCCTGTGGCGACGGCGCGGTCCTGAGCCACCGGTCAGCCGCGGCGCTCTGGGGCGTCGCGACGTTCAGCGGTGCGATCGAAGTCACCTCCCCTCGAAACACACGTTCGCGGGGTGCCGTTAGTCGCCACTGCGCTCTATTGGCGCCGGACGAGGTCACCGTGTTCGACGGCATCCCCGTCACCTCGGTGCACCGGACCCTTTTCGACTACGCCGGGATCTCCTCGGTCGATCGTCTCGAGGCCGCGATCCGGCAGGCCGAGTACCGCCGCCTCCGGGACCGCCTGTCACTACCTGCCCTACTGGCTCGCCATCGCGGTGCTCGTGGCAGTGTGAATCTGCGCCTCTGTCTCGAGCGGCTGGGCAGGACGTCCGGCTTCACGCGCAGCGATCTCGAGGAGCTCTTCCTCCCATTCCTAGACCGACTCGGGCTGCCGAGGCCACATCTCAACGCCCGGCTCCAGGTACGTGGAGAGTGGCTCGAAGTGGACTGCCTCTGGCGCAAGGAGCGACTGGTCGTGGAGCTCGACAGTCGGGCCGCTCACGAAACTCGTGCGGCTTTCGAGGCGGACCGAGAGCGGGACCGCGGTTTGCAATCGGAGGGCTGGCGGGCGGTGAGGATCACCTGGCGGCAACTCCAAGACGACCCGGAACGTGTTGCGCATGATCTCCAAACCTTGTTGAAATACAATCGTATGTGATAACGTACAGTCATGCCGTCGATTGCGACTACACCCACCGTCGAGACTCCGAGCGCCCGGATCCCCGCCGAGGCAGAGGCACCGACAATCGGCAACCGTGTCCGCGCTCTGCGCGAGGCGATGGGGCTCTCGCTGCGCGACCTGGGCGAGCGCTCCGGCGTCAGCGCGCCGATGCTCTCGCAGGTCGAGCGCGGCGAGACGAGCCCGACCTTGGCCGTCGCGGCGAAGATCGCCGCCGGCTTGGAATTGACGCTCTCGCAGCTGCTGCGCCTCGACGAGGGCGAGAACGTCGCGGTCAGCCGCGCCGGCGCACGGCGCACGCTCGAGCGCGGGGGGCACGGCTTCGAGGAGCTGACGCCGCCGCTGCCGGGGCAGCGCGCCGACGTCTCGCTGCACAGCCTCGATGCCGGCGCGACCACCGGAGGGCGTGATGACCCCCCGATGCACGAGCCGGGCAGCAGAGAGACGGCCGTCGTCCTCTCCGGCACGCTCGTGCTGGTTGTCGACGGCACCCGCCACGAGCTGAACGAGGGCGACAGCGTCACCTTCGACGCCGACCTGCCCCACCATTTCGAGAACGAAGGCGAGGAGCCGACGCGCTTCATCGCCGTGATCGCCGCCGGCCTGCGCCGGGGCTAGGAGGAGGCCCGATGCCGCAAACGATGTTCGACAAGCTCTGGGAGGCCCACGAGGTCTCCGATGGCCTCATCTACATCGATCTGCACCTGGTTCACGAGGTCACCTCGCCGCAGGCCTTTGACGGCCTGCGCCTGGCCGGCCGTCCGGTGCGACGGCCCGACAAGACGATTGCCACGGCCGACCACAACGTTCCCACCGACGGGACGATGGCGGCGCGGCTGATCGCCGACGAGCTCTCCCGCGTCCAGGTCGAGACCCTGGAGAGAAACTGCGAGGAGTTCGGCATCCCGATCTACTCGCTGGGCTCCGAGCGCCAGGGAATCGTCCACGTGATCGGCCCGGAGCTGGGCGTGACCCAGCCGGGAATGACGATCGTCTGTGGCGACAGCCACACCTCCACCCACGGCGCCTTCGGTTCGCTGGCCTTCGGCATCGGCACCTCCGAGGTAGAGCACGTTCTCGCCACCCAGTGCCTGGTCCAGAAGCGGCCAAAGACGATGCGCATCTCCTATTCAGGTGAGCTGGGCAGCGGCGTCACGCCCAAGGACCTGATCCTGGCGACGATCGGCCGTCTCGGCACCGGCGGCATGGTCGGCCACGCGGTCGAGTACGCCGGGCCAGCGATCGAGGCACTCTCGATGCCCGGGCGAATGACGATCTGCAACATGACGATCGAGGGTGGCGGCCGGGCCGGCATGATCGCTCCCGACGAGACCACCTTCGAGTGGGTCCGTGGCAAGCCCGCGGCACCACGCGACTTCGACGCCGCGGTCGACCGCTGGCGCCAACTGCCCACCGACGAGGGCGCCGGCTTCGACACCGAGGTCGAGGTCGACGCCGCGGCGATCTCGCCGATGGTGACCTGGGGCACCAATCCCGGCATGGTCGTCGAGGTGACCGACTCGGTCCCCGATCCCGCCGCGATGGAGTCGCCGGCCGACCGCGAGTCAGCCGAGCGCGCCCTCGCCTACATGGGCCTGCGGGCCGGCACGCCGATGACCGAGGTGGCGCCGGAACGGGTCTTCATCGGCTCCTGCACCAACTCGCGGATCGAGGACCTTCGCGAGGCGGCCGAGATCGTCGACGGCCGCAAGGTCTCCAGCTCGGTGCGGGCGATGGTCGTTCCCGGCTCCCAGCAGGTCAAGACCGACGCCGAAGCCGAGGGTCTGCACGAGGTGTTCCGCTCCGCCGGCTTCGAATGGCGCGAGGCGGGCTGCTCGATGTGCCTCGGCATGAACCCCGACATCCTGATCGAGGGCGAGCGCTGCGCCTCGACCTCGAACCGCAACTTTGAGGGTCGCCAGGGCAAGGGCGGGCGCACCCATCTGGTCAGCCCGAGGATGGCCGCCGCCGCGGCGATCGAGGGGCACTTCGTCGACATCAGGGATTGGAGCTAGAAATGAGGCCGATAGACGTAATCGAGGGCAAGGTGTCGGTGCTGGACCGCGCCGACGTCGATACCGACCAGATCATCCCCAAGCAGTTCCTCAAGCGGGTCGAGCGGACCGGCTTCGGCGAGTTCCTCTTCTACGACTGGATCCGCGACGGCGAGATCGAGCTGCAACCGAATCCGATTCTCGTCACCGGGGCGAACTTCGGCTGTGGCTCCTCGCGCGAGCACGCGCCCTGGGCGCTGGAGGACTTCGGCTTCCAGGCGATCGTCGCGCCGTCCTTCGCTGACATCTTCTACTCCAACTGCACCAAGATTGGGCTGCTGCCGGCGATCCTCGACGAGGAGCACTGCCGTGCCGTCGCCGAGGCGGGAGAGGCAAGGATCGACGTCGATGACGAGACGATCACCTGTGCCGCCGGCGTCTTCGAGTTCGAGGTCGAGCACGACGTCAAGCACCGCCTGCTCAACGGCCTCGACGACATCGGCATCACCCTGGAGAACGTCGTCGCTATCGACGAGTTCGAGCAGTCCGGGGCCGCGCACGGCCCGGTGACGACGGCGCTCTGAGCCGGCCTGAGCGGCGCTCCGATCGAGTGGGATGCCGAGAGCTACGACGAGATCTCGGGCCCTCAGCTCAGTTGGGGGATGGAGGTCCTCGGGCGGCTCGAGCTGAGGGGCGACGAGACTGCGCTCGACGCCGGCTGCGGGTCGGGCCGGGTGACCGAGGAGCTGGCCAGTCGCTTGCCGGACGGCAGGGTGATCGCCGTCGACGGCTCCGCGGCGATGATCGCCAAGGCCAGGGAGCGGCTTGGCGAGGGGGCCGACTACCTGGTTACCGATCTGGCCGAGCTGCGGGTCGAGGAGCCGGTCGACCTGATCTTCTCGACCGCGACCTTCCACTGGATCCCCAATCACGACCGGCTCTTCGAGCGTCTGCGGAAGGCGCTCCGTCCCGGTGGGCGCCTCGTCGCCCAGTGCGGTGGCGAGGGCAACATCCGCGAGCACGCGGAGGCCACGGCGGCGGTAGCGGCTTGGCCCGAGTACAGGTTCTACCTCGAAGATGCCGCCGACCTGTGGAACTACGCCGGCCCGGAGCAAACCGAGACGAGGTTGCGGCGGGTCGGCTTCGTGGAGGCGCGCTGCTGGCTGGAGCCTAAGCCCGTCGTCCCGGAGGACCCGCTCCGCTTCGCGATGACCGCCACGCTCGGGGCGCATCTGGCGCGGCTTCCGGAGGAGTTGCGCCGGCCTTTCGCGGAGGCGGTCATCGAGCTCTCGCGCTCGCCCGTCACGCTCGACTACGTCCGCCTCAACATCGAGGCCCGCGTCGGCGCGTGAGCGGCACGCGTAGAGTGCCGCCTCGATGAGCGCCTCACGCATAGTCCTGCTGCCGGGAGACGGAATCGGGCCGGAGATCGTCGGTGCCGCCCGACGCCTGCTCGAGACGCTTGGCGAGTTCGAGTTCACCGAGCACCCGATGGGCGGCTGCTCGATCGACGCCCACGGCAGGGCCCTGACCGACGAGGTTCTCGCTGCCTGCCGAGCTGCCGACGCCGTCCTGCTCGGCGCCGTCGGTGGACCGAAATGGGACACCACCGACCCCGATGCGCCCCGCCCCGAGCAGGGCCTGCTCGGGCTGCGCAAGGGGATGGGCCTCTACGCCAACCTGCGCCCGGTGCGGCCCAGTCCGGCGCTCGTCGGCGCCAGCCCGCTGCGCCCCGACGTGATCGCCGGCACCGACCTGCTCGTCGTGCGCGAGCTCACCGGCGGCATCTACTTCGGCGACTCCGGTCGCGACGGCGATACGGCGCACGACACCTGCGAGTACTCGGCCGCCGAAGTGGAGCGCATCGCCAGGGTCGGCTTCGAGGCCGCCCAGCGCCGCGCCGCCGGCTCGGGCCGAAAAGCCCGCGTCACCTCCGTCGACAAGGCCAACGTGCTGGAGACCTCGCGACTCTGGCGCGAGGTGGTCGGCCGGGTCGCACCGGAGTACCCCGACGTCGAGCTCGACCACCTTCTGGTCGACAACGCCGCGATGCAGCTCGTCTCCCGCCCCGCGGACTTCGACGTGATCGTCACCGAGAACCTCTTCGGCGACATCCTCAGCGACGAGTCGGCGATGCTGACCGGCTCGCTGGGAATGCTGCCCTCCGCCAGCCTCGGAGCCGAGGGCGAGCCCGGCCTCTTCGAGCCGGTCCACGGCTCCGCGCCTGACATCGCCGGCCAGGGCGTCGCCAACCCGCTCGCGACCTTCCTCTCGGCGGCGATGATGCTGCGCCACGGCCTCGACCGGCCAGACGACGCCGCCCGGATCGAGGCCGCCGTCGATGCCGTGCTTGACCGTGGTCTGCGCACGCCCGATCTGGCTGGTGCGGGCGAGGCCTCGGTTGGCACGGTCGAGATCACCGAAGCCGCGCTGGCCGCGCTCTAGCTCATCGGGCATACTTCCCGGAGCATGGAGACTGCGGAGCTGATCTGGCAGAACGGCGAGTTCGTCGCCTGGGAGGACGCCAAGACACACGTCCTCACCCACGGGCTGCACTACGGCACCGGCGTCTTCGAGGGTATCCGCTGCTACGAGACCGAGCGCGGGCCGGCGGTCTTCAGGCATGCCGATCACCTCGACCGGCTGGCGAAGTCGGCCGAGCTCTACTACTTCGAGCTTCCCTACTCGACCGAGGAGCTCGCCGCCGCGACGCGGGAGCTCGTCCGCCGCAACGGCCTCGGCTCCTGCTACATCCGCCCACTTGCGTACCGCGGGTACGGCGATCTCGGCCTCTACGCGACGAACGCCCCTATCGATGTGATCGTCGCCGCCTTCCCCTGGGGCGTGTACCTCGGCGAGGACGGCCAGAAAAATGGCATTCGGGCCACCGTCTCCTCCTGGCGGGCGATCTCGGCCGACAGCCTGATCCCGCACGCCAAGGCCGCCGGCCAGTACCTCAACTCGATCCTGGCCAAGACGGAGGCGCAGAAAGCCGGCTACGAGGAGGCGATCCTGCTCGACCAGCACGGGCACGTCTCCGAGGGCTCGGGCGAGAACGTCTTCGTGGTCCGCGACGGCGTCCTCGCGACGCCTGGGCAGGCCAACGCCATCCTCGACGGGATCACGCGCGCCTCGGTGGTGCAGATCGCGGGCGACCTCGGCTACAGGGTCGAGGAGCGCGCGATCGCCCGTGCCGAGCTCTACCTCGCCGACGAGGTTTTCCTCACCGGCACCGCGGCCGAGCTGGTCCCGGTGCGGGAGATCGACGACCACGCGATCGGCGAGCCGGGCGAGATCACGCGGGTGATCCAGGCAAAGCTCGACGACGCCCTGCACGGGCGCGCCGAGGAGTACCTGGAGTGGCTCGACTTCGTCGAGGTCTCGGCCGAGGCAGACCGACCCAGTAAGGTCAGTTCCTGATGCAGCACCGTTTCGAGGCAATCGGGCGAATTACCGCAGCCGCCTAGCGGCTGGCACGGCAATGCCGTGTGCGCGGGCCGGCAGGCCCTCACCCCGATCTCTCGAATCGAAAGGCATCAGATGGAACAGGTAAAGCTCTACGACACCACCTTGCGTGACGGCATGGGGGGCCACGGCATGTCGCTCTCGGTCGGCGAGAAGCTGAAGGTCGTCCACGCCCTCGACGCGCTCGGCGTCCACTTCGTCGAGGCCGGCTTCCCAAGCTCCAACCCGAAGGAGGCGGAGCTGTTCGAGCTGCTGGCCGAGCAGGAGCTGGAGCAGGCGACGATCGCGGCCTTCGGCATGACCCGCCGCCGCGACCGGCGCGCCGAGGACGACGAGGCACTCGGCATCCTCGCCTCCTGCTTCGCGCCGGTCGTCTGCCTGGTCGGCAAGAGCTGGCGGCTGCACGTCGACAAGGTGATCAAGGTCTCCGCCGAGGAGAACCTGGCGATGATCGGGGACTCGCTGGCGTTCCTCCGCGAGCAGGGGAAGCGGCCGGTCTTCGACGCCGAGCACTTCTTCGACGGGTATCGCGACGACTCCGCCTACGCGCTCGAATGCGTGCGCGCCGCGGCCGAGGCCGGGGCGGAGAACGTCACCCTCTGCGACACCAACGGAGGCAGCCTGCCCGGGTTCGTCGCCGAGGCCACCGCCGCGGTCGTCGCCGACCTCGGCGGGACGGTCGAGGTCGGCATCCACACCCACGACGACGCCGAGTGCGCGGTGGCCAACTCCCTCGCCGCCGTCGAGTCGGGCGTTCGCCTGGTGCAGGGCTGCGTCAACGGCTACGGCGAGCGCTGCGGCAACGCCAACCTGGCCTCGATCCTGCCGGCGCTGCAGCTGAAGATGGGGTTCGAGGTCGTCTCCGGCGAGCAGCTCGCGAGCCTCACGCAGACCTCGCACTACCTCGACGAGCTCTGCAACATGACGCCGAATCCCGACCGGGCCTACGTCGGGCGCAACGCATTCGCCCACAAGGCCGGGATGCACGCCGCCGGGGTGGCGACCGACGCCAGCACCTTCGAGCATCTCGATCCCGGGCTGGTCGGTAACGAGCGCGACATCCTCGCCTCCGAGCTCTCCGGAAAGGCGACGATCCGCAGTGCCGCCGAGCACGCCGGCCTGGATCTCGGCGATGCAGCCGCCGCACGGGCGGTGGAGCGCCTGAAGGAGAGGGAGCACGCCGGCTACCACTACGAGGCAGCGCAGGCGTCGTTCGAGCTGCTGCTGCGCCGCGAGGCCGGGGCCTACGAGCCGCTCTTCGAGCTGGAGGGCTTCCGGGTGACGACCGAAAAGCGCCAGGGCGGCCGGGTCGAAACGGAGGCGACGATCAAGGTCGAGGTCGACGGCGAGCGCTATGTCGAGGTCGCCGAGGGCAACGGTCCCGTCAACGCCCTGGACAAGGCCCTGCGTGCCGCGATCGGCGCCCGCCACCCGCACCTGGCCGACATCGAGCTGACCAACTACAAGGTGCGGATCCTCGACGAGGCGCACGGCACCGGGGCCGTCACGAGGGTGCTGCTCGACTCGACCGACGGCCGGCACGAGTGGGGCACGATAGGAGTCTCGGAGAACATCATCGAGGCCTCCTGGGAGGCCCTGGTCGACTCGCTCGCATACGCCTTCC
This sequence comes from uncultured Solirubrobacterales bacterium, assembly GCA_963704545.1. Taxonomy (GTDB): domain Bacteria; phylum Actinomycetota; class Thermoleophilia; order Solirubrobacterales; family 70-9; genus VRUE01. The sequence continues at coordinate 1,781,645 of OY969915.1, read as the reverse complement.
AACCGAGATGATTCCGCTCGCCAGACCCGAGATAGGCGCCCGTGAGGAGGAGCTGGTGCTTGAGGTGCTGCGCTCCGGCCGGCTCTCGCTGGGGCCGATGGTCGCTCGCTTCGAGCGTGAGCTCGCCGAGTGGCTCGGGGTCGAGGACGCGGTCGCCGTCTCCAGCGGGACGGCGGCGCTGCACCTCTGCGTCCGGGCGCTCGGCTGGGGTTCCGGAGACGAGGTCCTGACCAGCCCGTTCAGCTTCGTCGCCTCCGCCAACTGCCTGCTCTACGAGGGCGTGCGGCCCGTCTTCTGCGACGTCGACCCGGAGTCGCTCAACATCGACCCCGGGGCCGCCGCCGCCGCGGTCGGCGAGCGCACGGCCGGCATCCTTCCCGTCCACATCTTCGGCTACCCGGCGGCGATGCCCGAGCTGGAGGCCCTCGCCGCCAGTCGCGGGCTCGGCATCGTCGAGGACGCCTGCGAGAGCCTCGGCGCGGTCGACTCCGAGGGGTGCCGGGTCGGCGCCCGCGGCAACCTCGCGACCTTTGCCTTCTACGCCAACAAGCAGCTGACGACGGGGGAGGGGGGGATGATCGTGCCGACCGATCCCGGAACGGCGAGCCTGCTCCGCAGCGCCCGCAACCAGGGGCGCGAGGCCGACATGGGCTGGCTCGACCACACCCGCCTCGGCTTCAACTACCGGCTCTCCGACGTCGCCGCCGCGCTCGGCGTCGCGCAGCTGGAGAAGCTCGACGCGATGATCGCCGACCGCGCCCGCGTCGCATCGCTCTACGCGGAGGGCCTGGCCGGGGTCGAGGGTGTCCGGGTGCCGATCGGCGGCCGCGGCGCCGAGGTGCGCAGCTGGTTCGTCTACACGGCCCAGCTGCCCGCCGAGGCCGATCGCGACGCGGTCATCGCCAGGCTCGCCGAGCGAGGCGTTTCCAGCAAGGCCTACCTTCCCTGCATCCACCTCTTCCCCCACCTGCGCGAGCTCGGCTACGGCGAGGGGCAGTTCCCGGTTGCCGAGGCCGCCTCGGCCCGCTCGCTCGCCCTGCCCTTCTTTCCCGCCATGCAGGAGGCCGAGGTCGGGCACGTGTGCGAGGCTCTCGCCCAATCGCTCTGATGTCCCGCTTCCGCAAAGACCCGGATCCGCGCTTCTGGCGCATCAACCGCTCGATCGAGTTCGACTGGCGGCTGGCGCCCTACGACATCGACCAGTCGCAGGCGCACGCCCGCGGCCTGCACCAGATCGGGGTTCTCGACGCCGCCGAGCTCGAGCGGATCGACGCCGGGCTGGAGCGCGTCCGCGCCCGCATGGGCGAGCACGGCTTCGAGTTCGAGGAGGCCGACGAGGACATCCACATGGCGATCGAGCGGCTGCTCGGCGATGAGATCGGCCCGCTCGCCGGCAAGCTCCACACCGGGCGCTCGCGCAACGACCAGGTCGCCACCGACGTGGCGATGGTCGTGCAGGCGCACTCGCTGCGCGCGATCGAGCTCGCCGGGGCCGCGATGGAGCGGCTGTTCGAGCTCGCCCAGCGCCACCGCGACTGGGCGATGCCCGGCTACACCCATCTGCAGCGGGCCCAGCCGGTCTACCTCGGGCACCACCTGCTCGCCTACTTCTGGATGCTCGGCCGCGACGTCCTGCGTTTCCAGTTCGCCCTCGACAGCGCCTCGGTGATGCCGCTGGGCTCCGGCGCCCTGGCCGGGGTCAACTGGGAGATCGACCGGCGAGCCGTCGCCGACGACCTCGGCTTCGAGCACGTCAGCCGCAACTCGATCGACGGCTCGTCCAACCGCGACTTCGTCCTCGACTACCTCTCCGCCGCCTCGACCTGCGCAATGCACCTCTCGCGGCTCGGCTCGGAGATCGTCATCTGGAGCTCATCCGAGTTCGGCTTCTGCGAGCTCGACGAGTCCTTCTCCTCGGGCTCCAGCATCATGCCCCAGAAGAAGAACCCCGACTCGGCGGAGCTGCTGCGGGCGAAGAGCCCGCGCGTGGCCGCGAGCTACGCAACCCTGCTCGGCACGATGCACGCGCTGCCGCTGACCTACGGCAAGGACATGCAGGAGGACAAGGAGCCCCTCTTCGACGCGATCGACACGATCGAGGCCTGCCTCGACGCGACCGAGGGGATGCTGGCGGGGGTCGAGTTCGACCGCGAGCGGCTCGAGGCCGCCTCCGGCGACGAGATGCTCGCCGCCACCGAGGTCGCCGACCTGCTGGTCCGCCGCGGCGTCCCCTTCCGCGAGGCGCACGGCATCGTCGGCGGCCTGGTCCGCGACGCGGTCGAGCAGGGCAAGTCGCTCTCCGAGCTGACGCCGGAGGAGCTGGCCGAGCGCTCCGAGCACCTCGACGAGTCCTTCTACGAGGTCCTGACCCGGAGCAGCTGGCTCGAGTCGAAGCGGATCGAGGGCGGCACCTCCTCGGCCTCGCTCGCCCGCCAGCTGGAGCAGGCCGGCGAGACCCTCGCCGCGGTCAAGGTGAGGGCGCTCGAAGAGCGGTCATGACCGGCACGCTCGCAGCGGGCGGCGAGCGCCTCGGGGTGGGCTTCTTCGACCGCTCTGTTCACCTCGTCGCCCGTGAGCTGATCGGCTGCCGGCTCTTCTATGGCGACTGCGGGGGCGTGATCGTCGAGGCCGAGAGCTACGAGCGAGACGATCCTGCTTGTCATGCGTACGTCGGCCTGACCGAACGGACGGAGGTGCTCTTCGGGCCGCCGGGGCGCGCGTATGTGTACCTCTCCTATGGCATCCACAGCCTGCTCAACGCGGTCGCGGAACCCGAGGGGGAGGCGGCTGCGGTGCTGATCCGGGCGATCGAGCCGACCGCGGGCATCGAGGCGATGCGCGCGCGACGTGGCGACCGCGCCGACCGTGATCTCTGCTCAGGCCCGGGCAAGCTGACCGAGGCCCTCGGCATCGAGCTTTCCCAGAACGGCGCTGACCTGGCGAGCGACCCGTTCCTGCTGCTGCCGCCCGAGCGAGGCTGGGAAGGGGAGATCCTCACCGGCCCGAGAGTGGGCATCACCAAAGCGGTCGACCGCCCTTGGCGCTTCTGCGCTGCGGGCAACCCCAACGTCTCACGGCCTAGCCCGCGGTAACGCCGCCTCCTGTGGCGGGTCCGGCCGGTTCGTTTGGAGCCGGCGTCGCCGGTTCCGCCGGTTCAGGGGTGGGCTCGGACGGTTCTTCGGATTCTTCCGGGGCCGCTTCTTCCGGTTCGCTCGGCGAGGATGGGGTGGTGTAGGTCGAGCCGGAATCCGGCGACTCCTCGCCCTCCCGCTCCGCCTCTGCTTCCGCTGCACGTTCAGCCTTGATCTCTTCCCAGGCGGAGATCACGCTCGCCCAGATCAGGGCGGGGAACGTGCCTCCCTGCACGGGCCCGCCGTTGTAGAGGGTCGTCATCGGCGTCACCGTGTCGGCATAGCCGACCCAGACGCAGGCTGTGACTTCTTCGGTAGCCCCGCAGAACCAGGCGTCGCCGTTTTCCTCCGTGGTGCCGGTCTTGCCCCACTGGCCGGCGGCACCGATGTCGGCGTTGACGCCGGTGCCGCTGCTGACCACGGTTTCGAGGATGCTCTTCGCTTCACGGGCGACGTCTTCGGGGATCACCTGGGTGTGTTTCGAGTCGTTGTCGCCGTCCTTGATCGTCTGGTCGTCGGAGTCGGTGACCTGGGTGTAGGCGACGGGGCTGTTGCCGGGCCGCGCCGCCAGCGTGCCGCTGACACGGTCTCCGTCGTTGGCGAGCGTCGTGTAGGCGTAGGTCCAGCCCAGCGGCGTCACCCCGGGGTCGATCCCGCCGAGCACCATCGCCGGGTTGGTCGAGATCGGATCGGCGTAGCCCATCTTGTGGATGGTCGCGGCGATCGACTGCGTCCGGTCCCCGACCGTCCTGCCCTTCAGCCCTTCAAGTGCCAGCTGGGCGTAGACAGAGTTGTCGGAGTTGGTCGTCGCGGAGACGATGTCGCTGACACCGGCGTAGGCACCCTCGTCGTTGGTGACGACGAACGTTTCCTGGCCCTTCTTGCCGTAGCTGAATTCCTGTGCCGCCGATTCATAGGTGGTGTACGGGGAGATCCCCTGCTCGAGCGCGGTGAGCAGGATGAAGGGCTTGATCGAGGAGCCGGGCTGGCGGTGGCCCTGGGTGGCCAGGTTGAACGGCTTGGTCTCGAAGTCGGGGCCACCGACCATCGCCTTGATGCCGGCGTTCTTGTTTTCGATCACGACGACGGAGGCCGTCGCGGGCGAGTAGCCGAGGTAGGAGTTGACCGCTTCTTCGGCCGCGCCCTGCAGCCGCAGGTCGAGAGTCGACTTGACCTTCAGCCCGCCGAAGAAGGCCTTGGCGGCACCGTAGCGTTCGACCAGCTGCTGGCGCAGCCAGGCGGTGAAGTACGGCGCCTCGGAGTCGAGCCGGGGCGGCTCGATGTCGTCGGGTGAGGGCAGCGCCTTCTGGCGGCCTTCGTCGAACTGCTCGCGCGTGATGTAGCCCTGTTCGTACATCTTTTCGAGCACGAGGTTGCGCCGTCCGAGCGAGTTTTCGGGGTAGATCTTCGGGTCGTAGGCGGAGGGCGAGGCGATGATGGCGGCCAGAGTGGCCGCCTCCCAGGGCTCGAGCACCGAGGCGCAGGGCTCGCTTGCCGTCCCGCAGCCCGGATGCGCCTCGCCGAAGTAGGTGTGCGCCGCGGCCTCGATCCCGTAGGCGCCCTCGCCGAAGTAGATCGTGTTGAGGTACTCGGTGAGGATCTTGTCCTTGCTCCAGTGGCGCTCCAGGCGGTAGGCCAGGGCCGCCTCTCGGAACTTCTGGAAGAGCGTGCGGCTGTCCTGCGCGGCGAGCGCGTTCTTGACGAACTGCTCGGTGATCGTCGAGCCGCCCTGGGCCGCGCTCTGGCTGAGGATGTCCTTGACGAGGGCGCGGCCGATGCCCTGGAAGTCGACCCCGCTGTGCTCGTAGAAGCGCGTGTCCTCGATCGAGACCACCGCGTTCTTCACGTTGGGGGAGATCTGCCCGGAGGTGAGCAGGATCTTGTTCTGGTCGCTGGTCAGCGTGCCGATCGGCTCTCCGGCCGCGTCGAAGACCTCGCTGTTCTTCGACTCCTTGTACTGGGCGAAGTCGTAGATCGCCGGCAGATCCTGGGAGACAGCGGCCATCATCCCGAAGACCATCGAGACAAGCCCCAGTACGCCAAGCCCCAGCAAAACGAAGAGGATGCGTAGCTTCTTGAGGCGCGGCTTGCTGCGTTCGCCCGCCAAGAGAGTGCGGCAGTCTAGCATTGCGGCCGTGAGCGCCGAGCCGGCAAGTTCGAATCTGAAGCGCAACGCCGTCGACGTGCTGCCGGTGGGGATGCTCGAGGACCAGCTCGCCGCCGGGCGGCCGCTGCGGGTGAAGCTCGGGATCGACCCGACCACGCCCGACATCCACCTCGGGCACACCGTCGTGCTCGAGAAGCTGCGCGAGTTCCAGGAGGCGGGGCACCGGGTCGTGCTCATCGTCGGCGACTTCACAGCCCGGGTCGGCGACCCCAGCGGCCGCTCGGCCCAGCGTCCGCTGCCCACGCCCGAGGAGATCGAGGCCAACGCCGCGACCTACCAGGAGCAGGCGTTCAAGGTGCTCGACCGGGAGCGCACCGAGGTCCGCTTCAACAGCGAGTGGCTGCGGATGGCGCCCGAGGAGCTGCTGGGGCTGCTCGCCCAGACCACGGTGGCCCGCCTGATCGAGCGCGACGACTTCCAGAAGCGGCTCGCCGCCGGGACGCCGATCGCGGCCCTGGAGCTGCTCTACCCGCTGCTGCAGGGCTACGACTCGGTGGCGGTCGAGGCCGACGTCGAGCTGGGGGGGACCGACCAGAAGTTCAACCTGCTCTTCGGCCGCGACATCCAGTCCGCCTACGGCCAAAAGCCCCAGTCGGTCCTGACGATGCCGATCCTGGTCGGCACCGACGGCGTGCAGAAGATGAGCAAGTCGCTCGGCAACTACATCGGCGTCACCGACGAGCCCGAGGAGATGTTCGGCAGGACGATGCGGGTGCCCGACGACGGCGATGCCCGACTACTACCGGCTGGTCCTGGGGTCGGAGCCGCCACAGGGGGTGGCGCCGAACGAGGCGAAGCGGGCGCTGGCCCGGGGGGTCGTCGAGCGCTTCCACGACGCGGCGGCGGCGCGTGCGGCGGAGGAGCACTTCAACCGCCTGTTCGTCGAGCGCCAGGCGCCGGATGACGTCGAGGAGGCCGAGCTTGGGCCATACCTCGGCAACGGCGGCGAGACGGTCCACCTGCCCCGCCTGATGAGCGATCTCTTCGAGATCAGCTCCAGCGAGGCCCGCCGCCTGATCGAGCAGGGAGGCGTCAAGCTCGACGGCGAGGCGCTCCCTTCGGGTAGCCTGGACATGCCTCAGGCGGCCCTGGACGGCCGTGTCCTGCAGGTGGGCAAGCGACGCTTCCGCCGACTTCGCGCCGCCGCCTAGCGTCGGCTATGCAAATCGCCACGGCAGCGCTATACTCCTTCGTCCCTCTGGGCAAGGCCCTGTGCCTGCCCGTGCGTGATGAGCGGCGAGTCCCGTCGCTCTGAGGCGCAGCGGTCTTTGAAAACTGAGCAGCGTGCACCCCGCGGACATGCGTGTCCGTGGGATGTTTGAGCCCGATCCACTCGGTGCGCCAGCG
>OY969915.1:0-1772500 GCA_963704545.1 uncultured Solirubrobacterales bacterium | reverse complement strand
GTGCTTTTTGCATCACGAGCCGGCGAGTTACTCGTCAGTGGCAAGGTTAAGCGATGAGCGGAGCCGTAGCGAAAGCGAGTCTGAATAGGGCGACACAGTCATTGGCGGTAGACCCGAAACTGAGCGAGCTATCCATGGGCAGGCTGAAGCGGGGGTAAGACCTCGTGGAGGGCCGAACCGACCTAGGTTGAAAACTGGGCGGATGACCTGTGGATCGGAGTGAAAGGCTAATCAAGCTCAGAGATATCTGGTTCTCTCCGAAATATATTTAGGTATAGCGTCGAGTGTTTGCGTTTCGGCCGTAGAGCACTGTTTGGACTAGGGGCCCTACCAGGTTACCGACTTCAGGCAAACTCCGAAGACCGTTACGGTTAACTCGGCAGTCAGTGTGCGGGGGATAAACTTCGTACGCAAAAGGGAAACAACCCAGACCATCAGCTAAGGACCCTAAGTACTAGCTAAGTGGTAAACGATGTCCGAATGCAGAGACAACCAAGAGGTTGGCTTAGAAGCAGCCATCCTTGAAAGAGTGCGTAACAGCTCACTGGTCAAGTGTTCGGGCGCGGAGAATTCAACGGGGCTCAAGCTAGTCTCCGAAGCTATGGGTGTGCAGGCCTGCGGGCTCTGTACGCGGTAGGAGAGCGTTCCAGTTGCGTGAAGCGGATGCGTAAGCCTCCGTGGAGCGGCTGGAAGTGAGAATGCCGGCATGAGTAACGAAAGAGGGGTGAGACTCCCCTCCACCGATTGTCCAAGGTTTCCTGAGTAAAGTTCGTCTGCTCAGGGTTAGTCGGGACCTAAGGCGAGGCCGAAAGGCGTAGCCGATGGCCAACAGGTTGATATTCCTGTACCACGTCGATTCCGTTATGACCGATGGGGGGACGGGGAAGGGTAAGGGAACCCAGGCGATGGTCGTCCTGGGGCAAGCACGTAGCCAGTCGCTGTAGGGAAATCCGCAGTGGCGTTTTGACGCGAGGTGCGATGCCAGCTGGCTTGACCGCCGGCGAGTCCCCGATCCCATGCCTCCGAGAAAATCCTCTAGGCAGGATTCGCGTGCCCGTACCGATAACCGACACAGGTGGACAAGTAGAACATACTGAGGTGAGCGAGCTAACTCTCGTTAAGGAACTCGGCAAAATCGTCCCGTAACTTCGGGAGAAGGGACGCCCCGGTAGGGTGAACTCCATACGGAGGGAGCCTGAGGGGGCCGCAGTGAATTGGTCCAAGCGACTGTTTACCAAAAACACAGGCCTCTGCTAAGTCGCAAGACGACGTATAGGGGCTGACGCCTGCCCGGTGCCGGAAGGTTACGCGGACTTGTTAGCGCTTCGGCGCGAAGCAGTGAAGCTAAGCCCCGGTAAACGGCGGCCGTAACTATAACGGTCCTAAGGTAGCGAAATTCCTTGTCGGGTAAGTTCCGACCTGCACGAATGGCGTAACGACTTGGACGCTGTCTCAACGAGAGGCTCGGTGAAATTAAAGTCTCGGTGAAGATGCCGAGTACCCGCAGCTAGACGGAAAGACCCCGTGAACCTTTACTGCAACTTGATATTGGAGTCTGGGGTATCTCGCTCAGGATAGGTGGGAGACTGTGAACCAGCGGCTTTGGCTGCTGGGGAGTCACCCTTGAGATACCACCCTTGGTAGTCTGGGCTTCTAACACCATGCCGTGATCCGGGTGGTGAACAGTGTCAGGTGGGCAGTTTGACTGGGGCGGTCGCCTCCTAAAATGTAACGGAGGCGCCCAAAGGTTCCCTCAGCACGGTTGGAAATCGTGCGTAGAGTGTAAAGGCAACAAGGGAGCTTGACTGCGAGACCGACGGGTCGAGCAGGAACGAAAGTTGGGCTTAGTGATCCGGCGGTAGCAAGTGGAAGCGCCGTCGCTCAACGGATAAAAGGTACTCCGGGGATAACAGGCTTATCGTTTCCAAGAGTCCACATCGACGAAACGGTTTGGCACCTCGATGTCGGCTCGTCGCATCCTGGGGCTGGAGTAGGTCCCAAGGGTTGGGCTGTTCGCCCATTAAAGCGGTACGCGAGCTGGGTTCAGAACGTCGTGAGACAGTTCGGTCCCTATCTGCTGTGGGCGTTGGAGAGTTGAGAGGAGTCATCCCTAGTACGAGAGGACCGGGATGAACGTGCCGCTGGTGTATCTGTTGTCCTGCCAAGGGCATCGCAGGTTAGCTACGCACGGAACGGATAACCGCTGAAGGCATCTAAGCGGGAAGCCGTCCTCGAGATGAGCTCTCCCATCCCCTTGAGGGAGTAAGACCCCTGGTAGACCACCAGGTTGATAGGCCGGCGGTGCAAGCGCAGCAATGTGCTCAGCCGACCGGTACTAATGGTTCGAGGGCTTGACGGATATTTTATTTCTTTACCCATTGCGGCCTTGTGCGGTTTTCAAGCTCCACCGGGGCGGTCTCGCAAAATTCCGGTGGTGCATAGCGAAAGGGAGACACCTCTTCCCATTCCGAACAGAGCAGTTAAGCCTTTCAGCGCCGATGGTACTTGGGGGGCAACCCCCTGGGAGAGTAGGTCGCCGCCGGTTCTTCTTCATCAGGGCCGCCCAAATGGGCGGCCCTTTTGGCTTTCCAGGGCGGTTTCAGGCGCCGCTTCTGTTAGCCGTGCGTCGCGAAACGGTCGATCGCCGAGCGCCAGGAGCCCGTGCTGCGCGTGCGCGAGGCGGTCCGGTGCCGGCTCTCGCAGGCGCGAGCTGGAGGCTCCACCGGCTCGAGACCGTACTCGCCAAGCGTGGCGAAGTCGATTGCCAGGTCGACGGCGTCGGCTACGTGATGCGGGAATGAAGTCTTCTTCGTATCGAACATAGGTTCGACTGTACGGGGGTCTCCGGATGGAACGCCCAGATTGCAGAGCTTCTTGCATGCGGTGGCGAAAAACGGCATTCTAATGCGGTTTCTCATCGGCAAACGCGAGCACCAGGGCGGCGGTCTTCGCCGGCGCCTCGACGTTGGGCGAGTGTCCGACACCGGCGATCAGCTTGGTCCGCACGCCCGGAACCGTGGCGCGGTATTCGGCCAGGCGCTCGGCCGGATCGTTGATGATCTGCTCCTCGGCCCCCATGATCACGAGCAGCGGCTGACCGCTTTCCCTCATCCGCTGGCTAAGGGGCTTTTCCTCGGTGTAGTCCTCGGAGCCGAGCGGGGAGTCGTGGTAGGAGCTGTACGTCATCCGCTTGACGTCTTCGACGAATTCGTCGGGTACGTCGAAGCCGGGCGCAAAGGCAACCTCGAGCCCCCGCTTCACCGCGAAGTCCGGCTTGACGCGCCAGAAGAACTCGCCGATCACCGGAGCGAAGCCCAGCTTGGCCACCAGTCCGAGGCTGCTGCCGGAGTGATCGGGCGGTGTGTCGAGGATCATCACCTTCCTGACCAGGTCGGGTGAGCGTTCGGCGAGGGCGGTTACCACGGATCCGCCAAGGGAGTGCCCGGCGACCACCGCGTCGCGAACTCCCAGCTGTCCCAGGGCCTCAGCCACCAGGTCGGCCTGATTGGGAACGGTGTAGCCCGAGGTCGGCTTTTCCGATCCCCCGTGACCGAGCAGGTCGACGGCGATGACGCGGTGAGTACGGGCGAGGATGGGGATCATCCCGTTCCAGTAGTTGATCGCGCAGCTGAAGCAGTGGACGAGGACGATCGGGCTGCCGCTTCTCGGCCCCCGTTCGACGACCTCGAGCTCGCCACCCTGGAGGTCGAGGATCCTCCCCCCGGGTTCGGTCACGCCCGCCGGCTTGGTTTCCTGCTGGAGGATGAGCGTGTTGAGGCCGAGCAGCACGACCACCGCCGCGACGACGCCGATCAGGATCTTCCAGCTTCTCCCCATGCCGGTCGTTACCCTAGCCGAGCATGAGCGAGAAATTCGTCATCCAGGGCGGCGTGCCGCTCTCCGGTGAGCTCACCGTCGCCGGCAACAAGAACGCGGCCCTGCCGATCCTCGCCGCCTGCCTGCTGACCGAGGAGGAGCTGCTGCTCGATCGTGTGCCGCGCATTCGCGACACCGAAGCGCAGGTCTCGCTGCTCGAGCAGCTCGGGGTCGAGGTCGAGTGGACCGGGGACAACAGCATCCGCCTCTGCGCGGCCGGGGTCGTCGAGGTGGCCGTCGACGAGGAGCTCTCGAAGCAGATCCGCGCCTCTTTCCTGCTCGCCGGCCCGCTGCTGGCCCGCTTCGGCGAGGCCCGGATGCCGCCCCCCGGCGGCGATTTCATCGGCCGCCGCCGCCTCGACGCGCACCTCGATGCCTTCACCGACCTCGGCGCCACGGTCGACGGCGATCGCTGGATCGAGGTCAAGGCGCCCACCGGTGGGTTGCGCCCCTGCCACATCTTCATGGACGAGCCCTCGGTGATGGGGACGGAGAACGCCCTGATGGCGGCGGCGCTGACGCCGGGCCCGACGACGATCTCCAACGCCGCCTGCGAGCCGCACGTGCAGGATCTCGCCCGGCTGCTGAGTGCGATGGGGGCCGAGGTCTCCGGGATCGGCTCCAACGTGATGACCGTCCACGGTCGCGACAAGCTCGGTGGCGCCAGGCACACGATCTGCGCCGACCACATCGAGGTTGGCAGCTTCATGGCGCTGGCCGCGGCAACGGGGGGCGAGCTGCGCATCCGCGACGTCGAGCCCGCCGACCTGCTGATGGTGCGGCGCCAGTTCCGTCGTCTCGGCCTGAACTCGGAGATCAAAGGCAGCGACATGCTCGTCCCGCCTGGACAGCGCCTGCGCATCCAGGCCGACCTCGGCGACGCGATCCCCAAGATCGAGGACGGCCCCTGGCCGGCCTTTCCCGCCGACCTCACCTCGATCGCCCTCGCCCTCGCCACCCAGGCCGACGGCGAGATCCTGATCTTCGAGAAGATGTTCGAGAACCGCCTCTTCTTCGTCGACAAGCTGGTCGCGATGGGCGCTCGGATCACGCTTTGCGATCCCCACAGGGCGATCGTCAGCGGTCCGAGCCGGCTTCACGGCGAACGCGTCGAGAGTCCCGACATCCGGGCCGGGATGGCCATGCTCATCGCCGCGCTGGCAGCCGACGGCACCTCGGAGATCGGCAACATCCGCCAGATCGACCGCGGCTACGAGCAGATCGACGAGCGCCTGCGCGGGCTCGGAGCGCAGATTGAACGGCGCTCGTCAGAGGTCCCTGCCTAGCAGGGCTTTCCCGCCCGCTCTCGTAAGGTCCGGCGGATGATCCACCCGATACCCCCAGGCACCCGCGACGTGCTGCCCGACGAGATGCGCGAGCTTCGCCGGCTGCACCTGGCGATGATCGAGGTCTTCGAGAGTCGTGGCTACGGCGAGGTCGCGACGCCGGCGATCGAGTACGACGAGGTGATGGCGCGAGGCGACGGCCGCACCGCCGCCTCCGCCTACCGTTTCTTCGACGAGCGCGGCGACCTGCTCGCCCTGCGCTCCGACATGACCGTGCCGATCGCCCGCCTCGTAGCCAGCCGCTACGCCGGTGCCGAGCCGCCGATCCGCCTCTGCTACCTCGCCAACGCCTTCCGCGCCGTGCGTCCGCAGCGCGGCCAGATGCGCGAGTTCGCCCAGGCCGGCGTCGAGCTGATCGGGGCGCCCGCGCCGGAGGGCACCGCCGAGGTGGTCGACGTGCTGGAGGCGACGCTCGACGCCGCCGGGCTGAACCGCGCCGTGATCGGCCTCGGCGACTCCGATCTCTTCCGTCAGCTGCTCAGCGAGCTGGGCGTCGAGGGCGAGGCCCGCGACTCGGTGCTCGGCCGGCTCGCCGCCCACGACCTGGTCGGGCTCGAGGCCGAGCTCTCCGAGCTCGACGGAATCGGCGACGAACAGGTCGCCACCTGCGTCGCGCTCTCGCAGCTGCGCGGCGGCAAGGAGGTGCTCGAGGAGGCGCGCTCGCTGGGGGGCGCCGCGGTCGAGCGGGCCACGGCCCGGATCGGCGAGACCGTCGAGGCACTGGAGGCGCGCGGTGTCGCCGACCGCGTCCAGATCGACCTCGGGCTGCTGCGCGACCTCGGCTACTACAGCGGCGCGATCCTCGAGGTCTATGACCCGGCGATCGGCCACGTCCTCGGCGGCGGCGGTCGCTACGACGGCCTGCTCAAGCGCTTCGGCCTCGACCTGCCGGCGGCGGGGTTCGCCCTGTACCTGGAGCGGGTGCACGTCGCCCAGATGGAGGAGGCGCGCGGGGTGGAGGGGTCGTGAGCGTTGAGGTCGCCGGACTGGGTCACGCCAAGGCCGAGGGACCGCTGAAGCTGGCGGTGCCGCGCGGCGCCCTGCTCGGCGAGACGCTCGACGTGCTCGACGCGATCGGCATCGATACGAGCGAGGTGCGCGGCGAGTCGCGCTCGCTGATCTTCGAGACGAAGGGGATCACGCTGGTGACCATGCGCCCCTCCGACGTACCGACCTACGTCGAGGCCGGCGCCGCCGACGTCGGCATCACCGGCAAGGACGTGCTGCTCGAGCAGGCCGACCGGGTCGTCTACGAGCTGCTCGACCTCGGCTTCGGCCGCTGCCGCATGGTGCTCGCCGCCCGCAAGGGGGACGAGAGTCTGGGCGAGTCCCAGCGCCGCCTGGGGATGATGCGGATCGCGACCAAGTACCCGCGCACGGCGGAACGCCACTTCGAGTCGACCGGCCGGCAGGTCGAGGTGATCGAGGTCAAGGGTTCGGTCGAGCTGGCGCCCCTGATCGGCCTCGCCGACGGCATCGTCGACCTGGTCGCGACCGGCCGCACGCTGGAAGAGAACGACCTCGAGGTGCGCGAGGAGATCCTCGAGTGCACGGCGAGGTTCGTCGCCAACCGGGTGGCTCACAAGCTGCGGGCGGCTGAGGTGGATGACTTGACGGCGAAGCTGCGGGAAAACCTCGGACGATGAGACCGCGTCGCTTCGAGTGGGAGGGAGCGACCGCGACTGCTACCGCGATTCGTAGCTGGACCGCCGAGACGGCCGTCGACGTCGAGGTTGCCTCGATCGAACGTGAGGTTCGCGAGAGCGGCGACGAGGCGGTTTTGAGCCTCACTGCTCGTTTCGATGCCTCTGAGAGTCCGCCGACTGCTCTGCAGGTTGAGTCAGGAGTCGCCGCGCAAGCGCTTGCCGAGCTCGATCCAGGTATGCGCGAGTCGCTCGAGCTGGCCGCAGCGAACGTGCAAGCGGTCGCCGAGGCTCAGGTCGCCTCGTCGCCGCAAACCATCGAGCTGCCACAGGGACAGAGCGTGAAGATCCGTGAGGTGTCGGTTGGTGCCGCCGGTCTATACGCACCCGGAGGGCGAGCCGCCTATCCCTCGAGCGTGCTGATGTGCGCGATCCCGGCGCGGGTTGCCGGGGTGGACCGGTTGGCGCTCGCTTCGCCACCGGGCCCCGATGGGTTGCTCAATCCGCTCGTGCTAGCCACCGCCGAGCTGTGTGGGATCGATGAGATCTACGCAATGGGTGGTGCTCAGGCGATCTTTGCCCTTGCCTATGGCACCGAGACGATTGCTGCGGTCGATGTCGTGGCGGGACCCGGCAACGCCTGGGTGCGCGAGGCAAAGCGGGTCGTCTCCGGGGTTGTGGGGATCGACTCCCTCGCCGGGCCGTCGGAGCTGATGCTGGTTGCCGGCGACGGCACCGATCCAGAGTGGGCGGCGCTCGATCTCTGTGCTCAGGCCGAGCACGGAGCGGAGGGACCTCTTGTCGCTGTCGCGGTCGAGGAGGCGGTGCTGCAGGCGGTCGCAGCTGCGACCTCGCGCGTCGCGAGCGAGAGACAGGGCGTTGGCGATGCACCGCTGGCGCTGGTTCAGGTTCCCGACCTCAGCGACGCGATCGACCTTGCCAACGCTTTCGCGCCCGAGCACCTCGAGCTCTTCGGGGAGGACGCGGCGCTTCTCGCCGATCGCGTCACCACCGCCGGCTGCGTATTCGCCGGTCGCTACGGCGCCACCGCCTTCGGCGACTACGCGGCCGGCTCCAACCACGTCCTGCCGACCGGGGGCGCAGGTCGCTTCTCGGGCCCGCTTGGGCCCAGTGTCTTCCGCCGCAAGATCTCCACCGTGGAGGTCTCCGCCGAGGCCGCGGCGAAGCTTGCACCACACGTCGACCGCATCGCCCGCGCCGAGGGATTCCCCGTCCATGGCGAGTCGGCGATGATTAGGACCGAGCAATGAGCAGAACCGCATCGAAAGAGCGCAGCACGGCCGAGACGCAGATCCGCCTCTCCCTCGACCTCGACGGGGGCGAGTCGAGCTCGGCGACCGGGGTCGGCTTCCTCGACCACATGCTGGACCTGCTCGCCCGCCATGGCAAGCTGGGGCTGAAGGTCGAGGCGAACGGCGATCTGGAGACCGGTGCCCACCACACGGTGGAGGACGTCGGGATCGTGCTCGGCCAGGCGCTCGACGAGGCGCTCGGCGACCGTGCCGGGATCCGGCGCTACGGCTCGGCCGTGGTGCCGATGGACGAGTCGCTGGCCGAGTGCGCGATCGACATCTCGGGCCGGCCGCACTGCGTCTTCGACGCCGACCTACCGACGACCTCGATCGCCGGCTTCGACACCGAGCTCGCCGAGGAGTTCTTCCGCGCCGTCTCCAACAGCGCCAAGCTGACCCTGCACGTCTCGGTCCGCTACGGGACCAACGCGCACCACATGATCGAGGCCTGCTTCAAGGCCTTCGCCCGTGCGCTGCGGGTGGCGGTCTCCATCGATCCCGACGAGAGCGGCGTTCCGTCGACCAAGGGGACCCTCAGTGAGTAATGCGCGCATCTGCATCCTCGACTACGGGATGGGCAACCTGCGCTCGGTCGAGAAGGCGCTCGAGCACGTCGGCGCGACCGCGACCATCGCCAGCGACGCCGACACGATCCGTGCCGCCGACGGCCTGATCCTGCCCGGTGTCGGCGCCTTCCCGAAGGCGATGGCGGGTGTGCGCGAGCGGGGACTCGACGAGCTGATCGCCGAGCGCCGCGAGGCCGGCGTGCCGATCCTCGGCATCTGCCTGGGGTTGCAGCTGCTCTTCGACTCGACCACGGAGCTGGGTGGGGCGGAGGGCCTCGGCCTGCTGCCCGGCGGGGTGGCCGAGCTCGACGCGCCCGGGCTCAAGGTTCCGCACATCGGCTGGTCGCCGGTCCGCTGGGAGCGCGAGTCACGGCTGACCGAGGGGATCGCGTCGGAGACGCCCTTCTACCTCGTCCACTCCTTCGCGCCGCACCCCGAGCCGGGCGACCTGCTCGGCACGGCGGAGTACGGCACCCGCTTCGCCTGCGCGGCCGAGCGCGACAACGTCTTCGGCGTCCAGTTCCACCCGGAGAAGTCGAGCGCCGCCGGGTTGCGGCTGCTCTCCAACTTCGCCGGCATCTGCGCCTCCGTCCCGGCATAGGCATAGACGTGATCCTCTATCCCGCGATCGACATCCGCGGCGGCCAGGCCGTGCGGCTGACCCAGGGCGACTACGAGCGGGAGACGGCCTACGACGCCGACCCCGTCGACGCCGCGAAGCGCTGGGCCGGCGAAGGAGCGGAGTTCCTCCACGTAGTCGACCTTGACGGCGCGAAGGCGGGCGAGCCCCGGAACCTGGACGCTGTGGAGCGGATAGCAAGCGCGGTCGAGTGCCCGATCCAGGTTGGCGGCGGCCTGCGCGACGCCGCATCTGTGACCGCGGTGCTGGATACCGGCGCCGAGCGGGTGGTGATCGGCACCGCGGCCCTGCGCGACCCCGAGTTCCTCGCTGCGGCGCTGGAGGCCCACGGCGAGCGCGTCGTCGTCTCCGTCGACGCCCGCGACGGCAAGGTCTCCCTGGCGGGCTGGATGGAGGTCAGCGACGTCGACGTAGCCGATGCAGTCGCCGACCTAAGCCGGCGCGGCGTAGCCCGCTTCCTCTGCACCGCAATCGAGGTAGACGGAACCATGGAAGGCCCCGCCATCGAGGAGCTGTCCCGAATCGCCGCCGCCACCGACGCTCGGGTCATTGCCTCCGGCGGCGTCGGCGACCTCTATCACCTCGATGCCCTGGCCCGCGAGGCGGCCCCCAACGTGGAGGGTGCGATAGTCGGCCGAGCCCTCTACGAGCGCCGATTCACCGTGGCCGATGCCATAGCCGCCTTGCGTGTCCCCTGAGTGCAAAGCGGTCGCATTTTCCGCCGCTATACGTAGGTAGGTGCGACCGCGATTACGGTCTGGCGATCTCGAAGGGTCGGTGTCGCACTTCCCGTCGCTATGCGAAGGAAAATGCGACATCGAGGGCGGTTTAGGGTGTGGACATGGTTTTGAAGCGGGTCATCCCCTGTCTTGACGTAGACGCCGGTCGCGTGGTCAAGGGCACCAACTTCGTCGGCCTGCGCGACGCCGGCGACCCGGTCGAGCTGGCCGAGCGCTACGACGCCGAGGGCGCCGACGAGCTGGTCTTCCTCGACATCACCGCCTCGCACGAGAAGCGCGAGACGATCGTCGACCTCGCACGACGCACCGCCGACAACGTCTTCATCCCCTTCACGATCGGCGGTGGGATCCGTTCGGTGCAGGACGCGCAGGCGGTGCTCGACGCCGGCGCCGACAAGGTCTCGGTCAACTCCTCGGCTCTGGCGCGGCCCGAGCTGCTGGGCGAGCTGGCGGACCACTTCGGCGCCCAGTGCGTCGTGATCGCGATCGACGCCAAGCGCGAAGGCGATTACTGGGGCGTCTACGTCAACGGCGGCCGTAGGAAGGTGGAGGGGCGAGACGCGGTCGGGTGGGCGCGCGAGGCGGTGCAGCGCGGCGCCGGCGAGGTGCTGCTGACCAGCATGGACCGCGATGGCACCAACGACGGTTACGACGTCGAGCTGACCCGCGCGGTCGCCGACGCGGTCCCGGTCCCGGTGATCGCCTCGGGCGGCGCCGGCACGCTCGAGCATTTGAGCGAGGCGATCGCAGACGGCGGGGCCGATGCCGTCCTCTGCGCCTCGATCTTCCACTACGGCACGTACCGCGTGCGCGAGGCGAAGGAGCGCCTCGCCGCCGACGGCATCCCGGTTCGCCTCTGATGACCCTGGAGTCCGGCGAGAGCCTCGCCGAGGCGCTTGCGCGGGTCCACCCCGAGCTCGCCGCCGTGCGCGAGGTCGCGACCGAGCCCGTCTACCTGGTCGGCGGTGCGGTGCGCGATCTCCTCCTTGGCCGCGGTCGCGCCGACGTCGACCTCGTCGTCGAGGGCGACGCCGCGGCCCTCGCGGGACTGCTCGGCGCCGAGGTCGTCGCGCACGAGCGCTTTTCCACGGCAAAGGTGAAGCTGGACGGCCACGAGGTCGACATCGCCAGCGCCCGCGCGGAGAGTTACCCGCGGCCGGGCGCGCTGCCGGTGGTCGAGCCGGCTGAGCACGTCGAGGCCGATCTGGCCCGGCGCGACTTCACGATCAACGCGATGGCGATTCCGCTGCGGGGCGAGCCGCGCCTGATCGACCCGCACGGCGGCCGAGAGGACCTCGAGGCGGGACTGCTGCGCATCCTCCACCCGCGCTCCTTCGAGGACGACCCGACCCGCGCGATCCGGGCCGCCCGCTACGCGGCGCGTTTCGGCTTCGAGCCCGAGCCGGAGACGGCGGATCTCCTGAGCGAGGCGGATCTGGGCGCCGTCTCGGACGACCGCCGGGAGGCCGAGTTGCTCCGGCTCGCGGGGGAGGACGAGGCGCCGCGAGCCTTCGCCCTGCTCGCGGAGTGGGGGCTGGTCGAGCTGCGACCGGGCGGTGCGGAGCTCACATCCCGCACCGTGGAGCTACTTGGCTCGGAGCCCTGGAGTGGGGTGGCGCCGCGTCCGCGCTCGCTGCTCGTGGCGGCCCTGGGGCCTCCGGGCGGTGAGGAGGCGTTGGCGCAAGCGCGACCCGAGCGGCCCTCCGACGGAGTGGAGCTGGCGGCAGGCCGCGACCCGGTCGAACTGGTCCTTGCCAGGGCCCTGGGCGCCGAGTGGCTCGATCGCTACCTGACCGGGTGGCGCGAGGTGAGCCTCGAGATCGACGGTTCGGACCTGATGACGGCCGGGGTTCCGCAGGGCCCGGCACTCGGCCAGGGTCTGCGGGAGGCCCTGCGGCGCAAGCTCGACGGCGAGATCTCCGGTCGCGACCAGGAGCTGGCGGCGGCCATCGAGGCAGCGGGGAGCGAAGATGGAGTGGCGTGAGGCCGGCGATTTGCGCTGGCTCGAGGCCGGGCTGCCTGGAGCGACGGCAGCCTTCACGACTCGCGCCTTCGGCTCGGCGAAGGAGACCCTGACGCCGCTGGCGGCGCTGGGGATCGACCCGGCGCGGATCGTCTCCTCCCGCCAGGTACACGGTGTCGAGCTGGCCTTTCACGGCGAAGGCGAGGTTCCGGCGGAGGCCGACGGCCACGTGGTGAGGGACCGCGGGACGATCGGCCTCGTCTTCGGTGCCGACTGCCTTCCGGTCGCCCTCACCGGCCCTGACGGCGCGGCGATCCTGCACTGCGGCCGGCGCGGACTGGAGCAGGAGATCGTCGTCCGCGGCGTGGCTGCCGTGCAGGCGACCGCGGCGGCGGTCGGTCCCGGCAT
Source organism: uncultured Solirubrobacterales bacterium (assembly GCA_963704545.1). Lineage (GTDB taxonomy): Bacteria > Actinomycetota > Thermoleophilia > Solirubrobacterales > 70-9 > VRUE01. The sequence continues at coordinate 1,760,005 of OY969915.1, read as the reverse complement.
CGGTCCCTGCTGCTACGAGGTGGACCTGTGGCGGGAGGCCCGCCGGCAACTTCGCCGAGGAGGAGTGACTGAGGTCGAGTCGGCCGACCTCTGCACCTGCTGTGAGGCCGAGCTCTTCTTCTCGCATCGGCGCGACGGCGACCCGAGGCGCCAGGCCGGGCTGGTCTGGCTCGACTCGGAGGAAGGCTGACGCGTGCCCGGTCTGATCCACGGCCTCGACCCGGCCAAGATCGCCGCCAACCTGGAGCGTGCCCGTGAGGTCGCCGGGCCCGGAGTGGAGATCCTCGCGGCCACCAAGTACGTACCCCTGGAGGAGATGGGCGCGCTCGCCGAAGCCGGCGTGAGGCTCGTCGGCGAGAACCGCCAGCAGGACATGGCCGCCAAGCACGAGCTCTGGGGCGAGGGCTTCGAATGGGACTTCATCGGCAACCTGCAGAGCCGCAAGGTGAAACAGCTGCTGCCGGTCTGCCGCCTCATCCACTCGGTCGCAACCAACTCGGCCCTGGAGCAACTCGGCCGCCACGGCGATCCCGCCACCGAGGTCCTGGTAGAGGTCAACGTCGCCGGCGAGCAGGGCAAGGGCGGGGTGGAGCCGAACGAGCTGGGCATCTTCATAGAGCGCTGCCCCGTGAAGGTGGTCGGCCTGATGACCATGCCCCCATTCAGCCAGAACCCGGAGGACTCCCGCCCTCACTTCACCCGCCTTCGGGAGCTTTCAGCTCAACACAATCTCCAGCGCCTCTCCATGGGCACCTCTCAGGACTGGGAAGTCGCCGTCGAGGAGGGCGCAACAATCATCCGCCTGGGCACCAAGCTCTACACCTGACGCCTCTCCCGCGGGTGGCGTCGCAGGGGGGACCGCCCCCGAGGACGCTTTAGCGACCGCAGGGGGCGGTGGGTCCCCTGCGGCGACAGGACCCGCGGGCCACAGCGGTCAGCCATAATCAGTAAAGGAATCGGCCCATGGGGGCCGAATCACGCGATAACCATGGCCCTACGCGATACATGGCATAGAGCGCTGGTCTATTTCGGCCTTGCCGAGGACCACGACTACGGCCCCGAGTACGAAGACGACTTCGATCCGGAGACGGGAACCGAAGACGCCCACGAGGGCCGTCGCGACTCGGGCCAGGTGCGCCGCCTGCCCACCTCGAGGCGCTCCCGGCGCGACGAGATCGACGACATCTTCGCCGACGACGAGCCGATCGCGGCCTCGCGCACGCTGCGCCCCGTCTCCAACGGCGACTCCGACGTCCAGGTCCACCTCGTCATCCCCCGCAACTTCAACGACGCCCAGCAGGTCGCCGACCAGTTCAAGCGCTCGGTGCCGGTGATCCTCAACCTGCAGACGACCGACCACGAGCTCTCCAAGCGGATGATCGACTTCTGCTCGGGCCTCACCTACTCGCTCGACGGCGGCATGCAGCGGATCGCCGAGAAGATCTTCCTGCTGACGCCGCGCAACGTCGAGGTCTCCGCCGAGGAGAAGGCACGCCTCCTCGACAAAGGCTTCTTCAACCAGTCCTAGCTCCGACTAGTCTCCCGGGCGATGATCGTCGGATTCGTCGGCTCGGGCAGCATGGCCGCCGCCATGGCGCGTGGGTTGCGCGGAGCGGTGGAGGCGATGGTCTTCACCGACGGCGGCTCTGGGCGGGCCGCGGCGCTGGCCGCCGAGGTCGGTGGGGAGGCGCTCGCCACGAACGGTGAGCTCGCGGAACGCGCTGACGTCGTCGTGCTGGCTGTGAAGCCGGTGGCGCTCGGCGCCGCCGCGGCCGAGCTGGGCGATGCGAAGGTAGTCGTCTCGCTGCTCGGTGCAACTTCACTGGAGACGGTGTCGGCGGCCTTTCCGCGAGCCGAGGTCGTTCGGCTGATGCCAAACGTCGGAGTCGAGGTGCGCAAGGGCGTGCTCTGCGTGGCCGGTGATCCCGACCCGGCCCTCCGCGAGATGCTCGGAACCCTGGGCCACGTGGTCGACCTGCCGGACTCCCAGATCGACGCGGCGACCGCGGTGATGGGGTGCGCTCCGGCCTACCTGGCACTCGCGGTCGAGGCGATCGCCGACGCCGGCGTCGCCGACGGGCTGGACGAGGAACTGGCGAGGGAGCTGGTGGTGGAGACGACCGCGGGGACGGCGGAGCTCCTGCGGGTCCGCCACCCGGCGGACGTTCGCAAGGCCGTGGCCTCTCCCGGGGGCAGCACCGAGGCCGGGCTGGAGGCGCTTGACCGCGAAGGTGCCAGGGAGGCTTTCGAAGCCGCGGTGAGGGCCTCGTTGGGGAGGATGCGCGGATGATCCTCCTTGCGCTCGCCCGCAGCGACATAGCCGCGTACGTCAGCGCGCTGTTCCTCGTCTACATCATCCTGATCTTCCTCAACGTGCTGATTTCCTGGGTGCCGCGCATGCCCTACAACCGGCCGTTGCGGGCGACCCTCGACTTCATCAAAGAGACCACCGATCCCTACCTGAACTTCTTTCGGCGCTTCCTGCCGCCCCTTGGCGGTGGCGGCCTCGCGCTCGACCTGAGCCCGATCATCGGTGTGATCACGCTCTTCATCGTGCGTGCGATCGTCGTCGGCCTGATCGAAGGGTGACCGGCCCTCGCGCCCGCGCCTGGGGCCTTGCCGGCGCGCTCGCCGGCCTGGTCCTCCTCCTCGACCAGGTCGTGAAGGCGGTGGTCGAGGCGGAGCTCGTGCTCGGCGAGGACATCGACGTCCTCGGCCCGCTGGAACTGACGCTCTCGCACAACACCGGCGTCGCCTTCGGCCTTGCCAGTGGGGGAGGGGCTCTCCTGGTGGCGCTCCCCGTCCTGGCGCTGGTCGCGGTCGGCGTCGTCTTCTCCCGGAACCCGACCCGCAGGGGGATGTGGGTCGCCGTGGGGCTGCTCGCCGGAGGCGCGCTCGGCAATCTCGTGGACCGGGTTCGCGCCGACGCCGTGACCGACTACATCCAGGTCGGCAGCTGGCCGGCCTTCAACCTCGCCGATGTCGCCGTGACCGCCGGCGTCCTCCTTTTCGCCCTCGCCTATCTGCGCGAGGGAGCCACCCGATGACCTTCCGGTGCGCCTTTTCCCCGATATACGTGGATAAAGCGCACCGGAACAAGGGGCTGCTGTGAGCGCGCTTCGTATCGTCCACGACGACGAGGCGCTGGCGGTGGTCGACAAGCCAGCGGGCATGGTCGTCCACCCGGCGCCTTCGCACCGCGGCCCGACCCTGGTCGACGAGCTCGGTGACCTGCTCGGCGGCGGAGCCGACCCCGAGCGCCCGGGAATCGTGCACCGGCTCGACAAGGGCACCAGCGGCCTGCTCGTCGTCGCCCGTACCGACGAGGCCCATGCGGCGCTACAGGCAGCCGTGCAGCGCCGCGACGTCGAACGCGTCTACCTCGCCCTGGCCCGAGGTCGCCTCGCCTCCCGCACCGGCACCATCGACGCTCCGATCGGGCGCGCCTCGCGCCAGCGCCACCGCATGGCGGTCTCCGGCGCGGCCTCGCGCCAGGCGCGGACGCACTTCACCGTGCTCGAGTTGCTCTCCGCCGAGACCTACCTCGAGGCCAAGCTGGAGACAGGCCGCACGCACCAGATCCGCGCCCACTTCGCCGCGATCGGCCATCCGCTGGCAGGCGACGTCACCTACGGCGGCGAGCGCAAGTACGACCTCGAGCGCCAGTTCCTCCATGCCCATCGACTGGCCTTCGATCATCCCTCCAGCGGCGAGCGACTGAGTTTCGTCTCCGAGCTGCCAGCAGACCTCGAGGCCGCTCTGCAGGCGGCCCGCGCCGTCTAGCCCCGCCCCTCTACAATCCACCGGCTCGGAAACCGACCCCCGTCGGTGCCGAACCGGATCCTGACCGGCATCGCGCCGGGTCCCGGCGAGGGCGGCGGGGAACGCATCTCACAACCAAGGAGCTTCACCCATGCCAGAGGCAGGCCTCAAAGAGCTGCTGGAGGCCGGAGTCCACTTCGGCCACCAGACCCGTCGCTGGAACCCGAACATGCGCCGCTACATCTTCGGCGAGCTGGACGGGATCCACATCATCGACCTCGTCCAGACCGAGGTGCTGCTGGAGAACGCGCGCCGCTTCGCCGGCGAGCTGGCTGTCGGCGGCGGCACCGTGCTCTTCGTCGGCACCAAGAAGCAGGCCCGTGGCCCGGTCGAAGACTGGGCCAACCGCTGCAAGATGCCCTACGTCAACCAGCGCTGGCTGGGTGGCCTGCTGACCAACTTCAACACGATGTCCGCGCGCATAGCCCGCCTGCACGAGCTCACCACGTGGCGCGAGGAGGGCAAGCTCGAGCTGCTGCCGACCAAGGAGCGAATGGGCATGCAGGCGGAACTCGCCAAGCTCGAGTTCAACCTCGGCGGGGTTCGCGACATGGAGCGCCTGCCCGACGCGGTCTTCGTCACCGACCTCAAAACCGAGGAGATCGCGGTGCGCGAGGCGGCCCGCCTGAGGATCCCGATCATCGCCCTGGTCGACACCAACTGCGACCCGACCCCGATCGACTACGTGATCCCCGGCAACGACGACGCGATCCGCTCCTGCGAGCTGGTGATCGGCACGATCGGCGGCGCGGTCGACAAGGGCTCCAGCGCCTGGAGGGTCAAAGAGGAGCGCCGTATCGCCGAGGAAATGGAGCGGCGCAAGAAGGAAGAGGAAGAGCGCAAGAAGCGCGAGGAGGAAGAGAAAGTGCGGCTTGCCGCGGAGGAGGCGGCTAAGAAAGCTGCCGCTGAAGCGGAGGCGGCCAAGCAGGCCGAGGCGGCGCAGGCTGCTGCCAAGGCGCCTGCTCCCAGTCCTCCGGCTCAGGCCTCGGCGGCTCCGGTTGCAGCCCCGGCCGCACCGGCTGCGGGTCCTGTCGCGGGGCAGGCGGCCTCGTCCTCGCAGGCTGCGGGCGAGGCCCCCAGCCCCACGCCACCCGCAGAGGATGCGCCCAAGGCTGAGAAGGTTGAGAAGGCTCCTGCGGAGGCGGAGAAAGCTCCCGATGCGAAGGCTGAGGAGCCCGCCGCCGCTGAGAAAGCTCCCGGGGCGGAGAAGGCCGAGGAGCCAGCGGCGGATGAGAAAGCTGCTGCTGAGCCCGCCGCTGAGGAGAAGGCTTCTGAGGAGAAAGCTGAGGAGGGGAAATGAGCGTCACTGCCGCCGACGTGAAGGCGCTTCGGGATCGGACCGGGGCGGCGATGATGGACTGCAAGGCGGCGCTGGGCGAGTCCGACGGCGACGTGGATCGCGCGATCGAGATCCTGCGCGTGAAGGGCCAGGCCTCTGCCGCGAAGCGCGAAGGGAGGGGGACGGACGAGGGCGTCGTCGCCTCCTACATCCACGCCAACGACAAGGTCGGGGCGATGGTGGAAGTGCAGTGTGAGACCGACTTCGTCGCCCGCAACGAGGACTTCAAGGCGTTTGCCTACGAGGTCGCCCTGCACGTCGCGGCGACCGCTCCCCAGTACGTCACCACCGACGAGATCTCCCCGGAGGAGCGCGAGGCCGAAAAGCGGGTCTTCGAAGAGAAGGCGCGCGAAGAAGGCAAGCCCGACAACGTCGTCGAGAAGATCGTCGAGGGGCAGCTCGCCAAGTGGGGCAAGGAGGTGGCCCTGCTCGACCAGGCCCACGTCAACTCCGAGAAGCACGACTCGAAGTCGATCGAGGAGCTGCGTCAGGAGCTGGCCGCCAAGACCGGCGAGAACATCCGCATCGCCCGCTTCGCCTACTTCCGCGTCGGCGAATAGGCTCGGGCCTAGATGGCCGGCGACCCCCAGTTCAAACGCATCCTGCTGAAGCTCTCGGGCGAGGCCCTTATGGGCGATCTCTCCTACGGCACCGACGCGACCGAGGTGCAGCGGATCGCCGAGCAGGTCTCCGCGATCCGCGGGCGCGGGGTCGAGGTGGCGATCGTGGTCGGGGCGGGCAACATCTACCGCGGGCTCTCCGCCGCCGCCGAAGGGATGGACCGCGCGACCGGCGACTACATGGGGATGCTGGCGACCGTGCTCAACGCCCTGACGCTCCAGGACGCGCTGGAGAAGACCGGCGAGCACACCCGGGTGCTCTCGGCGATCGACGTCAAGGAGGTTGCCGAGCCCTACATCCGCCGCCGCGCCATGCGCCACCTGGAGAAGGGCCGCGTGGTGATCTTCGCCGCCGGCACCGGCAACCCGTTCTTCACCACCGACACCGCCGCCGCGCTGCGCGCGCTGGAGATCCACGCCGAAGCGATCCTGATGGCGAAGAACGGGGTGGAGGGCGTCTACGACTCCGACCCGGCGACCAACCCGGATGCCGAGTTCATCGCGGCGATCAGCCACCGCGAGGCGATCGAGCGCGGCCTCAAGGTGATGGACTCCACGGCGCTCTCGCTCTGTATGGACAACGACCTGCCGATCTACGTCTTCAACATGGGAGACGCTGGCAACATAGATAGGATCGTCAACGGCGAGAGGGTGGGCACGCTGGTTTCCGGCAGGCCCGCCGCGTGACGAGAAACGGGGGCCCAGTGGAGCTGATCGACGAAATGCTCGAAGACGCCAAAGGCCGCATGAGCAAGTCGGTCGAGTCGAGCCGTGGCGAACTGGCGACGGTGCGCACCGGCCGCGCCTCCCCGCACCTGCTCGACCGTATCGTCGTCGACTACTACGGCGCCCAGACCCCGCTCAAGCAGCTCGCGAACATCGCGACCTCCGACGCGAGGCTGCTCACCGTCACCCCCTTCGACAAGTCGTCGATCGGGGCGATCGAGAAATCGATCCAGGAGTCCGACATCGGCCTGACGCCCAGCAACGACGGCAACGTGATCCGGCTGCAGGTCCCCGAGCTGACCGAGGAGCGCCGCCGCGACATGGTCAAGGTGGTGCACGGCGTCGCCGAGGAGGGCCGGGTCGCGATCCGCAACATCCGCCGCGACACGATGCACGACCTGCGCGAGCTGAAGAAGGAGGGCGAAGCCGGCGAGGACGACGAGCGCCGCGCCGAGTCCGCCCTGCAGAAGCAGACCGACGAGGCGATCGCCGAGATCGACGCACTGCTGAAGGGGAAGGAAGAGGAGATCCTGGAGGTGTGAGTGCCTCCGCGCGGTACGTGGCGATCATCACCGACGGCAACGGGCGCTGGGCAGAGCAGCGGGGCGTGCCGACCGTAGAGGGGCACCGGGCCGGTGCGGACACCGTGAAGGCCCGGCTCCGCGACGCCGTCGAGTTGGGGGTCGAGGAGCTCACCGTCTTCTCGTTCTCGACCGAGAACTGGTCGCGCCCGGCCGAGGAGGTCTCCGCGCTGATGGCGATGTTCGGGGAGAGGATCGATGCGGAGACCCCCGAGCTGGACGCGGAGGGCGTGCGGATGCGCTTCGTCGGCCGCCGTGAGGGCGTCTCGCCGGAGCTGGTCGAACGCATGGAGTGGGCCGAAGAGACGACCGCGGCGAACGAGCGGATCACCCTCTTCGTCGCCTTCAACTACGGCGGGCGGGCGGAGATCGTCGATGCCGCGCGTGGCTTCGAGGGCGGCTCGGACGAGGAGTTCCGCCGCCGGCTCTACGCGCCCGAGATGCACGATCCCGACCTCCTGATCCGCACCAGCGGCGAGCGGCGCATCTCCAACTTCCTGCTCTGGCAGTGCGCCTACTCAGAGCTGGTGTTCCGCGACGAGCTCTGGCCCGACTTCGGCCGCGAGGCGCTGGAGGAGAGCCTGCGGGAGTTCGAGGAGCGCCAGCGCCGGTTCGGGGCGCGGGTCTGATGCAGGACCTGTTCGACGACGACCTCTTCGAGGAGCCGGCGCCGAAACCGCCGCCGCGCGAGCCGCGGAAGCGCCGACGCGGGGGGGCGCGGAGTGGCGAGACGGCCAAGCGCATCCTCTTCGCCATTCCTTGGGGCATCTTCGCGATCGCGATCATCGTTGCCGGGGAGCTGGTCTTCACCGTGGCGATGATCGGGATCGGCCTGCTCTGCCTGCGCGAGTACCTCTCGCTGACCGGGGAGATGCGGCCGATCCAGCGCGCCGCCTACATCGCCGTCCCGGCCCTGGTCCTCGCCGCCCACTTCGGCACGGCCTTCAACGTCCTGCTGATCCTCGCCGCCTCGTTCCCGGTGCTCTTCGCCTTTGGGGTCGACCGCCACCATCGCGACGGGATCACGATGTCGATGGGGGTCACCCTGCTCGGGATCGTCTGGATCGGGATCCCGCTCGTCCACGCGGTGCTGCTGCGCGACCTCCCCGACCACGGCGCCGCGCTCCTGGTCGACGTCCTCGTCGGCACCTTCGCCGCCGACACCGGCGCCTACGCGACCGGCCGCATGTTCGGATCGCACAAGATCGCCCCCACGCTCTCACCCAACAAGACGCTCGAGGGACTGCTCGGAGGCTTCGTCATAGGCACGATGGCCTTCTGGTTCGCCGGCCTCTACCAGGACTGGCTCTCCGGAGTGGACGCGCTGATCATCGGCGCGGCGGTGGCGGCGATCGCCCCGGTCGGCGACCTCTTCGAGTCGATGCTGAAGCGCGACCTCGGCAAGAAGGACACCGGCACCCTCTTCGGCCCCCACGGCGGCATCCTCGACCGCCTGGACGCCGTCTTCTTCACCGTCGTCGTCGGCTACTACCTCGCCATCCAGCTGGTCTACTGATGAATCTGCCTTCACCCTCTGGATATAACGGTGAACGCAGATTCACGGTCCCGGCTGCCGTCCTCCTTATCCTGCTGTAGATGAAGAAGCTGGTGATTCTGGGCTCCACCGGGTCGATCGGGACCCAGGCGCTGGAGATCGTCGCCGCCTCCGAGGAGCTCGAGGTGGTCGGACTCGCTGCCGGATCGAGCTGGGAGCGAGTGCTTGCGCAGGCCGGCGAGCACGGTGTCGGCACCGTCGCGTTCTCCGATCCGGCGGCGGCCGAGGCTGCGCGAGGGGCCTGGGACGGACGGGTGCTCGCGGGCGACGACGGGATCCGCGAGCTGATCCTCGGCTCCGGCGCCGACCTGGTCCTCAACGGGATCGTCGGGGCAGCTGGCCTGGGGCCGACAATCGTCGCGCTCGGGGAGGGCATCGACGTGGCGCTCGCCAACAAGGAGAGCCTCGTGATCGGCGGCGAGCTGACGATGGCGCTGGCAGAGGCGACCGGAGCGAGGCTGCTCCCCGTCGACTCCGAGCACTCGGCGCTCTTCCAGCTGATCGGGTCCGAGCCGCCGGGGACCGTCGACCGCTTGGTGCTGACCGCCTCGGGTGGTCCCTTCCGCGGCCGGGCCGACCTCGCGAGCGTGAGTATCGAGGAGGCACTCGCCCACCCGACCTGGAGCATGGGGGGACGGATCACGATCGACTCGGCGACGCTGATGAACAAGGGCTTCGAGGCGATCGAGGCCCACCACCTCTTCGGCGTCCCCTTCGAGCGGATCGAGGTCGTCGTGCACCCGCAGTCGATCGTCCACTCCCTGATCGATCTCAACGACGGCGCGACCCTGGCCCATCTCGGCCACCCCGACATGCGGGTGCCGATCTCCTACGCGCTGCACTACCCCGAGCGCGCCGATGTCGACGTGCCGCGCCTCGACCTGGCGACGGTGGGTGAGCTGACCTTCGAGCCGCCCGACCTGGAGACGTTCGCCTGCCTGCGCATCGCCCTGGAGGCGGGCAGGGCGGGGGGGACCGCGCCCTGTGTCCTCAACGCGGCCGACGAGGTCGCCGTTGCCGCCTTCCTCGACGGGAGGATCAGCTTCACCGCCATCCCCGCCGCGGTCGAACGGGTCCTCGGGGCGATGCCCGCCCTGCAGCCGACCCACTTCGAAGACCTCTTCGCGATCGACGCCGAGGCCCGCCGCCGCACCGAAGAAGAGGTCGGGGGGTTGGCCAGGGTATGAACTGGGTCCTGATCTTCCTCGGCTTCTCGCTGCTGATCATCTTGCACGAGGCGGGGCACTTCTTCGTGGCGAAGGCGACCGGGATGCGGGTCGAGCGCTTCTTCCTCTTCTTCGGGCCGACGATCTGGTCGTTCAAACGCGGCGAGACCGAGTACGGGGTGAAAGCGATCCCGCTCGGCGGCTACGTGAAGATCACGGGCATGAACCCGGAGGAGGAGGTACCGCCGGAGGTCGAGCCGCGCGCCTACTACCGCCAGCCGGTCTGGAAGCGGATCGCCGTGATCGCCGCCGGCCCCGGGGTCAACATCGCCCTCGCCTTCGCCATCTTCACCTTCGTCTACTTCACCAACGCGCAGCAGGTGACCCAGTCGGTGGACGAGATCCGCGACGGCTCTCCGGCCGCCAAGGTCCTCGAGCCGGGCGACGAGATCCTTGCCGTCGACGGTCGCTCCTATCCCGGCCTGGACCGCGAAGCGCGGCTCGAACGCTTCGCCGAGGAGGTCGCCGGCCACGAGTGCGCCGGCAGGCAGGTCGACGGTTGCGTCGCCGCGACGCCGGCCACGCTGCGCATCAGCCGCAACGGCGAACTGCGGACGATCTCGGTCAGGCCCGAGTACGACGCCGCCAACAAGCGGGCCCTGGTCGGCTTCGCCTACGGGACCGAAGCCGAGGAGATCGGCCTCGGCGCAGCGGTCGGCCGGGCCTGGGACACGGTCTGGCTGGTGACGACGAAAACCGCCTCGATCTTCTCGCGCATCTTCGAATCCGAGCAGCGCAAGGAAATCTCCGGCATCGTCGGGGTCAGTGACGTCGCCAACCAGACGCTCGACCTGGGGGTGGACCGCTCGCTGATGCTGCTCGCCCTGGTCAGTCTCTCGCTGGGCCTGATCAACCTGCTGCCGATCCTGCCACTGGACGGCGGCCATATCTTCTGGGCCCTGGTCGAGAAGCTGCGGGGCAAGCCGGCCTCGCTGCAGGTGATGGAGCGGGCCACCGCGATCGGCGTCGTGCTCGTCGTGATCCTCATGTTCATCGGGCTGACCAACGACATCGGGCGCCTCAACGGCGAGGGCTTCGACGTCCGCTAGCCGGCGCGCCCGCGCACCCGGATACCCTTCGCATATGGCATCGAAGCGCCAGATATTCGTCGGCGGCGTGCCGATCGGCGGCGGCGCGCCCGTCGCCGTGCAGACGATGACCAAGACCGAGACCGCCAACCTGGCGGCGACGATGGAGCAGATCCGCAAGGTGGCCGACGCCGGGGCGGACATCGTGCGGGTCGCGGTGCCGCGCGACGAGGACGTCGAGACGCTGAAGACGATCGTCAAGGAGTCGCCGATCCCGGTGATCGCGGACATCCACTTCAACCACACCCTGGCGTTGAAGGCGATCGACGCCGGCGCCCACTGCATCCGGCTCAACCCGGGCAACATCGGTGGACGCGAGAAGGTCGCCGAGGTGGCGGAGCGGGCGACCGCCGCGGGCGTGCCGATGCGGATCGGGGTCAACTCCGGCTCGCTGCCCAAGCACCTGCACGCGCTCGAGCGCGAGAGCCCGGTCGAGGCGCTGGTCGCGGCCGCGGTCGAGTTCGTCGAGCTGATGGAGGGCCTCGACTTCGAAGACTTCAAGGTCTCGATCAAGTCGACGAACGTGCCCAACACGATCGCCGCCAACCGCCTCTTGGCGGAGAAGATCCCCTACCCGCTGCACCTGGGAATCACCGAGGCCGGGACCAAATGGTCGGGCTCGCTCAAGTCCTCGGTCGGCCTCGGCACCCTGCTCGCCGACGGGATCGGCGACACGATCCGGATCAGCCTCTCGACCTTCCACGCCGAGGAGGAGGTCAAGGTCGCCTGGGAGATCCTCAAGGCGCTGCAACTGCGCGAGCGCGGCCCGGTGCTTATCGCCTGCCCGACCTGCGGCCGCCTCCAGTTCGACATGGACTCCGTCGTCGCCGAGATCGAGCAGCGGCTGGAGAGCTACGCCGAGCCGATCGAGGTCGCCGTGCTGGGCTGCGCGGTGAACGGGATCGGCGAGGCCTCGCACGCAGACTTCGGTATCGCCGGCGCCAAGAACGAGGGCCTGATCTACGCGCACGGCAAGCCGTTGCGGAAGGTCCCCCAGGCGATGCTCGTCGACACCCTGTTCGAGGAGATCGACAAGTCGCTCGATCGCGGTGGGGTGGAGTTCGACGAGAACGAGTCGCGCGAGGGCGCGGCCTGGCTGGCGAAGATCGAGGCGGAAAACGCGGGCGAACTGACACCCGAGAAGATCGCCCGGATGGAGCACGAAGCGGCCGAAAAGGGCGAGTCCGACAAGGTGCTGCTCGACGAGGACGTCTCGCCCACGGCGGGGCGCCGCTTCACACGAGCCTAGATGGTCTAGATGTCGAGCGGTCGAGCCCTGACAGAGGCGGCGAACGTGGCCGAGGCCTTCCAGCTGACGGCCGCCGAGCACGGCGAGCGCATGGCGATCCGCACCAAGGGCGACGAGTTCACCGCCACCTGGTCGGAGTACGCGGAGCGGGTGCGGCGGATCGCCGCGGGCCTGGCGGCGCTCGGCGTCGGCCGCGGCGACACGGTGGGCCTGATGCTCGTCAACCGGCCGGAGTTCCACTTCGCCGACACCGGGGCGATGCACCTCGGCGCGACGCCGTTCTCGATCTACAACACCTCCACCGTCGAACAGATCGAGTATGTGATCGGCGACGCGGCCAACCGGGTCCTGTTCACCGAGGCCGCCTTCCTCGACACGGTGCTGGAGGCAGGCGCCGGGGCGCCGGCGCTCGAGCACGTCGTGGTCGTCGACGGCGACGCTCGCGACGGCACGATCTCCCTCGCGGAGCTGGAAGCGATGGGCGAGGAGGGGTTCGATTTCGAGGCTGCCTGGCGAAAGGTCGAGCCGGACGACCTGGTGACCCTGATCTACACCTCGGGTACGACCGGCCCGCCGAAGGGGGTGCAGCTCACCCACGGCAGCCTGCTGGCAGCGGCCCGCTCCTTCAACGATCTGATCCCCTTCCCCGAAAACGGCCGGCTGATCTCCTGGCTGCCGATGGCCCACGTCGCCGAGCGCAACGTCACCCACTACATGCCGATGGTGCACGGCGTCACCACCACCTGCTGCCCCGATCCGCGCCAGGTGGTCGCCTACCTGGCCGAAGTGCGACCGACCTGGTTCTTCGCCGTGCCGCGGATCTGGGAGAAGCTGAAGGCGGCGATGGAGATCGGGATCGAGGCCGAGCTCGACGAGAATCGCAAGAAGGCGGTGGAGTGGGCGCTGGACGTGGGGAGGCGCAGGGTCGAGGCCGAGCAGGGCGGTGGAGCGGTCCCCGTCGAGCTGGTCGAGGAATACGCCCAAGCGGATGCGCTGGTGCTCTCCAAACTGCGCGAGCGGGTCGGCCTCGACGAGATCGAGGCCGTAAACGTCGGCGCCGCTCCGACGCCGCGCGAGGTGATCGAGTTCTTCCACGCGATCGGCGTCCCCCTGGCAGAGCTCTGGGGGCTCTCGGAGAGCTGCGCGGCCGGTACCTGCAACCCGCCGGAGCGGATCAAGATCGGCACGGTCGGCCCACCGGCTCCGGGGATAGAGCTGAAGCTCGCCGAGGACGGTGAGGTGCTGCTGCGCGGCGCGGTCCTGATGACCGGGTACCGCAACGACCCCGAGAAGACCGAGGAGGCGATCGACGCCGAGGGTTGGCTGCACACCGGCGACGTCGGCGAGCTCGACGAGGACGGCTACCTGCGCATCGTCGACCGCAAGAAGGAGCTGATCATCAACTCGGCCGGCAAGAACATGTCGCCGGCGAACATCGAGGCGAAGATCAAGGCGTCCAGCCCGCTGATCGGGCAGGTCTGCGTGGTCGGCGACAACCGCCCGTACAACGTGGCGCTGGTCGTGCTCGACCCCGACGCGGCACCCGCCTTTGCCGCGCAGAACGGGATCGAGGCCTCCGCGCTGGAGGAGCTCGCCGCCGAGCCGGCGGTGCTGGCGGAGGTCAGCGCCGGGGTCGAGCGGGGCAACGCCCGGCTGTCTCGGGTGGAGCAGGTGAAGAAGTTCAAGCTGCTGCCGACCGATTGGCAGCCGGGGGGCGTCGAGCTGACGCCGACGATGAAGCTGAAACGGCGGCCGATCGAGCGTCGCTACGAAGCGGAGATCGAGGGGCTGTACGCGGAGTAGCCGAGGCGCTTTGGCGCGGCGGGTCCTGTCGTCGCAGGGGACCCACCACCCCCTGCGGTCGCTAAAGCGTCCTCGGGGGCGGTTCCCCCTACGACGCCACCCCCCGCGAGCAGCGACTAGAGGAGACGGCGCGTCCCGCTGGGGGTTGAGCTTCCCGGGCCTGGGGCGGATAGGTTTCTCGCGTGACTCGGCTGAGCCAGAGCTTCATTCCCACGCTCAAGGATGCGCCTGCGGATGCCGAGGCGCTGTCGCACAAGCTGATGGTGCGGGCCGGTCTCATCCGCCAGGTCGGGGCCGGGCTGTGGTCCTACCTGCCCGCTGGGTGGAGAGTCCATCGCAAGGTCGAAGCGATCCTCAGAGAAGAGATGGCTTCGATCGGGTGCCAGGAGATGCTGATGCCGGTTCTGCAGCCTGCGGCGAACTGGGAGAAGACGGGGCGGTACTCGATCGAGGAGCTGTTCAAGCTCGAGGACCGCAAGGGGTCGCCGATGGTCCTGGCGATGACGCATGAGGAGTGCGTCACCGATCACGTCTCTCGCGAGGTGCGCTCGTACCGCGACCTGCCCCTGATGCTGTACCACCTGCAGACCAAGGAGCGCGACGAGCCGCGGCCGCGGGCCGGGGTGCTGCGCACGCGCGAGTTCACGATGAAGGACGCCTACTCCTTCGACCGCGACGAGGAGGGGCTGGCGCGGTCCTACGAGTTGCAGAGCGAGGCATACGCGCGGATCTTCGATCGCAGCGGGCTGCGCTGGTACCGGGTCGAGTCCGACGTCGGGATGATGGGCGGCTCCGGCGCCCACGAGTACATGGCGCCCTGTGCGGCGGGCGAGAACGAGGTTGCCCTCGCCCCCGGCTACGCCGCCAACGTCGAGGTCGCCTCGGCCGAAGCGCAGCCGGTCGAGCTGCCCCCGCCGCTGGACGCGCCGGAGGAGGTCGACACGCCCGGCCTGACCAAGGTCGAGGAGGTGGCCGGGCACCTTGGCTTGTCGCACGGCGCCTTCATCAAGACGCTGCCGATCGTCGTCGAGGGCAGGGGAATGGTCCTTGTCCTGCTGCGCGGCGATCACCGGCTGAACGAGATCAAGCTGCGCAACGGGATGAAAACCGACTTCCGCCAGGCCAGCGCCGAGGAGATCGAGGACCAGCTCGGCCCGGTCGGCTACCTCGGCCCGATCGGCAGCGGCCTGCCGATCATCAAGGACGCGGCGCTGAGCGGCGATTCCTACGTCTCCGGCGCCAACAAGCCGGACACCCACCTGCGCGGCATCGACCCCTCGCGCGACTTCGAGTCCTACGAGATGGACGTACGCAACGTCGAGGCCGGCGACACCGCCCCCGGAGGCGGCACGATCGAGATCGAGCCGGCGATCGAGGTCGGCAACATCTTCAAGCTCGGCACGCGCTACTCCGAGCCGCTCGGCGCCACCTTCCTCGACGAGTCGGGAACGGAGAGGCCGATCGTGATGGGCAGCTACGGGATCGGCCCGGCCCGGATCGTCGCGGCCGCGATCGAGCAGGGCGCCGACGAACGGGGGATCGTCTGGCCACGGCCCCTGGCTCCCTGGCAGGTCCATCTCGTCTCGCTCGCCAAGAAGGCGGATGAGGGGGAGCGCGCCGCGGCCGACACGCTGTATGAGGAGCTCATCGGTGCTGGCGTCGAGGTGCTCTACGACGACCGCGACGCCGGGGCGGGGGAGAAGCTGACCGACGCTGAGCTGCTCGGCTGCCCCCTGCGCATCGTCGTCGGGCGGCGCGGCCTGGCCGAGGGCGTGGTCGAGGCGAGCGAGCGCGCCGGCGGCGCCGAGCACAAGCTGCCCGTGGGGGAGGCCGCCGCCCAGGCCCAGGCACTCCTGCAGGGCATCGATGCCTGACAGCGCGCCGTTCGGCCGCGGCCGGGTGCGCCGCCTCTTCGGTCTCGACCGCAGCGGCCCACCGCCGCGGCAGACCCGGAAGGGCGAACCGCTCAACCCATGGACGCTGCCCAACCTGGTCGGCTACCTGCGCCTCGCCGCGCTACCGCTCTTCCTCTGGCTCGCCTTCGAATCGGGCGACGGGCGCAGCGCCTCCGCCGCGATCGTCTTCTGGCTGATCGCCGCCGGCGACTACGTCGACGGCTTCCTCGCCCGCGTCACCGGCCAGTACAGCCGCCTCGGCTCGATCCTCGACCCACTCGTCGACCGTCTCACGATCCTCGCCGGCGCCGTCGTCTGTTGGCACTTCGAGCTGCTGCCGCGCTGGGCACTCGCCCTGCTCGCCGCGCGCGAGCTGGCGATGCTCGTCCTCGCCCAGTACGGCCTGCGCCACGGCGTCGAGATCCGGGTCAACTGGCCGGGTCGGATCTCGGTCTTCCCGATCATGGGCGGGATCTTCTTCGCGATGGTCTTCGCCGGGTGGGTCCCGGCCGCTCTCCTGATCGTCGGCCTCGGCTTCGCGATCGTCGCCACGGTGCTGTATGCACGCACCGGAATCGGCGAAGTGCGTGCCGCGCGCGCCTTGCAAGAGCGGCACCACCCGCGATAAACCTTCAACCTTCAGTTGAACCTTTGGCAGGGCGACCTATAATCGCCTGAGCAGGCCGCCAGGCCACAACCTCAACCAAGGAGTGAGATGGAGGACACCTTTCCCGATCTCGGTTCCCTCAGCGACGAGGAGCTGAAGGACCTGATCGACAAGCTCACGCACGAGGAGAACGAGATCTCCTACAAGCGTCGCGTCCTGCACGGGAAGATCGACATCCTCCGTGCGGAGCTGGTCAACCGCCTGCGTCAGAAGCGCGAGCGGGGCGACACCCTCTTCTCGGGCGACGACGTCGCGCAGCTGACCGAAATCCTCGCCGGCAAGGCGCAGGCGGTTGAGGACGAGCCCGAGGACCAGCCCGCCTAGCGGAGGCACTCGATGGCCGTCCACTGTCCCGAATGCGGTTTCGTCAACCCTGAGGGCGCCAACTACTGCCAGAAGTGCGGCGCCTACGTCGGGGGCCCGGCCGAGGGTGGCGAGGGCGACGAACCGACGACGATGACCTACACCGTCGACGACACCGGCGAGATGCAGCCGGTCGACATCGACGAGACGATCGAGCGCAGCGGCGCTGCCTTGGTGATCCGGGCCGGCGGAGGCCGCGCCGGGGAGAGCTTCGCGCTCGGTGAGGACCGGGTCAGCATCGGGCGCAGTCCCGACGCCGGCGTCTTCCTCGACGACGTCACCGTGTCCCGCAACCACGCGCTGCTGGTGCGCCGCCGCGACGGCCTCTACATCGACGACCTCGGCTCGCTCAACGGCACCTACGTCAACCGGCGCCGAATCGAGTCCCACCGGCTCGCCGACGGCGACGAGATCCAGGTCGGCAAGTACAAGCTCAGCTACCTGGAGAAGTAGGACGTGGTCAGGAAGGCAGGCAACTGATGGCGGTCTCCGAGCAACAGATCCGACAGCGCGACTCGCGCCCCCGCAAGGCGCTGACGATCGGCGCGGTCTGCAAGATCCTCCAGAGCGAGTTCGACGACGTCTCGATCTCGAAGATCCGTTATCTCGAGGACCAGAAGCTGCTGACGCCGCGGCGGACGCCCGGCGGCTACCGCCTCTACAGCCAGTCCGACGTCGAAAGGCTGCGGACGATCCTGCGCCTGCAGCGCGACGAGTTCCTGCCGCTGCGGGTGATCCGCCAGGAGCTGGCGGCGGGGGGTGACATCGCCGCCGCGCTCGGCGGCGGGGACAAGCGAACCTCGGGCGGCGCCGTGCGCAGGGCGATCCTGATCGACACCTCGCGCGCCTATCTCACCCTCGAAGAGGTGATCGAGGAGACCGGCGCTCGCGAGGAGCTGATCGCCGAGCTGGAGAACTTCGGCATCGTGCAGCCCGAGAAGCGGGACGGCAAGACCGTCTACGACGAGACCGACCGCGAAGTGATCCGCGCCGCCAACGAGCTTTCCCGCTTCGGCGTGGCGGCCCGCAACCTGCGCGTCTTCCGCTCTTCGGCCGACCGCGAGGCGAACCTGCTGGAAGCGCTGCTCGGGCCGTCGCTGCGCTCGCGCAATCCCGAACGACGCAAGGAGGCGCTCGAGAGCCTGGAGAGCCTGGCTGCGACCGTCAGCCACCTCAAGCACCTGCTGTTGGTCCGCGACCTACGCCGCCTCGCCGGCGACTGATTCGGCCCGACGTGCCGCGAGCGACTCGCCGCAGGACGATCGACGCACCGCGGTCGGACGTCTGGGGCCTCGTTTCCGATCCCTACAGCCTGCCGCGCTGGTGGCCGCGGACCATGCGGGTCGAGGGCGTCGAGGGTGAGCGGGCCGGTGCGCAGTGGACAAAGGTGCTCGGGACCGCCGAGGGACGGGGCGTGCGGGCGGATTTTCGTTGCACCTGCTCGGTCGATGGCGAACGGTTTGACTGGGAGCAGCTGATCGGGGGGACGCCATTCGAGCGGCACCTGCGGCGCTACGCGGTCGAGATCGCCCTGAACGACGCCAGCCCGGGAACCGAAGTGACGATCATGGCCGCGCAGGCCCTGCGCGGTCTCTCGCGCCTTGGCGGACCGATGATGCGACGCGGGCAGGGGGCTCTCCTCGACGAGGCTCTCGACGGGATCGAGCGGGCACTTACGTGACCGGGCCGCGGCGCGACTCGAAGTGGTGGGGATGGGGCGACCCCTCGACCCTCCCGGAGCTGGACGGCGAGGCGCTTGCGACGCTGCGCGAGCGGGTAGGCGACCTCAGCCCCTCGCCGCGCGCGGCGGAGCTCGACGGCTTCGAGCTGCCGCCGCCGGAGCCGCTTCCCCAGGCTCTCCTCGAGGCGGTCGGCGAGGAGAACGTCTTCACCGGCCTCGAGGACCGCGTGCGGCACGCTACGGGCTGCGGTTACGCCGACCTGGCCCGGCTGCGCGGTGGTCGTCTCGAGGAGGCTCCCGACGCGGTACTCCTGCCCGCCGACGCCGATGCGGTGAAGCGCGTGGTCCTTGCGTGTGTCGAAGAGGGCGTTGCGGTGGTGCCGTTCGGGGGCGGGACCAGCGTCGTCGGCGGGGTCGCGCCGCTGCGCGGCGAGCACTCGCGCGTGGTCAGCCTCGACCTGGCCCGGCTGCGCGGCGTGGAGGTCGACAGCCGCTCGCTCACCGCCAGGCTGGGCGCCGGTCTGCGCGGCCCCGAGGCCGAAGCCGAGCTCGCCACGCACGGGCTCGTCCTCGGCCACTACCCGCAGTCCTTCGAGTACGCGACGATCGGCGGCTTTGCCGCGACCCGCTCCGCCGGGCAGGCATCGAGCGGCTACGGGCGCTTCGACGCCCTCGTCAGCTCGGTGCGCCTGATCGCCCCGGCCGGGGACCTGCGCACGCTGGAGACGCCGCACACCGCCGCCGGCCCCGCCCTGCGCGAGCTGGTCGTCGGCTCCGAGGGCGCCTTCGGCGTGATCCCCGACGTGACCGTGCGGGTGCGGCCGGCTCCGCGCGTGCGGCGCTACGAGGCATGGATCGCCGAGAGTTTCGAGGCCGGCGCCGAGATCGTCCGCGCCCTGGCACAGGGGCCGGGCCTGCCCGACGTGATCCGGGTCTCCGACGAGGAGGAGACGGAGGTCTCCCTGGCGCTCTCCGGCCCCCGCGGCGTCGCCGGCGCGCTCTTCGGCGGTTACCTCGGCCTGCGCCGCCGCCGCGGCGGCTGCCTGATCGTCGTCGGGCTCGAGGGCGAAGAGGAGTCGGTCGCCCGCCGCAGGGCACTCTCGGTGCGCGCGCTGCGCCATGGCGGTGCCGCGTACCTTGGGCAGTCGGCGGGGCGCTCCTGGGAGCACGGGCGCTATCAGGGGCCCTACCTGCGCGACACCCTGATGGAGATGGGGGCGATGGTCGAGACCCTGGAGACCTCGCACACCTGGAGCCGACTCGGCGAGCTGCATGCTGCGGTCGGCGCCGCGATCCGCGGCGCGCTCGACGGCCAGGGCACGCCCGGCCTCGTCTTCTGCCACCTCTCGCACGCCTACGCCGATGGCGCCTCGCTCTACTTCACCTTCATCTCCCGCGCCCGCCGAGGCGAGGAGATCGCCCAGTGGCGGGAGGTCAAGCGCGCCGCGTGCGAGGCGATCGTCGCCCATGGCGGGACGATCACCCATCACCACGCCGTCGGCCGCGACCACGCCCCCTACATGGAGGCCGAGGTGGGTGGCCTCGGCCTCGACGTTCTGCGCGCGGCCAAGGAGCGCTTCGACCCGACAAACATCATGAATCCGGGAAAGCTGCTCCCCTGAGCTACTGCTTCTGTATCGCCGGGCCGGTGATCTCGCCCCTGAGGACGCTTTCGCCGGTGTAGGGCGGCAGTCTGCGTTCCGCCTTGGCCTTGGCGAGGGCGGCTTTGTAGGCGGCGTTCGAGGTGAGGGAGACGTCGACCTGGTCGAAGGCTCCACCCGCGACGTAGCTGAGGACCTGGGTCGGGACGGGCAGCTGCACGGCCAGCTTGCCTTCGTCTTTCTCCTCGACGGGGACCGCGCCGATCCGCAGGACCAGTTTCGGCGAGCGGTAGAGCCAGATCGTGTAGGTCTCGCCGGGCGGGGAGGGCTCCAGCCCTTCGGCCTCGACCTGCAGCAGGACGCTCTTCTTGTAGCGCCCGAACAGGGCACGGCCACTGGCATCGCCGCCGTCGGTCGGTTCGAGGATCGCCTGGGTGAGCTTGCTTTCTTCGGCTGCGGTGAGGGACGTCCCGCCGTCCCCCGAGATGGCCGTGGACGAGGACGAGCCTCCGTCATCACCACCGAGGATGAGAACGACGACCAGGGCCAGGACGACCAGGGCACCCGCTCCGATGCCGATCAGGGCGCCGCGATCCTTCGATCCGCGCAGCCGGGCGAGCGGCGACGGCCGCGCGGTCCGCTTGGGGGATGCGGGGGGCGGCGGGACCGGAGCCGGCTCGGGAGCCGGCGGCTGTGGCGCTGCGACAGGCGGTTGCTCCACGACCGGTGGGGGTGGCGGCGGGGTGGGCGCCGGTGCCGGCTCCGCAGGCTCCTCGACCTCCGACAGCGCCTCCTTCACCCGGGCACGCAGCTCCTCGACGCTGATCCCCATCAGCGCGGCCATGTCCTCGTAGCCCTCTTCGCGCTGCGCGAGCAGCCGGAGCATCGCCTTCTGGTCGTCGGTCAGTGCCAAGGGCCGGAAGCCTACGCGAGCATCGCCCCGGAGGGGCGTGTCTGAGGTTAAGGGGTCGTATGGGCCCCATAAGCTCAGACACGCCCCCTGGGGATAGTGTCCGGGCCGCGATGGCAGACGACCCGCGCGGACTGGTTTCCCACTTCGACGCCCTGCTGGGCACGGAGTGGCTCGACGACGACCCCGAGCACGCCCGGGTGCGTGTGCGGATGCGCGACGAGTTGCGCCAGCCGGTCGGCCTCCTGCACGGCGGCGTGATGTCGAGCCTGGTCGAGAGCGTCTGCTCGCGGGCGACCGCGCTGGCCGTTCTGGACGACGGGATGATGGCGATGGGCCAGTCGATCAGCGTCAGCTTCATCCGCCCCGTGACCGAGGGGCACGCCGAGGTCGAGGCGAAAGCCCGCCACCGCGGCCGCACGACCTGGGTCTGGGATGCGGAAGTAACAGACGCAAACGGCAAACTTTGCGCGCTGGCCCAAATGACAATTGCTGTCAGACCGCTTTCAGGCCAAGCATGACAAGGACGCAGGGAGCGAAGCGTGCTCTGCACGTGAGCGACCGAGGACGCCGTCAGGCGCCGGCATGGAAGCGGTCTGACTAGCCGCCGAAGCGGTTCGTGATGGGCAATCGCCGGTCCCGACCGAACGCCCTCGGCGTGATCCTGATCCCGGGCGCGGCCTGGCGCCGCTTGTACTCGGAGCGGTCGACCATGCGGATGACGTCGTCGACGACCCCGGCGGGCAGGCCGGCGGCGATCATCTCCTCGCGGCCCTCATCGCGCTCGACGTAAGACTCGAGGATGCGGTCGAGCAGGTCGTAGGCGGGCAGCGAGTCGCTGTCGAGCTGGTCGGGGCGGAGCTCCGCCGACGGTGCCCGCTCCAGCACCGAGGCCGGCACCAGCTCGCGGCCCGCGCTCTCGTTGCGGTGGCGGGTCAGCTCGTAGACCAGCGTCTTCGGCACGTCCTTGATCGCGGCGAAGCCGCCGGCCATGTCGCCGTAGAGCGTCGCGTAGCCGACTGACATCTCGCTCTTGTTCCCGGTGGTCAGCACCAGCCAGCCGTGCTTGTTGGAGAGCGCCATCATCATGTTGCCGCGGATCCGGGCCTGGATGTTCTCGGCGGCAAGGTCGGGCTCGGAGGGCCGGCTCGGGTCGCGCGGCAACCCCTCGTCGGCGGCCTCGCTGCCGTTGCCCCGCCCGAAGGCGTCTGAGAGCGAGCTCTCGTACTCGGCCATCGCCGCCGCGATCGGGATCTCGACCAGCTCGGTGTCGAGGTTGGTGGCGATAGTCCGTGCGTCGGCCTGTGTTTCAAGGCTCGAATGTGGCGAGGGCATCACAACGCAGCTGACCCGGTCGGACCCGAGGGCGTCGACGGCCAGCAGCGCGACGAGGGCCGAGTCGATGCCGCCGGAGAGCGCCACGCCGACGTGGCGGAAGCCGTTCTTGAGCACGTAGTCGCGCAGGCCGAGCACGAGGGCGGCGTAGACCTCGGCCAGGTCGGGGAGCGGCTCGGCGAGACGGTCCGGGCCGGGGGAGGGGACCTCGCAGACCAGCAGCTCCTCCTCGAACTGGGCCGCGCGGGCGATCACCTCCCCGCTGGGGTCGACGAGGAGGCTGTGTCCGTCGAAGACCAGCTCGTCCTGTCCGCCGACGAGATTGCAGAAGGCGAAGTGGGTGCCGTAGGCACGGGCGCGCTCGGCGAACATCGCTTCGCGCTCGCGTCCCTTGCCGCGGTGGTACGGCGAGCCCGACGGGTTGGCGATCAGGCTCGCGCCCGCTGCGGCCTCGGTCGAGGCGGGCGGTCCCGGCGTCCAGACGTCCTCGCAGACGGTCAGGCCGACCCGCTGCCCGCCGACCTCGATCGTCTCGGGCTCGGTGCCCGGGACGAAGTAGCGCTGCTCGTCGAAGACGGAGTAGTTGGGCAGCCGGTTCTTGCGGTAGACGGTGCGCAGCTCCCCGTCGGCCAGCACGGCGAGCGAGTTGTGGGCGTGGCGGAAGTCGCCGCCGCCCGCGACCGGCTCGGCGAAGCCCACCAGCGCGACCAGGCCGGCGGTCTCGCCGGCGAGCTCCTCGACCGCGCGCCGGTTCGCCTCGACGAAGTGCCGCTTCAGGTAGAGGTCCTCGGCCGGGTAGCCGGGCACGCAGAGCTCGGGGAAGACGACCAGCTCGGCACCCTCGACGCGGGCGCGGCCGATCCACTCCGCGATCTTGGCGGAGTTGCCGTCGACGTCGCCGACCGTGGGGTCGATCTGCGCCAGCGCTACTCGCAAGCGGGCTTCCTCGGGACGCTCACGCCTGAAGTATCGCGTGACAGGCCGAGCTATAGATTGCGCCGGGTGCGCGCACGCCGGTGGCTGATAGGGGCATCGCTGGCGTCTGCCGCGCTTCTTTCCGCCATTCCCGGCATGGCTGCCGCATCCGACCAGCGGGTGTTCCGCGCCCCCGCTGCACGCCCCACCGACCATCCCGACCCCAACCGCAACGCCTACACGGTTCCAGAGGCACCGCGCTCACCCGCCTGCACTCGCCACTTCTGCGTTCACTGGGTGACGGAGGGGATCGACGCGCCGAAGCTGGCCGACGCCGATGGCGATGGCATCCCCGACTACGTCGCTCAGGTTCAGGGGGTCGCCGAGCACGTCTACGAGATCCAGAACGAGAAGCTCGGCTGGCGGCCGCCGAAGTCCGACGCGCGCGAGGGCGGCGGGCAGGGCAAGACCGACGTCTACCTCGACCAGATCGGCGGCGCCCTCTTCGGCTACGCCGCGCCCGACCGCGGGCAGGGGGTGAAGGGGCGCCTGCCACGCCACCTGCACGGCTACCTCGTGCTCGACAACGACTACGACCCGCGCGAGTTCCCCGGCACCTCGCCCCAGCAGGATCTCGAGGTCACCTTCGCCCACGAGTACAGCCACATCCTCCAGTTCGGCTACGACGCCTACCAGGACGCCTGGTTCGCCGAGTCGACCGCCGTTTGGATGGAGGACCAGGTCTACGACGGGATCGACGACTACCTGCGCTACGTGCGGCGCTGGACCAAGCGCTACGACACCCCGCTGACCGCCAACTCGATCAAGGAGTACGGCTCTGCCGTCTGGAACGAGTGGCTGTCGCGGCACTACGGGCGCGACGTCGTGCGCGAGGCCTGGTCCCGCGCCGTCCACACCAAGCCCGGGGGGTTCTCGGTCGCCGCCTACGGCTCGGCGATCGAGGCCTCGGGTGGGTCGGACTTCAGCCGGGACTTCGCCCGCTTCGCCGCCGACCTGCCCGAGTGGCGCACCGACCGGTTCTTCCCCGAGGGCAGCTCATACCCAGACGTCTCGAGACAGGGGAGCCTGCCGCTCGGCGGCCGGGTTCGCCGACGCCAGCTCAACCACACGACCTTCCAGCTGCTGCGGGTTCATGCCCGGACAGGGCGGTCGCTCCTCGTCGAGGCGACGGCGCCGCGCGGCATCTCCGCCGGACTGGCGCTCGTCGGCCGGGCCGGCAGCGAGCGTCGCGGCCGCGTGGCCAGTGCCCTCGACTTCTCCCGGGGCGGCGGCCGGATGGCCGTGCGCCTGCCGCGACCGGGGAGGTTCGATCGCATCACCGCGGTGCTGATCAACGCCGACGCCAGGGCCGCCGGCTTCAGCGCCCGCCGGCTCGACTGGGCCTACTTGACCGACAGCGCGCCGTTCCGTGTCTCGGCGCGGCTGGCTCGCTGAGCCTGGTCCCCGGCCGTTGCCGGAGCGCCGGTGAGTTCGGCGATCGCACCCTCGAGGTCGAGGCCGAAGCTGTCGAGGTCAGCCATCGAGTCGTAGTCGCCGACGAGGCCGAAGTCGACCTGCCCGTTGTAGGACATGATCCCGACGCAGAGCGCCTGGCGGCGGGCCAGCGGCACGAGCGGGAAGATCGACTCCATTTCCCGGCCCAGCACGAAGAGGGGGAACTGCGGCCCGGGAACGTTGGTGACGACGAGGTTGAAGAAGCGCTGGGCGGGCTGCAGGCGGGCGGCCTGCGAGGCGATCGTGGTCGGGGCGAAGTCGACCACGCGGGTGAGGATCTCGGCGCCGACGGCCTGGCCGGAGCCCTTCAGGTCGCCCATCGTCTCGGTGATCAGGTGCAGGCGCTGGACAGGCGCCTCGCACCACACCGGCAGCGGCGCCATCATCGCCGAGATGCGGTTGCCGAGCGCGCCGCGCTCCTCCTGGGCGCGGACGCTGACCGGGACCATCGCCCTCATCTCCAGGCCTTCGGTGTCGTGGCCGCGGGCCCGCAGGTAGTTGCCGATCGCCCCGGTGACGACGGATAGGACGACGTCATTGACGGTCCCGCCGTGCTCGTTCTTGATCGCCTTCAGGGCGTCGAGCTCGGTGCGGACGAAGGCGATGCGCCGGTGCGGGCCGATTTCGACGTTGAAGGGAGTCGAGGGCGCCGACATGCCGGCGCCGACCATCTTGCTCGCGTCGCCTATCCCGTTGAGAACCTGGCGCGGGCCACGCAGGGCGGCGCGCACGCCACGGGCGATCTCGCGCGGGCTGGTGGCGCGCTCGCGCAGGGCGTCGCCGAGCAGCTGTAGGTCGGTCGGCTCGGGGCGGGGCGCCCACTTGGGTGGGTGCACGGGCGGGTTCGCCGGTTCCTTCTCGACGTCGAAGAGGACCGTGGTGATGTCGACGCCGGAGATGCCGTCGACGAGGGCGTGGTGGCTCTTGCCGATGATCGCGAAGCGCCCGTCGTCGAGCCCCTCGACCAGCCACAACTCCCACAGCGGCTTGCTGCGGTCGAGCTGCTGGGAGAAGATCCGCGCCGCCAGGTTGCGCAGCTGCTCCTCGGAACCGGGAGCGGGCAGCGCGGTCTGCCGCACGTGGTACTCCATGTTGAGGTGGGGGTCGTCGACCCAGACCGGCCGGCCCTGGCCGAAGGGGACGAAGCGCAGCTTCTGGCGGAAGCGGGGGACCAGGTGCAGACGGGCGGCGATGTGGTCGCGGAAGTCGCCGTGGCCCGGCGCCGGTCCCTCGAAGATGCTGACCGAGGCGACGTGCATGTGCGCACCGGCTCTCTCCATGTGGAGGAAGGAGGAGTCGAGTCCAGTCAGCCTGTCACCGCTCACGCCTGCAATCTTCGCACAGGGCCTGAGGGCTCCTGCGAAAGCAATGTGAACGATCAGCCGACACCGAGCTGGAGCTGGGGGTCCAACGTCTCGGCCGGATCTGCCGCCTCGGCGTTCTCGAAGCTGGCGACGCGGACACCGAGCAGGCGCACCGGCCGCGGCGGGTCGTATGCGCGGAGGAGGTCGAGGGCGACGGGCCCGACCACGGCGGGGTCATTGGTGGGGGCGTCGACCGTGTGCGAGCGCGTCACGTTGGTCCAGTCGTCGAGGCGGACCTTGATCCCGATCGTGCGGCCCTCCAGCTCGCGCGAGCGCAGGCGGCGACAGAGCTCCTCGACGAGCTGCCCGAGGTGGCTCTCGATCTCGGCCCGGTCGCGAACGTCGACGTCGAAGGTGGTCTCCGCCGACTGCGACTTGGTCTCGCGCGAGATCGTGATCGGCGTGTCGTCTTCGAAGCGGGCACGGCTGTGCAACCAGCGTCCCTGGCGCGGGCCGAAGGACTGCTCCAGTGCCGAGGGGTCCTGTGCGCGCAGGTTCGCCAAGGTGTGGATGCCCATCGCCTCGAGCTTGGCGACGGACTTCGGCCCGATGCCGGGGATCAGGCCCGGCGACTCAGCGGAGAATCGCTCCAGGGCCTCCGCCCGTGAGAGCACGACCAGACCCGCGGGCTTGCCCAGCTCACTCGTGATCTTCGCCAGCATCCTGCTCTCGGAGATGCCGATCGAACAGGTCAGCCCGGTCTCCTCGCGGATCTCAGTCGCGATCCGCCGCATCGTCGCCTTGGGGGAGAAGATCCCGGTCAGGTCGACGTAGGCCTCGTCGAGCCCGACGACCTCGACCGTCTCCGCGTTGTGTCGCAGAATCGCCATCACCTGCCCCGAGGCCTCCCGGTAGGCGGAGAAGTCAGGCTGAAGGTAGACGGCATCGGGCAGCCGCCGCCGCGCCACGGCGGCGGGCATCGCCGAGCGGATCCCCGCCAGCTTGCGCGCCTCATAGCTGGCCGTGGTCACCACCGCCCGCGGCCCCGACCCGCAGACGACGACCGGCTTCCCCTTCAGCTCCGGCCGCCGCCGCAGCTCAACCGACGCGTAGAACGCGTCCATGTCGAGATGCGCCACGGTGCGCTGAAAGGCCACGGATCGATGGTAGGAGGGCAGGAGGACGGGGTTGAACGCGACGCGCCCGGGTAGATTCCAGGCATCGCGGACGTAACGCACACCAGGATCGACGAGATCGAGGCTCTCCAGGGTTTCGACAGGGTCAGCCTCCGTCGCGCCGCCGCGGCCCTCGGCGTCAGCTCGTTCGGCATCTCGATCGAGGAGATGGCGCCCGGCGCCGATGAATACCCCGAGCACGACCATTCCGAGGACGGCATCGGCGGCCAGATGTTCGCCAAACGCCCACAGCAGCTGGGCCAGGAGGAGGTCTACATCGCCCTCCGCGGCTCAGGCACTCTCGAGGCCGATGGAGGGCGATACCCGCTTGACCAAGACCACATCGCCCGAGTCGGCCCGGCCGTCAAGCGCAAGGTCACCGCCGGCCCCGACGGCCTCCGCCTCCTGGCTCTCGGCGCCAAGCCCGGCGAGGCCTACGACTCCGGCGGCACACTGTAAGCCCTGCTCTTCGCTTCTAGTATTGGCTCAATGGCTTCTCCCGAGGCGAAGAACCTGGAGGCGATCTCCAAGGCGATCGACCAGCACAACTCCAACTGCCCGTTCCCGGCGGCCGAGGTGCGGATGAACCCCTTCGAGGTCGAGCGGCTGGGCTGGGACCACATCCGGGGGCTGCCTGTCGTGCCCGACGCGGAGATCGGCACGGGGCGGTTCCGGATCGTCTGCTCACGGGACCTCGACGGCGAGGGGCTGGAGGAGGTCGAGGCGGTGGGGCAAGAGCTTCAGACGGTCGGACCGTCCATCAACAACTGACGAGTTTGCATTTACCCGGGCTATGGGCGGGAAAATGCAGACTCGTCGCTTCAGACGCTGTTCCAGAAGTCGAGACCCAGACTCGACAGCCAGCTTTGCGCCTCGGCGTTCAGCTGAGTCAACTGGCCGGTCCAGATCAGGATGCCCATCGCGATCAGGATCGCGCCGCCGGTGGCGACTATCGCCTGGTAGTGGCGCTTGACCACGGTGAAGGCCGTGGTGGCGCGGGAGAAGGCGACGGCGGTGAGGAGGAAGGGGATCGCCAGTCCCGCCGAGTAGACGGCGAGGAGGAAGGCGCCGCGGACGGCGGAGTCCGAGAGGGAGGCGGCCGAGAGGATCGCGCCGAGGGTGGGGCCGATGCAGGGGGTCCAGGCGATCGCGAAGGCGGCGCCGGCGACAATCGGCCCGCCTTTGCCCGCCCGTTCCAACAGCGCGTCGACGTGCCACTCGCGGTTGAGGCGGGCGACGAAGAGCGAGGCGACGAAGAGGACGCCCATGGCGACGATCAGCGCGCCGGAGATCTTGGTCAGGAGCTGCTGGTGGTCCTGCAGGGCCGAGCCGAGGCCTGTCGCGGTCAGGCCGAGGAGGATGAAGATGGTCGAGAAGCTGGCGACGAAGAGCAGGCTCGGGCCGAGGATCCGGCGCCAGCCGGCGCTGTCGAGCTCGGCCGCGGAGACGCCGCTGACGGCCGAGAGGTAGCCGGGGACGAGTGGCAGCACGCAGGGGGAGAGGAAGGAGACGACCCCCGCCGCCAGGGCGGCGAAGATCCCCACGCCCGCGGCGGGATCGGTGCTCAGTGCAGCGAGAATCACGACCCTTCAGGCTACAGCCAGCCCACGTGCTTGAAGCGCCGGTACAGGGCGAAGCAGACGACGGCGATCACGGAGAGGACGGCGAAGTAGCCGTAGCGCCAGTGCAGCTCCGGCATATGGTCGAAGTTCATCCCGTAGAGGCCCGCGACCATGGTCGGCACCGCGGCGATCGCCACCCAGGCGGAGATCTTCCGCATGTCCTCGTTCTGGCGTACCGAGACCTGGGTCAGATTGGCCTGCAGGGCGCTGCCGAGTAGCTCGCGGAAGCTCACGACCCGGCCGGTGACCCGCTGCAGATGGTCGTGGACGTCACGGAAGTACTCGTGCAGCTCACCGGGGATCGCCTCGAAGCGCCCTTCCTCGATCTGGTCGACGGCCTCCAGCAGTGGGCCGGTCGCCCGGTAGAGGTCGAGGACCTCTCGCTCGAGCTTGTAGATCTGCTCGGCCGGGTTGGTTCGCTCGGCGGAGAAGACCTCGCCCTCGACCGCTTGGATCTCAGCATCGATCGTCTGGGCGACGTCGCCGTAGCCGTCGACCACGTGGTCGAGGATCGCGTAGAGGACGACGCCCGTGCCGTGGGCGAGGAGGTCCGGCCGGCTCTCGACCCGCCTGCGCACGGACCCCAGCTCGCCGCTGCCGTGGCGGACGGTGACGACGAACTCGGGGTTGACGAAGAGCAGCAGCTCCCCGGCCTCGATGCCGTGCGCGGCGTGCTCGGCGCCGCTCGGGTGGGAGACGGTCTTGACGACGACGAGCAGCGTCTCGCCGAAGAGCTCGACCTTTGGCCTCTGCTGAGCCTTGACCGCGTCCTCGACCGCGAGCTCGTGCAGGTCGAACTCCCTCGCGATCGCCTCCAGCTCCTCCTCGGATGGATCGACGACTCCGAGCCAGGCGAAGGCGTCCCCGTCCCTGGAAGCCGCCCTCGCGTGGGCGAGGGTGAGCTCGCCGGAGAGCCGTTTCCCCTGCTCGTAGACGGCGCAGTCGACGATCATTCCGCGCAGTATCGCCACCGGGTCGGCCCGACCGGTAGATTTCCTGGCCAGGCAGCCAAACTCGCCCGCGGGGCGCGGCGACGACACAGGAGCAGACTTTGAGCAACCGCACGTTCGTGATCGGGGTCGGGATGACCAAGTTCGAGAAGCCCGGCAGCAAGGAGGGTGACTATCCGGACTGGGCCAAGGAGGCGGGGGAGAAGGCGCTCGCCGACGCCGGCATCCCCTACGAGGACGTCGAGCAGGCCTACGCGGGCTACTGCTACGGCGACTCGACCTACGGGCAGCGTGCGCTCTACCAGCTGGGCCTCACCGGGATCCCGGTCGTCAACGTCAACAACAACTGCTCAACCGGCTCATCGGCACTCTTCCTCGCCCGCCAGGCGGTCAAGGGCGGCCTCGTCGACTGCGCGCTCGCGGTCGGCTTCGAGAAGATGGAGCCCGGTTCGCTCGGCGTCAAGTACACCGACCGCACCAACGCGCTCGACAAGCACGCGATGCGGATGTTCGAGATCCGCGACCCCGAGCAGTCTCCGCCGGCGCCGCAGATGTTCGGCAACGCCGGTCGCGACCACATGGAGAAGTACGGCTCCAACCCCGACCATTACGCCTGGATCGGGTGGAAGAACCACAAGCACTCGGTCAACAACCCCTACGCCCAGTTCCAGGACGAGTACACGATCGAGGACATCAAGGCGGCGAAGATGATCCACGACCCGCTGACCAAGCTGCAGTGCTCGCCGACCTCCGACGGCTCGGCCTGCGCGATAGTCGCCTCCGAGCGCTACGTCGAGGAGCACGGGCTCTGGGAGCAGGCGATCGAGATCGCCGGGCAGGCGATGGTCACCGACCTCAGCTCCACTTTCGACGAGGACGCCGACTGCATGAAGATCGTCGGCGCCGACATGTCGAAGCAGGCGGCGGACGAGGCCTACGCCGAGGCCGGGGTCGCCGCCGGGGAAATCGACGTCTGCGAGCTGCACGACTGCTTCAGCGCCAACGAGCTCATCACCTACGAAGCGCTCGGCTTCGCCGCCGAGGGTGAGGCCCACAAGCTGGTCGACGAAGAAGCGACCACCTACGGCGGCAAGGTCGTCGTCAACCCCTCGGGCGGGCTGATCTCCAAGGGCCACCCGCTGGGCGCGACCGGGCTGGCGCAGTGCTCGGAGTTGACCTGGCAGCTGCGCGGTACCGCGGACAAGCGCCAGGTGGAGGGTGCGAAGACCGCGCTGCAGCACAACATCGGCCTCGGCGGAGCCGCCGTGGTCACCGTCTACAAGCCGGCGGCCTAGGGCCACCGGAGGAGGAGGGCACGATGGCGAAGGAGCGACGTTCACTCAGCGGCAAGGTCGTGGCGATCACCGGGGGCGCCCGGGGGATCGGCAAGGCGACGGCGACGGCACTGGTCCGCAAGGGCTGCCGTGTGGCGATCGGGGACCTCGACCTCGCGCTGGCCGAACAGACCGCCTCCGGCCTCGGCGGGGGCACGATCGCGCTGCCGCTCGACGTCACCGACCGCGGCTCCTTCACGGCCTTCCTCGACGCCGCCGAACGCGAGCTCGGCCCCGTCGACGTGCTGATCAACAACGCCGGGATCATGCCGGTGACGCCGCTGGTCGAGGAGGCCGACGACTCGGTCCGCCGCCAGCTCGACATCAACGTCTACGGCGTCATCGTCGGCACCCAGCTGGGGATCGAAAGGCTGCGCCCGCGTGCGGGCGGACACATCGTCAACATCGCCTCGCAGGCGGGCAAGGGCGGCGTTCCCGGCATCGCCACCTACTCGGCCACCAAGCACGCCGTCGTCGGCCTCAGTGAGGCGGTGCGCCAGGAACTGCGCGGCAGCGGGGTCGAGGTCAGCTGCGTGATGCCGACCGTCGTCAACACCGAACTCACAGCCGGCGTCGGCCAGCGCTTCGTCAAACCGGTCGAGGCCGAGGACGTCGCCAACGAGATCGTCGATGCCCTCGAGATCCCGCGCTTCGACGTCTGGGTGCCACGGGCCAACGGCGCCATGTTCAAGTTCGTCGGGCTGCTCCCGCGCGGCCTGCGCGAGGCGATCGGGCGCCTGATGAAGATCGACAAGCTGATGACCGAAGTCGACCACGGCGCCCGTCACGCCTACGAGGAGCGCGCCGCGGCCAGCAAGTCGGACGAGGGCTCGGAGGCAAGCGAGCAGCCCAGCGCCGAGCGCGAAGCGGCGTAGAGCAGGTACGAGTCCGATGGGCCGGATCTACGACGCCACCTGGGGAAGGTTCTTCTCGGCCGTCTACGACAGCCTGATGAAGTCGACCGAGGAGGCCGGCATGCGCGAGATCCGCCGCGAGACACTTGCGGCGGCGAGCGGGCGGACGATCGACATCGGCGCCGGCACCGGCATCAACGTCGAGCTCTACCCGGAGGGCGTCACCGAGCTGGTGCTCGCCGAGCCCGACGAGCACATGCTCAACAGATTGCGACCGAAAACCGCGACGTGGGGGAGGGCGGTCGATGTCGTCCAGGCACCCGCCGACAGCCTCCCGCTCGAGGACGACGGCTTCGACACCGCCGTCTTCACCCTGGTTCTCTGCACTGTCCCCGACCCGCGGGCGGCCCTGAACGAGGCAGCCCGGGTGCTGAAACCGGGCGGCAAGCTGCTCTTCGTCGAGCACGTGCGGTCTGAGGACCCGGGCCTCGCGCGCTGGCAGGACCGCCTGGAAGGCCCCTGGCGCTTCCTGGGCGACGGCTGCCACTGCAACCGCGATACCGTCGCCAGCATCGAAGCCGCGCCGTTCACCGTCGAGCGAGTCGAGAAAGGCGAGCTGCCGAAGTCCCCGCCCCTGGTCAGGCCCCTCGTCCACGGCCAAGCCACCCTCAGCGCATAGGCCCGTCCTCATCGCTTCCGGTGCGCTTTATCCACCTATAGGGAGGCAAAGGCGCACCGGAACCCGCTCCCTGCGTGGATTCAACGCACGATAATGGTGGTTATGTCTACTTGGGCGCCTAGCCGGCCGCGGAGGAGATTGCCGATTCGAGGGCGCCGGCCGATTCCGGGGTTCCCAGCGCTTCGGTCCCCTCGGCACCGGGGCCTTCCATCGCGAACGAAGGTGTGCCGTTGAAGCCGAGTTCCTGGGCTTCCTTGGTCGATGCTTCGACTTCGCCGAGCACGGCTTTGCTTTTCCGGTCACGATTCCACTTGTCGATGTCCGGAACCCCCGCGCCTTCGGCTATCGCCGTGAGGAACTCGTCGGTGACGTAGCCCGAGTGCTCGATGCCCTGGTTGCGGTAGAAGAGCTCGACGAAGTTCCAGCCCCGGCCCTGTTTGCCGGCGGCGATAGCCGCGGCGCCGGCGGTGATCGACTGTGCGTCGATGATCGTGTAGTTGCGGAAGCTCAGCTTCGCTTCGCCGCTGCGGACCCGGTTTTCGACGACCTGCGGGAGGACTTCTTCGGAGTAGCCCTTGCAGACCGGGCACTGGAGGTCGGCGAACTCCAGCACGGTCACCTTTGCCTGCGGATCGCCGAGGACCATCCCGTCCTGCGGAATGCCGGAGAGTTCCTGCTTGACCTCGGCAATGCCGTCGAGGTCGCTGCTGTCGCCACCGCTATCGCTGCCCTGGTTCTGGCTGACGACGATCAGCACGACGACGACGGCCACCGCGATGAAAGCGATGCCGCTCGCCAGCTTGATCAGATTCTGCCGGCGTGCCTCTTGGTCCTGGCGGTCGCTCACGGCTCAGTCCCCACGTAGGCAAGCATTCGAACTGAATTCGTAGCAAACAGCAGGGTCATCAAAACTGCACTGGCAACGCACCACTGGCAGATCGCTTCGATCGTGAAGACCTCGAGGTAGGTCAGGTAGAGGCTGTAGCCGAAGCCGACCAGTGCAACCGCGAAGCCGGCCATGCGGGCGAGATCGCCGCGCAGAAGGGCGGCGGCGAGCAGCAATACGTAGCCGAAGATCCCGAAGACGGCGATGTTGATCCCCAGCAGGTGCGAGTAGGAGCTTTCGGCGACTGTCTGGCACCCGTGCCCGCCGGCGACGCAGACCGGCGAGCCGCCGCCCGACTCCGCGATCGCGATGTAGGTGGCGACGCCGATGCCGAAGGTCGCAAGGAAGGTCGCAACCCCCCGCAACGTCCCCTCCGCCGGCGCCCTCATCGCCGCAACGCTATTGGAACCACCCGTTCCGGTGCGACTTATGTGCCCATGGGTGGCATAAGTCGCACCGGAAGCGAGGTCAGGCTCTAGATGTGGCTGGCGAAGGTGGCGATCGCGCGTGAGAGCTTGCCGCCCTGCCAGGCGAGCGGCGACTCCCCGGCGGCCTCGCCGATCAGCTGAGCCTGCGGGATCCGCTCGGCATAGGTGACCGCGACCGCGTGTGGATGACCTGGATCGGCAGCGTCGTGGCTCGCCACGACCAGCGTAGGGACCTCGATCGACTCCAGGTCCCCCAGGCCCTCGAACGGCTTTGAGCGCGGGACCTGGCGCAGCGCATCAACGATCGCATCGAGGCGCCGGTGGCGCAGCATCCGCTCACGGGTGAAGCGCAGGACCGAGTCGCGCCAGCGGAGGTCGATCTGCTGGTGCCGGTCGATGTACGCGACGAAACCCTCGATGCCGTCGCGCTCGAGCGCCCCTGCGAGGCCGTCCCAGTAGCCGAGCGACGCCTCGCCGGCCGTCGACCCCGGGTAGCTCGGTCCGATCGCGAGGAGGCCGGCAAGCCGCCCGGGATGGCGCAAGGCGTAGGCGATCGCCGTGTGGGCACCCATCGAGTGGCCGCCGAGCAGGAAGGGACCCTCGCCCACCCGGGACTCGACGACCGCCTCCAGGTCGCTCACCAGCTCCGGGTATCCATAACCCCCGCCCCCATGCGCCGGGTCGGACTCGCCATGGCCGCGCGCGTCGTACGTGACCACGGCATGCCCGGCACGCTCCAGCGCCCGCGATCCGTGGACGACCGAGCCGCGGGTCGCCGTCAACCCATGACAGAGGACGACCGGCATCCCCTCCCCCGCCGCCTCGCCGCGGATGGTGGTCTCGTCGCCGGCCGTGAACGCACGCGGCTCGGCGCTTCCCGCGGGCATCAGCCCAGAGTGGCGAGAGCGCGCTCGATGTCGCCGACCGACTGGAAGGTCACCCCCGTCCGCGAGACGTGTCGGTGGCGGACGATTCCCTCGCGGTCGATGACGAATATCGATCGCATCACGTAGCGGCCTCCCGGCACGTCCTTCAGCTCGGTGAAGCGGGCGAGCGGTCCCAACCAGGCGGTGATGCCGTAGCGCTTGCTCACCTCGAGCCGCTCGTCGGCCAGCAGCGGCACGTTGAGCTCCCGCTCCTCAACCCAACGCTCATGCGAGTCGACCGACTGCGGTGAGATCCCGACGACCTCGGCATCGAGCCGGTCGAGACGCTCGGAGTCGTCGCGGTAGGAGCAGAACTGGGCCGTGCAGACCCTGGTCGCGTCGCCCGGGTAGAAGGCGAGGACGACATTGTGGCCGCGGTGCTCGGAGAGCCTGAAGGTCCGCCCGCCGGTACCCGGCAACTCGAAGTCGGGTGCCGTGTCCCCTACGTCGACCTTGGCCATGCCCCTGACCCTAGTGCAGCTACCCCTTTTCGATCGTGACCGCTTCGATCAGGACCGTCTGCTTCGGCGCTTCTTCGGGAGTGCCCAGGGCGTCAATCCGTTCGACCACGTCGTATCCCTCGTCGACCCTGCCGACCAGGGCGTATTCGGGTGGCAGCCCCGCGTCGGGCGCGGTGACGACGTAGAACTGGCTGCCGGAGCGCCCGGGCGGCTCCGCTGAGCTCTTTGCCATCGCCACGACGCCCTTGGTGTAGGCGAGGTTCGGAGGCGGCTTCTCGTCGACGCTGTAGCCGGGCCCGCCGGTGCCGGTGCCTTCCGGATCGCCGCCCTGGATCACGAACCCGGGCGCTACGCGGTGGAAGGTGAGGTCGTCGTAGAAGCCTTCCTCGGCGAGGAAGGCGAAGGAGTTCGCCGTCTTCGGTGCGCGCTGGGTATCGAGCGCGATCTCGAAGGTGCCGCAACTGGTCTCGACGACCGCCGTCGCCCCCTCGCCCCTGGTCAGCACCTGCTTCGGCTGCGAGAAGCTGACCGTCTTCGGCTTCGGTGCCTCGACTTCCGTGCAGCCGTCCGTACTCGCGGTCGTTGCCGTGGTGGAATCCTCGCCGCCACTGCGCCCGATCAGGATCGCGGCGACCACGCCGACGGCGATCAGCGCGAAGACGCCGAGGATGATCAGGCGCCGGTCGAACCCGTTCTGCTCCTCCATCGCGCCGGAAGCCTAGATGATCGGGTGGCTGCCTCGGCCACTTGCGATCATCGGGGTCGTGGCCTCTCCGTCGTTGATCTCACTGGCGTCCGCGGTGCTCCACGTGCCACCGCCGGAACGCGCCCTGGTCGTCGGCTGCGCCGACGGCGAGGCCGTGCTGCTGTTGGCGCGCGAGTTCCCGGCGGCACGGGTGCGCGGGCTCGACCCGTCCGCCGAGCTGGTCCGCAGGGCAACCGCCCGCGTCGGCCTCGACCCCGAGGGCCGGGTCGCGTTCAAGGTGGGCAAGGCCTCTTCCCTCCCCTACCCCGACGAGTTCTTCGACCTCGTCGTTCAGCAGCGTGGAACCCTGCGGGTCAAGGAGGTCGTGCGGGTGCTGGGCCCGGGCGGTCACCTGATCTACTCCGAGAGCCCGAGATGGCCCTTGCGGCCACGACCCAGGTCGCTTGCCCGCGGGCTTGCCAGGCACGGCTTCGTCGCGGCGCGGACCGGTGCGGCCGGAAACGGCAACTTCTACGTCGGCCGCCTCGGCCGGCCCGACTGACCCGCGCTGTCCATCCAGTGTCCTGAGCCGTAAGTCCTGCGCCGCCCCGGCGGCGTCTCGCCGTCCGTGGCGGTGTCCTCGGATTTGCCTTTGCCACCGGCAAAGGCTGCATCCTGCGTCCTTGCCACGGCCGCCGATCCACTCGGATGCGACACACGACTTACGACTCAGGACACTAGGCTGCCCACTCGATGGCAATCGAGGGAATGCCGCTCACCCTGCTGGTCAACCCGCACTCCGCGCACGGTCGCACGCTGAAGCTACTGCCCAGGGTCGAGCAGGAGCTGGACGAGCGGCGAATCCCGTTCCGGGTCGAGCGGACCAAGGGCCTGGAGGACGGCGTCGAGCGGGCGCTGTGCGCGGTCGAGGCGGGCGAGCTGCCCGTCGTCTGCAGTGGCGACGGCCTCGTCGGCGCCGTCGGCGGCGCGATGGCCGGGGCCGAGACGCCGCTGGGGATCGTCCCGGGCGGGCGTGGCAACGACCTCGCCCGCGTGCTCGGCATCCCCGACGACCCGGTCGGCGCCGTCGCGGTCCTGGCCGCCGGGGAGACCCGGTGGATCGACGTCGGCGAGGCCAACGGCAAGCGCTTCCTCGGCATCGTCAGCGTCGGTTTCGACTCCGAAGCCAACCGGGTCGCCAACGAGACCTCCTTCATGCGCGGCAACCTCGTCTACGCCTACGCCGCCGTCCGCACGCTGCTTGCATGGAAGCCGGGCCGCTTCACGATCCGGGTCGACGAGGAGCGCTACCGGTTCACCGGCTACTCGGTCTCGGTCGCCAACAGCCGCGCCTTCGGCGGCGGCATGTACATCGCGCCCGACGCCGAGCTCGACGACGGCGAGTTCGACGTCGTCACCGTCGGCGAGGGCAGCAAGCTGCGCTTCGTGGGTAACCTGCCGAAGGTGTTCAAGGGCACCCATGTGGAGGAGGAGCAGGTGCGCGTCTTCCGCGCACCCCACCTGGAACTGACCGCGAGCCGCCCCTTTCCCGTCTACGCGGACGGCGAGCACCTGACCGAGCTCCCCGCCTCCCTGCGCATCCTGCCGCGCGCGCTCAACGTGCTCGCGCCCGCAGCCGGGCCTTGACCGCCTTCGGCGCGAAGGTCGCCCTCGCCCGCGCGGTGGGTGCCGCCAGCCGCAGGAGCGGCCGCGGTGGGGGTACGACTCTCCCCGGGCGCCTCCTGCTGAAGCTGGAGCCCGAGGCGCTGCGGCGCCTGGGGGCAGGTCTCGACAGCGGCACGACGCTCGTCAGTGCCACCAACGGCAAGACGACCACGGCGGGGATGATCGCCGCGCTCCTCGAAGCCGACGGTCGCCGCCCGGTCCACAACCGGGCCGGCTCGAACATGACCTGGGGCGTCGCCACGGCGCTGCTGGAGCAGGACGGGCACGAAGGCCTCTTCGAGGTCGACGAGGCCTGGCTCCCACAGGTGTCCGCCGAGCTCGACCCCTCGCTGATCGTGCTCGGCAACCTCTTTCGCGACCAGCTCGACCGCTACGGCGAGATGGAGGCCTTGGCCGGTGATTGGGCGCGGGCCGTCGAGGCACGGGCCAGCCGCGCGCGCCTGGTCCTCAACGCCGACGACCCGGCGATCGCGGACCTCGGCCGCGACGCCACCGGCAAGCCGCGCGAGGGCATCGCCTACTTCGGCATCGAGGACTCCTCGCAGGCGCTGCCCGAGCTGCAGCACGCCTTCGACGCCAAGCACTGTCGCCGCTGCGGCCATCCCTACTCCTACGAGCGCGCCTTCGTCGGGCACCTCGGCCACTACTCATGCGCCAGTTGCGGCGCACAGCGCCCCCGGCCCACGGTGGCGGCGACCGAGATCGAGCTGCTCGGCATGGAGGGGTCGCGCGTCGCCCTGCGCACGCCCGCCGGCCCGATCCGGCTGGAGCTCCCTCTCCCGGGCCTCTACAACGTCTACAACGCCCTGGCGGCGGTCGCCGCCGGGTTGGAGCTCGGCGTGGCGCCAGAGCGGATCGCCTCCGCCCTGGCGGGGATGAGGGCGGCTTTCGGCCGGGTCGAGACGATCGAGGTCGCCGGGACGCCTCTCTCGATCCTGCTGATCAAGAACCCGGCCGGCGCCAACGAGGTGCTGCGCACGCTCCGCCTCGAGGCTGGTGAGGAGGGGCTGGACCTCTGGATCGCCCTCAACGACCGGATCGCCGACGGGCGCGACGTCTCCTGGATCTGGGACGCCGACTTCGAGCTGCTGGACGGCGCGGTGCGCCGGGTCCTCTGCGCCGGGACGCGGGCGCCGGAGCTTGCGGTACGCCTGAAGTACTCTGGCTGGCCAGTGGAGGCGATCGAGGTGGAGGCGGAGATCGGGCCCTCGCTCGACCGGGCGCTGGAGGGCGCCGGCGGGCGCCTCTTCGCCCTCCCCACCTACACCGCCCTGCTGGAGTTGCGCAAGCTGCTCGCGGACCGCGGGCACGCAGAGGAGTTCTGGCGATGAGCCTGCTCTTCGGGAGCGACCCCGAGGCGGTCATCTGGAACGAAGTGGAGTGCGGCGACTACGAGGCCGACCTGCCGCTCTGGGAGGAGCTGGCCGCTTCGCTCAGCGAGGACGACGCGATCATGGAGCTCGGATGTGGTGCCGGCCGGGTCGTCCGCCACCTCGCCGCTCGCGTGCCCAACCTGGTGATCGGCCTCGACCGAGACCCCAACCTGGTCGGGGCCGTGTGGGAGAAGTGCCGGGGCACGTCTGGAGACGCGGAGGTGGAGGACGTCCGCGACTTCGGCCCGTTCGGGACCATGTTCAGCCTGATCCTCGCGCCGATGCAGCTGATCCAGCTCCTGGGCGGCAGCGAAGAGCGAGGCGACTGTCTTCGGTGCACCGCCGACTGCATGGATCCCGGCAGCCGGGCCGCCTTTGCGATCGTCGAGGAGCTGCAGCCGGCACCCCGGGGATCGCCCCCGCCGCTGCCCGACGTGCGCCAGGTGGACGGTTGGATCTACTCGAGCCTGCCGCTGGAGCCGGTCGTCGACTCGGAACGGATTCTGCTGCGCCGCCTGCGCCAGACCGTCGACCCCGACGGGAACATGGACGACGAGATGAACGAGGTCGAGCTGCGGGTGCTCAGCGCCGAGGAGCTGGAAAGCGAAGCCACCGAGGCCGGGCTGCTGCCGGCCGGCCGGCGCGAGATCCCGCCCACCGAAGCCCACGTCGGCTCGACCGTGGTGCTGCTGGAGAAGGCACCGTGACGGGGTTGCGACTGCTCGCCCTCTACCCCGAGCAGATGAACATCTACGCCGACCGCGGCAACATCGTCTTCCTGCGACGGCGCTGCGAGTGGCGGGGCATCGGGTTCAAGTACGCCGCCGCGGGGCCCGGCGAGCGCTTCGAGCCCGGCTCCCACGACCTCGTCTACCTCGGCGGCGGCCAGGACCGCGACCAGAGGGCCGTCGCCGCCGACATGGTCGAGACCAAGCGCGAGGCGCTGGGTGCAGCGCTCGCCGACGGTGCTGCCGTGCTCGCCGTCTGCGGCGGATACCAGCTGCTGGGCCACAGCTACCAGCTCGGTGAGGAGCGGCTGGAGGGGCTCGGTCTGGTCGACCTGGAGACCGTGCGCAAGCCCGGCCCGCGACTGATCGGCAACGTCGCGATCGAGGTCGACCTCGGCAGCGGCCCCCGCACCGTGGCCGGCTTCGAGAACCACGGCGGCCGCACCTACCTGGGGCCCGGCGAAGAACCGTTCGGCCGCGTGATCAAGGGCTTCGGCAACAACGGCGAAGACGGCTTCGAGGGCGTCGTCAAGGACAACCTGATCGGCACCTACCTGCATGGCCCTCTCCTCCCCAAGAACGCCTGGCTGGCCGACCACCTGATCGCCCTGGCCCTAGAGCGCCGCTACGGCGAGCGCCCCGAACTGGAGCCGCTAGATGACAGCTTCGAGCGGGCGGCTCATGAGTCCGCCCGCTCTGCCGCACTCGGCTAGTAGCGCTATTTGGTCGTAAACGTTTCGTCTTTCCCGTAGCTGGTGCCTTCGACGTTGGTCGCGACCACCCGGAAGTGGTAGGTCGCCCCCGATTTGAGCCCCCCTAAGGTCTCGCTCACTTCCACACCGCTCGATCCCGAACCGATGCCTTTGTCCGTTGTCGGCACGCTGAAACCATATTCGGAAGTGGTGCCGATTTCGAAGTGATAGGCCGTGGTCAAGCCATTGGGATTGACCGTGGCTTTGAGGGCGGCAGAATTGGAGGTAACTTCGGTGGCCGCTTTGGTCGTAGTAGTCGGCCGGTTGGGAATCCACTTCTGAATACGGTGATTATTCGTGTCGGCCACCCAAACATTGTCAGCCGAGTCCACCGCGATGCCAGTAGGGAAGCTGAATTCCCCATCGCCGCTACCTTCTTTACCGAATTGGCTGAGATATTCACCTTTAGAATTGAACCTCTGCACACGCGAGCTCCAGTCCACGACCCAAGCATTGCCAGTGGAGTCGATCACAATACCCGAGGGGTAGGAGAATTTTCCAGCTCCAGAGCCGGAGGTTCCGAACTGACTCAGGTATTCGCCTTTGGGATTGAACTTTTGAACACGATCATTGGACCCGTCGGCAACCCAGATGTTGCCGACGGAATCGACTACAACATCCGCTGGATAATTGAATTCCCCATCGCCTGTGCCTTCTTTGCCAAATTTGGAGAGGTATTCTCTTTCCGCGCTGAACTTCTGGATACGGAAGTTCAGAGTGTCGGCAACCCAGATGTTGTCGGCAGAGTCGATCGAGAAGTCATAGACAAGATCGAATTCCCCATCGCCTGTGCCTTCTTTGCCAAATTTGGAGAGGTATTCTCCTTTGGAATTGAACTTTTGGATACGCTGGTTCAACAGGTCGCTAACCCAGACGTTACCGTTGGAATCAATCGCGATTCCTAACGGAGCTAAAAACTGACCGTTTGCTGATCCTTCTGCACCAAACTGACTTAAATATTCACCTTTGGAATTGAACTTCTGAACGCGATTGTTCCCGGTGTCAGCGACCCAGACATTGCCGACGGAGTCCACCGCTACATCCTCCGGGGAAATAAACTGACCATTTTCAGAACCGTAGCTACCGAAAGAGAAGGAGAAACGAGGGTCTGCTGCGCCTGCGGATCCGACACCGGTCGTGACAAAGCACAGAAAAAGCATCATGACAAAGCAATGGGTTCTGCATGTAACCCACCGTCGCCTACTACGTTGATCGGTATTCATATCCACCCCTCCGAGTAGTAAAATAACTCAAGGATTTATGAATAGTCCTATCACGTATATGGTACGAATGCCAAGGGGGCGGGCATGATTGCTAGCGGCCGCTGGAGCCGAAGCCGCCGTCACCGCGGCTGGACTCGGCCAGCGACTCCACCTGAACCGGCTCGGCGAGGGCGATCGGGGAAATCACCAGCTGGGCGATGCGGTCGCCCGGCTCGACCCGGAAGGTCTCGGCCGGGTCGGTGTTGAGCAGCAGCACCCGGATCTCACCCCGGTAACCGGAGTCGATCAGCCCCGGCGCGTTGACCAGCGCGATCCCGTGCTTCTTCGCCAAGCCCGAGCGCGGCAGGACCAACCCTGCGTGCCCCTCCGGGATCTCCACGGCAACACCCGTTCCGACGCTCCACCTCTCCCCTGGCCCCATATGAGCGGACTCGCAGGCGTACAGGTCCAAGCCCGCGTCCCCCTCGTGCGCCCGCGAGGGCAGCACCGCCTCGGGGACTAGTTTCGCGACACGCAGCTCCACGCGGCAACCCTAACGTGGCGCCGGGGAGAGGGGCACCCCTCGCCCGGGCGGATACTCAAAATGCCGGGCTCATCAGCCCGGCATTTGTCCGGCCGAGGGGTGCCCCTCTCCCCTACGCAACAGCGAGGTCGTCGAACCGATGCAGCTCGGCCACCGGCACCTTGGCCCGGACCAGCACCCCGTCCTCGCGCTCGGTGCGGTCAAGGTCTCCAGCGACCTCGTGCAGCTCGTGCAGGCGACCGCCTTCGGCGTAGGGGATCAGCAGCTCGACCTCGGCCAGCGTGTCCTCGAAGGCGGCCTCGATCCGTTCGCTCAGCTCGCCGAGGCCCTCGCCGGTCAGGGCCGAGACGAGGACGGCGTCGGGATGACGGATGAGAGCCTCGTCGCGGTCATCGGCGTCGAGCAGGTCGGCCTTGTTGAGCACGAGCAGGCGCGGGCCCTCGCCGGCGCCGATCTCCTCCAGCACCTCGTCGACCGCGCGCATGTCCGCCTGGCGGCGCTCCTCGGGGGCGGCGGCGTCGACGACGTGCAGGATCAGGTCGGCGAGCACGGTCTCCTCCAGGGTCGCCTTGAAGGCCTCGACCAGCTGGTGGGGCAGCTTCTCGATGAAGCCGACGGTGTCGGTCAGCAGGTAGTCGCGCCCGGAGAGCTCGAGGCTGCGGGTGGTCGGGTCGAGGGTGTGGAAAAGCCGGTCGCCGACCCCGACCTCGGCTCCGGTCATCGCGTTCAGCAGGGTCGACTTGCCCGCGTTGGTGTAGCCGGCGAGGGCGACCCGCGGCAGCGAGGAGCGTTCGCGGCGGGCCCGCATCACGCCGCGGTTGCTCTTGAGCCGTGCCAGCCGGCGACGCAGGGCGGCGATGCGGTCGCGGGCGAGGCGGCGGTCGGTCTCGATCTGGCTCTCGCCCGGGCCCCTGGTGCCGATGCCGCCGTCCATCCTGCCCGCGCCGAGGCGCTCGAGGTGGGTCCAGAGCCCCCGCATACGGGCCATGTTGTATTCGAGCTGGGCCAGCTCGACCTGGAGCTTTCCCTCTGCCGAGTGGGCGTGGTCGGCGAA
The DNA here is from genome assembly GCA_963704545.1 of uncultured Solirubrobacterales bacterium. Taxonomy (GTDB): domain Bacteria; phylum Actinomycetota; class Thermoleophilia; order Solirubrobacterales; family 70-9; genus VRUE01. The sequence continues at coordinate 1,716,471 of OY969915.1, read as the reverse complement.
GATGTCGAGGATGACCGCGGTGCGGTCGATCACGGGCACGCCGAGCGCCGCCTCCAGGTTGCGCTCCTGGCGCGGCGCCAGCTCGTCGTCGCAGGCGACGAGGTTGGCGTCGCAGGCCGCGATCTGCTCCTTCAGTTCGTCCAGCTTGCCGCGGCCGACGTAGCGGTCGGGGTCGGGCGCGTCGCGCTGCTGCATCGCCTCACCCGCAGTGGCCACGCCGGCGGTTCGGAGCAGCTCCTTCAGCTCTGCGAGCGGATCGGCATCGGTCCGCCCGGCTGCGATGCCGATCGCCAGGGCCCGCTGTTTGGCCCGAGGGTTGGAGACACCGGCGCCATTTGCGCCGTAGCGGGTCTGCTCCTGACGGCCGTTTCTCGATCGTTGCACTTGGTCCGATTGTAGGCGGAGGCCTCGCCTGGATAGGGTTAGCGGCCGTGAAGGTCTTCGTCACAGGAGGGACGGGCTTCATCGGCGGCGAGGTCGTGAGGCAGCTGCGCGCCCGCGGCGATGACGTGGCCTGCCTGGTGCGAACCCCCGAGAAGGGCGCGAAGCTGTCGGATCTCGGCTGCAGGCTCGTCGCCGGAGACCTCGGCGATGAGGCGGCCCTCCGCCAGGGCATGGAGGGTTGCGACGCGGTCGTCCACGTCGCGGCGATGTACGAGGTCGGGATCCCGGCCAAGCGGCACCCGGCGATGTACGAGGCCAACGTCCGCGGCACCGAGCGGGTGATGCGGGCGGCCCTGGAGGCCAAGGTCCCAAAGGTCGTCCACGTCTCGACCGTGGGCACCTTCGGCAACACGCACCGCAAGGTCGTCGACGAGACGTACAGGCACCCGGGCAAGGAATTCACCTCCTACTATGAGGAGACGAAGCTCGAATCGCAGCGGATCGCCGAACGGATGATCTCCGAGGAGGGCCTGCCCTGTGTGATCGTCCAGCCCGGCGGCGTCTACGGCCCCGGCGACACCTCGCAGGTGGCCGACCTGCTCGAGCAGTTCTTCGCCGGCAGGCTGCCACTGCTCCCCTTTCCCGAGTTGGGTATCTGCATGACCCACGTCGAGGACATCGCCGGAGGCATCCTGCTCGCTCTCGGCAAGGGCAAGACCGGGGAGACCTACGTGCTCAGCGGTCCCGTGACGACGATGCGCGACGCGATCGAGACCGTGGCCGGCCTGTCCGGGCGCAAGGCACCGAAGCGGGCGCTGCCCACCGGGGTGATGAAGGCGATGGCGCCCTTCGGGCCGCTGGTCGGGAAGCTGATGGGTCAGCCGCCGAACCTGCACGAGCTGATCTCCTCCGCCGACGGGGTCACCTTCTGGGCCAGCCACGAGAAGGCCAGCCGCGAGCTCGGCTACGCGCCGCGCGGGATGGAGGAGGGCATGCGCCAGACCCTGGAAGCCGACGAGCGCTTCCCCTCCCCGGCGACCTGAGCACCGCGGCAGCCGTGCGGGTCATCGACGTAGAGCATCTCGGCCGCCCTCGGGTGATCGGCTGCTGGGAAGTCGACTGGTGCCTGGTCGACCCAGGGCCGGAGTCCTCGATGGAAACGCTGCTGGAGGCGCTCGGCGACGAGCAACCGCGGGCGCTGTTCCTCACCCACATCCACCTCGACCACGCCGCCGCAACGGGAGCCCTGGTGCGCCGCTGGCCCGAGCTCGAGGTCTACGTGCACGAGCGCGGCGCCCCGCACCTGGTCGATCCTTCGAGGCTCCTGGCGAGCGCAGAGCAGCTCTACGGCGAGGAGATGGAACGGCTCTGGGGCGAGATCGTGCCGGTGCCCGAGGCAAACGTGCGTCCGCTCGCCGGCGGCGAGGACGTGCTCGGCATGCGCGTCGCCTACACGCCCGGTCACGCCTCGCACCACGTCTGCTACCTGCACGAAGAGACCGGCACCGCCTTCGTCGGCGACGTCGCCGCTGTCCGCATCCCGCCATCGGACCTGATCGTGCCTCCCACCCCGCCGCCGGACATCGACGTCGAGGCCTGGATCGAGTCGATCGCGATCGTCGAGTCATGGCGGCCCGAGCGCCTTGCCCTCACGCACTTCGGCCAGGTCGACGACCCGATCGAGCACCTGGAGACGGTCCGGCTGCGCCTGCGAGAGGAGGCCGAGCTGGCGCAGCAGCTCTCCGAGCAGGAATACGAGCATCGCCACCGGCTTCACGTCGCGGAGAACGCCGACCCGATCACGGCCGAGGTGCTGATCCAGTGCGTCCCGCCCGAGTACCAGTGGCGCGGGCTTGACCGCTACTGGCGCAAGCGCGAGGGTTAGGGCTACGCACGGCGGGTACGTGCTCTTCCATCGTCAGCAACCGCAGGAGGCAAGCGTGAAACCGATTCTCTCTCGGCGTCCCAGTCTCATAGCTCTCTTCGTCTTCGCGGCGATGGCCTCCGTCGGCCTGATCGCCTGCGGCGGTGACGAGGAGGCCCAAACCCTGACCTTCACCGTCACCCAGGACGGCAAGGGGTCAAAGGTCAGCGCGCCAGGCAACGCCGAGGCCGGCTTCGCCGAGATCACGCTCAAGAACGAAGGGAAAGGCGAAAGCGACCTGCAGCTGATCCGCGTCGAAGGGGACCACTCGGCCGAAGAAGTCATCGAGGGGCTGGAAGCCGCGATGAAAGGCGATGCCTTCCCGGGGTGGTTCTTCGCCGGCGGCGGAGTTGGCACCACTGCAACCGGCAAGAGCCAGACCGTCACCCAGGTGCTCGAGCCCGGCACCTACTACGCCTTCGACACCGAAGGAAGCCAGGGCCCGCCCGATGCGGCGTCGGTGCCCACCCTGGAGGTCAGTGGCGAGGAGTCCGACGACACCGTGGAGGCGGACACCACGGTGGTGGCCTTCGAGTACGGCTTCGAGGCCGAAGAGCTGCCCTCGGGCAAGACCGAGATCGCCTTCGACAACACCGGAGCCCAGCCGCACCATCTGCTCGCCTCGCCCCTGGTCGGCGACAGCACGGCCGAGGACGTGGAGCGCTTCTTCAAGACGAACAAAGGCAAGCCGCCGCTCGAAGAAGAGGGCGGCCAGACGACGGCGGTGATCGAAGGTGGCGAAGGTCAGCTGATCACGCTCGACCTCGAACCAGGTCGCTACGCCCTCTACTGCTTCATCACCGACCGCCAGGGCGGCCCGCCCCACGCCCTCAAGGGCATGGTCGACGAAGTCGAGGTCGAATAGCCCGCTAGGCCAGATGCTCGCGCATGCGCTCGACGGCCTCTGAGATGCGGTCGTCGGGCGTGGTGAGCGAGATGCGGAAGAAGCCCTCGCCGCTCGGCCCGTACATCGAGCCCGGCGAGACGACCACGGCGGCCTCTTCGAGGACCAGCTCGGCGAAGGAGGTCGAGGTGTGGCCCTTGGGGACGGGCGCCCAGACGTAGATCGTGCCCTTCGGCGGCGTCACCTCGACGCCGATCTCGCGCAGTGCCCCGACCACGAGGTCGCGGCGGCGGGTGTAGGTCTCGTTCATCCGCTCCATCGGACCGCTCGGGCCCTGAAGCGCTGCGACACCCGCCATCTGCACGGCCTCGAAGAGACCGGAGTCGACGTTCGTCTTCAGTCGCCAGTAGGTCTGCACCGCCTCGGCGTTGCCGAGGATCGCCGCGCAGCGCCAGCCGGTCATGTTGTAGCCCTTGGAGAGCGAGAAGACCTCGACGCCGACCTCCTTGGCGCCGGGAGTTTCCAGGAAGCTTGGCGCCACGTAACCGTCGTAGGTCGTCTCCGAGTAGGCGTTGTCGTGGACGACGAGGATCTCGTGTTCGCGGGCGAAGGAGACGACCAGCTCGAAGAAGCCCTCCGGGACGATCGCGCCGCTCGGGTTGTTGGGGAAGTTGAGGAACATCAGCCGCGCCTTCGCCGCGACCTCGGCCGGAATGGCGCCAAGGTCGGGTGCGAAGCCGAGCTCGGGGACGAGCGGCAGCAGCTCCGCGCTCGCCCCGGCGAGGATCGGGCCGCCGGTGTAGACGGGGTAGCCGGGGTCGGAGGCGAGCGCGACGTCGCCGGGGTCGAGGAAGGCGAAGCAGAGGTTGTAGATGCACTCCTTGGCGCCGATCGCCGGGATCACCTCGTTTTCCGGGTCGATCTCGACGCCGAAGCGGCGGTCGTAGAACTCGGCGAAGGCCTGGCGGAACTCCTCGCGGCCGCGGTTGCTCGGGTACTGCTGGTTGCCGGGGTCGGCAACCGCCTCCTGCATCGCCGAGACGATGTGCGGGTAGGTCGGTTCGTCGGGATCGCCGATGCCGAGGCTGATCACGTCGATGCCGGCGGCGCGCTTGTCGGCGATCGTTCGCTCCAGCTCCTGGAACTTGTAGGGAGGCATCGCCTCCAGCCGCTTTGACGGGTCCGAGATCCCCATGGGCGCGGAAATCTAGTCGTCCAGGGCGGACAGCGCCGCGAGGAGCTCCGGCGAGAGCTCGCCGGAGCAGATCGGCTCGGCCCAGCCGGTCAGGCGGACGCTGAGGTCGGGTGAGATCTCGACCTCCAACTCTCCCCCGTCGAGCTCGACCGTGATCGGGCTGGGCGCGCCGCGCAGGAAGGCGGCCACCGCGGCTCCGCTCGCGCCGGTTCCCGAGGAGAGCGTCTCCCCCACCCCACGCTCGAAGATCCGCGCTCTGACGCGGCTGCCGTCGACCGAGAAGAACGAGACGTTGGTCCTGTTCGGGAAGAGCTCGTGAGCTTCGATCGGCGGCCCGATCTCGTCCAGATCGAGCGACTCCAGCTCCGCGCCCACCTCGATCGCGCACTGCGGGTTGCCGATCGAGACGTGCTGGAAGTCCCATTCCCGGCCGGCGGCGCTCACCGATCCGGTGCCGTCGGGCTCTCCGTTGGGAAAGTCCTTCGACGCAGTCGAGGCGCGGCCCATGTCGACCGAGCAGGTCCGCTCCGAGGTGATCGTCGGCGTGATCGGCCCGGCAGCGGTCAGGATCGAGAAGGTGCCCTCGTCCGTCCAGCCATGTCTGCGCAGGTAGAGAATCGCCTCACGCGCCCCGTTTCCCGAGAGCTCGGCCTCGGAGCCGTCGGGATTGAAGATCCGCAGCGAGGCGACGAACTCAGGGTCGTCGCTGCGCGAGAGCAGCAGCACCCCATCCGAGCCGATCCCGAAATGCGGGTTGCAGAGCCGCCTGACCCGCCCCACCGTCAACTCCCAGGGCAGCGAGTCCGCCTCGACGATCAAATAGTCGTTCCCCAGCGCCTGCCACTTCTCGAATCTCACGACGGCAGCCTATTCCCACACCCAGCGGTCGCACTTTCCGCCGCATAGCGACAGGAAGTGCGACATCAACGTGCGCTTTGGGGGGTGTGAGGGTTACCGTCGCACTTGACGCCGCATAGCGGCGGAAAGTGCGACCTCACTGCGAGGGGGTGTCGATTGCGGTGGCGATTTGGGTGGCTACGTCGGTATCGGTGCAGCCGGTGCGGTCGATCCAGCGGAGGTTGGGGATCTTGCGCATCCAGGTGAGCTGGCGCCGGGCGTAGTTGCGGGAGCGTTTCTGCATCAGCTCGACGTCCCCGGCGAGTATTTCGTCGAAGCCCAGGGCCTTGCGGGCCGTGCGCGAGGGGCCGAGTGCCTCGGCTCTCTCGACCTCCGCGCGCGCCCCCGCGGCGACGATCGCCTCCGTCCGCGCGTCGATCCGCTCATACAGCTGCTCTCGCTCCATGTCGAGCCCGAAGATCGTCGTCGGGTGCCGTGTCTCGGGCGACCAAAGCTCGGAGTCCTCGGCTTCGGGCTCCGCCTTCACCAGCGACAGCTCCGCGATCGCGGCCCGCAGATAGAGGCCGGTCCCGCCCACGACGATTGGCTGCCGGCCCGCTGCCAGCGCCACATCGATCTCCGCATGCGCCAACGGCATGTAGTTCCCCACGTTGAAGGCCTCGGTGACCGGCACGAACCCCACCAGCCGGTGCTCCAGACGGGCCTGCTCCTCGGCAGAGGCGACGCCGGTCAGTACCGACAAGCCCTCATAGACCTGCAGCGCGTCGCAGGAAATGGCAACCGGATCCTCGCCTCGCTCCCACAGCAGCTCAGCCAGGGCGACGGCCACCCCGGTCTTCCCAACTCCGGTCGGCCCAAATATCGCGGCTACCGTCAAAGAAGCCGAGTGAGGGGTTTCGCCGCCACCCCGCTCAACGTCTGCGAAGTCGCATCGACGATCTCGACGTTGACGAATTCCCCCGTCTCCGCCTCTCCGTCGAAGTTCACAGCCTTGTTGTGCCTGGTCCGCCCCCGCAGCCGCGTCTCGTCCGTCCGACTGGTCCCTTCGACCAGCACCTCCATCTCCCGCCCGACGAACCTCCGGGAACTCTCGGCGGCCCGCGCCTGGACCAGCTCGACCAGCCGCTCCATCCGCTCGACCTTGACCGGGTGAGGCACCTGCTCCTCAAGCCCGGCGGCCTCGGTTTCACGTCGGGGCGAGAAGACGAAGGTGAAGGCGCCGTCGTAGCCGACCTCGTCGACCACCTCCAGCGTCTGCTCGAAGTCGGCCTCGGTCTCGCCCGGAAAGCCGACGATGATGTCGGTGGTGATCGCGCAGTCGGGGACGTGCTCGCGGATCAGCGAGACCCGGTCCATGTAGCGCTGGCGGTCGTAGGTGCGGCGCATGCGCTTGAGCACCGGGCTGGAGCCCGACTGCAGTGGCAGGTGGATGTGCTCGCAGAGCGCCGGCAGATCGGCATGGGCCCGGATCACGTCCTCCTTCATGTCCTTGGGATGCGGGCTGGTGTAGCGGATTCGCTCGATTCCGTCGATCGCGTCGATGCGGCCGAGCAGCTCGGCGAAGCCGATCCGCGTCGCCTTTGGCAGATCGCGTCCGTAGCTGTTGACGTTCTGCCCCAGCAGGGTCACCTCGCGCACTCCGTCGGCGGCGAGAGCCTCCGCCTCGGTCACGAGCCGGGCCGGGTCGCGACTGACCTCGCGGCCTCGGGTCGAAGGAACGATGCAGTAGGAGCACTTGCAGTTGCAGCCCTGGGAGACCTGAAGCCAGCCCTGGAACTCGCGAACACGCCGGGCCGGCAGGCTGGCCGAGAAATCCTCGAACTCGAAGTAGCCCTGGGCGCTGAGCGAGTCGGAGTTGAGGAACTCGGCGAGCTTGTGTATCTGCCCAGGCCCGAAGGCGACGTCGACGAAGGGAAAGCGCTGGAAGACCTCGTCCTTGACCGATTGGGCCCAACAGCCGCCCACCCCCACGACCCGGTCGGGGTATTCGGACTTGAGCCGCTTCGCCTCCCCCAGGTGGGCGACGAAACGGTTGTCGGCCGACTCGCGGATCGAGCAGGTGTTGAAGAGGATCAGGTCGGCGCCGTCGCGGCTCGACGCCTCTTCGTAGCCCAGCGACTCGAGCATCCCGCGCATCCGCTCGGAGTCGTGCACGTTCATCTGACAACCGAACGTCGTTACGTGATAGCGCTTCCCCATGCCTCAGAGGGTACTCACGGTGCGAGAGGCAAGCAGTTCAAGGACGCAGGGAGCGAAGCGTGCTCTGCACGCAAGCGACCGAGGACGCAGAAATGCGCCGCCTATCGCACCGTGAGTACGCCTTGCATGCCTGCTTCGGCATGCCCGGGCACGGTGCAGAGGAAGGTGTAGGTGCCGGGAGCGAGGTCGGCGCTGACCGCGGTCTTGCCTTCGGTGATCAGCTCAGACTTGGCGATCTCTTTGCCTTCCTGCTCGATCGCGACATCGTGTTCGATCGCCGCCGGGTTGTCGAAGTCGATAGTGACCTCACCTGGCCTGCTGGTGAGTTCCGTGGTGTCGAAGGCGATTTCGGTTGGGGAGGCGGCCAGCTGAAGGGTGCCCCCAGGGCCCTTGGCCGTGGCTTGGGGTTTCGGTGCAGACTCGGTTTCGGGCTCGGCTTCGACCGGTGAGGCCTCCTCTTTGGCGATCTCCTCACCCGCCTTCTCGAACTCGGCAGCCTTGGCCTCCTCCTCGTCCTGAGCGTGAAGGACGGAGTAGGTCGTCGTGCCGCCGATCAGGAGGACGAACCAGAGCACGACAAGCGGGGCGACTCGTCCCGGGAAGCCCTTTGTGCGCAGGCCGACGAAGCTGATAAGGACAGCCGAGACCGCCAGCGCGATCCCGCAGATGTAGAAGAGGTCGCCGTTGCTCATAGCGAGGCCGGAATCCTATCCACTGGAGCGCAGGCGCCGTCAGGCAGCCTGCGCCTCTTCAACCGGGGGTGTCTCCACCTCGGCGGGCGCCACCTCAGCGCCGATGCCGAGGGCGGTACGGATCTTCTCCTCTATCTCGTCGGCGACCTCGGGGTTCTCGACCAGGAACTGCTTCGCGTTGTTGCGCCCCTGACCGAGCCGGGTCTCGCCGTAGGAGAAGAAGGCGCCCGACTTGCGCACGATGTCGTGCTCGATGCCGAAGTCGAGCAGCTCGCCTTCGCGCGAGATGCCCTGGCCGTACTCGATCTCGAACTCGGCCTGGCGAAACGGCGCCGCGCACTTGTTCTTGACGACTTTGACGCGCACCCTGTTGCCAACCGCCTCGGTGCCGTCCTTGAGCGTCTCGATGCGGCGGATGTCGAGCCGCTGCGAGGAGTAGAACTTCAGCGCCCGGCCGCCCGGCTGGGTCTCCGGCGAGCCGAACTGGACCCCGACCTTTTCGCGGATCTGGTTCGTGAACACGCAGACGGTGTTCGTGCGGCTGAGGTTGCCGGCCAGTTTTCGCATCGCCTGCGACATCAGGCGCGCCTGCAGGCCCACGGTCGTGTCGCCGATCTGCCCGTCCAGCTCGGCTTTCGGCGTCAGCGCCGCGACGGAGTCGATCGCCACCACGTCGACGGCGGCAGAGGCGATCAGGCGGTCGGCGATCTGCAGCGCCTGCTCGCCGTAGTCGGGCTGGGAGACGAGCAGCTCATCGGTGTCGACGCCGATCGCCCGGGCGTAAACGGGGTCCATCGCGTGCTCGGTGTCGATGAAGACGCAGACCCCGCCCTTCGCCTGGGCCTCGGCGATGATGTGGTAGATCAGCGTCGTCTTGCCCGAGGACTCCGGGCCGAAGATCTCGACGATCCGCCCCCGCGGCACCCCGCCGATTCCGAGCGCGAGGTCGAGCGCCAGGGCCCCCGTCGGGATCGCTTCGATCGGCAGCGCGCTGTCGGCGCCGAGGCGCATCAGCGCGCCCTGCCCGAAGTCGCGCTCTATCTGCGTCACAGCGGCCTCGAGCGCCGCGTCCTTGGCCTTGGCTTCCTTTGCCGAGGCGTCTTTCAAAGCCGCTTTCTTGTCTGCCATTTCTTTCACCTCACTGCCGCCCGTCTTCGGACAGCTCGACTTGCGCCAGCGGGGTATATCGCGCACCCTGCGGCTGGATTTCAGAACGGTAGAGCGTCACTCGGACGCAACTGGTGCTGTGCAAGAGATCTCGCGGCAGCCCTCCGGGCGCCTTCTCGACTCGCCGTGGCCGCCGCGCGCGCTGCCCCTCGGACTTGACCCTCGCGACCGTAACGTGAGGCCAAAAAGGGCGCTTCTCAGGTTTGTAGAGCCGTGCGGCGACGAGTCGGCGCGCGAGCTCGGCCTGCAACGTCATCGCGCCGGGTGAGTCGGCCGGAAGGGCAAACAGGCGCGGCTGTCTGGAGGAGGGCCTGGCCACGGGGTCACCCAGCTCGATCGTGGGCGCCGGCCCCTCCAGCCCTTCGACGATCCCTCCCAGGCGCCCGATCTCCTTCTCCGGCAGGTACCCGAGGAACGCCAGGGTGACGTGAAGGGACTCGCAAGGAACCGCGCGCAGCGCCGGATCGGCCAGCTCCTGCCTCCCCCAGCCGGCGATCGCCTCTCGCAGCGCCTCCGGCAGGTCCAGCGCCACGAACAGCCTCGCCCGCGGGCTCTTCAGTCTCTCCTTCGCCATCCCGGTCAACGCTAAGGGGCCGGCACGCACGGAACAACGCCTCTTCCTGCCGAAAGCGTGCCGGTTCTCGCTACAAAGGCGCTTCGTCGCCGCTGAGCAGGATGCGCAGCAGGTGCATCCCCACCAGCGCCGAGCGCTCGCGGATGTCGGCGCGCCCGCCGGGAATGACGGGGTCGCGGGCGATCGCGGTGCCGTCGGCGAGACGGGCGTTGAAGCAGACGTAGCCGACCGGCTTGCGCTCGCTGCCGCCGTCCGGGCCGGCGATGCCGGTGATCGAGACCGCCACGTCTGCGCCGAAGCGCTCCAGCGCGCCCAGGGCCATCGCCTCCGCCACCTCCGGCGAGACGGCGCCCTTCGCCTCGATCAGCGCGGGATCCACTCCCAGCAGCTCGGCCTTCGCCTCGTTCGAGTAGGAGACGATGCCCCCGGCCATGTAGCCCGAGGCGCCCGGCAGGTCGGTGATCCGTGCCGCCAGCAGTCCCCCGCTGCACGACTCCGCGAGGCCGATCCGGCGCCCCTCCAGCAGGCCCGCGACCTGGGTGTCGATCGTCTCGCCATCGAGGCTGAAGAGGTGGCGCTCGTGGCGCTCGGCGAGGCCCGTGCGCACGGCCTCTGCGGTGCCGGAGGCCTCGTCGCGATAGCGGACGTCGATCTCGATCTCGCCGCGACGCAGGCAGGTCGTGATCTCGACCTCAGGAAGGGCGATCCCGGCACCCTCCATCTCGCGCAGGCTCTTGGCGATCTCGGACTCCGGCACTCCGAACATGCGCAGCGTGTATCCGTGCAACGGCGTGGCACGCTCGAGCAGCTCCCGAACCGGCTCCGCTGACAGGGCCGCGGGCCACATCGGCTGCAGCTCGCGTGGCGGGCCGGGCAGGACGACGACGACGCGCCCGTCCGCCGGGACGACGAGGCCGGGCGCCGTGCCCACCGGATCGAGCGCGATCGATCCGGTGGGGATCATCGCCTGCTTGCGGTTGGCCTCCCGCACCGCCTCGGGGTCGAAGTTGAAGCGGCGGGCGAAGCCACGCAGGATCGCGGCGATCTTCTCCTCGACCTCCTCGTCGAGGACGAGCTCACGCCCGGCGAAGCTCGCCACCACCTCCGCCGTCAGGTCGTCGGCAGTCGGGCCGAGCCCGCCCGAGGTGACGATCAGGTCCATGCCCTCGCCGGCCATGAACCGCAGGGCGGCCTCGAGGTCGTCCGGGCGGTCGCCGACGACGAGGATGTGGGCCACCTCCATCCCGAGCTCGGCCAGGCGCTCGGAGACCCACGGGCCGTTGCGGTCGGCGATCCGCCCCGTGAGGACCTCGGTTCCCGTCACCACTATTCCCGCGCGGACCTCGGTCATGTGCAGGTCGGCCGCTCCGCTTCGGTGAGTCGGTTCAGCTGCCCCGCGGCGTCGATCGAGTACCCGATCGGGCTGGACGTCGCTGGGATCTCTGCCTCCTTACCGTCGACGAGCATTGATACTTCTCCGTTGCCGAAGGAGACGGTGAAGCTACCGGACCGGAAGGGACCCGCCTCGGCTCCCGCTTCGAGGATCTGGCCCTCGACCAGGGATCGCCCCCCGTCGTCGAGGAGACAGATCCAGACTTCGGCGCCGGCGACGAGGCTGACCGTGACCGGCCTCCTGCCCGGCAGCGCCGGCGCCGGATTGCTTCCCCCGGCCGTCGCGGCGGGGCGATTCTCGACCGGCGCCCGAGAGCCTTCGCCACCGTCCTGGCCGTCGGGCAGGGCGACGATCGCGATCGCACCAAGGAGGATCACGCCCGCCACCGCGATCCAGCCGGGTCGGGAAGCCGCCCCGTACCGCCGGCCCGGAGAGGGCCGGGCAGCGCTCGGCGCCACGTCGTACCCGGCGCCCGACCCGCCTTCGACGCTCTCGCGGTACTCAGCCGCGAGCCGGTCTCCGTCCAAGCTCAGAAACGCGGCGTAGGTGCGGATGAAGCCGCGGGTGTAGACGCCGCCGGGGAGCACCTCCCAGTCTTCGCTCTCGATTGCCCGCAGGTACCCGAGACGGATCCTGGTCACCGCCTCGACCTCGGAGAGCTCGATCTCACGGCGCGTGCGCGCCTCGCGGAGGATTGCGCCTATGCGGCGTTCCATCCTCCCATTGTCCTACCGCGCCTACTCGAGCAGGGCGCCCGATGGCTCGGGCTCGGACGACTCGGCCGAAGCGCCGGTGAGGCGCGCCAGGTCAGCCTGGGTGACCAGGACCTGGCGCGGCTTGGAGCCTTCGTAACCGGAGATGACGCCGCGGCGCTCGAGCATGTCGATCAGGCGGCCCGCGCGGGTGTACCCGACGCGCAGGCGGCGCTGGATCATCGAGACCGAGGCGGTCTCGGTCTCGACCACGACGCGGATCGCCTCGTCGAGCAGGTCGTCGCTGTCGGGGTCGTAGTCGCCCTCGGCTTCGACCCCCTTCTCCTCGTGCACCTCGAGCAGCTCCTCCTCGAATTCGGGTTCGCCCTGCTTGGCCCAGTGCTCGGTGATCCGGGCGGTCTCCTCCTCGGTGACGAAGGCGCCCTGGATCCGCTGCAGCTTGGAAGTCCCCGCCCCGCGGAAGAGCATGTCCCCCTGGCCGAGGAGGGCCTCCGCCCCGCCCTGGTCGAGGATCACCCGCGAATCGGTCTGCGAGGAGACGGCGAAGGCGATGCGGGCAGGGATGTTGACCTTGATCGTGCCGGTGATGATGTCGGTGGACGGACGCTGGGTGGCGAGGACGAGGTGGATGCCGGTGGCACGAGACTTCTGCGCGAGCCTGATGATTGAGTCCTCGACCTCGGCCGGCGAGACCATCATCAGGTCCGCGAGCTCGTCGATCACGCAGAGGATGTGGGGCAGCGGCGGTTCGCCCGCCTTGGCGCGGGCGCGGTTGAGCTCGGCGAGGTTGCGGCAGCGGGCCTGACCCATGATCCCGTAGCGACTCTCCATCTCGCCGATCAGGTTGGCGAGGACGTTGGCGGCCAGACGCGGAGAGGTGACCACAGGCGTGAGAAGGTGGGGAACGTTCTCGTAGTGGTTGAGCTCGACCTGCTTGGGGTCGACCAGGACCAACCGCACGTCGTTGGGCGAGGCCTGCATCAGGATCGAGGAGAGGATCGCGTTGACGCAACCGGACTTGCCCGAGCCGGTCGTGCCGGCGACGAGCACGTGCGGCATCTTCGCCAGGTCGGTCCAGACCGCGTTGCCGTCGATCCCCTTGCCCAACCAGGCCACGAGCGGCGAGGTCTTCTCCGGGCGGCCGGCGTAGATGTCGCCAAGGCGGACGATGCGGCGGCGCGTGTTCGGCACCTCGACCCCGACCGCCTGCTTGCCGGGAATCGGCGCCAGGATGCGGATGTCGGTCGAGGCGAGCGCGTAGGCGAGGTCGTTGGAGAGCTCGGTCACCTTCTTCACCTTGGTGCCGGGGGCGAGACGAAGTTCGTAGCGCGAGACGTGCGGACCGCTGACGATGCCGACGATCTTCGCCTCGACGCCGAAGTGTCCGAGGGTCTCGACCAGCTTGCGGCCGACCAGCTCGTGGTCGCGCGGGTCCACGCCCTTGTCGCTTTTCCCCCGCTCAAGTGCCTTGGCCGGCGGCGGGCGATAGTCGATCCCCTCCGAGATCGTCACCCCGCGCTTGTTGCCCTGTGGCGTCAGCGAGACCTGCTCCGGCTCCGGCACGGAAGCCTCGTCTCCGACCGCGGCCTCTTCCTCGGCCTCGATCTCGGCCAGCTCCTGGTCGAAGTCCTGGGTTACGGGCTCCTCGACGGCTGCCTCGGCCTCCTCTACGAGCGCGACCGTCGGCTCCATCTCCTCCTCGTCCGGGTAGGCGCTCATCACGTCCGTCGGCCCCACCCGCGTCTCGAACGCATCGGCCCTGGCCTCACGCCGGGCATCCCGGGTCCTGGCAACGGTGTCGGCCACCCCGCGACTTCCCAGGAACACGGCCCGCAGCGCCCTGCCGATCCCCCGAAACAGCGTCGAGATCGAAGTCCCGGTAACGAGCAGCCCACCAACGACCAGCATCAAGACCGTCGCAATCCGAGCTCCCACGTTCCCCACCAGATAGCTCAGCCCGGTCTCGACCCCGTACCCGACCTTCCCGCCATCCCAGCCCAAAAAGAGCACGAAGCTCAGATAAACACCGGCGGCGATCAGCACCAGCCCGATCAAGTCCAGGTGCCGCTGCTCCAGAGCCCGCGGCAAATGCAATCCCGGCTTCGAAGCTTTCGCTTTGGCTCTCGGTTTCCGGCGGGCAGCGGTCTTCTTCTTGCGCACGAACATGAATGCCCGCTTCGACGTGGACCGCCCCTCCCCTGCCGGGCTAAATTCGAGGTAAATCCCCGCAGAACCCGACCAATACCGGGCTAACATCGGTGAGCGATGCTTGCCAACGACACCGAGACCGCCACCGCCCGTGTCCTGGTAGTCGAGGACGACACCGACATCGCCGACGTTCTGCGCCGCTCGCTGCGCCAGGAGGGCTACGAGGTCAGGACCTCCGCCGACGGCGTCGACGCGCTCGACGTCGCCTCCGGGTTCGCCCCCGACCTGGTCGTCCTCGACCTCGGGCTCCCCCGCCTCGACGGGATCGAGGTCTGCCGCCGCCTGCGGGCTGACGGAGATGTGCCGATCCTGATGCTGACCGCCCGAGCGGAGACCGAGGACCGCGTGGACGGCCTCGACAGCGGCGCCGACGACTACCTCGTCAAGCCCTTCGAGCGCCAGGAGCTGCTGGCCCGCATCAGGGCGCTGCTGCGGCGACGGCCCCCGCGCGGATCGGCCTCGATCGCCGTCGAAGACCTCACGCTCAATCCCGACACGCGCGAGGTCAGGCGCGGCGAGCGCGAGCTGGAGCTGACCAACCGGGAGTTCGAGCTGCTCGAGTACCTGATGCGAAACGAGCGACTCGTGGTCTCGCGCGAGCGCCTGCTCGACGACGTCTGGGGCTACGACCCGACCGCCGCCACGAACACGATCGACGTCTTCGTCTCCAACCTCAGGCGCAAGCTCGAGTCAGGCGGCGAGCCGCGACTCCTGCACACCAAGCGGGGAGCCGGCTACGTGCTGAAGGGATAGATGGTTGATCCCACGACCCCGCACACCTGGATGATGTGCCTGGCACTGCGCATCTCCACGTCCTCGGGCTTGCCTTTGGCACCACCAAAGGCTGCGCCCTGCGTCCTCGATCTGCTTGGCCAGACACACCCCCAGTCACACGCGGCCGTGGGATCAACCATCTAGATGAGGAAGCTCGTGCGCAAGCCCGGCACCTGGCCGGTCCGGTGGCGCCTCGCCGGCGTTTCCGCCGGGCTGACGCTGGTGATCCTGCTCGTCTTCGGCGCGGTGATCGGCCAGATGACGACGAACCGCGTCCGCGACGACTTCAACCGCGAGGTCAGTGACGCGGCGCAGGCGCTGGCCAGGGAATTCCGCATCGTCTACACCCCGCTCGGCAGGGTCTCCTTCAAGCGGGGTCCCAGCCTCGACGATTTCGTCCGTCCGGACAATGCCAGCGCCAGGGTCTTCGACCTCAACGGCAACCTGGTGGAAGAGAGCGACGGCGCCGTCGACATGGGGCCGCCGTTCACCCCCGGTCTCACCGACCGCGGGCAGATGCGCGTCGCCACCGCCCAGATCACCGCCGGTACCGGCCTGGTAACCGGTTACGTGCAGTACGGCCGCAGCATCGCCCACGTCGACTCGACCGTCGACCGGCTCTGGCTCTTCATCGCCGCCGGAATCTTCGGCGGCACCTTCCTGGCAAGCCTTGCCGGGCTGACCATCGCCGCGCGCGCGATGCGGCCGATCTCGGCCCTGACGGCGACCGCGCGCGAGGTCGCCGTAACCGGCGATCCCTCCCCCCACATGCCGGACCCCCAGGTCGACGACGAGGTGGGCGAGCTGGCCCGGACCCTGGAGCAGATGCTGCGCTCCCTCGACGCGGCCCGCAGCGAGCGCGAGGCGGTGATGAAGAAACAGCGCGAGTTCGTCGCCGACGCCTCGCACGAGCTGCGCACGCCCCTGACCAGCGTCCTGGCCAACCTCGAACTGCTCGAGGCCTCGCTGCGTGAGCCACGCGACGGCGAAGAGCGGGCGATGGTCGACTCGGCGCTGCGCTCCTCGCGGCGGATGAGCCGACTCGTCTCCGACCTCCTGCTGCTTGCCCGTGCCGATGCCGGGCGGGTCGGCCAGCACCGGCCCTGCGACCTGGCCGAGGTCGCCGGCAACGCGGCTGTCGAGGTCGCCCCGACGCTGACGGATCACGAGCTGGCCGTCGACAACGGCGTCCCGCTGGCGATCGAGGGCAACCCGGACGAGCTGCACCGGATGGTTCTCAACCTGCTCGACAACGCCGCCCGGCACACGCCGGCGGGAAGCCGGATCGAGCTGCGCCTGCGAGCCACCGGAGGCGACGCCGTGGTCGAGGTCTCCGACGACGGTCCCGGCGTCCCAGCCGAGCTGCGCGGGCAGATCTTCGACCGCTTCGTCCGCGGTGAGGGCCCAGCCGACACCGCCGTCGGCGCGGGAAGCGGGCTCGGCCTGGCGATCGTCGCCGCCGTGGCCGCCTCGCACGACGGCACGGTCG
Source organism: uncultured Solirubrobacterales bacterium (assembly GCA_963704545.1). Taxonomy (GTDB): domain Bacteria; phylum Actinomycetota; class Thermoleophilia; order Solirubrobacterales; family 70-9; genus VRUE01. Next base: position 1,700,057 of record OY969915.1, on the reverse strand, counting down.
AGGTCACGGAGTCGGAGGCGGGAGGCGCCCTCTTCCGCGTCCGCCTCCCGCTCGCCAGGTCTGAGCAAACAGTTACCCCGGCTTAAGCCCCGCTTTACCCCACCGACCTAGATTCGGTTCCGGACGAGACACACAGGCCCGCCGGAGCTCTCCCCAACAGTCTTCGGCGGGCCACCAAATCTCACTTTCTCCCTAAGCAAACCCGAGGCGGCTCGGCCCGCGGGTCCTGTCGCCGCAGGGGACCCACCGCCCCTTCCGGTCGCTAAAGCGTCCTCAGGGGCGGTTCCCCCTACGGCGCCACCCGCGGGAGAGGCGCTTTCGGGCAAGCTCGCCAGAGACAAACGCTCCTCGCGGGGGGTGGCGCGGTTTTGGGGGACCAGCCCGAGGAAGCTTTAGCTACCGCAGGGCTGGTGGCACCAAAACCGTGACAGGACCCGCCGCGCCGACGAGCGTTCGCGTCATACCTCTACGACGACGGGAATGATCATGGGCCTTCTCTTCAGCTTGTTGTAGACCAACCCCGCCACCGCGTCGTGCAGGTCTTCCTGGACCAGGTGCAGCTCACGGGTTCCCGCCGAAGCAGCGTCCTCGAGCGAGTCCTCGACCACGTCCTTCAGCTCGTCGACGAGAGCGTCCGCTTCGTCGAGGAAGGCGACGCCGCGGAAGAGCACTTCCGGATCGGCGATCACGTGGCCGTCCTCGGAGGAGATGGTCGCGACGACGATGAAGATCCCGTCGGCCGAGATCTCCCGTCGGTCGCGCAGGGCGACGTCGTCGGGCTCGCCGACGTTGACCCCGTCGACGTAGATCACACCTGTGTGGATGTCCTCGCCGAAACGGGCGCCGTCCTCGTCGATCTCGAGAGGCAGGCCGTTGCGACCCTGGAAGATGCGCTCGGGCTCGACTCCCACCGATTCGGCCAGCTCGGCGTGCAGGCGGAGGCGCTGGTGGTCGCCGTGCACGGGCAGCACGAAGCGCGGTTTGGTCAGGTTGAGCATCAGCTTCAGCTCCTCCTGCCAGCCGTGGCCGGAGGCGTGGATCGGGGCGTTCTTGGCGGTGACGACGGTGGCCCCGATCTCGTAGATGCGGTCGATCGTCTCGTTGACCGCACGCTCGTTCCCGGGAACGGGTGTGGCCGAGAAGACGACCGTGTCGCCCGAGTGCAGCTCGACGTCGCGGTGGTCGTTGTTGGCCATGCGCCGCAGTGCCGAGAGCGGCTCGCCCTGGCTGCCGGTCGAGATCACGACGACCTTCTCGTCGGGGAAGTTCTCGATCTCGCGAGGCTGGATGAAGAGGCCCTTCGGCGCCTCGGCGATGCCCAGGTTCGACGCGATGTTGAAGTTCTTGCGCATCGAGCGGCCGACCAGCGCCACCCGGCGGTCGAGCTTCACCGCGGCGTCGATCACCTGCTGGACACGGTGGATGTTGGAGGCGAAGGAGGTGACGATGATCCGCCCCTCGCAGCCGGAGAATGTCTCCAGCAGGGCCGGCCCGACGCTCGACTCCGAGGGCGCGATCCCGGGCCGGTCGGCATTCGTGGAGTCGCCGCAGAGCAGCAGCAGCCCGTCGCTGCCGATTTCGGCGAGCCGGGAGATGTCGGCCGGGCGGCCGTCGACCGGTGTCTGGTCGAACTTGTAGTCGCCGGTCATCAGCACCGAGCCGAGCTCGGTCGTGAGCAGGACGCCGCGGGCGTCGGGAATCGAGTGCGAGAGGTGAATCAGCTCGATCCCGAAGGGCCCGGCCTTCACCTTCTCCCCCGCGGGCAGGTCCTGAAGCGGCGCATCGCCGAGCTTGTGCTCGTCGAGCTTGGAGCGGACCATCCCGATCGTCAGCAGGCCGCTGTAGATCACCGGAGGCGAGCCGAGCTCGCGCAGCACGTAGGGCAGGGCGCCGACGTGGTCCTCGTGCCCGTGGGTGAGGACGATCGCCTCGATGTCGTCGACGCGGTCACGCAGGTAGGAGAAGTCGGGCAGGACCAGGTCGATCCCGAGCATCTCGGCGGTCGGGAACATCAGGCCGGTGTCGACGATGACGATACGTCCGTCGTACTCGATCACGGTCATGTTCTTGCCGATCTCGCCCAGTCCCCCGAGCGGCAGCACGCGGAGCTTGCGGTCGGGCACTAGGGGTTCACCGGGGTGAGGCCGACGCTCTCCAGGGCGGCGCCCACAACGGCGCGCTGCTCGGCGTTCGCCGATACGAGGGGAAGTCGCAGAGTGTCCGTGGGAACCAGGCCGAGCATCCCCAGAGCCGCCTTGACCGGGATCGGGTTGGTCGTCACACCCATCGCCGCGTAGACCTCGCGCAGGCCGGAGTCGACCTCACGCGCCCGGTCGAGGTCCCCCGCCTGCGCCGCATCCCAGATCTCGCGCATCTGCGGACCGACCAGGTGTGAGGCGACGCAGATCCCGCCCGCCCCACCGATTTCAAGCGTCTTGAGGAAGATGTCGTCGTTGCCGGCGAGGATCTCGAGCCCCTCGATCGGCTGCAGCTCGTCGTTGTTGGCCTGCTTGACCGCCACCACGTTGTCGATCTTGGCGATCTCGGCAAGCTGCTCGGGCGGAACGTTGACCACCACCCGCGAGGGGATGTTGTAGGCGATCAGGGGGAAGCCGGGGACGGCGGCGGCGATCGACTCGAAGTGAGCGAGGATCCCGGCCGGATTGGGCTTGTTGTAGTAGGGGGTGACGATCAGGGCCGCATCGGCGCCCGCCTCGACCGCGCCCTGTGTCAGCTCGATCGAGTGCTGCGTGTAGTTGGTGCCGGTGCCGCAGATCAGCAGCGTCTCCCCGCCTGTCTCCCGGCGGACAGCCCGCACGAGGTCGAGTGCCTCCTCGTCGGTCAGCGTCGGTGCCTCGCCGGTCGAGCCGGAGATCACCAGCCCGTGCGAGCCGTGCTCGAGCAGGTGGGTGGCCAGCCTCAGCGCCGCCGCCTCGTCGACCGCGCCATCCGCGTCGAACGGGGTGGCCATAGCCGTGATGACGCCACGAATCTCCTTCATGGCGCCAGGGTATCGCGGTGGATCGCTCGAGAGGCCGTCAAAGCAGCTTCTCCAACCCGACGGTGAAACGGTCTGTCAGCCCGCCGACCTTCCGCACCGCAAGCAACACGCCGGGCATGAAGGAGCGGCGGTCGATCGAGTCGTGGCGGACGCTGAGGGTTTGGCCCTCGCCGCCGAAGATGACCTCCTGGTGGGCGACCAGGCCCGGCAGCCGGACCGAGTGGATCGGCTCGTGGACGTTGCCGCCCGCAGTGTCGATCAGCTCCGCGGTGCGCTTGGCGGTCCCGGAGGGAGCGTCCAGCTTCTTGTCGTGGTGCAGCTCGACGATCTCGCACTCGGGCATGTGGCGGGCGATCGTCTGCGAGACCTCCATCAAGAGCACCGCGCCGATCGCGAAGTTGGGGGCGACGAAGCAGTTCGCCTGAGACGCCTCGGCGGCGGCCTCGAGCGCGTCGAGGTCGAAGCCGGTGGTGCCGATCACCACGTGCACGCCCGCTGCCAGGCAGGCTTCCGCGTTGGCGAGGGCGGTGTCGGGGGTGGTGAAGTCGACGACGACGTCGGCCTCTCCCAGCACGTCGGCCAGGCCGGTGCCGAGGGCCGGGTCAGCCCTGCCGCTGAGCTCGGTGTCGTCAGCCGCTTCGACCGCCTTGCAGACGGCCTGCCCCATGCGCCCGGCGGCGCCGGATACGGCGACCCGGATCACGCTGCCACCAGCGCCTCGCTGACCGGACCGACGGCCTCGCGGAAGCGACTCTCGTCGCGGCCGACGCAGGCGGCGGAGAGGCGCTCGGGACGATAGAGCTCGTCGGCGAGGGCGGTCAGGTCCTCGACCGTGACCGCGTCGATCTTGGCAAGCATCTCGTCGAGGCTGTCGATCGGCAGGCCGAACAGCGTCGCGCGGGAGATCCGGCTCATCCGGGCGGCGGTTGACTCGGAGGAGAGCACGAGCCGGCCCTTGACGTTCTCCTTGGCACGGGTCAGCTCGGCGGCGGTGACGGAGGCCTCGCGCAGCCGGGCCAGCTCGGCACCGATGATCGAGCAGGCCTCCTCGACGTTGTCCTCTCGCGTGCCGACGTAGGTCGCGACCAGGCCGGAGTCGGTGTACTGCTCGCTGTAGGAGCCGACCGAGTACGCGAGGCCGCGCTTCTCACGGATCTCGATGAAGAGCCGCGAGGAGCTCGAGCCGCCGAAGATCGAGTCGAGGACGGCCAGGGCGTAGCGGCGCTCGTCCTCGCGCGTGATCCCGGGTGCCCCGAAGCAGATGTGGTACTGCTCGGTGTCCTTCTCGTAGAAGCGCAGGCGCGCCTCATCGCCAGAGCCGGTGGCAACCCGGGTGTCCACTGCCGCCGACGGCGGGCGGACCAGCCGCTCCGCCAGGCCGGCGATGCGCGCGTGGTCAACGTTGCCGGCGGCGCCGACGACGACGTTGGGCCCGGTGTAGCGGCCGCTGCGGTAGGCCTCGATGTCGGGCACGGGAACCGAGCTGATCACCTCCGCCTCGCCCAGGACCCGCCTGCCGAGCGGGTGCTCGCCGAACACCGCTTCGGCGAGGATGTCGTGGACGCGGTCCTGCGGCTCGTCCTCGTACATCGCGATCTCCTCCAGCACGACCTCGCGCTCGGAGTCGACTTCGGGGTAGGTCGGCGCCAGCAACATCTCGGCCAGCAGGTCGAAGACCTCCTCGGTGTGCTCGTCGAGGAAGCGGGCGTGGATGTGCGTCGTCTCCTTGCCGGTGGCCGCGTTGACCGAGGCGCCGAGGCCGTCGAGCCGCTCGGCGATCTCGATCGCCGAGAACCGCTCGGTGCCCTTGAACAGCAGGTGCTCGAGGAAGTGGGAGACGCCCGCCTGTGCCGGCGTCTCGTCACGCGATCCGGTGCGCACCCAGAGCCCGAGCGCCACAGACCGCACCGAGGGAACCTCCTCGGTGACGACCCGGACGCCCGTGCCCTGCTCGGTCAGCTGCGGTGCGCTCAACGCTCGTGCTTTAGCGCCGCTCGCGGTCGCCGCCGCGGGGACGACGCCCCTCACGGCCGCCGCGACCGCCGCGGTCTCCCCCGTTGCGACGCGAACCGCCGTCGCCGGAGCCGACCGCCGCCAGTTCCTCCGGGCTCTTGCCGGCGACCGAGGGGTCGTCGGAGAGGCGCAGGCCGATCCGGCCACGCTCGCGGTCGACCTCGACCACGGTCACGTCGATTTCCTCGCCGGCGGTGAGGACGTCGTCGACCGAGTCCACCCTCTCGCCGGGCTTGACGTTGGAGATGTGCAGGAGACCATCGGTGCCCTTGACCAGCTCGACGAAGGCGCCGAACGTGGTCGTCTTGACGACCTTGGCCGCGTTGTAGCGGTCGCCGATCTCCGCCTCCTTGGTCATCGACTGGATGCGCGCGACGCAGGCTTCGACCAGCGAGCCGGTCGGGGCGTAGATGCGGATCGTGCCGTCGTCCTCGACGTCGATTTCTGCTTCGAACTCCTCGCAGAGCGCGCGGATGGTTTCGCCGCCTTTGCCGATCACGGCGCCGATCTTCTCCTGGTCGATCTTGATCGCCTCGATCCGCGGGGCGTGCTGGGAGAGCTGCTCGCGCGGGCCGTCGATCGCCTCGGCCATCTTGCCGAGGATGAACTGGCGGCCCTTGTTGGCCTGCTCCAGCGCATCGGTGAGGATCTCGAAGGTGACGCCGGTGATCTTGATGTCCATCTGCAGGGCGGTGATCCCGTCCGCGGTGCCGGCGACCTTGAAGTCCATGTCGCCGAGATGGTCCTCGACGCCGGCGATGTCGGTGAGGACGATGTAGTCGTCGCCCTCCTTGATCAGCCCCATCGCCACGCCGGCGACGGGAGCGCTGACCGGGACGCCGGCGGCCTGCAGGGCCATCGAGGAGGCGCATACCGACCCCATCGAGGAGGACCCGTTGGACTCCAGCGTCTCGGAGACGACCCGGATCACGTAGGGGAAGTCCTCTTCGTTGGGAATCGTGGCCACCAGTGCCCGCTCGGCGAGCGCGCCGTGGCCGATGTCGCGGCGCTTGGGGCCGCGCATGAAGCCCGCCTCCCCGACCGAGAAGGGCGGGAAGTTGTAGTGGTGCCAGAACTTCTTCGAGGTCTCCAGGCCGAGCGTGTCGATACGCATGTCCATGCGCGTCGTGCCGAGGGCGGCGTTGGAGAGGATCTGCGTCTCGCCGCGGGTGAAGAGGGCCGAGCCGTGGACCCGGGGCGAGATGTCCACCTCGCACTCGATCGGGCGGATCTCGTCCTGGGCGCGACCGTCGGGGCGTTTCTTGTCGACGGCGATCGCCTTGCGGATCGTGTCCTTCTCGATGTGGGCGAAGGCAGCCTTGACCTCGGAGCGCCGCGCGGCGTCAGCGTCGGCGTCGTCGGTCTCGGGCGCGTACTCGGCGACCACCTGGTCCTTGACCGCGTCGATCGCCTCGTAGCGCTCGAGCTTGCCCTCGGTGGCGATCGCGTCGACCAGAGCCTTGCCGTGGGAAGAGCGGATCTCGTCGATCAGCCCCTCGTCGATGCTGGGAGCCTCGACCTCCATCTTCTCCTTGCCGGCCTTCTGCTGCAGCTCCTCCATCGCGGCCGTCAGCTTCTTGATCTCCGAGTGGGCGATGTCGAGCGCGTCGAGGATCTCCTGCTCGGTGACGCCGTTGGCGCCGGCCTCGACCATCAGGATCGCCTCGTCGGTGCCGGCGACGATCAGGTCGAGATCGAGCTCGGCGTGGTCCTCCTCGGAGGGGTTGACGACGAAGTCGCCGTCGAGCTTGCCGATCCGGACCGCGCCGACGTGTGCGGCGACGGGAACGGGAGAGATGGCCAGCGCCGCGGAAGCGCCGTTCATCGCGAGGATGTCGTAGGGGTGGATCTGGTCCACCGAAGTCGGAATCGCGACCAGCTGGGTCTCGTAGTGCCAGCCCTTGGGGAAGAGCGGCCGGATCGGCCGGTCGATCATGCGCGCGGTCAGCGTCGCCTTCTCGCTGGATTTGCCCTCGCGACGGAAGAACGAACCGGGGATCTTGCCCGCGGCGTACATGCGCTCCTCGATGTCGACGGTGAGGGGAAGGAAGTCCACGTCGCGAAGGCTCCCGACGGTTGCGGTGCAGAGCACCATCGTGTCGCCGGCCTGAACCACGACCGCGCCACCCGCCTGCTTCGCGAGTTTTCCGGTCTCGAAGGAAATCTGGCTGTCGCCGATGTCCGCCGAAACGCGGGTTACGTCAAACATGCTCATTTAGTTGTCCTACCTCCGGCCACCCGGATGGCGGCCATTTGCTTTCAGAACTCTCGTTCTCTTTCGGAAAAGAGGGTACACGCACCCCGCTACAGGGGCGTGTCTGACCTTAGGGGGTCTTATGCACCCCTAAAGTCAGACACGCCCCGCGGAGGGAAGATGGCCGGGGTGCCGGTGACGCCGGCCCGGATGCCGGACTCGAAGTCCCGCCGCACACGCGCGGCAACCGCGTCGGAGCGACGCTCGGCCTCGAAGCGGTCGAGATCGAGGCCGAGGCGCTCGGCCCGTCGCCAGAGGTGCGGGTCGTCGACGTGGCCGCGGTCGGCGTAGAGCGAGTCGACCATCTCGAAGAAGTGCCCCTGCATACCTGCCGCCTCGGCCGCGGCGTGCAGAGTGGGAGACCGCGGGTGTTTGCTGGCGACCGGGAAGTGGCGAAAGACGACCGTCGCCTCGCGCTCGGCGATCCCCGCCCAGGCCGAGGCGCAGTGCGGACAGCCGAGGTCGGCGTAGACGATCAGCTCCGGCCCTTCGCCGCGGCGGTGGTCCTCCGGCCCGGCCGGCGGGACCGCTGCGCTGGTCAGCTCAGGAGCCAGGGCTGAGGGCGTCGAAGATGAGATTGGCGCCGGGGATCTCAAGCGGCGTCGGGGACTCGTGCACCCACTCCACCGTGCCCTCCTCATCGACGAGGACGAGGGAGCGGTTGGCGGTGCCGGCTCTCTCGATGTAGGCGCCGTAGGCACGCGCCACCTCGCCCTTGGGCTCAAAATCGGCGAGCAGCTGCGTATCGATGCCGAGGGACTCCTGGAAGGCCTTGTGGGCGAAGCCGCTGTCGACGCTGATCCCCACCATCGTCACGCCCTTGGCCTCGATCTCGGGCTTGACCTCCTGGTAGACCGAGAGCTGGTCGCTGCAGACCGGACTGAAGTCCAGCGGATAGAAGACGAGGAGGACCTTGCGGCCGCGGAAGTCCGAGAGCGAGACCTTCTGGCCCGTCTGGTCGCGCAGGGTGAACTCGGGTGCCGGCTCCCCGGCGGCGATCATCGCCGCAGGCCGAGTTCGGCGACCAGGGCGCGGTAGCGCTCGAGGTCGTGGCGCTCGAGATAGCGCAGCATGCGGCGCCGCTTGCCGACAAGCATCAGCAGGCCGCGGCGCGAGTGGTGGTCTTTGGCGTGCGTGCGCAGGTGCTCGGTGAGTTCGTTGATCCGCTCGGTGAGCAGGGCGACCTGAACCTCGGCCGAGCCGGTATCGCCGTCGGCGCGGCCGTACTTGCCGATCAGCTCGCTTTTTTTCTCCTTGGTCAGGCTCATCTCGAAAAAAGTGCCGCGCTCCAAGCGGAGCTCACGGCCGCTGGAAGCTAGCACAGACCCGCTTCGCGTCCTCGACATCGACGCGCATCTGGGCGATCAGCTCCTCGACGCCGGCGAAGCGTTTCTCGCCCCGCAGACGGGCGACGAAGGCGACCCGCAGGTCGGTGCCGTAGAGGTCGCCCTCGAAGTCGATCAGGTGGGTCTCGATCAGCACACCGCGGCCGGTCTCGAAGGTGGGCCGCACGCCGACGTTGACCGCTGCGGGAGCGCCGTTGGCGAAGGCCGCGTAGACGCCGTGCCCGGGAATCGCGAGGCGGTCGTCGGGGATGAGGTTGGCGGTCGGGAAGCCCAGCTCGCGACCACGCTGGTCGCCGCCCACCACCTCGCCCTCGACCATGAAGGGGGCGCCGAGGCAGTGACGGGCGCCCTCCATGTCGCCGGCGGCGACGAGGGCCCGGATCCGGGTCGAGGAGACGGTCTCCCCGTCGACCTCGACCAGGGGCACGACCCGGGTCTCGAACTCCTGGCGCGCGGCCAGCATCGCCGGGTCGCCCTGGGCCTTGGCGCCGAAGCGGAAGTTCTCCCCGACCGAGACCTTCTCGGCACCGAGCCGCTCGATCAGCACCTCATCGACGAACCGCTCGGCGCTGCGGCTGGCGAACTCCGCGTCGAACGGGATCACGACGAGCTCGCGCACGCCGAGCCCCTCGATCACGTCGCGCTTGACGCCGAAGGGCATGATCAGCTTCGGCAGCGCCGCCGGGTGCAGGATCTCGAGCGGGTGGGGATCGAAGGTGAGAACGGTGTCCGCATCGTCGATCACGGCCTGGTGACCGCGGTGGACCCCGTCGAAGGTGCCGATCGCGACGTGGCGCGGCCGCGGCTCGGCGTCGGGCAACGAGGTGACCTCGATCTTCGTCATCGCAGGGCCTCCGCTGCGGCCGGGACCATCTCGGCCACCCGGTCCAGGGTGAACTCTCGGCCGGCATCCTCGACGCGAAAGGGGCCGATCGCGGTGCGGCGGAGCTCTTCGCAGTAGGCGTCGCCGAGCGTCTCGATCAGCGTGCGGACGTAGGTGCCGGCCGAGCACTCGATCTCGTACTCGGCATCGTCGGGGCCGCTGGCGAGCAGCTCGGCACGGTAGACCTCGACCTCCCGTTCGGGCGTCTCGACCGTTTCGCCCCGGTGGGCCTTGCGGTAGAGCCGCTCGCCGCCGACCCGCACCGCCGAGGTCATCGGCACCCGCTGGCGCACGCGGCCGGTCGGCAGCTCCAGAGACTCCGGGAAGCGACCCGTCTCGGTCAACTCGCCATCCGGGTCGCCCGTGCTGGAGTGCCAGCCCAGCCGCGCCCGAGCCACGTAGGTCTTCGGCAACCCGGTGAGGAAGCGCTGCAGCCGGGTCGCCCGGCCGAGCAGGACCAGCAGCAACCCGGTCGCGAAGGGGTCGAGGGTGCCGGTGTGACCCGCCTTGCACCCGCGCTCTCGCCGCACCGCCACGACCATGTCGTGCGAGGTTATCCCTGCCGGCTTGTCACAGAGCAGCACGACCCCGTCGGCTCGCCCTCCCATCTCAGGGGCCGAGCTGGGCGGAGACCTCGTCGCAGAGGAAGGCAACCAGCTCCTCCCGCTCGAGGTCGGTGGAGAATCCGGCAGCTCGCTTGTGCCCCCCTCCCCCGTGCTTGCGGGCCATCGCCGAGACGTCGATCTCGCCGCCGCTGGAACGCAGGCTCGCCTTGCGGGCAGAGCGCCCGCGGTCGCCCTGGTCGCGGATCAGCGCCGCGACCTTCGCCCCCTCGATGGAGCGCAGGTGATCGATGATCCCCTCGGTCATCTCCTCTCCCGCGCCGGTCGCCTCGTAGTCGGCCGCGGTGATGTAGGTGAGGACGAGCTGGTCGTCGCAGTGGCGCTCGATGCCGTCGAGCGCGCGAGAGAGCAGCCGCAGCTTTTCGATCGGCACGTGCTCGTAGAGACGACGGTAGGTCTCGTCGACCGCGACCCCGGCGTCGATCAGCTCGGCGGCGATCCTGTGCGTGTGCGCGTTCGTGTTCTCGTACATGAACTTGCCCGTGTCCGTGACGAGGCCGACGTAGAGCGCGGAGGCGATCTCGGAGGTGATCTCGACCCCCAGGGCGATCGCCAGCTGGTAGACGATCTCCGCTGTGCTGGAGGCGCCGGTGTCGAGCAGGTTGACGTCGCCGAAGAGCGTGTTGTCGTGGTGGTGGTCGATGTTGATCCTGAAGTTGTCGCCGGTGGTGAGGAACTCGACCGGCATGCGATCGATGTTGCCGCAGTCGAGGAAGACGATCGTGCGGTCGGCCATGTCCGCGGGGGCCTCGTGGAAGACCTCCTCCAGGGGCAGGAAGCGGTACTCGATCGGGAGCGGGAACTCCTTGGCCGCCATGAACATCACCGAGTCCTTGCCGAGCTGGCCGAGCATGTGGTGCATGCCGAGCAGCGAGCCGAGCGCGTCGCCGTCGGGGCCCTCGTGGGCGGTGAGCAGGAAGCGATCGCGCGCGCGCAGCTCGGCGGCGGCGTCCTCCAGGCTCGACGCCCTCACGCCGATCCTGCTCACTGCCCCTCCTCGTCGAGCAGCTGCGATATCCGCATGCCCTGCTCGACCGTCTCGTCGTAGTGGAAGGTCAGCGTGGGCGTTCGCTTCATCCGCGTCTCGGCGGCGATCCTGGACTGCAGCACGCCGTGCGAGGAGTGCAGGCCGGCGAGCGTCGCCTCCCGCTCCTCTTCGGAGCCGAGCACGCTGACGTGCACCTTGGCGGCGCGCAGATCTGGGCTGGTCTCGACCGATGTCACGGTTACGAAGCCGATGCGGGGGTCACTCAGCTCGGCGATCGCAGCGCCGACCACCTCGCGAAGCACCTCGTTGATGCGGCGCATGCGAGGAGTGGCCATCCTAGTGGCTGTCGGGGAATCCGCGCGTGCGGCTGGCGCGCGCCGGACCGAGCGGGGGTAGGACGCAGGGAGGCCGAATGGCAGCGCCATTTGGCCGACCGAGGACGCCGCCCCGCGAAGTGTGTCCGGCGCCGTCAGGCGTGCGTGGGGATTCGTCGACAGCCACTAGGCCAGCGTCTGCTCGACCTGCTTCGTCTTGAAGAACTCCAACACGTCGCCCTCCTTGACGTCAGCGTAGCCGTCGAGGACGACGCCGCACTCCTGGCCCTCCTCGACTTCCTGCACGTTGTCTTTGAAGCGGCGCAGGGAGCCGAGCTTGCCGTCCCAGATCACCGTGCCCTCGCGGATCAGGCGGACGCTGGCGTCGCGCGCGACCTTGCCCTCGTTGACGATGCAGCCGGCGATACGGCCGACCTTGGAGGCCTTGAACGTCTGTTTGATCTCGGCCTCGCCGAGGATCTCCTCGACCTCGACCGCCTCCAGCATGCCCTCCATCGCGTTGCGCAGGTCCTCGGTGATTTTGTAGATGACCGAGTAGGTGCGGACGTCGACGCCCTCGCGCTCGGCCGCCCGGCGAGCGTCGGCGAGCGGGCGCACGTTGAAGCCGATGATGATCGCCTCCGAGGCCGAGGCCAGCATCACGTCGGACTCGTTGATGCCGCCCGTCTGCGAGTGGATGATGTTGATCGCCACCTGCTCCTGGGGCACCTTGGCGATCTCGTCCTGGAGAGCCTCCAGGGAGCCGGCAACGTCGGCCTTGAGGACGATGTTGAGCTCCTTGATGTCGCCCTCCTGGACGCGCGAGAAGACCTCCTCGAGGCTGACCTTGCGCGCCTGGCGGCGTGCCAGCGCCTCGGTCTTGAGCCGGTTTGCCCGCTCCTGTGCCTCCTGGCGGGCGCGGCGATCGTTCTCCACCGCATGGACGAACTCGCCCGCGTCGCAGACGCCGTCGAAACCGAGCACCTCGACCGGCATCCCCGGCCCGGCGCTCTCGACCCGCGTGCCGGTGAAGTCCTGCATCGCGCGCACCCGGCCCCACTGCGGTCCGGCGACGAGCGAGTCGCCGACGCTCAGCGTGCCGCGCTGGACCAGGATCGTCACCACGGGGCCACGGCCGGGGTCGAGCTGGGACTCGACCACCGTGCCGGACGCCGGAGCGTCGGGGTTGGCCCCCAGCTCCTCCAGCTCGGTGACGAGCAGGATCATCTCGAGCAGCTTGTCGAGACCCTCGCGGGTCTTCGCCGAGACGTCGACATAGACCGTCTCCCCGCCCCAGTCCTCGGGCGTGAGGCCGTCGGCGGCAAGCTCGTTGCGGACGCGGTCGGGCTGGGCGCCCTCCTTGTCGATCTTGTTGACCGCGATCAGGATCGGCACGTCGGCGGCACGAGCGTGGTCGATCGCCTCTTTGGTCTGGGGCATGACCCCGTCGTCGGCGGCGACGACCACGACCGCGATGTCGGTGACCTTGGCGCCGCGGGCGCGCATCGCGGTGAAGGCGGCGTGGCCGGGGGTGTCGAGGAAGGTGATCGTCTTCTCGTCGTGGTGGACCTGGTAGGCGCCGATGTGCTGGGTGATTCCCCCGGCCTCCCCCGCGGCGACCTCGGTCTCGCGGATCGCGTCGAGCAGCGAGGTCTTGCCGTGGTCGACGTGGCCCATGATCGTGACCACCGGCGGCCGGTCGGCGAGGCTCTCCTCGGTGTCCTCGAACTCCGGCGCCTCGGGCTCCTCCTCGGCGGCGGTGACGATCTCGATCTTGCGGTCGTACTCGTCGGCGATCGCGGCGATCGAATCGTCGGTGAGGGTCTGGGTGAGGGTGGCCATCTCCCCCATCATCATCAGCTTCTTGATCACCTCGGCGCTGCCGAGGCCGAGCAGCTCGGCGACCTCGCGCACGGTCGCCCCGGAGGGCACCGTGGTCGCCTCGGGCTCAGCCGCCTCGACTTTGGGCGGCGGCTCCTCCAGCATCGGCCGGCGACGACGACCGCCGCGCCTGCGTGGCGGTCGCTGCGGCGGCGGCCCGCCCATCTGGTCCCGCCGGGCGGCCTGGGAGTCGATCACGACACGCCGCTTTTTCCCACTGGCGCCCCCGGCGCCCCCGGTGGAAGCAGGCTTGGCGGCGGGCCGCACAGGCCCTTTCGACGCCGCCGAAGACTTGGCGTCCGGTTTCGCCGCGGGCTTGGGTGTGGCCGCCTTGGCGGGCGCCTTGGGTTTGGTGGCCGCCGGGGCTCCCCCATCCCCCTTTGCGGCCTGGATCGCCTTCAGCGCATCGGCCTCCTCGACGCTGGAAGCCGCCGCTTTGGCCTCGATCCCAGCGCTCTTGAGCGCGGCAAGAACCTCCTTGCTCTGGAGGCCCTGCGCCTTGGCGATCTCGTGAACCCGTTTTTTCGCCACTAGGACTGCTCTGCCTCCTGAACAGCTTCTTCCGCCGCGGGGTCCGAAGCTTCCCCTTCATCAGCCGACTCGGCGTCGGATTCCGCCTCAAGCTCCTCGCTCTGGGGCTCGTCAGCCGAATCCGATTCTCCCGCGGGTGGCGTCGCAGGGGGGACCGCCCCCGAGGAAGCTTCAGCTACCGCAGGGGGCGGTGGGTCCCCTGCGGCGACAGGACCCGCGGGCTCCTCAGGTTGGTCCTGAGGGGCCTCCTCCACGAACTCCGCTTCGGCCTTGGCGACGATCTCGTCTATCTGACCCTGATCCGCGTCCGGGTCCGCGAGGATCTCGACCTCGGTTTCGGAAACGGCCCCGAGCACCGCCATCTGGTTGGTATCGAAGCGGCTCAGAGCCTGGTGCTGCGGCAGGCCGCAGTAGGTCGAGCCCTCGATCGCCGCGTTGGGGCAGCGCCGGCCGTTGGAGAGCACCGCCATGCAGCGCCCGTCGAAGGTTTCTTCGCCCTCGTACTCGACGTCCTGGTCCTCCTGGGAAAACTCGGTCTCGGACTTGATGTCCACCCGCCAGCCGGTGAGACGTGCGGCCAGGCGGGCGTTCTGACCGTCGCGGCCGATCGCCAGCGAGAGCTGGTCGTCGGGGACGATCACCGTCGCCTGGCGCTCCTCGTCGTCGACGATCACCTCGCGCACCCGGGCCGGCGAGAGGGCCTTGGCCACGAAGCGGGCGGGCTCGTCGTTGTGGGGGATGATGTCGATCTTCTCGCCGCGCAGCTCGGAGACGACCATCCGCACCCGTGAGCCGCGCGGGCCGACGCAGGCGCCTACCGGGTCGACCCCGTCGGCGTGGGAGATCACCGCGATCTTCGAGCGGTAACCGGGCTCGCGGGCGACGCCGACGATCTCGACCAGCTTGTCGGCGATCTCCGGCACCTCCATTTCGAACAGCTTCTTGATCAGCTCGGAGCTGCGCCTGGAGACGACGATAGCCGGGCCTTTGGTCGAATCGGAGACGTCGGTGATCACGGCCTTGACCCGCATGCCGTGGTCGTAGCGCTCGTTGTAGACCTGCTCGGACTTGGGCAGCAGAGCCTCGACCCGCTCGCGCAGCTGGACCAGCGTGTAGCGCTTGTCGGACTGCTGGATGATCCCGGTGATCAGCTCGCCGACGCGGTCCTGGTACTCGTCGAACATCATCATCCGTTCGGCCTCGCGGATCCGCTGCAGGATCACCTGCTTGGCGGTCTGGGCGGCGATCCGGCCGAAATCTTCGGGCGTGACGTCGCGGGTGGAGATCTGGTCCTCGTAGGGGGCGATCATCTCCGGGTCCAGCTCGGGGTCCTCGGGCTCGCGCAGCTCTCCCGTTTCGGGATCGATTTCGCGCTCTTCGGCCTCCTGGGCCTCGGCGGCCTCGGCGAGCAGCTTCTCCTCCAGCTCGGGCGGCAGGATCAGTTCGAAAACCAGGAAGTCGCCGGTTTCGTGATCGAGGTCGACGCGGGCGTATTTGGCCGCTCCCGGCGTTTTCTTGTAGGCGGAGAGAAGCGCGTCCTCGAGCGCGTCCATCAGCTTGTCGGCGGAGATCCCCTTCTCCTGCTCCAGTGCCTTGACTGCGTCGACGATCTCTTTGCTCACTGGAGCTGCTCCTTGTCTTTGCGGTACTTGGGACCGGGCGAGGACACCTCGAGCGAGTACTCGGCCCGCAGGTGGTTGAGGTGCATCGTCACCTTCTCGCAGAGAGCGAGGTCGACGCCCTCGGGGTGATCTATGAAGAGCCGCAGAGCTTCTTTGCTCGGCTGCTCGAGCGCGACCAGGTCGAGCTGGGAGTCGAGCTCACGAAGCTGCCCTTGGATGTCTTGCTGAAGATCTTGCACTGGCTTGAGGCCGTAAAAAAAGTGGGCCAGGCCCACTTCGGGTACATCGGGTGAGGCGTAAAGCTCAAAGGCGAGTATAGCTCGGTGGGTTGGATAAGAGGGACGGCAATCCCCTCGCCCGAACAAGCGTCGCGCTAATTAGCGCGACGCTTTGAGTATCCGTCCGTTCGAGGGGATTGCCGTCCCTCTTCGCGGAGCGAGCTCACTCGATCGAGGATTGCCTCGGCGATGGTGTTCTTTGGAGCTTGGGGAATCTCGGTTGCGTCGTCTGTGTCGATCAGGGTTATGGCGTTTTCTTCGCTCTCGAAGCCGATTTGGGGGTTTGAGATGTCGTTTAGGACGATCAGGTCGGCTTTCTTGCGGGTGAGCTTGTCGCGGGCGCGGTCTACGTTCTCGCCGGCTTCGGCGGCGAAGGCGACGATGGTTTGCGTCTCGGTGCGGGAGGCCGTGAGGGTGGCGAGGATGTCCTCGGTGGGCTCCAGGTGGAGGTCCAGGGAGGCGTCGCGGGTGAGCTTGCCCGTTGCGACGTCGCTTGCCCTGAAGTCGGCTGGAGCGGCCGCCATCAGGAGGACGTGTGTGCTCTTGAACTCGGCGCGGGCAGCTTCGGCCAGCTGCTCGCCGGTCTCTACGTCGATGCGGTGGACGCCGGGGGGCTCGGGGAGGCTGACGTTGGCGGCGATCAGGGTGACGTCTGCGCCGCGGCGGGCAGCGGCCGCGGCGAGGGCGATGCCCATGCGGCCGCTGGAGCGGTTGCCGAGGAAGCGGACGGAGTCGATCGGCTCTCGGGTGCCGCCGGCCGTGACCAGCACGCGCAGGCCGTCCCAGGGGCGCTGACCCGTGGGGAGCTCGGATTCAACCAGGGCAAGAAGGCGGGTCGGATCGGGCAGCCTGCCCTTGCCGTGCTCGCCGCGGGAGGCAAGCGCCCCCTCGTCGGGCTCGATCACCGTGACGCCCCGCTCGCGCAGCGTCGTGAGGTTGGCCTGGGTGGCCGCGTCGGCGTACATGCGGTCGTTCATCGCCGGGGAAACCAGACGCGGTGCGGTGCAGGCGAGGAAGGAGGTGGTGAGCATCGAGTCGGCGATCCCGCCCGCGAGCTTCGCCAGCGTGTTGGCTGAGGCGGGCGCGACCAGGTAGGCATCGCAGTTGGCGACCACGGCGAGGTGGCCGATCGGATCGTGCGCAGGCGCCTGATCGCCGGGGAAGGCCCCGCGCAGGGGGTCACGCTCGAACTCCGAGGTGAGCACCGGCGCGCCGACGATGCCCTCGAAAGAGGCGGCGCCGACGAAGCGTCCCGCGCTCTCGGTCATCAGGACGCGCACGCCGTGTCCCCCCGAGGTGGCCAGGCGCGCGAATTCAAGCGCCTTGTAGGCGGCGATCCCTCCGCTTACGCCAAGCAGGATTCTGGCCATCGCTTTTCTCCTGGCTCCGGTCGCGCCGGGCGCGGTTAGGAGCGGTACTCGTATTTGAGCTTGCCTGCGGCGACCTCCTCGAGGGCGATCGAGAGGTAGTTCCGCTCGCCGGGCACGTCCACCATCGGGGGCGGGTACTCGCCGAAGCTGCCCTCGCCGAGGCTGTGGTAGTAGCTGTTGATCTGCCGGGCCCGCTTGGCGGCGACGACTACGGCCGCGTAGTGGGAGTCGGTGTGATCCAGAAGCTTGTCAACGCGTGGTTTGATCATTCGGCTCCGGAGTCTAGTGGTACGCCGAGCTCCGCGCGCACGATCCCTTCCAGCTCGCCGGCGGCCCGCTCCAGGTCATCGTTGACGACCCGGTGCGCGAACTCGTCCTGGGCGGCCAGCTCCTGCTCGGCGACTTCGAGGCGCGAGTCGATCGCCTCGAGGCTGTCGGTCCCACGCGACTCCAGCCGGTGTCGCAGCGAGGCCGGATCGGGAGGCGCGATGAAGACCTGCACCGACTCGCGCATCGCCGCGCGCACCTGACGGGCACCCTGCACCTCGATCTCGAGGACGACCGAGTGGCCCTGGTCGAGCCGGCGGCGGACCTCCGAGCGCAGCGTCCCGTAGCGATTGCCGCTGTAGGTGGCGAACTCGAGGAAGTCTTCCGCCTCGATCAGGCGATCGAACTCCTCCGGCGTGAGGAAGTGGTAATCGCGCCCGTCGACCTCGCCCTCGCGGGGCTCGCGGGTGGTGGCGGAGATCGACAGCTCCAAGCCCTCGACCCGCTCGAGCAGTTTGGAGATCAGCGTCCCCTTGCCGACGCCGGAGGGACCAGTGATTACGAAAACCTTGGCCATAGACGGCCGGGATACTGACCGCCGCAGCGGTCGTTACCTGCGAAGCTGGCTGACCAACTCGGCGCGCTGTCGCTCAGACATCCCGCCGATCGTCTTCGACGGGGAGATCCGGCACTGATTGAGGATCCTGTTGGTCTTCACCCTGCCGTACTTGGGTACCGCCAACAGCATGTCGAAGACCTTCGCGGTCAGCAGGTAGTCGGGCGGGTCGAGCAACAGCGTGTGGATGTTGGCCTTGCCCGCTTTCAGGTCCTTCTTCAGCTTGGCGCGCGCGGTCCGAATGTCGTTGGCGCGCTTGAGTGCATCCATCCGCTGATCCAGCGATCGCTCTGGCGTCGCGGCGGAGGTCTTGACTGGGCTGGTCATGTGGGCGGCGAGTATAGCCGCGGGTCGCCGGCGTGCAAGGTCTTCGGGGCCTTTTTGCCGGAAATTCACCTCAACCTCGAGTCGAGGTTTAGCTTTGAATTGCGGTCCGCTCACCGCTTCGACTCGCCTTGAGCGCTACGGCTAGCTCGCCCGCAACTCGTTGTCCAGCCCGTGGGTCCCGAAAGCTCTCCGTGCCCACGGCCACCAGCGTCGCTCCCGCAGAGATCATTTCCATCGCATCGGCGCCGCTGGCGACCCCGCCCATGCCCACAATCGGGATCTGGACCGCAGCCGAGACGGCACGCAATTGCGCAACGGCGATCGGTCGAACGGCTGACCCGGATAGGCCCCCGTGACCCGCCGCGATGCCTGGCTTTCCCGTCGCCGGATCGATCGCACTCGCCTTGAGAGTGTTGATCAGCGACACCGCATCGGCCCCACCCTGCTCTGCGGCCACGGCGACGTCGGCGGGATTGGCCACGTTGGGGGTGAGCTTCACGATCAGCGGCTTTTCCGTCAATGGGCGCAGAGCTTCCAGCAGCGCCTCCGTCTCATTCGGCTGCTCTCCAACGATCAGGCCCGAATGCACGTTGGGACACGACACGTTCAGCTCTATGGCGGCCACTTCGTCCCTCTCCCCCACGCCTGTGACGAGCCGTGAGAACTCCTCCTTGCTGGTTCCCATCACAGAGGCGATCAAGGGCACTGGCAGCTCGGCAAGCTGGGGCAGATCTATAGAGAGGAACCCCTCCAAGCCCTTGTTGGGCAGCCCAATCGAGTTGATCATCCCCGCCGGCGTCTCCCAGATCCGCTGCGGCTCGTTCCCCGCCCGCGGCTCCGGGGTGATCGTCTTGGATACGAATGCCGAGAAGGGGAAGCTCTCCAGCAACTCATCCCCGTAGACACGGCGCGCGGCAATCGCGTCAAAGGTCCCAGACGCATTGATCACGGGATGCTCGAGCTCGATGCCGCAGAACTCGACGGCCGATGACGGCCCCCCTGATCCGTCCCTGCCGGGGGGTGGCGTCGCAGGGGGGACCGCCCCCGAGGAAGCTTTAGCTACCGCAGGGGGCGGTGGGTCCCCTGCGGCGACAGGACCCGCCGGCCCAGCGCGCAGCACAGGCCCATCCACGCACAGCCGCATGTAGCCGCCTCCAGGCTTGGGCACCGCGCAGCCGAAGCAGGCTCCGTAGCCGCAGGCCATTGGGGACTCCATTGCGAGTTCACACGGGACATTGCGAGCCAGGCAGAGATCTCCAACGACATCGAGCATTGGAGGGGGACCGCAGGCATAGACAGCAGCTGAAGAGGCGTCGTCGCCATCAAGCATTGCGGCAAGCAGGTCCGTTACGTAGCCGTGATGGCCCGTATGGCCGTCGTCGCTGGCCAGTTTGATCTCGCAGCAGGAGAAGAGGTCGTCCAGGCCACCGGAGTGGGCCTCGTCGCGGAAGCCGAGGAGAACGCGGGTTGGGATGTTCTTCGCTGCAAAGGTGCGGCGGAGCACGGCCAGTGGGGCGATGCCGATGCCGCCGCCGACGAGGATCGCGCCGGCAGCGTCTGGCGAGAGCTCCTTCGGGGTCGAGAACGAGTTACCAAGCGGACCGTTGATCCAGACGCTCTCGCCCGGCTCCAACTCGCAGAGTCGGTCGGTTCCGGGGCCGATGCCCTCGATCAGGAAGTCGAGGCGGACTCCGGACGCGGCGGAGGCGGTTTCGGCCACGGAGAGGGCTCTCGGCAGGTAGGGGCGACCGTCCCTCTGCTCCCAGTGCTGCTCGGTGGCGAGCATGTAGAACTGGCCGGGCTGGGGCTCGGGGCCCTCCTCGTCGATCAACGAGAAGAGCCTGTAGCCGCCCGAGGGCCTGCTCTCGGAGACGGTGCAGAGGCGGCGCCCGAACGGGGCGGTCATCGAGACTGCTTCGCCCTCTCCAGGCCGTGGATCTCCTGGAGGGAGCGGACGTCGGAGTCGCCTTCGATGTTCGCGGCGATCGCCCGGACGGCGGCGGATGCGCCGGTCATCGTCGTCACGCAGGGGATGCCGTGGCGGACCGCGGCGGTGCGGATCTCGTAGCCGTCGGCGCGGGCGCCGGAGCCGGTCGGGGTGTTGATCACCAGGGCGCAGCGGTGCTCGCGGATCAGATCGACGACGTTGGGCGAGCCCTCGGCGATCTTGCTGATCGTCCTCACCGGCACGCCCATCGCCGAGATCGCCTGCGCGGTGCCGCCGGTGGCGACCAGCTCGAAGCCGAGGTCGTGGAAACGGGCGGCGATCTGCGTCGCCGCCGGCTTGTCGGTGTCGGTGACGGTGATGAAGACGGACCCCTCCGCTGGCAGCGAGACGCCCGCCGCCGCCTGCGATTTCCCGAACGCGGTCGGGAAGTCGGCGGCGATGCCCATCACCTCGCCGGTGCTCTTCATCTCCGGCCCGAGGACCGAGTCCGCGCCGGCGAAGCGGGCGAAGGGAAGCACGGCCTCCTTGACGCTGACCATGCCGGTGGGCGGGTCGCGCAGCTCCTGGTCGGAGAGCTTCTCGCCCAGCATCAGCCTGGCCGCCACCTTGGCGAGGGGCACGCCCGTCGCCTTGGAGACGAAGGGGACGGTCCGCGAGGCGCGCGGGTTGGCCTCGATCACGTACAGCTCTCCCCCGGCGACGCCGTACTGGATGTTGATCAGGCCGATCACACCCAGCTCCAGGGCGATCTGCCGCGTCGTCGCGCGGATCTCCTCGAGCATCTCCTCGCCCAGGCTCAGCGGCGGGATCACGCAGGCGGAGTCGCCCGAGTGGACCCCGGCCTCCTCGACGTGCTGCATGATCCCGGCGACGTGGACATCCGTGCCGTCGGCAAGCGCGTCGACGTCGACCTCGATCGCGTTCTCGAGGAAGCGGTCGAGCAGCAGGGGGTGCTCCTGGTCGGCCTTGACGTGGGCCTTCAGGTAGGCACCGAGGTCGTCCGTCGAGTAGCAGATCTCCATCGCACGGCCGCCGAGGACGTAGGAGGGCCGGACCAGCAGCGGGAAGCCGACCTCCTGGGCGATCGTCGTCGCCTCCTCGGCAGAGAGCGCGGTGCCGTAGGGCGGGTGTTTGATGCCGAGCCGGCGCAGCAGCGCCCCGAAGCGACCGCGATCCTCCGCCAGGTCGATCGCGTCGACCGGGGTGCCGAGCAGGGGAACGCCCGCCTCCTGGAGGGCACGAGCGAGCTTCAGCGGGGTCTGGCCGCCGAACTGGACGATCACCCCCTCGGGCTGCTCCTGCCGGCAGACCGCGAGCACGTCCTCCTCGGTCAGCGGCTCGAAGTAGAGGCGGTCGGAGGTGTCGTAGTCGGTGGAGACGGTCTCCGGGTTGCAGTTGATCATCACCGCGTCGCGGTCGAGCTCGCGCGCGGTCATCGCTGCGTGCACGCAGCAGTAGTCGAACTCGATCCCCTGCCCGATCCGGTTCGGCCCGGCGCCGAGGATGACGACCGAGTCGCGGCTTCCGCGCCGCACCTCCGAGGCCGCCGCGCCCGCCGAGGGGCGCTCGTGGGCGGAGTAGTAGTAGGGCGTCGCCGCCTCGAACTCGGCGGCACAGGTGTCGACCGACTTGTAGGTGCGGACGAGGCCCTCGGTCCCGTCGCCTTCGCGGGCAAGCGCCTCCAGCTCGCGCAGGAACCAGCGATCGACGAGGCAGCGCTGGTGCACGGCCTCGACGTCGATCCCGCGCTCGAAGGCGGCGATGATCCAGTCGAAGCGCTCCGGGCAGGGCTTCTCGAGAAGGTCGAGCAGCGCCTCGTCGCTCGCCGGGATCTCGGCCTCGGAGTCGAGCTCGCGCGAGCGCATCGCCTTGGCGAAGGACTCGCGGAAGGTGCGGCCGATCGCCATCACCTCCCCGACGCTCTGCATGTGGGTCGAGAGGCGCCCCTCGGCGCCCGGGAACTTCTCGAAGGCGAAGCGCGGGATCTTCGTCACCACGTAATCGATCGTGGGCTCGAACGAGGCGGGCGTCGCCTGGGTGATGTCGTTGGGGATCTCCTCCAGGGCGTAGCCGACGGCCAGCTTCGCGGCCATCTTTGCGATCGGGAAGCCGGTCGCCTTCGAGGCCAGGGCCGAGGAGCGGGAGACGCGCGGATTCATCTCGATCACGGCGATCTCGCCGTTCTCGGGGTTGACGGCGAACTGGACGTTGGAGCCGCCGGTCTCGACGCCGACGGCGCGGATCACTGCGAGCGCCTGGTCGCGCAGGTCCTGGTAGAGCGCGTCGGTGAGGGTCTGCGCCGGCGCCACCGTGACCGAGTCGCCGGTGTGCACACCCATCGGGTCGACGTTCTCAATCGAGCAGATGATCACCGCGTTGTCGTTGCGGTCGCGCATCACCTCGAGCTCGAACTCGCCCCAGCCGATCACCGACTCCTCGACCAGGACCTGGTTGATCGGGCTGGCGGCCAACCCCTCGGAGACGACCTGGCGCAGCTCGGTCTCGGTCCTCCCCACGCCGCCGCCGTGGCCTCCCATCGTGAAGGCCGGGCGGACGATCGCGGGCAGGGTGATGCGCCCGTCGGCCAGAGCGGCCTCGACCTCGCCGAGCCCCTCCACCGTCATCGACCAGGGGATCCGCAGCCCGGCCCCGGTCATCGTGCGGCGGAACTCCTCGCGGTCCTCGGCGCGGCGTATCGCCGCGGCGTCGGCGCCGATCAGCTCGACCCCGAAACGCTCCAGCGTTCCGTCCTCGTGCAGGGTCATCGCGAGGTTGAGAGCGGTCTGGCCGCCCAGGGTCGGCAGCAGCGCGTCGGGGCGCTCCTTCTCGATGATCCGGGTGACCGGGCCCGGCAGCAGCGGCTCGATGTAGGTCGAGGTGGCGAACTCAGGGTCGGTCATGATCGTCGCCGGGTTGGAGTTGACCAGGACGACCTCGTAGCCCTCCTCGAGCAGCACCTTGCAGGCCTGCACGCCGGAGTAGTCGAACTCGGCGGCCTGGCCGATCACGATCGGGCCGGAGCCGATCAGGAGGATCTTCTCGATGTCGTCGCGCCTAGGCATGTGCCAGCTCCAGGAAGGAGTCGAAGAGGTGACGGGCGTCGTGCGGCCCCGGGCCGGCCTCGGGGTGGTACTGGACCGTGGCGGCGGAGACGTCCCTCAGCACCAGGCCCTCGACCGTGCGGTCGTAGAGGTTGAGGTGGGATAGCTCGGCGACGCCGAAGTCGGTCTCCCAGCGGACCGGCTCATCGGCCTCGATCCGAGGCTCTCCGCCCGGCCCCTGGACGGCGAAGCCGTGGTTCTGGGAGGTGATGTCGATCCTTCCCGTCGCCAGCTCCTTGACCGGGTGGTTGGCGCCGCGGTGGCCGAAGGGCAGCTTGTAGGTCTCCAGGCCGACCGCACGGCAGAGCAGCTGATGGCCCAGGCAGATGCCGAAGAGCGGTCGCTTGCCGACCAGGTCGCGAACGGTGTCGACGACGTAGCCGAGGGCAGCGGGGTCACCGGGGCCGTTGGCGAGGAAGACGACGTCGGGGTCCTCGCCGAGCACCTCCTCGGCCGAGGAGGCGCAGGGAAGCAGCGTCACGCGGCAGCCCCGCTCGCGCAGCTGCCGCACGATGTTGAGCTTGACCCCGGTGTCGATGCCTACTACGTGCGGGCCGGCGCCCTCGAAGCGGACCGGCTCGGGCGGGGTGACGGCGCGGGCGAGATCGGCACCGTCCATCGAGGGCTCAGCGGTGACGCGTTCGCTGGCCTCGGCCTCCGGGGTGCCGGCGGGGAAGATCCCGCCGCGCATCGCGCCACGATCTCGGATGTGGCGGACCACCGCCCGGGTGTCGACGCCGCCGATCCCGGGCACCCCACAGTCGGCGAGCCAGTCGAGCCAGCCGCCCTCGGCCGTGGCGACGTCCTCGCCGTTCTTGGGGTCCCGCATGACGACCCCGCGGGCGTGGATGCGGTCGGACTCCATCGCCGCCGCCGAGACGCCGTAGTTGCCGACGAGTGGGTAGGTGAAGACGATGATCTGGCCGGCGTATGAGGGGTCGGTGACGGACTCCTGGTAACCGGTCATCGCGGTGTTGAAGACGACCTCGCCGGTAACCGTCTCGGCATGCCCGCAGGGAACCCCGTCGAAGCGGGCACCGTCCTCGAGCAGCAGGAAGCCGTCACTCATCGTTCCGGTGCGACTTTTGTGGTCATAGATGGCATAAATCGCACCGGAACGGGGGTCATGCGGCGACTCCCATGCTGAAGGAGCGCAGCCGGTAGGCGACCTGGCCGCCGGCGAGGGTGAGCACGACCTGGCCGGTGAGCCTGCGGCCGGCGCACCATGAATTCGAGGAGCGGCTCTCGTAGCCGTTCTCCCCCACCGTCCACTCTGCCGAGAGGTCGCAGAGGGCAATGTTCGCCTCGCTCCCGGGGGTGAGCGAGGAACGCTCGACGTCGAAAGGGGCGGCGCCGGCGGACATCCGCTCGACCACGAGGCCGAGGTCGAGCACGCCCGGGACCACCAGCTCGGTGTGCAGGGCGGCGAAGGCCGTCTCCAGGCCGGTCACTCCCATCGCCGCCTGCTCGAAGGGGACCTCCTTTTCCTCCGGGGCGTGCGGCGCGTGGTCGGTGGCGACGCAGTCGATCGTCCCGTCGCGCAGGCCCTCGATCAGCGCCTGGCGATCGGCCTCCGAGCGCAGCGGCGGGTTCATCTTGAAACGGCGGGGATCGAGGCTGCGCACCTCCTCGTCGGTGAGGCAGAGATGGTGCGGCGAGGCCTCGCAGCTGATCTGCACACCGGCCTCCCTGGCCCGGCGCACGACCTCTACCGACTCGGCTGCCGAAAGGTGCTGGACGTGGATCCGCCCGCCCTCGTAGCCGGCAAGCGCGGCATCTCGGGCGATTGCCGTCGACTCCGAGACCGAGGGGATGCCGTCGAGGCCGAGGATCGCGGAGACGGGCCCCTCGTGCATAACGCCACTGCCCGAGAGCTCCGGATCCTCCTCGTGCAGCGCGATCGTGCCGCCACAGAGCCGCTGGTACTGGAGCGCGCGCCGCAGCACGAGCGCGCTGCGCACGGGAAGCCCGTCGTCGCTGAAACCGACCGCCCCGGCGTCGCGCAGGGAGGCCATCTCGGTCAGCTCCTCACCCTTCATCCCGGCGGTAACCGTGGCGAGGAAACCGACCCTGACCGAGGCCGCCGAGCGGGCGTCCTCGCGAAGCGCCTCGACGTCGGCAGGGGTGCAGACCGGCGGATCGGTGTTCGCCATCGCGAGCACGCCGCAGTAGCCGCCGGCGGCGGCCGAGCGGCTCCCAGTCTCGATGTCCTCCTTGTGCTCCTGGCCCGGGGTGCGAAGGTGGACGTGAGGGTCGAAGAAGGCAGGAAAGGCGTGCAGGCCGGCCGCGTCGATCTCCTCCAGACCCGCCCCGTCTGCCGATCCGGGGGCTGCCAGCTCCGCGATCGAGCCGTCGCGGATCACGACGTTGTGGTTGCCTTCGATTCCGGCGACCGGGTCGAGCACGGCAGCCCCGCGCAGGACCAGGTCCGCGCTCTCTCCAGAGCGCATCTCAAGCTGACCTGCGCTCATGCCGGCTGCCCGATCGCGGTGGGCCGCCCGGCGCCGTTGCCCGCCGCCGGCGCGGACTCGTCGTCACTGACCGCGAGCAGCTCGTAGAGGATCGCCATCCGCACCACGAGGCCGGAGGCGACCTGCTCGGCTATCAGCGACTGGGGCGAGTCGATCACCTCACCGGAGAGCTCGACACCTCGGTTGACGGGCCCGGGGTGCATCAGCAGCTGGCGCCGCCCGAGCCGGCGCGAGTCGATCTGGAAGCGGGCCGCGTACTCGCGGAGCGAGGGGACGAAGCTCTCCGCCATGCGCTCACGCTGGAGGCGCAGGGCGTAGACGACGTCGGCCTCTCCTAGCCGGTCCAGCGAGTGCTCGATCTGACAGCCGAGCCGCTCGAGGCCGCGCGGGATCAGCGCCGGCGGTCCGCACACGGTGAGCTCCGCGCCCATCGCCTTGAAGGCGATCAGGTTGGAGCGGGCGACGCGGCTGTGCAGGACGTCGCCGACGATCCAGATCCGCTTTCCCTCCAGGGAGTCGAGCCGTCGGCGCAGCGTGTAGACGTCGAGCAGGGCCTGGCTCGGGTGCTCGTGCTTGCCGTCGCCGGCGTTGACGACCGCGGCATCGGCCCACTCGGCGACGAGCTGGGCGGCACCGGCGTGCGGATGGCGGATCACGATCGCCGCCGGTTCATAGGCGGAGAGCGTGGCGACGGTGTCCTTCAGCGACTCGCCCTTGTCGACCGAGGAGCCCGCCGCCTTGACCGAGACCAGGTCGGCCGAGAGGCGCTTCGCCGCCAGCTCGAAGGAGGAGCTGGTCCGCGTGCTCGACTCGTAGAAGAGGGTGACGACGGTGCGGCCGCGCAGGGTCGGCACCTTCTTGATGTCGCGCCGGCCGACCTCGGCAAAACTCTCGGCGCGGTCGAGGATCGCCTCGATCTCCGCCTTGGAGAGCTGCTCGATCGAAAGCAGGTGCCTCATGCCGTCACCTCCGCCGGCTCGGAGATCGTCACCTCGTCGGAGCCGTCGACCTCCTCGAGGCAGACGTTTACCCGCTCCTCACGCGCGGTCGGCAGGTTCTTGCCGACGTAGTCGGGCCGGATCGGCAGCTCGCGATGCCCGCGGTCGCAGAGGGCGGCGAGCTGGATCCGCTCGGGCCGGCCGTAATCGAAGAGGGCGTCGATCGCGGCGCGTACGGTGCGACCGGTGAAGAGCACGTCGTCGACCAGCACCACCGTCTTGCCCGTCAGGTCGAAGTCGATGTGCGAGGCGTGGACGACGGGCTGGCTCGCGCGCGGCTTCGCGCCGACGTCGTCGCGGTAGAAAGAGATGTCGACGTCGCCGATCGGGACCTCGATGCCGGTGAGCTCGGCGAGCAGTGCGTGGAGCCGGCGGGCGAGCAGGGCGCCCCGTGTGTGTATCCCGATGATCGCCAACTCCCCGGGATCCGGGTTCTTCTCGGCGATCTCATGGGCGATCCGCTGCAGGGTTCGCCGCAGGTCGTCGCGCGTCAGCACGACTTTGTCGCTCACTTCGGTTTGCTCCTTCCTGGCCTCGCGGGACCGGGTTAAAGGACGGCCACGAGGCTAGCAGGCGAGGCGGCGCACGGTGGGCTAGCGAGGACCGGCATAGTCGACTTCGCCGCGGACGATCGCTTGGTTTAGCTCGAGCAGCCGCCGGTTCGACTCGTCCCGATCTTCGGCAGCCGAGGCAGGCCACCCATAGGCCGCAACAACGGCGCGATCGAGCTCTCGGTGGAGATCCTTCAGCTCACGATGCATCCCATCGTCGACCTCGTTGTAGAGCGTGGTGAGGCCAATGTCGCGCTGCACGCAAAGTTTCCCGCGGAGGTCGAATAGGTCGCTACAGATACCCCCGACTGCCCCTCGCTGCTCGGCGGACGAGTCGGGCCATGGGAACGTCTCAAACGCCGTCGTTGGCGTGTATCGAGGTCGGTCCTCCAATGTTGAAGATTGCGTGCTCGCCCAACTACCGTGCATCTGAGAGCAAAGCACGCCCATGAAGTACCACTCTCGAAAGGCAAATACATTCATTGCATTGCTGGGGCACGTCCAACCGTCAGCCCAGCAGAACAGGAAACGCTTCCCCGTCGCCGTGCCGCCGATATATCGGTCAAGCGGTTTGAGCGCAGCTCGCATCGCCGGGACCAACTCGCCCAGGAGCCACCACTTTTCGCGTCGAGTTTTACGCCTGTTCTTCTCTCGAATCGGCTTCACTCGCTCACGAACAATGTCGAGAGCCGCTGGCCACTCTGCGGCCTGCTCCAACGTTCTCGTTGCGAAGTCGATGATCCATCGCCGTGGCTGCTGGCGTGAATCTTCTGCGATGTCCTTGCCGATCAGGTACGGACGTACAACCTCTCGGTAGTCCGCTCCCGACAAGTCCAGAAGCTGTCGAGCTTCGTTTTCATCCAAAAGAAATCCCTGGCCAACCGGTATCGGGCCCTGAAAAGAAAATCCTGCGTTTTGCGGTAGTGGGTCGGCGGTCGAAACATCAGTTCCGGGCGGGAGAAGAGAAACCGAAATTGCATCCACCTCCACACCATCCAAGACAAAACGCCTCGGCTCGGGATCCGGACTCTTCACCCAATCGACGATCGACACGTTCACCGTCGCGTCGCCGGTCCACTCCTGCTTGGAGATGGCGTCGGTGATCACTCCATCGTTTTCCACAATCCACTCCAGGCTCGGTTTGCGATTCCGGTTTTGGGTGACGGAGTTCGTGGCGACGAGGCCTGCGCGCCCACCGGGTCGAAGTCGTTCGTGCGCCTTTCTAAACCAGTAGACCGAGTAGTCCTTGACGCCGATGCCGAACTCCTGCTTGAGAAAGTCGATCTCAGCATCGCCGACCTCCCCTCGAAGCATCTGTGAACCGTGATACGGAGGATTGCCGATGATCGCGTCTGCTTCGGGCCACTCGATCCGCAGCGCGTGGGCACGCTGGATCCCAGACAGGTCGACAAGCGGCAGGGTCGGCTCGCTCAACCCGTGGTCGCGCATCTCGTCGGAAGCCAGCTTGTGCCCCATCCAGAGCGTTACCCGTGCCAGCTCGGCGGCAAAGGCCTCGACCTCGATCCCCCGCATGTTCGAGATAGGGAAGAACTCCATCTCCTCCTGAGCGGCAACGCCCTCGGCAACGCGGAGCTCGGCGAGCCGCTCCCGCAGTCTGAGCTCGATGTGGCGCAACTCGCGATAGGCCACATAGAGAAAGTTGCCCGACCCACAGGCCGGATCGAGCACGACATAAGACATCAGGTCACGCCACGCGGCCTCCGCCTCCCCCGCGCTGGTGAGACTCTCGACGCGATCCATCCACGGCTCGATCACCGTCGGCCCAACCACCTTCATGATGTCGGCCTCCGATGTGTAGTGAGCCCCCAAGGCCCACTGCTTGTCCTTGCCAAGAGCACCCTGGAGGATCGCCCCGAAGATGGCCGGCTCAACCTGGTGCCAATCGAGGTTGCAGGTCTCGCGAAGCGCCTTCAACTCCTCAACCGTGAGATGGACCTGAGCGGGACGTTCGAACAGACCCCCGTTGGCAAACGGCGTGCCCTCGTAGAGGCTGCCTTTGGTCGGCCTCGGCGACGGCTCCGCCAGGTAGCGGAAGAGCTGACCGAGATCGTCCGCGCTGGAGCGATTGGGGTCAGCGATCAGGCCCTCCAGAATCCGACTCAGCACATTGTTCGGGAGCAGGCCGAGGTCTTCGGCGAACATCGCCCAGACGATCTGGAGGATGAAGACGCGAAGGGTGTCGAGGTCGCTCGCTCGGCGCTCCCTCAACGCCGCGTAGAGGTCGGTCAGCGCACCAACGGCATCGCGGCTGAGGTCAGCTTGGGAAGCCCTGAAGTAGGGATCCTCTCTGGCGAGAAATTTGAGGGAGGTGAGCCGCTCGGGTAGTTCAGCGAGAGGAAACTCGTCTACCGGCCGGTCCCAACCCGCGTCCGGGTCGAGCACCTCGAACCTCTCAAAGGCGCAGACCACGATCCACTCTGGAGCCTTCTTCCCGCTCTCCCCCGCCTGCTTACTGACCTCCTGCCAGTAGCTCAAGGCTTGCTCGCGGTGAGCGAGGAGCTTGTCGGCTTGACTCGGCCGCTTCATCTCGATCAGGCAAACCTCGGGCCAAATCATGTCGATGAAGCCACCGGCATCCGTGCGCTCCTCGAACGACGCGACCTCCTTGCGCTCCGTGCCGTAACAGGCCAACAACTCGTTGCAGAAGGTCTGCGCCTCCGCCCTCTCGGTGCCTTGGTATCCACCCCAATCCGCCGCGAAGCGCGTCAGATTGCGGCGAATCTCCTCGTCGGAGAGCGCCATCGGTTTCAGCTAGAAGCTCGTTTGAGCCTTGGGGGCGGCGAAGTAGGTGCGGTGCCTGTAGTGGCGCGCTAGCTCGCCGAGGTCATCGCGCAGCCGCTCGGTGGCCGCGACGAGGTGTGGCTCGGCGCCAATCTCTGCCATCTCCTGCGCGGCGCGCTCAGCTCGGGAGCGAGCCTCCTCCAGGTAGAGCATCGTCGACTCGATCTTCCTGAAGCTCTCCTCGTCGAGTTGAGCTGCGGCTGCGTGGGCTGCCTCCATCGTCGTCCCGATGCTAGGGGGCCCTGCGGACGGTTTTGGAGTGGCTTGGGCTGTCGGTCCGGACCATCAGCGGACCGTACCCACTGCGCCCGCGCCGTTGGTGCGTCGATTGCGCAAAGACGGCAAATAAACAGCCTTGAAATTCAGTCGACCGGCACTTGATCGGGCTCGTCACGCTCGCGAGCCCCGTTCGGCACGAGCTCCGGCCCCCCGCGCTCGGGGAAGGGGATCTCTATGACGTCGAAATCGCGGGGGGCCAGGGTCGGCTGGAAGACCTCGCGGGCCTCCTCCAGGACCTTGCCGACGTGGTAGCGCGAGGAGATGTGGACCAGGGCGAGCATCTTCACGTGGGCCTCGCGAGCCACCGCGGCCGCCTGGCCGACGGTCGAGTGGCCGGTGTCGGCGGCCCGCTGGACCTCCTCCTCGGAGAAGCTGGCGTCGTGGACGAGGAGGTCCGCGTCGGCCGCTGCCGAGACCGTCGAGTGACAGGGAGCCGTGTCGCCGGTGATGACGACCGTGCGGCCGAGGCGCCGCTCGCCCATCACGTCCCCCGGCCGGACAGTGCCCGTCTGGCCGTCGACCTCCTCGCCGCGCTGGAGTGCGGCGAAGGCGGGGCCTTCCCGGACCCCGAGGCGCTTGGCGGCCTCGGGGTCGAAGCGCCCCGGCCGCTCCTCCTCGATCAGCGCGTACCCGTTCGCCCGCACGCTGTGCTCGACGGCGAAGGCCTCGACCCTGGCACCGTCGTGCGGCACGGCATCGCCGGGGTCGATTTCGACCAGCTCGAGGTCGTAGTCGGTGCGCCCGACCAGCCGCCCCAGGGTCTTGAAGAGGTCGTGCAGACCGCGTGGCCCGTAGATCGTCAGCGGCTCCTCGCGGGCGGTCAGGTCGTAGGTCTTCAGCAGGCCCGGCAGGCCGAGGATGTGATCGGCGTGGAAGTGGGTGAGAAAGATCTCGTCGACCTGGGCCAGCCCGACCGATCGCTGCAGCTGGCGCTGCGTCCCTTCCCCGCAGTCGAACATCATCCGCCTGCCGCCGCGGACGAGCATCACGCTCGCCGTCGAGCGTCGCGCCGAGGGCACCGAGCTGCCGGTGCCGAGGAAGATCGCCGAGAGGTCCATTGGGGCTTGCGAGCCTACGCGACCGAGCGCTTTCTTAGGGGGGGAGCCTGGCCGTCCTCCAGTCGAATTGAGCACCGCGCGTGAGCGCGGTGCAACCAGGAGCGCGGCCTGCGGCCGCGCAATCACCGGATTGCATTTCCGCCGCTTCGCGACATTCGCCTGGAGGACGGCCAGGCTCCTCTCAACACGTCTCCCGGTGACGCCCGAGCTGCGAAGCCGACACCAGGGACCTCAAGCTTTTAAAAGCTTGAGGCGCCCGTCATGACACTTAGGCCATGTGGAGCTTTTTGAGAGCCGGGTTGACCGCCTGGGGATGCCGGTGCCCCTCCCCAAAACACTCAAGCGCGGCTCCTGCCGCGCGTTTTGGGGAGGGGCACCGGCATCCCCACCCCCACCCAAATACCAGAACAGACCCGAACCCGCCGAAGAGCCACCATCTAGACTGGCCTCCGAGCGCCCGTAGCTCAGCTGGATAGAGCGCCGCCCTCCGGAGGCGGAGGCCGCAGGTTCGAATCCTGCCGGGCGCGTTCGGGTTCCGCCCCTGCTTCCAATACTGTCGCGCCGATGGGCGACGAGAACCAGAGCCGGCCGCCGCGGGGAGCGTTGATCGTGATCGCGGTGGGGCTGCTCGCCACGCTTTTCGCGGCGTTGCTCAGCACCGACAAGCCGCTCGGCGCGGCGACGGTGGAATGGGTCGAGGAAGCGCAGATGCCGGACCCGAAGCCGGTCGAGATCCCGGGGGACGGGCGCATGACCCTTTCCGAAGGGCAAATCCGCTCCACCGAGCCGAACGCCGGCGAGTACACCCTCTTCCGCTCCTCGGCGCTGCTGACGATCGACGCCGGATCGGCGATCGGCCACGGCCGGCTCACCTGCGCCATCTCGGTGCCGAAGCGGACGATCGTCGCCAAGACCCATGACAGCCGCGCCTCCTACCCTCGCTCCAGCGAAGACCTCGCCGAACAGGAAGTCAACGACACCTCGCTTGTCGAGTTCAGCTCCCACAGCACCGATCTGGCATCGGTTGAAATCGGCGACGTGATCAGCTCCCGCTACACGAGGGAGCCGGGAATAGTCGTCGAGTGGGCGCCCTACCGGATCGGGCGCCAGGCCTGGCAGCTGGGCTTCCCCAGCGGACAGCCGAAGGAAGCGCTGAGCCTCCCCTTCGTCTCGATCTGGCGCACCACCGTCACACCCGCCGCGCGCATCTCCTGCACGATCGAGACCGCGGCGGGCGAGGCAACGGTCAGCACGGCGGGCACGCTCGAGGCCTAAACGGAGCCCTGGGTTGTCTCAGGACGCCTAGATGATTGATTCCACGCTCAGGCCGCGAACTGAGCGAAGGACCGGCTCGGCAGGCTCAGCCAGCTGTTGACCCAGACCCCTGCAGCGAGGGCCAGGAGCTTTGCGGCGATCCGCGCCCGCAGCCCAGCCAGGGTGCGTGCGCGGTGGCGCTCGAGGCCGAGGCGGTCCTTGAGCGTCCAGAAGACCGACTCGATCCGCTGGCGGATCGTTGCGAGGTGCACGGCGCCTTGCGGCTCGTTCTTGCGATTGGGGCGGAGGATCTCGGCGGCGAAGCGAGCCTCGACCTCGGCGGCGAACTCGCGGCCCGCATAGCCCTTGTCACAGACGATTTGCTCGCCACCGCGAAGAGCCTTGGGCAACAGGCGCAGGGCGACCTCGCGCTCGGGCTGGTCGGCCGGGGCCAAGATCGAGGCCCTGGGAGTGCCGTCGGGAGCGCAGCAGAGGTGCAGGCGCATCCCCCAGAACCAGCGTGAGTGTGAGCGGCAGTAGCCATAGCCGCAGGCGTCGGCCAGCTCCGAGCGCCGCACCGTCTGCACCGAGCGCCCGCACTCCACCGGCGTTGAGTCCAACAGCACCAGCGGGTCTCGGTGGCCTGGACTGTCGGTGGCAAAGACGCCGATCAGCCACTCGATCGTCTCGGTCAGTCGCTGGCGGCGCTTGTGGAAGCCGGGCTGGCGGGGCAGCTTTGGAAACAACCCTCCAAGTCGCCCCTCGGCGACGGCGAGGAACTCGCGATCGGAGGAGATGCCCATCACCGCCTGGGCGACGCAGAGGGTGGCGACCTCCGCGTCGGTCAGGCTTCTGCGGGCGTTCCTCTGCTTTTCGGGCAGGAGATCGTCGGCGGTGCAGAACACCGCAGTGAGCAACAGGTCGAGGTCGGCGAGCATCGTGGCCCTCCTTGGTCGATGGTGCGTTTAGGCACCGTCGACTTCGACCTGTTGCCCCATGCCTCCTCGCTCAGGTGCCCTTCCACGCCCGGGGGCGTGGAATCAACCGTCTAGGGATAACAGGGTGGGCATCGCCCATCGGCGCTAATGACCTCATAAGCGGGAATCGCTGACGAACTTGCTAGTGCGATCGGCCTCGCCATAGGCTTCGGTTCGGTGGCGGAAGCACCCCAGGGAACGGGTATACCGGACAGACCATTCACCACGCACGGGTTGCGCGTACTCGAGCTGGCACAGAGTACGGCGAACAGGGCGGGGGCAGACCGGGTCGGTGATCTCGATCTCCTGCTCGGTCTCGCGGGCGAAGAGGAAGGCATGGCCGCCTGGATACTGGAATCGCACGGAGTCACCCATCGCCGCCTGTGGAAGCAGCGCATCATGCGAGCCCACTCACCGCCGCGAGAAGATGCCGACCTCCCCATAACGGACCCTGTTGCCGAGATTTGCGAGCTCGCTTGGCAGGAAGCGATCGCCTTTGACCAACAGGAGATCGACACCGAGCACCTTCTTCTGGCGCTGCTCGTGCTCGGCACAGATTCGATTGCGACACTCGCGGAGCTGGACGTTGACCCGAAGATGGTTCGGCACGAGATATCGGAGATCTCTTCTCGAATGGCCCAGCTACAGAAGGGAAGCTCACCCGGCGAAGAAACCGAGCCGGTCAATGACCCGCCCGGTGACCTGGACGGCGGTCAGGACTCGACGGACGAAAGCCCGCTCGCCGCGGTTCCCACGCATCCTGACCGTCCGACGAATCGGGACGAGCTCGGCCGGGCTCGCCTGGCAGAGGTGCTTGCAGAGCGAATTCGCCGAACCCGCGGCGAGAACACAGAGGCGCCGGTGGAAACCTGGAGCCAGCGGCGGCGAAAGCTTCGAGATGAGAGGAGGGCCTCGCGAGCGGCGGGTAGCTTCATGACGCACGTCTATGCGCCTTGGGGTGCCGGCAAGTCCTCCTTCCTGCGATTCCTGGCCCGGGACCTGCGCAACCGTCCGAGCCCCAAGTTCGGCGATCCAGTACAGCGAGCGTGGGGCGCGATCCGTCCGCGTACAGCGACGGATCCAGCCTTGTCCCGGTGGATCGTGGTGGAATTCGACGCCTGGCGCCACCAGCGGCTGGTCCCTCCGTGGTGGTGGCTGCTCGCCGACCTGCGACGTGCCTGCCGTCGCGAGCTCTGGCAGGTCAACCGGGTTCGCTGGGCCTGGTTTTGGATCCGCGACATCGCGTGGCAGGCCTGGAACGCCCGAGCCGCACTTCTGGCCGGGTTGCTGCTCGCAGGGTTGCTGGCCGTCGCGTGGATGCTCGACTGGTTCGGCCTGGCCGACAAGTCGCTCAGCGCCGTGCAGGCCATCCTCCTCGCCCTCGGCTCGGCGATAACTCTCCTGACAGGGGTTTTGGGATTTGCCCGGGGTACCGGCAGATGGCTGGCGGTGGACTCCGCGGAGCGTGCGGCGAAGTTCCTCAAGCGATCCCACGATCCGCTCGGGGTCTACCGGAGCCGTTTTCGGTGGCTGGTTCGCTCCAGTGGCTACCCGATCGTCGTCTTCATCGACGATCTCGATCGCTGTCAGCCGCATTACGTCGTCGAGCTGCTCGAGGGCGTTCAGACGCTCTTCACGGAGGAGCCGGTCACCTACGTCGTGGCCGCTGACCGGACATGGCTGTGTGAGAGCTTCAGGTCCACCTATAGGGAGTTCGGCGAGACCATCGGAGAACCGGGTCGCTCCCTGGGCTTTCTCTTCCTCGAAAAGACGTTCCAGATCTCACTCGAGATCCCACCGGTGCCGGAGAAAGCCAAGGAGCGCTACTGGAACGCACTGCTGGGGGATGGGACCTCGCCGACAGACGAACAGACTCACCCCCAGGCCCTGCGAAGGGCATTCTCCAAAGCCTCGACAGAGGCGGCGGTCGAGGCGACGGTCGCAGAGCTGGCAGGGGAATTCAGCGAGGACGCGCTGCGCTCGGCCGCGGTCCGGCGGCTCAACGCCCCGGCGCTCCATGAGCAGCTCGAAACGCTGCTCTCCGAGTTCATTCCGATGCTGGAGAACAATCCTCGCTCGATGAAGAGGCTGATGAATGCCTATGGCCTGGAGCGAGACAGGCTGCTGCGCGAGGGCTACCTGCTGACCAAAGAGCAACGCCAGCAGCTGGCCCTGTTGACGATCCTGCGCATGCGCTGGCCCGACCTGGCCGATCACCTGCGTCGCGCGCCAGAGGACGTTAAATACTTCGTCGGAACGGGGGAGCTCCCGCAGAGTGGGCACCGCTATGAATCCATCTTCAGCCACCCCGAACTTCAACCGCTCTTCGACGGCAGCGCGGTGGAGGCCAGGCTCGACGTCGAGCTGCTGCGGGGCTTCCCTCACGAATGACAGTCGCCACCTGAGGCACGCTCGCCTTGCAGCTGCCCTCAGGGTGGCGCTACCAGCAGCTCCGGGCCTTCGATCCCTTTGCCGACCTTGTTCAGCTTCGGGTTTGCGGGCGCGCCCTCCATGCGACTCGCGGGCAGCGGCGCGCACATCGCCACCGCGTCCTCGACCTCGAGGTCCGGACGCAACCAGGCGGCCTCCGCCTCTGCGCTGGGCAGGATCGCCGGCATCCGGTCGTGCACCTTGGCAACCACCTCGTTCGGCGTCGTCGTGACGATCGTGCAGCTGTAGAGCCAGCCGTCGTCGAAGCCCCGGTCCTCGGGGTCCTCCCACTCCTTGCGGGTGCAGATCCCGGCGAACGCGAACGGCTCTCCGCCGTCGACCGTGAAGCGCCAGGGCTGGCGGGGCTGTTTGGGGTCCTCCGCCACCATCCACTCGTAGAAGCCGTCGGCGACGATCAGGCAGCGGTGGCGGAACTTGCCGACCAGCGGCGAGTAGGCACGGCTCGAAGTCAGGTTCTCGGTCTTGGCGTTGATCATCCGGTAGCCGACCTTGAGGTCCTTGGCCCAGCGCGGGACGAGGCCCCAGCGCATCAGCCGCGCCTCACGCTCGCCCCGGGCGGCCTCGTCGGGATCGGGTGAGGCGCGCACCGTCAGCACCTCCTGGGTCGGCGCCACGTTGAAGCGCCCCAGCCCCGCTTCGACCTCCTTGACCCGCTCGGCCCGCGGCGGCGGCGCGTCCCCGGCCGCGTTTCGCTCCAGCGCCTTCTCCAGCTCGACCTGGAAGCGGTCGGCGATCGTCTTCGTGTCCTTGGTCGTGACCGTAAAACGTCCGCACATGACTACACGGGCACCTTTGCAGGGCGGGCTTGCGGGTGGGACCGGTACCAATCGATCGTGCGAGCCAGGCCCTCGGTGAGCTCGACCCGCGGCCGCCAGTCCGTCAGTTCGCGCAGCTTGGCCGAGTCGACGTACTGGCGGTCGATCTCGCCGTCGGGGGTGCCACTGCCGAGGTACTCGGGTTCGACTCCGGTCCCCGCTGCCCCCGCAATCAGGTCGACGACCTCGCGCACCGAGTGCGGGCGCTCGCCGCCGGCGTTGAAGGCCTCCCCCCTCGCCCCCTCACGATCGAGCGCAGCAGCTATCGCGAGGTAGGCGGATACCGCGTCGTCGACGTGGAGAAAGTCCCGCTCGGGACTCCCGTCCGAGCGGATCTGCGGCGGGCGACCGTCGAGGACCGCGATCGTCGTCTCCGGAATCAGACGCGAGAAGTTGAGGTCGCCGCCGCCGTAGATGTTGGCGAAGCGGGTGACGGCCAGTGGTACCCCGTAGGCGTGGGCATAGCTGCGGGCGATCACGTCCGCCGCAGCCTTGCTCGCGTCATACGGGTAGGAGGCGCGCAGGGGGAAGTCCTCCCGATACGGAAGCTCGGGGCTGGTGCCGTATGCCTTGTCGGATGAGGCGAAGACGACGCGGGCGACGCCGTGCTCGCGGCAGGCCTCGAAGACGTTCCAGGCACCGCGCACGTTGACCTCGAAGGTCTCGGCCGGCGACTCGCGCGCGACGCCGACAATGGTCTGCGCCGCCAGGTGGAAGACCGAGTCGCAACCGGTGACCGCTGCGGCCACAGCCTCGGCGTCGCGCAGGTCGCCCTCGGCGAGCTCGACCTCACCGCGCAAGCCGAGCATGTCGAGTGCCGAGAGGCGCGGACCCCCTACGTCGGCGATTCGCGGGTCGGGCCGGTCGAGCACCCGAACCGAGTCGTCGCGTTCCAGCAGGGCCTTGGCCAGGTGAGAGGCGACGAAGCCGTGCGCGCCCGTGACGAGGGACTTCACCGATGCTCTCCGGACGCCGATGCGAGAGTTGACCCACCTAGAGCGGGGTCAACTCTCGCATCGGCGAAGGTCGGCCAGGGAGCTTCGCCCGAGGACCAGAGGTCGTTGAGCTCGACCGCGTCCTTGTAGGTGTCCATGCAGTCCCAGAACCCCTCGTGGCGGTGAGCGCGGAGCTGGCCGTCCGCGGCCAGGCGCTCGAGCGGCTCCCGCTCCAGGACGCTGCCCTCGTCCAGGTAGTCGAGTGCCCCCGGCTCGAAGCAGAAGAAGCCGCCGTTGATCCAGTGCTCGCTGCGGGGCTTCTCGACGAAGCCCTTGACGCGGTCATCGCCGTCCAGCTGTGCGACGCCCCACTGGAGCGCGGGTTGAACCACCGTCACAGTCCCCAGGGCACCGTGCTCCCGGTGAAAGCCGAGCAGCGAATCGAGATCGACGTCCGCAACGCCATCCGCGTAGGTGGCGCAAAAGGACTCGTCGCCGAGCCGCTCGCCGAGCCGGGCGATCCGCCCCCCTGTTGGCGTGTCGATACCCGTGTCCACGCACTCGACCTCGATCCCATCCGGCCAGGCCTCCGCGGTGACGAACTCCTCGACCATCTCCCCCAGGTATCCGGTTGCAAGCAGGAAGTTCTGAAACCCCTGCGCCGCATAAATCCCGATCACGTGCCAGAGAATCGGCCGCCCCCCGATCTCCACCAGCGCCTTGGGCACGGTCTCTGTCCGCTCCCGCAGCCTCGTCCCCCGACCTCCGCAGAGGATGACGACGGGTGGCTTAGCCACCTGCAACAGCGGGCAAAATCGTCACCTCGGCCCCGTCGTCGATCCGCGTCGCGAGACCCTCCTGGAAGCGGATGTCCTCACCGCTGACGTAGACGTTGACGAAGCGGCGCAGGTCGCCGTCCTGGGTGATCCGCTCGCGCAGGCCGTCGTGCGTCTCGAAGACCGCGTCGAGGACCTCGCCGACGGTCGAGCCGGCGACCTCGAGCTCTGCCTCCCCCCCGGTCGCGGCGCGCAACTGGGTCGGGATCTTCACGGTGACTGACATCAGATAGCTACCTCCTGGCGGAACTCGGCCTCGAAGCTGTCGAGGTCGGGGTCGATCTCGTGCATGCGGAACCTATCGCGGGTGGCGTCGAGGGTCTTCAACCCCTCGCCGGTGATGTAGACGACGACGCGCTCGCCGGCGCCGATCTCGCCGCGTTCGGCCAGCTTCGCCAGCACGCCCACGGTGACGCCACCGGCGGTCTCCGTGAAGATCCCGGTCGTCTCCGCCAGGAGGCTGATCCCGTCGCGAATCTCCTCGTCGGTGACGGAGTCGATCGAGCCCTCGGTGCGGCGCGCCTGCTCGACCGCGTAGGGCCCGTCGGCCGGATCGCCGATCGCGAGGCTCTTGGCGATCGTGTCGGGGCGCTGGGGCTTGCAGACGTCCCAGCCTTCGGCGAAGGCTGTGGCGACCGGGCTGCAGCCCTGCGCCTGGGCCCCGTTGAAGACCGGCTGCTCGCCCTCGACCAGCCCGATGTCAAGCCACTCCTGGAAGCCGCGGCCGACCTTGGTGAAGAGCGAGCCGGAGGCAATCGGGCAGACGACCCGGTCGGGAAGCTCCCAGCCCAGCTGCTCGGCCGTCTCGTATGCGAGCGTCTTGGAGCCCTCGGCGTAGTAGGGGCGCAGGTTGACGTTGACGAAGGCCCACGGCCGCGTTTCGGCAAGCTGGGTGCAGAGGCGGTTGACGTCGTCGTAGTTGCCGCGCACGCCGACCAGATTTGTGCCGTAGATCCCGGTCGCGAGGAGCTTCTGCTCCTCGAGGTTGGCGGGCACGAAGACGTAGGAGCGCAGCCCGGCCGCAGCCGCGTGGGCAGCCACGGCGTTCGCGAGGTTGCCGGTCGAGGCGCAGGCGACGGTGTCGAAGCCCAACTCCTGCGCCTTGGCGACGGCGACGGCGACGACGCGGTCCTTGAAGGAGTGGGTGGGATTGGCGGCGTCGTTCTTGATCCACAGCTCGGCGTCGAGCCCGAGGCGCTCGGCGAGCCGGTCGGCGCGCAGCAGCGGCGTCAGCCCAGGCTCCAGCGGGTCGCCGGGCCGTCCCTCGAAGGGCAGGAAGTCTGCGTAGCGCCAGATTCCCTGCGAGCCCGCCTGGATCTTGCGCTTGGTCTCGAGCGGGTCGAGGCCGGAGAAGTCGTAGGCGACTTCGAGCGGCCCGAAGCAGTTCTCACAGGCGAAATGAGCGCCGAGGTCGTACGTCGCCCCGCACTCCTTGCACTTCAGGTTCTCGATTGCCATCCGATCTCGCTTTCCATTGCCAACGAAAAAACCTCCGCCTTGTGGGGCAGAGGTCCGATCGGACGTCCCCCACATCTTCCAGGCCTCTGACGAGACCTGCTGGAGTTGGCACCTGCCCCGAACCCGAAGGTTCGAGATGGTTGCCGGGGCTTCTACGGGCCAGTCCCTCCACCCCTCTAGATGTGGCGCTTATGTAGGAAGAAACCTTACCAGGGGCGTTCTCGTGCAGCCAGTGCCGGCATTGGCGGCTAACCTAGTGCGTCCATGCCCGCCGAGCTGATAGGCCAAAACGATGCCGAACCTTCCGAAGCCGAGGCTGCGGCGGGTCCCGCGGCGCGGCGAACCGGCTCACCCCGCCGCGCAGGCTGAGCCGCAGGCGCCGCGCGTCGAGCAGATCGACTCCTCCGGCCTGCGCTGGGTCAACATCGAGCAGCCCGGAGCGCTGGAGCGCGAGTGGCTGGAGCAGAACTTCGACTTCCACGCCCTCGACCTCGAGGACGTGCTCTCACGCAACCAGCGGCCGAAGATCGACGTCTACGACGACTACCTCTTCATCGTCCTCCACTTTCCCGTCTTCGACCCCGCTGCCGGACGGCTCGGCACGGGCGAGCTCGACCTCTTCGTCGGACCCGGCTACGTGGTGACGATCCCCAACCAGCCGCTGCAGCCGGTCGAGTACCTCTTCGAGCGCTGCCGGGCCAAGGAGGAGCTGCGCGAGCAGCTCTTCTCGCGCGGCTCGGGCTACCTGCTCTACCGCCTCGTCGACGACAGCTTCGACTACTGCTTCCCGATGCTGCGCAAGATCGGCAACAAGCTCGACGCGCTCGAGGACGACATCTTCGAGGGGCGCTCGGAGGAGGTCGTGCGCGACATCTCCAACGTCAAGCAGGAGATCATCAACTTCCGCAAGGTGATCCGGCCGCAGCGACCGGTCCTGCGCGACCTGGAGAAGGTCAAGCAGCGCTACCTGGCCACCGACCTCGACCTGGAGATCTACTTCGACGACATCGTCGACGCGCACGAGCGGATCTGGGACATGCTGGAGAACTACAAGGAGGTGGTCGAGGCGCTGGCCGAGACCAACGAGTCGGTGATCTCCCACCGCGTCAACGACATCCTCCGCGTCCTCACTTCGATCACGGTCATCGTCCTGCCCCTGACCTTGATCGCGAGCATCATGGGGATGAACTCGTGGGTGCCGTTCGAGCAGGACGTGGAGGGCTTCTTCATCGTCCTCGGCGGCCTTTTCGGAATCCTGTTTGGCATGGTTGCCTACTTCCGTAACCGCGGCTGGCTATAGCCTCCAGCACCCGTGGCAAATTTCCGCATCTGGGCGCCCTGGCGCCTCGCCTACGTGAAGGACGCAGCGAAGGACATCGAGGAGGAGTGCATCTTCTGCGCCAAGCCGGCCGCGGATGACGACGAGGCGTCCCTGATCGTGCACAGGGGCGAGAGCTGCTTCGTCATCCTCAACCTCTTCCCGTATACGAACGGTCACCTGATGGTGGCGCCGTACGAGCACGTCGGCCGGATTCAGGATCTGCCGGCGGAGACCGTCGCCGAGATGATGGGCTTCGCCCAGCGGGCGATGAGCAGGCTCGAGGACGTCTACGACCCGCACGGCTACAACGTCGGCTTCAACCAGGGCCGCGTCGCCGGCGCCGGGGTCGAGCACCACATCCACATGCACGTCGTCCCCCGCTGGGGCGGCGACACCAACTTCATGCCCGTGATCGCCGACACCAAAGTGATGCCGCAGACGCTCGAGCAGAGCTATGAGGCGCTGAAGGGAGCTTTTTGAGCGAGCAACCCGCCCTCGCGCCCCCCGGGATCTTCAAGGCCTACGACATTCGCGGCCTGCACGGATCCGAGATGGACGAGACGACCGCGCACGCGATCGGGCGCGCCTTCGTCCGCGTGCTGGCACGGCTGCGGGGCAAGCAGCCGGGCGATCTCCGGGTGGGGCTCGGCCGCGACATGCGCCTCACCGCGCCTGCGATGGCGGCGGAGCTGCGGGACGGGCTGATCTTCGAGGGCGCAACGGTGCTCGATGCCGGGATGGTCGCGACCGAGATGCTCTACTTCCTCGTCGGCTCGCGCGAGCTGGACGGCGGCGCGATGGTCACCGCCTCGCACAACCCCAAGGCCTACACCGGTGTCAAGCTGGTTCGCGAGGGAGCGCTGGCGTTCTCCGGCGACGCCGGCATCGGCGACGTCCAGCGCGAGATCGAAGCGGGGCTCGGCCATGCTCCCGGAGGCGGCTCACTGGAGGAGGTCGACGTCTGGGAGGAGTACCGCGCCCACGCGCTCTCGTTCGTCGACCCGGCGAAGGTGGCGCCGATGAAGGTGGTCGTCGACGGCGGCAACGGGATGGCGGGCCCGATGGTCGGGCCGACCCTGCACGAGCTCGGCCTCGACCTGGAGGAGATGTACTTCACGCCCGACGGCGAGTTCCCCGATCACGAGCCCAACCCCCTGCTGCCCGAGAACCGGGCGATGATCATGGAGCGCGTGCGCGGCTCCGGGGCCGACCTCGGCATCGCCTGGGACGGCGACGCCGATCGCTGCTTCTTCATCGACGGAACCGGCGAGTTCTGCGACGGCGACTTCATCTGCGCCCTGCTCGCCCGGGCGGCGCTGGCGAAGAACCCGGGGGCGACGATCCTCTACGACCCCCGCTCCAGCCGCGCAGTTCCGGACCTGGTCGCCGCCGACGGAGGGCGCTCCGCCCTCTCCCGGGTCGGTCACGCCTTCTTCAAGAAGCGGATGCGCGAGGAGGGCGCGGCGTTCGGCGGCGAGGTCTCCGGTCACTACTACTTCCGCGACTTCTGGTGCGCCGACTCGGGCACGCTCCCGGCGCTGCTGATGCTGGAGCTGCTCTCCGTCGAGGACCGTTCGCTCGCCGAGCTGATGGCCGAGTTCCGCTCGCGCTACTTCATCTCCGGCGAGATCAACTCCGAAGTCGCCGACCAGGAGGCGAAGATGGCCGAGATCGCCGAGCGCTATGGCGACGGCGAGCAGGCGACCCTCGACGGCGTCTCGGTCGACTATCCCGAGTGGCACTTCAACGTCCGCCCCTCCAACACCGAGCCGCTGCTGCGGCTCAACCTCGAGTCGCTGATCTCGCGTGAGGACATGGAGGCCAGGCGCGACGAGGTCCTGGGGCTCATCCGGGCATGACGCTCACCCCCGAACAGGCGCTGGAGCAGGCGGCGCTGGCCGGCATCCACCGCCTGCGCATACCCACTCCCTTCGCCGTCGGGCGGGTCAACTGCTACCTGCTCGAGGACGATCCGCTGACCCTGGTCGACACCGGGCCCAACTCGGGCAAGGCACTGGACGAGCTGCAGTCCCAGCTGGGAGAGCGCGGCCACTCGATCGACGACCTCGAGCTCGTCATCGTCACCCACCAGCACATCGACCACCTCGGCCTGGTCGAGATCGTCGTCCAGCGCTCCGGCGCCGAGGTGGCGGCGCTCGGCATCGCCAGCGACCGGTTGGCGAACTTCGACGAGGATGCCGAGGCCGAGGACCGCTTCGCCGTTGAGCTGATGCTGCGCAACGGCATTCCTGAGGAGGTCACGGCGGCGCTGCGAAGCGTCTCGCGCAGCTTCCGCGCCTGGGGCTCTCAGGTGACGGTCACGAAACCGCTTGCCGACGGCGAGGAGGTTGCCTTCCGGGACCGGACCCTGCAGGCGATCCATCGCCCCGGGCACAGCCCTTCCGACACGATTTTCTGGGACGAGGAGCGCAGGATCCTGATCGCCGCCGACCACCTGATCGCCCACATCTCCTCGAATCCCCTGATCTCCCCACCGCTCGACGGGTCCAACGAGCGCCCCCAGGCCCTCGTCACCTACATCGAGTCGATGCGCAAGACGCGCGAGATGCCTGCCGAGATCGTCCTCTCCGGCCACGGCGAGCCGGTAACCGACCACGTCGCCCTGATCGACAGCCGCATCGCCGGCCACGAGCGGCGCAAGGAGAAGATCTACAAGCTGATCGCCGAGCAGGCGCGCAGTGGCTACGAGCTGGCCCAGGCGATCTGGGGCAACGTCGCCGTCACCCAAGCCTTCCTCACCCTCTCCGAGGTGATCGGCCACGCCGACCTCCTCGTCAACGAAGGTCGGGTGCGAGAGCTGGATGACGGTGACGTAATCCGCTACGAGATCATTTCCTGATTCCTAGTTGACTATGACGTCTTTCGCTCCCGTTAAGTTCGGGTCACTGACGTTACCCATCGCTAAAGTGTGACCCACCGTGAGTAAGCGGAAAACGGCGCACCAAACGCTGCCTGCTCCTCTCATGTAGCCAGTGACAAAGCGGGTATCCGTGTTCTCGTGCACTAAATGGTTCGGTGCTTCCAGAACCCACTCG
Organism: uncultured Solirubrobacterales bacterium; assembly: GCA_963704545.1. GTDB lineage: Bacteria > Actinomycetota > Thermoleophilia > Solirubrobacterales > 70-9 > VRUE01. The sequence continues at coordinate 1,655,432 of OY969915.1, read as the reverse complement.
CAGCTGTTCCCTTTGAAACCGTAACCAAACAACTCGACTGTGTGCGTTTCATTCCATTTGGATTCAGTAGTCGTCGATTTCCAGGGCAGGCCGGTTGGTTCGAGTTCCCCCTCGCTACCACTGCAGTTCGAGAACGTCGCTCCGGTCGTTGTCACCTCGATGGGGTCTTCGGCGCTTTCGCTGGTGGGATCAGTCACTTTGTGAGTCGTTTCCAATTCGCATTCGTCCAGGACTTCTTCGCCTTCTTCGATCACGAAGTCTTTTGACGTCGTTACGTACGTGGTGCCCACACTCGCGGTTTTGCATTCTTTTTCTTTTTCCATGCAGCTTTCGACATGGACGGCCGCCCCAGTAGGTGCGACCCCAACGAAGGCCGCAGCAACGAGCACCAGCATCACTGCCAGGCTGAATGATCTGATCATGGGAATCTCCCTCCGGCGAGAAGTCGCCGGGATATGCGGAGGCAGCCGGAAGGCCGACCCTCGCCTTGACTGGATAGGTTGTGCTCCTACCAGCCCACCGGTCAATAGTCAAGGAAATTCTTGTAAAAGGCCGCCTCTCGATGACCAGCCGAATCCGCTCCAGAAGACCGAAACGCTCTGCCAAGAAGCGGATGCTGCTCATCGTCAATCCGTACGCGACGACCGTGTCTGACCGGCTGAAGAACCTCGTGGTCTACGCGCTGCAGGGGCGCTACGAGGTCGAGACCGTCGACACCGAGGCGCAGAACCACGCGACCGAGATCGGACGGGAGGTTCGGGACCACGGCTACGACATCGTCGTCGCCTTCGGCGGGGACGGGACGCTGAACGAGGTCGCCAACGGACTGGCGGGGACAGACGTGCCGGTCTCGGTCCTGCCGGGGGGCTCCACCAACGTGGTCTGCCGCACACTGGGCATCCCCAACGACGTGGTCGACGCAACCGAGCACCTGCTTGCGATGGTCGACGAGTGGCAGCCGCGCAAGATCGACCTCGGCATGGCTGACGGACGCCACTTCGTCTTCTCCTGTGGGGTCGGGATCGACGCCACCGTGGTCAAGCGGGTCGACGCGCACCCGAAGCTGAAGTCCCGGGCCGGGCCCTACTACTACACTTGGGCGACCGTCTCGGCCTTCTACCGCTCCTACCTGATCAACCCGGTGCGGATGCGGGTGCGGACCAGCGGCGGCGGCGAAGCCGAGGGCGTAACCGCTCTGGCCCAGAACTCCGACCCCTTCACCTACTTCGCCAGCAGCCCGGTTAGGGTCTGCGAGGATGTCTCGATCGACGACGGCACACTGGCCCTCGGCGTGCTCAAGCGCGCCGCGGCGCGCGATATGCCAACCCTGATCGCCCGACTCTTCGGTGAGCACGGTCCGGCGGCCAAGCACCGCCAGATCGAGCACTTCGCGGGCATCTCCGAGGCGACCATCAGCTCGATCTCCGAGACCAGGGACGGGGTTCTGCGGCCCTTCCCGATCCAGGTCGACGGCGACTACATCGGCGAGAAGACCGAGCTGACGCTCAAGGTCGACCCCGGCGCGCTCACAGTGGTCTCCTGACGCTCAGGCGGCCGGAGTTATCCGGTAGGCGTCGAAAACGCTCTCGACGTTGCGCAGGCGGGAGATGCACGCCTTCAGCTGCTCGGTGTCGCCCACCTCGACCACGAAGCGGTTTTTCACCATCGGGTGCCTGGTCGTGCAGCTGGCGCCGAGGATGTTGATCCCGGCCTCCGCGAAGGTGCGCGAGAGGTCCTCCAGCAGGCGAGTGCGATCGTAGGCGTCGATCTGCAGCTCGACCCGGTATGAGGACTCGTTGTCGCCGTCCCAGCCGACGTCGACGAAGCGTTCGGGCGCCCGCTTCAGTGCCTTCATGTTCTTGCAGTCGTTGCGGTGGATCGTGATCCCGCGGCCGAGGGAGACGTAGCCGGCGATCTCGTCGCCGGGGACCGGCCGGCAGCACTTGGCAAGGCGCACGGCGACGTTGGTGGGGGCCCCCTTCACCTTGATCCCGAAGTTGGCGGCGTCCTTGGTGCGCCGCGCCTTGTCCTCGCGGTGGCTGGAGAGGCCGAGCGGATCTGCCTCCTCGACCGCCTCCCCCTCTTTCAGCCGCTGCATCAGCTTGTTGGCGACCGCCTTGGTCGAGACCTTGCCCTGGCCGAGGGCGATGTAGAACTCGGTCGCCTTGCGGAAGCCCATCTCGCGGATCACGTCGACGAGCAGCGGCGAGGCGGCCACTTTCTGCATCGGCAGGCCGCGCGTGCGCAGGGCTTCCTCGAGACCTTCGCGTCCCTTGCGCTCGGCGTCCTCGCGGCTCTCCTCCTTGAAGAAGGCGCGGATCTTGTTCCGGGCGCGGCTGGTCCGCACCAGCTTCAGCCAGTCGCGCGAGGGACCGCGCTTCTGCTTCGCGGTCAGCACCTCGACGATGTCACCGGAGCGCAGCTGGTAGTGCAGGGGCACGATCGAGCCGTTGACCTTGGCGCCGACGCAGGCGTGGCCGACGTCGGTGTGGACCGCGTAGGCGAAGTCGAGCGGGGTCGAGCCGGCGGAGAGGTTCTTCACCTCGCCCTTCGGCGTGAAGACGAACACCTCTTCCTCGAAGAGGTCGACCTTCAGCGACTCGAGGAACTCGGCCGGGTCCTGGTCCCCCTCGGACTCGACCAGCTGCCGCAGCCAGGTCATCTTCTCCCGCTGCGGATCCTCGACCTTGCCCTCCTTGTAGGCGACGTGGGCGGCGATCCCGTACTCGGCGAGCTTGTGCATCTCCTCGGTGCGGATCTGAATCTCCAGCGGCTTGCCCTCGGGCCCGATCACGGTCGTGTGCAGCGCCTGGTACATGTTCGCCTTCGGCATCGCGACCCAGTCCTTGAAGCGACCGGGCAGCGGCTTCCAGAGCGAGTGGATGACGCCGATCGCGCCGTAGCAGTCCTTGACCGAACCGACGATCACGCGCATCGCCGTGAGGTCGAAGATCTCGTTGAACTCGCGCCCCTTCTTGGTCATCTTCGTGTAGATCGAGTAGAAGTGCTTGGCCCGGCCGGAGATCTCGGCCTCGATCCCGACCTGGAGCAGCTCGCCGGCGAGGAAGCTGCCGGCGTCCTCGACATAGCTCTCGCGCTCGTCGCGCTGCTGGGCGACGAGCTGCTTGATCTCGGTGTACTTGCGCGGATGCAGGGTGGCGAAGGCGAGGTCCTCCAGCTCCCACTTGATCGCGTGGATCCCCAGCCGGTGGGCCAGCGGGGCGTAGATCTCCAGCGTCTCGCGCGCCTTGGCCAGCTGCTTCTGCTTCGGCAGCGCGCCGAGCGTGCGCATGTTGTGGAGACGGTCGGCCAGCTTGATCAGGATCACCCTGACGTCGGTGGCCATCGCCACCATCATCTTCCGGTAGTTCTCGGCTTGGCGCTCGTCGCGACTCTCGAAGGTGATCCCTGTCAGCTTGGTGACGCCGTCGACGAGCTGCGCTATCTCGGCGCCGAACTCCGACTCGATCTCCCCGAGGCTGGCACTGGTGTCCTCGACGGTGTCGTGCAGGAGCGCCGCGCAGAGGGTCTGGGTGTCGAGCCGCATCCCGGCGCAGATCTGGGCGACACCCACCGGGTGGGTGATGAACTCGTCGCCCGAGCGCCGCAGCTGGTCGGCGTGGCGATCGCAGGCGAAGTCGAAGGCGCGTGTGATCGCCTCGCGGTCGACGTCCGGCGCCGGCGATGTGGCGACCCGCTCGGCGGCGCCATCGCCGTCGCCGTTCTCGCCCGGCAGGGAGTCGAACTCCTCGACCACGGCGAAGAGGTCGCCCAGGAGCCCCTGGTTCGCTACGGCTGTCTCTGTCCTTCGAGGAATTGGCTTGCCTCCTGATAGCGGGCGCTGTAGGCGCGAAACGACGCCGAGCGCTCGAGATCGGTCCCCTCTGAGGATACGACCCCGACCTCACCCGCGCCGCCGTCCGGCGCTCCCTGCACCAGGCCGAGCTCGGAGAGGACGCGGAAGCAGCGGGCGGCGGTCTCGGCCCGCCGCGGGTGCGGGCCACTCCCCCGCAACGCCTCGCGCAGGTCCTCGCCGCTCGCCGCGCCCGCCTCGCGCAGGTCGCGGAAGGCGGCGATGAGCGCCGGGCGCCGGGCGAACTGCTCGCCGATCGCGCTGAGGGCGAAGCGCCACTCCGCCTCGCCCCAGGCCCGGTGTAGGTAGCGGCCCTCCGCGGTCGCCCGCGAGGCCAGCCCGGCCAGGTGCGCAAAGGGCGGCGGGTCGACGAGGACGACGTGCGTGAAGGGGGCAGGCAGCCCGGGATCGCGTTCCAGCTCGAGGTAGTCCGCCAGGCTCAGCCCCTCGCGAGCCATGCCCGCCCGCAGCGCGGCATCGGCGCAGAGGGCAAGGACGCTCTCCCCGCTGGAGGCCAGCTCCCCCACCACCGCGGCGGGGGCGTTGGTGCTGACGAGGACCCGGCGCTCGTGGACTTCCGGCGAGGGCTCGTGAACGGGCGGCCACTCGCCGGGGTCCAGCGCCGCCTCTGCCTCGAAGCGCTGCCACCACTCTTCCGCCTCGACGGAATCCGCACAGGTGTCGCGGGGATAGACCTCGCGCAGGACCACCTGCGGCTCGACCGCCCCATTCCACCTATTCACCTCGAGCCGCACGGCGACGTCGACCAGGTCCTCCTCTCCGACCCCGAGCGTGGGTCGCCCAAAGGCGACCCCGAGCGCGCGGTGGGCGCCGCTGTGCAGGCTGAAGCGCGCGTGCTTGCCCTCCCCGATCGAACGCACGTCCCTGACCCGGGCCGACGGCACAAGCAACCGCACGCCGGGATTGCCCATCCCAAACGGCGCCAGCTGGCGCAACTCCTCAGCCAGATCCAGACCGATCGAGGCTCCCCCGACCATCGCATCGATTCGCTCGGTCCGCTTCAGGTCCTCGGGCCCAAGCACGCTCGCCGCATGGGCCGCAAACGCCTCGCGAAAGGCACCGAGCTGACTCTCCTCCAACTCCAGCCCAGCCGCCGCCTTGTGCCCCCCGAACTGCCCCAGATGCTCCGAACAGGCCTCGAGCCCGGCAAGCAAATCGAACCCGGAGATGCTCCGCCCCGAACCGCGGCCTCCCCCCTCCCCATCGAGCGAAATCACCACCACAGGCCGGTGGTGCTTCTCGACCAGCCGCGAAGCAACGATCCCGATCACGCCCGGGTGCCACCCCTCACCCGCAAGCACCAGCCCAGGCGCCTCCCGCAGGTGCTCCGGCAGCTCCCGCAACGCCGCCTCGGCCTCATTGGCAACCTCCCGCTCCGTCGCCCGCCGCTCCCCATTGGCCCGGCTCAGCTCAACCGCAATCTCCTCAGCCCGTCCCGCGTCCTCGGTCAGAAACAGCTCAACCCCTGCATCCGCCCGATAAAGCCTCCCCGCAGCATTGATCCGCGGCCCCAACCTGAACGCCAGATCCCCCTCATCCAGCTGGCCTGGATCGCATTTAGCTGCAGCAAGCAAAGCCCGCATCCCAGGTCGCTTGGCCCTACGCACCTCCTCCAGTCCCCGCTTGACCAGGGACCGATTCTCACCAACCAGAGGCACCACATCGGCAACTGTCGCCAAAGCAACGAGGTCGAGGTCGGCAAGGGCGTCGGGGGCGGGGTCTCCGGGAACTCCCGGCGAATGCCGGCCCGGAGACCCCGCCCCCGACGCCCCACCCCGCAACGCGCAACTCAGCTTCCAAGCAACAGCGGTGCCGCAAAGATCCTCGAACGGGTAGCCGTCGACCGTCGGGTGCAGGATCGGGCAATCCGGAAGCTCGTCTCCAGGCTGGTGGTGATCGGTGACTATCACGTCCATCCCGAGCTCGGCCGCAAGCTTCACCTCCTCCACGGCTGTGATTCCGCAGTCGACGGTGACGATCAGCGAGGTGTCCCGCTCGGCCAGCCTGCGTACGTTCTCCTCACTCAACCCGTACCCGTCGGCCATCCGATCCGGGATCAGCCAGTCACACTCAGCGCCAAGCTCGCGCAGCGTGCCGACGAGGATCGAGGTCGCGCAGACCCCGTCGACGTCGAAGTCGCCGTGCACCGTGATCCGGCGACCCGCCTTGATCGCGCCACGCACCTGGTCAACCACCGTCGCCATCGACCTGAACTCACCCGGGTCGTGCGACTCGTCGGCGTCGAGAAAGGCCCGAGCTTCCTCAGGGGTGCGATATCCGCGCCGGACCAGGGCGATCGCCACCGGCTCACTCAGACTCAGCTCAGCCGAAAGCTCCCTCGCCTCCTCATAGGAGTAGGGCTCGGCCTTGTATGCGCGCAGGGTCTCCGCCACGCAAGCAGGCTAGGAGCCGCCTGGGACAGATTCTCGTCATCGCAAGCTCGTAAATAGCAGGGCTTCTGACCGGAGGCCGAGGGCTGGTCCTCCGGGAACTCCCGGCGATAGCCGGCCCGGAGGACCAGCCCTCGGCCTCCGGGTGGATCCCTACTCGACAGCCCGCTGTTCGCGCGAGCCGATCGCCCAGACGACGGCGAGACCGAGTGCCGTCCCGGGGATCGCGATCAGCGCGGTGAGCAGGTCCGTATCGCCCAGGCTCCGGCCCGAAGCCGCCTGGACGATCGCGCCGAATACCACAGCTCCCGTAGTGGCTCCGAGCAGCGCGCCGACGATTCCCTGCCAGAAGCGATCCGGGATGAAGACCGTGAAGTGCCAGAGGGCGAGACCCATCGTGAACCAGACGACCATTGCCATCGCTAGATGACCGCCTTCATGGCCGCGTGCGACTGGGGGCCCGGGTGGTCAAGCAGATCAAGGACGCAGGGTGCAGCCTTTGGTGGTGCCAAAGGCAAACCCGAGGACGCAGAGATGCGCAGCGCCACGCGGGCCATCCAGGCGTGCGGGGTTGTGGAGACGGTCATCTATTCCTCCCGTGCTTGCGTCGCTGCTGACGGCGTTCGCGACGTCGTTCGTTTCGCTCGCGCCGCGCCACCTCGACCGGGTCGGTGGCGGGCGGCTCGCCGTTGCTCGAGGGTTCGCCGCCCTGTGCGGGCGGCTCCGACTCCACGGTGGCCACCGCGCTCGCCGCCGGCCGCTCCGAGCGCCGTGGGGCGATCTCCTCCTCGATCTCCGCGTCACTCTCGTCGTCATCCAGACGCGCCACTTCGAGCTCGTCGGCGAAGGCGGGGACGCTGCCAAGCGCTGCGGTGATCCGCTCGCGCCGGCGCACGAAGCTCGGCTCGCGTTCCTTCCAGGCGTTGAGCACCGGCGAGGCGATGAAGATGGACGAGTAGGTACCGGAGGCGATCCCGACCATCATCGCGAAGGCGAAGTCCTGCAGCGTCGCACCGCCGAAGATCAGCAGTACCGTGACCAGGAAGACGGCCGACAGACCGGTGATCAGCGACCGGGTCAGCACCTCGCTCATCGAGCGGTTGACTATCTGCGAGAAGGCAGCTCGCGGCATGCGCGGCACGTTCTCTCGCACCCGGTCGAAGACGATGATCGTGTCGTAGAGCGAGTAGCCGAGAATCGTCAGGAAGGCCGCCACCGTCGCACTGGACACCTCGCGACCGGTGAGCGAGTAGACGCCGGCGGTGATCAGGATGTCGTGCGCGACCGCGATCAGAACCGGGACCGCGTACTTGGCCTCGAAGCGGAAGGCAACATAGGCGGAGATAAGAAGTAGCGAGAAGATGATCGCCAGAATTGCGCTGCGGGCGACCTGCTCGCCGAAGGTCGGGCCCACGCTGGTGTTTTCGAAGCTGCCGGGCTGGATGCCGAACTCCGACTGGAGGGCGACCCGTACGTCGGCCACCCCACCCGGTTGCAGCTCGCTCGCCTGGACCTGGAAGCCGGCGCCGAACGCCTCGTCGTCGGTCTCCTGGATCTCGGCGTCGCCGAGCCCCACCGTGTCGAGCGTATCCCGCACCTCCTCGAGGGTGGCGCTTTGCTCGGGGGCGAAGTTGAGCCGCGTGCCCGACTCGAAGTCGATGCCCAGGTTGAGCTGGCTGATGGACAGCGAGAGAGCGCCGATGACGAGGATCACGCCGGAGACCGAGAAGAACCAGCGGCTGGCGCCGATGAAGTCGAAGTGCCACCTGAGGCCCGAGTCTTCGGTGCCTGCTCCGAGGAAACGCGGCGAGTTGAGCAACCGCCCGCGGCCGAAGGCGGCGAGCAGCGCCTGGGTGAAGACCACGGCGGTGAAGAGCGAGACCAGGGTGCCGACGCCGAGCGTGAAGGCGAACCCCTTGACGCCGGCGGTGGCCAGCACGAAGAGGATGAAGGCCGTCAGCAGGGTGATGACGTTGGCGTCGACGATGGTCGCGATCCCGCGTCTGTAGCCCACCGGGATCGCCGCGGACATACTGCGCCCCGCCCGCACCTCCTCCTTGATCCGCTCGAAGATGATGATGTTGGAGTCCGCTGCGACACCGATCGTCAGGATCAGGCCGGCGATGCCCGGGAGGGTCATCGTGATCGGGATCAGCTTGATCAGGGCGAAGAAGAAGATCGCGTAGACCGCCAGGCCGAGCACAGCCACGAGGCCGAGGAAGCGGTAGTAGACGATCAGGAAGGCGACCACCAGGAGCAGGCCGATGATCCCGGCGCGCAGCCCCTGCTCGAGCGCCTGTTCGCCCAGTGTGGCCGAGACCTCCGACTGACTGATCAGCTTCAGGTTGATCGGCAGCGCACCGATCTGCAGCACGGTCGCCAGGTCCTGGGCGTCGGTGACACTGGTGAAGCCACCCGAGATCTGAGCTCCGGTGCGGCCGTCGATCCCGTCGGGGTTTTCGGCGAAGTTGATGATCGGGCGGGTTTTGACTTCGTTGTCGAGGACGACGGCGAAGCGCCCGGAGAGCTGTTCGGCTTCTTCTCCGGCGGCCGGGCCGATCGCCCGCGCGGCGCCGCGCTGGGCGATCTTGCGGGTGACTTCCTGGAAGGCCTGGCGGCCCTCGTCGGTGAAGCCGAAGGAGACGTTGGGCTGGCCGAGTTGGTCGTATTCCTGCTTGGGCCGCGTAACGTCGAGGCCCGATAGCGCCGGTCGGTCCTTCAAGGCGTACCAGCCTGGTTCGCCGTTCTCAAGGACCTGACCGCTGCGGTCGTTGGGCAGCTCGGAAACGACGATCGTCCCCGGGGGGACCTCGATCACGATGCCCTTGTGGGGACGCTTCTCCCCGGTCGGCTTCAGGTAGAGGTCCTTCTTGGCGAACTCCGGCCCGGCGATCAGCTCGTGCTGTTCGGACTCGGTGAAGAGGTAGAAGCGCGGCCGACTGGTCGAGCAGTCCGAGCAGTCCTCGACCGGCTTCTGTTCGGAGGCCAGCTTGACCGCGTTGTAGGCGGCGGGGAAGGCGCCGGAGTAGAGCAGCTGCTGGTTTTCGAATTTCGCGATGTTGCGATTCGCGGCTTCCCATTCTTCGGTCGCCTTCTGCAGCGGGCCTTCGGGCGGTTCGGCACCGGGACGGCCGGCAATCGCGAACTCCTGCCCGATCAGGTTCGGTTCCCAGTCGTAGAAGAAGAGCTGGGCGGTCGTCCCCACCTGGTCGATCGCTCGCTGCGCGTTGCTGACGTCGGGAAGGCTGACCGCGATCCCGTCCTCGCCGATGCGCGAAACCTCGGGCTCGGCGACGCCGAACTTGTCGATCCGCTCGCGGATGATCTCGATCGAGCGTTCGATGTCCTCGCCGCTGACCGACTCGACCTGGTTGGTGGGCGTGCCCTGGTAGATCAGTTCGACCCCGCCCTTCAGGTCGAGCCCGAGCTTGGTCGAGCTCGAGCTGATCACCAGCAACGAGGCAGCGATCAGGCCCGCCACGAAGATGAGGACGAAGCGGTTCCAGCGTCCCATCCTCCTCATCTGCCCCACCTCGTCCGCATCGTCCTATCCCTCCGGCGTGAGGACGATGAGAAGCCCTCCGTCGTCGTCATAGGCGGGAAACACATCGGCCACCGCCTCCGCGGGCAGATCGCCCTCGGCGTTGACCGAGACCCGCTTCCCGAGCGAGCGCACACCCCACTCGAGCGACGTTTCGATCGGGTCGCCCGAGGTGCCGCCGTTGGCCGCCTGTGGCTCACGGCGCGCGTCCGGCTCCCGCCATTCGAGGCCGAGCACCTCCTGCACCGGCCGGCCGATCACGTCCTCGTCGGTGAGGCCGGTCAGCTCGAAACTGCCTCGGCCCGCATCGATCACCCTGGCCTGCTGGTCGCAGACGAAAAAGGCCGCGTTCGGTGCCGGGTAGTAGTCGTCGAGCAGCTCGAAGACAAAGCCGAAGCCGCATTTCGAGCAGCCCTTCGGACGGGCGCTGAAGCCCGCGGTTCGCTCCGCGCTGGCCTCCCTGTGGCCGCAGTTGGGGCAGATGAAGAACGGCATCCCCCGCCAGGTTACTGAGAGTGACTTTTAGAAGAGGCTTCTTGCGGCATCGGGGATCTGCAGGCCCAGGTGCTCGTAGGCCCTCGGGGTGATCACGCGGCCCCTCGGGGTCCGCTTCAGCAGGCCCTGCTGGAGCAGATACGGCTCGAGCACGTCCTCGATCGTGTCGGCCTCCTCACCGATCGCGACCGCGAGCGTGGAGAGGCCGACGGGGCCACCGCCGAACTTGCTGGCGACCGTGTCGAGCAGGACGCGGTCGCTGCGATCGAGGCCGCCGGCGTCGACCTCGAGCATCTCCAGGGCCGAGGCCGCGACCTCGGCGTCGATCGCCCCGCGGTCCTTGACCTGGGCGAAGTCCCGCACCCGCTTCAGCAGCCGGTTGGCGACTCGCGGCGTGCCGCGGGAGCGCTCCGCGATCGTCCGCGCCCCCTCCGGGTCGATCGCGACGCCGAGGATGCCGGCCGAGCGGACGACGATCTCCCCGAGGTGCTCCGGGTTGTAGTGCTCGAGGCGGTGGGAGAGGCCAAAGCGATCCCGCAACGGTGTGGTCAGCAGCCCGGCCCGGGTGGTCGCCCCGATCAGCGTGAAGGGGGGCAGCGGCAGGGTGACCGTGCGAGCGCCCGCGCCCTGTCCGAGCACGACCGGTAGCTCTCCGTCCTCCATCGCCGGGTAGAGCGTCTCCTCGACCGCCCGGCCGAGCCGGTGGATCTCGTCGACGAAGAAGACGCTGCCCGGCTCCAGCGCCGTGAGGAAGGATGCGACGTCGGCCTTGCGCTCCAGCGCCGGGCCGGCCGTCTGCACCATCGGCACTCCCATCTCCTCGGCGACGATGTGGGCCAGTGAGGTCTTACCGAGGCCCGGCGGGCCGGCCAGCAGGACGTGGTCGAGCGGCTCGTCGCGGCCACGCGCAGCCTCGATGAAGATCGCAAGCTGGTCGGTGACCTGGGCCTGGTTGACGAAGTCGGCGAGCCTGCGCGGGCGCAGCGAGCGGTCGAGATCCTCGTCGGGCGCGTCGGCGCGGGCGTCGTGCACGCGAACGTCGTCGTCGGTGGGCTCCGGCAAGTCGTCCATGCCCGGCGTGCGTATGCGCTTCGGGCCGATGTCGCTCACGCCTTGCTCCTCGAGGAGCCGGCCTTGCGCAGGGCGGCCGCGATCAGCTCCTCGGCGTCATCGCTGTCGATCCCGTCGAGCAGCTGCTCGGCCTCCAGCGGTGCGTAGCCGAGGTTGACCAGGCCGTCGCGGGCAAGGGCACGGGCGTCCTCGCCGTCGCCGCCGACCAGCGCCACCTCTTCCTCCAGCGCCCCGGCGATCTTCTCTCTCAGCTCGACGATGATCCGCTCGGAGGTCCGCTTGCCGATGCCCGGCACAGCCTGGAAGCGCTTGGCGTCACCAGCCGCGATCGCACGCAGGAGCTCTCGGGCGGGCCCGCCCGAGAGCGCGGCGAGGGCAACCTTGGGCCCGACGCCGCTGACCGAGATCAGCTCGCCGAACAGGTCGCGCTCCTCCTCGGAGGCAAAGCCGAAGAGCGCGAGTGAGTCCTCGCGGGAGATCAGCTCGGCATGCAGGAAGGCCTCGCGCCCGGTCGCCGGCACCGCCTTCAGGGTCTCCGCCGAGACGGCGAGCCGGTAGCCGACCCCGCCGGCGTCGATGACCACGTGGCCTGGGCGCCTCACCATCACCTCTCCGCGGACGGCCGCGATCATGCCGCCGGCCTCGTGCCCGAGGCGACCGCGCCGGCGCTCTCGACCGCAGCGACAGCGGCTTGGTGGCCGGTGCCGCCGCCGTGGCAGATCGCCACCGCGAGCGCGTCGGCGGCGTGGTCGGGCGTGGGCGGCTCGGGCAGGCCGAGGAGGGTGCCGACCATCCGCTGCACCTGCTCCTTGCCGGCCGCGCCGGATCCGCAGACGGCCTTCTTGATCGCCTGCGGCGTGTAGGTGAAGCAACGCACTCCGCACTGCGCCGCCGCCAGCATCGCCGCCCCGCTGGCCCTGCCGACGGCCATCGCCGAGTGGACGTTCTTGCCGAAGTAGAGGTCCTCGAGCGCCATCGCTTTGGGCTCGTGCCACTCGATCAGCTCCGAGAGCGCACCGTGGATGCGCTCCAGGCGCAGCTCCATCGGCTGCTCGGGCGAGGTCTCGACCACGCCACCGTCGAGCGCGACCATGCGGCTGCCCTCGATTCTGACCACGCCAAAGCCGAGGTTGGCTGCACCGGGGTCGATCCCCATCACGACTTGCATGGGGAGTGATTCTGGGAGGAGCCCCGGATGCCTTCCCGAAGGCCACGCTGGACGATGTGCAACGTTTTACGGCTCTGCGGGCGCCACAAAACGTTGCACCTGTGCTTTATGCCGCGGCCAGCTTCTCGATGATCTCCTCGGGCACGTCGAAGTTGGCGTGAACCTCGTTGACGTCGTCGTGCTCCTCGAGCGTGTCGACGAGGCGCAGCAACCATTCCGCATCGGTGCCCTTGACCGTGACGGTGCTCTTCGGCTCCATCGCGACGTCTGCCGAGGCGATCTCGACCCCGGCGGACTCGAGCGCCTCGCGCACCGCGCCGAGGTCGCTCGGCTCACAGACGACCCGCAGCCGGTCGCCGTCCTCGCGCACGTCCTCGGCACCGGCGTCGATGGCGACGATCAGGTCCTCTTCGCCGTAGCGACCGGCGTCGACCGCGACCACGCCGCGTTTCTCGAAGATCCAGGCGACCGAGCCGGGCTCGCCGAGGCTGCCGTGGTGCTTTGTGAAGGCATGGCGGACGTCGGCGCTGGCGCGGTTGCGGTTGTCGGTCAGCGCCTCGACCAGGATCGCGGCGCCGCCCGGGCCGTAGCCCTCGAAGAGGATGCTCTCGATCGCAGCGGCGTCAGTGCCGATACCGCTGCCGCGGTCGATCGCGCGCTGGATGTTGTCCTTCGGCATCGAGGCTTCGCGGGCCTTCTGGACCGCGGTCGCCAGTGCCGGGTTGCCGTCGGGATCGCTGCCGCCGTCGCGTGCCGCGACGGTGATCGCCCGCGCCAGCTTGGTGAAGAGCTTGCCGCGTTTTGCGTCCGCAGCCCCCTTCTTGTGCTTGATCGAGGACCACTTCGAGTGTCCGGACATAGCTGCCATTCTATGAATCGGGCATGACCACCGAATCGCACAGCCTCAGGCCGGTCAAAGGACTGGTCGCCAGCGTCGTCTTCGTCGCGATGCTGCTCGCCGCCCTCTCGATCTGGACCGCGATCCCGCTGACCTGGATCTACATCGGGTCCAAGGTCTCCCACACGCAGTTCCCGAGCACCGGCCCCTACTTCGTCGTCGCCGCCGGGATCATCGTCTCCGTGCTGCTGATCGCCTGGCTGATCGGCCGGCTCAACCGCCTCTACATCCAGATCACGGGCACCAACCGGCTCGCGCCAATGCGTGCCCCCTGGCTGAAAAGCATGCGCGACAGCTCACCGCGGGCCGGCGCGACCACCGTGGTCGAGGCCGTCCTGATGGGCTCCGTCATCCTCGCCGCGCTGACCCTGACCCTCTGGTTCTTCCTGCTCGCCGGATCGCCGCTGCCGAACCAGTAGTCCTCAGACGACGAACTTGCCGTTTTCCTGCATCACGACGCCGTCCACTTCGAGCTTGCCGCCGAGGCGGAGGTCGCAGACCAGGTCGGTGTGGACGGCGGACTCGTTGACCCCGCCGGACTCGGGGTAGCTGCGGCCGACCGCCATGTGCACGGTGCCGCCGATCTTCTCGTCGAGCAGGACCTCGAGCGTGCCGCGGTCGATCGCGTAGTTGGTGCCGATACCGAGCTCGCCGAGACGGCGGGCACCCTCGTCGGTGTCGAGCAGCTCGATCAGGAACTCCTCGCCCCTCTCCGCGCTGGCGTCGACGACCTTCCCGGACTCGAAGCGCAAACGCACTCCCGAGACCTCGCGGCCGCCGATCACCGCAGGCAGGTGAAAGGTCACCTCGCCCTCGGCCGAGTCCTCGACCGGGCCGGTGAAGAACTCGCCGTCGGGCATGTTGTGATCGCCGACGCAGGGAATGAACTTGCGCCCGGCGATGCCCAGCTTGATGTCGGTCCCCGGCGCGGTGACCCGCACCTCCTCGTGGCCCTCGATCCACTCGGCCAGCCGTTCGCACTCCTTCGAGGCGCGCGCCCAAGCGGTCAGCGGATCGGGATCGTCGGCAAGGCAGGCGCCGAAGTAGAAGTCCTCGTAGTCCCCGAGGCTCATCTCTGCCTCCGAGGCGTAGGCGTTGGTCGGGTAGAGCGTGTAGCACCAGCGGAAATCGCCCGCCGCGCTACGGTCCATCATCTTCGCCAGCAGGTCGCCGACGGCGGTCTGTCGGCGGGTCTGGCGCTCCGGCGGCACGGCGGAGAGTTCGCGCGTGTTGGCGCTGGCGCCGATCGCGATGCGCACGTCGGCCTTCTCCGCCATCCACTCCGTCACCGGTGAGATCCACTCGAGCTGCGCGTCGCTGGCGTGCTTGTAGTAGACGGAGGTCAGGCCGTCGAGGGAGACGTTGAGGATCGGGTGGGCGCCTACCTTCAGCACCTCCTCGTAGACAGCGCGCAAGAGCGGCTCGGCGCCGACCTCGCCGTCGATCGAGACCACCTCGCCCTCGGCCACCCTGGTCGAGTACCCGACCAGGATCTTCGCCAGGTTCTCCGCCCTCGAATCCCTCACCGCGCTGTCTCCTCTCGCTCAAACACCACTGTTCACGCTTCTTTCGCTCGCGCTAATAACCACCGGAAGTCTCGCTCGCTCTCTCCGCGCTCACCAGGCTCGTCGTCATCGCCATGAACAATGCATGAAGGCGCGGATCCTCGGTCAGCTCGGGGTGGAACGCACAGGCGAGCACGCCGCCTTCGCGGATCGCCACGGGGTGGCCCTCGTATGTGGCGAGTACCTCGACACCGGGTCCGCAGCGATCGACCCAGGGGGCGCGGATGAAGACCGCGCGCAGCGGCTCGTCGCCGATCCCGGTGAGCTCGACGTCCGCCTCGAAGCTCTGCAGCTGACGCCCGAAGGCGTTTCGCGCAGCGGTCGCGTCGATCAGGCCGAGGTGCTCGTCGTCGCAGACGATCATCCCGGCGCAGGTGCCGAACACCGTCCTCCCGGCTTCCCGGTGCGCCCGGATCGGCTCGACCAGGCCGGCCGACTCGATCCCCTTGGAGATGGTCGTGCTCTCGCCACCCGGGATCACCAGCCCGTCCAGCCCATCTAGGTCGGCGGGGGCCCTGACGCCCGTCACCTCGGCGCCCAGCTTCCAAAGCACGCGCTCGTGCGCTTCGAAGCCCCCCTGGATCGCGAGGACGCCGATGCGCAGGTCAGGCACCGCGGTCCTGCAGAAGCGCGTCGGCCGCCGCCAACTCGGCGATCTTGAGCCCGGGCATCGCGCCTCCAAGCCCGATCGAGGCAGCCGCAACCCGCTCGGGGTCGTCGAAGTGCGTGGTCGCCTCGACGATCGCCCTGGCGCGTCGCTCGGGGTCCTCGCTCTTGAAGATCCCCGAACCGACGAAGTTGCCTTCGGCGCCGAGCTGCATCATCAGCGCGGCGTCGGCGGGTGTGGCGATGCCGCCGGCGCAAAAGAGGGGTACCGGGAGGCTGCCCTTCGCGGCGACCTCGTGGACGACTTCGAGCGGCGCCTGGTGCTCCTTGGCGGCCCCGGCCAGCTCCTCCGGGCCGAGCTGGGCGAGCCGCTTGATCCCGGCGACGATCTCGCGCATGTGGCGCACGGCCTCGACCACGTTGCCGGTGCCGGCCTCGCCCTTGGAGCGGATCATCGCCGCACCCTCGCCGATCCGGCGAAGAGCCTCGCCGAGGTTGGTCGCGCCGCAGACGAAGGGAACCTCGAAGGCGAGCTTGTCGATGTGGTGGCGCTCGTCGGCCGGGGTCAGGACCTCCGACTCGTCGATGTAGTCGACCTCGAGCGCCTGCAGAACCTGTGCCTCGGCGAAATGACCGATCCGCGCCTTGGCCATGACCGGGATCGTCACCGCCTCCTGGATCCCCTTGATCATCGCCGGATCCGACATCCGGGCGACCCCGCCGTCTCTACGAATATCGGCGGGAACCCGCTCCAGCGCCATCACGGCACAAGCACCGGCGTCCTCCGCGATCCGTGCCTGCTCAGGCGTGACCACGTCCATGATCACCCCGCCCTTGAGCATCTCGGCAAGACCCGTCTTCAAGCGAAACGTAGCTCTTTCGGCAGCCATAATCCGCATATTACGTGCCTGGGCTGGCGACCTTGGCCCGCGGGTCCTGTCGCTGCAGGGGACCCACCGCCCCTTCCGGTCGCTAAAGCGTCCTCAGGGGCGGTTCCCCCTACAGCGCCACCCGCGGGAGGAGCGTCACCGAGCCCCGCTTCTCGCGGGGGGTGGTGCGGATTTGGGGGACCAGCCCGAGGAAGCTTTAGCTACCGCAGGGCTGGTGGCACCAAATCCGTGACAGGACCCGCCGCGCCAAAAACTGGTGGGGCGCCTTCGCTACTTGAGCTTGTAGGCCCTGATGCGGTCTTTGTGGGTGTCTTCGTCCCGCGCATACAAGCCGTGGGCGAGAGCTTGGACCAGCGCCATCAATGCCGTGTTGGATCGAGCGAAGGAGGGGCTGTTGGAGGAGAAGTAGAGCGTCAGCTCGGCGTTCTCTCCGACCTCCGACATCGAGGCGTCGGAGATCGCCAGCGTGTGCGCGTTGCGGTGCAGAGCCAGCTTCATCGCACGCAGCAGGAGAGGATGGGCCCGCCCGGAGGAGAGGACGATGACCAGGGTCTCGTCGTCTATCCGCCCCAGCCGCTGCAGGGACTCGCCACCGGTGCTGGCGACGATTTCGGCCCTGATGTCGAGCAGGCTGAGCGTGTGCCGTAGGTAGCTGGCGAAGAAGGCCATCTGGTCGACGCCGACGATCACCACTCGCTGGGCTTCGGCCAACGCCGCGACCGCACCGTCGACCTGCTCGCGGGTCAGCTTGCGGGCCGTTTCCTCGAGGTTCGCGTAGTCGGCGCCCAGCGACCCCTCCAGCTCGGAGTGATCGAAGGAGAAGAGCGAGCCGGCGCTGGACGCTCCGTTCGTCGCCGCTCCGGCCGTCCGGTACTCCTCGATGGCCGCCTGCTGAAGCTCTGGATACCCCTCGAACCCGAGGGCCTGGGAGAAGCGCACCACGGTCGAGGATGAGGTGCTCGCCCTGCGGGCCAGCTCCTCGGCGGTGAGGAAAGCCGCCTCGTCGAGATGGTCGACGATGTAGCGGGCGACGTCTTTCTGGGAACGGGAGAACTCGTCGAAGCGCTCCTGGATGTAGTCGGAGAGGCTCTTGAGCTGTGCGGCTGATTTGGTTGCGGTCTTGGTCACGGGCCTCAGATTCGCCGGACCGCACGCTTTCCCTTCCCGCCGAGCATCGGAGGGATCTGGTTGGATGGGTACCGCGATGACGCTCGAGCAGGCGCTGCGCCTCACCAACCGCAACATGGTCGCCTTCGACCTTGCCCTCGGCAGCGCGGCGATCCTTGCCCCGGCGACGACCCTGAAGGTGCTTGGACACGAGCATCCCTCGCCCGATGCCGAACACCTCTTCCGCCGCTGCGGCCCGATCTGGCTCACCTTTGCGGCGGCCCACGCGCTGGCCGCTCGCCGCGGAGAGCAGCGCGACTGGTGGGCGCTGGCCTGGCTTCGCGGCACCGAGATCGCCACCGACGCGCTCTGGGCGGAGTCGGCGGCCGTCAGCCGCCCCGGGGCGAAGCTTGGCCTGCGCCTCGCCGGGGTCTCGAACCTGGCCATGGCCGCGGGCTTCGCCTGGCTATCGCGGAGGTAGCACCGTGGCGGACCTCGCCGGGTTGCCAGACAAGCGCTGGAGCGTGCGCGGCCTGACCGAGGAGGGTGACGAGGCCTGGGTGATCCGCGGCATCTCGCGCAAGCTCTACCGCTGCCCCTCCTGCCACGGCGAGATCGAGATCGGCAGCGAGCACGTCGTCGTCCAGTACGTCTTCCGCCTCGGCGGCACCGAACACCACCACTGGCACCGCCGCTGCGCCGAAGAGATCCTGATCCCCGAACTGCGCGAGCCGCGCCGGGTGCCGGCCGGCGAGTCGGCGCAGTCGAAGCTGGAGCAACGCGGTCGTAAGCCCTCCGGCCGCCGCCCCCGCTGACGTGAGCCGCCGGGCCGAGCTGGCTTCGATCTACGTCCGGATCGGCCGCACCTACCTGAGGTGGGCGCCGTCGCTGCTGCTGCTTGCAGTCATCGTTTTCGTACCCCTGGGGCTGATCCACGCACTGGCCCTGGAAGCCGACATCGGCTCCTTCGACTTCGACACGAGCCTTGGGGTGCTGGCGATCGTCGCCGCGACCCTGGTGCTCGCCGCGACCGGCCTGATCGGCGAGGTCTTCTACACCGGCGCGGTGGCGATCTCGCTCACCCATCCCCACGACGGCGAGCCGCCTTCGCTGCGCGAGACCGCCCGCATGGTCAGCTACGGGCCGCTGATCGCGATCGA
The DNA here is from genome assembly GCA_963704545.1 of uncultured Solirubrobacterales bacterium. Classification (GTDB taxonomy): domain Bacteria; phylum Actinomycetota; class Thermoleophilia; order Solirubrobacterales; family 70-9; genus VRUE01. The sequence continues at coordinate 1,636,667 of OY969915.1, read as the reverse complement.
CCTGATCTACGGCGCCCTGGTCGCCTTCGGGCTCGTCTTCTTCCTCGTCCCCGGATTCCTCGCCTTCGTCTGGCTAGGCCTCTCCGCGCCGGTGGTGGAGATCGAACACCATGGGATCCGCGCCGCCCTGCGCCGCAGCATCGAGCTGGTCCGGGGCAGGTTCTGGATCGTCGCCGCGGTGATGGTCCCGATCGAGATCGTCGGCGACGGCCTCACCAACCTCGCCAGCGAGCTCACCCACGAGCTCTTCGGCAGCGAACTGCTCTGCGAGTGGATCGCCGACGTGCTCTCCAACATCGCCTTCACCCCCTTTTACGCGGTCGCCGCCGTCCTGCTCACGGTCGACCGGATTCGCGAAAAGGGAGGCGCGGCGGAACTACACTCGAAGCCCAGCCCGTGATCACCACTTCGATCTTCACCGACTTCTGGGACCAGCTCGTCGAGCACGACGAGCAGGGCCTCTTCCTCGTCCTCGCCGGCTTCATCCTCTCCTTCGCCTTCATCCGGATGAGCACGCGGCTGATGCGGAGCCCCAGGGTCCCGTGGTGGCCGGGCAGCGTCGTCAGCGAGAGCGGCGTCCACCTGCACCACCTCGTCTTCGGGATCGTGACGATGATGGTCGCCGGCACGCTCGGCTTCAGCACCCTCGGCGCCAGCCCCTGGATCGAGATCTGCGCCTTCGCCTTCGGCATCGGCGCCGGCCTCACGATCGACGAGTTCGCGCTCTGGGTCTACCTCGACGACGTCTACTGGGCCGAGGAGGGGCGCAGCTCGATCGACGCGACCGTGATCGCAGCCGCCGGCATGGTCCTGCTCCTGCTCGGCTTCACGCCGTTTGACTTCGACACCAGCTCGGCAACCGAGATCATCGCCAGCATCGCCGGCGCCCTGCTCGTCTTCGCCATGGTGGCGATCTGCTTCGCCAAGCAGCGGCTGATGCACGGCTGGGTCGGCTTCTTCGTCCTCCCGGTCGCGATCTACGGCGCCTCGCGGCTTGGCAAGCCGGGCTCGCCCTGGGCACGCCGGCGCTACGGCGAGCGCGCACCCGCCAAGCAGGCGCGGGCCGAAGAGCGCTTCCCGCCCGACCGGCGGACCGACCGTTTCAAGGAAGCCTTCCGCGACGTCGTCGGCGGCAAGCCGAGCGAGGGCGTCGCCGCGGCCCAGCAGGAGGCGATCGCCGCAACCCGCGAGGCGGTGGCCGAAGCGCGCCAGCGGGCCGAACGGGTGGCCCACATCGACCGCCCCCCGGATCGCTAGGCACCGGAGAGCCATTGGGGTCACTCCTCAGGCCGCTTCGCGGGAGTTCCTGAGGAGTGACCCCAATGGCTCTCAGACTGCGAAGCCGGTGTCAGGGTCCCCAAGCTTGGGACCAAGCCAGGACGGCACTTCGAGGCGGGAGCTTTGAAGCTTGGGTGTTTCGAGAGGGGTTGGCGGATGCCCCTCTCCAAAACACTCAAGCGCGGCTCCTGCCGCGCGTTTTGGAGAGGGGCATCCGCCAACCCACCCCAAGCCCACCTGGATCACATGCCAGCGACGATCTGCTGGCCGGGCCAGAACGGCCACTCCTCGAACTCGAGGCAGCGGCCGTCGGCCGCGAAGCGAACGACCCAGAGATCGCGGTACTGGAGGCGCTCGGGGCCGCCGTACTGGACTTCCACCCGGATCACCGCGGTGTCGCCCTCGGCGGCGACGATGGTGTGACGCATCTCGAACGGCTCGTCCGGGCCCTCGCGCTCACGCTCCCAGAGCCCGGCGATCGCGGCGATTCCCGTGGCGGGCTCCTCGTAGGGCGACATCCGGTAGGTGGCGTCCCCGGTGAACAGCTCACGCAGCGACTCGGTCCCCGCCGCGCGCCAGGCTCGCTCGTAGCCCTCGACCCATTTCTCGATGCTCGCGTGAGTCGCCTCGGCCACCCTTCGAACCCTACGACCTCCCGCCCGGCGTTAACCGGGGGAAAACACCGCGCACCTAGACTGGGAAGGGTATGCGTCGCCTCCTCATCGCAGCCGCCATCGCCGCCTGCTGCCTGCCGATCGCGGGGGCTGCCGCGCAGCGCCAGATCGTGCAGTCGGGCAACGTGCGCGTTTCCTTCGACGGCCGGCTTGCGCCGCGTGCGCTGCCGCGCGAGCGCCCGGCGCCGGTGACGGTGCACCTCGATGGCTCGGTCGCAACCGTGGACGGCAGCCGCCCGCCGCAGCTGCGCGAGCTCGCCGTCGCGGTCAACCGCGCCGGGCGGGTCTCGACCGTGGGCCTCCCGACCTGTCCCGCCTTCCGCCTTCAGCAGACCAGCACCGAAGCCGCACTCGATCTCTGCCGCAGCGCCCTGGTCGGCCACGGCCGCTTCGCCGCCAGCGTCGACTTCCCGGGCTCGCCCCTGATCCCGGCCAGGGGGGCGGTGCTCGTCTTCAACAGCAGCACTCGCAAGGGTCCGGGAATGGTGCTGCACCTCTACGGCTCGACCCCGGTGAAAGCGGCCTTCGTCCTCCCCTTCGAGATCTCGCGCCGGCCCCGGGGCGAATTCGGGACCGTTTTCACAGCCAAGATCCGAACGCTCGCCTCCGACCTGGGCTATGTCACCGACATCGAGCTGACGATCGGCCGCAGGTACCGCTACGCCGGTGAGGCGCGCAGCTTCCTCAGCGCCAGCTGCGCCGCACCGGCGGGCTTCCCCGGCGCCGTCTACCAGCTCGCGAAGGCGACCTTCACCTTCCCCGAAGGCAGGCAGCTGACCAGCAAGCTGCCCGGGGACTGCAAGGTCCGGTAGTCGCCCGGGAGGCAGCAGGGCGACTCAAAGCCCGAGGCCGCCGACCCCGCGCTCGTCCCAGCCGAGGTGATGGGCAAGCTCGTGGCGGAGCGTGCGCTCGACCTGTCTGGCCAGCAGCTTCGGGTCACGGCCGAAATCGCGTTCCAGCGTGTCGCGGTAGATCACGATCCGGTCCTCGTAGCCGTCGCGGACGATCCCGTCTCCCTCGTAGAGACCGTAGGCGTGCATCTCGGCGCCGCCGTCGGAGATGACGACCGCAACGCCCTCCAGCACTCGCTGAAATTCCTCCGGCAGAGCGTCGATCGCGTCGGCGACCAACGCTTCGAACGGGTCCATGCTCTCGGGCTCCGCCATCCCCGAGAGGATGACGGTTCACCCGAGCGAGATCAGTTTCTTCCTACTAGTAGCCGTACCTTTCGGCCTGCTCTTCGGCTTCTTCGATCGCCTTGTTGGCTTCGTCCTTGCCCTTTTCCAGACCTTCCTTGGCTTCCTTTTCGGCCTGTTCGATCGTCTTTTCGGCCTGGCTCTTACCGCCTTCCACACCCTTCTTGGCTTCGTCCCTGCCCTTTTCGAGGCCTTCCTTGGTGGCCTTTTCGGCCTCGCTGAAGCCCTTCGTCACTTCGTCCTTGCCCTTTTCGAGGCCTTCCTTGGCTTCTTCGAGGCCGCGTTCGATCCGATCTTCGGCCTCCGAGACGCTGTCGCTGTCGCCATCGCCACCGCAGCCGGCCGCGATCGTGCCGAAGGCGCCGATCGCCAGCGCCAGTACCGCAAAGCGGGCCACCCGCCCCCTCCACCAACTCGAATCTCCACCCGACACAATCGCTCCTCTCTCTCGCATGTGAGGTTCGATCTTTGCACTCCGCGCGGCGCGGCCAGAGCCAGCGGACCCGTTGACCAGGGTGCCGCCGTGGAGCCCGCCGGAGCGACAGCGCCAGCCGGAGGCAGCGCGCTGCCCCGTCGCCTCACCCGCATCGCCGCCTGGATCGGCGGCTTGGCCCTCGTCCTCGCCGTGCTCGACCTGCTCGGCATGCCGGTCCTCACCTGGATCGGCGACTTCCTCGACAAGGTCGCCGACGTCCCTGCCTGGCCCTGCTCGCGCGCGTCTTCTGGGAGCGCCTGGCGACGGTCCGCGCGCATGTCGCGAAGCGGCGGAAATGCAATCCGGTGTTTGCGCGGCCGTAGGCCGCGCTCCTGGTTGCACCGCGCTTACGCGCGGTGCTCAATTCGACTGGAGGACGGCCAGGCTCCCCCTCCCACAAGCCTCCTGGCCAGCTGGCCAGTTCGACCGGTAGGATCCCCGAATCGACCCGACGAGGAGCTCACAGATGAACCCTGCCACCGCAAAACTCGAGGACGAGCTCGTACTGGAGCGCAAACACTGGGTCGACGGCCCGCCCCACGCCCTGTTCAAGGAAATGCGCAGCGGCTGCCCGGTCCACTGGACCTCGCACGTCAGCGAGTTCCCCGAGGCGGCCGGCTTCTGGTCGGTGACGACCGCCGACGACGTGCACGAGGTGAGTCGCGACTGGCAGGCCTACTCCTCGGAGGTTGGCGGCGTCACCGCGATCAACGAGGTCTTCCCGATCGAGCTCTCGCGGGCGATGTTCATCGGCATGGACCCGCCCAAGCACGACCGGATCAAGGCGCTGTTCCAGGCGGGCTTCACGCCGAAGCGGATCGCCGCGCACGAGGACTCGATCCGGGAGATCGTCATCGAGGTCCTCGATCGGCTCGAGGGCCGTGAGACCTGCGACCTGGTCACCGACGTCGCCCAGCCGGCGGTCTCGCGCGTGATCGGCAGCTTCATGGGCATCCCCCCCGAGGACGACGAGGTCTGGGCGACGCTGATGAACTCGACCCTGGGCGCCGGCGACCCCGACCTCAGCCCCGGCGGGGTCGAAGAAGCGCTCGAGCAGGCCATCCCCGAAATCTTCGCCCGCTGCAACAAGATGATCGCCGCCCGGCGGGAGAACCCGACCGACGACCTGACCAGCGTCCTCGTCCACTCCGAGGTCGAAGGCCAGATGCTCGAGGAACACGAGATCGTGATGGGCTTCTTCCTCCTCGTCGCCGCCGGCAACGACAGCACCAGGTCTACCTACGCCAGCGGCATGCGGGCGCTGATGGAAGACCGCGAACAGCTCCAGATGGTCCTCGACGACCCTGGTCTGATCCCAGGCGTGGTCGAGGAGTCCCTGCGCATGTTTCCCGCCTTCGCCCACTTCCGCCGCACCGCGACCCGCGACGTCGAACTCAACGGCAAGCAGATCAAAGAGGGTGAGAAGGTGGTCATGTGGTACGCGTCCTCGAATCGAGACGAGACGCGCTACGAGGACCCCGACCGCTTCGATGTCCTGCGCAATCCCGAGCACCAGGCCTTTGGTGCCGGCGGCCGCCACTTCTGCCTGGGCACCGCCCTCGCCCGCCTCGAGCTGAAGATCCTCTTCGAAGAGACCCTGGTCCGCTACCCGGAGATGACGATCGACGGCGGGCCCAAGTTCGTCGAGTCGGGCTTCCTCAACCAGCTGAAGACGCTGCCGGTGCGGCTCGCGCCGTAGGGCGGCGTCGCCCCCGCCCCGACGTCGCTAGGCGACGGTCGGCACCTCGCCGGCATCCATCGGGTGCAGCTCGCCCTTGACCAGCGCCTCGGTTCGCAGATGGCCGATCGCCTGGTACTCGGTCGAGGCGATCATGTCGAGGAAGGCCTGCCGCGTCGGGTACTCGACCAGCGCGACGAGGTCCCAGGAGTCGTCGCCCAGGAGGGCCGTCGCGGGCGCACCGACGAAGACGATCCGCCCGCCGACCTGCTCCAGCAGCGGAGCGACAGCGGCACCGTATTCCTCGTAGCGCTCCTGCCCTCCGTCGGGCTGGAAGGCGAGGAGGTTCAGCATCACCACCGGGGCATCGTCGCCGGCGCGCTGTGAGAACGCGGCGAATCCCTCCTGGTTCAGCCTCTCGGGCTCGTTCGGTGCGCTCACTCTGTCCCCCTCGGAACGGCTCGGATTGGAACGACGGGCGTGAGTATATGCCGGGCCCACCGCAACATTCATCGGTGTAGCGGTTTCTGCATCCGAACTCGTCCGGGCGCTCCACCTCGGAGCCCGGGTGTAACAACCTAAGGAGGCATGGGGAATGTTTCGACCACATCGTGGCCGTGCGAATACGGCTGCGCAAACCAGGCATGCGCTGGCCGGGCGACTTCTCACTTCGGCCATCGCATCGGTGACCGCGCTCGCGCTTTTCGCGGCGGCGAGCGCACAGGCTTCCACCATCACCATCGGCAGTGTTCTGCCGCCCGGTTCCACGCCTACGGAATTCGGAGGGGTACAGACCTACTTCAACACCGCCCTTCCGGAGAAAGGCGCCAACCTGGTCTCACCGGTGAACGGTGCGATCGTGCGCTGGCGCGTTCAGGGCGCCGAAGGGGGCCCGTTCTTCCTGCGGGTCCTCCGGCCCAACGGTTCCGGCGGTTACAGCGCGATGGGCACCAGCAACCCGGCCACACCGTCGGGGACCGGTCTGCAGACATTCAGCACGAACCTCCCGATCCGCGCGGGAGACCTGATCGGAGTCGATCCGAGCAACGCCACCGACAAGATCGGGGTCGCCGACGTCGCCGGGGCGAGCTTCGGCTTCGTCTTCCCGCCGCCCTTCGACGGAGCGACGGTCGCCCCCAGCGGCGCCTTCTCGGGCAAAGAGGTCGAGCTCAGCGCCGAAGTCCAGCCGACCCCAGCGGTCACCTCGCTCGAGCCCGACTTCGGCCCGGTCGCCGGCGGCACCACGGTGAAGATCACCGGCACCGACTTCAACGCGGCGAGCGCAGTCAAGTTCGGCTCGACGCCGGCGACCGGCTTCACGGTCGAATCGGACACCCAGATCACCGCGATCGCCCCGCGCAGCACCAAGGTCGGGGCGACCGACGTCACGGTGACAACCCTGGCCGGGACCAGCCCCATGGTCAGGTCCGACCGCTTCTACTACGAAGGCTGCGCCGTCCCGAAGCTGAAGGGCAAGAGCCTGAAGGCCGCCAAGAAGGCGCTCCGCCGTGCCGACTGCAAGCTCGGCAAGGTCAAGCGCGCCGAGGGCAAGCCGGGCAAGGTGCTCAAGCAGAGCCCCAGGCCGGGCAAGGTGCTCAAGTCAGGCTCCAAGGTCGGCGTCACGGTGGGCCAGCAGGGCTGATCCGTCGGCGTTCGAACAGCGCCCCGGGCAGGCAACACCGCGCCGCTCGGGGCGCTGCGCCTCAGAGCGTCAGTGCGTCACTGATGTTGCTGTGGCCCGGGTAGCGATGACCGGTCTGAATCAATTTGGTTTCGTCGTAGAACCGGCCGGCCCACCAGGAGTCCGCCCGCGCGAGACGCGTCGCCGCAAGGATGGACGGGATCCCGAACAGTACGAACAAGCCGACGATGCTCAGGACGTAGCGGCCCTTCAAGCAACCGACGATCGCAAACGGCGACATCATGAGCGCGACGGCAAGAAGAGGAGGCATAGCCTCCCATCGGCCGTGGATCCCGGGGTCTTTAACGTGAGACGAAGCCGAAGAGGTGACCGGCGATGTTGCGGATCTGGATCTCTTCGGAGCCCTCGGTGATCCGGTAGCGGCGGTGGTGGCGGTAGATGTGCTCGAACTGCTTGTGCCGGGTGTAGCCGACGCCGCCGTGCACCTGCATCGCCCGATCCGCCGCGTCGCAGACGAGGCGGTTGGCGCGGTAGTTGCACATCGAGACCTTGTCGCTGACCCCGCTGATGCGACCCTTGCCGCTGTCCATCTCGTGGGCCGTCTTTCGCACCAGGCCGCGCAGCATCTCGATCTCGGTCGCCAGCTCGACCAGCGGCCACTGGATCGCCTGTCGCTCGGCGAGGGGCTTGCCGAACGTCCTGCGCTCGCGCGCGTAGGCGACCGACTGGGTCACGCAGTAGTCGGCTGCACCAACCCCTGAGGCCGCCTGCCGGATCCGGTTCTCGTGGACGAAGAACATCGCCGTGGCGAGCCCCCTCCCCTCTTCGCCCAGGATCGCGCCGTCGGGCACCCGCACGTCCTTCAGCACCACCTCGGCGTGGTCGGTCGGCATGTTGAAGGTCCAGTGCATGTACGGGACCTCGACGCCGGGGCCGTCGGTGGGGACGATGAACGCGGTGATCCCCTCGGCCGCGCCCGGATCGCCGGAGGTGCGGGCGAAGACGATCGCGTGGCGGGCGAAGCCGAGCCCGCTGATGAAGCGCTTGGCCCCGTTGATCACCCAATCGCCGCCGTCCCGGACCGCCGTCGTCTGCAGCCAGGTCGCGTCGCTGCCGTGGTCGGGCTCGGTCAGGCCGAAGGCGAACGCCAGCTCGCCGGAGATCGAGCCCGCGAGGAAGGCGTCCTTCTGCTCGGCGCTGCCGAACTGCTCGAGGATCAGCGGGAAGACGAGGTTCCCCACCACGGAGGACTCCATCTGCAGGTCGTTGTGCAGGCCCAGCCCCTTCGCCGCGAGGTGGTCGCGGATCACCGCCATCCCGAGGTTGGTCCCGTCGCGCCCGCCCATCCTCCCCGGCAGGGCGTAGCGGTAGAAGCCGGCAGCGTCCGCTCGCCGCCGCATCTCCTCGAGCAGCTCGACCCACTCCCGCGAGTGGACGCCGTCGTTCTCCCAGTCGGTGCGTTTCCACTCGCGACGGTGGTCGAAGAACTGCATGTTCTCGGCTTCGAGGGGCTCGATCTCGCGCTCGATGAAGGCATCCAGCTCGGCGATGAAGTCCAGGAGATCCTGGGGCAGCGTGTAATCCATTGGCCCTTACCTGCCTTTGTCGGGGGGGTTCGAATCTGAAGGCCCGCCGCCGGAAGCGGGCATCTGGAGGATCAGGTCGACGTCCTCGGGTTCGACGTAGCGCGGGTTCCAGAGGCTGAGCCTCTCGACCACGTTGCGCCGCGTGACCTCGACCACCTCGTCGAGGCGGTCGTCGAGCTCGCCGGCCCGGATCGCCCGCGCCAGCTCGTCGTCGTCGCCGAACCCCAGCGTCGCCAGGCGCTCGGCGTGCCCCTGCGCCTGGAGCGGCCCGAGCACGATCTCGCGCTCGACCGTCGCGGCGACGTTGGCGGCGACGCGAGCCATGAAGCTGAGGCGCCCTTCCGTCCCGGGCATCACGTCCTGCTCCAAGAAGCCCCGCAGGGCATCGACCAGCTCCGCCGTGCTCGGCACGCCGCGCGCCATCTCAGCCGCCCCGCCCGTCGAGGTACAGCAGGACGTCGTACTCCTGCTCCCACACGCGGCGGCCGATCGCCGCAAGCTCGATCGAGCGCACGTCCCCGGAGAGATGCCGCGAGGCCTGGACCATGCACCCGACGCCCCACCAGACGCTGCTGAAGAGCTCCCACCAGCGGACGAGCTCGGGGTCGACGCGCTGCCCCGAGATCTTTTCGTAGCCCCGGAAGAGGTCGGCGTAATCGCCGAAGCCGCCGACCGGACGCTCGACCACACCGAAGCGCCAGCACCGCGCGCAGAGGTACCCCAGGTCCTCCATCGGGTCCCCCAGGCGAACGAGCTCCCAGTCGAGCACCGCGCGGATGCCGTCGGGGCCGACAAGCAGGTTGCCGTTGCGGAAGTCGCCGTGGACGACGCGGGCGGCCCCGACGTCTGGCCGGTTCCGCTCCAGCCAGCGCATCCCCAGCTCGAGGGCCGGGCTGCTCTCCTCGAAGAAGTCGAGGGCGCCGCGCAGCTGTCCCAGGGAGTCGGGGGTCTCCAGCCCTTTCACCTCCCCGGTTGGGATCGCGTGCACCCGAGCGAGGATTTCCCCACAGCGCTCGGCCAGGCGCGGGCGGACATCGGCATACGCGTCGTCGCGCAGGATGCGGCGGGGAACGGTCTCGCCCTCGACGAAGTCCATCACGATGAAGGGAGCGTCGAGAGCGGCGGGGTCGCTGCCGTGGGCGATCAGCTTCGGCACCGGCACGCCGGCGCGTGCCGCCGCTTCGATCGCGGTCGCCTCGCGCCGCATCGCTCCTCCGGCCCGGTCCGCCTTCGGCGGGTCGCGGCGCAGGATCAGCGGTCGCTCGGCGCCGTCGGCGAAGACCGCGTCAAAGGCCCAGGTCTCGCGGCTGGCGCCGCCGGTCAGCCGCCGCAGGCCGCGCACCTCGACCTCCGGCTCCGAGCACGCCTCCGCCACCACGGCGCGCAGTTGCCCGGCGAGCTGCTCAGAAGGCGCGGTAGCCACCATCGATCAGGAAGGAGTCGCCGGTGTGGTACTCGCTCGCCGGGCTGGCGAGGTAGACGGCGATCCCGGCGAAGTCGGCCGGGGTGCCCCAACGACGGGCGGGAATCCGCGGCAGCACGCGATCGATGAACGGCTGCCAGGCGAGCATCTCCTCGGTCATCGCCGATTCGACCCAGCCCGGCAGGATCGAGTTCGCCCGGATGCCGTATTTCGAGAGCTCGACCGCGCAGGAGTTGACCATCGAGACGAGACCGCCCTTGGAAGCCGCGTAGTTCTGCCCCCGCGGCTGCCCCGAGAGCGCCGCGAGACTGGCGACCCCGACCAGGCTGCCACCTTCTTCGCGCTTGACCATGTCGCGGGCGGCCCCCTGCAAGGTCAGGAAGGCCCCGTTGAGGTTCACCGCCAGAACGCGCTGGAACTCCTCGGGCGACATCTCGAGGAAGCGCTGGCCTCCGGCCGCAACCCCGGCACAGGCGAAGCAGGAGTCGATACGGCCGAGCCGCTCGAGAGTCTCCGCGAAGCCAGCCTCGACGTCATCGGCGGAGCTGACGTCGCAGCGAACCGCGACGACCTCTCCCCCGTGACTCGCGATCCGCTCCCGAGCGGCCTCGTTGCGCTCCTCGGTGCGCCCCCAGATGCAGACACTCGCCCCAGCGGCGGCAAGCCCCTCGGCCATGCCGAGCCCAATACCGCTGTTGCCACCGGTGATCAGCGCCACATGACCCGACAAGTCGAACGGGTTCCCCATATTCCTCTCCGAGATTGACGCGACGATGATACGCATCAGGCATCGAGCGTCCCAGTCTCGAGGGGGCGTTACCCGACTGTCGCTACCCTGACCGGGAATGACCGGCTTCTCGACGCTTGAGATCCTTCCTGGTGGCGACCTCGTCGCGCAAGGTGCCGCAGACTTGGATGCTGGACGTGAGTCCGTCGAGGCGCTGCTCGTTTCAATCGGCGCACCACGCTTGCATGCAGTCGGAATCGAGCTTTCCAACCCAATCGAATCTCCCGAGCACAAGCTCTACGCCCTGCTTGCTCGCGAGAAGGGCAACGCGGCCCACTCTGCCTACAACGCCCTGATCCGCCGGCTCGTCAGCTTCGAGCGAGCCGCCGCATGCGCGAGCTAGCCGACTCGACCCGCATCGAGCGGTTCATGCTCGAGCTGGGTCGGGCGGTCGACGTGGACGGCCGCGTCTATCTGGCCGGCGGCGCGACCGCGGTCCTCCACGGCTGGCGAGACACGACCATCGACGTCGACATCAAGCTCATCCCCGACCGCGACGAGATCCTTCGAGAGATACCCCGGCTCAAGGAGAGACTGAACCTGAACATCGAGCTGGCAGCCCCGTCGGACTTCATCCCCCTCCCCAAGGGCTGGGAGGAGCGAAGCCCACTCATCCGCACGGAGGGCAAGCTCGCGTTCCACCATTTCGATCCCGTTGCCCAAGCACTCTCGAAGGCCGAGCGCGGACACGACCAGGACGTTCGCGACATCCAGGAGATGATCGCCACCGGCCTGGTGAATCCAGCCGAGATCCTAATCCAGTTCGAGGCGATCGAGCCCGAGCTGTACAAGTTCCCGGCAATCGATCCCGTTTCATTTCGCAAGGCCGTGGAAGACCTCTTCACGACTTAGCGGTGAGTGCGCCGAGCAGGAGATCACGCACTTCAATCCGGACGGCCGGTTTCGTTCGCACCTCATTGACGAGCTCCCGAGCCTCGGGAATGCTGCCGAGCCCTGCATCAGCTTGTGGTGGCAAGCACGTTGTCATCGATCAACTCGAGGAAGGCCTCCGGGCTTCCCCACGGCTGATCGAGCGGGAGCAGGGTCGGGTCGGGCTCGGTCCGCGCTCTCTTCAGCCGCCTGGGCAGACGTTTGGCGCAGCTGGCCCAGCGCCGGCAAAGTGAGCCGTTCCGGAAGGGCAAGTGGATTTCTCGGCGCCCGCAGGAAATATGCTGGCGGGATGCGGCTGGAGGCGATGTGGGTACACGGACTGCGCCGCTTCGGCGGCGAGGTACCGGTGAAGCTGCGCCTCGACAGCCCGATCGTCTGCCTGATCGGGGCGAACGAGGTCGGCAAGTCGACTCTGCTCGACGCCTTGGAGATGGTGACCGGGAAAACCGACGAGGATGGCGAGTGGGTGGCGGTCGACCCCGCCGAGTGGACCAGGGGGGAGAAGCTCGAGGACGACCACGTGATCGTGCGCCAGCGCTACCGGCTCGACGACGCGGAGCGAAAGCTGCTGCGTGAGTTGGCGGGCGGGGCCCAGATGAAGCAGGTGCGTTGGCTGGATCGATACCTGCGCGCGGGCGGCACCTCATTCGCCTGGCTCGAGCCGACCCCGGTGCGCGATACCGGGCCTCGCCAGGCGCTTGCCGAGACGCTCGTGAAAACAATCGAGAGCCCGCGCTGGCCCGCGGCCGAGCAGGCCGAGGGAACGCCCGCAGCTCAGGAAACCATGTCGGCGCTGATCGACGCGCTGGAGTCGGAGCGCTGGACGATCAAGGACCAGCTCGGCGCGCTAAGCGCACTCGCCGATCACCTCGAGGCCGAGGAATGGGGCGAGGATCTGATCGCGCATGTGCGCGAGCTGCACGAGATCGAGTCGCGCCAGCACCCCAGATATGAAGGGCGCGATGCACTAGAGGCGCTGATTCCGCGCTTCGTGCGTTTCGAGCTGGCAGATCGCCAGCTGGCCGACGAATACGAGCTGAGAGCCGACGCGGCGAACCCGCCGCCGGCCCTCCACAATCTGGCTGAGTTGGCAGAGCTTGATCTGGAGGCGCTCCTGGAGGAGATCGACGCGGGGATCACCGGCAGCGCCCGGCAGCGTTTGGAGGTGGCAAATACGATCCTGGTAGAGAAGTTCTCCGCCTGGAAGCAGAGGCCACCGGTCGAGGTCAGTTTCGACCGCAGCAACACGCAGCTATTGATCCACGTCAAGTCGGGCAGCGGCGTGCCGATGAAGCCGCGCGAGCGCAGCGAGGGCCTGCGCCAGTTCGTCGCCTTGGTGGCGCTGACTGCCGGCGAAGGCCACACCGTGCCACCGATCCTGTTGATCGACGAGGTCGAAATGCATCTCCACTACGACGCCCAGGCCGACCTGATGGAGGTACTTTCAAAGCAGTCGAACGCCGCCCAGGTCATCTACACAACACACTCGGCGGCGTGCCTGCCCGAGGATCTCGGCTCCTCGGTGCGGGTCGTGCGCGGGATCAAGGACGAGATGCGCTCGGAGGTCGATCAGCAGTTCTGGTCCGACAAGCCCGGCCTGGTTTCGCTGCTCCTGGCGATGGGTGCCGGCTCGATGGCCTTCGTCGCTCTGCGCCCGGCGGCGATCGTCGAGGGCGGCAGCGACCTGGTGCTTCTGCCCTCACTGATCAAGGAGGCGGCTCGGATCACCTCGCTTGGCTACCAGGTGGTCCCGGGAGCGGCGGAGGTGCCACCAAGCCGGGTGGCAGGGCTCGACCTGGAGGGAGTGAGGACGGCCTGGGTACTCGACGGCGATAAAGGCGGACGCGAGCGGCGCAAGTTCCTGATCAAAGAGAACGTGCCGGCGGAGCGGGTTCACCTGATCAAGGACGGTGGAGTGGGTATCGACCTAGAGGACCTGGTCCACCCCGAGACATACGTAAAGGCAGTCAACGCCTACGTACAGGATTTGAACGACTTGCTCGAGTTCCCGGTGTCGAGACTTCCGGATGGGGCGTGCGAGCGTCACCGTACGGTCGAAGCCTGGTGCGAGAGCCATGGGCTGAAGGCGCCAGGCAAGACCACGATCGCCAACAAGGTGCTGGAACTTCGTGGCTCAGAGCCTATGCACGACCCCAAGCGACGCGACTGCTTGCGTGGACTGCACCGCACCCTGCGGGGGCAGTTGGTGAAGCCTAAGCGCTGAGAGTCAAGGGGGCACGCTGCTCGCTACCGCCTTCGCCGAAGCGCGCATGCAGGCACAGCCGAATCGGGCGGCCGACCTGACCACCCATCTGGGGAAGAACTTCCGACCCGGCATGGAGGTGTCGTGCGACCTATGCCTCGGCGAGGGCTGGGGAATCGAATAGATCGATTCCGAGAGCGCCTCTCGAACACCAAACAGGTGGGCTTTTCGATGGGGCGGGAAGGACTCGAACCTTCGACCGACGGATTATGAGTCCGCTGCTCTGACCAACTGAGCTACCGCCCCGGATCGTTGGGAGCGTAGCGCTAGGCGCTGAAGAGCTGGGCCAGGGAGCGGCCGACGTCGGGGGGCTCTTCCTCGCCCTTTGCCGCTGCGGCGGCGCCTTCGGCCAGGGCCTTGGCGGCGTCAGCTATCTGGTGGGTGCGGCCGCCGCGGATGGTGCCGGTCTTCTTCGCTTCGTCGAGGTCGGATTCCATCAGGCCGGCCAGCTCGGCCAGGCGACGCAGGCCGACGACGCCGGCGGCGCCCTTGAGGGCGTGCGCCTCCATCCGCATCGTCTCGAAGTCCGTCGTCTCGGTCGCCAGGCCGGCGGCGATCACGTCACAGCGCCGGCGGGCCTCCTCGGCAAAGGAAGCCAGCAGCTCGGCGTCGGGGCTCGTCTTCTCGCTCATTCTCCGGTTAGTCCCTTCACTGTCCTGGTCAGCTCTTCGACGCCGAAGGCGCCCTCGATCTCAGCCTCGATCCTTCCACTTTGGTCGATTGCGAACAACCACGGCTCGCTCGGGAGGTGGAAGGCTCGCACCTGCGGGCGCACTCCCTTGTTCGGATCGTTGTCGTTGTAGATCTCCATGTGGATGAACTTCGCCTTGTCGCCATAGAGCTGCTTGACCTGCTCGGTGACGTCGGCGACCGGCCCGCAGACCCGACTCTGGCAGAACTGGGGCGTCGCGAACAGGAGCACGATCGGCTCCTTGCCGAGCACGTCGGCGTAGTCGACTTCGTTCTGCGTGTCCGGCGGTATGCGCGTGGTGATCTTGCTGAGGTCGCCGCCGACGTCCTCGGGCGTGGGCGTGTGGATCAGCGGCGCCTTCTGCCCTGGCTGCGGGACCCTGGCGAAGGCGCCCACCGAGGCGCTGGGCAGCAGCGAGGACTTCAGCTCGCCGTCCTCCTCGATCAGGGCGACGATCCGCCACTCCCCGTCCTCCGGAAAGTCGACGTGCGTGGTGTAGGCGGCGGTGGCGGCGTCGGGGTCGTCGGTGGTCGTCATCGCACGGAAGGCGGGTTGGGTCTCGATGCTTTCGACAGCCGCCGGGTAGGGGCCGACAGCCGGCTGGTCGAGGGCTTCTTCCAGCGCTTCTTTCTCCCGCTCCGTGCCCGCGGCGGTGCCTTTCTTCAGTGGCACCCGCGCGAAGTAGAGTGCGACCTTGGCGTCGCTGACCTGGCTGCCGTCACGCTCGAAGACCCCGAACGGGTAGCGGTTGCGGCCCTCGTAGAAGACCTTCGCCGCGGGCGAGACGACCAGGGTCGAGGGCCCGGCGGCCGTTTCGGCGACCTGCGCCAGGGTCTTGCCCTCGGCGCTGGGGAAATCGCTCTTCGGCGGCGCCGGGCGACTTTCCGCGGCGTCCTGCGAGGAGTCGGTCGAGCTGTCGGAATCGCCGCCGCACCCGACGAGTGCGACAATCGCGAGCGCCGCCACGAGGGCGAGGGCGGCAAGGGCTCGGCTGCGACGCATCGGCGGCATGTTATTGAGCGCCGTGAGCCGGGAGCGGTGCCCCCGGAGGCACCTCGCCGGGCTGGAGATAGGGTCCGCAGCGCAGAAGGGCAAGCGGAAGGAGACGAGGTTGGCGGAGCGAGCGGCACTTATCACCGGAGCGTCGAGCGGCATCGGCCTGGCGATCGCCAGGGTGCTCGGCGGAGAGGGCTACGCGCTGACGGTCGCCGCACGGCGCCCGGAGAAGCTCGAGAGCGCCGCGGAGGCGCTGCGGGCCGACGGGATCGAGGTGCAGAGCGTCGCCGCCAACATGTCTGACGAGGAGGGACTGGTCGGGGTCTTCGCCAGGCACCGCGAGACCTACGGGCGCCTCGACGTGCTCGTCAACAACGCCGGCGTCGGCATCGGAGCGCCGATGGAGGAGATCCAGACCAAGCACCTCGACATGCAGCTGGCGGTCAACCTGCGGGCCCTGATCATCGGCACCCGCGAGGGCCTGCCTATGCTCAAGCAGGCCGGTGGGGAGCACGGCAAGGCACTGATCGTCAACACCGCCTCGATCGCGGGCAAGGGCGGCCAGGCCTGGCTCTCGATCTACGCCGCGACCAAGGCCGCGGTGATCAACTTCACCCAGTCGACGCACCGCGAGGTCGGCGGCGCCGGGATCCAGTGCACGGCGCTGGCGCCGGGCTTCGTCGAGACGCCGATGACCGAGTTCGTCCAGGGCCAGATACCCGGCGAGGAGATGATCCGGCCGGAGGACCTCGGTGAGGCGGTGCGCTTCCTGCTGCGCACGTCGAAGAACTGCCACGTCCCCGAGATCGTGTTCACACGTCCGGGCGAGGGCCTGGATACGCCTTAGAGCAGCAGCACGATGGTGACGGGGGGCGACAAGCGTCTTTGCTTCCTGGTGGCTGCCTTCGGCGACCCAGGCCACGTCTTCCCGGCGATCTCGCTGGGGCGGGCGCTGCGCGGGCGCGGTCACGAGGTGACGATCGAGACCTGGGAGGAGCGGCGCGAGGCGGTCGAGGGCGCCGGGCTCGGCTTCGCCGCGGCGGAGGAATACCGCATGTTCCCTCCGCCGGACCCCGACTCGCCGGAGGGCGCCCATGCGGCCGAAGCGGCCAAGGCACTGCTGCCGCTGCTCGAGGAAACGCGTCCGCACGCGGTCGTCAGCGACATCCTCACCCTGGCGCCGACGCTGGCGGCCGAGAAGGCCGGCGTGCCGCTGGCGACCCTGATCCCGCACATCTACCCGGTCGTGGAGCCGGGGCTGCCGTTCTTCGCGGTCGGGCTGCAGCCGCCGCGCACGCCTGTCGGGCGAGCCGTCTGGCGGGCGGGACAGCGAGCGCTGAACATCGGCTTGGAGCAGGGACGCAACGACCTCAACCGCCAGCGGGCACGGCTCGACCTGCCCCCGGTGGACCGCTTCCACGGCGGCATCAGCCCGGACCTGGCGCTGGTCGGGACCTTCCCCCAGCTCGAGTACCCGCGGCGCTGGCCGGCCGGGGTCGAGATCACAGGGCCGATGACCTTCGAGATCCCGCATCCGGAGATCGAGCTACCGCCCGGGGAGGAGCCGCTGGTCCTGGTCGCCCCCAGCACCGCCCACGACTCCGAAAACCACCTCGTGCGCACGGCGCTCGCCGCGCTCGCGGACGAGCCGGTGCGGGTGGTGGCGACGACCAACCGCGTCGTCCCCCAGCGCCCGATCGAGGTCCCCGCCAACGCGGTCCTGCTCGACTGGCTCAGCTACAGCCAGCTGATGCCCGCCGCCTCGCTCGTCATCTCCCACGGCGGCCACGGCACCGTCGCCCGCGCGCTCGGCGCCGGCACGCCTGTCCTGATCTGCCCGATCATCGGCGACATGAGCGAGACCGCGATGCGGGTCGCCTGGGCTGGGTGCGGCCTCTCCCTCCCCTGGCGCCTCTGTCGCCCCACCCCCCTGCGCTGGGCCACCCGGCGCCTGCTGGAGGACCTCTCCTTCGCAGGTCGCGCGGGAGAGCTGGCCGCCTGGGGCGCGGAGAACGACGGCGCCGAGCGCGGCGCCGAGCTGGTCGAGCAGCTGGCGCTCAGCCGAATGGCCGCCTGAGAGAGCTCCGGGGGTGGGGCTCGAACCCACAACCTCTCGATTAACAGTCGAGCGCTGCTACCAATTGAGCTACCCCGGACCGTGCTAATCCGCTTGCGCTACCCCGGATCAGCTTCCACCAGAGAATTTAGCGGCATCTTGCTAATTCCTGCCTCGACCTCCGCGTGACAGGTGGCGCAGAGCAGCACGCACTTCTGCGCCTCCTCTCTCGACCGCGCGAGCGATCGACTGTGACCGCTGTGGCCAAGATGAAAGCTCTTCGTCGCCGGATCGACGTGATGGAATTGCAGTGCCTGCTGACAGCGTGAGTAGCCGCAGATAGCACAGCTTCCTCCCGCCTCTTCGACAAGGATCCGCTTAACCACGCGCCGACGCCGCGCTACCGCCTCAGCTCGGCACCGACCACATCGATAGGAACCGCGACCCTCGAGTACAAACTCGGTCTGACCATGTCGCCTGCAAGGCATCGAGACTTTCTTCGGCCCGCCAGGGATCACTCGCCTGACGTACCGCCCTCGTGGGATGTTGTACTTGTCGAGCCAATAGCGAACAACGGTGGCGCTGCGGTCCAATCTCCTCGCTATCTCCCGTAGCGGCAGGTCATCCTCGACAAGGGCCACCAAGTCCTCTCTGGGGATTGGCCCCCTCGGTGCGTGCACATCACTCGCGCCTGCCCGCAGCCCGTACTTCTTCAACCAGTAGCTGACCGTAGACGGGTGCTTTCCCACCATCTCGCCGATCGCTTCGAGCGATATTCCCTTCTCCAGGCAATCTTCCAGAAAGCCCTTCTCCACATGGAGATCATCGCACTCGCCGCAGACAGAAAGCTTCGCTCAACTACCCCCGACCCGCTCCGTGCGGGCGATGCGTTCGACCAGGGCGGCGCGGTCGCGGCTGAGGGCGGCGCGGCGCTCGTAGTCGTCGCGCTCGCCGGCCGCGGCGATCTCGGCCTCGATACGGCGCTGCTCCAGGAGGAGGTAGTTGAGCTCCATCGCTTCCGAGGAGGCGGGCTCGTCGTGGGCGAGGATGACCAGCTCGGCGATCAGGCCGGCGAGCTCGGAGTCGTCGTGGGGAAGATTGGAGGCCGGGTCCTCGGGGTGCTCGCGCAGCCAGGTCAGGGCGCGCATGCCCATCGGCGAGAGGTGCTGGTCGCCGAGGCGGGCCAGGTAGTCCTTGCCCTCGGCCGGCAGGGCGATGCACATCGCCAGAAGGGCTCGCTCGCGGCGCTCGCGCGAGGTCAGCTCTGCCGTGCGTCTCGGTGCCGGAACCGCGGCGCCGCGCATCGGCGACTCTCCGGGCCCGCCCGTGGTCGGCTGCGCGGCAACCACCCGCCCCATCACCATCGCAGGCTCCAGGTCGAGGCGCTCGGCGACCTGGCGAACCAGGTCGTCGCGACTGGCGCTCTCCCCCAGGCCGGCCAGGATCGGCGCCACCTCTCCCAGCGCCCGGTCGCGCTCGGCGGGCGAGGCCGTGTCCGTCCGGCCGAGGACGAGGCCGATCTGGAACGCGGTCAGCTCGACCGCGCCGTCGAGGAGCGCCCGGAAACGCTCGGCCCCACCCTCGGCAGCCATCATCTCCGCCGGGTCCTCGCCGGCCGGCATCGCCGCCACACGCAGCCGCATCTTGCGACCAGCCGCCACCCGCTGCGCCCGCAGCATTGCCTCCTGCCCGGCGGCGTCGGCGTCCAGCGCCAGCACGACCTCGTCGACCATCCCCGAGAGCGCAGCCACCTGCTCCTCGGTGATCGCCGTGCCCATCACGCCGACGGCCTCCTCGATCCCCGCCCGGTGCAGGGCGAGGACATCGGTGTATCCCTCGACCACGACCGCCCGGCCGGCCTTCGCGATCGCGGCCTTGGCCAGGTCGATGCCGTAGAGCATCGTGCTCTTGTGGAAGAAGTCGGTCTCGGCCGTGTTGACGTACTTCGCCCCCTGGTCGGAGCGCATCGCCCGGCCGCCGAAGCCGAGCGTGCGGCCGCGGCGGTCGCGGATCGGGAACATGATCCGCGAGCGGAAGCGGTCGTACTCTCCCCCGCCCCGCCCTCGCTGGACCAGCCCGACCCCGCGCAGCTCCTCGACCTTGAACCCGGCGCGCTGGCCGCGCAGCAGCACCTTGTCCCAGGCGCTCGGCGCGTAGCCGACGTCGAAGGCGCGCAGGACCTCCTCGCCGAGACCGCGCTGCGCCAGGTACTCGCGCGCCTTGCCGGCCTCGTCGGAGTCCCAGAGGTATGCGGCGTAGAAGGAGGCGGTGCGGTCGAGCAGCTCGCTCAGCCGGCGGCGGTGCTGGCGCTTGGCCTCCGCCCGCGGGTCCTCCTTCTCGCGCTCCAGCTCGACCCCGTAGCGGTCGGCGAGCAGCTCGACCGCCTCGGCGAAGCCCAGCCCCTCCTTCTCCTCGACGAACTTGATCGTGTCGCCGCCGACCCCGCAGCCGAAGCAGTGGTAGAGCTTTTCCTGCGCATCGACCGAGAACGAGGGCGTGCGCTCCTCGTGGAACGGGCAGAGCCCGACCCAGCGTGTGCCCTGGCGGCGCAGGTCGGTGTGGGCCGAGATCACCTCGACGATGTCAACGGCCTGCTTGACCCGCTCCAGGCTCTCGGTCGATATCAGCGCCATTAGATGGATGATCCTCGAAGACGGCACGTCTTCAGAACCTTGCCTCCTCGGGGATCGTGAGCTCTGCGAACTTGGCGATGCAGTAGCGGTCCGTCATCCCGGCCAGGTAGTCGGCGACCCGCTGGCAGTCGGTCGCGTCCGGTGCGGGTGAGGGCGCCTCGGCCGGTTCCTCCATGTAGTGGTCGAAGAGCACCTGCATCACCCGGTGCACCCGGTCGTGCTCGCTGCGCGCCAGAGGCCCGAGGTAGACCCGGTCGAACATGAACTTGCGCAGGCGCAGCATCGCGCCGCCGATCTCCTCGCTCTGGACGATGTCCCCTGCCGCCTGCGAGCGCTCGACGATGTCGCGCACCAGGGTGTCGATCCGGGCCGAGCCGGTCTCGCCAAGCAGCTCGATCTCGGCCACGGGCAGATCCTCGGCGCGCAGGATCCCGGCCCGCAGCGCGTCGTCGATGTCGTGGTTGATGTAGGCGACGCGGTCGACCAGCTTGACGATCCGTCCCTCCATGGTTGCCGGCTTGCGAGAGCCGGTGTGGTTGAGGATGCCGTCGCGAACCTGCTTGGTCAGGTTGAGGCCCCGCCCGTCGCGCTCCAGCACCTCGACCACGCGCAGGGAGTGCTCGTTGTGCTTGAAACCGGCGCCGCAGCGCTCGCGCAGCGCCGCGTCGAGGGCCTCCTCTCCGGCGTGGCCGAAGGGCGGGTGGCCGAGGTCGTGCCCGAGCCCGACCGCCTCGGTCAGGTCCTCGTTGAGGCCGAGCGCGCGGGCCACGGTGCGGGCGATCCCGCAGGCCTCCAGCGTGTGCGTGAGCCGGGTGCGGTAGTGGTCGCCCTCGGGCGCGACGAAGACCTGGGTCTTGTGCTTGAGACGGCGGAAGGACTTGGAGTGGACGATGCGGTCGCGGTCGCGCTGGAACGGCGTGCGGACCGGGCTGTCGGGCTCCTCGACCTGACGCCG
The DNA here is from genome assembly GCA_963704545.1 of uncultured Solirubrobacterales bacterium. Taxonomy (GTDB): domain Bacteria; phylum Actinomycetota; class Thermoleophilia; order Solirubrobacterales; family 70-9; genus VRUE01. The sequence continues at coordinate 1,615,443 of OY969915.1, read as the reverse complement.
CGCCGGGTATGAGCGGGTCGCCCGCTCATCGAGGAACTCAGCCTCCCAAGCGGAGATGCGGTCCTCAAAGCTGGCGGTGGCGGGCACCCGTCGATCATAAGGAGACGGGGAGGGACTCGCCGGAGCCTCCCCGCTGTTGCTCCGGCGAGTCCCTCCCCGTCTCCTCCTAGGCAGCGGCGCGGAGTTGGACATGCGCGTGGTGCTCCAGCGTCTCCCGCACCGCCCGTTCGACCTGGCGCAGCGCCAGCTCCTCGGCGACCGGCGCCTCGGCCAGCGGGCTGCCGATCGCCTCGGCCATGAAGCGGTGCGCTTCCTCGGAGAGCGGGAAGGCTCCCGCTTCGCAGCTCGCGCAGACGACGCCCCCCGCCGCGCCGGAGAAGCCGCTGAGGTGCTCGGCCTCGCCGCAGTGCGCGCAGGAGGCGAGCTCGGGCGCGAAGCCGGCCGCGAGGGCCAGCTTGAGGCGGAAGGAGAGCGCCGTCTCCAGCCCGCTCGCCCGCTCGGCGCCGGGGTCGTCGAGCAGCGCCAGGTAGCGGCAGAGCAGGTTGTAGGCGGGCGGGTTGGGCTCGGCCGAGTCGAGCAGCCGCAACACGGCGTCGCAGGCGCGCGCGCCCGCGTTCAGGGCCGGACCGGAGGCGCGCAGCCGGGGGTAGCCGTCGGCGGTGGAGGCGTTGGTCACGGTGAGCAGCTCACCGCGCCCTTCGTGCAGGATCAGGTCGAGGCGGAAGAACGGCTCCAGGCGGCCGCCGAAGCGCGACTTCGGCTTCCGCGCTCCCTTGGCGATCGCGCCGATCCTGCCCCGCGTCTTCGAGTAGAGGTGGAGGATGCGGTCGGCCTCGCCGTAGCGGATGCTGCGCAACACCACCGCCTCGGTCTTCAGCGTCGTTCCGGCCATGCCGGTCTACGGTGAACGACGGCCCGGACGGCGCCTCCGCGGTTTGCGGCGCAGCCTGACCTGGCAGGAAGGGCAGTAATAGGTCGAACGGCCGGAGACGACGATGCGGGAGATCGGGGCCCCGCAGCGCGGGCAGGGCTCGCCCTCGCGGGTGTGGACGAGGAACTCGTCCTGCATCGTGCCCTTCTCGCCGCGGCCGTCGCGGTAGTCGTCGATCGAGGCGCCGCCGCCGTCGATCCCGGCTTCGAGCGCAGCGACGACCGCATCGCGCAGTGCCTCCAGGTGCTCCGGCTTCATCGAACCGGCCGGGGAGAGCGGGTGCAGCCGCGCCCGGAACAGGGCCTCGTCGGCGTAGATGTTGCCGACGCCGGCGACCCCCGACTGGTCGAGGAGGAACGACTTCAGCGGCGCCGTGCGTCCGGCAGCCATCTCTCCCAGGGCCTCTGGCGTGAAGTCACCGGAGAGCGGCTCGACCCCGAGGCGGGCGAAGCGCTCGTCGAGACCGGCGTCGTCGATCAGGAAGGCCTCGCCGAAGCGGCGCGGGTCGGTAAACCAGAGCTCGCGCCCTTCGCCGAGCCGAAAGCGAGCGCGGAGATGGCGCTCGGAGACCGAGCGCTCGCCCTCGTACAGCCGCCGCCCCTCGGAGGGGTCGAGCCTGCTCTCTCCCTCGACCAGGACCAGGTTGCCGGTCATCCGCAGGTGCATGACCAGCGTTCGGGCGCCGTCCAGTCCCAGCAGCAGGTACTTGCCGCGCCGGCCCAGGCCCTCGATCGTCGCTCCGCTGACCGCGGCTTCGAGCTTCTCCGGCGGCGTCGGCCGGCACCAGCGCGCATCGAGCACCTCCAACGCCTCGATCGTCCTCCCCGCCAGCTCCGGATCGAGCTGCCGGCAGACGGTCTCCACCTCCGGCAGCTCGGGCATCCGCCAGTTCTACCTCATGCAGTCGCACTTTCCGCCGCTACGCGATTGAAACTGCGACCGCAACAAGTAGCCGACCAAAAATGACGCATCGCGGTCGCAAATCTCTCCGCTATACGGCGGAAAGTGCGACCGCATGGTTAGGTGGTGGCGCGGGGGTGGGCCTTGAAGTAGGCGTCCTTGAGATGCTCGCCGGAGAGGTGGGTGTACATCTGGGTCGTTGCGATGTCGGCGTGGCCGAGCATCTCCTGGACGGCGCGCAGGTCGCAGCCGCCCGCCAGCAGGTGGGTGGCAAAGCTGTGGCGCAGCGTGTGCGGGCTCATCTGACCCGCCAGGCCGGCGGCGCGGGCGTTGCGCTGGACGATCTTGTAAAGGCCTTGGCGGCTGAGCGGACCGCCCCTGAAGTTGACGAAGAGCTTCGACTCGTGGCGTTCGCCGATCAGCTTCGACCGCCCGCCGCGCAGGTAGGCGGAGATCGCCGCGATCGCCTTGCGGCCGAGCGGCACCAGGCGTTCCTTGCTGCCCTTGCCGCGCGCGCGCAGGAAACCCTCGTGCAGGTCGACGTCGGCGAGCTCCAGCCCGATCGTCTCCGAGGCGCGCAGCCCGCAGGCGTACATCACCTCCAGCAGCGCCCGGTCGCGCAGCGCGGCGGGCGCATTCCCCTCCGGAGCTGCGAGCAGCTTCTGGACCTCGGCGTAGTTGAGGACCTGGGGCAGCTTCTTCGCCCGTCGCGGGGCGCTCAGCGCCGCGGTCGGGTCGTCGCCGATCAGCTCGTCGCGGCGCAGTTGCTTGTAGAAGGAACGCAGGCAGGCGGCCTTGCGGTGGACGGTCGCCGAGGAGCAGGCGGGACGCCCGTCCCCTGTCGCCAGCCCGGCGAGGAACTCACTGATGTCGGCTGGCCCCGCGGCGAGGGCATCGATGTCGCGGGCGGCGAGGAACTCGCCGTACTGGTGCAGGTCGGTGCGGTAGGCGTCCAGCGTGTTTCGCGAGAGGCCGCGCTCCAGCTCCAGGTAGGAGAGGAAGTCAAGGACGAGGCTCTCGAAGCGAGACTCGGTGCGCGGGGGCGATGGGGTGGCGACTGCCATGGCGGCAGGGTTCCTCCTGGAGCACGGCAATCCTTGGTTGGCAAGGGACTGTGCGTTTCGGCCGCGGGTCCTGTCACGGGGGAGGGGGGCGCTGCGGGCGGGCCACGGTCCGTCCTCGACCCCCCTCCCCCGTGCCACCCGCGGTCGCATCGGCCAAGGCTCGGCCGGAAGCAAGCGCCGCCGCAAAGAAGAGCGGATCGTCCTCGATGGACCTGCCCATCGTCCGGGCTGGGAGATTTGAGCTGGTGTAGCCCGGGAGGTCTGCCGAGGCCTCGCGCAGGCGGTGGCGCCAGCCTGCGGCGGTGGCGAGGATCGCGATCGGGACCGGGTCGCTGGCGGGGACGGGGACCTCTACAGGAGCCAGGAGCATCTGGAGGACGGTGAGGGTGTGGTGGCTGACCGGGCGGTGGCGCTCGCGGGGGTCGGCGCCGGAGAGGCGCGGGGAGAGCAGGGTCGGGAGGCCGAGAGCGAGCGAGGCGTGGGCCGTGTCGAGGGCTGCGATCCCGCCGTGGCCGAGGCGCGTGTCCGAGCCGATGATGCCCGGGCCGGGGCCCGCGATAGCCGCGTCCCAGTCGAGGGATTGGGCCGCGGCGTCGAGCGCGCCCGCAACCGAGATCGCCTCGTGCTCTCCTCCGTAGGCCGGTGCGGCAGTGATGTGACCGCAGAGCAGGCCGCGCTCGCGCAACTCGGCGACGTCGCGGCTTAGAGACCCCGGCAGAGCACCTCCCCCCGTCTGCACGTAGCCAACTTTCAAGCCGGGCTTCGCCTGCGCTGCCGCCCAGGCGGCCGGCGCCAGGTGCCCGTGCAGCGGCAGGACCAGCACCGGCATCGTCGCCCTCTCCCCTTCCGGTGCGCCTTTTACGGTCATATCCCGCATAAAGCGCACCGGAAGCTCGACTGGGTCTACGGCGTGCTGGAGGGAGGTGTAGTTGAGCTTCATCACGTGCTCGCGGCTTTCGCCGCTCCCCTCCAGGCCGCGGGTCAGGTTGACGTGGACGACGTCGAAGCCGCCTGAGCCGAGGCCAAGGTCCAACGCCTCTACGTTGACGACGACCTCGTCGCCCTCGCGCATCTCACCGAGCAGGGCCGTGTCGGCCCAGGCCGCCCGGCGCTCGCCGTCCACCTCGACCCCCAGCGGATCCTCGCTGACGACCACGCCACGGCGTAGCTTCAGCCGGCCGCTCACCGGGCCACTAACTCGCCGCCGCGGCGGCGACGATGCCCTCGCAGACCTCGAGCATCGCGTCGAGGTTGCGTGCGCTTACGGCCTCGTCCGGCGTGTGGTTGGCCTCGGTGCCGTTGGCGAGCAGGACACAGTCGAAGCCGTCGACGATCAACGCATTGGCGTCGCTGCCGCCGCCGGTGGCGGTGCGCTCCGGTTCGAACCCGGCGCTCCGCAGGCCCGCCTCGGCCAGGGCCAGTGCCGGCGAGGAGGGAGCGATCCGGTAACCGCGGAAGAGCTCCTCGATCCGCACGTCGGCGTCGCAGCCGTACTCGCTGGCTCCCCAGGCACAGGAGTCGCTCAGCGACCCGGCGACCTCGGCTGCCCGGCCGGAGTCGAGACTGCGCGCCTCAGCGACGATCGCGCAGTGCCCGGGGACGACGTTCCCCGAGGTCCCGCCCGAGATCACGCCGACGTTGGCGGTCGTCTCCTCGTCGAGCCGCCCCAACTCCATCCGCGAGATCGCGGCCGCGGCGGCGGCGATCGCGTTGCTGCCGTCCTCTGGCCGGATGCCGGCGTGTGCTTCCACCCCGTGGAAGTCGGCGAGCACCCGCTGCTGGGCCGGCGAGGTGACGATCACCTCGCCGATCGCGCTGGCGTGGTCGAGGACGAAGCCGAACTTCGAACGCAGGGCGGAGACGTCGAAGGCTTTTGCCCCGCGCAGCCCCTGCTCCTCGGCGACGGTGAGGACCAGCTCGATCCCGACCGGCGGCGGCTCGGCGACGTGACGCGCCACCAGCTCCATGAAGACCGCCACCGCCGCCTTGTTGTCGGCACCGAGGATTGTCTCCCCCGCGCTGCGGAAGACCCCCTCGGACTCGACCACCTCGATCTGGCCCTTGTGCGGGACGGTGTCGACGTGAGCGCAGAACATCACCCACTCCTCGCTCGCCCCCGGCAGTCGGGCGAGGATGTTGCCGGCGCCCGCTTCGGCCGGCCCCGCGGCTCCGTCCTCGCTCACCTCGAGCCCCAGCACGCGCAGCTCGGCGGCGATCGTGTCCACCACCTCGCGCTCCTCCCCCGTCGGGCTGCGAATCTCGCACAGCCGCACAAAGGTCTCGTAAAGCCTCTCCACGACGGAGAAGGCTAGTGGGCTACAGAGGAACCTTCGGACTTGGGCAGTTCTTCGCCGTCGGCAGGCCGCTCGCCCGCGTGCCGCGCCGCGGCACCGACGAACTCGCGGAAGAGCGGCTCGGGACGGTTCGGGCGGGAGTTGAACTCGGGGTGGAACTGGGAGGCGACGAAGAACGGGTGGTCGGGAAGCTCGACCATCTCGACCAGCCGCTCGTCCGGCGAGGTGCCGCCACAGACCAGGCCCTCGTCCTCGAGCCGGCGGCGCAGCTGGTTGTTGACCTCGTAACGGTGGCGGTGGCGCTTGTAGATGACCGCCTCGCCATAGATCTCGCGCGCCCGCGTGCCGTCATGCAGCTTCACCGGGTCGGCGCCGAGCCGCATCGTGCCGCCCATCTCGGAGACTTCCTTCTGCTCGGGCAGCAGGTCGACCACCGGGAACGGCGTCTCGGGATCGAACTCGGCCGAGTTGGCACCCTCCATGCCGGCGACCGTCCGCGCGAACTCGACCACGGCGATCTGCATCCCGAGGCAGATCCCCAGATAGGGGATCGAGCGTTCGCGGGCGATCCGCGCCGCCGCGACCTTGCCCTCGATCCCACGCTCGCCGAAGCCGCCGGGGATGAGGATCCCGTCGGCGCCCTCCAGCCGCTCGGGGTCGAAGTTCTCGGAGTCGACCAGCTCGACCTCGACGTTCGCACCGTGGTGGATGCCGCCGTGCTCGAGCGCCTCGATCACCGACTTGTAGGCGTCGGCGAGCTGCACGTACTTGCCGACCAGCGCGATCCGCACCTTGCCCTCCGCCGTGTCGGCGCGGCGGATCATCGCCTCCCACTCGGCCAGGTCGGGCGCCGGTGCCTCCATGTCGAAGTGGTCGAGCACCAGGTCGTCGACGCCCTCGGCGCGGAAGACCAGCGGCACCTTGTAGATGTTGTCGACGTCGTTGGCGGAGATCACCGCGTCGACCGGAAGGCTGGCGAAGAGCGCGATCTTCTCGCGGATCTCGCGGTCGAGCCGCCCCTCGGAGCGGCAGACCAGGGCGTGGGGCTGGATACCGATCCGCCGCAGCTCGTTGACCGAGTGCTGCGTCGGCTTCGTCTTCAGCTCGCCGGCGTGGCCGACGTAGGGGACCAGGGTCAGGTGGACGAACATCGACCGCTTCGGCCCGAGGTCGGTGTTGAGCTGGCGGATCGACTCGAGGAACGGCAGCGACTCGATGTCGCCGACCGTGCCGCCGATCTCGGTGATGACGAAGTCGACCGCCTGGGACTCGGCGACGATCAGGATCCGGTTCTTGATCTCGTTGGTGATGTGCGGGATCACCTGCACCGTGGCGCCGAGGTAGTCGCCGCGGCGCTCGCGGTTGATCACCGAGTTGTAGACGGCGCCGGCGGTGACGTTGGAGGCACGCGAGGTGTTCTCGTCGGTGAAGCGCTCGTAGTGGCCGAGGTCGAGGTCGGTCTCGGCACCGTCCTCGGTGACGAAGACCTCGCCGTGCTGGAACGGGCTCATCGTCCCCGGGTCGACGTTGATGTAGGGGTCGAACTTCTGCAGCTGGACCCGGTAACCGCGGGAGACGAGGAGTCGGCCGATCGAGGCGGCGGCGATCCCCTTTCCGAGAGCCGAGACCACCCCGCCGGTGACGAAAATGAACCTCGTATCTCCTTGGGAGGGCCGACTCATGCTCTGCCGAGCGAGTCTAGCCATCGCAGTGGCGGAACCGAGTCGATCGCCGTCGAGATCGAACGCAACTCTCCGTAAATGGTCAGTCCGGCGACGGCGGCGAGGGCAACCAGGCGGGCGTCGGCGCCCAGCGTGGTCAGCAACCAGACCCCGGCGACGGCGCCGAGCAGGTTGGAGCCGGTGTCCCCCAGCATCGCCCGCTCGCGCAGGGTGAACCAGGCACCGACCGCCACCGGCCCGGCGAAGATCCCCAGCAGCTCCAGCGGTGCGAAGGTCCAGGCGCCGAGGCAGAGGCCGGCCCCGAGCAGCGTCAGGCCCTTCTCCGCTCGCCCCGGCCGCAGGTCGAGCAGGTTGAAGGCGTTGGTGGCGAGGATCAACAGGGCGACGTCGGCGAGGTAGCGCCAGGACTCCAACCCGCGCCCGGAGACGACGTAGGCGGCGAGCGCCAGCGCCCCCAGTGCCTTCACGGCACCGGTCGAGAGGCTGCCGCGGCGCAGCGCCCGAGCGTGCCCGCGCCAGCCGCGCGGCGCGCCAGCCGCCTCGCCCCGTCCCAGTGAGTCGTCGAGGAAGCCGAGGAAGGCGATGCCCAGCAGGTAGGGCATCCAGCGTCGCAGTTCCGGGACGAGCAGGTCGATGTCGGCGCGGTCGTCGAGGAAGGCGAGCGGCGCCAAAGCGACCAGCGCCGCCGTCGCCAGCACCGCGCCCAACGGAAAGGCAAGCGAGGCACCACGGTAGTTCTCCCGCACCAGGCCGGCGTCGAAGAGGCCGCGCACGCCAGCCGGCACGACGAACAGGGCGACCGCGATGGCGACGGGGAGCCCGACCCAGGTCACCCGGCACCCATTTGTTCGCGCCCCGACCGTCCCGGATTCGAACGACCGGAGATCACCGTGACGGCCGGGGCGCTCACCGGCCGGACCCCACCGGCGGCAGCAGGTCCGGCAGCAGGCGGTCGGCCGAGCCCTTGACCCCGAAGCTGCCCTTGGCGCCGAGCAGGGCGAAGACCGTCGCGACCCGGCCCGCCGCGAGCTCGACGTCGTCGACGCTGGTCAGGTCGTTGCCGTTGAAGAAAGAGACCGAGGACGGTTCGGCGCCGGAGGTCTCAACGCCGACAGCGGGCGTGCGGGTGCCGGCTATGCCGGCGATCAGCGCCGATTCGAGCCTGCTCGCGTTGGCACGCTGCACCTGGCCCATCTCTTCGGGCACGCCGCGCACGACGACGACCCCGTCGAGCGCGCCGAAGTTGCCGCTCGCCCGGGAGAAGAGGTGGCCACGCACGAGCTCGGGCAGGGTGCCACCGCGGACGATCTGCCGTCCCAGCCCGACACCGAAGGCGGTGAGCGCCTCTGGGTCGCGGCGCAGGGCGGCGAAGCGCGTCTTCGAGAGATCGCCCGCCAGGCCGCGCAGGTCGACCGGCTCGCGCACCACGCCGACGCCGACCAGCCGCGCGCCGGTCGGCCCCAGCGCGTCCTCGATCGCCGCCGAGGTCTCGCCCGGCAGGTCGCCGAGGGCGAGAACCCCGATCCGCCGGCCCGAAAGCCGGCCGCTCACCAGTGCCGGGTAGACGCCGTTGGCGAACTCGTCGGAGCGAGCCAGTTCGGCACTCAGCTCGTCGGCCCGGTCGCGGGCGTCCTGCAGGTTGCCGGTGAGGCTGCGCTCGAGGTCCCTGCGCGTGTTCGTCAGCGCGTCGCCGCCGAACTCGGCACCGATCAGGATCCCGATCGCGAGGGCGAGGAACACGGCGATCATCGAGGTCGCGTGGTATTTGGCGCTGTAACCCATCGAGGCGGAGAAGGCTAATGGCGACCCCGACGAGCCGCTACAGCCCCAGCCAGATCTTGACCTTCAGCCAGACCAGGTCGAAGAGGTCGCCGAGGGCGGGCGCGGTGATGACGACGATCGCGACCAGGATCGCGAAGGCGGCCACGAAGAGGACGAGCGGGCCGAAGGGGGAGCTCGGGTTGTAGAGGCGGCTGACGCCCTTCGCGTCGACCAGCTTCTCGCCGATCCGCAGCCGGGTGAGGAAGGTCGAGGACATCCCGCCGCGCTTGCGGTCGAGGAACTCGATCAGGTTGAAGTGGGCGCCGACGCTGACGATCAGCGCCGCGCCCTTCTCGAAGGCCATCAGCATTGCGACGTCCTCGCTGGTGCCGGCGGCGGGCAGCACGGTGTGGTCGAGGCCGAGGTCGAGCAGGCGCTCCCGCCCTGGAGCGCGCCCGTCGGGATAGGCGTGGACGACCAGCTCCGCCCCGCAGCGCAGCGCCTCGTCGCCCGCGGAGTCCATGTCGCCGAGGATCACGTCCGGCTTCATCCCCGCCTCCAGCACCGCCTCGGCGCCGCCGTCGACGGCGACGACCAGCGGGCGCACGTCGCGGATGTAGGCGCGCAGCGCCTGCAGGTCGCGGCGGTGGTGCTCGCCGCGGACCACGATCAGGACGTGGCGGTCGCGGAAGGAGGCGCGCGTCGGCGGGAACTCGACGGCGCCGGTGAGCAGGTCGGTCTCCTGGCGCACGTGGGCGACCGTGTTCTCGGCGAACTCGGCGAGCGCCTCGTCGACTCGCTCGCGCTGCTCGTCGAGCTGGATCTCCAGCTCCTCGACCCCGAGCACGCGGCCCCGCAGGACCTCCTGGTCGCCCGCCAGCACCGCGCCACCGGCGACCGTCACCCGGTCGCCCTCGCCGAACAGCTCGAACGGGTCGGCGCCGTCGGCGTCGACCAGCACCACGCCGGCGCGGGCGAGCAGCAGCGGCCCCGCGTTCGGGTAGCGGCCGTTGGAGGACGGCGCGGCGTTGATCACGACGCGGACGCCGGTCGCGATCAGCTCCTCGGCCGCGATCCGGTCGACGTTGACGTGGTCGATAACCGCGACGTCGCCGGGAGCCAGGCGCTTGACCAGGTGCTTGGTGCGCCGGCCGAGCCGGACGGGGCCCTCGATCGCCTCGGCCGGGGATCCGCCGTTACGGCGAGAAAAGAGGGTGGGGAGACGACGGCGACTGGCGGTTGCCACCGAAGCAGGTTAGCCGCTCTGGCAAGCGCCGCAATCCGCTTCAGGCAGGTTCTCAGGCCGCGGCGAGCAGCTCCCTGGCGTGCTGGGTCGCCGCCTCGTCGGACTGCTCGCCGCCGAGCATGCGGCGGATCTCCGCGATGACGCCTTCCCCCTCCAGCCGCCGCACGGTGGCGCTGGCGCGCTCGCCGGAGACGTCCTTCTCGAGCGTGAAGTGCGTCTGGGCCTGAGAGGCGACCTGGGGAAGGTGGGTGATGCAGAGAACCTGGCGGCCCTCGCCGAGGGCCCGCAGCCGCTCGCCGACCGCGCGGGCCGTCTTGCCACCGACGCCCGCGTCGATCTCGTCGAAGACGAGCGTCCCCGCTCCCCCCGCGCCGCCGAAGCCGCTGAGGGCGAGCATCACCCGCGAGAGCTCGCCGCCGGACGCGGCGTCGCGCAGGGGCGCCGGCTCCAGGCCGGGATTCGGGGCGAGGCGCAGCTCGACCGACTCGGCTCCGTTCGGGCCGAACCCGTCGGGATGGGGCTCCAGCACGACCTCCAGCCGCGCGCCGGGCATCGCCAGCCGCTCCAGCTCCTGCGCCGCCTCGCGTTCCAGCGGCGCGGCCGCCCTGGCCCGCGCCTTGCCAAGCTTGCCCGCCAGCGTGGCGCGGCTCGCCTCGGCCTCGGCCAGCGCCGCCTCCGCCTCTGCGCCGCGCTCCTCGGCGCTCTCCAGGCGGGCGATCTCAGCCCGGCAGTGCTCGGCGTGCGCGAGGACGGCCTCGACGCTGCCGCCGTGCTTGCGCTCGAGCCGGTCGAGCGCGTCGAGGCGCTCCTCGACCGCGGCCAGGCGACCCGGGTCGGCCTCCAGGCCCTCGACGTAATCGCGCAGATCGCCGGCCACGTCGCCCAGCTCGATCGCCAGCGAGCTGAGCCGCGCCGAGAGCGCGTCGAGATCCGGGTCGACCCCGCCGGAGCCCTGCAGGAGGGACTCAGCCTGGGCGAGGAGCTCCGCCGCGCCTCCACCGCCCTCCTCGGCGCCGAGCGCCGCCGCGTGCGCGCCCGCCGCGGCCTCGCGCAGCCCCTCGGCGTGGCGCAGTCGCTCGCGCTCGGTCCCGAGCTCGGCCTTCTCGGCCGGATCGGGCGCGACCTCCTCGATCTCGGAGAGCTCGTAGCGGCAGAGGTCGAGATCGCGCTCCCGCGAGCCGTCGCGCTGGCGCAGCTCGGCCAGCTCCGCCTCGAGCCGCAGGCACTCGCGGTGAGCCTCGCGGTAGCGCTCGCGCAGCTTCAGGTGATCGGCACCGGCGAACCCGTCCAGCACCTCCATCTGCGCCGAGGAGATCGTCAGCTTGCGGTGCTCGTGCTGGCCGTAGAAGGCGAGCAGCCTCCCGCCGAGCAGCTTCAGGTCCGAAGCCGAGGCGGCCCGCCCACCGACAAAGGCGCTCGTCCGCCCGCCGACAGAAACCCTGCGGCCGAGGACAACCTCGTCGGCGTCTTCAGGTAGTCGTTCAGCCAGCTCCACCATCTCAGGCTCTGCCAGCAACCCCTCCGGCAGGTCAAACACCCCCTCGACCCAAGCCTCCTCGGCCCCGGGCCGCACGATCCCCGACCGGGCCTTCCCGCCCATCAACAGATCCAACGAATGAGCCAGAACGGTCTTCCCCGCCCCAGTCTCCCCGGTGATCGCATTAAGCCCTCTGCCGAGGCGCAGTTCCGCTCTCTCGATCAGGAGCAGGTTCTCGATCCGCAGCTCGCGCAGCACGCCCTCTGTGTAGCAGTTGGCGCGGCGGGTCCTGTCACGGATTTGGTGCCACCACCCCTGCGGTAGCTAAAGCTTCCTCGGGGTGGTCCCCCAAATCCGCGCCACCCCCCGCGAGAGACGGCTAGGCAGGGACGGACTCCGGTGCAGGCGTCCCTTGTGAAGCTTGGACGAAGTCCTGTGAGCGAACCAAGGCGAAGCCGAGAGCAGCCACGACGAAGGAGAGCACGGCTCCTATGAGGAGGATCTCGTTGAAGCCGCTGACGAAGGCCGCTTCGGAGGCCTCGACGATCCGCCCTTGCTGGCCCGGCGGTGCAAATCCGGCAGCCGCGTGGGTACCGCTGGAGGAAACGGCTTCGGCGAGACCGTCGGGGGCGTTCGGCAGCAGCTCGTTGAGCTTGGAAGCTACGCGTGACTGGAAGATCGCGCCCAGGGAGGCGATGCCGGTGGCTATGCCGATCTGGCGGAAGGTGGTGTTGATGCCCGAGCCCATGCCGGCCTTCTCGACCGGGACGACGGCGATCGCCGCCTGGCCGATGCCGGGATTGGCGATGCCGATCCCGATTCCGGCGATGAGGAAGCCCGGAAGCAGCTCACTCACCTCCGAGCCGGGGCTGAGGCCGTGCATCAGCAGTAGACCGAGGCCGACCGCACCCAGGCCGGTGCCGAGCAGAACCCGGATCGGGACGCGGTCGGAGAGCTTGCCGGCGATCGGCGAGGCGACGAACGAGAGCACGGTCAGCGGCAGGAAGCGCAGGCCGGTCTCCAACGGCGAGTAGCCGAGCACCCCCTGCATGTAGATCGTCAGGTAGAGGAACAGCGCGAACATCCCGGCGGAGAGGCCGAAGGCCACGGCGGACACGCCGTTGAAGGCGGGCTTGCGGAAGAGGGTGAGGTCGAGCATCGGGTGCGGACTGCGCGCCTCGATCGCGACGAAGGCGAGGAGCAGCAGCACCGCGCCGCCGAGCGAAGCGACGATCGTGCCGCTCCCCCAGCCCTCGGGGTTTCCGCGGATCAGGCCGAAGATCAGCAGGAAGAGGCCGAGGGAGAAGGTCGCCAGGCCGGGCAGATCGATCGGCGCGGCGTCCTGGGCGGCGACGTTGGCGAGCTTGCGCTCGGTCAGGGCGATGGCGAGCGCGCCGATCGGCACGTTGACGAAGAAGATCCACTCCCAGCCGAGGTGCTCGGTGATCAGGCCGCCGACCAGCGGGCCGATCGCCACGGCGCCGCCGACCGTCGCCCCCCAGACGCCGAACGCCGTCGCCCGGTCCTTGCCGTGGAACTCCTGGCCGATCAGCGCCAGCGAGGTCGCGAACATCGCCGCCCCACCGACGCCCTGCAGGCCCCGCGCCAAGTTGAGCAGAGTCGGGTCGCCGGCGATGCCGCAGAGGAACGAGGCGAAGGTGAAGATCGCGAACCCGATCGAGAAGACCCGCCTGCGACCGAGGCGGTCGCCGAGCGAGCCGGCCGTGAGGAGGAAGGCGGCCAGGGTCAGCGAGTAGGCGTCGACGACCCACTGCAGGCTCGACAGGCTGGCGTCCAGGTCGCGCTGGATGTCGGGCAGGGCGACGTTGACGACCGTGATGTCCAGCAGCAGCATGAACGTCGCGATCGAGATCAGGACAAGCGTCCACCACTTGCGCTCCATCGCTAGACCGCCAAGTGGCCGAACTTCTCGCGGATGCGGTGGTAGAAGCTCGATCCCGGGAGCTGGGCGAGGCGGCCGACCGCGTCGGCGAAATGCACGTCCAAAGCGGCACCCGGTGCCAGCGCCCCGGCATGCGCGCCGTCGATGGCGACGTCCACCGGCTCGCGGCCGGACGCGTTGCCGACGCTGAGCACGTCGCCAGGGGCTACGACCAGGGCACGGGCGGTCAGCGAGTGGGGCGAGATGTAGCTCACCACGTACCCCTTCACCCCCCAGGCGAGGATCGGACCCTGGTTGGCGAGGTTGTAGCCGGTCGAGCCGGCGGGGGTGGCCGCGACGAGGCCGTCGCAGCGCACGTTGCCGACCTCCTCGCCGGCGATCCGGTAGCTGAGCTCGGCAACCCGGTCGTGAGGGCGGCGGCTGAAGCTGACGTCGTTGAAGGCGAAGTGCTCCTCGTCGTCCACCGCGATCGCCAGAGCGGGCAGGTCGATCGCCTCGGTCTCTCCGGCCAGGGCCCGGCGGATCCCCTCCTCGGCCTCGCTGCGATCGACCGCGGCGAGGAATCCGACCGTGCCGAAGTTGACGCCGAAGACCGGTACGCCGGTGCGCGCGAAACGGCGCAGCGCGTAGAGGATCGAGCCGTCGCCGCCGAGCACGAGGCAGAGGTCGGGATCGGCCGGCAGCGAGTCGACCCGTTCGACCCCCGCGGCGGCGTGGTCGTGCTTGGAGATCTCCCCCTCGGTGGCGACGAGGCGCCAGCCGGCATCGCGGGCGACGGCGGTGGCCACCGCGACCGCTTCGGTCGCGGCCGGCGGGTGGGAGTGGGTGATCAGGGCGGCGGTCTTCACTTCTCACTCACCACCGCGGCGATAGCCGCCTCGATGTCGGCGACTTCCCCGCCGCGGCCGCACCAGACGAAGGTCTCGCGATTGCCCTTCGGGCCGGGCAGGCCCGAGGAGGCGAAGCCGCGCACCGTGAGGCCGAGATCGCGTGCCGCGAGCGCGACGCCGAGGATCGCCTCGCGCCGGTCTCCCGCGTCCCGGACAACCCCCTTGCGGACCCGCTCCCGCCCAAGCTCGAACTGGGGCTTGACCATCGCGAGCACCTCGCCATCGGGGGTCAGGCAGCGGGCGACCGCGGGCAGCACCTTCGCCAGGGAGATGAAGGAGACGTCGATCGTCGCCAGCTCGGGGAGGAAGGGCAGGTCCGTGGGCAGCATGTCGCGGGCGTTGAGCCGCTCGATCGTCGTGACGCGCGAGTCTTCTCTCAGCCCTTGGTCGATCTGCCCGTAGGCCACGTCGGCCGCGGCGACCCGGGCGGCGCCGCGCTGCAGCATGCAGTCGGTGAAGCCGCCGGTCGAAGCGCCCACGTCGAGGCAGTCGCGCCCGGCGACGTCGATCCCCAGCGCCTCCAGCGCGTTCTCCAGCTTGATGCCGCCGCGGGAGACGAAGCGCGGCCCGGAGTCGACGACGAACGCCGCCTCCGGCTCGACCAGCTGGCTGGGGCGCAGCGCGACCGGCCCGTCGGTGCCGACGCGCACCTCGCCTGCGCGTACCGCCACGGCCGCGGCCGTACGCGACGGGAACAGGCCCCGTTCGGCCAGAACCGCGTCTATCCGGGCTTTCTTCATCCGCCGGAACGGTAGCGCCGGCCAGGCGCAACGACGCTGCTTAACGCGAGATACAGGTTTTTATCCAAGCTTTGGATTAACCTGATTGCATGACGCTGGAGTGGATAGTCGACCGAATTGGACAACGATCTGTGATCGCTCTCACAGACAAAGCGCACGTATGTTCGTATGTTGCTCAAGGATTCGTAGAGGACAACCGATAAGGGACACGAAATAACTAACTTCTTGGCTGGGTCCGGCGCCGCCCATATGCGCCATCGCCTCCCACGATGACGTTCCAGCGGCACATCAAAGGGCCCACCTACCTCCCACAGATCCACATATATAGAGATAAATATCTCTCCTCCCTGTAGTAACCCCAGATAACGCTCCGCCTCCCCGGCGGGGCGTTTTCTGTTGTGTGGGGCTCTAGCAAGCGGAATATGCGGCACCAGACCGACAGCGGAAGCGTCTGCCGGACCGGCTCACCAGCCGTCGTGCCACAGTTGGTGCCACAGTCAGATGGCTAACAGCCGCGCGAAAGGCCCCTGAAAAGCACCGCGATCTGGAGCGATGCCGGGCAAGGCTGGTTGACCGTGGGTTCGCAGGTCGTCACGGCGGTCGAGATGTATATGGACTTGGCGCAGCGGGTTTCCGGTCGGACCCGGATCGACCCGTGCAGCGTGACGTCCCCGTCCGACCCCCGCAACTCGCAACCGATGGCTTCCTCCCCCGGCTACAGCGGCCGTAGGAGCTAACTGCCCCCCGGCCACTGATCGTCGGATGCCGGTCGAAACCGCGGATGCCAGGGTGGCGAGCTTCGCCGTCCGAGTTCAACCGAGTGACGGCAAAGCCAAGTTCACCGCCTCGGCGGGGAGCCCAGCAATCAACGCGAAAGTTGATCCGAGGATAAACGTTGAGATTTCCCTGTAGTAACCTCAAAAATCGCCTCGCCTCGCCGGCGGGGCATTTTCTGTTGTGCGGATAACCTGAAGGCGATGCAGGCATTCAAGGCGCTTTCCTTCGGTGACAAGTGGCGCGTCAGACGGTTTGTCTACCGAGGCGAGGCTCCGGAAGACCCACGGATGGCAGCCGCGGCTGTCGCGCTGGCCGAGGGCTACCAACGCCAGGGCCACATGGGGTCGTTGCGCTGGCTGGCGACCGCCATCGTGGTTCTCATGGTGCCCGCAGCGATCTACGTCGCCCTCGAAGGCGACGCACTGAAGGCTGTCCTCTGGGGGTCGCTTGCGCTGAGCAACGCCGCGCAACTCATGTTCAACCCGGCAATGCGGCCGAAGAGTGTGGCTCGGTCTTTGGAAGCATCACGGCGGGTCATCGCCCCAAGCGGCTGAACCGGTTGCCTCCGCCTACAGGTTGCGGACTCGGCGACCGATCTCTTGATCCTGGGGGTACCCGGCGAACTCCCAGAATGGCCCGGCCGCGTCGTCCTCGAAGGCGACCAGGGCGGTGATCCGGCGAACGCCGCAGCTGCGCAGATACTCCTCGCCGGCCCGCGTTAGCGCAGTCCAATGCCCTGACGTCGGTGCCCCTCGCGAACGGCAAGCCGGTACATGTTCCCTCGCCACCCGTCCCCAGCCGGCGATCAGAGCGCCGATGATCTCGCCGTCGCGCTCCGCCACCAGAAGGGCGGCCGGGGAATCCTCGATCAGGCGCTCGACGTCATCCAGGCGGTCGGCCGTCGATGCGTGCTCGCTCCGGGCCTGGGTCCAAAGCTCCAGGACCGCTTGCGCGTCCTCGTGCCGACAGCGACGTATTTCGACTCCCTCGCCAGTCAAGTCGGCAGTATCGCAATGCTCGGCAGCCGATCCACCGAGGCGGCAGCGATAATGCCCGCATGACTCGCAAGCGGGGGCTGATCGTGTCGGGAATCGCGACCCTGCTGCTGCTTCTTGCGATGTCTCCTGCTGAGAACCGCATGAAGGACACCGGCGGCCCGGGGATGATCCCGTTCGAGCTGACGGGCGGCCAAGACCGGGCCGACGAGATCCTCGCCGAATGGGGTGAGGACGGCCAGGACGCCGCCCGCGAGTCGCTCTGGATCGACTTCGGCTTCCTGCTCGCCTACGGCACGTTCCTCACCCTGGCCCTCGCCGCGACGCGAGACCTCGCGATTCGACGGGGCTGGCACCGGCTCGGCGCGATCGGCCGGGTAGTGGTCTCGTTCGGCGCGCTGGTGGCCGCTTTCGACGCGCTCGAGAACGCCTGCCTGCTGCTGACGCTCGACGGGAGCGGTGCGGCGTTTCCCCTCCTGGCGACGATATTCGCGTCCCTCAAGTTCGCCTTCCTCGCGGTGGCGATCGCCTACATCCTCGCCGGCTTCGCGATCCGCCTGAGCCGGCCCAGGGGCGTCACCGCAACCGAAGACGGTTGATCCCGCGCACCGCGACGCGATGCTCTCGGCACCGGCGCGGTCAAAGTAGTGGATCCGCGACGCTCCCTGACGTGCGAAGCCACATACGTAGAGATGTCTCTCCTCCCTCTAGTAACCCCAGAAGAGACTCCGGAAGGCTAACCGATTGAGCGTTTTGACGCAAGCCCGGCCCGGGTCCGGCGGATCAGCTCAGGGCAGGCTCGCCGGAACGCAGCGAGGCGAGGACGCGCTGAGCCACGGCCTCGCCGGTGAGCCCCGCCTCCTGGCGCAGCAGGGCCGGCTTGCCGTGGGTGACGTAGCGGTCGGGAAGCCCGACCCGCATGACGTGGGCGCGGTCTCCGGGACGGTCGGAGAAAGCGTCCTCGAGGTGCTCCAGGACCGCCGAGCCGAAGCCCCCGGGCAGGACGTTCTCCTCGATCGTCACGACCAGGTCGTGCTCGCGCGCGAGCCGCTCGGCCAGCTCGCCGTCGAGCGGCTTGGCGAAACGGGCGTCGGCCACCGTCGCCTCGAGCCCGTGCCCGGCGAGGATCCCGGCCGCCTCGAGGGCGACCGCGACCCCGTAGCCGAACCCGAGCAGGGCGACCCGCTCGCCGTTCGCCAGCACCTCGCCGGTGCCGATCGGGATCTCCCGCGCCTCCGCCGGCAACTCCGCCCCCTCGGCTGCGCCACGCGGGTAGCGCAGCGCCGCCGGGCCATCGTGGGCTACCGCCGTGCGCAGCATGTGGACCAGCATCGCCTCGTCGCGCGGCGCCATCACGACGACGTTGGGGACCGGGCGGAAGTAGGAGACGTCGAAGGCGCCGTGGTGGGTCGGCCCGTCGTCACCCACCAGCCCGGCCCGGTCCATGGCGAAGGTGACGTCGAGATCCTGCAGGCAGACGTCGTGGATGATCTGGTCGTAGGCCCGCTGGAGGAAGGTCGAGTAGATCGCGCAGACCGGCTTCGCGCCCTGGATCGCCAGGCCCGAGGCGAGCAGCACCGCGTTCTGCTCGGCGATGCCCACGTCGTAGTACTGCCCGGGCACCTCGTCGGCGAGCTTCTGCAGTCCGGTCCCCCCCGCCATCGCCGCGGTGATCCCGATCACGCGCGGGTCGCGCCGCGCCTCGGCGACGATCGCGTCGCCGAAGACCTGGGTGTACTGGGGCGGCGCGCTCGGCGCCGGCGGCGCCTCCAGCCGCTCCGGCGCGATCGCCTCCGGCGAGTCCGATTCCTGCACCCCAACCGGCCGCCGATGGGCCGAAATCGTCCCTCCAGCGGACGATTTAGTCCCGTCGGCGGGCTTTTCGGCGGGGGCGCCGTTGACGATCGACTTCGGCTTCGCGGCGTGCCATTTCTCCATGCCCTCGAGGCCGCCCTCCTCGGCCGGGGAGAAGCCCTTGCCCTTGACCGTGTGGATGTGGACGATCACCGGCCGTTCGGCCTCGAACGCCTCGCGCAGGGCCTCGCGCAGGGCGTGCACGTCGTGGCCGTCGATCACGCCCATGTAGGCGAGGTCGAGCTCCTCGAAGAAGAGCCCGGGTGCCCAGTAGGCCTTGATCGCCGACTTGATCTCCGGCCCGAGCCGTTCGATCCGCCTGCCGAGGCCGAGCGGCAGCTTGGTGAGCCGGTCCTCGACCCCCTCGCGGGCGTGGTAGAGGCGCGGGTTGAGCCGCACCCGGTTGAAGTAGCGCGAGAGCGCCCCGACGTTCGGCGAGATCGACATGCCGTTGTCGTTGAGCACGATCACCACCGGCGTCTGCAGCCCACCGGCCGCGTGCAGCGACTCGTAGGCGACTCCGCCGGTCAGCGCCCCGTCGCCGATCACGGCCGCGACTCTCCCGTCCTCGCCGATTCCCTTGCGCATCGCCTCCTTCAGCCCGACCGCGTAGCCGATCGAGGTCGAGGCGTGGCCGGCACCCATGATGTCGTGCTCGGACTCGAAGACCGAGCAGAACGGGGCGAGGCCGCCGTACTGACGGATCGTCGGCAGCCCCTCGCGGCGGCCGGTGAGGATCTTGTGCGGGTAGGCCTGGTGGCCGACGTCCCAGAGCACCTTGTCGCGCGGCGAGTCGAGCAGGCTGTGCAGCGCCACCGCCAGCTCGCAGGTGCCGAGGTTGGCGCCGAAGTGGCCTCCGATCTCCCCGATCGTGTCGATGATGTAGGCGCGCATCTCCTGCGCCACCTGCTGCAGCTGGGCGTCGTCGAGGCCGTGCAGGTCGGCCGGCGCGTCGATGCCGTCGAGCAGGTGCGGCCCGTCGCCCTGGCGGTCTGCTGAGTTTCCGTTGTCGCTCATTCGTTCCTGGTGAAGATGTAGTCGGCTACCCGCCGCAGGTCGGACGTATCGCCGGCGGCCTCGGCAAGGGAGTCGACCGCCTTCGCGTGGGACTCGGCCGCAAGCTGGCGCGCCCGCTCGAGGCCGAAGTGGCTGACGTACGTGAGTTTGCCATGTCGCTCGTCGCTTCCGCGCGGCTTGCCGAGCCGCTCGTCGCTTCCGGTCACGTCGAGGATGTCGTCGACGATCTGGAAGAGGACGCCCAGCTCGCTGGCAAACCGGCGAAACGGCATTGTCTCAGGTTCGCCCAGCCCCTCGAGAACGAGCACGATGCCGACGCTCGCCGCGATCAGGCTGCCGGTCTTCAGCGCGTGCAGCGCCCGCAGCTCCTCGGCGTCGCGCCGCCCGCCGACCACGTCGACGTACTGGCCGCCGACCATCCCGTCGACTCCCGTTGCCGCGCTCAGTTCCCGCAGCGCCGCGAGCACCCGAGCCGGCTCGCCAGGCTGCTCGCAGAAGAGCCGCACCGCCTCGGCGAAGAGCCCGTCGCCGGCGAGGATCGCCACGTCCTCGCCGTACTTGACGTGGGAGGTCGGTAAGCCCCGCCGCAGCTCGTCGTCGTCCATCGCCGGCAGGTCGTCGTGGATCAGCGAGTAGGTGTGGATCAGCTCGACCGCACAGGCAACCGGCAGGTAGCGCTCGGGCGCAGCTCCTAACGCCCGCGCCGTCGCCAGCGCCAGGACGGGGCGCACGCGCTTGCCCCCGGCCAGCAGCGAGTACCGCATCGCCTCCTCCAGGCCGGCGGTCGGAGCGGTCCGGGCGAAGCGCAGCCGCTCCAGCTCGGCATCGACCAGAGCGCGAAGGTCCTCCGGGTAGCTCACGGCTTCCGGTGCGCTTTATCCGGGTTATTCGGGGAAAAGGCGCACCGGAAGGGCCGGGTCACTCGGGGGCCTCGCCCTCGCGGATGCGCCGGTTCGCCTCCTCGACTGCCTCGGCCGAGAGCTCGGCCGCCTCGTTGGCCAGCTCCGCGGCACGCGCGTCGCCGGCCTCGCCGCCCTCCAGCTCGCGGGCGATGGCGCCGAGCCGCTCGGAGATCTCCCGCAGCCGGCTCACCTGACACCCTCCCGCTCCCGCGCGATCGCGCCGAGCACGCCGTTGACGAAGCCCGGCGCGTCGACGCCGCAGTACTCCTTGGCGATCTCGACCGCCTCGTCGATCGCCACCTCGGTCGGCACGTCGCCGGAGTGCTCGATCTCGTACAGCGCCACCCGCATCACGTTGCGCTCCAGCGGCGCGATCCGGTCCAGCTCCCAACCCTTGGCATGGGCGGCGATCGCAGTGTCGAGCTCGTCGCGGTGCGCCTCGACCCCGGCCGCCAGCTCGCGCGTGAAAGGGCGCGACTCCGCCACCAGCTCCTCCAGCGGGCGCCCGGTCACGTCACGCTGGTAGCAGGCGAAGACGGCGTCGCGGCGCTGGTCGGACCTACGCATGAGGACTTATTCTCGCGCTTCCGCCGGTCGGCCGAGCGCTACGCGCGCGAAACGTACTCGCCGCTGCGGGTGTCGACGCGGATCGTCTCGCCCTCCTCGATGAAGAGGGGGACCTGGACGGTGACGCCGGACTCCAGCGTCGCCGACTTGTTGCCGCCACCCGAGGCGGTGTCGCCCTTCACGCCCGGCTCGGTCTGGGTCACCTTCATCTCGATCGCGCTCGCCACCTGCACGTCGCTGGGCCGCTCGTCGACGAAGAGCACGTCGACCTCGGCGTTGGGCAGCACCCACTGCATCGAGTCGCCCGCCACCTCGCGCGGGATCTCGATCTGCTCGAAGTCGCGGCTGTCCATGAAGACGGCCGCGTCGCCGGAGTCGTAGAGGTACTGCATCTTGCGCGATTCGGTGCGCACCGGCCGGAACTTCTCTCCCGCGCGGAAGGTCTTGTCCTGCACCGAGCCGTCCTCGATCTTGCGCAGCTTGGTCCGCACGAAGGCGCCGCCCTTGCCGGGCTTGACGTGCTGGAACTCGACGATGCGGAAGATCGTCCCGTCGATCTCGATGTGCGAGCCGTTCTTGAATTCGTTGGTGGAGATCACGGCGGCGAATCCTAGTGACACTGGAAGCGGGCGTCGTCGCCGGGAGGCCGTAAGCTTGGCGACCAGGGAATGAGGGTGTCTGCTCGGATCTTCTTGCTGGCCGCTGTCGCGACGCTGCTGCTCGTCGCGGGCGCCGGCGCGGAGGAAACGGGGCCGAGCAGGGTCGAATACGTCTCCCAGGTCGAGCCGATCTGCGAAGCGAACACGGTCGCCAACAAACGGATCCTCAAGAACGTCCAGGCCAAGGTGCGGAACGGCAAGCTGAAGGAGGCCGGCGCCCAGTTCATCCACGCCTCGGGCGCTTTCGGCTCGACCGTCGACAAGCTCTCCGCGGTGCCCCGCCCGCCCGAAGACGACGCCCGGCTGCTGAGGTGGCTCGACCAGCTGAGGATCGTGCAGGCGAACCTGCGCAACGTCGGCAAGGCGCTGAAGGCCGAAGACAAGATCCGCGCCGCGCACGAACGGATCCGGGTCGAACGCAGCGCCAACGCGGCCAACAACGTCAGCTTCGCCTTCGAACTCCGCTACTGCCGGATCACGCCCTCCCGCTTCACCTGAGCGAAGCGAACTCGAGCGGCCTCCCTACCGGCGAGGCTCCTCGGCTTCCGCCGCGGTCGTGGTCGTCAGCCTCGCCGCCGAGCCACCGGCGAGGACCCGGCGCACCAGGCCCGGTGCGAGGATGCGAAGCGCCGCCGCGATCGCGTAGCCACGCGGCACGTAGCGCTCGGCCTTGCCACGCAATCCCGTCTCGACGATCGCCTCGGCGACGCGCTCGGGCTTGGAGACGATCCACCGGGTCAGCGCTTTCTCGCGCAGCTCGGTCGCCGGAAAGCCCTCGGTGGCGATGAAGCCGGGAAGGACGAGGCCGACGTGGACCCCGTTGGCACGCTCCTCGGCGTAGAGCGAGTCGGTCCAGCCGATCAGCGCGAACTTGCTTGCCGAGTAGGCGCCGGTGCCGGCGCGGGCGACGCGGCCCGCGGTGCTGGCGATGTTGACGATCGAGCTGGGGGCCGAGGCGCGCAGCGCCGGCAGCAGGGCCTCGGTGAGGCGGACGACCGCGTCGAAGTTGAGCTCCATGTGGCGGTGGACGTTGGCGTGGCCGTCCTCGCCGAAGGTCCCGCGCCAGGCCGCGCCGGCGTTGTTGACCAGCAGCGCCAGCCGGCCCCCGTGCTCGGAGACATGGGCGCGGACGCGCTCGGGCGCGTCGGCACCGGTCAGGTCCACGGCGACGTAGGTGGCCTTGCAGGGCAGCGACTCGGCGAGGGCGCGCAGGCGCTCCTCGCGCCGTGCGACGAGGATCAGCTCCATGCCGGGCTCGCGGGCCAGCCGCCGAGCAGCGGCCTCGCCGATGCCGCTCGAAGCACCGGTGACCAGGGCGACGGTGCGGGTCTCGCTCACGGGCTCAACGCTATTCCAATTCACTTAACGCGGATCTCTGTTCGAATCGACATACTGCCGCCCTCGTGAGCGAGACCCCCGGACTGCTCGACAAGCTCCTCCGCGTCCCCGCACCCTCGGGCTACGAGGCACCCGCGGCCGCCGTCTGGCGCGACGAGGCCTCCTTCGCCTCGCTCTCGGCCGACGGCATCGGCTCCTCGGTCGCCCGCATCGGAGAGGCCTCGCCGCTCCTGGCCGTGGTCGGCCACATCGACGAGATCGGCCTGGTCATCCGCCACATCGACGAGAAGGGCTTCCTCTGGTTCGCGCCGATCGGAGGCTGGGACCCGCAGGTCCTGGTCGGGCAGCGGGTCGAGGTCCAGGGTGCGAACGGTCCGGTGCTCGGGGTCGTCGGGCGCAAGCCGCTGCACCTGCTCGACGCCGAAGCGCGCAAGAAGGTGGTCGAGCTGAAGGGCCTGCACATCGACGTCGGCGCAGCCGATCGCGAGGAGGCCGCCGAGCTGGTCCGGGTCGGCGATCCGGTGGTGATCGCGAGCGAGCCCCAGCGCCTCGTAGGCTCTCGCACGATCTCCCGCTCGATGGACAACCGGCTGGGCGCCTACGTCGCGCTGGAGGCGCTGCGCCGCTGTCACGAGCGCGACTCGCTGAGCGGCAGCTTCGCTGCGATCGCCGCCGTGCAGGAGGAGATCGGCCTCTTCGGGGCCCGCACCTCGGCCTTCGCCGTGAAGCCGGATCTCGCCGTGGTCGTCGACGTCACCCACGCCACCGATGCTCCCGGCATCGACGAGAAGGAGCTGGGCACCCACACGCTCGGTTCCGGGCCGGTGATCTATCGCGGCTCCACCCTCTCCCCCAAAGTCTTCGAGCTGCTGGTCGAGACCGCCGAGGAGGCCGGGATCGAGCACACGCTCGGCGCCTCCGGCAACTCGACCGGCACCGACGCCGACGCCGTCCAGTTCGCCCGCTCGGGCATCCCCACGGGCCTCGTCGAGATCCCGCTGCGCTACATGCACTCCCCGGTCGAGATGGTTGACCTGGCCGACGTCGAGGCGACCGTCGAGCTGATCGCGGCCTTTGCCGCGCGTGTCGACGGCGACATCGATCTCAGTCGCTGACTGACGAGGTCCAGGGGTCGCCAGACAAGGACGCAGGGAGCCCGAATAGCAGCGCTATTTGGGCGACCGAGGACGCCGTATGGCGGCTCCTGGGGCCGTCAGTTGGACATGAAGACCATGTCGCGGCCTTCTGCCTTCGCCGAGTAAAGAGCGGCGTCGGCCCTGGCGACCAGGTCGTCGGTGTTGACCACGCCCGACTTGGAGACGGCAGCGCCGATGCTGATCGTCACCTCCACCCCGACCGGGCGCCGCTCGCGCACCGCCTTTCGCAGGCGCTCGGCAACCGCGGCCGCGTCTTCCTTGCTGGCGCCGGGGAGGACGACGAGGATCTCCTCGCCACCGATCCTGTAGATCGAGTCGCCGGCTCGCAGAACGGAGCGCATCGTGTAGGCGACGTCCTGCAGGACCTTGTCGCCGGCGGCGTGTCCGAGCTGGTCGTTGACCCGCTTGAAGTGGTCGAGGTCACAGAGCAGCAGAGCGTGTGAGAGCCCGTTCTTCTCACTGCTTGGCTGGCCGTCGAGCTCGGCGAGGCGCTGCTCCAGCGCATTGCGGTTGAAGAGGCCGGTCAGAGGGTCGAGCGTGGAACTGCGCCGGTGGGCGCGGTCGGACTCGACCAGGGCGCCGGAGAGGATCACCGTGCTGAGAACCAGGGCGCAGGCCGCGATCACGTCTTTGTGGTGCTCCGATGCCGCCGCCTGGTCCAGCCCAAAGGTGCCGGCGAGCAGCAGGGCCAAGATGTACGCGGTGCCGAGGGCCATCCCGCGGGGAGAGAATCGCGCTCCAAGCGTCACCGCGGGCAGCGCGAACCACATCAGGACCGGACTGTCGGCGCCGCCGGTCGTGACGACCGCGTCGGCGAGGAGCAGTGGCAGGATCCCCCAGGCGGTGGCGGCCCAGAGACCGGGATGGCTGCTGCTCTTCATGAAGTGGTCGGCGACCGTGAACCCCGCGAGGCCAGCCGTGAGCGGGATGACCCACCACCAGCCGATCTCCGAGGAGACCGAGGCCAGCGCCAGGGCGAGGATCGCGAAGCAGGCGGTCCTGTAGGGGCGCAGCCGCACCTGCATGTCGAGCAGGCGCTCGCGACGGGCGTCGTCGCGAATTTCCGCCAGCGAGTCCGGCGGCCGCAACGTCTCCGTCTCGGCGGTGGCGCCCACGGCGCTCGCGATCTCGGCGCTTGTGATCACGCGGTTACATCGGCTACTCGGCGCTACTCCTTGAAACTGGCAGCGGTCCTCCCGCCTAAACGTCTTGTCTGCATCTCGCTATTCGACGAGTTGCAGCTGCTTGGGCAGGCCGCTGAGGTTTCGGTGACCCTCCGCCGTGACAACAACGAGGTCCTCGATACGAACGCCGAGCTCGCCAGGTAGGTAGATGCCGGGCTCGATCGTCACCACCTCGCCCGCCGCGAGCACGTCCTCGGAGCGGGGCGAGACGCGTGGCTCCTCGTGCACCTCGAGGCCAACCCCGTGGCCGAGACCGTGGCCGAAGCGCTCGCCGTGGCCGGCGGCGGAGATCCGCTCGCGGGCGACGGCGTCGACCGCCTCCGCGGATGCACCGGCGCGAACGGCGTCGAGCGCCGCTTCCTGCGCCTCGCGCACGACCTCGTATACCTCCCGGCCGCACTCGCCCGGCTCACCGGTGGCGAAGGTGCGGGTGCCGTCGGAGCAGTACCCGTCGAGCTTCGCCCCCATGTCGAAGACGACCAGCTCGCCGCGGCCGATCTCGCGTTCGCCCGGCTCTGCGTGCGGCAGGGCCCCGTTCGGACCGGCGGCGACGATCGCGGGGAAGGACGGTTCCGCCCCCTGCTCCCGCATGCGGGCTTCGGCCGCGCGGGCGACGTCGAGCTCGCTGCGCCCGGTCAGCCCATCCTCCAGCGCCCGGCGCCAGATCTCGTCGGCGAGCTCGGACGCGGCCGCGATCGCCGCCAGCTCGGCCTCGTCCTTTACCCGGCGCAGCTTCTCGACCGTGCCCCCCACTCCCTCCAGGACGACGCCGTCGGGCAGTTTCTCCTCAAGCCTCTTCAGCGTTCGAACGGCCATGTGCTGGTCCTCGAAGCCGGTCCGCCCGGCCAGGTGGGCGGCGATCCCACCGAGCCAGTCGTCCTTGACGGTGATCACCTCCCAGCCCTCGACCTCGGCCTCGGCGCGCTCGGTGTAGCGGAAGTCGGTGAAGAAGACCCGCGTCTCGTCGCCGCAGACACAGGCCCCGTTGGTACCACCGAAGCCGGTCAGGTAGCGGACGTTGACCAGGTCGGTGACGAGCAGGCGGTCCAACTCGCGCTCGGCCACCAGGGTGGCGAGACGGTCGCCGCGAGCCTGCATCAAGCGGCGCTCGCGCCCAGCTCGGTCGCGAGCAGCTCGAGCGCCTCGCGATAGCCGTCGGGGCCCTTGCCAGAGATCTTCGCCAGGACCAGGCCGTCGAAGACCGAGAGCTTGCGCCACTCGTCGCGAGCCTCGACGTCGGAGAGGTGGATCTCCACCGCGGGCAGGCGCGCTACGTCCAGCGCGTCGGCGATCGCCCGGCTGTAGTGCGACCAGGCACCGGCGTTGACGAGCGTGGCGTCGGCCAGCTCCGGTACTCGGTGCAGGTACTCGACGAACTCGCCCTCCGAGTTGGTCTGGAAGAAGATCGCTTCGAGGCCCAGCTCGCGGGCCCAGCCGCCGACCTTGCGCTCCAACTCGGCGAGCGAGAGTCCGCCGTAGACCTCGGGGTCGCGGCGCTCGAGGATGTCGAAGTTGACGCCGTGCAGGACGGCGACGCGGTTGTGGGCGGTGGTCACTCGATCAACTCCTCCACGGCTGCGCGGACCTTAGCCGGATCGACCAGCTCGCCCGTGCGGGGCTCGCCTGGCTCCGCGAGGAGGACGAAGCCGACTCCAGCGGCAGTGCGCTTCTTGTCGCGTTCGAGCGCCGCGAGCGCGGCGTCGACGCCGACGTCGGGATCGAGCGCCAGCGGAAGGCCGTGGCGGCCCAGGATCGATTCAACCTCCTCGCGCAGCTCGGGTGCACCGGAGAGCCGCAGCGCCGCCAGCAGGCCCAGCCCGATCGCCTCGCCATGGCGGTAGCGCTCGTAGCCGCTCGCCGCCTCGATCCCGTGGCCGACCGTGTGACCGAGGTTGAGGATTGCGCGCAGGCCTGCATCGCGCTCGTCCGCGGCGACCACCTCGCACTTGAAGCGGGCGCAGGCGAAGACCAGGGGGGCAAGCGACTCGGGGTCGAGCGACTCGAGTGCCCTTGCCCGCTCCCAGAGATCGCCCCCGGCCAGCAGCCCGGTCTTCAGCAGCTCGACGAAGCCGGCCGCGAGCTCCTCGGCCGGCAATGTCGCCAGGGTCGAGGTGTCGGCGATCACGGCCGCCGGCAGGTGGTAGGCGCCCGCGTAGTTCTTGCCCTCAGGAAGGTCGACCCCGGTCTTGCCGCCGTAGGCCGAGTCGACCTGGGCCACGAGGGTGGTCGGGACATGTACGACGGGGACCCCACGCTGGTAGAGGTGGGCGCAGAGTCCCGCCAGGTCGCCGACCACGCCGCCTCCGAGGGCGACCACGTGGTCTTCTCGGGTCATCCCGGCACGGGCCAGCTCGCGCAGGACCCGCTCCGCCTCGGCCATCGTCTTCGCCGACTCTCCCGGCGCAATCGCGACCCTGGCGGCGAGCGACTCGAGGCGCTCCGCGTAGAGGGCGCCCACGACGGTGTCGGTGATGCAGAAGCGGCGGCCGGGCAGGGGCCACTCTCCCTCCCCCAGAAGACCCGGTCCGACCAGCACCGGGTACTCCCCCGAGGCGCTTGCCGCCCAGAGCATTCTCGTACCCGCCGGCAGCCCTGCAAGCGCCAGCAGCGACGGCATCGCGCGGGCGATCATCTCGCGGGGACCCGGCGGCACGATCGCATCGGCAAGCGCCTCATAGTGCGGCAACCGCTCCTCCAGCAGGCGGGCGACGTCCTCGGCGCTGGTCGCCAGCGGCCGGTCGCTGCGGGCGATTCGGTCCCAGGCCTGGTCTGCCCCGACCTGGAGCCAGACGACCACGTGGCGGTTCAATGCGGCACGCACCCGCTCGGAGAGGACGCTGCCCCCGCCGAGCGCGATCGCCCCGCCGTCGGCCTCCTCCAGAAGCGAGCCGACCACCTCGGCCTCGCGCTCGCGGAAGGCGGCCTCCCCGTCCTCCTCGAAGGCCTCCCGGATTGGCCTGCCGAACGCCTCTTCCATCAGCGCGTCGATCTCGGTCACCCCCAGGCCCGCCTCCCGGGCCGCGGCGAGCGCCGTCGACTTCCCCGCCCCCATGAAGCCGATGAAGACGATCGCGGGCCGCATCACCGGACTCGCCCCGTTTTCACCGTCGATAACACGGTCAATACGGGACTCACCCTCGGAAGTCGATGCGCTGCTCGTAGGCCTCGACCGCAGCGAGCACGTCGTCGATGTGGTCGCCGCCGAACTTCTCGCGGTAGGCACGGGCCAGGGTGAGGCAGACCATCGCCTCGGCGACGACCGCCGCCGCCGGCACCACCGTCGAGTCGGTGCGCTCGCGCAGCGCCTGCGCCGGCTCCTTGGTCTCGGTGTCGACCGAGCGCAGCGGCTTGGTCAGGGTCGAGATCGGCTTGATCGCGGCACGTACCGACAGCGGCAGGCCGTTGGTCATCCCGCCCTCGAGGCCGCCCGCGTGGTTGGTCTCGCGAAAGTAGCCGCGCTCCTGCGACCAGAAGATCTCGTCGTGGGCCTCGGAGCCGGGGCGGCCGGCAACGTCCCACGCTTCTCCGATCGAGACGCCCTTGACCGACTGGATCGAGGCGACGGCGCCGGCGAGGCGACCGTCGAGGCGATCTTCCCAGGAGACGTGGGAGCCGAGGCCGGGGACGAGGCCGAAGGCGCGCACCTCGAAGGTGCCGCCGAGGCTCTCGTTGGCCTTGCGCAGGCGGTTGATCTCCGCGACCATCGCCGCGCTGGCCTCCGGGTCGAGGCAGCGGACGGGATCGTCGTCGACCCCCGCGAAGTCCTCCGGGCGGAGATCAGCCTGCTCGGGCGCGGTCACGGATGCGATCTGGGTGACGTGGCTGTGGACGCTGACGCCGAGAGCCGTGAGGAAGCCGCGGGCGACCGAGCCGGCCCCCACGCGGGCGGCGGTCTCGCGGGCGCTGGCGCGCTCGAGGACGTTGCGGATGTCGTCGTGTCCGTACTTCTGGGCGCCAACCAGGTCGGCGTGCCCCGGTCGGGGCAGGTGAACCTCGTCGACCTCGGCCTCGACCGGCCAGGGGTTCATCCGCTCCTCCCAGTTGGCGTAGTCGCGGTTGGCGACGAGCACTGCGATCGGGCTGCCGAGCGTGCAGCCGTGGCGTAGGCCGGAGCGGACCTCGACCGTGTCGGTCTCGATCTTCATCCGCCCACCGCGGCCATGGCCCAGTTGGCGGCGGGCCATGTCGCGGTCGAGCGCCTCACGGTCGAGCTCGAGGCCTGCCGGCATCCCCTCGACGATCGCCACGAGCCCCGGCCCGTGCGACTCGCCCGCGGTTGTGAACCTGAACCCGCTCATCAGGCCGTCAAGGCTATCGGCGGATCGAACGGGCGGCGGCGCGCATCGTGTTGAGAGGGGGCTTGAGGCCGGTCCAGATCTCGAGGGAGAGGGCACCCTGCTGGACGAGGATCTCGAGGCCGTCGACGGTGGTGGCACCAGCGGCTTCGGCGGTATGCAGCAGTGCGGTCGGCTCAGCGCCGTAGACCATGTCGACGACTACCTGGGCGGTGCTGAAACCGTCCGGGTCGAGGGGCAGCTCCGCGAACGGATCCTCGCCGCCCAGGCCGACCGCGGTCGAGTTGACGATCAGGTCGAACGTGCCCTGGTCCGGCTCGGTGACAGGACCGCCCCCCAGTTCCTCACAGAGGTTGCGCGAGCGCAGCCCGGTTCGGTTCCAGACGGCCACCTCGGCGCTCTCGCGCAACAGGGCCCAGACGACGGCGCGGGCCGCGCCGCCGGCACCGAGCACGAGTGCCCGCTTGCCGGCCGGCGAACCCGGCAGTGCGCGCAGCAGCCCCTCGGCGTCGGTGTTCTCGGCGCGGATCCCGCCCTCCGCGAAGACCAGCGTGTTGGCGGCGCCGATCTCACGGGCGGTCTCGGAGAGCTCGTCGGCGAGGGCAAGCGCGGCCCCCTTGTGGGGCACGGTGACGTTGGCCCCCACGAACCTTTCGCCCGGCATCGCCCGCACCCGCGCCTCCAGGGCGTCCGGAGCGACGTCGATTGCCTCGTAACTCCACTCGCCCAGTCCCAGCTCGGCCAGCGCCGCGCTCTGCATCGCCGGCGAACGCGAGTGGCCGACCGGGTGCCCGAGGACGGCGAGCCGCACGTCTATTCCCCGCAGCTGTCCGGCGAGTTGCCGCCGGCCGCTTCGCGGGCAGAGTTGTAGCTTTCGACGTCGCGCTGGAACTCGGCTTCGCTCGAGGAGAAGGCGTGCTTGCCACAGCTGCCCGGTTCGACCACGTAGAAGAGGTAGTCGACCTTGGCCGGCCGCGCCGCGGCTTCGATCGAGGCCAGGCCGGGGCTGCCGATCGGCCCCGGTGGCAGGCCGGCGTTTAGGCGCGTGTTGTAAGGCGACTCGACCGCGAGCTCGGATTCGGTCAGCGGCTCGGTGTAGTTGCCGGTCGCGAAGCGGACCGTCGCGTCGATGCCGAGTGGCATTCCTTCCCGCAGGCGGTTGTAGATCACGGCCGCGACCAGCGGGCGCTCGCCGGCGAGCCGCGCCTCCTCCTCGACCAGGGAGGCGATCGTCACCACGTCGTACGTGGTGAGGTTCTTCGAGCGCGCGTAGCTCATGTCGACCCCCTTGATGCGCCGCTTGAAGTCTTCCAGCTGCAGCTGGACCAGCGTCGCGGCCTCGGCGCGCCTTTCCAGCTCGAAGGTGTCGGGGAAGAGAAAGCCCTCGAGGTTCTCGGCGTCCTTGCCGCCGTACTCGGCCGGGTTCAGATACGGAGAGCGGACGCTTGCCCGCTCGTAGCTGCCCCGCAGCCCTTCGCTCTTGGCGATCTCGGCGGTCTGGCTTCGCGTGTAGCCCTCGGGGACCGTCACCGTGATCGTCCTGACCACGACTGGTGGCGGCGCGTCGCGGTTGAAGTGCCGGTAGGCGAACGCCGCGATCGCGACTATGCCGAGGACGATCGCGGCGACGCCGACGGCAATGCCGAGGCGGCGGCCGGGCGAACCGGGCGCGCGCTCCTTCTTCGCCTTGGGTGGCTTGGGCGTCTTCGGAGGCCCGGGTGGCCTCGGGGACCCGGGCGGATCGGCCGCCGCCGGCGCCCCGCCACCGCGCTCGGCCCGGCGGGCTTCGCGCTCCCGACGCCGCTGCTCGCGTTCGGCGGCGGCGCGCTCATCGCTCATCGTCGCTCTCCTCCATCGCCGCGCGACCGGCCAGGTAGGCCTGGAGCAGGTGGGCCGCGGCGATCGAGTCCGGCGCCGCCGTCGCGCCTTCACGCCTGCTCGCCTCGGCCATCCGGGTCGTCAGCCGCTCGTCGTAGGTCTCGACCGGGATGTCGAGGATCGCCTCCAGTTCGCCGCAGAAGGTCCGGGCCAGGGCCGCCTGGCTGCCTTCCTCCCCGCTCAGGTGCAGCGGCAGGCCGACGACGACGAGCTCGACCCCATGCTCCGCGACGAGCTCGGCGACCGCGCGCGCCTCGGGCGGCTCGATCACCGCCATCGGCGTCGACAGGGTCCCGCTCGGATCGGAGATGGCGCAACCGATCCGCGCGGTGCCGTGGTCCAGCGCGAGCACACGCACCTTCCGCTACCCGGCCTCTCGCTCGATCGCCCGGCGCGCGGTCGCCAGTGCCTCTTCGAGCTTGGCGGGGTCCTTGCCGCCGGCCTGGGCCATGTCGTCGCGACCGCCCCCGCCGCCGCCGACGACCGCAGCCGCCTCGCGAACGATCTCGGACGCGGAGAGCCCCCGCTCGACCGCGCCCTTCGAGACGAGGACCACCAGGGCGACCTTGTCGCCCTCCACCCCACCGAGGACGATCGCCGAGTCGCCGCCCAGCTTCGACTGGATCCGGTTGGCGAGCTCGAGCATCTGCTTCTGGTCCGCCAGCGGCACGTCGGAGACGACCGCCTTGACGGTGCCCATGTCGGCCGCCTCGCCGACCAGCCGCTCCGCCTCCTCGCCGAGGACCTGCTTCTGGGCTTGCTGCTCCCCCGCGCCGGCGTCGCGCAGGCGCTCGGCGGCGCGGCGGGCGCCGGCGAGAGGGTCCTGCGGGGTGCCGAGCAGGTCGCCGACCTCGCGCAGGCGATCCTCGCGCTCGCGGAACCAGTCGATCGCCGCGGGGCCGGTGAGGGCCTCGATCCGGCGCACGTTGGCGGCGCTGGAGCCCTCCGAGGAGATCTTGAAGATGCCGACCTCGGCGGTGTTGGCGACGTGGGTGCCGCCGCAGAGCTCGCGCGAGACGCCCTCGACCTCGACCACCCGCACCCACTCGCCGTACTTCTCGCCGAAGAGCGCCATCGCGCCCAGACGCTCGGCCTCGGCGCGCTCCATCTCCAGCCAGCGCACCGGCTGGCTCGCCTTGATCCACTCGTTGACCCGGTCCTCGACCGCGCGCAGCTCCTCGGCGCCGAGCGCCTGGCCGTGGGTGAAGTCGAAGCGCAGCTTGTCGGGCCGGACCGCAGAGCCGGCCTGGCGCACGTGGGTGCCGAGCCGCTCGCGCAGCGCCGCGTGGAGCAGGTGCGTCGCGGTGTGGTTGCGCATCGTCGCGTGACGGGTCTCGCGGTCGACCTCTGCCTCCACATGAACAAACGCGGTCTCCTCCGCTCCCGCGGGGGCGCGCTCATCATCACCGGCGATCTCGCGCCCCCGCTCCCGCGTCCGGGGGCCGCTCCCTTCGACCTCAAGCACCTGGTCTTCCCCGACCCGGTAGACGTCGACGACTCGGGCCTCGCCGCCCTCCCAGCGCAGCACGCCTGAATCGGCGACCTGACCGCCGCCCTCGGCGTAGAAGGGGCTCTCCTCCAGCTTGACCAGCGCCCGGCCGTCGTCGCTGCGCACCGCGGCCAGGCCGGTCGTCGCGCGCAGGGTCTCGTAGCCGACGAAGTGGGTGGCGGGCGTCTCGCCCGCAAAGGCGATCACCCGCTCGTGGTGGTCCTCGGAGCCGTGCGCGGTGGCGGCGCCGGTGCGGGCGCGCTGGCGCTGCTCCTCCATCAGCTCCTCGAAGCCGCCGTCATCGACCGAGAGCCCCTGCTCGGCCAGCAGCTCCTTGGTCAGGTCGTAGGGGAAGCCGTAGGTGTCGTGGAGCTTGAAGGCGTCGGCCGCGTCGATCCACGACGTCTCGGACTCCTTCGCCTCAACCACCAGGCGCTCCAGCAGCTCGCTGCCGCGCTCCAGCGTGCGGCCGAAGCTCTCCTCCTCGTCGCCGACCCAGCGCGCGATCGTCTCTCGCTCGGCCGCCAGCTCGGGATAGGCCTCCCCCATGACCTCGATCGTCCGCTCGGCGAAACGGCCCAGCCAGGGCCCCTCGAGGTCGAGAGTGCGCCCCTGCTGGATCGCCCGGCGCATGATCCGGCGCAGGATGTAGCCGCGGTCCTCGTTCGAGGGCACGACGCCGTCGGCGATCAGGAAGGAGGCGCCGCGCGAGTGGTCGGCGACGATCCGCATCGCCCGGGTCACGGCCGCGTCCTCCCCGTAGGAGCGTCCCGACATCTCCTCGGCGAGGTCGAGCAGCGGGCGGATCAGGTCGGTCTCGAAGACCGAGGGGACGTCCTGGAGGATTGCCGCCATCCGGTCCAGGCCCATGCCGGTGTCGATGTTGCGCATCGGCAGCTCGGCCAGTGACCCGTCGGAGCCGAGGTCGTAGGTCATGAAGACGTGGTTCCAGAACTCGAGGAAGCGGTCGGTGTCGTCGCCGGGCCGCTCGCCCGGAGCGCCGAAGTTCTCGCCGCGGTCGAGGTAGAGCTCCGAGCACGGGCCGCAGGGCCCGGTCGGGCCGGCCTGCCAGAAGTTGTCCTCGCGGCCGAGGCGGACGATCCGCTCGTCGGGCACCCCGACCCGGCGCCACACCCCGATCGCCTCCTCGTCGGGACCCAGCCCGAGCTCCTCGTCGCCGCCGAAGACGGTGACCCAGATCCGCTCGGAATCCATGCCGAAGCCCTCCGTGGAGAGCTCCCAGCCCCACGGGATCGACTCCTCCTTGAAGTAGTCGCCGAAGCTCCAGTTGCCGAGCATCTCGAAGAAGGTGAGGTGGCGGGCCGTTTTGCCGACCTCCTCGATGTCGGTGGTGCGGAAGCACTTCTGCACGTCGGCGAGGCGGCGGGCGGGCGGCTCCTCGCGGCCGAGGAAGTATGGCTTGAAGGGCTGCATCCCGGCCGTGGTCAGCAGCACCGAGGGGTCGAGCACGGACGGGACGAGCGAGGCCGACGGCACGATCTTGTGCCCTCGCTCCTCGAAGAAGGAGAGGTAGGTCTGGCGGATCTCGGTCGCCTTCATGGACGGCAGCCTAAGCGCCGCGCCGCTCCTCCGCAGTATCCCTCTTGGCGCCAGAGGGGACTGACATCCGGGACGGCAGGACGTTCAGGAGATGGACGGAAAGGCCCCAACCCTTTACTGGACGGCCACGAGTGCCGAAACGATCGATACATGAGTCGACAGGGACGCTCGAATCGCACCGCGCGACCCTCGGCTGGAGCGAGGCTGCTCTCGGACGAGCGCCTGGCAAGGCGCGCGGCCAGAAACGACGAGCGCTCCTTCGCCGAGATCTACCGGCGCTACAGCCAGAGCCTCTACCGTTTCTGCCTCTCGATCGTGGGCAGCCCCGAGGACGCGAGCGACGCCCTCCAGAACACGATGGTCAAGGCCCTGAGGGCACTGCCCGGAGAGGAGCGGCAGATCCAGCTCAAGCCTTGGCTCTTCAGGGTCGCCCGCAACGAGTCCGTCGAGCTCCTGCGCAAGCGCCGCCAGGCGGTCGAGTTTACGGACGACCTTGCCGCGCCGGGCGGAGGGCCGGCCGAGACAACCGCCCAGCGCGAGCGCCTGAGCCAGTTGCTCAGCGACCTCGCCGAGCTTCCCGAGAGACAGCGATCGATGCTGACGATGCGCGAGCTGGCGGGTCTCGAGTTCGCCCAGATCGCCGAGGCGTTCGACACCTCACCCGCGGTCGCCCGACAGACGATCTACGAGGCGAGGCTGAGCCTGCGGCAGCTCGCGGAGGGGCGTGAGATGACCTGCGAAGAGGTGACGCGCCGGCTCTCAGACGCGGATGGAAGGGTACGGCGCCGGCGCAACATCCAGGCCCACCTGCGCGCCTGCCCGGACTGCCGGGCCTTCAGCCAGGCGATCGAGGAGCGGCGCCACGACCTTGCGTCCCTGGCGCCGCTGCCAGCCATCGCTTCCGTCGGAATCCTGCACGCCGTTCTGGGCGGCGGGCACGGCGCTGCAGGCGGCGTGGCTGCGGGGACAACGGTCGCCGTCGGCGCCGGCAAGGTCGCGGCGACCCCGTTCCTCGTCAAGTCGGTGGCAACCGTCGCCGTCGCGGCCACGGTGGGCGTCTCGGCCGCCGATCGCAGCGGGCTGGTCGACGTCGGGCTTCCAAACGAGAGCAGCGGCACGGTGGCCCGCGAGGCAACTCCGGAGGAGACGGGGATCGCAGCCGGCGCAGGCAACTCGGCACACTCATCGGCCGGAGGCACGGGGCTGGGTAGTCGTGCGCGCGCAGGCGGTGAGCGGACCGTCACCGGGCCGGGCCGGCAAGGGGCGCAGGGGTCGAGCCCCATCGAGTCGACCGCCGGGGAGACCGGCGCAGGCCAGGGCCCGCCGGCCACTCTGCCACCGGCCGCTGCCCAAGGGCAGCAGACCGCAGCAGAGCACCGAGCCGAACGGGGGGCCCGTGCCAAGGGCCACAGCCGCTCCCGGAACACGAAGGCTCACTCTCACGGCGGCGCCTCGCATCCTCACAGCGCGCCCGGCAAACCGCAAAAGGGGTCGGGCAGCGCCGGGGCGGGCAGCGCACAGACGCAACCCGGCGGCAAGAAATCGCAAAAACCTTCCACGGCGCCAACGGACGGTCCCGCAACCAACGGCTCGGCGGAAGGATCGACGGCGCCCATCGGCAATAAGTCCAGCACCAGCGGTACTCCCTGACGAACGGGCCTATTTTCCGTTCAGGAGTTGGTTCGTACCAAAAACCCGTTCGACCGATGTCGAAGGAGGCACGATGAAGCTACGAATGAAGATCGCGCTCGCAACCGGCGCCCTGGCGTTGACGATCCCGGCGATGGCCCTCGCCAACAACGGCAACGGCAAAGGCCAGGGCGGGCCGAACTACGAAACCGCTCCGCCGCCCCCGGCAAAGGCCTACGGCAAATACTGCCAGGGGGAAAGCAAGAAACACGTCAAAGGCGAGAAGGGCACCGAGTTCAGCCGCTGCGTCAAGACGGCGGCCCAGGCGGCTCGCAACGAGCACCAGACGCCGGGCCAGGTCTGCAAGGGCAAAAGCAAGAAACACGTCAAAGGCGAGAAGGGCACCGAGTTCAGCCGCTGCGTGAAATCGATAACCCAGCTGCGACACGACGAACACGAGGAAGAGCAGGAAGAACAGGCGCAGGTCTAGCCGCAGATCGTGCCGTGCCCGACGATCGCCTCCCCGGCCAGCAGCACCGCTGTCTGGCCCGGTGAGACTCCGGCGAACCTCTCCCCGAGCCGGATGTCGAGCCTGGGATGCCGACCCGTCCCCGTCGCCGAGACCGCGGCGGGGACGGGGCTCGCGCGGTAGCGCAGGCGCACCGCGTCGACCCGGGCCCCGTCGCGGTGCAGAACCGCGTTGCGGACTCGCACCGTCTCGGCCATCAGCTCCCGGCGCGGGCCGACCGTGACCGTGTTGGCGGCGGCGTCGGTGGCGAGCACGTACATCGGCTCCTCGGCCCCGCCACCGATGCCGCGGCGCTGGCCGACGGTGAAGTGGTGGTGGCCGCGGTGGCGGCCGACCTTGCGGCCCGAGCGGTCGACCAGGTCTCCCTCGCGCTCGCGCAGGCCACCGTGGCGGCGCAGGAAATCGGCCTTGCCCTGGCCGGAGAGGAAGCAGAGGTCC
This sequence comes from uncultured Solirubrobacterales bacterium, assembly GCA_963704545.1. GTDB lineage: Bacteria > Actinomycetota > Thermoleophilia > Solirubrobacterales > 70-9 > VRUE01. Next base: position 1,578,287 of record OY969915.1, on the reverse strand, counting down.
TGGCTCTCGGGCTTGCGGGCGACGGCGAGGCCGTGGCGGGCCGCGATCTCACGCACCTCGGGCTTGGTCAGCTCGGTGAGCGGGAACCGGACCTGCCGCAGCAGCGCCGGCGGCAGCGCCGCCAGCATGTAGCTCTGGTCCTTGTTGGCGTCGGATGCGGCCGCGAGCAACGGCCCGTCGCCGTCGTCGACGATGCGCGCGTAATGGCCGGTGACGAGGTGGGTCGCGCCGACCCGCTCGGCGAGGTCGACCATCGCCGCGATCCGCACCTCGCCGTTGCAGGCGATGCACGGGTTGGGCGTCCTGCCGTCCGCGTAGCCGGAGACGAACCCGGCGACGACGCGGCGGCGGAACTCCTCCTCGAGGTCCAGCGTCAGGTGCGGGATCCCGAGCGAGTGGGCGAGCGAGCGGGCGCCGAGCACGGCCTCCGGGGAGCAGCACGCCTTCGCCCCGTCGGTCTGCGGGTCGGCCCAGAGCTTCAGCGTCACCCCGACCACCTCCGCCCCGCGCTCGCGTTCCAGCAGCGCCGCGACCGCGCTGTCGACCCCGCCCGACATCGCGACGAGCACCCGATCGCCTGCGGGCTCGCCCAAGACCTCCGTCGACGCCGCGGCCTGGGCCAGCGCCCGGTGCAGCGCGTCCGCAGCCAGCTGCGCCGCGTGCCGCTTGGCCGGCGTCAACCCCCCGATCGCCTCGTCGACCTCGTCGGTCCCGATCCGAGCAGCGTCCAGCACCGCCGCCCCGTCGACCATCTCGGCCACGGCCGCGGTCGCGGCCCGAGTGGCCCCGCACCCCTCAGCGTCGAAGGTCACCCCCGCAACCGTGCCGCCCTCGACGACAAGGGACAGTCGGGACAGATCCCCGCAAGCGGCCCCGCCGGCCGCCCCGGTGAGGGCGCCGTCAAGAGCCGGTCCGTTCCGGCTCGAATCCTGCAGGTAAGCCTCGAATAGCTCGCGATCGATTGACATCCGCACCTATGGTGCCAGGACCCGTGCGGTGGTACGGTTGCGCCGAGGCTCGAGCCCGTACGTGAGCCGTCTCACCGTTTGACCCAACACAAACGGCGCGGGAGCTGATCTCTCTCGGTCCCTTGGGATTGCGAGGAGGCCCCCACCCTTTACTTCAAGGGATCAAAGCCAGAGGCGGTACCGGCGGGCTGGAGCCTCTTTTGCCTGCGTCAATCGTCCAGCTCATCCAGATCGAGGTTGGAGAGCAGCATCTCCGCCTCGCTCCAGTCTTCGGGCTGGACCCGGAGCGCGATGTCGCCGCGGCCGAAGCGGTCGAGTGGCCAGTCGGCGGTGAGGACCGCCTCGATACCACCCTCTTCCAGGGCCTGGCGCCAGGCCCGAGCCGTCCGCACGTCGACGAAGTCGCGAACCACCTCCCAGCTGTCGAAACGGGGGTCGTCGACGTTGACCGGCGTCGCCCCCGGGCCGGGCCCGGGCTTGAACACAGCTCGGATCCGGCCGAAGAAGCGCATCTCGGCTAGATGGTTGATTCCACGGCCGCGTGTGACTGGGGGCGCGCGCGGCCAAGCAGATCAAGGACGCAGGGTGCAGCCTTTGGCGGCGCCAATGGCAAACCCGAGGACGCAGAGATGCGCAGTGCCACGGGCGTCATCCAGGTGTGCGGGGTCGTGGAATCAATCATCTAGTGCCCGGCGAGCTTGCGCTGGTGCAGTGAGATCCCCAGCTCCTTCAACTGCATCTCGTCGACGGGCGCCGGAGCGCCGGTCAGCAGGTCGAAGCCCGAGGCGGTCTTGGGGAAGGCGATCACGTCTCGAATGGTCTCAGCCCCGTACAGGCGCTGCACGATTCGGTCGACGCCGTAGGCGATGCCACCGTGCGGCGGGGCGCCGTAGCGCAGCGCCTCGAGCAGGAAGCCGAAGCGCGCCTCGGCCTGCTCGGCGTCGATTCCGAGCGCGGCGAAGACAGCCTGCTGCGTATCGGCGCGGCTGATGCGGATCGAGCCGCCGCCCAGCTCCTGCCCATTCCAGACGACGTCGTAGGCGAGGGCGCGGGCCGCACCCGGGTCGTCGGGGTCGAACTCGCCGGCGGGAGCCGTGAACGGGTGGTGCAGCGCGTCCCAGCGTCCCTCTCCCCCGTTCCACTCCATCAGCGGCCAGTCGACGATCCAGACCAGGCGGTCCTCTCCCTCCGGGATCAGGTCGAAGCGCTCGGCCAGGTCGATCCGCATCTGGCCGAGGACGGCGTCGGTGACCGGCCGCTCGTCGGCCACCAACAGCAACAGGTCGCCCTCCTCGGCGCCGAGCCGGGCGTTGAGCTCGCGCAGCTCCTCCTCGGAGAGGAACTTCGCGGTCGGCGAACGCCAACCCTCTCCCTCGCGAAATGCCCAGACCAGGCCCTTTGCCCCCAGCTCCTGGGCGCGCGAGATAAGCCCGTCGAGCTCGGAGCGCGGCATCTCGCGGCGGCCGGCGTTGAGCCCCCGCACCGCGCCACCGCCCTCCAGCACCGAGCGGAAGACCTTGAACTCGGTCTCGCGCAGCGCCTCGCCGAGGTCGACCAGCTCGAGGCCGAAGCGCAGGTCGGGACGGTCGGTCCCGAAGCGGTCCATCGCCTCGTCGTAGGGCATCCGCTCCATCGGCAGCTGGACCCGCGGGCCGCCGACCCGCTCGAAGACGTGCGCGAGCAACCGCTCGTTGACCTCGATCAGGTCGTCCACGTCGACGAAGGACATCTCGACGTCGAGCTGCGTGAACTCGGCCTGGCGGTCGGCGCGGGTCGCCTCGTCGCGGAAGCAGCGCGCCACCTGGTAGTAGCGCTCGAAGCCGGCCACCATCAAGAGCTGCTTGAAAAGCTGCGGCGACTGGGGCAGCGCGTAGAAGGAGCCGTGCTGGAGGCGGCTGGGGACGAGGAAGTCGCGAGCGCCCTCGGGCGTCGAGCGGGTCAGGACCGGTGTCTCGATGTCGAGGAAACCCTCGCCGTCGAGGAACTCGCGCATCGCCGCGGTGACCCGGTGACGCAGTTCGAGCGCCTCGCGCATCTGCTCGCGGCGCAGGTCGAGGTAGCGGTGGCGCAGCCTCGCGTCCTCGCCCGCCTCGCCGGCGAACCCCTCGATCTGGAAGGGCGGCGTCTCGGCATCCGCGAGCAACTCCGCAGCGGTCACCTTCAGCTCGACCTCTCCCGTCGGCAGGTCGGCGTTTACGGTCTCGGGAGAGCGCTGGACGACGGTGCCGGCCGCCGAAAGCACGTGCTCCGCACGCAGGTCGTGCCCGAGCTCAAAGGCGCCCCCGGCCTCGTCAGGGTTGAAGACGAGCTGGACGATGCCGGTGCGGTCGCGCAGGTCGATGAAGACCAGGCCGCCGTGGTCGCGGCGGCGATGGACCCAGCCGGCGACGCGGACCTCGGAGCCGACCCGGTCGGGCAGCACCTGGCCGCACCACGAGTCGCGGAAGCCGTTCGGCTGCAGCGCCGGGAACCCGGTCATGCCTGCCCTCCTGTGATCTCCTCGATCAGGTTGCCCGTGTCGACCGGACGCTGCTCGCCGCTGCGCATGTCGCGAAGCTGGGCGGCCCCGGCGTCCTCGAGGATCAGGACGCGGCGCGCGCCGAGGCGGTCGGCGTGCTTGAGCTGGCCCTTGAGGCCGCGCCCACCGAGGTCGACCTCGGCCGAGAGTCCCGCCTTGCGCAGTTCGCCGGCCAGGAGCAGTGCCAACGCGCGTCGGTCGTGCTCCTCATCGGCGGTGGCGACGAAGACGTCCCGCCCGGCGGGAACCTCGTCCTCGTCAAGCGCCAGCGCGATCCGCTCGATCCCCGCAGCCCACCCGATCGCCGGCGTCGGCGGCCCTCCAAGCTGCTCGACCAGACCGTCGTAGCGACCGCCGCCGCCGATCTCCGACTGGGCGCCGAGGCGGTCGCAGACGAAGGAGAAGATCGTCCGCGTGTAGTAGTCGAGGCCGCGCACCAGGGTCGGGTCGATCTCGTACTCGACACCCGCGGCGTCGAGCAGGGACCGCACCTCCGCGAAGTGCTCGGCGTCCTCGCCCTCGAGGCGCTCGACCAGCTTCGGTGCCGACGCCATCGCCGCGCGGGTGCCCTCGTCGTCGGCGTCGAAGGCACGCAGCGGGTTGGCGTCGATCCGCTCGCGCACCTCCTTGGACAGCTCTTCCTCGTGAGCGCGAAGATGCGCCTTCAGCTCCTCCAGGTACGCCTGGCGGGCGCTGAGCGAACCCAGGCTTCCCAGTCGCAACTCGACCCCGGGGACGCCGAGCTCGGCGACGAGTTCGGCGAACAGCCCGATCGCCTCCGCGTCGGCGAGCGGCGCATCGCTGCCGATCGCCTCGATCCCGAGCTGGTGGAACTGTCGGTAGCGCCCGGCCTGGGGGCGCTCGTGGCGGAAGAACGGGCCCGTGTAGGAGAGCTTCACGGGCTGCGCGAGCTTGTGCATCCCGTGCTCGACGTAGGCGCGACAGATCGGCGCGGTCCCCTCGGGGCGCAGGGTGAGGCTGCGCCCCCCCTTGTCCTCGAAGGTGAACATCTCCTTGCGGACGATGTCGGTGGAGTGGCCGACGCCCCGCTCGAACAGCTCCGTGTCCTCGAAACTGGGTGTGGCGATCGGCTCGTAGCCGGCTCGGGCGAAGACCGCCGCGGCGGTCTTCGCGATCCTCCCTCGCGTGAGAGCAGCCGCCGGCAGGACGTCGAACGTCCCGCGAGGCGCCTGATACTTGAGTCCCGCCACAGTGCGCGACCTTACCTGCCGAGGGTGGCTCGGCGCCCTACCCCGAGAGTTCGGCGAGGAAGGGGTTCGTCGCCCGCTCGGCCCCCAGCGTCGTGACGCCCATATGGCCCGGGTATACGCCGGTCTCCGGAGGGAAGGACGCGACCAGGGTGCGAATCGACTGCATCAGGGTCGGCCCGTTGCCTCCCGGCAGGTCGACCCGTCCGACCGAGCCCTGGAAGAGCACGTCGCCCGAGAAGATGGTGTCGTGGTCGCGCACCGAGTAGGTGACGTGGCCCGGGCTGTGGCCCGGGGTGAAGATGACGTCGAGGGTGAGCTCGGCCAGCTCGAGGCTCTCCCCGCCCTCCACCGCCACGTCGGCGTCATAGCTCTCGTAAGGGCCGAAGCCGTCCATCGGCACGAAGGACATGATGTCGGCGAGTACCGGGACCTCGATCTTCGGGCAGTAGACCGGGGCACCGGTCATCCTCGCCACCGGCGCAACGGCGCCGATGTGGTCGAAGTGGCAGTGGGTGATCAGGATCGCCTCGACCTTCACCCCGAGGTCGTCGATCTCGGCAAGGATCCGGTCCGGCTCCTCGCCCGGATCGATCACCAGCCCTTTGCCGGAGCCTTCGCGGCGGACGATGAAGCAGTTCTCGGCAATCGCGCCAACCGTGAGCTGGCGGATGTCGAGGGTCACGGCTGTTCGGATGCGCGTATCCGCGCCCGCTCCCGGCGTCGCCACATCAGCATGTCCATGTAGTAGCCCGCGGGGATGTAGAACGCGAGCATGAAGGCGCCGAGGCCGAGTGCGGCGCCGACCGATTTTTTGAAGATCAACACGAGCAGGACGGTGAAGATGACGGCCGCGACCAGACCGCGAGTGATCGCGCTGCGCCAGGTCGGCGGCTGGTCGCCGCGCGGTGCGCCCTTCTTCCTGGTGCCGGCGCGGGCGCGGGCTTTCGCCTCGGCGCGGTTGCGCGGGCGCGACGGCCGGCGGTTGGCGTCGACACGGCCTCCCTGGGTGCCGCGGTGCTTGCGGCGGCGCTTCTTCTTCGTCTGTGCCATGGGCTGAATCTAGCGTTCGGACGACTTACGCGGCGGGCCGCAGGCGTGCCTCGATCGTCTGCATGGCGGGATCGAAGTCGCGAATCGGCACGTCGGAGGGGTAGCCGGCGAGGGCCGCCTCCGGGACCAGCCCGACGACCTCGGCTGCGACCGGGCACGCGCCGAGCAGAGCGGACAGCACCCGGACGCGCTCGACCACCTCGGCCAGCGGAACCGCAAAGGGATCGTGGACGTTGGTCGAGACCTGAGCGCGACCGCTGGAGAGCACCAACCCGAGTGCCCGTACACCCGGCAGGCCACCCCCGGACTCGCGCAGGCCCGCGGCAACCGAGCCGGCAAGCTCGGGGTCGCCGCTGTCGAGCTCGACGTTGAAGGCGGCCAGAGGCGGCCGCGCGGTCATCAGCGTCACGCCCGCGGTCCGGTGGGGGAATGCGGGCCCGTGGTCCGGATGGAGCTCGCCGCCCTCCATCCGCAGCCAGAGCTCGGCGAGCCCGCCGTTGCGGAAATAGGCGCGCTCGGCGTGCTCGGGGCGGCGGGCCAGATCGCCGTAGAGGAAGACCGGAACGCCGAGGCCGCCGATCTGGGCCGCGATCTCGACCGCCTCGGCGCGGGCGGCGTCACGGTCGGCGGGGTCGAGCCAGACGACCGGGCAGACGTCGAGCGCGCCGACCGCCGGGTGCAACCCGTCGTAGCCGCTCATGTCGATCGTCTCGATCGCCTGCGCGGCACCGGAGAGGAGCGCATCGCGCAGCGGCACGGGGTCCGCCACCAGAGTGAACACGGTTCGGTGGTGATCGGCGTCGGAGTGGCGGTCGAGCAGGGTGGCCCCGCGCGCGAAGGCGCCCTGCAGGCCGGCGATGCGATCGGGGTCCCGCCCCTCGGAGACGTTCGGAACAGCGAGGAAGGTGGGCGTCACCGGGTCAGATCAGCAGCTGGCCGCCGCGGACGATCTCCTTGCCGTCCACTTCCACGGTCGGCTCGACGATCACGCAGTCGAGGTGGACGGGGACCTGGACGGTGCCGCCGATCGCGGCGGAGGCGCCGAAGGCGACGTGCGCCGTGCCGAGGATCTTCTCGTCCTCGAGGATGTTGCCGGTCAGGGTGGCCTCTTCGTTGGTGCCGATGCCCAGCTCGGCGACGTTGGTGCCGTCCTCGCCGTGCATGGTCAGCATTTCGAGCAGCGCCGCGCCCTCCGGGCCGGTGGCGTCGGTCAGGTGACCGTCGCGCACCGTCAGCTCGACCGGGGTCTCGACCTTGCCCACGCCGGCGATCGAGCCATCGACGACCAGCGTCCCCTCGGCCGTGGTGGGGGCGACGAACGCCTCGCCGCAGGGCAGGTTGCCGAAGGCGCCCGGAGCGTTGAGCACGCCGGCGTCGGCGATCGGGATCCGGTCCTTCAGCCCGAGCCGCAGGTCGCTGCCGTGCTGGCAGGTGATCCGCGCCTCCTCGCCGCTGCGCAGCGCCGCGGCGATCGCCGCGCCCCGCCGGCGCAGGGTGCGCATGTCGGCGTTCATCAGCCGCGAGAGCATGTCCTCGGTCACTCCCGGCAGCGTCGCGATCCGCACGCCCGCCTGGGTCGCGGCACGGCGCGCGTTGGTGTGGGAGAGCGACTGGATCGTCGGTGCCAGCACGACCTCGGCGGCGACCATCGCCGCCGCGACCGGCGTCGGCGGCTCGGCCCCGTTGGAGTCGAGCTCGGAGATCACCGCCAGGGTCGCGAACGCGCCGTCCCCCTCGGCCTCGATCCGCATCAAGGCGCCGATGTCCTCGGTGACCGGGTTGCAGATCACCAGCACCTCTTCGCCCGGTTCGATCCGCAGGCAATCCCGCAGAACCGTCCTCACCGCCCTGTCCAGCTCCTGCGTCATGTCCCAAGGCTAAGCCTAAGGCCTAATTCGTCACGGGACATGCCCCGGCGAGAGCTGCCCCTCCACCGCTACGATCCACTCCCCGCCGGAGTAGCTCAGCTGGTTAGAGCAGCGGAATCATAATCCGCGTGTCGGGGGTTCGAGTCCCTCCTCCGGCACTAGGCGAAAGCCCCGCTGCGGCGGGGTTTTCTGCTTTCTAGGGAGCCTCACGGCCCTGCCGATTCAGCCGGGGTGCGTCCAAAGTGAGTCCATCTGCCCCCTCCCCGCCGACCGAGCGGCCCGCAGAATGTGGATACAACTTGTGACGCCGAGGGCCGCGAGCCACGCGGCTCTACCAAGCGGGAATCCGCCTCTAAAAGGTGTGTTCCAAGGCTCCCCGTGCCCACTGCTCGCACTACAAAACGCGCGCGAGTGGACCGCACAGCCCAAAGCAGGCCGCTGCCTTGGACTCACTTTGGACTCACCATCTGCCCATATGGCTTGTAGAGCGGGATCGAGAACCGACTCCCGGACTATCAATCCGCTTGTCGCGGCGGGTGGTCTCACCTGTCCCTAGAGTGACAACCGCGCCCGCCAGAGCACCCCGAGACCCGCACTCCCTACCCCAGGGGAAGGGAGGAGGGTCGGCCGGGCAGGCAAGACCGATAGATACATTGCCCCCGCGCTGAGGTTTTGAACGCAAAGAGGCCACAGGCAACGCGCCCTCTGGAACCGGCTATTACTGGCTCGCCAGGCCCGCAGCTAAATACGCGCGCTCGCCGTGCCCCTGTCCCTCCTCGACCTGCACGACCAAAGCGGCATCGCGCAGAACCTTTAGGTGGTAGCTCACCTTCGCTGCGCCTAGATCGAGCACGTCGGCCAGCTCGCGCGCGCTCGTCCCCTCTGCACTTCCCTTGAGGTAGCCGAGAATCTTCTTGCGGTCGGGGTGCGAGAGCGCCCCTTCGAGAAGACGGTTCATCTTTTGTCTTCGGCTTGCATTGCTGTCTTTCTGCTCCAGCGCCCCGGGCGACAGAGGGCCACGCTGGGTTAGAAAGACGCCCAGGGCGCTGAAACAGCCTGCCGACCAAAGGAGACTCATCCGCTCGATTCGTCGGAGTGGTGCAGGGTCCCAGATCGTGACCGGCAATTGGTCATTACTTTTTGGGCAACCTCACTGACCGGTCACATTTGTCGTTTGCTCAGTGCAAGTTGGCGTAACGGTTTTGGCGATCTCGTAAGGTGTGCCCGCGGTTGGGTACCGCGCGGGTTCCGTGTCAGCGCTTCTTGATGGATTCTCCCGAGTGCCGACGCCTTGAACCCGGCAGGGAGTTGCAAAGGGGCGGGTCGGCCCTGGATCGGAGCCGACCCGCCCCTTTGTCGGGCTCAGGCCGACTTGATGACGCTGAGCAGCGGCACGATGCGCTCTGCTTTGACCGAAGTCATTGCAATCACCTCCCTCTTGCCGCAGCCGCCCCTCCCGCGGAGACGGCTTGGATCGGAGGCTCAAGAATGCGCTACAGAGCGCTGACCGGTCAATTGCGAATGCCGCAACGTGCGTCGGAACTGCGTCCAGATTGCTTTACTACTCGGCACTCAGCGATCCAATATCTCCCCGGGGAGGACGGCAGGGCCCGACCCCGAAAAGCTGCGCTCGTGACTCCCTCGGCGAAACAGAAGACCCGTCGCAAACCGGCGAAAGGCTCTCAGCGGAAAGCGGCTGCGAAAAAACGGCAAGGACCGACCGCCGAAGCCAGGGAGCGCGCTACCGGCCTGGTCGATCCCGAGATCAGCGTCGTCACCAAAGACCCGCTCCGCGTGCAGATCGTCTCCTTAGCGACGCAGCGCCCGATCGCGCCGAGCGACTTTTCGCGGGAGGCAGGCATTCCGCTCAACGTCGCCTCGTACCACTTCCGCGTGCTTCGGAAACACGGCTTCCTCGAAGTCATCGAAAAGCTCGACGTGCGCGGCTCCACGAAGCACATGCACATCGCGACCAAGCGCGCCTTTCTCAGCGATGCGGATTGGGGCGCGCTCGAGAAATCGCTCCGGCCGGGCGTTGCCGGGCAAGCCCTCCAAGACTTCAACGTCCGGGTGGCGCAGGCGATGGAAACGGGCACGTTCTACACGCGCGACGATGTGCGGCTCTTCTGGATACCGACTGACTTCGATGAGATTTCCTGGCCGGAGTTCGTCAAACTCATGGCATGGGCCTGTCAGGAAGTCGAAGGGCTGACCGACGACACGGTTAAACGCCGCGGCAACGGGGAAAGCCAGCACAGCTTTCCGGCCACGTTCGCCATTGCGGGCTTCCCCTCACCGACGACCTCTCAGATCAGGGCCAAGGAACGAGAGAAGAAAGAGCCGAAACGCAAGGCATCCAAAGCGAAGTCGAAGCGGGCGGCCAACCTCAAATGACAAGCAACCCGGTCACCTATCAGCCGAGGAGCCGCTCGGCTCTCGCTAGAAGCTCGGACGGCTGTATCTCGAAGCCGTCGGCAATAGGATTGCGCCGTGCCATTCACGCTCAGGAACCTCAAGGAGGACCTGGAGGATTTCGGGTCCAACTTCGACGGCGCGCCGGACCTTGAGTTCCGCCTCGCGACCAAGGCACTCGAGCTCGAGCAGTCCGGGCTTTGCTATCAGCGCGTCCCGCCCGGCTATCGCTTTCCATACGGCCACACGCACAAGAAGCAGGAGGAGGTGTACGTGGTCCTGCGCGGGAGCGGGCGGATGAAGGTCGACGACGAGATCGTCGAGCTCAAGGAATGGGACGCGGTGCGCGTCCCGCCCGGTACGTGGCGAGGCTACGAGGCCGGGCCGGAGGGTCTCGAGATCCTCGTCATCGGCGCGCCCAATCTCGGCGAGGATCCGCGCGGAGACGTCGATGGCCAGCGCGACTGGTGGGCTGACTAGCGCCGGGTTGCGCTCCGGACGAGGAGGAGAAGTCTTCGCGGGTTGGCAGCTCGCTTCCGCAACCGGGTCGTGAGCTGTTGAAGCGTCAGCAGTCCCATTCGCCGACGCCGGTCACCGGCACGCGGCCGGTCTGGGGGTCCTTTGACAGGCGGATCGGCCTCGTGCAGACGAAGCTGCCCTGCTCGTCGGTCCTGCGGTGGTCGAAGATCCGGCAGATCACGACGCGGGCGCTCTGCCTGCGGCAGCCTTTGACGCCGGAGCGAGCGCAGTGCTTGTCGTGGGAGCACGTGTTCTGGGCATAGGTCGCGGCCCGTTCTCTTGCGACGGAGATCGGCAGCTTGTCCGAAGCCGTCGCAAGGGGGACGGAAGCCAAGGCAAGCAGCGCGGCGCATGCGCAAGCGACGCAGAGCGCGCGGGTCAGGGCCACAGGTTCGGCTTGAGCCGAGGGAGGGCCGCCTTGGCGATGTACTGCTGCCCGGCGGTGAGCGTGAACGATTTCCCCTTGACGAAGTCGCGGACCGACACGGTGCCTTCGGCCACCCTGAACAGGGTCGAGGCGTCACAGCGATCGACGACGAGCCAGGTCGTCCCCCTCACCGTCGCCGAGCCGTAGCTGCCGCTCGTCTCGTAGTTCCCCTTGCCACTGCCCCATACCTTGCGCCCCCCGCCCTTGCGACCGGCGCGACTGACCGTCGCCGCGGGCTTGCTCGTCGAGCTCCGCCGCTCGCACATCCGCTTGCCGGCGAGCTTCAGCTCGACAGCCTTGTCGTCGCCGTGCTCCTGGCTGACGATGAACACGCCGCCCCAGAAGTGCCCCGCCTGCAGCTCCCCGGACGAGCCTTTCGACGCGGTCAGGTCGACGACCCCGCGGCGCGTGTTGATCAGGCAGCCGAGCGGGACCTGTTTGAAGGAGGTCAGCCTGGAGGACTGGTCTTCGCCCGGGCACACCAGCTCGACGGTGCCTTCCACGAGTTCGAGGTTGATGCTCTCGCCGGCGACCGGCCGAGGCGGGCCGGTGTCGATCGTGGCGCTTGGAACCGCCGAGATCGTCGCTTCGGGCGGCTCCGTCTCGACGGCGAAGGTCGCGGTGGCGGGGGTCGGATCGGGATCGCCGACCTCGTTCACGGCGCGGACTTCAAAGGTGTGGGGACCGTCGGCGAGGAACGCGTAGGACCGCGGCGAGGTGCAGGGAACCCAATCGCCCGGGTCGATCGAGTCGAGCCGGCACTCGAACGTGCCCGGCTCCGAGGAGGTGAAGGCGAAGGTCGCGGAGCTCGCGTCGATCGTGCCGCTTGGGGCTGTTTCGATCGTCGTCTCGGGGGGCTCGGTCTCGACGGTGAATGTCCTTGCCGAGGGCGTCGGATCGGCGTGCCCGGGGCGGTTGAGGGCCCGGACTTCGAATTTATGGGGACCGTCGGCGAGGGACGCGTAGGACCGCGGCGAGGTGCAGGGAACCCAATCGCCCGGGTCGATCGAGTCGAGCCGGCACTGGAAACCTCCGTCCAGCGGGGAGTCGAAGGTGAAGGTGACCGATCTGGTGTCGATCGTGCCGGTTGGCCCGGAGGTGATCCTCGTGTTGGTCACCGACGCCGACCCGCCGGTAGGCAGCACGAAGAAAGCGAGCACCACGAGCAACGTCCCCTTGACCGTCTTCCCTCGCATTGGATGGAGGACCTTATCTATTCGACCGCGAAACAACAAAGCTTGAGCCGAACCCGAAAAAGGCAACGAACGTTCGTAACCGTCGCGTCGCTTAGGCTGCCCCGGCACATGCTCCCGACCGATCTGCCGCGCTCTTGACCTGGGTAGAAGCCTTCGCGGTTCTCATCGCCTCCCACCTCGTGGGCGACTTCCTGCTCCAAACGGACTGGCAGGCGCGCCACAAGCAGGGCGGCCTCGGCGCCGATCCGATCCGCCGGCGCGCGCTGCTGGCCCATGTCGCCACCTACACCGCGGCCTTCCTCCCCGCTCTCGTCTGGATCGGGCTCGAACGCGACCCGGCCTGGGCGGTGGCCATGGGTGCCATCGTCGCCATCCCCCACCTGATTCAGGACGACGGGCGACTGCTCGACGCCTACATGGCCAGGGTCAAGGGGCTCTCGCAGACGTCCTCAGGACTGCGCGTCGCCGTCGACCAGTCCTTCCACGCGGTCTTCCTCTTCGGCACCGCGCTGCTGGTCGTCGCCTGACCGGCGCTCGCGACCCGTCGGCAGCGTCCAGACGGTGACCGCGTGCGCACGACCCCGCACCTCGTGCTCACCGACGAGCTCCAGGTCGGGCACCTCCCGCCGCAGCGCTTGCCGGGTGGAGTCGGCGATGAAGATCTGGTGGCCGGTTCCTTTGGTCATGCTCTCCAGGCGGGCGGCGGTGTTGGTGGTGTCGCCGATCGCCGTGTACTCGACCCGGCGCTCGGAGCCGACCTGACCGCTCATCACCATGCCGGTATTGAGGCCGATGCCCATGTCAAACCCCCGATCCATCCCGGCCTCTTCCATCCAGGCGTTGAAGTGCGACAGGCGCGCTCCTAGCATCTCGCGTGCCGCCGCCACCGCGCGGTCGGCGTGGTCGGGCTGCTCCAGCGGGGCGCCGAACACGGCCATGATCCCGTCCCCCATGAAGGCGACGAGGGTGCCTCCGTGGTCCATGATCGCGTCGCTCATCTCCCCCAGGTAGCGGTTGAGCACTTCGATCACCGTGTCGGGCGGAAGCGCCTCGGAGAAGCTGGTGAAGCCGCGCAGGTCGCTGAAGAGCACCGTGGTCTCGCGCCGCATCCCGCCGAGCCGCAGGTCCTCGTCGGTGCGGGCGAGGACTTCGCTGACCACCGCCGCCGGGACGAAGCGGGCAAAGGTGTCGTGGACGCGCTGGCGCTCGAAGGCGTTGATCACGTAGTTGACGGCCAGGGCGCCGAGGGCAGAGAGGACCAGGGCCAGCAGCGGGTAGACGGCCGGCAACACGCTGCCGGAGTCGAAGGCCAGCTGGATGGCGACGGCATAGAGAATTCCGAGGACGATCGCGACGAGGAGGGCCGGCAAGGCCTTCATCCGCAGCGTCACCGCGGCGGGGGCGGCAGCCAACAGGAGAATCAGCAGCAGGTCGACAGCGGGGCTGGAGGAGGAAAGCGGGAAGCCGTGAATGGCGGTCCAGGCCGCGTTCGCCTGGATTTCCGGCCCCGACATCAGGTCGTCTTTCGTGGTTGAGGTCGCGTGCACGTCCTGCAGCGAGGGTGCCGTCGCTCCCACGATCACGACCTTGCCGCGGAAGGTCGAATCCGGCACCTTCCCGAGCAGCACCCGCGAGTAGGAGTAGTTGGCGATCGTGTTCGGCGGGCCCCTGTAGTCGATCCAGGCCTCACCGTCGCCTTCCATCTCCACCGGGTCGATCTCCTCACCCGTGGAAGCTTCAGCGACCGCGACGCCGAAGGTGACGAGGCCGTCGACCTGATAGCGCATCTTGCGGATCGTCCCCCCAGGTTCGGGCACGACCACCGTGTTGGCCGCACGGGCGCCGACTTCGCGCACCACCGCTTCGCCGCCAAAGACCCGGCTGTGGCCGTTCTCATCCGTTTCGGTGGTCGAGAGCACCACGCCGCCGGCCCGGGCCACCGCTTCGATCAAGGGGATGTCCTGCCGCGGTTTCGTTTCCTCCGTGAACTGAACGTCGACCGCGATCACCTTCGCTCCCGCTTCGCGCAGGCGGTCGATCACCCGCCCGTGCAGCGAGCGCGGGAAAGGCCACTGCACCCCCAGTTCGGTGAAGGTGCGATCGTCGACCGCGACGATCGCGATGTCGCCCGGCCGCTCCTGGGTCCCCCGCACCGAGAAGCGGGCGTCGACGGTCTGCAGCTCGAGGCTGCGCGTCAGGTGGGTGGCGTAGGCGGCGATCGCGATCGCCGCGGACGCGACGACGACGAAGAGGATCGCCAGTTCGCGCCGCCGCCGCAGCTTGCGCGGGGCAGTCACTCCGAGACCGCCGTGGTGGGCCTCTCCCCAGGCCAGCGCTCGCCGGCCACCGCCGTCGCCAGCTGGTGGCTGCGCCGGTGCCCGGTCACGGCGAGCAGGAACTGGTCGCGGTCCAGCGCCAGCAGGTGCGTGTCCACGGTCGTCCGCACCGTCGCCGTGCGCGGAACGTCATGGAGCAGCGCGATCTCCCCGAACGATTCGCCCGGACCCTCGTTGCGGCGGAATACCCCGTCTTCGAAGACCTCGACCTGGCCGTCCTCGATCAGGAAGAAGCGGTCGCCGATCTCGCCCTGGACGATCACGTCCTTGCCGGCCGGCAGCTCCAGCGGCGCGAGGTTGTGGCTGAGCCGCTCCAGCGTCGCCAGCGGCAGCGGCGCGAAGATCGGGTTGCCGCGCAGCAGCCTGTAGTGCTCCTCGGCCACGGGCGCACCGACCTCGTAGGCCCGCAGGCGGGTCCACCAGAGGATCACGAAGACCGGCAGCAGCGCGCCGAGGGCGATCAGCGCGCCGCGGACGTGCAGCATCGCGACGAGGAGGACGGCGCCGATCGAGCCTAGAGCCATCGCCGCCTGGCGGCCTGACTCGAGCGAGCCGATCACCCGGCCGAGCGTCTCGTCGGAGCCGAGCCGCTGCATCAGCGTCTTCGCCGCGACCTCGACGAAGACGAAGCCGATCCCGATCGCGAGCCAGCCGGCATAGGCGGTGGTCGCGTGGGGAGCGATCCCGGGCAGCATGGTGGCCAGGCCGACCAGGAGGCTGCCGCCCGCGATCGCCAGCACCAGCCTGCCGCGGTCGAACAGCATTCCGAGCGCCACCGCGCCGAGGACCGCCCCCATCCCCCAGGTCGCGTTGAGGAAGCCGACGCTCCCCTCCTCGAGGTGAAGCAGCTCCAGCGCCATAACCACGACCATCACGTCGGCGAATCCCTCGAAGAGGAAGAGCAGCACCAGCGTCGCCGAGGAGAGTCGCAGCGCCGGATCCGCGGCGAGGGTCCGGGCGCCGAGGGTGACCTCGCGGAAGGCGCCCGACACCTCGTCCCCTTCGCCGACGTAGTCAGGCCGGCGGTCGCTGCGGACTCCGCGCACGAGCAGGCAGACGAGGAGGGCGGCGCCGGCCGCCACCCCGATCACGAACGCCGGCGAGGTCGGGTGGAGCAGGAGACCGGCGACGAGGGCGGCGAGAAGGGCGCCGCCGTTCTCCATCACGCTGTGGGAGACGTTGCTGGCCGAGAGTTGCTGCGGCGTCTCCACCAGGGTCGGCGTCAGCGCGACGTGCGCGGGCCCGTAGCCGCAGGCGGCGACGGCGAAGAGCGCCGGAAAGGCGAACACGACCGCGGTGGGGGCGTCCAGGGCGGTGGCCACGGTGGCGAGGAGGAGGACGGCCGCGGTGGCCGCGGCGCTGCCGAGCATCACCGTGCGCCGCGGGAAGCGGTCGATCAGGAGGCCGACGAGCGGCGAGACGATCGCCGCCGGCAGGAAGCGGACCAGGGCGACGATGCCGACGCCCGCCGCCCCGTGCGCCTCGAATCCGTAGACGCCGAGGGCGATCGTGAAGCACCAGGTCGCGAACGACGTGCCGGCGGCGGCGACGCCCAGCAGGCCCATGTCGCGATCGCGGAACTCAAGGACGAGCGCGCCTACGGTGGCCTTCAGGGTCGTCCAGGTACTCGCGATCACCCGCGGCAACATAGCCGCTTTCGGCCATGGAGCCTTTCGCTCTCAGGTGTTCTGGTATAGCGGCCCGTCGCCGCATTCGTCTATGCCAGCATCACCGACAAATGCCTTAGTCGACACGACGCGGAACGAGCGAGCGGGCATGGCGGACCCTTGGGAGCCGAGGAAGTCGATCCGAGAAATAGCCGAGAACCGCCCCGCCCACAACGGCGATAAAGCCGAGGGCGGCCGCCGCGACCCCCACGCCTGCACCCAGGCCGTTCAGCAGAACGACCATTCCTACTACCGCAGCAATCGGAATGGCCATGAGTCCGATACGGGCTGTCATGAGACCAGTGTAGATCACGTCAAGGAGTCGACTAGGAGGACAAGGATTCCCAGCCCAAAGCCGATGAAAAAGCCAAAGGCAGTGCCCCGCTCGATGTCCGCTTTCGCGCGATCCGCGAGAATCGCAGCGTAGTGCGCCGCGCCTCCGAAGAGACCTGTGAAGCCGATCAGCGCGGCGACAGCCCCGGAGACTTCATTGGTAAAGATGCCACCGAATCGGAGTCCAATCACGACTCCGAGCCTATACAGCGAGTCAGACAAAACATTTCGAAGGTCCCGGGCGAACCGAATCCGTCCGGCGTGAAGGAAACCGCTCCGCAGTCAGGCGACCTCGATGTCGGCTATGCGAGAGATCGTCAGGCGGCCTTTTAGTGCCTGGGTATCCAACCCGCGGCTCGCGAGCTCTCCCGCGACACGGTCGGCCGCCTCGCGCAGGGTCAACCCCTGAACGCCGCCCAACAAAGATCGCCACATCTCAGCCACCCCGACACCGATGTCTCGCACCACCGCCATCGTGACCATGTACACATTCTCGCCGGCGACCGCGCTTGCCGAGTCATCCAGCTCCGTACGAGGCGAGACGACGATTGCGATGACGTCTGCGTCCGACTCCCAGTCGAGTTCGCGGTGCACC
Source organism: uncultured Solirubrobacterales bacterium (assembly GCA_963704545.1). Classification (GTDB taxonomy): domain Bacteria; phylum Actinomycetota; class Thermoleophilia; order Solirubrobacterales; family 70-9; genus VRUE01. Next base: position 1,561,187 of record OY969915.1, on the reverse strand, counting down.
CAGGTCGGATGGGTAGTCGCCTGGCGTACGGTCGATCGGCACGGGCGCATAATAGGCCTGCCATTGGGCGCTGAGCAGATACGCGAGGCCTAGGTGTTCTGGTACAGAGGCCCGTCGCCGCCCTCTGGCGTCGTCAGGCGACCGCCCTTGGCGGTGATCGCGCCGCACTGGACGCAGTTGGTGTAGTTGACGATCACGTCGACGTCGCCGCTCTCGGGGGCGTCGTCGGGAATCTCGTAGACGCCGGCGGGGCACATCCACTTCCAGGTCTCGGCGATCTCGCGGGGGACGCGCTTCTGGACCCGGATGTGGTTGGGGGCATCGTCGCGGGTGGCGTTGCCGGTGATGAAGACGCTGGAGAGCTTGTCGAAGGTGAGCTTGCCGTCGGGCCGGGGGTAGCCGTCCTTGGTCTCGCCGACGAACATCGGCTGGGCGTCGTTGCGGTGCAGCTTCCAGCGGCCGCCGGGGAAGCGGCCCTTGGTGGCGATCATCATGTTGACCAGGGGGCCGCCTTTGAGCAGGCCCTTCTGGAAGGGCTGGCGGGTGTTGCGCTGCTCGTAGAGGTCCTTGCGGATGATCGATTCCTCGACCGCCTGCTCGTAGCCGGAGAAGTCGTCGCTGCCGGCCTTCAGCGCGGCGTAGATCTGCTCTGCGGCGAGCATCCCCGCCTTGATCGCGTAGTGGACGCCCTTCAGCGCCGCCAGGTTGACCATGCCGGCGCCGTCGCCGACGATCGCGGCGCCGGGCATCGAGAGCTTCGGCATCGCCCAGTACCCGCCGGCCGGGATCGCCTTGGCGCCCCAGCCGACGCGCTCGCCGCCCTCGAGGATGTCGCGCACCATCGAGTGGGTCTTGAACTGCTGCAGGAAGTCGTGGGCGGAGCTGGTCGCGTCGGCGTAGTCGAGGTCGAGGACGAAGCCGATTGAGACCAAATCCTCACCGGTCTTCTCGTCCACCATCGGGTAGATCCAGGAGCCGCCGATCTGGTGGTACTTCGCGGAGATCTTCAGCGGCCAGCCGGCGAGGGTATGGATCACACGGTCGAGGGGCTTGGCCACCTTCCAGACCTCTTTCACCCCCAGCTCCCAGACCTGCGGCTCGCGTCCCTCGTCGAGGCCGAACTCGCGCACGGCGGCGTCGGTCAGGTGGCCCCAGCAGCCCTCGGCGAGGACGGTCGCCTTGGCGGCGATGTCGGTCCCGGGCTCGAAGTTGCCCAGCTCCTCGCCCTCTTTGCCCCGCCCCTTGTCGCCGGAGCGCACCCCGAGGACGGCGCCGTCGGAGACGATCAGCTGCGTGGCGGCCGTCTCGGTCAGCAGGTAGGCGCCCGCCTCCTCGGCCTGACGCTGCATGTAGCGGCAGAGCGCCGCAACCGAGATCACCTCGTTGCCGTGGTTTCGCTGCGGCGGGGGCGGCGGGATGCGGATCTTTGTCTTGGCACTGGGAAGGACGTAGATCGCCTCCTTCTTCACCTCGCCGAAGGCAAAGCCCTCCTGGCGCCACCGCTCCCGGCTCAGATCGGGAAAGAGCTCCTGCAGAGGGCCGGGCCGCATCACCGCGCCGGAGAGGTTGTGGCCGCCGCAGGTCTTCGCCTTCTCGATCACGGCGACGGGGACCTCGCCCAGCTTCTCCATCGTCTCGGGATCGTTGGCGAGCAGCTGCAGCAGCCGGTTGGCGCAGGCGAGGCCGGCGGTGCCGCCGCCGACGATCGCGACGCCGATCTCGATCCGGTCGTCCTCGGCGTCCAGCCCGTGCTTGACGAACTCCTTGGTCGCGTCCACCGGGGGCGGAAACTCCGCCGGGACGAACTTGCCATCACCGTAGGCAAACATGGCCGGGACTATATCCCGGCCATTGACTGACGAGTCAATCAGCGAGGGTGGCGCCGACGCCGTGCTGGCGGAACTCTTCGAGCATCTCGCCCATCGTGTCGACGTCGCAGGCGACACCTTCGGCCCAGGGCTTGTCGGGATGCTCGTCCAGTGTCTTGTAGCCATTACCGCTGACTATCGCGACCACGGTGTCGTCGGGGCCGAGCTTGCCTTCGTTGGCGAGCCTGGCGGTGCAGGCGATCGTGGTGCCGCCGGCGGGCTCGGTGAGGATGCCCTCGGTAGCGCCGAGCAGGTCGATCGCCTCGAAGATCTCCTGGTCGGTGGCGGTCGCGGCGCTGCCACCACGCGACATCACCGCGTCGACCACGAGCGGACCGTCGCCGGGCGCGCCGATCGCGATCGAGTGCGCCGCGGTGTGCGGGGTCTGCGGCTCGATCTTGCCCGAGCCATCACTGATCGCCGTTGCGATCGGGCTACAGCCCTCGGCCTGGGCCACGTCGATCCTGACTCCCGAGGTCTCCGCCAGTCCCACGGTCTCGAGCTCGACCAGGCCCTTGTGCACGCGCGAAGAGAGCGTGCCCCCGGCGGCCGGGATGACAATGTGGTCGGGCGCCGCCCACTCGAGCTGCTCGACCACCTCGTAGGCAACCGTCTTCGCGCCCTCGGCGTAGAACGGCCGCAGGGTGATGTTCGCGAACTGGATGCCGCTGGCGAGGGCGAGCTCGCGGCAGGCGCGGTTGGCTTCGTCGTAGTTGCCGTCGAGCTGGCAGACGGCGGCGCCAAGCGCCCGGCAGGCGCGCGCCTTGCCGCGCTCCATGTTCGACGGGTAGAAGACGTAGGCGGTGACCCCGGCCTTGGAAGCCAGCGAGGAGACGGCGGTGCCGACGTTGCCGGTCGAGACGCAGCCGATCTCGTCCTTGCCGAGCTCGAGCAGGCGCGCGACCGCCATCGAGACGACGCGGTCCTTGTAGGAGAGGCTGGGGCGCGAGGTGCTGTCGTCCTTGAGGTAGAGCTTCTTGAGGCCGAGCTCGGCGCCCAGCCGGTCGGCGTGGATCAGCGGCGTGCGTCCGCTGTAGCGCCCCACCCGGGCCTGGGCCTTCGCGTCGACGATCGGCAGCAGCTCCTCGAAGCGCCAGATGTTGATCTCGCGCTCGGCCGGCGGGATCTCGCTGAGTCGCTCCCTGGCCAGCTCGTAGTCGTAGTCGATGTCGAGTCCGTTGCCGCAGCCAAGGCACTTGGACGTCGTGTCGAGAAGCGGCAGGCGGCGGCCGCAATCGCGGCAGACCAGTTCGGTCGCGCAGGAGCGGGTTCGGCTCTCAGAGTCCATCATCGCGAGATCTCCTCCGAGCAGGGTACTGGGCGCTCCAAGGCGCTGCCACCACCCCGGCTCCGATCACGCCTCCGCATAGAGCCAAGGGGTATAACAGACCTGCCACAACCGATCAACCAACTTTGTGTATTTGTCGAGTCCTACAAAGAATTGGGCCCGTCCGAGCGGTGTCAGCATTCCGCGAGGACGGGCCCGAATTCTTCGTGGCCATCGATCCGACCACGGCTAAGAACCTGCGCCGCGGACAGCTATATGGCCGCCCCCCCTCTCCGGGGGCCTAGCTGCCAGAGGTGAGAGGGCGAAGCGGCCGTCGTGGCGGGCAGCGTCACGTGCACGAGGTGGGGCAGTGCGCGCAGCGCCATCGCCTTCCTTGTGTTGCACCCGAAACGGCCGTCGTCTCGACTCATGACTCGACACAACTCCTTAGCCATCGCAAGGCGAGTCGCCCCTGACCGGGATTCCCACCTCTCCGCTAGCGCTTTGGTCGTCAGCGTATGTACGTATAACACACGCTCCCGCTACCGGTCAAGGCTTTTTGCGCAAAAGTGACTGACCGTTGAACGCTCACACCGCAACCTGTGCGGGGCTGCGCCAACTCGGCACCCGGTAGGCGACCTCGAAGCCCGCCCGGACGAGGCTCGCACGGTCGATCACCGGCGGTTCGCCACCGGCGTCGACGAGGACGAGCGCGTCGCATCCTTCCTCCTCCGCATCCCCCATACAGCGGTGCAGGACCGCCAGCTGGCCGTCGCCGTCACGGCCTGCATAGGGTCGCGACGCGAGGGCGATAGAGGCCACGCCTTCGTGGACGTGCATCGCGACGTAGGCCAGCGGATCGTCGCCGACGATCGCGCAGTAGCAGCGCCAGTTCTCGTCACCCATCAGGCAGAGGAAGAAGTTCTCCGCCGCGCTGGCAAGACCGAGGCTCTCGGCAAGCGGGGCGCCGAAGCCTTCATCCCAGTCGTCCCAGTCAAGCACCTCGATGTCCGGCGCCGGCGCAAACCGGCGCTCCGCCGCATCGCGAACCAGCTTCGCCGTCCCGCCGTCCCGGAAATGCCCGTACTCCCGCAGCCAGTCCTCGGCCGCCGCTTCCTCCGGCAGGCCGGGGACCACGGGAACGCGGTAGTCGACACCGCGGTCGTCGCTCCACGCGAAGCACCTGGTCTCGAGCCAGCGGACCGCGTCGCCGAGGTGACCGTTCGAGACCGCCCCGGCCTCGCTGGCGCCGAGGATGAAGTTGACCCCAGGGTGCCGGGGTTCCTCGGTGACGCAAACCGCCTGGATCGGACCGAAGCGCACCATGTCGGCTCCGGTCTCGTGCAGCGTGTCCGGAATCGGGGCCTCCCAGAGCCCGATCCAAAACTCCTTCTCGCTTGCCGTCAGGCGCGCAACGTTGCACGCTGCGGCCTTCAGCTTCCCTTGCTCTCCCATGTGTGCCCATCCCTTCCCACGAACCCCAGATATAGAAAACTCGACATACTTTTTCTGGTACTCCTGAAAGGAAGAACGCGCGACGGAGGCAAACGGTTTCACCGTGCGGCGATTCCACCGCAAGCGACCTGAAACCCGACGACAGGGGTGTCGTCGGCCAGAATTCAAAGTAGCGGTGCAGCGTACGGTCCCACCCCGCAACGCAAGAGGTGCGCAGGAAGAGGTCGGGGGCAACAAGGGTCAGCAGAGCAATGCCGCCGCCGTGTTGCGGCTCTTTACTGGACTCTCCCTTTGCCGTGCCAGGCGAGCCTCCGGTATGTGGGACCCCGCCTCTTCACTGCGCTTGATCGTCAGCCATTCCATTCATAACAGGTTTGCGCAAACCAGTCAACTACTTTTGTCCGAAAGCTCGCCGGCCTCAGGGCGTACCGGCGCCAGAGGAGGTGGTTGGGAGGGCGAGCCTCTCCGGCCACGGGCCCGGAAGCTCGTCTCCGGTCCCCTCGCCTCCGGCGAGGAGAAGCGCCTCGCCGGCGTGAGGTGCAAAGGGAACGAGCACTCTCGCGAGCAGGAGCAGGGCCGCGACCTGGGCCTCCGCGTCTGCGCGGCTGAGCTCTCCGCGGCGCGCGACGACGCGCTTCTCGAAGTCCTGGATCCTCTCGAAGAGCCGGGTGACGTTGCGGACCGCCTTGTGCATCTGCAGATCCTCGAGATCCGCAGTGATCCGGACCAGGCCGTTGTCGGACCATTTGCACAGGCGCTCGCGGAGGAACCCGGTGTCTGCCGCCGCCTCGGGGTCCTCCGGCGCCCGGGTGGCAGCCTCGAAGCGCTCCTGCGAGTAAGCCCAGACGTTGCGCAGGAAGCGATCGCAGAAGCGCAGGGCGCCGTCGTTCCAGTTCAGCGTCTTCGCCGGCCCGGCGGCGTAGAGGATGGCGAGGCGCACGGTGTCGGCGCCGTAGCGCTCGACCAGCTCGTCGGGGTCGACGACGTTGCCCAGGTGCTTGCTCATCTTGCGCCCGTCGGCGATCACCATCTCGTGGAAGAGGCAGCCCGTGAAGGGCTCACCCTCGGCCATGAAGGCGAAGGGGCCGATGTCCCGCAGGGCCTTGGTCACGACGCGCTGGTCGAAGACGAACCCACCGCTGTCGGAGCCGGCCACGAGGCGCTCGGACGGCAGCCAGGTGCGCAGCTCCGGGTGGTCGAACATGGACTCGGCCCGACCCTCGGGTGGGACCGCTGCCGGAACCCACAGCCAGAGCGCGTCGAAGTGGCAGTCGAGGGTGTCGGTCTCGCGCCTGGCGGGCGCATCGCACCGTGGGCAGGCGACGTCGACGAAGCTGGCGAGCTCCGCCAGGGGATTGCCCTCGCCGGTCGGCTCGACGTCGCGGGGCAGGACGACCGGCAGGTCCTCCTCGGGCACCGGCACCGCCCCACAGGCGTCGCAGTGGACGATCGGGATCGGCGTCCCCCAGAAACGCTGGCGGGAGATCGAGAAGTCCGCGGCTCGGTAGCGGACCGCCTCCCGGGCCCCCGTCGCCTGACCTCCCGAGCCGCTCGCCGGGGCCTCCCCCACCCGCGCCACCCGAGCCGCGATCGACGCGTCGGCCTCGTCGGCGCTGGGAACCCCGAACGCCGCCGTCGGCCCGTAGCGGGCGTCGACGATCGGCGAGACCAGGACGGGCAGCGGATCCGGCGCCCACGGCGCCCTCACGGACGCGCCGGTATCGACGAGCGGCACGGACTTGGCGTCGCGGGCGCTGCGCTCCCATCCTCCGGAGCGCAGCGCGTCGAGCTGCTCCCGCACCGCCGGGTCGGTCGCCCAACCCTCAACCGACGGATGGCGCGGGGAGAGCATCACGAAGCTCGCCTCCGCGACCGCGTCGCCGTGGGGCGTGAACACAGCCAGGCCCTCCCCGTCCGGGCCGGGCAACTCGACCTCGACCCCGTCGCTGCGACCGAGGATGTAACGCTGGGTCGAGAGCGAGATCTCGTCCCAGTCCTCGAGGTCGGCAAGGCGGCGGTCGTTCTCCGCCAGGTAGGGCGTGATCCGCAGGAACCATGTCGGGCGGCGAATCAGACGGACCTCGTTGTGGCAGCGCCAGCAGCGTCCGTCCTCCACCTGCAGCGCGGCAAGCGTCGTGCGGCAGCTGTCGCACCAGTCGACGGTGGTGTTGTCGCGGTAGATGAAGCCGGCATTGAGGAGCGTCAGGAAGAGCCACTGAGACCAGCGGTACTGCTCCTCGTCGGAGCTGTAGAAGACGCGGTCGTAATCGAACGAGAAGCCAAGTCGCTTCATCTGCTCCAGCATCCGCTCGCCGCAGCCCTCGACCCACTCTGCCGGCGGCACCCTGCGCTCGATCGCCGCCATCTCGGCCGGCAGGCCGAAGGCGTCGAAGCCGAAGCCGAAGAGGACCGCATCGCCACGAGCGCGACGGAAGCGGGCATAGGCGTCGCCGATCGAGTAGTCGCGGACGTGCCCCATGTGCAGCTTGCCCGACGTGAAGGGACTGGACGGCTTGATGTAGACGCCGCGGTCTCCATCGGCCAGCGTGGGCGTTGCGAAGGCGTCATTCCGCACCCACGCTGCCTGGCGCTCGGCCTCAACCGCTGATGCGTCGTAGCTCGATCTTGCGCTGCTCATCTGCCTGGCTCCTCATGCGCTCCCGTGCGTCACGAGCGAGACAATTTGACCATTGAGCAACGGGCGCTTATCGTCTTAGGCCGAGTCTACACTCGCAAACTCTCATAAAGCTGCCCCGGCGGTGCTTGCGACACCCCGGGGCCTGGCCGAGACCTGAAGAGGAGGTCCCAACATGACAGAGGGTAGAGGAGTCACGGGAGTAGTCGACGGGCAGCTGGACGAACGGCTCGTCGAGAGGACACTGGAAGCCCTGTCCGAGGCGCCGCCGGAGGATCGGGTCCGCGAGGCGGTCGAGACCATCGTCGACGTCGCGGAACTCGATCCCACCGGAACCCGAGCGGCGCTCTGGTCCCTGCGCGCCAATCGCGACGCGGTCGAACGCCTGGAGGCCTCGCTCGGTATGAGCTCGGCCCGGGCGACGCTCGCGCTCGGCGCCACGATCGAGCTCGCCCGAACCGAGCTCGCCGCACCGAAGCCCGACCTGCGCAGCCGGATGCCCGAGCTGTTGGGTTGGCTGGAGGGCAAGTGGTGAGCGGCTGGGTAGCTGATCGCTGATCCCAAACCCCCTGCGGGGGTGATGGGGGGAGCCTGGCCGTCCTCCAGTCGAATTGAGCACCGCGCGTGAGCGCGGTGCAACCAGGAGCGCGGCCTGCGGCCGCGCAAGCACCGGATTGCATTTCCGCCGCTTCGCGACATTCGACTGGAGGACGGCCAGGCTCCCTTCCAACACGTCACCGAGTGACGTCCAGATTGCGAACCCGGCACCAAGGTCCCCAAGCTTTTTAAAAAAGCTTGGGGCGCCCGCTACCACACCTAGGCTATGTGGGGCCTTTGGGGAGCCGCGGGGAAAGGAGCTTTCGAGGATTGACAGTGCCCTCGGGGGGGCGAGCTTTTCGAAGCTCGTGCGCTGTTGAGGGGACGCCGGTGCCCCTACGCAAACGTCCAAAGCTTGTTGCCCAAAAAGTTGAACGGCATCGCGATCGCGACCGCGATCGCCTGGGCAGCCAAGGCGTCCAGCGACGTGCTGAGCAGGAGGGCTTCGAGAGCGATCAGGTTGACCAGCAGCGCGGCGACACTGACGGCGAAGAAGCGGGCTGCCTGGAACCCGGCATGGCCATCGGCGGCCGCGAAGGTCCAGTGCCGGTTCCAGAGGAAGTTGCTGCTCACCGCGACGCAGAAAGCGCCGAGCGCGGCTGAGACGTGGTGCACGCCGAGCTCGCCGCTGAGCAGAGCGAAGACGGCGAGATTGATCACGTACCCCGAGCCGCCGACGAGACCAAACTTGAGCAGCTGCCACCAGCTGGCCGGGCGACGGGCGGCGACACCGAGCCTGTAGGCGAATTCTGCTGCGGGACTCATCCCGGAAAAGCCTATGGGGTCGGTAGGCGTAAAGTCCCGCCGCAATGCGGGGCAGAACTTCGATCCTCCTCGCCGCCGGTTCCGCGGCGGCCGTCGCCCTTGTCGTCCTCCTCCTGGGCGGAGGCAGGGACGCAACCGCCGCCCAGGCCGACAGCGACACGGACACGGGTCGCCCCAACGTGGAGGTGATCTCCCCTCGCAACGGCGCGCGGCAGTCGAGCCACGCGGTCGTGGTCAAGGTCGCCCTGTACAACTTCCAGCTGGCGCCACTTCACTTCGGCGGCGAACCACAGCTGGGCGAGGGCCACATCCGCTTCGGACTCAACCGCGTCCCCGACTGCGTCGACCCGGTGAAGCTCCAGCGAGCGATCGACAGCCCGTTCGGCAAGGGTCGGCTGGTCGGCGCCTCCTTCGACTTCCCCGAGTACGCGGGACCCAACGGCGTGCTTGCCGAGCGGATCGGCTCGGCCGGCAGCTACTCGCCCGCGACCCGGCCCGAGATCTACTACCACGACCTGCGCTCCGGCTTCTACCGGCTTGTCATCACCCTCGCCCAGAACGACGGCTCCCCCACCCCGGTCCACGCGGTCACCAACTTCCAGATCCTCCCCCGCTCCGGCCATGGCCCGAAGTGCAGCGACGGCAAGGTTCCCAGCGCCAAGGCCGCAGCGTTCGATTAACCGGGCCCCAAGCCACGCGGTGGCCAATACTTCACTTTGTATAGTGAGATTCGATGCGGACCTACCGCCGCCTGACCGCCTTCCTTCGTCCCTACCGTCGCCAACTCTGGGGATCGCTGGTGTTCGCCTGGGCCGCGATGGGCATGACGGTGCTGATCCCATGGCTGATCGGGCGTGCGATCAACGCGATTCAGGCAGAAGAACAGCCTGACCTGCTCCCCCTGGCACTGGCGGTCGTCGGCGCCGGGATCCTGCGCCTGGGCCTGACCCTGGTGCGACGGGTGGTGGCGGGGAAGGTCTCTCTGGCGGTCGAGTTCGACCTGCGTCAGCGTTTCTACGGACACCTGCAGCGGCTCGAGCTGGGCTTCTTCGACGGCCAGCAGACGGGTCAGCTGATGTCGCGGGCGACTGTCGACCTGCAGTCGATCCGCTTCTTTCTCGGCTACGGCCTGATCTTCATCACCCAGAACCTGCTCACGATCGTCCTCGCCAGCGCGGTGATGTTCGCGCTCGAGCCCTGGCTGGCGCTGATCGCGCTGGCCCCGGCGCCGTTCGTCGTCTACGCATCCTCCAGGTACAACCGCGTCTCGCGGCCTGCCGTGCAGGAGGTGCAGCAGCGGCTCGCCGAGCTGACGGCGGAAGCCGAGGAGAACATCTCCGGCATCCGCATCGTCAAGGCCTTCGCTCGCGAGGAGCACCAGTTGCACCGCTTCCAGCGGGCCGTCACCCGCGTCTTCGACCAGAGCGTCTACTCGACCCGCCTGCAGGCCTTCTTCTCACCGCTGCTCGGCCTCCTTCCCCAGCTCGGGATCGCCTTGGTGCTGCTCGTCGGCGGTCGCCAGGTGATCGCCGGCAGCCTCAGCCTCGGCGCCTTCACCGCCTTCTACGTCTACGTCGTGATGCTGGCCGCGCCGATGCGGATGCTGGGGATGACGCTGGGCATGGCGCAGCGCGCCATCGCCTCCGGCAACCGGCTCTTCGAAGTGCTCGACCGCGAGCCGCAGATCGAGAGCGCCCCCGGGGCACCTGCTTTGCCGGTCGGCGACGGCAGGGTCGAGATGCGTGGGGTGACGCTCCGCTACGACGGTGCTGCACCGGCGCTCTCCGGCGTCGACCTCGACGTCGAGGCGGGGCGCACGGTGGCGCTGGTCGGCCCGTCGGGCTCCGGCAAGACCAGCCTGGTCGCGTTGATCGCCAGGCTCTACGACGCCAGCGAGGGGTCGGTGCTGGTCGACGGCGTGGACATACGCGCGGTCGACGTCGCCTCGCTGCGCTCCCAGGTCGCCTTCGTCGCCGACGACAGCTTCCTCTTCAGCGCCAGCGTCGCCGAGAACATCGCCTACGCCCGCCCGCAGGCGAGCCGCGAGGAGATCGAAGTGGCCGCCCGCCGGGCCCAGGCGGACGAGTTCATCCGCGACCTGCCCGGTGGCTACGACACGACCGTGGGCGAGCGCGGCCTCACCCTCTCCGGCGGGCAGCGCCAGCGGGTGGCGATCGCCCGCGCCCTGCTGGCCGACCCGCGGATCCTGATCCTCGACGACGCTACGTCGGCCGTCGACGCGACCACCGAGGCGGCGATCAAGGGGGGACTGCGTGAGGCGATGGCCGGCCGCACGACGTTCGTCATCGCCCACCGCCTCTCCACGGTCTCGCTCGCCGACGAGGTCGTGGTGATGGACGGCGGCCGGATCGTCGACCGGGGCACCCACGAGGAGCTGCTCGAGGGATGCGGCTTCTACCGCGAGATCGCCGAGCACGGCCTCGCCGACACCGTCTTCCTCCAGCGCGACCTCGAGCAGCGCGAGGAGCTGGCGCGACTGTGAGCGCGATCCGAGACCTCTGGCGCCTGCTCCGGGGCGAGGACCAGCGCGGCCGCAAGCTGCGCTGGCTGGCGGGGCTGCTGCGCCCCTACCGCGGCCGGGTCGCTCTGACCATCGTCGCGATCCTCGCCGCCACCGCCGCCGGGCTCGCGCCTCCCTACCTCGCCGGACAGGCGATCGACGCCGGCATCGCCACCCGCGACACCGCCGCCTTGACGCTGACCGTGATCGCCTTCGTCGGCGTGGCGATCGTCTACGCCATCGCCACCTACGCCCAGACCTACCTGGTCGGCTGGGTCGGCACCCGCGCCCTCCAGGACCTGCGAGAGCGCGTCTTCGCCCACATCCAGTCGATGTCGATCGGCTTCTTCACGCGGCGCAGCCCCGGCGTGCTGATCAGCCGCCTGACCAACGACATCGAGGCGCTCAACCAGCTCGTCACCTCGGGAGCGGTGACCTTGCTCTCGAGTGGCCTCACCCTGATCGGCGTGGTGACGATCATGCTCCTGCTCGACTGGAAGCTGGCGCTCGTCGCCTTCCTCACCTTCCCGCTGCTGGCGATCGCCAGCGTCGTCTTCCGGATCGTCTCCCACGGCGCATACAGGGCCACGCGCGAGCGGATCGCCGCCGTCACGGCCTACCTCCAGGAGACGCTGAGCGGGGTGCGGGTGGTTCGCAGCTTCGGCCAGGAGGCGAGGCACGCGACCGCGATGGACGAGCTCAACGAGGCCAACCGCGAGGCCAACATGAAGACCGTCTACCTCAACGCCACCTACTTCCCCGGCGTGGAACTGCTCTCGGCCGTCGGCACCGCCGCGATCATCCTCTACGGCGGCACCCAGGCGATCGACGACGCGATCCAGGTTGGCGTGATCGTTGCCTTCATCGGCTACCTCCAGCTCTTCTTCGACCCGATCCAGCAGCTCTCCCAGCTGTACACGACCTACCAGCAGGGAATGGCGGCGCTCGACAAGATCTTCGAGCTGCTCGACACCGAGCCGGACATGGTCGACGCGCCCGATGCCGTCGACCCCGGAACCCTGCGTGGCGAGATCGAGATGGAGGGGGTCTCGTTCTCCTACTCGGAAGAGGGTGACCAGTGGGCCCTCGAGGGGGTCGACCTGCACGTGCCCCCGGGGCAGACGCTGGCGCTGGTCGGCGCCACCGGGGCGGGAAAGTCGACCTTCGCGAAGCTGGTCGCGCGCTTCTACGACCCCCAGCGGGGCCGGGTGCTGGTCGACGGCCACGACCTTCGCGAGCTGCGCCAGCAGGCGCTGCGGCGGCAGCTCGGGATCGTCCCCCAGGAGGGCTTCCTCTTCTCCGGCAGCGTGCGCGAGAACATCGCCTTCGGCCGGCCGGGCGCCTCGCTGGAGGAGATCGAAGCCGCCGCGGCTGCCGTCGGCGCGACCGACTTCATCGCGGCGCTGCCGGAGGGGATCGAGACCGAGGTCGGCGAGAGGGGCGTGCAGCTCTCGGCCGGCCAGCGCCAGCTCGTCGCCTTCGCCAGAGCGCTGATCGCCGAGCCTCGCATCCTCATCCTCGACGAGGCGACGTCGAACGTCGACGTGCGCACCGAGAAGACGATCGAGCGCGGCCTCGAGCGGCTGCTCGCCGGCCGCACGGCGATCGTGATCGCCCACCGGCTCTCGACCATCCGCCGCGCCGGCAAGATCGTCGTCCTCGAAGGGGGGCGCATCGCCGAGGCGGGCACGCATGACGAGTTGATCGAGGCGGGCGGGCCCTACTCGCGGCTCTATGGGGCTTGGCAGGAGTCCTCGGCAGCCTGAGGGCCATCGGGGGGTCCTTCCCCAGGCCGCTTCGCGGGAGTTCCTGGGGAAGGACCCCCCGATGGCCCTTGTGGGAGTCGATCCCCGCTAAGGGCCGATGCCGCCGGAGCCGCCGCCGGTAGTGCCGCCGCCTTCGGGGGCTCCCGTCGTACCGCCGCCTTCGGCCGTGCCGCCAGCTCCACCGGTTTCGGGGGCGGGTTCGGGTGCTGCTTCGGCTTCCGGTTCCGTCGCTTCGGCTTCCGGTTCCGCCGGCACTTCGGTCGACCCGGTTTCGCCTGCTTCGGGTGCAGTGCCCGCGCTGACCGGTGCGCTGGGGCCTTCGCTGCACTCTTCGAAGCCGTATTCCTCGGCGGCCGACTGGAAACTGGCGAGCGCCGAGGACGCGTTCGATTCAGCCATTTCGAGAGCCGCCGTGTCACCTCGCTCGGCAGCGAGGCTGACTTCGTCCTCAGCGGTGGAGAGCGCTTCGGCGGCGGCGATGAATTCCGGGTAGCCGGTGGTTTCCTGCGGCGCCCCGATGCCCTGCAGGCTGTCGGCCATACCGGCGTAGAGACTGGCTGCCTGTGCGGCCGGGTTGCCGGCTTCGGCGTTTGCCCCGACGGTGCCGACGGCCGCGTTGACCTCGGCGCAGATCGCGTCGCCACGTTCGAGCAACTCGGCCTGCGTCACAGCCGTCGTCGTAGGGATGGTGGCCACGGGCGTCGATTCGGTCGAATCGTCCCCCCCACCGCAACCGGCGAGAAGAGCAACGACAACAGGCAGGGAGAAAAGCGAGGCGCGACGGAGTCTCATGCGAGGGCGAAGGTAGCAGAGCGATTAGACGCCCCCGGCCGGGCTTATCCAAGCTTTTGGCCCCGAGCGCAGCGGGCCTTCGGGGGACCCTTCTCAGGAACTCCCGCGAAGCGGCCTGAGAAGGGTCCCCCGAAGGCCCGCACGATCCAACCTAGCTGCGCCCCAGGGACTCGAACCCCAAATTCCAGTTCCAGAGACTGGCGTGTTGCCAATTACACCAGGGCGCAACGAGACAGCATCAGGATATCGACGAGAGGTCCGAGTTGGCGTCGGCGATCGTGTCCCGCGCCGACGAGACGTCGGTGCCGGCGGCGAGCAGACGGCGGGCCTCGGCGAGGTCTTCGGGGCGCTCGACGCTGAGGGCGCCGGCCACGCGGCCGTCCTTCAGGTACCAGACCGAGAACTCGCCGGCGTCGCGATCGCCGCGCCAGATCTCCTCGTCCCACTCGGAGGCCGGCCCGACGTACTCGAGGCTCGCCCAGTCGGCGAGATCGCTGAAGAAGTAGGGGACGACCTCGTAGTCCGCCTCTGCGCCGAGCATGTTCCCGGCCGCATGCATCCCCTGCTGCATCGCCACGTCCCAGTGCTCGACCCGCAGCCGCCGGCCGTGTACGACGCTCTCGTACGAGCAGCAGTCGCCGGCCGCGTAGATGCCCTCGGCCGACGTCTGCAGCTTCGAGTCGCAGAGAATCCCGTCGCCGACCTCCAGCCCCGCGCGCTGGGCCAGCATCGCGTCGGGGCGCACACCGGCGCCGACGACCACGGCGTCGCACTCGACCGCGAGGCCGCTCTTGGTCAGAACGGCCCCGACCCGGCCGTCGCCCTCGTAGGCCTCGAGCTCCTCGCCGCCGTGGACGGTCACGCCACGGGCTTCGAGCTGTCCCTGGAACCAGCGGCCGGCCTCCTCGCCGAAGCTGCGGGACAAGACTGTCTCCTCCATCATCACGATCGTGCACTTCGTCCCCCGCGCGGTCAGCGAGGCGGCGACCTCGGCGCCGATGTAGCTGCCGCCGACGAGGACGACGTGCTCGGCCGCCTCGGCGTCAGCCCGGATCGCATCGGAGTTGCCGTAGGCGCGCAGGTAGTGGATGCCCTCGTTCTCGGCGCCCTCGACGCGGAGGATGTTGACCATCGCCCCGGTGGCGATCAGCGCCTTGCCGAAGGCGACCTCCTCTCCCCCCTGCAGCTTCGCGGTGCGCGCCGCCGGGTCGAGCGACATCACGTTGACGCCGGAGCGCAGCTCGACCCCGTTCTCCTCGTACCAGGAGGGCGGGTTGACGTAGGCATCGGCCCGCTCGGCCTCCCCGCGCAGGTACTCCTTGGACAGCGGCGGCCGTTCGTAGGGCGGCTCGGGCTCGCGGCCGGCAAGCAGGATCGACCCCTCCGCCCCGCGCTTTCGCAGCTCCGCCGCGCAGTGTGCGGAGGCCATCCCGCCCCCGACGAGCAGGAAGTCGATCCGGTCAGCCATCGGCGCCGGAGCCGTTGCCACCCGGCCCGAAGAGTTCCTTCAGCTGCTCCTCGTGCCCCGGATCGAGCACCGCGAGGACCTCGTCGCCGGCTTCGAGCACCGTGTCGGCAACCGGCACGAAGCCCTTGCCGCTGCGCAGCACCGAGATCAGCAGGCTCCCTTCGGGCATCTCCAGGTCGCCGACGCGCCGCCCCGTCACGCCCGAGTCCTTGCCCAGCAGCATCTCGATGATCTCCAGCTGCTCCTCCTGCAGGTCAAGCAGGTGGACGAGGCCGTACTCGGGAACCTCGTGCTCGAGCAGGCGCAGAATCAGATCGGTGGCAGAGACCGAGGGCTTGACCCCGAGCAGGTCGAAGTGGGGCTTGTTGCGCGGGTTGTTGACCCGGGCGATGATCCGCTCGACCTCGTACTTGTCGCGGGCGACCTGGCAGATCAGCATGTTGTCCTCGTCGTCGCCGGTCACCGCGATCACCATGTCGGCCCGCTGGATGCCGGCACGCTCCAGCACCCAGAGCTCGGAGGCGTCGCCGTAGGAGACGTTGTGCTCCAGCTCCTGCTCGACCGTGAGGTAGCGACGGCGGTTGCTCTCGATCAGCGTCACCTCGTGGTTCTTTTCGAGCAGCTCGCGAGCCAGGTTCCAACCGACCTTCCCCGCGCCGACGACGATGATGTACACGCTCTCAGTCCCCCTGCCCGGTCTCGGCCGGGCTGCCGGCAGAGCCGCCGTTTCGGGACGGGCCCTCGAGCACGGCGGTCTCGAGCATGTCGATCGCGACCCGCGTGGGACAGATCGTGTGCATGCCCTGGCGCTCGTACCATTCGGCCCGCAGGGGGTCGAGGATGCGCGCGATCACGTTCGGGACCTCGTAGCGGCGCTGGGCGATCTGGGCGATCACGATGTTGGTGTTGTCGCCATCGGTCGAGGCGATGAAGGCGTCAGCCCTCTCGATCCCGGCGGCGACGAGCGCATCCGTCTCGAGGCCCGCGCCGACGGTGAACTGCCCGCCGAGATCCTCCCAGCCCCTGTCGAGCCCGACCTCGAGTCGGGCGTGGGACTCGGGGTCCTCGTCGAGGCACGACACTTCGTGCCCCTGACTCAGCATCGCCCGCGCCACTGACGACCCGACGCGGCCGCATCCCACGATGAGAATGAACATGCCGTGAGTCTAGTCAGCAGCCGCCGGCTCGGTCACCGGCTCGGGCGCTTCCGGGGGCGCGGTGAGCAATACCCGGCACGGAGCCTTCTTCAGCACGTACTCGGTGGCGGCGCCGATCTCGGCCGGCTTCGCGGCGCCGATGCCGCCCAGCGTCGCACCTCCCTTGATCCTGGTGGGAGGCTCGGCCCCCATCACGATCGCCTCGGCTCCGCTGTGCCGCGCCGCGTCGACGATCCCGGTCCCGACGTCGCGGGCGCGCACCGCTTCCGCCGTCACCCGCACGTCGGCGTACTCCTCGCCCACGTCGCTGGCGCGGCGAAGGGCGCGGGCCGCCTCCCTCTCGGTCTCCGAATCCAGCTCGGCGTCGAGAGCCTCGGCCAGCGGCACCTCGATCACGTAAATCAAGTCGAGACGGGTGGGGTCGGCGTCAGCGGCGGCTTGCTCCTGCTCAGCCGCCGCTAGGCGGCCGGCCGTGGCGACGATGTCGTCGTCGAGCTTGGTGCCGAAGATGGGCACGAGGATGTTGCTGTAGGCGACCTCCGGCACCTGCTTGGTCAGCGCCTTCTCGCTCACCGAGACGCGCTTGGTCAGGCTCGTCCCCTCGACGACCTTGCGGTAGACGACGTAGAACGCCAGCCCGAACAGCATCCAGCCGCCGCCGACCCAACGCGCCGTGTCGTGGTACCCGAGCACGCTGAGGAACGCGAGGCCGCTGACCAGGGCCGCCGCCATCGCCGGGACCGGCAGCTGCGCCCCCCGCCAGGAGACGTTCCAGCGAACGCGGAAGGGTCGCGGCAGGTCCGGCTGGGTGACGCGCAGCCGAACCACCGAGAGGTGCGCGATCGTGATCGCCAGGGTGGCACCGAAGGCGTAGAGGCCGGCAAGCATCCGCACGTCGGCGGGCACGACGAGGCCGATCGCGATCAGCCCCGAGATCGCGATCGCCACGTGCGGGGTCGCGTGTCGGCGGTTCAGCTTGCCCAGCCAGCTGGGGATCTGCCGGTTGATCGCCAGCGTGTAGATGTGGCGGGACACGCCCAGAAGCGAGGTCGTCGTCGCCCAGAAGAGCACCGGTGCGGCGACGATCGCGACGGCCCAGCGCATCCCGTCGGCGACCCAGGCGGGTTCGTAGGCGGAGACGACACCGAGGATCGGCGCCTCGACGAACTCGCTGCCGAGCGCCGTCTCGGGGCCGCTCGGACCGGCGATCACGGGAACCGCCATCAGCGCGATCGTCGCCATCGCCGCGTAGCCGAGCGGGACGGCGATCGCGCCGATCGAGACAATCCGCTTCAACTCACGCGGCTTGGCGTCGATGTCCGGCGAGAGGTCGGCTGCAGCCTCGATCCCGGCGTAGGCGAGCATCGCGATCACCGCCGCGTAGACGATGTCGGTGACGTTCGGGTCGGTGAAGAGATCGAGCTCGGCGGTGAGCCGGTCGGGGTGGAAGACGACGAGGACGCCGACCGCGACCACCGCCAGCTGGAGGACGATGTCGGCGAGCGCGAGCACGGCCAGCTGGCGCTCGCGGCCACGCCCGGTCACGTTGAAGACGTTGAGCAGGCAGGCAGCGACGATGACCAGGGCGGCGACCCCCACCTCCCAGCCGGAAGAGGCGAGGCCGGCGGAGACCGGCGCGAGGTAGTGGGGGACCGAGATCGCGGCCAGGGCGGCGACGATCAGGTAGTCGATCAGGATCGCCCAGCCGGCTATGAAGGCGATCAGCTCGTTGAAGGCGTGGCGGGCGAAGCTGGAGGAGCCGCCACGCTCGCGCAGCATCCCCGCCCCCTCCGCGTAGCTGAGCGTGGTGAGGACGAAGAGGAGGCCCGCGGCGAGGAAGATCAGCGGGGTGAGGCCGAGGCCGCGCTCGGCGACGACCCCGAGCGCGAAGTAGATCGAGGCGCCGACCGCCGAGTAGACGGCGACGAAGAGGCCGGGCACGCCAAGGCCGCGCTGCAGGAGGGGCGGCAGCGGCGGTTTCCGGGGTTGCTCGGGCTCGGTCAACGCAACGCGATCCAGAGGCGCACGGATCCGAGCAGGAGGAAGGCGACGCCGAGCAGCGTCCCGACCGAGAGGGGACCGCCGCCGTTGGCGAACGTGCTGGCGAGGATCGCCAGGCCCAGCGCTAGGAAGACGAGGGAGATGGCGCGGACGGAGCCGCGGTAGATCCGTTCGGGCGAGCCCACGCCTGCGATTCTACGGCCGGGTCGGAGACGACGATGACGCGGCAGGGGCGCTGGCCGAGCACGACCTGCAGCGTCTTGTCGTAGAGCGGGCGTCCGTTGCGGTAGCGCAGGCCGACGACCACCGCGGCAGCGGCGATCAGCTCCGCCTCGTCGGCGATCGCGTAGCCGGCCTGGCCGGGACGGACACGCTCGACGTGCCCGGTCACGCGCTGGCCGCCGATCAGCTTCGCCTGCTCGATCTTGCTCTGGGCCTCGGATTCCTGCACCGGCAGCGCGGCGTCCAGCGGCAGGTTGGTGGGGACGGTCAGCATCGAGTGGATGTGGATGCCCCGGCGGCGCTTGGACGCCAGCTTCACCGCGGTGGCGACCATCTCCTCCGAGAACGGCTCCCCGTCCTCGAAGGCGACCAGGATGCTGCGGTACTCGATCTCCTCGACCCCGAGCGGCTCGGGCAGCAGCACCTTCACCGTCTCCGTGAGCGGCAGTCGCTGGTTGCGGCGGTAGAGCACGTAGACGACGAGCCCGAAGGCCATCCAGCCGAGCCCCACCGCGAGCGTGCGCGGGTTGAGCGCCATCACGACGATCCAGGCCGCGAAGGTGCCGAGGCCCCCGAGGACGGCGGTCAGCGGCACCTCGGTACCGAAGGCGCGGAAGTTGAGCGGCGGCTTCCAGGGGCGTTCGTCCTCGGAGTAGCGCCGGCGCAGCTGGATCACCGAGACGTGCGCGATCGTGAAGGACAGCATCGCGCCGAACGAGTACATCGTCGCCAGGAAGTCGGTCTGCCCGGGGATCAGAGTGATCATGGCGATCGCGGAGAAGACGAGGATCGCTATGTAGGGCGTCCGGTAGCGGGGATGGACCTGGCGCAGCCGTTCGGGCAGCTGTCGGTGCTGGCCCATCGAGTAGGTGAGGCGGGAGACCCCGATCAGGCCCGCGTTGGTCGCGATCAGGAGGATCACCGCGGCGAGCACGCCGACGTAGAAGCGCATCGCTTCGGTGGGGCCGTGGCTGAGGCCGAGGTTCTCGACGATGCCGAGGATCGGGTCGTTGGCGAACTGGGTGCCGAGGGCGGTCGTGTACTGCCCTGCGGCGTCCTGGGTGACCGGCATCGCCGAGAGCGCGACGACGGGGATCAGCAGGTACAGCCCGAGCACGGCGACGACGGTGAGTCCGACGCTGCGGGGGATCGTCCGCGCCGCGTCCTTCGCCTCCTCGGCCATGTTGGAGATCGTCTCGATCCCGGTGTAGGCGATCATCCCGACCGCGATCCCGAGGGCGAAATCGCTCCAGGTCGGCGCGACGCCGAGCTGGATGTTGTCGACCAGGACCTCGGGACTGAGGACGAGGAATAGGCCGATCCCGACCAGCACCACCTGGGTGGCGAGGTCGGCCACCGCCAGGATCAGGTTGAGCTTCGCCGACTCCTGGGAGCCACGGATGTTGAGCAGCGCCAGCGCCGCGATCAGCACCGCGCCCCCGATGATGTCGCCCGGCGCCTCGCCGAGGGGCTCCCAGAAGACCGCCAGGTAGTGGGGGACGAAGTAGGCCGAGATCGCGACCGTGATCACGTAGTTGAGCATCTGGCCCCAGGCCGCGATGAAGCTGACCAGCTCGTTGAAGGCGTGACGGGCGAAGCTGGAGGAACCGCCGGCCTCCGGGTACATCACGGTCGCCTCGGCGTAGGTGGCCGCGGTAGCGGCGAAGATCAGGCCGGAGATGACGAAGGCGACCGGAGTCAGGCCGAGGGCAAAGGCCGCGGTGACGCCGAGCGCGTAGTAGATGCTCGAGCCGACATTGCCGTAGGCGGCGGCAAAGAGGCCGCCGACGCCGTGTACGCGACTCAGCGATTCGTCGCGTGGGATCCGCTGCGCCATCTAATTCCTGGGCGGGTGGCCGTCATCTAGGCCGAATATACGGACGCGGCCGGTGCCCGCCGCACGTGGGCGCGACTCAGGCCGGCCGGCGAATCGCAGCCGCAGAGGGCCAGCGCAAGCTCCAGCTCGGCGCGCAACAGCTCCAGGACCCGAAGCGCCCCCGCCTCGCCTCCGGCCGCCAGGCCCCAAAGGGCCGGCCGGCCGACCAGCACCGCGTCGGCACCGAGCGCGAGAGCGATGACCACATCCGTCCCTCGCCGCACGCCGCCGTCGACGAGGACCGCGCCGCGGCCGTCAACCGCGTCGACGACCTCGGGCAGCGCATCGGCGGTCGCAGCGACGCAGTCGAGCTGGCGGCCACCGTGGTTGGAAACGACGACGCCGGCCGCGCCGTGCTCGATGGCAAGTGCCGCATCCTCGGCGGTGAGCAGGCCCTTGACCAGGACGGGCACGCTGCACTCTGACGCGAGCTTCTCCAGGTCCGCCCAGCCCAACGCCGGGTCCATCAGAGCGAAGGTCTCCTCAATCGTCACCGCCCGCTCAGAGCCGAGCGCCGCCTGGACGCTGGGAACGCCGAGTCCCTCGGGGATCCTGAAGCCGGTGCGAAGGTCGCGCTCGCGCCGGCCACCGCGGGGCGCGTCCACGGTGACGACGATGACCTCGAAGCCGGAATCGATCGCCTCCTCGATCAGCGCCCGGGTCACGGCCTCGTCGCGGAAGCAGTAGAGCTGGAACCAGCGCCGGCCGCCGGGCGCCGCAGCCGTGACCTCGCTGGGCCGGGCCGTGGCCAGGGTCGAGAGGCACATCACCGTGCCGGCGGCCGCAGCGGCCCTCGCCATCGCCAGCTCACCCTCGGGGTCGACCAGCCGCTGGTAGGCGACCGGGGCGACCCCGATCGGCATCGAGATGGGAGCGCCGAGCAACTCCGACCCGGCCCGCCATTCCCTGTGACCGGCCAGCATCCGCGGTCGCAGGCGCCAGTGCCCCCAGGCGGAGACGTTCTCCCCCAGCGTGACCTCGTCGCAGGCACCGCCGAAGAAGTACCCGGCGACGCCGGGGTCGAGCTTCTCCTCCGCCACCCGCTCGAAGTCGGCGACGCTGATCAAGTCATCGATCACGCTGCGACCCTAACGCGCGGTGGCGACCACGGCGACCCCAGTCCGCTCGTAAGCGCTCGCGAGATTTGCGGCCGCAGCCATGTAGCGCTAAAGTTTCAGCACGTGTTTATGTCCACACTGAACGGCCCCGGGCTACTTCCCCGGGGCCGTTTCTTTTTGCGGCTCGCTACTACCGGCGATCCACCAGCGCGCGTAGTTGGGAGGGGTCGGGTGCCTCCCTCAAAACGCGCGGCAGGAGCCGCGCTTGAGTGTTTTGAGGAAGGCACCCGACCCCTCCCTTTCGCGAGCGGAGGTCATTCCCGTGGACGAACACTGAGACGCCGCGAACAGCCGAGCTACGCCACGAGGAGCCTTCCGATCACCGCCCGAAGGACGACTTCGGCCCGAACCTAGGTGTAAGAACCAGCCACGTTGTTCAACTCGGCAAGCCGAGTCCCGGGCGGCTTGTGAGCAAGGGCGCCGTGCGGTCTGCACCAGTTATAGAAGTCCAGCCAGCCGGGTAGCGCCGCGGTGCGCTGCGCGGAGTCGCGGTAGATCGCTCCATAGGCCCAGCCGCCCAGCATGGTGCGGATGAAGCGCTCGGCCTTGCCGTTGGTCTGAGGCCGGTAAGGGCGGGTGCGGATGTGGCGGATTCCCAGCGCCCGGCAGGCGATCGCGTGGGCGGTCGAGACGTAGGCGCCGCCGTTATCGGTCATCAGCCTCTCGACGGTGACCCCGTGGGCGGCGTAGAAGGCGAGGGCCCTCCGCAGGAAGCCGATTGCCGTCTTGGTCTTCTCGTCGGCCAAGACCTCGACATAGGCGAGCCGGGTGGCGTCATCGACGCAAACGTGGACGTACTCCCGCCCGGCGCCTTCGGCCTGCCAGGTGCGCTTGCCGGTCACCCGGTGCCCGGCGCCACGTTTGATCCGCACCAGCCTCTTGACGTCGATGTGAATCAGCTCGCCGGGGCGAGCTCGTTCGTAGCGGTTGGGTGGCTCGGGCGGCTCCAGGCGGGAGAGCCTGCCCAGGCCGATCCTCCTCAGCACCGCCGAGACCGTGGAGAGCGCCATCCCCAGGCACTCGGCGATCTCGGGCCCGGTCATCCGCAGGCGCCGCAGGGCGGCGATCGCCTCGACGCGATCCACGGGGGTGCGGTGGGGGACCGAGCGCGGCTCAGAGCTTCGGTCCCAAAGGCCCGGCTCGCCCTCGGCGCGGTAGCGGCCCACCCACTTGCAGACGGTGCGCTCGCTCACTCCGGCGGCCTCGGCCGCCTCCGCGAGCGACCATCCCTGCTCGGTAACCCGCCTGACCATCGTCAGCCTTCCCTTCGGGCCGAAGGGGGCATTAGCGTGAAGATCCATCCGGTGTCCTCCTTGTTGCTGGGTGTCTCGACAACCCCAGCCTTCAAGGAGGCCCGGATGAACAACGTGGTTAGGAACTACACCTAGGAGGGTGTGGTGCCTCTCCCAAAAACACTCAAGCGCGGCTCCTGCCGCGCGTTTTTGGGAGAGGCACCACACCCCTCCCAAAACGCTCAGACCTAAAAGTGAACTATCGGGATGATCAGGATCGCGACGATGTTGGCGACCTTGATCATCGGGTTGATCGCCGGCCCGGCCGTGTCCTTGTAGGGGTCGCCGACCGTGTCGCCGGTGACCGAGGCTTCGTGGGCCAGCGTGCCCTTGCCACCGTGGGCGCCGTCCTCGATCAACTTCTTGGCGTTGTCCCAGGCACCACCACCGGCCGTCATCGAGACGGCGGCGAAGAGGCCGACGACGATCACGCCGATCAGCAGGCCACCCAGCGCGTTGACGCTGAGCAGCCCGACGACCACCGGGATCACAATCGGGATCAGCGCAGGCAGGATCATCTCCCTCTGCGCGGCGGCGGTGACAATGCTGACCGTCTTGGCGTAATCGGGCTTTTCCGTGCCCTCCATGATGCCCGGGTGCTCGCGGAACTGCTCGCGAACCTGTTCGACCACCTCGCCGCCGGCACGGCCGACCGCCTCGATCGCGAATGCCGAGAAGAGGTAGACCATCATGCCGCCGATGATCAGCCCGATCAGGACGTCCGGGCTGGTCAGGTTGAAGAGGCTGTTGAGGTCGAACCCAGCCGGCTTCTCGTCGGCGAGCTCGCTCTTGAAGGCGGCAAACAGCACCAGCGCGGCGAGTGCCGCGGAACCGATCGCGTAGCCCTTGGTGACCGCCTTGGTCGTGTTGCCGACCGCGTCGAGCGGATCAGTGACGTTGCGCACCTCCTCGGGCAGCTCCGCCATCTCGGCGATGCCGCCGGCGTTGTCGGTGATCGGCCCGAAGGCGTCAAGCGCGACGATCAGCCCGCAGAGCGAGAGCTGGGCGACGACGGCGACGCCGATGCCGTAGATGCCCGCCAACTCATTGGCGCCAAGGATCGCCAGGGCCAGGACGATCGCCGGGGCGGCGGTCGACTGGAAGCCCTGGGCGAGCCCCTGGATGATGTTCGTCGCGTGGCCGGTCTCCGAGGCCTTGGCAATCGCCTTCACCGGGCGGAAGCGGGTCGACGTATAAAATTCGGTGATCACGAAGAGCAGCGCGGTCACCGCGATGCCGATCACGGCGCAGAGCCAGAGGTCGGTGGTGGTGACCGTATCGGCCGCGGTGCTGAGCCCGAGCCGCACCGCGTCGCTCATCAGCCACTCGGTGATCGGGTAGAAGGCGGCGATCGAGATGATGCCGGAGATGATCAGGCCCTGGTAGAGCGCTCCCTCGACCCGGTCGGTTTTGGTCCGCACCGAGAGCGCCCCGATGATCGAGGCAATGATCGCGACGCCGCCGAGAACCAGCGGGTAGATGGCAACCTCGCGGGCAAATTCGCCGCCGGCACCGGTGAAGGTGAGCACGCCGAGCAGCATCACTGCAACGGAGGTAACCGCGTAGGTCTCGAAGAGATCGGCGGCCATGCCGGCGCAGTCGCCGACGTTGTCGCCGACGTTGTCGGCGATCACGGCCGGGTTGCGCGGGTCGTCCTCGGGGATTCCCGCCTCGACCTTGCCGACCAGGTCGGCGCCGACGTCGGCGGCCTTGGTGAAGATGCCGCCGCCGAGTCGGGCGAAGACCGAGATCAGCGAGCCTCCGAAACCGAGGCCGATCAGCGCGTCGACCGCCTCCTTGTCGGAGCTGCCGGTGAGGACTAGGGCGCCGTAGTAGCCGGCGACGCCGAGCAGCGCCAGGCCGACGACGAGCATCCCAGTCACCGAGCCGCCCTTGAAGGCGACGTCGAGCGCCGGTGGCACGCCGCCACGGGCAGCCTCGGCGACGCGGGAGTTGGCCCGCACCGAGAGGTTCATGCCGATGAAGCCGGCGGCCCCGGAAAGGACACCGCCGATGACGAAGCCCACCGCGGTCTCCCAGTTCTGCAGCAACAGGAGCACGATCGCGATCGGCACGGCGACCGCGGCAATGATCGTGTATTGGCGATTCAGGTAGGCGGTTGCGCCTTCCTGGACGGCGCCTGAGATTTCCTGCATGCGGTCGTTGCCCGCGGGACGCTTGAGCAGGCGCTGAGTGATTACAAGTCCGTATAGAACAGCGGCGCCCGCGCAGACAAGCGCGACGACGACTCCGTAGTCGGTCAAGAAGCTGGTCAAGAGAGGTTCCTCCGAAATGGTTTAAGCGGCGCGGGAGTCTATATACGCGAGCGGCGAATGCGCTCCCAGAGCGGTCCTACGCCTGCCGGCTTGCCTGTGGAACGGCGGTGTAGGTCCGTTTCGTCTCCGCCACGGCGTCCCGGTAGACGTCCTCGATCGCCATTCCCGCGTCGATCGCCTCGCGCGCCCGCTGGGCGCCGTTACGAGCCGGAAGGTCGATCTCGATGCCCAGCTGAGCCCGTGCCGGCCCGGTCCAGGCAAGCAGCGACTCCAGGGCCGCGGCGGCCTCCACCTCGACCCCGCGGCGGAAGTCGATCTGCTGCCCACTCATCCCGTAGCGAATCGCACGCCAGAGGTTCTCCTCGATCTCTCGGCCGGCAAGCGGCCGCCCCGCGCCGTCGTAGCCGTGCTCGTCGTAGTCGAGCGCGGTCTGGGCAATGCAGCTGGCGATCAGGCCGGCGAGGGCAAAGGACTCCTCCCCTCGCGTCTGGGCGTCGCAGATCCGCACCTCGACCGTGCCGAAGGAGTGATGCGGGCGCACGCTCCACCACAGCTGGGTCGACTCGACGACCGAGCCGGTGCGCTCGAGGGTGCCGATGAAGTCGGCATAGCTGGCCCAGTCGACGAAGGGGCTAGGCACCCCGCAGCGGGGGAAGGTGCGGGTGAAGATCTCGGTCCGCACCGTGTGCAGGCCGCTGTCGCGACGGTCGAGAAACGGCGAGTTGGCCGAGACCGCAAGCAGCAGCGGCAGCAGCTCGCGCATCCAGTCGCAGACGGCGATCGCGCGGTCGGCGCCACGCACACCCATGTGCACGTGCATGCTCCAGGTGTTGTTGCGCTGGGCGACGTAGCCGAGTTCATGGCGCAGGCGGTTGTAGTGCGGCGTGTCGATGATCCGCTGATCCAGGTAGTTAGCCCAGGGGTGCGTGCCCATCGCTCCCAGGGCCAGGCCCATCCCCTCGACCAGCTCGAAGAGTCGAACGCGCCGTTCGCGCTGCAGCGCTACCGCCTCGGCAAAGTCGCCGGCGCGACCGGAGCGGATCTCGATCTCCGACGCGATCAGCTCCCCGGCCGCTGACTCAGCGAGCAGCTCGTCGCGCTGGCAGGCGGCGTAGACGTCCTCGAAGCGATGCTCCAGCTCGAGCGTTGCGGGGTCGAGGATCGCAAACTCCTCCTCGAGGCCGATGGTGAAGTCGGCAGAAGACTCGAACGTCTCCCGAGCTAGGTCGAGGTCCAAGGACAAGGATCGGCCTCAGGTCAAGTAGAAGTAGAGCGCGTAGAGGAGGTCGACTGCGGGGCTCGAGGTGTGAACCGTCACCTCCGGCGGCACCTGGAGAAGCTGCTCGGAGTAGTTGAAGATGATCTTCACCCCGGCCTCGACCAGCCGGTCGGCGACCGCCTGGGCGGCAGCGGCGGGCACGGCGAGCACGCCGACGACGATCTCCTGCTCGGCCACGACCGACTCCAGCTCGGAGAAGTCGCGCACCCGCATGTCGCCGACCTCGCTGCCAACCACCCCGCTGTCGACGTCGAACATGGCGACGATCTGGAATCCGTGGTCGGCGAAGATGTCGGAGCTGGCGATCGCTTGGCCGAGGTTGCCGGCGCCGAAGAGGGCGATGTTGTGCTGGCCGGAGGTGCGCAGGATCTTGCGGACCTCCGCCACCAGCGAGTCGACGTTGTAGCCGACGCCGCGCTTGCCGAACTTGCCGAAGCCCGAGAGATCGCGGCGGATCTGGGTCGGGTTGATGTGCGTGTACTCGGAGAGTTCCTGCGAGGAGATCGTCTCGCGGCCCATCTTGCGGGCCTGCGTCAGTACCTGCAGGTAGCGCGAGAGTCGTGCCGCGACGCCGAGCGAGAGGCGCTCGCCCTCGACGATCAGTCCGTCTGCCGTGTCCTGCTCTTCGATCAGGGGATTCACGCCCCCACAGTATCGAGCCTCGTTCGCACCGCAGGCTCGTCGAGGACCAGCTCGGACACGACTATGCCGTCTACCTCCACCACTGGAATTTTCTCCAGCATTCGCCGCAGCAGCAGCTCCTCGCTCTCGATGTCGACCTCGTGCAGCTCGAAGCGGTAGCCCTCGGCATGCAAAGCGACCAGCGCCTCAACCGCTTCCGCGCAGAGGTGACATTCCGGTCGGGAGTAGACCGTGACCCGAGTCACGCCGCCCGCTTGCCCGTGGCGAAGGCGTCGTAGGCGAGGTAGCCGGGGTAAGGAATCGGCTCGGAGAAGCGAGCGGCGGAGCCGATCATCGCGGCGTTGTCCGTGCAGAGCTCTAGCCCGACCAGCTTGAGAGCGGCCCCGTTGCGCTCGCAGGCCTCGCGCACCGACTCGCGTAGTGGCCCGTTGGCGGCCACGCCCCCGCCCAGAGCGACGGCCTCCCAGTCCCCCCGCTTCAGCGCGCGCTCGAGCTTGGCGACGAGCTGGCCGGCGGCGGCGGCCTGGAAGCTCGCCGCCAGGTCGGCGCGGCGCTCGCTCACGCCGTCGGGGCCGAGATCCCGGCAGAGGTAGACGAGGGCGGTCTTCAGGCCGCTGAAGCTGAAGTTGAGGCCCGGGTCGCGGCTCATCGCCACCGGCATCTCGAAGGCCGCCGGATCGCCCTCGCGGGCGAGCTTCTCCAGCGCCGGCCCGCCCGGGTAGCCGAGGCCGAGCAGGCGGGCGACCTTGTCGAACGCCTCCCCCGCCGCGTCGTCGAGGGTCTGGCCGAGCACCTCGTGGCCGGCGTGGTCGCGCACGGCGGCCAGCAGCGTGTGGCCACCGCTGGCGAGGAGGCAGAGGAAGGGCGGCTCCAGCGGCTCGGGCTCGAGGAAGTTGGCGGCGACGTGCCCATGCAGGTGGTCGACCGGGATCAACGGCAGGCGGCGCGGGGCGGCGATCGCCTTCGCCGTGCTCACTCCGACCAGCAGCGCGCCGATCAGCCCCGGGCCGGCGGTGACGGCCACCGAGCCGACGTCGTCGAGCGTGGCGCCGGCCTCGCTCAGGGCCGCCTCGACGACCGGCGTCACCAGCTCCAGGTGGTGGCGGGAGGCGACCTCGGGCACGACGCCGCCGAACTGGGCATGGGCCGCCGCCTGCGAGGAGATCGTGTTGGCGAGCACGCGCGGCCCGTCCAGCACCGCCGCGCAGGTGTCGTCGCAGGAAGTCTCCAGCGCGAGGATCAGTCCAGCCACATGATCAGAGCGTCCTCGCCGTTGTCCTGGTAATAGCGAGGCCGCACCCCTGCCGAGCGGAAACCGAGCCTCTCGTACATCGCGATCGCGGGCCGGTTGGAGACCCGGACCTCGAGCGTGAAGGGAAGCCGGCCTCCCCCCTCTTCGACCAGCCGCGAGATCAAGCCGCGGGCGATGCCGGTGCGCCGGCGCTCGGGCGCGACGGCGACGTTCATCAGGTGCCAGACCTGGTCGTAGCGCGAGCAGACCAGGTAGCCGCACAGCCCTGCGCCGTCGGTCGCCGCGAGGCAGATGCCCGACGGCTTGGAGAGCTCGAGCACGAACATCGCCAGCGACCAGGGGGTGGGAAAGGAACGGCGCTCGATCGAGATCACCGCGGGCAGGTCGCTGTAGGCGAGCCGCCTTACCTCGACTCCCTCGATCGCCTCACTCGGCCGTCTTGACATCGTTTCGCTCACGCCATCGCTGCGCATCGGGAGGCCTCAGGTAAATCGGGTCGAGCCGGTCGCCGGCGGCGCCGGCCTCCGCGAGCGCGCACATGTGCCGCGCCGCGACCCGGTGGACGGGATCGGCGTCGCCGGGGACCTCGACGTCCCGACTCGCCAGCTCATCTCGAAATCGTACCGCTCCCGATCCGACCGCCAGAGGCGGTTGCGGAAGAGTCCCGACGCGGTCTGCCAGCTCCGCGGGCGCGGCTACAAAGGGCTCCCAGAGCCGCGAGCCATCAGAAGAGTAGAGCGCGGCAAACGCCTCCCCGCGGCGCGCGTCGAGCACAGCCAGGCAGGCCCGGTCCGGGCCCACGGCCTCGCCCGCCGCGCGGCCGAGTGCGTCGAGGGTGCAGACCCCCGTCACCGGCAGGCCGGTGCTCGCCGCCAGGCCGCGAGCCGTGGCGATCGCGATGCGGATCCCGACGAAGGAGCCCGGGCCGAGACCGACCGCGATCCGGTCGACCGCCCCCCAGCCGCCGACCGCCGCCGCCGCGCGCTCGACCTCGGCAAGCAGCGCGGTCGAGTGCCGCGGGCTCCCGTCGGGCCCGAGCCCGAGCCGCTCCTCGTGCATCGCCGTGCCGCCGCGCGTCGAGCAGACAGCGGTGTCGGCGGTCGCCGTGTCGAAACCGACGACAGCGATCTCGGTTCTCGAACGGTCAGTCAGAGACGTTGAAGATGAAGAGGCCGACGCGTTTGCCCCCGACGAACCAGGTCACCCGGTGCTTGCCGGGGATGTTGGAGGTGATCTTGTTGACGTAGAGCTTTCCCTGTTTGGCGGGCTGGGCTTTCGCGCAGATGTTTTCCCCGGTCGGGAACTTGACGCAGATGCTGTAGTCGACTTCGCCCTGGAGACTTTTGAAGAACGCTCCCTTTTTGCTTTTCTTCGGGCATTTGTGCGCCGGGGTCGCGTTCTGGGAGACGCCGCAGGCGACGTAATGGCGGTAGGCGGCCGCTCCGGCGGATGCAGGCGCGAGGCTGACCAGCGCAACCACGGCCAACAGCGTGGCGCCCAGCGTCTTCAATCCCTTCATCTGCATCCCTCCGGTTGGCGTGATCGGCACCAGCTCGATGCTACATGCACCCGATGACTACCGAACACGCCTAATTGCGGGCAGATGCGGCGGGCATCTCGATCTCGCGCCGGTCGCCGCCCGCGTGGGCCAGGCGCACGGCGAGGACATGCCTGCCGGCGAGCTCGGGCTCGGCCACCGCGGGCCACTCGACGAAGGCGACCGCGTCGGCAGTCAGGTAGTCCTCGAGCAGGGCCGGGTCCTCGCCCTCGAGACCGGCCTCGAGGCGGTAGAGGTCGAGGTGCGCGACCGGCAGGCGCCCGCCCTCGTAGCGGTGGCCGATCGTGAAGGTGGGCGAGGTGACCGGCGACTCGACGCCCAGCCCCCGGCAGGCACCGCGGATCAGCGTCGTCTTTCCGGCACCGACCTCGCCGCTGAGGACGACCACGTCGCCACGCGCGAGCCGCTCGGCGAGCCGGGCACCGAGCGCTTCGGTCTCCGCCGCGGAATCGGTGGTCGTCTTCACCCGAAGAAGCCGAGCTGGTCGGCGGGGGGCTCGGGCGCCGAATCCGCCTCCTCCGCCTCCTCGAGAGGCTCTTCGGCGGCGACCGGGGGACCCATCGCCAGCAGGTCCGGGATGGTGGCGAAGTCCTCGCGCAGGGTCTCCTTCACGGCCGGTGTGCGCAGCGCGGCCGCTGGGTGGAATATCGGCAGCAGGAAAACCGTGCGGCCGCCCAGCTCGTGCACCTGCGGCGTCCCCCGCACCCGGGTGATCCCGGCCGGGTTGCCGCTGAGCAGCTTGGTGGCGAAGTTCCCCAGCGTGCAGATGACCGTCGGCTCGATCAGGCGCACCTGCTCGAAGAGGTAGGGCCGGCAGGCCTCGATCTCCAGGGGCTGGGGGTCGCGGTTACCGGGAGGGCGGCTCTTCAGCACGTTGGCGATGAAGACGTCATCGCGCGAGAGCCCGATCTCCTCCAGCATCTGGTTGAGCAGCTGGCCGGCGCGGCCGACGAAGGGCAGGCCCTGTCGATCCTCGTCGGCCCCTGGCGCCTCGCCGACGAACATCAGGTCCGCGTTCGCGTCCCCGGCGCCGAAGACGGCCTTGGTCCGCGTCTCGTGCAGGGGGCACTTCGTGCAGGCCTGGACTTCCTTGTAGAGCGCGACCAGATCCTCGCGGCGCTCCTCGGCGGTGGCCATCAGAGCTCTCCGGCGGCGCGCTTGCGCTTCGTCTCGGTCAAACGCTCGCCCCGCGCCGCTTCGCGCTCCCGGCGCTGCGATTCCCCCGAGCGGACGCCGGCACCACGGGGCTGGCGACCGGGCGGGGAAACCGGCGAAAGCAGGCGCAGCGTGCGATCCGAGCCGCAGGCCGGGCAGGGAAAGCTCTGCGTATCGCTGGGCGCCAGCTCCTCGAAGCGGTCGCCGCACTGCTCGCACTCGAACTCGTAGACGGGCATGGCTACTCATCGTAGTTTGCGCGGGGATGGCTTGATCGACACCCTAGCCTGGCGAAACGGGTCCTATTCATTTGGTAGGACTCCTCAAAGCGATGGTCGACACGACTGACTTCGATACATACCTCCGGAAGAGCCTGGCCCAAGCTCTTCGGAAGGAACGCTACGGCCGACTTTGCCGATCCGAGCCATCCGACTTCTCGCATAGCGGAAACATTCTGAGTCAAATATTGACCTGGTGGATGGTCGTGTCACTTGCTTTCTGGCTATTCATACGAGTCGACCTAAGCATCTGGCAAGCGGCAGGTGTAGTCGCCGGCTTGCTCCTCGTTTTGGCTGGCTTTGCAGGCGCAACAAAGCGGTTCGGCACTGCACTTCTCATTATTTTTTTCCTCTGGATCGCATCCGGCGTCGCGAGCTATCGCGTGGCCGGCTCTGACGGGCTCCTCGTAACCCACGTAGTGCCCCTTGGTGTTGTTCTTATCGCTGCCATGATGTGGAGTGCAATCTCCCTCGCAAGCAGGATTCCGGTCCTTCTACCCGTTGCCGTAATCGTCGTCTTCCTGCCTCTCCTCACTCAGGATCTTTGGGTCGTTGGCGATGCCGTCGGACTTCAATTGATCGCTGTCGCAGCCGTCGCACTAGGACCTCCATTGCTTTTCCTCGGGGCTAGGTTTTCCAAAACCGATGTAAAGAGGCTCTTTGCCGAGGTCACCGCCCCGACCAGCGAAGGGAGCCTCTCACGCCGAGAGATCCTCCAGGCCATCAAAGAGGCGCCTCGCACCGAGGAAAAGGCCGAGCCACCCGAAGATGCATGGCTTTGGGGCCGACTTCATGCGGCCTATGAAAACGCTGGCGACTTTTCCAAGAACGCGGAGGAGATGGCTGGCGACATTGGCAAGACGTTCACCCGGCATTGCACCTTTCGCCTGATTCGCCTGGTCATTGGCATTACCGCCTTCTTCGGGGCGTTCGTATACCTCCTGGCCTGGGCTGCGATTCCGATTTCCACTAGTACTAAGTGGATTGGGCATCCTGTTGATACAACCACCCTCGGGCTCGCTGATTGGCAGATATCAATACCGACAACTCCATATATCTCTGTGGCGATGCTCTTGGCCGTGGTCGCTGGGGCTGCGTTTGCGGCGTTTGCCTTGACCGAGGAGCGCTACTCGAACGCGCTGTCAGACGTCCTGATCTATGCACCGGCTAAGCGCTGCGTAACACTCGGCGTGCCGTATAAGGTTCTTTTTCCCGACAAAACTGATCAGGCGACCTAGGGCAGCGGCTCCCAGTCCCATGCCTTCGCCGAGGTCAAGCTCTCCTGCTCCAGGTAGCGACGCAGCTCGGCCAGCTCGGCGGGCTCGATGCCGTAGACGTGGTCGGGTTCGGGGAAGTGGCGGGTGCGGACCTCGTCCACGTACTGGCGGACGCCGCCGACCATCTCGTCGTGGACGTGGGCGTACTGCTTGACGAATTTGGCCATGCGGCCGGTGGTAATGCCGAGGAGGTCGTGGAAGACGAGGACCTGACCCGCGGTCGCCGGGCCGGCGCCGATGCCGATCGCCGGGATCTCGAGCTTCTCGACGATCGCCTCGGTGACGGCGGCCGGAACGGCCTCGAAGACGATCGCGAAGCAGCCGACCGCCTGTAGGGCCAGGGCGTCCTCGCAGAGCTGGATCGCGCTCTGCGCGGTCTTGCCCTGGGCCTTGTAGCCGCCGAGGGCGGTGGCGGTCTGGGGCGTGAGGCCGACGTGGCCCATCACCGGGATCCCGGAGCGGACGATCGCGCGGGCGCGCTCGACCGAGGTCCCCCCCGCCTCCAGCTTCACCGTCTGGCAGCCGGTCTCCTTGACCAGGCGCTGGGCGTTTTGGATCGCCAGCTCGTTGCTCGCCTCGTAGCTGCCCATAGGCATGTCGCCGACCATCAGCGGCGTCTTCAGCCCGCGCCGCACGGCCTTGCCGAGGACGATCATCTCCTCCATCGAGACGGCCTCCGTGCCGGGGTGGCCGAGCACGACCATCGCCGCGGAGTCGCCGACCAGGACGACGTCGGCACCGGCCTCCTCGGCGACCCTGGCCGAGGGGTAGTCGTAGGCGGTGACCATCGCGATCGGCTCGCCGGCCGCCTTCATCTCGGCCAGGCGCGGCAGGGAGACCGGCTGACGCCCCTCCGGCGGCGCGGTATGCGATCGGGCGCCGGAGCTCATCAGGCCATCTCCGCGTCCGACGCGTGCGCCGGTTCGGCAAGCAGCACCTCGGGGTGGCTGTCGACGGCGACGATCTCGTTCTCGTCGTCGACGTGGACGACGACCGGCGAGTAGGTCTCTAGGTCGCTCTCGTCGTAGGCACCGAAGGAGGCGACGATGATCTTGTGGCCGGGGCGGGTCAGGTGCGCGGCGGCCCCGTTGACCTGCATCGTCTTTGACCCGGGCTCGCCGTCAATCACGTAGGTGACGAAACGAGCCCCGTTGTCGATGTCCCAGACGTGGACCTGCTCGTTGGTGATCAGGTCCGCGCTCGCCATCAGCTCGGTGTCGATCGTGATGCTGCCGATGTAGTCGACGTCGCAGTCGGTCACCGTCGCCCGGTGGATCTTGGACTTGAGCATCTGCCTTTGCATCTGGCCTCCCGTTCAGCTCTTTCGAATTTCGCGTTTCAAAGGTCGGATCAAGACGTTGTCGATCAGGCGTGCGCCGCCGACGTGGGCGGCGACCGCGATCAGGATCGGGCGGTCGCCGATCTCGGCGACCTCGGTCAAGCTCTCGGCGTCGCGCGCCTCCAGGTACTCGGGCTCGACCCCGGCCGCGTGCAACTCGGCCCTGGCGGCGTCGAGCGCCGCGGCGAGACCATCGGCACGAGCCGCCTGCTCCGCCGCGCCCAGTGCCCGCGAGAGCGCGGTCGCCTGCTCCCGCGCGCGGGGGTCGAGGTAGGCGTTGCGCGAGCTCATCGCCAGGCCGTCGGCCTCGCGCACGGTCGGCAGCACCTCGACCCTCGCGGGGATGTCGAGGTCGCGCACCATGCGACGGATCACGGCGACCTGCTGGGCATCCTTCTGACCGAAATAGGCGACGTCGGGCTGGACCGTGTTGAAGAGCTTTGCGACGACTGTGGTCACGCCGCGGAAGTGACCGGGGCCGCGCCGGGAGGGGTCGCCGTCGAGGACGCCGGTGAGCTGGTCCCCAACCTCGACATGGGTGGCGAACCCGTCCGGGTAGACCGCCTCCACCGGCGGCGCGTAAACGAAGTCGACGCCGGTCTCGGCGGCGAGCCGCAGGTCGCGCTCCTCGTCGCGCGGGTAGCGGTCGAGGTCCTCGCCGGGGCCGAACTGGGCCGGGTTGACGAAGAGGCTCATGACTACGAGGTCGCACTCGGCGCGGGCGACGCGAAGCAGCGAGAGGTGGCCCTCGTGCAGGTAGCCCATCGTCGGCACGAGGCCGATCGAGCCGCCCTCATGCCGTGCCGGGGCAAGCGCGGCTCGAAGCTCGTCCTTGGCACGGAGGAGCTTCACGTCTTGGGCGTGAGTGGGGTCGGCGAGTTCGACGAGGTTCATTGGTCCATGCCCTTCGGGTCACGGCCTGTTGCGAATTATAGGCGGTCCCGTGCGGAACTACGCGGTTTTGATCACATTGCGAGAGCTGCCCAATGGCAACCGCTAGTGCCGCTTCAGCGGCCTCGCGGGACTGCCCACGGCGACCGTCCCGGGCGGCAGGTCGCGGGTGACGACCGAGTTGGCGCCGATCACGCAGCGGTCGCCGACCGTCACCCCGCTGGTGACGACGCAGTTGGCGCCGAACCAGCAGTTGGAGCCGATCCGGACCGGGCCCTTGGAGGTGAAGCCCTGCTGGGTGATCGGTGTCTCGGGGTCGTCGAAGCGGTGCGAGGAGTCGCCGACGAAGCAGCCGTTGGCGAACATCGTGTGGTCGCCGATCTCGATCGACTCGAGCGCGGCCAGCATCGTGTTGCGGTTGAGGAAGCAGCCCTCGCCGATCTCGATCCGGGCCTCGGGCGCCAGGGTGAGCCAGCAGCCGGGCTCCAGCAGCGTCCCCTCGCCGATCCGCAACCTGCCCTCGTCGAGCGCCTCGAGAACCTCGCCCTCGACCGGCTGGCGGACGAAGAAGCCGCCGCGGGCCGCGTGCCGAGCCAAGCGCCAGCGCCGACCGAGTCGCCGGTTGCGCTCGTACCAGCGCCGCTTCGCCCACCAGATGCGCCAACCCCTCTGCACCGGGCCATAGACTGACGCACGTGGCGGATCTGCGCGGCGGCATCGACCTGGGCGGAACGAAGATCCAGACCGCGATCGTCGATGCGACCGGTGGAGTAGTGGGGCAGTCGCGCCGGCCGACGCCGACGAGCGGCGGTCCCCAGGACGTAGCCGACGAGATGGCAGCAGCCCTGAAAGAGGCGGCAGCAGAGGCCGGTATCGAGACCGGCGCGCTTGCCGGGGTCGGTGTCGGCTCGCCCGGCGACACCGACGAGCGGACCGGGGTCGTCTCCGGTGCCCGCAACCTTCCGGGCTGGGAGGGGAGCTTCCCGCTCGCCGAAGCACTGAAGGCCGCCCTGGGGACGGAGGTGAGAGTCGGCAACGACGTCCAGGTCGCCACGGAGGCCGAGTTCCACCTCGGCGCCGGGCGCGAGTTCCAGAGCCTGATCGGCGTCTTCTGGGGAACCGGCGTTGGCGGTGGCCTCGTCCTCGACGGCAAGCCCTGGCTAGGCCGCGGCGCCGCCGGGGAGATCGGCCACATGGTGGTCAAGCGCGACGGCGCCAAGTGCCCCTGCGGGCGCAAGGGCTGCATGGAGGCCTACGCGGGACGAGGCGCGATGGAAACCGAGGCGCGCCGCGAGCACGAGGAGGGCACCAAGACCGACCTCTTCAAGCTGATGCACAAGCACGAGAAAGATCGTCTTACGAGCGGAATCTGGCAACGCGCCCTCGACCATGGCGACCATCTCGCCGAGAAGCTGGTCGACCGCGCGATCGAGGCCCTCGGCACCGGGATCGCCTCCGCGGTCAACCTGCTCGACCCCGAAGCGGTGATCGTCGGCGGCGGCCTCGGCGTTCGCTTCGGCGAGCGCTATATGGGAGCGCTGACCAAGGAGATGGACAAGCACCTCTTCGTCGACGAGCGGCCCCCCGCGGTGAGAGTCGCCTCACTCGGCGATCTGGGCGGCGCAATCGGCGCCTCGTTGCTGTTCGCTCGCTGAGCCCTCCTAAACCCGGCCAGCCGCTTGGCGCTCACGCCGGGCGATGGCGTCGACGATCACGGCCAGCAGCAGGACGCCGCCGGTGACCATGAACTTGACCGCCGAGGAGAGCGCCAGCAGGTCCATGCCGTTGGCGATCGAGCCGATCACGAGGGCGCCGAGCAGCGCGGTCCAGACGGCGCCGCGACCGCCGAAGAGGCTGGTCCCCGCGATCACCGGGCCCGCGATCGCCAGGAGCAGCAGTTCGCTGCCGCCCGAGCTCTGGTTGACGGCGAGCAGGCGCGAGGCGGCGAGGATGCCGCCGATCGCCGCCATCGTGCCGGAGAGGGCGAAGACCGCGACGCGGATCTTGTTCACCCCGATGCCCGCCCGGCGGGCGGCCTCCGCATTTCCGCCGACCGCATAAACGTGCCGGCCGAAGCGGGTGCGCTTGGCGACGTATTCGAAGCCGCCGACGAAGGCGAGCAGGATCAGCAGCGCCAGCGGCACGCCGCGGTCGGAGTTGAGGACGGCCACGGCGACGACCGTGATCGCGGCGACGAGGGCAATTCGCACCGCCAGTGGCGCGAGGCTCTCTCCGGTCAGCCCGTGGGCGACGCGGCTGCGGTGCCCGGCGAGGAGGACACCCGCGTAGGCGACGACTATGACCGCGGCGATGGCCCAGCCGACAGTGTCCGAGTAGAAGGTGTTGGCGAGGCCGGTGATCTTCGGGTCGTTGATGTTGATCGAGCCGGTCGAGCCCAGGACCTGCAGCAGGGCGCCCTGCCAGGCGAGCAGGCCGGCGAGGGTGACGACGAAGGAGGGCACGCCGAAGCGGCTGAACACCGACCCCTGGAGTAGGCCGATCGTGGTGCCGACGAGAACGGCGGCGAGGATCGCCAAGTAGGGGTTCCAGCCATGATTGACGTTGAGCACGGTCATCACCGCGGCGGCCAGACCGCTGACCGCGCCGACCGAGAGGTCGATCTCGCCGAGCAGAAGCACGAAGACGATGCCGATCGAGATCAGCCCGACCGCGGTGATCTGCAGCATCAGGTTGGTCAGGTTCTCGGCCGAGAGGAAGCGGTCGTTCTGGGATTGGAAGATCGCCCAGATCACGGCCAGGCCGAGCACGACCCGCAGCGAGGCGAGGTCGCCCTGGACGAAGCGCCGCAGGCTCTCTCTACCCATTGCCTTCGCCGACGCCGGTGATGGCGGCGACGACGTGCTCCTCAGTGGTCTGCTCAGCCTGAAAGTCGCCCGCTGTGCGACCGAGCCGCAGGACGACGATCCGGTCGGCGACCTCGAAGATGTTGGCGAGGTTGTGGCTGATCACGACCACGCCCAGGCCGCGCTCGCGCAGAGTCCCGATCAGCCCCAGCACCAACTTGGTCTGCGGCACTCCGAGTGCCGCCGTCGGCTCGTCGAGGAGCACCACCTTCGGCTCGCCCAACAGCGAGCGCGCCACCGCCACCTGCTGGCGCTGGCCGCCGGAGAGCGTCCCCACCTCGGTGCGCAAGCTGGGAATCGTCACCGCGAGGCTGGAGAGCAGATCGCCAGCCCGGTGCTCCATCTTCGCCTCGTCGAGCTGGCGCGTCGTCCGGGCCGGCCCGCCTGTGACCTCCTCCTGGCCGAGGAAGATGTTCGCCACCACGTCGAGGTTGTCGCAGAGCGCCAGATCCTGGTAGACGGTCGCGATGCCCAGGGCCGTGGCGTCGTGGGGCCGGGAGATCGTCACCCTCTCCCCGGCGAATCGAATCTCACCGGCGTCCGGTGAGTGGATCCCGGCGATCGTCTTCACCAGGGTCGACTTGCCCGCCCCGTTGTCGCCTACAAGGGCGACCACTTCGCCTTCGCCGACGCCGAAGTCGACCCGGTCCAGAGCCTGGACCGGGCCGAACTTCTTGCTTACCCCGTCGATCTCGAGCAACGGGGCGTCTGCGCTCATCGCATCCCTCCAGCTAAGAGATCCCCGCTTCTTCGCAGGCTTTGGCGTAGGGCCCGGTGCAGAGTTCGTCGACCGATACTTCTTCGTCCGCGATCACGGTCTGTTTGATGTTGTCTTTGGTGACCGCGACCGGTTCGAACAGGATCGAAGGCACTTTGCCCGCTTCGTTGTCGAGTTCATCCGTGACTTTGCCCTGCGGGATTTCCTTGCCTTCAGCGAGGTCGATGGCGATTTCGGCACTGACCGCCGCCTCGGGCTTGTAGGCCTTGTAGATCGTCATGTACTGCTGACCGGCAAGGATCCGCTGCAGACCGGCGACGGTCGCGTCCTGGCCGGTGGTGGGGCGTTCTTCCGGATCGATCCCGGCCGACTTCATCGCCGCGATCGCGCCGCCGCCGGTGTCGTCGTTGGCCGCGTAGACCCCGGCGAACCCGTCTTTGCCGATCGCCGTGATTGCCTGCTGCATCTCGTTCTGGGCGTTGGTCGCCGACCATTCCGGCGTGTCGTATTCCTTGGCGATCTGGACGCCGGCGGCTTCGAACCCTTTGTTCGAGCCCTCCTTGAAGAGGGCGGCGTTGCTGTCCGCGGGGTCGCCGTTGATCTTCACGATCGGCCCTTTGGGGCTACCGTCTTCTTTCAGTTTTTTCGAGAGCGATTCGGCCTGCAGTTCGCCCACACGTTCATTGTCGAAGGAGACGTAGACGGCGACTTCAGCGCCGAGGATCAGCCGGTCGTAGCTGAGCACCGGCACGCCCTGCTGGTCGGCCTTCTGCACGCTGGCGGCCGCCGAGGCGGCGTCGACCGGGTCCAGCACCAGCACGTCGGCGCCCTGGGTCAGGGCCGCTTCGACCTGGCTCTGCTGCTTGGAGGCGTCCTCGGTGGCGTTGCTGTAGAGGATTTCGCAGTCAGGGCATATTTCTTCGACCTTTTCTTCGAAGCGCGGCCGATCGGAAGCCTCGTAGCGCGGGGTCTGGTTCTCGGGCAGCAACAGGGCGATCGTCGGACCGCCTCCGCCACCTTCACCCGTTCCGCCGTCGTCGTCACCGCAGCCGACGGCGAGGACGATGGCCGCAAGGATGAAAGTCGTGGCCCCGAGTCGCTTCAAACCTGAGTGGGACATGAGCGTTCTCCTTTCGCCCTGCCCGAAACGGCTACCCGCTTGCCGCGTTTCTCACTCTTCAAGGTAGCGCTCGGCCACCTTCAACGAGCGAAATTTCCGATTGGCGACTTGTCGCCGGCTCAGGCCGCGACCGGCTCGCGCCGCTTGCGCGCGGCACGCTTCGGCTTCGACGGCTCGACCAGCTCGGCCAGGAAGCGGCCGGTGTAGGAGCCGGGGACCGCGGCGACCTCCTCCGGGGTGCCGGTGGCGACCACCTCTCCCCCCTCTTCGCCGCCCTCGGGCCCGAGGTCGATGAGGCGGTCGGCGGTCTTGATCACGTCGAGGTTGTGCTCGATCACCACGACGCTGTTGCCGGCGTCGACCAGGCGGCCGAGCACGTCGAGCAGGCGCTGCACGTCGGCGAAGTGCAGGCCGGTGGTCGGCTCGTCGAGGATGTAGAGAGTGTTTCCCGTGGCGACCTTGGAGAGCTCGGTCGCCAGCTTCACCCGCTGCGCCTCGCCGCCGGAGAGCGTCGTCGCCGCCTGGCCGAGGCGGATGTAGTCGAGGCCGACGTCGTGCAGGGTGCGCAGGCGCCGGGCGATCTTCGGCACGTTCTCGAAGAAGACGACCGCCTCCTCGACCGACATCTCCAGCACGTCGCCGATGTTCTTGCCCTTGAAGCGGACCTCGAGCGTCTCGCGGTTGTAGCGCTTGCCGTGGCACTGCTCGCAGGGCACGTAGACGTCGGGCAGGAAGTGCATCTCGATCTTGATCTGGCCGTCGCCGCGGCAGACCTCGCAGCGGCCGCCCTTGACGTTGAAGCTGAAACGGCCGGGCTTGTAGCCGCGCGCCCGCGACTCCTGGGTCTGGGTGAAGAGCTGGCGGATGTGGTCGAAGACGCCGGTGTAGGTCGCCGGGTTGGAGCGCGGCGTGCGGCCGATCGGCGACTGGTCGATGTTGATGATCTTGTCGATCTGGCTGAGTCCGTCGACGCCGTCATGAGCGCCCGGGCGCAGCTTCGCCTGGTGCAACCGGTTGGCGACCGAGTGGTGCAGGGTCTCGTTGACCAGGGTCGACTTGCCCGAGCCCGAGACACCGGTGACGCAGCAGAAGACGCCGAGGGGGACCGCCACGTCGATCCCCTTGAGGTTGTGTTCGCGGGCGCCGCGCACGCGCAGGGCGCCACTCGGCTGGCGGCGCTCTGTAGGCAGCTCGATCCGGCGCTTCCCGGAGAGGTACTGGCCCGTCAGTGAGGCCGGATTCTTGGCGACCGCAGCCGGCGTGCCGGCGGCGATCACGTGGCCCCCGTGCTCGCCGGCGCCCGGCCCGAGGTCGACCAGGTGGTCGGCGGCAAGCATCGTGCCCTCGTCGTGCTCGACCACGATCACCGTGTTGCCGAGGTCGCGCAGCCGGTCGAGGGTGGCGATCAGCTTCTCGTTGTCGCGCTGGTGCAGGCCGATCGAAGGCTCGTCGAGGACGTACATCACGCCGACCAGACTGGAGCCGATCTGGGTCGCCAGGCGAATCCGCTGCGCCTCGCCGCCGGAGAGCGAGCGGGCCGAGCGGCCCAGAGAGAGGTAGCCGATGCCGACGTTCTCGAGGAAGGCGAGCCGTTCGGTGATCTCGCGCACGATCAGGCGCGCGATCGCACGCTCGGTCTTCGTCATCTCCAGGGCGACGATCCACTCGGCGGCGCCACGAGCCGACATCTGGCTGAAGTCAGCGATGCTGATCCCGCCGACCTTGACCGCGAGGCTCTCCGGGCGCAGCCGGGCGCCATCGCAATCCGGGCAGGGCTGCTCGGCCATGTAGCCCTCGATCCGCTCGCGATTGGTCTCGGAGTCGGTCTCTTCGTAGCGACGCTCGAGGTTGTTGACGATTCCCTCGAAGCGGACCTTGTAGGAGCGCTTGCGGCCGAAGCGGTTGGTGTAACTCACCTGGTGCCGCTCGGAGCCGGTGCCGTAGAGGAAGATCTCCTTCTCGGCTTTCTTCAGCTTCGACCAGGGCCTCTCGGCATCGACGCCGTGCTCCTCGGCCACCGCCGCGATCAGGCGCTTCCAGTAGGCGGTGATGCCGCGGTTCCAGGGCTGCAGCGCTCCCTCGGAGAGCGAGAGGGTCGGGTCGGGGACGACCAGCTCGGGGTCGATCACGCGCTGGAAGCCGAGACCGTGGCAGCGCTCACAGGCTCCGTGGGGAGAGTTGAAGGAGAAGATCCGCGGCTCCAGCTCGGGGATCGAGGTGCCACAGCCCAGGCAGGCGAACTGCTCACTGAAGAGCAGGGGCTCGCCGGCTTTCTCCTCGACCATCTCGACTTCTACCAGTCCGCCGGCGAGCCCGGCCGCGGCCTCGACCGACTCGGACAGGCGCCGCCGCAGATCCGGTTTCATCACGAGGCGGTCGACGACGACCGAGACGTCGTGTTTGAACTTCTTGTCGAGGACGATCTCCTCGTCGAGCCGCCGCAGCTCGCCGTCGACCTTGACCCGCGAGTAGCCCTCGAGGCGGAACTGCTCCAGCAGCTTGCCGTACTCGCCTTTGCGTCCGCGGACGACGGGCGCCATCACCATGAACTTGACCCCCTCCTCCAGGGTCATCAGTCGGTCGACGATCTGCTCCTGGGTCTGGCCGGTGATCTCGGCCCCACACTCGGGGCAGTGCGGGATGCCGATCCGCGCCCAGAGCAGGCGCAGGTAGTCGTGGATCTCGGTCACCGTGCCGACCGTCGAGCGCGGGTTGCGCGAGGTCGTCTTCTGGTCGATCGAGATCGCCGGCGAGAGCCCCTCGATCGAGTCGACGTCGGGCTTCTCCATCAGGCCGAGGAACTGCCGCGCGTAGGCGGAGAGCGACTCGACGTAGCGCCGCTGCCCCTCGGCGTAGATCGTGTCGAAGGCAAGGCTCGACTTCCCCGACCCCGAGAGCCCCGTGATCACGATCAGCGCGTCACGGGGCAGTTCGACGTCGACGTCCTTGAGGTTGTGCTCCCGGGCACCCGAGATGACGATCCGATCCGAAGCGGCCACTGGGCGATTCTACGCATACGAACAGATGTT
Organism: uncultured Solirubrobacterales bacterium; assembly: GCA_963704545.1. GTDB lineage: Bacteria > Actinomycetota > Thermoleophilia > Solirubrobacterales > 70-9 > VRUE01. The sequence goes on along the minus strand of OY969915.1, from coordinate 1,518,709 downwards.
CCCTTCTCCCATTCCTCGAGACGTCGCACTTTCAGCCGGTATACGACGATAACTACGACATCAAGGCAGTGCGGGGGGAGAGTTCGGCCTGCGGTCGCCCTTATTTCCAATATGCGGCGGGAAGTACGACCTCACGGTGCGTTGGCGAACCTGGCAGCGGCCCAACACGGCATCGTCTCGCAACGCCAGCTTGCGGAGTTGGGTTATTCAGATGGTGCGGTGGCGCGCGCGGTGCGATCCGGGCGACTCCACCGACTACATCGCGGGGTGTACGGAGTCGGTCACCCCGCCGTTTCAAGGCACGGACGGTATCTCGCGGCCGTTCTTGCCTGCGGTGAGGGAGGGATGATCAGCCACGAATCCGCAGCCTGGCTGTGGGGGCTCAGCCCCATGTGGCCGCAGGTTCCGGAGGTCACGGTTCCATCTCGCGGTCACAACCGTTCCGGGATCCAGATCCATCACTCGACGATCCTCGAGGACGAGGATCAAGCCGACTTCGAGGGCATCCCCGTGACCGCCGTGCCTCGAACCCTGCTCGACTTCGGGGCAAGGCAAAACGACAAGCAGCTCGAACGGCTGGTCGAGAAAGCTGAGCGCATGGGACTGCTCGACATCGGCGCAATCGACTCGCTGCTCACGCGCAGCGGTCGTCATGCCGGCCGTAAGCGGCTGCGCCGCGCAGTGGCGCTCTACCTCGATCCGATCATGTCGCGAGCTCGGACTGAACGAGCCTTTCTTGCCATCGTGAAGCGGGCGGGGCTACCCCGACCCGCCATCAACGTCTTCGTCGCGGGTCATGAGATCGACGCGTATTGGGAACGAGAGCGCTTTGCGGTTGAACTCGATGGATGGGAGACCCATCGCACGCGCGCCGCGTTCGAGCGCGATCCGCTGCGGATCGAGGACCTGAAGCTTGCGGGCATCGACGCGATCCGCATCACTGCACGTCGCATCGAACAGGAACCCGACCAGGTCGCCCGACGGCTACGGGCCCTGCTTGAGCACCGACGGCGCGCGCTGCGCCTCCATATCTAAGGTCAGAACTCAGGTGTCGCATTTGCCTCCGCTATGCGGCGGAAAGTGCGACCGCAAGGGTCGGGGTTAAGGAGCCTTGCGCGGAGCTCGGGTCGGGAGTAGCTTGAACGGAAGGCAGGGCCAGCCACTCCAAAGGAGGAGCCATGTCGAACGTCGACACAGCCCGGTCCGCCTACGAGGCCTTCGGTCGCGGAGACCTGGAAGCACTGAAGGAGATGATGGCCGAGGACGGCACCTGGCTCACCTCCGACGAGCTTCCGCTCGGAGGAGAAACCCACGGCCGCGACGAGATCATCGGGAACTTCGCCCAGATCCCCAACTACTGGTCCTCGTTCACGGTAGAGCCGGAGGAGTTCATCGACGCCGGCGAGTGGGTCGTGGTGCGAGGAACGCAGCGGGCCGGCCACAACGGCCACAGCTTCGAGGCCCCGTTCGCGCACCTACTCAGGTTCGCCGACGGAAAGATCGCCCGCGGCGAGTTCTACGCCGACAGCGCCAAGGCGGCGAAGGTCCTGGCCTAGGCAGCGGTACCGACAGCGAGCCCGGCCACCTGCAGGCGTTCCTCGACCACGGCGCGCTGCTCTGCGAGCGGGCGGCCGCAGGAGCCGGGCTCGCTGCCCTCGACCACGCGGATCGAGCCATCGCGGAGACGGATTCGCAGGCGGCTGGGGAAGGTCATTCGCAGGGCCGCGGTGTCGAGCCCCTCGATGCCAACGTCGCCGCCGTTGCCACTGAGCCGGCCACGCAGCGAGCGGCCGAGGTGACGGCGCAGGGCGCGGTCGGCGAAGAGGGCCCTGACGATCGCCGGAGCCGGGTTGCCCTCATTCATGTTCGCGTAAGCAAGGCGGCGGCGGATCCGCAGCAGGTCTCCCAGTCCCAGGTCGGGAGAGGCACCCGCCTCGAGGCTGCCGAGCAGGGTCGCCGCGGTCGCGCCGGGATCGTGGCGAAGCTCGATCCGGGCGGCGAGCGTGCGGATCTCGGTCTCGCGCCCGGCCAGCCAGGCGGGGTCCAGCTCGGCCGGGGTCAGCTGGCCGGCGATCAGCGCGATCGCCGCGGTCAGGGTGGCGCTGAAGTTGACCCTGATCGGGGTCAGGTCCGGCCCCTCGCCGAGCTCCTCCATCTCGCAGGTGAGCCAGCCGGCCTCGATCTCGATCTCGGCAACGTCCTCGGCGGCGACGCCGGAGGCCAGCGCGGCCTCGGCGACCGACTGCAGGTAGGCGCAGCCCGGCACCCGCTTGTAGGCGAGCGTGTCGGTGAGCCAGACGCGCCCGAGCGCGCCGAGCATCGCCGGCCGCGGCGCGAAGGAGAGCCCGGCGAGGACGCCGCGTGGGTGCTCGATCACGTCGAGCGCGCCGGTGACGCCGTCGGCGGCGAGCAGTGCGGCCCGTGCGCCCACCGCCGCCGGCTCGGCAGCGGTGAGGAGCTTGCTCTCGGGACCCATGAACCCGGGCCACATCCCGTAGGGCGGCTGGTAGAGGGCGATCGCCAGGGCGTGGGCGGTGCGCGTCGCGTCGAGGCCGAGTCCGACCGACGCGGCCACCGCCGCCGAGGCGCAGTGGATCGAGGCCCAGAACTGGCCGTTGTGGGGGCCGAGGAAGAGCGAGGCGCCAAGGCGTCCGGCGACCTCGTTGGCCGCGACCTGGGCAACGAGCCTGCGCTCTGAATCGCCGGCGAAGGCGGCCGCCACCGGTACCGCCGAGTGCCCGGTGTGGCCCATGAAGAGGTAGTCGTCCCAGTCGTGGGCGATCGAGGCGGCCGCCGAGCGGTAGATCTCGCCCACCGCGCCGTCCGGAGCAACAGCCGCGAAGGGAGCGGCCGCCTCCTCTCCGGCCGCGCGCCCGGCGGCGACGCACAGTGTCTGCAGCTCCGCCCGCTCGCGGACGCTGCCTGGCAGATCCTCGGCCCGCAGACCGGCCGCCCACTCCCCGATCTCTTCGCAGATCGTCACCCGAGGATGCTCTCAGGCTGGATGCCTAAGCGCCAGCCCGCATCCCGTCGAGGTCGCGGCGCAACTCCCTCAGCTCGTCGCGCAGCCGGGCCGCCTCCTCGAAGCGGAGGTCGTCGGCCGCGGCCAACATCTCCTCCTCCAGCGAAACGATCGTGCGCTCCAGCTCGGCCGGGTCGTCGAACTCGGCGGCGCGCTTGCCGCGGCGCTTGCGCGGCGCCCGGTCCTCCATCGCCAGGAACTCGCTCATCTCGGAGATCCCCTTGCGCACGGTCTCCGGCGTGATCCCGTGCTCGGCGTTGTAGGCGACCTGGATCGCCCGGCGGCGGTCGGTCTCGCGCATCGCCGCCTGCATCGCGTCCGTCTCCCTGTCGGCGTACATCAGTACCCGCCCGTTGACGTTGCGCGCGGCGCGGCCGATCGTCTGCACCAGGCTCGTCTCTCCGCGCAGGAAGCCCTCCTTGTCGGCATCGAGGATCGCCACCAGCGAGACCTCGGGAAGGTCGAGGCCCTCGCGCAGCAGGTTGACCCCGACCAGCACGTCGTACTCGCCGAGGCGCAGGTCGCGGATGATCTGGATCCGTTCCAGGGTGTCGATCTCCGAGTGCAGGTAGCGGACCCGGACGCCGTACTCGAGCAGGTAGTTGGTCAGGTCCTCGGCCATCTTCTTGGTCAGCGTCGTGACCAGGACGCGGTCGCCGTCCTCGGCGACGGCCTTGATCTCGTTCATCAGGTCGTCGATCTGGTTCTTCGTCGCGCGCAGCTCGATCTCGGGGTCGACGATTCCGGTCGGGCGAACGATCTGCTCGACGATCCGGGTCGACTCGGCCCGCTCGAACGGCCCCGGCGTCGCCGAGACCATGACCAGCTGCGGAACCCGCTCGAGGAACTCGTCGAACTTGAGCGGCCGGTTGTCGATCGCCGAGGGCAACCGGAAGCCGTAGTCGATCAGCGTCTGCTTGCGCGATCGGTCCCCCTCGTACATCCCCCCGATCTGGGGGATCGTCTGGTGGGACTCGTCGACGAAGACGACGAAGTCGTCGGGGAAGTAGTCGATCAGCGTGTGCGGCGGGCTGCCGGGGGGCCGGCCATCGAGGATGCGCGAGTAGTTCTCGATCCCCGAGGTGAAGCCGATCTCCTTCAGCATCTCGATGTCGTAGGCGGTGCGCTGGCGCAGCCGGTGCGCCTCGAGCTGCTTGCCCTCGGCCTCGAGCTCCGCGGTGCGGGCGCCCAGTTCGGCGCGAATTTCCTCCACCGCGCGCTCCAGGGTCTCATCCCGGGTCACGTAGTGGGAGGCGGGCCAGACCGAGACGTGGTCGATCGTGTCGAGGACCTCGCCGGTCAGCGTGTCGAAGTGCTGAATCCCCTCGATCTCGTCGCCGAAGAGGGCGATCCGGTAGGCCGACTCGGCGTAGGAGGGCATGATCTCCAGCACCTCGCCGCGCACCCGGAAGGCGCCGCGACCGAGCACCGAGTCGTTGCGCTGGTACTGCATCTTGACCAGCTTGCGCAGCACCTCGTCGCGGTCGATCTCCTCGCCAACCTTGAAGAGCTGCATTTTTTCGTTGTAGACCTGGGGCGAGCCGATCCCGTAGATGCAGGAGACCGAGGCGACGATGATCGTGTCGCGGCGGGCGAAGAGCGCCGCCGTCGCCGCGTGGCGCAGGCGGTCGATCTCGTCGTTGATCGAGGAGTCCTTCTCGATGTAGAGGTCCTGGGCCGGGACGTAGGCCTCGGGCTGGTAGTAGTCGTAGTAGGAGACGAAGTACTCGACCGCGTTGTCGGGGAAGAACTCGCGGAACTCGTTGCAGAGCTGCGCGGCCAGCGTCTTGTTGTGGGCGATCACCAGCGAGGGCCGCTGCACCGCGGCGATGGTCGCCGCCATCGTGAACGTCTTGCCGGTGCCCGTCGCCCCGAGTAGCGTCTGGAAGCGATCCCCCTCCCCCAGGCCTTCGGCCAGCCCAGCGATCGCCTTCGGCTGGTCGGCCGTCGGCGTGTAAGCGGGGTTTAGCGTGAACTCGGGCATCAGCGTCACATTAGGGCCTATCTCGGTGGGGGCTCCCACTCGGGTGCCGGAAGGGCGTCGGGGGTGGGTCCCCGGGAACTCCCGGCGAAGCCGGCCCGGGGACCCACCCCCGACGCCCTTAACCTCAGATAGCCCTAGACTGCCCGCCCGATGAGCCGTTCGCAGAGAGCTTTGGCGGGATTCTTCGCCTTTGCGGGGGCGATGCACTTCGTCATCCCGCGCAGCTACGAGGCGATCATGCCGCCGTCCCTTCCCCGGCATCGGGAGGCGGTTGCCCTGAGCGGCGTGGCAGAGATCGTCGGCGGCGCGGCCGTGCTGGCGCGGCCCACCAGGCACTTCGCGCGCTGGTGGCTGCTGGGCCTTCTGGTCGCGGTCTTCCCCGCCAACGTGCACATGGCGGTCAACCCGGAGCAGGTCGACGGACTCGACCTCGACCGGCTGCCCCGTTGGGCGCTCTGGGCGCGGCTTCCCCTGCAGCCGCTGGCGATGCTCTGGGTCTGGCGCGCGACCCGCGACTAATTCGTATATAAACGTGCGGTTTCGTCTGTAGATGTTTTGGCTGTAGCGCTTCTGTCTTCGCAGACAGAGAATTGCCGCATGAAACCACGCGAACGTTTTGCAATCAACCTGCGCAAAGCGCGCAAGAAGAAGGGCGTATCGCAGGAGGAGCTCGGCTTCCTCTGCGACCTACACCGCACAGAGATCTCGCTACTCGAGCGCGGCGGGCGCGAGCCACGGCTGGGCACGATCGTCAAGCTCGCCAGCTCGCTCGAGACCACCCCCGAAGAACTCTGCGAAGGCATCGCCTGGCTGCCGAAGAAGGGCAAGTTCCAGTTCAAGAAATAGGCAGGGATCTGTAGGCGCGGGGCCGCCGGGGCAGGGTCCCCGGGCCGGCTTCGCCGGGAGTTCCCGGGGACCCTGCCCCGGCGGCCCGGTTACACGGTCCGGCCTAGATCTTGCTCAGGGTAGGAAGCTTTCGAAGAATTCCTGGGCGGGGCCGAGAAAGCCTCGGACGTTTTCGAAGATCGTGCGGGCGTTTTCGATCAGTTCGATCGCCTGGTCGAGCGGCACGCTCTTCAGGTAGTCGCGCAGGGGACCAGCGATCAGCGGGCTCAGGGCGCCGGCGTCTTCGGCATCGTCGACCGCGCGCAGCAGGCCCGCCCGGATCGCCCGCGCGAGTTCAGCGTCGTCGATCCCGTAGCGCTCGGTGAAGCGTTCGCGCGACTCCGGCGTGGCCAGGGCCCGCGCCAGCGTCTCGCGGCTCACCCCCAGCTCGCAGGCGGCGCCGTCGAGCGCCGAGAGCGAGAACTGCTCGGCGAGCTCGTCGAGGCCGGTGGGGTCGCGCCAGGGCCGCGTCTCGCAGGGATCCGCGGTCTTCGCCGGCGCATAGGAGGAGCCGCCCGAAGCCAGGTAGATCCCCGGGAGGGCGACAGCGACGGCGATCGCCGCCCCTACGAGCACCCGGGCCCTCAGTACCGGGTTCACAGATCGACCCTCCTGGCAAGGCCGATCGGAATCAGCGCGAGCAGTCCGAGCAGGGCCGCGAGGCCGAAGGACGGGCTGAAGGCGTGGGTGGCGCCGCGGTTCAGCTGCTCCTGGAGTTCGTCGCGGAGCCCGACGACCGCGGCGCGGTCCTCGGGGTCCTCGGGCAGCGGATCGAAGGCGGGTCCGATCGTCGGGACCCTCCCCTGCTCTCCTTCGAGCTGGCTCTCGATCCGCTGCGCGAGCTCGAGCTTGAGCAGCGGCGGCGCGGGCGAGTCGAGGATCACCGCGGTGCCGGCGTCGATCGCGTCCTGGCGCTGCTCGGCGATGTCGGCGGTGAAGACCGGGGTAAGCGCCAGCAGCCCGATGACGACGCCTGCGTGGCGGGCCGAGATCGTCCAGCCGCCGTGGATCGCCTGCGGCGCCCTCCCGTGCAGCGCCGTCTCGGTCAGGGCCGAGAGCACCAGGGCCAGGCCGATCCCGACCATGATCTGGGGCGGCACGGTCAGCGCCACCTCGGCCTTGGGCAGCAGCGCCAGCGCTCCGAGCCCGCCGGAGACGAGGATCGCCCCGGCCGCCGCGCGTGCCCTGGCGCTCGGAACCCAGCGCCCGAGGCGGCTGCCGGCGATCGCCGCCACGGGCATGACGCTGACCACGATCGCGGCGCCGATCGGGGTCAGGCGCCAACCCTCGATCAGCAGCAGGACGAGCAGGAAGAGAGCGGCGGCGATCGCCGCCGAGACCATGGCCAGCGCCAGGTTGGCGAGCAGGTGGGGGCGGCCGGTCCGAGACAGCTCGGCCGCGAGCACGCCGGTCGCCGCCTCGTGCCTGGCGACGGCGAGGATCGGTACCGCCGCAGCCAGCGCCACCGGAACCTGGACCAGGAAGATCGACTGCCAGGAGACGAGCTCGGTGAGGAGGCCGCCGACGGCCGGGCCGAGCGCCGCACCGGTGGCGCCGGCGGTGACCCAGACCGTCGTCGCCCGACGCTCGGAGCCGACCGTGGCCGGGAGCAGCTCCAGCGCGGCCGTCACCGCCAGGGCGCCGCCCAGGGCCTGCACGCAGCGGGCGGCGATCAGGGTGCTGAGCTCGGCGGAGATCCCGCAGGCGATGCCGGCGCCGGCGAAGACGGCGAGGCCGACGGCTGCCGCACGCCCCGGGCCGGCGCGGCGAGCGAGGTGGGCGGCGGGAACCGCCGCCAGCGCCATCACCAGGTTGAAGGAGACGAGGACCCAGGTGACACCGGCGACGCTCGTGTCGAGCTCGCGGTAGATCTCGGGCAGCGCCAGGACGACGATCGAGGAGTCGGCCAGGACCAGCCCGACGGCTACGGCCAGCGCGGCGAGCCGCGGTCTCGGCGCCTCGCTCACCTGTAGCCCAACTCCCTCGCGTACTCCTCGCGGTAGGCCTCTTGCTTCTCGAGCACCTCTTCCACGTAGGCGCGGGTTTCCGGGAAGGTGATCTCCTCGACGCGGAGGGCGCTGCCGCCCCACTCGTCGGCGTTGCCGGGTCCGGCGTTGTAGGCGGCCAGCGCCGCCGCTACGTCGCCGTCATAGCGCTCGATCAGTTCGTCGAGCAGGAAGGTGCCGTAGCGGATGTTGATTTCGGGGTCGCTGAGATCCTCGAGCTTGAACGTGGTGCCCCCGCTGTGGCGCTCGATTTCGTTGGCCGCGGCGGGCGTGATCTGCATCAGGCCCCGGGCACCGGCGTTCGAGGTGCGGTCGCTGAACTTCGACTCCGAGTAGATCACGGCGGCGATCAGGGCGGCGTCGACGCCCTTCTCCCGCGACTGCTGGCGGATCACGTCCTCGTGCTTCAGGGGCAGTGTCAGCTCCTGAAGCCCTCGTTCCAGTGTCCCCACCACTCCCAGCAGCACGCCGGCGACGATACCGGCGCCGAGGAGCGCTGCGCCAATCGCGATGCGGCGCCTTCTCCGTTTCCTAATCAGGCTCTTGCGGCCCGTGCTCATCCCTTCAGCTTCGCGAGGAGGGCGGACAGGCGCTGCTCGAGGTCCTCGAGCGTCCCCTCGTTCTCGATCACGTGCTCGGCCCGAGCCGCCTTCTCCGCCTGGGGCAGCTGCCGCGCCTCGCGCTCTCCGACCAGGGCGTGCCCGCGAGCCTCAGCCCGCGCACGGCGAACCTCGTCGGAGGTGACGACCGCCACGGTGGTGTCGAAGACCGGCGCCATCTCGCCCTCGAACAGCAGCGGCACCTCGACCACGGCGATTGAGACGTCGTCGTCCAGCGAGCCGAGCCAACTTCCGATCCGTTCTCCGACCAAGGGGTGAATCTGCGCCTCCAGCCATTTCAGCTGCTCCGGGTCTGCAAACACGATCTCGCCAATCCTGGTGCGGTCGATCCGGCCGTCAGGCGCGATCTCCTCGCCCCACCGCTCCGTCAGCCTGCCCAGCAGAGACTCGGAATCGAGCAGCTCGTGGACAACGGCGTCACTGGAGATAGTCGCAGCCCCCAGCCGCTCAAATGCCGCAAGCGCCTCGGACTTCCCCGCCGCGATCCCCCCGGTCAACCCGATGGTCAGCGGCACGACGAACTAAGACTCGGAGGGTTCCTCGGCAGGCGACTCGGCGTCGCCGGTCTCGTCGGACTCCCCGCCGGCCTCGTCCAAGTCGTCGGGCGAATCCGGCCTCTCGACTACCGATTCCCCCTCCTGCTCAGCCTCTTCAGCCTCCTCAGGCGTCTCGGCCACCGGCTCCTCGACAGCAGAAGGCTCCTCAGCCTCGGCCACAGGCTCCTCGGCAGCAGGCGCCTCCTCCGCAGCGGGCTCCTCAACAGCCGGAGCCTCAGCCTCCGCGGCCGGGGCTTCCTCAGCCTCAACCGCCTCATCCGCGGGTGGCGCGGCGGTGGGCTCCTCGCCCGCAGCCTGCGAGGACGAGGAGTCCTCTGCCGCGACAGGACCCGCGGCCGACGCCTCTGAGTCCTCGGCAGATGCCTCTGCACCCGCAGCGGCATCGATCTGCTCGCCGAGATCCCCCATCGCCATCTTGCCTTCGGCAACCTGCTTGATGCTGAGCGAGAGCCGTCGCCGCTCCTCATCGATCTCGAGGATCTTGACGTTGAGCTTGGTGCCCGGCTCGACCACCTCGCTGGGGCTCTCGACGTGGTGGTCGGCGAGCTCGGAGATGTGGACCAGACCCTCGACACCCGGCAGGATCTCGACGAAGGCGCCGAAGGCGACGACCTTGGTCACCGCTCCCTCGAGCACGTCGCCGGGACGGTGGGCGCTGATCACGCGCTGCCAGGGGTCCTCCTGGGTCTGCTTGAGGCCGAGGGAGATGCGCTGGCGGTCGCGGTCGATGTCGAGGACTTTGATCCGCACGGTGTCGCCGATCGCCACCACCTCGGAGGGATGGTTGACGTGGCTCCAGGAAAGCTCGGAGATGTGGATCAGGCCGTCGATCCCGTCGAGGTCGACGAAGGCGCCGAAGTCGACGATGTTGGAGATCTTGCCCTCGACCACCTGGCCGGCCTCGAGGCGCCCGAGGATCTGCTCGCGCACCTCCTTGCGCTCTTCCTCCAGCACCGCGCGGCGGGAGAGCACGACGTTGTTGCGGCTGCGGTTGAGCTCGATCACTTTGCACTCGAGTGTCTGGCCGGTGAACTCCTCCAGGTTGTGGACGCGGCGGATGTCGACCAGCGAGGCGGGCAGGAAGCCGCGCACCCCGAGGTCGAGGATGAGGCCGCCCTTGACGACCTCGATCACGTTTCCTTCGACCGGTTCGCCCGACTCGGCCGCGGCCTCGATCCGGCGCCACGCCTTCTCGAAGCGGGCCCGCTTCTTGGAGAGGACCAGGCGCCCTTCGTTGTCCTCCTTGGTGAGGACGAGGGCGTCGACCTCCTCGCCGATCTCGACCTCGTCGGCCGGGTTGACCGACTTGCGGATCGAGAGCTCGTGCGAGGGGATGACTCCCTCCGACTTGTAGCCGATGTCGACCAGGACCTCGTCCTTGTCGATCCGGACGACGTGTCCCTTGACTACGTCGCCCTCCTCGAAAGACACCATCGTCGCCGCGTAGTTGGGCACAACCTTGCCGTCGATTTCCATCAACAGGCCGCCGGAGCCCTCGACGGGCGTACCGGTGGACTCTGGGGTGATGGTCGTATCGGTCACGGACACAGCGCGGCATGATTGCAGGTGGGTACGCTCTGCGTCGTGCCGATTCGTGCGACGAAACGTGGCGAGGAGCGGACGCCGCTCGGCGGCGATCGCGACGTGCTGATCTGCGGCGCCAGCTTCGCGGGCCTTGCGGTGGCACGCGAGCTGGCCGGCTCCGGGGCCGACGTCCTGATTGTCGACCGCTACGAGATCGGCGAGCGGCAGACCTCCGCCTGCGGCATCCCGACCGAGTGGATGCGGTCCATGGGCCTGATGGACGCCGAGCGCCAGCGCTTCGACTCGCTGCTGATGCACACGCCTCATGGCGACTCGCGCTACCGCCTGCCGTTCACCTTCTCGACCTTCGACTACCGCGAGCTCTGCGAGATCCTCTGGCGCGACTGCGACGCCCGGTTCGAGACCGCGAAGGTGAACCGGCGCCTACGGCCGGCGAGTGGCGAGGAGACGATCGCGGTCGAGACCGACCGCGGGGTGATCACGGCCCCGCTCGTCGTCGACGCGCTCGGCTGGCGCCGCGTGCTCGCCGGCGGCGACGGTTACCAGCCGCCCGACGCGCCGCTCTCGCGCGGCCTCGAGGTCCATCCCCACGGAGAGGGCAAGGACCTCGAGGTCTGGATCGACCGCCGCTACGTCCCCGCCGGCTACGGCTGGTCGTTCCCCGCCGGCGACGAGCTGCGGATCGGCGTCGGCTCGTTCGACCCCCGCTTCCACGTCCGCGCCACCACCGAGCTGCTCGCCGAAGACCTCGGCAGCGAGAAGGTCCGCTACCAGGGCAACTGGATCCCGCACAAGCTGCGCCGCGGCACCGAGGGCGGCGTCTTCTTCGCCGGCGACTCGGCCGGCCACTGCCTGCCACTGAGCGCCGAGGGCATCCGCACCGCGCTCTACTTCGGAATCGCACTGGGCCGTGAGCTGCGCGGCGTCGTCGACGGACGCCAGAGCCGCGAGAGCGCAGCCGCCCGCTACGCCGAGTTCAACGACTCCCACGAGTGGAAGTTCCGCTGGATGCTGCGCGTGCAGCGCCTCGTCCCCAGGATCCCGCCGCGCCTGCTGGGGCCGCTCGTCCGCGTGCTCGGCGCCAAGCGGTTCATCGACTGGTCCTTCGGTCACTACCTGCGGATCGCGCCGCCGGAGTTCGCGCTCGCCTCAGCGAACCACCAGAACGGTGCCGGCGAGAAGCAGGCCGACGCCGACGATGCGCTCCGGGCTGAGCGAGACCTGGTCGAGGCCGAAAAGGCCTAGCCGGTCGATCGCCACCGAGGCGACCAGCTGCCCGGTGATCGTCGCCGCGGCGACGCCCCCGGCCCCGATCGCCGTCACCGCGATCAGCGCGTTGGCAACGTAGACCGCGCCGAGCAGGCCCCCCAGCAGGTAGTACCAGCTGACGTCGAAGGTCGAGCCCAGCCCGCCCGCCTTGCCGCTGAGGACGACGATCGCCGTCAGGGCGACGGTGCCGACGAGGAAGGAGATCAGCGCCGCCGGCAGGCTTCCCGTCGCCTTCCCCAGCCCGGCGTTGATCGGCGCCTGCAGGGCGATCAACCCGCCCGCAAGCGCAGTCAGCAGTACGGCCAGTCCCCGGTCCATAGCCGACCGTCATATCAGTCTTTCTCCCGGTGAGTTCGTCTTTAGTTCCGGTATGCGGAACCAAAGACGAACTCACCGGGCTTGAAGCGCGGGGATACCCTTGATGGATGGAGGCTGGACAGACCACAATCGGGGGCGATCCTCTGACCGCTGCGGCGGTCTCGGTCACGGGTCGCTCCGGGGGTCCGTTGACGCTGCTCGACTGCGCCCGGGCGTTCGGCCGCTTCCGGTCGCCGCAGGTGCTCGCGGCCTTCCTCATCGCGTTCCTCCTCCTGCGGGCAGCCGTCGGCGGCCTGGGGTGGATGGACCTGGCCATCGCGGCGCTCCTGATCGCGGCACAGCCGTTCACCGAGTGGCTGATCCACGTCGGCCTGCTCCACACCAGGCCGCGCAAGGTCGGGGGCAGGACCGTCGACCTGCCCACGGCGCGCGCCCACCGCTGGCACCACCGCGAGCCGACCGTCCTGCGGGCGGTGCTGATCCCGGGCTCGCTGATCGCCGGGTTCCTCGTCCCCGTGCTGCTCGTGATGTGGCTGCTGAGCTGGCCCTGGACGCTGCTCGGCGGCGATCACGTCGCCCTCTGGCTGACCCTGATGATCGTGAGCGTCGTGCTCACCGCCACCTACGAGTGGTGCCACTTCCTCATCCACACGCCCTACCGGCCGAAGAGCCGCTACTACCGCTCGATCTGGCGCTCGCACCGCCTCCACCACTTCAAGAACGAGCACTACTGGTTCGGGGTCAGCTCCGACGCCGCCGACCGCGTCCTCGGCACCAGCCCGGACCATCGCACGGTGCCGAAGTCCGAGACGGTCAAGACGCTCGGCGTACAGGGCTGACCGACCGCCGCCAGGCTGAGCCGGGCCGCCTACTTGGCGTCGAGCCAGTCCTCGCCGACGCCGATGTCGACCTCGAGCGGGGGGTCGAGCTCGTAGGCCGCGCACATCTCGCGCCGCACCAGCTCGACCGCGTCGTCCATCTCCCCCGGCGGGCCCTCGAAGAGAAGCTCGTCGTGGATCTGCAGGACGAGGCGCGTCGCCGCGCCCGACTCCCGCAGCGCCTCGCGGCAGCGCACCATCGCCACCTTGATGATGTCGGCCGCGGTGCCCTGAATCACGGTGTTGACGGCTAGCCGCTCACCCAGGCGGCGGGTGTTGGGGTTGCCGGAGCGCAGCTCGGGGATCGCCCGGCGCCTCCCCATCAGGGTCGTCACGTACCCCTCCTCCTGCGCCCGCTCGACCACCTGCTCGCGGAAGGCACGCACGGCGGGGAAGCGCTCCAGGTAGCGGGAGACGAATTCCTCACCCTCTTTGCGCGGGATGTTGAGCCGGTCGGCGAGGCCGAACCCGGTGAGGCCGTAGACGATGCCGAAGTTGACCATCTTCGCCTTCGAGCGCTGACCGACGTCGACGTCGTCGCGGGAGATGTCGAAGACCTCGGCCGCGGTCGCCGCGTGGACGTCGTCGCCGGCGCGGAAGATCTCCTTCAGCACCTCCTCGTCGGCGACGTGGGCAAGGACGCGCAGCTCGACCTGGCTGTAGTCGGCCGAGAGCAGGCGGGCGCCGGGCTCGGCGACGAAGCAGGCGCGGACGGGCCTCCCGATCTCGGTGCGGATCGGGATGTTCTGCAGGTTGGGGTTGGTGCTGGAGAGGCGGCCGGTGGTCGTCGCCGCCTGGTTGAAGGTGGTGTGGACGCGGCCCGTCTCGGGATCGATCAGGTCCGGCAGTGAGTCGAGGTAGGTGTTCTTCAGCTTGGTCAGCTCGCGCCAGGACTCGATCTTCTCGACGATCGGGTGCTCGTCGCGAATCTGGGCGAGGACGCGGGCGTCGGTCGAGTAGCCGGTCTTGCCGCGGCGCTTGCGGGTCAGGCCGAGCTTCTCGAAGAGAACGCGGCCCACCTGTTGCGGAGAGCCGATCGTGAACTCTTCCTCGGCCAGCCCGAAGATCTCCTTCTCGAGCGTCTCGATGCGCTCGCCGAAGCCGGCGCCGACCTCGGCCAGGCGTTTGGAGTCGAGCTTCAGCCCCTCGCGTTCCATCGCGGCGAGGACGTGGACCAGCGGCAGCTCGATCTCGCGCAGCAGGTGCTCGAGGCCGAGCTCCTCGATCCGGGGCCGCTGGACGTCGGCGAGGGCGGCAACCAGCCGGGCTTCCTCGGCGGGCTCCAGGCCGGCCTCACCGTCTGCATCGCCGTCGAGGGAGAGCTGACCGTCGTCATCGTCTTTTGCCGGCACCGCATCGGCGGCGATGCCAATTCCCGCATCGGCTCCCAACTCAGTCAGCTCGTAGGTGCGGCGCTGCGGCTCGAGCAGGTAGGCGGCGAGCATCGTGTCGTGGTCGAGCGCCAGCGCGACTCCCTCGCGGGCGGCCGCGGCCAACAGGCCGTGGCGTCCGCCGCCGAGTGACTTGACGTCGTGGGCGACAACGCCGTGAGAGGGCAGCGCCACCGCGAGCTCGTCCAGCGTCGCCGTGCCGGTCACGATCCGCTCGCCGTCGGCAGCCGCCCACTGGCTGCCGTCGGCAGACAGCGCGACCGGACCATCTCCCTTGCTGAGATCCGACGGCTCGCCCTCGACCGCCTCGATCTCCAGCTCGGTCTCCACCTTGCGTCCCGGCACCGCCTTGCCTTCTGGCAGCGCCTCTTCCAGCCGCTCCATCACCGCCCGCAGCTCGAACTCGCGCATGAAGTCACGCAGGGCGCCGCGGTCGGGTTCGGCACCCATCACCTCGGCCAGGTCCACCCCGGTCTCGATCTCGTACTGCAGCGTCGCCAGCTGTTTCGACATGCGGGCGTCGTCGGCGTGCTCGACCAGGTTCTGCTTGCGCTTGGCGCCGGAGATCTCGTCGACGGCCGCGAGCACGCCCTCGAGGTCGCCGAATTTCTGCAGCAGCTGGGTCGCCGTCTTCTCGCCGATTCCGGGAACCCCGGGGATGTTGTCCGAGGTGTCGCCGCGCAGCCCCATCAGGTCGGTGATCCGCTCCGGCGGCACCCCGTAGCGCTCGACGACGGCCTCGGTGTCGTAGACCTTTGTCTCGGTGATCCCGCGCGAGGTACTCATCACCCGCACCCCGTCTCCGACCAGCTGGTAGGCGTCGCGGTCACCGGTGACGACCATCACCGGTATCCCCTCCTCGCGGGCCTGGCGGACCAGCGAGGCGATCACGTCGTCGGCCTCGTAGCCCTCGACCTTGACGTTGGTGTAGCCGAAGGCCTCGACCAGCGGCATCAGGTTGGGCCACTGCTCGCGCAGCAGGTCGGGGCGCGGTTTGCGCTGGGCCTTGTAGAGGTCGTAGGTGACCTCGCGTCCCGACATCCCGGCATCCCAGGCGACGACGACCCCGGCGGGCGAGTGCTCGTCGATGATCTTGACCAGCATCGAGGCCAGCCCGTAGATCGCGTTGGTCGGCCGCCCGTCGCTGGTCCCGATCGACTCCGGCAGCGCGAAAAACGCCCGGTATGCGAGCGAGTTGCCATCGATCAGGAAGAGCTCGTGGGAGTCCTCGGCCATCGCCGCCAACTCTATGCGGCTGGGCGGAGTCCACCCGGGGAGTAGCCGCGCATGTGTCTCGAACGTGGAAGGGCCGTGGGCGTCCCCTCCCAAAACGCTCGGCGGGAGCCTCGCTGGAGTGTTTTGGGAGGGGACGCCCACGGCCCACCGCGGCGCGAGCGGGCGCGCTGCTTGGGTGGAAGCGGGGCGGCGAGGTCGGCGCTGGCCTCGGCCCAGCAGCTGGGTGGTGCTTGGACGATCCGCTTCGGTTCGGTCAGGGCTCTCTTGGCGTCATTCGCGCCGGGGGAGCGTCGTGCAGCAGTCCCACACCGGGGACGAAGCGGCCGACGCGGGCGGCGTAGTCGGCATAGGCGGCGCCGTGGGTCCGCAGCAGGTACGGCTCCTCGACCAGGCGCACCTGGAGCTCGAGGGCGATGACGAGACAGACGATCGCCGCGATCGCGAGGGCGTTCGGGACCATCAGGACAAGACCGAAGACGGTGGGGATCATCGCGCTGTAGATCGGGTTGCGGACCAGCCCGAAGGGGCCGTCCGTGACCAGCTCGGTCCGCTCCTCGGGATCGACCCCGATCCGCCAGGCGTCCCCCATCGCAAGCTGCGCGCCGAAGGTGAGCGCGATCCCGCCGATGCCGAGGACGAGGCCGATCGCCTGAACCGCGGTCTGGTCCAGCGCCGGGACCGGCTCGAGCACGCCGAGCAACGTGAGGACCGGCGCCGCGCCGCCCATCGCCAGCGAGGCGACGAAGAGAACCCCGGCGAACCGCTCGAGGGCGCTGGAATCCCGCGGAAGGCCATGGACCCCCGTCGACCCGGTGCGGCGCAGTTGCACCGCGATACGCACCCCGAAGGTGAGAATCAGGGAGACGCAGTAGAGCCCAAGGGCGAGACCCGCCATCGCGCCAACTCTATGGCGCCGGCTCAACAGGCGGGAGACACGGGCAGTCCCCTCGCCTGACAAGTCGCCGCCGGAGCGGCGGCGACTTGAGTATCCGCCAGTCGAGGGGACTGCCCGTGTCTCCTTCCCGGTCAGCGGCCGAGGCAAGCCGATTGAGGTGACGTGGCCGATCTACCTACACAGGCCGGTCCGGTTCCCGACAAGATGACGATCTGGCCGATGGACGACGGCAGCTATGGGCTGGATGCGACCTTCCAGGGGGCCAGCGGCTACGAACGGGCCGAACGGCATCAAGAGGGCCTTGACGCAAGCGGCGTTCGCTATTCCTTTCGCCAGGAGCTGGGTGGCGCCTGGACAATCCGCTTCGGCCCGATCGACGCAAGCGACGTCAGCGTCGCGCTGACCGCGTTCGTGCGCTGACGCCTCGGCACTGGAAGGGCGGCGGGCACCACCTTCCAAAACACTCCAGCGAGGCTCCTGCCGAGCGTTTTGGAAGGTGGTGCCCGCCGCTGAACCCGATCCGCGAGAGCGGCATACGTGGGCACGAGGCCCGAATCTGATTCGATAGCCGGGCAATGGCCGTCAGCGCCCAGTACAGCGTCACGATCCGGGTCGAGCTCGACGCGCGGCAGGAGCCGCTCGGGAAACTGACCGCTGCGATCGCCGAGGCCGGCGGGCAGTTGCAGGGGGTCGACCTCGTGCCGGGAGCCGGCGGCGAGGGCAAGCGCGTGCGCGAGTTCACGATCGACGCCCAGGACCGCGAGCACTGGGAGAAGATCCTGCGCGGGATCGGCTCGACCCGCGGCGCCAAGGTGCTCGACTACGTCGACCGCACGATGCAGATGCACCGCGGCGGCAAGATCTCGGTCGAGAACAAGTACCCGCTGAAGACGCGCGATGACCTCTCGATGGCCTACACCCCGGGCGTCGCCCGCGTCTGCCAGGACATCCACGACGATCGTTCCAAGGCCTTCGAGTTCACGATCAAGAAGAACACCGTCGCGGTCGTCTCCGACGGCAGCGCCGTGCTCGGCCTCGGCAACATCGGCCCCGAGGCCGCGATGCCGGTGATGGAGGGCAAGGCGATGCTGTTCAAGGAGTTCGCCCAGGTGGATGCCTTCCCGATCTGCCTCGACACCCAGGACGCCGAGGAGATCATCAAGGCGGTCGAACTGATCGCCCCCACCTTCGGCGGCATCAACCTGGAGGACATCTCGGCCCCGCGCTGCTTCGAGATCGAGGACCGGCTGAAGGCGTCGCTCGACATCCCGGTCTTCCACGACGACCAGCACGGCACGGCGATCGTGACGATGGCTGCTCTCTTCAACGCTTTGAAGATCGTCGGCAAGCCGATCGAGGATCTGCGTGTGCTGATGGTGGGACTCGGCGCCGCCGGGGTGGCGGTGACCAAGATGATGCTCGCCAGCGGCGTCACCCACATCGTCGGCTGCGATCGCCAGGGCGCCCTCTCGACCACCCGTCCCGACTACGAGTCGGGCGAGATGAGCGGGATCAAGCGCTGGTACGCCGAGAACTCGAACCCCGAGAAGCTGAGCGACGGGCCCAACGAGGTGATCGAGGGCGCGGATCTCTTCATCGGCCTCTCCGGCCCCGGGCTGATCGAGGCCGAGTCGCTGGGCAAGATGAACGACGACGCGATCGTCTTCGCGATGGCCAACCCGAATCCCGAGGTGATGCCCGAGGACGCCGCCCCCTACGTGCGGATCATGGCCACCGGGCGCTCGGACTACCCGAACCAGATCAACAACGTGCTCGCCTTCCCGGGCATCTTCCGCGGCGCCCTCGACGCCGGCTCGCCCAGCATCACCGAGGAGATGAAGCTGGCCGCCGCCCGGGGCATCGCCGAAGTCGTCACCGACGATGACCTCGCCGAGGACTACATCATCCCCAGCGTCTTCAACCGCGACGTCGCGCCCAAGGTCGCCGCCGCCGTGGTCGAGGAGGCGAAGCGAGAGGGCATCGCCCGCTTCAGCGAGGAGACCGGGACCTTCTCCACGGTGGAGGTCACCTAGCGCCGTGAAGGTCCTCGTCACCGGAGCCAGCGGTTTCATCGGGTCGGCGCTCTGCGACTCGCTTCTGGTCCGGGGCGACACCGTCGTCGGCCTGACGCGCGAACCGAAGCAGGCGCGGCGGACCAACCCCAGCGTCAACTGGCACGCCTGGGAGCCGACCCTGGAACGGCCGCCGGCCGACGCTTTCGACGGCGTCGACGCCGTCGTCAACCTGCTCGGCGAGAAGATCAACCAGCGCTGGAGCGATGAGGCCAAGCGCCGGATCATGGAGAGCCGCCGCACCGGCACCCACAACCTGATCGGCACGATCGCCGGGCTCGAGCGCAAGCCGCGGGTCCTGGTCAACCAGTCGGCGATCGGCTTCTACGGCGACCGCGGCGAGGCGATCGTCGACGAGTCGAGCGATCCCGGCAAAGGGTACGACGCGGAGGTCGTGCGCGAGTGGGAGAAGGCGGCGCGTGAGGTCGAGCCGACCGGCGTGCGCCTGGTCGTGGTCCGCACCGGCCACGTGCTAGATCCCGGCGACGGCTTCCTCGCCGCCCTGCTGACGCCGTTCAAGCTGGGGGTCGGCGGCCCGCTGGCCGGCGGCGCCCAGTACGTCTCCTGGGTCCACGTCGACGACGAGGTCGGGATCCTGCTCTGGGCGGTCGACAACGACAAGGTGAGTGGTGTGATCAACTCGACGGCACCCAATCCGGTCACCAACAAGGTGTTCTCGAAGGCACTGGGGCGTGCTCTCAACAGACCAGCTGTCATGCCCGTCCCTGGAGTCACGCTCGACCTGATGTACGGGAAAGAGTTCGGGCAGGTTCTCCGCGGTGGCCAACGTGTCTTGCCCCGTAGGGCGTTGGACTTGGGGTACGAGTTCCAGCATCCGGAGCTGGACGAGGCGCTGGAGGATTTGCTCTAGGCGTTGGGGAGGGTCCGGCGCCCCTCCCCAAAACGCTCGGCGGGAGCCTCGCTGGAGTGTTTTGGGGAGGGGCGCCGGACCCTCTTGATGCCTCGAAAGCTCTTACGACTCGTCGAGCTCCTTCTGCAGGGAGCTTCGGAGGGAACCCGAGCCCTCGGCTTCTATGAGCTTCAGGAGGTTGGCCATTGCGGCTTTGCCCGAGCTGGAGGCGATCCAGGGGATCTCGGCGGTTTCCAGGATCGGGTGGGTGAAGCGGGAGGCTCGGGGATTGAGAGCTTCCAAATAGGCCACAGCCGTCGAATCCTCAGTAGCTCTCCGCGCGTTGGCTCCGAGAGTTGCGAGGTTGAGCTTCTCGCTCTCGGTTGCGCTGGGGAGGCAAACAGCTTCTACGTTGAGGCTTCCGGCGCGGCTGTTGTGACTCAAAAGCTCTCGTTCAGCTCCAGCGCAGAGCGGAGCATCAACGTAAGCCGTGACAGTGGCGTCCTCGGCCACGCCTTCTCCTTCGCCGCAGCCCACCGCAGCTATGAGCAAACCGAGCCCGACCGCGGCCAGAGCCTTTCGCAAGACATCAGAGGGTCGGGTGCCCCCTCCCAAAACACTCAAGCGAGGCTCCTGCCGAGCGTTTTGGGAGGGGGCACCCGACCCTCTCCACGCCTAGCCAAAAAAGACCTCAGCCTCAGAATAAAGCGACTCGGGCACCGTCTTCAGCTCGGCCGTCGCCTCGTCGAGGCTGACCAAATGAATGTCCGTCCCCCGCAACGCGGTCATCTTGCCCCACTGCCCGGAATCGACCGCATCGATCGCATGCAGGCCAAATCGAGTAGCCAGCACCCGGTCAAAGGCCGTCGGCGTCCCGCCACGCTGCACATGCCCGAGCACTGTGGCCCGCGCCTCCTTGCCCGTGCGGCGCTCGATCTCGCCCTCCAGCCAGTGGGCGATGCCGCCGAGGCGGACGTGGCCGAAGGCGTCCAGCTTGTCCTCCTGCACCTCCGGGATCCCGCCGACCGGCGTCGCGCCCTCGGCGACGACCACGATCGGGGCGTAGTTGCTCTCGAAGCGACGACCGACGAACTCGCAGACGCGCTCGACGTCGAAGGGAAGCTCGGGGATGAGGATGACGTTGGCGCCGCCGGCGAGGCCCGAGTGGAAGGCGATCCAGCCCGCGTGGCGGCCCATCACCTCGACGATCAGGACGCGGTGGTGGCTGTCCGCGGTCGTGTGCAGCCGGTCGATCGCCTCCATCGCGATGTTGACCGCGGTGTCGAAGCCGAAGGTGTAGTCGGTCGCCCCGAGGTCGTTGTCGATCGTCTTCGGCACGCCGACGACCGGGACGCCGTGCTCGCGGTGCAGGCGGGCGGCCGCCCCGAGCGTGTCCTCGCCGCCGATCGCGATCAGGCCGTCGACACCGTCGGCCTCCAGGTTCGCGGGGATCCGCTCGGCGCCCCCGTCCTCCTTGAAGGGATTCGTCCGTGAGGCGCCGATGATGGTGCCGCCGCGGGGCAGGATGCCGCGCACCTCGGGCACGCCGAGCGGACGGCTCTCGCGCGCCAACACACCGTGCCAGCCGTCGCGGTAGCCGACGAACTCGTGCCCGCAGCGTTCGACGCCCTTGCGCACGATCGCACGGATCACCGCGTTGAGGCCCGGACAATCCCCGCCACCGGTGAGCACGCCGATCCGCATCGCCTCAGATTAATGCCGCCGGGTGCACGCCAACGCGGTAAGTTCATACCAACCCGGCGAAAGGAGCGGAGATGGGCGACGTGGTCGACTTGAACGCAGTCAGGCAGGCGCAGCAGAAGACCTGGTCGGAGGGCGACTTCGCGATGGTCGCGGGAATCGTCGAGATGGTGGCCGAGGAGCTTGTCGAGACGGTCGGGGTCGTAGCGGACGAGCGCGTCCTTGACGTCGCCTGCGGCAGCGGCAACGGCGCGCTCGCCGCGGCACGCCGCGCCTGGGGCAACACCGTCGGCGTCGACTTCGTCCCGGCCCTGCTCGAACGCGGGCGCGAGCGCGCCGCCGCCGAGCATCTGGACGTCGAGTTCGTCGAGGGCGACGCCGCCGAGTTGCCCTTCGGCGATGCCGAGTTCGACGTCGTCCTCTCGATCTTCGGGGCGATGTTCGCGCCAGAACACGAGAAGGCCGCCGCCGAGCTGCTGCGCACCTGCAAGCCGGGAGGCCGGATCGGGATGGCGAACTGGGTGCCCGACGGCGGCGTCGGCAAGATGTTCATGACGATCGCCAAGCACGCCCCGCCTCCCCCCGGCGTCACCTCGCCGCTGCTCTGGGGCACCGAGGACCACCTGCGCGAGCTGTTCGGCGACCAGGTCTCCGAGCTGCGGGTCGAGCGCCGGCCCTCCCGCCAGACGTTCCGCTCCCCGGACCACTTCATCGAGTTCTTCCGCACCTACTTCGGGCCGACCAAGGTCGCCTACGAACGGGTGGGACCGGAGGGCGAGGAGGCGCTGACGGCCGACCTCCGTGCCTACCTGGAGGAATTCAACACCGTGGGGCCGGAGACGCTGGTGCTCGAACCGGAGTACCTGCAGGTCGTCGCGACGCGGACGCGCTAGCTAGCCAAGCAGATCGGTGGACGCAGGGAGCGTGGCGTGCTTCTGCACGCGAGCGACCGAGGACGCCGATATGCGCCGGCTAGGTGGGCTTGAAGACGCGGAGGACGGCGCCGATCAGCAGGACTGTGAAGAAGACCATCCCGGCGATCGGCCCACCCTGCCCGAAGGCGTAGGAGAGTGTCATCGCGGCCAGGGCCAGAAAGAGCGTCACGACCATTCCCATGCGGCGCGAATCCTAGCTGTTGGCCAGGGCGATACGCGTCTCGCGCAGGAAGGAGCCGACGGCATCCGCCGAGGCCTCGGCGCTGCCCGCCTCTCCCGCCGCACGAACGAGCCGGCTGCCGACGATGACTCCGTCGGCGACGCGACCGACCTGGGCGGCCTGCTCCGGAGTGCCGATGCCGAAGCCGACGGCAACGGGCACCTCGGCCTCGTCCTTGGTCGCCGCGACGAGACCCGCGAGCTCCGCCGGCAGCTCCTCACGCTCCCCGGTCGTACCCACCGTGGAGACGACGTAGACGAACCCGCGCGCCGCGGCGCAGATACGAGCGCGCCGCTCCACGGGCGTCGTCGGCGCCACCAAGGGCACCAGCGCCAGCCCGGCATCGTCGAACGCGGTCCGCACCGGCTCGGCTTCCTCCAGCGGCAGATCGGGAACGATCGCCCCGGCGGCCCCGGCGGCCAACGCTCTGCGGGCAAACACATCCGCCCCTCCGTGAGCCAAGACCATGTTCGCGTAGACCATGAAGACGACCGGCACCCGCTCCGCGATCTCCTCACAGATCTCCAGCGCCGTCTCCAGCGTCGCCCCCGCAGCAAGCGCAGCCGTCGCGGCGGCATGAATCGTCGGCCCGTCGGCCAACGGATCCGAGAAGGGCACCCCAAGCTCAACCAAATCCGCCGACTCGGCATAAGCCTCCGCAACCGCCGAGGACGTCACCCGATCGGGATACCCGGCCATCATGTACGGCATCAGCGCCGCCCGCCCTTCGTCTTTGGCAGCCTGGAACGCCGCCTCGATTCTCTCGGTCCCAGGAGAAGCTGACGCACCGGGGGCCGGGGGACGACTCGACAGAGCCTCCCCGCTGTTGCTCTGACGAGTCATCCCCCGGCCCCCTGCTCCAACACCTCAGCCAAGTCCTTGTCCCCCCGCCCCGAGAGACACAGCACGTCATACCCCTCTCCGCCACCGTTCTCCAGCAGCCAAGCGATTGCGTGCGAGGACTCAAGCGCGGGGATGATTCCCTCCAGCCCGGAGAGCGTCGAGAAGGCCGAAAGCGCCTGCGTGTCGGTCACCGCGAAGTAGCTGGCGCGGCCGCTGTCGCGCAGCCAGGCGTGCTCGGGACCGACTCCCGGATAGTCGAGGCCGGCCGAGATCGAGTGGGCCTCGAGGATCTGGCCCTCCTCGTCGGCGATCACCGAGGAGAGCGAGCCGTGCAGGACGCCGGTGCTGCCCTTGCCCAGGGAGGCGCCGTGGCGCTCGGTGTCGAGCCCCTCCCCCGCCGCCTCGACGCCGATCAGCTCGACTCCGGCGTCATCGATGAAGGGCGTGAAGATTCCGATCGAGTTGGAGCCACCGCCGACGCAGGCGATCACCCGGGAAGGCAGGGCTCCCTCGGCGGCTAGGGCCTGCTCGCGCGCCTCCTCGCCGATCACCCGCTGCAGGTCGCGGACGAGCGCCGGAAAGGGCGCCGGACCGACCGCCGAGCCGATCACGTAGTGCGTCGTCTCGACGTTGGCGACCCAGTCGCGGATCGCGGCACTGACCGCCTCCTTCAGTGTTCGCGCCCCGGCCTCGACCGGGACGACCTCTGCGCCGAGCAGGCCCATGCGCTCGACGTTGGGCCGCTGGCGGCGGATGTCCTCGGAGCCCATGTAGACGACGCACTCGAGGCCGAAGAGGGCACATGCCGTGGCCGTGGCCACGCCGTGCTGGCCCGCTCCCGTCTCGGCGATCACACGAGGCTTGCCCATGCGCTGGGCGAGCAGGACCTGGCCGACCGCGTTGTTGATCTTGTGGGCGCCGGTGTGGGCGAGGTCCTCGCGCTTGAGGTAGACGGTGCGACCGGCCTTCTCGGAGAGCCGCTCGGCCAGGTAGAGCGGCGTCGGGCGGCCGATGAAGTCGCGGTGCAGCGTGGCCAGGCGCTCGCGGAAATCCGGGTCCTCGCGCGCCGCCGCCCAAGCCGAGGCCAGCTCGTCGAGCGCGGCGATCAGCGTCTCCGGTACGTAGCGGCCCCCGTAGGGGCCAAAGCGCTCCTCGACGGTGCTCATGGAGCGGGAACGCTAGCCGCCTTGGCGGCATCGAAGAAGGCTGCCATCGCCGCGTGGTCCTTGCGGCCCGGCTCGGCCTCCACCCCGCTCGCCACGTCGACCGCATAGGGGTGCGTGATCGCGATCGCCCCGGCGACGTTGTCGGGACGCAGCCCGCCGGCGAGGATCGCCGGCACCTCGGAACGGTGCCCGCGCAAGAGGCCCCAGTCGAAGCTTTCCCCGGTGCCGCCCCAGAGGCCGCGGCCGCGGCGGTCGAAGAGGTGGAAGTCGGTGCGGAAGGCCTCGGCGGCGTGGATCTCGGCGGCGCTGGCGACGTGGATCGCCTTGATCACCTTGACGCCCGTGCGGCGCGCCACCTCGGAGCAGAGCTGCGGCCCCTCGGCCCCGTTCAGCTGCACCATCGTCAGCCCCGCTCCCTCGACCGCCTTCGCGACTTCCTCCAGCTCGGGGTTGACGAAAACGCCCACGACCTCGCACTTGCGCCGAAACGCAGCGCAGATCGCCGCCGCTTCGCCAGCCTCCACGGCCCGCGGGCTCTTGTCGTAATGGATCAACCCGATGGCCCAGGCCCCGAGCTGCACAGCCTCAGCCGCGTCATCCAGATTCGTGATCCCGCAGATCTTTACCCGCATGCCCCCAGGGTACGGGAGCCACAGGCGCGCCTATTCCGACGCCGCCGCGACCGAGTCCGGCCGTACCCCGAGCGTGACCGTGACGGTCTTCTCCTCGCCGTCGTCCCGCACCAGAGTCAACTCCATCTTGTCGCCCGGCTCGGCCCCGTCGACGGCGTCGATCAGGGCTTCCATCGAGGTGACCGGCTCGCCGTCGACCTCGGTGATGATGTCGCCGCCGAGCCGCACCTGCGCCCCTTCGATCGTCGCTTCGGCTTTGCCACCCTCGACCCCGGCCTTGTCCGCGGGACCGTCCTCGGTCACTTCGTTGACCAGCACGCCCTTGTCGGTCGGAAGTTTCAGCGAGTCGGCGATCGCCGGAGTGACGCTGCCGCCGGTGATTCCGATGTAGGCGTGCTCGACCTCGCCGTCCCGCTTGATCTGCCCGACGACGTCGCGAGCCGTGTTGATCGGCACCGCGAAGCCGATGCCGACGTTGCCGCCACCGCCGCCGCTCTGGATCTGCGAGTTGATCCCGATCACGCTGCCAGAGGCGTCGATCAACGGGCCGCCCGAGTTGCCGGGATTGATCGCCGCGTCGGTCTGGATCACGTGCGAGATCGAGAAGCCGTTGGGTGCCTGGATCTGGCGCTGGAGGGCGGAGATGATGCCGCTGGTGACGGTGCGGTCGAGGCCGAAGGGGTTGCCGATCGCGACCACCGGGTCGCCGACCTGGACCTTCGAGGAGTCACCGAGGGCCAGCGGGTGCAGCTGGTCGGCCGGCACGTCCACTTTGAGCAGGGCCACGTCGGTCGCCGGATCCGTGCCGACGATCTCGGCGTTGTGGCTGGTTTCGTCGGAGCCGAGCGTCACCTGCACTTTGCTTGCCCCGTCGACGACATGGCTGTTGGTGATGATGTGACCCTGGGTGTCGATCAGGAAGCCGGAGCCGGTGGCGACGCCGCCTCCTTCGCCTTCGGGTTCAGGTTCGCCGAAGGGATTGACACCAGGTGATTCTTCAGCGGTCTTCGATGCCTGGATAAAGGCGACTCCCTGCCCGTCGCGGCGGTAGATCTGGTTGACCAGATTGCTGTCACCGCTGTCCTTGACTTCGATCGGCGCCGACAGAGGCGCAGCGACCGTCGTCGTCGAGCCGCTCTCAGCCTCGATCCAGCCCGAGGCGATCGCCACCCAGCCGAAGGCTGCGACCACCGCACCGCCAAGAAGCGCGGAGCCGAAGGGGGATCGGAAAAAGCTTCGCATCGGGGGCACTGTAGAAGCCCTTCCTCAGTAATTCCTAAACAGTGCCCAAGCCGGTGCTAAAACCGCCGCGCTCAGGGAAGGCGGTGCTCGCGGGTGCCTTCGTCGGCCCCGGTCAGCTCCCGCGTCTTCGCCTCGGGATCGGCGGCGCTCATCAGCGCGCTGCCGATCAGCACCGCGTCGACCCCGACCCGCTCCAGCTCCTCCAGCTCCGCGCGAGAGGAGATGCCGCTCTCGGCGACGACGGTCTTGCCCGCCGGCACGTCGGGCATCAGCTCGTAGGTGGTCGCGACGTCAACCGTGCCCTCGTCGAGGTTGCGGTTGTTGATGCCGATCACGTCGGCATCCAGATCGAGTGCACGCTTCAGCTCCTCCGCGTCGTGGACCTCGACCAGGCAGTCGAGGTCCAGCCCGCGAGCCTCCCGGTAGAGCTCCACCAGGCGGCGATCGTCGAGGACGCGGACGATCAGCAGCACCGCGTCGGCCCCGTTCACGGCCGCCTCGTAGAGCTGGTAGGGATCGACGATGAAGTCCTTGCGCAGGATCGGCAGGTCGCACGCATCGCGGGCCGCGCGCAGGTCTTCGAGCGAGCCGCCGAAGTGGCGCTCGTCGGTGAGCACGGAAAGCGCCGCCGCCCCGCCGCGCTCGTAGGCGCCGACCTGAGCCGGGACGGCGGCCGCGGCGGAGATGTCGCCGGCGCTGGGAGAGCGGCGCTTGAACTCGGCGATCAGTGAGAGCCCGGGCCGCACTAGGGCCTCGTTGAATGGGCGATCCTCCCCGCGCGCGGACAGGCGGGATTCGAGATCCGCCTGCGACGCCTGGCCGCGGCGCTCCTCCACCCCTTCTCGCGCCACCGAGATCAGCTGCTCGATCATTGCCACCTGGGGGCCAAGCCTAAACGGCGAGCGCGGTGGTCGTTGCGATCAGGCTCTCGAGCAAATCCACGCCCGCGCCCGAGTCGATCGTGGCCGCGGCCAGCCCGACCCCCTCCGCGAGGCTCTCGACTCGGCCACCGACGTAGATCGCGGCGCCGGCGTTGAGCAGGACGAGCTCGCGCCGCGGGCCGCTCTCGCCGGCGAGCACCGCTCGGACGGCGGCGGCGTTCTCCTCCGGCGTCCCGCCGGCGACGTCGGTCAGCTCCGCAGTGGCGAAGCCGAAGTCGCCCGGTTCGACGAAGTGCTCCTCGGTGCCGCCGTCGCGGACCTCGATCACGCGGGTGCGGGCGGAGATCGAGAGCTCGTCAACCCCGTCCTCGGCCGTGACGACCATCGCGCGCTCGCTGCCGAGCCCGACCAGGGCCTCGGCGATCGTCTCCTGGTAGTGGCGGTCGGAGACCCCGAGCAGCTGCCGTCGCGCGCCTGCCGGGTTGGTCAGCGGGCCGAGGAAGTTGAAGATCGTCCGCACCGCCAGCTCCTTGCGGACCGGGATGACATGCGCCATCGCCTTGTGGTGGCGCGGCGCGAACATGAAGCCGAAGCCGACCTCGTCGATGCAGCGGCCCACCTGCTCCGGGTCGAGCTCGATGTCGACGCCGAGCTCCTCGAGCAGGTCGGCGGAGCCGCACCTGCTCGTGCTGGAGCGGTTGCCGTGCTTGGCGACGGCGCAGCCGGCCGCCGCGGCAACCAGCGCGGCCGTGGTCGAGACGTTGAAGGTGGAGGGCCCGCCACCGGTCCCCGCGGTGTCGACGAGGTCGGTGCGCGAGGTGGCGACCGGGGTGGCGAGTGAGCGCATCGTGCGGGCCAGGCCGACCAGCTCGGGAACCGTCTCCCCCTTGGCGCGCAGGGCGATCAGGAATGCGCCGGTCTGGACCTCGCTCGCCCGCCCCTCCATGATCTCGGCGAGGACGGCGGCGGCGTGATCGGACGTCAGGTGGTCGCCCGCGCAGACCGCGTCGATCGCCCTTGTCACCACATCGTTCGGAGTCACCGCCCCACCACCCCCTTCCGGTGCGCTTTATCCCCGAATGGAGGGGCAAAGGCGCACCGGAAGCTCATTTGGCGTCTCCTAGGAAGTTGGCGAGGAGGTGCTTGCCCTGCGGCGTCAGCACCGACTCGGGGTGGAACTGGACGCCCTCGGCGGGCAGCTCGCGATGGCGCACCCCCATCACCACGTCGCCGAGGCTGGCGCTCAGCTCGAGCTCGGCGGGCAGGTCCGGATCGGCGACAAGCGAGTGGTAGCGGCCGGCAACAAGGGGGCTGGGCAGGCCGGCGTAGACGATGCGGCCGTCGTGCTCGACCTCGGCCTCCTTGCCGTGGACCGGCTCCCCCTGCACCGTGCGCCCGCCGAAGGCCTCGACCAGCGACTGGTGACCGAGGCAGACGCCGAGGACGGGTGTGCCGGCCTCGGCGAAGCGGCGGATCGCCTCGATCGAGATCCCGGCATCGGCGGGAGTGCAGGGGCCGGGCGAGACGACGAGGCGGTCGACGCCACGCTCGAGCAGCTCGTCCACCGTCGCCTTGTCGTTGCGGACGACCCCGATCTCCGCACCCAGCTCGCCCAGGTACTGGACCAGGTTGTAGGTGAAGGAGTCGTAGTTGTCGATGACGAGGACCTTCATCGCAACCTCACGGCCAGTCCGGCTGCTCGCAGGCCAGCTCCACCGCGCGGAACACGGCCTTGGCCTTGTTGACGGACTCGTTGTACTCGTAGGCGGGCTTGGCGTCGGCGACGGTCCCGCCCCCCGCTTGGACGTGCATCTGACCGTCCTTGATGACCACGGTGCGGATGTGGATCGCCGTGTCGAGGTCGCCGTCCCAGGAGAGGTAGCCGATCGCGCCCCCGTAGGAGCAGCGCTTGACCGGCTCGAGCTCGTCGATGATCTGCATCGCCCGCACCTTCGGCGCGCCGGAGAGCGTGCCCGCCGGCAGGGCGGAGCGCAGGACGTCCATCGCGCCGACCCCCTCGCGCAGGGTGCCGGAGACCTGGCTGACGATGTGCAGCACGTGCGAGTAGGTCTCGACCACCATCAGCTCGTCGACCGCGACCGAGCCGTACTCGCAGACCCGGCCGAGGTCGTTGCGGCCGAGGTCGACCAGCATCACGTGCTCGGCCCGCTCCTTGGGGTCGCTTTTCAGACGCTCGGCTAAGCGGCGGTCCTCCTCCTCGTCGGAGCCGCGCGGGTAGGTCCCTGCGATGGGCCGCGTCTCGACCCGGTTGCCGGTGACCTTGACCAGCGGCTCGGGCGACGCGCCGGCGATCTGGAAGTCGCCGAACTCGAGGAAGTACATGTAGGGGGACGGGTTGACGACGCGAAGGCCGCGGTAGATCGAGAAGGCCTCGACCGGCGCCGGCGCGCTGAAGCGTTGCGAGGGCACGACCTGGAAGGCGTCGCCGGCGTGGACGTAGTCGACGATCCGCTCGACCGCCGCCTCGAACTCCTCGCGCGCCATGTTTGAGGCGAACCGCGGAGGCTCGGCCACGACCGGGTGCTCGGGCGCCGGGACGGCTCCGCGCAGGCGCCGGCGAGCGTCGGCGATCGTCGCGGCGGCGCGCTCGTAGGCGGCGTCGATGCCGCCCTCGTCATCCGCGAAGGCGCAGGCCATGATCGTCAGCTCGTGGCGGAGGTGGTCGAAGACGAGCAACAGGTCGGTCACCATCAGCGCCATGTCCGGCAGGCCGAGTGGGTCGGGGTTGGGCTCGCCCAGCGGCTCGACCGTGCGCACCAGGTCATAGCCGAAGAAGCCGACGGCGCCGCCGCTGAACGGCGGCAGGCCCTCGACCGGCGCCGGGCGGAAGCGCGCGAGGTGCTCGGCGACAGCGGCGTAGGGGTCGGGGGCATCACGCCCCTCCCCACCGTCCTCGGAGAGAACGCCATCGCTCCAGCGCAGCACCGAGCGGGGGTGGAAGCCGACGAAGGAGTAGCGGCCGACCTGGCCCTGCTCGGCCGACTCGAGCAGGAAGCAGGGCGCTCCCTCCGGCTCTCCGGCGCGCAGCTTGAGGAAGGCCGAGACCGGGGTCTCACAGTCGTCGAGCAGCCGGGCGCAGACCGGCACGACGTTGCCCTCGGCGGCCAGCGCCCGGGCCTGCTCGAGGGTCGGCTCGAGCCCCAGCTCGGAGTCAGCGGCGACGGCCATCGAGCACTTCCATCGCAGCGGACTGCGGGACCTCGCGCGAGGCGAGCAGGACCGCGAGGTGGTAGAGCAGGTCGGCCGCCTCTTCGGCGACGCGCTCGTCGGACTCCTCGCGGGCGGCGCGCACGACCTCCTCGGCCTCCTCCTCGACCTTCTCCCCGATCAGCTTCGGGTCGTCGAGCAGCTTCACCGTATAGCTGCCCTCAGGCCGCTCGGCGGCCCGGCTGCGAAGCGTGCGCTCGAGCGACGCCAGCATCTCGTGCAGCGCAGGGTCAGTGCTGTATTCGCCGTCTATGCCACGGTGAAAACAGGAGCGTTCGCCGGTATGGCAGGCGGGCCCGGTCGGTTCGACCAAGGCGACGATCGCGTCTCCATCGCAGTCGAGGCGGAGCTGGCGTAGCTTCAGCACGTTCCCCGAGGTTTCCCCCTTGCGCCAGATCTCCTCCCGCGAGCGGCTGTAGAAGTGCAGCTCCCCAGTCTCAACCGTAAGTCGCAGCGACTCCTCGCTCGCATAGGCAAGCGTCAGCACCTCACCGCTCGCGTGATCCTGAGCCACCACGGGAACGAGACCTCGCTCGTCGAAATTCAGCTGCTCGAACATCACGCAATCGTATGGCAGGCGATGGGCACGCTCCCGGACGGGCGGATACTCAAAGCGCCGAGCTAATTAGCTCGGCGCTTGGACGGACGGGAGCGTGCCCATCGCCTGCCTCACTCAATGCCAAGGCGATCGAGCAGGTCGTCATCGCGACGCCAGTGGCTGCGGACCCGAATCTTGAGGTCGAGGTGGACCTTTGCGTCGAGCTCGGCCTCCAGGGAGCTGCGTGCCGCCGTTCCGATCTCGCTGATCTTCTTGCCGCCCTTGCCGATCAGGATGCCCTTCTGGGACTCGGTCTCGGCCCAGATCTCGGCGACGACCGTGATCAGGCCGTCCTCGCGCTCGTCGATGTCCTTGACCGCGACCTCGACCGAGTGCGGGATCTCCTCGCGGGTGCGGTTGAGCACCTGCTCGCGGATCAGCTCGGCCAGCAGCAGCTCGCTCGACTGGTCGCTGTGGTCCTCGGGCGGGTAGAGATAGGGCCCCTCGGGGACGAGCTCGCCGAGGCGCTGGACCAGGGCCTCGAGTCCCTCGCCTTCGCGGGCGCTGATCGGGAAGACCTCGTCGACGCCCTCCAGCTCGGCCGCCTCGGCAAGCACCGGGACCAGCTCGTTCGGCCCGGTCCGGTCGGCCTTGTTGACGGCGCAGATCGTCGGCAGGCGACCGCCGGCCTCGGCCAGGGCGCGGGCGATGAAGCGATCGCCCGGCCCGACGCCCTCCTCGCCGTTGATCACGATCAGGGCTAGGTCGGAGTCGGCCAGCTCGCGCTCGACCCGCTTCTGCATCCGCTCCGTCAGCACGTCGCGAGGACGCTGCACACCCGGGAGATCGACGAGGACGAGCTGACGCCCGCCCTCGAGGTCGGTGTGAATACCGCGAATCGCCCGCCGGGTCGTCTGCGGCCGCATCGAGACGATCGCCACCCTGCTGCCGACGATCGCGTTGACCAGGGTCGACTTGCCGACGTTGGGCCGGCCGGCGAGCCCGATGAAGCCGGCGCGCGTCACGCCAGGCCCCCGAGGACCCGCGCCTGCAGGGCGAGCATCTCGCCCTCGTCGACCTCGTGGTCGTAGCCGCAGAGGTGCAGGACGCCGTGGACGGCGGCCTCGGTGACGTCGGTGGAGTGCTCGGGGCAGATCACGACGTCGCCCAGCTCGCGCGGGCCGGCGGTGGGCTCGGCGCCGTCGAGAGGGAAAGCGAGCACGTCGGTCGGCGCGTCCCTGCCCCGGTGCTCGCGGTTCAGCTCGCGGATGCGCTCGGCTCCGACCAGCTCGACCGCGAGGTGCCCGTCGGCGACCCCGGCGCCGTCGAGCGCCGCCGCGACCGCGTCGCGCAGCTCAGGGGGCACGTCTGAGAGATCCCGGCTCAAGAGCCGGGGGTCGGGCCGTGTTCGGCCCGTGCCGCGCGCTCGCGGTGGCCGTGCTCGTCGTAGGCGGCGACGATGCGCTGGACGAGCTTGTGGCGCACGACGTCCTCGCCGCCGAAGTTGATGAAGGAGATGTCCTGGACCGACTCGAGGATCTCGCGCACGGCGACGAGGCCGGAGCGCTGGTCGGTCGGCAGGTCGATCTGGGTGACGTCGCCGGTGACGACCATCCGCGAGTTGAAGCCGAGCCGGGTCAAGAACATCTTCATCTGCTCGGGGCTGGTGTTCTGGGCCTCGTCGAGGATGACGAAGGAGTCGTTCAGGGTGCGACCGCGCATGAATGCGAGCGGCGCGACCTCGATCACGCCGCGCTCGAAGTAGCCGTTGACGCGATCGGGGTCGAGCATGTCGAAGAGGGCGTCGAAGAGCGGCCGCAGGTAGGGGTCGACCTTGGCCTGGATGTCGCCGGGCAGGAAGCCCAGCCGCTCTCCCGCCTCGACCGCGGGACGGGTGAGGATGATCCGCTGCACCTGCCGTTCGGCCAGCGCCGCGGCCGCCATCGCCACGGCGAGGAAGGTCTTGCCCGTACCCGCCGGGCCGACGCCGAAGGTGATCGTGTGATCGCGGATCGAGTCGACGTAGCGTTTCTGGTTGAGCGTCTTCGGCGCGACCTTGGTGTTGCGGTGGCGCCAGACCACGTCCTCGAGGATCTCCGCCGGGCTCTCGCTCGCGTCGAGCGCGCCGGTCACCGCTTCGATCGTCCCCGGCGCGACTTCGTGGCCCTGCTCGATCAGCTCAACCAGCTCGTCGACCACGATCGCCGCCGTCTGCACGTCATCGCTCTCGCCGTCGAGGGTGAGGACGTTGCCACGCAGGTGGAGCTCGCAGTCGAGGTGGCCGCGCAGGGCCCGGAGCACGGCATCCTCGGAGCCCGCCAGCTCGGCGGCGACGGTGTTGTCGAGAGTGAGCTGCCTACGCGCCAAGCCGCTCACGCACCGCCGCGCTGACCCGCTTGCCATCGGCGCGCCCGGCGACCTTCGGCATCAGCGCCGACATCACCTGGCCCATCTGCTTCTGCTCGCTGGCCCCGGTCTCGGCGACCGCGGCATCGACCAGCTCCGCCAGCTCCTCGTCGGAGAGCTGCGCGGGCAGGTAGCCCTCGATCAGCTCGGCCTCGAAGCTCTCGGCCGTGGCCTGCTCGGCCCGGCCGGCCTCGCCGTAGGCCTCGGCGGCTTCCAGCCGCTTCTTGCGCTCGCGCTGGAGCACGGCGACCTCGTCGCCGTCGCCCAGCTTCGCCTCCTTCTGCAAAGCGTCGACGACCATGCGCAGGGCACCCGCTCGCTCGCGGTCGCCCGCCT
Organism: uncultured Solirubrobacterales bacterium; assembly: GCA_963704545.1. GTDB lineage: Bacteria > Actinomycetota > Thermoleophilia > Solirubrobacterales > 70-9 > VRUE01. The sequence goes on along the minus strand of OY969915.1, from coordinate 1,485,053 downwards.
TCATCGCGGTGCGCACGTCTGCCTGAACCTGCTCGAGAACGCTCATCCGCTCTAAGGGTAGTCGGCGGCGTCGGGTGCCACGGCGAGGCCCTTGGAGACCAGATCGGCGATGTCGGTGCTGACCAGGGTCCAGCCGTGGCGGCGAGCGGCGGCGACGTATGCGGCGTCGTAGGCCGTGAGGCCATGCTCAACCGCAACCTCCAGCGCCGTGTCCATCAGGTCCGAGTTGGCTTCGACGAGGTTCTCTTCGCAGCGCCTCTCCAGAAACCGAAGCATGTAGACGGCCTGGCGCGACTGCCGGCCCTTCGCGCCCAGAGCGTTGGCGATCTCGTAGAGCGTGAGATCCAGCGCCGCCACAGGCACATCCAGGTCGAGGAGGATCTCGGACGACTCGCGATGAAACCGGTCCTTGGGTTCGCCTGCGGCAACCCAGACGCCAGCGTCGGCAAGGATCATCAGTGCGAGTCTCGGTCTTCGCGGATCAGGCGCGCCGCGTCCCCACCCAAGTCGACCGTCGCCTTGCCGAGAAGCTCTTCGAGCTCGCGGCGGCGACGCACCTTGTCCGCTTCCACATCCTCTTCAACCAGGCGCCGAAGAAAGCCACTGCGGGTCTCGCGGTTGGCGCGGGCCCGGGCGTCGAGCCGCTCGAGCAGATCGTCGGGGATCGAGATCATCACCTTTGCCACGGGGTGAGTATATACGGTATTGCTGAGAGCTGTTGTCGTCATGCACCCGACGATCTCAGGACGTGACGCACACATGGGTGACGTATGTGCCGGAAGTGGAAATTCAAACGCGCGGCACTCAGCCGGTGCCTGGAATCTCGACCCGCTCCACCTCTCCCAGCGGCATCTGCAGGAAGCGGGTGCCCAGGTCGCAGAACGAGTCGACGTCTCCGGTGCAGAGGAAGCGATACGTGCCTTCGGCGGCGGGAGAGCGGGCCAGTCCGTCCCGCTCCAGGGTGCGCTGGACAGCCGCAGCGACCGCATGGCCGCCGCTGACCAGGCGCACGTCCCGGCCGAGGATGCGCTGGAGCATCGGGGCGACGAGCGGGTAGTGCGTGCAGCCGAGGATCAGGGTGTCGACCTCAGCCCGCTTCAGCGGCGTGCAGTAGGCGCGCGCCATCTCGAGCACGTCATGGTCGAACGGCGAGCCGTCCTGGATGAAGGGCGCGAGGTCGGGGGCCTCGACCTCGGTCACCTCGAGGGCGCGGTGCTGGCCTTCGAGGGCGCGGCGGTAGGCACCGCTCTCGACCGTGTTCGGCGTCGCCAGCACGCCCACCCGGCCGCTGTCGGTGATCGCGGCCGCGATCTCGGCCTGGGGCTCGACCACGGGCACCACCGCCACCCCGTGCGCGGCGGCGACCTCGCGCGCCACGTCCTCGCCGATCGAGGTCGCCGTGTTGCAGGCGATCACCAGCAGCTTGGCGCGACCGCCGAGCAGGCGCTCGGCGATCGCCGCGATTCGCGTGCGCAGCTCATCGGGGTCCTTTACCCCGTAGGGGAACCAGGCGGTGTCGCCGAGATAGACGTAGTCCTCTTCCGGCAGCGAGACGAGGCACTCGTGCAGGACGGTGAGCCCGCCGACGCCCGAGTCGAACATCGCGATCGGCAGCGAGGGGTCGAGCCGGGCGTCGCTGGGATCCGAGACCGTCAGCGCCCGCGCCCTAGAGGAAGGGCTTGTAAGTCATGAAGAAGATCGTGACGACGACGATCAGACCCGCAAGCCCTCCCACTTTGCTGAGCCGTTCGCTCACCGCGTTGAACTCGTCGCTGAGCGTGTCGCCGGCCTTCAGGTCGCGTTCGGCCAACTCCCTCGCCTTGCGCGTCTGCGGTCGAAAGAAGCCCCCCTGAAGGGCGAAGAGTCCGATGATCGCCAGGTACCCGACGCTGAGGAACGCCTCGCCGGCGTCCCAGTCGCCATCGGCCTGCAGGTAAATCCCCGCCACCAGCAGGACGATCATCCCGGGAGAGACGAGGTAGCGGTCCACCTTCTGCACCCCGGCGATGATCGCGGGGGTGGCGCGCGGGAACTGAGGTGCGACCGAGAAGAAGAACCCGTAGCCAAACGTCGGGCCGAAGGCGAGCACGACCGCAAGGATGTGCAGGAACAGCGCGAACTTGTACCCGGGATCGACGATCGTCGCCAGCATCGGCGCGAAACATACCGTCGCAGTCGGCGTCTGGCGACTTATGCGTCCATATGACGCATAAGTCGCCAATCAGCGCTTGAGCAGAAGGGCGGCCCAATCTCCCTGCAAGCGACGGTCCGCCTCGCTGAGGCCGGCGGGGGCGAAAGCGGCAGCGATCTCGTCCAACTCGGCTGGGAGGAGGCCGGAGAGGATCATCGTGACGGGCACCGGGGGAGGGTCCGCCGGAGCAACAGCGGGGAGGCTCCGTCGGACCCTCCCCCGGTGCCCGCTGCAATCGAGCTCCCTGGCTACGACCCGCAGAATCGGGGCGGTCATGTTGGCCACCGTCGTCGAGGCGAGGGCCGGCAGCTCTTCTCGTAGGTTTAGCTTCTCCACCTCGACGCGTACGCCGTTGACTTCGGCGTTTGCGGCAGTCGCCTCGATCGAAGGCGCCTCGTGGTCGTAACCCTGCACGGGGGACCAGCCGAGCTTGGCTGCTGCGATCGCCAGGACGCCCGAGCCGGTGCCCAAATCTGTGAGAGGTCCTGTGGCTTCGCCTGCGTCGGCCAGCCCCAACAGGAATTCGAGGCACAGCCGCGTCGTCGGGTGGGCGCCGGTGCCGAAGGCGCGGCCGGGGTCCACCACGAGGTCTATCGTCCCCTCGCGCGGCTCCTCCCAGGAGGGGCGCAACCAGAGCCGCTCGCCGACGAGCAGCGGCTTGTGGAAGTCCTGCCAGCGGTCGGCCCAGTCGTCGGGAACCTCGGTCGCCACGACCTCGACCAGGCCGTCGCCGGCAGCCACCTCGATCTCGCCCAGCTCCGGCAGCTCCCCCTCGCCACCGTAGATCGCGTACTCGACGTAGCCGGGGCCCCGCTCCTCCTCGACCCCGTTGGGGGCGAGGACCGTGAGCTCGGCGAGGACGATCTCGGCCTGCTCGGGCGTGCAGCGGACGGCCAGGCGGATCAACCGAATGCTCTGCGCATGCGGGAGAAGAAGCCGTCGTCGCCCTGCTCGGAGCGGAGGTTGTGCGGCCCCAGGGACTCCTCCAGCTTCTCGGCCAGCTCGCGCTGCTCGTCGGAGAGGCCGGTGGGGACGACGACGTGGACGACGACGCGCAGGTCTCCCGGCGGCCCCCCGTTGGCACCCGGCAGGCCGTGACCGCGCAGGCCGAACTGGGAGCCGTGCTGAACCCCCGGCGGCAGCTCGACCTCCCGCTCGCCCTCGTGGCTCGGGATCTTGACGGTCGCCCCCAGCATGGCCTGCACAGCGGAGATCTCGACCGCGTGGACGAGATCCTGTCCGCGCATCGGCCCCCGCCTGACCTCGAAGCCGAAGGCGCCGCCGAAGACCGCCTGGAACAGGTCCTCTACCGTGCCGAAGCCCGGGCCGCCGGCCGCAGCACCCCCGCCCCGCAGGCCGTCATGGCCAAAACGGTCGTAAGCCTGGCGGCGCTCCGGGTCGGAGAGCACCTCGTAGGCCTCGGCGGCCTCCTTGAACTTCTTTTCCGCGTCCGGGTCGTGGGCGTTGACGTCGGGGTGCAGCTCGCGGGCGAGCCCGCGGAAGGCCCGCTTCATCTCCGTCTCCGACGCACCGCGCTGCACCCCGAGGACCTCGTAGTAGTCGCGTGGCATCGGGTCCCGATCAGCCGTCGTAGACCGTCTCGCAGTAGCGCGAGAGCTCGCGCGCGGCGGCGCGCACGGAGTCGATCGCGGTGGCGTAGTCCATGCGCAGCGGACCGACCACGCCGACGGTCCCGAGGTTGCGGTGCGCGAGCCCGTAGTTGGCCCCGACGACGCTGACCGAGCGCAGCTCCGGGCGCGGGTTCTCGCCGCCGATCCAGAGGAAGACCGAGCGCCGGTCGAGGGCCGAGCGCAGCATCTCGAGCAGGCTCGCCCGCTCCTCCAGCGCGGTCATCAGCCGGTCGGCGCGGGGCAGGTCGGCGGAGTGCGCGTCGGAGAGAAGCCGCGAGGCCCCCTCCATGTAGAGGGTGTCGGAAGACTCCTCGCGCTCGAGCTCGGTGAAGGCGGCACCGAGCGTAGCCAGGAACTCGGCCTCGAGCGGGCCGAGCTCGGGGTCGGCGAGGCGGCCGGCGATCATCCGCGCGCCCAGGCCCATCCCCGAGAGCGACTCGTTGAGGTAGCTCGAGGCCCACTCGACCAGGCCGGAATCGACCGGGACCGGGAAGTCGAAGACGCGCTTGGCGACGGTGCCGTTGGAGGCGATCGCCACCACCATCACGCGGGTCGGCTGAAGTCGCAGGACCTCGACCCGGCGGATCGTCGCCGCGAGGGTCTCGGGCGGCGCCATCGCCAGCGCCATCAGGTTGGTCATCTGCGCCAGCGCCGCGGTCGTCTCGCGCATCGCAGCATCGATCTCGCGCCGCAGCTCCAGCTCCACCCGGCTCTCCGCGGGGGGTCCCCCGGCGGCCATCATCAGGTCGACGTGCCTGCGATACCCCAGCTCCGTCGGAATCCGGCCAGCCGACGTGTGCGGATGCGTCAGGTACCCGGCAGCCTCCAGCGCCGCCAGCTCCGCCCGAACGGTGGAAGCACCCCACTCGACCTCAGAATGCTCCGCAAGCTCCTTCGAAGGCACGGGCTTCCCCGACGCCAGGTAGGCATCAACGACCAGCTTGAGAATGAGCTCCTGTCGAGCGGAAAGCATGCTTCGAAGTCTAAGAGGAGCGCCGGGTGGCCCTCCCAAAACACTCAAGCGAGGCTCCCGCCGAGCGTTTTGGGAGGGCCACCCGGCGCTCCCCAACGCTTAAAGCTGGACTTCCGCCTCGGCATTCCGAATCGTCTGATTCTCGCCCTGCGCAGCAACCACGTCGATCGTGGCCTTGCCGCCCTCGGCCGACTTCACAGTGCCGGTCACGACGATCTCGGTCTCGGGGGCTCCCATCCCACGAAACTGCACGGAGAGCTTTTTGAGATTTCGAGGGTCGCCGCCGGCGGCGTCGGTGGCCGAGCGTGCGACCAGGCCCATCATGTAGAGGCCGTGGAGGATCGTGTTCGGCAGGCCGACCGCCTTGGCGAACTCGGGATCGATGTGGATCGGGTTGAAGTCGCCCGAGGCCCCCGCGTAGCGGTGCGGCAGGTACTTGTCGGGGGTAACCCTCAGCTCGGGGATCGCGTCCCCTGTGTTCAAGTCCGCCATCTCAGACTCCCCTCACGATGTTGGTCCAGGTGCCCTTGACGACCTCGTCGCCGTCCTGGTTGACGGACCGGGTCTCGAAGACGTAGAAGCCCTTGCCGTCCTTCTCGAAGATCTCCAGGCACTTGGAGGTGGTGGTGATCTCGTCACCCGAGCAGGCGGGCTCGCCCCACTCGAACTCCTGGGCCCCGTGCACCATCGCCGCGAAGTTCATCCCCACCTCGGGGTCGAACATCGCCGGCCCCAGCGCCGGGGCGCTGTAGACGACGCAGAACATCGGCGGCGCGACGACGTCGCGGTAGCCGGCGGCCCTGGCCGCCTCGCGGTCGAAGTGGACCTGGTTGTCGAGCCCGACCGCACGCGCGTACTCGCCGATCTTCTCCTTGCCCACCTCGTATGTGGCGGCGGGCCATTCCTTGCCGATTGCCTCTGTCTTTACGCTCATAGCGGCGGCAGTCTAGAGGGACCGAGGATAGGGGGTCGGGCACCCCTCCCAAAACACTCAAGCGAGGCTCCCGCCGAGCGTTTTGGGAGGGGTGCCCGACCCCCTCACTCGTCGATCTCGAGCACGGCGAGAAATGCCTCCTGCGGCACTTCCACCCGCCCGACCGACTTCATCCGCTTCTTCCCCGCTTTCTGCTTCTTCAGCAGCTTCTGCTTGCGGGTGACGTCGCCGCCGTAGAGCTTCGCGGTGACGTCCTTGCGCAGCGCCTTGACCGTCTCGCGGGCGAGGATGTTCGAGCCGATCGCCGCCTGCACCGGCACGTCGAAGAGCTGGCGCGGGATCGTCTTGCGCAACCGCGCGACCAGCTTCTTGCCCTGCTCGTAGGCGAATTCGCGGTGGACGATGATCGAGAGCGCGTCGACCCTGTCGCCGGCGAGCAGGATGTCGACCTTGACCAAGTCGGAGGCCCGGTTGCCGATCGGCTCGTAGTCGAGCGAGGCGTAGCCGCGGGTCGAGGACTTGAGCAGGTCGAAGAAGTCGAGGACGATCTCGGCCAGCGGCATGTCGTAGCGGATCTGCACGCGCTGGGGACTGAGGTAGTGCATGTCGACGTGGGTGCCGCGGCGGCCCTGGCAAAGCTCCATCACCGCACCGACCTGCTCGGAGGGGCAGATCACGGTGGCGCGGATGTAGGGCTCTTCGATCGTCTCGATCGTGGCCGGGTCGGGCAGCTCGGTCGGGCTGTGGACCTCGCGCCGCTCGCCGTTGGTGAGGTTGACCTCGTAGCGAACGTTCGGGGTCGTCGCCAACAGGTCGAGCCCGTACTCACGCTCCAGCCGCTCGCGCACGATCTCCATGTGGAGCAGGCCGAGGAAGCCGCAGCGGAAGCCGAACCCGAGCGCCTCGGAGGTCTCCGGCTCCCATGAGAGGGCGGCGTCGTTGAGGGCGAGCTTCTCGAGCGCGTCGCGGAGGTCTTCGAAGCGGTCGGTGTCGATCGGGAAGAGCCCGCAGAAGACCATCGGCCGGACCTCGCGGTAGCCCTCCAGCGCCCCGGTCGCCGGTCGCTCGAGCGAGGTCAGCGTGTCGCCGACTCGCAGCTTGGCGACGTCCTTGATGCCGGTGATCAGGTAGCCGACGTCGCCCGCCTCCATCCCCTGCACGCCGGTCATCGCCGGCCGGAAGAAGCCGATGTCGTCGATGTCGGCCTCGGTCCCGTTCTGCATCGCGAGGATCCGCTCGTGCTTGCGGAAGGAGCCGTCGACCATCCGCACGTAGGCGATCACGCCGCGGTACTGGTCGAACTCGGAGTCGAAGATCAGCGCCCGGGTGGGGGCCTCGGGCTCCCCCTTCGGAGCCGGAATGCGCTCGACGATCGCCTCCAGCACCTCGACCACCCCCTCCCCGGTCTTGGCGGAGATCCAGAGCGCTTCGCCGGGATCGCCGCCGGTCAGGTCGGCGATCTCCTGGGCGACCCGCTCGGGCTCGGCGCCCGGCAGGTCGACCTTGTTGATGACCGGGATCAGCTCGAGCCCGTTCTCGATCGCCAGGTAGGTGTTGGCGACGGTCTGCGCCTCGACGCCCTGGGCGGCGTCGACGACGAGCAGGGCGCCCTCGCAGGCGGCGAGGCTGCGCGAGACCTCGTAGGAGAAGTCGACGTGGCCGGGAGTGTCGATCAGGTGCAGGTGGTAGGTCTCGCCGTCGGCGGCCTTGTACTCAACCCGCACCGCCTGGGCCTTGATCGTGATCCCGCGCTCGCGCTCGAGGTCCATCGAGTCGAGCATCTGCGCCTGCATTTTCTTCGGGTCGACGGCGCCGGTGATCTCGAGGATGCGGTCTGCCAGGGTCGACTTGCCGTGGTCGATGTGGGCGATGATCGAGAAGTTGCGGATGTGGTCCATCGGCGGGGTCGGAGTATGACCATGCGAGTTGGCCCGCGGGTCCTGTCGCTGCAGGGGACCCACCGCCCCCTGCGGTCGCTAAAGCGTCCTCGGGGGCGGTCCCCCCTACAGCGCCACCCGCGGGAGAAGCGGGGTCACCGGCACGCCGATGGATCCAGGGGGCTCCTTAGCTTGTAGATGACTGTGGGCGGCTCTTGCAAGACCAGCCTGGCGCCGGGAGCTTTTGTCCAGCGGGCCGTGACTGGGTACGTTGGCTTGCCCGGTTCGATGCGGTCTCTGGACGTGACCACGTAGTCGTAGTTGCCGGCGTTGAGGAGTTCGCGCCAGCGGCGGCAGGTGGTGGGGGCGGTGAAGCCGCCGTGGGGCTGCTCTTCGCCTATGTAGTCGACTTCGTTGCTGAGGTCGCGGCCGAAGAGGGGGTACTGGCGAGTGCTGGTGGTGGCGATGCGGGCGTCCTCGACCCCCCGGGCCCACGCGAAGGCGGCGTTGAGGCCCGGGGTCGTGAAGGTGGGGCTCTCGTAGCGGTTCTCCAGGTAGTGGCGCTGGACGGGATAGCCGATCGCTGCGACGAGCAAGATCAACCCCCCCACCAAAATGCGGTCGTATTTCCTGCCGCTATCCGGCAGGAAATACGACCGCACCCCACTGTCAAGGCCATCGTCTAGCTTGCGGTCGCTGTTCCCTCCGCTATCCGGCGGAAAATACGACCGCAGGGTCGCGAGGAGGCGCTGGGGGGATGGGGCAGCTGGCAGCATGGCGAAGCCTAGGACCAGGGCCGGGGCGAGGTAGCGGAGGCCGGACTCGAAGCCTCTGGGGATGCCGTCGGGGCCGGAGGCGGAGGTCGGGGCGATAAGCCAGGCGAGGGTGGCGGCCAGGCCGGCAAGTGCAGCCACCCGGAGCACCGGATCGGAGCGGCGGCCAAGGCAGAGGAGCAGGCCGGCGAAGGCAAGCGCTCCGATGAGGGGCCAGAAGACGGTGAGTCCTTGGTGCAGCCCGGGCAGGAGCCAGTCGGACCAGACCGATGTGTCGCCCAGGTAGCCGAGGACGCTGTGGCCTTCGCGGCCGCCGAGGGCCTGCTCGGGCGACGGCGGGGAGATCGGGCCGATGTCCTTTATCCACGGCAGCGGGTTGCCGGCGTGGGCGAAGTTCCGCAGATACCAGTAGCCGCCTCCGGCGAGGGCGGCCAGGACGGAAACGACCAGGGTCCGTCCCCTCCCCCCTCGCGACGCGATCGCTGCAAGGCCGACGACGAGGACTGCGGCGGGCAGGAGAAAGTTGAGCTTTGTCCCGGCGGCCAGGCCAGCCGCGAGTCCGACGACGGCCACAGCTCCCAGCCCCAACCGCTCGCCCTCCCCACGTACGGCCCAAGCATTGACGGCAACCGCAACAGCGGCAAGTAGAAAGAAGATCCCGACGATGTCGTTCCGTGCCTCGCCCGCCTGATCAAACAGCACGGGAAGGCTCAGTGCGATTGCTCCCAGTGCCAGCGAGAACGGCGCGACTCGGTAGGGGCGGCCGATGCACCATGCAGCCACCAGGCACCCGACGAACCAGTCAAGGTTGAGCAGCGGAGACACCAAGTCGCGGTCGAAGGCCAGCATCCCGATGCCGTGGAAGACCTCCGAGTTGGCCGGATAGAACCAAGCCAGGAACTGCGGCGCGATGAAGTGCAGCCCCCAGGTATCACCGCTCTGGGAGAACCCCGCCGCGAACGGCCCGTGGTACCAGGTCGAATCGAACCCGGTCATGCCTGTCGAAAGCTTTGGCTTGACCTCGGCAGCGAAATGAATCACTGCTCCTGCCGCAATGAGGACCGCGATCAGAGTCAGGACGTCGACGCCCCTTCCGCGGGTGGCGTGGGGGTTGGGGGGGTCGAGGACGGACGCTGTGCGTCCGCCCGCAGCGCCCCCCCTTTCCCCGCGACAGGACCCGCGGCCAACCGCCCACGTCCCCACTCCGATCCCCACCACCGCCAGCACGTAGGGCAACGGCTCGAACAGCCCAAAGCTGCCCAGCAGCTCAGCTGTCCAGAGCAGAATGGCCAGCGCGATGACCACGGTTGCGAGGTGAGCTGGTGTGCCGTTGAGATCGGGAACCAGGCGACGAGACAGGGAGGCCGCCCCCAGCCAGGCGAAGCCGACGATCAGTCCGACCTCGGCAACTCCCAGCAGGTAACGGCCGACGCCGAGCATCTAGCGCCGCCGCACGAGGCGCACGATCTGCTCCAGCTCGGCGATGCGGAGCAGTTTCGCCGCCCCGAGGTAGGTCAGGCCGCCGAGGCCGAGGGCGACGCCCAGGGAGACGATCTGGCCCAGGAGGCCCCGCCCGAGCGCGTTGTCGAGCACGTCCCAGACGCCGAAGGAGACGGCGGCCAGGGCGGCGGCTGCTGCGGCGATGCGGAGGCCGGTGTCGAGCAGGCGACCGAGCTCTAGGCCATCGAGCATCCGCCGCAGGATCACGCACTGGACGACGACGCTGGCGACGGTGGCGATCGCGGTCGCGGCGACGATCCCGCCGACCCCGAGGTGGTAGAGGCCGAGCGCGGCGAGGGCCGTGACGGCGAGATTCGCCGCCGCGATGCTGGTCGGCACCCAGGGCCGCTGCAGGCTGAAGAAGGTGCGGGTGAGGAGCAGGAAGAGCCCGTTGGCAGGAAGCGAGAAGGCGAACCAGAAGAGCGCCGTCGCCACCAGCGTGGTCTGCTCCGGGGTGAACTCGCCGCGCTGGAAGACGAGCCGGACCATCGGGTCGGAGAGGACGAGGATCGCGGCCGCCGCGGGGACGAGGACGAAGAGGATCTGGCGCATCCCGTTGGTCATCGTCGCCCGCAGGTTGCCGTGCTCGCCGCGAGCGGCGAACCGGGCGAGGGTCGGGAAGAGGACGGTCGCGATCGCGACCGAGAAGATCCCCTGCGGCAGCTGGTAGATGCGGAAGGCCTTGTCGATCGCCGCCGGCGCCTGGTCGCTGACGAGCGTGCCGAAGAGGCTGTTGATGATCAGGTTGAAGTTGATCAGGCCGAGGCTGATCGTCACCGGCAGCATCAGCAGCAGCACCCGCCGCACGTCGCGGTTGCGCCAATCGAAGCTCCACTCGAACTTGAACGGGGTGTTGCGCAGGTCGAAGGCGGGGATCAGGAGCTGGACCAGGGTGCCGGCGAGGATGCCGATCGCGTAGGCGTAGATCCGGTCCTGGCCCTCGAACATCGGGGCGAGGACGACGACGAGGGTGATGATCGTCAGGTTCCAGAACAGCGGCGAGATCGCGAAGGCGCCGAAGCGGTCGTAGCTGTTGAGTACGCCGACGACGACCCCGCTGACCCCGAGCAGGATCAGGATCGGGAAGAGGACCTGGGAGAGGGTGATCGTGAGGTCGAGGATCGCCCCTTCGAAGCCCGGCGCGACGAGCGGCATGATGACCGGAGCGGCGAGGACGAAGAGGGCCGTGATCGCACCGAGGACGAGGGTGACGAGCAGCAGCAGCGTCGACGCCAGCCTGAACGCCTCGCGGTAGTTCTTCTTCTCCAGCTGCTCGGTGAAGATCGGCACGAAGGCCGGCTGCAGCGCCGCGTCGGCGAAGAGGGCCCTGACCAGGTTGGGAACCTGGAAGGCGATCGTGAAGGCGGACATCGGGCCGCTGACCCCGTAATAGGAAGCGGCGACGATCTCCCGACCGAGCCCGGCGACCCGCGATGCGGCGGTCGCGATCGAGAAGAACGCGGTAGAGCGGGCGATCCGGCCGGGCGACGGCTCAGGCGAAGGTTCCTCGCCGGGATCGAAGGCCTCGGCGGCGCGCAGCGCGGCGTCCGCCTCGATGTCGTGCCCGTCCGGCGTCTGCCCGTCCGGCGTCTCGGGGGTCTCCAATACCTATCTCACTCGCTATAGTCAGCCGCCGGAAACATGGCGAACATAGCCTCACAGAAGAAGCGGATCCTACGCAGCGAGCGCGAGCGCACGGAGAACCGCCTGCTCACGAGCACGGTGAAGACCTACTTCCGCCGGCTCGAAAGCGCGGCCGAGGCCGGCGACTCGAGCAAGGTCGAGGCCGAGCACCAGGCCCTCGTCTCCAAGATCGACAAGGCGGTCCAGAAGGGCGCCCTGCACAAGAACACCGGTGCGCGCAAGAAGTCCAGAGCCGCCCGTATCGCTGCCGCCTGAGGGCTGCAAACCGGCGCATCTCAGCGTCCTCGTTCGGTCGTGTGCGGAAGCACACTCCCTCGCTCGTCCTTGATCTGCTTGGTTTTCGCTCCTCAGGCGACAGCGATATCTCTCACGGCGAGAGTGAACGCCAGCTCGTCGCCATAGTCGGCCCCGCCCCGGCAGGAGACCTCGAGGTCCGCCAGGGTCGTCGTCGCCTCATGAAGGTCTTCGAGACTCGCCTTGCCCAGCCTCGCCACCAGCTGCTTCGCCGCGTAGGGGTGCATCCCGAGGCCTGCCTCGACCTGCTTCGGCGGCACCCCCTCCTCAAGCTGAGCGGCCGCGGCGCAGGCTTTGCGCAACCGAGAGGCGAGGCCGTAGATCAGGCCGGTCACGTTCTCCCCCTGCGAGATCAGCTGCTCGGCCAGCCCGCCCGCCTTCGCCGGGTTGCGCTCCAGCAGGGCGTCGGAGAGCGCCCAAACCGCGGCTTCGGACGTGTCGGAGACCATCGCGTCGAGGTCGGCGGCCGTCACCTGCCCCCCCTCCCCGGCCCAGAGCGCCAGGCGGCCGAGCTCGTTGCGCAGCCGCACCGGGTTGGCCCCCATGCGGTCGACGAGCATACGGGCCGCGGCGGGCTCCAGCGCGAACCCGAGGTTCTTGGCTTCGCCGACCATGAGACGCGGCATGTCGCGCGCCTTCGGCGCCTCGAACTCGTGGATCTCGCCCTGCGCCGCCTTGACCGCCTTCGCCAGCTTCGCCGGCGCCTTGGCCCGCGCGATCAGGACGACGGTCAGCTCGGGCGGCAGAGCGCCGATCGCAGCTGCGACGGCCTCCAGCTGCTTGTCGCGCCAGCGCTCGACGCCGTCGGCGAGCAGGTAACGGCGGGTCTCGGTCAGCGACATCGCCGGGATCGCCGCCAGCAGCGCCTCGTGGTCGGGGGCCCCTCTGCCCTCGCTAGGCTCGAAGACCTCCAGCGCCCCGGCGCCGCCGTCGCCTTCCGCGCGGGCACGCAGCCGGGCCCGCGTGGCATCGATCTTCGCCCCGTCGGTGCCGGCGATCAGATACAGCGCTACCAAGCCCTCGGCCATCGCGGCCGAGTCTAGTGTCCTGCCCAGTCCGGTTTTCCGTGACCGTGGTGGCCGGATCCACGATCGTCCTTCTCCGGCGCGCTGTCGTCCTCTTCCTGATCGTAGTCGCCCTCGTCTTCCGCCCGTGGAGGTGGCGACGACTCCGCCTTCGGCCCATTGCCGCGCTTCCCGCTTGGCTTACCCGGGTGCCTACCAGCCTTCGACGCGCGAACTGCGCGGGTCTCTTCGACGTCAGGAGGCCTGGCGCGGGCCGGGCTCGACACCACAGTGGGCGCCGGCTCCGGCGTGGCCTCGGGGGCTTCCGCTTCCTGCGGAGGTGACTGGGCCGGCGGAGCTGGTTCGACCGGAGGCGCTTCGACCTGGTGCGAGGATCCGATCTCCGAGCCGGAGCGAACGGAGGGCGCTCTCACTCCGGCGCCCTCGAGCGAAGTCGCGGCGGCCCGCCGAACCGCCGCCTGCGCGCGCGTGCTGGGCTGCGATACGAAAAGCCGAGGTGCGGCTATCGGGTCGTTGCGCACGACACCGGGCTCGGGACCGGCTGGAATCGGGCCGCTGAACACCGTGGGCCAGCCGACCTGCGAGACGAAGGCGATCAAACCCAAGCCGACCGCGGCAACCACCGCCAGCAAGGCGATCGTGGCTCTGCGCAGCCGGACCAGCAGGCCATCTCCCGCCAGGCTCGAGCCGAGCACGGAGTTGGACAGCGCCTGTCGAAGCCTGGGGGCCACCTCTACGCTCATCGGCGGCCCAGCCGTAGTCCCAAGCGCAACCGGCCAAAACCCCTAGTTTTGCCTCGAAGATTCGTTGAGTTTTCTCACCCGGTGCTTATCCCGGCCGAGTCGCGACCCACATCGAGCGTGACGGTCCCGTCGCGATCGGTGCGCAGGGTGGAGACGCGGTGCGCGGCGAGTGCCTGCAGTGTCGCGGGAGTCGGGTGGCCGAAGGGATTCCCCTCGCCGGCCGAGATCACGGCCAGGCGCGGGTCGGTGCGGTCGAGCAGGGAGTCGAGCCCGGCGTCCTCGCTGCCGTGGTGGGCGACCTTGAGCACGTCGACCGGGCCGGGGTCTATCGGCACTGCCTCAGCCTCGGCATCGGCGGCGAGCAACAGCGAGAAGTCGTGCCAGCGGACGAGGAGGACGAGTGCCTGCGCATTCGGATCGTCGCCGGCGAGCGGCGCGGCGAGAAGCGCCCGCGGCGGCCAGAGGACCTCGAGCTCCAGCCGACCCGCGCGGAGCACGTCGCCTTCCGCGATCCGAATGGGGTCTATGCCGGCTGCCTCGGCCTCTCTGCGCAGATCGCTACCGATCCGTGCATAGGCAAGCTCGGCAACGGGGACGCTGCCGAGAAGCTCCTCGATCCCGCCCGCGTGATCGGACTGTTCGTGGGTGAGAACCGCGACCCCGAGCCGATCGACACCAGCCCCTCGCAACTTCCCCGCAAGCCCGTCTCCCGGCGGTCCGCCGTCGACGAGCACGGCCGGACCCCGGCCCGGCTGCAGCAGGATCGCGTCACCCTGGCCGACGTCGAGAAAGGTCACCCGCAGCCCCCTCACCGGACCGCTCGCACCGGCCCCACCGCCCGCCCAGGTCAGCACCACGACGGCAACCCCAGCCGCTCCCACAGCCCAAGCCCCTCGAAACGCCCGCCGACGGGACGAAATCACGCCTATATGTCGTGATTTCGTCCCGTCGGCGGGGAAGGTGCGGCGGCGGAGGGAGGCGAGGCGATGGCGGCGCAGGAGAGCCGGCAGGCCGATGGCAGCTACGGCGAGAACCACGTAGGAGGCGACGAGGCCACCGACGCTGAGCCTTACTTGCAGATAGGCCCAGTCCGGACGACCGCACCACTCCGCGACCTGGGCGATGTAGGCGAGGAGGGGAGCGTTGACCGCGTTGAGGAGCGCGACCGGGAAGCCGGGAACCTGGCCGCCGGCCGCCGCCAGCATGCCCAGCCACATCGCCGGCGCCACCGCGGGCAAGGCCAGCAGGTTGGCCAGGAGCGTCGTGGTCGAGACCGCTTCGAAGTGGAAGGCGATCAGGGGCGCCGTCGCCAGGCTGGCGGCGATGGTCAATGCGGCACCCTCGGCGAGTGCCCCGCGCCATCCACGCCCGCCGATCCGGCCTGCGATCGTCCGCCGCAGCGGCGCGGCCAGGGCGAGGATGCCGAGCACCGCGGCGAAGCTGAGCTGCCAGCCGACGTCGCCGGCGACGCGCGGGTCGATCGCCAGGGCGACCGCGGCAGCCACGGCCAGCGCGTGGAGTCGCAAGGCGCGGCGGCCCGCCAGGGTCGCCAGAACGCCGAGGCCGCCCATCACTCCCGCGCGCAGGACCGACGGTCCGGCCCCGGCCAGCGGCACGTAGACCACTATCGCCCCGAGGATCCAGACGAGGCGAGTCCGCAACGGCATCCCGAGCGCGGCGAGCAGCGGCATCGCAAGCATTGCCAGCAGCGCCACGTTCTGGCCCGAGACGGCGAGTAGATGACTGAGGCCCGAGCGGCGGAAGTCCTCGACCGTCGCCTCGTCGATCCGGTCGTCATCGCCGAGCACGAAGCCGCGCGCCAGCTCGGCCTCGCGGGCGGGCATTCCGTTGCCGAGGGCCTCGCCGGCGCGCTCGTGGATCTCGTCCCGGTGGGCAAGCGCAAGCGCGACCACCATGACGACCGCGAAGACGACCAAGCCCGCCGACCGCCCGCCGCGCATCGCGCACCTAGGGCTGGAGCCGTGCTCGCAGCGACTCCATCGTCGCCGGCCCGATCCCGCTCACCTGGTCGAGCTGGTCGACCGAGGCGAGGCCGCCCTGCCCGTCGCGGTATTCGAGGATCTTCTGCGCGGTCACGGGACCGATCCCGTCGATCGTTTCCAGCTGCTCGGCCGTGGCCGTGCCGAGGCTGATCGGGCCGTCCTCGCTCCCGGCCGTTGCGAGCGGCGCGCCCCCGGGCCCAGCCTCCGGCACGACCACCTGCTGGCCGTCGGCGAGCCGGGCCGCCAGGTTGATCGCTTCCAGCAGGGCACCGTCGCTGGGCCCGCCCGCCCGCGAAACCGCGTCGGTGACCCGCGCACCCATCGGCAGCCGGTAGACGCCGGGGCGGGCGACCGCGCCGGTGACGTGCACGACCACGTCGCCACCGGACGAGTCGAGGCTGAAGCCGCCACTCGCATCAGACGATTCGCCGGAGGCGAAGCTCGGGGCGGGCTGGTAGGTGGAGCCGCTCCCCTCGGCCCGAATCGCCCGCGCCCCGAGCAGGAGCAACAACACCGCGACGGCGCCGTAGACAGCGATCTGCGACCTGCTCAGCTCGGGCATGCCCCGAACCGTCCCCGATGCAGGCGCGCACGTGGCGCGCGCAGTCACACGGTTTAGCTACAAGTCTTCGTCGTCATAACCAGCGACCTCGGCCAATTGGTCGCTGTACAGCTCCGAGGCAGCGACCGGTGGCGACTGCACCGAGATGCAGGCGAGTTCGCCCTCGCCGTCGTTGGCGATCGAGTGGTCAGTCGCGGGCGGGACCAGGATCAGGTCGCCCTCGGCTACCCGCTGCGTGTCCCCCGCCACGGACATCGAGCCCGCTCCCCTGATCACCACGTAGACCTGCTCGGCCTCTTCGTGAGAGCGCAGCGACTGCTCGGCCCCGGCGGGGAGCTCCAGCCAGGTGACCGAGAGGTTGCGCGAGCCAAGTTCGCCCGCGTCCATCAGCACATGTGTGCGCAGGCGGTGCCACTCCTCCACCGGCGCCTCTGCGAGCCTCCTGACTTGCACGCGCGCTTTGTACCAGAAACCGGTAGGTCCGAGGATCGGCGCATATCGGCGTCCTCGGTCGCTCACGTGCAGAGCACGCCACGCTCCCTGCGTCCTTGATCTGCTTGATTCTCGGCCCTACCGGACCACCAGGTTCACCAGTTTGCCCGGGACCACGATCTCCTTGACGACCTCCTTGCCGTCGAGGAAGCGGCTGACCTTCTCGCTGGCGCGTGCGAGCGCGAGCAGTTTGTCTTCCGGGGCGTCCGCGGCGGCCTCGATCCGGTCGCGCAGCTTGCCGTTGACCTGGACGACGAGGGTCACGGTCTCGCTGACCAGCAGGGCCGGGTCGGCGTCGGGCCAGGGCTGCTCCCACACCCGCCCACCCGCGAGCCGCTCCCAGATCTCGGCGCCCAGGTGCGGGGCGAAGGGGAAGACCAGCGATGCCGCGGTGGCGGTGGCGAAGCGGACCGCGGCGGTTCCCCCGGAGCTGCCGTAGAGGCGGTCCTTCAGCCGGTAGGCGTCATTGACCAGCTCCATCGTCGCGGCGATCGCGGTGTTGAACTGGAAGCCGCGCTCGAAATCCCGCGTCACCTTGTCGATCGCCCAGTGCGCCTTGGCGAGAAGCGTGCGCGCATCGCCCTCGGCCGCGGCGGCGTCGAGCTCGGCGGCCTCCCTCGGCTCGACCTCCTCGCAGAGCCGCCAGAGGCGCGAGAGGAAGCGGTTGACCCCCTCCACTCCCTCGTCGGCCCAATCGGCGTCGCGCTCGGGCGGGCCCATGAAGCAGATGTAGGTACGGGCTGTGTCGGCGCCGTAGCGCTCGACGTACTCGGCGGGGCTGACCGTGTTGCCGCGCGACTTCGACATCTTCGCCCCGTCGCGGGTGATCATCCCCTGCGCGAAGAGGTTGGCGAAGGGCTCCTCCACGTCGAGCTGGCCAAGATCAAAAAGCGCCTTGGTGAAGAAGCGCGCGTACATCAGGTGCAGGATCGCGTGCTCGACCCCCCCGATGTACTGGTCGACCGGCAGCCAGTGGTCGGAGGCGGCGCGGTCCCAGGCGGCCGCCCCGTTGCGCGGGTCGAGGTAGCGGATGAAGTACCAGGAGGAGTCGACGAAGGTGTCCATCGTGTCGGTCTCGCGCCGTGCCGCCTTGCCGCAGTGCGGGCACTCGGTGGCGACCCAGTCCTCGGCGGCCGCCAGGGGGCTCTTGCCCTGTGGCGCATAGTCCTCGATCTCGGGCAGCTCGACCGGCAGCTGGTCGTCGGGCACGGGCACGATGCCGCAGTCCTCGCAGTAGACGACCGGGATCGGCGCGCCCCAGTAGCGCTGGCGGGAGACCAGCCAGTCGCGCAGGCGGTAGTTGACGGACTTCTCGCCGCGGCCCTCCTCGGCGAGCCAGGCGACGATCTCCTCGTAGGCCTCGCGGTTGACCTTGCCGTCGAAGCGTCCCGAGCCGGTCATCGGCCCGTCGCCGGGGTAGGGCAAGCCGACGTCGTCGCGGGCCGCCTCGGGGTCGGTGCCCTCGATCACGCGGCGGACCGGCAGCTCGAAGGCCTTGGCGAACTCGTAGTCGCGCTCGTCGTGGGCGGGGACGGCCATGATCGCGCCGGTGCCGTACTCCATCAGCACGTAGTCGGCGACGAACATCGGGATCTCCTCGCCATTGACCGGGTTGACGACCGCGCGGCCGAGCGGCACGCCGGTCTTCTCGCGGTCCTCGGCACCGCGTTCCTCAGCCGACTCGCGGGCGGCGCGGTCGACGTACTCGCGCACCGCCTCCTCTGCGGGAGTGCCGGCGACGAGCCGCTCCAGCTCGGGGTGCTCGGGGGCGAGGACGAAGAAGGTGGCGCCGAAGAGCGTGTCGGGCCGGGTGGTGAAGACGGGGAAGTCGAGGCCCAGCTCCTCGCAGCGGAAGACGACCTCGGCGCCCTCGGAGCGGCCGATCCAGTTGCGCTGCATCGTGATCACGTGCTCGGGCCAGGACTCGAGCTGCTCGAAGTCGGCGAGCAGGCGCTCGGCGTACTCGGTGGTCTTGAAGAACCACTGCTCGAGCTTTCGCTGCACGACCTCGGTGCCGCAGCGCTCGCAGCGGCCGTCGACGACCTGCTCGTTGGCGAGCACGGTGGCGTCCTTCGGGCACCACTGGACCGGCGCCTCGGTGCGGTAGGCGAGGCCCTTCTCGAAGAGCTGGAGGAAGATCCACTGCGTCCAGCGGTAGTACTCGGGCGTGTGGGTCGCCAGTTCGCGCGACCAGTCGATCGAGATGCCCCACTCGCGGAACTGGCGCTGGAAGGACTCGATCGAGCGCTCGGTCGCCACGCGCGGCGGCTCGCCGGTCTTGATCGCGTTGTTCTCGGCCGGCAGGCCGAAGGAGTCATAGCCCATCGGGTGGATCACCTCGAAGCCCTGGCGGCGGCGGAAGTGGGCGATCGCGTCGCCGACCGCGTAGCACTTGAGGTGTCCTACATGGGGCTGCCCCGAGGGGTAGGGCAGCATCTCCAGCACGTAGGACTTCGGCTTGGAGTCGTCGTAGCCGGGCTGGCCGGGATTTGCGACCTCCCAGGTCTTCCCCTCGGCCCACAGCCGCTGCCACCTTGCCTCTATCTCTTTCGGGTCGTAACCCATGGGGGCGCGATCTTACGTTCGCGCCTGGTCAGGCGCAGGCCCGGCCCGTCCCGCATTCGCCGTCAATGACACGGCGAATGCAGCCCTCGCTCGCTCAGAGCGCCGCTTTTCCTAGAAGACCGGCGAGAGGACTTCGAGGACCCGGGGCCAGATGTAGACCTCGACCGTCGCCGAGACGACGAGGACGGGAATCGCGAGCAGGACGGTGATGAATGTGGCGGCGAGGAGCTGGTTCCACTCGCCACGGCGGCTGGCGATCAGCCAGGCGGCGAGCGGCAGGAAGAGGGCGGTCAGCTCGGGGATCGCGTGGGGAAGGACGCTGAGGATGAGGGCGGCGTGGGAGATCTGCAGCTGGAAGGCGATCGTCGAGCCCTGGAAGCCGAGGTAGAGCGCCTGGGTGCAGAGGGAGAAGAGGGTGACCGCGCAGACGAAGAGGATCGCGAACTCGGCGGTCTTGACGTGGATCCAGCGCGAGAAGCCGGTCCGCTGGGCCGCCGCGATCGGCATCGAGGCGCCGGCGATGAAGCCGGCGACGCAGGCGGTCGCGTGCAGGGCCAGTACCAGCGAGTTGCGCCAGAGGATCGGCAGCAGGTCGCCCGGCTCCGACGGTTCGGTCAGGCCGGGGAAGTGAAGTGGCGTGATGTCCGGCGTGAGCAGGCCGGCGACGACCCAGACGGCTCCCAGCAGGGCCAGGGAGATCGCCAGGCTCAGCGCCGTCCAGCCCCGCAGGACCGTCCACGGCCGCCCGTTCCAGGCCTCCAGCGCCGCCCGCGTGTCGTCCATCCCGTGCGAGAAGACGTGGTCGTTGCCCGCGTTCATCGGTAGCTCATCGGCAGACAGAGCAGCCAATCTGAGCAGTGGAGCTGAGGGGGCTCGAACCCCTGACCTTCGCGCTGCCAGCGCGACGCTCTTCCAGCTGAGCTACAGCCCCGGGAACTTCGCTGGCCAGTTTAGCGACGTGCCGCGCGGTTCAGGCCGGGCCGGACGAGAGCGTGCGGAAGGTCATTCCGGCCCGTTGCAGCCTTGCCAGCAGGGCGTCGCCCATCGCCTGGGCCGTCGTGACCTGGCCCGCGGTCTCGGGCAGCTCGTCGAGGGCCAGGCAGAGGGCCGACTCGGCGAGCATCTTGGCGGTCTCGTCGTAGCCGGGGTCGCCGCCGGCGACCTCGGTGACGACCCGCTCTCCCCCGCCCTCGCCGACGAAGGTCACCTTGAACCAGCTCTTCGCGCGCACCGCCTCGCTCGGCCCCTCGCCCGGCGATTTCGCCTTGAGCAGGAGCTTGCGGGTCGGCGGCAGGAGCGCCAGCAGGAACGCCGCCGGGATGCCGGCGGCGCCGGCGAAGATCACCGGCAGGTGCTTGGTGACGAGATTGTGGCCATAGCTGAAATCCGGCCCGTAGCGCTCCAGCGCGGCCGCCGAGCGGCGGACGATCGGCCCGTCGATGGTCGGGAAGGTCACCGCCCAGCCACCCAGCTCGGCGTCTCGCCGCAGCTGGGCGGGCGCCGAGTGAACCCGGCGCCCGGGCGGTCGCTGCTCGCTCCTGCGGCGACGGCGGGCAGCCCCCACCGTCTGGCGCACCCGGCCAAACGCGTTGATCGCCGAGTGGAAGGTGCCGCCGGAGAACTGACCCTCGATCCGGACGTAGCCGTTGACGGTCAACGGCACGCCCTCCGGCAGCTGCTTGACGGTGAAGTAGGCGCCAAGATCGTGGGGTATCGAGTCGAAGCCGCAGCAGTGGACGATCCGCGCACCGCTCCGCTGCGCCTGCTCGTGGTAGCCGAGCCACATCCGGTCGACGAACTCCGGCTCGCCGGTGAGGTCGACGTAATCGGTGCCGGCCGCGGCGCAGGCCGCGACCAGCGGCTCTCCGTAGAAGGCATATGGACCGACCGTGGTGGCGACGACCTTGGCCGCCTCGGCGACCTTCGCCAGCGCGACGGAGTCGGCCGCGTCGGCCTCGAGCAGGTCGGGCGCCGGAACGCCGGGCCGGAGGATCCCCTCGAGCTCCGCGCGGACAGACTCCAGCTTGGCCCGGTTGCGGCCCACGAGAGCCCAGCGAAGCCCGTCGGGGCCGTTCGCCGCGAGGTACCGCGCGGTCAGCCCGCCGGTGAACCCGGTCGCCCCGAAGAGCGCAAGGTCGTATTCCCGCTCGCCCGCCACCGGGCGCATTCTTGCGTACGGGGCCCAGGCCCGCCCGGCCCCCTCCGGCCGCGCGACCCGAGTCAGGCGCTACGCGCCGGCCCGGCGGGCGATGTAGACGGCCTTGGTGTGCTCCGCGGTGTCGAGCGGCTGCTTGGGAATGCCGTCCAGGCCGTGGCCCCAGACGTCCAGGCACTCCAGGCCGGCCCGCCCCAGCGCGGCCAGGATCTCGGCTTCGGGGAAATGGCGCTGGCGATGGATCGCCGTCTCGCCCTGGGCGACACTCGCTCCCTCCTCGTCCTCACCCTCCACTTCGAGGCGCGATTCGCATATGGAGCCTGCGGCGACGTCGGCCGACGCCAGGCCCCGCCACGTGAACCGCTTGCCGCCCTGCTCGAGGGTCGAGGTCTCCGCGTAGAAGGTCCGGTAGACGAGCAGCTCGTTGACGTCGAAGAGGAGCAGCCCGGTGTCGGCGAGGTTGTCCCGCATCCCCCGGAACGCCGCCTCCAGTTCCTCCGGGCTCAGGAGGTAGTTGATCGCGTCGTCGAGCGCCCAGACGAGATCGAACTCTCCGAGCTTCGGCAGCTCGCGCATGTCGGCAACCGAGAGCCCGACCGAGCTGCCCACTTTCTCCTCGGCCAGGGCCAGCATCGCCGGCGACAGGTCGCAACCGGTCACCTGCCAGCCACGCGGCAGCATCGGCAGGAAGCTCTTGCCCGTCCCGCAGGCCACGTCGAGCAGACGCCTGCCCATCAGCCCGTTGAGCTCGAGGATCTTCAGCAGATCCGTAAGCCATCCCTCGTAGTCGTAATGGGCGGTGAAGTCGTCATACACGGGCGCCATCGCCTGGTAGGTGTTGAGCGCCCAGTCCCCACGCGAGCCCGCGGTGATTGCGTCCATGGCCAGAAGACCGGGACTTTGCTCAGAAAAGTTCCAGCAACATCAAGGACGATGAAGCCGTAGACACCAAAAAACCCCGCCGGAGCGGGGCTTTTTGGTGAGAAGCGGGCGCTTTGGTCGCCAAGTGGTGCCTAGCGAGCGCCTTTGGTTTCTGCTGACCCTTGTTCGCTTTGCCTTAACCCTCCTGCTTGGGGCCACGGGAGACGACCAGCTTGACTTTGCTGCCCCGGGGCAGGGCTTTGCCGCGACTCTTGCCGGCACGGATCACCTTGCCCTCTTTGACCTTGCCGCTGTTGCGGCGACTGACTTTGCCGGGTTTGCAGTTGGCCCTTCGGAGGGCTTTCTTGGCCCCTTTCAGACCACGGTTCCGGAGTTTCGGGACCACGCATTGAGTCGAGACAACCGTCGCGCTGTCGTTCCCGGAATTGCTGTCGATCGCCTGACTGGAGACGGTCGCGGTGTTGGTAACCCTCCGCAGGCGTGCTTTCACCTTGATCGTCAGGCTGGCGCTCGCCCCGCTCCGCAGGACACCGAGGTTGCAGGTGAGGGTGGGGGTTCCGGTGCAGGCCCCCTGCGACGTCACCGCGGAGATCAGCGTCATACGCGCCGACAGCGGATTCGAAAGCACGACTCCACCTGCCCGTTCGGGCCCGTTGTTCCTGACCTGGATCGAGTAGGTGATCTGGCCGCCTTTGGCCACGCGCGCGGACATCGAGGGCGAAAGATCGGTCAGGTTGCGCTCGGTGTAGCGGGTGAACTCGGTGCCTGCCTCGCCCTGGATCATGTAGACGCCTTCGTAGCCGGCCAGGGCGACGTAGGCCATGCCGCCGTCGTCGACTTCGAACGGCAGCGGGACGGTCGACCATGAGCCGGCTTCGATGTCGAACCGGTAGAGAGCTTTCCCTTCATAAGGGCCGTAGGTGATGTAGGTGTTCGTGAGGGGGTCGATCGCACTGCCCAGGAGCGGGCCTTCTTCTTCTATCTCCGGGGCAAGTGGCAGTTCCAGCCAGCTGTTGGAGACGATGTCGTACACCGCGAAGCCGGTGCAGCCATTCCCCTGATGACCGTAGACCTTGCCGTCGACGACCTGCAGTCCGCCCCACGATTCGAAGCCATCACCGCAATCCGCCGCAGCGAATTTCGGTGGTTCGGCGAGGGGAGTGGTGATGCCCGTCGCCGGATCGTAGGCGACGAATTTGAGTTCCTCTGCCATATAAAGCCTGCCGCCTCCGGACGCGATGTTGCCGGTGCCTGCTCCAAGCGGGTTTTTGATCGTGGTCCAGCTGTTCGAGGCGATGTCGTAGACGCCGAGATCGATTCCGTTCCCGGTATAGGAGGTGTAGATCTTCCCACCGAGGTACGCTGCACCGCCGTTGTTACCGCTGCTGAGCGGCGACGGGGTACGTTCGCTCCAGGCGTTCGTACGCGGGTCGTAGACGAAGTAGCTCGTACCACCGTCTTCCTGCGCATATATGAGGCCGGTCCCAGGGTCGGTGGCGACCGCCGTGAGTTCCACCGGGCTCGGCGCCAGGCTCTGGAACCCTTCGACTTTCGCCTGTGCATCAGGAGCGAATGCGGCTGTTAGTAGGAGCCCCAGAAGGGCCATGGCCGTTATCGCAACCAACGCAGCTCTTCTGCGGGAATTCCACCCCAGGGACGTTTCCATTGGAAATCCTCCTGATTCGAGATGCTGGACGGAAGTCGGCTGAACTATATCCCCGTCGATGGTGTGATTTCAGCCCTGGCGGCTGCACGGACAAAGAAAGCCCCGCCGAAACGGGGCTTTCGTGAGAGCGGGCTGATGGGATTCGAACCCACGACCTTCTGCATGGCAATTAGGCCCGCCTCCGAAAACGGCGGGCAGCGAATATGGCCGCTTGCAGGGATTTCGTAGCGGCGCGGCAGACGGTCGCGATCAGTAATACGCGCGGATATGCGCCGATATGCAGGCGGACCAGGGCGCGGGAAGGCTAGAGCAGCTCCACGAGGCGTCGTGCGGCACGGGCGGCACCGTCGACCTCGACATCGCGGTATTCGACTTCACGGCCGATCTCCTCGGCGATCGCCGCCGCGATCCGCTCTGGCGGGGAGTCATCGAAATCCATGCGACGACCGGCTCCGTAGCGTTCGAGCCGATGGCGGACGTGGAAGTTCTGCTCGAAGTGGTGACGCAGCGGGAAGTAGAGGAACGGCCGCTTCTGCGCGGTTAGCTCCATCGCCGTCGTGAGCCCGCCCTGGACAACTGCCAGGTCACAAGCCGCCAGGTGGCGGTGGAGGTTGTGCACGTAGGGAACGACCTCGAGACCGGCATGCCAGGGAAGCGAGGCGGGGTCGATTCGCGGCCCCGCGACGACGATCATGCGCAGGTCGGGGATCCTCTCCTTGGCTGCGGGGAAGGAGGCGATCACTCGTCGCAACAGGTCCGCCCCGACACCCGAGCCGCCGACGGTGACGATGCAGACCCGCTCGTCGTCGCCGTAGCCCAGCTCGGCACGCAGCCTGGTGCGATCACCGAGGTCGGCGGGGTCGAACCCGGTCACATAGCCGGTGAAGTCGAAGTGGCGCTCGGTCCAGTCGCGGATCGCCGGCAGCTGCGGTCCGAGTCGCTCCGGGACGATGTCGTCGGGGTGCCCACGAACAACGCCATGTCCCGGACCTCGGGGTGCTCGGCGACGTGGTCGACCATGTCGGCGTTGTAGTCAGCGGTCAGGAAGCCTTCGCGCTCATTCCTTTCGTCCATCGGCAGAAAGCCGACGAAGTCGGTCAGCCACGCGAACGGGACCCGCTTCTCACCTGGGTTCTCATGCAGGTAGTAATCGAGCTCCCAGGCCTCGTCCCCGATCCAGAGGTCGTAACGCTCGTCGCGCACGACGTTGTGGAAGAGCATGAAGTTGGCGGCGAGGATCTCGTCCATGCTGCGCAGCGCCTGGAAGCAGTGCAGGTCGTGCTCGGCGGACTCCGACTCGATGTGCCGGGACTCGTTGGCCAGATGAGCGCTGGCGGGATGGATGTGCTCCCCCTCCGCCTCCAGCACCCTGGTGACCGGGTCCTGGGCAAGCCAGTCGATCTGCAGGTCGGGTTCGAGCTTGCGCATCTCACGGGCGATCGCGATGTCGCGCTGCGCGTGACCGAGCCCGATCGGCGAAGAGACGTAGAGGGCGCGGGGACGGTCGTCCCGGCGGTAGACGTTGGCGTCGCGACGAGGGCGGTGGCGCCCGAACGCGTTCTCCGAGAAGTCGCGCAGCGCGAGATTCACCTGGACGGGCTTGCGAGCGTGGGGGAAATGGCCGGCGCTGCGAACCCGTTCGAGCCGTCCGTCGCTGAGACGGGCCAGGGCCCGGCCGTCGCGGTAGGGCGTGATCTTGTCGCGGTCGCCGTGGATGACCAGCACCGGGCAGTCGATGTCCTTGGCCAGGCCGCGCAGCACGCGACGACGATGATGCACTCCTCCTTCCGCGGTGGCGATCAACGTCTCGGGATCGGTGTCGAGCGCCCACCCGACCCCGTCCTCGATGCCCTTGGTCGAATGTGGCTCCGGCAAGCACCGCGAGATGAACCACTCGGCGAACGCCGGGTAGTCCTGGCGCCAGTGGTTGGCGTTCATACGGGCCCACCAGCGATAGGCCGGCGCCGGCCTGCGGAACATGGGCAGGGTCCTTGGGCTGGCCAGGATTGACCAGTGGGACGGCGTGTAGGGGAACATCGGGCCGATGAAGGCGGCGCCCACCACGCGTTCGGGGGCGAGCCTTGCCATCTCCAGCTGCCATTGAGTGCCGCGCGACCAGCTCGCCATGACCGCGCGCTCGGTCTCGGTCGCGTCCATCACAGCCAGGCAGTCGAGCGCGAACTCAACCGGTCCGTAGCGGTGTGGGTCGCGGCATCGCGCGGAGCGGCCGTTGCCCAGCCCGTCCATGGTCAGCACCCGGAAGTGACGGGCGAAGTAGGGGATCTGCATCTTCCAGAAGCGCGAATGGACCAGCGACCACGTGGGAAGCAGGAAGATGGTCTCCTCGCCCTCGCCGTACACCTCGTAGAAGAGGTTCATCCCGTCGCGCTCGACGAAACCCTCGCTGTCCGGATAGCGGGCCCGGCTCTGCTCGCCCTCATAGCCGGCCGACTCCACGCTTGGCGCGATTGGGACACCCGCCCTCACTCCTTCCCCTCCTCCAGTGAAGTAAGCCAGGCGTCGATCGAGGCGAGCATCTCGGCGTGACCGCGGTCGAAGCCGAGCAGGCGCTCGTACAGCAGGCCCTTGTTGAACTGCATCACCAGCGCCGCCCAGGACTCCGCCGAGAAGCGGGCGGAATCGAGGCCGTACTCCTCGATTGCCTCGGCCACGGCATCGCGAAGCAATGAGCGCCATTTCTCGCTGACGCCGTTCAGCCGCTCGCGCAGCTCGGGCTTGTGCCAGGCGAGCGCCTCCAGCTCCGCCCAGACCTTCGGGTAACCCGACGCCAGGTCCTCCTCGATGTAGGCGACCGCGGTGCGCCACTTCTCGGCGAACGGCGCCTCCGTCGCGTACATCGCCCGCTGGCGATCGAGAACACGGCCGGTGAATCGCTCCAGGGTCTGCAACAGCAGCTCGTCGACCGAGCCGAAGTAGTAGTGAACGAGGCCATGGTTCTGCCCGGCCTCCCGGGCTAGCTGTCGGGTCGAGATCCCCGCCGCTCCCTCCCTGACCAGGAGCCGCTCCGCGGCGTCGAGGAACGCCGCGACGTTGACCTCTCTGATCGAACGGCCGCCTGCAACTCCACTCTCTTTTGGGATAGCTTGGTTAGTCATTTGACTAAGGCAACTATCTAAACATCCAACCCATCGCTTGTCAAGCTGCATGTCGAGAGCCCGGTGAAAGGTCTCACCAGTCAAGGTTTAGGCTCCAGGTTCCGATTGTTGGGGGGTGATATCCGGGCTGAGCAAGCACGAGCGAAGGACCGTCCTTGTCGGCGGTCTCCTTGCCCTCTGCCTGCTCGCTGCCTTCACCGCGCACGTCGTGGTCGGGTTTGGCGGCCCCAGCACCGATGCACTCTTCAACACCTGGATCTACAGCGCCCTGATGTTGACAAGCGCCGCCGCCTGTTTGCTGCGAGCCGCCCTGGTTCGCCGCGAGCGAGCTACCTGGGCACTACTTGGCGTCGGCTTGCTGCTCTACGCCGGCGGAGAAATCTATTACGCGGCCGTACTCGCCGGGCAGGCGTCGGTGCCGATCCCCTCTCCTGCCGACGCCGGCTATCTCGCCTTCTATCCACTCGCCTACGCGGCGCTGGTCGCCCTCCTGCGGGCGAGGATCGGAGCCTTTCCGGTCGCGCGGTGGCTGGACGGCGCGATCGTCGGCTCTGCCGTCGCAGCGCTGGCGGCCGCGTTCGCGCTCGGGCCGATCGTCGATGCCTCCAGCGAAGGCCAGACGCTCGCCGTCGCAACCAATCTGGCCTACCCGATCGCCGACCTGACCCTGTTGACGATGGTGGCAACCGCCGCCTCGTTCACCGGCTGGCGACCGGGACGTAGCTGGACGGTGCTCGGCGCCGGTCTCCTGCTGCTCGCCGTCTCCGACGGCGTCTACTTGCTGCAGTCCGCCAACGGGACCTACGTCGAAGGCACGATTCTCGATGCCGGCTGGCCGTGCGGCGTTCTGCTGGTGGCTTGCGCGGCGTGGATCAAGCCGGGCACCACGGAGCCGCTGGGATCACGGGCGGTACGGATCATCGCGATACCGGCCGTCGCGGCACTGGTCGCGATCGGCATTCAGGCAGCCGAACGATTGGCCACGGCCCCATCCGCAGCAGCGGTCATCTCCCTGCTCACCCTGGTCGCGGTCGTCGTGCGGCTGGTCCTCTCGTTGCGTGAGAGCCAGGGGGAAGCCCGCTCGCGTACGCACGAGTCGCGCACCGATGAGTTGACCGGCTTGCCCAACCGCCGAGCACTGATGCTGGATCTCGAGCGAGCTATCACGCGGCCGGCGGCGACGGGGTCCCTTCGGCTCCTCGCTCTGTTCGACCTTGACGGCTTCAAGCTCTACAACGACACCTTCGGCCACCCGGCCGGTGACGCCCTACTGGAGCGACTCGGCGGGCGACTGGAGTGCTTCGCGGCCGCAAAAGGCCGCGCCTACCGGCTGGGTGGCGATGAGTTCTGCCTTCTGGCCGAGTGCACGGCGGCGGAGGTCGACGCGATCGTCGCCGGCGCCGGCACTGCGCTTTCCGAGCGCGGCGAGGGATTCGCGATCGGGGCCTCGCAGGGCAATGTGCTGTTGCCGAGCGAGGCCGGCTCGGTCAAGGAGGCGTTGCAGCTCGCCGACCGGCGGATGTACGCGAACAAGATCAGCGAGCGCACCTCGGCCGGCTCGCAGTCGCGCGACGTGCTGCTGACGGCGCTGCGCGAGCGCCAGCCGCGGCTGGCCGAGCAAGCCATCGACGTCGCCGCGCTGGCGCTGGCGGTCGCCGAAGAGCTGGGAATGGAGGCCGAGCAACGCGATGAGACCTACCGCGCCGCGCAGCTGCACGAGACGGGGAAGATGGCGATCCCCGACGCGATCCTGAACAAGCCAGGACCACTCGAGGAGTCCGAGTGGGAGTTCGTCCGCCAACACACCCTGATCGGCGAGCGGATCATTGCCTCGGCGGCGGCGCTCGTGCCGGTCGCGCGCCTGGTTCGCTCCAGTGGAGAGCGCTGGGATGGCAGTGGCTACCCGGACTCCTTGCACGGCGAGCAGATCCCGCTCGGCGCGCGGGTGATAGCCGTCTGCGACGCCTATGCGGCGATGGTCTCAGAGCGCCCCTACAGCGTTGCGATGCGTCCCACGCGAGCGCTCGAAGAGCTAGGCCGCAGCGTCGGCTCGCAGTTTGACCCTGAAGTCGTTGCGGCCTTCGAGCGGGTCAACGTGCAGCGTGGCCTTTCCATCGAGCCTGAGCCAGGGAGGCAGTCGGCCGGAGCGGGGCGAACCGCGCCCACCCCTTAAGGCCGCCCGTGTCGCGCTAGCCTCCCTGCCGTGGATCGACGTGCCCGTGCATTTCTTCTGATCGCACTCGCCGTCGTGCTTGCCGGTTTCGGATCCGGCCACACGAGGGACTACACGATGCCCAGCGAATCGATGGAGCCTGCATACTCAGGAGGGGAGGTGGTCACGGTTGACCTCGATGCGTACGACAGCGCAACGCCGGCAATCGGCGATGCCGTGGTGTTCCACCCTCCACGGGGCGTGGAGACCGAAAGATGCGGTGTCCCGATCCAGCCCAAAAAGCCCTGTCGCGTGCCAACCCCGAAGCTGAGCTCACAGGTCTTCCTGAAGCGCATCGTCGCAACGCCGGGAGATCGCTTGAGCATCCGCCAGGGACGGCCGGTCGTCAATGGCTCACTGGCCCTAGCCGATGTGATCCAGCCCTGTCGTCACTACGGGGGCTGCAACATGAAACGCACCATCACGATTCCGCCGGATCACTACTTCGTCATGGGCGACAACAGTGGCGCTTCTTCAGACAGCCGCTTTTGGGGACCGGTACCTGCCCGCGCGATCATCGGGAAGGTGATTGACGATGGCGAGGCTGCTGGACCCTAGGCGGAAGCTGCCTCGAGCTCCTCCTCGCTCTGCCAGGCCTTCTCACGACGGATCACGTAGGTCTTCATCTCAACCTCTCGTATTTACAGACTGACAGTCTGTAAATGGTGAAGCGGGCAACGCGCTCTCAGGTGAGCGTTCGCTCGAGCTTCACCTCGCACATGTCCACCGATGCGCGCGTGCCGGGCGTATCCGACGGATCCATCGCGCTGAACACTTGGCCTCCGGCCTCCATGTCCTCCGCGCTCTCGAAGTACTGAAGGACTACGGCCGTTCCCTGTGCGCTGTCGAACAAGACCTTAAGACCCGTGGCGGGCACCCCAGGGGGTGGACCGTCGGACTCCTCGATGCGCGCAAGAAGCTCTTGCATTCGCTCGGCCGATACGTCGGTGAACCTGACGGCACGCACATACATGACAGCTTCCTCGATTCGTGGGGACTTCGACCCAATTCGGTCCGCCCCGAACCGTCGAGTGTTCCAGCGAAATCCCTCCTGAAAGCACTCGCTCGGGCGCCCGCGCAGTCTAGAGCCGCGTTCCGGTGCTGTCGGCCGCGAATTGGCTTGGCGAAGCCGTAATCGGATGCAGCGCACCGACCCAGTAGTAGGGTCGCGGTATGCGCGGCGCAGTTGTTTGCGGAGCAGGGGCGGCGGGGCTCGCTGCAGGCGCGATGTTGGGCCGGGCAGGCGTCGACACACTCGTGATCGAGCGCTCGGATCGGGTCGCGGCGAGTTGGCGATCTCGCTACGCCGCCTTGCGTCTCAATACGCCGGGTTGGATGTCCACGCAGCCGGGCTATCGCGCGACGCGCCGACGCTATGGCGAGTACCCCTCCCGCGACAAATGGATTCAATACTTGGAGGACTACACCGCTCACCACCGCCTCGATGTGCGCCTCGGTACGGAGATCGAGCGAATTGATCGCCTCGATGGCGGCTGGCAAATCCAGACGACCGGCGGCTCGCTGGAGGCGCGGGTCATCGTGGTCGCTACCGGCTTCGACCACGACCCCCACATGCCCGACTGGCCTGGGCGCGAGAGCTTCAGCGGGGAGCTGATCCACGCCTCCGCGTACAGCAACCCCGATCCTTTCCGGGGCAAGAACGTGCTGGTAGTCGGGCCGGGCGTAACCGGGTCGGAGGTGGCCCACTTGCTTGCCGAGGGCGGGGCGGCCCGCGTTCGGGTCGCCTGCCGCACCCCGCCCCACATCATCCGCCGTAAGTGGCTGGGCGTCTCGGTCAACGTCCCTGGTGTTTTCCTCCATCATCTGCCGCTGCGCGTTGCTGACGAGATCGCTTGGGGGGTGGAGCGAACCATCCGTGGGAACCTCTCGCGCTACGGCTTGCCCCGGCCGCCGGTTGGCCTCGCGTCGCAGTCGGCCAAGACACAACAGGCGCCGGCCTATGACGCTGGCTTCGTGGCCTCGGTCAAGGCAGGACGCATTGAGATCGTCGCCGCCGTCGAGGGGTTCGATGGCGGCGATGTGCTGCTCGCCGACGGCTCGCGCGCCGACCCCGACGTCGTCATCGCTGCGACCGGCTACCGGCGCGGGCTTGAGCCGCTCGTCGGCCACTTGGACGTGCTAGACGAGCGGGGGATGCCGCTCGTGCACGGCCGACGCCAGCACCCTGCCGCGCCGGGCCTCTTCTTCACCGGCTTTCGCGCCGAGCTTTCCGGCCAGCTTCGCCTGATGCGGTTCGACGCGCGTGCGATAGCCCGCGCAGTCGCGTCGCGCGATAGCCCGGCGAGCCTGGCTAGCGGGCGCAGTGGCCAGCCAGATTTGGGCAGGTAAGGCCCTCCCAAAGGGTGGGCCTTCCTACTAGCCCTTGCAGCCAGGGACCGGGTCATTGGCCCCAGGGCCGGTGCCATGACCAGGGGCATGACACTTGGCGCCAGGGTCGTTTGGTCCCTTGCTGCTGTTATCTCGCGCAGGTGCTCGAAGAAGATCGTCTTGCCCTCATAGCCCAAGGCGGCGATCAACTCCTGATCCGGGTGAGTGGAGGCGTGGGTTGTGGCGCAGGAGATCTCAATCCAGGCAGCTTCCACGGCTCACAGACCACCACAGCAAAAGCCCTCTGCTCAGGCGAACAGACCTTCACCGACGAATCCGCCGGGCCTTACCCCAGGCGGGCAGGCAAAGATCGCGCTCGCGGTATTAAGCGTGTGATGGTTGAGCGCGTCGGAGGCCGCAAGGCGACGCTGGAGTGGAATGAACTGGCGCTCTGGGTCTCGCTGAAAGCAGATGAAGAAGAGTCCGGCATCGATCTGCCCCGAGCCGGGTTCGGGAGGTTCTGAGTAGGAATAGCCACGGCGCAGGATTCGCTGGCCGTCGTTGTAGTCGGGGCTGGCGAGGCGAACGTGGGCATCGGCCGGGGTCGTCGGCTGGCCGTTGCTCGTCGCCGCGAGGTCGACATTGTCGTACTCGTCGTGCCCTCCCAGGGGAGCGCCGCTGAGCTTCTTCCGCCCGATTACCCGCTCCTGACCTTCAAGGCTGGTGGCATCCCAGACGTCGAAGAGGATCTGGATGCGGCGCGCGATCAGGTAGCTCCCCCCCGTCATCCAGGCTGGGCCGTCCGAGGGTTGCGCCCATACGAACTCGTCCATCGCATCCGTGTCCTCTGCTCGGATGTTGGCGGTGCCGTCCTTGAAGCCCAACAGATTGCGGGGCGTTTCTTGCGAGCGGCTGGTGCTCGAAGTGCGCCCGAAGCCCTGCTGAGACCACCGCAACGTCGCCGCGCCGCTGGCGAGGCGAGCGAGGACGTGGATCGCATGGAAGGCAACCTGGGGATCATCAGCGCAAGCCTGAATGCAGAGGTCTCCATCGGAGCGATCGGGGTCGAGGCTCTCGCCTCGAAACGGCGGTAGGGGCACCAGCTCATCGGGACGACGCCGGGCGAGGCCGAAACGGTCTCGCCCGCGTGAGCCGAACAGGCTCGGGCCAAAGCCGATCGTGATCGTCAGCCGTGCTGGACCGAGGCCGACCGCCTCGCCCGTATCCGTGGGCGCTAGGCTCGCTTCCTCGGGAGCCGGCTTATACGGCTTGCCCGCCGAAAGCGCAGCTGCGGCGGCGGTCCACTGCTTCAGAATGTCGCGAAGATCATCTATTGAGCGGCTGGTGACGTCGAATGCTGCGAAGTCGAGGAATTCCTGGGCCGGCGTGGCGATCCCCGCCTGATGGGCGCTGTAAAACGGGATGGCGACTGAACGCGAGTCACCTGGTATTCCACCCCGATCTGCTGACCCCGGAGCGGCAAGCACATGGTCAAGACCGGCGCCGATCCCCAGCATCGCTGCCCCAGCCAACACGCCGCGACGGGTTATGCCCGACTTCTGGATTCGATTCGAGTCCATTTCTGCAGCACCGCAGCCAATTCGCTGCGGCTATTGCGAGAACTCTATTGAAGAGACCGTCACCGTGTGCGTACCATCATAGCCCCCCGAAATCTCCTTGATTCGCAGAGGAGCCGAACAGCGAGCTGGGCTAGGCGCCCCGCCCACGAAGTCTTTCAATGCCGGTCCTGACCAGACGCGCCCCTCCGATGACGATGAATACATAGACAAGGGCAATAGCGAAAATAATTGGAAATATCCAAATCGAGGCGCCATTGACCACTAGGGCCGTAGTCGCAACCACAAGCACCAGCGGCACAGCGGTCTTCTTCTGGAGGCGATCAAACGTCTCTGTAGCGGGATTTTTACTCGAAGAGTCCATCAAACCGCAGCTCCAAGACGCCGCTTGATGGCTTGCAGGATCATCGATTAGGTGATGAAGTCGTAGGCACTTCAAAATCTGGAGGTACCTGCACTGGGAGCATCGCTAATTTACTTGCCAGTCGCCGATGTCGGAGTGTCGGGTCCTATTTCCGAGTTATTGGCCTGCTCCCATTCCTCGCGGTAATCGTGGTACCTGAGGGCGAACAACTCGAATATACCACCGATAAAGAACGCCATGACAGTCAAGCCGACCGCCAGCACCGCTCCGCTCGTGAACACCACAACAACGGCAACTCCCGCAACGCACCCCAAGACATACAAGACCTTGATGGTCAGCCACTTAGTGCGCGACGTCAACTGCTTTCCTTGGAGGCTACGGTCAATCATTTTCCTGATGCCTATTCGATTGTCCAGAACTCTTGCGCTGTTTGACACATGGGATTTCTAACAGTACAACCCAGAGATCCCTGAGCGGAGTAGTGATCCAAGACCGACACCCGCCTCCCAAGCCCCTGAGGCATAAAGCCAGCTGATAGCCGCAGCACGGCTCACCGCTGGCAACTCTCCAAGGCTTCGTGATCTTAGGATCCATTGCGTGGGGGTCTTAGTTCCATATTTCCCTGCAACACCCCCCCAGTTGTTTATGGCGCCTCCGGAAAGAGTGGGGGCAATGAGGCCCGGGATTGACGTGTTGGTAGTAATGAAATTACTTAGGGCGCGATCACCGAATGAGGTGCCGCATTCGCCCCCGAAAATGTCACTGACCACACCGGGGGCGTCGCTCACCCAATCTCCGATTTGGTCAGCAGCATCTTCCAACGGCGCTATCGGATTGAAGCTTGGAATACATACGACACATTCTCCACTCGGGTCGGTGAAATCGAGGGGGTTGTCGTTGACATACCAGTAGAGATTGGCTCCGCTGCCTTCGAAGCCGGCTGGATCTCGACTGATGAACCTGCCGAACGATGGGCTGTAGTAGCGAGCCCGGTTGTACTGCAGGTCGGTGCCGTCGTTCTCGCGTCCGGTGAACTGGAAGGGGTTATCGCTAGTTTCGCCGCCTTCGGTTGAGGCACCGAAGGGATCGTAGGTGTAGGTGGTTCCGATTTCACCGGAGCCGTTGGCGAGCGCAGTCGCGCTGCCGAGGCGGTCCGGCCAGGTAGCTGTCCGTTCCGCCTTCAGCCTGGCTAGGCGCCCCCCCGATGACGATGAATACATAGACAAGGGCAACAGCAAAAATGATCGGGAACATCCAAATCGAGGCGCCATTGACCACCAAGGCCGTAGTCGCAACCACAAGCACCAGCGGCACAGCGGTCTTCTTCTGGAGGCGATCAAACGTCTCTGTAGCCGGGTTCTTATCTGAAGAGCTCATTGGTCCAGAGTTCATTATCCGGCCGCACCAGCTATCGCACCGATCAGCTCTTCCGTCGATACATCGGTTGCTTCAGCTATGAACCCGGCAATATCGCTGGCGACTCCGGGCGCCTCGCTAACCCAGTCTCCGATTTGGTCAGCAGCAGCTTCAGCCGTACCCGGTGATCGCGCCTTCCATCGGCGCAACGGGATTTGGTGATGAGCACGGCACAGCTTCCTCACGACGGCGAGCGAGAACGCAGTGTGAGACTTACGATCTGCCTCAGACCCAAAACAATTCCAACTAGCACGATACCGAGTATCCACCAGGGACCACGCATTATTAGTATGGCTAGAAACGCCATAATCGCGAAGGTCGTCAGCACTATGACGCGGTTACGGAACCAAATAATGGTGGTTGATCTGGAGGCATCCGACTCGGGTCCACGCCAAAGCATTCTAATTCCTAGTCGTTTCATAAGTTACCCATACACCACCGATGAATGCAGCATACCCTGGTGCGGCTGCCTCTCCACAATGGAGTGCGGCTAGACCCCCTGTTGCCCCTACACACGCGACTACGAGAGTGACCGTCGCCGCACCCACTATAAGAGTCGCCGTTCCAGCAGCGATGGTATCCCAATTGCGACCGAAGAAATCGCCAACATCGCTAAGGACTCCGGGGGCGTCACTTACCCAGTCTCCGATTTGGTCAGCAGCATCTTCCAACGGCGCTATCGGATTGAAGCTTGGAATACATACGACACATTCTCCACTCGGGTCGGTGAAATCGAGGGGGTTGTCGTTGACATACCAGTAGAGATTGGCTCCGCTGCCTTCGAAGCCGGCTGGATCTCGACTGATGAACCTGCCGAACGATGGGCTGTAGTAGCGAGCCCGGTTGTACTGCAGGTCGGTGCCGTCGTTCTCGCGTCCGGTGAACTGGAAGGGGTTATCGCTAGTTTCGCCGCCTTCGGTTGAGCTGCCGAAGGGATCGTAGGTGTAGGTGGTTGCGACTTCGCCGGAGCTATTCGCGAGCGCAATCGCGCTGCCGAGGCGGTCGGTCAGGTAGCTGTCCGTTCCGCCTTCAGTTGTGCGCGAGAACAGTTGATCGGGCTTCAGGCCGGTAAGTAGATCGGCCGTGACAGAGCCTTCAACTGCTTCTTGGACAACATTCGGACCGTCGTAGAGCAGGTCGGTGGTGGTGCCGCCAAGCGTCTTTGAGACGCGTCGGCCGAACGGGTCATAGCCGAAGCTGGCGCTGTTGGCGCCGCTGATGCCGGTGAGTTGCCCGCGGGCGTCCCAGTTGTATTCGCTGGAGCCGTCCGAGGTCAGATTGCCATCTTCGTCGTATTCGAGTTCTTTGCCTTCGCGTTCGGTCAGCTCGTTGGCGGCGTTGTATTTTGCGGATTCCATCGCTTCTGGAAGTCCAAGGCGGGCGTAGCTCCCCCACACCGCTTCCGTGCGGCCGTTGGCGTCGTAGGCGTAGTCGATCTCGCCGAGGGTGCTTTCGCCTTGCTCGTAGGCGATCGAGATGACCTCGCCCGCTTTGTCGTAGCCATAGCGCTGTTCGATCCCGTCGGGGAGAGCCAAGCTTTCAAGCCGGTTGGCTTTGTCGTAGCTGAGCGAAACGGCCTGTTCGCCACTGGCGACTTCGGTAAGCCGGTTGGCGTCGTCGTATTCGTAGCCGACGGTTCCCAGCCCCGACACGGTCATCAATTCCCGCCTGCCCGCAGCGTCGTATTCGTAGCCAACCGTGCCACTGGGCCCTTCAACCCCCGTGAGGCGGTCGTGGTTGTCGAAGGAGATCGCGTATTCGCCGGATGCGCTGTCGTTCACGTCGGTCAGCCGGTTGGCTTCGTCGTATTCGTATCCAATCGTGCTTTCCGCCGTTTCGCCTGAGACCCCGTAGCTCACGCTGGCCAAACGTCTGAGCGGGTCATAGGCGAGTTTGGTGACGTTGCCGCGATGGTCGACGGCTTCTTTTAGCGAGCCGTCTTTGTCATAGCTCCATTCAGCGGCGCGTTCGAGCGGGTCGGTTTCGCTTTCCAGGCGATCCATCACGTCGTAGGCCATCGTCGTTTCGCCCCCGCGCGGATCGGTGAGCGAGATCGGATTGCCGTCGGCGTCGTATTCGATCGCCGTTTCGGCACCCGAGGGGGTTGCCACACTCGTCAGCTCGTCGGCTTCGTTGTAGCCGTAGCGGTAGCGTCCGCCGCCCGGCAGGGTGATGGACCGGACGCGGCCGACGGCATCGATGAATTGGCTCGTCATATAGCCCAGCGGATTGGTCACGGAGGCAAGA
Organism: uncultured Solirubrobacterales bacterium; assembly: GCA_963704545.1. GTDB lineage: Bacteria > Actinomycetota > Thermoleophilia > Solirubrobacterales > 70-9 > VRUE01. Next base: position 1,447,883 of record OY969915.1, on the reverse strand, counting down.
TCCCCAAACTGGTAACCGAGTTTCGTCGTCTCGCCTTCGGCGTTCGTGATCGCGGTCGGCTGCCCGTCGCCGTTGTATTCGAAGGTCGTTGCGTGCCCGAGCGGATCGGTCCGTTTGAGCAGTTCGCCTTTGCTGCCGTACTGGTATTTCGTGACATGGCCGAGCGGATCGGTTTCTTCGATGAGCCGATTGGTTTCCGGTTCGTAGGCGTATTTGGTCGTCTGGGCTTCGCCGGTGCCAGCCAGCCTCGTCGCTTCTTTGACGTTGCCGTTGCTGTCGTATTCGAAGTCCGTCTCTCGGCCGAGCGGGTCGGTTTCTGAGAGGACCAAGTTGGTTTCTGGCTGGCGTTCGAAGCTGGTCGTCTGCGCGAGTTCGGTCCCCGTCGCTTCGGTTTCGCTGGTCGGGAAGCCTGCCGAGTTGAACTGAACTTTGCGCTGGCGACCGAGCGGGTCGGTGACCGTCGTCGCTTCGACTTTGCCGGCTTCGCTCAGTTTGTAGGAGAAGCCGAACGTCGCTTCGTCGGCGGTGGTCTGTTTTTCGACCCGGCCGTTGGCGTCGTAAGCGACTTGGAGATATTTGTTGCCGCGGGCATTGACGATCGCTTTCATCCGACCAGAGCCGTCGTATTCGTATTCCGTGGTCCGACCCCCTAGCCCTTCTACTTTCGTCAGGCGCCCGGAGGTGTATGTGTATTTGACGTGCCTGCCGCCGTTGTCGGTCAGTTCCGTGATCCGATGGGAACCGTCGTAGGTGAATTTGACCCAACGCCCGTGGGGCGACGTGATCTGGGTCATGTCTTCGCCGCTGCGCGTAATCACGAGTTTATTGCCGTGGCTGTCCCGCACTTCCAGCAGACGCCCCACCCCGAAGACATAGGTCATGCCATTCGTCAGCTGCAGATTCCAATACGCCCCACCGCCTGCGGGGTTGTATTTCAAGGTCGAGGCATAGAAGGGGCCAGGGGTGCTGGTGGATTTGTATTCGGCATCGGAGTAGCCGGTTCCGGGGGTGGTTCGCACGTAATGAATGCGCTGACCATCGGGCATTATCAAGTTGGCTTCGGCGGCTCCGGAGCCCGACCAGAGACGCAGGTCATATTGATTCGTGGTGCCGATACCGAAACTGTAGGAGTTGGAGTCAGCTGGCCGGTAGATGCGCTGAATGTCGATCGGGAGCGTGTCCGGCAATGCGAGGTCGCGCTTGTGATAGGTGAACAGACCGCTGTAGAGGTCCACCGGGTCCCCGCTCGAGGTCCCCGTAGGACCACTTCCCGGCGGTACAGGGCTCGACGCCAGCATCGCGCCGGTGAACTGCCATACCCGTACTCCCGGATCGGGCACGACCTGCGTTCCGTCGGCGCTGACCGTGCCCCTGCCGTAGACATACCAGCCGCGGTCGTTTGGGTCGTAGTTCCAGAACTCGGCGCGCTGCCCTGGTCTAAGGTCGCCCCAGTTCGGATAGACGATCTGTGCGCCCTTGCTGAGGTAGGCGCGGCCGGGCTGGATCGTGAAGTAGACCGGGATCGGCACAAACGGTGGCAGCGGAAACGCTGCCTGGTTCACGGGGATAGCCGTTATGTTGAGGTCCCTCACGGCCTTGCCAGCAGCGTTTCTGATCACGGTGCCTGTCGGAATGCGGACTTCAAGCCCTGGAATGCTGGGGGTCGTCAGGCTGGTCTCATGCTCGGTGGACGAGGTGATCTGACGATCTCCAGCCGGGTCTAGAGGCGTCAGCCAGATCGTGTAGTCGAGGACCGTGGTCTCGTGATTTGCGAGGTCGACGCTGACCTCATAGCTTCCGTAACGCCGATCGCCCGGCACCGATTCGCCGTCCACCACCAGGGTTTGGTGACCTGCGGGGAGTCCCGCGAGCAGGAATCTCCCCGCCTCATCGGTTGTGGCATCGGTGGTGGTGCCCTCAACGGAGACACGGACCCCGGCCAGCGGAAGGCCATTGCGCTCGAGGGCTTGTCCGGCGAGAGCGGTCGTGGCGGCGGGAGCCTGTAGAGCACTGATTGCCGCCCATGGGCTTTTCGGTTCAGCAGCTTCCCAACCGGGGATGTGCCGGGGCGGATGCCAAACCTTGACCGCGGCGGGATGGAATGCCCGCATCTCGTGCGTTATGCCGCTCGGCCCAGGGTTCGGACTCCGACGGCTTTCACCCCTTCCGCTCTTCGGGCGAGTCCGATGGTGAGCGCTCCTGTGGTCGCGTGCTCGAGGTGACGAGGAGTGGCGGCGTCTGTGGCTTGCTCTCATCTTTCTATGCAGCAGTGAAGTGCGGTGTGGTGTCCGGGGAGAGCTGTGCCCCTGCTCAGGCGAATGACCCGTCTCCGGTTTGTGCAAAGGCCCAGAGATGTCCGAAAACCCCTGAGGTTCCTGTGGAAGTCGCGCAGTGAGGCTTACGAACTGAGCTTGCGGCTGAATCGGAGAGAACCAGGAGGCATGGGAGCCGAGGTATGCAGTCAATTTGACGCTACCGGTGTTTGCGTCACTGGGATCAAGCACTACCGTGTAGGTGCCGGTCGTGGGCAGCGTCACTTCAATGCGGCCGCTGCTACTCGTGGAGAATGAGGCGGCACTGCCCAGCTGGGAGCCGTCGGGCTTGAGGATCGACATCGTGCCGCCCGCAATGGTCGATTCCGTTGCTTTGGTGGTGATGGTCTGCCCCGAGGTGCCCGAGAAGGTGATCAGCTCCCGCTGGCCGGGGATGCCGATCGTCGAGGTCTTGGTGTCGCCTTCGGTGGAGGGCGAGATCGTCTGGCCGGTGATGTCGGGCGTTTCGTGGAAGGTGAGGTCGACCGAGCCGGTGTGCCAGAGCCAGGGGTCGACGAGGAACTTGTAGGTGCCGGCGGGGGTGAAGGAGATCGGGCCCCATAAGGTGGAGCCGGTGGGTTGCTGCCAGCCGCTTTGGGCGAACTGGCTGCCGGAGGGATTCAGCCATTCGAACCTGTATTCGCCGGTGAAGGCGGAGTTGGAGGATTTGACCGCGACCTTCTTCCCGGCGGCTGCTTCCATCGAGTAGAAGACCCGCTGGCCGGGGACGGTCGTCGAGGCCGATTTCGTCACCCCTTCGGCGCTCGCCGGCGGGGAGACCGTCGCGTTGACGTCTTCGAATTCATAGGCGGTGACTTTGGTGCTGCCGGTTTCGGTGCCGGTGGGATCGACGACGATCGTGTAGGTGCCGGTGGTCGGCAGGGTGACCGGTTCCAGCAGCCTTTTCGAGGTTTTGACGATGTTTTCGGAGCCGAGTGAGGACCCGGAGGGGCTGAGGATCTGGACCGTGCCGGCGAAGGTGCCTTCCTGGGCGGTGAGGGAGAAGCGCTTGCCGGCGGTGCCCGAGAAGGTGATCAGCTCCCGCTGGCCGGGGATGCCGATCGTCGAGGTCTTGGTGTCGCCTTCGGTGGAGGGCGAGATCGTCTGGCCGGTGATGTCGGGCGTTTCGTGGAAGGTGAGGTCGACCGAGCCGGTGTGCCAGAGCCAGGGGTCGACGAGGAACTTGTAGGTGCCGGCGGGGGTGAAGGAGATCGGGCCCCATAAGGTGGAGCCGGTGGGTTGCTGCCAGCCGCTTTGGGCGAACTGGCTGCCGGAGGGATTCAGCCATTCGAACCTGTATTCGCCGGTGAAGGCGGAGTTGGAGGATTTGACCGCGACCTTCTTCCCGGCGGCTGCTTCCATCGAGTAGAAGACCCGCTGGCCGGGGACGGTCGTCGAGGCCGATTTCGTCACCCCTTCGGCGCTCGCCGGCGGGGAGACCGTCGCGTTGACGTCTTCGAATTCATAGGCGGTGACTTTGGTGCTGCCGGTTTCGGTGCCGGTGGGATCGACGACGATCGTGTAGGTGCCGGTGGTCGGCAGGGTGACCGGTTCCAGCAGCCTTTTCGAGGTTTTGACGATGTTTTCGGAGCCGAGTGAGGACCCGGAGGGGCTGAGGATCTGGACCGTGCCGGCGAAGGTGCCTTCCTGGGCGGTGAGGGAGAAGCGCTTGCCGGCGGTGCCCGAGAAGGTGATCAGCTCCCGCTGGCCGGGGATGCCGATCGTCGAGGTCTTGGTGTCGCCTTCGGTGGAGGGCGAGATCGTCTGGCCGGTGATGTCGGGCGTTTCGTGGAAGGTGAGGTCGACCGAGCCGGTGTGCCAGAGCCAGGGGTCGACGAGGAACTTGTAGGTGCCGGCGGGGGTGAAGGAGATCGGGCCCCATAAGGTGGAGCCGGTGGGTTGCTGCCAGCCGCTTTGGGCGAACTGGCTGCCGGAGGGATTCAGCCATTCGAACCTGTATTCGCCGGTGAAGGCGGAGTTGGAGGATTTGACCGCGACCTTCTTCCCGGCGGCTGCTTCCATCGAGTAGAAGACCCGCTGGCCGGGGACGGTCGTCGAGGCCGATTTCGTCACCCCTTCGGCGCTCGCCGGCGGGGAGACCGTCGCGTTGACGTCTTCGAATTCATAGGCGGTGACTTTGGTGCTGCCGGTTTCGGTGCCGGTGGGATCGACGACGATCGTGTAGGTGCCGGTGGTCGGCAGGGTGACCGGTTCCAGCAGCCTTTTCGAGGTTTTGACGATGTTTTCGGAGCCGAGTGAGGACCCGGAGGGGCTGAGGATCTGGACCGTGCCGGCGAAGGTGCCTTCCTGGGCGGTGAGGGAGAAGCGCTTGCCGGCGGTGCCCGAGAAGGTGATCAGCTCCCGCTGGCCGGGGATGCCGATCGTCGAGGTCTTGGTGTCGCCTTCGGTGGAGGGCGAGATCGTCTGGCCGGTGATGTCGGGCGTTTCGTGGAAGGTGAGGTCGACCGAGCCGGTGTGCCAGAGCCAGGGGTCGACGAGGAACTTGTAGGTGCCGGCGGGGGTGAAGGAGATCGGGCCCCATAAGGTGGAGCCGGTGGGTTGCTGCCAGCCGCTTTGGGCGAACTGGCTGCCGGAGGGATTCAGCCATTCGAACCTGTATTCGCCGGTGAAGGCGGAGTTGGAGGATTTGACCGCGACCTTCTTCCCGGCGGCTGCTTCCATCGAGTAGAAGACCCGCTGGCCGGGGACGGTCGTCGAGGCCGATTTCGTCACCCCTTCGGCGCTCGCCGGCGGGGAGACCGTCGCGTTGACGTCTTCGAATTCATAGGCGGTGACTTTGGTGCTGCCGGTTTCGGTGCCGGTGGGATCGACGACGATCGTGTAGGTGCCGGTGGTCGGCAGGGTGACCGGTTCCAGCAGCCTTTTCGAGGTTTTGACGATGTTTTCGGAGCCGAGTGAGGACCCGGAGGGGCTGAGGATCTGGACCGTGCCGGCGAAGGTGCCTTCCTGGGCGGTGAGGGAGAAGCGCTTGCCGGCGGTGCCGTCGATGAGGTAGACGCCGATTCCTTCCGCCATGCTGATCGTGATGGTTTTCGCTTCGCCTGAAGCGAGCCGCCCGGTCGCGGCTACTTTCGACGGAGGGGTCCCGGAAGGCGGAATGAAGAGATCGGGACTCGTAGCGGAGATCCCCTCTGGCGTTGAAAGCGAGACGCGGCCTCCCGACGTTCCCGTCGGGACTTTGAATTTGATCGCGGTGGTTGACGCCGAGACCAGTTCAGGCCGTGAGAGATTGAGCGTCACTGCATTGCTGGAAACCGCGGGTTCGAAGTTGGAGCCGGAGATCGTCACTTCTTCTCCGGCTACCGCCACCGTCGGTGAAAGGGAGGAGATTTTCGGCGCGGAGGATTCCGCGACCGTGAAGCTTTCGGGGCTCGTCACCGGGCCTTCTTCGCCGACCGTGACGGTCACGGAGCCCGAGGTCGCGCCGCTGGGGACTTTGACCGTGAGCGACGTGGCGCTCGCCACGCTCACGCTCGCCGCGGTGCCGTTGAATTTGACCGTGTTCGAAGCGGGAGTGGTCGAAAAGCCGGTTCCTTCAATCGTCACGGTTGCCCCAACTTCGCCCCGCGGCGGGCTCAGCTGGACGATTGCAAGTTTGCTCGAGACGTTCCGCGAAATCGAAAGGAGATTGCCTGCGGCGTCCCAGTTGTAGAGCGCGGTGTCGCCTTCGGGGTCAATCGCGGCCTTGAGACGCCCGTCGGCATCGTGGAAGAAGCGAAAGGCGTTGCTGGGAGGAGAGGAAAGCGCGGTCGAAGGAGCGAACAAACCGACGACGGCCAAAAGCGCTGCGGCAAGAGTCATCAGAGTCCCTACGCATCCTCTGACCCGCGCTCGTTGACCTGCTGGCCGGAATTCCGCTCGAACCCAACTGGGGTCATCTTCAGGATGTCGATGCGGCAGGGCGATCCTCGGAGCGGGAGAAACGGAAGCACTGACCAGCCTGCTTCCCGCCAACCGCGTCCGCCCGAAATCACCCCCCATGTGCTGCCTTTCCGTGTAACGCCATAGATGACTTTGGTATTCAGCGAGCACCCTAAAGCGAGTGTGGGCGTCTGTAAAGAGATTGGAATAAAGCTACAAATGTTTGGCTTGCGCTCACCCATCCGGGGACTTTGCTCTACTACGAATCTGCAGGCATTTCCCGCGGTAATGGGCCAAATGCCGACGTCAGGGCTGGCCCTTCGCAAGCTTCAGGAAACCTCCGGAAATTCCGTCCTAAACTCGACCTTGTATCTAGCGTCGTACTCCAGCTCGACGACGCTCGGGATCCAAACCACCCCGGCCAGGAGATCGTCGAGCGTGATTCCCAGCGAGCCGGCGAGCCTCACGTAGGTCACGAGCATCGCCGCCGACTGCCCGTTCTCGATCGCGCCGATCCGGGTGGCACACACCATCGCTCGCTTCGCGAGAGCCTCCTGCGAGAGGCCAGCACGCTTGCGCTGGAGGAGGAGGTTGTCGGCCAGTCGCGCCCTTGCCTGGTAGGGCAGCTCTTTGGACCGCCCCGGCCTATCCATCCGCCTGTCTCCCGCGACGCGGATAGCCCTCTCTCAGCGCGGCGACCTCGGCCGCGAGCGCCGAATCCTCCAGCACCTCGAAGCCCCCTGGGACGACGACCGCCTCGGCGGGCGTCCAGACGATCCCTGAGGTCAACTCGCCCGGCGCAGCCTCAAGGGCACCGGCCACCCGGACAAAGGTGTCGATACGGGGGACACGCTCGCCAAGCTCCAGCGCCGAGATCACCGTCGCGTGGGTCTCGGCGCGAAAGGAGACCTCTTCCTGGCTGATGCCAAGCCGCTTGCGGCACTCGCGCAGGTTGGCCCCGAGTCTCTCTCGCAGCTCGTCGGCCGGCGGCGCCGGTGCTCGTGGGCTCATTGCGCCGATCTCTCGGCAGGGACACTCGTCTCGATCCCCCTGGTTGCGTTGAACTGACCCTCCACGTAGTAGCCGGGCTGCCAGTTCAGGCCTGCGAGCAACACGCAGGGGGAGACCGCCACCCCGGCCGAGAGCTTGATGATCGTGTCGAGCCGGGGAAGGCGCAGCCCCCGCTCGAGCTGACTGACGTCGCTTCTGCTCAGCTCGACCAGGAGGGCGAGTCCTTCCTGGGTGAGATCGGCGCGTCGGCGGGCGCGCCGCAGGTTGGCACCGAACCGATCCGCCAGCGCAGAGGGCATCAGGGAGACCTCGGTGGGTCGGTCGGAACCTGGTGCAGGTAGGCGCCGGGGCGCTGGGTGACCTCCCCGAGTCGCCATGCCATCCCGGTAAGCAGCTCGCACGGCTCTACTTCTAGAGCGCCGGCGATCTTGACGATGGTGTCCAGGCGCGGCATGCGCAAGGCGCGCTCCAGCAGGCCGATCTCGGTCAGGTGCAAACCGCCGCGGCGGGCGAGCACCACCTGCGAGAGGCCGTTGCGCCCGCGAAGCGCGATTAGGTTCTCGGCGAAGCAACACCGGACGGCTGCGGCTTGGACGTTGCGGATGGCGGCGCCCCCTGGGGGCTCGGCAGCGCAGCCGTTCGGGGCTGCGCTGCCGTGTCGAGCTGCCCTGGCGCTCACGAGCGCTTGGCGGCCTGCAGGTCGTAGGCTCGCGGCTTGCGCTTGGCCTGGCGGACCTTCTTGGCTTTCCTCAGACGAACGAGACAGTTGGCCACGGCTCCGGAGGAGCGCTCGATCCCCTTCCCGATCGCGCTCGCGGTGAGCGGCCACTCCTTCTCGTGCTTTCGCATGTAGGCGAGGACGAGGCCGTCGAGTTCGCCGGGCCGTAGGCGTTTCTTCTTGGCGGCCGTCATGCGCGCTCGCCCTCTCGCTCGTCGAGTGCGGCAACGAGCGTCTCGCAGGCATCCAGCCCGACCTGGAGGCGCGCGTCGGTCGCCGCGTCTTCCTCCTGCGAGCGCCGCTCGGCCTCCGACCTCGAGAGCACCTCCTGCGCTTCGCCGCACAGGCGCCTCAGCACTTCGATCAGGTCATAGGGAGCCATCGTCAACTCGAAAGCGTCCCGGTCTTCGCGTGGACGCCAGCCGAGGTCTTCCAGCAACCGGAAGTCTTCGCCGAACTCCCGGGCCAGCCGCTCGGCGGCGGCATAGTCCTCGCTTTGCTCCAGTGCGATCCAGACGTCGCCGATCGCGCCGAAGTGGTTGCGGATCAGCTCATAGATCCCGTCGCGCTTGGCGCGATCGATCGTGGCAGTGATGGGCATGTGCTCCTCCTCTGGGTCAGAGCACCGAATCGCCTGCGATGCCGCCGAAGAGAACTTCGGCGAGTACCTTTCGCTTGCATCGAAGTTACGGCTTCGGTGCCATGCCCCGGGGCGTTTGCGCGCCGCCGGGGCGCTTATGTCTTGGCGGCGGCGAACCTAGCTCGGCGGGGGCGAGAAAGCGAGGTGAGATCGACCGAAATCGGCGCCGATCGCCTCATATCCCGGTCATTTCGGGCACTAGGTGTCCTACCCACGGACGTTGTGAACACGGCTGAGCGGCGGCCGATCTCCCAGTGAGCTGTGCGGGCGACGCCGGTTGTAGTAGCGAAGGAAGGATGCCATGGCCCTGGCGCGTTCGGTTGAGTTGGGCCAGGAGTGGGCGTAGGCCCACTCCCTCTTCAGGGTCTGGATGAAGCGCTCGACCTTGCCGTTCCAGCGCGGCGTGTAGGGCGGGGTGAGGATGTGGCGGGCGCCGTGTCGAGCCAGCTGCGCCTTGAAGGCATTTGATCTGCGGTAGGCGAAAGCGTTGTCGCTCATCACCGCCTCGGGCGCCTTCATGCCGAGCGAAGTGAAGTGCTCGATCGCCCGGCCCAGCACCGCCGCCGCGGTGTCCCCTCCTTGATCTCGATGCTGCTCGACGTAGGCGTAGCGTGAGTGGTCGTCGATCACGCAGTGCAGGTAGACGTAGCCGACTCCGGCCCGCTTCTCGGCCCCCGTCATGTCGCGGACGCCGGTGACCGCATGCCCAGGGCGATTGAAGCGTGCCAGGCGGGCGACGTCGACGTGCAGGAGCGCTCCCGGCTCAGACCACTCATAGCGGCGGTAGGTCTCGCGGGCTGCCCTGCGCCGCTGCGAGAGGCCGTGGCGGTGCAGCACCTTCCAGATCGTCGAGCGCGACCGGCGGCAGATTCCCGCCAGGCGCCCGGGTCCCAGGCCGGTCTGCCGGCGGGCTCGCAGGACCGACTCCTCCTCGGCGGCGCTGAGCCGCCGCGGCTGGCGGTGGGGTCGTGAGGAGCGGTCGGCCAGCCAGCGCCCAGAGCTTCGTTGCTCCTCGTCGGCCGAGCGCCAGCGATGCCACCAGCGGTGGGCTGTGGCCGGCGCCACGTTGAGGGCGGCAGCTGCCGCCCTCAACGTCATCCCCGACTCGATGGCCCGCACCAATGCCAGCCGTCCCGCTGGTCCGAGAGCGGCGTTACCGTGAACCTTCATCCGGGTCCTCCTTAGCTTGGGCGTCAGAACCGCAAGCGTCTTGGAGGGCCCGGATGGCTTCTCAGGCGTTCACAACGTGTGTGGGCGGGTCAACTAGTTCCCCAAATGGAGGCGATTAGAGGGAGTGGTTCGATTCGATTTCGCGAATTTCCCCGCGAGGCGAGGTGCCGATTTGCAGGGCATTCGCGAAAAAGCGGCTGATGGGATTCGAACCCACGACCTTCTGCATGGCAAACGATCCGCTTTGCCGTCCATTCCCAAGCCTGAAGCCAAAAGGACGATTTCGCACTGCTGAGAGGTTGGTGTTGGATCAGGCGCGATTGTGCTGGGTTTGGGCAGCGAAAGCCGTTCGCTGCCCAAACGCCTGATCGAAGGGCAGGCACTGCACTGCCCGGCGGGGTTCCGGATGACGCATCTAGCGCTTAGCGAGATCGCAGCTCAAGTTCGCCGCTAAGCCTGGACTTTCTTGGCTTTACGGGGTCGACGTTTCGGTTTGAGACCTAGGGGTGTGGGTCGCGAATATCGAAGCCAGTCATAAAGGCACATCGCTCGGTACCACAGGTTCCTGAAATGAATGTCGTCCGCGGCGGGTTCATTCTCTTTCAGGAATCTCCGTAGAGAGTTGGGGGCTTGTTTCTCAACGGGGAGGGCTCCGACCGCTTCCAAGACTTCAACCGGATCATGGTCCTTCACGAGCTTTTTAAAGCTCGTCACCCCCGCGACCATCTCCTCCGCCCGCTTCCGCAAGGTTTGGATTGGCTTGAAGTGGGCTTCAACGTTTTTGACCCGATCAGCGATTCGCGCATCAACCGAAGCCTGATCCTTTAGGGACCCGTCGTCCTCCAGTAGGCCAGCTCCCCGCAGGTACTTAAAGATCGGGACGTGCTGCTTCTTAGGGAAGCCGGGGAGCACTTCGCCAACTACAGGCCTCGGAACGAGGTCACCGTTATTCAGGAGGTCATCCACAAGGTTGTCCCGACTTACCCCCTTATAGGTCTGCGCGAATTTCTCAATGGCGCCCACTCCCAAAACGACGTCTATGTCGGCCGTGTCAACATCCGCATCGATGTCTTGGACGTAAAGTTTTCCGCTCGGGTCATTCGTCTGAACCAGCTCATAGACCCTCTCTTTGAGCTGGCGAAGAACACGAGCTGGAAACTTGCGCTCCAAAGATCCGAGGATCTCGAAGACATCTACAAAGTCGCTCACCGTCGCGCTCAGGAGCGGGATCGTGTAGCCATCCGTTACATACGGGATAGCTTGCAGATCACTCTGCTTCCCTGCTCCATCCCACTCGATGAAGATGAGTTGATCCTGTAGCTCCTGGATCCTCTCGGTCGTCAGAACCGACGCTATGGATCGGAGGATCTGCGTGACATTTGGATCTCTAAGGGAGTATCCAAGGAAGATCACCGGGTGCTCTACGAAAATCGTCAAGAGCTTTGCGGCAAGATAGGGGTTCCGCTCGTGGAAGGTGCGATAGTCCTCCTCGGTAAGAACGAGAGAATCTGGTGCCTCGTGGCTCCCATGGATCTTGTAGATCTCTCCGATTCCTTGGGTGCGAGCAAAAAGCATTTGGTCCTGGCCGACAAAAACCTCAAAGCCAGGGAAGACGCTCTCAAGAAGGGGGTCGTAGTTAGTCGTAATAACCCCGTCGACCACAGCCTTTCTCAGCAGGGTTAGCTCGTCTGCCTCCACGCCCGATTGAGGCAAGCTCTCCAATGAGTCGTTCAAGCACATTGAGACCTCGGCCTTAAGCGCGGATTGCGAACCGGTCAAATCCTTGCCAAAGCGCTTCCGGCTCTCAGAGAAGTCCGCATCTTTCCACCAGCGCTCATGCAGATCAGCCGCGATCAGGGAAGCGACGCGGGGAAGATCCCCATCAGCGGACGTTGCGTAGTACTCGTACGGCTGGCCGGCGACCTCGGCGAATCGTTCAAGAAGCTCCTCCCAGCTTTCGAGATCCAGATAACGCCTAGCGAGACCCGCGCCCACGAAAAGAAAGGGAGCCGGGAACCGGGCGAGGTGCTCAGAAAGCTGGGACTTGAGAGCCATCCAGTCGGAGCTTATGCCCGACTCACTGACTTAGGTAGTTGGCCATTCGCTGGCCAAACGATTAAGGGCGACGGAAGATCGAATGGGTGCCGATGCGGCGCCAGATGATGTGCGGCTCTCCGGACTGGACCTCCTCCCCGTACTGGAAGGTCGCACGGCCGTCATAGGCCCAGGTCATCTCCCAAACGCCTGGGTGCCCCTGGACGCGCTTGACGCGGAGCCTGGGATGGAAGCCTTTGCCGTCGCTGCCGAGATCGGCGATGAACTGCGCCACGGCCTCGCGGAACGCTCGCTGCTGCTGAGGGGTCAGCTTTTCCCAATCGCGCCAGAACGACGCGAGAACGTCACGCGTCGGCATCGAGCGGCTTCGTGCGCTCGTCCAGCTCCGCTAGGAAATCCTCGTCGCTCTCGAAGCGAGTGACCCGACCAGCGGCGAGGTCTGCGTCAGCCTCGCGCTCGCGCTCCTGCCACTCGCGGGTCCAGAACCAAGCCTGCTCGGGGTCGATCCGGCCATCCGTGACCTCGCGGAGCAGGATCGCCGCGCCATCGACCGCGCCATCCGGCAAGCGGTCCACGAGTTGATGGAGGTCGGCCTTGGTCACGGCCTCAATTCTGACATGTCGCCAGGGACGAAACCGCCAAATCAGGCAGGCGGCAATCCATCGAGCAGCTGCCCCGGCGTCACCTCGACCGCTTTCGCAAGCCGTTCCAGCGTGGAAATCTGCGGATCGCGTTTTCCCGACTCGATCCGACTGATCTCTCCAGCGTAGACCCCGCTCCGCTCTGCAACCTGTTCCTGAGTCAATTCAAGCCGTTCGCGCGCCGCACGGAGGTTGGGGCCAAGGGCGGTCATTCCCGCAATCCTCTGTCCTCGCGACAAGAACCTCCATGGGAAATTTCATAAGTTGTCGGGTAGCGTCCACTCTCCCCCATGCCGCCTTCCAACGGAAAAAGGGGGCCGATCCGGCCCCAAGTGCCGAGGCCAGATCGGCCCCTCACAAGCACCCGGTTACGAGTGCTTGACGATATGCACGGTCGAAACGACCTGCGGCACCTTGGCCATCTGCATGGCTCCTCACCTCCCTCCGTGAGTCGGCCCCAGCGCCTCCCGCTGGGGAGCACGGCTCACGGTAGAGAAATCCTGAGCGAGGTTGATCTCCTGAGCGACAAGGAAATCCCGCGTGACGGTCGCATATGCTCCGCCGCTACTGACTACCGCGAATCCACGTGAGCGAGGAAGCAGGACTGTGGCGGACACGTCAATAGCAGCGCTCCGGACCCTGGGGCAGGGGGCACGTGGCGTCGAGGAATCGGTGAGCTTTTCGCTAGCTCACCGGGTCCGAATCGAAATCAGGGCGGCATTGCACGAAGGTCCCGCCACCTCTGCCCAGCTCGCTGAGATCGTCGGTCAACCCCGCGACAGCCTGAATTTCCACCTCAAGGAAATGCTCAAAGACGGGAGTATCGGAATCGCCAAAACCGAGAAGGTCGGCAACATGGACCGGCATTACTACTGCGTGGTCGAGCTGCCGCTCTTTTCTGATGAGCAGATGGAGGCATTCAGCTGGGAGGAGCGGCAAACGGTATGCGCGATAGCAGTGCAGGCGGCTTCAATCGAGGCGCTAGCCTCGCTGCGGGCGGGAAAGATGGCCGCCGATCCGCGCGTCTTTCTCGCCTGGAATCGCATCCACCTAGACCGACAGGGACGTGCTGAGCTGGCCGAGGAGGAAGCGCAATCCTGGGATCGGCGGTATGGGATAGCGGCCGAAGCGGCCAGTCGCCTCGCCGAGACGGGCGACCCAGGCGTCATGTACATCATCACCTCATTTGCCTATGAGAGGAGCCGCACGTCCGCACCCGAGCCCTTGGCGGTGGATGAGCCTCTCGATAGAGCCAGCTTGCGTGAACGGCTTGCTGCAATTCGCCGATGGAGACAAGCGGAGAGCTTCGAGGATTCCGTGAGCTACTCGCTGGGGCACCGCATCCGCATCGAAATCAGGGCGGCACTACACGAAGGTCCGGCCACGGCCTCCCGACTCGCCGACATACTCCAAGAGCCACTCAACGTCATTGACTACCACCTCAAGGAAATGCTTGAGGACGGAAGCATCGACATCGCCAAGACCGAGAAGGTCGGCAACCTCGACCAGCACTACTACTCCGTGATAAGCCTGCCGTACTTCTCCGACGAGGAGTTCAAGGCAATGAGCAGGGCGGATCGACAGACGCTATGTGCCATATTCGTACAGGCGGCAATAGCCGAGGCGATGGCATCGCTGTGGGCCGGAAAGATGGCCTCTGAACCGCGCGTCTTTCTCGGTTGGGATCGAATCGTCCTCGACAAGCAGGGGCGAGAAGACCTGGCAGGGGAGGAAGCGGCTTCCTGGCAACGCAAGCAGGAGATCGAGGTGAGGTCCACCAATCGCCGGGCGAAGTCAGGCGAGCCAGGAACCACTTACATCATCACGTCGCTCGGCTACGAGCGAAGCCGGAACTCTGCACCCGATCCGCTTGACGAGGACCACCTGACCACGAAGGAAACCTGACCGTTCAGTAACCACACGTCAGGGTGAAAACCAGTTCGAGAAGTTGGTACAGACTTACTCGTACCTATCTGTAACTGTGCACTACTCGAAACAGAACTGACTGTTTAGAGCTATAGGCAGTCGGGTCCGGGTAGTTACGTGGGGTGGCTCGGTCGCTCCCGCGTCCCGGTTAACCGGAAGGGGCGAGTAAGTAATGCCAAGAGATGAGTCAAACAATGGCAAGCTGCACGAAAGTGGGTCCCATCTACCAGCGCTGGTAGACCCGCGCCTCGTTAAGTCGCTGGACCACGTCCTGCGACAGCACATCCTGCTCGCCGCCGTGGCGGGCGAGGTCAGCCCGAACGAGCTGTCAAAGGCGCTCGATGAAGGTCTGAGCCAGGTCAGCTATCACGTCAAAGTTCTGCGCGACGACTGCGACGGGATGATCGAGCAGACGCGAACGGAGCCACGCCGGGGAGCGGTTGAGCACTACTACCGTGCCAGCGCGAAAACCCTGCTCCCGGCGAAGGCATGGGGGCGGCTCAAAAAGGGCCTGCGCGCCGTGGTCGGTGCTGGCCAGGCCAGCGACCTGTTCAACGACCTAGCCGACGCGCTGAAAGCGGGCAAGCTGCAAGGAGCGCACGATCACATTACCCGCACGCCGCTCGTACTCGACGCTGAGGGTGAGCGGAACGTGAAGGCAATCGCCGAACGCGCAACCAAGGAAGTCGAAGACGAGCAGCGGGCGACGGCGAAGCGCCTGAGGAAAGCCAACGGCGACGGCAAGGCGACCGGCTACACCTTCGCGCTCCTGGCATTCGAGGCGGCCTGGGAGCCCGCCGACCTGCACGCCCTAGTGGCGCAAGTCGAGGGCACGGCTCCCGCGTCGGCAAATGGGGCAAACGGGGCGCGTCAAAACGACGACGGGAGCAAGGGGACCAGGCGCAAGGTGGGGGCGGCAGGGAAGTAGGCCCGCGTTGGGGGCGTAGGGGGCGAGCAGGGTCGTCTCCTACGCCGCCCTGCGCCATGTCCACGCAACCCTCCGAGAGAGTGAGCATGACCAATAGTGAAACATCACCGAAGTACGACGTTGCGATAGTCGAAGCGGCGATCCTCGAAGTCGCGGCAGAACTTCATCCCCAAAATCTGACGGCCAGGGAGCTGTCGCTGAAGATCGTCAGCGATGCCGACGATGCCAGGGAGGTCGAAACAGCAGGTCAGGCAATCCGCAACCTCCGCGAGTTCGGGTTATTCGCCGACCGCGACGACGAGATCGTGGAACCGACACCGGCCGCCCTTCGGGCCTGTGCCCTCCTCACGTAGTCGCCTCCCTCCCCCGCCCCGACCTACCTGCAGAACTAGCACCGCGAGGGCGGCAGTCAAGGGCGCTTGCGCCCGACCCCTGACGGCCGCCCGAGCGGTGCTTCAATCACAGGTAGGTCGGGGTTCACCGGTCGATCCTCAGTCCCCTGCCGAGCTGGCGCGCTCTCGCCGCGTGCTGCCTGAGGCCAAGGGCTTGCTCTTGTTGCTTGCCGACCACGCCCGTCGTAAACGCGACCGGCCATACTCATGGCGCAGGGTCTTCGACCGATTCCAGGCTGCTTGCTAGAAGGTCGATTGCCGACCTCAGCGTTCCCTGTAGCTCCCGAAGCCCGTCGGCCTGAGAGACAAGATGGCTTCCCCCCCACTCTACGCTGCGTTCAGCGGCTCGACGGTTGAGCTTTTCGACAAGCGCATAAGAGTCTCGAACGGTTTCGTATAGCTCGCGTTGTGGCCCAGAGGTAAACGCGTCTCTATATGCCTGCCAAGCTGAGGTGCCAAGTTGATCCCTGCCGATATCCCAGCTCAGAAAGTGATGGCCGTCTTCCTCCACGTCGCGTGACTCCTCTTCAAAGCGATGGAGAATTTCTTGTAGCTCGTCGCGAGTGGTTCGATAAACCCTACGAGCGACCGCTCGGCCTTTTCTTGCATCTTCATTGCTGTTGGCGGATGCCGCAAACAGTCGGTCAACCTTTTCCTTCATCTCCTCCCATGGCGCCCAGAGAAAAGTCCAGACAAAGGCGGCGACAGGAAGCAAGATGACTCCACCGAATGCGCTCGCGATCACAACAGCCGCCTCTTCAAAGGCAGAGGTGCTGCCAAAGAAGAGAAGGACAGAGATCACGGCCGCACCTCCGCAGACTGACGCAGCAATCAACTCGCGCTTCCAGGCACGGAATCCCTGCGTTACATCCCACGCGCGATTTAGACGAGATCGAATCTCCACGGTACGAACTGTATTTCGCTCCAACGACGAGCCAGGGCATTTGTCCTCACCGACCGATGCTGAGCCCCCTGTCGAGCTGGCGTGCCCTCGCCGCGTGCTGCCCCAGGCCGAGGGCTCGCTGTGCCTCTAGGTGTAAGAACCAGCCACGTTGTTCAACTCGGCAAGCCGAGTCCCGGGCGGCTTGTGAGCAAGGGCGCCGTGCGGTCTGCACCAGTTATAGAAGTCCAGCCAGCCGGGTAGCGCCGCGGTGCGCTGCGCGGAGTCGCGGTAGATCGCTCCATAGGCCCAGCCGCCCAGCATGGTGCGGATGAAGCGCTCGGCCTTGCCGTTGGTCTGAGGCCGGTAAGGGCGGGTGCGGATGTGGCGGATTCCCAGCGCCCGGCAGGCGATCGCGTGGGCGGTCGAGACGTAGGCGCCGCCGTTATCGGTCATCAGCCTCTCGACGGTGACCCCGTGGGCGGCGTAGAAGGCGAGGGCCCTCCGCAGGAAGCCGATTGCCGTCTTGGTCTTCTCGTCGGCCAAGACCTCGACATAGGCGAGCCGGGTGGCGTCATCGACGCAAACGTGGACGTACTCCCGCCCGGCGCCTTCGGCCTGCCAGGTGCGCTTGCCGGTCACCCGGTGCCCGGCGCCACGTTTGATCCGCACCAGCCTCTTGACGTCGATGTGAATCAGCTCGCCGGGGCGAGCTCGTTCGTAGCGGTTGGGTGGCTCGGGCGGCTCCAGGCGGGAGAGCCTGCCCAGGCCGATCCTCCTCAGCACCGCCGAGACCGTGGAGAGCGCCATCCCCAGGCACTCGGCGATCTCGGGCCCGGTCATCCGCAGGCGCCGCAGGGCGGCGATCGCCTCGACGCGATCCACGGGGGTGCGGTGGGGGACCGAGCGCGGCTCAGAGCTTCGGTCCCAAAGGCCCGGCTCGCCCTCGGCGCGGTAGCGGCCCACCCACTTGCAGACGGTGCGCTCGCTCACTCCGGCGGCCTCGGCCGCCTCCGCGAGCGACCATCCCTGCTCGGTAACCCGCCTGACCATCGTCAGCCTTCCCTTCGGGCCGAAGGGGGCATTAGCGTGAAGATCCATCCGGTGTCCTCCTTGTTGCTGGGTGTCTCGACAACCCCAGCCTTCAAGGAGGCCCGGATGAACAACGTGGTTAGGAACTACACCTAGGAGCCGTCGCCGCGCCGCCTGCTGGCGCGCTCGCTCGGCTCCTCGTTTGGCCTCCCGGCCAAGAGCTTTGTTCGGGTCCTTGACACCGTGCTCTTGGCGGTAGCGCTCGATCTGCGCGACGCCGCGATCCCAAGCCTTCCGCTTGGTCGGATCGCTCGGTCTCTCCCCCAGCTCGTTCTTGACGTAGGCGGGCGGGGAGATCCGCGCGGCGATGATCGCCAGCTCGCGCCGCTGCGCGAGAACCTGATCGGCGACAGCCAGCTCGCACCGGGAGGCAGCCCCGACTGCGGGCATGTCCACCAGCTCGGCCTCAAGGCGCGCAGTCTCCCGGCGCGACCTCGCCTCCCAAGAGTCGATGCGGGCCATCTCCTCACGGCGCTCGCGGCGCGGTAGCGCCTGCGCCGCCTCGCGCTCGACTCCAAAGCCCTCGATGTGCTCGCGGGCTCGCTCGATCTGCTCCCCCAAGCTGCGCCGCTGGCTCTCCATGCTCTCCTCCCGGCCTGCGGCTGCTCGCAGCTCATCGCGCCGGGCGACCAGCTCCTCGGTCGGCAGGCCGGAGAACTTCGAGCGAAGCGCCTCGTCGTGCGCTGCGAGCTGCGCACGGTCACGCTCGGCTGCTTCGGCGATGTGCGGGATGCCCTCGCGCAGGTAGCGCGACTCCGGCGCGATCTCCTCCCGGTGGGTCTGAATCTCCGGCGTGGCATAGATGAACGTCTCCTCGCGGCTGCGCGAGGCGGCGACGTATAGCTCCTGCTTGTCCATCGAGGGGTCGGCCGCGACGAATGCCCGGTCTACGGTCGTTCCTTGCGCCGAGTAGGTCGTCACAGCGTAGGCGTGTTCGAGCGCCGGGGCCTCGGAGTGTGGGTTGGTCCGCGCCAGGTAGTCGGCTCCGATCTCGACCGCCTTGGCCTGGTCGATGCCTTCGAGGGTCATGCGCCCCTCGGCCGCGTCGACCTCGCCAATCCGCCAGCGCTCGCGGTTGAAGATTTCGGCGCGTGGATCGTTGATGCGGGTGATGACGAGATCGCCGGCGGCGAAGCTCGCCTCGCCGACTTCGATCTCCTGTCGGCCGAGCTGCCCGGTCTGACGGCGGACCTCTCGCGCGATCTCGTTCAAGCGCCTGACCTCGGCGTTCTGCTTGGCGACCATCACCGCGTCCTCGCCTCGCTCGAATGCCTCGTGCCAGTCGCGCACCATCGCCTCGCGGCGCTCCTCGGCGTTCGGGGTGACCGTGACCCGCTCTTGCGACTGGTAGAGGGCAAGCGCCTCTCGGCCCTCGCCCTCGCGTATTCGCTTCGCGGCGTTTCGGTCGAGGTCGTGGCGGTGGCGGATCACCTCGTCCAAGTGGATTACCTCGCCACGCTCCGCGAGCGCCCGGAACAGCCCGCCCGCCTCGATCTCTCCAAGCTGCTCGGGATCGCCGACGAGAACGAGCTTCGCCTGTGCCCGCTCGGCATGGGAGATGAGCCGCGCCAGGGTTGCCGAGTCCACCATCCCGGCCTCGTCGATCAAGAGGACCGACTCGCGCGGCAAGCCCTCCCCGCCCTCGTGCTCGGCGCGGTCGAGCTGCAAGAGCAGGCTTGCGATGCTCGAAGCGGGCAAGCCCTCGGCCCGCATCACGTTCGCAGCGCGCCAGGTCGGCGCTGCGGCCCGTAGCTCGATCCCGGCCTGTGCCCAGCCCTCGGCTGCGGCGACGATGGCGAAGGTCTTGCCGCTGCCCGCCTCGCCGATCACCACGGCGACTCCCTCGGGGCTCGTGAGGAGACGGCGGATCATCTCGCGCTGGTCGTCCTTCAAGGTCGGGCGAGCGCCGATCACGCGGGCCGCGATCAGCTCGCCCGCGGGCGTCGGTCCCTGCGCTCGCATTCGCTCCGCTGCCGCCAGCGCCTCGCGCTCAAGCTCCCAGATTCGCCGCGTCGTGTAGCGGGGGCCTTTCGCGCCGTCGGCAATCTGGATCACGGAATCGGACGCGAGGAAGGCGTCGGCCAACCGCTCGACCTCCTCGCCGGATGCTCCTTGGCGCAGCGAGTCGGCGACGGCCTGGATCGCCTCGCGGCGGTCGAAGTGGGATGCCGCCGCCGTGACGGCCCGGCCAAGCTGAACCTCCGAGACAGTCGGAGCCTCGGCGGTGCCGATCCTCAGTGCCGCCTCTCCGTCGAAGGTGCGCGCGATCGCCTCGCGGTCCAAGCCGATCTCCTCGGCCCTCGATCGCCACCGAGCCAGCAGCTCGCCGTGGCTGACGTCGCGCTCCTTCGGCTTGCGAGTGGCGAGTGCGGCGACCTGCATCGAGCGCGCCGAGGCATCCGCGCCCGCCGCCTCGAGTATCTCCCTGCGGCGGGTGGAGAACTCGCGTAGGTGCTCGTCGGCGAAGCCCGCGATCTCGGCGATGCCCCTGCGGGTCGGCTGCCACTCGACGCCGAGGCGGCGGGTCAGCTCATGGCGCAGGTGGGCCTCGTAGATGTAGCTGGCGGTCTTGGCGTGGCTGTAGATCGCCGGGTGGTAGAGGCGGGTCCAGCGCCCATCCGGTCCCTTCGTCGCGTTGGCAATAAGGACGTGGGTGTGCAGCTGCGGATCGCCCGCTCGGGATGAGCGGTGGACATAGCCCGCCGCCAGGTAGCCGTTGCCCTGGACGAACTCCGAGCCTCCGGCTCCGCGCCGCGTCCAGCACGCCTCGTGCTGCATGTAGTCGAGGGCGGCTCCTACCGCTTCACGGTGGGCGGCTTTGACTTCGAGCGCTGCAACGAGCCCGCCGAGGCCCCAGAGCAGGGAGACGGACTTGGGAGCCGAGAAGGTGAGATCGAAGCCGGGGACCGATCCGCTGGAAGGGACGCCGCGCATCCCGACTAGCGGCTCGCCGTCCACAGGGTTGCGGCCGGTCAGCATCGCTTCGAGCTGGGTGGCCTCTACGTCGCCGGAGAGGTCCAGGTCCTCGGCGGCGGCGCCGAGCCATTCTCCGGCGACCTCGCCCTCGCCGGAGTAGTAGTCCTCAGCGCCTTCGGCGACCTTGTCGAGGTAGTAGCGCTCCTGGCCTTTTCCGAGCTTGCCGATGGACAGCATCACCCTCTCTGTCCAGCGGGGGCGCGTTTTGCCCCGATCTCTTAACAAAGTGATAGGGCGTGAGGAGGTTGCTGTTGGCTGTTGGAGGCAGGTTGGCTGGCTATTTCATGGCTGCTTCTAGCTGTCTGAAATTGCCTGCGTAAGTGGCCTTTGTGGTTTCGCTTTGGGCTGGCTTGCTTTTCTGTGTTTGGTTGCTGGCTTTGAGTGCCTGTACTGGCATTGACCGCGCCGCTAGGCTCTCCAGCGTGCCCGAGGACGTACCCAAAGACGACCTGCCGCCGGAGTCGTCTTGGCAGGACCCGCGAGCCCTCGAAGACCGCGAAGCCGAGCTGGTGGAAAAGCTCATCGCCCTGGCAGAGCGAGGTATTCCCGAAAACGCAACAGTTGCCGAGGCTGCGCGCGAGATCGAACGAGCCATGCGCGAGGAGCCCGAGGCCCAGGCATTGGTAAGGCAGCTCACGGCAATGGTGGTTGAGGGCGGCGGGAACGTCTCGCTCGACTGGGGCCAGTGGTGGCGAGAAAACAGGTCACCGCAAGCCGACCCCTGAGCGCAGCGCTGGAAAAGCCGGGGCACTGAGGTCGTTTTCGCTTGGCCGTGGGGTTCGTGGCTGTCCTCGCGGACCCGGCGTCGAGGATCGGCGCGAATTTTCCGGGGGCGTTCGCGGGAGTTTTCGGACGTATCCGATGCAAACGACCCTCTCGGCGGACAACAGCAATAGGCGATGGCCCTCAGCGAAGCGGACATAGAGGCAGTGGCGACTCGGGTGGCCGATCTGCTGCGAACGGGTCAGGCCAGCGCCGAGCTGGTTGATGCCACGGAGATCGCGCGGCGGTTCGGGGTCAGCCGCGATTTCATCTATGACCACGCTGACGATCTCGGCGCGGTGCGGCTCGGAAACGGTCCCAAGGCACGGCTCCGATTCGACCCGGCGAGAGTCGGCAGAGCCCTGCGGAAGCCTCCGTCGAAAGCCGCGCCGCCGAGTCGTAGACGTACAACTCGAAGCAGCTCCCCCCTGCTCCCGATTCGGGAGCGATGACCATTGTGGCCGGTCCAGTCGCTATCCGAGTCCGGGTGTACTGTTCTTCAAACATAAGCGGCGACCCGCCGCGCGCCAACGCGAACGGGTCGCCTGACCACAAGGAGAACGGACCTCCTCATGGCTAACACCGATCCTATGGAGCGCGGCGACGCCGCCGCCCCTCAGAACACCGGCCCTTACCGGCTCGCACTCATCGCGTCGGGGGGCGATCACTGATGCCCCGCAAAGCGAGTGGCAGCGTCGTGGAGCCCAAGGAGGGGCGCGCGTGGGCGATCCGCTTCCGGGCGTATGGGAAGCGCCGTTACGTCGCCCTCGGCACGTCTGACGAAGGTTGGACCCGAGAGAAAGCGGAAAGGAAGCTCGGCCACGTTCTAGCCGATGTAGAACGGGGCATCTGGAAGCCGGAAGCGCCGCCACCGGACCAGGCAGCGGCCGAGGAGCCGACCTTCCACGAGTTCGCATCGGATTGGTTTGAGGGGATCGCTCCTGAGCTTCGGGAGCGGACCCGCATCGACTACCAGTGGCGGCTTTCAAATCATCTGCTGCCCTACTTCGCCAAGCACCGACTATCGGCGATCACGGTGGAGGAGGTAGATCGCTACCGGCGCGAGAAGGTGCGCGAGAGCAAGGCGGTCGCGGGGGCGCGACAGCGGCAGCTAGCGCTGCCGAAGAAAGATCGCAAGCGGCTCGTGCGGCCGTTGTCGAACAGCTCGATCAACAAGACGATCCGGCTACTCGCCGCCGTCTTGGAGCAGGCGGTCGAGTACGGCTACCTCGACCGCAACCCGGCCCGAGGTCGTAAGCGGTTGCTGAAAGAAAATAAGCCGAGCCGCACCTACCTACAGCCCGATCAGGTCGCTGCGCTACTGAGCGCGGCCGGGACGCTCGACGCCGAAGCTCGGGAAGGCGACACCGGCCGCCGCCGTCCGCTTCTCGCCACGTTGACGCTGGCGGGCCTGCGGATCAGCGAGGCGCTTGATCTGCGCTGGCGGGACGTGAACCTTGACGCGCGCCGCCTGCGGGTCGCAGAATCGAAGACCGAGGCAGGCGTCCGCGAGGTTGACGTGACCCCGGCGCTGCAAGCGCTGCTCGCCGAGCACCGGGCTCGCAGCCCGTACGCCAAGCCGGGAGATTTCGTCTTCCCGACCAGCGAGGGCAAGCGGGACAATCCCTCCAACGTCCGCAACCGCTTTCTGGACTCGGCGGCGAAGCTCGCCAATGCCGATCTGCTAGCGGCGGGACGGGAGCCGATCCCGGACGTGACGCCGCACTCACTGCGCCGGACTTTCATCTCCCTCCTGCTTGCCGCAGGAGCCGATGTGCCCTACGTCATGGCGCAGGCCGGACATAACGACCCGAAGATGACCCTTGGCCTCTACGCCCAGGTAATCGCCTCCAAGACAGATCACGGCGCGGCCCTGGACGGCATCGTTGGAATCGACTCACCTGCCGTTGTTGCTGCTGCTTAGCGGCGCGGCACCACCTATTCGCGCGCCGCTTCGTCGGCGCGAGTGCGAAGACCCATTGCTTCGCGCTTTATCCGGACTTCGGTGTTAAGGCCCGCCCCAGTTCGTCGGCGCGCCGGTTCTCGTTGCGCGGAATCCACTCGACGCTCCAGCTCTCGAACTGCGCCAACAACTCCTCTGCCTGCATCCGCAGAGGGAGCAGCGCCGGATTTTTCGTCTTCCACTCGCGGTTGACTTGCTTCACCACGAGCGTCGAGTCGCCCTTGACCACCACATGCCGCTCGCCGTGCTTGCGCGCCAGGCGCAGGCCGAGTATCAGCGCCTGCCACTCAGCGGTGTTGTGGGTTCCCTGGTCGAAACGCTTGACGGCCTGGTCGAAGGAGCCGTCGCTCAACTCGACAGTGCAGGCAGCTGTTACCGGGCCGGGACTCTGCCCGCCACCGTCGAAGTGGATGGTCGCCAACTTCATCACCTGGGGAGCATCCCACGGGCCTGACCTCAGGCGCGACTCTTGGGTGCGTCCTCCTGCATGCTGAGGCAGGGTAAACGAGGTAAATCGCGCCATCTGATTGGGCAGCAATGGGCAGCGAGGGCGGAAGTCAAGAAGTCGGGGCGGTTGCATAGCCGCCGCCCGGACACAGAAAAGCCCCGCCGGAGCGGGGCTTTTCCTTAGAGCGGCTGATGGGATTCGAACCCACGACCTTCTGCATGGCAAGCAGACGCTCTAGCCAGCTGAGCTACAGCCGCGCGGATGGCGAGTATAGCTGTGGAACGCGGAGCCGCTTGCGATCTCGGCCGACGAGTCGCTACTCAATATTTGGTAGTCTGCTTGCAGTCCCGGTGGACGGTCGCCGGCTCGGCACAAAGAGGAGGCTCAGCATGTTCAAGGCAAAGGCCCTCGTTGCGTTGTTCGGGGTGCTCGTTGTCGCGGCGGTCCCTCCCTCCGTCGTCTCGGCATGGGCACCCCCAGGGCAGGCGACCGTCCATCCGGGAGTTCAGGTCTTCACCGAAGGTGCTCAGTGCACATCCAACTTCGTCTTCGAGGAAGGCACCGAGCCCTTCAAGGCGAACCTGGTCGGCGCGATCCTCGGCTCCTAGCCCTCTAGGTCCGCCAACAGGTCCTTCAGGTCCAGCGGCCGCGTGTACATCTCGACCTTCTGGCCGGGCTGCGGCGCCGGCCACTCCTCCCTGGGCCGGTCCCAGTAGAGCTCGATGCCGTTGCCGTCGGGGTCGCCCAGGTAGAGCGCCTCGCTGACGCCGTGGTCGGAGGCACCGCTGAGGTCCACCCCGGCCTGGCGAAGCCGGTCGAGCGCGTCGGCGAGCGCGGCGCGGGTCGGGTAGCGGATCGCGAAGTGGAAGAGGCCGGTCGAGCCCGGCGGCGGAGGCGAGCCGCCTTTCGAGTGCCAGGTGTTGAGGCCGATGTGGTGGTGGTAGCCGCCGGCGGAGACGAAGGCCGCCTCGTCGCCGAGGCGCTGCTGCAGCTCGAAGCCGAGGACGCCGCAGTAGAAGTCGAGTGAGCGGTCGAGGTCGGCCACCTTCAGGTGGACGTGGCCGATGTCGGCGCCGGGATCGATCGGCTCAGTCATCGAGTGCGGCGTTGACGAGGCGATCGGCCTCGGCGTTGTGCTCGCGGCGCACGTGACGGATCGACCAGCTCTCGAAGTCGCGCAGCGCCGCCTTCACCTGGGCGTGCAGTTCCCGCATCGTCGCGTCCTTGACCTTGTACTCGCCCTTGACCTGCTTGACGACGAGCTCGGAGTCGCCGACGAGCTCCAGCTCTCCGGCGCCGAGGGCCGCGGCGCGCTCGATCCCGAGCAGCAGCGCCTTGTACTCGGCGACGTTGTTGGTCGCGCGGCCGATCCGCTCGCCGCGCTCCTCGAGCACCGCGCCGCCGGCGTCCTGGACGACCGCGGCGATCGCGGCCGGCCCGGGGTTGCCGCGAGCGCCGCCGTCGACGTTGACGACGACCTTCACCGGCGCCTCAGCCAACCCATGCGGCGGCGGCGCACCGGGGAGCCGGCCGTGCCGAAGACCACGCAGGCGTCCTCGCCCAGGCTCGCGTTCCAGTGACGTGCGGAGCGGTCGAGCTGCTCGATGTCCTCGCCCCTGGCGATCTCCTCCACCGGCCGGCGCGCCTCGCTGACGTCGACGCCCCACTGGTACCAGCAGAGGTCCCAGGCGACGGTGATCCGCACCTCGCTCGGCGAGCCCGCGGCGGCACCGACGGAGACCGAGGGCTGGCCCAGGCTGCGCGTCAGGCCGGCCACGGTGCGGGCGGCATCGCTCTCGTTGAAGCGGACGACCGCGCGCTCGAGTGGGCTGCCGGGTGCTTCCACCTGCCGCCGCCTCACGTTCGCCCCCGGAGCGGCTGGGTCGCGCTGGTAGATGCTCACGCCTGAAAGCTAGTTCACCGGACAACGTGCGACGTGGTTCAGCCGGCGGCTGAGACGACTCTTTCGGCCAGGTGCGCGGGGACCTCCTGGTAGCGGTCGAACTCGACCTCGAAATCCGCCCGTCCGCCGCTGATCGAGCGCAGGTCGGGCGCGTAGTCGAGCACCTCGGCCATCGGCACCTCCGCCTTCACCTCGGTCATCCCGCCCTTTGGCTCCATCCCCAGCGGGTGGCCGCGGCGCGAGTTGAGGTCGCCGATCACGTCGCCGACGACGTCCTCGGGGCAGTTGACCGCGAGCCGCACGATCGGCTCCAGCAGTACCGGGTCCGCCGCTTCCATCGCCTCCTTGAAGGCCATCGCGCCGGCGATCTTGAAGGCCATCTCCGAGGAGTCGACGTCGTGATGCTTGCCGTCGACGAGCCGCACCCGCACCCCCTTCACCGGGTAGCCGGCGACCGTGCCGTGCGCCATCGCCTCCTCCACCCCCTTCTCCACCGCCGGGATGAAGCTGCCCGGGATCGCCGCGCCCTTGATCTTGTTGACGAAGTCCAGCTCGGTACCGTCGCCAGCCGGCTCGATCTCGATCTGGCAGTCGGCGAACTGCCCGCGCCCACCCGACTGCTTCTTGAAGCGGGCGTGAGCGCTGGCGGGACGGCGGATCGACTCCTGGTAGGGCACGCGCGGCGGGTGCAGCTCGATCTCGACCCCGAAGCGCCGCTTCATCCGCTCGACCATCACCTCGACGTGGATCTGGGTGAGGCCGGCGATGATCTGCTCGCCGGTCTGGGCGTCGCGGTGGACGTCGAGCGTCGGGTCCTCCTCGGTCAGCCGGCGCACCGCCGCCGCGGCCTTCTCCTCGTCCCCCTTGGACTTGGGCTCGTAGGCGAACGCCATCACCGGGTTGGGAAGGTCGAGCGGCGCGAAGGAGATCTCCTCCTGACCGGTGCAGAGCACGTCGCCGGCGCGGGTCTCCTTCAGCTTGGCGACCGCGCCGATGTCGCCCGCCCCCAGCTCCGAGGCCGGCCTCAACTCCTTGCCGAGCAGCTGGCCGAGCTGGCCGATCCGCTCCTTCTGACCGCCCCTGACGTTGACCGCGTGCGTGTCGGAACGCAGCGTCCCGCGGTAGACGCGGAAGAGGTTGACGCGACCGGTGTAGGGGTCGGCGAGGGTCTTGAAGACGTAGGCGACAAGCGGACCGTCCTCGTCGGGCTCGATCTCGATCTCCCCGCCGTCCGCTCCCCGCGCGGCCACCGCGCCGCGCATCGCCGGCGAGGGCAGGTCCTCGACCAGCGCCTCGAGCAGCCGGCCGGTGCCGAGGTTGCGCGTCGCCACCCCGCAGGTGACGGGGAAGATCCGGCCGTCGGTCACCCCCTGCTTCAGCACGCGCACGATCTCGTCGTGGTCTATCTCCTCGCCCTCCAGGTAGCGCTCCATCAGCTCGTCGGAGTTCTCCGCCACCTCGTCCATCAAGTTCTCGCGGAACTCCTCGGCCTGCTCGCGCAGCTCGGCCGGGATCTCGACCTCCTCGGCAGCATTCGGTCCCGTCCCCTCGTAGACGAACGCCTTCAGGTCGATCAGGTCGACGACGCCGCGGAGCGCCTGCTCGGCGCCGATCGGGATCTCGGTGGCGACCACGTGGGGGCCGAATGAAGCCTTCAGCGAGTCCAGAGCGCGAAAGAAGTCGGCCCGCTCGCGATCAAGCATGTTGACGAAGACGAGCCTGGCCAGGCCCTCGGAATCGGCGCGGCGCCAGAGCCGCTCGGTGTGGACCTCGACTCCCATCACCGCGTTGACGACGACCACGGCCGCGTCCGCGACCCGCAGCGCCGCGATCGCGTCGGCGACGAAGCTCGGCTCCCCGGGCGTGTCGATCAGGTTGATCTCGCGCCCACCGTGCTCGAAGCAGGCGACGGCGGCGTTGATCGACATCGCCCGCTCCTGCTCGTCGGGCTCGTGGTCGGAGACGGTGGAGCCGTCGGTCACGTTCCCCAGGCGGCCGACCGCCCCCGCCTCGAACAGCATCGCCTCGTGCAGGCTCGTCTTGCCGCAGCCCCGGTGCCCTATCAAAGCGACGTTTCGAATCCGGTCTGCAGCCTTGTGAGGCACGCAAATGAAGGTACACCCGGCGCAGCGCAATTCAAGCGGTCGGGCGGAGGGCCGTGGTCGGCCACCCCAAGCTCTTTGGGAAAGCTTGGGAACCTTGGAGCCAGCTTCACAGCTCGGGCGTTTCTCGGCGACGTGTCGAGAGGAGCCTGGCCGTCCTCCAGGCGAATGTCGCGAAGCGGGCGGAAATGCAATCCGGTGCTTGCGCGGCCGCAGGCCGCGCTCCTGGTTGCACCGCGCTCACGCGCGGTGCTCAATTCGCCTGGAGGACGGCCAGGCTCCCCCCAAACCCCAACGGGACTGGCTATACGGCCTGGAGGCCGGACTTGAGTCGCATCACTGCCTTGGTGTGCAGCTGGGAGACGCGCGACTCGGTCACGCCCAGGACCTCGCCGATCTCGCGCAGGGTGAGGCTCTCGTAGTAGTAGAGCGCGACCACGAGCTGCTCGCGCTCGGGCAGCGAGGCGATCGCCTCGGTCAGGCGGTCCTTGATCTCGCTGCTCGCAAGCGACTCCTGCGGGTCCTCTGCACGGGGGTCGGAGATCGTGTCGAGCAGCGAGACCTGGTCGCCGGAGGAGTCCGAGACCGTCCACAGCTCGTCGAGCGCATAGACCGAGGAGTTGGCGATCTCCAGCAGCGAGGTCTGCAGTTCGTCCTCGCTGATCTTGAGCTTGTCGGCCAGCTCGGCCTCCGTCGGGGCCCGCTGCAGTTCGTGCTCGAGCCCTGCCTGCGCCGCCTCGATCTCGCGGGCGCGCGAGCGCACCGAGCGGGGGACCCAGTCGAGCGAGCGCAGCTCGTCGATGATCGCGCCGCGGATCCGGGTCATCGCGAAGGTCTCGAACTTGATCCCGCGCTCGGGCTCGAAGCGCTCGATCGCGCCGATCAGGCCCATCAGGCCGTAGGAGATCAGGTCGGCGTCGTCGACGTGGGAAGGCAGCCCGGCCCCGAGGCGGCCGGCGACGAACTTGACCATCGGCGAGTAGGCGACGACCAGGCGCTCGCGGGCGGTGGCGTCCCCTTCGCCCTTGTAGCGGCGCCAAAGATCGCGAAGCTCAACCTCTTTTACCCCTGTTTCCATGGCTCCGGCCGTGATTCTAGAGTCGCTGACGGGTTATTGCCGATCATGCCCGCGGATGGGTCGCGGCGTACGCGTCGCGCAGGCGGGCGGCATCGACGCGAGTGTAGACCTGTGTGGTCGAGATCGAGGCGTGGCCGAGCAGCTCCTGGATCGTCCGCAGGTCGGCACCGCCCTCCAGCAGGTGCGTCGCGAAGCTGTGCCGCAGCGAGTGGGGCGAGACCCCGGCGGCCAGCGCGGCCTCGCGAACCCAGAGCCCGAGACGGCGGGTGACGTCGGAGTTGGAGAGTCGCCGGCCGCTCTTGGAGAGGAAGAGCGCGGACTCGCGCGGGTCGGAGGCGAGGGCGTGGCGACCGCGTTCGGTGTAGCGCCGCAGGGCCTGCTGGGCGGGCTCGCCGACCGGCAGGAGGCGCTCCTTGGACCCCTTGCCGAGCACGCGCAGCTGCTCGGTCTCGAAGTCGAGCGCGCCGACGTCGAGGTTGACGATCTCCTCGCAGCGCAGGCCACAGGAATAGGCCAGCTCGAGCATCGCCCTGTCACGCAGCTCCAGCGGAGTGCGGGCGGGAATCCGCTCCAGCAGGTCGCGGACCTGCGCGGCCGAGAGCACCCGCGGAAGCTTCTCTTCGCGCTTCGGGCTGGAGACGAGGTCGGCGGGGTTCTGGCCGACCCGCTCGGTGCGGACGAGGAAGTCGAAGAGGCCGCGGATCGCCGCCAGCTTGCGGGCGACCGTCGCCGGTGCCATTCCCTCCGAGGAGAGGCCGGCGGCGTAGCGGCGCACGTCGCGGTGGCGAATGTCTCCCGGGGCGCGATCCCCCGCCCACTCGACGAACTGCCCGAGGTCGACGCCATAGGCCCGCCGGGTGCGCTCGGCCATGCCGCGCCCCCTCAAGTCGCGGTCATACGCAGCCAATGCCTCTACCCAGTCCACAGAACCGAATTCGGCTCTTTCTCTTCACGTCCTGCGAACGGGCGCGAAAACCAAGCAGGTCAAGGACGCAGGGAGCGTGGCGTGCTCTGCACGCGAGCGACCGAGGACGCAGAGATGCGCCGGTTTGCAGCGTCCGCTACCCAATAAATATGGGTGTCCCGACTTCGACGCGGTCATACAGTTCTTCCACGTCTGGAATCGCCATCCGCACGCAGCCGTGCGAGGCCGCCGAGCCCAGCGAGTAGGTCTCTTCGGTGCCGTGGATGCCGGCGCCTTCGTAGATCCCCATCCAGCGCGCCTTGATCGGGTTGGAGGGGCCCGGCGGGATGTCCTGGCCGGCGAGGCTCCCGGCCCAGTCCGATTCGGGCACGTGCCAGGTCGGGTTTTCTTCCTTTTCCTGGATCGAGTAGAGGCCTTCCGGCGTTTCGAGCCCTTCCTGGCCGACCGCCACCGTGTAGGTCTTGGCCAGCTTCAGGTCTTCCCAGAGGCGGAGCGTGTAGGTGCCGCGGTCGAGCGTCAGGTAGGACGGGTAGGCGCCAGCAACTTCCCGCGTCGTCACCTCGGGTTTCGTGTAGTGGGTGCGGGCGGCGATCGTGTGGTCGGCGTCCGCGTTGAGGACGGCGGCCTGCAGCTGGCGGGTGAGCAGGTTGTCGCGCAGCTTGCGCCCGTTCTGCGCCTTGACCACGACAAGCGATTCGGCGCTGGGTTCGACCGTCGCGTCCTCGGCCTCGCGGTTGACGGCGGCCGCGACGCGACGCACGAAGCGGTTGATCGCGCGCTGGGAATAGGTGATGTCGGCACCGATCCGCTCTTCGACGTCGCCACCGGTCACGTAGCGCACCAGCCGACCCGGAAGCCCGCCCTCGCGACTGTCCTCGAGCGCTTCTTCGACCGCGACGTCGAGATCGGCGTGGACCTTGAGGGTCTCGCCGGGGAGCTCCCAGCTATCGCCGTCGTAGCCGACGCGAATCGAGTGGCGCAGGGGGCGCAGCAGCTGTACGCGCACCGCCCGCTTCGCTTCCTCGGCGTCCATGCCGCCGACGTCGACACCGGCGACCGTCACACCGTCGGCGATCTCGTCCTGCTGCGTGGTGTCGTAGGCGTAGCCGACGGAGACGCAGAGAACGAGCAGAGCCAGGATCGCGACGATCGCAATTTTGCTTTTGCGACCCACTGTGGAGAGTTTAGGCACACGATCCGGTCGTCATGGCGGATATCGTTGCGGTGACCGATGAGTACCAAGGCCAACGTCCGCAAGGGCTCCAAGGACGACGTCCGCAAGGAGGTCTGGAAAGCGATGGACCGCGAGGGCGTGTCCCGCTTCCCCGGCGCCGAGGGCCGCATCCCCAATTTCGCCGGGGCGAAGCTGGCGGCAGAGAAGCTGGCCGGCCACCGGCTCTGGAAGCGCGCCCAGGTGATCAAGGCAAACCCCGACTCCCCCCAGACCTACGCCCGGCGCATGGCCCTGGAAGAAGGCAAGGTCGTGATCATGGCCGTGCCGCGCCTGCGCGATCCCCATCCCTTTCGGGTCCTCGACCCGAAGAAGCTCACCAAACGCGCGGTGAAGGAGGCGGCGACGATCAAGGGGGCGCTCAAACACGGGCGCGTGACGGCCCTCGACGAGCTGCCCGAGATCGACTTCGTGCTCTGCGGCTCGGTCGCCGTGAACCTCAGCGGCGCCCGGGTCGGCAAGGGCGGGGGCTACTCCGACCTCGAGTACGGCGTGCTGATCGACGCCGGCAAGATCGACGGCCACACCACGGTGGCGACGACGGTCCACCCGACCCAGGTCCTGCACCGCCACCTGATGATGACCTCACACGACCTGCCGGTCGACGTGATCGCCACGCCGCGCGCCGTGATCGAGGTCGAGCGCCAGTACGAGCGGCCGCGCGGCATCCTCTGGGACCACCTGCAGCCACCGCAGATCCGCGAGATACCCATACTCGAACGTATGGGCTATGCCTGAGAAGTCACCCGACGACTACGGCAACCCCGATCCCGAATGGCTTCGGATCGACTGGCGCCCCCACGTGCGCCGGGTCGACCTGCCGGGCGCCACGGTCAACTACGCCGAGATCGGCGAGGGCGAGCCGATCGTCTTCGTTCACGGCATCTCCGGGTCCTGGCAGAACTGGCTGGAGAACCTGCCCCACTTCGGTCGCACGCGAAGGGCGATCGCGCTCGACCTGCCCGGTTTCGGCGCCAGCCCGATGCCCTCCTGGCCGATAGACATGCACGCGTACGGCCAGCTGCTGCACGACTTCTGCGAGAAGCTCGGGATCGACCGGGACGCGACGCTGGTCGGTAACTCGATGGGCGGCCTGGTCGCCGCCGAGGCGGTGCTCTCGGCGCCGGAGCGCTTCCAGCACCTCGTCCTCGTCTCGGCCGCGGGCCTGATCAACACATGGCTCCCCCATGAGCGGGGCAGGGCGACCTCGCAGGCCTGGGGCACGTTCGGACCGGGGTTCGGCGAGGCGGCCAGGGAGGTCGTCACCCGCCGGCGCGCCCGCTACGCGATGTTCCGGCTCTTCATGCGATACCCGGCGCGGCTGCGCAAGGAGCTGCTCTGGGAGCAGATGGCCTCAGGGCTGCCGGCGCAGGGATTCGCCGACGCGCTCGACGCGGTGATCGAATACGACGCCCGCCACCGGCTGGAAGAGATCGATATCCCGGTGATGATCGTCTGGGGAACGGACGACTGGGTCATCTCCTCCGCGGCCGCACACAGCTACAACCGCCGCATCCCCCACTCGCGCCTGGAGATCTTCGAGAAGACCGGTCACGTGCCGCAGCTGGAGCGGCCGGCCAAGTTCAACGCGCTGCTGGACGAGTTCCTCACCTGACACCTGGCCGGCGCATCTCTGCGTCCTCGGTCGCTCGCGTGCAGAGCACGCCACGCTCCCTGCGTCCTTGATCTGCTTGGCCAGGCGTCAGGTGACGGCGCCGCGCGACGCGGAGGAGACGGTGGCCGCGTACTTGGCCATCACGCCAGGGCCAAAGGGGGAAGGCGGGGAGCTGTACTCGGCCACCCGCTTGGCGATCTCCTCGTCTGAGAGATCCACGTCCAGGCGGCGGCCGTCGATGTCGACCGTGATCCGGTCGCCCTCGCGAATCGCTGCGATCGGGCCACCCTTCGCCGCCTCGGGGGCGACGTGGCCGATCATCAGGCCGCGGGTCGCACCGGAGAAGCGTCCGTCGGTGACCATCGCGACGCTCTCCCCCAGCCCCTCGCCGACGATCGCCGCGGTGACCTGCAGCATCTCGCGCATCCCCGGGCCGCCGACCGGCCCCTCGTTGCGAATGACGACGACGTCGCCCGGCTCGATCTTCTGGTCCTTGACCGCGCGGAAGCATTCCTCTTCGGACTCGAAGACGCGGGCGGGACCCGTCTGCTGGGTCCGCTCGGTGCCGGCGAGCTTCACCACGGCCCCTTCGGGCGCGAGGTTGCCGCCCAGGATCGCCAGACCCCCTTCGCTCTTCACCGGATCGCCGAGCGGGCGCACGACCTCCTGGCCGGGAGCCTCGCTCGCCTCGCTCGCCACCTCGCCGATCGTCTTCCCGGTGACCGTGATCGCGCCCTCGTGCAGGCTTCCCGCTTCGGCGAGCCGCTTGAGGATCACCGGCACGCCACCGGCCGCGTAGAGGTCGGTGGCGACGAAGCGCCCGCCGGGCTTGAGGTCGGCGAAGAGCGGGGTCGCGCGGGAGATGCGCTCAAAGTCGTCCATCGTCAGCTCGATCTCGAGCTCGCGGGCGAGCGCGATCAGGTGCAGCACGGCGTTGGTCGAGCCGCCGGAGGCGCAGACGCAGGCGATCGCGTTCTCGAGCGAGTCGCGCGTGATCACCTTGCTCGGCCGCAGGTCGTCGACGAGGACGTTCAGCACCAGCTCGCCGATCCGCTCGGCGACGGTTCCCTTGTCGCCGTCTTCGGCGGGCACCATCGCCGAGCCGCCGGCGCTGATCCCGAGAGCCTCGAAGGCGCAGGCCATCGTGTTGGCGGTGAACTGACCGCCACAGGCGCCGGCGCCGGGGCTGGCGACCCCCTCGAGCTCGTGCAGTTCCTCGTCGCTCATGTCGCCCGCGTTGTGAGCGCCGATCGCCTCGAAGATGTCGAGGATGGTGACGTCGCGCCCGTGCCAGTGGCCGGGGGCGATCGAGCCGCCGTAGAGGACGACCGACGGCACGTCGAGCCGGGCCAGCGCCATCGCGCAACCCGGGATCGTCTTGTCGCAGGCACAGAGGGCGACGATCGCGTCGAACTGGTAGCCGCGCGCCATCAGCTCGATCGAGTCGGCAATCACCTCGCGGCTGACCAGCGAGGCCTTCATCCCCTGGGTGCCCATCGTCACCCCGTCGGAGACGGCGACCGTGTTGAACTCCATGGGCGTGCCGCCCGCGGCGCGCACACCCTGCTTGACGTGCTCGGCGAGGCCGCGCAGGTGGAAGTTGCAGGGCATCGCCTCGGTCCAGGTGTTGGCGATCCCGATCGTCGGCCGGCTCAGCGCATCGTCATCGAAGCCGATGCCCTTCATGTAGGCGCGCGCGTGGGCGCGGTCGGGCCCGTCGAAGACCGCGCTGGAGCGGGGGCGGGGAAGCCTGGTCGTGGTGGCGCCGTTTGAGCTCATGGCCGAAATCTACTGGCCCTTCCCACCGTTGCTCGAAGGGTTGTGGTTGCCATAGCGACTACAACCCTTCGCGTCCGATGCCAAGGACGTCGACAGGGCCCGGCCCGGCGCCAATCTCGCGGAGGCCGTGGGCGACGGCGAACGAGGACACCTCGCGCGCCTTGCGCGCCGCCTCCAGGGGAGTCTCGCCCAGGGCCAGAAAGGCCGCCAGTGCCGAGGAATGGGTGCAGCCGGAGCCGTGGGCCGCACCGTCGGGATGACGCTCTCCGGCGATCTCGGCCGATTCGCGCCCGTCGTAGAAGAGATCGACGATCCGCTCGCTGTGGCCGCCGGTGACGACGACGGCCCGCGGCCCCAGGGCCAGCATCTCGCGCGCCAGGTCCTCCTGCGAGAAGGGCTCGGCGACGCCGGTCAACGCAGCAGCCTCCGGGATGTTGGGAGTGGCCACGGTGGCCAGCGGCAACAGGCGCTCGACCAGAGCCGCCCGGGCCTCCTCGTCCAGCAGCACGGCGCCGCTCTCGGCCACCATCACGGGGTCGACGACAACCGGCGCCTCGCCGATGAACCCGAGCGCCTCCACCACCGCGTCGACAGTCTCCACGCTCCCCAGCATCCCGATCTTCACCGCGTCGACCCCGATGTCTTCGGCGACCGCGCCGACCTGGGCCACGATCGTCTCCGGCGAGACCGCCTCGACCGCCTCGACCCCGACCGTGTTCTGGGCCGTGATCGCCGTGATCGCGGTCATCCCGTGCACCCCGCAGCGCGCGAACGCCTTCAGGTCCGCCTGGATGCCGGCACCTCCGCCGGAGTCCGAGCCGGCGATCGAGAGGACTGCTGGGACGCGCTTATCGCTCAGCTTCGCCGTTGCCTTCGAGCCCGCGCCGCAGCACCTTCCAGGTACGCCTGACGTGGATGGCGCAGCACGTCGATTGGAAGCATGACCAGAGGGGTCAGGAAAAAGCCGACGACCGCCGAGAGGGCGAGGCCCGCGAAGAAGGTTGTGGACTCCGACCATTCCCAGGCGTTCGAGGCCACCGCAAGCAAGACACCAAGTGCCAAGGCAACCAGAAAACCCAGGACTATTCGCGGTCGGATCATGTATCGCATACGCCTCACCAATCCTAATGGAGGACCGCACCGGCCAATACCCAGGCGAGTGCAATCGAGCCCGTGAAGCCAGCGCCGATCTGCATCCATTGCCCGGCATCCAATCGCAGGTCCGCCCCCGGCCGATCGGCAACAACCCAAGCGAGGTATCCAAAGACCGCCCCAACGCCCGACCATGTGGCGACGTAGGCAAGCTCGTGCTCCCCAGGAAACCATGAGCTGTCGCATGTCACCGCGCTGGACCTCCAGGGGGCTGGAGAAGCGTCCGCGCATAGGAGCCGACCAGGGAGCAGGTGACGTAGCCGAGCGCCTCCAGGGTCGCCAGGGCAGACGCGGTCTCGGCTCCGGAGAGGTCGAGGCGGGCGGCGACCGCGTCGGAGGTCTCCTCCCCCTCCTCGATCGCCTCGAGAACGTGCAGCTGCTCGGGGCTCAGCTCCGGCCCGGTCCGCTCGGCCTTGCGAACGCCGGGACCCAGCATCGCGTCGAGCACGTCCTGAGCGTCGCGAACGAGGCAGGCGCCGCCGGCGAGCAGGTCGTTGGTGCCCGCCGAGGCGCGCGAGTTGACCGGGCCCGGCACCGCGCCGAGATCGCGACCGAGGTCGGCGGCGAGGTCCGCCGTGATCAGCGATCCCGAGCGCTGCGCGGCCTCGACCACGACGGTCATCCCGGCCAGCGCGGCCATGATCCGGTTGCGCGCCGGGAAGCACCAGCGCCAGGCGCCGGTCCCGGGCGGGAGCTCTGAGAGAACCAGACCGCTTTCGCCGATCCGCCGCCAGAGCGAGCGGTGCGAAGCGGGGTAGGCGACGTCGGCCCCGCAGCCGAGCACGGCGACCGTGGTGCCCGCCTCGAGCGCGCCGCGGTGCGCACAGGCGTCGATGCCGAAGGCGAGCCCGCTGACGACGAGCAGCCCGGCCGCGGTCAACTCACGTCCCAGCTCGCGGG
Source organism: uncultured Solirubrobacterales bacterium (assembly GCA_963704545.1). Classification (GTDB taxonomy): domain Bacteria; phylum Actinomycetota; class Thermoleophilia; order Solirubrobacterales; family 70-9; genus VRUE01. Next base: position 1,411,402 of record OY969915.1, on the reverse strand, counting down.
CGACCTCGCGACCGTAGGCGCTGGCCCGCCTCGCCCCCACCACGGTGACGCTCCCTTCCGGCTCCAGCCGCTCCAGCAACGTCGGGTCACCGCGGCCGATCAGGGCCCAGGGCGCGTCGGGGGCGTCGTGCAGGCCGGCCGGGAAGCGCCGGTCGTGCCGACAGCACGCCCAGCACTGCGCCGCGACGAGGTCGGCGAGAAGGCGACTCTCGGGGACCGCACCGACCTCGGTCAGGATCTGTGCCGCCACCTTCGGCGCGGCTGCCGCGGCGAGGTCCTCGTTGGAGAGGCGCAGCAGTTCGGGCGAGCGCGAGCCCACCGTCCCACTGGCGATCTTTTCGATGTAGGGAGCCAGGTGGGCGAGCAGCCGCGAGCGGCGCAGGCAGTCGGGGCAGGCGTGCGGCTCGCTCACTCGGTGTCCCTCCGGCGCAGTTGCAGCGCCTGGGCCATCTGCTCGCGCCCGATCGCCTCCGCGCCGGCGAGGTCGGCGACGGTGCGGGCCAGCCTCAGGACCCGGTCGTGCGCGCGGCCGCTGAGCCGGCGGCGTGAGTAGGCGTCGGCGAGCAGCGCCGCCGCGGGCTCGTCGAGGGCGCACTCGCGCACCTCGCTCGGGGTCATCTCGGCGTTGCTGCGCCCCGAGCCGAGGCGGCTTTCCTGACGCTCTCGCGCCGCGGCCACCCGCTCACGCACCGCGGCTGAGGACTCGCCCTGCGGGCCGGCGAGCTCCTCGGCACTGGGCTGGCGGATAGCGGCGAGGAGGTCGATGCGGTCGGCGAGCGCTCCGCTGAGGCGCGCCTGGTAACGACGCACGGCCAGCGGTGCGCAGCTGCACTCGGGGTCGGCCTCGCCCCGGCCGCACGGGCAGGGGTTGGCGGCGGCGACGAGCATGAAGCGGCAGGGCAGGTAGCGCCAGGAGCCGGCGCGGGCGATCGAGACCCAACCGGTCTCCAGCGGAGCGCGCAGCGCCTCCAGCGTGTCGCGGCGAAACTCGCAGAGCTCGTCGAGAAAGAGGACGCCGCGGTGGGCGAGCGTCGCCTCGCCCGGCGAAGGTGGGTTGCCGCCGCCGACCAGGCCCGCCGGGCTGACGGTGTGATGGGGCGCGCGGAACGGCCTCCCTCCGGCCTCGCCGGCACGCAGGCGCCCGCAGGCGCTGGCGATCCGCGCCACCTCCAGCGCCTCCTCCGGGGCGAGCGGCGGCAGGATCGAGGGAAGCCGGCTGGCCGCGAGCGACTTGCCGGCGCCGGGAGGGCCGATCATCAGCAGGCTGTGGCCGCCCGCCGCGGCGACCTCGAGCGCGTGGCGGAGGTGGCGCTGGCCGCGCAGGTCGGCGAGGTCGGGAACGCCGGCGCCGGAGCTGAGCCGCAGCGGCATCGGCTCGGGCCGGTCCGGCATCCACTCCCCCGCCGCCAGCGCCGAGAGCTGCGCAAGGTTCTCCAGGCAGATCACGCCGACGTCCCCCGCGAGCGCCGCCTCCGCTCCGTTCTCGACCGGGACCACGATCGCCTCCGTGCCCCGCTCGCGCGCCGCCTCGGCGATCGCCAGCACCCCCGGCACGGCCCGGACGGCGCCGTCGAGCGCCAGCTCGCCAACCAGCGCCAGCTTCGGCAGCCGCCCCAGGTCGAGCTGGCCCGAGGCGACGAGCAGCGCCGCGGCGATCGCCAGGTCCATCCCGGGCCCGGCCTTGCGCAGGCTGGCCGGGGCGAGGTTGGCGACGATCCGCCGCAGGGGGAAATCGAAGCCGCAGTTGACCATCGCCGCCCGCACCCGCTCGCGCGCCTCGCGCACCGCCGCATCGGGAAGGCCGACGACGGAGAAGGCCGGCAGGCCACGGTGCACGTCGACCTCGACCCGGACGGGGCGGGCGGCGATGCCGTCGAGGGTGAATGTCTGAGCCGTGGCCAGCACGGAAACCACGCTATGGAGCCAAATCCGACGCGTGGGCACCACAGTCGCGCGGTTGTGTCAATCCTCTCGGTCCGAAGGCGCGCAGCGGCCGCCGAGCCCGCCGGGCGCCCCTATGGTCGGGCTCGATGACCGTGCAGAGACAGCGGATCGGCCGCGCCGCCGAGGGCCTCGTCGCCGACCGCCTTGCCGCCTCGAGCTGGGAGATCGTCGAGCGCAACGCCCGCACCCGCTTCGGCGAGCTCGACATCGTCGCCCTCGACGGCCGCACGCTCGTCTTCGTCGAGGTCAAGGCGGGGCGCGCCGGCTCGGCCTTCGGCCCCGAGCGCCCAGTCCTCGGCGTCGATCGGCGTAAGCAGCTGAAGGTGAGGCGCCTGGCGACCGCCTGGATGGGCGAACGCCGCGACGCCCCCTACTACGCCGAGATCCGCTTCGACGCCGTCGGCGTCACCTTCGACCGCGCGGGTCGCGTGCTCGACGTCGAGCACATCCGGGGAGCTTTCTAGCCGGCGAACTCCAGCTGCGAGTACGCGACTGACTGAAAGGAGCGGCGGTGCAACGGCGAGATGCCGATCCGCTCGATCGCCTCGCGGTGCTCGGGGGTTGAGTAGCCGACGTGCTCCTCGAAGCCCCAGCCGGGGTGGTCGGTGGCGGCGCCGTGCATGTAGCGGTCGCGGGTGACCTTGGCGATCACCGAGGCGGCGGCGATGGCGGCGCTGGTTCCGTCGCCTTCGACCACGGCGCGGTGGGGCACGGCGCAGCCGCGCAGGGAGAAGCCGTCGACCAGGCAGGTCGCCCCCTCGCCGGGCCGCAACCGCTCCAGGGCACTGGCCAGGGCCTCGATGTTGGTCACGTGCAGGCCGCGGTCGTCGATGCCGCGCGCGCAGCGGACCACGACGCTGACCCGCTCTGCCGCGCGCAGCACGCAGGGGAACATCTCCGCGCGCTTCTCGGCCTTCATCTGCTTGGAGTCGTGCAGGCCGGCAAGGGCGCGGCGGTCGGCGTGGGAGAGCGCCTCGTAGTCGATCAGCACGGCGGCAGCGACGAGCGGCCCGGCCAGGCAACCCCGCCCGGCCTCGTCGGCACCGGCGACCAGGCGGCTGCCGAGGCCGCGGTCGAAGGCGAAGAGCTTCCGCGTCCGCGCCAGCCGGCGCTGGTGGGTCCTGCCGCCGGGAGGCGGCTTAGAAGATGCCGACGCGGTCGGGGGGCCAGTAGGTGGCAAAGGCCTTGCCGATGATCCAGTCGCGGGGTACGGGGCCCCAGTAGCGGCTGTCGTCGCTTTCGCCACGGTTGTCGCCCATCATGAAGTAATGATCGGGTGGGATCGTGATCACTTTCGGCAAATTGCAGACTGTGGCCGAGCCGCACGGCCTAGTGTAGGACGATTCGCTCTTTTCTCGGCCATTGACGACCGGGTACCCGTTGCGGACGGAGAGCGTGTCGCCGGGGCCGGCGACGATGCGCTTGATGAAGTTCTGGTCGGACCGGGCCAGGGTGGGGCGCGGGCAGGCTTCCCGCGGCCCGTGGGGGACGCCGCACTGGGCGCCGTTGTCGACCCCGGCCGGGGGGTGGAAGACGACGATGTCACCGATCCCGGGATCGGTGAAGCGGTAGAGGAAGCGGTTGACGAGGACTCGCTGGCCGACGTCGAGCGTCGGTTCCATCGACTGCGACGGGATCTGGTAGGGCTTGATCAGCCAGGCCTGGATGGCGAGCGCCAGGGCAAGGGCCAGGGCGACGATCACGGCCAGCTCGAGTAGCCCACCGCCCCTGGTCTTCGGCTTGGGGAACCTCGGGGTCAGGCCGAGTCCTCGCCGGAGTCGCCGGACTCCTCGTCCGACTCCTCTTTCCCGGCATCGTCCGCCGCGGCGTCGTCCTCGGTCTCCCCCGCCTCGGCCGCCTCGGCGTCCGTGCCCTGCTCAGTCTCACTTGCAGCCTCGGGCTCAGCCTCCGCCTCGGGAGCCTCTGAAGTCTCAGCCTCCGCCTCGGGCTCGGCCTTCTCCTCCTCGGAGCCCTCCGCGGCCGGCGCCTCAGCTTCGGCCTCGGGGGCCTCGTCAGCCGCCTCCGCCTCGGACTCCTCAACAGCTTCATCAGACGCCTCTTCCGCGGGTGGCGTGGAGGTGGGCTCCTCGCCCGCAGCCTGCGAGGACGAGGAGTCCTCCTCCGCGACAGGACCCGCGGCCTGATCCGCCTCGTCCTGGACAGCGTCTTCCTCAGCCTGGGTCAAACCCTCGGCATCAGCCGCCGCGGTCGGCGTAGAGATCAACTCCTCGTCGATCCCCCAGCGCCGCTCGGCGACGCGCGCGGCCTTGCCGATGCGGCCGCGCAGGTAGTAGAGCTTGGCCCGGCGCACGTCGCCGCGGGCGGCGATCTCAAGTTTCTCGATCTTCGGCGAGTGCAGCGGAAAGGTCCGCTCGACGCCGACGCCGAAGGACTGCTTGCGCACGGTGAAGGTCTCGCGCACCCCCGAGCCCTGTCGCCGCAGGACGATTCCCTCGAAGACCTGGGTGCGGCGGCGGCTGCCCTCGACGACCTGGAAGTGCACGCGCACGCGATCGCCGGGATCGAAGGACGGGAGTCCCTTCCTCAGCTGACTGCGCTCGATGTCTTGGATGACGCTGCTCATATCGGTTCCTTCGCGCTTCGCCCGCGAAAAAAGACCGCCGGGCCCGGGCCGGGCGCCGCGCGGTGGCGGAATGGTAGCTACTCAGGGCCTTTTTCGAGCTGCTCCGCCCGCGCCCTGCTCTGCTCCGCCCTCCAGAGCCGCACTCGCTCGTGGTCGCCGGAGAGCAGCACGTCGGGCACGTCCCAGCCTCGGTAGACCGGCGGGCGCGTGTAGTGCGGGTACTCGGGGGCGCCCTCCAGCACCTGGCTGAAGGACTCCTCGACCGCGCTGCGCTCGTGCCCGAGGGCGCCCGGCAGCTTGCGCATGACCACGTCGGCAAGCACCATCGCCGGCAGCTCGCCGCCGGCCAGCACGTAGCGCCCGATCGAGACCTCGTCGTCGGCGAAATGCTCGTGCACCCGCTCGTCAAACCCCTCGTAGCGCCCGCACAGCAGCGCCACATGGGGCTCCTGGGTCAACTCGTCGGCCAGCTTGTCGTCGAGCAGCCTCCCGGTCGGCGAGAGCAGCACCACCCGCGGCTTCTCCCCGTTCGGATAAGCCGCCCGCAGCGCCGCGTCGACGACGTCGACCCGCAGCACCATCCCAGCTCCACCCCCGTACGGCGCGTCGTCGACCTGCCCAGCTCCCAACGGAGTCGTATCCCGGTAGTTGAACAGCCGTAGCTCATTGCCTTCGGCGACGGCGTTCTGCACCGAGCGTTGCGACTGGAACCAGTCGAAGGCCTCGGGAAAGAGAGAGAAGATGTCGAGCTTCATGGGCACCGCCCCCGAGCGCTCTCAGTCCAGGATGTCGACTATGACACGCCGGTCGAGCCGGACCGCGGCGGCCTTGGCGATCGTCCGGATCGCGTTGGCGACGCGGCCGCCCTTGCCTATGACCCGTCCGAGGTCGTCCTCGGCGACGGTGATCTCGTAGACCAGGTCGCCGTCCTCTTCCAGCTCCTCGACCACGACCGCCGAGGGATCCTCGACAAGCGACTTGACGAGGAACTCCAGGAGCTCCGTCACGGCTAGCTGCCCGAGGCGGCGATGCCCTTGGTGCGCAGCAGCGTGGCGACGGTCTCCGACGGCTGGGCGCCGTGCTCGAGCCAGTGCTTGGCGCGCTCCTCGTCGAGCTCGATCGTCGAGGGCTCCGTCTGCGGGTTGTACTGGCCGATCGTCTCGATCGTGCGACCGTCGCGCGGGGAGCGCTTGTCGGCGACGACGATCCGCCAGATCGGGTTCTTCTTCGACCCGACGCGTCTTAGTCTGATTCGGACTGCCATATGGACTGCGGCAGGTTAGCGCCTGCGTATCTTCGGGCGCGGCGCGCCCCCGGTCATCTGGGCCAGCTGCTGCGCGTCGGGCATCTTCCCGGAGGCCATGTGGCGCATCATCTTGCGCATCTGGTCGAACTGCTTGACCAGCTGGTTGACGTTCTGGACCTTGGTCCCGGAGCCGTTGGCGATGCGTTTGCGGCGTGAGCCCTTGATCAGCGCCGGGTTGGCCCGCTCTTCGGGGGTCATCGAGAGGATGATCGCCTCGACCCGGTCGAGCTCGCGCTCGTCGACGTCGGCGTTCTTCAGCTGCTTCATCGCCCCCATGCCGGGGAGCATCCCGATCAGGCCGCTGAGCGGGCCCATTTTCCGCACCTGGCGCATCTGCTGCAGCATGTCCTCGAGCGTGAACTGGTTGCTCTTCAGTTTCGCTTCCAGGTCGAGTGCCTGCTTCTCGTCGATCTGCTCCTCGGCCTTCTCGATGAAGCTGAGGACGTCGCCCATGCCGAGGATGCGGGAGGCCATGCGGTCGGGGTGGAAGCGGTCGAACGCCTCGAGCTTCTCCCCGGTCGAGGCGAAGAGGATCGGCTTGCCGGTTACCGCGTTGACCGAGAGCGCGGCGCCGCCGCGGGCGTCGCCGTCGAGCTTGGTCATCACGACACCGTCGAACTCGGCCGCCTCGGCGAAGGACTCGGCGACCCCGACCGCGTCCTGGCCCGTCATCGCGTCGACGACCAGGAGCACGTCGTGCGGCTTGACCCGCTTGCGGATCTTCGCCAGCTCGTCCATCAGGTCCGCGTCGATGTGGAGGCGGCCCGCGGTGTCGACGATCAGCACGTCGCGCCGCTCCGCCTTTGCCTGGTCGAGGGCCCAGCCGGCGATCTCGACCGGATCGGCGTCGCTGCCTTTCTCGTAGACGTGTGCGCCGACCCGCCCGCCCACGGTGACCAGCTGGTCGACGGCGGCGGGGCGGTAGACGTCGCAGGCGGCGAGGGCGATGTCCTTCTTGCCGTTCTCGCGCAGGAAGCGGGCAAGCTTGGCGCAGGCGGTCGTCTTGCCCGAGCCCTGCAGCCCCGCCATCAGGATCACCGTCGGCCCACTGGAGGAGAAGGCCAGCTCGCGGCCGGTCCCGCCCATCAGCCCGGCCAGCTCCTCGTTGACGATCTTCACGACCTGCTGCCCCGGATCGAGGCTCTCCAGCACGTCGGCACCCAGGCAGCGCTCCTTCAGCGTCGCCGTGAAGGACTTGACGACCTTGAAGTTGACGTCCGCCTCGAGCAGCGCCAGCCGGATCTCCCGCATCGCCGCGTCGACGTCGGCCTCACTCAGCTTGCCTCGCGAGCGGACCTCCGAGAGCGTCGCCTGAAGGCGATCTGAAAGCTGGTCGAACACTGCCCGCAGCTTAACCGCGCCGTTGCGGTCGTATTTCCTTCCGCATAGCGGCGGGAACTACGACCGCAAGCATCGCTCGCATGCCATCGCCCTGTTGGTGTCGCATTTCCCACCGCATAACGAGGGGAACTACGACCGCACGGTCACTCGGCGAGGAGGGCGTTGGCGAAGTCGGTCGGGTCGAACGGACGCAGGTCCTCGAGCGTCTCGCCTACGCCGATCAGCTTCACGGGGATGCCGAGATCGTCGGCTATGGCTAGGACTATGCCGCCCTTGGCGGTGCCGTCGAGCTTGGTGAGGACGACGCCGTCTACCTCGGCGGCCTCGGCGAAGATCTTTGCCTGGCGCAGGCCGTTCTGGCCGGTGGTGGCGTCGATCGAGAGGAGGGTCTCGTGGGGGGCGCCGGGGAGCTGCTTGGCGATCACGCGGCGGACCTTGGCCAGCTCGTCCATCAGGTTGGTCTGGGTGTGGAGGCGGCCCGCGGTGTCGACGATGACCACGTCGGCGCCGCGGGCGCGGGCGGCCTCGACCGCGTCAAAGGCGACCGAGCCCGGGTCCGCTCCCTCTTCCCCGCGGACCAGCTCGGCACCCGCTCTGTCGGCCCACTCGGCGAGCTGCTCGGCGGCGGCGGCGCGGTAGGTGTCGGCGGCGCCGAGGACGACGGAGAGGCCGAACTCCTGCGAGAGGTGCCAGGCGACCTTGCCGATCGTCGTCGTCTTGCCGGTGCCGTTGACGCCGACCATCAGCAGCACCGCCGGCTCGCCGCTGAGGTCGATCGGGGCCCGGCCCGTGCTGGCCACCTCGGCGAGGATCTCGATCAGGCGGGCGCGCACGGCCTCACCGTCGGCGGCGACGCTGCCGCCCTCGACCTCGTGCTCGAGCCGCTCGACCACCTTGGCCGTCGTCGGCGCCCCGGCGTCGGCCAGGATCAGGGCCTCCTCCAGCCGCTCCCAGGTCTCCTCGTCGATGCGGTCGAAGAAGCTGGCCGAGACCTCCTCGGCAAGCGCCTTACGGCTCTTGGAGAGGCTCTCGCGCAGGCGGCGGAAGACGCCGCGGCGCTGCTCGGCGTCCTCAGCCGCCGAGGCGTTCGCGCTCTCGCGCGAACCCAGGTTGAGTATCTCCTGCCAAGTCGTCGTCATCGGATCTGCCGGGGGAGGCTATCCCGGCCGCAAGCCGGAGCTCCTCGACGGCACCGTCGACGTACGAGCCGAGCCGCTCGAGGTCGCCGAGGGAGTCGCGATCGCCGAGCAGCCCGAAGCCGACCGAGCCGTTGTAGCTGATGATCGCGATCGCCAGCGCGTGGCGGCGGGCGAGGAAGCCGACCGGGTAGACCTCGACCAGCTCGCGGCCCAACACGTACAGCGGGATCTGCGGCCCCGGGAAGTTGGTGACGAGCAGGTTGAAGAGCCGGGTCGAGAAGTTGATCGCCGCGGTCGGCGCCAGCAGCAGCGGCGGTGCGAAGTCGCGGAACCAGTCGTTGAGGCCCCAGATCGCCTCCGCCCCGAGCGGCTGCTTGGAGGCCTTGAGATCGTCCATCGCCTTGGAGACGATCCGCAGGCGCTCGGCCGGGTCGGCGACCCCTACCGGCAGCGGGCCGCGCATCGCCGTCAGCCGGTTGCCCAGCTCGCCGTGTTCGTTCTCGGTCCGGATCGAGACCGGGACCAGAGCCTGCAGCTCGACCCCCTCGGTCTCCAGCTCGCGGTCGAGCATCCAGCTGCGCAGGGCACCGGCGGCAACCGCCAGGGAGACGTCGTTGACCGTCCCGCCGAGCGCGTTCTTGATCCGTTTGAACTCGCCGAGATCGCAGCGGGTGCCGTAGAAGCAGCGCTCGCTGCCGATCTCGACGTTGAGCGGCACTTTCGGCGCCGGCTTCGCCAGGTTCCAGGTCACCTCCCAGAGGCCGATGACCCCGTCGGCTGCGCGTTTGGCGGCGCGGCGCGGCGCGCGCAGGGCCGCCAGCAGCCAGCGGGCGGTGCGCGAGAACGTCGACCCGAAGCCGAGGACGGCCTGCTTCAGCAGGCCCACCCGCGTTGGGGGCACGCTGGGGTTCCAGGGCTCCTCGCTGCGATCGGGCTCGGCCTTCGGTTCGATATCGAAGAGCAGCGTGCCGATGTCCACCGCCGAGATCCCGTCGGCGAGCGCGTGATGGGTCTTGTAGACGATTCCGAAGCGGCCGCCTTCGAGGCCCTCGACCAGCCACAGCTCCCAGAGCGGGCGCGAACGGTCCAGCGGCGGCGAGAAGGCCGAGGCGACCAGCTCGCGGAACTGCTCCTCGGTGCCGGGGGCGGCGACGGCGACGCGGCGCACATGGTCGTGGATGTCGAAGTCGGGATGGTCGACCCAGAACGGACGGCCCAGATTCAGCGGCGGGAAGGCGAGGCGCTGGCGCAGACGGGGCAGCAGGTGCAGGCGGCTGCGGATACTGGTGAGGAAGTCCTCGTGGCTGGGCGGTTCGCCATCGCAGACGAGCACGGCGCCGATCGCCATGTGCCCATTGGACTTCTCGTTGGTCAGGAACGACGTGTCGAATGACGTGAGCCTGTCCATGTGGCGTTGGGACACCGTTCTCCTTTCCTTCCCCTGAGCCGAGGGTAGCGCGACCCCGCTCTGGGAACGTTCGATTTTCTTTAAGGGCTGGGGCAGCCCGATCCGTATTCGCCGTCTTATCGACGGTGAATACGGATCTGGTCAGGAGCTAGGCGGCTTCGACTGAGCCCGGCGGGGCGGTTGCGGCGGGTTGCTCGCCGATCAGGCCGGGAGCGCGTGACACGCCGAGATCCTCCTCTTCGCCCTCGCCGGCGACGCCCGCAAACGGAGGAGGGGTCTGGGAGGGCGTTTGCCTCTCGTCGCGTCCTGAGTCTTCCTCAACTTCGCGCGGCAGCTTCCGGGAGACGACCTTGGTGACCCCGTCGCCGCCCATGCTCACCCCGTAGAGGACGTCGGCTGCGTCCATCGTGCGTTTCTGGTGGGTGACGATGACGAACTGGGCGCGGTCGGAGAAGCGACGGATCAGCTGCAGGAAGCGGTCGATGTTGGCGTCGTCGAGGGCGGCCTCGACCTCGTCGAGGATGTAGAAGGGGCAGGGCCGGGCGAGGAAGACGGCGAAGACGAAGGCGATCGCGACCAGCGACTTCTCACCGCCCGACAGCAGCGAGAGCTTGCGGGTCGACTTGCCGGCGGGGGTGACCTCGATCTCGACGCCGAGCTCCTCGCGCTCTTCCTCGGCCTCGTCCTCATCCCCGCCCTCTGCCTCTGTTGCCTCCTCGTCTGCGGCCGCGTCGCGCACCGGGCGCAGGCTGACCCGGCGCAGGGCGCCGCGGCCGCCGGGGAAAAGATGCTCGACCATCTCCTCGAAGTTCTTCGCTGTCGCCTCGAAGGTCTGCTCGAATGCACGCTCGATCTCGCGGTCGATGTCGCGGATCAGCGTCTCCAGCTCTCGCATCCCGCGCTCGGTGTCCTCGCGCTGGGCCTGCAGCGACTCGACGTGCTCGCGCGCCTCCTCGTACTCGCGCTCGGCCAGCGGGTTGACCGGGCCGATCTGGGCGCGGCGGCGCTCCAGCCGCTCGAGCCGGCGGTCGATGTCGGTCCGCTCCTCCTCGCTCAGGGCCTGTTCCGCGGCCTCGACCTCCTCGCCCAGGCGCTCGGCGATCGAGGCGAGCTCCTTCGCCGCCTCGGCGCGCCGGTCGCCGAGGTGCGCGGCCTCGACCTCGACCTCGGTGAGGCGATCGGAGGCGGCGCTCATCTCGGATTGCAACTCGTACTCCCGCTGTGAACAGGCGCGCATCTCCTCGGCGATCTCGTCGCCGTCGTCCTCGCCGCCGACGACGCGCTGCTCGATCCGCTCGACCCGGGCCCGGATCGCAGCCTCTGCGGCGGTTGCCGCGGCGGCTGCGGCGCGAACGTCGCCGAGCAGCTCCTCGCCGGCCGCGAGCCGCCTGCGCAACTGCTCGCGGTGGCGCTCGCCGAGCAGGCCCTCTGCCCGCCGCGCGTGGCGCGTGGCGCGCTCGGCGCCGCTGCGCACCGCACCGAGGGCGGCCTCGCGGGCATTCTCGCCGGCGTCCACCGCACGCGCCCGCTCGAGCCCGTCGGCGGCGGCCGAGAGACCGGCCTCGATCTCGCCCAGCTCCTCCTCGAGCTTGCGCGCCCGCTCGCCCGGCGCGGCGCCGTCGCCGACGTCGAGCGTCAGCGGTCCGAGCTCGGCGCGCAGCGCCTCCAGGCCGGCGGCGAGCTCGCCCTCGCGACCGCCGAGGCTCGCCGCGCGCACGGCGACCCGCTGCTGCTCGCCGCGCAGCTTGGTCAGCACGCCCCAGGCCTGGGTGCGGTCGCGGTCGCGGGCGGCGAAGCGCTCCTCGGCGGCACGCCGCTTCTCGCTCACCTCGGCGAGCTGCTTCTCCAGCGTCGCCCGCTGCGCCCGTGCCTCCTGCGCCGCCTTTTCGGCCGCCGCGGCGCGGTCTGCGCCGAAGCGAAGTTCCTCGGCGACGAGCTGGCCGCGCAGCCCGAGCTCCTCGCGCTCGATCCGCGCCCCCAGCTCGGCCGCCTGCGCCTGGCGCTTCAGCGGCCGCAGGCGCGCCCGCGCCTCGCGCTCGAGGTCGAGTGCCCGGTCAAGGTTGTCGCGCGCCGCGCGCAGCTTCAGCTCGGCCCGGCGACGGCGTTTGCGGTGCTTGCCGAGACCGGCCGCCTCCTCGACGAGCAGGCGCCGCTCGCGCGGCTTGGAGTGGACGATCGACTCGACCCGGCCCTGGCTGATCACCGAGTGCATCTCGCGGCCGAGGTTGGTGTCGGAGAGCACCTCGGTGACGTCGACGAGGCGGCAGCGGGCGCCGTTGAGGCGGTAGCCGCCGTCGCCGGAGCGGTCCAGCGTGCGCTTGACCGCGACCTCGGAGAGCTCGGTCGCGGCGCGGCCCTCGGAGTTGTCGATCGTGACCTCGACTTCGGCCATGCGGCGCTGGCCGACCCCCTTGCCACCGGCGGAGATCACGTCCTGCATCGAGGCGCCGCGGATCGCGCCGGGGCTCTGCTCGCCGAGTGCCCAGAGCACGGCGTCGGTGATGTTCGACTTGCCCGAGCCGTTGGGGCCGACGATCACGCTGACGCCAGGGGAGAACTCGAGCCTCTCCCGCTCGGGGAACGACTTGAACCCCTTCATCTCTATCGATCTCAGATACATCTGTTCTGGTCCCTGGTCCCCGGAGCCCTAAGGCTCTCTTCTCGGTCGGACGCGACGCGCATCACTACCCGCCGAGGCGCTTCAGCGCCTGCTCGGCCGCGTCCTGCTCGGCAATCTTCTTGCTCCGGCCCATCCCCTCGCCGACCCGCTCGGAGTCGACGATCGCCGCGACTTCGAACTTGCGACGGTGCGGTGGCCCGGATTCGCCGGTCACCTCGTAGCTTACGTTCGCGCGGCGGCGGGCGAGCAGCTCCTGCAGGGCGGACTTGAAGTCGATCCTGTGCTCCGCCGCATGCTCGACCCGCGGCTCGAAGGCGGCGGCGATCGCATCGGCGATCCGCTCGAAGCCGAAGGCTAAGAAGCAGGCACCGATCAGGGCCTCGGTCGCCTCCGGCAGGGGCCGCTCTCCGCTGAGCAGCACCTCGGCCGGGATCCCGACCTGCAGCTCCTCCGGCTCCGCCTCGCGCAGCAACTCGGGCACGCCCAGCTCGCGGCCTACCTCGGCGCAGGAGACGCCGCTCACCGCCTGGTTGTGGATCTTGGTCAGTTCGCCCGCGTCTTCACTGGGAAAGCGGGCGACGAGGTCGCGGGCGACGGCGAGGGCGAGCACGCTGTCGCCGAGGTAGGCGAGGCGCTCGTAGGACTCGGCCCGCTCGTCGGTCCAGGAGGAGTGGGTGAGCGCCTGGCGGCGCAGGTCCTCGGGGAGGTCCTGGATCAGTTCCGCCAGCGTGCTCACGCCGGCGCGTGCTCGAGCACGAACTCGACCGCATCGCCGACCGTGGCGATCCTGGCCGCCTGCTCCTCGGAGACGGAGATCCCGTAGGTGTCCTCGAGCTCCATCACAAGCTCGTAGAGATCGAGCGAGTCGGCGTCGAGGTCCTCCTTGAAGCGGGTCCCCTCGGCGATCCCGGCGGCGTCGACTTCGAGCTCCTCGGCGAGGTGCTCGCGCACCAGGGTGAGGACTTCCTCGCGGGTCATCGGCAGTGGTGTGACCGGCAACGCTGCCGGGATTCTGGCGAGACTCGGGGGTCGTCGGGCAAGGACACAGGGAGTCGGAATAGCAACGCTATTTCGGCGACCGAGGACGCCGCCCGGCGATCATCCGAGGCCGTCCAGAAACCGGTGAGCGTTGCCTGTCCCACCACTAGTTCCTATCACGCGTCGCTCCCGGCGTCACGCTCACCGGCGAGCGCGGCCCGGCCGGCGCCGCCCTCGCGCAGCAGTGCCGACGTGCGGCCGACCGCATCAACCTCGGCGCAGCGGGCCGCGAGCCGGACCGCGTTGGCGATCCCCTCGGCCCCGGAGCTGCCGTGGCCGACCACGGCGACCCCTCTCAGCCCGAGCAGGATCGCGCCGCCGGTGGTGTCCGGGTGCAGCTCGCGGCGCAGCCCGCCGAGCGCCGGGCGCATCAGCAGGCCGCCGAGCGCGGCAATCGGGTTGGAGCGGGCGGCGTCGCGGATCGCAGCGGTGACGGTCTTCGCCGTCCCCTCCATCAGCTTCAGCGAGACGTTGCCGGTGAAGCCGTCGGTGACGACGACGTCGGCCGCCCCGGTCGGGAGGTCGCGCCCCTCGACGTTGCCGGCGAACTCGATCCCCTCGACCCCGGAGAGGATCCGGTTGGCCTCGGCGACCTCCTCGCGGCCCTTGCCCGCCTCCTCGCCGACCGAGAGCAGGCCGACGCGCGGCCGCTCGACCCCGAGCACTGCCTCGCTGAAGGCGGCGCCGAGGAAGGCGAACTGGACCAGGTGCTGGGCGCGCACCTCGACGTTGGCACCGACGTCGAGGAAGAGCACCGGCTTGCCGGGGACGGGGAGTTGCACGGCGAGCGCCGGCCGCTGCACGCCCTTCAGCCGCCGCAGGCCGAAGGTGGCGGCGGCCATGGTCGCGCCGGTGGAGCCGGGGCTGGCCATCGCCTGAGCCCGGCCCTCGGCGACGTCGGCGACGGCGCGCACGACCGAGGCCTCCTTCTTGGCGCGCACCGCGGCGACGGGGTCCTCCTCGTTGCCGATCGACTCAGAGGTGGCAACGACCTCAACCCCCTCGACGTCATCCAGTCCAAGCTCCTCCAGCGGACCGAAGACTCGGATCCGAATCCCGTCCGCCGCCGCCATTCGCGCGCCCGCAGCGAGCACGCCGAACCCCTGCTCGGCCCCGAAGCCATCCAGGGCCACGGTCGGCCTGGGCGCCAAGCGCTACTCCGAGTCGGCAGGCGTGGCCGAAGGCTGGGCGATCGGGTGTTTGATCACCTCGCGACCGGCGTACGTGCCACAAGTGGGGCAGACGCGATGCGGCAGTCGCGGGCTGTGGCAGCGAGGGCAGCGGCTGAGCGGAGCCTTGCCTGCCTTGTGGTTGGCCCGCCGCTTGTCGCGACGCGCACTGGAAGTTCTCTTCTTCGGGACCGCCATGGGTCGCGGGATGGTAGCGGTTACGAGCCTCAGTACACGGCGCGAACGACGGCCAGGTCGTCGGCTTGCCAGGTGACTTCGCCCCCGGACCAGGCGAGCAGGTCGCTGAGCTTGTCTGAGTCGAAGAAGTCGGCGATGACGAGGGAGCGGGAGTGCTCCTTCACTCGGCGGCAGAGGGTCTGGAGCTCTTCGTCGCTCAACTCGCCGGTGGAAAGGACCGAGATGACCAGGTCCCAGGGGCCGTCGGGCAGGGGGTCCTCCATGCGGGCGAGCTGGACGTCGTCGTAGGTCTCGCGGGCGCGGAAGACCATGTCGGGGCTGGAATCGAGACCGACGACCCAGACGTCGGGATGGGCCTCGATCAGGCGGCGGGTCGTCTCCCCGGTCCCCATCCCGAGCTCGAGCACCCGCTCGGGCGGGAACGGGATCGCCGCGATCGCCTGCTCCTGCAGCTCGTCGTAGCGCGGCACCTGCGAGCGAATCCGCTCCAGGTAGACCTCTGGTGTCCAGTCGAATTGACCCATTCCGTAATCTCGTCGGGAGCCCATCGTATGAGTCTGTCTGACAACCCGTGTGTGCGACTGGCGAGCGCCGGACCAAGCGGTGCCAGGACGCAGGGAGGCCGAATAGCATCGCTATTTGGCCGACTGAGGACACAGCACCGCGCAGCGTCCGCCGCCGCCAGGCGTGCGCAGGGGTTGTCAGACAGACTCTAAAAGCCCGGCCGAAGCGGAGGAGAGCCAATGGCGCAAGCGACGACGATCATCGACCTCGCCCGGTTGTCCCTCTCCCACGGTGAGGGCCGCCGGCTCGACCTGCCGGTTCGGCTGGAGCCGCTGGAGCTCGCGGGCCAGACCTACGCCGTCGTGCCGGAGTCGGTCCCGGCTCGCCTCGACGTCTCCCGGCCCAGCGGCGGCTACGCCTTCCGCCTCCGTTTCCCGCTGCGAATCGAGGGCCCCTGCATGCGCTGCCTGGAGAGCGCGGCGATGGAGACCGAGGCCGACGCCCGCGAGGTCGCCCACGAGGACACCGAGGACGAGGAGCTGCGCAGCCCCTACGTGGAGGACGACGAGCTGGACCTGGGCCGCTGGGCCCACGACGCCGCCGTCCTCGCCATCCCCACCCGGTTCCTCTGCCGCCAGGACTGCGCCGGCCTCTGCCAGGTCTGCGGCGAGCCCCTGAACGACGCCGACCCCGAAGAACACAAGCACGAGCAAACGACCGATCCTCGCTGGGCCAAGCTCCAAGAGCTAAAGCTGGACGAGTAGTAGCCACCGCCGGAGGGCCGAGTGCCTCTCCCCAGAAGGCTTTGGGAGCGCAACGATCCCGAAGCTAGGCAGACTGCGAGACGGACGGTCTTCTGGGGAGAGGCACTCGGCCTCCCCCAAGCGAGGCGTTAAGCCTGCTCGTCCAGCTCCGCGACCGGCTCCTCGTCACGCCCAGCGAGCCGGTCCCGCCCCCGCTGCACGGCGGCGAGGAACTTCTGAAGGTTGACCTCGAGCGTGTTGAGGATCTCGTCGGCGTAGTCCTCGGCACCGAGCCGGATCTCGCGCTCGCGCGTGCGGGCGTCCTCGACGATCTCGTCGGCGGCCCGCTCGGCCTGCTTGGTGACCTCCTCGTCGGAGATCAGGCGGGCCTGCTGCTCGCGGGCCTCACGCACGATGCGCTCGGCCTCTCGCTTGGCCTCGGCCAGCATCTCCTGGCGCTCCTTGACGATCCAGCGCGCCTGCTTGATCTCCTCGGGGATCGTCGCCCGCATCTGGTCGAGCAGGTCGTAGATCTCCTCGCGATCGACGCGAACCTGGTCCGTCAGAGGGACGGGCCGGGCGTTGTGCACCACGTCGTCAAGCTTGTCTATGAGAACGAGAACGTCCATCAGCAGGTCGTAAGCCTACGTGTAAGCGGCGGCTTCGGTGAAGAAGCGGTTATTTCCTCGGCTTTTTGCAAGCTCTCGCCCAACACCCCCCAACGTCGGAAAAGCCTACCTGTCGCCGAAGCGCTCTGCCATCGCGCCCGCGACGGGGCCGGGGACGAGGTCGGAGACATCGCCGCCGAAGGTCGCCATTTCCTTGACGCCGGTGGAGGAAAGGAAGCTGTACTGGGGCGAGGCGATCATGTAGATGCTCTCGATGCCGGGGTCGAGCTTGCGGTTGAGCTGAGCCATCTCGAACTCGTACTCGAAGTCGGAGATCGCGCGCAGGCCCTTGACGATCGCCTTGGCCTCCATTTCGCGCGCGAACTCGACCAGCAGGTTGGAGAAGATCCGCACCTCGACGTTGGGAAGGGCCGCCGCGGCCTCTTCGATGAAGGCCTGGCGCTCCTCGGCGGTGAAGAGCGTCTTCTCCTTGCGGATCGGGTTGTTGACGACTCCGACGACGACGCGCTCGAAGGCCGAGGCGCTGCGGGTGATGATGTCGAGGTGGCCGTTGGTCACCGGGTCGTAGCTGCCGGGACAGACCACCGTGCCGTCGCGCTGCGCCATCAGCTGTCCTCTCCGTAGATCGAGACGTCGGCGGCGCCGTAGCGGCGCTGGCGCAGGCGCGGTAGCGAGTCGATCCGCAGCGGACGCCGCGCGCCGCTCTCGACTATCGCCCGCCCCCCCGGTTGGAGGAGGCGCGGCAGATGGCTGTCCAGTTCCTGCCCCACGCGGTCGGCGAGTCTATAGGGGGCGTCGACGAAGACGAGGTCGAAGCGAGTGCTCTCCCCGTCCTCCGCCCGTCCGGACACCCAGCGCGATACGTCGGCACGGACAAGCTCGACCTGCCCCCCGAGCCCGAGCCGCTCGACGTTGCCGAGCGCGGCGCGGGTGTCGCGGTCGACCAGGGTGGCGGCTGCGGCACCGCGCGAGAGCGCCTCGATCGCGAGGGCACCCGTGCCGCAGTAGAGGTCGAGGACGGTCGCGCCCTCGACCATGCCGCCGAGGACGGAGAAGATCGCCTCGCGCGCCCGGTCGGAGGTCGGCCGCACCTTCCAGCCGCGCGGCGCGACCAGTCTCTGCCCTTTGAGGTCGCCAGCGATAACGCGCACACCGCAAACCTAAAGGGCAAATAGCAAGCGTCTGCGGGAGGGGTCGGCACCCTCCCTGAAAACACTCCAGCGCGAAGCGCGTTTTCAGGGAGGGTGCCGACCCCTCAAAGCGGGATCGGGTCTGCGGCGCCGGTGCCGAAGCGGCGGCGGGCGGCCTCCAGCAGCGGGCCGAGCTCGGGGGCGTCGAGAGAGCCATGGCGGTGCATCAGGGCGAGCACCTCCTTGCGAGTGACGGCGAGGACGTCGCCGTCCTCGGGCAGCTCGGCGACGGCGAAGCGCGGCAGGCCGCTCTGGCGCGTCCCCAGCACCTCACCCTCGCCTCGCAGCTGGAGGTCGACCTCGGCGAGCTTGAAGCCGTCGCGCTCGCGCTCTACCGCCTTCAGGCGCCGGCGTGCCATCTCGCCGGCCTCTTCGGGGAAGAGAAGGCAGATCGACTCGTGCTCGCCGCGGCCGACCCGGCCGCGCAGCTGGTGCAGCTGGGAGACGCCGAAGCGCTCTGCGCCCTCGATCACGATCACGGTCGCGTTGGCGACATCGATCCCGACCTCGATCACCGTGGTGGCGACGAGGACGTCGGTCTCGCCGGCGGTGAACGCCTCCATCGCGGCGGCCTTGTCGGCAGAGCGCATCTGGCCGTGGATGACGCCGACGCCGAAGTCGCGCAGCTCCTCCGACGCGAGCCGCTCCGCCTCGACCTCGGCGGCCCGCCCCTGCAGTTTCTCGGACTCCTCGACCAGCGGGCAGACGACGTAGGCCTGGCGGCCCTCCCGCAGCTGGCCGCGGATGAACTCATACGCCCCGGCGCGATCGCCCTCCTCGACGATCCGCGTCGCGACCGGCTTGCGACCCGAGGGCAGTTCATGCAGGGCGGTCGTGTCCAGATCGCCATACGCGGTCAGCGAGAGCGTCCGCGGAATCGGCGTCGCCGTCATGTGCAGCACGTGCGGCGCCATCCCCTCCACCCCCTTCGAGTCCAGCGCCTTGCGCTGCTCGACCCCGAACCGGTGCTGCTCGTCGACGACGCAGACCCCCAATCGTGCGAAGCGCACCGTCGGCTCGATCAGCGCATGGGTGCCGACGATCAGCCCGAGCTCGCCGGTCGCCAGCCGCTCCAGCGCTTCCCTGCGCCTCGCCGCCGGGGTCGAACCCGTCAGCAACGCGAACGGCGTCGCCTCCTCCGCCAGAAGCCTCCCCAGTGTCATCGCATGCTGCTCGGCCAGCGTCTCCGTCGGCGCCATCAGCACCGCCTGGAACCCGGCTTCCAGCGCCCGCAGCATCGAGTACACGGCAACGACGGTCTTCCCCGACCCGACCTCGCCCATGAGCAGCCTCTGCATCGGCTCGCCGGAATCCAGGTCCCCGTCGATCTCGTCGAAAGCCTTCAGCTGATCCTTCGTCGGCTCGAACGGCAGCGATTCGATCCACCGTCCGACCTGCTCTCCGGGCTTGCCAAGTCGCGGCGCGGGCCTGGCCGTGCGATGAGTTCGCCGCCGCGTAGCCAGGATCGCCTGGTACAGGAACAGCTCTTCGAACCGCAGGCGCTCGCGGGCAGCCTCGACTTCCTCGGCCGTCTCCGGGAAGTGCACCGCCTTCACTGCGTCCGCGACACCGGCCAGCCGATGCTCCGCTCGCAGGCTCGCTGGCAGTGGCTCAATCACGTTCCCTGCCCACTGGATCGCCTCCTCCATCCACTGGCGGATGCGCGCTGCCTTCAGGTCTTCGGTTGCCGGATGAATAGGGACCAGGCCCCCGGCCGCGGGTCCTGTCGCGGGGGAGGGGGGGCCTGCGGGCGGGGGCTGCGCCTCCGTTCTCGGCCCCCCCTCCCCCACGCCACCCGCGGAAGGGAGGAACTCGTATTCGGAGACCGTGAACCCCCGTTTGCCCATCGAGCCGGTTAGGAGCAGCGCGACGCCAGGCGTGAGCTTCTGGGCGACCCAAGGCTGGTTGAACCAGGTGGCGCGGATGGAGCCGCTCTCGTCCCCGACCTTCGCGCCCACAAAGGTCAGTCCACGGCGCCGAAACGGGCGAGAAGCGCTACCCAGGACCTCAACGGAGATCGTCGCCTTTTGCCCCTGCTCCAAGCTCGCAACCGGAACGACAGTCAAGTCGCGGTGCCTGTGCGGGAACCGGAGCAGGAGGTCGCCGACCGTGCGGATTCCAGCATCCGCAGCCGCTTCTGCCGTTTTGGGCCCGACTCCCCCCAAAGCTTGGAGGGATGCGTCGAGGGCACTCGGTCGCGGCCAGTGGACTGGGGCGTCGCGCAGCTGCGCGTTCGTTAGCTCAGAAGCTCCTGCGAACGCCCGCACTACTGGGCCGCGAGCAGCCACCACCAGCTTGGCTGGCCGCCTTCGTGGGACTCGATCTCGACCCCGTCCGGCACATGGGGATCGAGGTCATCGAGCGGGATCGGGGCGCCGTCGCCGGCGATCACGGTGACGATCTCCGCACTCTCGGCGAGCTTCTCCACCGTGGCCGCAAAGGTGGTCCCGGCGCCTCCCCAGGCGACGATCTCGCCCTTGACGAAGCCGACGGCGTCCCCCTTGCGAAAGCGACCCTGGGCGTCGTCGCGGGCGGCCGGGGCGACGCCGCCGTCGGAGATCGTGCCGAGCGCATCCTCCAGCTGCTTCGCGTTGTCGGCTGCCGTGGCACTCGGATCGAGCTCCACCAGGGTCAGCAGGCTCTTCTGCAGAGAGGTGGCGGCGACCACGTGGGCCGGCTTCTCCGACAGCTCGCAGGCCCGCTCGGCCGCCATCACCACGTTCGCGGAGCTGGGGAAGACAAGCACTTCCTCGGCCGGCACCTCGTGGATGCCGGCCAGCAGCTCGTAGGTGGAGGGGTTGAGCGTCTCGCCGCCGTGGACGACATGGGCGCCGAGCTCGGTGAAGAGGCGCTCCAGGCCCTCGCCTGCCGCCACCGCGAGGGCGCCGGTCCGCCCCCCCTCCAGCCGGGCCCGCCGCTCGGCGATCTGCTCGCGCATGTCGGCGACGTCGAGGTTGGTCACCTCGCCGGCGTCCTCGAAGAGCGCGACCGCGGCCTCGGGGTCGTCGGTGTGGACGTGGACCTTGAGGGTCGCCTCGTCGCCGACGACGAGCACCGAGTCGCCCATGCCCTCGAGCCGCGGCAGGAACTCGCGCCCGCTCAGGCCGGCCCCGGAGACGATGAAGTTGGTGCAGTAGCGGAAACGGCTGTCCTCGTGGTGGGGCCGGCTCAGCCGCGGCGCCTCCTGGTGGGAGACCTCCGGCACCGAGGCGCCGTCGCCCCGCAGGCCGGCGACGACGCCGGCGAGGATCAGGACGAGGCCGTAGCCGCCGGCGTCGACGACCCCGGATTCGCGCAGCACGTCGAGCTGCTCCGGGGTCCTCTCGACGGCGCGCTGGCCGTCGGCCATCGCGCGCTCGAGGATCTGGGCGAGGACCGCGTCCTGCTGCTCGTCGCTGACGCCGCGGTCGAGGCGCTGCTCCTCGGCGTCGAGGCGCGAGAGCTGGCGCGCGATCGAATGCGCCATCTCGCGGAAGACGGTCAGCATCGTCCCCTCGGCGGGCTCGCGCACCGAGTCGTAGGCGGCATCGGCGGCGCTGGCAAAGGCGGAGGCGATCAGCACCGGGTCGATCAGCTCGCCCGGGCGGCTCGCCAGCTCCTCGGCGGCGCCGCGCACGATCTGGCTGAGGATGACCCCGGAGTTTCCCCGGGCACCCATCAGCGCGGCCCGGGCCAGGGCCTGGACGAGGCGGGTGCGGCCGACCTCGTCGACCTCGAGGCCGTCGAGGCGGTCGAGCTCCTCCATCACCGCCCGCATCGTCATCGCCATGTTGTCCCCCGTATCCCCGTCGGCGACGGGGAAGACGTTGAGGTCGTTGACCTCCTGGCGACGCTCCTCGAGGTGCGCGTAGGCGGAGCTGATGATGCGCCGGAAGCGCTCGATCGAGGGATCTGGCATCGACTCGAATCTAACCGCAGGGCGCGGATGGGCAGCCCCGGAGCCCGGCCGCCGCGTTCGCTACGGTGCCACGCTCGATGAGACGCTTCGCAACCTGGTGCACCGGGCACCGCAAGACCGTGATCGTCAGCTGGATCGTCGCCCTGTTCGGGGTCGGCATGCTCGCCGGCTCGGTCGGCTCCGATTTCAGCGAAGACTTCAAGCTGCCCTCCTCCGACTCGACCGACGCCTTCGACCTGCTCGAAAACAGGTTCCCGGCACAGTCGGGCGACACGGCGACGATCGTCTTCAAGGCCGAAGGCGGCGTCGAGTCGCCGGCCGTGCGCAGGACCATGCAGGGCCTCTTCGCCGAAGCGGCAGACCTCCCTCACGTCAGCGAAGTCGCCAGTCCCTATGCAGGCGGCGGTGCGGCGGCGATCGGCGGCGACGGCGAGATCGCCTACGCGACCGTCCAGTACGACACCTTCACCGACGAAATCGAAAAAGAGGACACGGCGAAGCTGATCGACGAGGCGGAGGCGGCCAACGGCGACGGCCTTCAGGTCGAGCTCGGCGGCCAGCCGATCGAGGAAGCGCGCGCCGAAGAAGAAGGCGACGCCTCGTTCATGGTCGGCCTGCTGGCCGCCGTCGTCATCCTGCTGATCACCTTCGGCTCGGTCGTGGCGATGGGGCTGCCCCTCCTCACCGCCCTCTTTGCCCTCGGCGTCGGCCTCAGCCTGGTCACGCTCGGCACCCACGTCTTCGACACCGCAGAGTTCGCGCCGCAGCTGGCGGCGATGATCGGCCTCGGCGTCGGCATCGACTACGCCCTCTTCATCCTCACCCGCTTCCGCAACGGTCTCGACGAGGGGCTCGAGTCCCGCGATGCGGCGATCGCCGCCGTCGACACCGCTGGCCGCGCCGTGCTCTTCGCCGGCGTGACGGTGATCATCGCCCTGATGGGGATGCTGCTGCTTGGCCTCTCCTTCCTCTACGGCGTGGCGATGTCGGCGGCCATCGCGGTGCTGATGACGATGATCGCGGCGCTCACCCTGCTGCCGGCGCTGCTGACGATTGCCGGGCGCCGGGTCGACAAGCTGCGTATCCCGGGGCTCAAGCGCGCCCCGTCGACCGCCGAAGACACACGCTGGTTCCGCTGGAGCCGCGAGATCCAGCGCCGACCAGTGGCTTCTGTGCTGCTCTCCGGCGGCCTGCTGCTGATCCTCTGCATCCCCACCCTCTCGCTGCGCCTCGGCTCCAACGACGCCGGCACCGACCCGGCCGGGACGACGACGCGCGAGGCCTACGACCTGCTCGCCGAAGGCTTCGGGCCGGGCTTCAACGGCCCCTTCTCGATCGTTGCGGCGCTGCCCGGCAAGGGACAGGACGCGGCGCTCACCGAACTGCGCCGCACGCTCGCCGGCGAAGAAGGTGTCGCCGAGACGACCGAGGTGATGCTCAACCCGGCCAAGGACACCGGCGTCTTCCAGGTCTACCCGACGACCTCACCGCAGAGTGAGAAGACGACAGAGCTGCTCGACCACATCCGCGACGAACTGATCCCGCCAGTCGAGCAGCAGACCGGCGCCCAGGTGCACGTCGGCGGCATCACCGCGATCTTCGAGGACTTCGGCACCGCGATCGCCGACAAGCTGCCGCTCTTCATCGGCGTCGTCGTGCTGCTCTCGGCGCTGCTGTTGATGGCCGTCTTCCGCTCCGTCCTCGTGCCGCTCAAGGCCGTCGTCATGAACCTGCTCAGCATCGGCGCCGCCTTCGGCCTGATCGTCGCCGTCTTCCAGTGGGGCTGGGGAGCGAGCCTGATCGGGATCGACGGCACCGGGCCGATCATCTCCTTCTTCCCGATCTTCCTCTTCGCGATCATCTTCGGCCTCTCGATGGACTACGAGGTCTTCCTGATGTCGCGGATCCACGAGGAGTGGGAGCGCGATCACGACGCCACCCTCGCCGTCACCCGCGGCCTCGCCCTGACCGGCCGCGTGATCACCGCGGCGGCGGCGATCATGGTCACCGTCTTCCTCTCCTTCATGATCGGCGAAGACCGCATCATCAAACTCTTCGGCCTCGGTCTCGCCGCCGCCGTCTTCATCGACGCCGTGATCATCCGCTCAGTGCTCGTCCCAGCCCTGATGCAGCTCTTCGGTGAGCGGGCCTGGTGGCTTCCCGGCTGGCTGGACCGGATCCTGCCGAGGCTGCACGTGGAGCCGGCAGAGGGCGACCCTGCGCCGACGGGAGAGCACCCCGTCGTTGCGTCGACCTCCGACTACTAGCAGCGTCGTATACAGGCGGGGCTACCGGTACCTCTCTCCGGGAATTGATGTCGCACGCCCGCCTTGCGGGCTTAGCGACAATCAGTGAGCGCGGCTGACGCCGCGCCTCGAACCACGAGTGCAGCGGCCGCCTGCGGCGACATTCCCGGAGAGAGGCACCGGCATCCCCTTCCGAAGCTGCATCAGCTCTCAGAAGCAGCCTGAACCAGCCAGATATTCCCCAAGGCAGGATCGACCGCCCCGAAGCACAACAGCTTCAACGGAGTCCAGCCGCGCGCGGGCATCTTGCAAAGAGCTTTCGTGACTCGTTGAGTCGCCGTGGGACGACTGTTGAGAGGGAGCCCGGTGGGTCTCTGGGCGAATGTCGCGAAGCGGCCGCTGCACTCGTGTTTCCAGGCGCGGCGCAGCCGCGCTCTCAGATTGTCGCTAAGCGCCGCAGGCGCGTGCGACATCAATTCGCCCAGAGACCCACCGGGCTCCCCCCACCTTCAGGGTCAACGAGCTACGCGGCCTTGGTGACCTTGTTGGCCTTGAGGCACCGCGTGCAGACGTAGGCGCGCAGCTTGCGGCCGTTCTCCTGGATCCGCACCTTCTGCAGGTTCGGGTCGAAGCGCCGCTTGGTGGCGACCATCGAGTGGCTGCGGGACTGGCCGAACGCCGGTCCCTTGCCGCAGCTATGACAAACCTTGGCCATCGGGTCGGGGATGGTACAGATCGGTGCTACCCGTCGCGGACTTGCCAGCGGTACGGGTTGACCTCTTGTTTGAGCAGGGCCATGCGGGCTACCGTCAGGGCGGCGTTTCGGCCCTGGTCGCGCTTGCCGCCGCCGGCGCGGGCGAGGGCCTGCTCCATCGTGTCGCAGGTGATCACGCCGAAGGCGCAGGGGACGCCGGTGGCCAGCTGCACGTCCTGGATGCCGCGGGCCGCCTCCGCGCAGACGAAGTCGTAGTGGTCGGTCTCGCCGCGGATCACCACACCCAGGCAGGCGATGCCGGCGAAGCGCTCGGTGGTGGCGTGCAACTTGGCGGCGAAGGGCAGCTCGTAGGCGCCGGGCACCGAGACCTCGCTGACCGAGGAGGCCGGCACCCCGGCCATCTCGAAGCCTTCGCGGGCCCCGCTCAGCAGCCGTTCGGCGAGGTCCTCGTAGAAGCGGCCGACGCAGACGGCGAACTTCCGGCCGGCGAGCGCCTCCCTCTCCTCCTCGCCGAAAGCCTCGAGGAAGGTCCCGGACTCAGCCATCCGCCCGCTCGTCCCCCGCGGCGGCGTCGCGCTCGTCCTCGTCGTGGATCATCTCCTCGTCGAGGGCGAGGCCCTGGTGGTGCAGCGAGTGGCCCATCTTGTCGCGCTTGGCGCGCAGGTAGGCCTCGTTGTGGGCGTTGGGCGAGGACTCGATCGGCACCTGCTCCGTGACCGAGAGGCCGTAGCCCTCGAGGCCGACGATCTTCTTCGGGTTGTTGGTGAGGATGCGGATGCTGGTCAGGCCGAGGTCGCCGAGGATCTGGGCGCCGATCCCGTAGTCGCGCAGGTCGGCGGGCAGGCCGAGCTTGAGGTTGGCCTCGACCGTGTCGGCGCCCTCCTCCTGCAGCTTGTAGGCCTTGAGCTTGTTGAGCAGGCCGATCCCGCGTCCCTCCTGGGAGAGGTAGAGGAGGACGCCGCGGCCCTCGTGCTCGATCTGGGTCAGAGCCGCGACCAGCTGCTCGCCGCAGTCGCAGCGCATGCTGTGGAAGACGTCGCCGGTGAGGCACTCGCTGTGGACGCGGACGAGCACGTCCTCGGCGCCGTCGACGTCGCCCTTGACCATCGCCACGTGGTGCTTGTCGTCGACCAGGGAGCGGTAGCCGACGGCGGTGAAGTCGCCGAACTCGGTCGGTAGGGCTGTGTCGACCACCCGTTCGACCAGCTTCTCGGTGCGGCGGCGGTAGGCGATCAGGTCGGCGACCGTGACCATCTTCAGGCCGTGGCGCTCGCAGTAGGGGCCGAGGTCGGGGACGCGGGCCATCGTGCCGTCGTCGTTCATCACCTCGCAGATCACCCCGGCCGGGGTGAGCCCGGCGAGGCGGGCGAGGTCGACGCTGGCCTCGGTGTGGCCGGTGCGCTCCAGGACGCCGCCGTCTTTGGCCCGCAGCGGGAACATGTGGCCGGGGACGACGATGTCACGCGGACCCGAGTTGGGGTCGATCGCGACCTGGATCGTGTGGGCGCGGTCGTGGGCCGAGATGCCGGTACTGACGCCGCCAGCGGCCTCGATCGTCACCGTAAAGGCGGTCTGCAGCGGCGCCTCGTTCTTGGCCGCCATCAGGTTGAGGCCGAGCTTCTCGCAGCGTTCCGCGGTCAGCGCCAGGCAGATCAGGCCGCGCGCCTCCTTGGCCATGAAGTTGACCGCCTCCGGCGTGGCGAACTGCGCCGCCATCACGAGGTCGCCCTCGTTCTCTCGGTCCTCGCCGTCGCAGACGACGACCATGCGACCGCGGCGGATCTCCTCGATCGCTTCCTCGATCGTCGAGAACGGGCTCTCGCCGGCGTCCCGATCCCTCTGCTCTGTCTCCTGCGGCTCTGTCATCTGGCTCACGCCGGCTCCTCTCCAACGAATGGTGTCATCAATCGCTCCACGTACTTCGCCACCACGTCGCACTCGACGTTCAGCTTGTCGCCGGCGGCGAGCGTTCCAAGGTTCGTGCGCTCCAGGGTCTCGGGAATCAGGGAGACCTCAGCCCAGAAGTCACCCAGGTCGGCGACCGTGAGGCTGACGCCGTTGAGCGCGATCGAGCCCTTGGCGACCACGTAGCGGAGCAGCTCAGGGCCGAGGCTGACGCGAAGGCGCCGCGCGAATCCGTCTCCCTCGGTCAACAGCACCTCCCCCACGCCGTCGGCGTGCCCCTGGACGATGTGACCGCCGAGACGGTCAGAGGCCTTCATCGCGAGCTCGAGGTTGACGCGGGCTCCAACCTCCAGAGTGCCAAGGGCGGTGACCGTGAGTGTCTGGTTCATCGCCTCGGTCTCGAAGCCGTTCGCGTCGATGCTCGTGGCGGTAAGACAGACGCCGTTGACGGCGACCGAGTCTCCGCTTGCGATCTCGGAGGCGAGCGCGGTGGCGATTTGCAGCTTCGCACCCTCGGCGCCTTTCTCGAGCGACTCGACGCTGCCGACGTCTTCGATCAGCCCGGTGAACATCACCACTCCTTGAAACGGGTCTCGATCAGGGTGTCCTCGGCGCCGGGATCCAGCGCGGGGATTCGCCCGGCGCCGGCAAGCAGCACGGGAGCAACGAAGACTCGCGCCTCGTCGATCTCGCCTGCATCGGCGAAGGCAGCGGCGAGGATCGGGCCCCCCTCGAGGAAGAGGCTGGTGACGTCGCGATTGCCGAGCTCTGAGAGGACGGGGCGGATGCCGGTTGCGACGACGATCTCGGCACCGGCATTCCTGAGCGCCGAGGCATCAGCTTCGGGAGATACGACCACGACGACGGGCGACTGGTCGAGGGTGCTCATCAGCTGTGAGTCGAGCGGGAGCCGCCCTTGGCGGTCGAAAACCACCCGAGCCGGCTGTCGCTCCCCGCTTCCGGTGCGCTTTATCCCCGATATGGGTGGAAAAGGCGCACCGGAACGGGTTGGGCGGGCGGTGAGGAGGGGGTCGTCGGCGAGGACGGTGCCGATGCCTACTGCGATCGCGTCGGATTCCGCGCGCCACCGATGGACCAGGGCGCGGCTCTTCTCGCCCGAGATCCAGGGGGTGTCGCCGGGAGCGGTGGAAGTGCGTCCGTCGAGCGACATCGCCATCTTCAGGGTCACCAGCGGCAGCCCGGTCCGGGCGTGCTTGCGAAACGGCTGGTTGAGCAACCGAGCCGCGGTCGCCTCTTCATCCGCGGCGAACTCGACCTCCACCCCGCCGTCGCGCAGGATCCCGGGCCCCCGTCCCGCGGCCTTCTCACTGGGATCGTCAGAGGCGACGACGACCCGCGAGATCCCGGCTTCCAGGATCGCCTCCACGCAAGGCGGCTGCCGCCCCGTATGCGCACAGGGCTCCAGCGTCACGTACATAGTCGCCCCCGCCGGGTCCTCCCCGCGCTTCCGGCAATCGGCAAGAGCCGCGCGCTCCGCGTGAAGCTCGCCCAATTCAGCATGGAACCCCTCGCCAATCACGTCCCCGTCACGAACAACCACAGCTCCGACAAGAGGATTGGGACTCACCCACCCCCGCCCGTACTCCGCAAGCT
The DNA here is from genome assembly GCA_963704545.1 of uncultured Solirubrobacterales bacterium. Classification (GTDB taxonomy): domain Bacteria; phylum Actinomycetota; class Thermoleophilia; order Solirubrobacterales; family 70-9; genus VRUE01. The sequence continues at coordinate 1,383,211 of OY969915.1, read as the reverse complement.
CCAGCGCTCGCAAGAGATGCCCTCGATCCGTGCCTGTGAGCTGGGAATTCATAAGACCGATTGACGAGTCAATCAACACAAGCTTACTCCGGCTGTGAGCTGGGTCACCGTGCTTGGCTCTAAGCGCCACCTCATGCAGGAGGGTGCGGGATATGGCTGGGGTCGGTCTGTGGGCGCCTCCCGAACGGGCGGATACTCAAAGCGCCGGCCTAATTTAGGCCGGCGCTTGTCCGGGCGGGAGGCGCCCACAGACCGACCCCCCGGATACCCTGATCCGGCTCTCCCATGAAGCTGATCGTCCAAATCCCCTGCCTCAACGAGGAGTCCACCCTCCCGGCAACGATCGCCGACATCCCACGCGAGATCCCGGGCATCGAGAAAGTCGAGCTCCTGGTCGTCGACGACGGCTCGACCGACCGCACGGTCGAGGTCGCCCGCGAGCACGGGGTCGAGCACATCGTCCGGCTGACCAACAACAAGGGCCTTGCGGCGGGCTTCCAGGCCGGGCTCGACGCCTGCCTCAAGCTCGGCGCCGACGTCGTCGTCAACACGGATGCCGACAACCAGTACCGCGGCGCCGACATCCCGAAACTGGTGGCGCCGATTCTCGCCGGCGAGGCCGACATGGTCGTCGGCGATCGCCGCACGTCCCAGATCGAGCACTTCTCGGGCTCCAAGAAAGCCCTGCAGAGACTGGGGAGCTGGGTCGTCAGCAGGCTGGCCGGCACGGCGATCGCCGACACCACCTCGGGCTTCCGCGCCTACAACCGCGAGGCCGCCCTGGGGCTGCTCGTCGTCGACAACTTCACCTACACGCTGGAGAGCCTGATCCAGGCGGGCAAGATGCTCGTCGCCGTCGAGGGGGTGGAGATCGGCACCAACCCGCAGACGCGCGAGTCGCGCCTCTTCGGCTCGACCGGCGGCTACGTGCGGCGCAACGCGCTCTCGATCCTCCGCATCTACGCCCGCTACGAGCCGCTGCGGGTCTTTGCCACCGCGGGCCTTCTCGTCGCGATCCTGGCCCTCGCCGCCTGGATGCCGTTCCTGCTCGACTGGGTCCTCAACGGCGACAGCACGGGTCACATCCAGTCGCTGATCCTCGGCGCGGTGCTCTTCATCGCGGCGATCCAGCTGCTCGCGCTCGGCGTGATCGGCGACCTGCTTGCCGGGCAGCGGGTGATGACGCAACGGGTCTTCGAGCGCGTGCGCCGGGTCGAGCTGGCGCTCGACGTGCCGCCTTCCCACTACGAGCGCGGCGCCGCGGACCGCTGATGCAGGCGCTGCGCAAGGCGCTGGGCGCCCGCCGTGGCGGCCAGGCGGGCGCCAGCTCGGCGACTGCCGACTATGGCAAGACCGCGAGCTTCCTCGCGATCGGCGTCGGCCTCACGGGCGTCATCACCTACGTCTACTTCTTCATCGCCTCGCACGTCCTCTCCAAGCCCGACTACGGCGAAATCACCGTCGTCTGGTCGGCCGTCTTCATCACCATCTCCACCCTCTACCGGCCGGTCGAACAGCTGCTCTCCCGCCATATCTCCGAACACCTGGTCAAAGGCGAGCCGATCGGCGGCACCACGCGCAACGCCGCCACGATCCAGATCGGCCTGGCGATGCTCTTCGCGGTCCTGGCGCTCGCCTTCCGCGGGCCGCTCCAGGATGGCCTGCTCGAAGGCAACGAAACGCTCTACTGGGTCTACTTCTCGGCGGTCCTCTTCTACGCTGCCAGCTACTTCGCCCGTGGCTACCTCGCCGGGGTGAAGCGGTTCGGCCTCTTCACCGCGCTGATCCTCTCGGAGTCGTGCTTCCGCACCCTGTTCGCGGCGCTGGTCGCGATCGGCCTGCTCAGCGGCCAGTCGTGGGTGGCGATCGGGATCGTCGCCGCGCCGTCGCTGAGCCTCATGGTGGTGCCGCTGGCCTTCGCGCGGCGCGCGCGGACGGCGCCCGAGCCGCCGCAGGATGCGGACGGGGACGCCTCGGTGTCGATGGCCCATGGCACCGGCTTCGCCGCGGCGGTGCTGGTGATCATGTTCAGCGAACAGGCATTCCTCAACGCCGGGCCGCTGATCGTGCGCAGCCTCGACGGTGCCGCCGCCGCGGGCTTCATCTTCAACGTGCTGATGCTGGCGCGGGCGCCACTGCAGCTCTTCCAAGCGGTCTCGACCAGCATCCTCCCCCACCTCACCGGCCTCCACACCAGCACCGAGCCCGGCAGTGAGAACGAGTTCCACCGCTCGGTGCGGGCGGTGCTGCTCGGCATCGCCGCCTTCACCGGCGTGATGGCGCTCGCGATCCTGATCGCCGGGCCGCAGCTGATGCAGCTCGCGTTCAGCGACAAGTTCAGCTACGACCGGGCGGGCCTGTTCCTCATCGCCGCCGGCACCGGGCTCTACCTTTCCTCGGTCACGGTCAACCAGGCCTGCGTCGCCCAGGGCCAGGTACGCCGTGCCGCTACCCGCTGGATCCTCTGCGCCGCCCTCTTCGTCGCCTGGAACTTCGTGCCGCTCGTCGGCGACGAGTTCCGCCGGGTCGAGATCGGCTTCGCCCTCGCGGCGGGAGTGCTGCTCGGCCTGCTCTACCTGATCTACCGCCGCCCCCACGAACGCGCCGAGGACGTGCCGGCCCCGGGCTCCCCCGAGGAACTCGAGCTGCGCCTCGCCGCCGTCGACGAGAACACGTAGGGATCGCTGTGGGGGGACACGACGCCGAGCTGATCCTGATCGGCGGCGGCCTGCTCGCGGCCGGCATCGTCGGCGCCCTGCTCGCCGAGCGGATGCGCATCCCGGGCCTGCTGCTCTTCCTCGGGCTGGGGATGCTGGCCGGCTCGGAGGGGATCGGCGGGATCGAGTTCGACGACGCCGAGCTGGCCCGCACCCTCGGCACGATCGCCCTCGTCCTGATCCTCTTCGAGGGCGGGCTGACCGCGGGATGGTCGGAGATCCGGCCGGTGCTGGGCACGGCAGCCTCACTGGCGACGGTCGGAACCGCGGTGACCGCCTGCGCAGCGGGGCTCGCGGCCCACTGGATCTTCGGCATCAGCGTGCTGGAAGGGATGATCGTCGGCGCCGCGATCGCCGCCACCGACTCCGCCGCGATCTTCGCCGTGCTGCGCCGCTCGACTCTGAAGAAGCGGCTGGCGCGTTCGCTCGAGGGCGAGTCGGGGATGAACGACCCGGTCGCGCTGCTGCTCGTGATCGGCTTCATCGAATGGATCCAGGAGCCGGGCTACGGCCTCGCCGACATGGCAAGCCTGCTCGCCCTGAAACTGGCGATCGGCGCGGTGATCGGCATCGCCCTGGGCCGAGTCGCCACGATCGCCCTCGACCGGGCGCGGTTGCCGACGGACGGGATCTACCCGGTGGCGACGATCGCGATCGCCGGGCTCGCCTTCGGGCTGGCGGAGGTCGCCCACGGATCGGGATTCCTCGCCGTCTACCTCACCGCCCTCGCCCTCGGCTCGGCCCGCATCCCTGCCCGGCGCACGATCGTCGCCTTCCACGAGGGTGTCGGCTGGGTCGCCCAGATCGGCCTCTTCATCATGCTCGGCCTGCTCGTCTTCCCCAGCACGCTCGGCGACGTCGCCTGGGAAAGCCTCGCCCTCTCAGCCGTGCTGATCCTGCTCGCCCGCCCCGTCGCCGCCTTCGCCGCCACCCTCTTCTCGCCGCTCGACTTCCGAGAGCGGGCGATGCTCGGCTGGGCCGGGCTGCGCGGAGCGACGCCGATCTGGCTCGCCACCTTCCCCGCCGTCGCCGGGGTCGGCGCCGGCGAGCAGCTCTTCGCGATCGTCTTCTTCGTCGTCGTCACTTCGACCCTGGTCCAGGGGGCGAGCTTCGAGCCGCTGGCGCAGCGGCTCGGGCTGACCACCGACGAGCCGGCGCTGCCGCGGCGCCTGCTCGAGTCGGGACGGATCCGCCGCATGGGTGGCGACGTCGTCTCCTACCGGCTCAAGCCCGGCGCCGCCGCGGCCGGCCATCTGGTGCGCGAACTGGGGCTGCCGCGCGACGCGCTGGTCAACGTCATCGTCCGCGACGGCCACGCGCTCCCGCCGCGCGGCTCGACCGTGGTGCGCGAGGGAGACGAGCTCCACATCCTCGTCCGCAGCGAGCTGCTCGAGGAGGTCGAGGAGCTGACGAAGCGCTGGCACGAGGGCCCGGTGGGCATGCCCGCGCCGCCCCGCCTGCCGCAGCGTGGTGCCCCGCAGATCTTCTCGGTCGGGCCGGGCGGAGATCTCGAGGACCCGTCGGCGCCGAGCTCGGTGAACGGCATCGCGGTCATCGCGGTCCTGCGCAGTCGCCGCGACCGGTTGAGCGCCCTCGTCGCCCTCGCCGACGGCCGCTACGCGCTCACCACCGAGACGGTGGTCGCCGTCGGCGACCGACGCTCGCTGGCGAACTGGTGCGAACGCCGCGCCCAGCGGGTCGGTCCCGAAGAACCGGCGGAGAAGGCCTGGTGGCAGGAGGTGATTGGAGCCCTGATAGCTCGCGGCTAGGCAGCGCTAGCCGCTGCTGCGATTTCGGAATAGGCGGAAGCGGGATCGTCGGAGCCGAACACGGCCGAGCCGGCAACGAACAGCGAGGCCCCGGCCTTGGCCACAGAGCCCGCGGTCGAGGCGTCGATACCGCCATCAACCTCGATCTTCGCATGACCGACAAGTGCCTTCAGGCGGGAGACCTTGGCGGGAGAGGTCTCGATGAAGGCCTGGCCACCCCAGCCGGGGTTGACCGTCATGCAGAGGACGATGTCGGCGAGGCCGCGCAGCTCGGCGATCGCCTCAGCCGGGGTGCCGGGGTTGATCGCGATGCCGGCGAGACAGCCGAGCTCGCGGATCGCGGCGAGGGTGCGGTGGGCGTGCGGGGTCGCCTCCTCGTGGATGGTGATCGAGTCGGCGCCGGCCGCGGCGAAGGCCTCGATCTGGCGCTCCGGGCTCTCGATCATCAGGTGGACGTCGACAGCGCCCCCCGCGGCATGTACCCGGTCGGCGATCGAGGACGCGACCAGCGGCCCGATGGTGATCGGCGGGACGAAGTGCCCGTCCATCACGTCGAAGTGGATCACCCGCGCGCCTGCGTCCATCACCTCGTCCAGCTGGGTGCCCAGCTGCGCGAAGTCGGCCGAGAGGATCGAGGGCGCGACCCGCGGCGAGGCGATCAGCTCTCCCATCCGCTCGCTCATGATCGACCCACCAGGACGCGAAAACTCATACCGGCCTCAACATCGAATCTCCACACATTTGGCAGGTCATGTCCTCGGTCGTGCTCATCCGGGCGATGGTCTGGTGCTCGCCGCAGTTGGGGCACTGCGAGACGAGCTCGAAGCGGCGCAGACAGTACACGCAGCGGAAGCGGCCGGGGAGCTGCGTCGGCCGCAGCCAGGGTTCGCCGCAGCCAGGGCAGGCTGCCCGACGCATCAAGCCCTCTGCGGCCGGAGGCTCAGTCATCGGGACCATCATCGCGCTTCAGGCGGCAGATGAAGAACCCGGTCGTGCCGTCGCGGTCCGGCCGCACCTGCAGGCAGCGGTCGTCGGCGGGCGAGGCGAGGCCGGGAGCGAGGGCGCCGAGGTCGTCGACCGTGAAGCCTGGAACGTCGCCGGACCCGGCGGCGGCGAGTAGGCCGGCCATCTGGCCCTCGTTCTCGCGGCGAGAGATCGTGCAGGTCGAGTAGACGAGCAGGCCACCCGGTCGAAGCGCCTCCAAGCCGCGCACCAGCAACTGTCGCTGCTCCCCGGCCAGGCGCTCGATCGCCTGCGGCGACTTGCGCCAGCGTGCGTCCGGCCGGGACGCGAGCGCGCCGAGATCCGAGCAGGGCGGGTCGAGAAGGACGCGGTCGAAGCCGGGTGCCATCCCCGCCGCGCCGGCGTTGACCTCGATCACGGTGACACTGCGCAGCCCCAGGCGCTGGGCCTGAGCGGCCACTTCGGCCGCCCGCGCGGAGTCGCTCTCGACCGAGATCACCTCGCCGCGGTCCTCCATCCGCGCCGCGATCTGGCCGGTCTTGATCCCCGGCCCAGCGCAGAGGTCGAGCACGTGCTGTCCGGGCCGGGGGTCGAGCAGCTCGACAACGGCGGCGGAGCCGCGGCTCTGCGGGGTCAGCTCGCCGGCCGCAACCAGCTCCGGCACGAGGTCCCCCGTCCTCCCCTCGACCACGACCATCTCCGGGGCCTCCAGGGGCCCACCCCCGCTTCCGGTGCGCTTTTTACGGTCTATAACCACATAAGGCGCACCGGAAGCGGAGGGGCGAGCGTTGACCCCTGCCTCGTGCAGCTTGACCAGGACCGCGTCGGGGTCGATGCGGAGGGTGTTGACCCGGAAGGCGTGCTCGGAAGGCTCGTTGCAGGCCGCAAGCAGCGAGCGGGCGTCATCGGGGCCGAGCTCGCGCCACCACATCTGCGCCAGCCAGAGCGGGGCCGAGTGCGCGACGGAGGCCGCCTCCGCGGTCGAGTCGTCGCCAAGCAGGGACGCCACCAGCGCGTCGTCGCGCTCGCGGGCCGCGCGTCGCAGCACGGCGTTGACGAACCCCGAGGCGTGGGCGGCACCGGCCCGCTTGACCAGCTCGACCGCCTGGTCGACGGCGGCGTGATCGGGGGTTCCGTCGGCAAAGAGCAGCTCGTAGGCGCCCAACCGCAGGCCGGCCAGGACGGGCGGGTCGAGCTGGCGCAGGGGCCGGTCGACGAGCTGGTCGAGGGCGGCGTCGATCGTCCCTCGCCGCTGCACGGCGCCGAAGGCGAGTCGCTGGGCCTGTGCCCGCTCGCGACCGTCGAGCTCGCGCGGGTCGGCAGCCTCGCGAAAGGCCCGCTCGGTGTGGGCGCCGTCCTCGAAGGTCGCCCTGATCGTCTCGAAGGCGAGCAGACGGGCGGGCGCGATCACAGCTTCGGCAGCGGGTGGCCGCGGAGGAAGGCGTCCGCCGCCATCGGCCTGCCCCCGGCCGGCTGCACAACCTCCAGGCGCAGCGCCCCCTGGCCACAGCCGAGCAGCAGCGCCCCCCACTCGGCGCGCAACTCGCCGGCTTTGACGGAGACGTCGACCGAACGGGCGCGGCGAACCCCGAGCCGCTCGCCGCCGCTGGTCTCGAGATAAGCGCCGACGTGCGGGGTCAGGGCGCGGACGACCCGGGCGAGCTCAGCCGCCGAGCGCGAGGGATCGAGACGCCGCTCCTCGGCACCGATCTTCTCCGCATACGTGACCCCCTCCTCGTCCTGCTCGGTGAAATCGAGCGCTCCCTCGGCCAGCAGGTCGAGCGCCCCGACCAGGAGGTCGCCACCGAGCGCGGCGAGCTTCGCCGAGAGGGCCTCGAAGTCATCCTCGACGCCGACCGGAGCCTCCTCGCGCAGGACGACCGGGCCGGAGTCGAGCCCCTCGCTCACCCGCATCACGCACACCCCGGTGCGCTCGTCCCCGGCCATGATCGTGCGCTCGATCGGCGCGGCGCCCCGCCAGCGGGGCAGGAGCGAGGGGTGCACGTTGAGCATCGGCCACTCCGAGAGCAGCGGCTCGCGGACGATCTGGCCGAAGGCGCAGACCGCGAGCGCCTGCGGGCGCACGGCGCGAATCCGCTCCAGCGCCGCCTCGTCGTTGACGTCGGCGGCCTGGAGCAGCTCGATCTCCAGCTCGCGCGCGGCCTCGGCGGCGGGGGGCGACTGGGCACGACGGCCACGGCCCTTCGGCCGGTCGGGCGGGGTGACGACGAGCAGGGGGCGGTGCGTGGACTCGGCGAGCCGTCGCAGGACCACGCCGGCGAACTCCGAGGTGCCGAGGTAGACCGTTCTCACGCGTCAGTGCGAGGCTCGCGGTGCTCGCCCTCGCCCGCCTCGTCCTCATCGGCCAGCGGCGGGCTGTAGCTGCCGCCCTCGCGCAGGGCGCGAAGAGCGCCCTTGCGCTGCTGGCGGGGGGCGCGGTCAAGGATCAGCACGCCGTCGAGATGGTCGATCTCGTGCTGGAGCACGCGCGCCTCCAGGCCGGAGGCCTCGAGGCGGATCTCAGCACCTTCGACGTCGCGCCCGCCGATCCGGACGTGCAGCGGGCGCTCGACGTCCATCGAGACGCGAGGCAGGCTGAGGCAGCCCTCCTCGGCGACCACGACCTCGTCCGAGAGCCACTCGATCTCGGGATTGACCAGCGCCGTCGGCTCGCTGTCGGGGCCGGCTTGGAAGACGAGTAGGCGACGCAGCACCCCGAGCTGGGTGGCGGCCAGCCCCACTCCCATCCCGTCGCGCATGATCCCGATCATCCGCTCGACCCCGGACCGCAGCTCGGGGCCGAAATCGCGCACCGGCGAGGCCTTGCTCTTCAGCACCGGGTCACCGAACTTGACCACGTGGGCCAGCGCGGCCTCGCGGCGCTGCTGCAGCTCGGCTTCGAGCGCTTCGCGCTCGGCGTTGTCGGTATCGGTCTCGGCCCGCTCGCTCACAAGACCGATTGTATGGATCGACTCAGCGCAGATGGCTTCGATGCCGGACCTGTATCCACGGCTCGAAAACGACGCCCAAGATCATCACCAGCGGAACAAACACAGCCACGTACAGGAAGAGGACGAAGCCATGCACGCCGATCATCCCGCCAATTGCCCCAAGGACGATGACGGTCAGCGAGGACAGAATGCGCCTCTCCCACATGAACGGCATTTTACCCCTCCAATCCGTTGGAGACCCAGGCGGCAAAGACAATCAGAGCGCCGAAGAACATTCCCTCGCGCCATCCGTCCACCTTCAACTCGCGCCCAAACAGAGGTGCTATCCGGACTGCTATCTCGCCGAGCAGACCACCAACCATCGCGCCCGTTCCAATGTCGGTCAGTGCAATCTGACCGTGTGCAAGGTCGGCCGCGACAACTGCAAGAAAACCAGCCTCCATACCTGAGCTAAGGGCCTGGGGTCTGAAACTCTCCCCCTTGACAACAGTGGTCCAGGCGTCTTCGTTACTGCGGATCGACGTCGACCGAGATCGCGACGTCGCGGAGGGCACGGTCGGCGGCCAGAGTCTCGACCGTGTCGCGCACCGCGGCGATCGTCGCCTCCCGGTCGGTGGCCTTGAGCAGGAAGCGGCGGCGGTGGCGGTTGCGGACGCGGAACATCGGCGCGGGGCCGAGCAGGTCGGTGTCGTCGGGGACGGCGGATGAGAGGGCGTCGGCCAGCTCGGCGGCGGCACGGTCGAGCCGTCCCTCGACCTCCGCCTTGAGCACGATCCGGGTCAGGTGGGAGAAGGGCGGGTAGCGCAGCGCCCCGCGCCGCTCGACCTCCTCGGCGAGAAAGGCGGTGGCGTTGTGGCCGGCGGCGTGGACGACGCTGGGCGCGGTCGGGGCAAGGGTCTGGACGATCACCTCACCGCCCGCGGGACCGCGGCCGCTGCGGCCGGCGAGCTGGGCGACCATGGCAAAGGTCCGCTCCGCCGCGCGGAAGTCGGGGAACCTCAGGGTCGCGTCCGCATCGAGGATCGCGCTCAGGGTCACCTCGGGGAAGTCGTGCCCCTTGGCGACCATCTGGGTGCCGACGAGGACGGCGGACTCCGCCTCGCCGAAGGCGGCGAGGATGCGGGCGTGGGCACCGCGGCCGCTGGCGGTGTCGGCGTCGAGGCGGAAGACCGGCATCGGCGCCAGCCGCTCGGCAAGCAGGGCCTCGATCTGCTCCGTCCCCACCCCCGCCTGGGAGAGCGTGGTCGAGTCGCAATCGCCACAGGCGCGCGGCAGCGCCTCGGTGTGGGCGCAGTGGTGGCAGACGAGGCGGCCGCTGTGGCGGTGGACGATCAGCGAGACGTCGCAGTTGGGGCAGTCCCAGTGCCTGCCGCAGGAGCGACAGGTGAGCCAGGGGGCGAAGCCGCGGCGGTTGACCATCACGATCGCCTTCGCGCCGGCCTCGCGCACGGCTCCCAGCGCCTCCCAGGTCTGCGGGTGCAGCGGGCCGGACCGGGGATCGGCCTCGCGCATGTCGAGAACCCGCACAGGCGGCATCGCGCGGCCGTCGACGCGCCGCGGCAGCTCCAGGCGCGGCATCTCCAGCCAGGTCTCCGGCCGCGGCGTCGCGGTGCCGGCGACCAGCACGGCGCCGCAGTCGGCCGCGCGCTTGCGGGCGACGGCCCGGGCGTCGTAGCAGGGGTCGCCCTCCTGCTTGTAGGAGGCGTCGTGCTCCTCGTCGATCACGACCAGCCCGAGGTCGGCGACCGGGGCGAAGACAGCCGAGCGGGGGCCGACGCAGACGCTCGCCTCACCGCTGCGCAGGCGCCGCCACTCGTCGTAGCGCTCTCCGTCGGAGAGAGCGGAGTGCAGGACGGCGAAGCGGTCGCCCAGCCGCGCCCGGAAGCGCGCCACCGCCTGCGGGGCGAGGCCGATCTCGGGGACGAGGACGATCGCGCCCCGGCCGCGGGCCAGGGCCGCCTCGACCGCCGCCAGGTAGACCTCGGTCTTACCCGAGCCGGTGACGCCGTGCAGGAGGACCTCGCGCGGCGCGCCGGCCTCGCCGTCGAGCGCGGAGACGATCCCCTCCACCGCGGCGACCTGCTCGGGAAGCAGCTCGGGACGGCCACCGGCTGCCCCGACGTCGGGCTGGACGGAGCGGCGGCGCACCAGCGAGCTGTGGGTGGCGATCAGGCCGCGCTCCTCGAGACGGCGAAGGACGGCGCGGTCGGAGCCGACCGCGCTGGCCAGCTCCGCCGCCGCCATCTCCCCTGCCCGCAGCGCCTCCAGCACCGCCCGCTGCTTCACCCCCAGTCGCTCGCCGCCGCTGAGGGCTTCCTCACCCGCGGCGGCGATCTCCGCCCGCAGCTCCAGCCGCGAGCGCACCCGCTGCCCGGCGGCGCCCGTCCCCGGCGGCAGTGCCAGCTGCAGGCCCCTGGAGGCGGTGGAGCAGTACTCGCGGGCGATCCAGAGGCCGAGCCGGACGAGCTCCGGCGGGGCACCGGCCTCGAGCGCCTCGATCGGCTCCGCCAGCCGCTCGGGGGGCAACTCGGAGGACTCGGCAAGACCCACCACGACGCCGAGGATCCGCTGTCGCCCGAACGGCACCCGGACCACGCTGCCGACCTCGAGGCCGGCCATCGCCTCGGGCAGCCGGTAGTCGAAGGGCCCGTGCAGGGCGCGTGCGGTGGTGAGCGGCTCGACCTTGGCGATGGACATCTGACTCACGGTATGGAGGGCCACGGACGGCGAGGGTATGCTGCGGCCCGATGGCGCTCAATCTCAGTCCGGGAGAGCGGGTGATCTTCCAGGGCCACCCCTCCTGGCGGGCGATCCTCGGCTTCTACCTGAAGGGAATCCTCGTCGCCGCGCTCGCCGGCGTCGTCTTCAAGCTCTTCGGCTCCAGCAGCGGCACGGTCTTCCTCGTCGTCCTCGTCATCGTCGCCGTGACGGTCCTGGCCGGTTTCGTCAAACGGGTCGCGACGACCTACACGATCACCGACCGCCGCCTCAACATCCGCCGCGGCATCGTCTCCCGCGAGGTCCAGGAGACCCGCTTGGAGCGGGTCCAGAACGTCAACTACAAGCAGTCCGTCTACCAGCGCGTGATGCAGATCGGCGACGTCGACTTCGACACGGCGGCAGGAGACGACTACAACTTCGTCTTCGCGGGTGTGGCCGACCCTCAGGACGTCGTCCACAGCGTCGACCAAGCAACCGGCGCAGGCGCAGCCGGGACCCACGGCCTCGGCGAAGCACAGCCACCCGCCTGATCGAGCATCTCCGGTTGGGAACGAGGGCCATCGGGGGTCCCTCCCCAGGCCGCTTCGCGGGAGTTCCTGGGGAGAAGGGACCCCCGATGGCCCTTCACGTCGCGGATCACACGAGCTTCAAGCCGGAGGCACTGTTCGGCAGCCCGGAACGTCTCCGCTTGAGGCGCCGTCACGTTGAGGTCTCAAAGCTTTCGTGACTCGATGCGGCTTATGGAGTGGAAACGAGAGGGTCCGATGGGCCTCCAGGCGAAATGTCGCGAAGCGGGCGGAAATGCAATCCGGTGCTTGCGCGGCCGCAGGCCGCGCTCCTGGTTGCACCACGCGCAAAGCGCGTGGTGCTCAATTCGCCTGGAGGCCCATCGGACCCCTCCCCCGCTTGGACCTAAGCAGGAGCCGCTTCGAGCCCCGCCGCCACCTTGAGCTTCTCCGCCCTGTCGGTGCGCTCCCAGGTGAAAGCATCCCCTTCCCTGCCGAAGTGGCCGTAGGCAGCGGTTTGGCTGAAGATGGGCCGGTGCAGGTCGAGGTAGCGGCGGAAGGCGCCGGGGCGGAGGTCGAACTCCGCTTCGACCAGCTCGGAGATGCGCTCGTCCGGCAGCTTGCCCGTGCCGAAGGTCTCGACCATCAGCGAGATCGGGCGGGAGACGCCGATCGCGTAGGCGACCTGGACCTCGCAGCGCTGGGCGAGGCCGGCGGCGACGACGTTCTTGGCGACGTAGCGGGCGGCGTAGGCGGCCGAACGGTCGACCTTGGAGGGGTCCTTGCCGGAGAAGGCGCCGCCGCCGTGGCGGGCCATGCCGCCGTAGGTGTCGACGATGATCTTGCGGCCGGTGAGGCCGGCGTCGCCGACCGGGCCGCCGATCACGAACTTGCCGGTCGGGTTGACGAGGAAGTGGCGGCGCAACTCCGTCTCGTCGAAGAGGCCGGGGGCCTCGGCGCCGAGCACCGGCAGCACGACGCTCTCCCAGAGGTCGGGCTTGATCTTCGACTCCGACTCGACCCCCTCCGCGTGCTGGGTGGAGATCAGCAGCTTCTCCACCCCGACCGGGCGGCCGTCGGCGTAGCGCACCGTGACCTGGGTCTTGCCGTCGGGCCCGAGGTAGTCGAGGCTGCCGTCCTTGCGCACCGCCGCGAGCCGTTCGGCCAGCCGGTGGGCGAGGTGGATCGGCATCGGCATCAGCGCCTCGGTCTCCTCGGAGGCGTAGCCGAACATCATCCCCTGGTCGCCCGCGCCGGCGACCAGCAGCTCGTCCTCGACCGAGGGCTCGGTCCGCGTCTCGTAGGCCTTGTCGACGCCCTGGGCGATGTCGGGCGACTGCTTGTCGAGCGAGACCAGGACCGAGATGTGGTCGCAGTGGTAGCCGTAGTCGCCGTGGTCGTAGCCGATCTCGCGAATCGTCTCGCGGACCAGCTCGGGCACGTCGAGGTGGACCTCGGTCGAGATCTCGCCGGAGACCACCGCCATGCCGGTGTTGACCAGGGACTCGCAGGCGACGCGGCCCTCCGGGTCCTCCGCCATCACCGCGTCGAGCACCGCGTCGGAGATCTGGTCGCAGATCTTGTCTGGGTGCCCCTCGGTCACGGACTCCGAGGTGAAGAGGTACTCGGACATTGAGCCGAAGCCTATCGATGCCCGAGGGTGCGCGCGACCAAGCAGATCAAGGACGTAGGGAGCGTGGCGTGCTCCGCACGCGAGCGACCGAGGACGCCGATATGCGCCGCGTCACGCGCGCCCTCGACTCGTGTGGGGGACGAAGTCGATGACCAGTGGAATCCCCTCCAGGCCGTAGGTCTCGCGCAGCCTGTTCTCGAGGTGGTAGGCCCAGTCGCGGACGATCAGCTTGCGATCGTTGACCTGGATCGCGATCCGCGGCGGCCGTTCCTCGACCTGGGCCGCGTAGTAGAGACGCAGGCGCCTGCCGCGGCGTGAGGGCGGCGGTGTTTTGGCGACGACGTCGGCGACGAAGCGGTTGAGCTCCGGCGTGGGGATCCGCTCTCCGGCCTTGTCGGCCAGCTCGAGCGCCTTCGGCAGCAGGTTGTGGACGTTGCGCCCGCGCGTCGCCGAGCAGGTGACGACGGCGGGGCGGAGTCGCAGCTTGCGGGTGACCCGGGCGCGGGCGTCGTCGATGTCGGTGCGGGTGACGTCCCACTTGTTCATCGCCAGCAGCGTCGCGCAGCCGGCCTTCATCGCGATCTCGGCCACCCGCAGGTCCTCGGCGGTGACGCCGTCGGAGGCGTCGCAGACGACGATCGCGACGTCGGCGCGCTCGACCGCGTGTTCGGAGCGCAGCTGGGCGTAGTAGTCGACCGTGCCGGCGACCTTGGATCGCCGGCGCAGGCCGGCGGTGTCGACGAGGACGGCCCGGCGCCCGTCGACCTCGACCTCGGTGTCGATCGAGTCGCGGGTCGTCCCCGCCACGTCGGAGACGATCACCCGCTCGGAACCGAGGAAGGCGTTGACCAGCGAGGACTTGCCGGCGTTGGGGCGGCCGATGACCGCGACCCTGACCGCGTCGTCGTCCTCGCCGGGCTGGGCATGCTCGCCGAGCAGCTCGACCACGCGGTCGAGCAGGTCGCCGCTGCCGAGGCCGTGGGTGGCGGAGACCCCGAGCGGCTCGCCCAGCCCGAGCTTGTTCAGCTCCGCGCTCATGTGCTCGTCCTCGGGCCGGTCGAGCTTGTTGGCGACGACGATCACCGGCACCGCGGCGCCGCGCAGGGTCTCGGCCAGCTCGGCGTCGCCGGCGCGCACTCCTGCCCTCGCGTCGACGACGAACATGACCACGTCGGCCTCGGCCATCCCCATCCGCGCCTGGCGCTGGATGTCGCGAGCCAGCTCGGAGGAGTCCTCGATGTCGATGCCGCCGGTGTCGAGCAGCTCGAAGGCGACGCCGTTCCACTCGCAGCGCACGTGCTTGCGGTCGCGGGTGACGCCGGGCTGGGCGTGGGTCACGGCCTCCCGCCCGCCGGCGAGCCGGTTGACCAGGGTGCTCTTGCCGACGTTGGGGAAGCCGACGACGGCGACGGTGGGCAGCCGGTTCACAACCACCCCACCCCGAGGTGCAACGTTTTACGGTTCCCAGAGGTCCACAAAACGTTGCACCTGGTCATGCGAGGCCTCGCTCGCGGGCGAGGGACTCGATCCGGTCGACGACCTCGTCGAGGGCGAGGCCGGTGGTGTCGAGCTCGACCGCGTCCTCCGCCGCACGCAGAGCACTGTGCTCGCGGCCCTCGTCACGGGCGTCGCGCTCGCGCTGGGCGGCCAGCACCTCGACGGGGTCCTCTCCGGTCTGCTCGGCGCGGCGCCGGGCACGCTCCTCGGGCGAGGCGGTGAGGAAGACCTTCAGCGGCGCATCGGGGCTGACCACGGTGCCGATGTCGCGTCCCTCGGCGACGTAGCGCCCGGCGGCGATCAGCCGTCGCTGCTCGGCGACCATCGCCTCGCGCACCGCGGGATGGACGGAGACCAGTGAGGACGCCTCGGTGACCCGGGGCTCGCGGATCGCGGCGCTGACGTCGCGCCCGTCGAGCTGCACCCGCTCGCCGTCGAGGCCGATCGCCAGTTTTCCGGCCAGCTCGCCCATCGCCTCCGGGTCGCTCGCATCGGCGCCGCGCTCGAGTGCCGCCAGCGCCACGCAGCGGTACATCGCCCCGGAGTCGAGGTAGGTGAAGCCGAGCCGCTCCGCGAGGGCGCGGGCAACCGTTGACTTGCCGGCCCCGGCGGGCCCGTCGATGGCGATGACCATGGGGGCAGCGTATGGGCGGGGCGGATCAGCCGCTGCTACCCAGCAACGAGGCCAGGTCGGACTCGAAGCCCGGGTAGCTGATC
The DNA here is from genome assembly GCA_963704545.1 of uncultured Solirubrobacterales bacterium. Lineage (GTDB taxonomy): Bacteria > Actinomycetota > Thermoleophilia > Solirubrobacterales > 70-9 > VRUE01. The sequence goes on along the minus strand of OY969915.1, from coordinate 1,367,737 downwards.
GCGGCAGCGTCCATACCCTCGACCTCGACGCCCTCGCGCGAGGCGAGGCCGGCGATCGCGCCGAGCATCGCTATCCGGTGGTCGCCGTGGGATTCGATCGCGCCGCCGCGCAGGCCGCCACCGCCCTCGATCCGCACCCCGTCCTCCCGCGCTTCGACCGTGGCCCCGAGCGCGGTCAGGGCCTCGCAGGTCGTGGCGATCCGGTCGGACTCCTTGCGCCGCAGCTCCGCGGCGTCGCGGATCGTCGTCTCGCCCTCGGCGAAGCAGGCCGCCAGTGCGATCAGGGGCAGCTCGTCGATGGCCAGCGGGATCTCCTTGCCGCCGACCTCGGTCCCGCGCAGCTCCGCCGCGCGCGCCCGGATCGTCCCGACCGGCTCGCCGCCGTGCTTGCCGACCGGTTCGACCTCCACCTCGACCTCGGCGCCCATCCGCTCGAGCACGCCGAGCAGGCCGGTCCTGGTCGGGTTGGTGCCCACACGCGGCAGCTCGATCTCGCTGCCGGGCACGAGAAGCGCCGCGAGGAGGAAGAAGGCCGCCGAGGAGAAGTCCGCCGGGATCGCCAGGTCACCCGGCTCCAGGGCCTCGGCCGGCCGCACCGAGACGCCGCCATCCAACCAGGTGACATCCACTCCGGCGGCCGCGAGCATCCGCTCGGTGTGGTCGCGGCTGCGCAGCGGCTCCCCGACCCAGGTCTCGCCCTCGGCCAGCAACCCGGCGAAGAGCAGGCACGACTTGACCTGGGCGCTGGCGACCGGCAGTTCATAGGAGATGCCCTCCAGCGGCGCGGCCTCGACCGCCAGCGGCGGCAACCGGTCCTCGCGACAGCTCAGGCGAGCGCCCATCTCGCGCAGGGGCGCGGCGATCCGGTCGACCGGGCGGCGCCTGATCGAGTCGTCGCCGTCGAGCGTCCAGCTGCCCTGCGGCTGCCCGGCCAGCCAGCCCGGCAGCAGGCGCAGCAGCGTGCCGGCGTTGCCGACGTCGATCGCCGCGGGCTTGGCGCCGCGCAGGCCGACGCCGCGAAGGCGGATCGTCGGCTCGATCGCGCCCGGACCTGCACCATCGACTTCGGCGCCGAGCCCCTGCACCGCGGCCAGGGTCGAGCGGGTGTCGGCGGAGTCGAGGTAGCCCTCGATCGTCGCCTCCCCCTCTCCCATCGCCGCGATCAGGGCCGCGCGGTGGGAGATCGACTTGTCGGCGGGCGGGCGCAGCCTGCCGCGCAGGGGACCGCTCGGATCGAAGCGCGTCGCCACGGCTTTGCCTACTCGCCGTCCCCGACGACGCTGGCGCTGTGGCCCAGCCCGCGCACCAGCTCCGCCGCGCGCGCCGCCTGCGCGTCGCCCGCGACCCAGAGCGAGACCGCCCCGGAGGTCATGTCGGGAGCCGGGTAGAGCGCCATGTCCTCGATGTTGACCCCGGCCTCGCCGAGGGCGAGGGCGAGCTCGGCGATCGTGCCCGGCCGGTTGGCGACGACGACGCGCAGCTCGCGCAGCTCGCCGCCGGAGAGCTCGGTCTCCAGCAGGCGGCGGCGGTCGGCGGCGGCGGCGGAGTGCCACTCGGCGACCGCCTCGCGCTCGCCCCCGCGGATCAGCTCGGCGGCGTCGCGGAGGCGCGCGGCGACCGCGTCCACCGCCTCGGCGACCGCCTCGCGGTTGCTGGCGAAGATGTCGCCCCAGATCGCCGGGTTGGCGCCGGCGACGCGGGTCGTGTCGCGGAAGCTCGGTCCGACCTCGGGCATCCGCTCGGAGTCGCGGGTCAGCTCGTCCGCCGCCTGGCTGACCAGCACGTTGGCGACCACGTGCGGGAGATGGCTCACGGTCGCCATCAGGCGGTCATGGGTCTCGGCGTCGATCGCTTGGGCGCGCGCGCCCAGCCCGGCCACGGTCCGGTAGAGCCGGTCGTAGAGGAGGCCGCTGGAGTGCTGCGATCTCGGGGTGAGGTACCAGCGCGCGCCCTCGAAGAGGTCCTCGCGGGCGTTCTCGACGCCGGAGGTCTCCGCCCCGGCGAGCGGGTGCCCGCCGATGAAGCGCTCGTCGGAACCGAGCGCGGCGACGATGTCGCGCTTGGTCGAGCCGACGTCGGTGACGACCGCGTCGGGGCCGCAGGCCTCCAGCGCGGTGGCCGCGAGCTCGGTCAGGCCGGCGACCGGGGCCGCGCAGAAGACCACTTCGGCGCCCTCGCAGGCCTCGGCGGGGGTGCTCGCGGCGCGGTCGAGGACCCCCTCGGCCAGAGCCCGCTCGAGGGTCACCGGGTCGGGGTCGAAGCCGGCGACCTCGCTCTGTAGCCGCCGCCGGGCGGCGAGCCCGATCGAGCCTCCGATCAGGCCGACGCCGAGGACGGCGATCCTCATTCTTCGCCGCGCCGAGCCTTCACCGCGGCGCCGAACTGGCGCAGCAGCGTCGCCGTCGTCTCCCAGTCCATGCAGGCGTCGGTGATCGACTGCCCGTAGGCGAGATCGCTGCCGTCGCCGACGTCCTGGCGTCCCTCGACCAGGAAGGACTCCAGCATGACGCCTGCGATCTGGCGGTTGCCGTCGGCGATCTGGTCGGCGATCTGGCCCGCAACGAGGTACTGCGTCGAGGGGTCCTTGCCGCTGTTGTCGTGGGAGGCGTCGACCACGACCTGCTCGCGCAGGCCGGCGTCGCGCAACAGCATCAGCGCCTGGGCGACACCTTCCTGGTCGTAGTTGGGCGCCCCCCGGCCCCCGCGCAGGATCACGTGCCCGTCGGGGTTGCCGGTCGTGTAGAGGACCGCCGGTTTGCCGGCGTCGTCGATCCCGGCGAAGGCGTGGGGAGCCGCGGCGGCGCGCACGGCGTCGACCGCGACCTGGATGTTGCCGTCGGTGCGGTTCTTGAAGCCGACCGGCATCGAGAGGCCGGAGCCGAGCTGGCGGTGGGTCTGGCTCTCCGTCGTGCGGGCGCCGATCGCGCCCCAGGAGATCGCGTCGGCGATGTACTGCGGCGTGATCGGGTCGAGGAACTCGGTGCCCACGGGCAGACCGAGGTCGAGCACCTCCAGCAGCAGCTTGCGTGCCATGCGCAGGCCCGTGTTGACGTCGCCGGACCCGTCCAGGTGGGGGTCGTTGATCAGGCCCTTCCAGCCGGTCGTCGTGCGCGGCTTCTCGAAGTAGACGCGCATCGCCACGAGCACGTCCTTGCTCAGCTCGCGAGAGAGCTCCGCGAGGTCGGCCGCGTACTCCAGCGCCGCCTCCGGGTCGTGGACGCTGCACGGACCGACCACGGCCAGGGCCCGGTCGTCGGTGCCGTCGAGGACGTTGCCGACTTCGCCGCGGCCCCTCACCACCACCTTTTCGCGCTCCTCACCCAGGGGCAGGTCCGCCAGCAGCCGCGCCGGGGAGACGAGCTCCTCGATTCGCTCGATTCGCTGGTCCCGGACCCGGTCCCGGGTCTCGCCCTGCATTCCGATCATCACTTTGCCTTCACCGTCCTCCACGCTCATACAAGCCTACTTCCGGTTATGCCTTGCCGCACAAAACGGGCGCCACAAGGCGGGACATGTCCGACGCCCGGCCAGGTGCTTATTTGGGTGCGGCTCTCGCCGCGCGGCCGGACGCCTAGCTAAATCGCCAGAAATAGGAGAAGCGGGCAGGGAGGGACGCAGCGTCGCTTGCGCGGTTTGCGTGCGTCGTGTTGGCGGTTCGCTTCACCTGCATGACTTTGTAGCAGGTGTTGCTGAGTTAGTCGAGGATCTCAGCCATGGCGGCGAGGAAGCGCCCGTTCTCCTCGGCGGTGCCGTAGGAGACGCGGACGTGGCCGGGGTCGCCGAGGGGCGTGCCGGGGCGGACCGCTATCTGGCGCTCGGCCAGGGCGGCGACCACCGCTCCCTCCCCGGCGTCGCCGAGGTCGATCCAGGAGAAGTTGGCGTGGGTCTCGGAGGTGGCGAGCCCGAGCGCGCGCAGGCCCTCCTCGACGCGGAGTCGCTCGGCGATCGTGCTCTCCACCCGGCGCGTGACGTCGTCCTGGTGGAGGATCGCCTCGGCTCCCGCCGCCTGGGCGAGGGCGTTGACGCTGAACGGCTGGCGCACGGCGTCGACGGCGGCGCGGAACCCCGGTGAGCCGAGCGCATAGCCGACCCGCAGCCCGGCGAGGCCGTAGCACTTGCTGAAGGTGCGCAGTACGACGAGATTGGGCAGCCCGGCCAGGAGGTCGACCGTCGCGTCGGGATCGTCGTGGGTCTGGAACTCGACGTAGGCCTCGTCGAGGATCACCGTGACGTGCGCGGGCAGGGTCTCGCAGAAGGCCGCGACCTCGGCCGCGGTGCGGTGGGTCCCGGTCGGGTTGTTCGGGTTGCAGACGAGAACCAGCTGCGTCGACGCGGTCACCTCGGCCGCCATCGCGTCGAGGTCGTGGACGTCGCCCTCGGCCAGCGGCACGCGGATCTCGCGGGCGCCGGTCAGCGCCGGCAGGTACGGGTACATCGAGAAAGCCGGCCAGGAGTAGAGGATCTCCGCACCGGGCTCGCAGAGCGCCTCGGCGGCGGCGAGGAGGATCTCGCAGGAGCCGTTGCCGACGGCGACGCGCGCCGGCTCGGTGTCGTAGCGCTCGGCGATGCGGCGGCGCAGCAGCGTCGCGTCAGGATCCGGATAGCGGTTCATCGCCCCCGCCGCCGCGGCGATCACCTCGACGACCTTCGGGTGCGGCGGGAAGGGCGACTCGTTGGAGGCGAGCTGCGCGATGCCGCCGGCGGCTATCGCCTCCGGCGCCTGCCCGGTGGGCACGCCGGCCTGGTAGCCCGGCATGCGGGCGAGCTTCTCGGCGAAGGTGACGCTCATCGAAAGAAGTTTGCCCGATACCCGGTAACGGCGCCCGGACCAAGCGGGGCAAGGACGCAGGGAGCGTGGCGTGCTCTGCACGCGAGCGACCGAGGACACAGCCCCGCGCCGTGTCCGGGCGTCGTTACTGAGCTGCGTGGAGGTCTGCGCGCAGCTCCTGCGTCGCACCTAAGTACACGTGGGCGGGCTCGTGGCCGACCGGCGCGTAGTAGTGGACCATCGCCCGGATTACCCGCGGCATCGCGCCGGGGACGTCGATCTCGCGGGCACAGATCAGCGGCACCGAGTCGAGCCCTAGCCGGCGGGCGGCGACGGCCGGGAACTCGGCGTCGAGGTCCTCCGTGGTGGTGAAGAGGCAGCTGACCATTGCCTCCGCGCTCAGCGCGTTGCGGTCGACGAGGTCCCTGAGCAGGGTCTCGGTCGCCGTGACGATCGCCTCGGCCTCGTTTGCCTCGGCCTGCACGGCACCGCGCACCGCGAAGAGTCGCTCCTCACCCATCGGTACCGGCATCTTCCCAGAGGCGGGCGATGTCGTCGTCGCCGAGTCGTCTCGCCTGTCCCTGTGGGAGGGAGCCGAGCTCGATCGGACCGAAGCGGACGCGGCGAAGCACGACCACCTCGTTGCCCACGGCCTCGGCCATGCGGCGGACCTGGCGATTGCGGCCCTCGCGCAGCACGACCTCGATCTCGCGCTCGCCGAGCCGGCTCACCTCGGCCGGCGCGGTCGGCCCGTCGTCCAGCTCCACCCCACTGGCCAACCGCCGCAGATCGACGTCCGAAGGAGGCCGTCGCAGCTCCACCCGATAGGCCTTCGCCACCTCGTAGCGGGGATGCGTGAGCCGGTTCGCCAGCTCCCCGTCGTTTGTCAGCAACAACAGCCCGGTCGAGTCCGCATCGAGCCGCCCAACCGGATACAAGCGAGCGGTCGAGTCAACCAGCGAGACCACAGCAGGCCGCTTCCCGGGCTCCCGCGCCGTGGAAACGACTCCTGCGGGCTTGTTCACAGCCCAAACCTCCCGAGGCTCGGTCCCCACCGGGCTCCCGTCCACCCGCACGTCATCCCCAGCTCCAACATCCCTGGCCGGATCGGTAACCACCTCCCCACCAACCGTCACCCGCCCCTTGCCGATGATCACCTCGGCTTTCCGCCTGGAAGCAATGCCTCCGTGGGCGAGGAACTTCGCCAGTCTCACGACGCCTGGCGGGCCGGGGGAGGTCCCGCTGGAGCAACAGCGGGGAGGCTCCATCGGGACCTCCCCCGGCCCGCTTCCCGCCTCAAGGCTCGGATCTCTGCTCTCCGGCTTTAAGCAGTCGCTCTCGAAGCTCGCGCTCATCCTCGGGGGTCGGGTCAAAGTTCGATGGATCAGGCAGCTGATCGAGGCCCGAAAGGCCGAATAGCCGCTCGAAGAGCTCCGTCGTTTTGAAAATCGCCGCGCCGAACTGGGAGCGCCCCGTCTCCTCGATCAACCCCCGCTCGGCCAGCGTCTGCACCGCCGACTCGGAGGTGACGCCGCGGATCCGCGCAACCTCGGGGCGGGTGACCGGCTGAAGATAAGCGACGATCGCCAGGGTCTCGGCCTGGGCCTGGGTCAGCGGCGGCGTGCGCGGCTTGGCGAGCAGGCGGCGGGCAGCTGTCTCGCTGGCCGGGTCGCTGGCCAGGGAGAAGCCGCCGGCGACCTCGCGCAGGACGACGCCGCGCCTGCCCTCGGCGAGGTCCTCGCGCAGAAGCCCGATCGCCTCCTCGACCTGACCCTCGGTCGCCTCGGTCGCCTCGGCCAGGTCGCGGGCGTTGACCGGCTGCGGGGAGAGGAAGAGCAGCGCCTCGATCGTCCGTGCCAGGTCACTCATTGCGCGCTTACCTCCCGCTTGCGGATCTGAATCGGGCCGAAGGCCTCGGTCTGCTCCCAGGTCACCTCGCCCTTGCGGTAGAGCTCGAGCAGGGCGAAGAGGGTCACCGCCTGGGTGAGCCGGTCCTCGCCGCCGAACTGCTCGTCGAAGTCGATCGTCGAGTGCGCGCGGAGCGCGGCGCGCAGGGCCCCCAGCCGCTTTTCCAGCGAGACGGTCGGGCGGATGTGGTCGAGGTTCAGCTCCGGCGGCGTCGTCAGCAGGTCGCCGAGGGCGGTCCCGAGGCGGTCGGGGTCGTAGACCGCCGTCGCCGCCTCGAGCGCAACCTTTCGCAGCTCCGGGGGCAGCGACGCCGAGCGGTACAGATAGCCGCGCGCCGCCTCGAAGCGCTGCTCCAGGGTCGCCGCGGCATCGCGGTAGCGGCGGTACTCGAGCAGGCGGGCGACCAGCTCCTCAACCGCCTCCTCCGGCGTCACGTCCTCCAGCCCCTCCTCTTCGCCGGGAAGCAGCAGGCGCGACTTCAGCTCCAGCAGCGAGGCGATCAGGACGAGGAACTCGGTGGCGACGTCGAGCTCCAGCTCGTCCTCGCGCTCGAGGTGCTCCACGTAGGCGACGACGACCTCGGCCAGGGAGACCTCGAGCAGGCTCACCTCCTCGCGCAGCACGACCGCCATCAGCAGGTCGAACGGACCGGCGAAGACGTCGAGGTCGAGATCCAGCTCGGCGACGGTCACACCGGGACCGTAACGCCCCGGCGGGATGGCGACTACGCCGGGCCGATGCCCATGCGGTCGCGAACCTCGGCGAGGGTGCCGGCGGCGATCGCGCGGGCCTTCTCGGCGCCCGCGGCGAGGGTCGCCTCCAGTGCCGCCTCGTCGGGGCGCAGCTCGGCGTAGCGCTCGCGGACCGGGGCGAGGAACTCGACCGTGGCCTCGGCGACAGCCTTCTTGAAGTCGCCGTAGCCCTTGCCCTCGAACTCGCGCTCGACCTCGGCGGGGTCGATGCCGCGGGCGACGGCGAGGATGTCGATCAGGTTCGCGATGCCCGCCTTGTCGGGACCGCGCAGCACCTCGCGGCCCGAGTCGGTGACGGCGCTGCCGAGCTTCTTGCGGATCGCCTCGGGCTCGTCGAGGACGTAGACCGTGCCGGCCTCGGTGGCGCTGGTCGTCGACATCTTCCGCTCGGGCTCCTGCAGGTCCATGATCCGGGCGCCGACCTCGGGGATGCGCATCTCCGGTACCACCAGAGCCTCGCCGAAGCGCTCGTTGAAGCGGCGGGCGATCTCGCGCATCAGCTCGACGTGCTGGCGCTGGTCGTCACCGACCGGCACCTCGGTCGCCCGGTAGGCGAGCGCGTCGGCGGCCATCAGCACCGGGTAGAAGAAGAGCGCCGCAGAGACGAGCTCGCGCTGTTTGCCCGACTTGTCCTTGAACTGGTGCATGCGGTTGAGGTCGCCGTGGGCGGTGACGGCGGAGAGCAGCCAGGTCAGCTCGGTGTGCTCGCGCACGTCGGACTGGCGGAAGAGGATGCAGCGGTCGGGGTCGAGCCCCGCGGCGAACAGGATCGCGGTCGTGTCGTAGAGCCGCTCACGCAGCTCGGCCGGGTCGAAGGCAACCGAGATCGCGTGCAGGTCGACGATGCAGAAGATCGCCGGGTCGCCGCGGTCCTGGCCCTCTACGTACTGGCGGATGGCGCCGATGTAGTTGCCCAGGTGCTTGCGGCCGGTGGGCTGGATGCCTGAGAAGACGATCGGTGCGCTCACGAGCCGGGAGCCTATTTCAGGGGACGGAGGAGGGGTGCCTCTCTCGCCCGTCCAAGCGCCGGCCTAATTAGGCCGGCGCTTTGAGTATCCGCCCGTTCGAGAGAGGCACCCCTCCTCCGTCCCACTCAAGCGGGCTCGGCGGCCGGCTCGGGCGCGCGGTCGGCATCGGCTCCGTGGCCGCACTCGCCGGCCTGGGCGGAGCCCCTGCTGGGAAGAGCTTCCACTTTGCGGCGCGGGTTCTCGATGCCAACAGCAGAGACAATGCCGCCGGCGATCATCAGGAGGCCGGCGATGCCGATTCCCAGGTGGAAGGCAGAGGTGGAGGCGTCGGCGGAGGCGGAGTCGACACGGGCAGCTTGAGCTGGGGCGAGCTCACCTGTCTCGGGGACGGCAAGGGGTTGCGCCTTGGCGTCGGAGACGGTGCGCTCGGCGCGGGGGCCGAGGGGGCGGTCGCCGAGGTTGGAGTCGAGGGTCGAGCCGAAGTAGGCGGAGATGACGGCGCCGAGGACGGCGATCGCCAGCAGGCCGGCGACCCGCGAGATGCCGTTGTTGACCCCGGAGGCGATCCCGACGTGGCGTTCGGAGACCGAGTCGAGCACGGTTGCGGTCAGGGGCGCCACGGTGGCCGAGAGGCCGAGGCCGAAGACGAGGATCCCGGGCAGGACCTCGGTGAGGTAGTCGCCCTCGCTGCCGACGCGGAGCAGGAGCAGCAGGCCGATGCCGCCGACGATCGGGCCGAGCGTCATCGGCAACCGCGGACCGGTGCCGGAGGCGAGCCTGCCCCAGCGCGGCGAGAGGAGGAAGAGGATCAGCGATATCGGCGTCGTCGCCAGCCCCGCCTCCAGCGCCGAGTAGCCCGACACCTGCTGGAGGAAGAGGCCGACGAAGAAGAGGCCGCCGATCAGCCCGGCGTAGGCGGTGAGCGTGGTCAGGTTGGCGACGGCGAAGTTGCGGATCCTGAACAGGCCGAGGTCGAGCATCGGGTGGCGGGCGCGCGCCTCGTGCCAGACGAAGAGGGCGAAGCAGACGATGCCGGCGACGAGGGGGACCCAGACGAGCGGATCTGCCCATCCCCGCGTCGGCTGCTCGATCAGGGCGAAGACCGGGCCGCCGAGGCCGGCCGCCGAAAGCGCGATGCCGAGCCAGTCGATGCCGCGGAAGGCATCGGGATCTCGGCTCTCCCGAACCGAGTGCAGGGTGAGCGCCGCCGTTGCCGCGATCAGCGGCAGGTTGACCCAGAAGATCGCCCGCCAGGAGGCGATGCCGATCAGCGCCCCTCCCCCGGCCGGCCCGAGCACCGTCGCGATCCCGGTCCAGGCGGTCCAGGTCCCCACCGCCTTGCCGCGCGCGGCGCCCTCGAAGGTGGCGGCGACGATCGCGAGTGAGCCGGGGACCAGCAGCGCCCCAGCGACCCCCTGGAGGGCACGGGCGCCGATCAGGATCTCGACCGTGGGCGCGACCGCGCAGAGGGCAGAGGTGACGCCGAAGGCGACGAGCCCGACGACGAACACCCGCCGCCGCCCGAACTGGTCGCCGAGCGAGCCGCCGACCAGGAGCAGCGCCACCAGGGTCAGCATGTAGGCCTCGACCACCCACTGCTGGCCCGCAAGGCCGGAATCGAGGCCGTCGGCGATCGCCGGCAACGCCACGTTGACCACGGTCGAGTCGAGGAAGACCACGGTCGAGCCAAGAATCGTCGCGACCAGGGTCAGCCGTTGCTGGCGAGACATAGATCGAGTCTAGGAGCCGGGCGCCTGACCAAGCGGGGCAAGGACGCAGGGAGCGCCGTGTGCTCTCTGCACACAAGCGACCGAGGACGCCGCGCCGCGCCGCGTCAGGCGCCCGGCTCGCGGAGCTGGTGCGCCGGGGTGAAGAAATTGCGGTAGGCGAGGGTGGTCGCCACGAGGCCGGCGATGGCGACGCTGCCGAGCAGGGCGTAGAGGAGGATCAGCTGCAGGCGGACGGCGTCGGTCGGGTCGGCGCCGGCGAGCAGCATGCCGACCATCGTGCCGGGGAAGAAGATCAGGCCGGTGGTCTTGGTCGAGTCGACCAAGGCGATCATCCCCGAGCGCAGGGCACGGCGGAGGGAGGGAGCCGCCGCTTCGGTCGCGGTCGCGCCGAGGGCCAGGGTCGCCTCGATCCTGCCGCGCGAGTCGGCCATCTCGTCACCGAGGCGGTCGAGCGCCACGGCCGAGGCGGTCATCGCGTTGCCGATCACCATGCCCCCGACCGGGACGAGGTAGCGCGGGGTGGCTTCGAAGACCCCGAGGGCGACGACGAGGCCGAGCGTCGTCGTGCCTGCGACCGCCAGTGCGATCAGCAGCGGCCAGAAGGCACCCGGCACCTTCTTCGCCCGGCTGCGGGCTGTGAGCGCTCCGAAGACGACCATCACGACGAGCAGGGCGAGGACCAGCCAGAGCGTGTCGGCTTCGAAGATCAGCGTGATCACGTAGCCGATCGCGGTGAGCTGGATGAAGGAGCGCAATGTCGCGATGCCGATGTCGCGCTCGAGGTCGGCCTTGCGCCAGAAGGAGATTGCCGCGGCGAGCGCAACCAGCGCGAGGGTCGCAACGACCTGGCCGGCGGAGACGTGGATCGACGTGCTCACGCGAGCACCTCCGCCAGCGGACCGGAGTCGGCCACCCTTCCCTCCTCCATCCGCACCACCCACTCGCCGAGGCGCCGCGCCTGCTCCGGATCGTGGCTGACCAGGACGATCGAGATCTCCAGCTCGCGGCGCAGCTCGGCTAGCGTCGCCTCGATCGCGTCGCGGGCCGCGTGGTCGAGCGCCGAGGTCGGCTCGTCGAGGAGCAGCACCGCCGGCTCCTGGACGAGCGCCCGGGCCAGCATCGCCCGCTGCTGCTCGCCGACCGAGAGCTTGGAGACGTCGCGAGCGGCGAAGTCCGAGTCGAGGCCGGCGAGGCGCAGGCAGCGCTGCGGGTCAGCCCGCTTGCCGGCGAGCTTCGCCGCGTAGGCGACGTTCGACTCGACCGTGCCGTCCAGCAGCGCCGGCAGCTGCGACACCAGCGAGACCTCCCGGCGCAGGGACAGCGGGTCGTAGGAGTCGAGCGGGCGGTCGCGGTAGGAGATCGTCCCTGCGTCCGGGTCGGCCAGCCGGTTGAACAAGCGCAGCAGCGTCGACTTGCCAGCCCCGGAGGGGCCGACGATCGCGGTCGCCCCGTCGGGGATGTCGGCGCTTACCGAGTCGAGGACCCGGCGCTCACCCCGAACCAAGCTGACGTCCCGCAACTCGAACAGCACCGCCGCATGATCGCGCACCACCCGCAAGATGCCTCCCGCTCGGCCACGGCCCTTGCGGACCCCGGTGGCCGGCTGGAACAATCGGGTAGTGAACGCCGATGGCTAGAGCGATCTGGAGCGGCTCGATCAGCTTCGGGTTGCTCAACGTGCCCGTGAAGCTGTACAGCGCCGTGGCCCGGCGCGGCATCTCGCTGCGCGAGATCCGCGAGTCCGACGGCGCCCGCATCCGCCACCGACGCGTCGCCGAAGGAACAGACGAAGAGGTGCCCTACGAGAAGATCCAGAAGGCCTTCGAGATCACCGAGGGCAATTACGTGCCGATCTCCAAGGACGAGATGGCGGCGCTGGCGCCGAAGAAGTCCCGGGCGATCGAGGTCCAGGACTTCGTCGACATCACCGAGATCGACCCGATCTACTTCGACAGCCCCTACTACCTCGGTCCCGCCGACGGCGCCGAGCGGGCCTACTCGCTGCTCGCCAGCGCGATGGAGGGCTCGGGCAAGGTGGCGATCGCCCGCTTCGTCTTCCGCAACAAGGAGCACCTGGCGGCGCTGCGCACCGACGGCGGCGTCCTCACCTTGACCACGATGCGCTTCGCCGACGAGGTGGTGCCGCCCGCCGAGCTCGAGGACGTGCTGCCCGCCGAGAAGTCGAAGGTGGCGAAGAAGGAGATCGAGATGGCAGAGCGGTTGATCGACTCGCTGACCAGCAAGTTCGAGCCGACCGCCTACCGCGACGAGTACCGCGAGGAACTGCTGGCGCTGATCGAACGCAAGGCGGAAGGCAAGGAGATCCTCGCCCCCGAAACCGCCGAGCCGGAAGCGACCAAGGCCCCGGACCTGATGGCCGCCCTGGAGGAGAGCATCGCGGCGGTGCAGGGCAAGGGGGGCGGCAAGAGGGCAAAAAAGCCCAAGGCAAGAGCCAAGAAAGCAACAGCGAAAAAACGCTCGGCCTCAACCGCCAAGTCCTCATCCAAGAGCCGATCCCGGTAGGGGTGGAACGTCTTGCACTTTTTCGTCGCCAACCATCGGCAGCTTGAGGCGCGGCTCGAAAAAGTTAAGTGGAACCCCTACCGGGATCGGCTCTAGTGGCCCGCGACAGTCTGGTCGAGGTCGACGGGCGTGAGCTGAAGCTCACCAACCTCGACAAGGTGCTCTACCCCGAGGCCGGGTTCAGCAAGGGCGAGGTGGTCGACTACTACGCCAAGGTCGCGCCGGCGATCGTTCCCCACCTGGCCGGCAGGGCGCTGACGCTGCGCCGCTTCCCGGAAGGGGTCGACGACACCGACGCGGCATTCTTCGAGAAGCGCTGCCCCAAACACCGGCCCGAGTGGGTGAAGACCACGCGCGTGCTGGCCGGCCCCCATGCGGGCTACATCGACTACTGCGTCTGCGAAGACAAAGCGACGCTGGTCTGGATGGCCCAGCTTGCCGCGATCGAGCTGCACCCCGCGCTCTCGCTGGGCGACAAGCACGAGCAGCCGACCGTGCTCGCCTTCGACCTCGACCCCGGGCCGCCCGCTGAAGTGCTCGACTGCGGCCGGGTGGCGCTGCGCCTGCGCGAGCTGTTCGGCCACGTCGGCCTCGAGAGCTTCGTCAAGACCTCGGGCTCGAAGGGCCTGCAGGTCTACGTCCCGCTGAACACGAAGACGAGCTACGAGGAGACGCGGCCTTTCGCCCAGGCGATCGCCCAGCTCCTGGCCAAGCAGTCGCCCGACGAGGTGATCGCGAAGATGGGGAAGAAGACCCTTCGCAAAGGCAAGGTCTTCATCGACTGGTACCAGAACAACGAACGCAAAACGACGATCGCCGTCTACTCCCTGCGCGCCCGCGAACGCCCGACCGTGTCGACCCCGGTCACCTGGGATGAGGTCGAGCGAGCGGTCGCAAAGGACGACGCCGACTCACTCGTCTTCGAGGCCGGAGAAGTGCTGAAGCGCGTGGAGAAGCACGGGGACCTCTTCGCCTCCGTCCTCGAGCTGAAGCAGAAGCTGCCCGAGCTTTAGCCAGCCGGGGCGAACCGAAGGGCGGCGGACCGGGGTCCGCCGGACACTCAGCGCGAAGCGCGTCCGGCGGATCCCGGTCCACCGCCCCCAATTCAGGGCATCGACTGACGAACGACGGGCTTGCGGGTCGCCTTCACCTCGTCGAGGCGGCGGACGGGGGTCGTGTAGGGAGCCGATTTGGCGACCTCGGGGCCCTCCTCGGCCTCGGTGAGGATCTGGTCGATCGCCTCGGCGAAGGCGTCGAGGCTCTCTTTCGTCTCGGTCTCGGTCGGCTCGATCATCAGCGCCTCCTCGACCAGGAGGGGGAAGTAGACGGTCGGCGGGTGGAAGCCGTAGTCGAGCAGGCGCTTGGCGAGGTCGAGGGTGGCGACGCCCAGCTCCCTCTTCATCGGCTTGCCGGAGAGGACGAACTCGTGCATGCAGTGGCGGTCGAAGGCGACCGGGAGACGTTTGCCGGCGCGCCCCTCTGCCAGGCGGGCCTTGAGGTAGTTGGCGTTCAGCACCGCGGTCTCCGAAGCCTCGGCGAGGCCGTCGGCGCCCAGGCTGAGGATGTAGGCGTAGGAGCGGACGAAGACGCCGAAGTTGCCCTGGAAGCCGCGTAGGCGACCGATCGATCTGGGCCGCTCGAGATCGAGGTCGAAGAACGGCCCGTGGCCGTTGTCGCCGTCGCGGCGCACGACCTGCGGTCGCGGCAGGTAGGGCTCGATCCGCTCCGAGACGGCGATCGGTCCCGCTCCGGGGCCGCCGCCGCCGTGCGGCTGGCTGAAGGACTTGTGCAGGTTGACGTGGACGATGTCGAAGCCCATGTCGCCCGGGCGGGAGTGGCCCATCACCGCGTTGAGGTTGGCGCCGTCGTAGTAGAGCGTCCCCCCGGCCCCGTGGATCAGCGACGCGATCTCGGCGATGTTCTCGTCGAAGAGGCCGAGCGTGTTCGGGTTGGTCAGCATCAGGCAGGCGACCTGGTCTGGGTCCTCGCCGATCTTGGCCCGCAGGTCGTCCATCTCGACTCCGCCGCGCTCGTTGGTCGCGACCTTGACCGCCTCGTAGCCGGCCATCGTCACCGAGGCGGGGTTGGTGCCGTGGGAGGTATCGGGCGCGAGCACCTTGGTCCGCTCTTCACCGCGGTCGGCGTGGAAGGCACGGGTCAGGAGCAGGCCGGCGAGCTCACCGTGGGAGCCGGCCGAGGGCTGCAGGCTGACATGAGGCAGGCCGCAGATCTCGCCGAGGGACTCCTGCAGCAGCCACATCAGCTCCAGCGCACCCTGGGCCCGCTTCGGCTCCTGCGCCGGGTGCAGGCGGGCGTGGCCGGGGAGCGCCGCGACGCGCTCGTTGAGCCGTGGGTTGTGCTTCATCGTGCAGGAGCCGAGCGGGTAGAAGCCGGAGTCGAGATCGAAGTTTCGCCGCGAGAGCTTGTTGTAGTGGCGGACGATCTCCGGCTCGGCGACCTCGGGCAGGCGCGGCGACTCGGCGCGCAGCAACTCGGCCGGGATCAGCTCCTCGAGCGGCGGCTCGGGCACTTCGGCGGCGGGCAGGACCGCGGCGCGACGGCCGGGCTTGGACTTCTCGTAGATCGTCTGCGCCCGTTCGCGCTGCATCGGGGTCTCGTCCATCGCCATCAGCGAGCCCCCTGTGGCGACTTTTCCGTGATATCGACGGGAAAGTCGCCACACCCCGCGGCGATCGTCGCGTCGAGCGCCTCGGCGAGCTCGTCGATCTGCTCCTTCGTGCGGCGCTCGGTGATCGCAACCAGCAGTCCGTCTTCGTACTCCGGGTAGTCGTGCCCCAGCGGATAGCCGGCGGCAATGCCGCGCTCGGCGCAACGCTCCAGCACGCGCTCCACCGGGGCGTCGAGGCGCAGGGCGAACTCGCGGGCGACGGGTGCCCCGTGCAGCAGCTCGACGCCGGGCACGGAGGCCAGGCGCTCGCGCGCGTACGCCGTGCGCCGCACCAGCAGCTCGCCCAGCTCGCGGTATCCCTCGCGGCCGAGCCAGGCGAGGTGGACCATCGCCGCCAGCGCGTTCAGCGCCTGCGCGGTGCAGATGTTGTGGGTCGCCTTCTCGCGGCGGATGTGCTGCTCACGGGTCTGCAGGGCCAGGACGAAGCCGCGGCGTCCGTCGACGTCGTCGGTTTCCCCGGCGATCCGGCCGGGCATGCGGCGGATCTGCTCCTCGGTCGCGCAGAAGAAGCCGAAGGAGGGGCCGCCGAAGTCGAGTCGGTTGCCGAGCGGCTGGCCCTCGCCGAGAGCGATGTCGGCACCCTGCTCGCCCGGCGGCTTGAGCACGCCGAGCGTCATCGGGTCGGTGGCGAGGACCAGCAGCGCGCCGTGCTCCTTCGGCGCCGCGGCGAGCGCCTCGACCCGCTCGACCGCGCCGAGGAAGTTGGGGCTCTGCAGGAAGACGGCAGCGGTCTCGCCGTCGACCGCCGCGGCGAGCGCACCGGCATCGGTCTCGCCGTCGCTCAGGCCCACCTCGACCACCTCGGCGCCGTAGCCGACGGCGTAGGTCTCGAGCGTCTCGCGACTGTGCGGGTGCAGCCCGCGGGAGACGACGAACCGCCGTCGCCCGGTCGCAGCCATCGCCAGGTAGCCGGCCGAGGCGACCGAGGACGGCCCCTCGTAGAGGCCGGCATTCGACACAGGCAGTCCGGTCAGCTCCGACATCGCGGTCTGGAACTCGAACATGACCTGCAGGCCGCCCTGGGAGATCTCCGGCTGGTAGGGCGTATAGGGGGTGAGGAACTCCGAGCGCTGGGTGATCGCGTCGACGATCGCCGGCACGTAGTGGTCGTACATCCCCGCGCCGACGAAGCAGACCTGCTCCTCGGCGTCGGCGTTGCGGGAGGCGAGCTCCGAGAGTCGCTCGAAGACCTCCGCCTCGCTCATCCCCGCGGGGAGCTTCAGCGGGCGGCCGAGCCGCAGGGGCCCGGGGACCTGCTCGAAGAGCTCCGCGGTCGAGTCGACCCCGATCGCGGCCAGCATCTCGGCCCGGTCGGCGGGCGTGGCGGAGGTGTAGCGCGTCACCCGGTGAAGGCTACGGAAGCCCCTGGCTGGGACCGGGCTACGCGTTTTCCAGCAACTTGCGGTATTCGCCGGCGTCGAGCAGCGCTCCGGCCTCCTCCGGCGCGGTCAGCCTGACCTTGACCAGCCAGCCCTCGCCGTAGGGGTCCTCGTTGACCTTCTCCGGAGTGTCTTCGAGCGCGTCGTTGACCTCGACGATCTCCCCCGAGAGCGGCGCGACCACGTCGGAGACCGCCTTCACCGACTCCACCTCCGCGTAGGTGGCGTCTTTGTCGACCGTGCCTCCGATCTCCGGCGGGTCGTAGAAGACGACCTCGCCGAGGCTGTCCTGGGCGTACCACGTGATCCCGAAGACGGCATGGTCGTCCCCCTCCAGCCGCGCCCAGTCGTGCTGGTCGTGGTAGAGCAGGTCGTCGGGGTAGTTCGCGTCGGACAACGTCACTTCTCCTTGCTGTAGAGGGGCTTGGAAGCTATCCGGGCCGGGCGGTGCTTGCCGCGCACGTCGATCTCGACCTCGGTCCCGGGCTCGGCGCCCAGTGTCGCGCGGACGTAGGCCATCCCGATCCCGACCTCGAGCGAGGGCGAGAAGGTGCCCGAGGTGACGACTCCGGCCGGCTCGCCGCCAGCGAGCACCGGGTTGCCCTGGCGGGGGATGCCGGCACCTTCGATCTTGAAAGGCACGAGCTTTTCGGACGGCCCCTCCCGGCGCACGGCGGCGATCGTGTCCGCACCGAGGAATCCAGTCCCCTCCGCGCAGCACCAGCCGAGCCCCGCCTCGATCGGGTTGCGCTCCGGGGTCAGGTCGTTGCCGTGCAGGTGGAAGCAGGCCTCGAGGCGCAGGGTGTCTCGGGCGCCGAGACCGCAGGGAACGACGCCGGCGTCGAGCAGCTCCGCCCAGATCGCCGGCGCCACATCGGGGTCGATGAGCAGCTCGACCCCGTCCTCGCCGGTGTAGCCGGTGCCGCAGGCCAGCGCCGGGCGGCCGCCGATGCGGGCCGTCGAGACCCGCATCCGCGGCGGCAGCTCGATGGCCAGCGCCCCGGTGACGATCGCCCGCGCGTGCGGCCCCTGCACGGCGAGCATCGCGTAGCGGTCAGCGACGTCGCGCACGGCGACGTCGAACCCACGACTCCACCGCCCCAGCCACTCCAGGTCGACCCCATGATTGGCCGAGTTGGTCACGACCAGGTACCGGTCGCCACCCAACCGGTAGGCAAACAGGTCGTCGAGAACGCCCCCCTCCTCGTTGCACAGGCACGAGTACTGAGCCCCCCCGACCTCGACCTTCGCCACGTCGTTGGAAAGCACCCGCTGCAAAAACCCGAGCGCCCCCGGCCCCTCCACCTCGACCTCCCCCATGTGCGACACATCGAACATCCCCGCATGAGTCCGCACAGCCGAGTGCTCCTCCCGAATCCCCTCGTACTGCACCGGCATCTCCCAGCCAGCGAAATCAACAAGCCTCGCGCCAAGCTGAAGATGCATCTCGCGCAGGGGAGTCGACAACAAGCTCACGGGACGCGCAAGCGTATTGCCTGAGCACGCCCGCAAGGGCCATCGGGGGTCCCTCTCCAGGAACTCCCGCGAAGCGGCCTGGAGAGGGACCCCCGATGGCCCTCTCCCAACCGCCCCAGAGCTATTCCTTCAGGAACCCCGGAACGTCGATGTCGTCGTCGCTGACTCGCAGTTTGCGGATATCAGTGTCCTCAGCGGAAATCCGCGGTTTGGACTCGTAGCGACGGCGCACACGCTGCGGCGAGCGAGCCAGCAGCTCGAAGCCCTCGAAGCCCGTGGCGATCACGGTGACGCGAACCTCGTCTTTCATCGACTGGTCGACGACGGAGCCGAAGATGATGTTGGCGTTGTCGTCGGCCTCGGCCTGGACCAGCTGGGCCGCCTCGTTGACCTCGAAGAGGCCGAGGTCCTCGGGACCGGTGATGTTGAGCAGCATCCCCGTGGCGCCCTTGATCGACTCCTCGATCAGCGGCGAGGTGATCGCCGCCTTGGCGGCGTCGAGCGCGCGGGCCTCGCCGGCGGCGGAGCCGACCCCCATCAGGGCCGAGCCGGCGTCGCGCATGATCGTGCGTACGTCGGCGAAGTCGAGGTTGATCAGGCCAGGGATCGTGATCAGGTCGGTGATGCCCTGCACGCCCTGGCGCAGGATGTCGTCGGCCTGGCGGAACGCCTCCAGCACGCTGGTGCGCCGCTCGACCGCCTGCAGCAGTTTCTCGTTCGGAACGATGATCAGGGTGTCGACGTTGTTGCGCAGCTTCTCGATGCCCTCGAGCGCCTGCTGCATCCGTCGTTTGCCCTCGAACTCGAACGGCTTGGTGACCGCGCCGACCGTCAGGGCGCCGATCTCCTCCTTGGCGATCTCGGCGATGACCGGTGCCGAGCCGGTGCCGGTGCCGCCACCCTCGCCCGCGGTGACGAAGACCATGTCGGCGCCCTTCAGCGCCTCCTTGATCTCGTCGCGGCTCTCCGCCGCAGCGCCCGCGCCGACCTCGGGGTTGCCGCCGGCACCGAGGCCGCGCGTCAGCTCTTGGCCGATCGAGAGCTTGATGTCGGCGTCGCAGGCCTGCAGGGCCTGGGCATCCGTGTTGACGGCGACGAACTCGACGCCGCGAATGCCGGCGTCGACCATGCGACTGACGGCGTTGGTACCGCCACCGCCGGCACCGACGACCTTGATCACCGCGAGGTATGTGGATTCCATCTCCCGATTTCTCCAGCCACCGACTCCGGGTCGGCGTTTGAGTTGAGCCTTGGATTGAGTTGAGCCCTGATTCCATCCGAAGCTACAGCGACGCTTAAGGGTTCAAGGGTACGCTGTGACCGCGGAAATTGCGCTCAACGTAGGGCATTTCGCGGGGTCTGTCAAACGACCGGGCGACATCCTGCACCCGGAATATCTCAAGGCTTACTTGAGGGTTGAGCATATCTAACCCTGTGGTCGAGGGTTTAGGGAATCGGCGGAAGCGTATGCCCAGAGCCGTAGGTCGCGGGCCTGCTGGGCACGTGCAGGTCTACATAATCGAGCGATTCGATCGAGGGGTCGGCGAGAACCGCGGCCGCCGCTCGCCACTTGCGCGCAGCCCGCGTCGCTTCGCCGAAGCGTAGTTCGACTCCCGAGTCGAGTTCGACGTCCACCCCGCTTTCGCCGTAGTAGCTCCTCGCGACGTATGGCCGCAGGGGCAGCGGAACGGCGGCGAGGACGCGAACCTGTTCGAGCATCGGCCCTTTCAAGCGCGGGCCCTCCGGAGGTACGTCGAGCGGCAGGCTGGGCAGCGTGGACTCCTCGGGAACCGGAAACCAGGTGAGAATGGTGCCGTCGGCCGCGACCGCCACCGGGTCTTCGGATTCGGCGCCGATCAGAGCGACCGGCTGGCTCGAGACCAGTCGCGGCGCCACCGGCCTGTCTCCGAACAGGCGCTGCCAGATGAAAGCAACGACGATCACCGCGAGGATCACGCCAACTGTCCGGGACAGCCACCTCACAGCACCCATCCCTCCGGCCAGCGAACCTCCCCCAGCACCTGGACCTCCGGCTCGAGCACGACGCCGAAGCGATCGTTGACGCGGCGGCGTCCCTCGGCCATCAGCTCCAGGATCTCCGTCGTCGTCGCCTCGCCGGTGTTCTCGACGAAGTTGGCGTGCTTCTCGGAGAAGCGGGCACCGCCGTGACGAAGGCCTCGGCAACCAGCCGCCTCGAGCAGCTGGCCGGCGCTGTGCCCCCCGGCCCGCTCGTCGCCGGGGTTCTTGAAGGTCGAGCCGAAGGTCTTGATCCCGGACGGCTGGGCCTCGCGACGCCTGCTCCGCATCTCCTCGAGCCGGGCCCTGATCGCGACCGGATCGTCGGGACGGAGGCGGAACGAGACCCGCGCGACGATCTCGTCCGGCTGGATGTTGGAGCTGCGGTAGGAGAATCCGAGCTGCTCCGGCACCCGGCGGTCGACTCCGGTCGCGGTGGCGACGTCGACCCACTCCAGCACCTCGGCGAGCTGGCCGCCGTAAGCGTTGGCGTTCATCTTCACCGCACCTCCCGCGGTGCCGGGGATGTTGACCCCGAACTCGATCCCGGCAAGGCCCCAGCCCGCCGCCTTGGCCGAGGCGGAGGGCAGCCGGGCGCCGCCGCCACAGACCAGCCGCTCGCCCTCGCGCTCGACCCCCGCCAGCTCCCCGTCGAGCTTGATCGCAAGCCCGCGGAACCCGGCGTCGGCGACCAGCAGGTTGGAGCCCGAGCCGATCGTCCCCGGGGCGAGGCTCTTCTCGCGTGCCCAGGCGAGCAGCTCCGACAGCTCAGCCTCGCTCTCCGGGCGGGCGAACCAGTCGGCCGCACCGCCGGTGCGCACGGTCGTCAGCCGGCCCAGGGGGAAATCGGGCTGGACGCCCTGGGGCACCTTCACCCCACGCCCCCCTCGACCAGCGCCTCCCCGAGCCGGAAGACGTCGCCGGCGCCGATCGTGACCAGCACCTGTCCCTCGACGCCGGCCGCCCTGTTGCGGTCCAGGAGCCCCGTCAGTGCGTCGCCCGACCCGGCGGGGTCGGGGAGCCAGCTCACCCTCCGTCCCCCCATCCGGTCCGCGGCGGCCCGGGCCACGTCGATGCCGCTGACTCCGGCAAGCTCCCCCACCGGCTCCTCGCGGGCGGGATAGACGTCGAGGACGACCGCCTCGTCGGCGAGGGCGAGGGCCCCGCCGAACTGCTCGGCGAAGGCCTTGGTGCGTGAGTAGAGGTGGGGCTGGAAGACGGCGATCAGGCGCTCGGGGCCGAGCTCGCGCAGGGCGGACAGGGCCGCCCGCACCTCGGTCGGGTGGTGGGCGTAGTCGTCGTACACGCGAGTGCCGTCGCGCGTCCCCTTCAGCTCGAGGCGCCGGCGGACGCCTGGGAAGCCGGCGAGCGCCGCCGCCGCGGGAGCGAGGTCGAAGCCGGCAAGCTCCAGCGCCGCAAGCGCGGCGCGGGCGTTGAGGGCGTTGTGCCGGCCGGGAACCACGAGGCCCAGCTCGGCCGGGCCGGGAGCGTCCACGGTGAACGAAGCGGCTCGCTTTCCCTCGGCCAGCTCGCCGAGATCCCCATCCGCCGGGACGGCGACCGCCTGTGCCGGGACGACGAACCGCCGGAACGCCTCACGCAGCTCGGCGACCGAGCCCCAGCGGCTGTGGTGGTCCATCTCGACGTTGGTGACGACCGCTATCTCCGGGCGCAGCTCCAGGAAGCTGGCGTCGCTCTCGTCGGCCTCGGCCACCACCCACTCGCCAGCGCCCCAGCCCGCATTCGCCGCGGCGGCGCCGTCGCCGAGCCCCGGAACCTCGCCGCCGACGAAGAAGGCCGGGTCGGCGCCGAGCGCCCGCAGCGCCCAGACCAGCATCGCGGTCGTGGTCGTCTTGCCGTGCGTCCCGGCGACCGCGACCAGGCGCTTCTCGGCACAGAGCTGGGCCAGCAGGGCGCCGCGGTGGATCGGTTCGACGCCCCGCTCGCGGGCCAGCGCCAGCTCGGGGTTGTCGGCCCCGATCGCGGTCGAGACGACCACCTCGGCGCCGTCGGGGAGGTTGGCGGCGTCGTGGCCCACGACCGGCTCCAGCCCGGCCGCCCGCAGGCGCTCCATATAAGAGGAGTCGGCCCGGTCGCTGCCGGTCACCGTCGCCCCAAGCTCGGCGCAGACCAGCGCCAGGCCGCTCATCCCGGCGCCGCCGATGCCGACGAAGTGCAGCCGCCTTGAAGCCCAGTCGCTCACGTTCCGGTGCGCCTTTTCCTGTTTATACGGGGATAAGGCGCACCGGAAGGGGTATCTGTCCCAGCGGCCGCCAGAACCTCGTCGGCGATGCGCCTCGCCGCGTCGGGACGGGCAAGGGCAGCCGAGGCGCTCGACATCGCGGCGATGCGCCTCTCGTCCGCGAACAGGGCACTCACACGCGCAGCCAGTACCTGCGCGTCCAGATCGACGTCGGCGATGATCTCGGCCGCGCCGCCGTCGGCCATCCACTCGGCGTTGCCCTGCTGGTGATCGGCGGTCGCGTGCGGATAGGGGACGAGGATTGCCGGCTTCCCCGCCGCCGTCACCTCGAAGATCGAGCCGCCCGAGCGCGCCAGCACCAGGTCGCAGGCGGCGAGGACGTCGGCGAGCCCGGGCTCGTAGGCGATCAGCGTGTAGCGCTCGGGGTGCGGGGCCGAGTCCAGCCGCCGGGCGATCTCGTCGTGGTCGCGCGCGCCGCTGAGGTGGATTACGTGAAAGTCGCGGGCACCGCCATCCTCGCCCTCGGCGAAGGCCCCGACCGCGGCCAGGTTGATCGAGCGGGCGCCCTGGCTGCCGCCCATCACCAGCAGGCAGCTGTCGCCGGCCGACACCCCGAACCGCTCCCGGGCCAGCGTCCGGTCCGCAGTCAGAACGGCCGCCGGAACGGGACGGCCGGTGAGCAGGTAGCGCTCGCCCTCGCGCCCGGCGATCGGGAAGGCGAGGCAGACGCATCGCGCCCGCCGGGCCAGCAGCCGGTTGGCGAGACCGAGGTGGCTGTCGGCCTCGGTCAGGACCAGCGGGGTTCGCGAGAGGACCGCTGCCATCCCCACCGTCCCCGCGACGTAGCCGCCCCCGCCGAGGACGACGTCGGCCCCGCGCTCGCGCAACGCCCTCCGGGCGGCCCCGACCGCGCCGGCCGCCCTGCCCAAGGCGGTCGCCGCCCGCAGGGGGTTGCGGCGGTCGATCCCGCGCACGTCGAGGAGGTCGATCTCATAGCCCGCCTCCGGCACCAGCTCCGCCTCGATCTTCCCGCGGGCGCCGAGGAAGGAGACCTCGGCGCCGCTAGCCCGCAGCTCGGCGGCGACGGCCATCGCCGGCACGACGTGGCCTGCGGTTCCCCCCGCTGCCACTGCGACTCTGGGCGCTCTTTCCACGGCTCGTCTGACTCCTTCGGCTCCTTTTGCGGGCCCCAGCAGTACGCCCACCCTCGACGACGCGCAGTTTGCCAGCGCCAGCGGTCCTACTCCGGGCGACTCCGAGGATCAGCCCGACGGCGAACAGCGTGGTCAGCAGGCTGCTGTTGCCGTAGGACACGAACGGCAGCGGCACGCCGGTCAGCGGCGCCAGCCCCATCACGGCGAAGAGATTGATCGTCGCCTGCACCATGACCATCGAGGTGAGGCCGGCGACGAGCAGCTTCGAGTAGCGGTCCTTGGCCCGCTGGGCGACCCGCAACCCGGCGTAGCCAAAGAGCGAGAAGAGGCCGACCACGCCGACGATGCCGAAGAGGCCGAGCTCCTCGCCGATCACGGCCGAGATCATGTCGGTGTGGGCCTCGGGCAGGTAGAAGGCCTTCTGCACGCCGTCGCCGATGCCGACGCCGAAGATCCCGCCGGAGCCGAGCGCGATCTTCGCCTGGGCTGCCTGAAAGCCAGCCCCGCCGACATCGGAACCGGGGCTGAGGAAGCCGGTCACGCGCGCCATCCGGTAGGGCTCGATCACGGCCGCCAGCAGCGCGAGAGAGCCGACGCAGAGGGCGATCAGGCCGAGGTCGCGCGGGCGGACGCCGGCCGCCACCAGCATCGCGCCGGTGGAGAAGGCGACGACCATCGTCGTGCCCATGTCCGGCTCGGCCATGATCAGGAGACAGGCCGCGCCGACGACCAGCAGGTAGGGCATCAGGTCGCCGACCGAGCGCGTCATCTTCGGCTTGCGAGCCAGCATGTCGGCGCCGTAGAGGACCAGCGCCACCTTTGCCAGCTCGGAGGGCTGGAACTGCAGGGGTCCGGCACCGAGCCAGCGGCTGGCACCGTTGGCACTGGTGCCGACGGCGAGCACGACCAGGAGGAGGACGAGCGAGCCGACCAGGAACAGCGGCGTGAGCTGGCGCACGGCAGCGAGGCCGTGGCGGGCGACGAGGTGCATGACCAGCAGGCCGATCGCGCCGTACATCACCGTCCGTTTCAGGAAGAGAGCGCTGTTGGAGAGGTTGCCGTCGCTCAGCACCTGGGTGGTCGAGCTGGCCGAGAAGACCATCACCGCCCCGAGCGCGAGCAGGCAGAGGGTCGCGGTGAGCAGGATGTTGTACTCGGCCGGCGGGGCGGGGGCTGCCGAGCGACGCTTCTTCTTGGGTGAGGGCTTCTTCTTGCCGCTGCCTTTCTTCACGAGAGCTCCCCGACCAGCTCGCGGAAGCGCTCGCCGCGGCGTTCGAAGTTCTCGAAGGCGTCGAAGCTGGCGCAGGCAGGCGAGAGCAGGACCGTCTCGCCGGGCCGGGCGGCCGCCGCGGCGCGGCGCACCGCATCGCCCAGATCGTCGCAGCGGTGGAGCTCGATGCCGGACTCGATCGCCGGTGCCAGCGCCTCCGCCAGGCGCTCGGCCGAGGCGCCGGTCAGGTAGCAGGCGGTGCACACCTCCCGCACCGGCTCCAGCAACGGCCCATAGGCCTCGCCCTTCTCGCTGCCACCGAGGATCGCGTGAACGCCGCCGGCGAAGGCGCGCAGCCCGACCGTGGCCGAGGCGACGTTGGTCGCCTTGGAGTCGTCGACGAAGCGGACGCCGCCGGTCTCGCCCACCTGCTCGAGCCGGTGGGCGACGCCGGCGAAGCCGCGCAGGCCCTCGCGCACGGCATCGGGGTCGAGCCCCATCGAGAGCGCCGCGGCCGCGACGGCCATCGCATTGGAGACGTTGTGCTCGCCGAGCAGGCCGAGCTCGCCGGTGGAGAGAAGCGGCGCCCCGTCGTAGAAGATCGTGCCCTCGGCCAGCGCCACCTCGCAATCGGGCCCACCGCCTGTGCAGAAGGAGACGCGGCGCGCGCAACCGCCGAGGTCGACGCCAGCGAGAGCCGGGTCGCCGGCGTTGTAGACGGCGAGGTCGTCGTTGCCCTGGTTGGCGAAGATCCGCAGCTTGGCCTCGAGGTAGGCCTCCAGGTCCCCGTGGCGGTCGAGGTGGTCGGGGGCGAGGTTGAGGAAGACCGCACACTCGGGCGCGAAGGCGACGCTGTCCTCGAGCTGGAAGCTGGAGGCCTCGCAGACGACGGTGGCGTCGGGCTCGACCTCGCCGGCCAGGGCCGAGAGCGGCGTGCCGACGTTACCGGCCACCGCCACCGGCTCGCCGGCGGTCCGGTAGACGTGCCCGAGCCACTCGGCCACGGTCGTCTTGCCGTTGGTCCCGGTCACCGCGACGAACCGGTTCGGGACAGCCCGCCAGGCAATCTCCAGCTCTCCAAGGACGTCGACCCCCCGCTCCAGAGCGGCCGCGATCACCGGCGCCTCCCGGGGCACCCCGGGACTCTTCACCACCGTCCGCACCCCCTCCAGGAGCGCCAGTCCGTCTGCATCCAGAACGACTTCGACACCAACCTCCCGAAGCCCTGCCGCCCCATCCGGATGCCCAGAATCGACCCCGGTCACGTCCTCCCCCCGCCGAGCCAACATCCGCGCCACAGCCTGCCCCGACCGCGCCAACCCCACAACCAGAAACGGCCCAGCAGGCAGCTGCGGGCGTAGCTTCCTAGGCGGCGGCGCGGACATCAGAGATAGCTTCGCGCTCGACTCCGTCGACCCTGTGCGATAGCGGCCAGGGGCCTCGGGCACCCCTCCCCAAAACACTCAAGCGAGGCTCCCGCCGAGCGTTTTGGGGAGGGGTGCCCGAGGCCCCCACCCCTACCGCCCGATCGACTGCTGATAAAGCGTGAACCCGATCCCGGAGCAAACAGCGGCGACGATCCAGAAGCGGAGCATGATCTTGGTCTCCGACCACGCCATCATCTCGAAGTGGTGGTGCAGCGGCGCCATCAGCAGGACGCGGCGGCGGAATGTCTTGAAGGAGAAGACCTGGATCGCGACCGAGAGCGCCTCGATCACGAAGATGCCGCCGATGATGATCAACAGCACCTCGGTCTGGGTCATCACCGCAAGGGCGCCGATCGCTCCCCCCAATCCGAGCGAGCCGGTGTCCCCCATGAATATCGATGCCGGGAAGGCGTTGAACCAGAGGAAGCCGACACAGGCGCCGACCAGACAGGCCGAGAGCAGCGCCAGGTTCTGCTGCTCGTTGGTGACGAAGGCGATCGCCGTGTAGGCGAGGAGGACGATCGCGCAGGAGCCGGCGGCGAGGCCGTCGAGGCCGTCGGTGAGGTTGACCCCGTTGGAGGTGCCGGCGATGACGAGGAAGACGAGGACGAAATAGAGGACCGGGCCGAGATCGATGCTGGCATCGCCGATGCGGAAGTAGAGGACCGGCTCGAGCCCGACCTCGTGGCGTGCCACCCACCACAGACCCAGGGCCAGGAAGACCTGGAAGAGGATCTTCCAGCGAGCCGAGAGGCCGAGTGAGCGCCGCTTGACGATCTTGATGAAGTCGTCGGCGAAGCCGAGCGCCGCGCAGCCCATCGCGACGCCGAAGACGGCCAGGCTCTGCGGGTCGCGGTCGGAGAGGACGAGGTAGGGCACGCAGATCGAGGCGAAGACGATCAGCCCACCCATCGTCGGCGTGCCGGCCTTGGCGTGGTGCTCCTGAGGCCCGTCCTCGCGGATGTGCTGGCCGAACTCCTTCACCCGCAGGAACTCGATGAACTTCGGGCCGAGGAAGATGCAGATCAGCATCGCCGCCATGCCGGCGATCAGGACTTCACCCATCGAGCAGCTCCCCCAGGGTCTCGGCGACGGCCTCCAGGCCGGCCGAGCGGGAGCCCTTGACCAGGACCGTGTCGCCCGGCTCCAGTTGAGCGGCAAGCAGCTCGGCCGCCTCCTCGGGCGTGCCGACCAGCTCGTCGGGGCCGTACTCGCGGGCGGGCTCGCCGACGCCGACCAGGAGGCCGACCTCGGCGGCGCGCGCCCGCTCGCCGATCTCCCGGTGGTAGGCGGGACCGTCGGGGCCGAGCTCGGCCATCTCGCCGAGCACGGCGATGCGCCGCCCGTCCCCGATCGAGGCGAGGTGGTTGAGCGCGGCGCGCATCGAGACTGGGTTGGCGTTGTAGCAGTCGTTCACCAGGACGATCCCGTCGCCCATCTCGAGGCGCTCGCCCCGGAAGCGTGAGAAGCCTATGTTCGCAACGCGGTCGGCCATCTCGGCGAGTGGCGCGCCCAGGGCGACCCCGGCGGCGACCGCAGCGAGCGCGTTCTCCAGGTTGTGCGCCTCGGCGAAGGGGAAGTGGAAGTACTGGCACCCGTTCGGGGTCTCGATCAGGGCGTCGGTGACGCCGTCCGCGACCCGGCTCTCGACCACCTGCACGTCCCCGCCGGGGCCGAAGCGGAGCAGGCTCGGTGCTTTCTCGAGATGCGGCTCCAGGGGACCGGCGTCGACCGGGACGATCGCGACGCCGGTGCGGGGCAGGGCCTGCAGCACCTCCGCCTTGGCCGCTGCGATCGCGTCGACCGACCCCAGCAGCTCGACGTGGACCGGCCCGACGTTGGTGATCACCGCGTATTCGGGCTCGGCGATCGAGGCCAGCTGGGCGATCTGGCCGGGACCGCGCATCGCCATCTCCAGCACCAGCGTCCTCGTCCCCTCCTGCGCCTCGAGCACGCTGAGCGGCAGGCCGATCTCGGTGTTGAGGTTCTCGCGGTTGGCGTGCACCTCGCCGGGAAGCAGCGCCCGGGCGATGTCCTTGACCGAGGTCTTGCCGACCGAGCCGGTGATGCCGATGACGCGGGCGGCGAGGGTGCGGCGCCAACCGCGAGCCAGCGCCTGCAGCCCGGCGAGCGGGTCCTCGGTGACGAAGGTCCAGGCGTTGGGCAGGCCCTCGGCGTGCTCGGGGCGTACGACGACTCCCCAGGCCCCGTTCTCGATCGCCGCCGCGGCGAACTCGCCGCCGTCGACCCGCTCGCCGCGCAGGCCGAAGAAGAGGTCGCCGCGGGCGCTCTCGCTGGAGTCGATCGTCGCCCGCTTCGGGTAGCTGGACTCGCCCCGCGCGACCAGTTTCGAACGGGTGACCGTCGAGATCTGCTCGGGCAGCAGCTTCAAAGCCTCCGCAGCTCCTCTCGCGCGATCTCGCGGTCGTCGAAGGGGATCTTGCGCCCGTCCTCGAACTCCTGGCCCTGCTCGTGGCCCTTGCCGGCGATGACGACGGCGTCGCCCGGCCGTGCCCGGCCGAGGGCGAGGGCGATCGCCGCACGCCGGTCGGGCTCGACCTCGATCGCCGCCACCGCCGCGCCGTTCTCGGTCCCGGCGAGGACCTCGGCGACGATCGACCCCGGGTCCTCCGAGCGCGGGTTGTCGGAGGTGACGATCGCCAGATCCGCCAGCTCTGCGGCCGCCCGGCCCATCAGCGGCCGCTTCTCGCGGTCGCGGTCGCCACCTGCGCCGAAGACGACGATCACCTCGCCCGCGGTCAGCCGCCGCGCCGCCCGCAGCACGTTCTCCAGCGAGTCCGGAGTGTGGGCGTAGTCGACGAGCACCGCGAATCCCTGGCCCTCGTCAACCGGCTCGAAGCGCCCCGGCACCCGCTCGGCCCGCGCCAACCCCTCGGCCGCGAGCGCCGGATCCACCCCAAGCGCCCGAGCCGCCGCAAACGCCCCCAGCGCGTTGGCGACGTTGAAGTCCCCCGGCAGCCGGGTCCGCACCCCAACCTCCCCGCCGACGGGCCGAAATCCGCCGCATGGCAGCGGATTTCGTCCCGTCGGCGGGGTTTTCACGGTGAACTGGGCGCCGGCGGCGTCGAAGGAGACGTCGCGGGCGGCGAAATCGGCCTCGGCGGCGGCGGCGGAGAAGGTGACGCACTCGAGCTCCTCGGCCAGGCGGCGGCCGTAGGGGTCGTCGACGTTGACGATCGACGTTCGGGGATCCATCTCGAACAGCAGCCGCTTCGATTCGAAGTACTCCTCCATCGTGCGGTGGAAGTCGAGGTGGTCCTGGGTGAGATTGGTGAAGAGGGCCACCTCGAAGTGGATCGCGTCGGCCCGGTGCAGGGCGAGCGCGTGCGAGGAGACCTCCATCGCACAGGCGCTGTCCCCCGCCTCGAGCATCCGCCGGAAGGTCGCCTGCAGGTCGATCGCCTCGGGCGTCGTTCGCTCGACCCCTTCCTCCACGCCGCCGACCACCTGGCGCACCGTCCCCAGCAGCCCGCACTGGACTCCGGCCGCCTCCAGCACCTCGCGGATCAGGAATGCCGTCGTCGTCTTCCCGTTCGTCCCCGTCACCCCCACGACCCGCAGCTCCGCCGTCGGATCGCCGAAGAACCGCGCCGCCAGCGGCGCCATAGCCGCCCGCGCATCCGCCACCACCACCTGCGTCACATCCAGATCCAACTCCCGCTCCACCACCAACCCAACCGCCCCGGCCTCCACAGCCGCACCCGCAAACTCATGCCCATCGGCCTTCTCACCCGGCACGCAAAAAAACAGCGTCCCGGACCCAACTTTTCGGCTGTCATAAGCAAGAGACCCCACCTCGACGGCGGGATCTCCAACGATCCGGCCCTGAAAAGCTTCCGCACCAACATCTCCGGGGGTCCCACCGGTCTCGCCACCGACGATCAGATCAAGCAGCTTCACGCGCTCGATTCTAAGAAGGGCGTCGGGCACCCCTCCCCAAAACACTCAAGCGCGGCTCCCGCCGCGCGTTTTGGGGAGGGGTGCCCGACGCCCCCACCCCTATTCGGGAGCCACACCGAGATAAGGCAACGCAAACGCTGCAATTCTCCCGAACGCGGGAGCAGCCACCGACCCCCCGTAGATGTCCCCCTGCGGCTGATCAACCACCACCCCGACCAGCAGCCGCGGGTCCCGCGCCGGGGCGAAGCCGATGAAGGAGGCGACGTACTTGGTCTCGGAGTAGGTCCCGTTTTCGGCGACCTCGGCGGTTCCGGTCTTGCCCGCCAGCGTGTAGCCGGGCACGCTGACCGCCGAGGCGGTGCCGCCCGCTTCCAGCACCCCCTCGAGCATCTCCCGCACCTGCGCCGCGACGTCGGCACCAAACACCCGGTGCCCGCGCGGCTCCTCCACGGCCTCTCCGCCGACCTCCTCGATCAGCTGTGGGCGGCGCAGTAGCCCGCCGTTGGCGATCGCCTGGTAGCCGGCCATCATCTGCATCGGCGTCACCGAGAGCCCCTGCCCGAGCGGCAGGTTGCCCATCGTCGAGCCCGAGTAGTCCTCGAGCGCCGGCACGATCCCCTGCTCCTCGGCGGGGAACTCGACCCCGCTCGGACGTCCGAACCCGAAGCGCTCGATCCAGCGGCTGAATTTCGTGCTGCCCAGCTGCAACCCGATCGTCACCGCGCCGACGTTGGAGGAGTGGGCGAGGATTTCCGCCACGGAGAGGGTTTCGGTTCCCCGCGCATGGGACTCCTCGATGACGCGGTCGGCGACCTGGATCGTCGGCGGCAGCGTGAAGGCCGAGGCCGGCGTGACGAGCCGGTCCTCGAGCGCCGCCGCAACCGTGAACGCCTTGAAGGTGGAGCCCGGCTCGTAGGTGAAGCCGGTCGCCCGGTTCAGGAGGTCCTCGGGGTCGGCGCTGGAGAGGTCGCTCGGGTCGACCGGCGGCCAGTTGGCCATCGCCAGGACCTCCGAGCTGCGCGGGTCCATCACGATCGCCGTCGCCCCCTTCGGCGCATACGCTTCGCCGACTTCGGCCAGAGCCTGCTCGGCGCTCCCCTGGATCGCCGGGTCGAGCGTCAGCTGGATGTCCTCGCCGTCCTCGGCCTCGTCGATCGTTTCCAGCCGGATCGTGTCGCCCTTGGCGTCGGTGACGATCTGCCGTTCGCCGTCGTCACCGCGCAGCACCCCGTCCTCGCTGCTCTCCAGGCCCGTCAGTCCCTCGTCTTCGGACCCGACGGCGCCGATCACCTGTGCGGCCATCT
The DNA here is from genome assembly GCA_963704545.1 of uncultured Solirubrobacterales bacterium. Lineage (GTDB taxonomy): Bacteria > Actinomycetota > Thermoleophilia > Solirubrobacterales > 70-9 > VRUE01. The sequence goes on along the minus strand of OY969915.1, from coordinate 1,336,309 downwards.
CCCCCTGCGGATAGGTCCGCCTGCTGTCGGGATCCTCGCCGATCCCCACCAGGCCAAGGCGTTCGATTCGCTGCGTCGTCGGCAGGTCGACTTTGTGGGCCAGGGCCGCGTAACCCGATTCGGCGGTCAGCTCGGCCAGCACCTCGCTCTCGGGCAGATCGAGGATCGGCGCCAGTTTCTCCGCCGCCAGCGCCGGCTTCCGCACTTCGGAGGGGATGGCGAAGATCGTGGCGGCGTCTTCGGAGGCGGCGAGCTCGTTGCCGTGGCGGTCGAGCACGCTCCCGCGCAGGCTCGGCAGCAGGATCGACTGGGTCTGCTGGTTGACCGCCTGGGACGCGAGCTGCGCGCCCTGTACGCCCTGCAGCCAGAACGCCCGTGCGATCACGACCAGGAAGCAGAGGAGGAAGACGGCGAAGAGAAGGCCGATCCTCCGCTCGATCACCCGCACCGGCAGGGATCCCCTAGTAACCCGAGCCGGCCGCGGCGAGTCGCTGGGCGGCGACGGCGACGTCACGCGGGCCGGCCTTGACGAAGCCGATCCCGTCCGCGGTGGCGACCGTCAGTCCAAGCGCCGCGGCGTCGTGGCGCACCCGCGCCGCGCCGGAGCGCTGCGCGTCGCGGCTGCGCAGGATCGAGTTCTCCTGGTCGAGCGCCTGGATGTTCTGGTCGATGTGCCCGGCGGTCGCGGCAAGGCTGAGCGTGATCACGTTGAGGGCGACGATCCCGGCCAGCAGCAGCCCGAGCACGCCGATCCAGGCGCGGCCGCGCGTCATCCGCACCATCAGGCTGGAGTCGGGAAGGTGGCGGACCGCCGTCGCCGTGCCGACAGCGATCGGGATCAGCTGGGCGCCCGGGCGGCGGGCCGGTGCCCGTCGCGGCGGAGGAGCTTTGCGCGCCGGCTTGCGGACAGGCGCGGCCCTGAGCGCGGGGCGCTTCCTGCGGACAGGCGCCCGTGCCGGCGCCGCCGTTCGTGCCGGCGCGGCGGCGGCCATCAGGCCCCCACCTCGACCGGCTCGGCGACCTTGACCGCGGCGCGCAGGTGGGCCGACTTCGAGCGCGGGTTGGCGGCCATCTCGTCGGGGCCGGGAGCGACGGCGCGGCGGGTCAGCAGCTCGGCTTCGGGCTCGCGGCCGCAGACGCAGACGGGCAGCTCGGGTGGGCAGACGCAGCCGCGCGCGCGCTCCGCCATGAAGCGCTTCACCCGGCGGTCCTCCAGCGAGTGGAAGGAGATCGCGGCAAGGCGGCCGCCGACCGGCAGCATTCCCCAGGCCGTGGGCAGCGCGTCCTCGAGCGAGTCGAGCTCGCCGTTGACGGCGATCCGGATCGCCTGGAAGGTTCGCTTGGCCGGGTGGCCGCCGCCGAAGCGGGCCGAGGCGGGCATGCCCGCTTTGATCGCGTCAACGAGCTCGGAGGTTGTGGTGAGCGGCCGGCGGCGGGCGATCTCGCGAGCGATCCCGCCCGCGTAGCGCTCCTCGCCGAAGCGGCGCAGCGCCTGGGCCAGGCGCGCCTCGGGCCACTCGTTGACGATGTCGGCGGCGCTCAGTTGCTGGCGCGTGTCCATCCGCATGTCGAGCGGCGCGTCGTAGGAATAGGAGAAGCCTCGCTCCCAGGCGTCGACCTGCATCGAGGACATCCCCAGATCCATGTAGACCATCTCTGGGTGGATGCCTTCGCCGCGCAGGGTGCGAAGACCTGCCGCGAAATCGGCGCTGAGCAGGCGGGTCGCGCAAGGGGCCTCGGCGGCGAACGCCTCGAAGCGGGCCTCAGCGGCCGGGTCGCGGTCGATGCAGACGAGCGTCCCGCTCGGCCCGAGCGCCTTGGCGACGTGGCGGGCGTGGCCGCCGCCGCCGAAGGTGCAGTCGACCGCGGTCTGCCCCGGCTCGGGCGCCAGCAGGGCGACCAGCTCCGGAGCGAGAACGGGTTTGTGCTCGGTCGGCATATAGAGAAGGGTTGCGCGGTCTACCTGCGGGGTGCGGTGAGTCGGGGCTGAATACGCACGGGCCGCCATCTCACTCAGACGCTCCGTTCGCGGCCAGGCCCTCGGCGATCTCCGGCGCGGAGGAGTCGAGCTCGGCCTCCTGCTTCGCCCAGTCCTCGGCGTTCCAGATCTCGAGGTACTCCCCCGCCCCGATCACGACGCAGGGGCCGGCGAGGCCGGCGTGCTCGATCAGCGGCCCGGGCACGCGGATGCGACCGGCGGAGTCGAGCTTCTCGTCGAAGGAGCCGCCGTGGAAGCGGCGGCGCAGCTGGCGCGCGTCGCGCCCGAAGGGGCTGTGCGGCGAGAGGAAGCGGTCGGAGAGCTGCTCGAACTCCTCGGTCGTGTGCACCCAGACGCAGGGGTCGAAGCCCTTGGAGAGAACCACTCCATCGGCAAGCGCCGCCCGAAACCTGGAGGGAACCGTGAGCCGATCCTTGGAGTCGAGACTGTGCTCGTAGAGGCCCCGAAATGCCACCGCCGGTTCCTTTCCGTGCGAGCCGTGTGTGGAGTGCTGGGAAGAGAGTTAGGACCGGAGTGATGAGGTGGGAGGAGCCTCACCACCCCGGTCCTGGGCTTCAACTCGAGCGGCACACTACCCCACTTTCTCCCACTTTGCAACACGACCCCATCCTGCAAGCCCATTTGCATCCCCTCACCCCCCGCCACCCAAGGGGGTGTCTAACTTTGCGGGGTCGTATGGACCCATAAGCTCAGACACGCCCTCGAGGGTGTGACGAGAGACGCCATGAACTTGCCTGACGACGCCAACGACCTGCGCGGCTTCCACTTCCGGGGGCTGCTGGGCAAGCCGGTGACCTGGATCGCGACGGGAGTTTCGGTCGTCGCCGCGGGAGTCGCGGCGGCGGTCTTCCTCGGCGCGGCGATCGGGGGCGCTGCGGCGGTCGGCACTCTCCTGCTCGCCCTCCTGGTCGTCTTCGCGATCGCCGACTCGCGCGCCGAGGACGCCTTCTTCGACGCCTACTCCCGCCAGCGGGGCCTGACGCTCGCGGGCCGGGGTCCGCTGCCACCGGCGACTCCGCTGCTGCGCAAGGGGGACGACCGCTACGCCGAGCGCACCCTCGCCGGCCCACTGGCCGACGGCGTCGACGGCGTCCTCGCCCTCTACACCTATGAGGACGAGACCACCGACAGCGAGGGCAACCGACAGACCAACTACTACCGCTACACGCTGGGCCTGGTCGAGGTGCCCGAGTGCGTCGCTCATGTTCCCGAGCTCTACTGCCAGCGCAAGTTCGGCCTACGCTCCCTGGAGAAGCTCGAGGACGCCTTCCGCGGCTCAAAGCAGCGGGTCAAGCTGGAGAGCGCCGCTCTCGACGAGCGCTACGAGATCTTCGCCAACGAGAAACAGGACCAGGTCTGGCTGCGCCGTCTCTTCTCCCCCACCTTTATCGTCTGGCTGGGCGAGCAGGCGCCGGAGAAGTTCGCCTTCGAGCTGGCCGGCGGCACCCTCTGCTGCTACGTAAGCGGCCACAAGGAGAACGCCGCCGAGCTGGACACCGTCGGCGCCGCCTCCGCCGCCGTGGCAAAGCGGCTGCGCGAAGAGGCATCGGAAACCGCCTAGCTCAAGGTCAGAACCCCGCGAAGAGGACGTCGGCGTTGGCGATCAGCGCGGCGGCGATCATCAGCATTACCGAGGGGACGAGGACGAGGGCGACGACCAGCTGGATCTTGGGCGCGGCGCGGGCAGCGTGCTCCTCGACGGCGCGGCACTGGTCGCGGCGCAGGGCACTCGACTGGCGACGGAGCTGCTCGGCGAGGGGCGAGCCGTAGCGACGCGAGCGCTCGATCGAGGCGCAGAGCGCGGCCATCTCGCCCCCGGACACCCGCGCGCGCAGCGACCGGAGCGCCTCTGCCAGCGGGCGACCGCAGGAGAGCTCGGCGACGGCCATCCGCATCTCCTCGGCCAGCGGTCCTTCCCCCGCGTCCGCGAGCTCGGCGAAGCCGGCGGCAGGGCTGCGGCCGGCCGCGACGGCGACGGCGAGGAGATCCAGAGCGTCAGGCAGGGCCGCGACGAGGCGGCGTCGGCGCAACCTCTCCCGGCGCTGGCGCAGGGCGTCGGGCGCGAAGAACCCCGCCGCGGGCATGCCGATCGCGACGAGGAACGAGAGACGACCCGGTGCCGCGGGCGCCGCCGCAAGCGCGGCGAGCCCACCTGCCGCCGCGCAGCCGAGCCTCGCGACCAGCGCCGGTGCCCTCACTCGACCACCCGTGAGAGGCGACGGATCGCGACGAAGCCCGCCAGCTGAAGCGCGCCCGCCAGCCCCAGCAGCACGGCGGAGGCCGGGGCCGCGAGTACCTCGACGGCGAAGCCCGGCTGGATCAGCTCGGCGAAGAGCGCGCCGCCGGTCGGCATCGCGACCACCAGCAGCCCGGTGAACCGCGCCTGCGCGGTCGCCGCCCTGGCGTCCTCCGCGACCCGGTCGCGCTCCGCCGCCCCTTCGGCGAAGCGGCGCAGCAGGCCGGCGAGGTCGCCGCCGGCGAGGCGCTGGCTGAGCAGGGCCGCCGCGAAGGCGTCGACGCGAGCCGAGCGCATGCGCCGTCGCCACGCCGCGATCGCGGAGGCGGTGGGCGAGCCGAGGTCCAACTCGGCGCCGAGCCGGGCGAGCTCGACCGCCGGTGGGCCGTCGAGCGAGGAAGCCGCCGCCGGCAGCGACGCGCGCAGCGATCGCCCGGCACTGAGCGAGTCGGCGATCGCGAGGGCGACGTCGGGGAGTGCACGCTCGACCGCGCGGCGATAGCGCCGACGCCGGGCGTTCACCGCCGAGGCGGCCAGGGCCGGCCCGGCCACGGCCAGCGGCAGCGCGAGGGTCGCCCCCGCCAGGAACCAGCCGCCGGAGATTGCCGCAAAGGTGCCCAGCACCGCAAGGCGGCGGCGCTCCGGCGCCGAGGGCGCATAGCCCTCGAGCCCGGCGCGGCGCAACGGCTCCAAGGCCGCACGCACCCAGGCGGCGAGGGCCGGCGTCGCCAGCACCGCCTCGCGCACCCCCACCGCGGCGAGGCCTCCCGCGGCCGCGCCGGCAAGGGTGAGGGAGATGCCGGGCCCGCCGCTCATTCCCCATCGTGGAGCTCGAGGGTGCGGACGGCAGTAGCCCCGGCCACTCGCACGACCTCGGCGATCTCGGTCACCCGCCGGGCGCCGTCGCCGCGGCGCTCGATGTGGGCGACGAGGTCGATGCCGCGCTGCACCTGCTCGGCGATCGCGCCGTGGGGCAGGCCCAGCCCGGCCATCAGGGCCAGGGTCTCCAGCCGGGCCAGGGCGTCGCCGGGGGAGTTGGCGTGCACGGTGGAGAGTGCCCCGTCGTGACCGGTGTTGAGCGCGGTCAGGAGGTCGAGCGCCTCCGGGCCGCGCACCTCCCCGATCACGATCCTGTCCGGCCGCATCCGCAGGGCATTGCGCAGCAGATCGCGCACGGTCACCTCGCCCCTCCCCTCGACGCTCGCCGGGCGACTCTCCAGTCGCACCACGTGCGGCTGCTGCAGGCGCAGCTCGGCCGCGTCCTCGATCGTCACCACCCGCTCCTCCGGTGCGACGAAACTGGAGAGGGCGTTGAGCAGCGTCGTCTTGCCCGACCCGGTGCCGCCGCTGATCAGAACGCTGCGGCGGCCGGACACGGCACGCTCGAGCAGGCCGGCCTGACCCGCGGTCAGCGTGCCGAGCGCGACCAGCTCCTCCGGCCCCGGTCGGCTGGCGCCGAAGCGCCGGATCGAGAGTGCCGGCCCGTCGATCGCCAGCGGCGGGATCACGACGTTGACCCGGGAGCCGTCGGCAAGGCGCGCGTCGACCATCGGGCTGAGCTCGTCGATCCGCCGCCCCAGCGGCGCCAGGATCCGCTCGATCGCGTTGCGCAGCTCCTCCTCGTCGGGAAAGCCGACACCGGCGGGCTCGATCCGGCCGCCGCGCTCGACGTAGACGCTGCCGGGACCGTTGACCATCACCTCCTCGACCGTGGGGTCGGCGAGAAGCTCCTCGAGCGGGCCGAGGCCGATCGTGTCGCGCACGATGCGTACCTCGACCGCACTCCGGTCCTCCGCGCCGAGCAGCGCCGCCTCCTCTTCAACGAGGTCGCGGACCTCCTCGGGCAGCGGCGCCGACACCGAACGCCCCGCCGCGGCCTCGCCGCGCCGCCGCTCGATCAGGCGCGCCCGCAGCGATGCCGCGAGGTCCTCGACGTGGCGCTCGCGGGCCGCCACCTCAGTGCTCCCCGTCGTAAATCGTGTCCCGGATTGGCGAGCGAAAGTCGAGACTGGCAAGAACGCAGCGAGCGTGGCGTACTTGAAAAGTACGCGAGCGAGCGAGGACGCAGCCAGGCGAAGACTTGCAGCCGCCAAACGGGACAGGATTTGCGGCGGTGAGCACTTAGCCTTCCGGCAGCAGGGTCAGCTTGCGGGCAAAGCTTTCGGCCGCGATCAGGCGCAGCGCCTGCCGCTTGGTCAGGCCCAGGGTTGCGGCCGAGGCGCCGCCTGGGCCGGGGCCGTCGGCTCCCGGGCCCAGCGCAAGAAGCGGCACCCCGGCCGCAGCCACGTAGGTCCGACCGGGGCCGGCCCCCGTCGGTTCGCTCGTCACCACCACGTCGACCCTCGCCCCGCGCGGCGAGGCGCCCGCGGCGAGGAGGGCCTCGGCACCGCTGACGGAGATCTCGACCGGCCGACGGCGGCCCGCCAGCGCCGGGACGCCGCGGTCGTGCCGGCTCGGCAGGCGCAGCTGCGAGGCGAGCAGGTAGGCGCCCGGCGAAATCGCCGAGACCGGGGCAAGCCCGAGCGCGTCGCCCGGCACCCCCAGCGCGCCCGGGGGAACGAAGCGGACAGGCACGCGCCGGACTTCCAGCGCATCCCCGATCTCCTTCGGCCCGAGCGGCCGGCCCCGCCGCAGGTCACCCGAGACGACCACCACCGACCTCAGCGGTCCGTAGCCGCGGGCGATCCTGGCGCCGTAGCCGTCGGCGATCGCCGCCGCGAGCCCCGCCGCCAGCAGCGCACCGGCAAGAAAGACCGCAGCCCGCGCCCTCCTGTTCACGCCGCCCAGCCTGGATCGTCGTCGGCCAGCGGCAGCTCGAGCACGGCCAGCGACCCCGCCGCCGCCCGGCTGAGGGCGAAGCGGCCTCCGTGGGCAGACGCGACGCGGCGCACGACGGCGAGACCGTGGCCGTGGCGCCGCCGGCCGGAGAGGCGCGAGATCGCCTCCTGGGCACCGCGGCCGCGCGAGCGCGGACGCGAAGCGCAGCCGGAGTCCACGACAGCGATCCGCAGCCGGCCTTCGCGGCGTCGGGCGGTGAGAACGATCGTCGGCCCGCCGTGCTCGATCGCGTTGACGATCAGGTTGTCGATCGCCTGGGCGAGCGCGCAGCGCTCCCCGTCGACGATCGCCCTGCCCGCGTTCCAGCGCAGCTCCAGCGAGCCGTCGGCGAGTTTCGCCCGAGCCTGCCAGCGCGCCACCGCGGCCTGAGCCAGGGAGCGCGCTTCGACCCGACCCCAAGCGGGCGCGAGCGGACCGCCGTTGATCTCGCGGTCGAGCCTTTCCAGCGCGGCCGCGGCGAGCTCCATCGGGTCCTCGCCGTCGCCCGGCGCGGCAACCGCCGGCCACGTTGCCAGGGCCACGGCCTGGAGGGGGCGGCGCAGCTCGTGCAGTGCCTCGTTGAGCGCACTGCGGCGCCGGCCGTTGCGCAGGCCCTGGGCGGCGACCGTCGCCGCCATCGAGATCACCAGCGGCCAGCCGGCAACTATCTGGGCCAGCTCGGTCATCCGTCAATCAGCCTGTATCCGTATCCCCAGGCATTGATCACGAAGCGGCCGTGCTCGGGGTCGAGTTTTCGCCGCAGGCGACTCGCATGAGAGTCGAGTGTCCGCGTGCGAGCCGGGCTCCTGAAACCCCAGACGGCCTCGAGCAGCTCGCGCTTGGCGAAGACCCGCGAGGGGTCGGTCGCCAGCACGCGCAGGAGGCCGAACTCCTTGTTGGAGAGCGTGACCTCGCGCTCCCCCACCCAGACCTTGCGCCGTGCGGTGTCGACGACGATCTCGCCGACGCGACAGGGACCCTCGCGCCCTCCCGGCCTGCGCCTCAGGACCGCGGCGATCCTCGCCCGCAGTTCGGGATATGAAAAGGGCTTCACCACGTAGTCGTCAGCCCCGAAGTCGAGGCCGCGGACCCGGTCGGCATCGGCACCCCGGCCGGTGAGCACGATCACCGGCAGCCCCGGGTCGAAGCGCGAGGTGATCCCGTCCGCGTCGCGGATCTCCCGCAGCACGTCGAGCCCGGAAGCGTCGGGCAGGGTCAGGTCGAGAAGCAGCAGGTCGGGGTGGTTGTAGCGACAGAGCCGCAGCGCGTCGGAAGCGCTCGGCGCCGGCATGACGGCGAAGCGGTCCGCCGCCAGGTGGTCGCAGAGGAGCTCGAGCGTCGGCGAGTCGTCCTCGCAGACGACCAGGCTGGCGATGTCTCGTCGTTGGGGAAGCATGCCCCGTCTAAGGGCTCGGGGAGGAAAACTCTCCCCCCTCGTGCGCGGGAATCTCCAGGACCGCGTGAGCGCCGCGGCGGGAAACGACGCGACGTGCGGGAACCGCGCGCCGAACGTCGAGAATCCGTTCCCCCTCGTCGAGGAAATAGAGGTCGAGCGCGAGGCGCATGCCGAAGGTGTGGACGCTGGAGCAACGTGGGATGAGGAGACCGGGGCCGGCGTCTACTCGATCGAGGAAGGCGAGCCCGAGCAGGCGGGAGCGGAACCCCGTCGCGACCGGAACCTCCCGGCCGAACACGGTCGCAACCGGGAGGCGCAGCAGGCGCGATGCAAGAAGAGGTTTCGCCATTCCATCTCAAGGGGAGGAAGGGGAAGATCTCTCCCCCTACCCTCCACCCAATGACCCCGAACGGAAAGGTCGCCGTCTTCGGCCCGCACCCGATGCTCTCGATCACGGTCGAGGCGCTGACGAGCGACGGCGGCGACGAGATCCACCTGCACGCGGCCGGCCAGGGGGTCTGGGTGGCGCGGATGGCGGCCGAGCTGGGAGCCGCGCCGACCCTCTGCGGCTTCATCGGCGGCGAGACCGGGACGGTGCTGCGGCCGCTGCTGGAGCAGATGGCGGTCGAGCTGCGCCTGGTCGAGACCGGCGCCGAGAGCGGCTGCTACCTGCACGACCGCCGCAGCGGCGAGCGCGAGCCCCTGGCACAGAGCGCCTCGCTGCCGCCGAGCAGGCACGAGATCGACGAGCTCTTCTCGAGCACCGTCGCCGCCGCCATCGACGCCGGCGTGCTGGCGCTCTGCGGCCCCTACCCCGGCGAGGCACTGCCGCTGGAGATCTACGGCAACCTGGTCGCCGACGTGAAGGCGAACGGCACGCCCGTCGTCGTCGACCTCTCCCCGCCCCGCCTCGACAGCGCCCTGGAGGGCGGCCCCGACCTGGTCAAGATCAACGACTGGGAGCTGGCCAAATACGTCGAGGGACCGGTCGACACCGAGGAGCGGATGCTCGCCGCGGCGCGGCGCCTGCTCGAGAACGGCGCCGGGGCGGCAATCATCACCCGGGCGGAGGAGCCGGCCGTGGTCGTGCGCGAGGAGGACGCCTGGGAGCTGGTCCCGCCCCGCTTCGAGCGCGGCTCGCGCGAGGGCTGCGGCGACTCGATGATGGGCGGGCTCGCCGCCTGCATGGCAACCGGCGCCGAGTGGGGGGAGATGCTGCGAACCAGCGCCGCCGCGGGCGCCGCCAACTTCCTGCGCAGCGGCCTCGGCAGCGGCTCGCGCTCGGTGGTCGAGGACCTGGCGCAGCGGGTCGAGCTGCGCGAGCTGTAGCGACGCGAAACGAAGTGCAACGCGTTGCGGCTCTGCGGGAGCCGTAAAACGTTGCACCTACGGTGCTGCTCAGACCGCGGGGCCGAAGGGAAGCTCCAGCTCCTCCCCCTCGACGATTGCGCGAGGGGCCGTCTCGCGCATCCACTCCAGGTGCGGGGCGACCGACTCGATCTCGCCCAGGCGCTCGAACGCCTCGCTCATGTGGACGGGGCGGCCCCCGTGCGAGGAGTGGGCATCGCTGCTCAGCACGTGGATCAGGCCCGCTTCGGCCAGCGACTGCATCCCGGCCGCGGTGCGGTCGCGCAGGAAGAAGTCGGCGGTCGCCTGCACCAGGGCCCCGGCGGCGACCAGCGCGGCGATCCGCTCGTACATGTCGGCCGAGAGGTGGCGCTCAGGGTGGGCGATCAGCGTGCGGTGGCCGCGCTCGGCCAGGTGCGCGACGCGCCTCAGGAGGGTGTCGTCCAGCGGCCCCGGCGCCGGCTCGAGCAGGATCCAGCGACCGCTCCCCAGCGCCACCCGCGCCAGCTCCTCCTCGCCGAGATCCTCGACCGCGGTCTCCGCCACCTCGCCGCCCTGAAGCACGGTGACCGGGACGCCCTCGACCCGCAGCCGCTCGTTCAGCGCCTCGACCCGGTCACCCACCTCCTCGATCCGCACGTCGTGGTCGTGACGGATGTGGGGCGTGGCGCAGACCCGCTCGATCCCGTCGTGGGCCGCCTGGCGACCCATGCCGAGGCTGTCCATCATGTCCAGGGACCCGTCGTCGACTCCGGGGAGGATGTGGCAGTGCAGGTCGATCAAGGTGCAAACGCTATTTCAGCGGCAGGCGCGCGAAGGCATCGGACTACGATGACCGGCATGATCCGGCACCTGCTCTCACCGGGCTAGTGAGAGTGGATCGGCTTCAACTCATGGATAAGAAAACGACCCGCAGAGGGAACTACGAGTCTGGCTCGGACTACGTGCTCGAGTACGGAGAGCTCCGCTTCGCCTTCAACGAGGAGGACTTCGGCCAGCGCGTCGAGCAGGCCGCCGTCAAGCTCGGCTTCGTCCACCAGGGCCTCAGCCCCGAGGAGCTCGACGACCTGCTCGACCTCGCGGTCAGCGGCGAGATCGCCGAGCCCAGCTCCCGCCTCGGCGAGCACATCAACGAGAACTGGGACGACCTCGTCGGCCCGGCCAACCGCAGCCTCGTCCACTGGCTGCGCCGCCTCGTCTTCCGCGGCGCCTGGCTCGACCAGCGGGTCAAGGAGGGAGAGCTCGACGTCGTCTTCGACGAGCGCACCCAGACCTTCGGCTACGTGCAGCCGGATCGCAGCTCCGAGCTGATCGAGCTGTCCAAAGAGCCGTCGTGGCGGCGCATTGCGTATAGGCGTTAGCCGGACCCGGGGCAGGGGTTCCGCTTAACTTTTTCGAGGGGCGGCGGTGGGCTTGCGAGAGCGTGCGCTCGCGAAAAAGTGCAAGACGCTCCACCCCTGCCCTGGGTCCGGCTGTTAAGACTGGCGCTCCAGCGCCGCAACGACGGTGAGGGAGCCTTTTGCTTGGGTTGGGGCTCCGTCGAAGATCTGCCTTGCCACGGCTGCGTCCTCGATACGACTCAGGGAGTCGACCAGGAGGATCACGTCTTCGCCGGACTCGGCACGGCGGACGGCCTGGGCGAGGGCGTCGCTGGCGTGGCGGGCCTGGGCCGCGGCCACGAGCTCGGCCTGGGGGGCCTCGCGCTTCCAGTTGGCCAGCTCCTCGGGGCTGGGATCGACCAGCAGGGCGATCGGGTCGGGACCGTTGGACTGGCCCGACAGCTCGCCGGCGATCTCGCGCAGCAGCGCGGTGCAGGCCTCACGGCTCTCGCCGTAGACGAGCGCCTGGCGACCTGGGGGCGGCAGCAGCAGGTCGGTGACGCCTAGGCCCTTGCTCTTGCGACCGAAGCGGCGGCGGCGTTTGCGGCGCGGCCGCTCGGTCTCGGCGGCGGCCCTGGCGCCGGACGGCTCGGGCGCGGGCTCCGGGGTCGGCTCGGGAGCGGCGGGCGGCGCGGGTGCATCCTCTTTCGCCGCGCGTTCGCGGGGCGGACGGTCCCTGGGCGGGCGATCCGCGCTGGAGCGCTCGCGCCGGCGACGCGGCGGTCGCTCCCGTTTCGGTGCCCCCTCGCCTCTCGGTTCCCGCTCGCCCTGCCCCGGCTTGCCGTCGAGCAGCTTCTCGATCAGCTCCTCGCGGCGCAGCATCCGGTAGCGGGGCACGCCCGCCTCGGCGGCGAGGGAGTGCAGTTCAGCGATGTGCTTGGAATCCAGCTCGGCCTTGGTCATCGGTGCAGCAGGTTATTGAAGGGGCTAGACGGCTGACTTCACGGCCGCGTGTGACTGCCCGCGGGGTCGATGCCGGCCTCGGCCGCGGCGGCGGGCCAGGCCTCCGCCGCCTGCTTGACCCGGCGGCGCGACCAGCCCAGCTCGCCGCCGAGCGCCGTGGCCACCGCCCGCACCGAGCCGGCGTCGCGCAGCTGCGGCGCGGCCAGGAGCCCGAGCCTGGTGCGGCGCAGCAGCACGTCGGCGACGCTGCGTGCCTGCTCGTGGCGGGCGGCGACCACGACCTCGGCCAAGAGGTCGGGACGGCCGGCGACGATCGGCGCTGCCAGCTTCGGGTCCTCCCGGACAAGCGCGAGGACGTTGCGCGCCGCGTGCCCGTAGCGGAAGGCGAGCTGGGCGATGGCCTCCTCCCCCACGCCCTCCGGCGCCTCCAGCTCCTGCGGCTCCGCCGCCCTTCCGAGCGGGATCTCGGCCGTGTGGCAGGGCGCCACGCGCCCCTCGCGCTCGACCAGCCGGTCGACGGTCTGCTTGGCCATCCGCCGCCACGTGGTCAGCTTGCCGCCGGTGATCGTCAGCATCCCCGAGGAGGTCTCGTACAGCTCGGCCTTGCGCGATATGTCGACCGACTTCTTCGGGTCGCCGGTGGCGATCAGCGGGCGGACTCCGGCGTAGGCGCCGACCAGGTCGACCGCCCCGAGGGAGACGCCGAAGAACTCGTTGACGGCGTCGAGCAGATACTCGACGTCCTCGGACCCGGGGCGCGGGTGGTCGATGTCACCCTCGAAGTCGTTGTCGGTGGTGCCGATCAGCGTCCGCCCGTACCAGGGCAGGGCGAAGATCGCGCGCCCCTCCCTCGCCGGCACGATGCAGGCCGCGTCGCCCGTGGAGAGCACGTCGCGGTCGACCAGCACGTGGGTCCCCCGGCTGGGCGAGATCCGCGGCGCGTCCTCCTCCTCGACCACCTCCTCCGGCCGGATGCGGTCGGCGAAGACGCCGGTGGCGTTGACGACGTGGTCGGCCCCGACCTCCATCCGCTCGCCGGACTCGGCCTCGACGAAGGCGACGCCGCGGGCGCGGCCGTCGCCGCCGAGCATCACCTCGGTCACCTCGGCGCCGTTCAGCATCGTCGCGCCGAAGCGCTCGGCCTCGCCGAGCACGGTGAGGACCATGCGCACGTCGTCGGTCTGGCAGTCGTAGAAGAGGTAGGCGTTCTTCGGGTCGCGCGCCTCCAGGGCGGGCACCAGCCTGAGCACTTCGTCGCGGTCGATCATCCGGTGGCGATCCGGCGACCAGTAGAAGTCTTCATCCGTCTCCTTGGCCGAGCGCATCTCGCTGCGGCCGCGGCCGACCCGCGTGGTCGCCATCACGTCGTACATGTTGAGCGCGATCCCGAGGCGGCGGTCGCGGCGCTGGTCGGGAAAGTCGGCGACGAGGAACGGCGTCGGGTAGACCAGGTGCGGTGCCAGCTGGACGAGCAGCTGGCGCTCCAGCAGCGCCTCGCGCACCAGCCCCAGGTCGAGGTTCTGCAGGTAGCGCAGGCCGCCGTGGACCATCTTCGAGGAGCGACTGGAGGTGCCTTCGGCGTAGTCCCCGCGCTCGAGCAGCGCCACCGAGTAGCCGCGCGAGGCGGCGTCGAGGGCGACGCCGGCGCCGGTGATGCCGCCGCCGATCACGACGACCTCGAAGTGCCGGCCGGCGATCTCCTCGATGGCGGTGGCGCGGGACAGCATCAGTCGAGGAAGAGGGTCGTCTGGTCCACGGGTGGGCGCTCGGGCGGCTCCTTCTCCTGGCGCGGTTGCCCGAGGTGCAGGAGGCCGACGAAGCGCTCGGCGTCGGGCAGGCCGACGGCACCGCGACCGCCGGTCGAGCGCAGCAGGCCGGGCGTGCGCCAGTAGCCGGCGAGGCCCCGAGCATGGGCGCCGAGCAGGACGATGTAGGAGGCGACGGCCGTCGCGTGCAGGTCCTCCTCGTTTTGGATCGGGTCGGCGCCGAGAACGCAGGAGACGACGATCAGCGTCGGGGCGCGGTCGAGCTTCGCCGCCCCCTCGGGCCCGGCCGCCTCCTTCAGGCGCCCGAGAGCCTCCGGCCCGAGAACGCGAAAGCGCCAGGGCGCGGTCAGGTGGTGGTTCGGGGCCCAGCGCGCCAACTCGAGCAGCTCGAGGATCTCGTCACGCCCGAGTGGCTCGGCCCCGAAGGCCTTGTGCGTGCGACGCGTCCTGATCGCGGTCTCGACGTCCACGCATGCAACATAGCCGGGCAGACCCCAGCTACCAGCCGTTGCGCCGGCCCAGCCACCAGGGAACGCCGATGGCCAGCGCGGTGGCGGCGAGGCCGATGCCTATGGCGGCCTCGGTGGACGGGGGCGTGCCGTCGGAGGCAACCGCTTGCGCAGGCGACTCGGACTCCGGCGGCGCCACCCCGGTTCCCGGCAGCTCGCCAGGGGCTTCCGGCACCGGCGTCACGCCGTCGGGCACCAGCGGCGGGGCGGCCGAGCCGCCGCCCGGGTCACCGCCGGAGGGAGCGGGGACCGTGCCAGGGGGCAATACAGGCGCCGGCGCCGGGGTCGGCTCGGTATCGAGCGGCGGCTCGCTCGTCTCCGGCGGCGAGGTGGACTCGGGCCGGCGCGGCGGGGGCGGGACGGGCAGCGAGTCGCCCGAGGCTGCGACCAGGACTTCGGCCGTGACCCAGACCGGGGTCTGGTCGCTGCTCGCCGAGTAGCTGTAGTGGCCGTCAGCGGCCTGCCTGGCCGCCAGGTAGTCGAGGGCGCTACTGCCCCCTGACTCGACCTCGGCGGGGTCCACACCGAACGCGATCATCCCCTGCGCCGCCCACGAGGTCGACTGCGAGTTGACTTCGCCACCGCCCCCGGCGAAGCCACCGCTGGAGCGCTGGTGCCTGCGGAGGTAGGTGAGCCCGTTCGCCGCTGCCTGCGAGCTCGGCATCGCCTGCATCACGGCACCGGTCACGTCGGCATTGCTCGGCTGCCCGGGGACATCGCCCCAGCCGCCGTCGCCGTTCTGGACGTTGCCCAGCCACGAGAGGGACTTCTGGAGGCTGCCGGTAGCGCCCGCGGCGCGCAGCGCGATCACCGCATATGCGGTCGACCCCGGCCAGCCCACGTAGGAGCCGTTGCTCGCCCGGCGCTTCTCCAGGGCGGAGACGAGATTGCGCCCGCCGAAGTCGCGCGGGTCGAGGCCGGCGCCCTCCAGGGCGAGGATCGTGCGCGAGAGGTCGCCGGCGCTCGTCAGCTGGTCGAGGTTCGAGCGCAGGAAGTCGACCGGGGTGCGCCCGCCGCGGGCGACGTCGAGGGGGTTGCTGCCGGCGGCCTCCAGACCCAGCATCGCCCAGCCGGTGATCGCGGCGCTCGAGGCGCTTCCCGGCGAGGTGCCGAAGCCGCCATCGGCGTTCTGCACCGACTCGAGCCAGGTGGTGGCGCCCGCTCCGGCGGCCCTGGCGGGAGCGGGGATGACGGCGGGGAGAACGAGGGCGACGAGCAGCGCCGTGACCACGGCCGGCGACCGCCACTGGAAGCGCTCGCGGAAGCGGGTCAACATCCGCACCATCGCCGGGCCGGCGAGCAGGGCGAAGGCGACGTTGCCGATCGCGTGCGCTGCGTCGAACGGAATCGCGCGCGTCTCCAGCACCAGGAAGCGCTGAATCGAGAGGTCTCCACCGTAGGTCGCCATGATCGAGAAGTTCAGCAACACACCGTAGGCGATCCCCGCGAAACCACAGGTCGCGGCGAGGGCGAGGCGACCGGCGTTGCGCGCGCCGAGCGCCAGCGCGGCGCCGAGCACCCCGCACAGCCCCCACCCCACCATCTGCCACGGCGTCCACGGTCCCTGGCCGAACCAGAAGTTGGAGACGAGGCCGGCGAGGGCGCCGACGGCGAAGCCCGGCGCCGGGCCGAGGGCGTAGCCGGCGAAGACGACGATGTCGGTCGTCGGCTTGACGTTGGGGAAGGCGGCGAAGGCGATGCGGCCGGCGATCGCCAGGGCGGCCAGGGCGGCGACGAGCGCCACCACCTGCGACGGCGGTCGCGATCGCTCGTACCAGGCGAAGCCGCCGAGGAGGACCGCGCCGAGGATCGCGAATGAGACCAGCTGCCAGGACATCAGTCAGGCTCCCCAGCACCCTGCGGTCGTACTTGTTTCCGCATAGCGGGGGGAAGTGCGACCGCATTGTTGGTAAGGGCGGCGGCGCCCTGCTCGGGGGTGACGACTCCGGGCAGGTCGAGGACGCGGGCGACCTCGGTGGCGAAGTACCAGCCACCGGAGAGGATCTCGGCCGCTGGGCCGTCGGCGATGACGACGCCGTCGCCGAGCAGGACCACGCGCTCGGCGAAGGCCGCCGCGAACTCGACGTCGTGGGTGGCGACGAGGAGGCCGGCGCCACCGTCCGCAAGCTTCTCCATGAGCTGGCCGAGGTCGTCCTTGCGAGCGCGGTCCATCCCCCGCGTCGGCTCGTCGAGCGCCACCAGGCCGGGAAGCTCTCCTCCCTCCATCCGCCCCGCCAGCGCGATTGCCAACGCAAGCCTTTGACGCTCCCCACCCGAGAGATCACGCGGATCGGCATCGATCGCGTGCTCCAGGCCGACGACTCGCAGCGCCGCCATGCCCGCGTCACCCGGAAGCTCGTCACCCACCCGCTCGCGGACCAAGTAGTCGCTCGGGTTCTGCATCAGCAGGGCGATCCCAGCCGGCACGTCCAGCTTGCCGCGAACGGGGTCGATCAAGCCGGCGGCGGTCTTCAGCAGCGTGCTCTTGCCGGCTCCGTTGCGGCCCATCAGCGCGACGCGTTCGCCACTCCTGATCTCCAGGTCGAGGCCCTTGAGGACGTCGCGGGGTGTGTCTCCCGAAGCGAGCTCGATCCAGAGGTCGCTGGACGTGAGGATTGTGCTGGAGAGGGGGTGGACCCCCTCCTCTCTCGACTTCCCCGGCGGGACGAGGTCGATTGACGCGAGGGCTCGGCGGGCGTCGCGGACTCCGACGGGGAGGGGTTCGAGGCCGGAGAGGGAGAAGAGGCGGGCGGCCGGGGTCTCCAGAGCCGTGTCTGCATCCTGGGCCCAGGTGAGGAAGTCGCGGGGTTGGCCGTCGAGGGCGATCGAGCCGGATGACATTGCGACGACGCGATCGGCGGCGGCGAGACAGCGCTCCAAGCGGTGCTCGGCCAAGAGGATCGTCACCCCCCACTCCTCGTTTAGGCGACGCAGAAGCCAGATCAGCTCGTCGCCGGCGACGGGGTCGAGCTGGGACGTGGGCTCGTCCAGAAGGACCAGGCGCGGCCGGGTGACAAGAGCTGCTGCGAGAGCTACGCGTTGAAGCTCCCCACCGGAGAGGGTGTCGACAGCTCTGTCGAGGAGGTGCGGGATGGCCAGGGCCAAAGCGACCTCCTCGACTGCCCTGGCGCGGGAGCTTGGGTCGTCACCCCGCATCTCGAGGGGGAGCTCTATCTCTGCGCCGACCGTGGTCGAAACGACCTGGGTCTCGGGGTCCTGGGAGACGTAGCCGACTACGGCCGCGAGCTCTCCGGGACCGGTCGCGAGGGCGTCGATGCCGGCGACCTCTATGCGGCCCTCGATCTCACCGCCGTGGAAGTGCGGGACGAGGCCGCAGGCGGCTCGCAGGAGGGTCGACTTGCCGCAGGCGGAGCGGCCAGCCAGGAGGACCAGCTCGCCCGGGGAGAGCCGGAGCGAGACGTCGCGCAGGGCGGGCTGCGGGGCGTTGGGATAGGCGTAGGCGAGGCCCTCGATCGCCAGGGCGGGAACGGCGCGGGCCGGTGTCGCCAGGTCAGGCACGGCGAGCCTTCGGGCGAAGCGGCGCGAGGCCGCTGAGGACGAGCAGGGCGGAGAGCGCGAGTGTCGCCGGGGCGGCGCCGATCTCCACCGCCGGGTATTCGGAGAAGGCGTCGGCACCGAGGAGCTTGCCGGCGATCGCCGCCCCGAGCACAGTGGCACCCGTCGCGAAGAAACGCCGGTCGTACCGCGACCTCCTGACGCCCGCCCGACCAAACAGGGCAAGGACGCAGGGAGCCCGGTGAGGGGAGCGCACTTTTTGGTGCGTGACCCGATTCGGGCGACCGAGGACACCGCCCTGCGAAGTGTCGGAGGGCGTCAGGGAGTAGCCGCGTAGCTCCAGCGTCGCGGCAACGTCGACGGCGCGGTCGAGCGAGCCGGCCAGGAGGCGACGGGCCAGCGGCGCCCGGCCCACCGGCGCAGCACCGGGGCCGCGCAGCCGGGCGGCGTCGCGCAGCCGGGCGGCGTCGGCAGCCGCGACCGGGACGAGACGCGAGACCAGCGTCGCGGTCAGGGCCGAGCGACCGGCCAGGGGACGGAGCGCTCGCAGCACCCGGTCGGGGTCGACGCAGGCCGAGTAGACGGCGAAGGCCACCATCACCACAGCGGCCCGCAGGCCGATGACGGCGCCGGAGGCGATCGCCTCCGCGGTCACGTCGACCCGGCCGAGCAGTGGCCACTCCCCCAGGCGCAGGAGCACCGTCTCGCCGCGACCGACAACGAGGGCGTTGACGGCGACGATCAGCAGGGCCAGCGTCAGGCCCATCCAGAGGGCGGCCCGGACGGCCGCGCCTGCCCCGGCGAGGTGGCCGGCGAGGACCAGCGCGACACCGGCGGCAAGGAGGACGACCGGGCTCGAGTAGGCGAAGGCGACGGCGGCCAGCGAGCCGAGGTAGGCGACCGCGGCGGCCGGCGAGGCCGCCTGCAGCGGCCCCTGCCTCGGCGTGTAGGCGAACGGCGATCTCATCGGAGCGGCAGCGCTTCCTCCTCCCCGCCTTCGACGGCGACCGCGTAATGGTGGCGCAGGTTGTCACGGTCGAGCAGCCCGGCGGCCGCCTCGACCCCGGCCGCGCTCGTCCCGCTCACCACCCAGACCGGCGGCGAGTCGAGCCGGCGCACCGCGGCGACAAGCCCCGCATCGGGCCCGAACGTCCGCCCCGGCTCGCCGCCCTCGTCGAGGCCCAGCAGCCGCTCGCCGCCGGAACCGGACTCGAAGTCGGCGAAGACGCCGCTGGAGCGCGGGCCGTCCTCGACCTGCGCCGCCGCCGGGTCGCTCCGCACCCGCCCCCAGGGACCGACCAGCACGCGGATCGCCCCCTCGGGGGTCCCTCGAGCAACGGCCACCCCTTCGCCCCCCAGCCGCTCACGCACCTCCGCGCACGCCCCGCCCCCACCGAGGCACTCGACCGCGACAGGCTTTCGCTGTCCGGCGTAGCCGTCGAGAAAAGGCTGGGGCCAGGAGCCGACCACGGCCGGGACCCGCATCGCCGCATCCCAGTCGCGGTAGTCCCACCAGATCGCCTCGCCGCCGAGCAGCGGGTAGTCGGCGGCCCCGACGGTCGACTCGACGCCGTTGACGTAGAAGAACCAGTCCCGCGAACGGCCGAAGCGCTCCTGCGCCTCGATCCCGTCGATCGCCTGCACGAAGCCGCCGCCGTAGCGAGTCGAGACGTCGGCGCTGGCTTCGAGCACCCGCATCACGGTGTCGGACTCGGTCACGTCGCCGAGCTCGCGCTCGGTCACGATCGCGGTGCCGTAGTCCCGCGTCACGGTCAGCTCGACGTCTCCGACCTCCTCACCGGGACCGACGCCGCAGCCGGCGGCCGCGATCGCAGCTGCAACGAGCAGCAGGATCGCGGCCGCCGTTTTGGCGGCTGCGGGTCGCCAGATGCCCCTTAGCGCGGGCACCTACCTCCCACGCACACGGCCTCGCGGCTGGAGGGCGTGTCCTTGCCATGGTGGGCGACCAGCCGCGCCGGGCCGGAGAGCGTCACCATCGCGCGGCCCTGGGAATCGGTCGGCCCCGAGGCACCGCTGACGGTCGCCCCGGCCGCGGGCGTCTTCTTGCCTTTTTCGTCGAAGGCGAAGACGCGGACGCCGAACGGCACCCCGGCCTGCACCTCGTCCGGCGCACTCAGCACGAGCTCGTCCGGGTACGGGTATGAGCCGTAGGCCCAGAGCACCTCGTCGCCCTTACCGACCTTGACGGCTTCACCGCCGACGGAGGGGCTCTTGTGGTTGACCTTGAGGTACCAGCTGTTCATGCCCTTGCCTTCGATCCCGCCGATGCCGCACAGGCCCAGGCCGAATTCGTCGATGAAGCTGTCCGTGAGAAAGAGCGGCTTCAGCGCGGCGATGAACTTGGCACCCTGGATCAGCATGCCGAGCGCCGTGGCGCCCTTGACGGCCACCGACTTGCCGCTGCCTCCGGTGCCGGGGCCGAAACAGGTCGCCTTGGGGCTGGTCTTCACAGAGACCTCACCGCCCACGCCGAACGACTTTTCGGCGAGCACCTTGCCGCCGCTGCCGACCACGCGCAGATCCGCAACCGGACCCTTGGCGAACGCCAAAGCGGCACTGGACATTACGAATGCTAGAGCCAGCGCGCACGCGGCGGCCAGCCGAATTGGAACGAGTCTTGGCATTTAAGCCACCCTTTCCTCGAGGGTTGTCATGGCTGGCCGGGGACAGGTCTCCTGGCTTCCGGGGTTTGGGCCGCCGCACCTTCCCGGGGAATCGGTGTCCTCCCCAGTGGCTGACGCAAAGCGCCTGCGACGTCCTCGACCCGGTCACAGTGGCGGGACCGCGCCGGCTTCTCACCGGACTTCCCTTGACCACCGACCGTATTTACGCGGGCGAGTCTATCCGCTCTCCGGACGGAGCCGGTGCGGCCGGCACGCGCCTTTGGATCCCGCGGAAACCCGCATCGTGGGGCGTCCAGTTGTCCATTACGTCACAAACACTCAATAAGAGTTAATCTTTGCGGCGTGGCCTCTTGACCCGCAGGCCGGTCGCGACGCCGGCCTGCGGGTCGCAAAATCTTGGACTGGGGAAGACCTCGATGGCCAGTGAGCCGCCGATCAGCAACGAGCCGGAGGGTATGCCGCCGGACCCCGAGGGGCCACCGCGCACCGTGGAAGAGGTCGTGGTGCTCACGCTGGGAATGCCGCGTCTCACACGCGAGAACCTGGAAGAGATGCGCGGCGAGGACGAGCCGCCGGTGAGCGACTTCCAACTCCTGCTGGACAACCTGATCGCCGACGTCAAGCGCTACAGCGTGATCCTCGCCGGCATCTCGATCGTTCCGGAGACGAAACGGCGAATCCAGGAGGAATCGAAGGACGCCACGGAGCGGATCCCGGTCTGGATGGACGCCGCGGTCAACGGCCCGCCGCTGATGACGCCACGGCTCTTCATGCACGGGCTGGCGCAACTGCTGGGCGCGCAGCGCAGGGACTTCGAACAGGTGATCGCCGAGCAGGTGACAGAGCCGGGGCCGATCGAAGAGCTGCTGGCAAGCGCGCCGGTCCCCCAGGCCGGCGAGGGCGAATCCGACAGCGAGCTGACGGACGGCGTCGGCGAGGCGAGCAGCGCCCACATGCAGGCGCTGGTCGACATCGCCCGCGATCTCGACAGGCAATTGAAGGGCCAGGTCGACCGGCGCTGAGCGCCGGCTGACCGCTGAACGTTCGTCCACCATTCTTGGCCCTTCCTCCCGCCCGGCCTAGGCTCGGCGCAGGCAGTTCCTAACTAGGGGGGAAGCGATGAGAAGAGGGATGAGATTGCCGTCGCCGGCGCTTGCGATCGCGGCACTGGCGCTGTTCGTCGCACTCGGCGGCACCGTCTACGCGGCACAGAAGGCCAAGCTCAACGGCCGTGCGGTCAAGGTCAAGTCATTGCCGGGCAACCGCCTGAAGCCGGGCTCGGTGGCGGCGAACCGGCTGAAGCCCGGGGTGCTCTCCGCGCTCGGCCAGCACTCCGGCCCGATCACCGGCGCCGAAATCAACGAGCTCAGCCTCGGCCAGGTGCCGAACGCGGCCCACGCGGAAACGGCAGACACCGCCCAGAGCGCCGTCGACGCCCAAACCGCCCTCAACGCCGTAAACGCGGTCACCGCCAGCAAAGTGAACGGCTACTCCGCCGGCTGCCTACCCGGCACCCAACCCTTCGCCGGGGCCTGCTGGCAAACCTCCCCCGGCGAAACCGCAATCAGCGCCCCCGCAGCCGCCGCCTCCTGCGCAACCCAAGGAGGAACCCTCCCCGACGCCCTCCAGCTAGCCGCCTTCGCCCAAAAACCGGGAATAAACCTCGACAACAAAGACGAGTGGAGCAGCGACATAACGAACATGACTGGCCCAGACGAATACGCAGTCGTGACGGTTTCTGCGAGCGGTGTGGTCGGCTTCGCCGTTTCCACAAGCTCACACAAATTCCGCTGCGTGATCCCACTCCTCACCTGACACTTCGCCGAGGCTGCTCAGAGCCTCAGGTTTCGACGAGACCGCGCTCAAGCGCGTAACGGACAAGCTCAGCGCGGCTGGAAAGCCTCAGCTTCTGCTGAATATGAGCCCGATGGCTCTCCACGGTACGAATGCTGATGTAGAGCTGCTCGGCGACCTCAGCATTGGTATGGCCCAACGCGATCAACCGGAGCACGTCGCGCTCGCGCTCGCTCAGCTCGTCGGCCTCCCCGCGGGCATCCGCGCCGGCCGCGAGCCGCGCCCCGAGAGCCGGCTGCAAATAAGTGTCCCCGGCGGCAGCGCTGCGCACAGCCTGGACGAGCTCGGCGTCCGCGGCCTCCTTCAGCACGTAGCCGCGGACCCCGGCCTGCAGGGCACGGCGGGCGAAGGCGGGCTCGTTCTGCATCGTCAGCACGACGATCTCGGTGCCCGGCGAGGCCTCCTGGATGTCGGGCACCGCCTCGAGGCTTGCCCGCCCCGGCATGTTGAGGTCGAGGATCAGGACCGCCGGCTTGTGGCCACGGACGTAGCGGATCGCGGTCTCGGCGTCGCCGGCCTCGGCGACCACCTCGAAGCCAGGCTCGGCGTCCAGCAGCATCCGCAGGGCGCTGCGCATCACCGTGTGGTCGTCGGCGAGGACGATCGTCGTCTCTTTCGCCTCCGACGCTGCATCGTGCACGGTGGCGACATTACCTGCGCCGGCGCTTCTCTCGGCTGTGCTCATCCCCACCATCTAACCCCCCGCGAGACCGCCGGACATCGGTGTTTTACCGCGAATTTCAGACTGAGGTCAATTCACTTTGACCAAATTGGCGCGAGCGATAGGATCGTTTAGCCGAAAAGGCTCGAAGGGAGGGCTGAAATGGCTCTGGGGTATGACAGCAGCGCGCTCGACGAGCCGCGACTTCGCGAGCTGATCGACGTGGGCCGCAGCCTCATGGCCGAGCTCGATCCCGAGGTCGTCTTCCGGCGCGTGCTGGAAGTCGCCTGCGAGCTGACCGGCGCCCGCTACGCCGCGCTCGGCGTGCTCGACGAGGACCGCCACGAGCTGGAGCGCTTCATCACCCACGGCGTCGACGAGGAGACGCGGCGCGCGATCGGCAACCTGCCGCGCGGGCGCGGTGTCCTCGGCCTGCTGATCGAGCGGCCGCGGCCGCTCCGCCTCAGCGACGTCGGCCACCATGCCCGCTCCTACGGCTTCCCCCCCACGCACCCGCCGATGACCACCTTCCTCGGCGTCCCGGTGATGATCCGCGGCCATGCCTGGGGCAACCTCTATTTGACAGAGAAGGACGAAGGCGAGTTCGACGAGGCCGACGAGCAGTCGGCGATGATCCTTGCCGAGTGGACGGCGATCGCGGTCGAGAACGCGCGCCTGTACCACAGCGTCGAGAGCCAGCGCGACGAGATGGAGCGCGCCGTGCACCGGCTGGAAGCGACGACCGAGATCGCCCGCGCGGTCGGCGGCGAGACCGACCTCGAGCGAATCCTCGAGATCGCGGTGAAGCGTGCCCGGGCGCTGGTCGAGGCGCGCACGCTGCTGATCCTGCTGCGCGACGGTGACGACCTCGTCCCGGCCTCGGTCGCCGGCGAGCACGCGGACAGCTTCGCCGAGTCGCGTATCTCGATCGGCGGCTCGATCCCCGGCCAGGTGCTGGAGGCACGGAAGCCACGACGTATCCAGGAGCTCGATCCGAGCCTGATGGCGCGGCCCGGCAGCCCGGACATGGGTGTCACGGCACTGCTCGTGCCGCTCGTCTTCCGCGGCCAGACCCTCGGCGTGCTGGTCGCGCTCGAGCCACTGGGCCGCGCCACCGGCTTCAGCGACGAAGACGAGCAGGTTCTCGTCTCCTTCGCCGCCAGCGCGGCGACCGCGGTCGCCACCGCCCAGACCATCGCCGAGGACCGGACTCGCGAAAGCATCGCCGCGACCGAGCGCGAGCGCGGGCGCTGGGCGCGGGAGCTGCACGACGAGTCCCTGCAGAGCCTCGCCGGACTGCGTGTGCTGCTCTCGGCCGCCAGGCGCAGCGAGCCCGAGGAGGCCGAGCTCCTGCTCTCCCAGGGGATCGACCAGGTCGACGACGCGATCGCCGAGATGCGCCGCCTGATCGCCGACCTGCGCCCGACCACGCTCGACGAGCTTGGGCTGGGCGTCGCGCTGGAAGCTCTCGTCGAACGCCTCAGCGCCAGCGAAACGATCGAGGTGGACCTGGACCTCGACCTCGCCTTCCACTCCGGCCGCACGAAGCACAGGCTCGTCAGCGAGATCGAGGACACCGGCTTCCGGCTGGTGCAGGAGGCGCTCAACAACGCGGCGCAGCACGCGGGGACAGATCGCGCCAGGGTCGGGGTGACCGAGAACGAGGAGAACGTGCGGGTGCGGGTCTCCGACGAAGGGAGCGGCTTCGACCCCAACGCCAGGACCGACGGCTTCGGCCTGGTCGGGATGCGCGAACGCGTCACCTTGGCGGGTGGGAGGCTGGAGCTCCAGAGCGCCCCCGGCAGCGGCACCACGATCGTCGCCACTCTCCCCGCTCGCCACCGCGACGAGCTCGACGAGCGGGCAAGCCGGGAGGTCGCCGCCCGCCGCGGCAGCGATGCGGAGCGGGCAGAGGCGGAGCGGTTCCTCAACCGCAAAAAACGTCGGGCTTAGAGCATCGCGCGGTAGAAGCTGTAGTCACTTCTGTCCGGCCGCAGGTTGGAGGCGAGCGCGAGGTGGTGGCGAGCGCGCTCGGTCTCGCCGGTCTTGGCCAGGGCGCGGCCGAGGCAGAAGTGCGCGTAGTCGTTCACCTGGTGGCGCTCGACCACCGCTTTGAACTCGATCGCGGCGGCGGCGAAGTGGCCGGACCGAAAGTAGGCGCGGCCCAGCGCCTCGCGCACCGAGGACTTCTCGGGCGCCCGGCGTGCGGCCTCCTCGAGCGGCGCAGCCGCCTCCTCGAAGTCCTCCTCCTCGAGCAGCTCGATGCCGCGCCGGTACAGGGTGAAGGTGGAGTCGCCTGGCTCCGCGGGCATCGGTCCAGTGTAGGAGGCGCAACGACCCGGCTTGACCCGGCGCCGAAGATGTCTATAGGCTCGCGCCCGGTATGGGAAGGGAGGACGCGTGAAACTCGTGGTCGGCATCGTGCGCCCGGAGAAGGCGAACGACGTGCTTGAGGCCCTCTACCGCGCCGAGGTGCGGGGCGTATCACTGAGCCGCGTGCAGGGGCACGGCGGCGAGTTGGAGCGAGTCGAGACCTACCGCGGCACGACCGTGCAGATGGGCCTCGCCGAGAAGGTGCGCTTCGAGATCGCGGTCTCCGACGACTTCGTGCAGCCGACGATCGACGCGCTCTGCGAGGGGGCCCGCACCGGCCACGTCGGCGACGGCAAGATCTTCGTCCTGCCCCTCGACCGCGCCGTGCGCATCCGCACCGGCGAGACCGACCACGGCGCCGTGACGCCGGTGGACAAATGATGAGCGCGCTCCCGGTCATCGCCGCGCTCGACACCGGCGACACCGCCTGGATGATGGCCGCGACCGCGCTGGTGCTGATGATGACCCCGGCCCTGGGCCTCTTCTACGCCGGCCTGGTGCGCTCGAAGAACACGCTCAACACCTTCATGATGTGCGTCGCGGCGATCGCGGTCGCGATGGTCACCTGGGCGCTGGTCGGCTACTCGCTCGCCTTCGACGGCACCGGCGACCTGATCGGCGGCCTCGGCTACGTCGGCCTCGAGGGCGTCGACCTGGAACCG
Organism: uncultured Solirubrobacterales bacterium; assembly: GCA_963704545.1. Taxonomy (GTDB): domain Bacteria; phylum Actinomycetota; class Thermoleophilia; order Solirubrobacterales; family 70-9; genus VRUE01. The sequence goes on along the minus strand of OY969915.1, from coordinate 1,310,246 downwards.
CGCAACGGCGAATCGACCATCCCCCACCTCCTCTTCATGGCCTTCCAGGCCACCTTCTGCATCATCACCGTGGCCCTGGTCTCCGGCGCCGTGGTCGAGCGGATGCGCTTCGGCGCCTTCCTCGTCTTCGCCGCGCTCTGGTCGATCTTGGTCTACGCGGTGCTCGCCCACTGGGCCTTCGGCGGCGGCTGGCTGGCCGAGCGCGGCACACTCGACTTCGCCGGCGGCGTGCCGGTCGAGATGGCCTCCGGCTTCTCCGCCCTGGCGGCGGCGCTGGTGGTCGGCTCGCGCAAGGACTACGGCCGCCTGGCGCTGCTCCCCCACAACGCGCTGTTCGTGCTGCTCGGCGCCGGCCTGCTGTGGTTCGGCTGGTTCGGCTTCAACGGCGGCAGCGGCTTCAACACCGGCGCCAACAGCGTGCTCGCCTTCACCAACACGCTGATCACACCGGCCTGTGCCTTGATCACCTGGTTCGTCCTCGACCTGATCCGCAGCCGCAAGGTGACGGCGGTCGGCGCCGCCACCGCGATCATCGTCGGCTGCGTCCTGATCACCCCCGCGGGCGGCTTCATCAGCCCCGGCTGGGCGATGGTGCTCGGCTTCCTCGGGGCACTGCCCTGCTACGCGGTGATCGCCTGGCGGCCGCGCACCCGGGTCGACGAGACGCTCGACGTGCTCGCCGCCCACGGCATCGCCGGCTTCACCGGCATCCTCTTCATCGGCCTCGTCGCCCAGGTCGGCTGGAACGGCCTCGCCGACGGCCTCTTCTACGGCAACGCGGACCAGCTGCTCGACCAGGCCCTGGCCGCGATCGCCGCCCCCGCCTACGCCTTCGTCATGACCTTCGCCCTGCTCAAACTGATCGGCGCGGTGATGCCGCTGCGCGCCAGCGAGCACGACGAGGCGGTCGGCATGGACGTCACGTACCACGGCGAGGAGGCCTACGTCACGGGCGAGGGCGCGATCCTCGTCATGCCCGAGGATGACGGCGACATCGCGATCCCCGTCGCCGACCCGGCCTAGCCTTTATCCCTATTTCTGGGTGGGTAGAGGGAGCCTGGCCGTCCTCCAGTCGAATTGAGCACCGCGCGTAGGCGCGGTGCAATGAGGAGCGCGGCCTAGCCGGCCGCGCAAACATCGGATTGCATTTCCGCCGCTTCGCGACATTCGCCTGGAGGACGGCCAGGCTCCCTCTCAACACGTCACCGAGTTACGCCCAGCTTGCGAAACCGGTCCCAGGGTCCCCAAGCTCTTTAAAAAAGAGCTTGGGGCGCCCGTAACGGGGGCCAGATCATGTAGAGCTTTCGGGGAGCCGGATGGCGTTACGGGAAGGAGCTTTCGAGGATTGGCAGTGCCCTCGGGAGCGAGCTTTCGAAGCTCGTGCGCTGTCGAAGGGACGCCGGCGCCCCTCCCCAAAACACTCAAGCGAGGCTCCCGCCGAGCGTTTTGGGGAGGGGCGCCGGCGTCCCTACCAACCCTTCACCTCAAGCCTGAGCAGCAACGTCAGCAGTGGCAAGCGCCCTACCGTGACGGATCAAATCCGCGGCACGCTCTGCGATCGCGATCGTCGGCGCATTGGTATTTCCGCGCGGAACCGTCGGCATCACCGAGGCATCTACGACGCGCAGCGCCTCGGCGCCCTGCACCCGCAGCTCGGAGTCGACGACCGAGCCGATCGCGCAGGTGCCGACCGGGTGGTAGACCTCGAAGGTGGTCTGGGCGATGTGCGATCGGACCGCGTCGTCGGAATCGCCGTCGGGCACCGTGTACGGGTCGGCGCAGTAGGGCTTGAAGGCAGGCTGGGCGCAGATCTCCTGGGTCAGGCGCATTGCGTCGACCATGCGGGCCATGTCGGCCTCGGCCTCGTAGAAGGCGTTGCGGACGACCGGATGCGCGGTCGGGTCGTTGGAGGCGAGCCGCACCGAGCCGCGGCTCTCCGGCGTGAGCAGGCAGGGCGAGATCCAGACCCCGTGTCCCTCGGGGTCCCCCATCCCCTCTTCGACGATCTGGATCGGGGCGACGTGGAACTGCACGTCGGGCGCCTCAACGCCGGCGCCGACCCTGGCGAAGCCGCCCGACTCGGCGAGGTTGGAGGCGAAGGGCCCGGTCTGGGAGGCCTCGAACTCCGCCATCGCCGCCGGCTCGAGCGCCAGCAGCAGGCTCTCGGGCTCGGGCGTCGTCCAGACCCCGAAGGTGGCGGGGTGGTCGCTGAGGTTCTCCCCCACCGCCGGCTGGTCGAGCACCACCTCGACTTCGCGCATCGCCAGGTGCTCGGCCGGGCCGACCCCGGAGAGCATCAGCAGCTGCGGCGAGTTGTAGGCACCGCCGCAGAGGATCACCTCGCGCTCGGCGCGCAGCTCCTGGGACTCGCCAAGCCGGCTTGCCTGCACCCCGACCGCGTGGGAGCCCTCGAAGATGACGCGGTCGACGCGCATGTAGGGCATCACGGTCAGGTTCGGGCGCTCCATCGCCGGGTGCAGGTAGGCGACGGAGGCGCTGGCCCTCATCCCGCCACGCTGGGTCAGCTGGTACATGCCGACCCCGTCCTGCTCAACCCCGTTGAAGTCCTCGTTGCGCGCCAGCCCGGCCTCGACGCCGGCCTCGACGAAGGCGGGGGTGATCTTGTTGCCCGAGCGCTGGTCGGAGACCGGCAGCGGCCCGCCCACCGCGTGCCACTCCGAGGCACCGCGCTCGTTGTCCTCGGCCTTGAGGAAGTAGGGGAAGAGGTCGTCCCAGGCCCAGCCGTCCACTCCCCATTCGTCGTAGTCGCGGCGGTTGCCGCGGATGTAGACCATCGCGTTGATCGAGGAGGAGCCCCCGAGCACCTTGCCGCGCGGAAGCGTGATGCGCCGGCCGCCGCAGCCCGGCTCGGGTGCCGAGCTGTAGCACCAGTCGACCTCGGTGCGGGCCAGCGAGAGGTAGCCGAGCGGGATGTGGATGTTCTGGTTGGTGTCCGGCGGGCCGGCCTCGAGCAGGAGGACGCTGGTCTCGGGGTCTTCGGAGAGACGCGCCGCCAGCACGCACCCCGCGGAGCCCGCTCCGACGATCACGTAGTCGTACATCCACCCCTCCTTGATTGGCCGGCCGAACTGTGACGAGTGTACGCGCATATTGCGTAGCACCAGGGGCTTTTCACCCCCCGGCTGCTACGGTTGGTGGGTCGGGTTTGGCGCGACGCCACCCGAGAGGTTCCGTTTCTCCGTGCGCTGCTGAGCGTTTTGGGGTCGCTGGATCTCCCCGAATCGCTCACAAGAAGGAGTAACAACATCGTGTCATTTGCCGACCTCGGCAGCTCAAAAGCCGTGGTGCGCGCGCTCGCCGAGCGCGACATCACCCAGCCTTTCCCCGTCCAGCAGCTCGTCATCCGCGACGCGCTCGCCGGCCACGACCTGCTCGTCCAGTCGCCGACAGGCTCGGGCAAGACCCTGGCCTTCGGCATCCCGCTTGTCGACCGACTCGAGCCCGGCGCCAAGGGCCCCGCGGCCCTGGTGCTGGCGCCGACCCGCGAGCTCGCCGGCCAGATCGTCGACGAGCTCGAGTCGATCGCGCGCTCGCGCAACATGCACGTTGCCGCCGTCTACGGCGGCGTCGGCTTCGGCCCGCAGATCAAGGCCGCGCAGCGTGCCGAGATCCTCGTCGCCACCCCTGGCCGGCTCGAGGACCTGATCGCGCGCGGCGCGATCTCCCTGAAGGGGGTCCGCATCCTCGTCCTCGACGAGGCCGACCGCATGCTCGACATGGGCTTCAAGCCGGCCGTCAACCGGATCGTCGGCCAGACGCCGGAGAAGCGACAGACCCTCTTCTTCTCGGCGACGCTCGAGGGCGCCACCGGCAAGCTCGCCGCCGCCTACACGCGCGACCCGCGCCACCACACCCACGCGGCGCCCGAGCGCAGCAAGGCCGAGATCGAACACCGCTTCGTCCACGTCGACTCCCAGAGCGCCAAGCTCGACCACCTGGCCGGGCACCTGCAGGGGCCCGACGGCGGCCGCACGCTCGTCTTCGTGCGCACCAAGCGCGGCGCCGACCGACTCGTCAAGCGGCTGCGCAGCCGCGAACTGGAGGCCGTCGCGATGCACGGCGACAAGAGTCAGGGCCAGCGTGAACGCGCCCTCGCCCGCTTCGAGCGGGGCGACGTCGAAGTCCTCGTCGCCACCGACGTCGCCGCCCGCGGCATCGACGTCGCCGACATCGCCCACGTGGTCAACTTCGACGCCCCCGGCGACCGCGACTCCTACGTGCACCGGATCGGCCGCACGGGGCGCGCCGGCCGCTTCGGCACCGGCACCAGCTTCGTCCTCTCCGACCAGGCCACCGAGATGCGGCGAATCGCCCGCGACCTCGGCCTCAGCCGCGAGTTCGAGCAGAGCCTCGGCCACGTCGCCCCGGCCGAACAGAAACCCGCCGCGAAGCCCGGGGCCGGACGCCGGCGCCGCCGGCGCCGGAAGGTGTCCGCATGAGCGGGGCGAGCCTGGCGACGAAGTGGACCTGCGACGGCTGCGGGGTGACGACCGGGCGCATCGACCGCGAGCCGGTGCCGCTCCCCGATGCCTGGGAAGAGTCGGTTGAGGGCTGCTTCTGCCTGGTTTGCCGCCGCCAGCGGGCGGCAGACGCGGCCCTCGACGCGGCGCCCAGCGACAGCCCCGTCGACGCCCGCGCCAAACTCCGCCGCGCCGCCCTGATCGAGTTCGAGGTCAGCCGCACGCCGGATGAGACCGACGGGACGATCGCGCGCGCATGCCGGACCTCGGCCGCCGCGGTCACCCGGGCGCGTCGTCGCCTGCAGCTGCCCGACCCGCCACCGCCGAGCCCCGAGGCGCGCGCTAAGCGTCGGGCGGTCGCGAGCCGATAGGCATTAGACAGTGGTGACGCTCGCGTGCATATAGGGATCGCCCTCGCCGTCGTCGCGGCGCTGATGACGAACCTCGCCTCGTTGTTCAAGCACCGCGGCTGCCACCGGGCCGATCCGGTCTGCCTGCGGAGCCCGATTCGCAGCGCCCGCGGGCTCGCCGCCTCGCCCTGGTTCGCGGCAGGCTGGGGCCTCGCCGCGATCGCCTGGCTCGTCCACGTAGCGGCGCTCTCGATGGCGCCGATCTCGATCGTCCAGGCGGTGCTGGCGGGTGGTGCCGTCACCCTGGCGGTGATGTCGCAGCGCCTCTTCGGCGATTCCGTCGAGCGGCGCCAGTGGCTCGCGCTGCTGCTGGGCGGATCCGGCCTCGCCCTTCTCGTCCTCACCGTCCCCGGCTTCAAAGGGGACCACTCCGGGTTCACCCCTGGGGCGATGCTCGGCTTCGAGGGCGGGCTGGCACTGGTCGCGTCGGGCCTTGCGCTGGGCCACCGCTCGGAGCGGCTCGCCGACCACGGCAACGTCCTGCTCGCCGCGATCGCCGGCACCCTGATCGCGCTCGCCGGGGTCGCGATCAAGGGCCTGACCGGGGCCGGGGACATCTCGGCCACCCTCCTCGCACCCTGGATCCTGCTCGTCGTCCTCGCCGGAGTCGGCGCCCAGTACGCCACCGCAGCGGCGCTTCAGCGCGGTGGGGCGATCGAGACCGTCGGCCTGATCGGACTGGTCGCGAACGCGGCCCAGATCGTCGGCGGGGTCCTCGTCTTCGGCGACCCGCTCTCGACCAACCCGCTCGGGCTCGCGCTCCAGGCCTCGGCGTTCGCGATGGTCTGCGCGTCGGCGCTGCTGATCCCGGCGCGACGCGCCGGGTCCGGTCCCCTCGCCGCCGCGGCTTAGGTTCTTAGCCCGAACGGCCGGCGGCGGCAAGCCAGCGGCGCTCCTTGGAGCGCATCACGGGCGTGGCGAGGATGCTGCCGAGGCGGCGCTGGGCGGCACGCACCCGGGAGTCGTTGCCGGCCGGCAGCAGCTTGGCGAGCTGGCGGTACTCGCGCGAGACCTGGCTCTCGCGGAAGGCCGTGGCGATCGCGTTCAGCAGGTCGGCCGGATCGGCAACCGTCGTCTTCGCGATCTCGGTGCCCTCGGCGACGATCCGCAGCTCCGCCGGGTAACTGCGCGCCGGGGGCGGCTGCATCGGCGCGGCGAGCGCGGCGGCGAGCGAGTCGCGCAGCTCGGCGCGTACGGCCTCGACGTCGCGCGAGCGCGCGTGGCCCCGGCCCTGCCCCTCCTTGGCTTCGACAAGCCGGGCACTGCCCATCTCCCCCTCGCCGAGCTCCTCGAGCATCCAGCGGTCGCCGGAGACGGCGAGGATCGGGATCTCCTCCGCGGCGAGCGCCTGGGCGTAGACCTGGACCTCGCTCAGCGACTCACCGTCGAGCAGGACCTCCATCTCCCAGATGAAGGTGTGCGAGCAGAAGGCGCGGGGGTTGGGTGTGCTCGCGTGGTGGCCGATCATCACCACGGCGTCGAGCGGGCCGCCGTTCGCCTTGGCCATCGACGGCTCCGCCTCGGCGAGGGCGAGGTCGGCGATCGGCCGGACCTCGACCCCGTCGGGCATCCGCTCGCGTTCGATGTTCGTCCCCACCATGTGCCAGTCGCCGACGGAGATCCGCCCGGCCCCGCCGTCGCGGAGCGCACCGACGACGGTCAGCACCTCGTCGGTCATCAGCCGACGGCCGCGCGCGTAGGCGGAGGGATGCGACGGCAGGCAGTCGCCGGAATCGTCGATCCCGGCGATCCCCTCCATGTCCGCAGCGATCAGGACGTTCACTCGACGCACCCTATTTCACGGCGTTTCGCCAGCCACCATCGAATAGACGACACAGTCGAGCTGGCGATCTCCGACGCGTTCGAGCTTGCGCATCGTCGCCTCCTCGCGAAAGCCGAGCCGTTCTGGGATCGCCCGGCTGCGCCGGTTCTCAACCGCGGCTCGGATCTCGACCCGGTTCAGCTCCCACGACAAGAGCGCGTGCTCGGTGAGGAGCCGCACGGCCGCCGTCATCGTCCCTCTCCCCTGCCGCTCCTGGCTCAACCAGTAGCCGATCGAGGTGCGGCGGTTGTCCCAGTCGACGCCGTGGTAGCCGACCACCCCCGCGAGCTCGTCACCCGTGACGAGCGCAGCCTGGAACCCGTTGTTGGCCGCGAGCTGCTCGCGAGTGCCGCGGATGAAGTCCACGGTGTGCTCGAAGGTCTGCCCCGCGGCCCAGGGCAGCCAGAGCGAGAGGTAGGCCCGGTTCGCCTCGATCAGCGCGTGGAGGCTCTCCGCGTCGGAGCGTGTCAGCAGCCGCAGGTGTGATTCCTTTGAGATCTCGAGCCTTCCCATGTGTGTGAAGTGTCATCGAAGGTGCGGTCGCGTGGACGTAGAGTGATCTTTCGCGTGGCACGCGACGACTTCTATGCCTCTCCCCTCGGAGCTGCGTACAGCGCCTACATGGAGCGGCCGCGGCTCAGCCGGGCCATCGGCCGGATCATCTGGGGCGGTGACAGCGGTCGCTACTACGAGGGCATGAACGCCGTCGCCGAGGTGCCGGATGGCGGCACGGTCGTCGACTGTCCCTGCGGGGCCGGGCCGGCGTTCCGGGCGGTCCCCCGCAACGGCTCGATCCGCTACGTCGCCGCCGACCTCTCGCCGTCGATGCTGCGACGCGCCCGCAAGCGGGCCCGGCTGCGCGACCTGACCGGGATCGAGATCGTCGAGGCGGATGCGACCGCGCTCGCCCTCCCGACCGACAGCGCCGACCTGTTCCTCTCCTTCTGGGGCCTGCACTGCTACGACGACCCGGCCGGCGCCCTGGCGGAGGCCGCTCGTGTGCTCAAACCCGGGGGGCGCCTGGTCGGTGCCAGCTTCGTCCGTGGGCGCGAGAGCCTGCGCCAGCGACTCCTGATCAAGCCCGGCGTCGGCGCCTTCGGCCAAGTCGGCACCCAGCAGGAACTGGAGAATTGGCTGGCCGCAGCGGGCTTCGGCCAAGTCGGCATCGAGCGATCCGGTCCGATGCTGTTCTTCGAAGCCACCAACTCTTCAGGTGAAGACCCGGAGAACACTGCGACGAACGGTTAGCTGACCCTCCCGATCCACACGATCCCGGCGATCGAAACGGTGGCGAGCAGCGCGAGCGCGACATCGGTTCTGCGCTCGTTTCCCGTGCTCGTCATTGCATTGGTTAGAACACCGCGGGTCTGGAAGTGATGCTGTTCAAGGTGTCCTGCGGACACGCGGAACGTGCCTTATTTGCTCCCCCAGATCGGCTTGCGACGGCGATCGGGACTCTCGAGAGTCGTCAGCCGACCATAGCGCTGAAGGAGCATTGCGAGCCGTTTGAGCTCATCGAATGACCCGCGACCGTAGAGACGATCGACCTCGCGGTCCAAGTCCGCGTGAGCACGAGCGAGGTCTGCTGGCATCGCAACATGGTCGTAGAGGACTGCGAGCACCGAACTGGGGTGGGCTTCGCGAGCAGCCACGACTCTCTGGGCAGCGTCGGCAACCCGCTGACGTGCGGGACCGGTTGGCGGATCCGGCCAGGGAAACGTGTTGTAGGTCAGCTCTGACGAAATCCTGAAGTCTCCCTTTAGGCGGCCGCCAATCGCACGGACCCACGCCATCCACATGGCGGAGTGCAGAAGCCCAAAGAGGTAAAGGTCGTCCGTCTGGATGGTGAGGGTCGAGTCGTGCGCGATCACATCGCTGTCAGCAAAGACCATCGGCACATAGGACCGATTCTCGGACGTATGCCTAGGTATGCATATGTACCGTGCCGTGGGCTGCCGAATCTCTCCAAAGAGCGAGGGCGTGCTGGCGAGTGCTTTCGTGGCGGCGCGTTTGGACGCTAGGCGATGGCCTCGAACTCCCGTTACGCGCGCGCGGAGCTCCGGGGACTGCTTGATGTCCACCGGATCGGCATCGACCAGCCACAGGCACCAGCGTTTGGTCCCGTCAAGCATTCCGTCCGCACCGAGGAGGACGCGGACATACTTCTCGGCTATCGAATCCTCGAGGCCGATCGCCTGTCGCTCTTTCTCGCCAAGGAGAAGGTGGCCCCCGTCGTTGGGCATGTTCCCAAACCGGACTTCGGGTACCGGCAACAGGGGTGTGCGAGAACGGCTGGGAATGACATCGGTAGGAGCCTCTGCGAGGTACGGATTGATCCGCGAAACAGTGCGTTCATGCGGCTCGTCGACCGTGGCGCGCTCGTAGTCATAAATCAGCTTGGTCGCTCGCTTTCCGCCATCGCTAAAGCCGATGATGACCACGTATACCACCGCGCCCCCGCGGGCCTCGCTCGTCCAACGGAAGCTGCGGTGGGCAAAGTCAATCTCGATCCCTTCGGCGAAGAGGCGCGGCCAAAGCGCGGGCACCTGCTCGCCTTGGACGATGGAATTCGTAGCCACAAATGCAGCCCGTGTCTCCTGATGTCGGACATAGGTGGCTGCCTTGGCGAACCACGTGGCAACGTAGTCGAGGACCGTCCGCCCCCCGAAGGTCAGCTCCATGTCCTTGACCTGCTCGGGGTTCCGCCGTTTCTTCGCGACAAACGGCGGATTGCCGAGAAGATAAGAGCACTCCGACGCAGGCAAGACCGCATTCCAATCCATACGTACAGCGTTTCCAACATGGATGTTTGCAGGCGTATGCAGAGGGATTCGCGCGTACGAAATACCGAACTCTTGGCTCAGTTCTTGGTTTGCCAAATGGTCGATCAGATACATCGCGACCTCGGCTATTCGGGCCGGGAACTCCTCGTACTCGATGCCGTAGAACTGATCGACATCAACGTGGGATAGCAATGACACGTCCGCGCTCAGCTGGCCCTCCCGCACGGCCTTGTCAAGCCGCTGGAGCCTGCGGAGGATCTCAAGCTCTACACGACGTAGTTCTCGGTATGCGATCACGAGGAAGTTTCCGCATCCACAAGCCGGATCGAAGAATTTCACCCTGCGCAGCTCCTCGAATAGCGCGCGCAGTTTGACCCTGTCCTGTCCTGCCGCTGCCAAGCGAGCCCGCATTTCGTCGAGAAAGAGCGGCTCTATGGTCTTGAGTATGTTCCGCTCCGTCGTGTAGTGGGCACCTATCGCACGCCGCTCATCGGGTTTCATCACGGACTGGAACATCGAGCCGAAGATCGCAGGGCTGATCTTCGACCAGTTGAACCGGCAAGCACGCAGGAGGGTCTCGCGCATGTCTGCGTCGAAGGTAGCGAGAGCTATGTGCTCCTGGAACAGGTTGCCATTGACGTAGGGGAACTGCTGAAGGGCTTCGTCGAGAGTCGTCTGTCGTTGCTCGACCTCGTTGTCGAGCACCTCGAACAGGGCACCGAGGTGCATGCCGAGATCGCTTCCGTCCTCCGCTGTCTTTCGCTCGATGTAATCCTCGAAAAGACCTGTCTCCCCCCACAAACCGGTGTCGTCAGCGAACAGCAAGAAAAGAAGACGAACCAACATGACCCGAAGTTCGTGGCCGCTGTAGCCGGTCTCCGCAAGCGCATCGTGCAGAACGCCCATGAGCGCGGCCGCTCGGACGTTGACCTCGTCTTCCTCAACGAACCACCGAGGGCGATATCCGGCGAGGAACGTGAAGAGCTCCAGCTTGTCGGGGAGGTTCTCGAGAGGGAACTGCATCTCTTCGCGGGTCTCGAGATTGAGAACCCGGAAGCGGGCAAAGTCCGAAAGGACGATGAGGCGCGGCAACTCCTCCTCCCGGAGGCCATTCAGATAGCCCTCGGCCTGATCCATCGCGGCGTCGAGATCCTCGCCGGCGCTCTTGTGCTCGACCAAGAGCATCCCTGGCCAAAAAGCATCGATCTGGCCGACCGTACCCGAGAGCTTTTCGACATTGCGCTCGAAGATCACGCGGCGGCGGCGGCGGATGCCGAAGACCTCGAACCACTCGTTCCAAAAGGTCTGGCGCTCCGCGGCCTCGCGCGTCTCACCCTCCCATTCGTTGACGAAGGCACGAGCGCGCCCGCGCATCTCGCTTACGGTCAGCACGGCTCGGCAGTATGCCGCCCGCGTAGGTCGCCCCTCTCTTTTTCGCTGCGCAAATGGAGCGGCGGGCTGAGCTTGCGTGGGCTAGTCGTCGCTTGAGAGGCCGATCTCGTCCTTGGCCAAGGATGTCGCGTCGAATACTTCGCTCGACTCGGGCACGTCGATCCCGGGGGAGATGCCGAAGTCGTAGAAATCCATGCGCATATCGATGGTCATGGGTCCCTCGCCTACCTCCCGCGGTTCGGATTTGACGAGTCTCATGCGTCGAATCAGCCCGTCGGCGTCGATCCATGCCTCGACCCGCAGAGGCTCCTCTTCGATATGCGAGGCGAGATCCTCCGCGCCTTCCTCCCGCAGCCACTCGACATTCTCGGAGACGTCGACCGTGCCGCGGTAGCGGGTCGTCGGCACGCCGCGCACGTCCTCCCTGCCGAGCTCCTGCACGTCGCCGGTCGCCGCTTCGAGGAGTTCCAGTTCCCCCTTCGCGTCACCGTTGGTGGGGAGCGGCGTGTCCATCTCCGGCCCAAACGACGAGAAATCGAGCGCCATCCACTCGCGCCCGCCCGGCAGCTCGCCGAACTGGCTCGAGCGTACGTACATGACGGTTCCGTCGCCAACCATCTGCATCTTCACGAAACGGCTCGACGCGGAGCGCGGGACCGTCAGGACCGCCCGGCTGCGACCAGTCTCATCGTCGAAAACCATCCGGCCCGTCATCGTGAACGGCTCCGACCCCGTCGGCGAGACGACCGCCCGCATCGTGGCCCGCCCGCCCGGTTCGCCCTGCGTCCTCTCGGCCGCCTCGGCGATCGCGTTCAGCGGTCCGTCGCCACCGCCGTCGCCCCCCTGCTGCCAGGCGAACACGGCAAGCGCGACGATCAGGATCGACAGCCCGGTGACGACCTGCCAGAGGCGCCGAGGACGCCGACGCTTCGACGGCTCGCTGTCGAGAGGCCCGGATGTCGTCGTGTCTTGCAGAGTGTCCTGAAAGGTACCGATTAGGTGCTGGACCTTTGCGGCTCCCCGGGCGCCACGTGGCTCGGTTGCTCAGGGTCATCGGGAAGGGAGACGAACTGCTCGACCACCCGATGAAGTGAGTACCGCTACTGCGTCCTGTCCCTAACGGGGAGAGATCGTCGTGCCGCTAGAAGCAGCGTTGATTTGGCTAGCGGGAAAGACCTCGCCGTGAAGGACCGCGGAGGGACATCCTGAAAAGTCGACTTGAAAATTTGGCATCAGCGGAGCTACTTTCGCCAACGCGAAAGACATAAGTGGCCTCGGCAGCGGTGGAACGCCCCGGGGCCCTGGTACCGAAGCCTGAGCCTTCGATGTCAGCCGCGCATAAGCGCCTTCGCCCCGGAGAGCTGGATGGCCTCGTTCTCTCCTACCTCTGCAAGCACGAGAAGGACGGGCCGCTGACGCCGACCATCGTCGCCAAGGGCGTCGGCCGCTCGGCCAGAGCTGTCTCGAACTGCCTCGCCCGCTTGGCGAAAGCCAAGAAGGTTCGCTGGCGAAAAAGCTCCCCGCGCCTACTTCGTGGGGAGGCAAAGGCGCGGTGAGGACGGGTCGACCGGGAGGGGACAGGCACTTCGGCCCCTCCTCGGTGCGGCTCGCCTAGGTCTACGAACGTATGTTCGATTCCAGCCGATGGAAGCAGTAGCTTTCGACCGATGTCGGCCAGCATCGTAGACACCATCGAGGCTCGCAAAGCGCGTGGCGCATTCTTTACTCCGCCTGACATCGCCCAATTCCTTGCGGACTGGGCCGTTCGTGACGCCGATACCACCGTTCTCGACCCCACCTGCGGCGAGGCTGTCTTCCTTCTCTCTGCGGCTCGCAACCTCGCAAAGGCAGGCGCTTCGCCCGATGCGATTCGGGAGCAGCTCACCGGTGTCGATTTGCATCGCCCTTCCCTCGATGGCTCACAAAAGCTGCTGGCCGATGAAGGCTTCGGCGCCAAGCTCATAGCGAGTGATTTCTTCGACCTCCCGACTCCCTCGCAATTTGGCGACAAGATCGGCTGGCAAGACGCAATCATTGGAAACCCGCCCTTCGTCCGCTATCAAGAATTCTCTGGCGACACTCGGCAAAAGGCGCTTCAGGCAGCGCTAGCTCAGGGAGTCCGGCTTCCGCAGCTCACGTCCTCCTGGGCACCCACGCTCGTCCATGCCGCATCATTTCTTAAACCGCATGGACGGATGGCGATGGTGGCGCCTGCGGAGCTGCTCACGGTCCACTATGCGGAGCCCGTTCGCCAATGGCTGCGAAGGCGCTTCGGCGCCGTCACGCTGGTGATGTTCGAGCATTTGCAGTTCCACGGCGCCGATGAGCAGGTGGTTCTCGTGGTTGCCGAAGGCTCGGGACCATGCGATGCCTTCGTGCTGATTCATGCTGATGACGCCGTGGATCTAAATCGAGGTCACCGCCTTGATTCAATCGGCGCCAATCCCGCTGCGGAGGGGAAGTGGTCCGACCTCGTTCTGCCGAGGTCTACGCGGTCAGCCCTCAAGCAGATCTCAAAGCGCATGACCCGTCTAGACGGATACGGAACGCCAGAACTTGGCTCGGTCACCGGATCCAACAACTACTTCGCGATATCGGAGGTCACTCGTAAGAAATACGAGATCGACCCCAAGCATCTGCGGCGAATCAGCCCCCCGGGCACCAGGCATCTCAAAGGGCTCGAGTTCAGCCGAATGCACTGGGAGACGCTCAAGGCGCAGGGGGAGCGAGTCTGGTTGCTGTGCCCAGACCCAAAGGCCCGCTCAGCAGGCCTAAAGCGCTACATCGAGGAGGGCGAACGGCTCGAGGTCCATGAGGCCTATAAGTGCACGATCCGTGATCCTTGGTGGCGCTCCCCGGCCGTACCCGTTCCGGACCTCTTCTTCACTTACATGTCACATCGCTACCCACGCCTCGTGAACAACACTTCAGAGGCAACCCTCCTGAACTCCATGCACGGCGTCCGACTTAAGCGCGGGCTCAAGCGCGAACCACGAGAGGCACTGCCCCTGCTGGCGCTCAACTCAGCGACGATGCTTGGCGCCGAGACTCTAGGCCGAGCGTACGGCGGCGGGATTCTCAAGATGGAGCCACGAGAGGCAGCCAGTCTTCCAGTCCCGGCCCCCGGCGACCTTCGAGATGCGTGGTCGAAACTCGGCGATCACAAGGACAATTTTGACGCCCGACTGAAACAAGGCGACTGGTGGACTGTGGTCGCCGAGGTTGACAGGGTCTTGCTCAAGGAAGTCATGGAACTTACCACCGACGAAGTCATGGCTTTGCGGGATGGCGCCTCCCTGCTGCGTGTCCGCCGGACTCGACAGACTGAGGAACATGGCTAATGATGATGTCCTTTCCCAGCTAGACGCGATCCTGGCCGACGCCGATACGAGCGTCACGCCTTGGGTCACGCTCGCCGGTGGCGAGCGCCACGGTGAGCGCGTCTTCCAGCCTGACTACGACCTCGCCCGGAAGCTGCTGCATGTACCAATCAGCCAGGGCTATGCGGCCAAACAACAGTCCGGGCGCGTGGCCAAGGCGCTCGATGCCTGGATCGCCCACGAACTACGCCGCGCCGGTTTTCCTGAAGATGGAGTCTGGCCACGTCGGAGGCGACCACGGACCCTGCCAGCGGACCTCGCTCCGGCTGAGGCAGCAGTGGATGACGCGCTCACGCGGCTGGACGAGTTTGAAGAACGCCTTGGGACGTTCGCTGACGGGAAAAGGCCTCCGTCCCTACACCGAGTACGTCCAGCAATCGAGAAGATCCGTGCCGAACTGCCCGGCTCGGCCAATGCAGACATCTTGGGCCGCTTCTACGTGAAGCAAGTTGACGTCGTCGTCAGTTCATGGCAGCGCGGTCCTGATGTCCTTGTTTCAAGCAAGACTCAGTTCAGCTCTTACCTCAACAACAAGAACAATCGCTACGAGGAGGCCGTCGGCGAGGCGACGAATCTGCGCGACCGCCATCCGATGGCCGGAATGGGCTTCGTCTATCTGGTACGCACCAACCTTTTCGATGAGCAGGGCGCATTCGTATACCTGCGGAATCAACTAGCGAGACTACGAAAGCCAGATGGCCCGTTCGATGCCACGATGCTCCTCGCTGGTAGCTGGGATGACGGGCCGAACCCATCGCTTCGCAAGGTTGACGATGCCGACGAACTCCTTTCCGCCCCTCGATTCTTTGGCGACCTGCTGAAAGCAGTAATGGACAGCACCCCGGTTGACCTTCACCAAGAAGTCCGGCTTCGGCACCAAGGGGAGTCTCCGGAGGGCGGAATGCCGCCATTGGATGACGGCGCTGCCCCGGACGAGACAAGACACCACGACCTCGACGACATCGATTGATCTAGCCCTGATCCGCGAACCAGCACCAACGCTGTGACCAGGCAGGTTTGCTACGGCGCTGGCTTGACCGAGAACAAAAAGGAGTCTCCTCCCGGGCGTTTTATCGTGCGGCGGATGTCCCGGTCTACTGCGTGTTCGACGGCGCGAACCCCATCCTGGCTCTTAAAGGTCACCTTCGGGTCAAAGGAGTCTCCCTTGTCGGCCACCTCCTCCTGGATATAGAAGTTCACCGACTCAACGATCTCCTCCAGTAGCTCCGATAGTGCCGCCTGCACATCGGTTAGCTTGCCGGGCAGCCACCGCTGCGGATCGTCGAGAAGCCCTGTGCCCTCGTCGGTCCTTTGTAGCTGCATTCCGAGCAAATACGCCAAGGTAAAGCGAACCGAAGAAAAGCTGGATGCAAGATCTGGCCTGAGGTTGGGGCGAACGTCCTTAAGTGCATCGGAGATCTGCGTCAGGAGAAAAAGCCTCGGCGCATCGACCTTCCGGTTGAAAATCCGCCGGTAGTCGGTATCGAAAAGGCGGACCTTTCTAACAGCGTTGAACGGCTCGCCGAGATAAACAGCCATCAACAACTGCGCCGCCTCTTGGTTGGTGAGCACCTGCTTCGCAGCCAAGGCCTCCCCCTCGCGGATTGCGTACGCGAAATCGCCTGGATATAGCTCCTCAACCTCCGCCTGTAGCGCACGCTGAATATTGTCGGTGGAGCGCTGGTCGCGTATATCGACTGGGTTCTGATTGTTCGACCTAAACGTGATCTTCTCGGTGAGCTGGCTATTGGCGACGACCTCTACGACCTTGACCAAGAGGTTTAGATCAGCCAGATTGAGCGCCCTGTTCTCATAGAGCGTTAGTAGCGACTGGCAACCATTGACCACCGTGACCCCGTCAAGGGAGAGGGCGTTTCCTCGGACGCCCAGCCCATGAGTGAGCAGCGTCAATCCGTTGTGGTAAGCCGGGAAGAGAGCGTGCTCTTCCGGGTCTTTGATCGTTTCTGCCAAGTTACGATTGACTCTCGTCCTGCCCTCGCTCAGTCGGACATTGGGGTCGAACAGGGTGAGATCCGAAATGCCCGGCAGCCCAACGAGCTCGGGCGCCGGCACAATCGCGACCGCCATTTCCAGCTCTCCGAGCTTCATCTTGGTCGGAGCAGCACAAGCGTGAAGTTTGATCTTCTCCTTTCGCAGTTCCGGCGCCCGGGTGCGTGCGGCGATCGGACCAAGCCGAGGCTGATCCCAAACTTCCAGCTCAGGAGCCGCCGTTGCCATCGACTTAACGTAGTCGCGGCCGGCGCGATCAAGCGTTCCGTTCGTCACGAAGACCAGGCGGGTTACAGACGCTCCATCAGCCACACGCTCACGGAGGTCGAGGCGGCCGATGAGATTGGTCAGCTCTGCGTTTGGCTTTGCTGCCAGCAGGCCATCCAGAGCCTGAGGGGTCTGAAAGTAAGCAGCCGCCCCTACGAGGTTGCGCAACTCTTTGTCGCCCTGCCCGGCATCGTGCTTCTCTCGATACTTGCTCTGGAAGATCGCGATCTCATTCAAGTCATCGTCAACGACGATTCCGTCGATGCCCTTGTCCCCGCTGCCGTCGCAGATCGCATCGTCTACTTCGGGCAGATCCAACCGCCAGACCGCGTTTAGAAACCAGGCGAGCAGCGCCGCGGTCGGCTTGCGATCACCGACTTCATGTGGCTTGATCTCGGTATTGATCCGCTCATAGCTCCCCCTCGCCATTCGCGCCAGCTTAGGAGATATCGAGACGCTCAGCACCGAGCCATCTACCGACCCGGTCCTCGTCGGCGAGCGGATCCGCGCTCTGAAAGCCGAACGCGAGGGACGCCCAAACCGTCCTCGCCTAGCCCGAAGGCGCGCGCCGCGACAGCACTGCCGTCGGCCCCGGTACGCCGCCGCGGTCCTCGCCTCCCTCCCAGACCTCGGGCAAGGCGCTCGCCAAGGCCGACTCTGAGCAGCGTCGCGCCGTCTTCGACGCCTTCCGGCTGCGGGGTCGAGCGCGTTCAGCGAGGCGAGTGACTTGGCCGCGTTCGGAGAGACGGAAGTCTGGCGCACTCCGATAAGGCCATACCGCTACGGGGATTCGAACCCCGGTTTCCGGACTGAGAATCCGGCGTCCTAGTCCCCTAGACGATAGCGGCAAGGGAACGGGCATTCTAGCGAGCGGGGCGGGTGGTCCGTCATGCCAGGGGTCGCTGGGTCGGGATCGGGGAACCGCTAAATTGCCTGCCCTCGCGGCTGTGGCGGAACTGGTAGACGCGCACGGTTCAGATCCGTGTGGAGGAAACTCCGTGGAGGTTCGACTCCTCTCAGCCGCATCGAGGGCCCGGCCGCGGAACCGCTAGGTTTCGGCCGATGGCCGAGGTTCTGCCCCTCAAAGCCCTGCACTACGACTTGGACGCGGTCGGCTCGCTGCAGGACGTCGTCGCTCCTCCCTACGACGTGATCGACACCGCGACGCGGGCCGAGCTGCTGGAGCGCTCGCCCTACAACGCGGTCGCGATCGACCTGCCCAAGCCCTACGGGGAGACCGGGCCGCAGGCCGAGGGCGACGGCGACCCCTACGCCTACGCCGGCCAGACGATCGAGGCCTGGAAGCAGGCCGGCGCCCTGGTCCGCGACTCCGAACCGGCGATCTGGGCGATGGAGCAGGAATACACCGGCCCCGACGGCTCCACGCACACCCGCCACGGCATCCTCGTACGCGTCCGCGTCGAGGACTTCGACACCGGCCAGATCCTTCCCCACGAGCGCACGCTGCCCGGCCCCAAGCAGGACCGCCTGGAGCTGATGCGCGCCACCCGCTGCAACCTCTCGCCGATCTTCTCGCTCAGCACACGAGACCCGTGGCCGCTCGTGCAGGAGGCGATCGAGATGGAAGTCGACGGGCCCTGGGACGAAGCGACCGACGCCGGGGGCACGGTCACCCGGATCTGGCGAGTCGGCGAACCGGGAGTCCACGACGCGGTGACCGAGCTGCTCGCCGACGCACAGCTGTTGATCGCCGACGGCCACCACCGCTACGAGACCGCGATCGCCTACCGCGATGAGATCGGCGGCGAGGGGGGCCACAACTACACGCTGATGGCGCTCACGGGCCTCGACGATCCCGGCCTCTCGATCTTCCCCACCCACCGCCTGCTCTCCGGCTTCGCCGAGGACCCGGAGCGCCAGCAGCGCCTCGGCGAGGGCCTGCGCGAGCTCTTCGACGTGACCGAGGTCGAGACCGACCGCCTCGACCCGCTCGGCGAGGACGGCGTCGGCGTCTTCGGCCTCTACGACTCCCACCACAAGCGCGCCTTCCGGCTGCGGCTCAAGGACATGACCGAGCTCGACCGGCTGCTCGAGGGCCAACCGGAGGCCTACCGCCGCCTCGACGCGGCGATCCTCGAGACCCTGGTGCTGAAGGGAATCGCCGGGCTGAGCGAAGACGACATCCTCGCCAAGCGCGGCATCGGCTACGCCAAGAGCGTCGAGGACTCGCTGCGCCTGATCGACGACGGCACCTACGACGTCGCCTTCGTCCTGCGCCCGATCCCCGTCGACCAGACCAGGGCGATCTGCGAGAGCAACGCCAACATGCCGCCGAAGTCGACCTACTTCTTCCCCAAGGTGCTGACCGGGCTGGTCTTCAACCCGCTCGCCTGACCTGGCCGCGGCGTAGGATCACGCCGTGGTGAAGATCTACACCAAGAAGGGCGACGACGGGACCACTTCGCTCTGGTACGGCGGCCGCGTGCCCAAGCACCACGACCGCACCGAGGCCTATGGCTCGCTCGACGAGGCCTGCTCGCACCTCGGCGTCGCCCGCGCCCTCTGCGACGCGGGAGAGGCCGAGCTCGCCGCCGACATCCTGCGCCTGCAGGACGACCTCTTCGTCGCCGGCGCCGAGCTTGCGACCGCGCCGGAGGCCGCCGAGCGGCTCGAAGACGGCGTCAGCCGCACCACCGGGGAGATGGTCGCCGAGCTGGAGCAGCGGATCGACCGCTACATGTCCGAGGTCGAGCTGCCGCCGCAGTTCGTCATCCCCGGCGGCAACCAGCTCTCAGCCCAGCTCGACGTCGCCCGCACCGCGATCCGCCGCGCCGAGCGCCGCATCGCCGCCCTCGCCGAAGCCGGGGAGCTGGCAAGCGAGATCGTGATCCACTTCGTCAACCGCGCCTCCGACCTCGCCTACGCGATGGCCCGCTTCGCCGACGTCGACGACCCGGCGCTGTTCGAGGGCCGCCGCAAAGCGTGAGTCCGTGACGGTCGAGTCGCTCTGATGGATCTCGGCCTGAAGGGACGCGCCTGCGTCGTCACCGGTGCCAGCCGCGGGATCGGGGCCGAGACCGCGCGGCTGCTCTGCGCCGAGGGGGCGGGCGTGCTGCTGGTGGCGCGCAACGAGGAGCGCCTGGCCGCTGCGGCCGAGGCAGCGTCCAGCGCCGGTGCCGCTGCGGGCGGCCGCGCCGAGATCCTCAGCCTCGACGTCACCGACGAGGACGCCGGCGAGCTTATGCTCGCCGCGGCCGAGAAGAGCTTCGGCTCCCTCGACGTCCTGGTCAACAACGCCGGGACCGCCCAGTGGCGCGACCTCGACGACGTCCCGGATGAGGACTGGCGCGCCCAGTACGAGCTCAACGTGATGGCGCCGCTGCGGGCGATGCGCACCGCGATCCCGCCGATGGCCGAGCGCGGCTGGGGACGGGTCGTCAACGTCTGCTCGACCGCGGGCAAGCGGCCTTCGGCGGCGATGCCCGAGTACTCGGTGGCGAAGGCGGCCGAGCTCTCGCTCTCGCGACTCTTCGCCGACCGCCACGCGGCCGACGGCGTGCTCGTCAACGCGATCTGCCCCGGCCCGGTCGAATCGGAGATGTGGATGGAGCCCGGCGGGCTGCTCGACCAGTCCCACCGGATGTCGGGAGCGGAGAGCCGCGAGGAGGCGCTGGCCGCCGCCGGCTCGAAGCGCCCGATCGGCCGCCTCGCCCAGGCCGGGGAGATCGCGTCCGCGATCGTCTTTCTCTGCTCCGAGCGCGCCTCTTACGTCAGCGGCGCCGCCTGGTCGGTCGACGGCGGCACCGTCCAGGTGATCATCTGATGCGCGTCCCGTTTTGTACGTCTATATGACGGAGAAAACAGCACGGGCACAGCTTGCCAGCCTTTTGCTCACGCCCGAGGAAGCCCACGCGATGGAGGCTCGCGGCGGCACCGACGCCGCGGTGCTGCTGCCGCTGCACGGCTGGCCGGACGAGCCGGGGCTGATCTTCACGGAGCGGCGGGCCGACATGCGCCGTCACGCCGGCGAGATCTCGTTCCCGGGCGGGCGCAGGGACGACACCGACGCCGACCTGGCCGCGACGGCCTTGCGCGAGGCGCAGGAGGAGATCGGCCTCGACCCGGAGCAGGTCGAGGTCTGCGGCGCCCTCCCCCCCGCCGCGACCTTCGTCACCGGCTACCGCATCCACCCCTACGTCGGCCTCGTCGCCAACCCGAGAGAGCTCGACCTCAAGCCCAATCCCGCAGAGGTGGAGACCGTCCTCGCCTTCTCGCTGGAAGGTCTGCAGAGCGGCTACGAGATGCGCCGCCTCGTCCGCCGCGGCGTCCCGATCCACACCCCGGCCTACGAGGTCGACGGCCACCTGATCTGGGGCGCAACCGCCCGCATCCTCGGCGACCTGCTCCACCGCCTGGCCTAGATCGCCTCGACGATCTCGACTGGGATGTGCCAGCGCTCCGAGGCGGCGCGCACAACGGCAGAGCCCCCCGCCAGGATCGCGGGATCGACCGAGCCACCGGCCTCGTAGACGAAACGGCGCACCGGCGTTTCCACGAGGCGTTCCAGGAAGCGTTCGAGCCGCGGGCCGTGGATCGCTTCGAGGTTCTCCTCGCTGCCGACCGCCGAGCCCAGCAGCCAGTAGACGTCGGCGACGTCGGCGACGAGCTCGAGCAGGGTCCCGGGCTGCTCCGGATCGCCAAGTGCCGCCTCCAGCCCCGCCGACTCGATCGCCGCCAGGCCCTCCTGCCTGCGGCTCGTCCCCCGCACGACCCAGCCCTCCTCCAGCAACCGCTGCCCGATGGTCCGCCCGCGACAGCCGCAACCGACGATCAGCGCCCGCGCCACGCCGGTCCTAGAACGCCTGGGAGCGCTGGCGCAGCCGCTCCAGCTCCTCGGCCTCGACCTCTTCGCGCAGCTCCTGCTCGCTGCGCTCGGCGGCACCGCGGCGGCGGCGCATCTCGTTCTGCGCCTCGAGCATCTGCTGCACGTCGTCGATCTCGTTCTGCACCTCGACTTCGGGAGAGCGGGTCGGCTTCCAGTCGAGCAGTTCGGCGTTGTTGCCGGTGTAGAAGTGCTCGATCAGGAAGAGGACGCCGACGATCAGCAGCACCATCGCAACCGTTCCGAGCACGAACCACACGGTGCGAAGGATACGCCGAGCCCGCGCGTCGACTTAAATCCCGCTGATGCAAGAGGCTTATGTGGTCGACGCGGTGCGGACGCCGGTGGGCAGCTACCGCGGCGCGCTCTCGGGGGTCCGGCCCGACGACCTCGCCGCGCACACGATCGCGGCCGTGGTCGAGCGCACCGGCGTCGACCCCGAGCGGATAACCGACGTCTACCTCGGCGCCGCCAACCAGGCGGGTGAGGACAACCGCGACGTGGCACGGATGGCGGCGCTACTGGCCGGCCTGCCGAACACGGTGCCGGGCGCCACCGTCAACCGCCTCTGCGCCTCGGGCCTGGAGGCGATCAACTGCGCCGCCCGCGCCGTCAAGCTCGGCGAGGGCGACTTCTACCTGGGCGGCGGCGTCGAGTCGATGAGCCGCGCCCCGTGGGTCGTCGGCAAGCCCGAGCGCGGGTTGCCGCGCGGGCCCCAGACGATGCACGACACCACCCTGGGCTGGCGCTTCGTCAACCCGCGCATGGCCGAGCTCGGCGTCTCGACCGAAGCGATGGGCGAAACGGGCGAGAACGTGGCCGAGCGCCACGGGATCAGCCGCGAGGACCAGGACGCCTTTGGCCTGCGCAGCCACCAGCGCGCTGTCGCCGCGGCCGAGGCGGGGACCTTCGCCAAGGAGATCGTCCCGATCGAGGCGCCACAGGGCCGCGAGACCGTCCTCGTCGAGGCCGACGAGGGCCCGCGCGCCGACGCCTCGCTGGAGAAGATGGCGAAGCTGCGGCCCGCGTTCCGCGAGGGGGGCACGGTGACAGCCGGGAACGCCTCGACCCTCAACGACGGCGCCGCCTGCACGCTGATCGCCTCCGAGGCCGGCGCGAAGGAGCTCGGCGCCGAGCCGCTGGCCCGGGTCGTCTCCTTCGGCGTCGCCGGGGTCGACCCCGCCTACATGGGAATCGGCCCGGCCTTCGCCATCCCCCGAGCGCTCGAAGCGGCCGGCCTGACACTCGAGGAGATCGACCTGATCGAGATCAACGAGGCCTTCGCCTCCCAGGTCATCGCCAGCGCCCGCGAGCTGGGAATCGACGAGGAGAAGCTCAACGTCAACGGCGGCGCGATCGCCCTCGGCCACCCACTCGGCTGCTCGGGCGCCCGCATCGCAACCACCCTCGTCCGCGAGCTGCGCCGCGGCGGCGGCAAATTCGGTGTGGCCACCATGTGCGTGGGCGTAGGCCAGGGCCTGGCCACCGTCTTCGAAGCGGTCTGACCCCGCCCCACCTCTCCGGTGCGCCTTTACCCCTCTATAGGGGGATAAAGCGCACCGGAACGGGTGGATTAGTAGCCTCGCCGGCTGATGGGGAGCGAACTGAGAGAGCTGGCCAGCGTCGACGGGACGATCTCGCCGACGGCCGAGGCGATGGTGCCGCTGAAGGACGACGGGCTCTACCGCGGCGACGGCGCCTTCGAGGTGATCCGGCTCTATGAGGGCCGGCCGTTCGCTCTGGTCGACCACCTCGACCGGCTCCAGCGCTCGGGCACAGCGATCGAGCTCGAGTTCGACCGGGCCGCCCTGGAGGGCGAGATCGACGCTCTGCTCGCCGAGTTCGGCGACGCCGACGGGCAGCTGCGGCTGATCGTCACCCGCGGCGGCCGCCGCCTCGCCATGACCGAGCCGATCCCGGCACACGCAGAGACCGTCAGCGTCGCCACCGTCACCTACTGCCCGAGCGTGATCCTCAACGGGGTCAAGTCGCTCTCCTACGCCGCCAACATGCAGTCCACCCGCCTGGCCAAAGCACAGGGCGCTGACGAGGCCGTGCTGATCCAGCCCGACGGCACCGTGCTGGAGCCACCCACCTCCTCGATCTTCTGGGTCTCGCCGCAGGGCGCCCTGCGCACGCCCGCACTCGACAACGGCGTGCTTGAGTCGATCACCCGCGACCGCCTGGTCAAGGCGCTGCAGGTGGAGGAGGGCGCCTGGCCGGTGGCCGACCTGCGCGCCGCCAAGGAGGCCTTCCTTGCCTCCACGACGCGCGAGATCCAGGCCGTCTCGGCGATCGACGGCACCGAGTTGCCGGGCGCCCCCGGCCCCCGCACCCGCGAGGCCCAGGAGGCCTTCGCCACGACCCTGGGACGCGAACTTCGATGATGAACGACCCGAACACGGATCCGAGAAAGCAGGGATGAGATGGACTTCCAGTTGACCGACGAGCAGCGGCTGATCTCCGAAACCGCGCGCGAATTCGCCGACAAGGAGATCGCACCGCGGGTGCGCGACAACGACCGCGCCGCCCGCTTCGACCGCGAGCTGGCGAGCAAGCTGGGCGAGGTCGGCTATCTCGGCGCCCCGGTTTCCGAGGCCTACGGCGGCCGCGGGCTCGACTACATCGGCTACGGCCTGATCGTCGAACAGGTCGGCCGCGCCGACTCCTCCGCCCGCACCGTGGTCTCGGTGCAGACCTCGCTGGTCGCCGGCTCGATCGAGAAGTGGGGCACCGAGGAGCAGAAGCAGCGCTGGCTGCCGCGCCTGTGCTCGGGCGAGGCGCTCGGCTGCTTCGGCCTGACCGAGCCCGACACCGGCTCCGACGCCGCCAACCTGCGCACCCGCGCGACCAAGACCGACTCCGGCTGGTCGATCAGCGGCCAGAAGATGTGGATCAGCCTCGCCAACTTCTCCGAGGTGGCGCTGATCTTCGCCCAGACCGACCCCGAGAAGAAGCACAAGGGCCTCGCCTGCTTCCTCGTCCCCTGCGACAGCGAGGGCTTCACCACCCAGGAGATCCACGGCAAGCTCGGGTTGCGCTCCTCCGACACCGGCGAGATCTCGCTCGACAACGTCGAGGTCGGCGAGGACGCGATGCTCGGCGAGATCGGCGACGGCTTCAAGGTCGCGATGAGCGCTCTCGACAACGGCCGCTACAGCGTCGCCGCCGGCTGCGTCGGCATCTGCGAAGGCTGCGTCGAAGCCTCCGTCGCCTACTCCAAGGAGCGCAAGCAGTTCGGGGTGCCGCTGGCCCGTTTCCAGCTGGTGCAGGAGATGATCGCCGACATGATCCTCAAGCGCGACGCCTCGCGGATGCTGGTCTACCGCGCCGGGGTGCTCAAGGACGAAGGCAAGCCGAACACGATGGAGACCTCGGTGGCGAAGCTCTACGCGACCGAGTCCGCCGTCGAGTGCGCCAACCTGGCGATCCAGGTCCACGGCGGCTCCGGCTACGTCGACGACTACCCGGTCGAGCGCTACCTGCGCGACGCTCGCGTCACCACCCTGTACGAGGGCACCTCGCAGATCCAGAAGCTGATCATCGGCCGCGCCGCGACCGGGATCAACGCGATGACGCCGATGGTCGAAGGGGCCTAGCCACTTGCCCGATCCGGTCGAGATCTCGCGCGACGGCCACGTCGCCCTGCTCCAGCTCAACCGGCCCGAGGCGCGCAACGCCCTCTCGCCGGAGATGATGGAACAGATCGCCGCGACCCTGGAGGCCTTCGACCCGGACCCCGACATCCGCTGCATCGTCATCGCCGGCTCCGAGAAAGTCTTCGCCGCCGGCGCCGACATCAAGGCGATGAGCGAACGTAGCTTCGCCGAGGCGCTGCGCCATCCGGCCTCCTCCTTCTGGCGTCGCCTCGGCGCGGTCAAGACGCCGACGATCGCCGCCGTCTCCGGCTACGCGCTCGGCGGCGGCTGCGAGCTGGCGCTGGCCTGCGACATGATCGTCGCCTCCGACACGGCCCTGTTCGGCCAGCCGGAGATCACTCTCGGGATCATCCCCGGCGGCGGCGGCACCCAGCGCCTCGCCCGCGTGCTCGGCAAGCAGCTGGCGATGGAGTACGTGCTGACCGGCCGCCGCTTCGACGCCGACATGGGACTGCGGATGGGCCTCGTCAACAAGGTCGTGAAAAAAGGCAGATGGCTGCAGGAGGCGATGGTCCTCGCCCAGACCGTCGCCGAACGCCCGCCGATCGCCACGAGGCTCGCCAAACAGGCTGTGCTGGCCGCCGAGGAGACCTCGCTCGGCGCCGGCCTGGAGAACGAGCGCCGCCTCTACGAGCTGGCGATGGCGACCGAGGACCGGGTGGAGGGGATGCAGGCCTTCCTCGAGAAGCGCGAGCCGAAGTTCGAGGGCAAATGACGGCCGACGGGACGAAATCGACGCCATGAGCAACGATTTCGGCCCATCGGCGGTGGGTTGCGTCGGGGTCGTCGGCGCCGGCACGATGGGCGCCGGCATCGCCCAGATCGCGGCGCTGGGCGGCTATGAGACGCGCCTGCACGACCCGGTGCCCGACGCACTCCAGGCCGCCAACGACCGCCTCCACCGCGCCCTGGCGAAGGGTGCCACGAAGGGCCTGTGGAGCGAAGAGGAGGCCGACCACGCCGGCGCCCGCGTCGGCGCCGCCCAGAGCATCGGCGACCTGGCCGAATGCGACCTGGTGATCGAGGCCGCGCCCGAGGACCTCGAGCTGAAGCGCGATCTCTTCGCCTCCCTGGCCGCCGCCTGCAAACCGGGCGCGATCCTCGCCAGCAACACCTCCTCGCTCCCGGTGACGGCGATCGCCACCGGCGTGCCCGGCCCCGAGCGCATCGTCGGCATGCACTTCTTCAACCCGCCGGCGCTGATGAAGCTGGTCGAGGTCGTCGCCACCGCCGACTCCTCCCCCGAGGCGCTGGATACGACGGCGGAGGTCGGCAGGCGCATGGGCCGCACCCCGATCCGGGCCAAGGACAGCCCAGGCTTCATCGCCAACCGCCTCGCCCGCCCCTTCACCCTCGAGTCGCTGCGGATGCTGGAGCAGGGAGTGGCCGACGCCGAGACGATCGACCGCGTCTGCCGGGCCGGCGGCGGCTTCCGCATGGGCCCCTTCGAGCTGATCGACCTGATCGGCCTCGACGTCAACCTCAGCGTCGCCCGCTCCTTCTACGCGCAGGGCGGCGAGCCGGAGCGCTGGCGGCCGAGCGCGATCCAGGCAGAGCTCGTCGCAGAGGGCAACCTCGGGCGCAAGAGCGGTCAGGGCTTCTACTACTACGGCGACCCGCCCAACCCCAGCTCTGCCGTTCCCTCGCACCGGGTGGCGCAGCAGGGGAGCAGCGGGCCCGGCGAGCTGACCCTCGATCCCGCGGAGCTGGCCAGGATCGACCCCGCCGCACCGCGGATCCTCCCCCGCCTCGTCGCCCAGATCGCCAACGAGGCCGCCTTCGCACTCGAAGAGGAGGTCGGCTCCCCGGCCGACATGGACACCGCGATGCGGCTCGGCTTCAACTGGCCGCACGGGCCGCTCGAGCTGACCGAGCTGATCGGGGCCGAGCGCGCGGTGGCGATCCTCGAAGAGCTGCGAGGGTCGCTGGGCGAGGCGTACCGCCCTGCCCCCCGGCTGATCGCCGCGACGAGGGGCTAGTGATGGCGATAGCCGACGACGACTTCGCGGAGGCAAGACGCGGCCTGGTCGCGCCCTTCGAGCCGGCGCGGATCGAGGACGAGAACGGGCGCACCGTCTGGGAGCTGGAGAGCTACGAGTTCCTCGACTCCGATCCGCCGGCGACCGCCAACCCGAGCCTCTGGCGACAGGCACGCCTCGGCCGCATCGCCGGCCTCTTCGAGCTGGCGCCGGGCCTCTACCAGCTGCGTGGCTTCGACCTCTCCAACATGCACGTGGTCGAGGGCGAGGAAGGGATCGTCGTCATCGACCCGCTCGTCTCCACCGAGACGGCCGCGGCGGCACTGGCCCTCTACCGCGAGCACCGCGGCGAGCGGCCGGTCACCGGCCTGATCTACACCCACAGCCACGTCGACCACTTCGGCGGCGCCAGGGGCATCGTCTCCCAGGAGGAAATCGACGCCCGCGGCATCCCCGTGCTCGCCCCCGCCGGCTTCCTCCACCACGCGGTCAGCGAGAACGTCTTCGCCGGCACGGCGATGGCGCGTCGTGCCGGCTACATGTTCGGGGCGATGCTCGAGCGCGGTCCCGAGGGTCAGCTCGGCGCCGGCCTCGGCCAGACCACCTCGCTCGGCACGATCACCTTGCTCCCACCCAACCTCGACGTGACCGAGACCGGCCAGGAGGAGACGGTGGACGGCGTGCGCATGCGCTTCCAGATGACTCCGGGGACTGAGGCGCCGGCGGAGATGAACATCCACTTCCCCGAGGTGCGGGCGCTCTGCATCGCCGACAACGCCGCCCGCTCGATGCACAACATCCTCACCCCGCGCGGCGCCCTGGTTCGCGACCCGCGCATCTGGGCCCACTACCTCGACCAGGCGATCGACCTCTTCGGCGCCGAGACCAACGTGCTCTTCGCCGGTCACCACTGGCCCTGCTGGGGCCGTGGGCAGATCGTCGACTACCTCGAAAAGCAACGCGACCTCTACACCTACCTGCACGACCAGACCCTGCGCCTGCTCAACCAGGGGCACACCGGACCGGAGATCGCCGAGACGATCGAGCTGCCACCCAGCCTCGCCGAGGAGTGGCACTGTCGCGAGTACTACGGCTCGATCAGCCACAACACCAAGGCGATCTACCAGCGCTACATGGGCTGGTTCGACGGCAACCCGGCCCACCTCTGGGAGCACCCGCCGGTCGAGCAGGCGCGCCGCTACGTCGAGCTCGCCGGCGGCGCCGATGCCCTGCTGGAGAAAGCCCGCGCCAGCTTCGAGCGGGGCGACCACCGCTGGGTGGCCGAGGTCGTCAACCACCTCGTCTTCGCCGAGCCCGACAACCGCGAGGCCCGCGAGCTGCAGGCCGACGCGCTGGAGCAGCTCGGCTTCGGCGCCGAGAACGCGACCTGGCGCAACTTCTTCCTGATGGGCGCCAGGGAGCTGCGCGAGGGCGTCTCCGGCACGCCGACCGCCACGGCACCGCCCGACGTGGTCGCCCGGCTCACCGTCAGCCAGCTGCTCGACGCGATGGCGATCCGCCTCAACGGCCCGCGGGCCTGGGACATGCACCTGCGCATCGACTGGCGGGTCACGGACCCCGACGAGCAGCACCGGATCACCGTCCACAACGGCGTCCTCCGCCACAAGCCCGGCAACCACGAGCCCGCCGCCGACGCGGCCCTCGTGGTCGAGCGTGAGGCCCTCGACCAGCTCCTGCTCAAAACCGCCGACATCGCCGAGCTGGCCGAGAGCGGGCGCCTCCGCGTCGAGGGCGACGGGGTCAAGCTAGGCGAGCTGCTCGGGCTGCTTGACGAACCGGATCCCGGCTTCGCGATCGTCACGCCTTAGCAGCGCAATCCGCGAGCTTGTTGGGGATGGGATGGCGGGTGCCCCTTCCCAAAACGCTCGGCGGGAGCCTCGCTTGAGTGTTTTGGGAAGGGGCACCCGCCATCCCTCTCGAAAGCACACAAGCTTCGAAAGCTCCCTCTCAACACGTCACCGAGTGACGCCCAGTTGCGAAGCCGGTCCCAGGGTCCCCAAGCTTTTAAAAAAGCTTGGGGCGTCCGTAACGGCACCTACGGCATGTGGAGCTTTTGGGGAGCCGGGTAACGCTTCGGGGGGAAGCTTTTCGAAGCTCGTGCGCTGTCGAAGGGATGCCGGCGCCCCTCTCCAAAACACTCCAGCGAGGCTCCTGCCGAGCGTTTTGGAGAGGGGCGCCGGCATCCCCTACCCAGACCACCCGAGGAACACGTCAGCGGGCTAGCCGAAACATCGCTTCGTCCTCGTAGCACCAGCTCCAGTCCTCGCCGGGCTCAACGGACCGGATCACCGGATGACCGGTCTCCGCATGGTGCGCCGTCGCGTGCTTGCCCTCCGAGTTGTCGCAGCACCCGATGTGCCCGCAGCTCTGGCACATGCGCAGGTGGACCCACTGCATCCCCAGCGCCAGGCACTCCTCGCAACCGGCGACGTTCGCGGGCGGGTCGAAGACCTGGATCGAGCTGAGGTGGGTGCAGGTCGGGGCCGTGGAACCACCCTAGCCCCTGCACAGTGCCTCCGCGTGGCTCAAGCCCCGGTGCGCCGCGGTCGATGCCGAAGGCATGGATAGCCCCACCCCAAGCCGATCGGTCCCGTCAGCCGCCGTCGCGGCGTGGATCGGGCTGCTGGCGCTGCTGCTCGCCGTCTACGCCGCGGTCACGCTGGTGCCGATCGGCGGCTCCGGCACGCAGGACGCCTTCGGGCGCTGGGCCTACGACGCAGTGGTGCTCGGGGCCGCGCTCGCGGTCCTCTACCGGGCGATTCGCCTGCCGGGCGAGCGACGCGCCTGGCTCGGCCTCGGCATCGGGATGCTGCTCTGGGCACTCGGCCAGACCTACTACTCGGTCGTCCTCTACTACGCGAGCCCCGCCCCGTTCCCGTCGCCGGCCGACGCGCTCTTCCTCGCCTTCTATCCCGCGGCCTTCTGCGCCCTGCTGCTTCTGCTTCACAGCCGCTCGGCGCGGGTCGACACGTTCGCCTGGATGGACGGCCTGATCGGTGCGCTCGCGGTGGCCGCGGTCGCCGCCGCACTGATCTTCCCGCCCGTGCTCGACGCGCTCGAAGGCAGCACTCTCGGAGTCGCCGTCAGCCTCGCCTACCCCTGCGCCGACCTCGTCCTCCTCGGGCTGGTCGCGGGAGCGCTCACCACCTCGCGCTGGCGCGTGCACGGGGCGTGGCCGCTGATCGCCACGGCCCTAGCGCTGTTCGGCGCCGCGGACGTCGTCTACCTCTCGGTTGCCGGACAGTCGACCGGGGCGCTCAACCTGGCCAGCGTCGCCTGGCCGCTGGCGTTCCTCCTCCTCGCCGCCGCGGCGTGGCTACCGCAAGCCGCCGTCGAGGTCGCGCCGGCGCGCACGGCGCGTTCGATCGCACTGCCGGTGGCACTCGCCGCGGTCGTCGTCGGCCTGCTCGCGGTCGGCAACGTCGTTCCGATCGGGACCGTCGCGATCGGGCTCGGGGTCGCCTCGCTGCTCGCCGTGCTGGCCAGGCTCGTCACCACCTTCGCCCTCAACACGAGGATGCTCGCCTCGAGCAAGCGCGAGGCGAGTACCGACGCGCTCACCGGCCTGCGCAACCGGCGCTCTCTGCTTGCCGACCTGGAGGCGAACCTCGCCTCCCAGCGGCCGCGAAACGACGCCCTGGCGCTGTTCGACCTCGACGGATTCAAGTCCTACAACGACAGCTTCGGGCACAGCGCCGGCGACGAACTGCTCAAGCGGCTGGGCTTGGGCCTCGAAGCCGCGATATCGCCGTGGGGGACCGCGTACCGCCTCGGCGGAGACGAGTTCTGCGTCCTCTTCTCGACCGGGGACGACACGGCAGACGCGATCGTCAAGGCGGCCGAGGCGGGCCTCTGCGAGCAGGGGCCCAGCTTCTCGATCAAGGCCTCGTGGGGGATGGTCCGGCTGCCCGGCGAGGCGCGGACCCCGAAGGACGCGCTGCTGATTGCCGACCGGCGCATGTACACGCAGAAGGGACAGCGTGCCGACTCCGCCCTGAGCCAGGCCCGCGGCGTCCTGCTCGGGATGCTGCGCGAGCGCGAGCCGGAGCTCGACCGCCACCTCGGCGGCGTCGCGCACCTCGCGGCCGCGACGGGCCGGGCCCTCGCCCTCGACGCCGAGGGGATGGACGTCCTCGTGCGTGCCGCGGAGATGCACGACATCGGCAAGATCGCGATCCCGGACGCGATCCTGCACAAACGCGGGCCGCTTACCGACGCCGAGGAAGACCTGGTGCGAAAGCACACGCTGATCGGGGAGCGGGTACTGGCCGCCGCCCCGGCCCTGCGCGAGGTCGCCAAAGTCGTCCGCTCCAGCCACGAGTGCTGGGACGGCAGCGGTTACCCCGATGGCCTTGCCGGCGAGACGATCCCGCTCGCAGCGCGCGTCATCCTGATCTGCGACACCTACAGCACGATGACCAGGGCCCAGTCCTACGGGCCGTCCCTCTCCAACGGGGAGGCCGTCGCGGAGTTGCGAGGCGCGGCCGGAACCCGGTTCGACCCCGAGCTGGTCGAGCTGTTCGCCGAGCGGGTCGCCGTGGAGGTTCCTCGACGGGAGAGCCCCGACGTCGCATCGCCGAGGTAGCGCCGGTCCAGCTGCGACCCGGGAATGGAATCGGCGCCCGGCATCTGAAAGGGTGGGCGGATGGCAGAGCCGGAATCCAACGGTGAGGCGATCACCGAGGAGGGGATCGCCGCGCTGCGCGAGGAAATCGAGCAGCTCGAAGGTCCCGCCCGCACGAAGATGGCGGCCAGGATCAAGGTGGCGCGCGAGGAAGGCGACCTCAAGGAGAACGCCGAGTACCACATCGCCAAGGAAGACCAGGCGCACCTGGAGACGAAGATCAAGCGACTGCGCGAGCGACTGCGCACCGCGGTCGTGGTCGAGGTTGACGGCGATGCCGACACCTTCGCCTTCGGTCGCACCGCCGAGGTGTTCGACGAGGGCAAGGACGAAGTCCACACCTGGACCCTGGTCGGCTCGACCGAGGCCGACCTCGCCGCGGGCCGCCTCTCCGCCGAGTCCCCGATCGGCAGGGCGCTTCGCGACGCGAAGGTCGGCGAGCCGATCGAGATCGAGACCCCCAAAGGGTCCCGCACGTTCGTGGTCCGGCAGCTCGTCGGCTGACGCTCAGCCGAGGAAAAGCAGCGTCCAGACCACCGCCGCCAGCACCGCGACCACCAGCAGGCGGATCCCCAGTTCGCGGTCCTGCCGCAGCTCGACCAGCCCGAGCAACAGTCCGGCCGGCGGCAACAGCACGGCGATCACGAAGGGGAAGATTCCGGCCAGCCGGTCGCTCATCGCTCCACCCTAGCCGAGCATCCCACTCATCGAGTCCGACCCAATCTCGATGCTACACTGTCGCACATGGAGATCGGGGTGCGAGACCTACGCAATCGAACGGCGAGCGTCATCGATGCCGTCAAGGCCGGCGAGCGGGTGGTCCTCACGGTCAACGGCGACCCGATGGCCGACATAGTCCCCCACGGCCAGCGCACTCGATGGCTCGGTGGCGCCCAGCTGCGCGAACAGCTCCACGACCGGGCCGCCGATCCTTCCCTCCGGCGCGAGCTCGACGAACTGGCGGGCCAGACCCTCGACGAGCTTTGACCGAGAAGACCGCCGGCCTGCTCGATACATCGGTCTTCATCGCCCACGAGACCGGACGCCCACTCGGAGATCTGCCGGATCGAGTCGCCGTCTCCGTGGTGACGATCGGAGAGCTTCAGCTCGGTGTCCTGAGCGCAACCGACGACGCAACCCGAGCCCGTAGAGCGGACACCCTCGCCCTCGCCCGCTCTGCCGATCCAATCCCCATAAGCGAGGCCGTCATGACGGCCTGGGCTCGCTTGGTCGCTGACTGCAAGGCAGCCGGTATTCATCGCACCGTCAAGCTCACCGACGCCCTGATCGCTGCCACCGCGGTAGAGCACGGCCTTCCGGTTGTCACCCAGGATGGCGACTTTGCTCGGCTGGCCTCTGCACATGCCGCCCTCCGTATCTTGAGCGCTTAGCCAACACAAAACACCATAGGAACGACACTCGGCCGACCTTCGCCACTATGGTCTCCGTCATGGCGGTGCCAGATTTCCAATCGATCATGCGGCCTCTACTGGAGATCTTGGCCGATGACGGCGATCATTCAATTCGGTCAATTCGCGAGGATCTCACGAGCCACTTCGCACTAGGCCAGGAGGATGTTGAGGAACTGATTCCCAGCGGCCGAGTAACGACACTCCAAAACCGTGTTGGCTGGGCCGCGACCTATCTGTACCGCGCTGGCCTCATCCAGCGTCCAAAGCGGGCCGTTTACCGGATTACCAATCGTGGACGTGAAGTTCTCGAGTCCAACCCGGTTCGGGTAGACCTGGCTGTGCTGTCCCAGTTCGAGGAGTTTTCCGAATTCAGACAGGCAAAAGGCAACCAAGGAGCCGTGGCCGAGGCACCAGCCGCCGCAGAGGACCAAACGCCGGAGGAACGCATCGAGGGTTCGTATCGAGAGCTTCGCTCTGCGCTTGCCGGGGAGCTGCTGGACCGAATACATGACCAGACTCCAGAGTTCTTTGAGCAACTAGTGCTCGACGTTCTCCATGCGATCGGCTATGGCGGAAGGCAGGAAGGGACGTCTGAACGTCTCGGCAAGAGCGGTGACGAAGGAGTTGACGGTGTCATCAGGGAAGACCGCTTGGGCCTGGACACCGTCTATGTCCAGGCGAAGAAGTGGACTGGCACTGTTGGGCGTCCCGAGATCCAGAAATTTGTCGGTGCACTGCAGGGCCAAAATGCGACAAAGGGTGTCTTTATCGCTACATCGGCATTCAGTCCAGATGCCGTCGAGTATGCGGGAAAGGTAACCCCGCGAATCATCCTCGTCGACGGGAACGAACTTGCGCAGTTGATGATCGAAAACAACGTGGGCGTCGCGGTCGCCCGCAGCTATCTGCTCAAGCGCCTCGATCTGGACTACTTCGTCCTCGACGAGGACGAAGCGCCCACCGTGCCGCCCGGCGCTGCAGAGCCATTGGCACCAACTGCCGCAAGCACAGGACCGACCTAAACCGGCGTCCTACGAGCCCGGCGTCGGGGCCACCTCGACGGGCTCGCCGCCGGGCATCCAGTGGGCCTCGGGCGAGGGCGGGGTGTCGCGCAGGTACCACTCGGCGTCGAGGGCACCCATGCAGCCGGTGCCGGCGGCGGTGACCGCCTGACGGTAGGTGTGGTCGACGACGTCGCCGACCGCGAAGACACCGGCCAGGTTGGTCCTGGTCGAGCCGGGCTGGGTGACGATGTAGCCGTCCTCGTCGGTGTCGACCTGACCGATCACGATCTCCGATTTCGGGATGTGGCCGATCGCGATGAAGGCGCCGTCGGTCTCGAGGTCCTCGGTCTCACCGGACTCGGTGTTGCGCAGGCGCACGTGGCCGAGCTTGCCGTCCTCGCCGGCGACGAACTCCTCGGCGACGAAGGGAGTCTTGAGGTCGATGTTGCCGCGCTCCTTCGCCCGCTCGAACATGATCTTCGAGGCGCGGAACTCGTCGCGGCGGTTGACCACGGTCAGCTGGCTCGCGAACTTGGAGATGAAGATCGAGTCCTCCATCGCCGAGTCGCCGCCGCCGATCACGATCACCCGCTGGTCTTTGAAGAAGGCCCCGTCGCAGACACCGCAGGTGGAGACGCCGCGACCGCCCAGCTCCATCTCACCGGGAACGCCGAGCCGCCGCGGCTCGGCCCCCATCGCCAGGATCACGGTCTTCGCCAGGTGCTCCTCGTCGCCGAGGTAGACCTTCTGCACGCCACCGTCGGAGAGCTCGACCCGGTCGACGTCGTCGGTGACGAAGCGCGTCCCGAAGCGCTCGGCCTGGGCGCGGAACTGGCTCATCATCTCCGGCCCCATGATCCCCTCGGGATAGCCCGGGTAGTTCTCGACGTCGGTCGTGTTCTGCAGCTGGCCGCCCCACTGGAACCCCTCGATGACCAGGGGCTCGAGGTTGGCGCGCGCCGTGTAGAGCGCAGCGGTGTAGCCGGCGGGCCCGCCGCCGACGACGATCACGTTCTCGATCTTCTTCGCGTCTGCCATGTGCGCCTCAGTCTAGTTGCCGGTCGACGGGCCTGAAACGTGACATATAGGGATGCTCTGAGGCCCGTCGGCGCCATTACTTTACTTTTTATAGTAGCTCCTGGGTCAACCCGCCGCGCCTCAGTGTGCCGCCGGCTCCAGCCCGGGCTCCCGTGGCCGGCGTCGCTCGATCGGCAGGCCCTCGGCTTCCCAGCGCTGGGCCGTGTGGCGGAGCTGGAAGAAGGCGACCAGGCCGAGGGGCAACGGCATCCAGAAGGCAACCAAGCGGTAGACCAGCACGGCCGGGAAGACCGTCTCCTCGGGGATTCCGAAGAGGACGAAGGCGCCGATCATGCCGGCGTCCACCGCCCCGACGCCCGCAGGCGCGAGCGGAAAGAGGTTGGCGACCATGCCGAGGAAGAAGCCCTGAATCACCACCGCCAGCGGGACGTGCACGCCGAATGCCTTGAACGAGGCCCAGAGGATGCCGATGTTGGCGGCCCAGAAGCCGGCGGCGCCGACCACGGCCAAGCCCCCGCGCGATGGGCTGGCGAAGAGGCCTGCGGTGAACCTGAGCCCCTCGCCGACGACGGCCGGCACCTTGGCGACGTTGGCGACGATCGCCCTGCTCCGCTCCCCCCTGGCCAGCGAGGCGAGCCTGCGCCCGACGTCCGGTGGGATCAGGGCCATCAGCAAGCCGATTCCCAGGAGCACGCCCGCTACTCCCGCCGGGACGATGGTCAGCTCGACCGAGCCCTTGCCGGGCACGACTCCGGTGCGCAACAGGACCCCGCAGACGATCAGCGCGACGGGATAGAACACGTACTGCAGCGCGAGGAAGGCGACCATCCGCCTCCCCGCCTCGTGCCGCGGCATCCCGGCTTTGAGCAGCGCCCAGAAGCTGAGCACGATTCCGCCTGCGCCCCCGGCCGAGAAGAGGCGGGTCGCGGCGAGCCCCGCCATGTTGATCTCGTAGGTCTCCTTCCAGCTCAGCGGCAGGACGTCGCCGCCGACCACGGCTTTGAACAGGGCCACGTAGGTGGCGATCGCAATGACGTTGAAGCCGATCGCGATCCCGACCCAGGCAAGGTCGGCTTCGCCGAGCTTTCCCAGCGCGTCGCCGAGGCCGACCAGCCGCGGGAAGAGGAAGTAGATCGCGACCAGCACGACGAGGACGAGCAGTGTCGTCTGGGCAACCCGGCGCCGCGTGAAGATCGGAAGCTCAGCGGCGCTGCCGCCGTTCGCCGAACCCTCTGGAGACACCCAAGGGAAGCTACCCGTTGGCGAGGCGCTCCAACCGGCGCAGGCCGCGGTTGACCGCGTGGACGGCCGGTTCGGCGAGTGGCTCGCCGCGCCGCACGGTGGCGACGAGGCCGGCGCCGGCCAGCAGGTCGGTGACGTAGTGCTCGCCCAGGTAGACGAGCCCGAAGCCGAGCGTCAGGGCGTAGCCCCACCCGATCGCGCCCTCGGCCCGGCCCGCTTCGGAGAGCGAGATCGCCGCCATCGTCGAGGTGGCGAAGTGCAGCGAGGGCATCGCCGCCCAGGGGTTGCCCCCGAGCGCGCCGTACATCGCCGGCCAGGCCGAGCGCCAGGTCTCTTCGCCGACCCCGACCATGATCCGCCGCACCTCTTCCCCGGTCAGGCCCTGCTCGGAGGCCCACCACGGCGGCGCCGTCGGCACGGCGAAGTAGCCGACGCAGCCGAGGTCGAAGACCGCGGCCATCTGGCGCGCGGCCCGCGGGAAGCGCTCCGGGTGGCGCAGGAGGATCCAGAGCAGCGCGGCGTAGGGCTCGAGGAACCAGAGCCAGTGCACCCAGGTGAGGAGGCGGTCCAGGGAGTCGACGCGACGGAAGCGAGCGAGGGTGCGCTGGAGGCGGGCGTTGGGCAGCCAGCCGAACCCGATCGCGCGGTCGACCGCGATCGGGTAGCGGGCCCGCAGGCGCCGCCGCAGGCGCTCGGGATCGTCATAGGGCAGCTCGTGCACCATCGTGAACGCCCACATCTGCATCGCGAAGAGAGCCACGTCGCGCTTGCGCGAGCGCGGGTAGAGAACCGCCAGCGCGAGAGGCCCCGCGGCGCAGCTCGCGATCGTCACCCCGGCGGGCGCTCGCAGGCGCCGGCGCAGCAGCGGCACGGCGACCGCGGCGGCGACTGCGCCAGCGGCCCCGGCGCGCAGGGCCACGCGAAGCGCGGGAGATGGCCGGGATCGCCTGCGCATAGGGTCGGCGAGTATAGGAGCCCCCCTGCCGCCGTGGGGAAACGACGGGCGCGGCGTCGCGGCGTCGCGCGTGATTAGAATGGCCGCGCTTTGAGTCCGGCCTCCCCTGGTACTGACCAGATCGAAACCCTGCTTTGGATCGGCTTCGTCGCCGCGACGATCGTCGTCGTCGCGATCAACGGCGCGCTGGTCTACGCGCTGCGCCGCAAAGGCGGCGCTCGCGGTCCCGGCGTTCGCGAGTCGGGGCGGCACACCCAGTTCCGGGTCGGCGCCCTGCTCACCGTCTTCGCCGCCGCGATCTTCGTCGTCAGCCTCGTCTACACCGGGAAGGCACGCGAGACTCCGGCCACCGGGCCGGCGGGCCTCGCCTCGGCCCGCTCGGCGCCGCTGCAGATCCAGGCGACCGGCCAGCAGTGGCTCTGGCGCTACGACTACCCGAACTCCGCCTACGCCTATTACAAGCTCGTCGTGCCGGTGGACACCACGGTCGAACTCGACCTCGTCTCCACCGACGTGATCCACACCTGGGACGTACCGCAGCTGGCGGGCAAGCGCGACGCCGTCCCGGGCAAGACGAATCACGTCGTCTTCCGCGCTGACGAGGAGGGCCTCTACGAGGGCCAGTCGGCGACCTTCTCCGGCCAGGCCTACGCCGCGATGCGAACCGCGGTCGAGGTGGTCTCGGCAGCGGAGTACGAAGACTTCCTCGATAGCCAGAAAGCCGACATCCAGGCAGCCCAGGACCGTGTCGTGGGCCTGATCGAAGAGGGAGAAGTGCCGTGAGCAGAGCCCGTCCCGAGCTCGTCGTCGACGGCTTCCCCAAGCGCCGCCCGCGCTGGATGGAGATCGCCCTCAGCTCCGACCACAAGGACGTCGGCCGCACGATGATCGTCGCCTCGCTCGGCTTCCTCTTCATCGCCCTGGTCGAGCTCCTGCTGATGCGCCTGCAGCTGGCGATCCCCGAGAACACGTTCCTGACGCCGGTCACCTTCAACCGGATGCTCTCGCTCTACGGCGCCACGGCGATCTTCCTCTTCGCGATCCCGCTGGCACTCGGCCTCTTCTACTACCTGGCGCCGCTGCAGGCGGGCGCGCGGGGCACCGCCCTGCCGCGCGTCGGGCAGATCGGGCTCTGGCTCTACATCGCCGGCGCGACCGTCCTCTACTCCGGCTTCCTCTTCACCCCGTCGGAGGCGGGCGTCAACCCGCTGGCGCCGCTCTCCGAGCTGGCCTTCCTGCCCAACAACGGGGTCGATGCCTGGGCCGCCGCCAACGGGCTTGTGACACTCGGCTTCGTCCTGGTCGCGATCAACCTGGTCGCGACGCTGCACAGGCTGCGCGCACCGGGCATGGCCTGGCGCCGGCTGCCCGTCTTCACCTGGGCGGCCGCGATCTGCTCCTGGCTGCTCCTCGTGATCGGCCCGGTGATGCTGGGCGCGATCGCGATGCTGCTGATCGACCGCAACTTCGACGGCATCTTCTTCGCCGACGGCTCGGGAGGGTCGCCGCTGCTCTGGGAGCACCTGAGCTGGGTCTTCTTCACCGGCGCCTACATGCTGATCCTGATCGCGGCCCTGGCGGCGATCGCCGAGATCGTCCCGACCTTCGCCCGCCGGCCCCTGCAGGGTCGCGGCGTTGTGGTCGGATCGCTGGTCGCGATCGCCGTGATCGGCACCCTGGCCTGGGTGCAGAACATGCTCACCGCGCCGATCGGGATCGGCTGGATGTACTACGCGATGCTGATGTCGCTGGCGCTGATCGTCCCCTTCGGCCTCGTCATCTACAACCTGATCGCGACGATGATCGGCGGCACCCTGCATATGCGGGCCCCGCTGCTCTTCGCCCTCGGCGCGATCTCGGCGATCTCGATCGGCCTCGCCTCGGAGATCTCGCACTCGATGGTCGCGGTCGCCTGGCGCCTGCAGCACACCACCGATGCCACGGCGGCGACCCACTTCGCCCTCGTCGGCGGCGCCGTCTTCGGCGGTTTCGCCGCCCTGCACTACTGGTTCCCTAAGCTGACCGGGCGGACGATGGGCGAGACGATGGCGCGGATCTCGTTCTGGACGATGGCGCTTGGCACCCTGCTCGCCTTCGTACCCCTCTTCTTCGCCGGCGGCGAGCACGGCGAGGTCGTCGACGCCTACAAGTTCTTCAGCGGCACGGGGGTCAGCACCCTCAACCTGATCGCCTCGATCGGTGCCCTGGTGCTGGCCACGGGGATCGTCCTGACGCTGGTCAACGCGATTCTCAGCCGCACAGGCGGCGCCCGCGCCGGCCATGACCAGTGGGGTGGCGACTCGCTCGAGTGGTTCGCGCTCTCGCCCCCGGAGCCACACAACTTCGACGTCCTGCCCGACGTGCGCAGCGACCGGCCGATGCGTGACATCCGCGACGCGATCGCCCACCGCACGCGTCGCGCCGAGCCGGCGGCTCCCGAGAAGCAGCCGGTAGCCTGACCCGGATGAGTGCGACTGCGGCGGCGGTATCGCGTCGGCCAGCGTCCCTGACGGTCCTGCGCGACTACCTGACGCTGACCAAGCCGAAGGTGCAGTCGCTGCTGCTGCTGACCACGATCACGACGATGTACGTGGCGGGCGACCCCTCGCTCGGCCTCGTCTTCCTGGTCTGCCTCGGCGGCGCACTCTCGGCCGGCGGCGCCGGCGCGATCAACCACGCGATCGACCGGGACATCGACCGGATCATGACCCGCACCGCGACCCGGCCGGTTGCGGCCGGTCGGATCTCCCCCCGGGCCGCCATCGCCTTCGGGGCCATGCTCGGCTGCGCCTCCTTCGCCCTGCTGGCGCTGGCGGTCAACCCGCTGGCGGCGGCGCTCTCGATCTCGGGCCTGTTCGGCTACGTCTTCGTCTACACGCTCTGGCTGAAGCGCTTGACGCCGCAGAACATCGTGATCGGCGGCGCGGCCGGCGCGGTGCCGCCGCTGGTCGCCTGGGCGGCGGTCACGGGCGGGCTCAGCGGCACCGCCTTCTACCTCTTCGCGATCGTCTTCTTCTGGACCCCGCCCCACTTCTGGGCCCTCTCGCTGCTGATGAAGGACGAGTACGCCAAGGCCGGCATCCCGATGCTGCCCGTGGTCCGCGGCGAGGACGAGACCCGCCGCCAGATCCTCCTCTACACGGTGCTCCTCTACGCGGTGACCCAGCTCCCCTTCTGCGCGGGCGGCTTCGGCGTCGAGTACCTCGTCGCCTCGATGACGCTCGGGGCGGGCTTCATCTACTGCGCCGTTCGCCTGCTGCGCAGCGCCGATCGCCGCTGGGCACTGCGCACCTACCTCTACTCGCTCGCCTACCTCGCGCTGCTTTTCGTCGCGATGCCGCTCGACCGGCTGGTCTAGTAGAAATCGGGACCGTGGACCGCGAGACAGCAAGATCGAGCATCTCCGCCGGCCTCCTCGCCGGCGGCATCGCCACGGCTGTATTTGCCCTCAGCTTCCTGGTGGCGGTCCTCTACGTCGCCTCATGACCCCCGAGCACAGGCACATACCCGAGCCGGGGGAGCAGGTCCATCCGCCCAGCTCCTCCTGGGCACCGGCGGTCTTCGCCTTCGCCCTTGCCCTGGTCGTCTGCGGCATCTTCGCCGAGGGCTTCATGGTTCGCGGCTGGATCTACTCGATCATCGGCGGCGTGATCGCCCTCTTCGCCCTCCGCAGCATGATCCGCGGCTCGATCCGCGACTACTTCCGCCTGCCGCGCAAACAGAAGGTGCGCGGCGCGGTGCTGCCGGTCGAAACGATCAGCCCGCCTAAGGGCTGAGCCTCAGTCCGAGGGGGATGCCGGCGCCCCTCCCCAAAACGCTCGGCGGGAGCCTCGCTTGAGTGTTTTGGGGAGGGGCGCCGGCATCCCTTCAACAGTTCACGAGCTTCGAAAGCTCCCTCCCCCAGGCGTCAACCCGGCTCCCGGGAAAGCTCCAGATGCCCTAGGTGCCGTTCCGGGCACCACAAGCTTTTAAAACCCTCTCGAAGCGCCAGGC
Source organism: uncultured Solirubrobacterales bacterium (assembly GCA_963704545.1). Lineage (GTDB taxonomy): Bacteria > Actinomycetota > Thermoleophilia > Solirubrobacterales > 70-9 > VRUE01. The sequence goes on along the minus strand of OY969915.1, from coordinate 1,268,931 downwards.
CGGCTTGGGTTTGAAGCTTGGGGACCCTGGCACTGGATCGCAGCCCGAAGCGTTTCGAGAGACGTGTTGCGTCGGGGCCTTCGGGGGTACCTCCCCAGGAACTCCCGCGAAGCGGCCTGGGGAGGTACCCCCGAAGGCCCCCAGGTCTCCAAGTCAGTCCGGCGACATCCCCGAGGTCGCGCCCTCCGACGTCCAGACGCGGACTATGTCGCGCATTGAGAGGACGCCGACCAGGTCACTGCCCTCGTAGACGACCAGGTGGCGGATCCCGCGGCGCGACATCTCACCCGCGGCCCGCTCGAGACTCCAGTCCGGCGAGGCGGCGATCACGCTGTCGCTCATGTGGTCGGCGACGCGCTCCGAGTCGGGGTCCTCGCCGTTGCCCAGGGAGAGCAGGATGTCGCGCTCGGTGAGGATGCACGGGACCGGCGTCTCGTCGTCGGCGACCAGCGCGGCGCCGGTCCCCTTCTCGGCCATCATCGTCGCCGCGTCGCGCAGCGTGTGCGAGGGCCCGACCGTCAGGACCACGTCCGACATGCCTTCCCGTACCTGCATCCGATGCCTCCCTCCATGGGTTCGCGAACTAGTGAGGATCGTCTCAAGCGTACCCCACGCCCGCGCCCGCGCAAGCGGCTTTCACGCGGCCCAGGCATATAGACTCCGGCCCGCTTCGCGCCGTATGCCCAAGCTCTCGACCGCCATCCGCCCCCTGCTCGCCCTCGCCGCCGTCGCGGCCGTCGCGCTGCCGGCTTCCGGCTGCGGCACGAGCGACGCCGACCCCGAAAGGGGCCGCGCCCTCTTCATCCAGAAGTGCGGCACCTGCCACGCGATGGCGCAGGCCGGGACCACGGCTCAGATCGGTCCCGACCTCGACGACGCCTTCGCCGCGGCCCGCGTCGCCGGCGAGAACGATTCGACGGTCGAGGGCGTGGTCGAGGCGCAGGTCGAGTTCCCCAGGCCGAGCAACGACAACCCCGCCGTCTCGATGCCCGCCGACCTGGTCAGCGGCCAGGACCTCCAGGACGTGGCGGCCTACGTCGCGCTCTACGCCGGCGTTCCCGGCGCCGCGCCGCCAAAGGTCCCCGGCGGGCCCGGCTCCCAGGTGTTCGCCAACAACGGCTGCGGGGGTTGCCACGCGCTGGCCGCGGCCGGCTCCGGCGGCGTCACCGGGCCGGACCTCGACGAAGTCCTGCCCGGTCAGAGCGCGGCGATGGTCGACGAGTCGATCGTCGACCCCAACAAGGTCATCGCCAAGGGCTACCCCGCCAACGTGATGCCCGCCAACTTCAGCACGCTGATCAGCCCGAAGGAACTGGAAGAGCTGGTCGAGTACCTGATCGAATCGACGGCCAAGGGCAGCGGCAAAGGCGGCTGAGCGCCTCCAGCGGCCGCGAGACGGCCGCTGGCATCATCTCTGAGGCTTTCCCATGCGCGACCGCCTCAGCATCTCCCCGCAGCTCTACGCGACCGTGGCGCTGGTCGCCCTCGCCGCGCTCTCGCTGATCGTGCTGACGGGGGCCGCCGTACGGCTGACCGGTTCGGGCCTCGGCTGCCCCGACTGGCCCAAATGCTACGGAGGGACCGTGCCGCCGCTCGACACGCACGCCGTGATCGAGTACGGCAACCGCCTGCTCACCGGCTTCGTCGGCCTCGCGGTGATCGCCGCCAGCGTCCTCGCCTGGTTCCGCCGTCCCTTCCGCGGCCACCTCGCGTTCTTCGGGGCGCTGTTGCCCCTGGGGGTGATCGGCCAGGCGATCCTCGGCGCCCTGGTGGTCAAGTACCACCTCGCCCCCGGCCTGGTGATGAGCCACTTCATCCTCTCGATGCTGCTGCTCGACGCCTCCTTCGCCCTCGCCTGGTGCGCTCGCTACGAGCCGCGGGAGCGGCGGCGCTCCGGCGACCGCCTCGGCGTCTGGGCGGTGCGGGCCCTGATCCCGCTCGGCCAGCTGACGATCCTCGCCGGCACGATCGCCACCGCCTCCGGGCCCCACGCGGGCGCCCACGAGGGGCAGCTGGTCCACCGCTTCGAGTTCGAGGGCACGGGGACGCTGGAGTGGGTCGTGCAGCGCCACTCGGCCATCGCCGCCGTCTTCGGCCTCGCCGCGATCGCCGTCTGGCTCCTACTGCGCCGCCCAGAGGGCGACAGGAGGGCCATAGGGCCCCTCAGCGCCGTGATCGGCCTGCTCGCCCTCCAGGGGGGTGTAGGCGGCCTGCAGTGGGCCCTGGAGCTGCCTCCGGGCATCGTCTGGCTACACGTGGCCCTCGCCACCGCCACCTGGCTGGCGATGCTGTGGGCCGTCGCGACCGCGGGGCGCCTGGAGCCGCGTTACGAGCCCACGGGACAGACCGGGGTCAAGGCGCCCGAAGCCGCTCCGGCGCTGACTCAGAGCTGAGTGACGATGATCCAAAGCTGGGTGGCTACGAGGCCCAGCATCGCCGCGAACATCGAGGCGCTCAGCATGATCATCACCCGTTGCATCGCGTCGAAGCGGGCGTTCATCGAGTCGAGGCGGGCATCCATGGAGTCGAAGCGCTTCTCGATCCCGTCGAAGCGGCGGTCCATCTCCTCGCGCATCGCGTGGAAGCCCTCGTCGGTGCGCCGTCCGAGATCGTCGACCTGGTGCTTCAGGTCGTCCATGCGGTCGTCGGTCCAGCGCGCTCTCACGGTCTCCATATTGGCAGCCTAGGAGACAGAACGTTTCACGTGGTGCGCTGAAGCGCGCGGAACTGCAACAAGTCGCTCACCGCACTGTGCGCTCGGCCGCCAGATCGACCACGACGTGCGTGATCGGCAGGTCGATCTGCTCGCGTGCCCGGTCGACCACCCCCCGCTCGAGCCAGCGGGAGCGGTGTGGCGGATGCGTGGAGATGACGATCTCGTCGGCCGGGAAGACCCGCAGCGCGTCCTCGATCGCCACGTTCGGGTCGGAATCGCCGATCTCACCTCTTGCCTTCAGCCCCAGCTGCCCGATCGCGATCAGCGAGAGCTCCATCCGCTGCCGGGCCAGCTCGATCGCCCCGTCGACGTCCGACGCCCAGTGCGAGGCGCGCGACCCGGTCAGCGCCGGGGTGACGACGAGGATCTCGCAGTCCCGGCCGCGACAGCGACCGCGGATCTCCTCCAGCAGCGCCTCCCCCTCGACCGTCTCGTTGGCCACCACGAGCACCCGGTGCCTGCCGTCCTTCCCACGGGTGAGGGCAACGCTCCGCGGCAGGGACCCGCGCGCATTGCGATACGCGACCCCAGCCCCGAAACCGATCAAGAGCGCCGCCCACACGACCCCTACGACCGGCCTGGTCAGCAGGGTGAGGACGATGACCGACACGGCTCCTGCGCCGATCACCACCACCCAGCGAAACGCATCCGCCTCCGACCTCAGCGGGTTGTGCATATCTCAGTTTTTACCGCTATTCCCGGGAATGTAAACCCATGGAAGAGACGAACACGACGAAGCACGCAAGCCGCAATGGAGACAACGGTCGTCGTCGTGGCTCTCCTGCGTCTATTCGAATTTCGCCGTGACTTCTTTGGCCGAGCCCATCGCCACGATGCAGGACCCAGCAATAACTTCATCGCAGCCCGCCCACTGGGCCAGCGCCGACCCTTTGCCCGGGATCGCCGTCAAGACGATGCCGGCGGTCTCCGGGTAGAGGGCGGCGGCCTGCGAGCAGGCGAGCCCGCAATCGATGCCCGTTGGCGTGCTTTTCACCGTACCCGTGCCCCCGCCTGCCTTGTTGACGGTCAGGATGTGGAGCGGGATCGCCTCGAATTCGGCCGTCACCTCTCTGGCATCCGCGAGTGTCACTTCGCAGACGCCCGAACCGGAGCAGGCGCCTCCCCATCCGACGAACGTAGAACCTTTGGCGGGTGTCTGCTTGAGGGCGACTTTGGCACCCGATTTGAATGCAGCGACGCTGGATGAACAGCTCGCATCGCAATTGACCCCGCTCGGATAGCTCGTCACCTTGCCGGTACCGGTGCCTCCCCCAGCCTTTGTGAGCGTCAACGAGACTCCCGCTGTCGGCGCACCAGCGAATTCGGCCCCAACCGCCCTCGCTTCGGTCATCGTCAATTTGCAGATAGGCAAGCCGCCAGAGCAAGCCCCCGTCCACTGGGAGAAGGTCGATTTGTAAGGGGTCTCGGCCAGCGCGACCTCGCTGTCCAGATAGAAACCCGAGGTCTGGGAAGAACAGGCTGCCGCGCAGTTGATCGAAACCGGCGCGCTCTTCACCGCGCCGGTCCCGGGAGCCTTGTCGAGCGTCAGGCTGACTTTCGGGATTGGCGTGAACTCCGCCGTCACCGATTTGGCCGCCGAAAGCGTCACTTTGCAGGTTGGAGGCAGGCCCGAGCAATCCCCGCTCCATCCGACAAAGGCCGAGCCTCGATTGGGGACGGCAGTCAGGGTGACTTCTTTGGCCGGAGGGCCAGCGGAGAACTCCGCCTCGGCCGATAGGCAAGCCGCCAAACAGTTGATACCACCGGGGGAGCTCTTGACCGAACCCAGGCCGGCGCCCCCCTTCTGCACCGAAAGCGCTTTGACCTCGGAGAATTTGGCGCTGACCGCCTCTGCCCCATCGACCGTGACTTTGCATTCGCGGCCGTTGACGACGTCACAGCCTTTCCAGCTATTGAAGACCGAGCCCGCTTCGGCGCTGGCCTTGAGCGTTACTTCTTTGCCGTCTTCGAATTCAGCCATGCAGGTACTGCCGCAATCGATCCCCGCGGGGCTTGATTTGACCGTGCCCGAGCCAGTTCCCGTCTTGGAGACGGTGAGGTTTTTGAGGTTTGGTTTCGATTCGAGGTCGAAGGTCGCGGTGACCCCAACTGGCGGTGGGGGTGGGGGCGGGAACACAGCTATGCGAATGAATACGAGTGTCATTTTGCAGGTGCCAGTACCTGAGCAATCATCACCTGGCATGGGGGTGTAACCACCCGACCAGCCGGTGAATTTGGATCCTTCGCCGGCTTTGGCGGTGAGCGTCACCACTGAGCCCACTGGGAATTTTCCTGAGCAAAAGACACCGCAGTTTATTCCCGCCGGAGAGCTGGTCACTGTTCCAGATCCCGTGCCGTTCTTTTTGACATTGACAGTGGCGAGGTCTTCAAGGCAGTACCACGGCTCGATCATGCAGATCGGATCGCCGATCACGCTGCTGGTACTACCTCCAGGTTCGAATGCCTCGCTTGACGAGGGGGCAAGCAGCAGAGCGAGGCAGGCGCAAGACGAAAGTAGGGCGACGCGCGACCTGAAGCGGCTTATATGACGAACCTGGGTAATCGTCCTCCTCCGTTAGTCACCCTATAGGTACGTCTATATACCTGTCAAGGTACGCGTAGCAATCAAACCAGGGCACATCGTGCCGCCCCAGAAAGACTGTGCGCTAGAGGATGTAAACCGTCGTGTAGACGACGATCCACATGACGTCCACGAAGTGCCAGTAGATGCCGGGCACCTCTACGCCGAGGTGGTCCTTGGCCGCCGGGCCGAAGTGGCCGCGGAAGGCGCGGATCGTGGCGAAGCTGAGCAGCAGCAGGCCGACGAAGACGTGGGCGCCGTGCAGGCCGGTGAGGCTGTAGAAGATCGAGCCGAAGCCGAGGTCGCGGGCGCTGAAGCCGAGGTGCACGTACTCGTTGACCTGGATGAAGAGGAAGGTGGCCCCGAGCAGCCAGGTCAACACCAGTCCAAGTTTCAGCCCACGGTGGTTGCCCCGCCGGATCGCCTCCAGCGCGTAGTGGATCGTGAAGCTGGAGGAGACCAGGATCACGGTGTTGATCCCGGCCACGGCCTTCGGCAACTCGTAGGGCTCCGGCGGCCAGGCCGGCGGGTCGACGACGACCCGGAGGAAGAAGTAGGAGGCGAAGAAGGCGCCGAAGAGCATCACCTCGGAGACGATGAAGAGGAGGATCCCGAGCGTCTGACGATCGATCCGCGAGCTCTCGTTGGCCTCCGGCGGCCCGTGGTGCTCCTCGTGTGCGTGGCCCAGTGCGACCGTTGCGCTCTCCATCAGCTCGTCGCCTCCTCTCCCTCTGCGACGGCGGCGGCGACCGCCGCTGCCGGGCGGCCGACCTCGAGGTGCTCGACGGACTTGTCGGTGATCTCGCGCACCTTGCCGATCAGGTCGTCCTCGAGCCAGCGCGAGCTCTCGCCGGCGAAGGTCGAGATCAGCACCTCGTCGATGCTGTAGTGCTCGATCGCGTTCTTTACGGCATGGAAGGGGTCTGGACTCATCGGCTGGCCGGTGGCGTCGATGTCCGCCCGGTAGAGCTCGGCCAGCGTCGAGGCGAGGTCGCGGACGATCTGCGGCTCGGTCACGTCATCGGTCCGCGGGCAGACGATCGTGTAGCGGTGCGGGTGGCCGGCGGCGCGCTCCTTGAGCCGGCCGACCAGGTCCGGCGCCGCCACGGTCTGGGTCGCCACGACGAGCGTGTGGCTCTTCTCCCAGCTGACCGAGTCGTCCGAGATCCGCACGGGGATGTGGGTGACCTCGACCTCCGGCTCGAAGCGGTCGGTCGCCCAGGCGACCAGGTCCTTGCGGGTGAAGCCGAAGCGCGTCTCCGAGGCGCAGGAGAGAAGCACCTCGCCGGGTTCGTGGGCGCGGATGGCGTCGTCGAGCGCCAGCGACGGCTCCCGGTCCATCACCTCGCCGACCGAGTCGACCCCGTACTCGGAGAGGATCGACATCGTCACCTCGACCCGGGCCCGCGCGGCGTCGCGCAGCTCGCCCGAGTCGATCAGCTGGCCGACAGCGGGCTGGTTCTGAGGGGCCGCGACGGCCACGAACGGGACCTTGTCCGCCCTCTCGCTCACGGCCTTCAGCAGCTTGCGCCCGCCCGCCACCTCGTTGAGGAAGACGAGCAGGGGACGCGCCTCGGCGGCCTCGCTCATGTGGAGCCCACCACCGTCGGCTGCGTCTCCGCCGGGGTCTCGACGCTCTCGCCGGCCATGATCGCGTGCCGTGCGCCGGGCACGCCGTACTCGTACGGACCGCCGACCACGCGCGGGATCTCCGGGAAGTTGAAGACCGGCGGCGGCGAGGAGACCTGCCACTCGATCGAGTTGGCCCGCCACGGGTTGGCCTCGGCGCGCGGGCCGAAGCGCCAGCTGACGACCATGTTGTAGAGGAAGACGAGCTGGCAGGCTCCGAGCAGGAACGCGCCGCAGCTGATCAGGATGTTCCACTCGCCGAACTGGGTCGCGTAGTCGGCGACGCGCCGCGGCATCCCGTCCATCCCGACCCAGTGCATCGGGATGAAGGTGACCCAGGTCCCGATCAGCGTGCCCCAGAAATGAACCCGGCCGAGCCTCTCGTCGTACATCCGCCCCGTCATCTTCGGGAACCAGTGGTAGATGCCGGCGAAGATCGTGAAGACCGAGCCGCCGAAGAGGACGAAGTGGATGTGGGCGACGATGAAGTAGGTGTCGGAAACGTGGATGTCGATCGGCACCATGCCCAGCATCACGCCGCTGATGCCGCCGATCGTGAAGGTGACGATGAAGGCGAGGGCGAACAGCATCGCCGTCGAGTAGGTGTGGATCTTGCCGAAGTAGAGCGTGCCCAGCCAGGAGAAGATCTTGATCCCGGTCGGCACCGCGATCAGCAGCGTCGTGATCATCATCGGCACCCGCAGCCAGCTGAACATGCCGGCGACGAACATGTGGTGGGCCCAGACCGAGTAGCTGAGCACGACGATCCCGATCAGGGCCAGAGCCATCAGGCGGTAGCCGAAGATCGGCTTGCGGGCGTGGGTCGAGATGACCTCGCTGATGATCCCGAAACCGGGCAGCATCATGATGTAGACGGCTGGGTGCGAGTAGAACCAGAAGATGTGCTGGTAGCTGACGACGTCGCCACCGCCGGCGAACTCGAAGAACTGGGTGCCGAGGGCGCGGTCGAAGAGGACCATGAACTGGACGCCGGCGATGAACGGCGTCGCGGCGACGACCAGCAGCGAGGTCGAGAGGTTTGCCCAGACCAGTAGCGGCATGCGCCAGAAGGTCATTCCGGGCGCACGCATAGTGATGATCGTTACAAGGAAGTTGAGAGCGGTGGCGATCGAGGAGGCGCCGGCGAACTGGACGCCGAGGTTGAAGAACGACTGCCCGAGCGGCGCCCCGGTCGATAGCGGCGCGTATCCGGTCCAGCCGGTGTCGAAGGCGCCGCCGGGCGCCAGGAAGCTGCCGATGAAGAGCAGCCCGGCCAGCGGCAGCATCCAGAAGCTGAGCGCGTTGAGGCGCGGGAAGGCCATGTCCGGCGCGCCGATCATCAGCGGCAGGACGTAGTTGGCGATCCCGGCGAAGACCGGGATCACAAAGAGGAAGATCATCAGCACCGCGTGGGTGGAGAAGAGGCTGTTGTAGGTGGCGGCGTCGACGATCTGGGTGCCGGGCTGCGCCAGCTCGGCCCGGATCAGCATCGCCATCAGGCCGCCCACGAAGAAGAAGAAGAAGGTGGTGACGATGTACTGGATGCCGATCACCTTGTGATCGGTGTTGAAGCGGAAGTAGTCCTTCCAGCTCTTGGCGCCGTGCTGGGAGTGGTCCTCGGGGATCGTCGGCATCCCCACCGCCCAGCGCAGCCAGTAGTCGAAGCAGCCGAAGCCGGCGAGGAAGCCGAGCGGGCCGGTCACCAGCGGCACGACGATGTGCGGGTAGCCGGTCTGCTCGGTCTGGTAGAGCGGCAGGTCGGAGATCGCGCGCAGGGCGATGACGAGACCGAAGCCGAAGCCGGCCCCGAGCAGTGCGCCGAGCACGCCACGAATCCACCCCGGTCGCTTGATCGCAGCCACCATCAGTGGATGACCAACCTCATGGCCGCGTGCGACTGGGGGCGCGCGTGGTCAAGCAGATCAAGGACGCAGGGTGCAGCCTTTGGCGGTGCCAAAGGCAAACCCGAGGACGCAGAGATGCGCAGTGCCACGCGCGTCATCCGGGCGTGCGGGGTCGTGGGGTTGGCCATCCGAGCCTCCATTATGCCCCGCCGGCGCCCACGGGCACCGGGTCGGTCTCGGTGTCCTGGACGACGGACTCCATCAGCGGCTCGGGCACCGTCTCTTCCAGCCCGGCTATCCATTTGCGGAAGTCGGCCGGGGTTTCGACCACCACCGTCGCCCGCATCGCGGCGTGGCCGAAGCCACAGAGCTCGGTGCAGATCAGCTGGTAGGTGCCGAGCTTGTCGGGTGTGACGATCGCGGTCGTCGTGATCCCGGGCACGTTGTCCTTCTTGATCCGCCACTCCGGCACCCAGAAGGAGTGGATCACGTCCTGGGCGTGCATCTTGAAGTGGACCTGGCGATCGAGCGGGACGTGCAGCTCGCCCTCCGACCAGGCGTTGTCCTTGCCCGGGTACCCGAAGCTCCAGGCGAACTGCTGGGAGAAGACCTGGACGGTGAGCGGGTCATCGACCGGCTCTTCGATGTCCTCGAGGACCAACCAGCTGTAGCCCGCGCCGAAGAGCACGATGATCGTCGGGATCACGGTCCAGGCCACCTCGAGCCGCGTGTTGCCGTGGATCGGCTCGCCGTCGGACTCGTCCCCCGGCTTGGCTTTGAATTTCCACAGCGCGTAGAACAGCATCACCATCACCAGCGAGAAGACGAAGGCCGAGAGGACGATCATCACGCTGAGCAGCTCGTCGATCTTCGGCGCCGCGGTGGAGGCCCCCTGGCCGTTCCAGTTGATCGGCACCATCACGGCCGAGATGACCACGGTCATCGCAACCGTGGCGGCGAGCATCTTCGCTATCGGCAGGCGGCCCATCATCGGCGGGGGCGCATTCTATGCATCCGGCAGACGGTCAAGGTCGCCCCGTGAAGCGGCGATGACGCCGCGAGCGACGCCCTCCCAGCTCCAAAGCCGACGAGCGGTCTCGACCAAGCTCTCCCGAGCGGCGGTCCGCTCCTCCTCGGGCAGCCCCAGCCACCCGTTCAGCCGCTCCGCGATCGCCTCCACGGCCCCCTCCGCGACCGGGAAAGACGTAAGCGGCCCCACCCCCGGCGGCAGCGCCGCCATCAGCTGACGGGACACCTCCAGCATCCCCGAATGACCCGCTGAGACGGGCAGCACCCCGCAAGCAGCGGCCTCGGCAGCCACCATCCCGAAGGCCTCGGGGAACGTGCTCGGCATCACCAGAGCCTCCGCGTCCGGCAGAAGCTCAGCCACCTCATCGTGCTCGAGCCGCCCGATGAACTCGACCGACCCGGCGGCAGCCTCGGCAGCCTCCGCATAACCGGCCGGCGGATCGGCAAGGAACGCGGACAGGATCGGCAACGGCCTCTCCTCCCCACCCTCCAGGCCCCAACCAGCTGCCGCGATCTCACCAGCTCCGCCGAGGTCCCCTCCCTCAAGGGCAGTAAGCAGCTGCCGCAACCCGTCCTCGTACGCGCCGAACCCGGCGATTTCGAGTTTGGCATCGGGATGCTCAACCTTGACGAGCGGCCACGCCGCCAGGAGCAGATCCACTCCCTTCGAAACGATCAGCTTCCCCACGAAGACGACCCTCCGCGGGTGGCGCGGACTCGGGGGGGCCGAGAACGGAGGCGCAGCCCCCGCCCGCAGGCCCCCCCGAGGCCGCGACGGGCCCCGCGGCCGAAACCCCTCCGTGTCCACGCCGGGCGGCCCAAGCCGAGTCTTTTCTTTGAGGCCTTGGACACCCGGCAGCGCGCTCCAGAGGGACTCGGCGGTGTGACGGGAGCCAACGAGGACCCCCCGAGCCGCTTCCATGCCCTCCCGCGCATACGGCAGGAACCGCGGGTGCGGTTTGACCGTGTACTCCAACGCCGAGCCGTGGATCTTCGCTGCGAATGGACAAACGTCGGCGCGGGCGAGGATCGCGGGGCCCATGACGAGGTGGTTGGCGAGGGCAGCGTCTATGCCACCAGCCTGGGCCGCGACCTCGCGAACGGCGGCGACGTTGGCCTCGATGTAGCGGTCGAGCTCCTCCTCGGTCAGCTCCGGAAAGGCCTTGACCTCGAAGCCCTCGTAGGGGTCCTTGACGTAGACGGGCAGCAGGCCGTGGATGTCGGGGTTGTGGATCTCGACGCCCTCGATCCTGGTCTCGCGGTCCTGGCAGAGCAGGTGGACCTCGTGGCCCAGCTTCGCCAGGGCACGGGAGAGATTGGCGTTGTAGATGTTGCTGCCGGTGCCGCGCAGCATGTAGCCGTGGAAGAGGAGAACACGCATCGGGACCGCGCAAGCTATTAGTCTTCGCCGTCGTGAACTCGAAGCAGCTCTTCCGGATGCGCGCACCGGCCTCGGGCCGTGAGGCCCTGGCCCACGCCGAGCCCGGCCAGATCTACCTCGACCGCGAGACCGGCGAGGAGATGGAGCCCGTGGCGATGGTCCTGCCGCTCGCCCCCTCCGCCTCGTCCCTGCCCCGCACGCCGGAAAACCTCCGGGCCTGCGCCCGCTGCGACCAGCTGATCGGCCTCGACGTGAGCGACTGTCTTTACTGCGGCAAGCGCCAAGAAGCGTTGTAGTCCGAGAGGGAGACGGACGTCGGTAGGCCCTCCTCACTCGCCTAACTGGCTGAGTCGTCAGCTGCCGTTCGAGATCGGGGTTGGGCCAGCGGCGCAAAACGTTCGGAGGGCCTACCGACGTCCGTCTCACATCAGCTGAAAGGCAAGAGTGGCCCCGGCGCCCCCGTTTGAATCGTCGACCACGTCTCGTTGATTAGAGCTTTCGTGGGCCGGGAGCTTGACTTGGGACGGGGCCGGGTGCCCCTGCGAACGTTTTGCGCCGCTGGCCGAGAAGCGATCTCGAAAGGCTGTAAGCGATTCAGCCAGTTAGGCGAGAGAGCAGGGGTACCCGGCCCCGTCCCCACACCACCGCTGCGCAGCCCTACGGTTGCTTGACGAGAGTTGCCGTGTAGAGCAGGCGGGCGTTGGAGTAGTAGCAGCCGTAGGTCTTGGTCTTGCCCACTCCCTGCTGGGGATGGCCGCCCTGGATGTCCTCCTTGGAGGCGCAGTGGCCGGTGAGGCGGCTGCCGCGCCAGGTGTCTTCGGCGGAGACGTTGAAGGCGAACATCGGCGCCCAGGTGGGGATGGTGAGAGCGACGACTTGGCCGCGGAGCACCGTCAGCGGGTGCTCTAGGGCGAAGATCGGGGTGCCGCCGAAGTGGGGGTTGAGCCGCTCCAGCGGGCTCTGGCGGACGAGCTTGTACTGGGGAGGCTTTGAGTCTTCGACCGGGCGCAGGACGCCGATCCGCGCCTGCGAGGGCTCGCCGAGGAATTCGTCGAAGAAGCCGACCTCGTCGGTGGTCGTTTTCGAGTCCGTGCGCGAGGGCTTCGCCAGCGTGATCGACCAGGCGACCAGCTTGCCGTCGAACGGGGCCTCGTAGGGGTTGGCGACCCCGCCGGCGTTGACCTGGTAGCCGGTCACGTGACCCTCCACCCGGCAGGGGACGACCTCGACGTTGTTGACGATTTTGCCCGGGCACGAGGGCGGCGGCGTTTCCGTGGTCTTGCCGAGGACGACGACGCGCAGCGGCGCGGACTCGGCGGCTCCCGGCCAGGCGACGACGACCAGCGCAGCGAGCAGCGTGGCGAGAGCGAGCGCCATCGGGGCACGCGAGCCGGGTCTGTTTTTGGCTGCTAGTCGCACGATCTCATGCTGCAAACCCGGTGTTGCGATCAGGGTTGCGGCCACGATTCTGCCCACCGAGGCGGAGGGATGCGCCGCTGAGGGGCCGCTTGCACGATCCCGGCCATCCCGCCTCTGTAGGGTTGCCCCCCGGAATGGAGGCCGCGGATCGAGCAGAGCAGTTCATACCCACCGGCCTCGCATCCCTGCAGATCGAAGCCGACGAGGTCGACCTCGCGGTGATGAGCGCCGCGCACCAGATGTTCTGGCCCGCGATCCGCGCCCTGCTCTCGCTCGAACTCGGCGACCTCGAGCCCGAGCGCGATCCCGACCTCTCGCGGGCCCCGGAGCCAGCGTGAGCGCCCTCGACCTCTCCCTGCGCGGACAGGCCGCCGCGATCGCCGCGGGAGAAGCCGACGCCGCCGAGCTGCTCGACGCGACCCTGGCCAGGATCGAGGAGCGCAACCCGGCGATCAACGCCGTCGTCGCGACCTTCCCGGAGGAGTCGCGGGCGATGCTGGCCGAGGCGCCCGACGGACCGCTGCGCGGCGTCCCGGTCGTGATCAAGGACGAGTGGCCGCTGCCCTGGCGGGCACAGCGCTTCGGTGCCGCGGAACTGCTCGCCCCTACCGCCCCGGGCGAGTCCGGCCCCTACCGCGCCCTGCGCGACGCCGGCGCCGTCGTCGTCGGCGTCGGCAACATGCACGAGCTCGGCGCGGGGAGCACCGGCAACGTCTCGGTCTACGGCGCCGCCCGCAACCCCTGGGACACCGAGCGCTGCCCCGGGGGATCCTCGAGCGGGCCCGCCGCGGCGACCGCGGCGGGACTCGTCTCCGGCGCCGTCGGCGCCGACGGGCTCGGCTCCGTTCGCTTCCCCGCCGCCTACTGTGGCCTGACCGGGCTGAAGCCGACCTTCGGCCGCTCGGCGATGGCCGGCCACCACATGGAGGCGGTGACGACGCTGATCGTCTCCGGCCCGCTCTGTGCGGACGCCGCCGACTGCCGCCTGCTCGGGTCGACGCTCTTCGGCGAGGAGCTCGCCGCCGGCGATGCCTCCGGCCTGCGGATCGGCGTCGTCCGCGACACCGTCTCCGAGGACGTGACGCCCGAGGTCGGCGAGGCCTGCGAGGCGGCGATCGAGGCGCTGCGCGCCGAGACCGGCGGCGAGATCCGCGAGATCGAGCTGGCCGACCTCGACGCGGCGACGCTGGCCGGGATCCTGATCATCAACGCGGAGAGCCTCGGCGGCGTCTCGCCCGAGCGGCTCAACGACCTCGACCCCGACATCAGCCCGATCAACCGCGGCTTCCTCAAGTACCGGATGCTGCTGCCGGCCGCGGCGATCGCGCAGGCGGAGCGCATCCGCACCCTGATGCGGCGGCGCCTGGCGACCCTGTTCGAGGAGGTCGACGTGATCGCCTGGCCGACGATTCCCGCGGTCGCCCCACCCCTGGAGGCGCCGCTGGTCGAGCTGCCCTCGGGCACGCAGACGGCAGACCAGGCCAACGTGCGCGGCGCGGCCCTCGCCAACCTGACCGGCATCCCGGCGATCAGCGTGCCGGTGGGCCTCGGTTCGGAGGGCCTCCCAATCGCGCTCCAGCTGCAGGGCGCCTGGGGCGCGGACGCGCTGCTGCTCGACGCGGCGGAGGGGCTGGAGCGAGCAAACGGCCGCCGCTGGGTCGATGCGCGGCCGCCGCTGGCGCAGGCTGAGCCCGCGGGAGCCTAGTGCCCTGTCTCGTAACGTTGATCGAGCAATGACGAGGCCCAGGCGTTGCCAGGCAAGGACGCAGGGAGCCCGAATAGCAGCGCTATTCGGGCGACTGAGGACGCCGCATGGCGACGATCTGGGGCCGTCATTTCCGATCGAACGTTGGGAGACAGGGCACTAATGCGGGCGATCGTCGTCGAGGGACTCGAACGAGCCTTCGACGAGGTAAAGGCGGTCCAGGGCGTCGACCTCGAGGTCGGCGAGGGCGAGATCTACGGCTTCCTCGGTCCCAACGGGGCCGGCAAGACGACGACGGTGCGGATGCTGACCACGCTGCTGCTGCCGACCGGCGGCCGGGCGACCGTGGCGGGTCACGACGTGGTCGATGAGGCACGCGCCGTGCGCGCCTCGATCGGCGTCGCCCTCCAGGAGGCGGCGCTCGACCCGCTGATGACCGGGCGCGAGCTGATCCGGCTCCAGGCGACCCTGCAGGGCCTGCCCACCGCCGAGGGCCGGCGGCGCGCCGACGACCTGCTGGAGCGGGTGGACCTGGTCGCCGCGGCCGACCGCCGCGTCGGCTCCTACTCAGGCGGGATGAAGCGGCGTCTCGACCTGGCCGCGGCGCTGGTGCACGAGCCCCGCGTGCTCTTCCTCGACGAGCCGACCACCGGCCTGGACCCGGTCAGTCGCAAGACGATCTGGGAGGAGGTGCGGGAGCTGAACGACGAAGGGACGACCGTCTTCCTCACCACCCAGTACCTGGAGGAGGCCGACCAGCTCGCCGACAACGTCGGCATCATCGACAACGGCCGGATCGTCGCCGAGGGCACGCCGGACTCGCTCAAGGAGGAGATCGGCCACCCCCACATCCAGCTCCAGATCGCCGAGGGCTCGATCGCCGAGGCCGAGGAAGTCTGCGGGCGGATCGGCAAGCTGCTGCCGCCGACGGACGCCAGGACGGTGCTGGTCGAGGTCGCCAACGGCGCAGCCGACATCCCGCCCACCGTGCGGGCTCTCGACGAAGCGGGAATCGGAGTCGAGTCGCTGGAGCTGGTCCGCCCCACCCTCGACGACGTCTTCGTCGCCAAGACCGGCTACCACCTGGAGAAGGAGAACGACGAGGCGGTCGACCGGGACGCGGTCGAGACGTGAGCGGGGCCGCGACCAACCTTCGCGTGGTGCGGGCCCTGGGGATGCGCTCGATCCGCCAGACCTTCCGCCGCCCGCAGCTGATGGCGCCGATCATCGTCTTCCCCACCCTGCTGCTGGCGGTCCAGACCGGCGGCGCGGGCGCGGCCGTCGACCTCCCCGGCTTCCCACCCGTACAGGGCTTCCTCCAGTTCATGCTGGCCGGAGCGATGATGCAGTCCCTGATGCTGGCCGGCAACAGCGGCGGGATCGCCTTCGCGGTCGACATCGAGATGGGCTTCACCGACCGCCTCTTCGCCGCCCCGATCCCCCGTTTCACGATCGTGCTCGGCCGCCTGGCCGGGACGGCGGCGCTGGGCCTCCTCTCCGCCCTCTGGTTCCTCGCGATCGGGCTCCTCTTCGGCGCTGAAATCCACAGCGGCGTCGCCGGGGCGCTGATCGCGATCCTGCTGGTAACGGCGACGGCGATGGCGGTCGGCGGCATCGGCGCCGCGATCGCGCTGCGCACCGGCAGCGCCAGCGTCGTCCAGGGCCTCTTCCCCCTGGTCCTGGTCGTCCTCTTCCTCTCCTCCGCCTTCTTCCCCCTCGACCTGATGATCCAGCCGGCCAGGGCGATCGCCGAATACAACCCGTTCAGCTTCATCGCGGAAGGGATCCGCAACCCGATCATCGCCGAGGTCGACGCCGCCGACCTGCTCTACGCGCTGCTGGCGATCGCCGGGATCGTCGTGCTGGGCCTCGTGCTCAGTGCCCGCGCCCTCCGGCACAGGTTGAAGGTGGGCTGATGGACCGCGCCGCCGCACTGCCGGAATGGCGAGCGAACCTGGCGACGATCGCGGCGCTGATGGCGCGATCGAGGAACGAGCTGCTGCGCGTGCCCGGGGCGGCGATCCCGGGGGTGCTGGCGCCGACGATCTTCTTCCTCGGCCTCAACGGCGTCTTCGGCGCGCTCACGCAGCTGAACGGGTTCGAAGTGGGGGCATATGAGAGCTTCGTCGTCCCGGTCAGCATGCTCCAGGGCGCCGGCTTCACCGGTGCCGCCGCCGGCGTCAACCTCGCCCGCGACATGGAGCAGGGCTGGGTCGACCGCCTGCTCGTCTCCCCCGCCCCGCGCTGGGTCCTTCTCGCCGGCACCGTCCTCTCCGCCAGCGCCCGGGCGCTGATCCCGGCCACCTTCGTCTTCGCCATCGCCCTGCCCCTCGGCGCCGGCTGGCCCGGCATCGACGGGCTGGCGGTCACCTTCCTGATGGTGGCGGCGATGGCCGCGGTAGCGGCCTGCTGGGGCTCGGCGCTGGCGCTGCGCTTCAAGAGCCAGTCGGCGGCGCCGCTGATGCAGGCGGGGACGATGGCGCTGGTCTTCACGACCACGGCGTACGCGCCGCTGGCGCTGCTGCAGCCGTGGCTGCGCACGGTCGCCGAAGTGAACCCGGTCACGGAAGTGATCGAAGCCGCCCGGCAGGGGTTCGTCGGCACGGTCACCTGGGCAGGCACCTGGCCCGGAATCGTCGCCCTCCTCGGCCTTCTGGTCGTCCTCGGCGCCTGGGCGCTGCGCGAAATGCGCCGCACCGCCCGGTGACCCCCCGCCGACGGGACGAAATCCCCACGCATGGCGAGGATTTCGTCCCGTCGGCGGTCGGGATTGCGGAGGGGGTGCTGCGGGCGAACTGGGTGGAGGGGGAGCGCGGCGGGGTGCCGTTCGCCTACACGCGGCCTAGCCCGAGCCGTTATCCGTGGCAGTGGTACTGGGACTCGTGCTTCGCGGCGATCGCCTGGCGGCACTTCGAGCCGGGCCGCTCTCGAACCGAGCTGGAGACCCTGCTCGCCGCACAGCGGGACGACGGCTTCGTCGGCCACACGATCTTCTGGGAGGGGTCCGTCGCGCTCTCCCGGCTGCCCTTCTACAACGTCGCCTCGCGCCGCTCGTTTCAGACCGGGACGATCCAGCCTCCGCTGCTCGCCTGGGCCTGGCAGATCGCCGTCGGCGACCCGCGCGAGGAGCCCCGGATCGCCGCTCAGGTCGACTGGCTCGCCGCCAACCGCGATCTCGAGGGGGACGGGCTGCTCTGGATCGTCCAGCCCGACGAGTCGGGGCTCGACGCCTCGCCGAAGTTCGACCCCGTCTGGGGGTGCCGCGCGTGCTCACGGATCGGCTTCCCGCTGCTCGTCCACCGCAACCGGCGGCTGGGCTTCGACGCCCGCCGGATCCGCGATGAAGGCGGGCCGGTCCTCTGTGAGACCCTGGTCAACACGCTCTGGTCGCTCTCCCTGCAGGCCCTGGGCCGCCCCTCGGCGACGCCGGCCCTGGTCGAGCGGCTCTGGGACGAGGACCGCGGGCTCTTCCTCGACGAGGCGCAGCCGGGCGGCGCCCGGCCCGGCGCCGTCACCTGGGCCTCCCTGGCCCCGCTCGCGCTCCCCGACCTGCCCGAGGAGATCGGCCGCCGGTTGGTCGAGGAGCAGCTGCTCGACGAAGACCGGTTCCTGACCCCGGTCGCGCCGCCCTCGGTCTCCGCCTCGGAGCCGAGCTACGAGCCCGGCGGCAGCCGGGGCCCGGTGCGGCGCTACTGGCGCGGCCCGACCTGGGTCAACTCGGCCTGGCTCCTCTGGCTCGGGCTGCGCCGCCTCGGCTACGAGGAGGCCGCGGCGCGGATCGCGGACGGAGTGACCGGCGCGGTCGAGCGCGAAGGCCTGCGTGAGTACTACGACCCCCGCACCGGCGCCGGCCTCGGCGCCAAGGACTTCGCCTGGTCGGCGCTGGTCGCCGAGCTGGCCGGCCCGGATGCGAGAGAATCGCCGCCGTGAGCCCGGAGCCCCTGGCCAGCACCGGCGCGCTCAAGGCGCGGATCGAGCGGAATCGCGCTCGCGCCGCCGGCTGAGCGCCCGGCCGGCGTGCAGCGGCAGCTGCCAGGCGCTTTCGAGACCCCAGAAGCGGCGTGCGAAGGAGACGAAGCCGGCGGGCGCCGGAGGGCCGGTTTCGAGACCGCGCAGGCGCCGGTAGCGATCCCAGGCCATGCGCAGCGTGCGCAACGGGCTGTCCGGACGACCGGCGGCCCGAAAGGCGGCCCGCTCGTGGCGCGAGGCCGGGGCGGCCGAGAGACGATCGCTCAGCCGCCGGGGAACGGGCAGATCGAACTCGTCGCGCAGGTAGGCGAGCGCGGCACCGGTGGCGACGGTCAGCTCGCGGCGCTCCGCCTCCTCCCCGACCCGGTCCCAGTCGAGCCCCTCCCCCGCGGCCCGGACGGTCACCACGGCATCGGCGATCCAGCGGAAGGGCGGCAGCGGGCTCCAGGGGGTGCCATGGACGCAGGCGAGCAGCAACTGGTCCGCCGGGCAGGGCGCCCGCGTCGCCACGCCGCCCACCTCCAGCGGCACCGAGGCGCGCCAGAGCTCGTCGTCGCGGGCAGGCTGCCAGAGGGAGAACCAGTGCAGGTCGACGCCGCCGCCGCCGGGGCCGGCGAAGCCGAGCGAGTGATGGACCTGGGTCCAGGCCAGCGGGTCGTCGTGGTCGGCTTGCCATCCGACGGCGGCCAGGACCTCGATCGCCTCGCGCGTGCGGGCGATCGGCACGAGCACGTCGGCATCGTCCATCGGCCGTGCGCCGAGGTCGCCGTAGGAGAGCAGCGCCAGCGAGACGCCCTTGGTCACCAAGGTCTCGATGCCAGCCGCCTCGAGTGCGCCGATCGCCTCCGCTGCCCGCCTGAAGAGCAGCTGGTTCTGGCTCCAGGCCCGCCGGTAGAGACCCTTGAGGCGACCCGCGACCTCAGCGTCGAAGGCGCCGGGGCCGAGGTTGCGGTAGACCAGCGGCAGCAGCCGGGTCGAGCCGTGGTCGACGTGGTCGAACTCGACCGCGGCGCGCCAGCTCTCCCAGGCGGCCACGGCCGCCCGTGGCTCGTCGAGTGCGGCGTGAAGCACGAGGAGCTGCTCGGGAGTCGGCCTGTTGCCGAGAACGGCGCCCTGGCAAGGACGCAGGGAGCGTGGCGTGCTCTGCACGCGAGCGACCGAGGACGCCGTCAGGCGGCTATTTGTAGCGATAGGTGATGCGGCCGCGGTCGAGGTCGTAAGGCGAGAGCTCGATCTTCACCCGGTCGCCGGGGAGGATGCGGATGTAATGGCGGCGCATCTTGCCGGAGATGTGGCCGAGCACGTCGTGGCCGTTGTCGAGTTTGACCCGGAACATCGTGTTGGGGAGGGCCTCGGTGATCTCGCCCTCCATCTCGATCTTCTCCTCTTTGCCCATGCGGGCGAGAGCGTAGCGGACTGTCTGCGAGGCGGGCTCAGCCGCGCAATTGCCGGGCGCGCTCGACCGCTTCGGCCGTCGTCGAGATCTCGCCCGCGTACTGGGCCGCCTCGAGCTCGGCCAGGAGCTCCCCCACCTCCGGTCCCTGGTCCAGGCCCAGCTCCGCCGCCAGCTCGTCGCCGCGCACCAGCGGCCGCGGGGGGCCGTCGCGACGCCAGTCGAGCGCCGCGGCCAGCATCTGCCTGGCCAGTGCCAGGTGAGCCTCGATCGCCTCCTCGGTCGCGAAGGGGCCCGACCCCCGGGCCGAGAGCCGGTCGGCGACCGTCAGCAACGTCACGTCGGCACCGACGGGCTCCGTCGCGCGCAGGTACTCGTGGACGCGCCGGGGCGGCAGCGGCGCCTCGTGGACGAGGAACCCGAGGCGCAGGTGGTGCAGCGTCAGATCCTGGAGGTGCCGGGTCAGGCTGCGGCTCGCGCGCAGGCGCCGGCACAGGCCCCCGACGATCGCGACGCCGTCGCGGTCGTGGCCGACGAAGGTGACGAAGCCGTCCTTCTCGGAGCGCGTGGCCGGCTTGCCGATGTCGTGCACGAGCGCGCCGAAGCGCAGCGCGGTGCCGCGGCTCATCTCGTCGGCAAGCGGCTCGGCGAGCAGCGCCGCCAGCTCCCCCGCCCGCTCGCCCCCGAAGCGCCCCAGGTCCGCCTCGACCGCGAGCGTCTGCTCGAGCACAGCCATCGTGTGGCCGTGGACATCGAGATGGTGGTTGGGGCCCTGTTCGACCCCGCGCAGCGCCTCCAGCTCCGGCAGGACGACCGGAGTGAGGCCGAGCTCGTCGAGCAGCGCCATCCCCCGCAGCGGGTCCGGCCCGCCGACGAGCCGGCGCAGCTCCGCGAGCTGGCGCTCCCCGGCGGACTCTGCCGCGCGCGAGGCTTCCGATCGCGCGAGGGAGGCCGTGGCGGGGTCCACCTCCAGCCCGAGTACCGCCGCGAGCCTGGCGGCACGCAGGAGGCGCAGCGGGTCGGAGGCGAAACCGCGCTCGCCCACCACGCGCAGCAGCCCGCCCTCCAGGTCCGGCAGGCCTCCGAAGGGATCGACCGGCTCGCCGCCGCCCAGCGGCAGCGCGACCGCACCGATCGTGAAGTCGCGCTCGGCGAGGTCGGCCTCGATCGTCTCGCCGCGCAGCGCCGTCAAATCGACCTGCCAGGAGCCGTCGGCCGCGACCGCGCGCCAGGTCGCGTACTCGGCCGAAAGCTCGAACGAGTGCCCGCCCCCCTCGCGGGCGATCGCCTTCGCGGCCGCCGCGGGATCGCCCGCGAGGGCGAGGTCGAGGTCGTCGACCTCGCGGCCCAGCGCTGCGTCGCGGACCGCCCCGCCCGCGATCCAGATTCCCTCCGCTCCGCCGAGCGCGCGCCGGGCGAGGGCGACGAGCGGGGCCGATGCGAGGTGCCCCGCGACGCTCACGCCCGGACCCGGGGAACCCTGGCCGAGATCCCGCAGGTGACCTCGTAGTTGATCGTGTCGAGGCGGGCCGCGACCTCCTCGGCGCGTATCGAGGCCCCACCCTGGGAGCCGATCAGCACCGCCTCCTCGCCCGGCTCGACCTCGGTCTCCGGGCCGAGATCGACCGTGACGTTGTCCATCGAGACGGTGCCGACGAGCGGGTGGCGACGACCGCCTATCAGCACCTCACCGTTGTTGGAGAGGCCGCGGCGCACCCCGTCGCCATAGCCGAGCGGCAGCACCCCCAACCAGGTGTCCTCTGACGCCCGCCAGGTCTGGCCGTAGCCGGCGCTGTCGCCCGCCGCGAAGCGCTTTACGTCCGCCACGTAGGAATGCAGCGACATCGCCGGCACCAGGCCTCGCTCGGCCGGGTCGCCCTGGAACGGGTCGAGGCCGTAGACGGCGACACCGCAGCGCACCATGTCGAAGTGCGAGCGCCGGTCGCGGAAGACCGCGGCGCTGTTGGCGGCGTGGGCGGCGACGCCGGGGAACTCGGCCTTGACCGCCGCCGCGACCT
The DNA here is from genome assembly GCA_963704545.1 of uncultured Solirubrobacterales bacterium. Taxonomy (GTDB): domain Bacteria; phylum Actinomycetota; class Thermoleophilia; order Solirubrobacterales; family 70-9; genus VRUE01. The sequence goes on along the minus strand of OY969915.1, from coordinate 1,247,247 downwards.
CGGCAAAGCGATCGAGCTGCTGATCGAAGAAGCCGGAGTCGGGTTCGTCGGCGGTGGCGAAGTGCGTCCAGACTCCCGCCACCTCGAGCTGTGGATCCTCGGCGCAGGCACGGACCAGTGCCAGTACCTCGGCGGGGTCGGGGCTGCCGAGCCGGCCCATGCCGCTGTCGTACTTGACGTGGACGCGGACCGGCCGGCCCTGAGCCCGCCCGCGGGCGCTGACGAGCTCCCGGAAGCCCTCGCGCCAGACCGCGACCTCCGATCCCGCCGCCAGCGCGTCCTCGAGGTCCTCGGCGCTCAGCGCCCCCATCGTCAGCAGCGGCACCTGCGGGAAGCGCCGGCCGATCTGCGCCGCCTCGGCACCGGTGGCAACGGCCAGCCTGCTCACACCGCCGGCAAGCGCGGCGGACGCGCAGGCGTCGGCGCCGTGGCCGTAGCCGTCGGCCTTGACCACCGCGCAGAGCTCGGTGCCCTCGCCCAGCTCCGCCTTCAGCCGCGCGCAGTTGCGCTCGACGGCGCCAAGGTCGATCCGGGCGAGGGCCCGCGCCATGGCCCTAGTGGTCGGAGACGAGCGCGGAGAGCGCGTCGGCCCGCGTCACCAGACCGGCGAGACGCCCCTCGCCGTCGACCACGGGCAGGTGGTTGTGGTGCTTCTCGGCGATCGTCCTGGCGACCGTCTCGGCGTCGTCATCGGTGCTGGCGACGATGGGGTCGGGGGTCATCAGCTCGGAGACCTTCGTCGCGAAGGCCTTGTTGAGGCGCTCCTCGAAGCCCTTCATCGAGCCGATGAAGACGACGCCCCCCATGATGTTGAGGTAGTGCGGCAGGTGAAGGTCCGCTTCCTCGTCGCTGAGGATCAGGTCGGACTCGCTGACGATGCCGACGACCTTGCGTTCCGCGTCGATCACGGGAATCGCCCCCATGTCGGTCTTGGCGAGCAGCTCGATCGCCGCCCGCGCGTCGGCGTCGGGCGAGACGGTCGGCACGTCGGCATCCATGATCTCGGCAGCGGTCTTCATAAGCTGGAGGCGAGGTTATTCGACCAGCAGGACCGACGACTGATCGATTGACCACCTCATGAGTGGGTCAATCGATCAGTCAGTCTCTCAGGGCGCAGGGCGGCGGGGATCGAGTCGATCACGTCGGTGGCGATCACCGACTCGGCGGCGCCTATGCGTGCGGCCGCGCCGCGACCGGCCCGGGCGTGGGCGAGCACGGCCGCGCAGGCCGCGGCGAACGGCCCGAGGCCGCGGGCGAGGAGAGCGGCGACGATCCCGGAGAGCACGTCGCCGGTGCCGGCGGTCGCCAGCGCCGGTGCGGAGAGTGTGTTGACCGCGACGCGCTCGCCGTCGGCGACGATCGTGTCGTCGCCCTTGAGCACGACCACGGCACCGGCGACCCGGGCGGCCTCACGCGCCGAGGAGAGCCGGTGCGCCGAGATCTCCTCCGCCGAGCGGCCGAGCAGCCGCCCCAACTCTCCTGCGTGCGGGGTGAGGATGGTCGGTGCCCCGCGGGCAGCGAGCCGTTCGACCTCCCCCACGAACGCGTTGAGCCCGTCGGCGTCGACGACGAGTGGAACCTCGATCGCGCCCACCGCCTCGCGGGCGAGCTCGACCGAGCCGGGGTCCCGGCCCATCCCCGGGCCGAGCACCCCCGCGGCAGCGCGCTCGAAGCTCCGCAGGAGCGCCTTCAGCGAGGCGGGCACCAGGCACCCGTCTCCACCGGGACAGCCGACCGACATCACCTCGGGCTGGGCCACCTCGAAGATCGCCTCCAGGTCCGCGGGCACGGCCACGGTCGCGTAGCCGGCACCCGCCCTGATCGCGGCCCGCGAGGCCATATGGACCGCGCCCGTGAGCCCGCGGGAGCCGCCGGCGATGACGACCTGGCCGGAGCTGAACTTGGTCGACCCGGGTCCCCGCGCCGGCGCCAGCGCGAGGACGGCCGGCTCGATCGTGCCCGCGACCGGGTCCCCGGGAGCGCCCTCCGGGATCCCGATCGGCACGACCTGCAACTCCCCCGTGTGCCACTTCCCCGGCGCGATCCGGTGGCCGACCTTCGCCGCGTGAAAGCTGACCGTGAGGTCGGCCTCGACCGCCGCGCCCTCGATCTCCCCGGTCGAGGCGTCCACGCCCGAGGCGACGTCGCAGGCCACGACCGGCGCGCCGCTGCGGTTGATCGCCTCGATCGCCGCCGCGGCCGGTTCGCGCGGCGCCCCGGCGAAGCCGGTGCCGAAGATCGCGTCGACGATCGCGCCCGAGCCGGACAGCCAGGCGTCGACGCCGTCCGGCGTCTCCCCCGAGAAGAGCTCGAGCGTCTCGACCTCGAAGCCCATCGCGTTCAGGCGCCGGGCCGCGATGAGCCCGTCGCCGCCGTTGTTGCCCTTACCGCAGACGACCCGCACCGGCCCCTGCGGGGCGAGCCCGGCGACCGCCTCGGCCAGCGCCGTCCCGGCCGCCTCCATCAACTCGTCCCCCGGCACCCCCTGCTCCTCGATCGCCCAGCGGTCGATCGCGCGGATCCCCTCCGCGTCATACAGTGGCGTCAGCCACGAATCCATCTACGCAGTCTCGACGATGGCGACCGCCGCGGCAAACTCGCGCGAGTGGGTCAGCGAGACGTCGATGCGCTCCCCGGCCGCCGCCGCGGCCGCCCGGCCGGAGAGGCGCACGGTCGGCGGCTCCCCCGCGACGACCTCGATCTCGCGCAGGCCGAAGCCACCGGAGAGACCGAGGGCCTTGACCACCGCCTCCTTGGCGGCGAAGCGGGCGGCGAGGTGACGGCCGGGCCGGGCCCGGGCCGCCGCGTAAGCGCGCTCCGCATCGGTGAAGACGCGCCCGGCGAGACGGGGATGGCGCTCCAGCGCCCGCTCCAGGCGGTCGATCTCGAGCAGGTCGATGCCGACCCCGGAGGTCATCCCCAACCCCGCTTACTTCTCCAGGCCCACGATCAGCTTCGCCGTCGCCAGATCGTCGTTGCTGCCCGTTCCCATCGCCACGTACTCGACGTGCCTCAGATAGGGCTTCGCCTCCTGGAAGTCCTCAAAGTCGTCATCCGAGGGCGAAATCATCGATTCGGCCAGGCGCAACGCCCCCGGGCCGTCGGCGAAGGCGCTGATCGGGGTGCCGCCCAGCGCCGAGACCGCCGCCTTGTAGCTCGCCTGGTCGGAGAGGGTGCTGCCGCTTTCGGTGTCGAGTCCGGCGAGGGCCGGGGCGAGGCTGTAGCCGACGGCGACGCGATCGGACCTGGAGACCACGACCAAGGGCTTGTCACCGAGCTCGGAGCTGCGCACCGAGAAGCCGCTCGCACCGTTGCTGCTCACCGCGGTCACGCCGGGTGTCCCGGTGTTGCGCACCAGGACGCCGAGATTTGCGACCGTCTTCGCCGCTTCGCTGGAGTCGCTGGTCAGCACCAGGGCGCCGACGAGCGAACTCTCGGTGCTTCCCTGGGCGAACACCGCCGCGTCTTTGAGCGATTCGGCGATCTTGTCGAGGTCGATGCCCGCTGCCTTCAGCGTGCTCTTCAGCTGGTTGGGCGGCACCCCCTCCTCCGGTATCCCGGTCTTGTCGAGTTCGTCGATCGCTTCGGTGAGCTGATCGCCGAACTCGGTAGCCCCGACGGCCGCGAAGGAATCGGCGGGCAGCGAGCCGATCAGCTCGGAGACATCGCCGCTCGGCGATTCCTCGCCGCCGAGTTCACTGCTGATGTCGACCTGGATCTGGTCGGTGCCGGGGATGATGCTGGCCACCGCGGTCGCTTCGCTCGGGTCGATCCCCGAGCTCTGGAGAATCTGTCTCGCCTGCGGGTCGATCTCGTCGTCCGAGGCCTCGAGCAATCCGCCGACGTCCACGTAGACGTCGGCAAGGCTGCCGTCGGAGACGGCTGAGATCGCATCGGCGAAGCGCGCTTCGTCTGCAAGCGAGTCGCCCTGGACGGCGTCGACCGCGGCCTTGAAGCCCTTCCCGCCTTCGGCGATGACGAGGAAGTCGTCGATCACGCCGACGCCGTTTTCGTCGGCGCCGCCGACCTTGAAGTCGACCCCTTCGTAGGAGCCGTCTTCGAAGGGATCGCTGCTCTGCGCCGCCTGGTCGTCGATGAATTCCTGCGTCGCCGCCGCATCCGTCGTCTCGACCGCGATCACCGGGTCGGACGGATCGCCGTCCTCGTCGAGCTTCTGAAAGGCCACACCCGCCTTCTCGCCGAGCCAGGGCTCGACTTCCTCGGCGAAGTCGACCGGTTCGCCGTCGTCGCTCGCCGAGCTTTCCAGCTCGGAGACGATCAGGTCGCCGAGGCCCTCGACACCCGCGACCGTGCCCGCGATCTCGTCCACGTCGGCCTTCAGCTCTCCGGTCGGACGCAGTCCGGCTTCGACGAAGACGAGCGAGTCCGGAGCGGCGAAGCCGGCCGGATCGGAACTGGAATCGCCACCGCCGCCACAACCGGCGATCGCGATTGCGGCCGTGGCCGCCAGGGCTGGCAGGACGAGGCGAGTTCTGATCATGGCCGCGCAGACTAACGAGCACCCAGGCGCGGAAAGCGGCGGCTGGACGCCGGACCCGTCTTACTCGACGGTGACGGTCTTCGCCAGGTTGCGGGGCTGATCGACGTTGAGCCCGCGGGCGCGGGCGATGTCGTAGGCGAGCAGCTGGAGGGGAAGGATGGCGACGATCGGCTGCAGGATCCAGTCGGTTCGGGCCACCTCGATCGTCTGGTCGGCGACGTCGCCGACGCGCTCGCAACCCTCGGTCGCGATCGCGATCGTGTCCGCGCCGCGGGCGCGCACCTCCTCGACGTTGGAGAGGACCTTGTCGAGCACCGGGCTCTCGGTTGCCACGCAGACGACCGGCGTCGACTCGTCGAGCAGCGCGATCGGCCCGTGCTTCATCTCCCCCGCCGCGTAGGCGTCGGTGGGGATGTAGGAGATCTCCTTCAGCTTCAGCGCCCCCTCGAGGCAGACCGGCAGCCCGATGTGCCGGCCCAGATAGAGGAAAAAGCCGTGCTCGAACTGCGCGGCGGCCACCCCCCGGGTGACCTCCTCGCAGGAGGCCAGGGTCGCCTCGATCTTCGAGGGGATGGCCTTCAGCTCGACGACCAGCTCGGACAGCCGGTCCGCGTCGAGTGTCCCCCGCAGCTCGGCCAGGCGCAGGCCGAGCAGGTACATCGTCGCGACCTGGGCGACGAAGGTCTTGGTCGCGGCGACGCTCACCTCGGGGCCGGCCCGGGTGTAGAGCACCGTGTCGGCGTCGCGGGTGGCCTGGCTGCCCATCACGTTGGTGATCGTCAGCACCTTGGCGCCGTTCTCGCGGGCGAGCCGCATCGCGGCCAGCGTGTCGGCCGTCTCGCCCGACTGGGTGATCCCGATCACCAGGTCCTCGGGCCCGATGACCGGGTTGCGGTAGCGGTACTCGGAGGCCACGTCCATCTCGACCGGCACCCGCGCCCACTCCTCGATCGCGTAGCGGCCGACCAGGCCCGCGTGGTAGGAGGTGCCACAGGCGACGATCACGATCCGCTTCAGGCCACGCAGGAAGGCGTCGTCGAGCTCGACCTCGGAGAGGTCGACCCCGTCGTCGCTCGGCAGCCGGTCGGCGATCGTCTCGGCGACCGCGTCGGCCTGTTCGTGGATCTCCTTCAGCATGAAGGTCTCATAGCCGCCCTTCTCGGCGGCCGACTCGTCCCAGGAGATCTCCTCGGCGTCGCGCTGCACCGGCGCGCCGGCGGCGTCGGTGATCTCGATCCCGCCGGCGTCGATCGTGACGATCTCGTCGTTTTCGATCGTCACCGCGTCGCGCGTCTCGGCCAGGAAGGCCGGGATCGCGGAGGCGAGAAAGGTCTCGCCCTCGCCCACTCCCGCCACCAGCGGGCACTCCTTGCGAGCGCCCACCAGCCGCCCGGGCTCCTCGGCGTGCATGGCGACGAAGGCGTAGTGGCCGCGCAGTTCGGCGAAGGAGGCCCGCACCGCGGCGGTCAGGTCGCCGTCGTAGTTGCGCTCGATCAGGTGGGCGACGATCTCGGCATCGGTCTCCGAGCTGAAGTGGTGGCCCTCGGCGGCGAGCTCGCGGCGCAGTTCGGCGTGGTTCTCGACGATCCCGTTGAGGACGATGTGGACGCGATCGGAGCAGTCGCCGTGCGGGTGGGCGTTCTCCTCGGTGACGCGCCCGTGGGTGGCCCAGCGCGTGTGGGCGACGCCGGTGGTCGCGGGCGGTGCGGCCACCGCGACACCACCCTGCTCGTCGTGCTCGGCGACCGCCGCGCGCAGGTTGGCGAGATTGCCGACCGCGCGCACGCTGGCGATCCGGCCGTCCTCGATCACCGAGATCCCGGCCGAGTCATAGCCCCGGTACTCGAGCTTCTCGAGCCCGGCAACAAGCAGGTCGCGGCAGGGGCGCCCACCGACGTATCCGACGATTCCACACATAGGGAGACGAATAAGGGTAAAGACCGGCGGTCGCGGTGGCCGAATTCCCAGGTGGGCTGGGCCTTTTCCCCCGGGGCGGTTTTGGTAGGGGACGCCGGTGCCCCTCCCCAAAACGCTCGGCGGGAGCCTCGCTTGAGTGTTTTGGGGAGGGGCACCGGCGTCCCCTCTACAGCGCACAAGCTTCAAAAAGCTCGCCCCCGAAGGCGCTGTCGATCCTCGAAAGGCCCCGGGTCCCCCCGGCTCCCCGAAAGCTCCGCATGTTCTAGGCGCCGTCACGGGCGCCCCAAGCTTTTTAAAAGCTTGGGGACCCTGGCGCCGGCTTCGATTCTGGTGCCGGCTTCGCGGGCCGGACGCTTCCGCCACGCGTGGGGCCTTCGGGGGTCCCTCCCCAGGAACTCCCGCGAAGCGGCCTGGGGAGGGACCCCCGAAGGCCCCGTCCCTAAGCCAGCTCTTGACGCACTACAGCAACGAGACGGTCGCAGACCGCCTCGGCCTCCTCGGCACTCGGCGCCTCGGCCATCACGCGCACCAGCGGCTCGGTTCCCGAGGGGCGCAGCAGCACGCGACCGCGGCCCTCGAGCGCCTCGCCCTCGCGCTCCACCGCCTCCCAGACAGCGGTCGCGCCGGCAATCTCATCGCGATCGGCGACCTCTACGTTGACCAGAGTCTGGGGCAGCTTTCGCATCGGTGCGACCTCGGCGAGGTCGCGGCCACCCAGCTCACGCATCGTCGCCAGCGCCGCGGCGGTACCGTCGCCGGTGGCGACGAAGCGGGTGTCGATGATGTGCCCGGACTGCTCCCCGCCGAGGCTCCAGCCGCGCTCGCGCAGCTCGTCGAGGACGTAGCGGTCGCCGACCTTGGTCACGGCGACCTCGATTCCCGCCTCCTCCATCGCCTGGTGGAAGCCGTAGTTGCTCATCACCGTGACGGCGACACCGCCGCCGAGCTCGCCCCGGGCGGACATCCCGCGGGCGGCGAAGGCGATCAGCTCGTCGCCGTCGTGCGTACGGCCGTTGCGGTCGACGGCCAGCACCCGGTCGCCGTCGCCGTCGAAGGCGAAGCCGATCGTGGCCTCCGAGTCGGCGATGCGCGCGGCCAGGGCGTCGAGGTGGGTTGAGCCGCAGCCGTCGTTGATGTTGCGGCCGTCGGGCTCGACGGCGATCGCCTCGACCGTCGCACCAAGCCTTTCGAAGATCGCCGGGGCGGCACGGAAGGTGGCGCCGTTGGCGCAGTCGAGCATCACCGTATGACCGGAGAGGTCCAGCGGAAAGGCCGCCTCGAGCGCGCGCAGGTAGTCCTCCAGACCGCCGTTCAGCTCCCGCACCTGACCGGGTTCGACCGGGTCGGACTCGGCCTCGACCAGCGACTCCATCCTCGCCTCGGTCCCGTCATCGAGCTTCGTGCCATGGGCGGAGAAGAACTTGATCCCGTTGTCGCGGTAGGGGTTGTGCGAGGCCGAGACGACCGCGGCCAGGTCGAGGCCGAGGCGCTTGACGAGGATCGCGGCGGCCGGGGTCGGCAGCACGCCGCCGAGCAGCGCGTCCCCTCCCGCGGCGGCGATCCCGGCGGCCAGCGCCGACTCCAGCATCGGCCCCGACTCGCGCGTGTCGCGCACGATCAGCACCTGCGGTCGCTTGGCCTCCAGCGAGGCCGTGGCCGCACGCCCGAGCGCGGTTGCGAGCTCGGCTGTGAGGAACGTCCCGGCCTCCCCTCGGACCCCGTCGGTTCCGAAGAGCTTGCGCCCCGAGGTCACCGGTTGACTCCTAACGCTTGGAGAACTGCGGCCGCTTGCGGGCCTTCTTGAGCCCGGCCTTCTTGCGCTCCTTGGCCCGCGCGTCGCGGGTGAGGAAGCCCCGGCGCTTGAGCTCGCCGCGCAGCTCCGGGTCGATCTCGGTCAGAGCCCGAGCGATCCCGTGCCGCACCGCACCGGCCTGGCCGCTGATGCCGCCACCGTGGACGCGGACCCGGACGTCGACGTTGCCCTCGTAGCCGGTGATGACCAGCGGCTGCATGGCTGTCGTCTGATGCAGGGGGCGGGGGAAGAACTCCTCCAGCCCCCGCTTGTTGATCTCGACCTTGCCGCTGCCGGGCAGCAGGGTAACGCGAGCGATCGCCGTCTTGCGCTTGCCGGTGGCGAGGAAACGGGCGTCGCCCTCCATCTTCGCCGGGGCGCGGCTGGCTGCCTTCGGCTCCTCGACCGCGTCGCCGACCAGCGCCGCCTCGCGCTGCGCGCGCTCCTCCTCTTCGGCTTCCTTCCGGGCCTGCTCCTCAGCGCTCAGCGGCCGCTCCTCCGGCTCGACCGCGATCGGCTCCAGGTCAGCCCCCGGAATCAAGTCCTTCTTCTTCTCCTCAGCCTTGGGCTTCTCGGCCGGCTTCCCAGCTTTCTCGGCCACAGGCTCAGCCGTCTCCGCCTCGGACTCCTCAGCCTTCTCCCCCTCGGGCTCAGCCTCATCAGCGACCTCCGCCTCGGGCTCCCCAGCTTTCTCCTCCCCAGCTTTCTCCTCCCCAGACTCCTCGACGGCATCTCCCTCGGCCTGCGGCGCCTCGGACTCGGATTCAGCCGTGTCTCCCGCGGGTGGCGTCGGGGATGGGGCGTCATCCCCGACGACAGGACCCGCGGGCTGATCCCCCTCGTCCTTCTCCGGGGTCGCCTCGTCCTTCTGAGTGTCGTCGTCGATCAAGTCTGGATCTCCATCGGTTTGGGCTGTTGCGCCTCGTGCGGATGCTCGGGCCCGGCATACACCTTCAGCTTGGTCAACTGCTGCCGCGCGAGCCGGTTGCGGGGGAGCATCCCCTTGACGGCCTTGCGGATGACCTCCTCGGGACGCCGCTCGAGCATCTCGGCGAGCGTCCGCGACTTGATCCCGCCCGGGTAGCCGCTGTGGCGCCAGTAGCGCTTCTGCGCCAGCTTGTCGCCGGTCACGTGGATCTTCTCCGCGTTGACGACGACGATGAAGTCGCCGGTGTCGATATGTGGCGTGTACTCGGGCTTGCGCTTGCCCCGCAGGGCATCGGCGATGCGCGTCGCCAGGCGGCCCAGGGTCTGGCCCTCGGCGTCGACGACGTACCAGTCGCGCTGGCGGTCTGCGGGTGTGGCTACGTAGGTCTTCATCAGAGAAAAGCCGCGGGCAGCGCCCAGCGGCCACGGCATGATAGCCGCCGCGCCGCATCCGCGTACGCGGCCGCCCCGGTGTCTATACTGCCGCGCCAACAGTGCCGAATCCCAGCCGCACAGGTGGCTGGGAGCGGAGGAACCGCAGGAACCGTTGCAGGTTCCCGGGGCGAATCGGCCGAAAAGGTCGTAGCGCAACTCTTTCAGCGCGAGCCCGACAGCTAACTCCGTAGGCGAACGAAAGAGAGAGTGGCAGTGGTAGGCAAGACCACCCGGCCTTGGCTGGCGGGAACGTATTTCACGATCGTGGCGATGGCGCTGTTGCTCTGCGTTGCGGCAACCGCGGCCGCCAGCACGGGTGGCGCGCCGACCGCGGCGGGCAGCCCGCCGCCACCCGGCAGCCCCAGCGGCACGCCGGCCTCCGACGCCCCCAGCGCCGGCGCCCTGCGCCTGATCTCGGCCCAGACCACCCCGCGCAAGTCCTTCTACTACGGCTTCCGCTACCCCAAGCTGAGCTTCTCGATCGCCAGCAGCCAGGCGCAGAACGACATCCGCGTCGACGTCGTCGACGTCGCCGGCGCCAGCGTCCGCACCTTCTTCCGCAACGACGTCGCCCCCGAGACCGTGACCGCGATCCGCTGGGACGGGACGACCAACGACGGTCGCACGGCCCCCAACGGGCGCTACACGTTCCAGGTCTCCTCGCAGGCCGGTGCGCTCGCCGCCCGGCCGGCAACCGCCTCGGAAGCGCCGAGCCTCGACTTCGCCTTCTACGGCTACGCCTTCCCCCTGCTCGGCACCCACGACTACGGCGACAGCGGCGCCGTCTTCGGCGCCGGCCGCGCCGGCCACACCCACCAGGGCCACGACGTGATGGCCGAGTGCGGTGTGCCGATCGTCGCCGCCCGCGGCGGCCGGGTGCAGTACTCCGGCTACCACAGCGCCGCCGGGAACTACGTCGTGATCGACGGCAAGGGCACTACCTTCGACTTCATGTACGCCCACCTGGCCGAACCGTCGCCGCTGAAAACGGGCGACACGGTCCGCACCGCCCAGCCGATCGGCATCGTCGGCGACACCGGCTCGGCCACCGCCTGCCACCTGCACTTCGAGATCTGGACGGACCCGGGCTGGTACGAGGGCGGCAGCCCGATCGACCCGCTCCCCTACCTGCAGAAGTGGGACCGCTACAGCTGAGCCCGCTCCTCGCCGCCGCGGCGGGCTGAGGCGGCTCCCGGGTCTCCAGGCGACGTCAGCCATGTGACGATCGCCAGCGCGATCGCAACCGGCACGGTCGCCGGCAGCGTGTCGACCGCGAAGAAGAGCAGGTCGAACCCCAGCCCCAGCACGGCCACCAGCCCCGCCCCAACCCACTGCCGACGGGACGAAATCGACGTCATCGGGGCGGATTTCGTCCCGTCGGCGGGCTGTTTTGCGAGGAGGCAGCCGACGAGGGCGGCGACGAAGAGGTCGCCAAAGCCCATGCGGGCAGTGCCGAAGTTGGCAACCTGCAGGGCCGGAAGGTCGGCCGCGGGGGCCGCGGCGCTGAGCACGTCGCTGGGGCCTTGAAGAAGGTTGGCGGCGACGAGACAGGCGTCGATCGCCGCCATCGCGTAGATGCCCCAGCGCAACCAGCGAGCCGCGACGGCATTGACCAGCAGCCAGCCGAGGGCAACGCAGGCCAAACCGGAAAGCGCTGTGGCTGCAGCCTCGCCAGCCAGCGCTTCAGGCACAGCCCAGGCGAGAACGAAGAGGAGCGGGACGGCGAGCGCCAACGTTGGGCGAGACCCGCGGACAAGGAGCGCCAGGGCCAGCGCAGCCAGAGGCGGCACCGCGACCAGCGCCAGATAGGTCAACCCAGTGGCCGAGTCCGACCAGAGCGCGATCCCGCCGACCACGACGACGATCGAGAGCGCCGGCAGCAACGCCCACCAGCGGCTGCGCAGGTGGTCCAGCCAAGCAGGCAGCGGTCGCGAAACCGGCAGCGCCACCAGCGCCGCCTGCACGAGGCTCAGTACCGAGATCGAGACCGCGAACGAGGACATCAAACGATTCTCGGTTCCGGTGCGAGTTATGCCATCTATGGGCACATAAATCGCACCGGAAGCGTCACTCCCACTCGATGGTTGCCGGCGGCTTGGAGGAGATGTCCAGCGCCACGCGGTTGACGTCGGCGATCTCGTTGATGATCCGGTTCGAGACCCGCTCCAGGAGGTCGTAGGGGAGCCGCGCCCAGTCGGCGGTCATCGCGTCGTCGGAGGTGACGGCGCGGATCACCACCGGGTAGGCGTAGGTACGCCCGTCGCCCTGGACGCCGACCGAGCGCACGACCGGGAGCACGCAGAAGGACTGCCAGAGCTGGCGGTAGAGCTCTGCCGCGCGGATCTCCTCCTGCAGGATCGCGTCGGCGGCACGCAGGATGTCGAGCCGCTCCTTGGTCACCTCGCCGCCGACGATGCGGATCGCCAGGCCCGGCCCGGGGAAGGGCTGGCGCCAGACCATCCGCTCGGGGAGTCCGAGCTCGGCCCCCACCGCCCTCACCTCGTCCTTGAACAGCATCCGCAGCGGCTCGACCAGCTCGAACTCGAGGTCCTCGGGCAGGCCGCCGACGTTGTGGTGGGACTTGATCGTGGCGGCGCCGTCGCTGCCACCCGACTCGATCACGTCGGAGTAGAGGGTGCCCTGGACGAGGTAGGCGGCGTCCTCGAGCTTGGCCGCCTCCTCCTCGAAGACGCGGATGAACTCCTCGCCGATGATCTTGCGCTTGCGCTCGGGCTCGTCGTGGCCGGCGAGCTTCGCGAGGAAGCGCTGCTCGGCCTCGACGTGGACGAGGGGGATGCCGAACTGCTCGAAGGCGGCCACGACCTGCTCGGCCTCGTTCAGCCGCATCAGGCCGTGGTCGACGAAGACGCAGGTCAGCTGCGCGCCGATCGCCTTGTGCACGAGCAGCGCCGCGACCGAGGAGTCGACGCCGCCGGAGAGCCCGCAGATCACCTTGCCCTCCCCCACCTGCGCCTGGATCCTCGTTACCTGTTCGGCGATCACCGACTGCGGCGACCACTGCTGCTCGCAACCGGCGACGTCGCGCAGGAACCGGGTCAGGATCTCGGTTCCGTAGGGCGTGTGGACGACCTCGGGGTGGAACTGGATCCCGTAGAGCCCCCGGTCGGGGTACTCGCACGCCGCCACCGGCGATCCGGGGCTGGAAGCGAGCGCCGTGAACCCCTCAGGCGGCTCGAAGACCGCGTCGCGGTGGCTCATCCAGCAGTGCTGCTCCTCGGGCAGCCCCGCCAGCAGGTGGCCGCCCGCGTCGCGCAGGGTCAGGTCGGTGCGCCCGAACTCGCCCGTCCCGGCCGCCTCCACCCGACCGCCCAGGGCCTGAACCATCGCCTGCATCCCGTAACAGATCCCCAGCATCGGAATCTCGAGATCGAGCAGCTCAGTCGGAAACGCCGGAGCCCCCTCCTCATACACCGACGCCGGCCCTCCCGAGAGCACCAATCCCCTAGGAGCTCTTTCCCGGATGGCCGCGACCGGCGTCGTCGAAGGCAAAAGCTCCGCGAAGACGCCGCATTCGCGAATGCGGCGGGCGATCAGCTGCGAGTACTGCCCCCCGAAGTCGAGGACCAGCACCTCCTCCACCGCGTTCCTGCCGGGGGGTGGCGCTGTAGGGGGAACCGCCCCCGAGGACGCTTTAGCGACCGCAGGGGGCGGTGGGTCCCCTGCAGCGACAGGACCCGCCGGCCCACCCGCGCTGGGACCCTCAGTCATCCGATACCGCAACCCCCGCCGAGACCGCTGCTCTTCCATTCGACCCCATGCCAACGGCCTGCTCATTCTGCAGCTTCTTCCCCTCACTCATGAGAGCGGGAGCCACCATCACCTCGGCCCGCTGGAAGGAGCGGATGTCCTCGTAGCCACAGGTGGCCATCGAGGTTTTCAGCGCCCCCATCAGGTTGAAGGTGCCGTCGTTCTCCTGGGCCGGCCCGAGCAGGATCTCCTCCATCGTGCCGTCCTGCCTGGTCGTGACTCGGGTACCGCGGGGCAGCGAGGGGTGGAAGGTCGCCATCCCCCAGTGGAAGCCCCGGCCGGGTGCCTCCTTGGCCCGGGCCAGCGGCGAGCCGACCATCACCGAGTCCGCCCCGCAGGCGATCGCCTTGGAGACGTCTCCCCCGGTGCGCATGCCGCCGTCGGCGATCACGTTGACGTACTCACCGGTCTCGAGCATGTGCTGCGAGCGGGCCGCCGCCACGTCGGCGATCGCGGTCGCCTGCGGCACCCCGATCCCGAGCACACCGCGGGTCGTGCAAGCCGCTCCCGGCCCGACGCCGACCAGGACGCCGACCGCACCGGTCCGCATCAGGTGCAGCCCGGTCGAGTAGGACGCGCAACCGCCGACCACCGTCGGCACCGGCACCTCGGCGATGAACTCCTTCAGGTTGAGCGGCTCGACCGTGGTCGAGACGTGTTCGGCCGAGATCACCGTGCCCTGGATGACGAGGATGTCGATCCCCGCCTCCACCGCGATCTCGTAGTGCTCGCGGACTTTCTGCGGCGTCAGCGAGCCGCAGGCGACCGCGCCGCGCTCCTTGATTTCCGCTATCCGCCTGCCGATCAGCTCGGGCTTGACCGGCTCGGTGTAGATCTCCTGCATGATCCGCGTCGCCTCGTGCGTGGGCGCGCCGGCGATCGCCTCCAGGCGCTCCTCGGCGTCCTCAAAGCGGGTCCAGATCCCCTCCAGGTTGAGCACGCCGAGGCCGCCCAGCTCGTTGACGAGCACGGCGGTGTCGGGACTGACCACGCCGTCCATCGCCGAGGCGACGAGCGGCAGCTCGAAGCGGTAGGGGCCAAGCGTCCAGCTGATGTCAATGTCGTCGGGATCGCGGGTGCGGCGCGACGGGACGATCGCGATGTCGTCGAATCCGTAAGCGCGCCGCCCCTTCTTGCCTCGACCGATGTCGATCTCCAAGTTGGTCCTCCAGGGTGGCGTTGAGATCCCAGCCTACACTTCGGCGGGGACCTCCAAATCCTGGACGTGAACCTCGCCGAGGAGGCGCTCGACCTGGCTGCGGTCGACCGCGCCGGCGCCGAAGTGCTGGGTCGACTCCGCCCCGCAGGCGACGCCGTAGGCGAGGCACTCCTCTGCAGGCCGGCCGTCGTAGCGCGCCGCCGCGTAGCCCGCCAGGAAGGCGTCGCCCGAGCCGACCGTCGAGACCGGCTCCAGCGGCTCGGTGCGGACCTCGACGAAACGCCTCTCCGCCCCCGCGCCGATCACCGCCGCGCAGCCGTCCGGCCGCGTGATCGCGGCCTCGTGGGCGCCGAGGCGGACCAGCTCGGAGAGCCCGTGGACGAGGTCCTGACGGCCGTCGAACTCCTGGCCGACCAGCTCCTCCGCCTCGCGCTCGTTGGGCGTGACCATGGCGGCGCCGGCGCGCAGGCCGGTGAGCATCGCCTCCCCCTCGGAGTCAAGGACGACCGGCACGCCGCGCTCGGTCAGGTCCTTGACCAGGCGCGCATAGAGGTCGCCGCCGGCTCCGGGGGGCAGGGTGCCGGCGAGCACGCAGAGCCTGGCGCCGTCGGCGAGGTAGCCGAGGCGGGCGGCAAATGCCTCGACCTCCTCGGGGCTGACCGCGGGCCCGCGCTCGTTGATCTCCGTCTGCTCGCCGGAGGTGGGGTCGATCACGGCCATGTTGATCCGCGTGTCGGCGGCGATCCGGGTGAAGTCGGTCAGGACGGCTTCCTCGCGAAGCTGCTCCAGCAGCCGGTTTCCGGTCGGGCCGCCGGCGAAGCCGGTGACGATCACGGGCCGGCCCAGCCGTCTGAGGGCGCGGGCGACGTTGATTCCCTTGCCGCCGGGCGACGTGCGGCTCTCGACCGCCCGGTGCCGGTGACCGAGACGGAAGTTCGGCACCGCGACCGTGCGGTCGATCGCGGCGTTGAGAGTGACCGTGAGGATCATCGTGAAAGGCGCCTCAGCATGACTGCTCCGACCAGTATCACGCAAAGCGCGATCCCGACCGGAATCTCCTCCGAGCCGACGAAGCTTCTCGCCCGGTCCAGAGCGCTCGCCTCGGGCACCGCACGCGCGGCGCGCAGCGCCACGGCGGCGGCCCGGCGGCCGTCGACGAACACGGTCGCCCTGCCCAGCGCGGCGCCGCGGCGGATCGGGCCCTCGAGCTCGCTCGGCGCCCGCACCGCGAGGCCGAGCCGCTGGTCGGGGCGAACGCCGACGGAGACCGTGTGCGCGGCGCGCAGCGGCAGCTCACCGCCTCCGTAGCGAACCGAGGCCTCGGCGAGCTCCTCCCCGGCCCGGACCGGCACCCGCCGCTCGTAGCGGGAGAAGCCGTACTCGAGCAGGCGCAGGCTGGCGAGATCGCGTTCGGTCTCCGTCGGGGTGCCGATCACGACCGAGATCAGCCTCACCCCGTTGCGCTGGCCGGAACCGACCAGGACGTAGGCGGCGCCGAAGGTGTGGCCGGTCTTCACCCCTGTGGTCCAGGTCGCCCGGTAGAGCAGGTCGTTGAGGGTGTCGATCGTGCGCGGCGGGCGCAGGCTGCGCAGCCTGGCGCTGCGGGCATCGGCGATCCGGGCGAAGGCGGGATTGCGCAGGAGCCTCCGAGTCAGCGTCACCAGGTCGCGGGCGCTGGAGTAGTTGCCCTCCTCGTCGAGCCCGATCGGGTTCGCGTAATGCGTGTCCGCCAGGCCCAGCGCCGCGGCGTAGCGGTTCATCTCGGCGACGAAGCGAACTTCCGAGCCGGCGGCGGCAAGGGCGAGGTCGTAGGCGGCGTCGTTGCCGCTGCGCAGGATCAGGCCGTAGAGCAGGTCGCGCACGCTCACCCGCTCGCCGGGCCTGAGTTCGAGCAGCGACTCGCCGTAGATCGCGTCGTAGGGCACGGCCCGCACGACGCGGTCCAGCGGCAGCTCGCGCAGCGCCACGTAGGCGGTCATCAGCTTGGTCGTGCTGGCGATCGGCAGCCGCCGGTCGCCGGCGTGGGAGACGAGCACGTCGCCGCTGCGGGCGTCGATCAAGGCCCATGCCCGGGCGTCGATGCCCGGCGGTGCAGCCTCGGCCTCGGCGGGGGCCGTCCAGAGCAGGGCCAGCAGGCACGCGAGAAGCGCGCCCGCGACCCGGCTGCTCACCGAAGCTTCAGCGTTTCGCCGGCGATCAGGATCTGCGGGTCGACCTCGGGGTTGAGCATTTCGATGCGCGCGACCGTGACCCCGGTCCGGCTGGCGATCGCCAGCAGCGTGTCTCCGCTCTTGACCTCGTAGGTCGCCGGGACCTTGCGCTTGGCCTCGGCTCGGCGCTCGGCCTGGTCGCCATGCCCTTGCCCGTTCGAGTCCGAGCCGCCGTCGAACACGCCCCCGATGGCGACGACGACGAGAACGAAGGCAGCGACCAGGGCGAGTACCGCGAGGATCCGGGCCGTAGCTGAGGTGCGCTTGTTCATTGCAGGTGACTGGCGGTCGAATGGGCGCGCAGATCGTATCTGCGCCCTATTCGGTCGAAGCGGCCCAAACCCTGGCGCGCATGTCCTCGGCGGCGGCGGCGGGGTCCTCGGCGGCGGCGATCCCGCGCGAGACGGGGACCAGAGCCGAGGCGACGCCCGCCGCGAAGGCGGCCCCGAGCAGCTCCGGCCGGCCGCCCTGGGCTCCGACCCCCGGGACGAGGAAGATCGAGCGGGGCATCAGGGAACGCAGGCGGGCGATGTGCCCGGGTGCGGTCGCACCGACCACCGCGCCCATCCCGCTCAGCCCGCCCTCGCCCAGCAGCCGGTCCGAGAGCCCGTCGACGAGCCCGGCCAGGCGCTCGTGCAACGGTTGCTCGGGTGCCGGCAGGTCCTGCACGTCGGCCGCACCGGGATTGCTCGTCCGCACCAGGGTGAAGATGCCCGCCCCGGCTGCCGCGGCGGCATCCACCAGCGGCTCCAGCGCGTCGGTGCCGAGCAGCGGGTTGGCGGTGAAGGCATCGGCTCCGAGCCCCGCCACGGGGCCCCACGGGGTCGGGGTCTCGCCCACCAGCGCCTGGGCGTAGGCGGCCGCGGTGACCGGAACGTCACCGCGCTTACCGTCGGCGACGACGAGCAGGTCGGCTTCGCGGGCCGCCGCGCAGACATCCGCCAGCGCGGCCCAACCCGGAGCGCCGAGGCGCTCGAAGCAGGCGAGCTGGGGCTTGATCGCGACGCAGGCCGGACCGACCTGCTCGATCAGCCTGCGGCAGTGCGCGACGACCGCCCCGGCCGCACGCTCGGCGACCGGGGCGGCGCCGGCGGAAACGTCAGGCTCGCCCCCGGAGAGCTTCGACGGGTCGGGGTCGAGGCCGAGACAGACCTGGCTGCGGCGCTCTTCGACGAGCGCCGCCAGCCGGTCTGCGAAGGGCTGCGCCTGGCTCAGCCTTTGACCTTGGTCTTCAGCGCGGAGCCAGCGGAGAAGCGCGGGACCTTGCCGCCCGGGATCGTGATCCGCTCGCCGGTGCGGGGGTTGACGCCCTGGCGGGGGCCGCGCTCGGCGACATGGAATTTGCCGAAGCCGGTGAAGCTGACTTCGCCGCCGCTGCTCAGAGTGTCGGTGATCGCGTCGAGCACCGCGTCAACCGCGTCGCCGGCGGCCTTCTTGCTGCCCAGTCGCTCGTCGCCTGAAAGTTGGTCCAGAAACTCAGCCTTTGTCACGTCGAAGCTCCTCCGTCATGAGTGGTTGAAATCGCGCCGGAATCTAACAGCGACCACGGCCGTAATGGCGCATGGGAGTCAGGAACCGGCGACAGTCATCTCTCCGATCAGCAGCGGGGGCGTGCTGACCGAGCCGCCGAAGGGGACCCATCGCGGCCTCGATCCGGCCGCCCGCACCGCCTTCAGCATGGAGACGAGGTCGCCGGCGATCGTGAACTCGCGCAGCGGCTCGGCCGCCTCCCCGGCGCGGATCGCGCGACCCGAGGCACCGACCGAGAAGGCGCCCGTAACCGGGTTGACGCCCGAGTGCAGGCCGGCGACGTCGGTGACGAGCACCCCCTCCCCGGCCTCGCGCAGCAGCTCCTCGAAGCCAAGCGCCCCCGGCACGACGACGAGGTTCGAGGACGCGACCGCGGGCTGGGAGCGGTAACCCGCGCGCCCGGCGCTGCCCGTCGAGGCCGCGCCGTCCCGGCGAGCGGTGTAGGTGTCGTAGAGGTAGGTCCGCAGCTTCCCGCCCTCGATCAGCGCGTTGCGGCGGCGGGGCACGCCCTCGCCGTCGAAGGGCGAGGAGGCCGAGCCGGCGGGGTCGAGGCCGTCGTCGTGGATGACGAGAGCCTCGGCCGCGACCGCGGTGCCGAGCAGGCCGGCGAAGGGGGAGCGCCCGCGCTGGACCGTGCCGGCGCCCAGGCCACGGCCGATCAGGCCGACGAAGCTGGCGGCCACCGTCGGGTCGAGAACGACCGGGCAGCTGCGCGATGCGGGCTTGCCGGCGCCGATCATCGCGGTCGCCCTCGCCGCCGCCTCGCGCCCGATCGCGGTGGGGTCGAGGGCTGCCGGGTTGCGGGCGAGGTCGAAGCCGAGCCCGGTCTCGCGCCCGCCGTCGCCCTCGGCCAGAGCCTGCACGTAGCCGTAGCAGTCGGTGCGCTCGTACTCGCCCTCGATCCCGGTCGAGGAGACGATCGCGACGCGCTCGGCCGAGTCGGCGTAGACCGCCTGCTCGACCCCGGCGATGCGCGCGTCGGCACCGAGCGCCGCCCGCTCGATCTCCAGCGTCAGCTCGGCGACCTCGGCGGTCGGGGTCGCCGCCAGCGACGGGTCGCTCAACTCCAGCCCCACCTCCCCTTCCGGTGCGCCTTTCCCCCCTATATCGGAGCTAAGGCGCACCGGAAGCTCGGGGGGGCCGGCGAACTCGTCCTCGTCGGCGATCCGCGCCGTCTCGGCCGCGCGCGAAGCGAGCTCCGCGATCCCCGCCGCGGAGAGATCGGTGCCGTAGGCGTAGCCGGCCCGGCGGCCGATCCAGGCTCGGATGCCGATCCCGCGCTTGGTCGCCGCGGTGAGGCTCTCGACCTCGCCCCCGTGGACGCGCACCTCGCGCCCGGCGTCCTCGGACGCGTAGGCCTCGGCGTCCCCCGCCCCCGCCGCGAGCGTGCCCTCGACGGCGCGGCGCGCCAGCTCGATCAAACTTCCGTCCCCCCCACTGTCATCGCCTGGATCCGGACGTGGCCCTGGCCGGTCCCGACCGGCACTTTCTGGCCGGCCTTGCCGCAGACGCCGGTCTTCATCTCGAAGTCGTTGCCGACCGCGTCGATCGCCGCCAGCGCCTCGAGGCAGTTGCCGATCAGGGTTGCACCGCGGCACGGCCGCGTCACCCGGCCGTCCTCGATCAGGTAGCCCTCGGAGACGCCGAAGACGAAGTCGCCGGTGGCGGGGTCGACCTGGCCGCCGGCGAAGGATGCGGCGTAGAAGCCGCGCCCGACCTCGGCGATCATCGCCTCCGGCTCGGCGTCGCCGGGCGCGATGTAGGTGTTGGTCATGCGCGGTACAGGCAGGTGGCGGAAGCTCTCGCGGCGGCCGTTGCCGGTCGAGCCGACGCCGTCGCGGCGGGCGGTCAGCCGGTCGTACAGGAAGGAGACGAGCCGGCCCTCCTCGATCACCATCGTCTGCTGCGTCGGCGTGCCCTCGTCGTCGATCGAGTCGCTGCCCCACTCGCCCGGCATGCGCCCGTCGTCGTAGGCGGAGAGCAGCGGCCGGGCGACCTGCGTGCCCAGCTTTCCGGCGTAGACGCTGGCGTCCTTCTGCACGTGATCGGCCTCGAGCCCGTGGCCGGTCATCTCGTGGAAGAGGACGCCGCCGAAGCCGCCGCCGACCACCACCGGCATCGAGCCCGCCGGGGCCGGGCCGGCGTCGAGCAGGGTCAGCGCCTTGCGCGCCGCGCTGGCCGCGATCCGGCCGGGGTCGTCGTCGAAGAGCTCGAAGCCGCGGTGCCCGCCCAGCGTCTCGGCGCCGGTCTCGACCGAGTCGCCGCGGCGCGCCACCGCCTGGGCGCCGATCCGCACCCGCGTGCGGTCGTCCCCCGCGAAGAGGCCATCCGAGTTGGCGACGGTCACCTCGCGGCGGACCTCGGCATAGGAGGCCGTGAACTGGGCGATCTCGGAGCCGGCCGCGCGGCCGCGCTCGTCGAGGTCGCGCAGGAGCGCCGCCTTGCGCTCGGCGGGCACGTCGGATGGCCGCTGCTCGATCGCGTGCGGGGCGCTCGCCACGGCCTGCAGCGGGCGCGGCTCGGCCTGAGCGGCGTGCAGCGCCGCTGCCGCCTCGCCGGCGGCGCGCTCGACGTCATCGGGGCCGAGGCCGTCGATGTGGGCGAAGTATGTGGTGCCGCCGCTGAGCACCCGCACGCCGGCGCCAGCCGAGGTGCCCGACTGCACCGATTCGACCCGCGACTCGTCGATCGCCATCGTCAGGCCGGCGTTGCGCTCGGCGAAGACCTCGGCGAACTCACCGCCGTTGGCCAGCGCCCGGCTCAGCACCCGCTCGGCGAGCGCCGGCTCGATCAGGGCGCTCACGGCTTGGGGCGCTTCCCGGCGACCTCGATCAGCCGGCCCGCGGCGACGAAGAGCTCGCCGCCCGCCAGCGAGTCGGCCGCGTGGTCGCTTGCCCGGCCACCGGGGTAGTGGAGACGGGCGAAGGGTCGCCGGGCGACGCGGCGGCGGCGCATGTACGCGGCCGCCTCATCGGCGTAGCCCGAGACGCGGTCGAGCAGGACCCGATGCGGCTTAGGAGGCATCGGCAGCCTCCCCCTCTCCTCCGGCGGCCAGGTCGCGCAGGACCGAGCGCATGTCAAAGAAGAGCAGCGAGGCGAGCGCGAAGCGGTCGGTCACGGCGACAGCGGCCAAACCGGCGTGGCGCAGGGCGAAGACCTCGCCCTGCTCGGTGGCGATGTGAAGCTGTTCGGCCGCCTCGGACCCCGCCCGGTCGGCGACGTCGAGCAGCGTCGCGGCATCCTCGCGCCAGCGCTCGGGACTGCCGCTGGCGGCAAGGACCGAGCCCTCGGGGTCGAGGATCGCACCGCCCCGCAGGTCGGGAGACATCTCGCCCAGGAGGGCCAGCGCGCCGGCCGCCGCGTCGCCCGTCACCGCCCCGCTCGTCTCACCGTCGGCCATCTCGGCCAAAATACCGACCCGTGACCCTTGCCCGAGCCTCCTGGATGATCGTAGTGTCGATCTGCGCGATCGCCGGGGTGGCCTTTGCCCTGAGCGATTACACCGGCTACGCGATCACCATCGTCGCCGTGGGGTTGGCTGCTGCGGTGAATTTGCTGCCGAGTCCGTAGGGGTTTGGGGGACGCCGGTGCCCCCTCCCCAAAACGCTCGGCGGGAGCCTCGCTTGAGTGTTTTGGGGAGGGGGCACCGGCGTCCCTTCAACAGCATGCGAGCTTCGAAGCTCGCCCCGAAGGCACCGCCAAAAGCCCCTTTCTCGAAGCGCGACCGGCTCCCCAAAAGCTTCACATGCCTAAGCGCCGTTTCGGGCACCCCAAGCTCTTTTTAAAAGCTTGGGGACCCTGAAGCCGTTTTCGCGGTCTGGGGCCTTTTCTGCGCCGCCTGGAGCTTTTCCGTGCCGCGCGGGGCCTGCGGGGGCCCCTCCCAAAACACTCAAGCGAGGCTCCCGCCGAGCGTTTTGGGAGGGGCCCCCGCAGGCCCTACCCCGCCCGAAACGGCCCCGACCGGGCCCGCTTCGGATCCCGCACCGACGTCTCTGGCTCCGCATGGATCATCACCTCGGCACGCGGGATCGTTCCCTCGATCGCGTCGCGCAGGGCGTGGGAGAGCTCGTGGGCGCGCTCGAGGCTGGTCCCGGAGCGGTACTGGACATGGAGGTCGATGTAGCGGCGGGCGCCGGCGCGGCGGGCGCGCAGCTTGTGGTAGCCGGCCACCTCCTCGGTGCGGGCGGCCGCGATCGCGGCCTCGATCCGGTCCATCTCCTCGCCGGGGAGCGTTTCGTCGACGAGCACGCCGGAGGAGCGGCGAACGATACGGATGCCGGCGACGACGATCGCCCCCGCCACGAGGAGCGCCGTGATCGAGTCGAAGGAGGCGTTCCCCGTCAGCTCGACCACGGCCAGGCCCACCAGCACGCCGGCCGAGGTCATCGCGTCGGTGCGCAGGTGCGCCGCGTCGCCTTCCAGCGCCGGAGAGTCGTGAGCCTTGGCCTGCCGCGAGAGGACCGTGGAGACGGCGAGGTTGGCCACCACCGAGAAGCCCATCACCGCGATCCCCACGCCGATCATCTCGACCTCGGCACCGACGACCAGCCGGTGCGTCGCCTCGAAGACGATGATCCCGGCCCCGACCAGGATCAGCAGGCCCTCGATCGTCGCCGCGAGGCTTTCGACCTTCTCGTGACCGTAGGGGTGGTCGGCGTCGGCCGGCTCGTCGGCCTTGCGCACCGAGACGAAGGCGATGACGGAGGCAACGAGGTCGATCAGCGAGTGAACCGCCTCGGTGAGGATCGCGATCGACCCGGTGATCGCCGCGGCGGCCAGCTTGATCGCGATCAGCAGCGCGTTGGAGGCGATCGAGAGCGCCGCCGCGCCGCTTTTAGTGCGGATCATCGCCCGCCCGGCGCCACCTCGCCGGCCGCGAGATGGCCGGCCAGCAGCCGAGCGGCGGCGCCACGATGGCTGATCTCGTTCTTCTCGGCCTGGCTCAGCTCCGACATCGTGCGCTCGTCCGTGGGCCCGGTCGCCTCGGGAACGAATGCCGGGTCATAGCCGAATCCCCCTTCCCCCCGCGGCACCTCGATCAGGCGGCCCTCGCAACGGCCCTCGAAGACGTGCTCGGTGCCGCCCTCGTCGACGAGCGCCAGGGCACAGTGATAGGCGACACGCCGGTCATCGCCCGCCTCCGCGACCTCGCGCAGCAGCTTGTCCAAGTTCTCCTCATCGCTCGCCCCTGGGCCCCCGTAGCGGGCCGAGTGGATCCCCGGCCGGCCGCCGAGCCCGGCGGCCTCGATGCCGGAGTCGTCGCCGATCGCGGCCCTGCCCGTGGCGGCATGGCCCGCACGCGCCTTCTCCAGCGCGATCTCCGCAAACGAGTCGCCTTCCTCGGGCGGTAGCTCGACGCCATCCGGCAGCGGCTCCAGCACCAGCGCGGGCAGCAGCTCGCGCATCTCGCGCAGCTTGTGTTTGTTGGCCGTGGCGAGGATCAATCGGGAACTACCCCTCGCCGACAGCCCTCTCCTGCACCTGCCGCAGGCGAGAGATCCCCATCTCGGCGAGGCCGAGCAACTCGTCCAGGGAGGCGCGGGAAAGCGGCGTCCGCTCCGCCGTCGCCTGCACCTCGACCAAGCCCCCCTCTCCCGTCATCACGACGTTGGCGTCGACCTCGGCGTTGGAGTCCTCGCCGTAGTCCAAGTCGCAGAGCGGCCGCCCGGCAACCATGCCGACGCTGACCGCGGCGATCGAGCCGGTCAGCGGGATGGCCTCGACCTCGCCGGCGTCGAGCAGCTTCTGAAGGGCCAGGCGCAGGGCGACGTAGCCGCCGGTGATCGCCGCGCAGCGGGTCCCCCCGTCAGCTTGGAGGACGTCGCAGTCGACGTAGACGCTGCGTTCGCCGAGCGCCTTGAAATCGACGACCACGCGCAGTGAGCGCCCGATCAGGCGCTGGATCTCAACCCCACGGCCGTCCTGCTTGCCCTTGACGACGTCGCGAGTCTTGCGATCCCCGGTGGAGGCCGGCAGCATCGCGTACTCCGCCGTCACCCAGCCTTTGCCCCGCCCCTGCATCCAGCGCGGCACCGAGCGGTCGACCGAGGCGGTGCAGATCACCCGGGTCCTGCCCAGCGAGATAAGCGCCGAGCCGTCGGCGGTCTCGACGTATCCCGGATCGATGGACACCGGCCGAATGTCGGCCGGTGCCCGGTCGTAACTGCGTGAGGCTGGCATGGGGCGCGAGTCTAAGGCCCCCGCCTCATCCCTATTTTTTCTTCGGCGGCTTGAGCTTGACTTTCGAGCTCGTGACGCCGGTGCCGGAGACGCTCGCCTTCAGGGTCTTGCCCTTGGCCAGTTCCTGCTTGGCCGGCCCCGAGAGCTTGACCTTGAGCGTCGTCGTCGCTCCCTCGGCGAGGCTGAAGGACGCCTTTCCGATCACGAGGTTCTTGGTTTTCGTGCCCTGCTTGACTTTGGCCTTGAGCTTCAGCGTCCCTTTGCAGGGGCCGCCGGTGCAGGTGAGCTTGAGGCTCGCCTTGCCGCTCTTGACCGCGGCCGAACCGGCGACCTTGACTTTGCCTTCGGTCGTCGGAGGCGGCGTCGAGTCAGCCGTGAAGGTGGCCGTCACCGTGGTATCGCCTTCGATCGTCACCGTGCAGCCGCCCGTCCCGGAGCAGCCTCCTCCTGACCAGCCGGAGAAGGTGGAGCCGGAGGCCGCCGAGGCGGCGAGGGCGACTTTGGTGCCTTTGGCGTATTTCACCGCGCAGGCGCCACCGTCGCAGGTGACCGAACCCGAGCCGGTACCCGCTTTGACGACCGTCAGAGCGAATTCTTCGACTACGGGTTTGAGGTTGAACGTCGCCGTGACCGTGCTGTTGGCGTTGAGCGTGAAGGAGCAGGGCGCGGTGCCCGTGCAGCTGATCGATCCGGTGCCGCCGCTGTAGCCGGCGAAGGTGGAGCTGCCGTTGGGGGTGGAGATGATTTCAACGGTCGTGCCATGGGGCTGCGGGCTCGTGCAGGCGCCGGCTGCGCCGCCGTTGAATTTGCACTGGATCGTGCCGTCGCCGGTGCCGGCTTTGGTCACCGTCAGCGTGCGCTGGGCCACGTTGAACGTCGCCGTCACCGAGCTGTTCTGCGTGAGCGTGAACGAGCAGTTGCTGGTGCCCGTGCAGCTGATCGATCCGGTGCCGCCGCTGTAGCCGGCGAAGGTGGAGCTGCCGTTGGGGGTGGAGATGATTTCAACGGTCGTGCCATGGGGCTGCGGGCTCGTGCAGGCGCCGGCTGCGCCGCCGTTGAATTTGCACTGGATCGTGCCGTCGCCGGTGCCGGCTTTGGTCACCGTCAGCGTGCGCTGGGCCACGTTGAACGTCGCCGTCACCGAGCTGTTCTGCGTGAGCGTGAACGAGCAGTTGCTGGTGCCCGTGCAGCTGATCGATCCGGTGCCGCCGCTGTAGCCGGCGAAGGTGGAGCTGCCGTCGGCGGTGGCGATGATTTCGACCGTGGTGCCGTTGGGTTTGGGGCTTGTGCAGGCGCCGGCTGCGCCACCGTTGAATTTGCACTGGATCGTGCCGTCGCCGGTGCCGGCTTTGGTCACCGAGAGAGTGGATTCGGCCGGCGCTTCGGGTTCGAACGTAGCCGTCACCGAGCTGTCGGCGTTGAGCGTGAATTCGCAGGTCAGGCCCGTGCAGCCGTTGGCCGAGCCGGTGCCTGCGCTGTAGCCGGTGAATTCGAAGCCGGTTTCAGGGGTGGCGACCAGGTTCAGTTCGGTGCCCGCTTCGTATTCGGGTTCGCAGGGTTCAGCGGATCCTCCGTCGACCTCGCATTCGACTTCGCCTTCCCCGACGATGTTGATGTCCAGTTCCCGTTCCCCCCCTACTTCTTCAAAGGTCACGGTGACTGCTTCGTCCTGATCCATGACCAATTCGCACACAGAGGGTTTGCAATCGCCGCCGGAAAATCCGGCGAATTCAGAACCCGGGTCGGGAACCGGGATTAGTGTCAGTTCGGTACCTTCGAGGTACGTTTCCTGACATTCTTCAGGACCTTCCTGGGCTTCGCATTCGACTTCGCCCGTACCCGAACCGTCGAAGTTGATTTCGAGTTCGAATTCTTCGGGTTCGAGTTCGAAGAGAGCGGTGACGCTGTGTTCTTCGTCCATCGTCAGTTCGCAGTCTTCGGGGTCGCAATCACCTATCCATTCGACGAATTCGGAACCCGGATCTGCGTCGGCAACGAGACTTAGTTCGGTACCTTCGAGGTATTCTTCTTCGCATGGTTCAGGGCCGGCTTCCACTTCGCATTCGACCGTGCCCGAGCCGGTGCCCGCGGTTTCGACCGTGAGCGGGAAAAATTCTTCTTCGGCTTCGAAAGTGGCGGTAACGCTGTGTTCTTCGTCCATCGTCAGTTCGCACTCGAGGGGACCGCAATCGCCGTAGAATTCGATGAATTCGGAGCCCGGATCGGGTTCCGCGACCAGACTCAGTTCGGTTCCTTCTTCGTATTCGGCGTCGCAGGGTTCGGCACCGCCGCCTTCCACATCGCATTCGACCGTGCCTTCGCCACTTCCGTCGGTCGCGATGACCAACGGGAAATCGGCTGCGACGGCCTGGCTGGCGGGAACGAGAAGGAAGCTGGCGGCGACCACTGCAAGCAGGATCAGACGGAAACTCGAAGGCGGCCTGCCATTGCGGTCAGCGGCGTGGTGCGGACTGAATTTTTTCAAAAGGATGCCTCCGAGTGGGGTCTGGTCATATCTATAAAAACAGGAGTCTAACCAAGAAAGTTGCGGAAAAACCTCAAGGCGAACATTCGGCCACTACCCGGGCAAAAAGCGTGCAATCTTCGGGAAATGGCCTGGATACGGAAGGGCCGCGGAGTCCGCGGCCCTTCCTCCCACTGGGGTAGCCCCGGCGTCAATCCATGCGACTCGCCCGAGCTTGGCCGCAGCATAAACTTATGAGCCTTGAATAGTCAAGAATTTCATTTGAACGCTACCCTGTCCACCGCTTCCTTGATCTTGTTGACGATCACATCAGCCAACTCGGTTCCCTGTTTCCCGTTGAATCCCTTCATCGCGGCGACCATTCCCACCATCAGCAGCGATACGAGCAGGATCAGGCCGACGTACTCGACCGTTCCCTGCCCCCGCTCGCCGGCCGCCAGCGAGCGGATTGCTCGAACCCTCGCCTCGACGGCAGCATGCACGAACCCCATCAGCGCGTAAAGCATCGGAAGCCCTCCTCTTCGTAGGTTGAAGGCCGATGCTCGGGCTCCGCGACGCGCCGAACAAGGCGAGAACGTGCCGTTTCTCCAACGGCGAACCGACGCGATCCAGCTACTGCGCGGCGGCTACTCGCTGAGCCCCCTCGACGCCGAGATATGGCGTCAGGGCGAACTGGATCGCCTCGGGAGCCAACTCCGGCAGCTCGCCGGCACGTCCCCGGTCGACCCGCTGGGCGACGAGCATGATGAGCCCGCCTGCCACGGACTGCTCGACGATCTCGGGCAACAGCTCGCCGTCGGGACTCTGCTTGCGGCCCGGCAAGAGCAGGCCGGCAGCGAAGGCGAGAAACCGCTGGTAGCGGGCGACCCCGTCGCTGCCGTGGGCAAGTGCCCGGTTGGTCAGGAGGTCGGCGGCACCGGGGTCGGAGGCCGCGAACTCGAACCCTGCCCGGATCGCGGCGGCCACCTGGTCGGGCCACTCGACCTGGGACACGTATGCCTCCTCAACCACCACCTGAAGGCGCGCAAAGGCAGCCTCGAAGGCCCGTGGGAAGTCGTCGTGTGAGGAACTCTCGGGCACCTAGCCTGCCTGCCTGCCTGGGCCATCTCGCGGAGCGGGGGATCTGCCTCGCGAACTATAAACATTGCTGTCTGCACAGGAGGGCAGCTACGCGGCGCGGCGCATTTCCTCAGCCGCCGCCGTCGGCCCGATGTAGGGAACGAGCATCGCGAACAGGAGGTCGGGCATGAGCTCTGGGAGCTGCTCGGTGCGTCCGGCCACGAGCTCGTCGAAGATCAGACCGGAAACGGCGCCGACGGCCATCGTCGAGATGTGCTCCGGCAGCTCCTCGTCACCGTCGAGCCTGCGCCCCGTATCGAGATACGCGGTGAGGCGGGAAACGGCATCCCAGTGCCGCTGGCGTGCCTCGGCGCCGGCCGCCGCCACCTCGACCAGCGCGGTCCTCGCCAGCTCGGGTTCACGCGAGAAGATCTCGACCAGGGTGGCGAGCCCCTTGCGAACCCGGGGAAGCCAGGGCTGCTCGCCTTCGCATTCGGCGACGACAGTGGCGAAGACCCGCTCGACCATCCGGTCGTAGGCCGCGAGGAAACAGTCGTGCTTGTCCCCGAAGTGCTTGTAGAAGGTCGTCCGGGAGGTGCCCGCCTCCTCGATCACGTCTGCGACCGCCGTCGCGTCGTAGCCCTTGCAGCCGACGACGCGGATCATCGCGGTGAGGATGCGGTCGCGGCGGCTTTCGAGCTGATCTGCCATGAGAAGACAAGAGCTGAGCTGGAAACTCGCTTGTCTAGCCATGATAGCGCTTTATGTACGACTTGGTTTATTCCCTTCCAGCCTCCTCGGTCGCAGCGGCGGGCCCGAGATAGGGAACCAGGGCGGCGAAGAGGACCTCCGGGAGGAGATCGGGCAGCCGATCGCCCCGGCCGGCCTCGATCTCGTCGGTGATGAGGCCGATGACGGCGCCGATCGCCATGCGCGACACGTTCGCGGGCAGCCTGCGACCGTCGGGGGCGAAGTCACGGCCCTCGTCGAAGAAGGGTGTCATCCGCTGCAGCCCTGCCCGGTAACGGCGCTGCGCGGCCGGCCCCGCCGAGCCGACGTCAACCAGCGCCAGGCGGGCCAGTGGAGGTTCTGCCGCCAGCGATTCCAGCAACGCCCCCAGTCCGGCGCGCACGCGAGCGGGCCAACCGTCCTCGGCTTCGAAAGCCGAGGAGATCCGGCGCACGAGCACGTCGACGGCACTGTCGTAGGCAGCGAGGAAGCAAGCCTCCTTGTCCTCGAACATCTCGTAGAAGGTGGTGCGCGAGATGCCCGCCTCCCTTGTCAGGTCGGCGACGGTCGTCGGCCCGTAGCCCTTCTCCGCGATCACGTCGAGAGCAGCGCTGAGCAGGCGTTCGCGCTGGGAGCGAGCGACCACCTCGGCCGGCAGCCGGTGCCGCCCCCGCGGCGGCCGCCAGTGCTCACGTTTCGGGCGCCCCGCCTGTCGCCCCAACTCAGCGATCCGCCACGGTCTTGTATCTCTCCGCCTCGCGGGCCTGGCGCAAAGCCTCCTCCTGGCCGAGATAGGGGACGGTGGTGATGTAGACGATGTCAGGCAGGAGCTCCGACAGTCTTGCGGTGTTGCCGGAGAGGATCTGGCCGACGATCAGCGACTCGGCCGCGGAGAGCGCGGCGCGGGAGACGCTCGAGGGGATCGCCTCTTCCTCCACCGGATCGTCCCGTCCTCTTTCGAGCAGGGACTGCAGGACCCGCTTGCCGGAGGCATAGAGCTGGAACGAGCGCCCACCGGAGGCCGGCGCCTCGATCAGTGCCATACGGGCGAAGGTGGGGCGGCTGGCCAACAGCTCGAGGAAGCCCGCCGTCGCGTCGCGGACCATCGTCGCCCAGGGCTTGTCCGGCGAGTACGCCGCGACGATGACGCCCATCGCGTCGGCGAGGGAAAGCTCCATTGCGGCGTGGAAACAGTCCTCCTTGTCCTTGAAGAGCTCATAGAAGGTCGCGCGAGAGACGCCGGCAGCGGTGCAGATGTCGGCTATCGTGGTGGCGCCGTAGCCCTTGTCCGCGGCGCTCTTCGCCATCGCGACCAGCAAGCGTTCACGCTGGGAATGGGCGACGGGCGGCTCGAGCAGCGCATCGCGCCCGGCCGGCAACTGCTCCTGCTCTAGCAGGCCCCCTAGATCTTTGGTCCGGGCGAAAGAGGTGTTGCTATCGGGCGACGAGGCGGAGGGCATGGGGCTTCTCCTAGGGCAGACAGCGGTGTTTAGGTAAACGCGATTGTACACCCCCTCGGCGCTCTATGGACGCATCTGTACCAGGCTGGACAACTGCGCAGCCTATTTTGGAACGCATGGGTTAACCGGCCGGGCTGGCCGGCGGCGTCACCAGGCAGGCTTCAGGGCTGCGGTCAGACGTTCTTCAACCGCACCGCATGCGCGTGAATGCCCGTCCCGGCGACCCTCGCCGCCAGGGCTTTGCGGCCTTCCAGCGCTGTCAGCGCTCTACGACTGAGCCTGATCCGCAGCGTCGTCGATGCACCGGGCTGGAGGTCGAAGAGGGCCTTGCCGATCACCACGTTGCGCTTGCGCCCTGGGGCGCTGCCGGCGACTTTCAGCCCCAGTTTCAACTCCCCTTTGCAAGCCGAGGGCCCGTTGCAGAACACGTTCAGCAGAGCCTTGCCGTTCTTCACTTTTGCGGTGCCGCCGACCACTGCGAGCCCGACGGTATCCCCGGACCCGGCGTTGGCCTCGAAGGTGGCGGTAACGCTGCGTGCCTCCGACATCGTCACGTGGCAAGGGCTTTTGCCGGTGCAAGCGCCGGAGAAGCCCGTGAAGGTCGAGCCCCCGGCCTCGGCGGCGAGGAGGGTTACCTTCTTGCCGACGTCGAAGCCGGCGCTGCAGGTCGACCCGCAGTCGATGCCTTTGGGAGCGCTGGTCACGGTGCCGGTGCCGGTGCCCGCCTTGGAGACCGTGAGCGTGCGCTGGCCGACCGCGTCGAAGACGGCTTTGATCGTCCTGGCCCTGCTCATCGTTACCACGCAGGTCCCTTTGTTGCAGCCGCTGCCAGTCCAATGGTCGAAGGCCGAACCTTCGTCGGGGGTCGCGGTGAGCGTGACTTTGGTTTCGTCGGCGAAGTCGAACTCGCAGACCGACCCGCAGTCGATGCCGACAGGGGAACTCGTCACTTTGCCCGTACCGGTGCCGATCTTTTCGATCGCGAGGGCGTACTCGACGACCACTGGTTTGAGGTTGAAGGTGGCAGTGACCGTCTTGGCGGAGTTCATCGTCAAGGCGCAGCTGCCGGTCCCGGAGCAACCCCCACCCGACCAGCCAGCGAATTCGGACCCAGCACTGGCTTCGGCGGTCAAGGTCAGCGAGGTGCCTGCGGGGTATTTGGACGCACAGGCCCCAGGAGACCCAGCCCCCACTTTGCACTGCACGGTGCCCGCGCCGGTGCCGGCGGTCGTCACCGAGAGGGTCGATTCGGCCGGCGGGTTGAGCGTGAAGGTGGCGGTGACCGTGCTGTTGGCGTTGAGCGTGAAGGAGCAGGTCAGGCCGGTGCAGGCGCTGGCCGAGCCGGTGCCGCTGAAGGCGGTGAAGGTCGAGCCGGCGTTGGCGGTGGCGATGACTTCGACCGTGGTGCCGTTGGGTTTGGGGCTTGTGCAGGCGCCGGCCGAGCCGCCGTTGAATTTGCACTGCACGGTGCCCGCGCCGGTGCCGGCGGTCGTCACCGAGAGGGTCGATTCGGCCGGCGGGTTGAGCGTGAAGGTGGCGGTGACCGTGCTGTTGGCGTTGAGCGTGAAGGAGCAGGTCAGGCCGGTGCAGGCGCTGGCCGAGCCGGTGCCGCTGAAGGCGGTGAAGGTCGAGCCGGCGTTGGCGGTGGCGATGACTTCGACCGTGGTGCCGTTGGGTTTGGGGCTTGTGCAGGCGCCGGCCGAGCCGCCGTTGAATTTGCACTGCACGGTGCCCGCGCCGGTGCCGGCGGTCGTCACCGAGAGGGTCGATTCGGCCGGCGGGTTGAGCGTGAAGGTGGCGGTGACCGTGCTGTTGGCGTTGAGCGTGAAGGAGCAGGTCAGGCCGGTGCAGGCGCTGGCCGAGCCGGTGCCGCTGAAGGCGGTGAAGGTCGAGCCGGCGTTGGCGGTGGCGATGACTTCGACCGTGGTGCCGTTGGGTTTGGGGCTTGTGCAGGCGCCGGCCGAGCCGCCGTTGAATTTGCACTGCACGCTGCCCGCGCCGGTGCCGGCGGTCGTCACCGAGAGGGTCGATTCGGCCGGCGGGTTGAGCGTGAAGGTGGCGGTGACCGTGCTGTTGGCGTTGAGCGTGAAGGAGCAGGTCAGGCCGGTGCAGGCGGAGGCCGAGCCGGTGCCGCTGAAGGCGGTGAAGGTCGAGCCGGCGTTGGCGGTGGCGAGGACCTCGACCGTGGTGCCGTTGGGTTTGGGGCTTGTGCAGGCGCCGGCCGAGCCGCCGTTGAATTTGCACTGCACGGTGCCCGCGCCGGTGCCGGCGGTCGTCACCGAGAGGGTCGATTCGGCCGGCGGGTTGAGCGTGAAGGTGGCGGTGACCGTGCTGTTGGCGTTGAGCGTGAAGGAGCAGGTCAGGCCGGTGCAGGCGCTGGCCGAGCCGGTGCCGCTGAAGGCGGTGAAGGTCGAGCCGGCGTTGGCGGTGGCGAGGACCTCGACCGTGGTGCCGTTGGGTTTGGGGCTTGTGCAGGCGCCGGCCGAGCCGCCGTTGAATTTGCACTGCACGGTGCCCGCGCCGGTGCCGGCGGTCGTCACCGAGAGGGTCGATTCGGCCGGCGGGTTGAGCGTGAAGGTGGCGGTGACCGTGCTGTTGGCGTTGAGCGTGAAGGAGCAGGTCAGGCCGGTGCAGGCGCTGGCCGAGCCGGTGCCGCTGAAGGCGGTGAAGGTCGAGCCGGCGTTGGCGGTGGCGATGACTTCGACCGTGGTGCCGTTGGGTTTGGGGCTTGTGCAGGCGCCGGCCGAGCCGCCGTTGAATTTGCACTGCACGGTGCCCGCGCCGGTGCCGGCGGTCGTCACCGAGAGGGTCGATTCGGCCGGCGGGTTGAGCGTGAAGGTGGCGGTGACCGTGCTGTTGGCGTTGAGCGTGAAGGAGCAGGTCAGGCCGGTGCAGGCGCTGGCCGAGCCGGTGCCGCTGAAGGCGGTGAAGGTCGAGCCGGCGTTGGCGGTGGCGATGACTTCGACCGTGGTGCCGTTGGGTTTGGGGCTTGTGCAGGCGCCGGCCGAGCCGCCGTTGAATTTGCACTGCACGGTGCCCGCGCCGGTGCCGGCGGTCGTCACCGAGAGGGTCGATTCGGCCGGCGGGTTGAGCGTGAAGGTGGCGGTGACCGTGCTGTTGGCGTTGAGCGTGAAGGAGCAGGTCAGGCCGGTGCAGGCGCTGGCCGAGCCGGTGCCGCTGAAGGCGGTGAAGGTCGAGCCGGCGTTGGCGGTGGCGATGACTTCGACCGTGGTGCCGTTGGGTTTGGGGCTTGTGCAGGCGCCGGCCGAGCCGCCGTTGAATTTGCACTGCACGGTGCCCGCGCCGGTGCCGGCGGTCGTCACCGAGAGGGTCGATTCGGCCGGTGCATTCGAATTGAACGTAGCCGTGACCGACTTCGCCGCGTCCATCGTCAAGGTGCAGGTGGGTCCGGTGCAGGCACCCGAGAAGCCGGCGAAGTTGGAGCCCGCGTCGGCCGTGGGGAGCAGCGTCACCTCGGTGCCTTCCGGGTATTTGGCCTGGCAGGCTTCGGGGCCTTCCGCCGCTTCGCAGAGGACGGTGCCTGTTCCGGTGCCGGCTTTTGTGACCGTGAGGGCGAATTCGGGGGCCGCCTCGAGGTTGAAGGTCGCGGTGACCGATTTGGCCGCGTTCATGGTCAGGTCGCAGCTCGAGCCAGAGCAAGCTCCCGAGAATCCAGTGAATTTGGAGCCCAGGTCGGCCTCGGCCAGCACGCTCAGTTCGGTGCCTTCGGGGTATTCGGCGGCACAGGTCCCGATCGGCCCGCCTTCGACTTCGCACTGCACCGTGCCGGTGCCGGTGCCGGCTTTGACGATCGTGAGCGGGTATTCGACCGCGCCCGGTTCGAGGTCGAAGGTCGCGATGGCGGTATGGGCTTCGTCCATCAGGAGTTCGCAGGCAAGCGGGCCGCAGTCGCCGGAGAATTCGATGAATTCCGAGCTGGGGGCGGCTTCAGGGATCAGCGCCAGTTCGGTGCCTTCGGGGTATTCGGCATCGCAGGCTTCGACCGGTCCGCTTTCGACTTCGCATTTCACCGTGCCGGTGCCGGTGCCGTTCGTTTGGATCGTCAGCTGGAAGTCGGCGGCGGCCAGGGCCGGAAACGCGAAGGCGAGGGCGAAGGTCGCCGCAACCAGGGCAGGGATCACCCAACGTCCCCGCTGCTGCTTCACTCGATGCATCTCCCCCTCCTTGAATCCCCTGCCGACGATTCCATGCCGACGCTCCCTGCAGCTCGCGATCGCTGCCCGTCTCTCCCAATACCCAGAAATATAAATGTCTGAATTTCTAGGTCAATGAATTAGTCCACACAGGGTCTCCAATGTCAACCCCTCACCCGGTTTTCCCTGCAAAAGAGGAAGTGAGCCAGGGTATTAAGAAGCGCCGTTAGAATCGAGCCCATGGCAGCGAAGCCACTTAGCGGGGACATCGGCGAGCTGAAACGAGCGCGAGCGATTCGCCTCGAAGCGGATCGCCGCATGCCTATGAGCGAGCGCCTGGCCAGGGTCCACGCCCTCTGCAAGCAGCTGAGCGCAATCCAAGGCGCCGCCAGGGTACCTTGAGCGAGTTCGACCTTCGTTCTCTGCTCGAGGCGCTGAATGAACACCGCGTCGACTTCGTCGTGATTGGCGGTGTCGCCGTAGGAGCACACGGATTCATCCGCGGCACCGAGGACCTGGACATCGTCCCCGACCCGGACTCCGGCAACCTGGGGCGACTGAGCGAGGCCCTGGACAAGCTGAAGTCGACGCTGCCCACAGCCGAGAACAGGCCTTTCAGCCCCGAGACCGACTTCGGCGTCATCCGGCGAGGTGGGAACGTCACGGCCATGACCATGTTCGGCGGGCTCGATGTCGTTCAGCGCGCGCAGGGGGTACCCAGCTTCTCCCAGCTCGCCGACGACGCGGTCGAGAGTGAATTGCTGGGCATCCCGGTGC
This sequence comes from uncultured Solirubrobacterales bacterium, assembly GCA_963704545.1. Classification (GTDB taxonomy): domain Bacteria; phylum Actinomycetota; class Thermoleophilia; order Solirubrobacterales; family 70-9; genus VRUE01. The sequence continues at coordinate 1,212,164 of OY969915.1, read as the reverse complement.
GGATTTGCTCCCTCGCTCGCCTGCGCGAGATGAAGCAGGCCCAGAGCCGAACGCAAGACCGGCTGGATCTGGAGAACCTGCCAGATAGCTGAACGAAACCGAGCCGGGCGTAGGCATCGAGAGGAGCATCAGCTCCCCTACTGCCCCTGAGCCACGAAGCTCACCGCCCCGAAGGCCTCTCCCGCCCCAAACGCCGCTTTGCCCTCCGCAAACGCTTCGTTGAAGCTCTGCGCGGTTGAGGCGGTCAGGGTCAGGGGCGCCCCGGAGACCGAGATCGTGCGGGCCTTGGGATCAGAGACAGCCGAGTAGGCGCCAATGTCATAGGCCCCGACCCGCCCCAACTTGCCGGGGAAAGCAGGGGTGGGCTCGATGTCCACCTCCGCTGTGTCGCTCCTGGAGGCAAGGTCGAGCCACTGTTCCGCCTGGAAGACCTGGCCGGCTCCGAGCTGGAGGAATTCGAGCGAGCCTCCTGTTCTGAGAGTGCCTTCGGCTCCCGAGGGCGAGATCGCCCCGCCGACGGAGACCGGGAAGGTGAAGGTCGGCCCCGATGGGTGTTCGGCGGGGAAGATCGGGTTGATCGAGACGAAGAGGGAGTCCATCTTTGTCACAAAGGCCGGATCGAGAACGACGCTGGCCCTGTTCTGCTCGAGGACCGTGATCAGCTGGGGCTGGGCGTTGGTGGCGAGGGTGCCGACCACCTGGCCCTCTTGGAAGGGCGTCTCGGGCCGCAGCTTCTTGTTCAGCCGGGTGACGACCTTTGCGGTCAGCTTCAGCTGCTTGGCGGTGTACTTGGTGCCGAAGCCGGAGCGAGCGGAGGAGCGCTTGGAGGAAGTCGCCACTTTGAGCTGGCCTCCCCCCACTTTGGCGATCAGGGTCGCCTGCTTGGTTTTGACCGTGACGTTGCGCAGGGGAACCTTGCCCCGCTTGCCCTGAAAGGCAATCGTGCCTTCCTGGCTTATCTCCCCCATGCCGAGGGTCGGGTCGAGGTTGCCCGCGGTAACCGGCAGGGTGATGTTCTTGCCCTTGCGCTTGGCTCCCGCCTTGGCGGTGAGGGTTATGCCCTCCTTCTTCAGAAAGGAGGAGAAGGACTTCTCGATGGTGAGCTTGGTGGTGCCCGAGCCGACCGGGTCATAGGTGGCCTGTGCCGAAGGAGCAAGCGCAAGGGATGCGATCAGCGCCAGGGCGCCCAGTGTCGTTGCCGTCCTTCTCATCTCTTCCTCCTCCTTGATTTGGGCTCTGGTAGCTGCGAGGGGACCGGGGCCGCGGTGGGAGCTCCCCACCCCCACGGCGCCAGGATCGAGAGCCTCCACTGCCCCTCGATCTGGCACGTCACCAGGGTCGCCCTCGTTTCCTGCACGAAGTCGCCTTGCCCCGCTCCCCTGGAGCGGATCCGCCAGCGCTCGGCCACCAGCACCACCTCGCCGGCCCTGAGGGCGTCGGAGAGAACGACCTCGATCTCGGTGGCGCGTTCGATCAACTGGGCGAGCACGGCGGCGATCGCCTCGCGGCCGTGAATCGCGGTCGCGTCGGGGGTGATCAGGCAGCCGTCGCGGGCGAAGCAGGCGATCGCGGCGGGGAGGTCCCGGGCGTTCATCGCCTCGACGAAGCCGCGGCGGGCGGCCTCAGGGGCACCAAAGCGCGAGGGAGCCTGCGCGGTGCGGCTCACTCCGCCACCCCGCAGGTCTTGTTCACCGTCGCGCCCATGTCGGAGCGCCCGGCGAACTCGAAGTTGGCGTAGGCAAGCGGGAAGGAGGCGCGCTCGGCTCCCCTGGGGGCGGGGCAGGCGGCGTTGAAGTAGGAGAGCTGGTGCCCCCTGTAGGTGTATTTGCGCCGCAGGGTGAGCTTGATCCGGTCCAGGTAGCCCCAGGAGCCAAGGGCCTCGGGAAGGGATGCCTTGAGCTCGGTGCCGTAGGGGCCCTTGGAGATCCGCTTGATCGAGAAGGGGATGACGAAGGAGCTGTTGAAGGGGTGGGAGGTGAAGATGTGGGCGAGGATCGCCGGGCGTCCCCCCTTCCTCCCGTTGAAGATCAGCAGGCGACCCTGGGTCGGGTAGGCGCCCTGGTCTGGGAGGACGATGTTGGCCCAGAAGCGCCCGGAGCCGATCAGGGCGTCCTGGCAGCGCTCCAAGGCGCGTTCGGTGGAGGCGGGCTGGACTTCGGGGACGTTGCATACGGGCAGGCCCCTGGACTGCAGCAAGCCGTGGCGGTTGACCTGGATCGTCAGCCTTTGCAGCTGCGGCGGGATGCCGCCGCTGGGGCTCTGCAGGTGCCCGGCGACGAAGACGGCAATCGGGGCGGGCGTGGTGCGGGGGAGCTTGTAGGGCTTCAGCTGGGAGAGGACGGTGATGCGGAGGTTGCCTTGTTGGACGGTGGCGGCGGTGGCGACTGCTGCCACGGCGAGGATCAGGAGGGCCGAGAGGAACGTCGGCGTAGAGAGTCTGCCGTAGCTCAGCCTTCGCCTCACTTGTTGCATCGCCCACCCCTGCCGCACGGTTGTTGAAACACCCTCTCCCTGCTCATGACGCGCTGATCCCATGGAAGTCTAAAAACCAGGCCGTTTCCACCTACAGCTTATTCAGCTTCAGCGGTGAGCGGCCCCGTGACCATGTCGAGCCACAGTTCGCCCTGGAGACCTGGCCGGCTCCGAATGGAGCAATCGAAGGCTCCGCTTGTTCTCAGGGTTCCCTGGGAGCCGTCGGGAGCCAAAGCTCCGTTGAGGACGATCGGGAATGTGAAGGGCCCCGGGTGTTCGGCGGGGATCGGGTTGATCGAGACGAAGAGTTCGTGCTAACGCCGTTCGGAGTCCGAGAGGGGCCACCCTACGGTGGCCCCTCTCTGGGTCATCGACTGACTAGAACGTGGAGATGTAGCTGAGGTATGCCGCGTCGGTGCTGATAGTCAGTTTCGCGCTGTTGTAGCAGACGACGCTGCCTTCGCCGCTTTTTTCTTCGAGCGTCAGCGGCGCGTTGGTGGCCCCAAACGTTTCTTTACCCCAGTCCAACGTAAGCGGCACCGATTCCGCCCCCCACTTGCATGTGAAGGAGGATTTGCTGTTGTACTGACAGGTGAACGTGACGCTCAGGTGCTGGCTCGGCGTGCCGTAGGTGAGGGTCCCGCTGCCTCCGCCGGTGGCCACCACCGTCGTCGGCGGTTCAGAGACCGTCAGGCTGCTGCAAGACTGCGGCGGGTTTCCTCCCACCGAGACGGTGCAGTAGCTGGAGATCATGAAGCCGTTCGCGGGCAGGGGGTTGCCCGCTTCGGCGGTGCTGGTGGCGCCGAAGTAGCCGCCTTTGCAGGTGTAACCCACGAGAAGCGCGTTGAGTGTGAGGCTGACTTTTTCTTTTTCTTTCCAGCCGCCGATGGAAGTTCCGGGAGGCCGGACATTCGCGTTGGCACAGGGAGATTCGTTGGCTTTGCAAAGCACGGTTGCCGCCGAGGCCGTGGACGTCCCAGCCAACCCCGCAAGCGCGAGCGCTGCAATTACAAGGATTGAAACGGTGATTCGTTGCACCACATTCCTCCTCTCCGGCGAGCGACACTCACCGGTTTAAAATTGGTGTGACAGTTATCTGAAGTGAACACCGTCTCCCTACCTCTACACCAGGCAAATGTGGTGTCAGAACGTGTTAAGAGGTTGCGGTTTGCCACCGGCCATGCCGAGAGCCTCCAGGCGCAGGGCGATCTCAAGCTCGTTGCCACAGCTCACCAGAGGACGACCGACCCGCTCCTCCGCTGTGTGCAACCGCTTGGCGGCGGCCTGGCGACTGATCCCCGAAGCGGCCGCGGCCGAGGAAGTGTTGCGGCCGGCAGCAAAGTATGCGCGCAGGGTGTGGCGCAGAGCCTCGCCCTTGTCCTTCTCGGCTTCCAGCGGAGCCAGGTAGAGCCTCCACAGCGAGGTCGACAGGAGCTCGTCTCGTACGACCGTGGTGAGCAGGGCGACATCGGCATAGCGAGCGATTCGCCCGGGGGATTGCAGGGCGATCGGCAGCGTCGCCTTGGCTTGGCGATGGGTGAGTCGCCAACCGGCCAGGCCGTGGGCAGGCTCGCCGAGGCCCAGACAGACCTGAGACGGCCAGCTCGACGCGACGTAGTCGTCGAGTCGGCCACAATCGATCCCGCGGCGACCGCCGAGCCAGAACCAGACCGTGTCCTTGGATTGCTCAACGGCCATCACGCGCCGATCCGCTGCGTCCGCGAGCGCGTGAATCGCCTGCGACGCGGCGGCTCCCTTGGCAATCCCACCCAAATGATGGGCATCGAAGTCATAGTCGAATCGGGAGACGTCCAGAGGCTCGCCCGCGATGAGCCGCTCGATCCGGTCCGCCCGGCGCCGTCCAGAGTCCCCCTTGTGCCGTTTCGCCTCCCGCCGGTGCTCCTCGCTGACCACGGCGAGCAGGCGATCGAAGAGGGCCGCCTGAGAGCGCAGGAGGATTTTGAAGGCCGGGCAGTCGATCAACTCAGCCTGCTCGGCCTCGGCGAGCAGGAAGTCCCCGAGCAGGGCATAACCGGCGAAGTAGCGGCGAAGGACGGTGTCGAGGCCTACCCCCGCCCTTGCCGCCATCCGCGCCTGCACCAAGAGCGCCGGTGGAGGAGGCGGGCAGCGCTCCTCTCCCAGCTCGACCGCGGCGAGGCCGTAGTCGACGGCGGCGACGAGGGCCGCGCGCAGGCCTTCGAGGTAGGTGGGATCGTCGATCTCCGCGGGGTCTGAGATCGCGTAGATGCGGGTCGCCGCGGCCGCTTCGATCTCTCCGCGGCGGGCAGCCAGGCGATCTGCCAACTGGGCCTGCATCCGCCCCGCAGAGGTCGGACGGCCCCGCGCGCCCCGCTTGACCGGTGCGACGGGGCTGCCCATCAGCGGGCGCGCTTTTGGCGCTTGCTTCCCTTGCCTTTGCACTTCACCTTCAAGACCGGCTTGGAATTGGAGGCCTTGCCGTTCTGCCCGATGAAGTTGGCCTTGGCGCGGTGCTTTCGTTTGCAGAGGTTGGTCGAGTTGACGAAGAGGCCCTTCTTGCCTCCGGCCAGGGCGATGTCGAAGCTGGAGACGGGAGCGTCTGGTGCGGCTTCGAAGGTGTTGCGGATCTGGCCGTTGACCGAGTCCACCCTGCCGACCAGGTTGAAGTCGACCTGGGAGTTGTGCAGGGCGATGACGAGGTCGGGCAGCTGGTGTTCGGAGGAGCGCAGGAAGACCGGGCCGGTGAGCGGCTCACTAAGGATCGGAGTGACGGCTTTCGCGCTGCCGTAGATCGAGCCCGGTGGGCACTGGGCCCCGTTGCCCGCCCCGGCCTTGAACTGCACCCGGGTGCAGATCGTGTCGAAGTGGGCGTTCTCGATGAACTCGCTTCTTGGCAGGGTGACCTGGGCGTAGGCGATGCCGGCTTCGCCGATACCGTTCATCGCCAAATGAGCGCTGAAGGCGGGGTGGGCGCCTCGCTTGGTGCCACCTTTCAGCTTCATGCTCAGCTGCGGTTTGAAGGGCAGGGCGGCGCAATCGGCTGCCTGGAAGGGGCTGGTGACCGTGATCGGGTTGTCGTCAGAGGTGGAGGAGAAGTCCAACCCTGCGCCCAGGACCGTCGAGGCGGTCGAGGTCGGGGTGCAGTCGGTCGGATTCAAAACGAATTCGGGTTTGTCGACGTAGGCCCTTATGTCTCTGAGGTGAGTGGGTATGCCCTGGATGATGTGGGGGATCGGGTCCGACCCGGTGGCGTCGATGAAGACTTCGGCGGTCTCGGGGTTGATCTGCAGGGCCTCGCGGACGACCACGGTGCCGAGGTCGAAGGGGCCGGCGACGCCGGCGGTGATCGCGACGATCGAGAGCTTGGAGCCGTTGTAGGGGCCGGCCAGGTAGACCTTGCCGGGGACGTAGGTGAGCACGCTGCCGACTCCGGCTCCGGCCAGGGTGCGGCCTACCTCCGATGCCGCTGGGCAGGAGGGGCTGTCGAGCTCTTCCTGTCCTCCGTTGGGGCCGGTCCTAGTCTTGGCCGCCTCGATCGCCGTGTCGGGGCAGTAGGGGACGCCGGCCAGCTTGCCGACCAGGCCCGGCGGCAGCTTGATCGAGAAGTGGGTGATCTCCTGTTCGCCGTCGTTTCGGGAGAGGCGCACGTTGAAGGGGCTGAAGCGCCCGGCGGCATTGTTGAGGGAGCCGGCGACGAGCCCCGGTTTAAAGGGCGGCAGGTCGCCTTTGGGGCAAGCGCCCCCTCCCACGCCCGAGGTGATGTCAAAGCTCGGGTGGGTGGTCACCACCTGGCCCGACCAGGCGGTGAAGGTGGCCGTGGATTCGTAGTGGCCGCAGGTCCTCGGGGTGACCAGGGGGGCCCTGGCGCCCTCGCGGAAGCGCAGCTCGAAGTGCGATACCGGCAGCTGGGGGATCTCGTCGAAGGTGGTGGTGATCTGGCCGGTCTCGGGGTCTGTCTCGACCTCACCGGCGAGCCTCACCACTACTCCCCGCTCCGGTATGCGCAGAACCATGTAGATGGCCAGGAGGGAGTCGAAGGGGTTCTCGTAGGGCTTGGCGAGGAAGATCGATCCTTTGGCGGTCTCGGTGACCAGGGGGCTGGTGGCTTCCACGGTGCCGATCTTGGCGGTGTCGGGGCAGCCCTCGTTGGGCAGTGAGTCGGACTCCTCGGCTTCGAAGCCCTCTTCGGAGCAGACGCCGAGGCCCCCGGCCGCCTGGGAGGGGTTGGCGCTGATGCCCTCGGGCAGGGTGACCTCGACCTTCTTCTGCAGGGCCCCGCCGAGCAGGTTGGGGTGTTCCAGGCCGTCGGTGGGGAAGTCGAGCTCGGCGTTCAGGCCGGTTCCCGTCTCCGCGGAGGCGCTGGTGGGAACGATCGAGAGCTCGGGCTCCAGCTCGAGCAGGCTGCAGCCGGTGTTGGGGGGCAGCGGGACGAAGGCTTTGGAGTGCAGTTCGGGCAGCATGTAGGGGGTGGCTTCAAAGCCCACCTCCTGCGCCACGCCGCACCGGGCCGGGTTGAGCATGAAGGGCACGGGGACCAGGCCGGCGGGGCGTTTGCCGCTGGGAGTGTCGGGCACGCCCCCGCTGTGGAGCGCCTCGTAGGGGGTGATCCGCTGAGCGTCGTGGCTTTCGTCGGCCGGGGTACCCCAGATCGTCGTCGTCGCGGCGAGAAGCGGGATCAGGGCGCTGACTCCCTCCGAGGTGGCGGTGACGCCGTAGTCCTCGCCGGGCCCCTGACGCAGCTTGGTGTCGACGAAGACCGGGAAGGTCGTGATGATCAGGCCGAAGCGGGCCGGCTCGCCATGGCGGGGCACCATGTTGAAGACAGGCTCGAAGAAAATCGGCGAGCCAAATTGATTCTTCAGCGTGACTTCGCTGATCCCGACCTGGGAGGCCTGCGGGCAGCCGGTTTCGTTGGAGGGGTCGTGGGGGTCGGTGCCCAGCAGCTGCGCGGCGGTGCACCTTGGAACGGCGTTCGGGTTGCCGACCAAGCCCGCGGGCAGGCGAAAGGCGATCGCGCTGGTAGACGAGGGCAGCTCGCCGTTGCCGTCAAGCTTCAACGTCACCGAGGAGCTGAAGTCAGGATGGCCGGCGGCCTGGGTGGTGGAGAGCGAAGCGCCGACCGATTCGATCCCGTACTCGCTCGGATCGGCCTGCGCGGCGGCGGCAAGGGCGACGGTTGCAAGGGCGGTGGCGAGGGCCGTGGCAAGGCGCTTCATCGTGCGGCCCTCCGGTTGTGGCTGGCTCGGTCTCTCTTGCGGTTCTTCTTCTTGGCGTGGCGCTTGACGCAGCGCACCTTGCCGTTGGATGAGCGGACCTTGCGCTTGCCTTTCGGGCAGCGCGGCTTGGTCGCGGGTTCTTCGTGGACATTGCCCGCGCCTTCGAAGCTCAGGCTCGCCGGGCTAGGGTCATCCGGCGCCACCGCCGTGGGCTGGCAGGCTTCGCCCAGGCATTCGCCCGGCGGTGGGGTCGGCGGCGGGAAGCCGCCATCGACGCGGGCGTCGTAGATAGACGGGGTGCCGTCTGGATCCTGGGGGACCAGGGTGTCGCCGCTGAGGAAGAAGACGTCCGACCCGTCGGGGGTCATCGCGTAGAGGTAGTCGTCTTCGATGCTGCGGCCCGAAGAGACCAGCGAGAGGCAGCCGCCCTCGCGTTCGCAGCCGCCGGTGCCCTGCGCCTGCCACTCGTAGACATCCTGGAAGCCATCGATGTCGCCGGAGACGAGTCGATCGCCGCTCTGGAAGAAGACCCTCTCCCCGTCGCTGGTCACGTTGGCGATCTGCACGGCCGCGGTTGCCGGCGGGAAGGGGGTGGTCTGGACATCGCCGCTGGCCCGCATCTGCAGCCGGGCATCCGTTTCGGCCGCGGCACCCGTCGGGTTACAAGAGAGGCAGCTGAGCCCTTTGCCCGGTTCGGCCTCGGAGTCGTAGCGGTAGACCTGGATGCGCCCTTCGCTCTCATATCCGGTCAGGTCCTCGTGGGACTGGAACACGAAGACGTCTCCGTCAGGGGTGGTGCGCGAGGGGTCGTTGGAGGGGCCTGCCGTTTCACCGGGAGAAGGACGAAGCACTTCACTTGCCCACAGGCCGAGTCCCTGCCCGCCGGGGCCCGCTTCCCCTCCGACGTCGAGGGCGCTGACGGTGGCGACGAAGCGCACCGCTTCCCCGTCCCAGGCGTAGAGGTTCTCCTCGCCCGCCTGCGCTTTGGCCCCGTGGCCGTTCTCTTCTTCTCCGGTCAGCACGACGGGAGAGACGAAGTAGACGGCCGAGCCGTCGGCGGCGACGTTGACCAGCACCGATTCCGCGCCCGAGCCGATCTGGACCGGTTCGTGGGCGCCTTCGCCCGCACAGCCACCTTCGTCGAGGTCGCAGGCGAAGAGCTCGCCGCGGTGCAGGGGCAACCCGCTCGATTCCTCGACGAAAAAGAAGGCGCGCGAGCCGTCGCGCGAGAGGCCGCCGAAAACCGCGTTGTCCTCGGCGACGACGAGGGTCTCGGCGTTGTCGCGGCGAACGTAGAGGTTGTCGTCTTCGGCGACGGTGAAGGCGACGGCGGAGCCGTCGGCCGAGACTCCCTTATAGTCGGCGGCTGCAGTCGGGGTGATGTCGCCGGGTAGGAGCGAGACGCAACGCGTCTGCCCGCCGGGGGTACGGTCGTAGATCGCCGGGACCCCGGTCGGCGGCGCGCAGGGCTCGAGCTGCTGCGCGGTCCGCCCGGCGCCTCCGTTGTCGGTCGAGAAGATCACGTGCTCGGCGTCGGGGCTGATCCAATTGCCGATCGCGCGCCGCTCGAAGCCGAGGCTGCCGCAGCCGATCCACTCGAAGTGGTCCAGCGGTTCTGCTTCGACCGCGCAGTTGGGGCTAGGCTCGCTCCCATCTGGGACACGCAGGTAGGTGGTTGGGCCGGTGGCGAGGAGACTGCCTTTGACGCCTTCGGCCGACCAGAAGGCGTAGCCATGGTCCGGAGAGGCGCCGCCCGGGAACGGCTTTTCCGCCTGCGCGCCCGAGAGTCCCGTGAAGGCGCTCTGCCAGCCGCCCTGACCCCGCCGGGCCTCGAAGGTGTCCTGGAAGCCGCTTCCGCCGAGCTCTGGCAGCGAGCCGGTCATCGTGCCGAAGATGAGGCTGTCGCCGTCGGGGGAGGCCATCGTCGAGGCGAAGCCGACGTTGCCGAAGCCGGCGCCCAGCATGGTCATCGTCGGCACGTGGCCGTGGGTGTCGGGCGGCGTGACCAGCTCATAGGCGCGGCCGTCGGGGAGGCCCGGCGGCGTCACCGGATAGGTGGCGAAGCTGGCGTCTTCGCCCTCGCCGCCGGGGTCGCCTTCGCCCAGAGTGAGGCAGTCTTCGAGATCTGCCCCTTCTGCCTCACAATTGGAGGCGCGAAGGCGGAAGCGGTAGGTCGTGTCGGCGTTTAGGCCGGGAGCGGCTGCGGAGACCGGGAGGAACGCTCCGCCCGCGCTTGCGCTCTGATCTGGAACGGGGACGCTGATCGCGTCTTCGTAGCCGTGTTCTTCGAAGGCTGCCTGCGTGGTGTATTCGAAGCGGTAGGTGGTCGGCAGCCCCTGAGGATTCAGTTCGGCCCGCAAGACCGCTTCGTCTTCGGTGATCGCCGTGGCGGACTGGTCGCGCACTTCGGGCGGGACCGCTGTTATGTTCGGTGCTTCAAAAGCAAACAGATGAGAGTTGTTGGCGGTCGTACCGGAGGTGGCGAAGACGTGACCGGCGTTGGGGCTCTCGTAGGTGCCGATGTCGCACGATTCGGCGAGGCCGGGGCCTTTGCGGCAGGGCGCGTCGACGGCCAGGTCAAGACCGGGGAGGCCGGGAAAGACCAGTGGCTGGGAGGACGGCGGCAGCTCGCCGATGAAGTGCGGGCACCCTTCGCCTCCGCCGCCGAACTGCATGATCGAGTTGCGGGCGCTGTCATAGACGTAGAAGTCGCCGTTTGACTGGTCGACCGCGAGGGAGGCCCTGGCTTCCAGGGAGAACGACCCATCGGGAGTATCGGAGCCGTCCAGCGTGCACTTGAGCTCGCCATCGGCACCGTCGAAGATGGCGACGGTTGAGAAGAAGGCGCCGGAGTGGCTTTCTCTCTTGGTTACGTAAACGTCGTGGTTACCGCCGTAGACGTCGACACCCGCGTTGCCCTTCCCTACTTCACTTTCGCCGATGCAGCAGTCCAAAAGCGGGTTAAGGGGCGTGCCTTCGGATGCGGAGCCGTACTCTTCGATATAACACTGGTGGCTGATGTAAAGGTGATCGTTGGAGGGGTCGACAGCTATAGATCGCAGATTCGCACACAAATCAACCGCTTGTCCTTCTTCGTGGAGAATGAAGTTGAAACTGGCGCCGAACGAGTAGGTCGTCGCTGCGCTCGGCGGGTAGGAATCGGGGTCGAAACGGTCGATGGAGGCCACTTCTTTGCCTTCGCTCGTCTGGGTTTCGACCTTCCACACGTAAACGACCCCCTGCGAGTCGACCGCCAGCTTGCAGGAGCCTTTTTCGGTCGGGATCTTCGTCAGGAATTTGCCCTGCGGGTCGAAGACGGCGACCTCGCCTGTTTTGAATACCCCGTTGATGTTGGTACCGCCCGAGTTGGCGACGTAGATCGACCCGTGCGGGTCGGTTGCCGTGCCGCATGGAATGTTGAAGGCTTTCGGCGCGTTGCCCGCGGGGTAGGCGAGCGGTGCGCCCGTGCAGCCGGGGTCCGCCACCCCGTCTTCGGCTTTGCAGTCGCCTTCGAGGGAGAGGACCGGATCGAAGAGGTGTTCGTCGGCCGCCTGAGCGGGGGAGGCGAGGGCGAGGCAGAGGAGTGCCAGGGCGCAGATGCCGAGGGTTGCTCGGGTGATGCTGCGCCTGTTGGTGGTGTGTCCCATTTCTCTTTCCTCTTCTCCCTGTTGGTGCCTCTGCTTGCTTCCCGTCTCCCCCCGAAGACGGCTGACGGTGCTGCTTGTCGCTATTTGAATTCGGCGGTTACTCCCTTGGCTTCAGAGATCGCTACCAGGCATCTCCCTTCGGGCTCGGAGTCACAGCCCGACCAGCCGCCGAGGACGGAGCCTTTGCCCGGGGTGGCGGTCAGTTCCACGACTTCACCCTGGAAGTAGGCCGAGGCCTGCTCAGAGCAGACCGCGCCGCAGTTGATCCCGGCGAGGCTCGACTTGACCGTGCCCTGGCCGCCGCCCGACTTGGTCAGGGTCAGCAGGTGCTTGGCGTCTTCGGCGAATTTGGCTTGGACCTCGTGGTCCTCGCCCATGGTCAGTTCGCAGGCACCGGAGCCGGTGCAGTCCCCGAGCCATTCGACGAAGTGGAAGTGCTTGGCCGGGGTCTGTTTGAGCGTGACCTCGGCGCCCTCCTTGAAGGAGGCTGTCGTCTCAGAGCAATTGAAGAGGCAGAGGATCCCTCCGGGGGAGCTCTGCACCTTGCCCAGGCCCGATCCGGGAGCCTTCGATACCTCGAGGGCATGGGTGGTCGTGAAGGTGGCTTTGACCGTCTTCGCTTTGTCGACGGTCATCGTGCACTGGCGGCCGTTGACGCCGCCTTTGTCGCAGTACTTCCAGCTGATGAAGACCGAGCCGGGGGCGGGCGTGGCGGTGAGCACGACCACGGTGCCTTCGGCGTATTCGTCGCTGCAGAAGGGGTTGCAGCCGATCGTGCCTTTGTCGGAGGTGACCGTGCCTGAGCCGGTGCCTTCCAGGGCGACCGTGAGGGGGAATTCGGTCGTCACCACTTCGGGGTCGAAGGCGGCGGTGACCGATTTGGCCGCGCTCATCGTCACTTCGCAGGTGCCGGTGCCCGTGCAGGCTCCGCTCCAGCCGCTGAATTCAGAGCCAGCGTCGGGGCTGGCGCTCAGCGTGACCACGGTGCCGTGGTCGAAGGAGGCAGAGCAGGTGGCGCCGCAGTCGATGCCCGGCGGGGAGCTGGTCACTTTGCCTGTGCCGCTGCCCGTCTTCGATACCGAGAGCAGGTGCTGTTCGAGGGCGAAGGTTGCCGTGACTTCCTTGGCCGCGCTCATCGTGACCAGGCACTTGTTTTCGCCGTTGACCGAGTCGCAGCCGGTCCAGGTCACGGGTTTCGTGTTGGCGCCCGCTGCTCCGGTGAGGGTGACCGGGGTGCCTTCCTCGTATTCCTCTTCGCAATCCAGGCCGCAATTGATCCCCGCCGGAGAGCTGGTCACCGTGCCGGTGCCCGAGCCCGCCTTTTTGACTTTGAGGGCGAATTTGGGTTTGGCGGCGGCCGTGAATTCGGCGGTGACTTCTTTGGCCGCGCTCATCGTCACTTCGCAGGTTCCGGTACCCGAGCAACCGCTGCCTGACCAGCCGGCGAAGGTGGAGCCGCCTTCGGGGGTGGCGGTGAGGGTGACTTTGGTGCCTTCTTCGTATTCCTCGGAGCAGTCTGAGCCGCAGTCGATGCCGGGGGAGCTGGTGACTTTGCCGGTGCCGGTGCCGGCCTTGGAGACGGTGAGGAGGTATTCCTCGGTGCCGACAGCTGCGAAGGCGAAGAGGTGAGAGTTGTTGGCGCTCGTGCCTGAGGTGGCGAAGAGGTGGCCGGCGTTGGGGCTCTCGTAGGTGCCGATGTCGCATGATTCGGCGAGGCCGGGGCCCTTGCGGCAGGGCGCGTCGACGGCCAGGTCGAGACCGGGGGTGCCGGGAAAAACCAGTGGTTGGGAGGACGGCGGCAGCTCGCCGATGAAGTGCGGGCACCCTTCGCCTCCGCCGCCGAACTGCATGACCGAGTTGCGGCTTTTGTCGTAGACGTAGAAGTCGCCGTTTGATTGGTCGACCGCGAGGGATGCTGTGGCTTCCAGGGAGAACGACCCATTGGGAGTATCGGAGCCGTCCAGCGTGCACTTGAGCTCGCCATCGGAACCGTCGAAGATGGAGACGGCGGAGAGGGTGGCGGGAGCGGCGGAGGTGGAATCTCTGGTAGTTACATAAACGTCGTGGTTACCGCCGTAGACGTCGACACCCCCATTGCTTACCCCAAAATCAGTTTCGCCGATGCAGCAGTCCAAAAGCGGGTTAAGGGGCGTGCCTTCGGCCGCGGAGCCGTACTCTTCGATATAACACTGGTGGCTGATGTAAAGGTGATCGTTGGAGGGGTCGACAGCTATAGAACGTGGCGTCGCACAGAGATCAACCGGTTCTCCTTCTTCGTGGAGAATGAAGTTGAAACTGGCGCCGAAGGAGTAGGTCGTCGCGGCGGTCGGGGGGTAGGAATCGGGCTCGAAACGGTCGATGGAGGCCACCGTTTTGCCTTCGCTTGTCTGACTTTCCACCTTCAGCACGTAAACAACCCCCTGCGAGTCGACCGCCAGCTTGCAGGAGCCTTTTTCGGTCGGGATCTTGGTCAGGAATTTGCCCTGCGGGTCGAAGACGGCGACCTCGCCTGTTTTGAATACCCCGTTGATGTTGGTACCGCCCGAGTTGGCGACGTAGATCGACCCGTGCGGGTCGGTTGCCGTGCCGCATGGAATGTTGAAGGCTTTCGGCGCGTTGCCCGCGGGGTAGGCGAGCGGTGCGCCCGTGCAGCCGGGGTCCGCCACCCCGTCTTCGGCTTTGCAGTCGCCTTCGAGGGAGAGGACCGGATCGAAGAGGTGTTCGTCGGCCGCCTGAGCGGGGGAGGCGAGGGCGAGGAGGAAGAGGGCCGTCGTGGCGATGGCGAGGGCCAGCTGCGCCGGCCTCAGTCTTGCGGTCTTCTCGTGTCCCATCTGCTCCGCCTCTCCCTTTGGGTCCTTTGTGTGTCTTTTGCCTGCCGCCTCTTCCCCGGAGGCGGTACCGCTGCGGCGGGGCCGCCGCCCCGGGAGCCTGTGGCTCCCGGGGCTTTGGCTGCCGTGTTGCTAGCTACTCGTGCTGCGTTACCTCGCTAGTTGAATTCGGCCGTGACCGACTGGGCTTCGCTCATCGTCACCGTGCAGGTGCCGGTACCGGAGCAGCCGGCTCCCGACCAGCCGCCGAAGGCGGAGCCTTTGCCCGGGGTGGCGGTCAGTTCGACCACCGCGCCCTGGTAGTAGGCCGCTGCCATCGATGAGCAGGTGGCGCCGCAGTTGATGCCGGCGAGGTTGCTCTTCGCGGTTCCCTGGCCGCCACCGCTCTTGGTCACCGTGAGGTTGTGCTGTGCGACCGCGGTGAATTTGGCTCCGACTTCCTTATCTTCGCCGAGGGCGCCCAGAGAGCAGGTGCCCGAACCCGAGCAGTCGCCCGTCCATTCGGTGAAGACGTAGTTTTTGGTCGGTGCCGCGCTCAGCGTGACCGAGGTGCCTTCCTTGAAGGCGGCCGTGGTCGAGGAGCAGTTGCTCAGGCAGAGGACTCCACCTGGGGAGCTCGAGACCTTGCCGAGGCCGGAACCGACCCGGTTGACCGTGACGTCATAGGCCGCAATGAACTTGGCGTTGACGGTCTTTGCTTTGTCCATCGTCACCGTGCACTGGCGACCGTTGACCCCGCCTTTTTCGCAGCCTTTCCAGCTGACGAAGAGGGAGCCCGCCGAGGGCGATGCGGTCAGAGTGACTTTGGCGTTTTCTTCGAACTGGGCTCCGCAGGTGGCGCCGCATTCGATCCCCGCGGGGCTGGAGACGACGGTGCCCGAGCCGGTGCCTTCTTTGGCGATGGTGAGTTCGGGGCCTGCGGGTGCTTCTGGGGCGAAGGTGACGGTGAGTTCGGCATCTCCGCCCACGAACGCATACGCGAGGCAGTTTTTCGAGGCCGCATTGCAGCCGAAAGCCGGGCCGAATGGGAACCCTTCTTCGATTGTCCAACCCACAAGTTCCGAGCCGGCGTCGGGAGTCGCGACCAACCAGACGCCCCTGATGCCGAGTTCTTCTTCGAATTCTTCTTCGGCCGAGCCACCCTTGTTGGCCATCGTGTTTTCGCAGGTGCCCGTAGCAGGCGGTCCACTGCAGTTGATCGGCGGTTCGCCTTCGAATTCACCTTCGTTTCCACCGACGCTGCTGACTGTGCCGCTGCCGGTGCCGGCGATGTTGACTTTCAGCGTGTTTTCCGCAGCCGCTTGCGCGACCGGGACAAGCATCAAGGCCGCCATGCTGGCGAGCAGGATGGTAAGTCGTCTCACTTAACTCTCCTTGTTATGCGAGCCCCTGCCGAGCCGCTCCCGGCGGCCTTCGGGTGACTCGGTTTCCCTGGGTGATTGACATTGGGCGGACCGGGAACCCATCCCCATCCGACCGAGAGGAAGATCGTGTTGAGACCGCGCTTGGAGAGGTCGGTGAGAGCACGACGCTCGGACGCCGATAGCGGCGCATCGCGGTCGGTTCCCGCGAGGGGTGCGAACGACGTGCGTGCCACCAGCTGTCTCCTCTCCGTGAAGGTCCCTGTTGACCGGGCCCTTCCCGTTCCCGCGCTGCTTGTGGGAACCCTGGCTAGGGCGACGGCCTGTTCGGTGACCTTCTCCCGGCGCCCTGGAGGCGAGATCTCGCGCGTCCTTGGCTAGGAGACTGCCGACTTCATGGGTGGATAAACGTGTTTATCGACCCGGGGAGGAGAGTAGATACTTGTGTTTCTTTTGTCAAGGAAAAGTTCGTTTTCCCTGTAAATCAAGCGATTTCGCGCTGGATATGGGCGTTTATCGAGCCTTTCCCCCGGCCGCTGGTGCTGGCGCCTCCGGCGCCAGCAGGAAGATGTCGACCGCCATGTTGGGGTCGATGTTGACCTGGCTGAGGAAGGCAACGACGCGGCGGCCGGTGGCCTCCTCGACGACCGCCGTGAACTCCTCCTCCATCGCGGCCTGGGCGCTGCGCCGGAGGAGGGCAACCGTTTCGCCGCGCCCGCTAGCGATCAGCGTCTCCTCGACCGTGGTGAAGCCGTCCCAGAGGAAGGTGGCGACCGCGTCGCCCATGTAATAGGTCTTGGCCGCGGTCGGCCCCTTGCCGTAGGAGCGGGTGTGGAGGGCGACCAGGCCGTCGGTGATCGACGCCAGAACTTCTCCCACCGAGCGGTTGGGGTCCATCGCCGGAAAAACCCTAGCGCCGATGGTGGGGCTGCGCTACAGTGGATCGGTCCGGCCGAAATGCGGGCCAGCGCGTACACCTGCGCAGCAGGACTGATCGGGTGGCGAGGGTTCTAACGGGCCAGCGCTTACCGAGCGGAATTCGCGCGAGGAGCGATCACCGGTTGGTGCGACGTAAGTCGCCGCATGCAACCTAGCTCCTACTTGACCTCGATCTCGGGTCCAGCGAGGGGCTACCGCTCCAAGCGAATCGAGGTTCCGCAAATGGGCACAGAGGAAGTCTCCCAACACCGGGCAAACCCGCCCCTGGTCGAGTTCTCCAACACGATGGTCGCGATGCACCGCGAGCACTTCGGCCGTGGGCCGGCGGCCGCGCGGGCGTTCATCGCCGACGGCTTCGCGATCTGCGTCCTCACCGACGTCTACACGAAGGTCGAGCAGACGCTGATCGAGGCGGGCCGCCTCGATCACGTGCGCGACACCCGGCTCCTGCACCAGGAAAGCCTGGAAGAGGAGTACAAGAGCGCCGCCGAAGCGGTGCTGGGACGGCAGGTGATCGCCTTCGTCAGCGCCACGCACGCCGAGCCCGACGTCGAGATCGAGGTCTACCTGCTCGGCGATCCGATCGACTCATCCGACGAGAACGGAGCGAGCGGGGAGAGCCGCGCCGCCGCTCTCGCGGAGTAACGATGGGCGCTGTCGGAGGTCGTCAAGCTTCGCAGCGCTGGGATAATTACAACGTAGTCGTCTTGTTACACTGCCTCTGTGGCGACCAAGTCCAAACCGTTCAGCATCCGCATCTCCGCTGACACCGACGAGCTGATCACCGCCGAGGCGCGGCGTACGCGGCGCAGCAAGGGCGTCGTGCTCGAGGGTCTTGCCGAAGAGGCGCTGCGGGCGCGGACGTTTCCCGGCATCGCCTTTCGAGGTGAGGACTGGGAGCGACGCCCCTGGGTGATCGGGACGGCGCTCGACGTGTGGCAGGTGGTCGAGGCCTATCGCGACCTGGGATCGGTCGAGGCAACGGCCACGGCGGGCAATCTGAGCGAGCGAGCGATTCGGCTCGCCCTCGCCTACTACGAGCGGTTCCCCGATGAGATCGACGAGGCGATCGCTCAAAACCGCCGCCCGCTTGCTCAGCTGCGGGCCGAATACCCGTTCATCGAGGTTCATCCGCCCGCCGAGAAGTAGCACGCCTTGCGGCTGCTGCTCGACGCCCACATCTCCGGCCCGCGAATCGCCGAGGCCCTGCGTGAGCGCGGTCACGACGTCCGGGCCGCCGACGAGGAGCGCGAGCTGGACGGCTGGGCAGACGAGGAGCTGCTGGCACTGGCCACGGCGGAGGAGCGCGTCATGGTCAGTTTCGACGTCAAGGACTTCCCCGACATCGCCCGCCGCTGGGCCGAGTCGGGCCGGCCCCATGCCGGACTTGCGATCGTCGTCGGAATCGACCACAGTGAGTTCGGAACGATCCTTCAGATTCTGGGGAAACTGTTCGAGGAGGGGGCCGAACCGGACCAGTGGAGTGAGCGCACCCTCTTTGTCTCGCGCGACAGCGAGCCATAGAGAGGCGAGGGCCCGTCAGCGCCGCGCTCGCGGACCAGGCGCAGACTCAGTCTGCAAGCAGCGCCTCGACCTGAGACGAATCCACTGGGGGAGCGAGGAGAAAGACCTCGGTCCCCCACGGGCGCTCGGGCTCGAGCGCCACGCGGCTGATGAAGGCTTCGACGCGGCGGCCGGTGGCGCGTTCGACCAGCGCCTCGTAGACGGGCCGGATCGCGTGGGAGAACTCTTCGCGGGTCTTGCGGACCGCCGTGCGATGGCCGCTCTGCACCATCTCCTCTTCGGCAGGGGTCAGCATCACGTCCATGACGACCGCGACAAACGTCTCCTCGATTCCGACCTGGAGGTTCGTGGCGGGACGCCCGTAGGCCTCCTCGTGAACGCGCATCACCTCACGAACCAACTCGTCTTCAACCGGGTCCAGCGACGGCCAGTTTTTTCCCACCTGACCCCAAAACCTTCCTCCGCTGCCCTTTGCGGCAAGGATAGCGCTGGAGGGGCGCTTGGGCGAATCGGGGCCGGCTCGCCCCGAGGCTCAGTGCCCGGGACCGGTGGATTCCTCGGATTCGCTGGGCTGGCCGGTGTGCTCGCAGATCACCTTCAGGTCTCGGTCGAAGCTCCAGAGAACGATTTCCGGCCCCGCCGACTCGGCCACGGCCGCTATCAGGAAATCGATCGCGGGGCAGCGGTGGCTCCCGTCGGATGCCTCTGCAAGTGAGCGCTGGACTTCGAGGGCGCGCTCGGTACTTGCGTCGTCCAGCGGCAGTCGTTCGAGCGGCGCAAACAAATCGTCGAAGCGCCCCTTGTATTGAGCCCCGGTCTCTGGCCGGTGCATCGCCTCGAGGATGACCGGGACGCAGGTGACTATCTCGCCCGCCTCGTAACGATCGGCGAGCCTCTCTCGTATGTCGGGGCGCTCGGCCTTCTGCGCCCAGGCCCAGATCGAAGTGTCCGCGAGGTAGAGAGGCACTAGACCCGAGGCCGGCGCTGCTCGTCGAGCTCAGACGGAGTGATCAAGCCGAGCTCGCCGGCACGAATCAACGACGCGCCGCGATGCAGCTGCTCGCCCCGGCTGACGACCCTCAACGCCTGGTTCACGGTCTCCTTGTATCCCGCCGTCCCCAGAACCTTTCGAGCGCTCTCGAAGGCGGGCACCTCGATCTCAATGGTCGTCCGGTGCATGGTGACGGCTCGACACATATCGCCACTATAGCAATTATCTCAGAATTGATATAGCAACTATAAGCGATTTTATATGGCGTGGGCGGCCAGCATCGTGGCTACGTCCTCCAGGTCGCTGTCGCGGGCCTCCCCGCGAGGTCGGCCCCGACGTGTTCAGTGCTCACTCAGTTCCCCCAGGAGGCCAGAACCCGAAAGGGACCGCCACTGGCGGTCCCTTTCGGGCTGACTTGACAATGCGGATCGTGCAAGCGCTCAGCGTTTGGAGATCGCGTAATTTTTGTTAGGCGTATCCACCGCTTCCAGTTCGATGGTGAGGGTTGCGGTTGTGCCGCACTGCCACGAGGTGCCGGATTCCTTGGTCAAGGTAATCCCGCTCCCGCTGACTATGTCCTCCGACCAGTCCAGCGTCAGGGGCAAGGACGAGGTGCCGTACGTGCATTTAATGGCCCCTGTGTTGCAACTGAAGCTGAAGCTGGCGTGTTTTTCACTGCTGCCGAAGGTAATGACACCATCGCCGCCACTCGTCGCCGCAAATGTCGCCGGCGGAAAGGACGGGTCGGTATTCGCGCATGAATATATTGCGGGTTCTTCGTTGTTGACTCCCCACGCGCATGACTCGGCTACCGCTTCGCCGTTGGCGGAGAGTGGATTCCCGGATTCGGCCGTGGTGCTGCCGGCCAGCCTGGCTGTTTCGCATTCGAACTTGGCAATCCCCGTCGTGGCGAGCGTGAAGGCCACTTCGGACCCTCCAATGGGAGCGCCCCAGCCACCGAGGGCCGTACCCGAGGGAAGGATATCGGCCGGCGCGCACGGGACTTTGTTGGTTTTGCATAGGACGGTCTCGTCCTTGAGGGAGATCGCGTAATTTTTGTTAGGCGTATCCACCGCTTCCAGTTCGATGGTGAGGGTTGCGGTTTCGGCGCACTGCCACGAAGTGCCGGATTCTCTGGTCAAGGTAATGCCACTCCCGCTGACTATGTCCTCCGACCAATCCAGCGTCAGGGGCAGAGACGCGGTGCCGTACGTGCATTTAATGGCCCCTGTGCTGCAACTGAAGCTGAAGCTGGCGTGTTTTTCACTGCTGCCGAAGGTAATGACACCATCGCCGCCACTCGTCGCCGCAAATGTCGCCGGCGGAAAGGATGGGTCGGTATTCGCGCATTGATATTCTGCGGGATCTTCGTTGTTGGGTCCCCACGCGCATGACTCGGCTACCACTTCGCCGTTGGCGGAGAGTGGATTCCCGGATTCAGCCGTGGTGCTGGCGGCCAACCTGGCAGTTTCGCATTCGAACTTGAAATACGGCCCGGCGAGCGTGAATGCCACTCCAGACCCTCCAATGGGAGCGCCCCAGCCACCGAGGGCCGTACCCGAGGGAAGGATATCGGCCGGCGCGCACGGGACTTTATTGGTTTTGCATAGAACGGTGTCGGTAGCCGACGCCAATGCAGGTGTGATCGCCATTGTGGCAAGCACAACCGCCATGGTGCTGAGTGTTCGAACCATGCTTCTCAAGCTTCCTCCTCTGCCGACGACTCGAGGTCGTGTGGACTTGACTGGTGTCAGATCGACGCGGCGCCCCGCGCACGAGCCGCCGAGCCAGTGCAGTCGAAGGTCGCACATACCCATCAGCGCCAAGCGGCCAATGTGCCCGATGGGGATCGCATCAGTGGGCCAATTTGTCTTCTAGGCCGTCCAGGCGGAGTATCGTCTCCAACTCCGCGCGGCAGCAGCTAAGCGGACGATTCAATCGCTTCTCGACCATGCGAATGCGGTTGCTTACCGTGTGTCTTTTCACCCCCAGCGATGCGGCTGTCGAGGAGACGTTGTGATCGGCGGCGAAATACGCGCGCAGGGTTTCCGGCAGCCTCTCGTCGCCGTCCCCGCCTCGGGAAATGGGGTCGAGGTAGCGCTGGCGCAGCGAGGTGGAGAGCAGATCGTCTTGGAGCATCGAGGCAACAAGGGCCACGTCGGCATACCAAACCGGGCTGGCGGGACTGCGCAGTGCGATCGGCAGGGCGGCGGCCGCCTGGCGATGGGTGAGGCGCCAGCCCTCGAGGCCATGCCCCGGCTCGCCCAGGGCAAGAACGGTCCCCGCCGGCCAGATCGCGGAAGGAGCGAGGCGCTCTACCTCCTCCGGGGAGATCGGTCGCCCGCCGCCAAGCCACCCCCAGACGGCCCCGCCGTCGCTCCGCGAAGGCAGCAGGCTGCGGTCGAGCGAGCCGGCAAGCTCGCGAACCGCATCCCAGGCGCCAGGGCCCTGTGCGATCAAGCCGAGGTGGTGGCCCTCGAAGTCGTAGGCGAGTACCGAGGTATCGACCAGCTCGCCAGAGAGGAGCCTCCGGATTTGCTCTCTGCGTCGTTTTTCAGCCGTATCGGGCCCAGGCTTTGCCTCCCGCCCATGCTCCTCCCCCACCGCGGCGAGCAGCCGCTCAAAGAGCACGGCCTGGGTGCGCAGCAGACGCTTCAGCTCCGCTCCCTTCAGCCCCATCGCTTCCACCTCCTCGATGAGGAAGTCGCCGAGCAGGGCATAGCCGGCGAAGTAGCGGCGCAGGACGGTGTCGAGGCTGACCCCGGCCCTTGCCGCCATCCGCGCTTGAACCAGGAGCGCAGGGGGCGGCGGAGGGCAGCGTTCCTCCCCTAGCTCGATCGCGGCGAGGCCGTAGTCGAGGGCAGCGACGAGGGCGGCCCGCAGACCCTCGACGTACTGGGGGTCTTCGGTCTCGGCGGGGTCCGAGATCGCGTGGATGCGGGTCAGGGCTGCCGCTTCGATCTCGCCGCGGCGGGAAGCGAGGCGCTCTGCGAGTTGGGCCCGCAGGTGGGCCGATGAGGACGGGCGGCCCCTCGCGCCCCGCTTGATTGGCGCGACGGGGCTTCCCATCAGCGGGCGCGCTTTTGGCGTTTGCTTCCTTTGCCCTTGCCCTTGCACTTCACCTTCAAGACCGGCTTGGTGTTGAAGGCCTTGCCGTTCTGCCCGATGAAGTTGGCCTTGGCGCGGTGCTTGCGCTTGCAGAGGTTGGTCGAGTTGACGAAGAGGCCCTTCTTGCCTCCGGCCAGGGCGATGTCGAAGCTTGAGACGGGAGCGTCGGGGGCGGCTTCGAAGGTGTTGCGGATCTGGCCGTTGACGGAGTCCACCCTGCCGACCAGGTTGAAGTCGACCTGGGAGTTGTGCAGGGCAATGACCAGGTCGGGCAGCTGGTGTTCGGAGGAGCGCAGGAAGACGGGGCCCGTGAGGGGCTCGGAGAGGATCGGAGTGATGGCTTTGGCGCTGCCGTAGATCGACCCCGCTGGGCACTGGGCCCCGTTGCCCGCTCCGGCTTTGAACTGCACCCTGGTGCAGATCGTGTCGAAGTGGGCGTTCTCGATGAACTCCGAGCGGGGCAGGGTTACCTGGGCGTAGGCGATGCCGGCTTCGCCGATACCGTTCATCTGCAGGTGGGCTTTGAAGGCGGGGTGTGCGCCTCGCTTGGTGCCGCCCACCAGCTTCATGCTCAGCTGCGGTTTGAAGGGCAGAGCGGCGCAGTCGGCTGCCTGGAAGGGGCTGGTGACCGTGATCGGGTTGTCGTCGGCGTCTGAGACGAAGTCCAACCCTGAGCCCAGGACCGTGCTCGCGGTGGAGGTCGGGGTGCAGTCGGTCGGGTTCAGGACGAATTCGGGCTTGTCGACGTAGGCGCGGATGTCCCTGAGGTGGACGGGGATCCCCTGGATGATGTGGGGGATCGGGTCCGAGCCGGTGGCGTCGACGAAGACTTCGGCGGTCTCGGGGTTGATCTGCAGGGCCTGGCGGATCACCACGGTGCCGAGGTCGAAGGGGCCGGCGACGCCGGCGGTGATCGCGACGATCGAGAGCTTGGAGCCGTTGTAGGGGCCTGCCAGGTAGACCTTGCCGGGGACGTAGGTGAGGACCGAGCCGACTCCTGCTCCGGCCAGGGTGCGGCCTACCTCACTGGCTGCTGGGCAGGATGGGCTGTCGAGCTCTTCCTGGCCGCCGTTGGGGCCTGTCCTTGCCTTGGCCGCTGCTATCGCTGCATCGGAGCAGTAGGGGACGCCGGCGAGCTTGCCGACCAGGCCGGGTGGCAGCTTGATCGAGAAGTGGGTGATCTCCTGTTCGCCGTCGTTGCGGGAGAGCTTCACGTTGAAGGGAGTGAAGCCGCCCGCCCTGTTGTTGAGGCTCCCGGCGATCAAGCCCGGCTTGAAGGGCGGCAGGCCGCCTTTGGGGCAGGAGCCCCCTCCCACTCCCGAGGTGATGTCGAAGGAGGGGTGGGTGGTGACGACCTGGCCCGAGTGGGCGGTGAAGGTGGCGGTCGATTCGTAGTGCCCGCAGGTGCGCGGTGTCACCAGGGGCGCCCTGGCGCCCTCGCGGAAGCGCAGCTCGAAGTGGGAGACCGGCAGCTGGGGGATCTCGTCGAAGGTGGTGGTCAGCTGGCCGGTCTCGGGGTCGGTCTCGACTTTGCCCGGCAGCTTCACGATCACGCCGCGCTCGGGGATCTTCACGACCATGTAGATGGCCAGGAGACTGTCGAAGGGGTTGGCGTAGGGCTTGGCAAGGAAGATCGAGCCTTTGGCGGTCTCGGTCACCAATGGGCTGGTGGCTTCGACGGTGCCGATCTTGGCGGTGTCGGGGCAACCCTCGTTGGGCAGGGAGTCGAACTCCTCGGATTCGAAACTCTCTTCGGAGCAGACGCCGAGGCCTCCCGCCGCCTGGGAGGGGTTGGCGGAGATGCCCTCGGGCAGGGTCACTTCGACCTTCTTCTGCAGGGCACCGCCGAGCAGGTTGGGGTGTTCCAGCCCGTCGGTGGGGAAGTCGAGCTCGGCGTTCAGGCCCGTGCCCGTTTCGGCCTGGGCGGTGGTGGGGACTATCGAGAGCTCTGGCTCGAGGTCGAGCAGGCCGCAGCCGGTGTTGGGCGGAAGCGGGGCGAAGGCTTTGGAGTGCAGGTCGGGCAGCATGTAGGGGATGGCTTCGAAGCCCATTTCCTGCGGAACCCCGCAGCGGGCGGGGTTGAGCATGAAGGGGACGGGAACGAGGCCGGCCGAGCGTTTGCCGCTGGGGGTGTCAGGCACGCTGCCATTGTGAAGCGCCTCGTAGGAGGTGATCCGCAGCGCGTCGTGGCTTTCGTCGGCCGGAACGCCCCAGATGGTCGTCGACTCGGCGAGCAGCGGAATCAAGGTACTCACTCCCTCCGAAGTGGCGGTGACGCCGTAGTCCCCGCCGGGCCCCTGGCGCAGCTTGGTGTCGATGAAGACAGGGAAGGTGGTGATCACCGTGCCGAAGCGGGCGGGCTCGCCGTGGCGGGGCACCATGTTGTAGACGGGCACGAAGAAGGGCGGGGGCTGGGTCGTGTGTTCCCGCAGGGTGATTTCGCTGACCCCGACCTGGGATGTCTGCGGGCAGCCGGTCTCGTTGGAGGGATCGTTGGGGTCGGTGCCCAGCAGCTGCGCGGCGGTGCACCTTGGAACGGCGTTTGGGTTGCCGACCAGGCCCGGAGGCAGGTGGAAGGCGATCGCGCTGGTAGACGAGGGCAGTTCGCCGTTGCCGCCAAGCTTCAGCCTCATCGAGGAGCTGAAGTCGGGATGACCGGCGGCCTGAGTGGTGGAGAGAGAAGCGCCGACCGATTCGATCCCGTATTCGCTCGGGTCCGCCTGCGCGGTCGCGGCCAGGGCAACGGTTGCAAGGGCGGCGGCGAGGGCCGTGGCAAGGCGCTTCATCGTGCGGCCCTCCGGTTGTGGCTGGCTCGGTCTCTCTTGCGGTTCTTCTTCTTGGCGTGGCGCTTGACGCAGCGGACCTTTCCGTTGGACGAGCGCACCTTGCGCTTGCCCTTCGGACAGCGCGGCTTCGTCGCGCTTTCCTCGCGCACGTTGCCCGCGCCCGAGAAGCTCGAGCTGGCCGGGGTCGGGTCATCCGGTGCGACCGCGGTGGGCTGGCAGGCTTCGCCGAGGCATTCGCCGGGCGGCGGGGTGGGTGGCGGGAAGCCGCCTTCGACTCGGGCGTCGTAGATCGACGGCGTGCTGTCGGGATCCTGGGCCACCAGCATGTCGCCGCTGAGGAAGAAGATGTCCGAGCCGTCGGGGGTCATCGCGTAGAGGTAGTCGTCTTCGGTGCTCTTGCCCGAAGAGACCAGCGAGAGGCAACCGCCCTCGCGTTCGCAGCCGCCGGTGCCCTGCGCCTGCCACTCATAGACGTCCTGGTAGCCGTCGATGTCGCCCGAGACGAGGCGATCGCCGCTCTGGAAGAAGACCCGCTCCCCATCGGCGGTTACGTTGGCGATCTGCACGATGGCGTTGGCCGGGGGGAAGGGGGTGGTTTCCGTGTCGTTGCTGGCCCTCATCTGCAGGCGGGCATCCGAGGTCGCCGGGATCCCGGTCGGGTTGCAGGAGAGGCAGCTGAGCCGCTCCGCCGCTTCGGCTCCCGCCTCGTAGCGGTAGACCTGGATGTGGCCATCGCCCTCGTAGGCGGTCAGGTCCTCGTGGGACTGGAAGACGAGGACGCTGCCGTCGGGGGTGCTGCGCGAAGGATCGTTGGAGGGACCGGTGTGGCCACCCGGATTGGTGTGTAGGACCTGGTTCATCCAGAGGCCGAGGCCCTGCTTACCGTCGAAGCCCCCCTCTCCCTCGACGTCGAGCGAGCTGACCGTGGCGACGAAGCGCACCGCTTCCCCGTCCCAGGCGTAGAGGTTTTCCTCTCCCGCCTGGGCTTTGGCACCCTGGCCGTTTTCTTCTTCGCCCGTGAGCGGAACCGGGGAGACGAAGTAGACGTGGGAGCCGTCGGCGGAGACGTTGACCAAAACGGATTCTCCGCCGGAGCCGACCTGGACCGGTTCGTGTGCGCCTTCGCCCGCGCAGCCGCCTTCGTCCAGATCGCAGGCGAAGAGCTCGCCGCGGTGAAGCGGCAACCCGCTCGATCCTTTGACGAAGAAGACGCGGGAACCGTCGGCCGAGAGACCGCCGAAGGCCGGGTTGGCGGATGCGACCGTGAGCGTCTCCGAGTTGTCGCGGCGAACGTAGAGGTTGTCGTCACCGACGATGGTGAAGGCAACGGCGCTGCCGTCAGCCGAGACTCCCTCGTATTCGGCGGCGCCACTCGGGGTGACGTCTCCTGGCAAGAGCGAGACGCAGTGCGTCTGCCCGCCGGGGGTGCGGTCGTAGACCGCAACGACTCCGCTCGGCGGCGCGCAGGGCTCCAGCTGCTGGGGGGTCCCGTTGCCACTGGTGAAGATGACATGCTCGCCGCCGGGGGCGATCCATTTGCCAAAGACGAGCGGCTGGAAGTCGAGGCTGCCGCAGCCGATCCACTCGAAGCGGCCTTCGGGTTCGGCCGTCGGGATGCAGTTGGGGCTCGATGCGTCCCCCGGCGGGACCCGCAGGTAGTTCGTCACGGGGCCGGCAGTAATGAGGCTGCCTTTTTTGCCGGTAGCCGCCCAAAAGGAGTAGGCGTGATCGGGGGAGATGCCGCCCGGGGTGGGTCTTTCGGCCTGGGCGGCGGAGAGGCCGGTGAAGCTGCTCTGCCAGCCGCCTTCGACGCGCTCCGCTTCGAAGGTGTCCTTGTAGCCGCCGCCGCCGACCCCCGGCAGCGAGCCCGTCATCGTGCCGAAGACGAGGCTATCCCCGTCGGGGGATGCCGGCGTCGTCGCGAAGCCAACGTCGCCAAAGCCCACGCCGAGCGACATCATCGTCGGCACGTGACCGTGGGTATCGGGCGGGGTGACGAGCTCGTAGGCGCGGCGGTCGGGGAGACCCGCCGGGGTCGCCGGATAGGTCGCGAAGACCGCGTCCTGGCCTTCGCCACCGGGGTTGCCTTCTCCAATCGTGAGACAGGCTCCGGGGTCCGCTCCTTCCGCTTCGCAGCTGGAAGCGCGGAGGCGGAAGCGGTAGGCGGTGTCCGCTTCAAGCCCCGCGGCCTCCCCCGAGACCGCAAGGAAGGACCCGCCGGCGCCGGCGCTCTGGTCGAGGGCCGGGACGCTGGCCGCGCCTTCGTAGCCGTGTTCTTCGAAGGCGGCCTGCGTGGTGTATTCGAAGCGGTAGGTGGTCTGCAGCCCTTGGGGATTCAGCTCTGCCTCGAGGACCGCTTCCTCTTCGGTTATCGCCGTTGCGGACTGCTCGCGGACTTCGGGGGGTGACGCCGTTTCGCTCGGCGCTTCGAAAGCAAACAAATGCGAGTTGTTGGCATTGGAGCCCGAGGTGGCGAAGAAGTGGCCGGCGTTGGGGCTCTCGTAAGTCCCGGTGTTGCACGACCCGCCAGACCCGTAACCCGTGCGGCAGGGGGCGTCGACCGCGAAGTCGGGGTCGACGGTGTTGACGATCACGAACGCCTGCGAGGCCGGCGGCAGCTCGCCGATGAAATGCGGGCACCCTTCCCCGCCGCCGCCGAAGTGCATGACCTTGGCGCGGCCCTGGTCGTAGACGTAGAAGTCGCCGTTTGACTGGTCGACGGCGAGGGCGGCTTTTTGCCCCAATTTGAATTCGCCGGCAGGAGTATCGGAGCCGTTCAGTTCGCACTTCAGGTGACCGTCGGCGCCGTCGAAGATGACGATCTTCGATACGGTCGGGGAAGGAAAGGGAATCCGCTGCGTCACGTAGACGTTGTGGTTACCCCCGTATACGTCCGCATGCGGGTTGCCTCCCAGGCTCCCTTCACCGATGCAGCAGTCCAGGAGCGGGTTGAGCGGCGTGCCTTCCGCCGCCGAGCCGTACTCTTCGATGCGGCAGACATTGCCGATGTAGAGGTGGTCGTTGGAGGGATCGACGGCGACAGATCGTGGTTTTGCACACGGGTCCGCGAATCCCCCTGGTTCTAGTTCGATGAATTCGAACCGCGCGCCCAGTGTGTATTTGGTGGCTGCGGTGGGCGGGTAGGAGTCTGGCTCGTAGCGGTCGAGGAAGGCCACCCTGTTCCCTTCGACTTCCTGGAGATCAGCCTCAATCCCGTAGATCGCCCCTTTCGAGTCGACCGCCAGCTGGCAGGAGCCGTGTTCGGTCGGGATCTTCGTCAGGAATTTGCCCTGCGGGTCGAAGACGGCGATTTCGCCTTTTCCGAATTCCCCGTTGAGGTTGGTGCCCCCCGAGTTGGCGACGTAGATCGAGCCGTGGAGGTCGGTTGCCGTCCCGCAGGGCAGGCTGAAGGCTTTCGGCGCGTTGCCCGCCGGGTAGGCGAGCGGTTCGCCCGTGCAGCTGGGGTCCGCCACCCCGTCTTCGGCTTTGCAGTCGCCTTCGAGCGATAGGACGGGGTCGAAGATGTGTTCGTCGGCCGCCTGGGCGGGCGAGGCGAAGGCGAGGAGGAAGAGGGCAAGGGCGCAGATGCCGAGGGTTGCTCGGGTCGCACTGCGCCTGTTGGTGGTGATGTGTCCCATTTCTCTTCCTCTTCTCCCTGTTGGTGCTCTGCGTCCCAGTCCCTGAAAGGGCTTGCCGCGGTGGTAGCCGCCACGGGGGCCGGTTGGCCCCCGTGGCTTTTTGGCTTTGTCGTTGCTGACTGCGCTTCTTTCCTTACCTGGCTATTTGAAAAACGCGCTTATTTCCTTTGCTTCACTCATTTTCACGACGCAAGTCGTCGCCACGCCACAACCGCTTCCCGCGGACCACTGACCGAAGGCCGAGCCTTTGCCGGGAATGGCGGTCAGTTCGACTTCCACGTCCTGGTAGTAGGCCGAGGCCATCGATGAGCAGGTGGCGCCGCAGTTGATGCCGGCGAGGTTGCTCTTGGCCGTGCCCTGGCCGCCACCGCTCTTGTTGACCGTGAGCAGGTGTTTGGCGACTTCGGTGAATTTGGCCTGGACCTCGTGGTCCTCGCCCATCGTCAGTTCGCAGGCATCCGATCCCGTGCAGTCGCCGAGCCATTCGACGAAGTGGAAGTGCTTGGCCGGGGTCTGTTTGACGGTGACCTCGGTGCCCTCCTTGAAGGAGGCTGAGGTCTCAGAGCAGTTGAAGAGGCAGAGGATCCCTCCGGGGGAGCTCTGCACCTTGCCCAGGCCAGATCCCGGAGCCTTCGATACCTCGAGGGCGTGGGTGGTAGTGAAGGTCGCTTTGACCGTCTTTGCTTTGTCTACGGTCATCGTGCACTGGCGGCCGTTGACGCCGCCTTTGTCGCAGTACTTCCAGCTGTAGAAGACCGAGCCGGGGGCTGGCGTGGCGGTGAGGACGACCACGGTTCCTTCGGCGTATTCGTCGGAGCAGAAGGGGCTGCAGCTGATCGCGCCTTTGTCGGAGGTGACCGTGCCCGAGCCGGTGCCTTCGACATCGACCGTGAGGGCGATGCCCCCTGGCGGGGCTTCTTCCTCGTCGAAGTTGGCGGTGACCGCTTTCGCGGCGCTCATCGTCACTTCGCAGGTCCCGGCGCCCGTGCAGGCTCCTGACCAGCCGCTGAATTCAGAGCCTGCGTCTGGGGTGGCGTTCAGCGTGATGACGGTGCCGTGATCGAAGGAGGCCGAACAGGTGGCGCCGCAGTCGATGCCCGGTGGGGAGCTGGTGACTTTGCCGGTGCCGCTTCCTGTCGTCGATACCGAGAGCAGGTGCTGTTCCAGGGCGAAGGTGGCGGTGACTTCCCTGGCCGCGCCCATCGTGACCAGGCACTTGTTTTCGCCGTCGACGCTGTCGCAGCCGCCCCAGGTCACGGGTTTCGTGTTGGCGCCCGCTGCTCCGGTGAGAGTTACCGCGGTGCCTTCCTCGTATTCGGCTTCGCAGGTCAGGCCGCAGTTGATGCCCGCCGGTGAGCTGGTCACCGTGCCGGTGCCCGATCCCGCCTTTTTGACCTTAAGGGCGAATTCGGGTTTGGCGCCTGCCGTGAATTCGGCGGTGACGGCTTTAGCTGCCGATATCGTCACTTCGCAGGTGCCGGTGTCCGAGCAGCCCGAGCCTGACCAGCCGGCGAAGGTCGAGCCGCCTTCGGGGGTGGCGGTGAGGGTTACTTTGGCGCCCTCTTCGTAGAAGGCCGAGCATTCGGAGCCGCAGTCGACGCCCGAAGGTGAGCTCGTCACCGTGCCGAATCCCGAGCCGGTCTTTGCGACGGTGAGGGGGTGTTCATCCGCCGTTTCGCTCGGCGCTTCGAAAGCAAACAAATGCGAGTTGTTGGCATTGGAGCCCGAGGTGGCGAAGAAGTGGCCGGCGTTGGGGCTCTCGTAAGTCCCGGTGTTGCACGACCCGCCAGACCCGTAACCCGTGCGGCAGGGGGCGTCGACCGCGAAGTCGGGGTCGACGGTGTTGACGATCACGAACGCCTGCGAGGCCGGCGGCAGCTCGCCGATGAAATGCGGGCACCCTTCCCCGCCGCCGCCGAAGTGCATGACCTTGGCGCGGCCCTGGTCGTAGACGTAGAAGTCGCCGTTTGACTGGTCGACGGCGAGGGCGGCTTTTTGCCCCAATTTGAATTCGCCGGCAGGAGTATCGGAGCCGTTCAGTTCGCACTTCAGGTGACCGTCGGCGCCGTCGAAGATGACGATCTTCGATACGGTCGGGGAAGGAAAGGGAATCCGCTGCGTCACGTAGACGTCGTGGTTACCCCCGTATACGTCCGCATGCGGGTTGCCTCCCAGGCTCCCTTCACCGATGCAGCAGTCCAGGAGCGGGTTGAGCGGCGTGCCTTCCGCCGCCGAGCCGTACTCTTCGATGCGGCAGACATTGCCGATGTAGAGGTGGTCGTTGGAGGGATCGACGGCGACAGATCGTGGTTTTGCACACGGGTCCGCGAATCCCCCTGGTTCTAGTTCGATGAATTCGAACCGCGCGCCCAGTGTGTATTTGGTGGCTGCGGTGGGCGGGTAGGAGTCTGGCTCGTAGCGGTCGAGGAAGGCCACCCTGTTCCCTTCGACTTCCTGGAGATCAGCCTCAATCCCGTAGATCGCCCCTTTCGAGTCGACCGCCAGCTGGCAGGAGCCGTGTTCGGTCGGGATCTTCGTCAGGAATTTGCCCTGCGGGTCGAAGACGGCGATTTCGCCTTTTCCGAATTCCCCGTTGAGGTTGGTGCCCCCCGAGTTGGCGACGTAGATCGAGCCGTGGAGGTCGGTTGCCGTCCCGCAGGGCAGGCTGAAGGCTTTCGGCGCGTTGCCCGCCGGGTAGGCGAGCGGTTCGCCCGTGCAGCTGGGGTCCGCCACCCCGTCTTCGGCTTTGCAGTCGCCTTCGAGCGATAGGACGGGGTCGAAGATGTGTTCGTCGGCCGCCTGGGCGGGCGAGGCGAAGGCGAGGAGGAAGAGGGCAAGGGCGCAGATGCCGAGGGTTGCTCGGGTCGCACTGCGCCTGTTGGTGGTGATGTGTCCCATTTCTCTTCCTCTTCTCCCTGTTGGTGCTCTGCGTCCCAGTCCCTGAAAGGGCTTGCCGCGGTGGTAGCCGCCACGGGGGCCGGTTGGCCCCCGTGGCTTTTTGGCTTTGTCGTTGCTGACTGCGCTTCTTTCCTTACCTGGCTATTTGAAAAACGCGCTTATTTCCTTTGCTTCACTCATTTTCACGACGCAAGTCGTCGCCACGCCACAACCGCTTCCCGCGGACCACTGACCGAAGGCCGAGCCTTTGCCGGGAATGGCGGTCAGTTCGACTTCCACGTCCTGGTAGTAGGCCGAGGCCATCGATGAGCAGGTGGCGCCGCAGTTGATGCCGGCGAGGTTGCTCTTGGCCGTGCCCTGGCCGCCACCGCTCTTGTTGACCGTGAGCAGGTGTTTGGCGACTTCGGTGAATTTGGCGCCGACTTCCTTGTCTTCGCCCAGGGTGCCGAGCGAGCAGGGGCCAGAGCCCGAGCAGTCGCCCGTCCATTCCGTGAAGACGAAGTTTTTGGTCGGAGCTGCGTTCAGCGTGACCGAGGTGCCTTCCTTGAAGGCGGCCGTGGTCGATGAGCAGTTGCTCAGGCAGAGGACTCCGCCCGGGGAGCTGCTGACCTTGCCGAGGCCCGATCCAACCCGGTTGACGGTTACGTCATAGGCCGCGATGAACTTGGCGTTGACGGTCTTTGCTTTGTCCATCGTCACCGTGCACTGGCGACCGTTGACCCCGCCTTTTTCGCAGCCTTTCCAGCTGACGAAGAGCGAGCCCGCCGAGGGCGATGCGGTCAGGGTGACTTTGGTGTTTTCTTTGAAGTCAGCTGAACAGGTGGCGCCGCATTCAATCCCTGCGGGGGAACTGACGACGGTGCCCGAGCCGGTGCCTTCTTTGGTGACGGTCAGGGTGGGCTTAGGCTGGAAAGTGATCGTCAGTTCGGCATCTCCGCCTTCGGTCCCGTACGCAAGGCAGGCTTTGGCTGAAGGGATGCAACCGGAGATCGGGCCAAAAGTGAACCCTTTTTCAAGAGTCACGCCCGCAACTTCCGAACCTGGGTTGGCAGCAATTTTCAACCAGATGGCCCTGATGCCGAATTCTTCTTCGAAGAATTCTTCTTCCGGCCCTCCAAGCCCGCCCATCGTGCTTTCGCAGGTGCCCGTGGCGGGCGGCCCACTGCAGTTGATCGGCGGTGTGCCTTCGTGTTCACCTGCGTTTCCACCCACACTGCTGACCGTGCCGCTGCCAGCGCCGGCGAGGTTGACTTTCAGAGTATTTTCCGCAGCCGCCTGAGCGACCGGAACCAGCAGAAAGGCCGCCGCGGTGGCGAGGAGAAGGGCGAGGCGGAGGCGATTACCCCTGCCCGCACCCGATCCCTTTGAGGGTGTTGCGTTGCGTCTCACTTATCTCTCCTTGGTAATGCCCACCGGAACTGGCCCGGTCGGCCTGTGGGCCCGTCTCCCAGACGGGCCTTCATTTGACGACGGCGAGATGAGGAACCCATCCCCAGCCCGCCGGGTTGAGTGATCAACTAGGTCGACACGGGCCTTGAAGGCCGTGGCGGGCGATGCGGAGAGGACGACACTGGCCTCGAGGCCCGCGTCGGGTAGTGAGGTAGCGACAGGAACGAGGGGGAGGAAATGGCAAGGCAGTGAGGCATGGCCTCGCTCGGAGCACGACCTAGATCGTGTCCTTGGCTGCTTCGCCCGGTATCTCAACTTCTCTCCCCTCCGCTGCTGCCGTGCCGTTCCCCGTGGGGGCCCTGGCCTGACCTCAGCCGAATCGGTTTCCCTGTTTGCCGGTCATTCCGGGTGGATACCCGTGTTTACCGACTTGCCGGAGGGTAGATACTCGTGTTTCTTTTGTCAAGGGCGTGTCTGTTTTGCCTGGAAGTCGGCGACTTTTGAGAGAGATAGGCAGATTTACAAATGCGTTCCGTTGGTGATCGGGGAGAGCTGACGGCGGCTGCACCTCTTGCGGCGATCGTCTAGCCTCTCCCGCCTATGGAGGTAGGGCAGGAGCGCAAGCGGACGGGCCTCACCGTCCTTTCGATCCTCGCGATCGCGGTACTTGCCGCGGCCACAGTCGGCTGCGGCGGAGACAGCGACTCGGGCACCGTGGCGGGCGCCCCCGGCTGCAAGGCAGTCGACGCGCCGGAGCCCGAGGAGGTGAGCCTGGAAGCCCCGAAGCAGACGGTGAAGCCAGGCGAAGAGCTGACCGCTGTCGTCAAGACCAGCTGCGGCACCTTCGAGATCGTCCTCAATACCGAAGAGGCACCGAAGACCACCAACTCGTTCGCCTACCTCGCCCGCGAAGGCTTCTACGACGGGCTCGACTTCAACCGGGTCGTCTCCGGCTTCGTCGTCCAGGGCGGCGACCCACTCGGCGACGGCAGCGGAGGGCCCGGCTACACGGTTACCGAGGAGCCTCCTACCGACACCGCCTATACAAAGGGTGTCGTCGCGATGGCGAAAAGCCTCGAGGAACCGTCGGGCCAGTCCGGCAGCCAGTTCTTCGTCGTCACCAGCCTCGACACCGGGTACCCACCCGAATACGCACTCCTCGGCAGGATCGGCAAGGGCTACAAGGTCGTCGCCCAGATCGACGAGCTCGGCACCCCCGACGAAAAGCCCAAGGCGCCGGTCCTGATCGAAAGCGTGACGATCGAGAAGGGGTAACCGCGCTGTCTAGCTTGAGGCTTTTGGCGCCAGCAACTTCTCGATGGCGGCAATGAACTCGGCGGCTCCCTCGACGAACTCCGTGGCTTCTTGGACGCTCGGGGGCGTGGCCTCGTAGTCGCCTTTTTCGCGCGCCTCTTTGGCGCGGCGGGCGAGTGTGCTCAGGCTCTGGTCAAACTCACCGGACGCGACGAAAGTAGCACTGAACAGCGTCCAGGTGCCGCTGTGGGTCTTGGCGTGCTCGCCGCGCTCGGAGAGGGCGGCACGGGCAGCGTTCAGCATCGCGTAGTAGGCGGTGTTGAGGACAACGACCGGGTGCACGAGCCCGAGGATCTTCTGCGCGTCGGAGAGGCGCTCGCGCGCCTGCTCCATGAACTCCTCCGAGCGCGGGCTCATTCGAGGGCGCTCCCCGCGAGGACCAGCTTGTCGCGATCGACCTCGCCGATGAAGAAGGACTCGATCTCGCGGCGGCCGCGCAACCACTCGGGGTCATATACGTGCACCGAGTAGCGGAACGGGTTCTCGCCCTCGGCGATCGCCGCTTCTTCGCTCAGGTCCAGGGCGAGTCGCTGCCGACCTTCGCCGTCCCCCGCGGCGATCACCAGGAGGTCGACGTCCGACTCGGCGTGAGGCCGGTCGCCGCGGGCGCGAGAGCCATAGAGCCAGACAGCACGCAAATCGTCACCAAGCGCTTCGTCGAGCATGGCAACGAAGCGCCGCACGGTACGACGCTCCGCATCGGAAAGGGTCGCGGCGGCGAGGGCACTGTCGAGCTGCGCTGGCATGCCGAAAGGATAGGTGGGGCGGCGGAGACGATATCGCCGTGCGCGCCCGCACAGCAACGCCGCCCTCAAAGACCCAGAACGACGGCGAGCGCATCGTCGACGGCACTCAGCTCGCTTGCGCTCAGCCGACCCGCGAAGTCATCGAGCCGTTCTAGGTCGAGTGCCCGCAGCTGCTCGACCATCACGCGGGTCTGCTCCCCCCCGATCTCGATCTCGGGCCGGAAGACAGCCGGGCGGGCGCTGCGCGAGGTTGGCGCAACCAGCGCGGTCGAGAGGCCGAGCAGCTCCCCGGCCTGCACGAGCACCGCATAACGAGGGCCGTGCTGCTCGCGACCCCGGCGCGCCGGCAGCCGCACGCGGTAGACGTCGCCGCGCGTCACTCCGGCCAGTCGGCGGCGACGGCGTCCATGTCGGACATGACCCGGGCGCGCGCTGCCCGGTCGACCGGGTCGGATTCGAGGCGCTCCACCTCCGCGGCGAGAGAAGAGCGGGTTCGGCGACGGGCGGCTGCCTCGCGAAGAGCGGTGCGCACGGCCTCGGAGTCACTCGAGGTGCTGCCGCGCACTATGCGGAGTGCGGCAGCGGAGCTGTCATCAAGGCGGACGTGAAGGGATCGGCCCATGTGGAGCGAGCGTAGCACGTTTTGTACTACCAAAAAGCGGAGTTAGATCTGATAATCTGATTCCGTGAAGCAGCTCAGCGCCACCGACGCGGCACGGCGGTTCTCCGAAGTCCTCGACAGGGTCGAGTCCGAGCGCGAGTCTTTCGTCGTGGTCCGTCACGGCCGTGTCGTCGCGGCGATCGGCCCGGCGACGACCGGCACCGGCCGGGCGCTCAAGGAGGCGTTGCGCGCCCACCGGCCCGACCCCGAGTGGGCTGCCGAACTGCGCGAGCTGCGCGATGCCATCGGCCCCCCCGCAGACCCCTGGCACGGCTGATCCTCGACACCTCCGTTCTGGTCGACGCAGAGCGCCAGGGAACGGCGGCGCTCGAGGAACTGGTCGGCGACGATGACGACGTTGCTATCGCCACGATCACGGTGGCTGAGCTGGCAGTTGGTGTCGAGCTCGCTGACGACAAGCATCGGGAGCAACGCAGGGCATTTGCCGAGGCGGTGCTCGAAGCCGTCTCCATCGAGGACTACGACACGGACGTGGCTCAGGCACATGGCGCGTTGCTTGCACATACCCGCCGCAGCGGCCAGCCGCGGGGGGCACACGACCTGATCATCGCCGCGACAGCACGAGCACGGGGCCGGGAGGTGGTAAGTGCCGACCAGGTCGACTTTGCCGACCTGCCTCAGGTTCTCGTCGTGTCAGATGAGTAGCCGTTAGGCGCACCTCTCGCGGATAGGCTCATCATGTGCGCGTCCTGGTCGTCACCAACTTCGTGCCCGACGCCTCCACCCCGCAACGGGGGCGCTGGGTGCAGGACCAGGTGGAGGAGATGCGGAAGCTCGGCGAGGAGATCGAGGTCTTCTCCTTCCCGCGCGGCCGACAGCACTACGGCCCCGCCACCCGGCGGCTGCGCCGGATGCTGCGGCGCGAGCGCTTCGATCTGGTCCACGCCCACTACGGGCTGGTGGGGTGGTGTGCGTTGCTGGCCGGTGCGCGTCCGCTCGCCGTCAGCTTCCACGGGACCGACGTGCGTCACCCGCTCGTCGGGCCGATGTCGCACCGGCTGGCTTGGCGGGTGGACCTGGTCGCCGCGGTCTCGCGGGCCCTCTTCTCAGCCGAGGATGGGCGGCCGGGCCTCCCCCCCGTGCCGGGCTCCGCGGTCCTACCCTGCGGGCCGGACCTCGGGCGCTTCCGGCGAATGCCCCGCGAGGAGGCGCGGGGGCGGCTCGGGCTCGACCCCGACGGCCGTTACCTGCTCTTCCCCGCCAACCCGGCCCGGACCGAGAAGCGTCACGACCGGGCCACCGAGCTGGCCCGCGCCTGCGAGGCAGAGCTGCTCACCGGCGGCTCGATCGACCCCGACGAGATGCCGCTCTGGGTCAACGCCGCCAATGCCGTCCTCGTCACCTCCGACTACGAGGGCTTCGGCCTCGCCTGCGTCGAGGCGCTCGCCTGCGACGTGCCGGTGCTCTCGACGCCGGTCGGGATCGCCCCCCACGTGCTGACGGGCCTGGACGGAGCGCTGTGCGCTCCATTCGAGCTCGACACCTGGACGGCGGCGGCGCGGCCCCTCCTGGAGTCGCCCGACCCCCGTGTCGAGGGAGCCACGCGAGCCGCCTCCCTCTCGGCCCACCGCATGGCCGAGCGCACGATCGTCGCCTACCGTGCCGTTCTCGACAATGTGTAGCGACTGCTAGGTATCGAGCCCGGGGATCGGCTCGATCGGCAGCTCGCCGTGGACCTCAGCCAGACCTTCGAGGTCATTGCGATCTCGCGGGCGATCGGCCAAGCGCTTGAAACCAACGATGCTCGCCAGGCCGGCAACCTTGAATCTCGCGTCGCCATAGTCGGCGTCCCGGGCCCTCTCCTCAACCGTCTCATAGTCGAGTGGCGGGAGCCCACCGCGGATGATGTCGATGATTCCCGCCGTTGTCTTGGTCCGCAGGTGGGTTTGACCGATCAGGTGGCCGTCCTGCAGGGCGGCATCGTCGCGATGGCGCGTCCCGTCGAGCTTACGCAACGCCGCCAGAATGCGCCGGTCGTTTTCGTCGTCGTCCGGCACCAGAAAGTCGATGTCCTCGGTTGCGCGCACGAAACGGTTTGCGATGACCGCGAAACCGCCGACCAGAACGAAACGCGCACCCTCCCCGACCATCGCCGCGACCGCGACGTCGAGCTCAGGATCGAGATTGCCCATCGGCCCGCTCCACGGCTCGCAACAGGCCACCTGCCTGCGCTGAGAGGTGCTGGCCACGTCGCAACAGCTCACCGATCGGAGTCTCAGGGGGCGGGGTCAACGCCTGTCTCTTTTCGGCGTTCAACCGCTTCCACTCGGCCTCGTGACCGGGCTCCAACAGGGTTCTGTGCAGGGAGGAAGACATCTGAGCGAATGATACGCCGACGATGGGCCATCTGCGCGTAATAGATTGCGTGCAATGGCAGAGTCAACGACGCAGCCCGGCGGCGAGGATCTCAGCGCGCAGGTCGAGATGGCCAAGAAGCGGTTGGAGGAGGCTGCGGCGGCGGCGAGCACCGCTGAGAAACGGGTCGCGGCCGAGATCGAGGCGCTGGAGACCGACTTGGAGAAGGAGCGCGCCCGCGCCTCTCAGGCCCTGGACGACCTGCGGGCAGCGCACGCGGAGGAGCTGCGCCGCGAGCGCGAGGCGAAGGACCGGGTGATCGCCGAGGCGGAGGGCCGCCTCTCGGAGATCGAGGCGCAGGCCGAGGCGGCGGAGAAGCGAATCGCCGAGGCGGAGAAGCGCGCCGCCGAGGCCGAGGGCGCGATCGGCGACGAGCGGGCACGGGCCCGCGAATCGGCCGCCGCCTGGCTCCGTAGCCAGGTCGACTCGATACGACGAGAGGCAGGACGGCGATAGCGCCCAGCGCCGAGTTCGACGTCGCCGTCGTCGGCGGCGGCGCGGCGGGCCTGTGGACGGCGCTGGTCGCGGCCGAGGGCGGCGCGGAGGTCTGCGTCGTCTCCCGCACAGCCCTGTCGCAGAGCGCGAGCTTCTGGGCGCAGGGCGGGCTCGCGGCGGCGCTGGAGCCCGGCGACTCCCCGGCCCAGCACGCCGCCGACACGATCGCTGCGGGGCGCGGCCTCTGCCGGCCCTCGGCAGTGCAGGTGCTGGTCGACGAGGCGCCCGGCGCTGTGCACGAGCTGCGCCGCCGCGGTGTCGTCTTCGACCTCGACGACGACGGCGAGCTGTCCCTGGGACTCGAGGGCGGTCACACCCGCCGCCGCATCGTCCACTCCGGCGGCAGCGCGACCGGTCACGAGATCACCTCGAAGCTGGCCGCGATGGTCGCGGCCGAGCCCCGGATCGAAGTGCTCGAGCGGGCCTCGATGACCGCGCTGTGGAGCGCCGGGGAGCGCTGCCACGGGGTCCTGACCGACGACGGGCGGATCGGCGCCGCCGCGACCGTGCTCGCCACCGGCGGGGCGGCGGCGCTGTGGCAACGCACCTCCAACCCCTGGGGCGCGATCGGCGCCGGGCCGACGATGGCCGCCGCTGCCGGAGCCGACCTCGCCGACCTCGAGTTCTGCCAGTTCCACCCGACCGCGCTCTTCCTCCCCGGCACGCGCTTCGACGGCATGCTGATCACCGAGGCGGTTCGCGGCGAGGGCGCGGCCCTGCTCGACGCCTCCGGCCGGCGCTTCACCGACGAGCTCGCCCCGCGCGACGCGGTCACCGCGGCGATCCTCGACCGGCTCGCGGCCGACGGCACCGACGCAGTCTCGCTCGACCTGCGGGGGCTCGACCCCGCCCGCTTCCCCAACGTCTTCGACTCGCTGACCGAGGCCGAGCTCCGGCCGGGGGCCGAGCCGGTCCCGGTGGCCCCCGCCGCCCACTACACGATGGGTGGGGTCGCGGTCGACCTCGACGGGCGCTCCTCGCTGCCGGGGCTCTACGCGGTCGGCGAGTGCTCCTGCACCGGCCTGCACGGCGCCAACCGCCTGGCGTCCAACTCACTCAGCGAGTGCTTCGTCTTCGGCGGCCGCGCGGCGGCAGCGGCGCTTGGCGAGGTCCCGACGCCGAACCCGCCGGAGCCCGGCGAGTGGCGCTTCGAGCCACCGACCGAGGAGACTCGCGCAGCGGTCTGGAACCTGGCCGGCCCACTGCGCCGGCCCGAGCAGCTCGGGAAACTGCTCGCCGACCCCTACCCGCTGGCGGTGGCGATCGCGGCCTGCGCGCTGGAGCGGCGCGAGTCCCGTGGCGGCCACCTGCGCGCCGACTTCCCGCACCTCGACCCCGGCCTCGACGGCATCCACATCGTCCGCGCCGCCGGCGGCGCGATCCGCCGCGAGCGCTGGGACTGACGTAGCGTGAACCCATGCTGCTCGGGGTCGACGTAGGCGGGACGTTCACGGACGCCGTCCTCTTCGACGGCGAGCGGGTGCACACGGCGAAGCTGCCAACGACGCCCGAGGACCAGTCGCTGGCGGTGATCGCGGCGGTCGAGGAGGTGCTGCGGCTGGCGGGGGCGGCGGGCTCCGAGGTCGAGTCCTTCGCGCACGGGATGACCGTCGGCACCAACGCGCTGCTGGAGGAACGGGGCGCCCGCACGGCGCTGGTCGCGACCCGCGGCTTCGCCGACGTGCTCGAGATCGGCCGCCAGGCCCGCCCGCAGCTCTACCGACTCTGCGCCCCCAAGCCGGCACCGCTGGTCGAGGCGGGCCTGCGCTTCGAGGCGGAGGAGCGGATCGGGCCCGAGGGCCTCATCGAGCCGCTCTCAGAGGAGGAGCCGGAGCGGCTCGCGGAGCTGCTGCGCGACCGGGAGGTCGAGTCGGTCGCGATCTGCCTCCTCTTCTCCTACCTCGACCCCGCCCACGAGCGGCGCATCGCCGAGCACCTGCGCCGCGAGATCCCCGATCTCCATGTCTCGGCCTCGCACGAGGTGTTGCCCCGCTTCCGCGAGTACGAGCGCACCTCGACGACCGTGATCGACGCCTACCTGTCCCCCCTGCTCGGCCGCTACCTGGGGCGCCTCGGTGAGGCCGCCGGCGCGGCGGACCTGCCGCAGCCGCAGGTGATGCGCTCCTCGGGCGGCCTCGCGAGCACCGGGGAGGCGGCGCGGGCGGGTGCCTGGAGCGTCCTCTCGGGGCCGGCCGGCGGTGCCGTCGGCGCGGGGCTGCTCGCCCGCGTCTCCGGCGACGGCAACGCCCTTGGCCTCGACATGGGCGGCACGTCGTGCGACGTCTGCGTGGTCGAGGAGGGCGAGGTGCGCCGCACCGACTCGCGCGAGATCGACGGCCGGGTCATCCAGCTGCCGATGGTCGACGTGCACACGGTCGGGGCCGGCGGCGGGTCGATCGGGTGGCGCGATGCGGGTGGCGCGATGCGGATCGGGCCGCGCTCCGCGGGAGCCGACCCCGGGCCCGCCTGCTACGGACGCGGCGGCACCGAGCCGACCGTGACCGACGCGAACCTGCTGCTCGGCCGCCTCGCACCCGACTCCGAGCTGGCGGGTGGCGTCGCCCTCGACGTCGACGCCGCCCGCACCGCCGTCGGCGCTCTCGCCGCCGCACTCGGCATGGGCGAGCAGGGGACCGCCGAGGGAATCGTCCGCATCGCCAACCAGGAGATGGTGCGGGCGCTGCGGGTGGTCACCGTCGAGCGCGGCGTCGACCCGCGCCGTTTCGCCCTGCTCCCCTTCGGCGGCGCCGGGCCGATGCACGCCGCCGCCATCGCCGGAGAGCTGGGGATCGAGCGGATTCTCTGCCCGCGTGCCGGCGGGGTGCTCTCGGCGCTCGGCCTCTGCGCTTCGGACCGCCGCCGCGACACGACCCGCACGGTGATGCTGAGCGGAGGCGACCTGACCGCAGAGCGGATCGCCTCCGAGGTCGAGGAGCTGGCCGCAAGCCTCGGCGGCGACCTGGACGGCGCCGAGGCCGAGGTCGCCTACGAGATGCGCTACGCGGGCCAGGCCTTCGAGCTGCCGGTGCCGGGAACCACTCGTCCCGACCCGGGAGACCTCGCCGAGCGCTTCGCCGCCGCCCACGAGGAGCGATACGGACACCGCGACCCGGAAGGCGAGGTCGTGCTGGTCCACATCCGCCTGGCGATGGTCTCTCCCGGGCCGCGGCCGCGGCTGGTGGCCGCCGGGGCGGACGCGCTCGGGGAGGGGACCCGGGAGGTGTGCTTTGACGGTGGGTGGCTCGAGGCCGCGGTACTGCACGGCGAGCCGCCGGCGGGCCTGCGGGCGAGCGGCCCCACGGTCTTCGAGCTGCCCGAGGCGACCTTCGTCATGCCCCCCGGCTGGCGTGCCGAGGTCGACGCGGCCGGGACGATCTGCGCGGAGCG
This sequence comes from uncultured Solirubrobacterales bacterium, assembly GCA_963704545.1. Lineage (GTDB taxonomy): Bacteria > Actinomycetota > Thermoleophilia > Solirubrobacterales > 70-9 > VRUE01. The sequence goes on along the minus strand of OY969915.1, from coordinate 1,170,409 downwards.
AATTCGATGACACTCGACCCCGTCAGCCTCCAGGTCATGGCAGGCGCCCTGCACGCCGCCTGCGAAGAGATGGGCGCGGCGCTGATCCGCTCCGCCTACTCGGCCAACATCAAGGAGCGCCACGACTGTTCGACCGCGATCTTCGACGCGCGCGGAGAGCTGGCGATGCAGGCCGAGCACATACCGGTGCACCTCGGCTCGATGCCCGACGCGGTCGCCGCGGTCCTCGACCTGGAGCAGCGCCCGGGCCGGGACTGGATCCTCAACGACCCCTACCGCGGCGGCACGCACCTGCCCGACATCACCCTGATCTCCCCCGTCTTCTCAGGCGGCGGCCTTCTCGGCTTCGTCGCCTGCCGCGCCCATCACGCCGACGTCGGCGGCGCCACGCCTGGGAGCATGCCCGCACGCTCCACCAGCCTGGATGAGGAGGGGGTCGTGATCCCGCCCACCGTCGCCGACCCCGAGACCCTGCGCGAGCTCGCCTCGCGCATGCGCTTCCCCCGTCAGCGCCTCGCCGACCTGCGCGCGCAGGCCGCCGCCAACCGGATCGGCGCGCTGCGCCTGGCCGAGCTGGCCGAGAGCCAGGGAGAGCAGCGGCTGCGTGGCGGGATGGAAGAGATCCTCGCCTACGCCGAGAGGCGCACCCGGGCGGCGCTCGGCGCGCTGCCGGACGGCAGCTGGAGCGCCGAGGACGTGCTCGAGGACGACGCGGGCGTGACGCCGCGCGACGTCGTCCTGCGGGTCGAGGCGACGATTCGCGGTGAGGAGCTCGTCCTCGACTTCGCCGGCACCGACCCGCAGGTCGAGGGCAACCTCAACTGCCCCCTCTCGGTCACCAGGTCGGCGGCCTTCTTCGCCGTGCGCGCCCTGACCGACCCCGACGCCCCGCCCTCTGCCGGCGCCTACCGGCCGATCGAGGTCGTCGCGCCACCGGGCTGCCTGCTGAACGCCCAACCGCCCGCCGCGGTCGCCGCCGGCAACGTCGAGACCTCCAGCCGCGTCGCCGACCTCGTCATCGCGGCGCTCGGCGGCGCCCGCCCGATGCCGGCCCAGGGGCAGGGGACGATGAACAACCTGACCCTCGCCGGCGAAGGCTTCACCTACTACGAGACGCTCGGCGGCGGCCAGGGCGCCTGCCCGGACGCAGACGGCCCCAGCGCCATCCACGTCGCGATGTCGAACACGCTCAACACCCCGGTCGAGGCGCTGGAGAGCGAATTCCCCCTGCGCGTCCGGGAGCTGTCGCTACGCCGCGGCAGTGGCGGCGACGGCCGTCATCGTGGCGGCGACGGGATCGTCCGAGAGATCGAGGCCCTGGCCCCGATGAGCTTCAGCCTGATCGCCGAGCGTCGCCGCAACGCACCGCACGGTCGCGAGGGCGGCGGCGACGGAGCCGAGGGTCGCAACCTCCGCAACGGCGAGGCGCTGCCGGGCAAGGCCGAGGGGGAGCTGGAGCCCGGAGACACACTCCGGTTCGAAACTCCGGGCGGCGGGGGACACGGCCCTCCGGACGGATAGACGTGATCTTCGTCACGTCTATCCCTTCTCTGTAGAAGCTCAGCGGCCCGGAAGGGCGACCGGCCGTGAGTGAGCAGGCCCAACCCGAGCGCGATTGGGGCGCTCTAGGGGAAGAAGACCTCGGCGTCTTTGACGATCTGGGCGACGTGGGCGCGGATAGCAGCGAGACCAGCGGTCGGGCCGGTTCCCTCTTTGTGCTGGCTGGGGAAAAATATTTCAATGGTGAGTGGGCTCTTCACGTCCATTGTCGGATAAGCGCCTTGGAGGTCGAATCGCAGCCACGCGAGTTTTGTGCCCTCACGCAGAGGCATCCCGGACTGCCAGAAAGACCGACCCTCGGTCAAGATCGCATCGGGGTTCCACCGCAGAATGGAAAGTGCGTCCTCTCCGATCATTCCGCCATAGGCGGGGTTGAGCATGCGGTGTTTGTCGCGGTTGGAAAGAAACGCCAGGGAGTAGAGAGGGTCCGTGTGCTTGAGGTCCCCTCGCTTGTACGGCTGCAACCCCTCGATGAATGCCCACTCGTTGCTCGTAATCGGGATGCCGTCGAGTGGGCCAGGACTGCGGCTCTTTTTGCGACAGCGGAGGTCTCTGATGAAGTGGTCCTCGCAGAGGTAGATTGGGAATGCGCCCCGGTCGATGTTCCCGCCGTGCAGGGCAACGAGTGCGACCGCCGTGTAGTCCAAGGCCCCTCGCAGGTTGTGCAGCATGTCGCCGAGAACGGTGAGCAGGCGAGGCGGGACATGCTTCAAGACCTGGAAGAAAACCTCCACCACGTCCGCATTACGCTCGATTCGGATGCCATAGGGGTGCGTATCGACGAAAGCCTGCCATTCCGTTTTCATCAACTCGGCGTGCTCCTCTGCCCGAGCTAGCTTCGCTCGCGCGTCCCGCAATGGATCGTCGTCGTGCTGCACAGGGCGGAGCCTAAGCGCTGTCGCAAAGCTGTGTCAAGCGACTTGACAAATGCCGATGTGTCAAGTATCTTTACACCATGCCACCGGCCAACCGCCACCAACCGAAGCGAGCCAAGTCCTCGACCTCGGACTACTCGGTCACCGAGTTCCTTGCGGAATTCCCCGACGACGCGGCTTGCCTGGAGCACCTGTGGCGGACCCGCTATTCCCCGGACGGCGAGCACGCCCATTGCCCTCGCTGTGACGCTCGGAAGGTCTTCAAGCGCTACGCGACCAAGCAGGGGCGGCAGTCGTGGACCTGCACGGCCTGCGGGCTTCACGTCCACCCCACGGCGGGGACGATCTTCGCCAAGTCATCGACCTCCCTGCGGCTGTGGTTCCACGCCATGTACCTGATGACGAGCACTCGTTGCGGCATATCTGCCAAGCAGCTAGAGCGGGAGCTTGGAGTCCATTACAAGACCGCCTGGCGCATGTTCAACAAGATTCGTAACGAGCTGATGAAAGACGACGCCAAGCCGTTGAAGGGCGCTGTCGAGATTGACGAGACAGGCGTTCACGGCCGCCCGCGTGGGCCGAGGATGAACCGGAAAGAAGCCGCTCAGTGGCGGCAGCGCCAAATCTCGGTCCTCGGCATGGTCGAGCGCGGCGGGCGGGTCAAGCTCCGCGTAATCAAATCGCGGCGAGGCGAGCCGCTTAGTGGAGCCGTGCGGGCCAACGTCAACCCCGAGTCGATCATCTTCACCGACGACTGGATGTCCTACAAGCCATTGGGCAGGGAGTACGCGGGCCATAGCGTCATCAACCACTCCGCGGGCTTCTACGTGCGCGGCCACATTCACACGAACACCATCGAGGGCTTCTTCGGGAACCTAAAGACAGGGATGCGCGGCGCTTACAAGGCTGTCTCCCAAAAGTGGCTCCAGTCCTACCTTGACGAGTACGCCTGGCGCTACAACCACCGCACCTACGGGCACCGCTCGATGTTCCACTCGCTGCTCGATGAGGCCGTGCGATGAGCGAGCAGACGGCCATTCTGCGGAGCGTCCGCAGCGCCGCCAAGCGTCGCGGGAAAGCCGACACAGCTAAGCGAGAGGCGACCGAAGACCTACGCCGCTACTGCGAGGCAGCGCGCAAAGCCAAGGTGCCGATCACCCAGATTGCTTCGGAGGCCGGTCTTTCCCGCCAGGGCGTTTACGACTTGCTGGGGGAGCGACCTTAGCCAGGTTGGCATCGAAGTCCCCTTTGGTCGGGACAGGAATCTCTAGCCCCTTCTCGGTCTTTTGCTTGGGGCGCTTAGCCATGCTCAGAGCGTAGCGTCCGGGTCAGGCTTGAACTGGCCGATCACTATGTCTCCCGGCTCCCAGACGATCCCATCGAACAGGTCGCCTGGATCGACACCGACGACGGCGGCCAACTTCGCTGCTGTGTCGATTCGGGGGATGCGAGTGCCCCTCTCGATGTAGCTGACGGCCGTGCGATGCAGAGAGGCGCGCATGGCTGTCTCTTCCTGGGAGAGGCCCGCCCGCCGTCGGCAGTAGCGCAGGTTGGCTCCGAACTGCTCTGCGACCGTCACGGCAACTCCAGCCGGTCGAAGCGCAGGGCGGCTGCCGTGGGGCGAATCAAGTCGCCCTGGCAGTCGAGCAGGCCGACGCCGACTAGATCGCGCACGGCGCTCTCTACCGCGTCACCGCCGATCTGGCGGGCTACTTCGGGGATCGTCAGGGACTTGGGATGCGCGTCGAGAACGAGGCCGAGAACGGCCCGTTCGGCGCTAGGCTGATCGAGCATGGGAGTTCACCCTCCTGTGCCAGGCCGGGGGCGGTTCGCGCCGCGCCCCGGCCGCTTTTTCTAGGTCGCAGAGAAAGCTAGGCCGCGAAACGGCCGGATTTCGCTTCTACAGAGAAGGGATAGACGTGATCTTCGTCACATATTTTGCGTTCTGAGCCCACTGCTCTAGAATGCGCAATTCGGGCGGCGCGGCTGCCTGGACAGGGTTCGAGGCGTCCTCCTCCCGGTCACAGATTCACCGACCTCATAAGGGTAAGACTTCAAATGCCGATCGCTTTCAAGGAATGGGCCGTGACGGTCCGTGCACTCGCCGAGGGCGAGCAGCTGCTGACCCTCCGCAAGGGGGGCATCCGCGAGGAGAACAAGCACTTCGAGCTCGATCACGAGCGCTTCTTCCTCTACCCCACCTTCGACCACCAGCAGAACAACCTGGTGCGGGAGTCGCATCACCCGGAGCTGGGCCGTGCGCTCGAGGAGGGTGTCTGGGGCGAGGAGGAACCGCCGGCCAAAGCGCTGATCCAGGACGGCGGCATCGCCCAGCCCGAGCGGGTCCGCCTGCGCGCCTGGGCCGAGGTCACCGACCACATCACGGTCGCCGACCCCCGCGTCGTCGACGGTCTCTCCCCCTTCTACGTCTGGACGCCGGACTACGCCGAGAAGCGGCTCAACTGGAAGCGGCGCCACCCCCTGCACGTGCTGCTGCTGCGGGTCCACCGCATCCCCCGGCCGGTCACGGTCAAGGTGCGCGAGGAGTACCACGGCTGCCGTTCCTGGGTCGAGGTCGACCGCGACCTGCCCTTCGAGGGCACCCCGGTGATGGCCGACGAAGAGTTCGACCGCGCCCGTGCCGAGATTCTCAGCGTATGCGGCGCCGCAGAACCAGTTCTTGTCTAAACGCCGCCGGTAGTCTCGCTCGGTGCCCTGGGTCGAGACGCAATCCTTGAGCTTCACCGCGCGCCACGACAGCGGCGACGCCGCCTTCGCGGAGCGGACGCTCGACCGGATGGAGGAATTGCGACTGCGGCTCGAGGACCGCTTCGAGCGGGTCCCGGGCGACGTCACGGTCGTCGTCCACACCCACCCCACCCTGCTCTCCCTCGCCCACCCGTTCCTGCCGGCCGCGCGCTGGTCGGCGGCACCGGCGGGCCGTCGCTACCTGGCCGGCTGGGCGATGGCAACCGAGCTCCACGTCCTCAACGACCCGCACATGGAGCGCCGCGCTGCCGGAGACGACTCGCGCGAAGCCCTGCGCGGCACCGCCGAGCGGCTCTACGCGCAGCTGGTGATCGCCGCCAACAACCCCGAGCTGCCGCCCTCCTGGACGCCGCGCCGCTTCGCCCGCTACCTCAGCTGGGCCTGGCTGGTGGAAGGCGGGGCCCAGTACTTCGCCCGCCAGGTCGGGCTCTACCGGGCGGCGGTGATCCGCCGCCTGCGCGAGAGCTCCCGGCCCTCCTTCCCCCCCTCGCGCCGCGACGCGGTGATCCTCGGCGGCACGATCTTCGACCTGCTCGAGACCGAGCGCGGCCCGGATGCCTGCGAGCGACTCGCCCTGCGGCTCCTGCCGGGCGGGGCCGCGGCAACGCTGGAAGCCGCCTTCGAAGCGCGGATCGGCGACATCGAGGCCGCCTGGCGCGACTACCTGCGCGAGATCGCACGGCCGGGCCTGGCCTAGTCCGACCCCGGAGCCCCCTCGAGCACTTCGCGGGCTTCCTCGGCTGCCGCCTCGGGGACGAGGATCTGGCGCGGCCCCGCGGCGAGGAACTCTGGGTTGTCGACGGTCCTCTGCACCATGCTCGGGATCCCGTGCTCCCCCAGCAGGCCCTGGATCATCTCCGCCTCCATCTGGTTGAGCGCGTAGGCGACCTTGACCGGGCGCCCACCGCTACTCGACGACGAACTCGGCATCGGCTATCTCCAGGTCCTTGAGCCAGTAGCCCTTGACGTCGGGGGCGTCCGGGTCTTCGAGCGAGACGATCACCCAGATCGCGTCGGGCCAGCTGACCGCCTGGTTGACGTCGGTCTGCGAGGGATAGGCGGCGCTCCTGGTGTGCGAGTGGTAGATCGCCAGCAGCTCCTTGCCATCGCGTTCGATCGCCATCAGGGCGTCGTACTGGCCCTGCGGGTCCATCTCGAAGCGCAGCGGGCTCGCCGCCGAATTGGCGACCGGGATCACGACGCTCGCCTCGCCGTCGCTGCCGCCGACCATCCCGCAGCACTCGTTCGGCAGGTCCGCCAGCGCGTGGGCGACCATCTCGTCGATCAGGCTCTGTGCGATTCGCATCGGCTGGGGTGAAACGGGGCAGCTACCACCAAACGGTGGAATCGAGGTTCTCGATCTCCTCGATCGGCTTGGTGTAGACGCCGGAGGAGAGGTACTTCCAGCCGTCGTCGGGGATGAGGAAGACGACGTTGCCGCCCTCGAGCTCGCCGGCGATGCGGACGGCGATCGCGGCGATGGCGCCGGAGGAGACGCCGGCGAAGACACCCTCCTCGTCGAGCAGCTTCCGGGTCCAGACGACCGCGTCGCGGTTGGAGACCATGATCTTGCGGTCGAGCAGGGTGATGTCGATGATCGGCGGGATGAAGCCGTCGTCGAGCGAGCGCAGGCCATGGACCATCTCGCCCTGCATCGGCTCGGCGGCGACGATCAGCGTCTCGGGGTTCGCCTCCTTCAGCCTCCGGCCGTTGCCCATCAGGGTGCCCCCGGTGCCGAGGCCGCCGACGAACGCCGTCACCTCGTCGAGCTCGTCGAGGATCTCCACCGCGGTGCCGTTGTAGTGGGCGAGCGGGTTAGCCTCGTTTCCGTACTGGTAGGGCATGAAGTACTGGCTGTCCTCGGCCATCTCCAGCGCCACCTCGACCGCGCCGTTGGAGCCCTTGGCGCCCTCGGAGTAGACGATCTCCGCCCCGTACATCTCCAGCAGCTGGGTGCGCTCGGCGGTGACGTTGTCCGGCATGACCACCTTCAGCTCGTAGCCCTTGCGCCTGCAGATCATCGCCAGCGAGATGCCGGTATTGCCCGAGGTCGGCTCGAGGATCGTCTGCCCGGGCCCGATCGCGCCCTCGGCCTCGGCGGCCTCGATCATCGACTTGGCGACGCGGTCCTTGACCGAGCCGGTCGGGTTGCGGCCCTCGAGCTTGGCGTAGATGCGGACGTCAGGATTGGGAGACAGCCGCGGCAGCTCCACGAGCGGCGTGTTGCCGATCGACTCGACGATGTTGCCGAAGCGTCCCCCGCAGGGGCGGTTGAGAAGTTCTGACATGGCCGCGGGTCTCCCTTTACTTCAAAAAGTATAGCGTCGGGGTCCGGGCCCGTGGGAAATTACGAAGGGTTTTTCAACCGCCGGCCATGGCCGGCAGGATGACCACGGTGTCGCCATCGGACACGGCTGTGTCGAGGCCGTTCAGCACCCGCACGTCCTCGTCGTTGAGGTAGACGTTGACGTAGCGGTTGAGCTCCCCCTCCTCGCCGAAGAGCTGCGCGCCGGTGTCGGGGTGCGCGGCCGTGAGGGCCCTCAGCACCTCGCCCACGTTGGAGCCGGCGGCCTCGACCTCGGGCTGGCCGCCCGTCTGCGCCTGCAGGACCTTGGGGATGCGAACCGTCGCCATCGGGCAGGAAAGCTACCGGCTAGCCGGCGCAGAAAGCGTCGTAGTCGGGAAACCGGCCCATCTCGGACTCGGGGATCTCGGCCGCGTCGGGGCCGCAGATCGGGCACTCGGGGTCGCGGCGCACCTTGAGCTCGGTGAAGCGGGTGCCGAGCGCCTCGTAGAGGAGAAGGCGGCCGACGAGCGGCTCGCCGATGCCGATCACGAGCTTCAGCACCTCGTTCGCCTGCAGCGTTCCCATCGTCCCCGCCATCACCCCGAGTACCCCGTTGGCGGAGCAGCTCGGCGCCAGCTCGGCCGGCGGCGGAGTCGGATAGAGGCAGCGGTAGCAGGGCCCCTCGAAGGGGACGAAGGTCGAGATCTGCCCGTCGAAGCTGAGGATCGAGGCCGAGACGACCGGCTTGCGCAGCCGCACCGAGGCGTCGTTGAGCAGGTAGCGGGTGGGAAAGTTGTCGGCCCCGTCGACGATCACGTCGTAGTCCTCAATGATCCCGAGGATGTTCTCGGCGTCGAGGCGCATGCGGTGCTCGACGACCTTCACGTCGGGGTTGAGCGCCTCGATCGTCAGCCGCGCCGACTCGGTCTTGGGCACGCCGATGCGCTCGGTGTTGTGGATCACCTGGCGCTGCAGGTTGGAGGCGTCGACCACGTCGTCGTCGACGAGGCCGATCGTGCCGATCCCGGCAGCGGCGAGGTAGAGCGCGGTCGGGGCGCCGAGGCCGCCGGCGCCGAGCAGAAGCACTTTCGCGTTCAGCATCTTCAGCTGTCCCTCGACCCCGACCTCGGGCAGCAGCGTGTGGCGCGAGTAGCGGTCGCGCTGCTCGGCGCTCATCCCCTCGGTCGCGACCACCGGCAGCCCCTGCTCCTGCCAGAGGAGGATGCCGCCGGCCATCGAGGCGACGTCGGTGTAGCCGAGCGCTTCCATCTGCTCGGCCGCCTTGTAGGAGCGGTTGCCGCTGCGGCAGTAGAGGATCGTGCGGGCGGAGCGGTCCGGCGCGGCGGTGGCGATTTCGTCGGCGAGCAGCCCCGGCGGCACGAGCTTGCCACCCTCGATTCGGGCCTCCTGGAACTCGTGCGGCTCGCGCGTGTCGATCAGGACGACATTGCCGCCCTCGATCTCCTGCGCCGCCTCGAAAGGCTCGATCTCCTCGATCTGGTGCTTGGTCTGCGCCTCGGTTGCCATGCCTCTTCCTTAAATACCTTAATCCCGATCAGGCTTTACTTCAAAAAGTATAGCGAGCCGACGAAAACCGGCCCCTGGAGCGGGGCCGGTTGACGAAGTGGACGGTGGGGCGACCTCAGCCGAGGCTGGGGCGCATCTGGCGCAGCCTTTTCACCCGCTCCTCGATCGGGGGGTGGGTGGAGAAGAGGCCGGCGATGCCCTTCCCGGAGAAGGGCTTGACGATGTAGAGCGGCTCCGCGGCCTGGTTGACCCGCATCGGGATCGCCGCCGCCCCCTGCTCGAGGCGCAACAGGGCGCTGGCGAGGGACTCCGGGTTGCCACAGATCTCAGCCCCGCCGGCATCGGCCGCGTACTCGCGCTGGCGCGAGATCGAGAGCTGGATGATGCTGGCCGCGATCGGCGCCAGGATCACGAGGGCGAGCGAGGCGACGAGGCTGAGCGGCGACTCGTCGTCGCTGCCGAACCACATCAGCATGTAGGCGAGGTAGGTGATCGCGGCACCGATCGCCGAGGCGACCGACTGGATCAGGATGTCGCGGTGCTGGATGTGAGCGAGCTCGTGGGCGAGGACGCCGCGCAGCTCGTCCTCGGAGAGGAGTTTGGTGATTCCCTGCGTGACCGCGACCGCGGAGTGCTTGGGGTTGCGTCCGGTCGCGAAAGCGTTCGGCTGCTCCTGGGGAATCATGTAGAGGCGCGGCATCGGCAGGCCGGCGCGCGTCGTCAGTTCGCGCACGATCTGGTAGAGCCGCGGCGCCTCGGACTCCTCGATCGGCTTGGCGCCGCTCATTTTCAGCGCCAGCTTGTCGCTGAAGAAATAGGAGCCGAGGTTGATCAGCAGCGCGATCCCGAGGAAGAGGGCCGCGGTGCTGGGCCCGCCGATCAGGGCGCCGATGACGACCAGCAGCCCGGAGAGGGATGCCAGGAGGATCGTCGTGCGCAGGGTCGCGCCCCAGGTGGACTGCTTGGTGGTGGTCATCGCGTGATTGCTCCTCGGGTCGGTTGCCTCTCAAGTATGGACACGGCCCGGCGATAGGGCTATAGGGGTCAACCCCTATTCTCGCCCTGTGACGACCCTGGTCATCGTCGCGCTGACGGTCGTGACCGCGGCGCTCGCGGTCCGCCTGCTCGTAGTGCGCCGGCGGCTGGCCCCGCTGGAGCGCCTGATCGAGGAGATGGAGAAGGTCGACCTGAGCCGGCCGGGCCCGGTCCTCCCCCGCTCGATCGACGGGGTCGGCGAGACCGAGGAGGTCGAGCGGATCGAGCTCGCCTTCCTGCGGATGATGGAGCGGCTGGAGGCCGAGCGGCGCCGCGCCGGAAGCGCCGCCCTGCAGGCCCAGGAGGAGGAGCGGGCCCGGGTCGCCCGCGACCTCCACGACGAGGTCAACCAGTCGCTGACCGGGCTGCTGCTGCGGCTCGAGGCGGCGCGCGAGGCGGCGCCGCCCGAGCTCGAGGGGGAACTGGCGGAGACCAAGGCCCTGGCCAACCAGGCGATGCGCGAGCTGCTCTCGCTCGCGCGCCAGCTGCGGCCCACCGCGCTCGACGACCTGGGTCTCACCGCGGCGACCGCGGGGCAGGTCGAGCAGCTCGCGCGCGGTGAGATCGAGGCCGAGTTCGCGGCCGAGGGCGACTTCTCCGACCTCGCCGACGACGCCCAGCTGGTCGTCTACCGGGTGGCACAGGAGGCCATCTCCAACGCCGCCCGCCACAGCGGCGCCGAGCGGATCTCCGTGCTGTTGCGGCGCCGTGGGGACGGCGGCGTGGCGCTGGAGGTCGCCGACGACGGGCGCGGCTTCGCCTTCGACGAGTCCGAGGGCGGCCTGGGGATCGGGGGGATGCGGGAGCGGGCGCTGCTGATCGGCGGCGAGCTGGAGATCGAGTCCCGTCCCGGTCGCGGCACGACCGTGCGCCTCATTGTTCCGGGCTGACAGCGGTGCTTCGCCCGCGAGTGGGCTGCCTCCGGTCACGGTCATCGAGAGCTGCGGCCACCGCCTCCGCCACACGGCGGGGTTCGGCCTCGACCTGCCGTTCGGAGAACTGCAGGACCCGGTAGCCGACCCGGGTCAACTCCATGCTCCGGCCTCGGTCGTCCTGAAATGCAGCCCTACCGCGGTGGTAGAGGTAGCTGTCGGTTTCGACCACGAGCCGCCTGCTTCTCCAGAGGAAATCGACGAGATAAGGCTCGACGCGAACGTTGACCTCGGGCAGGGGAAGGCGGTGACGGCGGCAGAGACGGAGGAGGGCGCCCTCGAGGTCGCTGCGGGTTCGGTCGGCTGCGTCTCGTTCGTCGATGGGCAGACCGAGCACATTCGCCTGCCGGACAGCGCCACGCAGCTCGCGCTGGGAAACCGCGCCAGGAAGGCTCGCCCGGATCGCCAGACGCAGGTCGGCGATCGTTCGTGCCGGAGTGGTAACTGGAACCCCGCGACGAAGAGTTACCTCGGCCGGCAGCAAGGAGATCGATCGATGCACGCGGATGTCGGCGCGTCCCGCGCGTCCGGAGTCGCCCGCGACCACGACGTGGCAGGTGCTGCCCGGGTCGGAAACCAGCCCCCATAGGAACGCCGCGCTGCGATGACTCGCCGCCGCTCCCCAGTGAGTAAGGACAACCCCTCCGCTGAGAGTGCCCCGCCCCACGGCAAGCACGGTCGCCATGAGCCTTCCCTCCGGCGCCAGCGCCACGTGACCGACTGCGTAAACGCCTCGATGCACACGATGAAGACGGCCCGCGGCCACCCGTCGCCTTATCGCAGCTTCGGAGAGTCCAGCGCGGCGCAGCTGGTCGATCGATACGACACCGTGCTGCTGGGCCGCGATCCCGGCGACTCCCAGATCGGCCTTGGCGACTTTCCGCTCCATTGCGGAGGGTAAGTCGCCAAGGGAGTGAAGCTCTCCCCCTCTCGGCTGACAGACTGAGTTGATGCTGCGTGTGCTGATCGCAGACGACCACGGCATCGTCCGCTCCGGGATCCGGTTGCTGCTGGAGCGCCAGCCCGACATCGAGGTGGTGGCGGAGGCCGCCGACGGCGCCGAGGCGCGCGACCTGGCCGTGCGCGAGCGTCCCGACCTGGCGATCCTCGACGTGAAGATGCCGAAGCTGACCGGGCTGCAGGCGACGCGCGAGATCAAGCAGCAGGCCCCGGAGATCTCGGTGCTGATCCTCTCCATGCACGACGACGAGCGCTACCTCTTCGAGGCGCTCAAGGCCGGAGCCTCCGGCTACGTGCTGAAGGCACAGGCCGACACCGACCTGCTGGCGGCGATCCGGGCGGTCGAGCGGGGCGAGCCGTTCCTCACCCCGGAGGCGCAGCGGACCCTGATCAAGGACGTGCTCGAGCGGGGCTCCAGCGGCGAGGAGGAGCTGACCCCGCGCGAGGAGGAGATCGTCAAGCTCGTCGCCGAGGCGAACACGACGAAGCAGATCGCCGAGATCCTGCACCTCTCCGAGAAGACGGTCGAGAACCATCGCGCCAACGCGATGCGCAAGCTCGGCATGCGCGACCGGGTCGAGCTGGTTCGCTACGCGATCCGCCGCGGCCTGATCGAGCCCTGAGCCACGGCGCGGCGGTATAACCGACCGCTTCAGTAGGATTTAGGTTCATGTTGTTCTCGACCAAAGCCGAGTACGGCGTCCGCCTGATGGTCGAGCTGGGCCGCCAGCCCGGCTCGATGCCGATCTCGCTCAGCGCCGTTGCCGAGGCCGAGCGGCTGCCGCTCTCCTACCTCGAGCACCTGGTGGCGAAACTGCGCAAGGCGGGCCTGGTCACCTCGACCCGGGGTGCCCACGGCGGCTACCGCCTGGCCAAGCCGGCGGAGGAGATCACGATGGACGCGGTCGTCGAGGCGCTGGAAGGGCAGATCGCCCCGATGGAGTGCTTCCACGACTCGCCCGACGGCAAAGTTCTCTGCTCCCACGAGGACGACGGCGACCGCGCCTGCGCGACCAAGCTGCTCTGGACACGCGTGCAGGGCGGCGTCACCAAAGCCCTGTCGGGCACCACGCTGGCCGAGCTGGTGGAGTTCGCCGGCCCCGGCGCCCTGGGCGAGCGCCAGGCCCCGGTCGGCACGGCCGCCTGACGGGCAGACCTTCCAAAACCAGAAACGGAGTGACATTGGCTGAGCTGGAGATACGCAACCTGCACGTGAGCGCCGAGGACAAGGAGATCCTCCGCGGCCTCGACCTCGACGTGGAGAAGGGCAAGGTCCACGCCCTGATGGGCCCGAACGGCTCGGGCAAGTCGACCCTTGCCAACGCGATCATGGGCCACCCGGCGCTCGAGGTGACCGAGGGAACGATCACCTTCAAAGGCGAGGACATAACCGAGGCCGATCCCGACGAGCGCTCGCGCGCCGGCCTCTTCATGGCCTTCCAGTACCCGGTCTCGATCCCCGGGGTCTCGGTCAGCAAGTACCTGCGGATGGTGATCAACGCCCACCGCGAGGCCCGCGGCGAGGAGCAGATCAAGATCAAAGACTTCGCCAAGGTCGCCCAGGAGGCGATGGCGCTGGCCAACATCCCGAAAGACTTCTCCAGCCGCTACCTCAACGAGGGCTTCTCCGGCGGCGAGAAGAAGCGGATGGAGCTGCTGCAGCTGGCGCTGCTGCGGCCGGAGATCGCGGTGCTCGACGAGACCGACTCGGGCCTTGACATCGACGCGCTGCGCACGGTCGCCGAGGGCGTCAACAAGTTCGCCGGACCGGACATGGGCGTGCTGATCATCACCCACTACCAGCGCATCCTGCACATGGTCAAGCCCGACTTCGTCCACGTCATGTTCGAGGGGCGGATCGTCAAGGAAGGCGGCCCGGAGCTGGTCAGCGTGCTCGAGGAGAAGGGATACGGCTGGATTCGCGAGGAGGTCGAGGCGGGCGCCACCGCCTGACCTCGGGGACGATGGAGCAGACGACGGCCAAGCGCTCCTCCCCCACGCTGCCCTTCCCGATCGAGAAGGTCCGCGCCGCTTTCCCCGCCCTGGAGCGAGAGATCCACGGGCGCCCGGTCGCCTACCTCGACAGCGGCGCCAGCGCCCAGCGGGTGCTGGCCTCGATCCAGGCCGTCGACCGCTACGAGTGCACCAATCACTCCAACGTCCACCGTGGCTCGCACACGCTCTCGGCGGAGGCGACGGCGGCATACGAGGGCGCCCGGGCGACGGTCGCCGACCACCTCGGCGCCGCCGACCGGCGCGAGGTCGTCTTCGTCCGCAACGCGACCGAGGCGATCAACCTCATCGCCCGGGCCTGGGGCGACGCCAACGTCGGCGAGGGCGACCGCATCGTGCTCACCGAGATGGAGCACCACTCCAACATCGTCCCCTGGCAGCAGCTGGCGGAGCGGGTGGGCGCTGAGATCGACTGGGTGCCGGTCACGGGGGACGGCTCGCTCGACATGGACGCATACGGGGCGCTGCTGGAGCGCGGCCCGAAGCTCGTCGCGGTCACCCACGTCTCCAACGTGCTCGGCGCGGCGACGGACCTGGCGGAGATCGCGCGGCTGGCGCACGACGCCGGAGCGCTGGTGCTCGCCGACGGCGCCCAGGCGGCACCGAAGCTCCCGGTCGACGTAAGTGAGCTGGGGGTGGACTTCTACGCCGTCACCGGACACAAGCTCTACGCGCCGACGGGGATCGGCGCGCTCTGGGGCAGACTCGACCTGCTGCGGGCGATGCCGCCCTTCCTCGGGGGCGGCTCGATGATCCGCAAGGTGACGCGCGAGGGCACGACCTATGCCGACCCCCCCGCGCGCTTCGAGGCGGGCACGCCGGCGATCGCCCAGGCAATCGGCATGGCATCGGCGCTGCGCTGGCTGGACGGCCTCGGCATGGATGCGGTGCTCGAGCACGAGCGCCAGATCGCCGCCTATGCGCTGGAGCGGCTGACCGAGGTGCCCGGGCTGCGCGTCTTCGGGCCACCGGCCAGCCCCGAGCGAGTGGGGCCTGTCTCCTTCGAGCTGGATGGCGTGCACGCCCACGACGTCTCCGAGATCCTCGACCGCCACGGGGTCGCGGTCCGCGCCGGCCACCACTGCGCCCAGGTGCTGATGGACCGCCTCGGCGTCGCCGCCACCGCTCGCGCCAGCTTCGGCGTCTACACCACGCCCGAGGAGATCGACCGGCTGGTCGAGGGCCTCCATGACGCGCGCAGGGTGTTCGACCTCTGATGGACGAGCTCTACCGCGACCAGATCCTCGAGCACTACAAGCGACCGCACAACTTCGGCCGCCTGGAGGAGCCCGACCTCGAGTTCGAGGACACGAACCCGTTCTGCGGCGACGAGCAGCACGTGACGATCCGGCTCGACGATGAGGGCAAGGTGGCGGAGATCGCCTTCGACGGCAAAGGCTGCGCGATCTCGACCGCGGCAACCTCTCTGCTCACCGACGAGCTGGCGGGTAAAAGCCGCGAGGAGCTGCTGCGGCTGCCGAAGGAGTTCGTCCTCGAGCTGCTCGGAATCGAGATCTCGGCGACGCGGATGAAGTGCGCGATGCTGGGACTGAAGGTCATCAAGAGCGCCAGCCTCGGCCAGCCGGCCGAATGGGAGGACGAGGGCGAGGCCGGCGACCCCACGGAAGCGACCAGGATCTGACCGCCTCAGTTCCGGTGCGCCTTTACCCCGTATGGCGGGGTAAAGGCGCACCGGAAGGGGTTAGGGGGGCGCTACTACGCCGCTTCGCTGAGCGTGATGACGGCGAAGCTCGCGCCGTGTTGGTCGAGGAGGATCGAGAAGCGACCCGCCGGGACTTCCATCGGCGGAACCATCACGCTGCCGCCGCCCTGCTTGGCCTGCTCGACGGCCGCGTCGGTGTCCTCGACCGCGAAGTAGACCTGCCAGTGGGCCGGCACCTGCTCGGGGACGCCGCGTTCGTCCATGTTGAGGATGCCGCCGACCATGTCCTCGCCGAGGCTGATCGTCGTATAAGTACCGGCCTCGCCCATGTCGTTGTCCTCGAAGGTCCAGCCGAAGACGGCGCCGTAGAACGCCTTTGCGCCATCCACGTCACGCGTGTTGAGCTCGTTCCAGGAGAGGGCTCCTGGCTCGTTGACGAGGCCCGCGCCGGGAAACGTTCCGGGCTGCCAGATGCCGAAGACGGCGCCAGCCGGGTCAGCGAAGATCGCCATCGCGCCGAGACCCATCACGTCCATCGGCTCGGCGATCGTCGTGCCCCCGGCCTCGCTCACGGCAGCCGCGGTCGCATTCGCGTCCGCGACCGAGACGTAAGTCGACCATGCCGGCGGCTGGCCTTCCTGCATCAGCGGCATCATCCCGACGACGTCAGCCCCGCCCTTGGTCGCCCGCCGATAGCCGCCGGTCTGCTCGACGTTTTCCGAAGCCGGCACATCCCAGCCGAACAGGGCTGCGTAGAACTCGACGGACGCGTCGAGGTCGGGTGAGCCCAGGTCGACCCAGCACGGCGTTCCAGGCGCGTAGCTCGTTCTCTCACTCATGCTGCCCTCCAATCATCGAAGGTCGTGGCCTGCGATCCTCTCACGTCGCTAAAATCCGACAAGGACACTAGGAATAACGTGACGGACGGCACAACCACAAGCACGATCAGCGTCTGCCCGGCGGCAGAGTTGCCGCCTGGGGCGATGCGCCTGGTCGAGCACGACGGTCGCAAGATCGGCGTCTTCAACTGCGACGGCACCCTGTACGCGATCGAGGACCGCTGCTCCCACAACGACGGGCCGCTCGCCGAGGGCGAGTTCGACCCGGCGACGTGCACGGTCGAGTGTCCGCGTCACGGCTCCATCTTCGACCTGAGCACCGGCAGGCCGAAGACCCTTCCAGCCTTCGCCCCGGTGCAGACGTTCGCGACAGCCGTCGTGGACGACACGATCACCCTGGAGGTCGATTGACAGTGGCTACACCTGAGGTCGTAGCGGAGAAAAGAGAGCTCGCCGGCATCAACGCCGACTACAAGGAGAAGTTCGGCTTTCACGACTCCGAGACCGGATACGCCTACAAGGCGCCGAAGGGCCTCAGCCGCGAGGTGGTCGAATCGATCTCCGAGTACAAGGACGAGCCGCAGTGGATGCGGGACTTCCGCCTCAAGGCGCTGGAGCACTTCTACTCGCGCCCGACCCCGAGCTGGGGCGGCAACCTCGCCCAGATCGACTTCGACGACATCCACTACTTCGTCCGCGCCTCCGAAAAGAACAGCCGCGACTGGAGCGAGGTGCCGGAGGACATCAAGAACACCTTCGACCGGCTCGGCATCCCCGAGGCGGAGCGCAAATTCCTCTCCGGGGTGGGCGCACAGTACGAGTCCGAGGTGGTCTACCACCAAGTCAACGAGAAGCTCGAGGCCCAGGGCGTGATCTTCACCGACATGGACACTGCACTGCGCGAGCACGAGGACCTCGTGCGCGAGTACTGGGCGACGATCATCCCGCCCAACGACAACAAACTGGCGGCGCTCAACTCCGCCGTCTGGTCGGGCGGCTCCTTCGTCTACGTGCCGGCGGGGGTCAAGGTGGAGATGCCCCTGCAGGCCTACTTCCGGATCAACACCGAGAACATGGGCCAGTTCGAGCGCACCCTGATCATCTGCGAGGAGGGCGCCGACGTCCACTACATCGAGGGCTGCACGGCGCCGGTCTACTCGACCGACTCGCTGCACTCCGCGGTGGTCGAGATCTGCGCCAAGCCGAGTTCACGGGTCCGCTACACGACCGTGCAGAACTGGTCGCAGAACGTCTACAACCTGGTCACCAAGCGGGCCGTCGCCCACGAGAAGGCGACGATGGAGTGGGTCGACTGCAACCTCGGCTCGAAACTGACGATGAAGTACCCGTCGATCTACCTGCTCGGGCCCGAAGCCCACGGTGAGATCCTCTCGATCGCCTTCGCCGGCGACGGCCAGCACCAGGACGCCGGCGGCAAGATCATCCACGCCGCTCCCCGCACCTCGTCCTCGATCTTCTCCAAGTCGATCTCCAAGGACGGCGGCCGGGCGACCTACCGCGGCCTGCTCGAAATCGCCGACGGGGCGACCGAGGCGCGTTCCAAGGTCGTCTGCGACGCGCTGCTGCTGGACGAGGACTCGCGCTCGGACACATACCCGACGATCCGCATCGACGAGAACGACGCCGACGTCGGCCACGAGGCGACCGTCTCGAAGATCGGCGACGAGCAGCTCTTCTACCTGCAGAGTCGCGGCCTCGACGAGGAGGAGGCCTCGAAGATGATCGTCAACGGCTTCATCGAGCCGGTGACCAAGGAGCTGCCGATGGAGTACGCGGTCGAGCTCAACCGGCTGATAGAGCTGCAAATGGAGGGAAGCATTGGCTGAGGTCGCAGCCCTCCCACCCCTTCCCGACCAGAAGGCGAAGGGGTGGGAATTCACCGACCTCTCGGGCCTCGACGTCGACGCCTACGAGCCAGGAGCAGCGGGGGCCTCGGTCCGGGGGGCCGAGGGCGCGACCGTCATCTCGCTGGACGAGGCGGCCGGGTCCCACGCCGAGCTCCTCGAAGGCGCTCTCGGGTCGCTGGTCGACGGACAGGACCCGTTCGTCGCCCGCAACGACGCCTCCCCGCGCGACGGCGTCCTCGTGCACGTGCCGCGTGGCGTCAAGGTCGCCGACCCGATCCGGATCGAGATCCCGCTCGAGCGCGGCGGCGGCGCCGTCAACTGGCGCACGCTCGTCGTTCTCGAGGAGAACGCCGAGGCCGAGGTGTGGGAACACTGGTCCTCGCCCAGCGACGACGTCGACGCGTTGCTCAACGCCGTGGTCGAGCTGAGCGTCGGCCAGGGAGCCACCCTTCGCTACGCCAACACCCAGGACATCTCCGAGTCGTCCTGGATCTTCGCCACGCAACGCGCCCAGGTCGAGCGCGACGGCCGGCTCGAGTGGACCGCGCTCGGATTCGGCTCGGCCCGGGGCAAGGTGCGGATGGAGACCAAGCTGGCCGGAGCCGGCTCCGAGGCGCGGGTAACGGGTGGTTACGCCGGCGGCGCCGGACAGCACCTCGACTACGACACCACGCAGGAGCACGCGGCGCCGAACACCAACTCCGACCTCGCCTTCCGCGGCGTCCTCGCCGCCGGGGCGACCGCGGTCTGGCGCGGGATGATCAAAGTCGATCCCGGCGCCCAGCAGACCGACGCCTTCCAGGAGTGCCGCAACCTGCTGCTCTCGACCGATGCCCACGCGGACGCGATCCCGGGCCTGGAGATCCTCGCCGACGACGTGCGCTGCACTCACGCGGCGGCGGTCGCCCAGATCGACCGCGACCAGCTCTTCTACCTCACCTCGCGCGGCCTGGACCCCGCCGAGGCGAAGTCGCTGATCGTCGAAGGGTTCCTTGAGTCACTGGTCGAACGGCTTGCGGAGGGCCCGGTGCGGGACGAGGTTTCGGCCGCGCTGGAGAGTCGGCTCGCCGAGATCCTCTAGGAGGGACTAGCGAAACCCGCGTGGGCGGCTGGCGAGCGCCGGACCAAGCGGGACAAGGACGCAGGGAGGCCGAATAGCAACGCTATTTGGCCGACTGAGGACGCCGTACCGCGCAGTGTCCGCCGCCGCCAGACGTGCGCGGGGGTTTCGCTAGTCCCTCCTAGTCCTCTCGCTTCTCCCGCCTCTCCCGGAGCGTGGTTTTGAGGATCGAAGCGAGAACGATGAGGATCGGCGGCACGTAGAGGACCCAGAGCCAGTGGGTCGCGTGCGCGAGGGGAAGCAGGGTGGCCATCTCGGGAAAGTATGGCCCCCCTTGTAGCGCCGAAACCGCTGGCCTTACGAGCAGCGGTCCCGGTGCAACAAGGGGGAGGGAGAGTCAAAGTGATGGACTCTTTTCCCAGTAAACCAGATGTGAACGGACTTTCATCGGTAGAAATCCGTGTGTAGGGGTGGGATTTCACCTACTCTCCGCAAAAAGCGGCTTCGTTGCCTCAGGAGTTCCCCGCCGAGAGCAGAAAAAGCCCAAAACAGGTGAAGGACACCATGACCGCGAGCATCCAATATTGCGAACGCGCGGCTTGGCGAAAGTCCCCCCAGTAGGCAGTCGCACGGTCGTGGGCGAGGGTCAGGCCGACGACATGCCCGATCACCAGCGCCCCCACCTGGACGTACCAGATCGCGTTGGCGGTGAGGAGATTGAAGTCGATGCCTCCCGACGCGGTGCCGAAGAGGTCGGTCGTCGCGGTCCCGAGGGGATCGGAGAGCAGGTAGGTGAACTGGGCCTGCTCCTGGAAGACGAAGAGGCTGAAGTAGTGGGCAACCAGGTATGCGAAGGCGATCGGGATCAGGGTGTGGGCAAAGCCCGAGCGGAGCTTCGCGAACGACGGCGCACCGCGCACCGTCTCCATCCCCCTCACCCCGATGAGGTAGATGGCCGCCACCCCCGCGAAGCAGAGCGCCAGGAAGATCGTGTCGGTGATTCGAAGCGAGGCGGTCAGGCTGAATCCGGCCCCCGCGAGCCAGTCGAAGGTCTGCTCGATCGCCCCCTTGAAGGCGCCCTCCTGGGCCCCGTCGAAACTGGTCGTGGCGATCGAGGCGGTCGCCACCGCCAGAGAGCCGGGCACCGTCGCCCAGTGAGAGGCCGCGGCCAGAGGTAGACGCCGGCCCAGCCTGCCGTCCCTGACCGCGAACGCGCCGAGCTGGGAGAACATCCCGAAGTAGACCGAGAAGACCTCTCCCGTCCTGCACCACTTCTCGACCCCGAACAACGCCATCATCGCCAGCGTGTAGACGGTGTAGAACAGGGCGGCCGTGGCCGTGGTCTCGGGCGAGACACCGACGGCGACCCCGCCGCTGGTGCCGTAGACGACCTCCATCCAGACAAAGGCCAGAAGGCCGATCGCAGCCGGCCAGCGACCGAGCACATCCGGGTAGGTCAGGTGTGCGGGGCGCTGACCGGCGAGGGCCGTGAACGCCCCGCCGACGACACGACCTATCGCCCGCCACGGGTTGAAGGGCCTGAAGACGTCCCCGAAGAGAACGCTGAACAGCGGAAAGCCGAGCCAGCAGGTGACGAAGATGAAGGTGAGGGCGAAGTTCCGGTCGGGAGCCTCGGTCCCCCGCAGTCCGGAGTAGATCGCGACTCCGAGCAGGAAGACCCCCGCCGTCCCGCACAAGGCCTGTGCGGGACGGCCGATCAGGACACGCGAGAAGCGCGCCCCGAGCGGTCGCCACCGGTCGCGCTCGAACTTCGGCGTGCGCCAGGAAACCGAGAGCGCAAAGAACGAGACGATCAGGACGATCGACGCACCCCAGGCGAACAGCCAGGCGGGAATCGGCAGGTCCTGCCGCGAGGCCAGAGCATGCGCGACCGGCAGCAGGAACCCGGTCATGGGTTGACGGTCAGCTCCGCGATCGGCTGCTTGCGCTCCTCCAGCTCGGCCTCAAACACACCTTCGATCGTCGCCAGGAAGTCGAACGTGACCGACCCGCCGGCCTCGACGTCCTTCATCAGGTCGTAGCCGTGCACGTGGATCTCGTCGCTGACGTCGGATTCGACCTTGAAGCGGATGCGGTCTCCCTCCTCGAAGCTGAGGTCCCTCACTCCGCCGACCGGCCTGCCGCCTTCGACGACGATCGTCGGGATCTCGGCCGCGGCCGAGGGCGACGTGGTCGTGCCCGGGGTCGATTCGGTGGCCGTGGTCGGTGTCGTGTCGGTCCCCGTGTCTCCTCCCCCGTCGTCCTTCAGCACCACCAGCAAGAGGACTGCGACAGCGACGGCCGCGATGCCAGCCGCCACGCGTGCGATGTTCGAATTCATTTCTCGCTCCTTGGCTCGTGGCACAGGGCGATCCCCGCGCCGTTTTCCCTACTTGACTCAGGGAGCGAGTGGCGGCGGGCGCTGAGCCAGTCCGAAGGCGATCAGGAGACCGCCGCCGACGGAGCGAAGGAGGGGAACGGCCGGCCGAGGCTGCCTGCCCGCGGCACGAGGGCGGCGGCGCATCGCGATCCGCTCGGAGAGCCTGACGATCGCCTCGCAGCCGGGATAGACGCCCAGCAGCAGCGAGGCGACGAGAAGGAGCAGCGGAACAAGCGCGAGCAGGATCTCGAACATTGCTCGGAGGAATCTATCGGAAAGATTTAAGCGCTCCTAAGGCAATAACTTTCGGCGATGCGTCCGGAGCGGGACAACATCGGAGCGCCGGACCTTCCCCCCGACATCACCTGGATCGGCGAGAAGCCGAGCTCGATGCCCGCGCTGACCGCGGCGGGGCCGGTCCTGGTCCACTTCTTCGACTACTCCCAGCTCAACAGCGTGCGCACGCTTCCCTACCTGATCGAGTGGGATCGCCGCTACCGCGACGCCGGGCTGACCACGATCGGCGTGCAGGCGCCCCGTTTCCCCTTCGGCTCCGACCCGGTGAACGTCGCCGCGGGGATGCGCGACCTCGGCGTCGGGTTCCCGGTCGCGATCGACGCGGAGCGCGACCTCTGGCACGCCTACGGATGCGAGGGCTGGCCCAGCCTCTTCCTCTGGACCACCGGCGGCGCCCTCAGCTGGTTTCACTTCGGCGAGGGCGAGTACCTGGCGACAGAGGAGGCAATCCAGGAGGAGCTGCGCCAGCTCGACGCGCTCCAGACCCTGCCCGCGCCCATGGCCCCCCTGCGGGCGAGCGACGCGCCGGGGGTGAAGGTGATGCCGCCGACCAACGAGCTGATCCCCACCGGGTCCCTGGAGGAGCCCTTCGTGGTCGAGCGCGAGGACCAGGGGATGGAGATCCCCTACGCGGCGGGCGGCATCTACGTCACCGCCGAGGGCGACGGAGACATCCGGCTGATCTTCGACAACGACCCGGTCGACCCGGTCGAGGTGACCAACCCGGGTCTCTACGCCCTCGCCGAGCACGAGTGGCACGAGCCCCACCGGATCGGGATCCTGCCGGAGCCCGGCATGCGCATCTGGGCGGTCTGCTTCGCCCCGGGCGTGAAGAGGCCGAAGCCGGACGAGCAGCCTGCCGGCGAGTAGTCGCTAGGCGCGCGCGGCGAGCTCTTCGCGGATCTCCTTGGGGAGCATGAACCGCACGTCCTCGTGGACGGTGCGCAGCTCGGAGACCTCGCTCGCGCCGCGCCCGCGGAAGAGCTCGACCAAGCGCTCGACCAGCTCCTCCGGGGCGCTGGCGCCCGAGGTGATGCCGACCGTCTCGACGCCCTCGAGCCAGCGCTCCTCGACCTGGGTGTGGTTGTCGATCAGGTAGGAGGCGGCACCGTGCTCGCGCGCCACCTCGACCAGGCGGTTTGAGTTGGAGGAGTTGGTCGAACCGATGACGAGGACCAGGTCGCACTCGCGGGCGAGCTGCTTGACGGCGATCTGGCGGTTGGTCGTGGCGTAACAGATGTCGTCGGACTTGGAGCTGACGATCGCCGGGAACTTGGCCCGCAGCGCGGCAATCACCTCCGCGGTCTCGTCGACCGAGAGAGTCGTCTGGGTGATGAAGGCGACTTTCCCGGGGTCGGGGACCTCGAGTGCCTCGACCTCGGCGGCAGTTTCGATCAGGACGATCGAGTCCGGCGCCTCGCCGGTCGTGCCTTCGACCTCCTCGTGGCCCTCGTGGCCGATCATCACGATCGTGTAGCCGTCGGCGGCGAAGCGACGCGCCTCGACGTGCACCTTCGTCACCAGGGGACAGGTCGCGTCGATCGTGCGCAGGCTGCGCACCGCGGCGTTCTCGTGGACCGCCGGGGCGACGCCGTGAGCCGAGAAGACGACCATCTCGCCCTCGGGCACCTCGGTCTCCTCCTCGACGAAGATCGCGCCCCGCTTGGAGAGCTCCTCGACGACGTGCTTGTTGTGGACGATCTCCTTGCGCACGTAGACCGGGGCGCCGTAGAGCTCGAGAGCGCGCTCGACGGTCTGCACCGCGCGGTCGACGCCGGCACAGTAGCCGCGCGGCGCTGCGAGCAGGACCCGTTTCGGGGCCGCCGTGGCAGGGGGGGACATGTGTGCAGAGTAGCTAGCCTTGATCAATGGCAACCCAAGGACGACACCTCGACCGCCTGACCGCTGTCGACGCCTCGTTCCTCACCAACGAGAGCTCGGCGAGCCACATGCACGTCGGCGCGATCCTCGTCTTCGAGGGCCCGCCGCCGAAGTACGTCGACCTGGTCGAGCACGTCCGCGGGCGCCTCAACCAGGTGCCGCGCTTCCGCCAGCACCTCGTCGTGCCGCCGCTGGAGGCGGGCCGCCCGCTCTGGGCCGACGACGTCAACTTCAACCTCACCTACCACATCCGCCACACCGCGCTGCCCGAGCCGGGTGGCGAACAGCAGCTGAAGCGCCTCGCCGCCCGCGTCTTCTCGCAGCAGCTCGACCGTTCCAAGCCGCTCTGGGAGCTGTGGCTGGTGCAGGGACTGGAGCGCGACCGCTTCGCCCTCCTGACAAAGACGCATCACGCGATGGTCGACGGCATCTCCGGCGTCGATATCGGCACCGTGCTCTTCGACCTCGAGCCGGTGCCCGAGCCGGCCGCGAGCGAGGACGGCTGGGTGCCCCACCCGGAGCCCACCACGGCCGAGCTGGTGGCTCGCGGCGCCGTCGACGCGGCCGCGGCGCCCGTGAAGCTGGTCGAGCGCGCGATCGAGGCTGTACGCCACCCGGAGTCGGCGGCACGGCGCCTGGGCGAGGCGGTCGAGGGCCTGGGGGAGGTGGTGGGCGCCTTCGCCGACCCCGCGCCCGACGTGCCGCTGAACCAGCCGATCGGCCCGCACCGGCGCTTCACCTGGGCGCGCTCGGAGCTGGCGACCTTCAAGCGGATCAAGGACGCGCTTGGGGGCACCGTCAACGACGTCGTGCTCGCCGTGGTGACCGGCGCCCTGCGCGACTGGCTGCACGGGCGGGGCATCCGCACCGAGGGCCTGGAGCTGCGTGCCCTGGTGCCGGTCTCGATCCGCACGCAGGACGAGCGCGGCGACCTCGGCAACCGGATCGCGGCGATGCGCGGGCCGCTCCCCGTCTACGTCGAGGACCCGGTGCGGCGGCTGCGCGTGGTGAGCGAGCAGATGGAGGGCCTGAAGCGCTCCAAGCAGGCGCTCGGGGCCGAAGTGATCGCCCGCTTCAACGATTTCGCGCCGCCGACCCTGCTGGCGCAGGCCTCGCGGGTCAATTTCTCGACCCGGCTCTTCAACCTGATCGTCACCAACGTGCCCGGCCCGCAGCTGCCTCTCTACGTGCTCGGCCGCGAGCTGGAGGAGGTCTTCCCGGTCGCCTTCCTGCCGCAGAACCACGCGATGGCGGTGGCGATCATGAGCTACAACGGCCGTGTCGGCTTCGGCCTGCTCGCCGACTACGACTCGATGGAGGACGTCGAAGACTTCGCCGCCGGCCTCAACCGGTCGCTGGCCGAGCTGGAGGAGGCGGCAAGCGCCGTCGCCCCCGCCTGACCGTGGCCCTGCTCGTCGCCCTCTTCATCGTCGTCCCGATCGTCGAGCTGTACGTGATCATCCAGATCGGCTCGCTGATCGGCGTCTGGCCGACGGTCGCGCTGCTGCTCGCCGACGCCCTGCTCGGCTCGCTGCTGCTGCGCCACCAGGGCCGCGGCGCCTGGCGCCGCTTCAACCTGGCCCTGGCGGAGCACCGCTTCCCCGGCCGCGAGGTGGCAGACGGCCTGCTGATCGCGATCGGCGGCACCCTCCTGCTCACCCCCGGCTTCGTCACCGACATCGTCGGGCTGGTCTTCCTGGTCCCGCCGACGCGGGCGATCATCAGGCGGCTGATGCGGGGATACGTGGGTAGGCGGTTCGTGGTCGTGGGGATGCCGGGGCCGAGGGGGCCTGCGGCGCCGAGACGGGAGTACGACTTCGAGGCCGAGGCGGAAGAGATTGTGGACTCTGACGATCCCCGGCTCGGGAACCCAGAGCCGTAACCTGAGCCCACAATGCAAAGCCCCGGCCGCATGACCCTCCTAAGAGAGCCCTAGGCGGTACCGGGGCGTTAAAAGTAGGGTAGCGCAGATATGGAGCCTCAGCAAACCGAGAAATGGCTCTCTGCCAAGCGGTTCGAGCCCTTTCTCAAGGCGTGCGAAGGCGACCGCGACCGAGCGCTGGAACTCTACGATTGGCATGCTGAAATCGGCGCGGCGTGCTTCGAAATGATCCATCACTTCGAGGTGTTGATCAGGAACGTCATCGACGCTGTCCTTGGCATCGATCAGCCGCAGGAGCCGCTCAAGGACACCTGGCTTATGGATTTCAATGTGCTGCAGCCGGACGGCGTAAAGCAGGTGATTGTCGCCGTGGAAAGGCTGGAAAAGGGCAAGGGCATTAGTCGCAGTCGCGTGATCTCGGGTGTGTCATTCGGCTTTTGGGCAGGCCTATTCAGCAAACGCTACGAGGAGGTCTGGCGCCATAAGCTCCGTTACGCCTTCCCAAACGGCTCGATCATGCGAAAAGACCTAATCGAGCCAATGCGCGAGATCCAGCGCTTCCGCAATCGGGTCGCTCATCACGACTGCCTGCTCCAGCAGAACATCGGCCGACGGGCAGATGACATGCTCAAGATCGCCGGGTGGATTGATCCTGACGCCCAGGCTTGGCTCAACGCCCACTCACAGGTCCACGAGCTACTTTCCCAAAAACCTGGCTAGTGCGTCAAACCTAGAACCCAAGCGCGAACTTGGCGTCCTCGGTCATCATCTCGGGGCTCCACGGGGGGTCGAAGATCATCTTCGGGTGGACGGCGGAGACTCCGGGGAGGTCGCCGACGAACTCCTTCATCTGCTCGGAGACCTGGGGGCCGATCGGGCAGGCGGGGGTCGTCAGGGTGAAGGTGACGAGGACCTCTTCGCCCTCGATCTCGACGTCGTAGACGAGGCCGAGCGAGACGAAGTCGAGCCCCAGCTCGGGGTCGATCACCTCCTCGAGCGCCTCGAGGACGTCGTCTTCGGTCAGAACAGTGGTTTCTTCGGCCATGACGGCATCGTAGCCGGACCCTATGCCCGGCCGGGCAATAGGCTTCCCGGCCGATGAGCAGCGAGGGACAGATCGTGCGGCGGTCGATCGGGATCGTCTTCTCCGACGGGGGGCTGCTGGCGCTGAGCGCGGTCCGGCCTGAGCGGGCGGGCGGGCACGGCGAGGAGGAGGTCGCGGCGGTGCTCTGCGGCGCCGACGGGGCGCCGGTCGAGGTCTCCGAGACGCTGCTCTCGACCGAGTACGGGCCGGACGGCGTGCAGCGGCGAGCGACGCTGGAGCTCTGGCTCGACGACGAGGAAGGACAGCCGCTGCGGGGCGCAGGCACGCTGATCAACTCCAGCGCCGTGAGCCATCCAGGCCTGAAGGGGCAGATCGCCTTCTTCCGCTGGTCGCTCGAAGGGCGCGAGGGTCTCGGCCACTACGAGGTGGTCCACCGGGATGACTGACGGCAACGGGATCGACACGATCGTCTCCGACTTCGGTGGGGTGCTGACCACGCCCCTGCTCCAGTCGTTCATGGCCTTCCAGGACCAGACCGGGATCACGACCGAGACCCTCGGCAAGGGGATGCAGGCCGCTACCGAGGCAAACGGCGAGAACCCGCTCTTCGAGATGGAGCGGGGCGAGATCACCGAGGTCGCCTTCCTCGAACTGCTCACCGACAGCCTCGAGCCGCTGCTCGGCCACCGGCCCGAGATGCACCGCTTCAAAGAGATCTACTTCGAGGCGCTCGAACCGAACCCGGAGATGATCGAGCTGATGCGGGAGCTGAAGGGGGAGGGCTACCGGATGGCGATGCTGACCAACAACGTGCGCGAGTGGGAGCCGCTGTGGCGCTCGATGCTGCCGGTCGACGAGATCTTCGAGACCGTCGTCGACTCGGCCTTCGTCGGCTGCCGCAAGCCCGAGTCGCGGATCTACGAGCTGACCCTGGAGCGAATCGCCAAGCCCGCCGCGTCCTGCCTCTTCGTCGACGACGTCCTCGTCAACATCGAAGGCGCCCGCAAGGCGGGCCTGCACGCGGTGTACTTCCAAGACAACGAGCAGGCGATTCCGGAGATCCGCGCGGCGCTCGCCTAGCTCAGGTGCCGGCGCAGGAACTCGATCTGGTCGGCGACCAGCGCCTCGTGCTCGGGGCCGTCGTAGACATCGAAATGGTCGACGCCGGGGTAGGTGCGTAGCTCTCCCCTGGGCGCGCGGCGAGCCGCGGCAATCGCCGGGCCGGGCTTCGCGACGCGATCGGCCTCGCCGACGCAGACGAGCCAGGGACAGTGCAGCCCGGACGCGTGGCGGATCGGGCGGAAGGGCCGACCGAGGACCCAGCGCGAGGAGACGCGGTTGCGCCAGCGCGAGTCCTCGCCGATCGAGACGACGCGGCGCCAGCCCTCCTCCCCACCGGGCGCGTTGATGAAGGCGGGCTCGTCGGGCTGGCCGACCGCCGGGACGTGCTGTCCCCGCGCTGCCGCCACGAGCATCCGGACGGTCACCGCCGGTGAGGAGCGATGCGCTTGGCGCACGATGTCGAGGAATGGGACCTGGCTGATGGCGGCAGCGACGCGAGCATCCTTCGCAGCGGCCGCGAGGGCATTGCCGCCCCCCATCGAGGAGCCGAAGGTGACCACCCGGTCCGGATCGATCCCCGGCAGGGACCGGGCGAAGGCGATCGCCGCCCGCCAGTCCTCCAGCTGGCGGGCCGGATCGAAGAGGTCCTCCTCTCCACCGCTGTCGCCGAAACCCCGATGGTCGAAGACGAGAGCCGCGAAGCCCGCGGCCGCAAATCGCGCGGCAAAGGGTCCGAGCCGGTCTCGCCGCGTGCCGGAGAGGCCATGAGCCATGACCACGATCGGCACCTCGGCCAGGGCGCCGGCAGCCGGGTAGAGCCAGGCCGCGCACTCCTCCTCACCAGATTTGAAGTTCAGATCCTGCCGCTCCATCGTCAACTCAACGGGTGCCGGCGGCAAAACGTGAGGTCGGCTGCCGGGCCCGCGACCTAGTTGTCCGAGCCGGCGCGGTCCCAGATGTAGAGCTCGACGGCCTCCACGGCCAGCTCCATCTGGCGCGGCGGAGAGAGGAGGCTGAGGACCAGCTCCAAGGCGTCCTCCTCGGTGACCCCTGCGTCGACGGCCTCCTCGCCGCGGAAGCCGGCGGCCAGCTTCATCGCCTCGCGGCGGTTCTCGCCGAGCGAGCCGAAGGCGCCCATGAGGAAGTCGCGGTTGGGGACCGGGTGGCCGACCTCCAGGGAGCCGTGCCAGGCGGCGAGCATCGAGAGGTCGTGCTCGTCGAGCTCGGAGAGGGCCTTGGCGTAGTGGGTCTCGAGCTCGTCGTCGGGGATCTCGTCGACCCAGGCCCGCACGGCCTCGCCGAGCAGCTGCCGGCGGGCCTCACGCCCGATCGAGTCCGCGATCGCGCGGATCGCGTCGGCTGGGTCTACAAAGCAGAGCGCCATCTGCAGTGCAATTTAGAGAGGGCGGTAGACACCAAATCGGTGCTGGGAAACCGCAGTTTGCGGCGGCCAGGCGCCGGGGACGGACATAGGGTGAGGGCATGGCGCTGAAGCTGATCCACGGGCCGCTCAACTCAGGCCGAAGGGGGGTGATCCTGCGCCGCTTCGCCGCCGCGCTCGAGCACGATCCCGTGCTTGTCGTCCCCAACGTCGACGACGTCTTCGAGTTCGAGCGCGAGGCCTGCGCGGCGGGCGCGGCGCTCGGCGGGACGGTGACCACGTTCGGCGGCCTCTTCCGCGAGATCCTCACGGCCGCCGGCGAGCACCCCGGCGCGGAGCTGACCCCGGCGCAGCGCCTGCGGGCGATCGCGGTGGCCACCTCCGAGTGCCGCGCCGGGCTGGGGCCGTTGCGGCGCGCTTCCCTCCGGCCGGGCTTCGCGGTCGCCTTCGAGCGGCTGCTCGACGAGCTCCAGGCGGCGGGACTCGACCCGGCGGGTCTCGGCGCCGGCGCCGAGACCCTGGAGAGCTCCGCCTACCTCGGCGACCTGACCGCCCTCGCCGCCGCCTACGCGGCGGTGCGCGGGCGACTCGGCCGAACCGACTCCCACCAGATCGCCCGCGAGGCGATCGCGCTGGTGCGCCGCTCCGGCGAATTCTGGGGCGGGCGCCCCCTCTTCCTCTACGGCCTCGACGACCTCACCCGCAACCAGCTCGAGCTGCTCGAGGCCCTCGCCCCGGTCGCCGACGTGACGGTGGCCATCCCCTACGAGGAGGGCCGGACCGCGCTGGCCGCCCGCGCCGGGCTGCTGGAGAGGCTGCGCTCCCAGTTCGACGTCGCCGAGGAGACGGCGACCGAGCCCGAAGCCGCCAACACCCCCAACCGGTTGCTCTTCCACCTGGAGCGGAGCTTCGGCCGAATCGACGCCGAGCCGCAAGCGCCGGACGGCGGCCTCACGCTGCTGCGCTCGGCCGGTGCGCGTGGCGAGGCGGAGGCGATCGGCGCCGAGGTGGCGAAGCTCCTCACCGGAGGCGTGGAGGAGGCCGAGATCGCGATCGTCCTGCGCGATCCGGCGCGGCGCGGCCCGCTGCTCGCGGAGGTGCTCGAGTCCTACGGGATCGCCACCGCGCTCGAGGCGGAGCTCGCCGTCGGCAGCACGGCGACGGGCCGCGCGCTCCTCGCCCTGCTCGCCGCCGCATTCGGAGACAGGCGGGCAAGCGACCTGTTGCTCTACATGCGCGGGCCGTCTGGCATCTCGCCCTCGACCGTCGACTGGTTCGAGCGGGCGCTGAGGCGCGGGCGGGTGCAGGGCGCCCAGGAGGCGCTCGATATCTGGGCGAGCCAGGACCGGGATCCGCCCCACGACCTGGCGCGGATCCGAGAGGCAGCCGCGCGTTCGCCGGCAGAGCTGGCGGCGACCGTGGGTCGCCTGGCGGCGACGATGGCCTCGCGCCCGCTGCGCGGCGGCGGCGACGGGGCCCGTCCGGCACCCGGCGAGGGGGTCGAGCTGCGCGCGGCGGCGGAGATCGCGAGGGCGCTCGCCGAGCTGAGCGAGCTGGGCGACCTCTCCCCCGCCCCCGACCGGCTCGCCGAGGCGATCTCGACGCTCCGATTCCGCGTCTGGAGCGGGCCGGTCGCGGGCCGGGTCCGGATCGCCGACCCCTACCGCCTCCGCGCCGGCCGCTTCGACCACGTCTTCGTCGCCTCGCTCCAGGATGGCGAGTTCCCGCGCCGCGACCGGGGCGGCGATCCCTTCCTCTCCGAACGCCAGCGCGCTGCGCTCGGGCTCGACCCGCGGCGCGACACGGAGGCCGAGGAGCGCTATCTCTTCTACACCTGCGTCTCGCTCCCCCGCGCGCACCTCTTCCTCTCCTACCGCGAGAGCGACGAGAACGGCGCCGCGGAGGCGCGCTCGCCGCTGCTCGACGACGTTCGCCGGCTACTCGCGCCACTCCCACCCGAGAACGGCCCCGACCCCGTCGAGGAGTCGATCTCGCGGGTGCGGGACCTGACGGAGGCGGTGCACCCCGCGTCCGACGCGCCCTCCGAGAACGAGCTGGCACGGGCGGTCGCGGCGCTGGGGCGCGGCGCTGGGGCGGCCGCCGCGAACGCCGGCGTCGGCGGGGAGATCGCCGAGCGGCTCGCAGGCCGGATCGAGGCGGCTCGCCAGGCCGAGGCTGCCGGCCGCGCCCCGGGACCGCTCGCCAACCCGGCGGCGATCGGGTCGCTCGCCGCCGTCGGCGCCTACGGCGGCACGACGCTGGAGGAATTCGACGTCTGCTCCTACCGCTGGTTTGCCGGACACGAGCTGGACCCCCAGCCGCTCGACCCCGTCCCCGACCCCCTCGTCCAGGGGGGGCTCATGCACGCGGCACTCGAGCGCCTCTACATGGAGCGACCGGGGGGCGACGCCCTGCCGCGGCCGGGCTCGCTTGCCGCCTGGACCGAGCGTGGCCGTTCTGTGCTGGCCGAGATCTGCGCCGAGCGCGAGCTGGGCGAGCACCCCGCCGAGCGGGCGATGGCCCGGCGAGTCGAGCGCCTGCTCGCCCGCTTCCTGGCCGAGGAGGCCGACCGCGAGACCGGCGGCTTCGAGCCTTGGCTGCTGGAGGCGACCTTCGGCGAGCACGAGGACAGCGAGCGCCCGACGCTGGAGATCGACGGGTGGGGGCTGCACGGCGC
Organism: uncultured Solirubrobacterales bacterium; assembly: GCA_963704545.1. Classification (GTDB taxonomy): domain Bacteria; phylum Actinomycetota; class Thermoleophilia; order Solirubrobacterales; family 70-9; genus VRUE01. Next base: position 1,138,416 of record OY969915.1, on the reverse strand, counting down.
CATCGACCGCGTCGACCGCGCGCCGGACGGAAGTGCCCTGGTCCTCGACTACAAGCTCTCGGGCAGGGTGACCCCGCGCGAGAAGTTCGAGGAGAAGGCGAAGCTGCAGCTGCAGCTCTACCTCCTCGCGGTCGCCGAGCACTGGGGCGCAAGCGTCGTCGGCGGCCTCTACCACCCGCTGCGCGGCACCTCGGTGCGCCGCCCGCGGGGGGCCGTGCTCGAGAGCGCCGCCGGCGCGCTCGCCTCCTACCGCCTCTACGACGGCGACCTCGTCGACGAGGCCGGGCTCGAGGAGCTGCTGGCGGAAGCGCGGGCGCGGGCCGGCACGATCGTCGCCCGGATGCGGGCCGGTGACATCCGCCGCGACCCCGGCCCGCGAGCCGGCCTGCGCGAACACGACGTCTGTCCCGCCTACTGCCAGTTCGCCCCGATCTGCCGCCGCGACCGGGCGCCCGTGAGCGATGACGACTTCGAGGCGGAGGACCGGTGAGCGCGCCGCTCGAGACGGCCGCGGGGTCGCGCGTGCCCACGCCCGAGCAGGGGGCGGCGATCGCGGTCGCCGGCCGCGACGTGCTGCTCGAGGCCGGCGCGGGCACCGGCAAGACCGGCGTCATGGTCGAGCGCTACTGCCGGCTGGTCTGCGACGGCGCCTCACCCGACGGCGTGCTCGCCTTCACCTTCACCGACAAGGCGGCGGCGGAGCTGCGCCAGCGGATCCGCGCCGAGCTGGCCCGGCGCGCGGCGGCGGGGTCCGAGCGCGCACGCGAGCTCCTGGCCCAGGCCGGCTCGGCCTGGATCACCACGATCCACGGCTTCTGCAACCGCGTCCTCGCCGCCCACCCGGTTGCCGCCGGGATCGACCCCGGCTTCCGCGTGCTGGACCGCCCGGAGGCCGAGCGCGCCGCCCGCGATGCCTTCGACGCGGCGCTGGAGGCGTTCCTCGCCGAGGGCGAGGACTCGCGGGCCGACCTCGTGGCCGCCTTCGAGGTGGACGGGCTGCGAGCGATCGTCACCGGCGTCCACGCGGAGCTGCGCAGCCGCGGCATCGCCGAGCCGGCCCTGCCGGCGCAGGCGGAGCCGGACGTCGAGCGGGCGCTGCGGGAGGCAGCCGCGGCGGCGGCGGAGACCCTGGCGGAGCTGAAGCCGGACGACGGCAAGCGCGTGGCCCTCGAGCGCGCGCTCGAGGTTCTTGACGGCACCGAGGAGCCAGGCCTCGACGAGCTCTGCGCGCTGCGCAGCGGCAGCAAGGCGAAAGCGCTCACCGCCTACAACGAGGCGATCGAGGTGGCGATCTCCCGCAGTGCCGAGGCCGGCGAGGGCGGTGAGGCATACCGGCAGATCGGTCGCCTGCTCGAGCTCTTCTCGGCGCGCTTCGCCGCGGCCAAGGAGCGACGCTCGGGCGTCGACTTCGAGGACCTGCAGATCTTCGCGGCGGCCCTGCTGGAGCGGACCGAGGCCGGCGAGGCCTACCGCACCCGCTTCAGCCACCTGATGGTGGACGAGTTCCAGGACACGAACCGGCTCCAGCTGCGGCTGATCGAAGCGCTGCGCGGGCCCGGAAGCGAGCTGATCGCCGTCGGCGACGAGCTGCAGTCGATCTACGGCTTCCGGCACGCCGACCTCGACGTCTTCCGCGAGCAGCGCCGGCAGATCGCCGCGCGCCCGGACGGCGAGCTGATGGAGCTGAGCGGCAACTTCCGCTCCCGGCCCGCGGTGATCGGCGCCGTCAACGCGATCGGCTCCGTACTGTTCGGCGACGACTATCACCCGCTGCGAGTGGGCACGCCGCCCGAGGCCGAGACGCCGGTGCGGGCTCCCGCGGTCGAGCTGCTGCTGACCGCTCGCGAGGGCTGGGACGGAGAGGGGATGGACCTCGCGCCGGGGGTCGACGACCGCACTCCCCCGAACTGCCTGGCCGAGGCGCGCTTCGTCGCCGAGCGGCTGCGGGAGCTGGCCGACGCCGGCGTCGGCCGCGGCGAGATGGTCGTGCTGCTGCGCGCCTTCACCCACCTCGGCGCCTACGAGGACTCGCTGGAGCGGGCGGGCCTGCGCCCGTACGTGGTCGGCGGGCGCGGCTACTGGTCCCAGCAGCAGGTCGCGGACGTGTGCGCGCTGCTGGCGACGATCGCCAACCCGCTCGACGACCAGGCGCTCTTCGGCGCCCTCGCATCCCCCGCCTGCGGCCTCGCCCCCGACACCTTCTGGCTGCTGCGCGCGGCGACGGGGAAGAAGCGGCACGTGTGGCCGGCGGTGGAGCGGGTAGCCGGCGGCGAGGCCGAGCTCGCCGAGCCGGAGCGGCTCGAGCAGATCCCGGCTTCCGAGCTGGCGCTGCTGCGTCGCTTCGCGGCCACGCTGGAGGGCCTGCGCGAGCGGGGCGGCCGCCTCTCGCTGGCGGGGCTGATCGACGCCGCGGTGACCGAGACGGGGTACGACCTCGCCGTGCTGATGCGGCCGTCCGGCGAGGCGCGCTTCGCCAACGTGCGCAAGCTGATGCGGCTGGCCGAAGAGTTCGAGTCGCGCGAGGGCCGCGACCTGCGCGGCCTGCTCGACTTCCTCGCCGCCCGGGCCGAGACGGACAGCGAGGCGCAGGCGGCGACGGCGATCGAGGGTCACGACGGGGTGCGGATCATGACCGTCCACAACGCCAAGGGCCTCGAGTTCGACGTCGTCGCGGTTCCCGATCTCGCGCGCAGCCTGCTGGCCGGGACGAGGGCGCCGATCCTGGCCCTGGGTCACGAGCCCGAGCCGCGCGTCGGCATGCAGCTGCGGCGACTCGGCGCCGCCTCGGTCAACCTCTACTCCTACTCCGAGCTCGCCGACGAGACCAAGAAGCGCGACGCAGAGGAGGGACTGCGGCTCTTCCACGTCGCCGCCACACGTGCCCGCCGGCACCTGATCCTCAGCGGCGTGGTCAAGCCGCAACCGAACGGGGAGACCAAGCCGAGCACGCCCGTGATCGAGCGGATCGTCGCCGGCCTGGGCGTCGACCGCGACGGCGACTCGGCGGTTCCCGTCCCCGCACCCGAGCCGCGCAGCGGCCTCGAGGCAGGCTTCGAGCCGTCGGAGATCGCTGTCCGCGCAAACCTTCCCTCCCCGGCGCGCGCCACCGAGCTGAGGCGGATCCACGCCGACGATGCCGTCGAGACGCCGCAGCGGATGGGACCGCCCCCCCTCGTCCAGCGCCGCCCGCCCGCCGTGCCCAGTCGCCCCCTCTCCTACTCCGCCATCGCGGCCTTCGAGGAGTGCGCCTACCGCTTCTACATGGAGCGCGTCCTGGATCTCGGAGACAGCAGCGGTCGTAGTTCCAGCCGCATAGCGGCGGAAAGTGCGACCGCACCGGTGGGGGGAGAGCGGAGCGAGCGCGCCGCGCAGGGTGCCACCGTGCACTCGCTGCTCGAGTGGAGCGCGGCGAACGGGTGGCGGGAGCCGCCGGAGGAGCTGGCACGCCGTCACGCGATCGCCGCTGGCCTCGACGCCGATACAGCTGGATCGCTGCTGGCGCCGTTGCGCGGATGGCTGGGCGCGAGCCTCCTCGCAGGGCGCGTGCGAGATCCCGCGGCGCGCGTGCGAGCCGAGGTCCCCCTCCTGCTCTCCGTCGGCGGCACCGTCCTGCGCGGCTCGATCGACCTGCTCGTCGAGCGCGAGGGCCATCCTCCGCTGGTGATCGACTACAAGACCGACAGGCTCGGGGATGCCGGCTCGGCCGAACGTGCAGGCCGCTACGAGACCCAGCGCGACATCTACGCGCTCGCCGTCGCCGAGGCGCGCGACGCAAGCGAGGTCGAGGTCGCCTACGTCTTCCTCGAGCGTCCCGAGGAGCCGGTCCTGGCAACGCTCGGCCCCACCGAGATGGTCGCCGGCCGCACCCGCCTCGCCGCGGCGATCGAGCGCATCGAGGGGGGCGACTTCCCGCCCGCCGACCCCGACCGCCGTACCTGGGACCTCTGCCGCGGCTGTCCGGCTTTGGGCCGAACCTGCTCAGGTCCCGAAGCCGTCTGACCAAGCAGGCCAAGGACGCAGGAAGCGAAGCGTGCTCTGCACGTGAGCGACCGAGGACGCCGGCATGCGCTGGTCAGACGGCCTCGGAGAGTTTGCTGGCCAGCTCGTCGAGCTTCAACTCCTTCAGGCCCTCGCCGACGGCGTCCAGCTCGGCGGCGCAGTAGGTGACCAGCTCGCGGCCCTCTTTACAGAGGTCGAGAGTCTCGCGCAGGCCGGCCTGGCCGGAGTCGAGGCGGTCGATGATCTGCTCCAGCCTCTCGACCGCGACCTCGTAGCTCTCGGGCTTGTCCGTCAATCCCCCTCCTCCTCGATCCTGGCGCCGACGCGGCCGTCGGAGAAGCGCAGTCTGACGCGCCCGGCGGCGGTCGCATCGCGGGCGCTGGTGACCGCCGCCCCGTCACCTGCCTCGACCAGGGCGTAGCCGCGCTCGAGGGTGCGCTCCGGTTCGTGGGCGCGGAGCGCGACCTCCGCCCGCCGCAACGCCTCGCGGCGCCGCTCCATGTCCGGCCCCGCGGCACGCCGGCTCGCCCTCTCCAGAACCACACCCGCGAGGCGGCGCTGGAAGCCGAGCCGCTCGGCGATGCCGCGTTCGGAGGCGGCCCGGATCTCGCGCGTCTTCTGGTTGAGGGCGAGGTGCTCGCGCCGCAGCGCCCTTGCCGGCCCGCGAGCGAGGGCGACGAGATGCGGCGTCCGTGCCCGCACCGCGCCGTCGGCCGCACGGCGCAACGCCGCGGCGCTGCGGTCGAGCGCCCCCCGGGCCGTACCGCAATCGAGCGGGACCGCCGCCTCGGCGGCGTGGGTGGGCGTCGAGCAGGCGACCGCGGCGACGTCGTCGATCAAGGTCGAGTCGCGCTCGTGACCGACGGCGCTGATCACCGGCACGCGCAGCATCGCCACCGTGCGGCAGAGCGTCTCGTCGCAGAAGGCCCAGAGGTCGGCCAGGCTGCCGCCGCCGCGGGTGACGACGATCGCCTCCACCTCGGGCTGCGCCGCCAGCCCCTGCATCGCGGCCGCGATCGCCGGGGCAGCATGGCGGTCCTGCACCGGCGCGAAGGCCCAGACGACGGTGCCCCGCCAGCCGCGCCGCTCGAGCCCGGCCAGGAGATCGCGTCGCGCGGCCCCCGATTCGGCGGTGACCACACCGATCGTCCTCGGCAGGATCGGCCGCGCCAGCTGCTTCTGCAGCTCGAAGATCCCCTCGGCCTTCAACCGCTTGCGCAGGGCGTCAAGCCGAGCCAGCAGGTCGCCTTCGCCGGCGAGGCGAATATGGGTCGCGCGAAAGCTGAATGACGGTGAGGACTGGGCGCTGCCGCGGTAGTAGTCCGGACCGCCGGCGATCACCACTTCGGTGCCATCGCGGAGACCCCCCTCGGGCAGCTCGAGCTTTTCCAGCTCGTTGAGCCAGATCGTGCACGGGATGGCTCCTTCGCCATCGCGCAGCTCGAAGTAGGCCTGCGCCTTGCTGCGGCTGAGGCCGGTCACCTCGCCGATCAGCAGCACACGCGCGCGGCGGCGCATCTCCTCCTCCAGCTTGCGGGCGTAGCGCCCGACAGGAAATGGCCCCGGCAGGTCCATGCCGCGAGGCTACCGACGCGTCAGGCGGTCTCGTGCCAGCGTTTTGCCCACTCCCGCAGCTCATAGATCGCCGGCCGCAGGTCGGCACCCTTGCGGGTCAGGGAGTAGGTCACTTTCACTGGAGTCCCCGGTTCGACCGTGCGCTCGACCAGGCCTTCGTTCTCGAGCTCGCGCAGCCGTTGCGAGAGCAGCCGGTCCGATAGCCCCGGGATCGCCCGCGCCAACTCGCCAAAGCGCAACGGCCCATCCGTCAGGCTGGAGAGGATGGCCCCGGTCCAGCGCTTGCCGATCAGCTCTATGGCCGCATGGAAATGCGGGCAGACGCCGCTTGCACCCCGGCTGGCATCCTGATCTTGGGTCTCTGGCCCGGCCTCCACGTAGTCGAACGAGCTTACCGAACGTAAGTGACGGGCCAAGGGCCTAAGGAGGGACTAACTTGTGCAGGGGCCCGTGTCCACCGCTCCGGTCGCATCTCGCAACGCCGTCGCGACGACCTGGTTGGGGACGGCGAAGCCGCCTGGGATCCCAGAGGTGGTCGCAGCGAAGACGGTGCCGAGCACGCGACCGCCGCCGTCGACGAGGGGCCCACCGGAGTTGCCGCTACGGACGCTGCCCCGCAGTGAGGCGATCGAGCGCGGCAGGGGACCGTGACCGTAGGAGTCCTCGCCGACCGTCTCGTGGGTCTCGCCGAGCCGGGCCGGGGAAATCGCGAAAGGGCCGTTCTCCGGGTAGCCGAGCACGGCCCCCCCGGTGCCCACCTCGGGCTCGGTCGCCATCGGGAGGACGGGAAGGTCGGCGCCGACACGAAGAAGCGCGAGGTCGTTGTCGGGGTCGTAGTGGACCGCCACCGCCTCGATCGAGGCACCGTCCAGGGTGGTCACGGTCGTGTCGTCCTCGCCGGCGACGACGTGCGCGTTGGTGGCCACCAGGCCGGGCGCCGCGACCCATCCCGAGCCCTCGATGCCGAGGCCGCAGGCGGTCCCCAACACGCGCACGACCGAGTCGCCGGCACGGAGCACGTCTGGATCGCCGGCGATGGCGGGGTCGGGTGCTGCCACATGGGTCGTCGGAGCGGCGATCGAGGGCGCCGGGTCGACCCGGTTGAGCGCGTGCAGGATCGGACCCGACGGAGGCAGGACGTCGTTGAGGCTGCGCAGGATCAGAGAGCGCTGGACGTCGGCCCGCAACTGTGCGGTCCCGGGCGCGTGCAGCGCCACGGCGCCGAACACCCAGACCAACCCGAGCGCGACCGAAGCGATCAGCGCCGCCCCACCCGCCCCGTCGGCGAGGTGCAGTCCCCTGCCGCGGATCAGGCGCGTGCGCAACCCCAGGGCGAAGCTCTCCAGCGTCACCGCCATGACCGCGCCGACCAGCAGCGCTCCCAGGGCCGCGCACAGCGGCGCATAGGGCGACTCCGACCCCTGACTCAACAGCAGTGGCCCGATCCGGCTGCCGGCAAACGCCCCCAGTCCGAACCCGAGCAGCGTCAGCGTCCCGACGATCAGGCCCTGCCGGTACCCCCACAGCGCCACGGCCACGGTGAAGGCGACGATCGCCCAGTCGAGAACTGTCATGCGTCAGATCATGAGCGATGCCCGGCCCCTCCACTACCTTTCTCGCAAATGAGCCCTCGTTCGCCCGAGGTGGAGCGGCGTCGCCGTCTCGTCACCCGCGCCCTCCCGTTCAGCGTCCTCGCCCTCGTCGCGTTCGTGATCGGGGCGACCGTCGGCAGCTCGGATTCGCCGGAGAAGGAAGCCGCGGAGCGATTCACGCAGGCCTGGGAGCGCGGTGAATTCGCGGCGATGTATGGGGAGCTGAACCGCGGCTCGCAACGCAAGATTGAGCTCCACGACTTCGTCATCGCCTACCGCGAAGCAGCGGAGGTGGCGACCTCCCGCTCGCTGGAGGCGGATGCACCCGATGATCCGAGCTCGATCGCGGTGCCCGACGACGAAAGCGGGGCAGGGAAGCTGACGGTCGTACCGGTACCGATTGCCGTCACGACGGTCGCCTTCGGCCGCGTGGAGTCGGCGCTCGAGCTCTCCTTTGCCGAAGGGGGAATCGCCTGGTCGAAAAGCCTCACCTTTCCCGGCGTGGAAATCACGGAGCACCTGGAAAGCCAGATCGAGCTGGCGCCGCGGGCGCCGATCCTGGCCGGGGACGGCTCGCCCCTGGCCGAGGGCCCCGCCGAAGCCCGCTCCCACCCACTCGGCAGCTCGGCGATCGACGTGACGGGCGAAGTCGGCACCGCCGAAGAGGACGACGCGGAGAAGCTGGCCCGCCAGGGCTTTCCCCCGGACACGCCGGTCGGTGTGAGCGGCCTCGAGCGGGCCTTCAACACCAGGCTTGCCGGCAAGCCCGGGGGTGCGCTGCTCGCCGTGGACGAAGACGGCTCCGCCCGGATCCTCGCCGAGGGCGAGCCCAGGGCCGGCGCCCCGGTCAAGACGACGATCGACCCCGATCTGCAGGAGGCCACCGTCTCGGCTCTGGCCGGACGTTTCGGCGGCATCGCCGTGCTCGACACCCGCAACGGCGACGTTCGCGCCCTCGCCGGCCAGGCGTTCTCGGCGCCGCAGCCCCCCGGCTCCACCTTCAAGACGATCACCACCGCAGCCGCGCTGCAGAAGGGCGTCGTCTCCCTCGATGACGAATTCGAGATCGTCAACGGGGTCAACGTCGGCGGGCGCTTCATCGAAAACGCCAACGGCGAGTACTGCGGCGGCACCTTCCGCGAAGCGTTCGCGGAGTCGTGCAACGCCGACTTCGCGCCGCTCGGCCCGGAGATAGGCAACGACGACCTGGTCGCCGCGGCCGAGCGCTTCGGCTTCAACTCGCCGCCAACGCTCTACGCCGAGCGGATCGTCGCCGCGGTGGAACCGCCGATGTCGACGATCCCCGACGACATCGGCGAAGAAGTGGACCTCGGCGTGACGGCGATCGGACAGGGTCAGGTACTCGCGACGCCGCTGCAGATGGCGAGCGTGGCGCAGGCGATCGCCAACGGCGGCGTGCGCGCGCCGACCTCGGTCGTCGCCAACGAGAAGCTGCGGCCCGAGGCCGGGCCGGTGCGGGTGATGTCGGCGAAGATCGCCGACGAGCTGACCGAACTGATGGTCGGCGTCGTGGCCGGCGGAACCGGCTACGCGGGCGCGATCGCCGAGGCGCAGGTGGCGGGCAAGACCGGCACGGCGGAGCTCGGCCCCAAGCCGGGCGAAGAGGACGCCGAGAAACCCGAGCAGCGCAAGGACGCCTGGTTCATCGCCTTCGCCCCCGCGGAAAAGCCGAGGCTGGCGGTCGGGGTGCTGTTGATAGAAGCCGAAGCGGCCGGCGGCGAAGTCGCGGCGCCGGCGGCGGGGCAGGTTCTTTCGGCTGGGCTTTGAGGGGGTGGCGCCGGGGGGTGCCCCTCCCCAAAACGCTCGGCGGGAGCCTCGCTTGAGTGTTTTGGGGAGGGGCACCCCCCGGCGCCTTCACGGCATACCCAAGCTCAAAGCCCGAGGTCTCGGAGCCGTCGCGTGACTTCTTGGGCCTCTAGCTGGTGCTACAGGTCTAGCGTGACCTCGGCTGGGCCGCCGGGGCCTGGGATGGTGAGGATCAGGGGGCGGTTCTGCGAGACGGATTCCGGCAACTGGAAGAGGACGAGCGCGCCCTCGATCGGGCCCTGCTCGGGGGTCGAGTCGAGGACCGGGATCTGTTCCTGGGGTTCGACTTCGCCGCCGAGCGGCAGCGCGTAGAGGCTTTCGCTGGGAATCGCGTCGAAGGTCTCGTGGTCGGTGTCCTCGATCGTCAGCGACTTGGCGAGGGTCTGCGGCTCTTCGCTCTCGTTCTGGACTTCGAAGAAGACGCCGAAGTAGGACGAGCCCTCGGGCGGCGGCGGCTGACCGACCAGATACGCCGAGTCCTCGTTGTCGTTCGGGTTGAGGAAGCGGGAGAAGGTCACGTTGTAGCTGAGCTCTCCGAGCTCGACCGGCTCGCCCTCGACCACCTCGGTCTCGTGGCTCTCGTAGCCGCACGCCGAGACGAGGAGCGCCAGTGCAACCAGGACGAGCGCGGCGAGCAGGGGTTGGACGAGTCGGTGACGGCGGGACATCGGCGGCGAGAGCCTATAGGAGCCCCGAACAGAATGAGCGCGAGTTCGGGGAGGTCGATGACCAAGCGGGACGGTCACGAGACGGTCCCGCGTAGCAGCGCTACGCGGGACCGGGGAGGGGCCGTATCCGCGCCGCGTCATTCGGCCTCATCCGGGCCGCGATCATTCTGAGAGGGGCGACCGAAACCGGGCTCAGGGAATACCGGTCGCGTGAGGGTTGCCGCCGGCGACGGCCATGCACGGGGCGGCCAACTCGCCGGACTCGAGCTGCTCGCGCAGCCGGCGCAGTGCCTCACGCCAGCGTCGCTCGTAGGGGATCGAAGCGGCGGAGAGGAGCTCGAGCGCGCGATCGACGGGGTTCGTGGGCTCGGTCCAGTAGGAGACGCGGACCTTCGTCAGCGATCCCGGCCCCTCGGTGAGCTCCCACAGCGTGGTCGAGGGAATGCGGTTGGCACGGCCTCCGCGGCCGTGCTCGACCAGCCGGTGGGGTCCTTCGGCCTCGGCGATCGTCGTGTCCGCCCAGACGCGCCGCGGCCTCACGGCGATGCGAAACCGCGCGCCGGCGCCAACGCCCGTGGACTCGATCCGCGTGAGGCGAAAGCCGGTCAGGAAGTGATCGGTGAAGGCGGGCCGAAGGGCGAGATCGGCGATCGCGTCGAAGACGCTCTGGCGTGGAACGTCGATCTCGACCTCTGCGCTTACGGGACCCATGGAGAGCGCGATTCTATGCGCGTAAGCGCCTGCCGACCCCGCTGCCTGCGGAAAATCCCGGATGCAGTACCTCGGCCATAACGCTAGTATTTTCGTCCGGAGGCGCCGGGAAAGGAGACCCCATCGTTACCAGTGTCAGTCCCGGCATCAGCGTTGACAGCATTGACGAGGGCGCGATCCCGGGTTCGGGAACGTATTTCTGCGCCTCGTGCGGTTCGCAGCTCTCGCTGCGCGAGAACGATCGAATGCCCGAGTGTCCCCTCTGCGGGGAATCTGAGTTCCAGCGCGACTCGATCTTCGAGCAGATGCAGGAACACGGCCAAACCGCGGAGCTGGCGGTCCCGAGCACAGCAGCCGACTCCGGCTGGCTGGCGGCGGCGCGAGAGATGCTGCCGCGCCCCGGCCGCTACCTCGCATGGCGCGAGGACGGCGGCGACATCCAGGTCCAGCCGATCGAGCAGGGCTGGACGCGGATCGGCCGCAGCGCGGCCGCCGACATCCGCCTCGACGACCCCAGCGTGTCGCGGCGCCACGCCCTGATCGTTTCGGAGCTGCCCGACTCGCTGCGGATCCTCGACGACCGCAGCCTCAACGGCGTCTTCCTCAACGGCGAGATCGTCGATTGGGCGCGGGTCGGGGACGGCGACGAGGTGGCCGTCGGCCGCTTCCGCCTGTTCGCACTCGAACGCTAGCCCAGGCAAAACGAAGTTTCCGGCCACCGCCGCCCCTAGCATGGGGGCGGTGGATCGGTACCCGACCCCAGGCGACCCCTCGCCCGAGCCACCCGAGGTGGCGGCGGAGCGAGCGCGAGAACGCCTCCACGAGGAGATAGAGCGGGTCCGCACCGGCGTCGAGGAGATGCTCTCCGAACAGGAGAACGCGATCAACGGCCCGGACCTCCGCCGCGAGCTGGATGCGATCCGCGACGAGAGCAACGCCCTTCTCAAGCGCCGCATCCGCAAGACCGAGAAGCGCCTCAACAAGCGTATAGACAAAGTCGCCGCCCACGCCAAAGCCCTGGAGCAGCGCTTGGACCAGGTAGAGCAAGATCGCCAGTACGCCGAGTGGCGAATCCACACCACCACCGAGCAGATGCTCGACGGCCTATTGCGCGAGGTCCGCGCAATCGCAGATCTATTGACACGCTGAGAGGGGCAGGCGCCTGCCCCTCACTCAGTCGAGATACTCGGGTCGGCCTGCACCTTGTGCGGGACGACCATCATGAAGTTGTCGGCTGCAGCCGACGCCAGGCCCAACACGCGGTCGGCCTCGTCGTCCTGGTCGGTGGCCCGCAGTTCATTCGCATAGTTGGCAAGCAGGTCGTCGACGTCGAGCAGGCCCTCGGAGTCGAGCTCCTTCAGCTCGACCTTGGCGCCCTCCCCCAGCCGCCTCACGATCGCATCGCGGTCGATGCCGAAGGCGTTGTGGCGGACGTAGACGCGGCCGCCGGTCATGCCCGCACAGGCCCAGGGACCGAGGTCGCCGAGGACGATCGCCCGGCCCGAGGTCATGTACTCGAAGGCGAACCCCTTCGCGTTGGCGCGGTCGACGATGCAACCGCGGTCGTCGTCGATGTCCTCCTCGGGCTCCCCGGCGAGGACGACGTCGGCACCGGAGAGGCGGATGCAGAAGCGCGAGTCGGCGGAGCCCTGGACGAAGAGGCGGCCGCGCTGGGCGCCGTAGGCGAAGGACTTGCCGACCGATCCGTTGAGCCGCTTGCCCTTCGCGCCCTTGCCCTTCAGCACGGCGACGGTGCCGCCGAGCATCGTCTTGCCGACGCCGTCCTGGGCACCGCCCTCGACCCGAATCGAGACGCCGTAGGAGTTGAAGGCGCCGAAGCCCTGGCCGGCGACCGAGCCGCCGTCGAACTCGAGGCTGGCCAGCACGTCGTCGTTGGACTCCGGCCCGTCCTCGAAGATCCGCGAGCGCGCGATCGCGCCCGAGAGCTCGGTGCCGAGGACGCGATCGTTGGCGTCGGTGGCTCGGGGGAACCGGTTGTGGATCGTGCGACCCGAGCAGATGTCGCCGGCGAGGGAGCCGATCTGGGTCGAGGCCTGCTTTGCCTCCATCCGGATCGGCCGGGCGACCACCAATCCCGCCTCGGCACGCTCCTCCGTCATCTCCTCCGCCACCGGCAGGTCGAGCGGCTCGAGGTCGAGGAACTCCTCCAGCGGCGTGATCAGCGGCGCCAGGTCGACGGCCTCGTGATGGGAAACCTGCTCGAGCAGGTCGTAGCGGCCGACCAGGTCCTGGGCGCGCTCGTAACCGAGCGAGGCGACGACCTGCTTGACCTCCTCGCCCATGGCCGAGAAGAAGCGGGCGCAGCTCTCCGCGGCCGTGTCGATTTCCTGGGGCGTGAACTTCTTCAGGCCGTGCTCCTGCGCCTGCTCGACCGTCTCGATCTGCGTCGCGATGCCGACGTGACAGGTGTCGAGCTGGCAGCCGCGGCAGATCGTGCAGCCGAGGCTGACCATCGCCAGGGTGCCGAAGCCGACCCGGTTGGCGCCGAGGCAGTGCAGCTTGACGACGTCGTGGCCGTGGCGGTAGCCGCCGTCGGCCCAGATCTCGACCCGGTTGCGGATGCCGGCCTCCATCAGCGCCCTGTGCACGGCGCGGGTGCCGATGTCGGAGGGCAGGCCGACGTGGCGCAGCGCGTGCTGGCGGGCGGCGCCGGTGCCGCCCTCGAAGCCCGAGAGGGTGATGATGTCGGCACCGGCCTTGGCGATGCCGAGGCCGATCGTGCCGATGTTCGGCACCACCGGGACCTTGACCGAGACCCGCACGTCGGGGTTGACGGTCTTCAGCTCGTCGATCAGCTCGGCGAGGTCCTCGATCGAGTAGAGGTTGTGGTTGTTGGAGGGCGAGATCAGGTCGGTGCCGGGCGCCGCGTTACGGGCGGCGGCGACCTTCTCGGAGACCTTCTTGCCGGGCAGGTGACCGCCCTCTCCGGGCTTGGCGCCCTGGCCGATCTTGATCTCGGCCAGGTAGGAGGAGTTGAGCATCTCCGCCGAGACGCCGAAACGGCCCGAGGCGACCTGCTGGCCACGCCACTTGCGGTAGTGGCCGTACATGTCGCGGATCTCGCCACCCTCGCCGTTGACGCAGAGGACGTTGATCGCCTTCGCCGCCTCGGCGTAAGCGCGGAAGGCCGGCTCGGACTGCGAACCGAAGCTCATCGAGGAGATCACGACCGGGTAGTCGTGGCGGCCGACCCCGGCGTCGACGCCGGCCGGGTCGACCGGGTCGCGATCTCCCTTCAGGCCCATGATGTGGCGCATCGAGATCGGGCTCTGCCGCTCCAGATCGCGCACTTTCTCCGAGTAGTCCTCGTAGGAGCCCGAGCCGTTCGCGGTGGCTATCGCGGCCTTGTAGACCTTGGGGTAGAAGCGGAACGTCTTCGCCGGTTTGGCCTCCCCCTCGCCGGCGAGGATGCGAGCGCGCTCGTTGGTGTCCTCGTCGAGGCCGGTGAAGCCGATGCCGGCGCGATCGGAAGCCGCGAACGCCTCGGTCATGAAGATCTCGGTCAGCTCCGGCTTGACGCCGATCGAGGAGAACTGGCGCGCGTAGCCGCGCACCTCGTGGATCCCGATCGTCGAGATCACTTTCTCCATCCCCTTGGTCAGCGCGTCGCAGAGGTTGGAGACGTCTTTCTCGTAGTCCTCGACGCAGACGACCTCGACCATCGTGTACGGGCAGACGCCGTTGGCACCGAGGCCGAGGGCGAGCATCGTGTCGTGGACGTTGCGGATCGCCGCCGAGCGCAGGACGACGCCGCAGCGGCGGCGCAGGTTCTCCTCGCCGGCCTCGACCCTGAACCCCTTCAACGCCTGGTCGACCGCGGAGGTGGCAAGGTGGGGATCGAGGTAGCGGCGGTCGGCGTCATAGACGGTGCGATCGGTGAGCACGAGCAGCTCCGCCCCGTCGCGGACCTTCTTCACCGCCTCCTGCTTGATCCGCTCGATCGCGCCCTGCGTGGTCTCGGACTCCAGTAGCGAGATGTCGAGCGCGTCGGCGCGACCGCGGAACTCCTCCCAGAGGTCCTCGAGCAGGTAGGTCCGGTGCTTGCGGGCGATCGCCCGGTAGGTCTTGTCGGAAAGCGGGGCCAGGCCGTGGTGGCCACCGAGGATCACCGGGAACGCGGTCTCGATCGTGCCCGTGTCGACACCGGCGGCGCCGAGCGAGGGGCGGCGGCCGAAGACCGTGCGGGTCGAGAAGTGCTCCATCTCGCGTTCGCGGTCGATCGCCGGGTTGGTGACGACGGCGACCGTCTCCTTGAAGTAGTCGGCGAGGTTCTGACGCTCGGGCGAGAGCGCGGCAAGCGGGCCGTCGTAGCCGAGCGAGCCGACCGGCTCGGACCCGTTGGAGGCCATCTGCTGGACGAGTTTGACGTCGTCGCGCTGCCAGCCGAAGCCGGCGAGGACGCGGTCGGCGACCTTGACCGGCTCCTCGGGACCGGCGTCGGAGTAGCCGGGGACCTCTTCGCCCTCCAGCGGCCCGCCGGACTCCAGAGCGCGACCGTAGTCGGCGACCTCCTCGGTGCCGTTGCGGCGCAGCCAGCTCTTGCGGACGATGCGCAGCATCTCGTCGTGGGCGTGGAGGGTGGAGCGCTTGGCGGAGCGGTCGATCCGCACCAGCGCCTTCTCGCCCGGGGCGAGCGGCTTGGGCTCGGAGACCATCGCCGCGATCGGGACGACGCCCGGCTCGGAGCTGAAGACGAAGTCCTCGCCGGTCTCGACCTGCCACAGCGGCCGCAGGCCGAGGGCGTCGGAGGAGAACACGCACTCCCCGGCGTGGCGGGCGATCAGCGCGACCGGGCCCTGGGCGAACGGGCCCATCGCCTGGCGCAGGTACATGTAGAACGGGCGCAGGTCCTCGGGCAGCGAGCGGATCTCCTCGACGATCGGCGGCACCACCATCTCCATCGCCTCGGCGAGGCTGAGGCCGTCGCGGCTGACCAGGGTGTCGATCGTGCGGTTGAGGTCCTGGGAGTCCGAGCCGTCGGGATGGATCGGCACGCCGAGCATCTTCGCCTCCTGGCGCAGCTGCGCGATCGTGTTGATCTCGCCGTTGTGGCCGAGCACCGAGAACGGCTGCACGCGCTTGAACGAGGGCCAGGTGTTGGTCGAGTAGCGGTTGTGGCCGAAGCAGCCGATCGTCTCGAAGCGCTCGTCGTTCAGGTCGGGGTAGTACTCGCCGAGAACCGTGGGCGCTCCCATCACCTTGTAGACGCAGGTGGTCGCCGAGAAGGAGGGGACGTGTACCCCGAGGCGCTCCTCGAGCTCGATCAGCAGGTCGAAGAGGACGCGGTCGCGGCGCGAGGCGTCGGCGACGAGGCCGGCGAGCTGCCAGAAGTGGGGCTCCTCCTCGCGCGCGGTCGGGCCGAGCGCCGGCGAGTCGACGACGCCGATGCGCTCGGCGAGGATGCGAAAGCCGCCCTGGCCGAGCAGCTCACGGGCGTCGTGCTGGATCCGCTCGAGGTCCTGGGAGCGCTCGATGAAGATGTGGGCGACGGCGAAGGCGTCGTCGAGAGTCAGCGAGGGGTCGTGCCCACCCGAACGGACGTCCTCGGCCCAGATCTTGCGCGGCAGGTCGAGCAGCAGCCCGCAGCCGTCGCCCTCGCCGTCGACGTTGCCGGCACGGTGGAGCATCTTGTGCAGGGCCGGGATCGCCAGCTCGATCGGCGCGTGGCTGGGCGTCGCGTCCTTGCGCACGGAGGCGTAGATCGCACACGCGTCCTTGTCCTCGACGCTGGGCGGCGAGACGAGCGGCCTGTAGGCACGCTCTGGCGAGTAGCGGAAAGGGCGCTCGCCGTGAAGCTCACGGGACTGGGTATTTGACAAGCTGACCTCCCGGTTTCCGCGCCTTCTTCGAGCGGGCGCGCGACGGGTTGACAAGTCGGCGAATTATAGAGCCGATCGAGGCCCGCCAGGGACGAATCTGCATTTACCCGCACTATGCGGGGGTAAATGCAGATTCGATCCGACTAGCCCCAGCTGGAGGGCTCGAAATCGCCCGCCGGGTGGACGCCGATGAGGAGGGCGGTGACGGGGGCGTCCGAGCGGTTGAGGATCGTGCGGCTGACCGGTGGCTCGATCGAGGCGAAGGTGCCGGCGGGCGCAGGATGGTCCTCGCCCTCGAGCCGCATCACGGCCTCGCCCTCGAGCACGATGAAGAGCTCGACCTGGCCGCTCTCGACCTCGTCGTGCTCAGGGATCTGCCCGCCGGGGCCGATCTCGACCAGGTTGAAGCCGAAGGCCGAGGTGCCGAGCGCCTTGCGCGCCAGGCGCCAGGTCGACTCCCCCGACCCCTCCATCGTCTCGAACTCGTCGCGGTGCTTGATCGTGTAGCTGTCGGCCATCTCGTCTCCCTCAGTCGGTCATTCGGGCGTGACGACCATACCCCGCGCCGTCTACAGCTCAGGCACGTCGGCCCCGTGGGGGCAAAAGGGGAGGCGGCGGACCTCGGCCCAGCCAGCACAGCGATCCTCGAGCGCTTCGGCGACCTTGCCGGCGTCCTGCCAGGTGGTCCAGACGAGGACGGTCGGGCCGGCCCCGGAGATCGTCGCGCCTAGGGCGCCCAGGTCGGTCGCCGCGTCGACCAGCTCCATCGAACGGGGGTAGAGAGGCCGGCGCCGGGGCTGGTGGATGCGGTCGGAAAGGCCGGCCGCAACCAGGTCGAGGTCGGCGGTCTGGAGTCCGAGGACAAGACGGGCGGCGGCGGAGACGTTGGCGACCGCGTCGGTGAGCGGGACCTCGGCCGGGATCGCCTCACGGGCGCGCTCGGTCGAGACCTCCTCGGCCGGGATCACCGCAATCCCCTCGAGGCCGCCGGGCGGGTCGAAGCGGGCGGCGCTCGGAGCGCCCCCCTCCCCCGTGCCGCAGATCACGAAGCCGCCGTAGATCGCGGCGGCGACGTTGTCCGGATGGCCCTCCAGCTCTGCCGCCCGGACCAGCATCTCCTCCCTGGACAGGGCCAGCTCGAAGAGGTGGTCGGCGGCGAAGAGGCCGGCGACGATCGCGGCGGCGCTGGAGCCGAGGCCGCGCGCCAGGGGGATCTCGCTGCGCAAACGGAAAGCGATGCCGTCGGCGGAGTGCAGCGTCTCGAATGCACGCACGATCAGGTTGTCGCGCCCGGTGGAGACGTCGAGGCCGCCCGGGTCGAAGGAGAAGCTCCCGGCCTCCTCCACCTCCAGCTCGAGGAAGAGCGAGACGGCGGCGGCGAGCACGTCGTAGCCGGGCCCGAGGTTGGCCGAGGAGGCCGGAACCCGGATCAGCCGGTGCCGGGCGGTCACTTGAATACCGCGCGCTCGACTGCGCTCAGGTCGTTCTCGCAGTTGATCACCGCCGGCGCCTTGGAGAGCGCGGTGTCGGGGTCCTTGAGGCCGTGGCCGGTGAGGACGCAGACGACCGATTCGGGCTTCGGCGCGTCCTCGACCGTCGGCAGTCCATGTGCCAGCAGGCCGGCGACCGACGCCGCCGAGGCGGGCTCGCAGAAGACTCCCTCGCCGGCTGCAAGCCAGCGATAGGCGTCGAGGATCTGCTCGTCGGAGACCGCGGCGATGCGGCCACGCGAGGCCGTGAAGGCCGCCATCGCCTCCTCCCAACGGGCGGGGTTGCCGATCCGGATCGCCGAGGCGACCGTCTCGGGGTTGGCGACCGGCTCGCCGTGGACGAGCGGGGCAGCACCCTCGGCCTGGAAGCCGTAGAGGATCGGGGCCGTGCCGGCCTCCTGGAAGCCGCGCCAGTAGGCGGTGACGTTGCCGGCGTTGCCGACCGGGATCGCCAGCGCCCCCGGCGCCCCGCCGAGCTCCTCGATCACCTCGAAGGCCGCTGTCTTCTGGCCTTCGATCCGGTGCGGGTTGACCGAGTTGACCAGCTCGATCGGGTGCTTTGCGGCGAGCTCGCGGACGATCCGCAGGGCGTCGTCGAAGTTTCCCTGCAGGGCGACGACCCGCGCCCCGTGCATCAGCGCCTGGGCGAGCTTGCCGATCGCGATCTTTCCCTCCGGGACGATCACCGCTCCACGCAGGCCGGCGCGCGCGGCGTAGGCGGCGGCGCTGGCGGCGGTGTTGCCGGTCGAGGCGCAGATCACGGCCTCGGCGCCTCTCCCCTTCGCGCGCGAGACCGCGACCGTCATCCCGCGGTCCTTGAAGCTGCCGGTCGGGTTCGCCCCCTCGAACTTGAGGTAGGCCCGCACACCGAGCCGCTCGGAGAGCCGCGGCGCCTCGACCAGCGGGGTCGAGCCCTCGTTCAAGGTCACCACCGGGTCCCCGGGCTCCAGCGACAGCCGCTCCCTGTATCTCTCGATCAGGGGAGCGGGACTCAAACGAACTCCTCTTCGATCACGCGGATCGCGCGCGGCGGCGCGCGCAGCACGTCGAGTGCGTCGATCGCCTCCAGCGCCTCGGAGAACCGCGACTCCAGGCACTCGTGGACGACCATCACCAGGCGGGCGTCCTCACCGGCGCCGCGCTGGACGAAGCTCTTGACCGAGACCTCCTTGTCGCCCAGCACCTGGGCGACCTGGGCGAGCACGCCGGGGCGGTCGGCGACCTCCAGGTGCAGGTAGAACGAGGAGGCCACGTCGGAGACGATCGGCAGCTCCTCGCGGGTCTCGTGGACCGGCGCGTCGCCGTTGAGGATCGAGACGAGATCGCCGAGCACGGCCGAGGCGGTCTGCACCCCGCCCGCCCCTGGCCCCGACATCGTCACCTCGGTGATCTCCGGCGCCTCCACCATCACCGCGTTGAACGGGCCCTCGACGGGCGCCAGCGGGTGGCCCGGGGAGAGGAAGCAGGGGAAGACGCGCACGCTGATCCCGCCCTCGCGGCGCTCGGCGACGCCGAGCAGCTTCAGCGAGAGGCCGAGCTCCTTGGCGTAGGCGATGTCGTCGGGCTTGATCCGCTCGATCCCCTCGTAGGAGACGCCGTCCAACGTCACCGGCGTGTGGAAGGCGAGCCGGGCGAGGATCGCCATCTTCGCCGCGGCGTCGGCGCCGTTTACGTCGTCGGTCGGGTCGGCCTCGGCGTAACCCAGCTCCTGGGCACGGGCCAGCACCTCCTCGAATGGAGCGCCGCTGGCGGCCATCTCGGTGAGGATGAAGTTGGTGGTGCCGTTGACGATGCCGAAGACCTTGGCGATCTCGGTGACGCCGAAGCTCTCCTGGATCGTGCGGACGATCGGGATGACGCCCGCCACCGCCGCCTCGAAGCGCAGCTGCACGCCGGCCCCGCGGGCGACGTCGAAGAGCTGATCGCCGTGCTTGGCCAGGAGCTGCTTGTTGGCGGTGACCACCGGCCGCTGGGCGCGCAGCGCGTCGAGCACGTGGTCCCGTGCCGGATCGGTCCCACCCATCAGCTCGACGATCACGTCGGAGCGCTCGAGGATCGTGTCGAAGTCGCCGCTATCGCGGGTGAGGACGCCGGAGATCTCGGGACGGCGCCCGGTCGCCGCCTCGACGGCGCCGGCCCGCGCGGCGAGCAGGTCGGCGAAGGCGCCGCCGACCGTGCCGCGTCCCAGCAGCCCGATGCGAACGACTTTGGAGGGGTCCTCAGACATCCCTTGCGGTCAGATCCTCGTAGGTCTCGCGCCGCACGACGACGCGGGCGTCGCCATCGCGGCAGAAGACGACGGGTGGGCGGGTCACCCCGTTGTAGTTGCTGGCCATCGCGTGGCCGTATGCGCCGGTCGCCGGGGTCACCAGGACGTCGCCGACCGAGGGTTCCGCGAGCATCGTGTCGCGGACGAGGATGTCGCCGGACTCGCAGTGCATGCCGGCGATGGTCGCCAGGCTCGCCGGAACGGCCGCGGCACGATCGGCGATCAGCGCTTCGTAGCGGGAGCCATAGAGCATCGGCCGCATGTTGTCCGACATGCCGCCGTCGACGGCGACGTAGGTGCGAACGCCGGGGATCTCCTTGACCGTGCCGATGCGGTAGGCGGTGACGCCCGCGTTTCCCACCAGCGACCGGCCGGGCTCGACCAGGATGCGGACGCCCTTGCCGAAAACCTCGGCGACGCCGCGGACCTTGACGTCGACGTAGGCGTCAATCGCGGGCGGCTCGTCCTCCGCGGTGTAGGCGATGCCGAGGCCGCCGCCTACGTTGACGACCTTGCACCACTCGCCGGCGAGCTCGCCGATCGCTTGGATCGCCAAGGCGTAGGGCTCCAGCTCGAAGATCTGGGAGCCGATGTGGGCGTGCAGCCCGGTTAGCCGCAGGACGTCGGAGCTCAGCACCCGCTCGATCGCGCGCGCAGCGAGGCCGTCCTCGATCCCGAAGCCGAACTTGGAGTCGAGCTGCCCCGTCTGGATGTAGTCGTGGGTCGAGGGCTTGATCCCGGGCGTGACCCGGATCAGCACGTCCTGGGGCTCCTCCAGGAGACGCTCACAGCGCTCGATCTCGTCGAAGGAGTCGAGGATCAGGTGGCCGACGCCCGAGCGGGCGGCGAAGAGGATCTCCTCGTCGGTCTTGTTGTTCCCGTGCATGTGGATGCGACCCGGGTCGAAGCCGGCGCGCAGTGCCATGTGCAGCTCGCCGCCGGAAGCGACGTCGACCGAGAGCCCCTCTGCGGCGAAGAGCCGGTAGGCGGCGGTGCAGGGGAAGGACTTGCTGGCGAAGAGGACCTCGAACTCCGCCCCCCTGTGTTCGAAGGCCTCGCGGTAGCCGCGGGCACGCGCCCGCATGTCGTCCTCGGCGTAGACGTAGGCCGGGGTGCCGAACTCCGCCGCCAGATCGACCACGTCGCAGCCCCCGATCTCGAGGTGCCCGCGCTCGTTGACGCGGCTGCCACTCGGGTACACCGGCGAGCCCGCGATCGGGTCAGCCACCGCACCTGCCTGTCCATGCTCCGCCATAGGCGGGCATTGTGACGGTTGGGGAACGAGGGGGGATGGTAGGGGAGCCTGGCCGTCCTCCAGGCGAATTGAGCACCGCGCGCAAGCGCGGTGCAACCAGGAGCGCGGCCTGCGGCCGCGCAATCACCGGATTGCATTTCCGCCCGCTTCGCGACATTCGCCTGGAGGACGGCCAGGCTCCCTTCCAACACGTCACCGGGTGACGCCCCAGATTGCGAAGCCGGTCTCAGGGTCCCCAAGCTTTTTTAAAAGCTTGGGGCGCCCATCACGGCAACCTGCGACATGTGGAGCTTTTGGGGAGCCGGATGGCGTTGCGGGGAGAGGATTGGCAGTGCCCTCGGGGGCGAGCTTTTCGAAGCTCGTGCGCTGTTGAAGGGATGCAGGTGCCCCTGCCCAAAACACTCAAGCGAGGCTCCTGCCGAGCGTTTTGGGCAGGGGCACCTGCATCCCACCCCCAACCCGCACCACGTGAAACCGGCTATTTGCCGCCGCCGAGCACGCCGCCGACGGTTTCGACCACTTTGTCGACCGTTTTCCCCACCGTCGATTCAGGTCCGGCGACGCCGTTCACAGTCGATTCGGTCACCTCGGTCACTCCCGTCTCGCCAAGAACGTCACCCAGGGTCTCGTCGACACCGGCGACGGTTTCGTTGACCGCGCCGGTGACGGCTCCGGAGGTCGATTGGCCGGAGCCATTCCCCGCGCCGGCGCCGACCTGCGAACCCGAGCCGCCGCCATTGCTACCGCTCGCCGCGGAGGGCGTCGACCCGGACGGGGCAGATCCCTCGGAACCGCCTCCGCCCACAGGACCCGCTGGCGGCGGCGCGCCGACCGGTGCCTCATCCAGAGTGGCGTTTCCGTCGCGTTGCCCGGTGCCGGCGCCCCTTCCTCCCTGAACGGCGGAGCCCGCCGGGGCCGAGCCGGCTCCACCTGTCGCCGCGGAGGTTGCGGTGCCGCCGGAGCCCGCCGGTCGAACCGGAGAGAGGGCCGCCTCGTCGCCGCCGCCGAGGGCGGCCAGGGGCCAGTCCTTCAGGGCCTGGAGAGAAACGAGCAGGACGAAGGCGACGACGGCAGCGGCAACGAGTGCCGTGGCCGATACGGCGCTCGCTAGATAGGCCTGGGACTGGCGAACCATCGACATTGCCTCCTGGTCGCTTGCTACCCAGGGTCGCAGGGGAAAACCGCCACGCCATACCTAATAGTCGAATTTTTGATTGATTTTAAGTAGGCGCTACAGGTACCCCAGGGGATCGGTCGGACCGCCCCCGACCCGTACCTCGAAGTGCAGATGGTCGCCGAAGCAGTGCCCGGTGCAGCCGACGTATCCGATCACGTCGCCCTGCGAAACGCTCCCCGACGTCACCGCAAAGGACGACTGGTGGGCATAGCACGTCTGCAGCCCACCGCCGTGGTCGAGGCAGGTGAAGTTGCCGTAGCCGCCGCTTTCGGCGTCGGACTGGACAAGGACGACCGATCCCGCCGCGGCCGCTCGAATCGGGGTGCCCGCCGGGACCGCGATGTCGATGCCCTCGTGCATGCGGCCCCAGCGCATCCCGAAGGTCGAGACGACCGGTCCGTCGACCGGCCAGATCAGCTGGCCGGAGCCGTAGCGAATCGGTCCCGCCGGGAGTGGCGCGGAGGCGGTTTCGCCCAGCCGAGCGGCGAGCTCGGCCTGGATCTCGGCGACATCGCCGTCGAGGTCCTGTTCGGTCTCCTCGATCTTCTCCAGAGCGGCGACGCGGCTGGCACGCACCGCCACCAGCGCCGACTGGCGCCGCTCCACGGCGGCACGGGCACCTGCAAGCGCCCGCTCTTCGGCGGCGATGGCGTCGCGCGCGGCCTCGATCCGGTTCTTCGCCGTGCGAAGACGGAAGACGGTGTTCTTCACCTGGTCACGCAGGTCGCGCACGCGGCCGACGATGGCTTCATCCATGCCACGGATGTGGTTGAGATATTCGGTGCGGCCGATCAGGTCGTCGTATCCGTCGGCGCCGACGATGACGCTGAGCACGTCCGGCGTGCCGGTCTCATAGATCGCGATCAGCCGCTCGCGCAGCGCCACCAGCGCGCGCTTGAGGCGGGCGCGAACCACGGCCAGGTGCTTCTTGGCGGTGTCGAGCTCGGCGACGGCGCGATCGAGCTCTGCCTGCTTCGCGTCGAGCCGAACCTGGACCGCGGCCTCGCGACTGCGCAGCGCCGCCACCTCGCCCGTCAGCCTGTCGATCCGATCCTTGTAGCGGGAGATCGTCGTCGTCAGCACGCCGTGGCGCTCGCGCACCTCGGAGAGCTTCGATTCCTTCTCGTCGAGCTTCGATTCGAGTTCGTCGGCGGAAGCGGTGCCGGCTGCGAGCAGCACGAGCAGCGCCGCCGCGGCGGCCAGGAGAGCCGCCAGGGCAGGGCGAGTCTTGCGCATCGTCGAATCAGGCTAGCTGAGCCGAAGAACCGCCTCCTTGCAGGGCATTAACCGTGCAACCGGGCTTGCGGTCAGGCCTAGATGGTTGATTCCACGGCGGAATCAACCATCTAGCGGGGTGCGTTCTCGACGTGCAGCAGGGCGTCGGGCACCTGCTCCTCCATCTGCAGGGTGGTGTGATCGATGCCGAAGCGCTCGTGCAGCAACAGCTCGATCCGGCGCCGCACCAGGTCCCGATCACACTCGGGCGAGACGACGACGTGGGCCGCGAGGGCGCCGAATCCGGAGGTGACCGTCCACACGTGCAGGTCGTGGACCGAGCGAACCCCCTCCTCTTCGCAGATGGCGGCACCGGCGGCATCGACGTCGACCCCGGTTGGCGCCGCCTCCATCAGCACACCCAGCGGCTCCATGATCAGCCGCCAAGAAGAGGCAAGGATGAGAGCTGCGATCGCCAAGCCGACGATCGGGTCGACGATCGCCGACCCCCCGGCGAGCACAACGGCACCAGCAAGGACGACACCGAGTGAGCCCAGCGCGTCGGCAACGCTGTGGCGCAGCACACCCTCGAGATTGACGTCCTGGCGATCGCCACCGGCCAGCACGAGGGTCGCCGCCAGGTTGCCGAGCAGGCCGAAGACGCCGAGGCCAAGCACACCGAGGCCGTCGATCTCCGGCGGATCGCCAAAGCGACCGAAAGCGGCGATCGCGATAGCGACGGACACGGCGACAAGCAGGAGGCCGTTGACCAAGGCGGCGAGGATCTCCGAGCGCTGATAGCCGAAGGTCATCCGCGCCGTCGCCGGGCGTGCCGCCAGCGCAGCAGCAAACAGCGCCAGGACGATCGAGCCGACGTCGGAGAGCACATGGCCCGCGTCGGCGAGCACGGCCAGCGAACCGGTGAGCAGCCCGCCGACGACACCCACGAGCAGCATCGCGACGTTGATCCAAAGCGCAACCCACATCCGCCGCCGACTGTCCCCCCGGCGCGCGTCGAGAGCGTGCGAATGAGCATGCGAGTGCACGCCCGGAGCTTAAAGAGCCACCGGGAGCCCCTCCTCAGGAACTCCCGCGAAGCGGCCTGAGGAGGGGCTCCCGGTGGCTCCTACCCTTACGCGGGAACAGCCTCTTTCTCAGACTTCTCGGCCATCGCCTGATCAGCGACTTCGGCCGCGTACCCAAGCCGCTCGGCGTACTCGCGGGCCTGCATACGCGAGATGACCATGCGCTGGATCTCGGCCGTGCCCTCGAACAGCTGGTAGATCTTGGCGTCGCGGAAGAACTTCTCCAGCGGGCAGTCCTTGCTCCAGGCGTAGGGGCCGACGAGGTCCATCAGCGTCGTCGTCGCCCACATCGTCACGTCGCCACCCTTGAGCTTCGACATCGAACCCTGGCCCCCCGTCATCGGGATGCCGTTGCGTCCCATCCAGGCGGCGCGCTGGACCAACAGGCGCGCGGCTTCGATCTCAGTCGCGACGTCGGCCAGGGTCTGCTGGATGCGCTGCTCACCCAGCAACGGCCTGCCACCCTCGGTCTGGCCGTCGAGGTACTCGAGCGTCCACTCGTAGGCGGCCTGGGCGATGCCGAGCGCCGAGGCGCCGACCAGCGGCCGGGTGATCTCGAAAGTCGCAAGCGCGTCGGCGCCGCGCGACTTCTTTCCTTCCCGCCCGCGCTGCAGCTTGCGCTCCAGCTTCTCCTCGCCGCCGAGCAGGTTCTCGATCGGGATGCGGCAATCGTCGAGGACGATCTCTGCCGTGTGGGAGGCGCGGATGCCGAGCTTGGACTCCTTCTTGCCCTGGGTCAGGCCCGGGGTGTCCTTGCCGACCACGAAGGAGGCCTGGCCACGGGTGCCGAGCGCCGGGTCGACCGTGGCGACGACGACGTGGACGTCGGCGATGCCACCGTTGGTGATGAAGACCTTGGTCCCGTTGAGTACCCACTCGTCGCCGTCGCGCTTCGCCGTCGTCTTCAGACTCTTCACGTCGGAGCCGGCCTGCGGCTCGGTAACCGCGTAGGCGCCGAGCTTGATCTCGTCGCCACTGCCGAAGCACTCGGGAACCCACTGGCCGATCTGCTCCGGGGTGCCCGAGGACGCGATCCCAGCCGCCGCAAGTCCGGAGCCGGAGATCGCCAGGGCGATGCCGGCGCAACCCCAGTGAAACTCTTCGGCCGAGATCACCTGCATCTGGCCCTCGCCGTCCCCGGCCGAGCGCTGGATCCCCTCGAGGCCGCCGAAACCCTGCTTTCGAGCCTCTTTGATCACCTCCCAGGGAATGCTCTCCTCTTCGTCGTGCTTGCGGGCGGCGGGCCTGATCACCTCGCGGGCGAAGGTCCGGCAGCGCTCCTTGTACTCCTGCTGCTCGTCGTTCAGTGCGAAATCCATTGGGTCCCCTCTTGGTCGGCGCCTCTCACCGGTTGATTGACTGGTCAGTCAACCAGTCGCATGAAGATTAGCTGACCAGCCAGCCACCGCCCCGCTGTAGCTTTCCGGTCCGTGCCCGGGAAGCGCCCCATCAACGCCGACCTCCCGTCGGCCCAGGAGGAGACGAACGCGTCCCAGCCGACACCGCCACCCCCGGCGAAGAAGCCCAGACGGCGGCGCAGGCCGGTGCCCGCGGCCCTGAAGGCGGTTGGCGGACTGGTTGCGGTCGCGGTCGTATTCCTCGCCGCCGCCGTGCTCGGAGGCGGTGGCTCGAACAAGGACGCACCCGAGCCGGCGCCGGCTCCCACGCAGGCTCCCGCCGAGACGTCCGCCGAGGAGGTGGAGACTCCCGCGGCCGAGGCCGCCGAAGAGCTGGGATACCCCTCCTTCGCGACCAACAACACGACGCGGGTCGGCGGGTCGGACCCCGCCGCGATCGCCGCGGCTGTGACCCTTGCCGTCTTCCCCTCGGCGACCGCCGCACAGCGGCCCGCGTCGGTCACGATCGTCGACGAGGACGACTGGCAGGGGGCGGTCGCAGCCTCGGTGCTGATGGCGGAACCGCTGCGCTCGCCGCTTCTGATCTCCGCTGGGAGTGACCTGCCCGAGCCGACCGAGCAGGCCCTTGCCGCGCTGGCCCCGCGCGGCAGCGTCGAGGCCGGCGGCACCCAGGCGTTCGTCATCGGCGACGCGGCGACTCCGGGCGAGCTGAAGACCGACCGGGTCGATGCGCCCGGGGCCGCTGCGCTCGCGGCCTCGATCGCAGCCGAGCGCGACAAGCTCTTCGACGGTCCCCCGGCCCATTTCGTGCTCGCCCCGGAAGCCGAGCCGGAGCTCGCAATCCCCGCAGCCGCCTGGGCGGCGCGCTCGGGCGACCCGGTGCTCTTCAGCGGGGCCGAGAAGCTGCCGACGCCGACCGCGCAGGCGCTGCGTGCGCACCCAAAGGTCCCCGTCTACGTGCTCGGCCCGTCTTCGGCGATCTCCTCGGACGTGGTGCGGGAAGCCGGCAAGGTCGGCGGGCGCGTCCGGCGCGTCTCCGGCGAGGACCCGGTCGCGAACTCGATCGCGCTCGCCCGCTACGCCAGCGGCGACTTCGGCTGGAACGTCAACGATCCCGGTCACGGCTTCGTCGTCGCGCGCAGCGATGCACCGCTGGCCGCGGCCGTAGCCTCGCCGCTCTCGGCATCGGGGACGTGGGGTCCGCTGCTGCTCACCGACGACGCCGGTACGCTGCCGGCGGCGCTGCGCCAGTACCTGCTCGACGTCAAGCCGGGGTACACGACAGATCCGACCCGCGCCTTCTACAACCACGTGTGGGTGATCGGAGACCAGGAGGCAATCGACGTGAATCAGCAAGCCGAGATCGACCAGCTGGCCGAACTGGCCAGGATCGGAGGGACGGAACCGTGAGCGAAGCCGAGAGCCCCGCCCTGCTGGGCGCCACCGATCCGGTCACCGCCGAGGACATCCGGGCCCTCGCCGGTGCGTCCACCCCACACTTCGCCCTCCAGGTCCGCAACCGGATCCGCCGGCTGATCGCGCCGCTGGCCGCCGACGACCCGGCCCGGCTCGAAGGGGAGCGCAAGATCGCCGAGCTCGAAGACCTCGCCGAGCACAGCGGAGATCCCCGCGGCACCATGGGCATCGCCCGCCACTAGGAGGGACTGAGGACGCCGTACCGCGCAGTGTCCGCCGCCAGGCGTGCGCGGGGGTTTCGCTTGTCCCTCCAGGGAGCCCGACAACCGTTCGTCGCGTCGACCCCGAAACTCGCGCAGCCAGACGTGTCTGAGCTTATGCCCCTTATTTGGGGGTAAACCTCAGACACGTCCTCGAAACAGAAGGGGGATTCAATGGACGCGCTCAAGCAGAGGCTGCCATCGCCGGCCATGATCGTCGCACTCGTGGCACTGGTCGTCGCGCTGGCCGGGACCGCCTACGCGGCGCAGACGATCAACGGCGGTGCGATCAAGAAGCAGACGATCGGCGGCGGGAAGCTGAAGCAAAAGACACTGACCGGGTTCCAGATCAACACCAACAAGCTGGGCGTCATACCGGCGGCGAAGAGGGCGGCCCACACCTACTGGGCGGTGGTCAACAACCCGACCGGCGCCGGCAACGCCGCGCTGGCGCGGGCCAGCGACGCGGGGGTGACCGCGACCGAGGGCGGTGGCGCCGTCACGGTGGCATTCCCGGCGAACGTCAGCGGCTGCGCCAACGTCGCCGGCCGCGACAACGCCGGCACGTCGGTTCCGGGCGCCGGCTACGCGCAGACGAACACGTCACCGGCCAACGCCAACGCGATCGAGGTCCGCACGCGGGACGAGAAAGGCCTCGACGCGGATGCGGACTTCCACCTGATCGTCGTCTGCCCATAGCGCCTCTCCCTCCCTCCCGCCGACGGGCCTCAAATACGCCATATAGGCGTATTTGAGGCCCGTCGGCGGGAAGTTGCGGTTAGGCTGTCGTCGATGAGCGAGGCTCCGCACGGGTTCAAGGAGGGCGACAAGGTCTGGGTCGAGGACGGTGACGGCAAGCACCATCCCGGCATCTTCGTCGCCGACAATGAGAGCTCCGGCTGGTTCGGCGGCGGTCCCAGCGCCTACGTGGTCCACCCCGAGGCCAAGCAGGCCGAGGTCGTCTCGACCTTCCGCATCACCCCGCGCGACGAGTAGCGAATCGCAGGGAGGAGCCTGGCCGTCCTCCAGTCGAATTGAGCACCGCGCGCAAGCGCGGTGCAATCAGGAGCGCGGCCTACGGCCGCGCAATAAACAGATTGCATAGGCCGCTTCGCGACATTCGCCTGGAGGACGGCCAGGCTCCTCTCAACACGTCACCCAGATACGCCTGAGCTGCGAAGGCAGGGCCAAAGTTCACAAGCTCTTTTCAAGCTGAGACGCGCACCTCGGGGTGGAGTGCTTGGAGCTTGTGTGTTTCGAGTGGGGCTGGTGGGTGCCCCTCCCCAAAACACTCAAGCGCGGCTCCTGCCGCGCGTTTTGGGGAGGGGCACCCACCAGCCCCACCCCACCCCTCAGAATTCAGGCTGCCGGCCCAAACGCGTCGATGATGCGGTTCTGGAACTCGGAGAGCTCTTCGGGGGAGATGAAGTAGGTCGGCGGCGTGAGGAAGAGGCCGTCGGCGCGCTCGGCGGTCGCTTCGACCCGGGCGCGCACCTTGTCGAGGGGGCCGGCGGCGCAGTAGGTCTCGACCATCTCGTCGCTGATCGCCGCCGGGACGCCGGCGAGGTCGCCGCGGCGGAAGGCCTCCCCGGCAGCGACGGCGTTGTCGGCAAAGCCGTGCAGCTCCCAGAGCGGCATGTAAGTCTTGACCGTGGCGTAGAAGGAGATCGTGCGCCGTGCCATGTCGATCGCCCGCGCCTCGTCGTCGTCGATCGCGCAGCAGACCGTGGGCAGATAGTCGAAGCTGGAGCGCTCGCGGCCCGAGCGGACGAGGCCCTCTTCGAAGGAGCTGACCACGACCTCGTCGATCCAGCGCAGGCTCTGGATCGGGTGCCCGATCAACCCGTCGGCAACGTCGCCCGCCATCCGGCACATCCCGCTCTGGATGCCAGCGGTGTAGATCGGCACCGACTCACGGGGCGCGGGGTGCGGCCTGATCCAGCCCTTGATGTCGATGTCGTAGTAGGAGCCCTCGTAGCGGATCGGCTCGCCCTTGCCGGCCTGCTGCATGATCAGCCGCGTCGCCTCGATCGCCTCGCGCAGGTGCGGTGCCGGGCGCCCGTACTCAGCGTTGTGCCAGGTCTCGTTCAGTCGTTTGACGCCGGAACCGAGGCCGAGCCGGAAGCGCCCGCCCGACATCTCGTCGATATCGAGAGCGCTGACCGCGAGGATGAAGGGGCTCCGGGTGAAGGCCCAGGCGATCCCGGTGGCGACGTCGATCTTCTCGGTACGACCCGCCAGGTAGGCCGCCTGCGTGACCGAGGAGCGGAAGAGCTCGGGCGCCCAGACGCACTCAACCCCCGCGGCCTCGGCCCGCTTCGCCTCGGCCTCCAGATCGGCTACCGAGACCCCGATCGCGGCGACGGAGATGCGGTCGAGCGCGCCCACGCGACCTCAGGCCAAGACCGGTTCGCCGGCCGCGTCCAGCACCGCGTCGGCGACCCGCTCGCGATGCCACTTGGCATCGCCGAACATCGCCGCGTTGGCCTTGCCGCGCTTGAGGAAGAAGTGCAGGTCGTGCTCCCAGGTGAAGCCGATCCCGCCGTGAACCTGGATCGAGGCGTCGGGCACCCGCCAACCCGCATCGGATGCGTAGGCCTTCGCCATCGATGCGGCCGTCGACAGCGACTCGGGCTCGGCATCGGCCGCCCAGGCGGCTCCGTAGACAGCTGAGCGCGCGTTCTCGGTCTCGAGCAGCATCTGCGCGCAGCGGTGCGAGACGGCCTGGTAGGAGCCGATCGGGCGCCCGAACTGCTGGCGGTCCTTGGCGTACTCGACGGCCATCTCCATCGTCCGCTGCGCGATCCCGGTCGACTCCGCGGCGAGGGCCACGCAGACACGATGGAAGACCGGGAAGTATTCATCGTCGCCCCCGGGAAGCGAGTTCTCGGGAGCGACGCGAACTCCCTCGAAGCGAACCGAGTAGAGACGGCGGGTGAGATCGATCGACGTCGCAGGCGCAACCGTCACGCCCGGCGCGCCGCGCTCGACCACGTGTCGGTGCCCGTCTGCGGTGGCCACGAGAAGGAAGTCCGCGGTCGCGGCGTCCATCACCAGCACCTTCTCCCCGTCGAGGACGACTCCGTCGCCGTCCGCACGAGCCTCCATGGTGAACTTGCCGATGGTCGCGGGCGAACCCGCGTCCCAGAGCGCCGGCGTCCCGCGAAGCTTTCCTTCGGCCAGGGGGCGCAAGAAGCGCTCGCGCTGGTCGTCCGATCCGCCGTGAGCCAGCGCGAGGCCGGCGATCGTGTTGGAGAAGAGCGGCGAGGGGGCGAGCGCGTAGCCCATCTCCTCAAAGAGGACGGCGAGCTCGACGATGCCGAGCCCCTGCCCACCCCACTCTTCGGGCAGGGCGAGCCCCTGCCATCCCAGGCCGGCCATCTCCGCCCAATCGGACTGCTCGAAGCCGTGCTCGCTCTCGGCGAGCTCGCGGATGCGCTCGGACTTGTAGCGGGCGGCGAGAAAGTCGTGCGCCGTCGACTTGATCGCCTGCTGCTCGTCTGTGAGATCGAAGTACATATTCCGCGACAGCCCCTAACGCATCTTCGGCAGGCCGAGCACACGCTCGGCGATGATGTTCTTGAGGATGTCGGTGGTGCCGCCCTCGATCGAGTTGGCACGGGAGCGGAGGAAGCTGTACTGCCAGGCACCGCCGGCGATCGCGTGCTCGTCGCCGCGTGCCAGAGGCGCGTAGGCGCCCTCGATGTCGAGCGCGAGCTCAGCCATGCGCTGGTTGATGTCGGCCCACTGCCACTTGCCCAGCGAGCCCTCGGGGCCCGGGATCCCCGACTGCATCGTCCTGGTCAGGCCGCGGTAGGCGTTCAAGCGCATCGTCTCCGCCTCGATGTGGAGCTGCGCCAGCCGCTGGCGGATCACCGGGTCCTCGGCGGCGGTGCCGCCGTTCGTCCGCGTTTCCGCGGCCAGGGCGCCGAGCCGCTTGAGGCCGTTGGCGACCTGGGCGATGGCGCCGAAGGCAAGCCCCGCGCGCTCGTTCATCAGAGTCGTGATCGCCACCGACCAGCCACCGCCGACCTCGCCGATGACGTTCTCGTCCGGGATGCGCGCCTCCTCGATGAAGACCTCGTTGAACTCGCCCTCGCCGGTGATCTGCACCAGGGGCTTGGCCTCGACGCCGGGTTGCTCCATGTCCATCAGGAAGTAGGTGAGCCCCTTGTGCTTGGGGGCGTCGGGGTCGGTTCGGGCGACCAGCATGCACCACTTGGCGTACTGGGCGAACGTGGTCCAGACCTTCTGCCCGGTGACGACCCATTCGTCGCCGTCCTTGACGGCCCGCGTCTTCAGCGAAGCCAGGTCGGAGCCCGACTCCGGCTCGGAGAAGCCCTGGCACCAGATCTCCTCGGCGGTGAGGATCGGCTCGAGGTAGCGCTGCTTCTGCGCGTCGGTCCCGTGGGCGATGACGACGGGACCGCCCATCGCCAGGCCGAGCACGTTGGCCGGGCTGGGTGCCTCCAGCCGCGAGGCCTCGCCGACGAAGATCGCCTGCTCGATCATGGTGGCGCCGCGGCCGCCGTACTCCTTCGGCCATGAGATGCCCGCCCAGCCGGCGGCATGCATCTTCTGCTGCCACTCGCGGCGGAAGGCCATCACCTCCTCCAGGCCGCCTTCCGGCTCGGGGCCCGGATGGTTCGCTTCGATCCAGTCGCGAACCTCTTCGCGGAACTGCTGCTCGGAGGGCGAGAGGGTCAGGTCCATCGGGCGGGGAGCATAGCGGCCGGCTGGCCAGCTGGCCAGCCGGCCGCCAACGTCCCTCGGCTCTACCTGGTGCCTCGCCCTACCAGCGGCATTCGCGGAGACCGTAGTCTTCGGCGGTTTTGGCGGCGTATTTGAAGACCCCCTGGGAAGACGTCACCGTGCTGGGGTCAGCCTCGCCAACGTCGATACCTTCCTGGTAGGCCGCCAGAATGGCCTCGACCTCCTTCTGATCCTCCTCGGGAGCCGTCAGCTCCGCCATCTGGTCCACTTGCCACTGCTTCCCGGGGAGTACCACCGTGGTCGAGAATTCGTCTTCGGCCCCTTCGCCTTCGAACGCTTTGGTCGGATCGCCGCCCCTGCTCTTGACGAAGTCTTCCCAGCCGTCTTCGATGCGAATGTTGGCCTGTTTGCAGACCGCATCGGCTTTCTTGATGTAGGTCGGCTTCTCGACGTCGGCCGAAGCCGTGACCTGGGTGCTGCCATCGCCGCCGCACCCGATCCCAATTACCGCAACCGCCAGCGCCCCGGCCAGCACCAAAATCGCCCTCCAACCACGCATCGTGATCCTCCAATCACCTTGACTGATTAAGAAAGTTACATGCTTTTGCCGAGACATGCCGAGTCCTTGGTCGGGCAGCCCACACCGAGGTCGTCGTGATAGGAACCCGCCCAATGAACGCGAGCCAGGGGTACGAAAGTCCGGGAATTGCCGGCAGCGGAGCCATCGCCACGGGCCTAGCTGCCGTTTCCACCACCACCGCCGACACGATTCTGTTGGCACGTAGCGAGGCTTCGGCCTGGCGTGCCGAGGAGAAAGTGGTCGCCGCCTGCGCCAAGATCGAGGGGGCCGAGCCGTCGCGGCTGCGGGTGACCACCGACCCCGGAGACCTCGCCGACTGCGACGTCATCGTCGAGGCGATCGTCGAGGAGGTCGCGCCGAAGGGCGAGCTCCTCTCGACGATCGCTGAGGCCTGCCCCAAGGCGGCACTCGCGACCACGACCTCCTCGCTCAGCATCGCCGAGATCGCCGAGGCGGGGGGCATCGCCGGACGCCTCTTCGGCCTGCACGTCTTCAACCCGGTGCCACGGATGAAGCTGGTCGAGGTCTGCTTCCCCAGCGGGTCCGAGGGTGCGCGCGAGACCGCCCTGGCCTGGTGCGCCGCGCTGGGAAAGACCGCGGTCGAGGTGCCCGACCTGGCCGGTTTCGTCGTCAACCGCCTGCTCTTCCCCTACCTCTTCGATGCCGTCCGCTTCATGGAACAGACGGGCATGGAGGCGGGTGAGATCGACACCTGCATGAAGCTGGGCGCGGGCCACCCGATG
Organism: uncultured Solirubrobacterales bacterium; assembly: GCA_963704545.1. Lineage (GTDB taxonomy): Bacteria > Actinomycetota > Thermoleophilia > Solirubrobacterales > 70-9 > VRUE01. Next base: position 1,104,643 of record OY969915.1, on the reverse strand, counting down.
GGCCCACTGGCCCTGCTCGACTTCGTCGGCCTCGATGTCTGCAAGGCGATCGGCGACGCCCTCTACGCCGCCTCCAACGAGGAGTACCAGAAGCCTCCTAAGCTCCTGGTCGAGATGGAGGGCGAAGGAAAACTGGGAAGAAAGAGCGGCGCCGGCTTCTACAGCTACGACTAGAAGCCCCGGTGTGGAGAGGGAGGGCGGGTGCCCCTCTCCAAAACACTCAAGCGCGGCTCCCGCCGCGCGTTTTGGAGAGGGGCACCCGCCCTCCCCACCGCGCGGTGCAGCTATTGCTTTTTGGCCAGGTCCCAGATGACGTCCGCGACCGTGATCCCTTGGCGGCGGGCGGTTGCCTCGACCTCGTCCCAGGGGAGCTCGGCCTCGGGAAGGTCGTCCCAGCGCGCCAGGTCAAGTGCCTCGACCGCGCCTTTGAGCGCCGGGCCAAGATGCTGCTCGGAACGCAGCAGCGCCCTTAGAACCTCAAGTTGCTTGTCGCTCATGCGCACAACCCACATGCGACACCTCCAGTGTTCGGTGGAACGCGGGTTGCCCGAAGAAGCTAGGAGTCCTGGCGGACGGAACCGGGCAGGCCGCTGATCCGGACCGCCTCGATCCGGTTCTCGCGCACCGACTCGACCCGGATCGTGTAGCCGTTGGCGACGATCGTGTCGCCGCGCTTGGGCAGGCGGCCAAGCTCGCCGAAGACGTAACCGCCAACCGAGTTGTAGGCGTCGGTGTCGACCGGCAGCTCGATCCCGGCATCGGAGAGGTCGCCGAGCGAGACGTGACCGCGGACGAACCACTCGCCGCTGGCGAGCTGGCGCAGAGCCGCGGCGCGCGGGTCGGTCTCGTCCTCGATCTCGCCGACCACCTCCTCGAGGATGTCCTCGACGGTGACGATCCCGACCGTCCGTCCGTACTCGTCGACGACGACCGAGAGCGACGTTCGCTGCACCTGAAGGTCGTGCAGGAGGTCGTCGAGGGGCCGGGTCTCCGGGACGATCACGGCATCGCGCACAGCGGGGGCGATCTCGGCCTCTGGCCCGTCGCTCATGTAAAGGCGGGCCAGGCTGTTGTTGTGGACGATCCCCTTGACGCGGTCGGGGTTCTCGTCCTCGATCACGACAAGTCGCGTGTGGCCCGAGGTGACGCAGCGCCGCAGGGCCGTCTCGACCGTCTCGGACGCGTCGACGGTGACCACTGCCGGGATCGGGGTCATCACCTCGCGGGCCTCCTGCTCGTGCAGGTGGAAGACACCGCCCAGCATGCCCGCCTCGCCCGGGTCGAGCGTGCCACCGATCCGCGAGCTGTCGATGATCTGCTTGAGGTCCTCGGCGGTGTGGCGTACCTCGATGTCGGTCGGGTCGACGCCGAAGAGTCGCACGATCGCATTCGAGAACGCGCTCAGCGCGTAGGTCACCGGTGCGGTCGCGATGCGGAACCAGTTGAGCGGCCGGGAGACACGGCGGGCGGTGCGCTCGGCATGGCTGATCGCCAGCATCTTCGGCACCTGCTCGCCGACGCTGATGTGCAACGCGGTGACGATCGTGAAGGCGATCGCCACCGAGAGGCCGACCGCGACACCGTGCGAGAACCCGCCGAAGATCGGCTCGAGCAGCACGGCCAGCGCGGGCTCGCCGAGGAAGCCGATGCCGATCGATGCCATCGTGATCCCGATCTGGCAGGCCGAGAGCGATTCGTCGATCTTGTCGAGCTGCTCGATCACCTCCTCGGCGCCGCTTTCGCCTTCCTCGGCGAGCTGTTCGATCTTGCCGCGGCGGCTGCGCACGAGCGCGAACTCGGCCGCGACGAAGAAGCCGTTGATGGCCAACAGCACGAGGAGGAGGACGAGCAGCAGGGCGCTCATCGCTTATTTGACCCGGTACTTCGGGGGAGGTCGTCGTCGGCCATTCGGCGTACGCAATATATCTTTCCGCTCCGCGGATCCAGCGGGAGGTGCGATATTCCCTGCGAGATGCGCATCGCAAGCCTCGTTCCCTCCGCGACCGAGATGCTCTACGCACTCGGACTCGGCGACAGTGTCGTCGCGGTCACGCATGAGTGCGACTACCCGCCCGAGGCGCGCTCACTCCCCCATCTGACCCGGACAGTGCTGCGGCCCAACCTCAGCGCCGCCGAGATCGACCGGGCGGTGAAGGCGAGGGTCGCCGAGGGGCAGGCGCTGTACGAGCTGGACGAGGAGCTGCTGGAGACGCTGGCCCCAGACCTGATCGTCACCCAGGCTGTCTGCGCCGTGTGCGCCGTTTCCTTCGAGGACGTGCTCGAGGTGGCCGCCCGGCTCTCCAGCAGGCCGCAGGTGTTGCAGCAGGACCCGAGCACGCTCGGGGAGATGCTCGAGGACGTGATCCGGCTTGGGGAGGCGGCCGAGATCCCGCGCGAGGCGCACGAGCTGCGGGGGGAACTGGAGGGACGGCTGGCGACCGTCCGCGCCGCGGTCTCGGGGACGACGCTGCCGCGGGTGATCGCCCTGGAGTGGCTCGATCCGCCCTACGTCGGGGGACACTGGATCCCCGAGATGATCTCGATCGCGGGAGGCGAGGACGTCGCCGGTCCGCCGGGACTGAAGTCGCCCGAGGTCTCCTGGGGCGAGCTTTCGGGCCTCAACCCCGACGTGATCGTCGCGATGCCCTGCGGCTGGTACGTCGACGGCGCTCGAACCCAGGCCCTCGAACACTGGTTCCGCATCGAGGAGCTCGGCGCCCAGCGTGTGTTCGCGGTCGACGCCGCATCGACCTTCTCCCGGCCCGGACCGCGACTCATCGACGGCGTCGAGCTGCTCGGCCATCTCCTGCACCCGGACTTAGTCGATGCGCCGGGGAACATCGGCTTCGCCGAGCTGCGCGCCTCGCACGCGCGATCCAACCGGGCCAGCTGAGCTAGTGTCCTAGGCGATCGCGAGCGCGCCGACGATAGAGAGCACGGCCACGGCCCCCATGGCGATCATCTCGGCGGGGAAGCGACGCTGGCCGAGCATCCCGCGATCTCCCGCCAGGATCACCAGGGCACAGACCGCCCCCGCAGCGAGGCCTCCGAGATGACCGCCGAGGCTGATGCGGCTCGCGCCTAGGACGCTGAAGGCGAGGTTGAGCAGGAGGATGACCCCGATCGACGAGGCGACCGCATCGAAGCCGCGGTCGCGGGCGATCAGGAAGGCCGCGCCGAAGAGGCCGAAGATCGCCCCCGAAGCGCCGACCGTGAGCGCCTCCGGGCTGAGCAGGAGGGCGCCGAAAGCACCGCCGAAGAGCGAGGCGAAGTAGACGGCGAGAAAGCGGGGTGTGCCGATCGACGGCTCAAGCAGCCTTCCGAGGAAATAGAGCGCGAACATGTTGAAGCCGATGTGGATGAGGCTGGCGTGGAGGAACCCGCCGGTGAGGAGCCGGTACCACTCGCCTTCGGCGACGAGTGGCCCGTAGAGGCCGAAGTCGAAGACCACCGAGCTGTTGCCGACCGCGAACCCACCGCTGGCACTGACGACCTCGGCGAGGAACGCCGCCGCGTTGAGCGCGATCAGGATGAAGGTCGCGGGGGCGCTTGCGAACAGGCCGGCCTCCCCCACCCCCCGCACGACCCGGGTGCGCTGGCTGGCGCACTCCGGGCAGCGCATCCCGACCGGCGTCGGCGTCATGCAGTCGGGACAGATCGGCCGCCCACAGGAGGAGCAGGAGACGGCCGTCTCGCGGTTCGGGTGCCGGTAACAAGTTTGCGCCATCGAGGAGACGGGAGCCTACAATTGTCGTAAGCCAATCCTTGACCGAAGGAGGATAGGAATGGAAGGCGCAAGTCCCGCGAGGCTCTACGCGACCCTCGTCGGCGGTGTCTTGGTCATCGCCGGCATCATCGGTTTCTTCTACAGCTCATCGTTCGGCTCCCCCGGCAATGTCGACGACGTGTTCGGCATCCTCGCCGTCAACGCCTGGCACAACATCGTCCACATCCTCACCGGCGCCATCGGCCTGCTGGTGGCCGGCTACGCGGCTCGCCAGTACGCACTCTGGCTGGGCATCGTCTACATCGCGATCGCGATCTGGGGGTTCATCATCGGCAGCGGCGACTCGATCCTCGGCTTCATCCCGGTCAACACCGAGGACAACTTCCTGCATCTGATCCTCGGCGTGCTCGGCGTCGGCGCGGCGATGGCCACGCCCGTCGAGGGGAGGCGGCCCGCCCCGGCTACCTGAGACGCCGGGTCATGGCCTGAAACCGGCCCCTGGCCTGCCGCTGGCTCCGCCGGCGCGCCTCGATCAGCACGAGTGCGCCGGCAGCGGCCCCACCCGCACCGACGGCGAACACCGGACGCACCCAGTTGCGTGGGTCGCGCAGCGCCCGCAGCTCGCTCTCGGAGAGTTCCTCGGCCCAGTCTGAGAGCTCCTCCGCGGCGGCCTGCGTAACGGCCGAGAGCGTGTCCTCGAGCCGGCCCGAGAGGCGCTCCGGCGGCTCGATTGGGCGCAGGGCGTCGGAAAGAAGGTGCTCGACGTCCCAGGCTCCGGTCAGACGATGACCAGCGTCACTCATCGGCCATCTCCTCCTGCAGCTGCTTGATCGCCCGGTGTATCAGCACCTTGGTGGCCCCGTCGCTGCGGCCCAGGGCGCGTGCGATCTCGCGATTGTCCATGCCGAGCGCGAAGCGCATGATCAGCACCTCGCGGCGGTCGTCGGAGAGGTTCTCGAGATTCGCCATCACCTGCCGCAGCTCCTCGCGCCCCTCGGCGATCGCCTCGGTGCCGTGCCGGGTGGGAATCGGGTCGGCGACCTCCAGCGACGTCTGCGGCCGCCGCGAGCGGTCGCGGTAGTAGTTCGAGGCGAGGTTGTGGGCGATGCGGATCAGCCAGGGACGCAGCGGCCGCCCGTCGGACTCGCGGCGAGCCCTGTCGAAGTGCCTGTATGCCTGCAGGAAGGCCTGCTCGGTGAGGTCCTCGGCGTCGTGCTGGTTGCCGACCCGGTAGTAGGCGTATGAGTAGACGTCGCGCAGGTGCGCCCGGTAGAGATCCTCGAAAGCCCGGTCCAGCTCCGCCTTCGCGGCCGGGTCGAGGCTCGCCGGCTCGACGTTCTCCGCTGCGCCGCTCACGGTCCAAGCCTAGTTGCATCACGCCGCCTCCCGCGCACGCTCGCCCCGGCGCAGACCGGCAACCCAGGCATCGGCATCGATCTCACCGCCGATCAGCGCCGCCAGGCCGGACAGCGCCTCTGACTTTCCGCCCGCTGCCGCGGTCGCCGCCGCCAGTAGCGGCACCGCGTCGAGACCCTCCGACGCCTGGCCGATGATTCCCGGGATCTCGCTTGCAGGGGTGCCACGCCCGAGCAGCTCTCCGGCGCGCCGGTTGCGGCCCTCCGGCGCCATCACGGTCGCGGTGAGGTCGCCGACGCCGGCGAGGCCGGCGAACGTCTCGAGCTCGGCGCCGCGGTCGATCGCGTAACCGATGCACTCGCGCCAGACCCTGGCGGCGGCGATCCCGGCCGCGTTGAGCCCGTGCGGCTCGGCGGCGGCGGCGGCAAGGGCGGCGGCGTTCTTCGCGGCTCCCGCCATCTCGACCCCGACCACGTCGCGCGAGCGCTCGCAGAACAAACCGGCACGGTCGAAGACTCCGCCGAGCTGGTCGCGCAGGTCGTCGTCGGCGGAGCCGAGGACGAGCGCCGCAGAGCCGGAGACAGCCTCGCGGGCATGTGCCGGACCGCCCAGAGAGGCGATCGCGCGCGCGCGCACCCGCTCGCCGACGTACTCGGCAGGAAGCAGGCCCTGCGGCGCAACCAGGCCCTTGGTCAGGAGCAGCACCGCCGCGCGGGCGCCGACCCGGTCGGCGATGCTCCCGACCGCCTGCGGCAACGATCCCGAGGGGATCGCCAGACAGACGAGATCGAGACCCGCCAGCTCGACTTCGGACGCGTGTCGAACCTGGACCGAGTCGGGCAGGCGCACGCCCTCGAGGTAGCGGCGGTTCTCGCGCACATCGGCCAGCTCGGTCGCCTGCTCGGCGGTGCGGGTCGCGAGCTGGACCTCGAGGCCGCCGCGCGCGAGGAGCACGGCAAGGGCGGTGCCCCAGCTGCCGGCGCCGATCACCGCCGCGCGGCGCATCGGCGGCAGGCCGCCGAGATCCTCCCACTGGAGCTCGACGTTGGGCCAGATCCGGCCGGTCACGGTCGCGGCCAGGCCTCGCGATGGATCCTCGGCTCGCGGGAAGGTCATCGCCTTGCCGAGACGGACCCGGATCTTGCGCGGGCGGATCCGCCAGCCGCGGCGCACGTGTTCGGTACCCAGGACGGCTGCCGGGACCACCGGCGCACCGGTCTGCAGCGCGAGGCGCCCGACGCCGCGCTTGGGCTCGGCCAGCGAGCCCCGGCGGATCCGGGTGCCCTCAGGGAAGATGCAGACGGCACCGCCCCGTTCGACGACCTGGCGTGCGGTCTCCACCGAGTCCTCGTCGGACTCCCCGCGCCGGATCGGGAAGGCGCCGAGACGGGAGAGGATCCAGCCCCGCCAGCGCCGGTCGAAGAGCTCAACCTTGGCCACGTAGTTCATCGGCCGCCGCCAGGGGAGGGCCCCGCCGATCGCGAACGGGTCGAGGAAGCTGCGGTGGTTGGCGGCGACGATTAGGCCGCCCTTGAGACGGGCGTGCTCGCGTCCTGTCCGCGCGTAGCGGAAGTAGACCAGGAAAAAGGGGGTCATGAAAACTCGGGCGAGGAGGTACAGCACCGGGTTGACGCCGTGGCGGCGCGTGTACTCGTGGTACGCCTGGAGGCGAACGGGGTCCACGCTTGGTGCTACACGGCCTAGGGACGGTAGTTACCGGCGCGCGGGTCCTGTCGTGGGGCAGGGGGGCCTGCGGGCGGGCGCAAGCGTCCGTTCTCGGCCCCCCTGCCCCACGCCACCCGCGCGAGGAACGCTCCCCGAAGCCGTGCTACCAGGCGGTCTCTATGAGCTTTTCGAGATCGGAGCGCGTCGGGGGTTCCGGCGCGAAGGCGAGCTCGGGACGCACCAGCATCGATTCGAGAGCCTGGGGGAGCTTGGCCTGGTCTGCGCCGAGCTTTCCCAATCCGGGTGGGTTGCCGCCGAGCTGGAGGAGGCGAGGTTCGATTTCGCCGGGGTCGGTTCCGATCGCCGCCGCAAGTTGTTGGAGCTTGTTGGGGGCGCGGGGGACCATGAAGGCCATTGCGCGGGGGAGGATTGCGGCGTTGGTGCCGGCGTGGGGCGTGCCGCAGACTCGGGCGAGGGTCTGGCAGACGACGTGGTGGAGGGCGAAGGCGCCGGAGTCGATCGCGTAGCCGCAGAGGATCGAGCCGAGGGCGAGGGCCTCGCTACCCCGCTCGGCGGGATCTTCGTCGAGCGCGGTCGCGATCAGCTCGGCCCCGCGCAGGGCGGTCATCTCGGAAACGGGGTTGGCGAAGGGGGTGTAGAGCGAGTCGGCACCGTGGGCGAGGGCGTTCATCGAGCTCGCCCGCAGCTCCGGCTCGGGCGCGCTGGTCATCGCCTCGGGGTCGGCGATCACCAGCGATGGGCGAACGAGGGCGCGAACCCGGTCCTCCGCCCCCGCCGGCAGGCGGTGGATGCCGGTCATCTCGGCCCCCGACATGGTGGTCGGGATCGCGGCGACGCGGGCGCCGGTGACCGAGGCGATCGCCTTCGCCGTGTCGATCACGCGGCCACCACCGAGGGCGACGAGGGTCGGGGCGTCGACCCGGTCGAGAAGTGCGGCGGCAGCAGCAGTGACGCCGGTGGCCGCACTGGCGGCAGCCGGCACGTCGTGCACCGCCGCCGCAGCGCTCGCCAGTTGCCCGGCGCCCACGAGATGTCGCTCGGTCGAGAGCAGGGCGAAGGGCTCCATCCCATGCTCGGCCAGCAGCGCCGGCGCATCGCTCACCCCACCATCGCGAAAGACCACGACGCGACCGGCGTCGCGCCAGACGAAGTTGCCGCTCACCCGGCTGAGACGGTCCGCGGGTTGACGACGGGGCGCAGGTTCGGTTCGACCTCCGCCCTCATGTGCTCGAAGTCGGGGGGCAGGGAGAGCTTCTCGCCGAGGTGCTCGAGCGGCTCGTCGACGGTGAAGCCCGGGCCGAGGGTGGCGATCTCGAAGAGGACGCCGCTCGGCTCGCGGAAGTAGATCGAACGGAAGTAGAAGCGGTCGATCACGGGGGTCGGGTGGGCGCCTACCGAGATCGCCCGGTCCCGCCACTGCTCGTGCTCGTCGAGAGTCGATGCCCAGGCGACGTGATGGACGCTGCCGGCGCCCTGCAGCGAGCGCTCCTCGGGTGGTTGTTCGTAGACATAGAGACCGCCCCGACCTGCCCCCCGCGCCTCCCAGGTCTCCTCACCGAGGGACTCGAACTCGAGCGCTTCGAGCAGCGAGTGGCTGGCGTCGGGTGCCCCGCTGTAGGCGCAGACCGCGTGGAAGCCGCGAAGCGCGTGGTCGGCCGGAACCTCGGGGTGGTCGGCGATCAGCGGCTCGTCGGCGACCTCGACCACGGCGAGCTCATGCGCGAGGCCCTCCGGATCGGCGAAGCGCAGCCCTCCCCCGGCCCGCTCCGACTCGATCCCGCCTGCGGCGAGTCGCTCCTCCCAGAAGTCGAGCGCGGCATGCGAGGCCACGCGCCAGACGATCCGGTGCACGTCGCCCGCGCCCGCCCGGCCCGGGGGCACTCCCGGGAACTCGAAGAAGGTGAGGTCGGAGCCCGCGCTGCCCTTCTCGTCGGCGAAGAAGAGGTGGTAGACGGTGGGGTTGTCCTGGTTGACCGTCTTCTTGACCAGGCGCAGGCCCATCGTCCCCGCGTAGAAGTCGACGTTGCTCTGGGCGTCGGCCGTGATCGCGGTGATGTGGTGAATTCCCTCGAGCCTCACTACTTCACGTATAGCATCCATGCGAATGACCCGTGGAAGACGACGCCTGGTCCGGGTGCTGGTCGTACTGGGTGCCGTGCTGGCCTTCCTCAGCGTCTTCGCGATCTGGACCGAGCGACAGGCGCTCAACACCGACGACTGGGTCGACACCAGCGGCCGCCTGATCCAGAACCCGACGATCCGCGAAGCGGTCGGCGACTACCTGGTCGACCAGCTCTACGAAAACGTCGACGTCGAACAGGAACTGAGCGACATTCTGCCCGGCGAGACCAAGGACCTCGCCGGCCCGATCTCCGGCGGCCTGCGCCAGGTGGCCGGAGACGGCGCCAACCGGGTGCTGGAAACGTCCACCGCCCAGGAACTCTGGAAGGGTGCCAACCGAACCGCGCACGAAGAACTCATCGCCGTCCTCGAGGAAAAGGAGGGCACGGTCTCGACCGAGGAAGGCGAAGTCAGCCTCAATCTCGGCAGCCTCGTCACCAACCTCGCCGACCAGGTCGGGATCGGCGCCGACCTGGCCGAAAAGCTGCCGCCCGACGCGGGCCGGTTCACGATCCTCAAGTCCGACCAGCTGAAGACCGCGCAGGACATCGTCGTCGCGATCAAGGGCCTTGCCCTGGTGCTTTCGCTGCTCACGTTCCTCTGCTTCGGACTGGCGATCTACCTCGCTCGCGAGGAACGCTGGGTGACCGTGCTCTTCTGCGGCGTCGGGCTGATCGCGGCGGGCTTCGCCGTGATCGTCGCCCGCGAGATATTCGGCGGGATCGTCGTCGACCAGCTCGTGGTGGAAGAAAGCGCGCGGCCGGCGGGGGAAGCGACCTGGTCGATCGGCACCTCACTGATGACCAGCATCGCGACGACCGTGATCGTGGTCGGCGTCCTCTTCGGAATCGCCGGCTGGCTGGCCTCGCCGACGTCCTCGGCCCGGTCGACCCGCAAATTCGTGGCACCGGCCCTGCGCGAGTACCCCGCCTACGTCTACGCCGCGCTGGCGATCGTCGTCGGCATCTACTTCATCCAGGCCCCGACCCAGAACCTGCGCTCCTTCCTGACGACCCTGGTGATCGCCGGCCTGGCCGCCTTCGGCATCCACGAGCTGCGCAAACAGGCCGCCGAGGAATTCCCCGACGCCGAGTACGGCGACGTCTTCGGCCGCACCAAGGAGCGCGTCGTCGGTGCCGTCAAGGACGCCAACCTGGGAGAGCGGGCCTCGAAGCTGCGCCTGCCGGAGATGCGCAAGCCTGCCGCCGAGGCCGAGGCCGAGACCACGGCCACGCCCGCAAGCGATGACGATGCGCGCCTGGCCCGCCTGGAGCGCCTGGCCACCCTGCACGAGAAGGGCATCCTCGACGACGAGGAGCTCGCGGCCGAGAAGGCGCGGATCCTCAGCGGCGCCGGCAAGGACGCCTAGCAAGAGCCCGCCTCCGGACTCGAACCGGAACTCTCCGCTTTACAAGAGCGATGCTTTACCAATTAAGCTAGGCGGGCAACTCGTAGTCCTTCGCCCAGCGTACGCGCTTACCCTGCCGATTGCCCGGAGGATCTACCCGCAGATACATACAGGTGTTTGGCACCTCCTCCGCCGGGACCACGTATACGCGCTGAGTGTCCGGGCAGTAAACGATGAACAGGTCGACCTCACCGACATAGCTTCGGGAGCGAGTTCGTCTCATATTCGACTGGGTGCTCAAGGCCCTGAATTGAATGGCTCCCTCACGCAACCGTCCGCTCTTGCACTGCGCCCTGAGGAACCGGCCGTCGCAATCGAGGACCAAGTCATAACGCTGATTGACGCCAAACGGCAGCAGAACGCGATAGCCGCGCTTGACAAGCTCGGCGAGAATTGCGGCCTCAGCCCGGTGTCCAACGTCAACCGGGTGAGAGGTGGGGGTCGGCTTGGGCAAAGCCAGAGACATATCGACAACATAGTCCTCGCCGCAGACAGAACATTTCGGCAGATATATCGCTGCCTATGACATCGTGCTCCCATGGACGTGCGTTTTCGCTTCCTCGAGCCCGACGAAGGCTCGGTCCTCAGCGAGGCGATCCGGGTCGCCTACGGCGAGAGCTATGACGTGCGCTGGGTCTATGACGCCGAAGAGGTGTCGGCGCAGCTGGCGGCAGGGACGTACGTGTCGTGCGTTGCCGAGACCGCCGAGGGCGAGTTGCTCTGCCATGAGGGGATGAGCCTCGGCGCCGCCGGCGACTCCGTCGGGCACTCGGGCCAGGCGGTGACGATGCCGGCGGCGCGGGGGCAGCACCTCTTCACCAGGACCAAGCGCTTTCTCATGGACTGGGCGGCCGGGCAGGGGATGGCGGGGATGTACAGCGAGGCGACCGCCGCCCACCCCTACAGCCAGCGCGCCAACGTCGAGCTGGGCGCTCACGAGACCGGCTTCCTGCTCGGCTGGATCCCGGCCTCGGTGTCGAACGACGCCGCCGGCGACGGGCGGCGCGGACGGCAATCGGCGGCGCTCTTCTACACAAAGCTGAACGACGGCCACGAGCGTCCGGTCTACGCGCCCGAGCGCCACCTCGGGGTCGTCGGGCGGACACTGGAGCTGTGCGAGCTGCGCGGCACGCTCGCCGCGCCTCCCACAGATTTCGCGCTGGAGGAGCGGACCGAGCTGCACGTCGCGGTCGATGCCGACCACAACCTGGCGCTGATCACGGTCCACGCCCCCGGCGCCGACCTCGAGGCCGCGGTCGCCGCCGAGCGCCACCACCTCTTCCACCGCCTCGGCCTCGATGCCGTCTACCTCGACCTGCCCCTCGACACGCCGGCCACCGCCCTCGTGGCCGACCACCTCGAGCGGCTGGGCGTTTCCTACTCGGGCGTCTTCCCAAACAGCCGCTGCGACGGCGACGTGCTGCGCATGCAGTCCCTGCACCGTGCCCGGATCAAGGCCGACGACGTCTCCGTCGCCTCCGAGCACGGCAGGGAACTGCTCGAGTACGTCCTCGCGGACCTGCCCTGAAGAAGGATTCTAAAGCGGGGCCTCGCGTGAGGCCAGGTGAGCCCCGACCTTGCGCTTGACGCGCTGGAGCGCGTTGTCGACGGTCTTGGTGTCGCACTCCAGCCGCTCGGCGGTCGCCTCGTAGGAGTGTCCGTCGAGGTAGAGAGACAGGACCCGACTCTCGAGGTCGGAGAGCACGCCGGAGACGCCGGAAAGGCAGGAGACGAGGCTCTCGAGCTCTTCGGAGGCGATCACCTGGTTGACCGGGTCGTGGACCGTCGGCCCGGGCAGGATCTCGTCGAGCGTGGTGTCGGAGTCGCCCGCCGCGGCCGGGGTCTGGCTGAATGAGACGTACTGGTTGAGCGGGGTGTGCTTGTTGCGGGTCGCGGTCTTGACCGCGGTGATGATCTGGCGCGTGATGCAGAGCTCGGCGAAATTGCGGAAGCTCGACTCGCGATCGGTGCGGTAGTCGCGGATCGCCTTGTAGAGACCGAGCAGGCCTTCCTGGATCAGGTCGTCGGACTCGCCCCCGAGCAGAAAGTAGGAGGACGCCTTGAGGCGGACGAAGCCGCGGTAGCGCCGCACGATCGCGTCATATGCATCGGCGCGGCCGTCCTTGGCGAGAGCGACCAGGTAATGGTCATCAAGCTCTAGTTGAGGGTTAGTGTCAGCCGGCCTGAGCGAACCGTTGAGACGGCCGGTAGGGAGTTGCATTTCCTGGGTAGGCGAAGATAGAGCCACGGATCCTTCTCCTTGCACGAAGGGTTCGTGGCGCCGTTTACCTCCCCTGGGGCGCCCCTTATTGACTGGGTTATCTCAGACTCAAGCTGAGGTTCACCCTTGTTGGCGCGTTAGTTTACGGGTGCGCGGAGTTCTGTCAACCCCGAACTGACGTTCGTATGGCTGCGGCTGCGGTTGCTACCGCTGCCGAACGGCCTCGAAAAGCAGCGCCGCAGCCGCGGCAGACACGTTCAGGGACGCTGTTCGGCCCCGCTGTGGAAGAGCGACGAGACCATCGCAGGCAGATGAAACGCGGGGGCGAATTCCCTTGCCCTCGCCACCGAGGACGAGGACGGTCGGTCCGGTGAGGTCCACGTCCCAGGGCGCCTGACTCGCGTCGGCGTCGGCACCCCAGATCCAGAAGCCGGCCTGCTTCGCTTCGGCGAGCCAGTCGGCGAGGTTGCGGACGTGGGCGATGGACAGGTGCTCGACGGCACCCGCGGACGCCTTGCAGGCGACCGCGGTCACCTCGGCCGCCCTGCGCTCCGGGACGACCAGTCCGCCCGCACCTGCTGCCTCGGCCGAACGTGCGACCGCGCCGAGGTTGCGCGGGTCCTGCACCTGGTCCAGCGCGACCAGCAGGGCGTTCTCCTTGCCCAGCAGCTCGACGGCGCCGACGTAGGGATAAGGATCGACCTCGGCCACAACCCCCTGGTGGTCAGGCGACCCGCAGATCCGCTCCAGCTCCTCCCCCGAGGTCTCGGGCGTCCGCCAAACCCGGTGAACCCGCCGCCGCCCCCGCTCCGCCTCGGCAACCGGCTGCTTGCCGTAGATCACCTGCGAGGCCATCTAGCCCCTGGGCACGAGCTTCGCGCCCTCGGCCGAGTCCCGAACTTCCCAGCCCAGCTCGGCGATCTCGTCGCGAATCGCATCAGCCCGCTCAAAATCGCGTGCCGCCCTTGCCTTCTCTCGCTCTGCCAGAAGCTCCTCTGCCCGGCGCGAAAACGCTTCTAGCTCCGCTTTGACCTCACCTCGGCCTGTGAGGGTCGCTTCAAGATCGACGACCTTCTCTCTTGCGAGCGACCCAAGCCCCACAAGCTCCAGCATCTCGAGCACAGCCTCCGCCGCCCCCGGCACATCCCCCCGGTTCGCTTCCCCCACAAGCTCAAAAGCCTCGGCCATCGCCCTGGGCGTGTTGAAGTCATCGGCGAGCGCCTCGCGGAAGCCCTCGAAACGGGAGGCCGCCGCGTCGGGTGCATCGGGGGAGGGTCTCCGGGAACTCCCGGCAGAGCCGGCCCGGAGACCCTCCCCCGATGCACCCCCCACCGGGTGCTCCCGAAAGAAGTTCCTCAACCTCTCGACCTGGGCAACCGCCTGGTCCATCTGTTCCGGCCCGAAAGAAAGCGGCTGCCGGTAATGCCCCGAGATCAAGTAGGCGACGACCGCCTCGCGCCCATAGCGATCCAATGCCTCGGACAGCTGAAAGATGTTGCCGTCCGATTTCGACATCTTCTCCGCCCCGGTCTCGATCATCCCGTTGTGCATCCAGACCCTGGCGAACGGCCGCCCCGCCCCCTCGGACTGGGCGATCTCGTTCTCGTGGTGGGGGAAGATCAGGTCCGAGCCGCCGCCGTGGATCGCGAAGGAAGGGCCCAGCTCCTGCTCGGCCATCACCGAGCACTCGATGTGCCAGGCGGGCCGCCCCGGCCCCCAGGGCGAGTCCCACGAGGTGTCCTCATCGGGCTTGCGCGCCTTCCAGAGGGCGAAGTCGAGCGCGTCCTCCTTGAGCGACTCCGAGCCGGCCTCCTCGCCCTGGTCCATGTCCTCGGGGCGGCGGTTGGAGAGCTTGCCGTAGCCCTCGAAGCTGCGCACCCGGAAGTAGACGTCCCCGCCTGACTCGTAGGCGCGGCCCGCCTCGACCAAGTCGGCGATCAGCGCGACGATCCCCTCGATCGTCTCAGTCGCGAGCGGCTCCGCGTCGGGCCTGCCGAGGCCAAGGCGGTCGGTGTCCTCGAGGTAGGCCCGCGTCATCCGCTGGGCGAACTCTTCTGACCCCTCTCCCGCCTCCCGCGCCGCGACGTAGATCTTGTCGTTGACGTCGGTGACGTTGACGACCAGCTTCGCCCGGTACCCCTCGGACTTCAGAAACCGCGCCAGCAGCGAAAAGACGACGAACGGACGGGCGTTGCCGATGTGGATCCGGCTGTAGACGGTCGGCCCGCAGGCGTAGATCCCGACCTCCTCGCCGAGTTCGAGCGCTCGCAGCTCGCCGCTTAGCGTGTCCCTGATCCGCACCTCTCGCATCGGTGCGGAATGCTAGAGGTGTCTAGAACGTCCGGTATCCCGAGCCCGAAGCGCTGGCTTCGCGCCGGGCCCAGGAGGGGGCCGTTGCGTCGGCAGCCGCGAGAGCCTCGCGGCGCGCTCGGGAAGCCGTCGCCTTGATCTCGTCCTCGGCGGCACGGCGAACCCGCTCCTCGCGCTGCTCGGCCTGCACCCTGATCCGCTCGGACTCGGCTTTCAGCGCCTCCTCGGCGCGCGCCCTCGCCTGCTCGGTCGCCTCGCCCTCGACCCTCTCGACCAGCGACCGCACGCGTTCCTCGGCCTCGCGCCGCACGTCCTCGGTGCCCCGCATCACGCGCTCCTCGATCTCGGCCTCGAGGCGCAGGGCGAGCTCGTGCGCCTCGCTCGCGGCCGCCTCCGCTTCGGCGGCGCGCTGCTCGGCCGCAGCCACGCGCTGGTCGGCGTCGAGCTTGGCCTGGTCAAACGCCTCTTCGTAGCGCTTCTCCGCCTCTCGTTCTGCCTTCTCGACCTCAGCGGCCAGCGACTCCTCCGCGCCGGCGCGGACGGATGCCAGCTCCGCTGCGAGCGCTTCTCGATCGCCTTGCGAGCGCTTCTGCGCCTGCTCGAAGCCCTTCTCGGCCCGGTCGCGGGCCGCCTCGGCCCGAGCCGCTCGGGCCTCGGCCTCACGCCTGCGGTCGCGCTCGGTGGCCATGCGCTCGCGGCCCTCCTCGCCGAGCCTGCGCAGGGTCGCCATCGCCCGCTCCTTCAGCTCGGCGCGGATCTCCTCGTTGCGCGCCTCGGCCCTGGCGACGCGCTCCTCGCTAACCCGGACCCACTCAAGCGCCTGCTTGGCGGTCTCATGCAACTCCTCAGTCGCCGCGCCAACCGCTTTCAAATGCCTCGCAGGCTCACCCATTGGCATTGCAACCTACAACCGCCATCGGAAGCCCTTCCACCCCTCCGCTCCAAGAAAGCAGCAATTAGGGAGGATCGCGCAAGAGCCCGTCCCGGCAGGGATGGGGATCGAAGGGCCGTCGGGGGTAGGTCTCCGGGAACTCCCGGCCGAAGGCCGGCCCGGAGACCTGCCCCCGACGGCCCGTCCAACACCAATACCCCAGAGCCCTACCGGGAAGGGCTCTTGCCCGCCCTCTCCCGCAGCTCCCGCTTGAGGATCTTCCCCGTCGCGTTTCGGGGCAGCTCCTCCATGAACTCGATCTCGCGCGGCGCCTTGTAGGAGGCGAGGTTGGCCTTGACGTGCGCCTGCAACTCCTCCTCGGTGACGTCGGCCTCGGAGGCCATGACGACGAACGCCTTCAGCCGCTGGCCGAACTCCTCGTCCTCGACCCCGATCACCGCAACCTCGACCACCGCGCCGTGATCGGCGAGCAGGTCCTCGACCTCACGCGGGAACACGTTCTCCCCGCCGGAGACGATCATCTCGTCGTCGCGGCCGTCGATGAAGAGTCGGCCGTCGGAGTCGAGATGGCCGACGTCGCCGCTGCAGAGCAACCCGTCGATCGCCTCTTTGCCGCCGCCGCCGGTGTATCCCTCGAAGGACATTTCGTTGCCGACGAAGATCCGCCCGACCTCGCCGGTCGGGACCTCCCGCCCCGCCTCGTCGTAGAGCCTGACCACCGTGCCGCGCGGCGCCCGCCCCGCGGTGCCCGGCGCCGCCCGCAGGTCCTCCGGAGTGGCGACGGTCGCGTAGGCGACCTCGGTCGAGCCGTAGAGGTTGTAGACGGTGTCGCCGAAGCGGTCCATCCACTCGATCGCCATCTCGCCGGGGAGGGTCGAGCCAGAGACCGAGGTGATCCGCAGCGAAGATAGGTCGTAGGGGCCAAGCGTCTCCGCGGGTAGCCGCAGGATGCGCTGCAGCATGACCGGCACGACGGCAAGCACCTGGGCCCGGTGCTCCTGGATCGCGGCCAGAGTGCCCTCCTCGTCGAAGCGACGGCGCAGCACCATCGTCGAAGCGGTGGGCAGGCTCATGATGAAGTGGAAGAAGCCCCAGGAGTGAAAGAGCGGCGCCGCGATCATCATCGTCTCGCGTGCCCGGAAGGGAATCCTGTCGATCAACGCCGCCAGCGACAGCAGGCCGTCGGGACTGGAACGCTGCGCCCCCTTCGGAGTGCCGGTGGTGCCCGAGGTGAGGATGACGAAGCGCGGTTTGTCGGGCGGGGGCTTGTGGTTGGACTCGTCGTTGGCGGCGATCAAGGAATCCAGGGTGTGCGTCTCCGGCTTCCCGTCGGCCCAGGCGACGATGCGCTCGATGCCGTCGTCCACCCCCTCGAGCAGGCCGGTGAACTCTTCGTCGTAGACAAGCGCCTTAGGCGCCTCCCGCCGCGTCACCTCCACCAATTGGGGGCCGGCGAACATCGTGTTGAGGTAGAGCGCGCTGGCGCCGATCTTTGCCGCCGCCAGGGTGGCCTCGACGAAGCCGCGATGGTTGCGGCACATGATGCCGATGCCGTCGCCATGCCCGATCCCCATGCCGGCGAAGGCATGGGCGAGTGCGTTGGTGCGGCGGTGCATCCGCTCGAAGGTGAGCGAGCCCCGTTCGTCGATCAGCATCGTCTCGTGCGGGTATTTGTGCGCCGCGGTGGCGACGCCGGTCGCCGGCGAGGCACCCCAGCGAAGGAAGGTGGCCGCGACCTTGGCGGCCCTGTCGGGCCGCGAGAGGCCGAGGACTCCGGCCTCGCGCAGGACCTTCACCTCGAAGACCGAGTCGGAGGCCGACTGGCGCACGCCGGCAGCTATGGAGCCGAGTTTCCCCATCGGAGCGAGAAGGTTATTCGCTATCGACAGAGGCCACCGCGATGCAGGCGATGCCCTCACCGCGCCCGATCCAGCCCATGCCCTCGTTGGTGGTGGCCTTGACGCTGACCCGGGCCGAGGTCGCCTCGGCCAGGGTCCGCTCCATCTCCGCGCGGAAGGGGCCGATGCGCGGCTCCTCGCAGACGAGCGTCGCGTCGACGTTGACGATCCGGCCGGAGACCGTGCCGACCGCGGTGCGCAGCAGGTCAATCGAGTCGGCGTCGCGCCAGCGATCCTCGTCGTCGGGGAAGAGCGTGCCGATATCCCCCATGCCGGCGGCGCCGAGCAGAGCGTCGATCACCGCGTGGGTGAGCACGTCGGCGTCGGAGTGGCCGGCGAGGCCCCGTGCGTGCTCGATCTCAACCCCGCCGAGGACCAGGCGGCGTCCCTCGGCAAAGCGGTGGCTGTCGTAGCCGATGCCGACGCTCATGGACTCAATCCTCGCGCACCGCCGCGCCGAGCGGCGCCAGGCGCCGCTGCCGCGCCTCGAAGACGCAGATCTCCTCCACGCCGAGATCGCCGAGGAACCCGACCGCGTCCTCGTAGCGAAAGCCGACGTGCTCGGGGTGGTGGGCGTCGGAGGAGAGCGCGAAGACGGCACCGGCCTCGACACACATCTCGGCGAAGGCGCGCGCGGGGTAGATCTCGCCTACAGGCTTGCGCAGGCCAGCCGTGGAGACCTCGACCGCGATACCGCTCTCGGCGATCGCCTCTACCGCCGGCTCGTAGAAGTGCCGCGGGTCGCGCTCGGGCATCGGCCTCCCGGCGCCCCAGACCTTGACCAGGTCGGGGTGGGCGAGGACGTCGAAGAGCCCGGAGCGGGCGCACTCCGCAAGGGCCTCGAAGTAGCGGCGCCAGACCTCGTCTGCGTCCCCCTTGCGATCCCAGACGTCCCAGCCCTCGTGGTCGACCGCGGCCTCGCCGACGAAGTGGACCGAGCCGACCACATAGTCGAAGTCCCGTGCCTCCAGCATCGTCGCGGTGCGGTCCTCGGCGCCGGGGACGAAGTCGCACTCGATCCCGAGTCGCAGCGGTGTCCCACGGACGAACTCGCAGTAGGCGTCGAGGTCGTCGCGCGCCTGTTCCTCCCAGAACGGGTGGCGCCAGACGTCGAGCGCCTGGGTGAAGCGGTAGACGTGCTCGGAGACTCCCAGCTCCTCGATCCCGGCCTCGCGGGCGGCCGCCAGGTAGCGGTCGACGTTCTCTCGGGTGAAGAAGCGCTCGCCCGGCGTGTCGGACTCGTCCGGGCGCAGGTGCAGGTGGTAGTCGGTGAGCATCGGACGCGCAGAGTAGGCGACCCGGGGCACGGATACGCTGACGCTCATGGTCCACCTGAGGATCGTCGTCCCCGAAGACCGCTGTCAGAAGGTCCTCGACCTGCTCGAAGCGGCTCCGTCGACCTCCAACCTGGTCTTTCTGCCCGGCGCCGCCCGCCAGCCCCGCGGTGACGTGGTCCTCTGCGACATCGCCCGCGAGGAAGCAAGCGTCCTGATCGAGGATCTGAAGGAGCTGGGCGTGGCGCGCGACGGCTCGATCGCGCTCGAGCAGATCGACTCCCAGCTCTCCGACGCCGCCGACCGGGCCGAGAAGGCGGCCCGCGGGATGCCTTCGGACGCCGTCGTCTGGGAGGAGGTGGAGGCGCGCACCTCGGAGACGACGGAGCTCGGCGGCAACTTCCTCTTCTTCATGGTCCTCGCCTGCCTGATCGCCTCGGTCGGCATCTTCACCGGCTCGCCGATCCTGATCATCGGCGCAATGGTCGTCGGGCCCGAGTTCGGGCCCCTGGCCGGGCTCTGCGTAGCGGCGGTCGAGCGGCGTCGCGGCGTCGCCGTGCGCTCGCTGGCCGCGCTCGCCGTCGGCTTCCCGGTCGGCATCACCGCCGCCTTCCTCTTCACTCTCTTCTGCCTCTCCGTCGGCTTGGTCGACTCCGGCTTCAAGAGCATCGACAACCCGTTGACCCGGTTCATCGCCAAGCCAGACACCTTCTCCTTCATCGTCGCCGCCTTCGCCGGCGCCGCCGGCATGCTCTCGCTCACCTCCGCCAAGTCGGGCGCGCTGGTCGGGGTACTGATCTCGGTGACGACGATTCCCGCCGCGGCGAACATCGGCGTGGCGGCGGCGCTGGGCAACTGGGGGGACTGGCGGGGCGCGATGCTGCAGCTCAGCGTCAACCTGATCGCGATCGTCCTCGCCGGCGTCGCCACGCTGTCCGTGCAGAGAGCGCTCTTCGAGCGACGCCGGCGGCGCCACCTCGCGGAGGCCGGGCATGCCTGAGCGTCGCGCCGCGGGCCAGCTCGGCATCCTCGCCGGTGCTTTTCTCGGCGGAGCGGCGATCGCCGGCGCGCTCGGTGCCGCCAGCCTCGGCGTCGCCCTGGGGATCGGGCAGCTCTGCTTCGCCACCGCGCTCGTCTGGGTCCTACTGCGCTGAGCGCTCAGTGAGCAGCAGCTCGGCCAGCCGGAAGTCGAGCGGTGTCGTCACCTTGAGGTTCTCGGGCGAGGAGGGATGGATCAGCACCCGTCCCCCGGCAGCCTCGACCAGCATCGCCTCGTCGGTCGCGGCCGCGACCCGCTCCGGATCCCCGGCGAGCGCCTCCCGCAGCGCCGCGACCCGAAAGACCTGGGGAGTCTGCGCCGCCCACAGGTGATCGCGCTCCAAGGTTCCTCCCACCAGGTGCAACGTTTTTTGGTCCCCTGGGAGCCGTAAAGCGTTGCACCTCGGCTTGGCGGTGTCGGCAACCCGCTTGATCGTGTCGGTGACGGGGGTGGCTGCGATCGCGCCGGCGGCGTCTGGGTTCGCCAGCAGGGCCGCGACCACGTCCTCGATCAGCTGAGGCGTGACCAGAGGCCGCGCCGCGTCGTGGATCGCGACCAGCTCTGTGCCGACCGCCTCGAGAGCATTCGAGACCGACCGGGCCCGGGTCGCGCCCCCGTCGACCACGCCCACGTCGCCTCCCCCCAGGTCGTGCACGTGCCCGGGCGGGCAGGCGACCACGATCGAGCGCACCGAAGCGGCCTCGCGGCAGGCCGCGATCGACCACTCGACCATCGGCCTCCCGGCCAGCGGCACGAAGGCCTTCGGACCGCCGGCTCCGAGCCTGCGCCCAGAACCGGCGGCCGCGAGGACCGCGGTGACACTGCCGGCGCTACGCGGTCGCCGTGGCGGCGAAGCGCTCCTCCAGCAGGCCGTCGAGGTATTCCTCCGCGCCTTCCTCGTCCTTGTCGAGCGCGTACATGAACTCCGAGGCGAGGATCTTCTTCGCCCGCGTGTACATCTGCTTCTCACCGGTGGAGAGGCCCTTTTCCATCTCGCGGATCGCGAGGTTGCGGACGACCTCGGCCAGCTCGAACACGTCGCCGGTCTTGATCTTCTCGCGGTTGTACTTGAAGCGCCGGTTCCAGTTCTTCGGCATGTCAGACACCTCATCCGTGAGGACGTCCGTGACCTTCTTGATTTCCACCTCGTCGATCACCCGCCGAAGGCCGGCAACACCGGCGTTCTCGCAGGGAACCATCACCGTGAGTTCGTTGTGGAGGATCTTGATCGTCAGGTAGTCGCGCTCCTCCCCCATCAGCTGACGAGACTCTTTCTTCAACACCAGGCCGGCGCCGTGGTGGGGATAGACGACCTTGTCCCCCTCTTCGAAGTCGCAGACGTAAGGGACGTCGGACTCGAAGCCCACCTCCATGGCCTCCTCTGCTAGCTCAGAAATCGGGTGCTCCTTTCTTTCTCGACGGCGTCGATTCGCCGTTCAGCTCTGTAGGTACCGGTCAACCAGATCGACCTCCTGGAGCCTGCGCAGGCCCTCGCGGATGTCCTTGGCCCTGGTCGGGCCGACGTCCTCGACGGCCTCCAGGTCGGCGTCGGAGGCAGCCAGGACCTCCTCCAGCCCACCCAGCTCGTGGATGATCTTCTGGACGACAAGCTTGGGGATGCGCGGCACGCGGCCGAGCACGCGGTAGCCCCGCGGGGCGACCGGGAAGTCGAGGGTGTTCAGCTTGCGGTCGTAGCCGAGCAACTCGGCGAGACGACCGAAGTCGAGCACGTCCTGGTGCGGCAGCCGCGCCAGCGACTGCAGCACCGTCGCCAGGTTCCCCTCGGAGTCTTCGACGCTGTAGTCGCGGATCAGGGCCGACTTGTCGGCGGCGACGCCGACCATCGTCTCCTCCAGCTGCATCTCGATCAGGCGGCCCTCGGTGCCGAGCTCGACGATGTAGCGCTCGACCTCGACCGCCATCCGGGTCACCAACTCGGCGCGCTGGAGGACGGCGAGCGCGTCGTAGAGCACCCCGCCACCCTCGAACTCGAGCACGGTGAGCCGGTTGGAGACCTGGTCGAGCCGGGCGCGGTACTTGTCGAGGGTCGCCAGACCCTGGTTCGCCTTGGCCAGCACCGCGGGGATGTCCTGCAGGATGTACTTCGTCCCCTCGACGTAGAGGGAGACGACGTCGCGGCGTTGGGAGATCGCGATCACCAGCGCCTCGGTCTGTTTGGAGACACGCTCGGCCGTGCGGTGGCGGGTGCCCGTCTCGGCCGAGAGGATCGTCGGGTCGGGCATCAGCTGGACGTTGGCCCAGGCGATCTTCGTCGCCTCGGCGTTGAGCACGATGGCGCCGTCCATCTTCGCCACCTGGTACAGCATCGCCGGTGTGTAGTCGATGTCGAGCCTGATCCCCCCGGAGAGCAGGTGGGAGATGTCGCCCGGGTCGCCGACGACGATCAGGCCGCCGGTGCGGGAGTGGACGATGTTGTCGAGCCCCTCGCGCAGGGCACCGCCCGGCGCGACCACGTCGAGAGCTCTCAGTAGACGGGGATCTTGGCGTTCGGACAACTCATGAAGCTCATCCCCAGGAAGCGCTGACATCGCCCTCTAGGATGGCAAAAACCGCTTTGGAATGCGGAGTGGGCAAATCCAAGTGGACAGGTCGGGATGGTCGTTGTCAAGGAGTCTCGTCACCCAAGCCCGCAAGTCCCGCGATCAGAGGTGAAAGCGGCGGTGGTGACGGTGGTGCTGGAGGTCATCGCCCTGCGGTTCGCCCGCCACGGCAGGGTCGGGACCGGGCGAACCGGGATCGCGGACGAACTTCCAGGTCAGGACGGTTCCGAGGGCGCAGAGGGCGACCGAGACCCAGGTCGAGCCTGCCACCGCGGCGGCAAACGAATCGCCTCCCCCATGCAGGGCGTGGAAAACAGCGCCGGTGGCGGCGAGGGCGATCGTGCCCGCCATCACGCGGTCCATCGCCAGCACGCCGGAGGCGATCCCGACCTTCTCAGCCGGCATCGCCGCCATCGCGGCGGTCGACATCGGCGCGTAGACGAGGCCCAGGGCGATCCCGAACAGCAGGTAGCCGGCGAGCAGCAGGCCATATGAGCTGGAGGCCTCCAGGCGGGTCAGCACGAGCAGCCCGGCAACCCCACAGGACATTCCCGCCGTCATCAGGCCGCGAGCGCCGAAGCGGGCGATCAGGCGTCCGGAGAGGGGCGAGATGACGACCATCGGCGCCGTGATCGGCATGATCATCAGGCCGCTCAACACAGCCGAGTGGCCGCGCACGTCCTGGAGGTATTGCGGCTGGAAGAACATCACGGCCCAGTAGGAGCCGACCAGGGTGAAGGCCGCCGCGCAGGCACCGAGATAGGGTCGGTTGCGAAACAGCGCGAAGTCGACGATCGGCTCGCGCGAGCGGTGCTCGATCCGCCAGAAGGCCCAGAGCGCCGCCGAGCCGCCGAGTGCGAGCGCAGCCGTCGTGGCACCGCTCCACGCCCGGCTCTGGATCAGCGCCAGGATCACCGCGGTGAGGCCGAGGCTGAGCACGAGCAGGCCAGGGACGTCGACGTGGCGTCCCGAGCCGGGGTCGGTGGACTCGGGCGCGGCCAGAGCCATGATCGCGAGCCCGATTGCAGCGATCGGCAGGTTGATCCAGAAGATCGCCCGCCAATCGATTTCGACCAGGAGCCCGCCGACAAGCGGCCCGATCGCCAGCGCCAGGGCCGAGATCGCCGCCCAGATACCCAGCGCGCGAGCCTGCTTGCCGGCCGGGAAGGCGTTGCAGACGATCGCCAGCGAGAGGGGAAGCATCGGTGCCGCACCGATGCCCTGCAGCACCCGGCCCGCGATCAGCATCTGCTGGTCGCCGGCGCTGGCGGAGAGCACCGAACCGAGGGCAAAGACGGCCATGCCGGCGAGGAACAGCCGCTTGCGACCGAACATGTCGCCCAGCCGCCCAGCCGTGACGACCAGGATCGTGATCGCCAGCAGGTAGCCGTTCATCGCCCACTGCAGGCCCTCTGCGCTGGCGCCGATGTCGTGCCTGATGCTGGGCAGCGCCAAGGCGACCACGGTCGAGTCGAGCATCAGTATGAAAAGGCCGGAACAGGCCCCAATCAGGGTCCACCAGGGCCGGTTCTTTTCGCTGATGCGCATCGTCGCGACGCTATCCGCCCGCACGGATGCACCGGGGAGCTACGAAGCGATCAGGTCGCGGTCGGGGTCGATGCCCCAGCGCCCGCCGACCGCCGCGAGCTCGTCGCTGAGCGACCAGCGGTCGGGTCGCTCCTCGCCCTCGTGCTGCGGGTTGGCGCCCTTCAGCGCCATGGATCCCGTGTTGTCGCCGATCGCGCGGATCGCGTCGACGTCCTCGGCGCTGAGCGCCTGCTCGGCCGACAGCGCGGCCAGCTCGAAACGCTTGTCCTCGATCGTCCGGGCGTCCGGGCCGGCCTCCTGGATCAGCGTCGGCACCACGCATTCCACCGCCGGGTGGGCGAGGTTCCACTGGCAGGCGAGGTGCATCGGACCGAGGCCGGTGACCTCGCGAACCGGCGCAAGCCGCTCCAGCTTCTCCAGCCCTGCCTCGATCCAGCCCTCCGGGCGGAACGCGCGGTGATCGCCCTTGGCCAGCTCCATCCCCGGCCGTAGGTCACCCCAGAAGAGGCCGCCGTAGTCGACGACACGGGTGATCACCTTGACCCCGTGCCGCCGTGCCGCGTCGAGACAGAGCTCACCCGGCCAGGGCTCGAACGGATTGAGGATGATCATCGCCCAGTCGATCTGCTCGCCGAAGCGCTCGAGGCAGGCGATCAGGTCGAGGGTGAAGCCGTTGGCCGGCCCGGGTGCAATGCCGATCCGCGCGGTCAGCCCGGCCTCGCGCACCGCCTCCATCCCGTCCCAAACCGCCTCGTTGGAATACCCGATGCGGTCGGGGTTGTGAAGCAGCAGCAGGTCGAACGAGTCAACCCCGAGCCGCTCGAGACTCCGCTCCGCCGCCATCCTCAGATAGTCCGCGTATCCACCCTCCCCGCGCAGCCGCGGGTCCGTGAACCGCGGAAACCCCCGAGGCCCATCCCGCTCCCCCTCGTAGAAGTCATGACCAACCGCCCCGACCAGCGAGTAGGAACTGCGCTCGACACCACCCAGCGCCCGCCCAAGCAGCGCATCGGCCTCCCCCTGCCCATACGTGTCGGCAGTGAGCACCGTGTCAATCCCACCCCCGGGCCGCAAAAGCGCTTCAAGCCGCTCCTCCTCCACGGTCTCACCGAAGCGCAGGTATCTCCCCCCGCTCCAGGTGCCTACAGCAACACGTCCAGGCTCACGCATGTCCTGAACCATAAGCCGCAACTCGCGCGGGTGGCGTGGCAGGGGGGACCGCCCCCGAGGAAGCTTTAGCTACCGCAGGGGGTGGTGGGTCCCCTGCCACGACAGGACCCGCGCGCCTACGGCTATCGGCTAATCAGCCTCGGGCTTGGAGTCGCCAGCGTCGTCCGACTCCTGGTCGCCGGCGCCCTCGATGCCCTCGTCCTTCTTCGCGCCGACGCCGACCTTCTCAGGCTCGGGCTTCGCTTTCTTCGCACGGGGCTTCTTCGGCTTGACGATCTTGAGGCTGAGCGGGCGGTCCTCCTCGTCGCCGGAGGCGTCGCGGTCGACCATCACGGTCGAGCCCGGCGTCATCTCGCCCTGGCGCAGCACTTCGTCGGCGAGCGGATCCTCGATGTAGCGCTGGATCGCGCGGCGCAGCGGGCGGGCTCCCATCGAGGGGTCCCAGCCTTTCTCGACCAACAGGTCCTTCGCATCGTTGGTCAGCTCCAGCTGCAGCTCGTGCTCGGCGACCTGGACCCGGACCCGGTTGATCATCAGGTCGATGATCTCCTTGACCTCTGCCTTGGCCAGCTTGTGGAAGACGATCACCTCGTCGATCCGGTTGAGGAACTCGGGCCGGAAGACTTTCTTCAGGTCGCTCATGATCCGGTTCTTCATGTCGTCGTAGGACATGCCGGTCTCGTCGGCGACGGTGAAGCCGATCGAGGTGTTCTTGGCGATCTCCGAGGCGCCGATGTTCGAGGTCATGATCACGATCGCGTTGCGGAAGTCGACCGTGCGCCCCTGGGCGTCGGTGAGGCGCCCGTCCTCGAGGATCTGCAGCAGGATGTTGAAGACGTCCGGGTGGGCCTTCTCGATCTCGTCGAGCAGCAGCACCGAGTAGGGCTTGCGCCGCACGGCCTCGGTCAGCTGGCCGCCCTCGTCGTAGCCGATGTAGCCCGGCGGCGAGCCGACCAGGCGGCTGACCGCGTGCTTCTCCATGTACTCGGACATGTCGATGCGGATCATCGACTCCTCGTCGCCGAAGAGGAACTCGGCCAGGGTGCGGGCGAGCTCGGTCTTGCCGACCCCGGAGGGCCCGAGGAAGATGAAGGAGCCGGCCGGGCGCTTGGGGTCCTTGATCCCGGCGCGCGAGCGGCGGATCGCCTTGGAGACGGCGGTGATCGCGACCTCCTGGCCGATCACCCGCTTGTGCAGCTCCTCCTCCATGCGGATCAGCTTCTGGGTCTCGGCCTCGGTCAGTTTGAAGACCGGGATCCCGGTCCACATCGAGACGATGTCGGCGATCTCTTCTTCGCCCACGTCCGGGCGCTCGCCGTTCTCGCCCTCGGCCCACTCGTCCTCGAGCTGGCGCTTGCGGGTCGTCAGCTGGCGCTCGGTGTCGCGCAGGTTCGCCGCTTTCTCGAACTCCTGCGCTTCGATCGCGGCCTCCTTGTCGCGCCGCGTCGTCTCGATTTCCTCCTCGAGGTCGCGGTAGACCGGCGGCGAGCTCATCGACTTGATCCGCATCCGCGAAGCGGCCTCGTCGATCAGGTCGATCGCCTTGTCGGGCAGGAAGCGGTCGGAGATGTAGCGGTCGGCAAGCTCGGCCGCGGCCTCCAGGGCGTCGTCGGTGATGCTGACGCGGTGGTGCTGCTCGTAGCGCTCGCGCAGCCCTTCGAGGATCTTCACCGTGTCTTCGACCGAGGGCTGGTCGACCTTGATCTGGGCAAAGCGACGCTCCAGCGCCGAGTCGCGCTCCAGGTACTTGCGGTACTCGTCGAGCGTGGTGGCGCCGATCGTCTGCAGCTCGCCGCGGGCGAGCGCCGGCTTGAGGATCGATGCAGCGTCGATCGCGCCCTCGGCGGCGCCGGCGCCGACGAGGTTGTGGAGCTCGTCGATGAAGAGGATGATGTCGCCGCGCTGGGTGATCTCTTTCATCACCTTCTTCAGCCGCTCCTCGAACTCGCCTCGGTACTTGGAGCCGGCGACCAGGGCGGCCAGGTCCAGCGTGTAGATCTGCTTGTTCTTGAGCAGCTCGGGAACCTCGCCCTTGTTGATGCGGGCGGCCAGGCCCTCGACCACGGCGGTCTTGCCGACGCCGGGCTCGCCGAGCAGCACCGGGTTGTTCTTGGTGCGGCGGGAGAGGATCTGCATGATCCGCTCGATCTCGGTCTCGCGACCGATCACCGGGTCGAGCTTGCCCTCGTCGGCGAGCTTGGTCAGGTTGCGGCCGAACTGGTCGAGCAGCTTCGAGGACTTCTTTCCCTCTCCGGATCCGCTGGCGCCGGGACCGCTGCCGCCACCCTGGCGGCGCCCGCCGGGCCCGGAGAGCATCCGGATCACCTCGTTGCGGATCTTGTCGGAGTCGGCGTCGAAGTCGAGCAGGATTCGGGCGGCGACGCCCTCGTTCTCACGCACGAGGCCGAGCAGGATGTGCTCGGTGCCGATGTAGTTGTGGCCGAGCGAGAGCGCCTCGCGCAGCGCCAGCTCGAGAACCTTCTTGGCCCGTGGCGTGAACGGGATCTGGCCAGAGGTGACCTCCTCGCCCGAACCGACGATCCGGACCACCTGCGAGCGCACCCTCTCGGTGGTGATGTCGAGCGACTCGAGCACGCGGGCGGCGAGCCCCTCCTCCTCGCGCAGCAGACCGAGCAGGATGTGCTCGGTGCCGATGTAGTTGTGCTTCAGCGTGCGGGCCTCTTCCTGGGCCAGGACGACTACCTGTCGGGCTCGCTCTGTGAATCTCTCGAACAAAAGTCTCTCTATCCACTCAACGCGATTTCGCTGAGTAAGTATCGGCGGACGCCCTTCGATTCATCGGGAGGCGCCCATGTGCCACTAACGATACCGAGAGCGCCCAACCGGCCCCGGGACGCAAATATTCGCTCAGAGCGGGCTTTTGGCCGGTTCAGCTGCGCATCGCCGGGTAGAGAACGACCTCACGGACGCTCTTGGCGCCGGTCAGCAGCATCACCAGACGGTCGATCCCGATGCCTACGCCGCCGGTCGGCGGCATCCCCTGCTCGAGCGCGGCGACGAAGTCCTCGTCGTAGGGCTGCGCCTCCTCGTCGCCACGCGCCAGCTCCTCCGCCTGCTGCTCGAAGCGCCGGCGCTGCTCGTCGGGGTCGTTGAGCTCGCTGAAACCGTTGGCGATCTCCATCCCGCCGGCAAAGGCCTCGAAGCGCTCGACCAACCCCTCCTCGGAGCGGTGGGACTTGGCAAAGGGCGAGAGCTCGACCGGGTAGTCGAGGACGAAGGTCGGCTGGATCAGCTCCGGCTCGACCGACTTCGAGAGCAGCCCGTCGACCAGCTTGCCCCAGCCCTCCTCGGGGTCGGGCTCCGTCCCCATCGCCGCCGCCAGCGCCTCCCGGGTCGGGTGCTCGAGGATGTCGATGCCGGTGCGCTCGCGAATCGCGTCGCGGATGGTCACCCGTTTCCAGGGCGGGGAGAAGTCGATCGTCACCTCGCCGCGCTGCACCTCGGTCGTCCCCAGCACCCGCTCGGCCACCTCGGCGACCATCGTCTCGACCTTGTGCGCGGTGACGGCGTAGTCGGCGCAGGCCTCGTACCACTCGAGCATTGTGAACTCGGGATTGTGCTTGTGCGAGATGCCCTCGTTGCGGAAGTCCTTGCCCAGCTCATAGACGCGGTCGATGCCACCGACGACCAGCCGCTTGAGGTAGAGCTCGGTGGCGATACGAAGGTAGAAGTCGCGGTCGAGGGCGTTGTGGTGGGTCGTGAACGGCCGCGCCAGAGCCCCGCCGTAGAGCGGCTGCAGAACCGGTGTCTCGACCTCGATGAAGCCGCGTTCGTCAAGCCAGCGGCGGACCTCGCTGACCGTGCGGGCGCGAAGCGCGAAGAGCCGGCGGCTCTCCTCGTTGGCGATCAGGTCGAGCTCGCGCTTGCGGTAGCGCGTCTCGACGTCCTCGAGGCCGTGGAACTTGTCCGGCGGCGGTCGCAGGCTCTTGGCGAGCAGGCGCCAGCGGTCGATCGCCAGCGAGAGCTCCCCGCCCCGCCTGGTCGCCAGCGCCGTGCCCTCGACCCCGACGATGTCACCGAGATCGAGGTCGACCAGCAACCGGTAGGGCTCCTCGCCGAGCAGGTCCTCGCGTGCGTGGAGCTGGATCTGGCCGCTGCCGTCGCGCAGGTCGAGGAAGCAGGCCTTGCCGTGCCCCCGCCGCCCAACCAGCCGCCCAGCAACCCGGTGCCGCGACTCGGTCTCGATTCCCGGCGCCAGTCCCTCGTGCGCGGCGCGCACCTCGCCGATGTCCTCCTTCTCAGCGAACTCGGGCGGGAACGGGTCGATGCCCGCCTCCCTAAGTCGCTCTAGCTTTTCCCGGCGATCGCGAAGAACATCGGAGATGTCTTTTTGTTGTTCAGTCACGTTCTAAGAGCGTGGGAAAGCAAGCAGGTCGGGGGAAGCAGGCTGAGGACGCGAGCGAGCGTACCCAAGTACGTGAGTGAGCGGCCGATGCCGATGACCCCGAGATGCGCCGCTTTCCCGCGCTCTTAGGCGGTCTCGATCTTCGTGATCTTGAGTTTCTTCTTCGGGCCCCGCGGGACCTCGACCGTGACGATGTCGTTCCGCTTGTGCCCAAGCAGCGCTTTGCCGATCGGCGACTCGTTGGAGAGCTTGTGCTCGAGCGGGTCGGCCTCGGTCGAGCCGACGATCTGGAATTTCTGCGAGTCGCCCGTCTTCTGGTCCTTGACGTGGACGATCGAGCCGAACTGGACTTCGTCCGTGCTGATGTCCTTCTCGTCGATCACCGTGGCGCGGCGCAACCGCTCTTCGAGCTGGGCGATCCGCTGCTCGAGCAGGGCCTGCTCGTTCTTGGCGTCGTCGTACTCGGCGTTCTCGGAGATATCGCCGAACTCGCGAGCCTCCTTGATCCGCTCGGCGACCTCGCGCCGCTTCACGGTCGAGAGGCGTTCTATCTCCTCCTTGAGTTTCTCGAGACCCTCAGGGGTGATTACGGACTGGCGACTCACTTGTCCTGACCTCTCTTTGCTGGATTGAGACGGCGGAACCGGCTCCTAGACCGAAAAAACGGCCAGGTGCGGCGGCATCGAGTCACCACACCAAGGCCGGAAGTCGCGGGATTATAGCGAGGGCGCTGGAGCGGCCTGGGCACGGACCAGGCGGCGAGCGGCGGCCAGGTCGGCGCTGCGGTGCAGCTCGTCCGTCAGCTCCGGGCCCGCACCCAGCCGCTCGACGTACCAGGGGTAGAACTTGCGCAGGTAGCGGTTGGCCCGGTCGCTGCCGAGGTGCTCCTCGGCACGGTCGATCGTCCAGAGCAGCTCGGTGACGACCTCGGCCCGGTCGGGAGGCTCGGTGCGAGCGCCGGTCAGCTCCTCGAAGACCCAGGGGTTGCCGAGCGAGCCGCGGGCGATCATCACCGCTGCCGCCCCCGACTCCTCGTAGGCGACGCGGGCCGCGGCGGCGCTCTTCAGACCCCCCGAAACGATCACCGGCACCTCGACCCGTTCGACCAGCTCGCGCGTGAGCTCGTAGTCGGGGCTCCCCTTGTGGCCGACCGCGGCCGCCCGCGGGTGGAACGCGATCGCCGCGACGTCCGTCTCCTCGGCCAGGCGGATGGCGAGCTCGAAGCCGGAGTGATCCCCCGCTGCGATCCCCGAGCGCAGCTTCACCGTTACCGGCAGCCCGCTGCCCTCGGCGGCCCCGCGGGCAAGCGCGAGGGCCAGCTCGTGGTCGCGCAGAAGCTCGGCGCCGGCGCCCGTCCTGCGCACCTTACGCACCGGGCATCCCATGTTGATGTCGATCAGGTCCGCCCCGGCCTCGGCGGCGATCGCGGCCCCCGAGTGCATCACCTCGGCGTCGTGGCCGAAGAGCTGCACCGAGACCGGGTGCTCGTCGGGGTGGATGCGCATCAGCTCGCGCAGGGTGCGCTCGTTGCGGTGATGCAACCCGAAGCTGGAGACCATCTCCGAGACGGCCAGCCCGGCGCCGTATCGCTTCGCCTGCAGGCGCACGAACCAGTTGCCGATGCCTGCCAGCGGCGCCAGCAGGACGCGGTTGGAGATCTCGACGTCGGCGATCCGGAAGGGATCAGTCAGTTGTGGGCGTGTTCCTGGCATGGATCAACCTCAACCCCTTCAGGGTAAGCAGGTCGTCCACCTCGTCGATCGTCTCCGTGAACGGGACGACGGCCGAGGCGTACCCACCCGTGGCAAGCAGCCGCGGGTTCGGGAGCTCCTCTTCGATCCGCCTGACGATGCCGTCGATCAGGCCGGCGAAGCCGAAGATGAAGCCGGAGTGGATCGCGGCGCGGGTCGAGCGGCCAATCGCTTCCTGTGGCTCTTCCAGGTCGATCCGGGTGATCCGGGCCGCCCGCTCGATGAGAGCGCTGAGCGAGGGCGCGAGCCCGGGGCCGATCGCGCCGCCGAGGTACTCGCCCTCGGCGGAGACGACGTCGATGTTGATGCCGGTACCAAAGTCGACAGAGACGCAGGCCTCGCCGAAGCGCTCGTAGGCGGCGATCGCGTTGACGAGGCGGTCGGCACCGACCTCGAGCGGGTTGTCGATCCGGATCGGCATGCCGGTCTTCAGGCCCGGACCGATCGTCAGGCAATCGGCTTCGAGGTAGCGCTCGGTCAGCTGCTCGTACTGGGCGCCGAGCGGGGGCACGACCGAGGAGACGCAGACGGCATCGAGGTCGGCGACGTCCATGTCGCAGAGGGCGAACAGGCCCGCGATCCGCTCGGCCAGCTCGTCGCCGGTCGCCCCCGAGCGGGTCTGGAAGCGCCAGTGCTCGACCAGCCGCTCGCCGTCGAAGGCGCCGAGGTGGGTCTGGGTGTTGCCGACGTCGACCGCTAGGAGCACGGCGGCGATTATGATGCCTCGCCATGAACGTGCGGCTCTACACGATCCCCGGCTCGCATCCCGGCGTGGCGGTTCAGGCGATGTTGAAGGCCAAGGGCATCCCCTTCAAGCGCACCGACCTCTTCCCGGTGATGCAGAAGGTCGTGGTTCGAGTGCAGGGCTTTCCCAAACAGACCGTGCCGGCGATGAAGATCGACGGGCGCAAGATCCAGGGCTCGCGCGAGATCGCCCGCGAGCTGGACCGCATCCAGCCCGAGCCGCCGCTCTTCCCCGAGGATCCCGAGAAGCGCCGTGCCGTCGAAGAGGCCGAGCGCTTCGGCGACGAGGAGCTCCAGCACCCGATCCGCCAGATGATCTGGTGGACCCTGCGCAAGGACAAGGCGCCGCTGCGCAGCTTCTCGGAGGGGGCGAAGCTGGGGATTCCGACCGGCTTGGCGGTAGCGACCGCGGCGCCGATCCTCGCCCTCACCGCCCGCTACAACGAGGCCACCGACGAGAACGTCCGCCGCGGCCTCGCCGAGTTGCCGGGCCTCCTCGACCGCATCGACGCCTGGATCGAGGCCGGCGTCCTGGATGGAGAGCAGCTATACGCCGCCGACTACCAGATCGCTCCGAGCTTGCGACTGGCGATGACGATGCAGGACCTGCGGCCGATCATCGATGCCCGGCCCGCCGGCAAGTTCGCGAGGCGCGTGATCCCGGACTACGTCGGCGACGCTCCCCCGGCCTTCCCGCCCACCTGGATGCAGCCGCTGCGCTCCGAGCCGGCGACGGCTTAGACGGTGGTGCCGGGGCACTCCCGCCCGGACAAACGGCGGGCTAATTAGCCCGCCGTTTTGAGTATCCGCCCGTTCGGGAGTGCCCCGGCACCACCGTCAGAGCGGGCCCAGCTTTTGGACAAGCTGACCAGGGCCGAGTTTCGCGAGGCCATGGGCGAGACGGGTGCCGTCGGGGAGCGTGAGGCCTGGGTCCAGCTCGAGCAGCGGAGCCAGAACGAAGCGGCGGCTGGTGACCTCGGGATGGGGCAACGTCAAGCGGTCGGTGCTCAGCTGCAGGTCGCCCAACAGCAGGAGATCGACGTCGAGTGGGCGAGGACTGTGACGGGGGGCGTCGAGTGCGCGGCCGCGCTCGGACTCGACCTTCTTGCAGGCGTCGAGCAGCGCCTCCGGCTCCAGCTCGGTGCGGATGCGGATCGCGGCGTTGAGGAAGTCGGCCTGGTCGAGCACCTCGCCGACCGGCTCGGTCTCGTAGGCGGAGGAGACCGCGTCGACCTCCACCCCACGCCGGGCCAGCAGCTCGATAGCCGCCCGCAGGTGGGACTCGCGGTCACCGACGTTCGAGCCCAGGCCCAGATAGCCAACCCGCGTGGACACGGTCAGACCTCTTCGGGGCCGTCTTCTTCGGGCTCGTCCGTGCGTTCGTGGACGACCTCGACCGCGACCTCCTGAATCGCCAGCGGCAACGGCGGCTCGGGCTTGGCGGCGCGGACGCGGACGGAAGCGCAGCCGTAGCGCTCCATCAGGCGCTGGCCGATCACCTGGGCGAGGCGCTCGAGGGTACGGTAGCTGCGCTCGGTCGCGGCGAGGGTGACGATGTCGCAGACGTCGCCATAGTCGACCGTGTCCTCGATCCGGTCGGTCAGCACGGCGTCGCAGTCGGGAACGTCGAAGGAGATGTCGAACTCGAGCCGCTGGCCCACCTCCTGCTCGGAGTCGCTGACCCCGTGATGGGTGTAGATCGAGAGCCCGCGCAGCTCGACCTCGACGCTCGACTCCGTCCCGTTGCCGTGTGACTCCATCGGAGAACCAATCTATCCCGCTCGCCCGAAAGAGTTGCATCGGGCCTCGGTTTCATTAATCAAAGACATTCGTTTTCTCAGTTATTCTGACCCAAGTTATCGGTTACCCAGGGCAGATCCAGTCGGGCAGGGGCATGTGATCTATCGGATCCTTCACATCTCAGACCTTCATGCTTCGAATGCCCAGATCCACGATCGGCGCGCGCTGGTCGCAGCGATGCTCCGCGACGTCTCGGCGTTCCACACCGAGAAGAAGATCGACATTGGCGTCTTCAGCGGTGATCTCGCCGACAGGGGGACGCCGGAGGAGCTCGAGCTGGGTCGAGCGCTGCTGCTCGAGCCGCTGATGGAACGCCTCGGGCTCGAACCGAGGCAACTGATCCTGGCGGCCGGTAACCACGACGTTTCCCAGGCGGCGATCCACGCCAAGGAGGAGCGACACCTGGCCGGCAGGCTCGCCACCCGCGAACAGATCGACTCTCTCCTCGACTCGCGCGAGATTCTCGACCGAGAGACCAGGCGACTCGATAACTGGACCGACTTCCATCGCGGTTTCTACGGCGCCGAGCTTCCGCCCCAGCCGGGACCCCTCAGCTTCGTCCACCGCTTCCTCCTGGAGGGGCATTCGGTTGCCATCGCCGCACTCAACTCCTCCTGGCGCTCGTCGGGCAAGCTGGACAAAGGCAAGCTGCTGCTCGGCACTCGACAGGTCGAAGGCGCGCTGAACGCGATCGCCGACGCCGACGTTCGGCTCGTCGTCCATCACCACCCGCTCGGCTGGCTCGCGCCCTTCGACGCCGAGCGGGCGCAGGCCGAATTCGAGAGCCGAGGTGTGATCGTGCTCTCCGGGCACGAGCACAGTCCAAATCCCGTCGCCAGACAGAGCCCGCACGGCGAGGTCCTCCAGCTGAGCACCGGAAGCCTTTACCTGCATCGCGAATTTCCGAACAGCTTCGAGATCCTCGACGTGGACGTCGAGGATCGAACGGTCGTCGCACACTTCCGCCGCTGGCAACAGATGCGAGGTGTCTTCGACAAAGACCTCGAAGACGGCCGCGAACGGCAGCAAGAGATTCGACCTGCCGTCCGCGAGCCGACGGAAGAACCTGGGGCATCCCCGCTTCTCGGCGGTGATTCGATCGATAGCGGAGTTCGCCCTGGAGCGGATGCCGGAGGAGCTGATGCGAGCCACTGCCGCCACCTCGATCGAGGAGGTGCTGGCCGAGCCGCGCTTCCTCGAAGCCCCCCCGGGGGAGACCAGCCTCGCGGCGGCGTCAACCACCCGGCTCTCAACCCAGGAGACGAATCCGCTGGACGCATCGGAGGGGACAAAGGGGGATCCCCCGGTCACCATTCTCGCCGGCTCTCACCAGGCCGGCGTCTCATGCGGCCTGCTCTGGCAGCTGACGGACCAGTATCGACACGACGACAGCAGGATGCCCGCCTTGATCCAGGCCAAGGACTCGAGCTTTGGAACGGCGAAGGTCGGAGCGACGCTGGCGAAAGCGTCGGCGGTCTTCGGGCACAGACAGTCGGATTCGCGCGACCCGGACCTCCACCTGGTCATCGCCGACTTCGAAAAGGCACCAGAGAGGAAGCAGGAGCGGATCATCGAGTTCGTGCGGGCCAATCCCCGCCATCGCTACCTCATCGGATGCAACGAGGACTGGGCCGGCGGGGTCACCGCGCGCCTGGAAGATGCCGGAATTTCCTTCCGACTCGTGTTCCTGGCTCCCTTCGAGAGCCGGCAGGTTCGTCAGCTGGGGCGAATCGCCAACGTCGCCCCCGCCGACGTCGAGCGAATCGACGAGATGATCCTGCGGCTGCGGCTCCCGCGCAATCCGTCCACGGCGGCTGCCCTGCTCGCCGTTGTCGCTGCACAGCGGAATCCGGAACCCGACCTGAACGAGAGCACGCTGCTGGATGGCCTCGTCAGCTTCCTGCTCGACAACGTGTCGAGCGGAACGTTGCGGCTCGCTCGCCACCGTACGCATCTGCTGGGGGAATTGGCGCACGCGCTCTACGGCCGGAAGGACCACTCGATGGCGACGTCCGAGGCTGAAGCCTTCCTCGCCGACTACTTCGGCGAAAAGGGGCTGAGCCGCATCGCAAGCGACGCGCTGCGCGGCCTGATATCCAGCACGGTGCTGCTGGAGCGCAACCGCCGAGTGTCATTTCAGCGCGCCGTGCTCGACCTCTTCATGGCCCACTGGATGCTCGAGGATCCCGTTCACAGGCTGGAGGTGCTCGACGACTGCCGCAGAAACGGGGACGTGATTCGCCATGCCGCGGCCCTGCGGCGCAACGACCGGGAGATCCTCGTTACGGCGAAGGCCCACGCCCAAAGCACGATCGAAGCCGTCACGCCGTTCATGACGGGGGAGCGGGTCGACGAGCTGCTGGAGGAGATCGGCTCGGCGGGCCTCTGGAAGGCCGAGCATCTGGGCGAGGTGCTCGGCCTGCTTCCCTCACGGCAGGTGGTGGCCGAAATCGACGTCCAGGGCGATCGGATCCCGGACATTCTGACCCAGGAGGGCGCGAAGATCGACAGGCCTCGGTTCGAGGCAGCCCTGCAATTGAACGAAGCGGTCTCGCTGCTCTCGGACGTACTCGAGAGATCCGAGCTCGCGGACGACGTCGAGCTCAAGCGAGAAGCGCTCGGGACGGCAATCTCCGGATGGCTGCTGCTGGCCGGGCTGCTGATAGGAGAAAGCTCAAGCGAAGGACCCTTCCGCGGCGGCCTGACCGAGTTCGTAGCTGCGAGGCTCGGGGACCGCAAGCTCCCCCCCGAGGAATCGGAGCGGATCTTACGAAGCATCCTTGCGGTGGGAGCCCTATTCGTGGTGACTGTCTGCATGCAGGGTCGCCTCGGCAGCCAAAACCTCTCGACGATCGTCGCGGACTGCCTCGACGACGAGCGCACCGGGTCTCCCGCGGCACGCTGCCTCGCCACTTGGCTCCACGCGCACAACGGGAGCGCGGGCTGGCCTCACCAGCTGCGGACCCTGCTGGAGACGCTGCCGGCGGATTCCCTGCTGAGGGACGCCACGATGGCGGTCTCGGCGCATCTCTACCGCTCCTCCCTGCAGGAGCCCGAGGTGCGAGAGCTGGGGCCGGTCCTGGTCGACAACATCATCAGGGTGACCGACCGCCGGCTGCTGGCTACGCGCAAGCGCGATCGACAGCGACAGCACGCGACCAAATGGCTCCAGCAGATCCGTCGCACCTACCAGCAACGACCGCCCGAAGACGCGGCCAATGGCCTCGAAACCTCCACGGGCTTGCGCAGGGCTAGCCGGATAGCGTGACCTCGGCCATGCGGAGCGCCTGGGAGACCTCGCGCACGTCGTGAACGCGGAGTACCTCGGCTCCGTTGGCGACCGCGAGGACCGACGAGGCAACGGTGCCGCCCAGCCGAGCGCTCACCTCGGACCCGTCGACCTTGCCGATGAAGCTCTTCCGCGAGGTGCCCACCACCAGCGGTCGACCGAGGTCGCGCAGCTCGCCCAGCCGGCGCAACAGCTCCAGGTTGTGCTCCAGCGTCTTGCCAAACCCGATCCCCGGGTCCAGCCAGATCCTGTCCTCGCCGATGCCCTGCGACACGGCGAACTCCAGCCGCTCGGCGAGAAAGGCCTTGACGTCGTCGACGACGTCGTCATAGCGAGGATCGTCCTGCATCGTGCGCGGATCCCCGGGCATGTGCATGAGCACGACGACGACGCCCCGCTCGGCGCACAGCGAAGCCATCTCAGGGTCCCCCTGCAATGCCGTCACGTCGTTGACGATCGATGCCCCCGCGTCGATCGCCGCCGCGGCCACGGGCGCCTTCGACGTATCGATCGAAACCGTCGCCGCCTCAGCAAGCCCAGAGACCACCGGCTCAACCCTCCTCAGCTCTTCCTCGGCGCTGACGGGCTCCGCCCCCGGCCGAGTCGATTCCCCCCCACGTCCAAGATCGCCGCCCCATCCCTCAAAAGCTCTTCACCATGCGCGATCGCAGCATCCGCATCGAGGAACCGGCCCCCGTCCGAAAACGAGTCCGGCGTGACGTTCACGACACCCATCAGCTTCGACTTCATGAGCGAAGTATCGCGAGAGCCGCCCGTCAGGCGGGCGGGGGATGCCTCCCGACCGGGCGGATACTCAAAGTCGTCGCGCTAATTAGCGCGACGACTTGGACGGACGGGAGGCATCCCCCGCCCGCCTGCCCACATCAGCTCGCATCCCCACCGGCATACCCAGGCCGCGGCCGCGAAATCGGTCGCGCACCCTCGCGCTGCGCCTTTTCGGGCTCCGGTGCCGGCTCGACCTGCTCTACTGGCTCCTCCTCGTCGACGAACACCTCGTCCTCGGGCCTGCCGTCGAGCAGCGCCACGAACTGCTCGGCGTCGATCGTCTCCCGTACGAGCAGGATGTTGGAGATGCGGTCGAGCTCCTCGCGCTTCTCGGTGAGAAGGTCCTTGGCGGTCTGGTGGGCGCCCTCGACGATGCGCCGGATCTCGTCGTCGATCTCGCGTGCGATCTCGTCGGAATAGTCGGGCTCGGCCGAGAACTCGCGGCCGAGGAAGGGCTGGCCGCGATCGTGGCCGAAAACCCGCGGGCCCAGCCGCTCGGACATGCCGAAGCGCATAACCATCCGCTTCGCCGTCTCGGTCACCTTTTCGAGGTCGTTGGAGGCACCGGTGGTGATCTCGCCGAAGACGATCTCCTCGGCCGCGCGGCCGCCAAGGGTCATCGCCATCGTGTCGGTCAGCTCGGCGCGCGAGGTGAGGAACTTGTCCTCGGTCGGCAGGCTGATCGTGTAGCCGAGGGCCTGGCCGCGGCTGATGATCGAGATCTTGTGGACCGGATCGCAGTTGGGCAGCAGGTGGCCGACGATCGCGTGGCCGAGCTCGTGGTAGGCGGTGATCAGCCGCTCTTTCTCGCTCATTACCCGAGTCTTCTTCTCGGGACCGGCGATCACCCGCATGATCCCCTCCTCCAGCTCGTGCATGGAGATCTCGCGCTTGCCCTGGCGGGCGGTCAGCAGCGCCGCCTCGTTGATCAGGTTGGCGAGATCGGCACCGGTGAAGCCGGGGGTCTGCCCGGCAAGCGCGTCGAGGTCGATCGCCTTCGCCAGCGGCTTTCCGCGGGTGTGGACCTCGAGGATGTGCTTGCGCCCTTTGCGGTCGGGCCGGTCGACGACTACCTGGCGGTCGAAGCGGCCGGGCCGCAGCAGGGCCGGATCGAGGATGTCGGGCCGGTTGGTGGCGGCGATCAGGATGATGTTGTCTTTCATCTCGAAGCCGTCCATCTCGACCAGGAGCTGGTTCAGCGTCTGCTCGCGCTCGTCGTGGCCGCCGCCCATGCCGGCGCCGCGGTGGCGACCGACGGCGTCGATCTCGTCCATGAAGATGATGCAGGGGGAGCTCTGCTTGGCCTGCTCAAAGAGGTCACGGACGCGGCTGGCGCCGACGCCGACGAACATCTCGACGAAGTCCGAGCCGGAGATCGAGAAGAACGGCACTCCGGCCTCGCCGGCCACCGCGCGGGCGAGCAGGGTCTTGCCGGTACCGGGGGGGCCGTAGAGGAGCACCCCCTTGGGGATGCGGGCGCCGAGCGCCTGGAATTTCTTCGGGTTCTCGAGAAATTCCTTGATCTCCTGAAGCTCCTGGACCGCCTCGTCGACCCCGGCGACGTCGCGGAAGGTGATCTTCGGCGCGTCGACCGCCATCCGCTTCGCCTTCGATTTGCCGAAGTTCATCACCCGCGAACCGCCGCCCTGCATCTGGTTCATCAGGAAGATCCAGAAGCCGAAGAAGAGGACGAAGGGCAGGATGAAGGTGAGGACGTTGAGCAGGCTGGAGCTGCCGCTGCCGTGCACCGTCGTCTTCACGTTCTCGGTCTGGTCGATCAGGTTGAGCAGGGACTGCTCGGTGTTGGGCGGGTATCCCGTGGAGTAGCTGTCGCCGTTCTTCTCCTTGACGTCGAGCGTGTTGTCCTTCGTGTTGATCGTGACCTCTTCGACCTTTTCCTGGGCGATGAGGCCGGTCTTCGGCTTAACCAGTTCGTTGTAGGAGGGCGCCTCGGTGCCCGAGGGGCTGCTGATCACTTTCTGGGCGACGAAGGCAAGGATCACCACCAGAAGGATCGGGAAAGCCGCGCTCTTGAAAAAACGCCTCACAGGGAAAATTCAGCGTACCAGGGCAGTTTCGGCTAGCCAGGCCTGCTGCCTAGGCGTCCAGTGCGGCGACGTAGGAGAGGTTGCGGTAGCGCTGGGCGTGGTCGAGGCCGTAGCCGATCGCGAAGCGGTTGGGTATCTCGAAGCCGATGTAGCGAGGCGGCTTCACCCCGGCACGCAGCCGCTCGGGCTTGGTCAGCAGGGCGCAGACCTCCAGCGAAGCCGGATTGCGCGCTTCCAGGTTGCGCATCAGGTACTGCAGCGTGAGGCCCGAGTCGACGATGTCCTCGACGATCAGCACGTCGCGGCCCTCGATCGGGGCGTCGAGATCCTTCATGATCCGCACCACGCCGGAGGAGTCGGTCTGCGAGCCGTAGCTGGAGACGGCCATGAAGTCCACCTCGCAGGGCACGCTGACGTTGCGCATCAGGTCGGCGAGGAAGAGCACGGCGCCCTTCAGCACCCCGACCAGGAAGAGGTCGCGACCGGCGTAGTCGTCGCTGATCTGCCGGCCCAACTCGGCGACGCGCCGCTGCAGGTCCTCGCTGGAGACGAGGGTCTCGCCGATCGCCGACTTGCTCACGCGGCGCAGTCTAGATAGGACATGGGTCAGCGCTCAGTAGCCGGGGCCTTGCTCCGGCACACCCCAGTAGAAACGCGCGGTGTAGGCGTCACCCGTGAGCGGAACGGATCCTGCACCGGGCAGCTCCACGCTCAGGGACCCGATCCAGGTTGGCCGGGCGCTTCGCAAGAAGCTGGCTGAGCCGGAAAACGGGCCCGGCGG
This sequence comes from uncultured Solirubrobacterales bacterium, assembly GCA_963704545.1. GTDB lineage: Bacteria > Actinomycetota > Thermoleophilia > Solirubrobacterales > 70-9 > VRUE01. The sequence continues at coordinate 1,063,867 of OY969915.1, read as the reverse complement.
CTCAACCGTCGCCCAGGTGAGCTCATCGTCACAGACGAAGGTCTTCTCCTTTCCAAAGGCGTAGGCGAAGCGGCGTATGCGCATCGTCGGCCGCCGTTCGAAGCGAGCGGCCAGGAACCGCGTTCCCCCTTGTTCGCCCTCATCTGGGTAGCGGTCTGCGGCTACCTCGAAGAGGGTGCGCCTGCCGCGCTGTCCTTCCTCGGCCTCGAGAACCGCGGGCCGCCCTTCTTCCCAGGCAGCCGCCCGGGCTTCCCTCGAAACCCGGGTCCGTTTCGGGCATCGCCAGGGCGGAACGATTTGCAGCTTCCCCTCCGCGCGAGTGGCATCGACTGCGGTGTAGCCGCGCTCGCCGTGAAATCTGATCGTGCCGATGAAGAAACCGCGACGGATGACCTTCGGCGCGCCTTCGCAATGAGGCGGAGGATCACGCCGCACGGTCTCGCCCAGCTGCTCGAACCTCACGGCGATCCTGCCACGACCTCCGAAACGCGCTCGTACGCGATCGTGCGCGATGTTGCCTCGTGCGACGTACTCCGCCGCGACCCCACTCGCAGAGGATCGCGTTTCGCGACTTTGGCCGGCGACAAAGATCGCCCTGCGCCCCCTCAACTCGAAGCTGACGGCGAACCCGTCATCCCCGCGCAGGTTGAATTCCGCGCGTTGCAGTGCCGTAGCCGACCCAGGTGTCACACAGGCCGCCACCAAGCAGCAGACGAACAGAACGCCGCACCCCCACAGCAACGACCCAGAGTGACCTCGATCCATATGCCGATGGACTCTATCTGCGCGCATTCAGCGCTCTGCGTGAAGGATGCCCCGCTCGACCACGGCGCGGACGCCGCCGCCGAGGTCGAGCATCGCTGTACCGGTGCGCCGCAGGGCGGCGACCTCGTCGGCGTGGTTGGCGGCGCCCGGCACCGGCCGGCCGGCGGCGCGGTCGGCGAGGCGCTGGACCACCAGGCGACGGAGCGCGCCCGGGAGCTGCTCGAGCCGATCGAGCGAGATGGTCGCCCGTGAGCCGTTGGCGCTCCGCAGCTCCGCGTCAACCAGGGAGTCGAGGATCTCCGCCTCGTCGCGCAGCAGCTCCGCCGTGCGCAGGACGTTGCGCGCCGCCGCCGGGTGGATCTCGGCCAGGGCCGGCAGGAGGCCGTGGCGCAACCGGTTTCGCGCGTAGCCGGCCCCCTCGTTGGTCGGGTCGTCGCGCCAGCGCAATTCGCGTTCTCCGCAGTAGGCGGTCGTCTCCTCGCGGGTGAAACCGAGCAGGGGCCGCACGAGGCTGCCGTCGCGGGGCCGCATCCCGAGCAGGGCACGGCGGCTGGGCGAGGAGGCGAGGCGGTAGAGGATCGTCTCGACCTGGTCGTCGGCCGTGTGCCCGGTGGCGATCAGAGCCTCGTCCGGCAGCGCCAGGCGAGCGGCCGCCGCGTAGCGCGTGTCGCGTGCCCAGGCCTGGAGGTTGCCCGGTCCCTCGGGCCGCCGCGGCCGCTCGACCTCCAACCGCACGCTCAGGCGCTCGCAGAGCTCCCGGCAGAAGGCCTCGTCCTGGTCGGAGTCGTCCCGCAGCCCGTAGTTGACGTGGACGACCGTCACCGCGCCCGCCCCCAGCAGGCGAGAGACGAGGTCGACCAGGCAGACCGAGTCACGCCCGCCGGAGAGCATGGCGACGACGCGGGTGTCGGCGGGCAACAACCCGCCTGCCCGCACCTGTTCGAGCATCCCTTCGCTCAACATATTGGCGAGTGTAGGCCGGGCTCAGCTCGGCGTGGCGCGGACTACGAAGAGCGGCGTGGGCGCAGGGAAGCCCCTGAGGCTGACCTCGCCGATCGGCTCGAACCCGAGCCCCTCGCGGCCGTCGATCGCTTCGGCCACCCGGTCGGTGACCAGCACCTCGCCCGCCTGGGCACGATCGACCACGCGGTGGGCGAGATTGACATGGGTGCCGAAGTAGTCGCCGTCGCGGTAGACCGCCTGTGCGTAGTGGACCCCCACCCGCGGCTGCGGGCGCCGCGGAAAGCGGGCGAGCAGACCGACCGCCCACTCGGTCAGCGAAGCGGGGTCTGGCGAGACGACCATCACCTCGTCGCCGATCGTCTTCACGATCGTCGCCTCCGGCGGCATCGTCGCCTCCACCGTCTCGACGAAGTTCTCGATCACATCGAGCGCCTCCAGGTCCCCTTCCTCCTCGGTGTAGCGGGTGAAGCCGGTGAGGTCGATGAAGCAGAGGGTGACGGGCACGTGGTGCACCTGGGACGCAGCGGTCCCCATGTCGCTCTCCATATGGCCGACCACGTCCTGCTCGAGGAAGAAGCGCAGGTAGCGGGTGTGGAGGTACTCGGTGAGTGGCCCCGCCAGGGGCAGGATGTCGCCGGCGAGCTCGCCCATCTCCTCAGCCATCTCCAGCTCGGGGACGGCCTCGCGAATCATCGGTTCGTGCACATAGAGATGGAAGAGACGCACCTCGGCGTCGGCGATCCGGCGCAGCGACTGCACGTAGACGCGGACCAGCTGCAGGAAGGCGACCAGGGGGAAGCCGGCGGCAAGCACCCTCGCGCAGTGGCGCAGCGCCTTCACGTCTTCAGGGCCGAGCAGGCGCTCGCGCCCGAGCGGGGTGCCGAGGATGACGAGGATGCGCTCGATCAGCTCGGGCTCGAGACCGGTCTCGCGGGCGACCTCCTCCAGGGTGAGCTGGTCCTCGGGCCTCGGGAAGAGTTCCTCGGCGAAGCCGAAGGCGAGGCGGCCCTCGCGTCCCGCCCGCTTCAGGTCCTCCAGCGAGTGACCGCGCTCGCGCATCCGCGCCACCACCCGCGCCTGTGCGGCCGCGGCGGCCGTCCAGCGGCCGCGGCGCACCGGCACCACCTTCTCCTCGGCCCAGCGCTTCAGCGTCGCGGTTGAGACCCCCGCGCGCCGCGAGGCCTCGGCAAGGGAGATTCGCTCGTCGGCAGGCATAGCCCCGAGGCTAAATGCAAGCGGGGCGGCAATTGCCGCCCCGCTTGGGCCTCGTCTGAGACCAGGGATCTCAGGAGGGAATCTCCGACTCCTCGTGTACCTGCAGAACCGGCTCCCCGCCCTCACCGGTGCGGATGCGAATCGCCTCCTCCACCGGGATGACGAAAATCTTGCCGTCGCCGACCTCGCCCGTACGGGCGTGCTTGAGGATCGTCTCGACGACCAAACCCTTGTCTTTGTCCTCCACCACGACCTCGAGCTTGATCTTCGGCCGGACGTTGACGGTGAGCGTCGAGCCGCGGTACTTCTCGACGATCCCCTTCTGCCGGCCGGAGCCCTTGGCCTCGAGTATCGACAGGGACGGGAATCCCTTCTCGAGCAGCTCGGTCCTGATCGGCTCGAACGCCTCGTGGCGGATGAACGCCTCTATCTTCTTCATGCGCTCGACCCTCCTATCGCGTCTCTGTAGCTGTCATCTGGGCAGGTGCCGCGGCCGGGACCCCAGCCCCGGTGCCCAGCGTGCTTGGCAGGCCGGTGGAGTACTCCGGCTGCGGGATGAACTGCTCCGGGTACCCGTACATCCCGTGCGAGCTGATGTCGAGGCCGGCTTCCTCCTCGTCGTCCGATACCCGTAGGCCGATCGTCGCCCTGATGATCGCGAACGTGGTGATCGAGATGGCGAATACGACGACGAAGGTGAACAGAACCGCCAGGCCCTGCACCCCGAGCTGGCCGAAGGCCGTGCTCAGGCTTTCATCGCCGAAGATCCCGTACCAGATGCCCGGTCCGGCGCCTTCGACGATCAACCGCGGCGAGGCGAAGATGCCGACCGCCATGGTCCCCCAGATTCCGGCCAGGCCGTGCGCCGAGAGGGCACCGACCGGGTCGTCGAGGAACTTCTCGATCGCCAGTACCGCGTAGACGACGATCAGGCCGGCGATGAAGCCGATGACCGGCGCCGCCCAGTACTCGACGAAGCCCGATGGGGCGGTGATGCCGACCAGGCCGGCGATCGCGCCGTTGCCGGCCATGCCGACGTCGAGCGTACGGCTCTTCAGGTAGACGGCCAGGGAAGCCCCGATCACACCTGCCGCCGCGGCGAGCTGCGTGTTGAGCATCACCTCGCCGAAGAACGAGCCGGCGGTTTCGAAGGTCGAGCCTCCGTTGAAGCCGAACCAGCCGATCCAGAGGATGATCACGCCGAGGCCGACGAGCGGCATCGAGTGACCGGGGATCGCCCGCGGCTTTCCGTTGGCGTCGTACTTGCCCTTGCGGGCGCCGAGCAGCAGCAGCGCCGCAAGCGCCCCGACCGCACCGGTGAGGTGGACCACCGAGGAGCCGGCGAAGTCCATCACCGGCTTGCCGCCGATGTCGGACAGCAGACCGCCGCCCCAGACCGCGTGCGCGATCAGCGGGTAGATGACCGCGCCGAAAACCGCGGCGTAGATCACGTAGGCGCCGAACTTGATCCGCTCCAGGGTCGTTCCCCAGACGATCGCCAGCGAGACCGCGCAGAAGGCGAGCCCATAGAGCATCAGCATCGCGTCGGAGCCGGCCACGTTGAACGCTTCTTCTCCCTGGCCGATCGTCTGATCGAAGTGGAAGAAGAAACCGCTGGTGCCGAAGAAGTCGTTGCCTCCGCCTTCCGCGACCCCGTAGCCGAGCGCCCACCAGGCGAGCGTCACGATCGCCAGGTTGACGAGGATCTTGGCGACCCCCGTGCCGGCGTTCTTCTGGCGTGAGAATCCGATCTCGAGGAACATGAACCCGGCCTGCATCAGGAAGACCAGGGCGGTCGCGACGGCGACCCAGACCATGTCCAGCTCGAGCGCCTTTTCTTCGACCGTGCCGGCGACTTCGCCCACGGTTGCGGCTCCTGCCACCGATGGCAGCACCAGGGCCGCAAGTGCCGCGAAGATCACGGCGAGGCCCATCTTCTTTCTCATCGAAACTCCCTCCTAGCCCACCGGGGCACGCCCCGGCAGTCGCGGTTTGGCGGTCGCAACCACGGTATGGACGGGCTCGAGCCCTGTGTTTGGACGGATGGAGAAAATCCGGCGGGCGCGTTTCTCACGAGTGGCGAAGATACTATTCGGGCTGCCTAATAAATCCCGACTCATTCGCTCGGATTCAGTTAGGGTTGCCTTCTCTGACTTAGGGAGACCTAATACACTCCCCCGATTCAAGGAGGCAATCGACTCGATGAAGAACAGGGCAAAGATCGCGCTTGCGCTGGCGGCCATGGCGCTCGCCGTGCCCGTCGCGGGCTGCGGCAACGGCGAGGGTGACGAAACGACCGCCGAGACGGCTGCAGCGGAACTGCAGCCGGTGAAAGGCTACCTCACCGACCACTCAGACGAACTGGTCGAGCAGGTCGCGGTCCTGAAGGAAAACGGCGACGAGTACTACGCGCTTGCGGAGTCGGTCGACTTCGACTATGGCCAACTACTCGAGGAGCACGGCTCCGAAGTCGAGAAGATCCTGGGCGAGTCCAAGGAAGCCTTCGTCGTGGCCAACCCGGCCTACGAGCAGATGGAGGGCATCGTCGCCGGCGTTCCGCGACTGGCCCAGTACGACGTCGACATCGACGCCGGCTCGGACGCCTCCACCCCCGAAGACGCTGTCTCCTTCACCCTCACGACCCCGGCTGGCAAGCAGCTGGAGCAGCCCGGCAATCTCTTCTTCCTCACCGAGACGGCCCTCTACGGGACCAACCCCGAGCTGCAGGCGAAGGGCGCCGAGCCGGACGTCGACGGCGACGGCAAGGTCGAGTTCGGCGAGGGCCTGCCCGACGCCGACACCTACAAGGCGACCCTCGACGAATTCGAAAAGCAGGCGAAGAGCCTCGACGAGGACGCGCAGGAGTTCGAACCGACGCCGTCCGACGCGCTGACCTCGATCGTCGTGATGACGCCGACGATGAGCGAGTACTTCGAGGCCTGGAAGAACTCGCGCTTCATCGCCGGCGAGGGTGCCGAGGAACTCGGCTTCGTCGCGACCTCGCGGCTCTCCGACATCGCCGACATCCTCGGCGGCATCCTCGTCACCTACGACGGCATCGAACCGATGATCGCCGAGGAGAACCCGCAGCAGGCCAAGCAGACCCGCAAGGAGCTGCAGAGCCTGGTCGCCTTCGCCGCCGACCTGCGCGATCGCGAGGCCGCCGGCGAGAAGTTCACCGCCAAGCAGGCCGACGCGCTCGGAGCGCAGGCGCAGGCGCAGGCCGAGGCGATCGCCGGCCAGGTGACGCAGGCCGCCAAGCAACTCGAAGTCGAACTGCAGGAAGGCTAGGCGGTAACGGTCCGGGGAGCACGCCTACAGCCACGGTCCTCCCGGAGGACCCGAGCCACCACCGGGATCCTCATCGCGGTGGTGGCTCTGCTGTGGGCAGCCTCGCCCAGTGCGGCCGAGCCCCCCTGGCAGGCGGCGGACGCGATCCGCGCCGACCTCGCCGAGGCCCAGACCAAGCAGCTCTTCGACGAACCGACGGCTGGTTCGGTCGCGGCAGCCGAAGCGGAGCTGCGGGGACCCCTTCGTCATGGCCTCGCCCTCAGCGCCCCCGGTGAGCTGAGCGAGATCGAGTCCTCGCTCGCGGCCGCCCGGCGAGCCGGTGCGAGCCGCGAGGAAGTTGGCCTGGCGGCGGCGCGCGGCCGCATCGTCGCGGCTCTTCGGCGAGGCGCTCTTGCCGTAGCGGTCGCCGCCGCCCTGCGCGGAGACGCCGCCGAGGCCCGCGCCTGGCTGCAGATCCGCGAGTTCCGCCAGACCACCCGCTTCACCCGGCCGGGAGTCGACGCGACCGCTGCGGTGGACGCGCTCGCCGCCGGCGAAGGCTCGCCGCACGAGACGGCGGTACAGATCGAAAAGGACCTGCTCGACGCCTTCCAGGCGCGACTCTTCACCAACCTCGACGAAGCGGCGCAGGCGGCCGAGCGCGGCTTCGGCGGCCGCTTCGCCGAAACGGCCGCTATCGCCAACGGCTACTGGCTGGCGATCGCCGCCGAGTTCGCCGAGCAGCGCGGCCAGGCCGAGGCGCGGGCGACCGGCCGCGACTTCACCGCCCTCGCGGCGGCCGCCGCGGGCAACGACCGGGCTCGCTTCGAAACTGCCCGCAAGAGGGCCGAAGCCGACCTCGAGGGCTTCACCGCGGCGCCGTTGACACCCGACGAGGAGGTCAACCGGGCGAGCCAGCTGACCCGCTTCCTCGACCTCGTGCCCAAGGAGTACGACAAGGGAACCTCCGACGGGCGGGTGACGATCCCGTTCGAGGTGCAGGAGGCGGTCGCCTTCATGGACGGCGTCGAAGCCGCCTTCTCCGACCTCGAGCCGGTCCTACTCGATCGCGACCCGGCGGCGGTCGAGCGGATCAAGTCCGCCTACGCGGAGCTGCGCACCGACGTCGACGACGCCCAGCAGAGCGTCTCGGTAGCCCCCCAGGAGGAGCTCGACGCGGCGCGCGAGGAGGCCGCCGGCACCTTCGAGCGGATCGCGCCGAAGGAGTGGACCGAACCGAGCGAAGACGCCGACTACGAACTTGTCGACATCTCTCTGGACCAGCTCGAAGCAGCCGTCGGCGCCGGTCGCTACCAGGAGGCCGAGCAGGCACGGCTCGCCGCCTACGGCTTCTTCGAGTTCGGGCCGGAGCTGAAGCTGCGGGCCTTCGACCCGCAGCTCGCGCTCGAAATCGAGGGATTGATCTGGTACGGCGCAAACGGAGACTCGGGGCTGGCCACCCTGGTCGCCCGCGACGCCCCGCTGGGCGAGATCCGCGAGACCCGCCTCGACCTCGACGAAAAACTGCACGACGCCCGAGCGCTGACCGGCGACGGAGCCAGCGCGATGACCGCGATCACCAACTCGGCGCTGATCGTCTTCCGCGAGGGTCTCGAGGCGATCCTGATCCTCGCCGCGATCACCGCCAGCATGATCGGCCCGCGGGCGCCGTTGCGGCGGCCGATCTACCGGGGCGCCATGCTCGCCCTGCCGGCGAGCATGGTGATGTTCGTCCTCGCCCTGCTCCTGCTCGACTCGCTCTCGCAGTACGGCGAGAAACTCGAGGCGGTGGTCGGGGTCGTCGCGATCGGCGTCCTGCTGCTGGTCATGAACTGGTTTTTCCACCGCGTCTACTGGACCGAGTGGATCAAGGGGCATCGCGACCGCGGCAAGGCGCTGACCGGCGCCGCCCTCGCCGCCGGAGCGAGCGCGGCGACCGTCGCCGGCCTCTACACGCTCGGCTTCACCAGCGTCTTCCGCGAGGGCTTCGAGACCGTCCTCTTCCTGCAGGCGCTGCAGCTCAGCTCGGGGACCGGCGTCGTCCTCGCCGGCGTCTCGCTCGGCCTCGCGATCACCGCCGTGGTCGGCGCCCTCACCTTCATGCTCGAGCGCAAGCTCCCCTACAAGAAGATGCTGATCGCGACGGGGGCGCTGATCGCGCTGGTGCTGGTGGTCCTCGTCGGCAACACGGCGCGGACGATGCAGGGCGTCGGCTGGTTGCCGATCCATCCGATCGACGTCGACCTGCCGCTGTGGATGGGAACCTGGCTCGGCGTCTACCCCACGGTCGAGACGCTGGCCGCACAGGCTCTCGCCTTCTGCTTCGTGATCGGCAGCTACTTCGCCGCCGAGTGGATGCGCAAGCGCGACCTGCGCCGCGCGATCGCCGCCTACGAGGAGGAAATGCGCGGTAGCAACGGCGAGGTGGCGCAGGCCGGAGACTCCTGGCGCGACGGCGCTACAGCCGACGACAGTGGCGCAATAGGGTCGGGAAACGATGCCACCCCGGCTCCGGCCCACAGCCTCAGTCGCCACTGACGCGGTCCTCGTCGGCGACCCGGGGCGCGCCCTACTGCTCGCCCAGGAGCTGCTCGAGCAGCCGAAGATGAGCAACCACTCGCGCGGCCTGTGGGGGTACTCGGGCCAGACGCCGGCGGGCCGGCCGCTGACGATCCAGTCGACCGGAATCGGTGGGCCGAGCGCGACGCTGGTGCTCGGCGAGCTCTCCGAGCTGGGCGTCCGGCGCGCGGTGCGGGTCGGCACCTGCGCCGGCATCGAGGAAGCCCTCGGACTTGGCGAGATCCTGATCGTCGAGACGGCGATCGCGGCCGGGGGCAGCGCGGCGGCGCACGGGGTCGCCCTCGACGAGGTCGTGACTCCCGATCTGCCGTTGACCGAGGGGTTGGCGAAGGCGCCGGATGGGTTCCGGCAGGCCACGGTCGCCAGCTTCGACTCCCGCCCCCGAGATCAGGCCCCGCCGCCGGGCGCGGTCGCCGCGGACATGCAGACCGCCCCGCTCCTCGCCCGGGCCCGCACGCTCGGAATCGAGGTGGCGGCCCTCCTGATCGTTGCCGAGAAGGCCGGTGGAGACCACCTCGGGAAAGAGGCGCTTGAGGTTGCCGAGAAGCGTGCCGGACTCGCCGCGCGGGCCATACTCTCAGCCTAAGGTCGAGGGTTAGTCTTGAACCGCGGCGCGCCTGTCAGCGGCGATCTGGCGACGAATGTCGCCGAGGTCGCGCGAAACGCGGTCGACCTGGTCCTCGACCTCTTCGAGCCGCTGCGAAAGCGAGCGCAACCGGCGCTCGAGACGTTCGACGTCGCCGGCAGAAGGCAGGTTGAGCGCGCTCATCGCCGCCTGCTGGGCCTCGAGCGCCTTCTCGCGGGCGCCGAACGCGGCCGCGACCGCGTTCTCGAGGACGTTGCTGTCGAGCAGGACCTGGGCGAGCTCGCCGATCGCCTGCTCGCTGCGGGCCCGCAATCCGTCCTGATCCTCGTAGTCCATTGACAGCAGCTTAACCGGCGCATCCGGCCGAGGTGAAATCCTCCTGCGCTCAGCATGGGATCCACGTTGATTAAGGGCTTGTTGGGGGCGGCGACGGCTCGTTGCGAAGCCCAGGGCGAGCAAGTAGCTTGGGCTGGCGTTTTGCGCCGGGAGAGAGCACACGGGCTGCCCTACGGGAACAGCAGGGACGCAGACGCGGTCTGATGAGACACAAGCTTGCACTGATCATGGCCTTGGCCAGCTTTGGCGTCGTCACGGCGCTCGGCGTCGGCTTCGCCGGGGCGGAGCAGCTCACCGACGCGGAAGCGACGGATCCCAGCGCCCTCTCCGCGACCGCCTGCGCCAACGGGCTCGACGACGACGGCGATGGCGCGGCCGACCTGGAAGATGCCGGCTGCAGCGCGCCGTCCGACCTCAGCGAGGAGCCGGAAGCAGCCGCCGCCCCGACGGCGGGCAGCGACATCGAAGTGACGGAAGAGGCGCCCGCGCAACCGACCGAAGGTGGCTTCGAGGCGGGCACCACGATCGAAGGCGGGGGCAGCGTCCGCCGCAACGAGACGATCGGCGACGCCAGCGGCGGCACCGGCAACAGCGGCGGCGGGGCCACCGCACCCAGCGCAACCGGTGGCGCCCAGCTCGCGGACACGGACAGCGGCGGCGTGCAGTACGGCAGCGGCGGCACCCCCACGGGCGCCAACCCGACGGCGACGATCGCGCCCTTCGGCCCGGCGACGATCGGGGTTCCCAACTTCGTCATCGACTCCTTCGAGATCCCGCCCTTCCTGCTGCCGATCTACCAGGCCTGCGGAACCGAGTACGGGATCCCCTGGCAGGTGCTGGCCTCGATCAACAAGATCGAGACCGGCTTCGGCACCAACATGGGGCCCTCCAGCGCCGGTGCGCTGGGCTGGATGCAGTTCCTCCCCTCGAGCTGGGAAGCCTTCGGGCTCGACGCCAACGGTGATGGGCGCAAGGACCCCTACAACCCGGTCGACGCGATCTGCGCCGCGGCCAGCTACCTCGACCTCAGCGGCGGCTCGGAGAACCTCTACGACGCGATCTTCGCCTACAACCACGCTGACTGGTACGTGCAGGAGGTGCTCGCCTACGCCCGCGCCTACGGCAAGCTGCCGTCCGACCTGGTCGGCTCGCTGACGGGGCTGACCGAGGGGGCCCACTTCCCGGTCGCCGCCGACGCCCGCTACGCCGACGACCTCGCGGCCCGCGAAGCATTGAACCGGGGAGCGGCGGGCAGCGACGACGCCTACGGCGAAGCGGCCGACGTGATCTCCTCTTCGCCGACGCGGCGCGGGATCAACATCTTCGCCGCCGAGGACGCCCCGGTCGTGGCGGTCAACGACGGCGTGATCGAGAAGATGGGCAGCTCCGAGCAGCTCGGGCGCTTCGTCGTCCTGCGCGACGCCTACGGCAACCGCTACACCTATGCCGAGCTGGGCGAGATCGTCCGCGAGGATCGCACCGTGGTGATGCCGACCGGCCAGGAGAAGCGAGTCCCGATCGACAGCGAGAACCTGCGACCGCGCCTGCGAGCCCTGCCGGACCGGGTGGACGACGAGCATCTCGGCGCTACCGAGAGCGGAGTCGACAACGTCACCCAGGAAGACGGAACCCTAAGGGTTGGGTCGAGGGTTATAGCTGGCACCGTCCTCGGCCGTATCGGCACCGCCGAGGACGGGATCGACTCGCATCTCAACTTCTCCATCCGCCCGGCCGGAAGGGGGGCGCCGCGCATCGACCCGAAGCCGATCCTCGACGGCTGGAAGCTGCTCGAGGCGACGGCCATCTACCGCGCCAAGGGCAAGAGCCCGTTCGCGGCGAAACTGGGCGGTGCCGGCGTCCTGCTCCTCTCCAAGGAGGCGCTGCAGCGACGTGTCCTCGCCGACGAGCAGATCGAACTCCCCGCCTGCGACCAGGTCGAAATCCGCGGTGGTCAGGTCGACCGCCGCCTGCTCGCGACCCTCGCCTTCCTCTCCGAGCACGGCTTCGACCTGACGATCACCTCGATGCTCTGCGGGCGGCATGGCAGCATCACCACCAGCGGCAACATCTCCAACCACTCCTTCGGCAATGCGGCCGACATCGCGGCGATCAACGGGACGCCGGTGCTCGGCCACCAGGGACCCGGCTCGATCACCGAATCGTTGCTGCGAACGGTGCTGCGCCTGCAGGGGACCCTGATCCCCGACGAGCTGATCTCGCTACAGGAACTCGGCGGGCCGAGCTTCGCGATGGCCGACCATGCCGATCACGTCCATATCGGCTACAGCCCCCTGGGCGGCAGCGGGGGCGAGGCGCGCTTCATCGAACTGCTCAAACCGGACCAGTGGAAGCGCCTGGTCGACCGCCTCGGCGAGATCGACAACCCCGACGTGCAGGTCGCCCCCTCGGAGTACTCGCTGCCGGCGAAGCAGGGCAGCGGCGAGTCCGGCACAACCGGCGACGAGCAGCCGAGATAATCGCCCCCTGGCACGGCTATTCGGATTCGCCCAGCTCGACTTCGCCGGCACGCTCGACGTAACGGACGGCCGCTACGTATTGCGCGACGGCGGCGAGGAGAGGGTCCTGGTGCTCGAAACGCTCGGCGCCCCCGCGCCCCCGCGACGGCGCAGACGCCGGTCCCGTGAGACAGAGGCTGACGCCGCCCCGGCCCCACTTCCCTTCGCTCGCGCGACCACGGTGCGCGCATTCGCCCCGTTTGCCGACGCCGATGAGGGAAATCGCTGGCTGGAGGAATCTGTCGCCGCGGAGACAACGGTGGACACGCTGCTCGCAGAAGGAGTTGACGCAATCAACCGAGCCCTGCACGCCCACTCCGTCGCGAGCGGCGACCCCGCCCTGCAGATACTGAACCTGCGACGGGCGATCGCGGCACGAATCGGCTATGGCAGCGGCGAGCAGGTGGCCAGCGGCGAGTTCAGCGCCGCCCGCGAGGTCGACGTGCACAGTGGCGGTGCGTCGCGCCGCCGGCAACGCGCCGAGGAGCTGCGCCCACAGGAGCGGCTCGCCGCCGTCCTGGGCGGCCGCGAACAGCTCGACGCCTGCGAGATCCTCCTCCTTCGCGCCCGCGCCGACCTAGACGCGGGCCGCGAGCGCGAGGCGGCCCTACAGCTCCGCGTCGGCCTCGAGGCTCTGCTGGTCGAGCTCAAAGGCGCTCTTTCCGATCCCGGGCATGAGGAAGACATGGCGACACTCACCACCCGTCGCCACGACGCCGGTGAGCTTGCAAATGGAGCCCTCACAGGCGACCTAAGCACCATCCAAGTCCAGACACTGGCTGATCTCCTCGCCACCTGCGAGCGAGTGCTGCGTCGCCGCCGCGTGCTGGACGGCTGAGGCGAGGGGCACCCCGCCCGTCCAAGCGCCGGTCTAATTAGACCGGCGCTTTGAGTATCCGCCCGTTCGGGGCGCCCCTCGCCTCAGCCGTCTGACGTTGAGAGGCTTACAGCCGGAGATGTCGGGCAACCACCGCATCGAGCAAAGACTCAGCGATCTCGTGGGCTTCGACCAGCTCAATTCCCTCCAACGAGGGCACGCCGATCACGGTCAGGCCCGCTGCCCGCGCCGCGGCCACCCCTGTTGGCGAGTCCTCGAGCGCGACTACGGCCGGCCCGGCCTCGACATTCAGCCGACGACAGGCCTCCAGGTAGGGATCGGGCGCCGGCTTCGGTGCAGCCACTTCGTGAGCGCTGAGCACGACGTCGAAATGCTCAGTCAGTCCGACGATCTCCAGGGAGCGCCGCACGAAGCGGAGCGGGGAGTTGGAGACAAGGCCGAGCGGTGTACCGCGGTCAGCAAGCGCCTGCAGCAAGTCGCGAGCTCCCACCATCGCCTCCACCCCGTGCTCGAGCTCCGCTACGACCAGTTCGTTCAGCTCCTCGATCAACTCCCTCGCCCGTCCAGGCTCGCCTAGGCGCCGCTCGAGGATCTTGCCTGCGATCTCGGCCGAGGTGCCGACCAGCTCGTGCTTGTGCGCCGGAGTGAAGTCGAGGCCGCGCCGCTCGAAGAGGTCCTGCTCTGCCCGGGTCCAGACCGACTCGGTGTCGAGCAGCAGGCCGTCGTTGTCGAAGATCACCGCGTCGGGCATGGCCGGCGCGTCCTGCTTCGTCGCCATCACGTGAGCGCAGCCAGCATTGCGGAGAGCTCAGCGTCGATCTCTCCCTCCAGCTTCAAAGCCGCGTCGCCGTCGTAGGACGTGGACCCCTTGGTAACGATCGCGAGCTGGCCGCCGTTTTCAAGGGTGACAGCGGGAAGGGCCGCGACCGGATGGACGACGAGCGAGCTGCCGACGCAGAGCATCAAGTCCGCCGTCGCCGCCAGCTCCTGGGCCTGCCTCATCGCCTCTTCGGGCAGCAGCTCGCCAAACAGGATGACGTTCGGCTTGACCGGCTCGCCGCAGGCGTCGCAGACGGCGACGCCGTTCTCGTCGAAGAGCCCGTCGACCTCCGTGATCCCGTAGGAGGCGGCGCAGCCCCTGCAGGAGGAGGTCTCGATCGAGCCGTGCACCTCGATCACGTTCTGCGAACCCGCCGCCCGGTGCAGACGGTCGATGTTCTGCGTGATCACGCCCTCCAGCAGCCCACGGCGCTCCAGCTCCACCAGGGCCTCGTGCCCGGCGTTGGGCTCCTTGTCGCCCAGCGAATGGAAGCGCGGCCGGTAGTAGGACCAGAAGCGAGCGGGGTCGCGCTCGAAGACGTCGATGTGGGCGACCTCCATCGGGTCGACGTTCGCCCAGATCCCGGTCTCCGGCGTGCGGAAGTCGGGAATCCCGGAGGCCACCGAGATCCCCGCCCCCGTCAGCGCCACAGTGCACCGCGACTCCCGAACCAGCTCCGCGAGGGATCGGGCCGACGGGACGAAATCAGCCCCAGGGAGGCGGATTTCGTCCCGTCGGCCCTGGTTGTTGGTTACTTGCCGCTCCATTTGGGGGTGCGCTTGGCTAGGAAGGCGCCGATGCCCTCCTTGGCGTCCTCGCTGCGGAAGGCGGTGGCGAAGCCCTGCTTCTCGGCCTCAATGCCCTGGTCGAGGTCGCCGGCGTGTGAGACCCGCTTGATCTGCTCGACCGCCACCGGCGCCTGGCCAGCCAGCTTGCGGCCCCACATCAGGGCCGTCTCGAACAGCTCGTGGTCGGGGACGACGCGGTTGGCCAGGCCGGATTCGAGCGCCTCGCCGGCCAGGATGGCGTCCCCGATCAAGTTCATCTCCAGGGCCTTGTTGGGACCGACCAGGCGCGGCAGGCGCTGGGTGCCGCCGAAGCCGGGGATGATCCCCAGCTTCACCTCGGGCTGACCGAAAACCGCCGCCTCGGCGGCGATCCGGACGTCGCAGGCCATCGCCAGCTCGCAGCCGCCGCCGAAGGCGAGCGCGTTGACCGCGGCGATCGTCGCCACCGGGGCCCGGCCGAAGTCGCGCAGCAGGGCGTGGGCGGTGTGGATCAGCTCCTCGCCCCCGCTCTCGTCCATCTGGGTGAAGGCCTTGATGTCGGCACCGGCCGAGAAGACGACCGGGACCGAGGAGGCGATCACCATCGCGCCCACCCCATCCGCCGCCTTGACCCGCTCCCAGACCGTTCCCAGATCGCGAATCACGTCGGGCGAGACGGCGTTCATCGGTGCGTTGGCGAGCCAGGCGATCGCCACCTCGCCGCGGGTCTCCAGCTTCACCGTCTCGGCCTGCTCGCCCACGTCGGGCTGTGGATAGGGGTAGAAGCCCTGGCCCGATGCCATCCCGAGGCGCCCCTGGGCGACGAGCCGGCGCAGCAGGACCGGCGGCGCGAAGCGCTCCCCGTGGCGCTCCCGCAGGCCCTCCATCCGCTCCAGCACCTTGTCGAGGCCCTCGACGTCTGCTTTCCAGAACGGCGGCAGCAGTCCTTTGCGGGGATCGAGGCCGGCCCCGGCCATCATCCCGATGTCGATGTCGCGGACCGAGCAGACGCCCTCCTCGACGAGGAGGCAGGCCTCGATCAGCGCCCGGCAGGTGAACATCGCGACCATCTCCTCGCCGTCGGGCTCGGCCTCGCCGGGGACGTTCTGCTCGCCGTCCTTGAAGAACCCCTCGCCGCCGGACTTGGCGCCGAGCTTGCCGTCGGCGACCAGCTGCTTGAGGCCCTGGTGGACGTAGAAGGTCTCGCCATAGGACTCGGCGAGGTGCTCGGCGACGTGCAGCACCGTGTCGAGCCCGAGCAGGTCGGTGAGGAAGAAGGGGCCCATCGGCGCCAGCTGGGCGCCGGCTATCGCCTCGTCGATCGCCTTCAGGGAGAGGCCCTGCTCCTCCTGGGCGCGCCAGATCTCGCCGATCGTCGCCATCAGGATCCGGTTGACGACGAAGCCGGGAACCTCGCCGCAGACGATCGGCTGCTTCTTGATCGCCTGGGCGAAGTTGTAGGCGACCGTCGCCGTCTCCTCGGAGGTGTCCTCGCCGGCGATCACCTCGACCAGGGGCATCATCGAGGCCGGATAGAAGAAGTGGAAGCCGACGACCTTGTCTGGCCGCAGCGTCACCTCCCCCATCTCGGTCACCGAGAGCGAGGAGGTGTTGGAGGCGAGGATCGCGTGCCCCGGGGTTGCCGCGTCGAGCTCGCGGAAGACCGCCTGCTTGATCTCCATCCGCTCCGGCACCGCCTCGACGACGAAGTCGACGTCACCGAACTCCTCGTAGGTCGTGGTGCCCGTGACGAGTCCCATCACCTCGGCAAGCCGCGCGTCCGCCTGCTCGGGGGTCAGCTTCTCCTTCTTGACCAGGCGCGCGAGCTGGCCCTCGGTGACCGCGCGCGCCTTCTCGACCGCGGCGTCGACGAACTTCCGGTCGATGTCCTTGACGACGACGGGGATGTCGGCGGCGGCGATCGCCTGCGCGATCTCACCGCCCATGGTGCCGCCGCCGACGACGGCGGCCTTGGAAACGAACATTTGGCTTGAAGCTCCTCGGGTCGGGGGCGGCCGAAGGCTATCGGCTCGTACAAGCCCCGCGGGCGATCCTTATCCCGCGGTACAAAGGCATCTCCGAGCGATTGCCATTAGGCTCTTTTTCCCACTCTTTCAAGGGGAGTAGACCGGTAATCGACCGTGCCCGCCGGCCGGGCGCGACGCCAAGCGAGGGACGACAAGAGCGATGACGCGTATCCGCCAGCAGAATGTGACCGCAGCGCAGTGGAGCTCCAACGGGGAGGCCCTTGGCGCACTCGACCTGACCCAGCCCGAGAACGACCCCTTCGGCGCCAACGTCTTCTCCGTCGCCGTGCAGCGCGAACGCCTGCCCGCAGACGTCTTCGAGAAGCTGCAGGCAACCCTCGAAGGCGGCGAGGCGCTCGACCCGAGCCTCGCCGACGCCGTCGCCGAGGCGATGAAGGAGTGGGCGCTGGAGAACGGCGCCACCCACTTCACCCACATGTTCCAGCCGCTGACCGGCTCCACGGCGGAGAAGCACGACTCGTTCTTCGAGCCCTCCGGCGGCGAGGGCGCAGCGCTGGCCGGCTTCTCCGGCAAGGAGCTGATCCAGGGCGAGCCCGACGCCTCCTCCTTCCCCACCGGCGGCGTCCGCGCCACCTTCGAGGCACGCGGCTACACCGCCTGGGACCCGACCTCCCCCGCCTTCATCCTCGAGAACCCGAACGGGGCGCTGCTCTGCATCCCGACCGCCTTCGCCTCCTGGACCGGCGAGGCGCTCGACGCGAAGATCCCGCTGTTGCGCTCGATGGACGCACTATCGCGCTCCGCGATCAAGGCGCTGCAACTGCTCGGCGACACCGAGAGCAAGCGCGTCTTCACCACCGTCGGGCCCGAGCAGGAGTACTTCCTGATCGACGAGCAGTACTTCTTCGAGCGTCCCGACCTGATCTCGACCGGGCGTACCCTCTTCGGCGCCAAGCCACCGAAGGGCCATGAGCTGGACGACCACTACTTCGGCTCGATCCCGGAGCGGATCCTCGCCTGCATGCTGGAGACCGAGCTGGAGGCGCGCAAGCTCGGCATCCCGGTCAAGACCCGCCACAACGAGGTGGCACCGAATCAGTACGAGATCGCACCGGTTTTCGAGAACTCGAACGTCGGCTCCGACCACCAGCAGCTGCTGATGCAGATCCTGGAGAGCGTCGCTCGCCGCTACGGCTTGGTCTGCCTGCTGCACGAGAAGCCCTTCGCCGGCGTCAACGGCTCGGGCAAGCACAACAACTGGTCGATGGGAACCGACACCGGCACCAACCTGCTCGACCCGGGCGACACGCCGGCCGACAACATCCACTTCCTCTTCTTCTGCGCCGCGGTTATCCAGGCGGTGAACAAGCATCAGGGGCTGCTGCGCGCCTCGGTTGCCAACATCGGCCAGGATCACCGCCTCGGCGCCAACGAGGCGCCGCCGGCGATCATCTCGATCTTCCTCGGCGCCGAGCTGGAGAAAGCCTTCGAGGCGATCGCCAGCGGCGAAGGCGACCCACATACGCCCGCTTCCTTCCTCGAGCTGGGCGCGACGGTGCTGCCGGCGCTGCCGATGCACGGCGGCGACCGCAACCGCACCTCGCCCTTCGCCTTCACCGGCAACAAATTCGAGTTCCGGGCACTGGGGTCGAGCATGTCGCTCGCCTTCCCCAACACCGTACTCAACACGATCGTCACCGAGGCGATCGACGAGCTGGCCGACAAGCTGGAGACGAAGAGTGGCGGTGGCATGGACGTCGCCGAGGCCGTGATCGAGGTCGTCAAGGAGTCCTACACCGCCAACAAGCAGGTCATCTTCGACGGCGACAACTACGACGAGGCCTGGCACGCCGAGGCGGAGCAGCGCGGGCTGAAGAACCTGCACACGACGCCCGACGCGCTGCCCGAGGTGCTCAGCGAGCAGACCGTCGCCGCCTTCGAGAACTACAAGGTTCTCTCCAAGCGCGAGCTGGAGTCGCGTTACGAGGTCTGGGTCGAGCAGTACGCGATCCGGGCAAACATCGAGGCGGAGACGACCTTCTCGATCGCCAAGACGATGATCCTGCCGGCGGCGATGCGTCACCTGAGCCTGATCAAAGAGTCGGGCATCGAAGGCACGGCTTCCGAGGCCAAGGTCCTTGCCGAAGAGCTGGTTGACGCGTTGGGCCAACTCGAGCAGGCGAACGCCGACCCCGGCCTCGAGGGTCTCGAGTGGGCAATCCACGCCCGCGACACGCAGATCGCCGCGATGGAGCGGGTGCGCGAGGCGGCGGACAAGCTGGAGAAGGTCGTAGCCGACGACCTCTGGCCGCTGCCGAAGTACGAGGAGATGCTCTTCATCAAGTAGCGCCGGTTTGGCGCTCCGGCCCCGCGGGTCCTGTCATGGATCTGGTGCCACCACCCCTGCGGTAGCTAAAGCTTCCTCGGGGTGGTCCCCCAGATCCATGCCACCCGCGGGGAGTGGCGCTTACGGCTGAGCTTCCAAAACCCGGGCGGGAGAGGCGCTCGCGGCTTGAGCTGTTTTGGGCCCGGAGCTTGGGCTAAGCCCGGGGGAGGACGCGCATTTGTAGGCCGCCCCGCGGCGAGAGCGTCGGCATCTGGCGCACGGTCATCGTGCGGCCGGGCATCGCGTCCAGGTGCAGCTTCTGCAGCAGCATCGTCGCCACCAGCTTCACCTCGGTCTGGCCGAAGCGCTTGCCGATGCAGATCCGCCTACCGCCGCCGAAGGGGACGTAGGCGCCGCGTGGCAGCGCCGCCTTGCGCTCGCGGGTGAAGCGCTCGGGGATGAACGCCTCCGGATCCGGGAAGACCTCGGGGATGCGGTGGCTGGCCCAGGAGCAGTAGTTGACGTAGGCGGCACTGCGGACGCTGTGGCCGTTGAACTCGAAGTCGCGCATCGCCCGGCGCGGGCCGATCCAGGCCGGCGGGTAGAGGCGCAGAACCTCGTCGAGGACCATGTCGAGGTAGGGCATCTCGCGCTCGAGCGTGTCGATGTCCGGCGTGGCGCCGGCGAGCACCCGGTCCTGCTCCTCGCAGAGCTTCGCGAGCACGTCGGGGTGACGGGCGAGCTCGTGCATCATGAAGGTGAGGGTCGAGGTGGAGGTGTCGTGACCGGCGAACATCAGTGTCATCACCTGGTCGCGCACCTCCTTGGCGGAGAAACCCTCCCCCGCCTCGTCGCGCACGCCGAGCAGCAGGCTGAGGATGTCGCGGCGACCCTCGTCGGGGTTCGCCCGGCGGCGGGCGATCTCGTCGTAGACGATCTCGTCGAGAACCGCGCGCGAGGCGACCATCTTCGACCAGGGCGAGCCGGGCCCGCGCAGCAGCCGCAGGTGGAAGTCGATGCCGTAGAAGCCGAGCGCGCGCTCGAAGTGCTCCGCGGCCGCCGCGCCCTTGCCGGCCTCGTCGGGGTCGAGCCCGAGCAGCGCCCGCATCGCGATCCGCATCGCAAGGCCGCGCATCCACTCGTAGACGTCGACGACCTGGCCGGGGCGGAGGCGCTCGATCGCCGGCGTCGTCTCGTCGACCATCGCCTCGACCGCGGCCGAGACCTGCTCGCGGTGGAAGGCCGGCATCATGATCTCCCGCGCCCTGTCGTGGTAGGCGTCGTCGATCGTCAGCAGGCCGTCGCCGAGCAGCGGGATCAGGTCGCCGAAGCTCGACTCGCGCCAGTGGAAGTTCTCCGGATGGGCGACGGTGATGAAGTGGTTGGCCTCCGGGCCGAGCATGAAGATCACCGGGTGGTGGAGAAGCCTGGTACTGAAGATCGGCCCGTACTCCTCGTAGAGCGAGAGGAGCAGCGGCAGCGGGTCCCGCGCGGCCTGCAGGGTGCGGCCGAAGTTGAAGCTCTTCGGCCCCGGGGGATAGGCGCCGCGACGCCGCACCCTGAACTCCGCGTGCACGTCTTCAGCGACGCGGCGCACCGGGTTGGCGCTCAGCTGCCTCGGCGGCTCGATCCGTTCTGCCGGCTTCGCTGGACTTTCGACTGTCACGGAAGAATCCTAGTTGGCTGACCGGCCAAACATCTTTACGCCGAAAGACACGGTGCGCCACTTCGGCCTGAAGCTCTCGAGTTGTTCCAAACTCGCCTTCACATCCTGGGCCATCGGGGGTCCCTCTTCAGGAACTCCCGCGAAGCGGCCTGAAGAGGGACCCCCGATGGCCCTCAGCTGGTGGCCGCGAGCTGGCCACAAGCCGCGGCGATGTCGCGGCCACGCGTGAGGCGGACCGTGGCGGTGAGGCGGTGCTCGGCGAGGATCGCGCGGAAGCCCTCGATCCGCTCCGGCGGGGAGCCGTCGTAGGCGCCGGTGGGGTTGTAGGGGATCAGGTTGACCTTGTAGGCACGGGGGTCGAGCAGGGCGGCGAGCTGGCGGGCGTGCTCGGGGAGGTCGTTGACGCCGTCGAGCATCACGTACTCAACGAAGACCTTGCGCCGGCGGCGGGCACGGTAGCGCTCGCAGGCGGCGAGCACCTCGGCCAGCGGGTAGCGGTCGTTGACCGGCATCAGCTGCGAGCGCAGGCCGTCGTTGGGGGCGTGCAGGGAGAGCGCCAGGCTGACCGGCATCTCGCACTCGGCGAGACGGTCGATGCCCGGCACCCAGCCGACGGTGGAGATCGCGGTGCGGCGGTGGGTCACGCCGACGTCCGGCAGCCGCTCGCAGGCGCCGAGCACCGCGTCGAGGTTCATCGTCGGCTCCCCCATGCCCATGAAGACGACGTGGTCGATCTCTTCCGTGCGGCGGAAGTGCAGCGCCTGGTCGAGGATCTCGTCGGCGCTGAGGTTGCGGCCGAACTTCATCTGCCCGGTGGCGCAGAACGAGCAGGTGAGGGGACAGCCCGACTGCGAGGAGAGGCAGACCGAGCGGCGCCCGTCGCGGTAGCGCATCAGCACCGCCTCGATCGGCCGGCCGTCCGCGGTGTGGAAGAGCGCCTTGACCGTGCCGTCGTCGGACTTCGCCTCCTCAACCGTGGTCAGGGTCGAGATCGGCACCGAGGCCGCAAGGTGCTCGCGCAGCGGCGCCGGCAGGTTCGTCATCTGCTCGTAGGAGCGCGCCCCGCGCGTCACCCACTCCCAGACCTGAGCGGCGCGGTAGTCGGGCTCGCCGGCCTCGGCGAGCGTGCTGTCGAGGAGCGCACGGTCCACCGGGCGAGTCTAGGCGAGGGGCGTGATCGCGCCGCTGAGCTGCGTGAGGACCTCGGCGGCGGCCCGCTCTCCCGCCTGCAGGGCGCCCTCCATGTAGCCGCTCCAGACGGTGGCCGTCTCGGTGCCGGCCCAGTGGATCCGCCCGACCGGCTCGCGCAGGGCCGGGCCCGTCTCCGTCCAGCCACCGGGACCGAAGTTCGAGGTCGGCCCGCCACCCGACCACTCCTCCCCCGCCCAGGCCTGTTCGGCGTAGTCGATCGGCTTCACTGCCCGTGGTCCGTAGAGCTGCTCGAAGCAGGCGAGAACGGCGTCGCGGCGATCTGCGGGCGCCATCGCCTCCATCTCGCGCGCCTCGGGGCCGCCGACGAAGCCGAGCATCACGCCGGACGACCCGTCCGGCGGCGAGCAGTCGAAGGTCAGCGTCACCGGCCCGATGTCGGTGACCGACTCGCCGCTGAGACCGTCGGCACGCCAGAAGGGCTCCTCGTAGAGCGCGACGCACTTGTTCAGCGCCCCCGGTCGCAGCTGCCGTGCGAGCAGCTGACGCTGTGCCGGAAGGGGCGGGTCGAACTCGATCCGCGAGGCGATCGCCGGCGGCACGGCCACGACCGCCCGCTGCGCCTCGACCTCGGCCTCGCCGGCGAAGATCCGGACCGAATCGTCACCGTGCTCGATCCGGCTCACCGGCGAGCCGAGCCGGACCCTGTCGCCGAGCGAGGCGGCCAGTCCCAGCGGCAGCGCCTGCGCCCCTCCCACGAGGCGGTCCTGCTGCGCCCCACCCTCGGTGTCGACCAGCTTGTCGAAGCTGCCCGCGGAGCTGACGTAGAAGAGGACGTGCAGCATCGAGAGCTCCTCGGGGCCCGTCCCCCAAACCGTGCGCCCGGCGAGGCCGATCAACTCGCGGGCGATCGGCGTGCGCATGTTCGCCTCGCACCACTCGGCCAGCGTCTGGCCGTCCAGCTCGGCGGCCCGCTCCGCCGCCCAGGGCTGCTCGGCACTCACGCCGGCTGCCAGCCTGGCGATGCGGCGGCGGGCGATGAAGACGTCCCAGAGCACCCCGAGGCCGAGCCGCGGGATCGTGCCGCGGTACAGCCGCCGCGTGCCCGCCACGTCGAGCAGGTTCCGGCCCTTGCCGTACTGGGGGAAGATCCCGATCCCCAGCTCGGCCGCGAGGCCCTGCACCCGGGTGTGGTCGGAGCCGACCCACTGCCCGCCCAGGTCGACCTGCACGCCGTCGCCGAGCTCGCCGTTGAGCAGGCGCCCCCCGACCCGGTCGCGGGCCTCGAGCACGACGACTTCGTGCCCTGAGTCGGCCAGCGCCTTTGCCGCGGTCAGACCGGAGAGCCCGGCCCCGACGACGGCGACGTCGGCGGCCCGGCTCGATCCGGCGGACATGCTCAGAGGCCCGCCGCGTCAGCGAGCAGGTCGACCTGGACGGGATCGCGGGAGGCGGGAAAGAGGATCAGCTCGTCGCACCCGGCCGCCTCGTAGGCGGCAAGAGTCTGCCTGACCGACTCCACGTCCCTGGCGGCAGCGGACACGATGAATTCGGCGATCTGCTCGCCAAGCCAGGCGTAGTAGTCGGCGAGGTTGGCACGGGCATCCGCCTCCGCGTCGTCGCCGAGGGAGAAGTAGGCAAGCGCCATCGTCCTCGGCTCCCCCTCGCGGCCGGCCTCGGCCCAGGCGGCTCTTGCCTTGCGGGCGCCCTCCGCGTACTGCTCCGGACCCGAGCTGGCGGCGATCCAGCCGGCTTCGAAGCGCGCGGCGCGCGCATAGGAGGCGTCGGCATGGCCGCCGACCACGAGGGTGGGTGCGCCCTCGATCGCAGGACCGATCTCGCCTCCGGACCAGACCTCCTCGATCCGCTCCAGCATCGCGTCGAGGCGGCGGCCGCGACCGGCAAGCTCGACACCGCTCGCCTCGTAGTCGTCGTCGCGACCGCCGAGGCCGATGCCCAGCGTGAATCGGCCCCCGGAGAGAGCGTTCAGGCTCAGCGCCTCCTTGGCCAGCCCGGTGGCGTTGGTGCGCAGCGGCCCGAGCAGGACCGAGGTGCAGAGGCCGATCCGCTCGGTGACGGCGGCAGCCGCGGCCAGCGCGATCAGCGGCTCGTAGTTGTCGTAGACGATCCGGTCGATCGTCCCCAGGCTGCTGAACCCGCGCGCCTCGGCGCGCCGGGCCCACTCGACCAACTGCGCGCCCGTCGTTCCAGGCACGGCGTTGGGCAATCCGATCGCAACGTCCACTCCACGCCTCCTCGGCTCGAGGTTCCGGTGGCGCCAACCCTAGCGACGCCCGGGCTGGACACCTGCCGCTTGCCTCTCTCACGGGTTAGGGTTGTTGCGATGGACGAGCGCGATGGCATCGAGGCGCTGACCGAGGCGATCGGTCGCTACAACGACGCCTGGAACGCACAGGATCTCGATGCGATCGTCGCCATGCACGCGCCGGACATGGTCTTCGCCAACCACACCGCGGGCGAGTCCGCCCGGGCCGAGGAGGTGCGCGGGCACATCGCCAGGATCTTCGAGGCCTGGCCCGACATGAGGTTCGAGACGCGCCGGCTGTACGTGCGCGAGGGCGTGGTGACGCAGGAGTGGACAGCGACCGCCACGCACACGCAGACGATGCGGCGCGGCGAGATCGAGGCCCCACCCACCGGGCGCACGGTCAGCTGGGACGGGATCGACGTGATCCCCTTCGAGGACGGCCTGATCAAGCGCAAGGACGTCTACTCGGACTCGGTCTCGATCCTGCGCCAGGTCGGCCTGCTCGACTGAGCGCCCTGGCCGTCGGGGCAGCATGCTTTGAAAATCAAAGTACACATGTACTAGGATCGCTCCAACAGCCTCGACCGAGGGCCGACGCACCAGGGAGGAAACGGATGAGCACCTACGCGGTGAAGAAGATCGACGACATGGAGGCCGTCTTCCTCGGCGCCTTCAAGCGCGCCCGGGCGGAGCTCGGCGTCGAATCGTTCGGCATGCAGATCATCGACATGCCGCCGAACTACGAGAACTACCCCGAACACGACCACGCACAGGACGGGCAGGAGGAGGTCTACGTGACCCTGCGCGGGTCCGGCGAGCTGGACATCGCCGGCGAGCGCTTCCCGCTCGACCCCGACCACGTCGCCCGGGTCGGCCCCGGCATCATGCGCAAGGTCTGGCCGGGCGAGGAGGGCATCCGCATCCTCGTCCTCGGCGGCGTCCCGGGCGGGGAGTACGTGGCTCCCGACAACTCCAAGCTCGGCGAACCGGACCCGATGGCAAGCTAGGACTCGACCGCGATGTCTTTGTCCCGGCCGCGAGCCTCGTGGCCGGGACAGGACGCCACCGGCACCCGCGGGTAGCGCGGATATCGGGGGTCCGCGCGGGAGCGCTCGCAGAGCGAGAAGATCGAGCCGCGCGTGTTGGGCACCAGCCGCTGGTGCACACAGCTGTCGCAGAGACCGGAATTCGGCCGTTCGGTCATCTTGGCCACAGGCTAGCTTTGGCGTGTGAACGGCACCGCCACCCTCTTCGACACCGACGCTCCAGGTCACTCGGCGACGGTTGAGGTGCTCGGCGTGATCTTCTGCGCCGAGGACGACGGCTACGCGGTGCTCGAGGTCCAGGACGCCGAGTCGGGGGAGGGGTTTGCCCTGGTCGGCCCGGTCGCCCACCTCGGCGTCGGCGACCGCGCCGAAGTCAGCGGCGAGTGGCAGACGCACGCCCGCTTCGGCCGTCAGCTCCGCGCCCAGGGCGCGCTGCCGCTCGATCCCGCCGACCGAGCGGGCCGGATCGCCTACCTCACCACGCTGCGGCACATCGGCCCGGCTCGGGCAGAACGGCTGGTCGACGAGCACGGCGAGGGGGTACTGGGGGCGATCGCCGCCGACCCGCGGGCGGTGTTCGGCTCGCTGCGCGGCGTCAGCGTCTCCCAGGCCGAAGCCGCAACCGAGTCCTGGCACGCCAGCCGCGCGATCCGCGACCTGCACGTGCAGCTGGCCCCGCACGGCTTGGCCCACCTCGCTGCGCCGATCCACAATCGCTTCGGCGACCGCTCGATGGCGATCCTGCACGAGGACCCCTACCGGCTGACCGAGGTCGAGGGGGTCGGCTTCGCCCGCGCCGACAAGATCGCGCTCGCCGCCGATGTGCCGCCCGAGTCCAGCCGCCGGGCGCAGGCCGCGGCGGCCTACGCCCTGACTGAGGCCGAACAGCAGGGCAACAGCTACCTACCGCTCGCAGAGCTGACCATGCGCGCCGCGAAGCTGCTCGGACTCAGCCCGGATCCCGAGGTACTGAGCGAAGGCCGCGGGCTGACGGTCGAGGGCGAGCGCGTCTACCGCGAGCTCACCCACGCCAGCGAGATCGCGGTCGCCGCGACGCTCGGCACCCGAGCCGCCGAGCCCCCCCACCTCGACCACGACCCGGGCCCGACCCCGCCTCGCGATGCCGAGGACAGCGAGCTCACCGACGAGCAGTGGTCGGCGGTGAGGGGCGCCTTCACCTCGCGCATCTCCGTCCTCACCGGAGGACCCGGGGTCGGCAAGACCGCCTGCACCCGGGCGATCGTCGAGGAGGCCGAAGAGGCCGGGTTGCGCATCGCCCTCTGCGCCCCGACCGGCCGCGCCGCTCGCCGGCTCGAGGAGGCGACCGGTCACGACGCCCAGACGATCCACCGGATGCTCGAGTGGATGCCGGGGCGCGAGCCCGCCTTCAGGCCCGGACACCCGCTCCCGGCCGACCTGGCGATCGTCGACGAGTCCTCGATGCTGAACCTGCGCCTGATCGAGGTACTGCTCGGCGGCCTCGCCGAGTCGACCCACGTCGTCTTCGTCGGCGACGCCGACCAGCTGCCGCCGATCGGCGCCGGCAAGCCGTTCGAGGACCTGATCGCCTCGGAAATCGCACCGGTCGTCCGCCTCACCCAGATCTTCCGACAGGCGGCGCGCTCGATGATCACCACCGCCGCCCACGAGATCAACCAGGGCCGGCCGCCGCACCTGAAGCCGACGGAGGACCAGGACCACGACTTCTTCTTCATCGACCGGGCCAGTCCCGAGCGGGCGCTGGAGGCCGTGGTCGAGGTCGTCGCCGAGCGGGCGCCGGCGCGCTTCGAGGTCGACCCGATCCGGGACGTGCAGGTGCTGGCACCGATGTACCGGGGCGCCGTCGGCATCGACGCCCTCAACGAGCGCCTGCAGGAGAAGCTGAATCCCCGCGGCAAGCGGGCGGTCGGGGACCGCTTCCGGGTCGGCGACCGGCTGATCCAGACTCGCAACTCGCACGAGCTGGGCCTGATGAACGGCTCGATCGTCTTCCTCCGCGCCGACGACCCCGACGAGGAGGAGATCCTCGTCGACACCGACGAGGGCGAATCGCTGACGATCCCCTACGGCGAGACCGCGACGCTGCGCCTGGCCTACGCGATCTCCGTCCACAAGGCGCAGGGCTGCGAGGTCCCGGTCGTGGTCGGCGTCTGTCACCGCTCCCATGCGCGGATGCTGACCCGCCCCCTCCTCTACACGGCGATCACCCGAGCGCGCAGCAGCTGCGTCCTGATCGGCGACCGCGCCGCGCTCGACGGCGCGATCCGGCGCGACGACAGCGGCCGGCGCTACTCCGGCCTCGCTGAGCGGCTGCGCGCGTAGCGCGCGGATGGCGACTCGGTCCGGCGCGCTTCTGCGCACCACAGGTATGATTTCCTCGTTCATACTCCGATCGATGCCGCAGACCATGCCCCGCCGAACCATTTACCTCCCGGACAGCGTCGAGGAGCTCGTGCGCGAACAGGCCCTCGGCAACGAGTCGTTCTCTGCCACGGTCGTGCGCCTGATCGAACTCGGCGCGCTCGATTACGACAAAGAGAACTGGCCCGAGTACTTCGGATCGATCGAAGGCCCCGGCGACTGGGGCATCAACTTCGAGAAGTACATCGGGCTCAAGCCCTGGGGGCCCGGTGAGGGGCCGAAAAAGGGACCGAGTGAAAAAGATCCTGGTTGACACCGGCCCGCTCGTATCCGCACTTGATGCTCGGGACTCAGCGCATCACGTCGCAACCGCGCTGCTCGGGAAAATGCGCCGTCAGGCCATGGTCCCCACTCCAGTGCTCGCCGAGGTCGATCATTTCGTCGGAAAGAGGGTGGGTGGCTTCGCCGCGCGAACCTTTCTCAGGGAAGTCGCCGGTGGCCTCCATAGCGTCGCCTACATCTCACCCGGACTCTTCCGCCGAGCCGTCGAGCTGGACGACCGCTATGCCGACCTTGACCTCGGCTTCACCGACACCTGCGTGATGGCGATCGCCGAGCGACACGAGTTGCCGATCCTCACCTTTGACTTCGCCGACTTCCGCGCCACCGAGTCCGCCGCCGGGCCCTGGCGCCTGGTGCTCGACGAGAACGCCTACCGGGCTGCTACGACCCGGTAGATCTCGCGGCGCCCCGCATCGTCGCGATACTGGGTTCGTGGAGAAGCCGAAGCCGTCCCTCCTCGCCGTCGCGATCACCCTGGGTGGGATCGCGCTTCTGGCGGCCCTGGTGCTAGCCGTTCCCGCCCTGAGAGAGGCGGCCGGGGCGGCGATCCGTGGCGATACCGCCGAGGTGCGCAGCGAGCTCGACAGCCTCGGGATCGCCGGGCCGCTGATCATCCTCGCCCTCGCCCTGATCCACGCTGTGGTCTTCTACCCCGCCGAGATCGTCGACGCCGCGGCCGGTTTCGTCTACGGCTTCTTCCCCGCCCTGGCCCTGACGATGACCGGCTGGCTGCTCTCGGGCCTGCTCTGCTTCGCCATCGGCCGCTCGCTGGCGCGACCCCTGCTCGACCGCTGGCTCGGCACCGAGCGCTTCGAGCGCACCGAGGCGATGATCGAGCGCGGGGGCGTCACCCTGCTGCTCGCCGTGCGCCTGATCCCGATCGTTCCCTTCAGCCTCACCTCCTACGCCGCCGGTGCCGCCCGCGTGCCGGTCTGGCGTTTCACCTGGACGACCGCGGTCGGCTACCTGCCGATCACGGCGATTTCCGTCTACTTCGGCACCAGGCTGGAAGGGCTGAGCCTCACCGACCCGCTCGTCCTCGGCAGTGCCGCGGCGCTGCTCCTGCTGCTCTTCGCCGGACACCGGATCGCCAGGCGCGGGGCTGCCGCTACCTAACCGACCTGCTTGACCCGGAAGCGATAGACGGCGGGGGTGCGATCGGCGTTGCCCGCGGGGTCGCGAGCGTAGACCCGGACGGTGTGCAACCCGACCGCAAACCGGCTCACCAACCGCTGGGGGCAGACCTGGAACAAGCCGCCGTCGATCCGGCAGACGAACGAGACGCCGGACTCGTCGGAGCCGAAGCGGAACACGGCCCTGGCCTTGCCGTGGCGCGTGCGCAAGGTCCGGGGAGGACGCTGCCGGAAGAAGGTGCGAGGCGCCAGCTGATCGACAACTGTCGTTGACGACACAGGGGTAGCCGGTGCCGCCGGTGGTGGCGGTGGTGGGATGACGTTTTCGCTGCTCCCGGGACACTCTTCGGCGAAGTCTTCCCCCCTCACCACGGCGATCGCCTGGCATGCATCGGCGATGCCGAAGGTGGCGGTCGGCTTCGCAGCATCGACTTTCGGGAGAGCTGAGGCCCCTTCGAGGATCGCGTCGACGACCTCTTCGGCACTCGCACCGGGTGCGGCCGCGCGGACGAGCGCCGCCACTCCCGCGACGTGCGGTGCCGCCATCGAGGTGCCCTGGAACGCGACATAGTTGCCCGCGGCGGGCTGGTCGTACTGGCTGACGCTCGTGATCTGGTTGACGTAGGTCTCGTCGCGGCAGATGAGCCGCACGTCGTCGACGTAGGCACCGTCGAGCTCGATCAATTCGTCGGAGAGCACGGCGAAGAAGGGGTGGGCGTCGTCCTCGCCATCCAGATCCGAGATCGACGCCTCTTCGCGTTCGAAGCCGCCGGGGTATGCCGGCGAAGTGCCTGTGAGTACGACGAAGTCGGCGGACACGCCCTCGTCGTATGCCCCGGCGACGAAGTAGTCGAAGAAGTCCTCCATCTCGTATTTCGTGCGGAAGTGGACTCGGCAACCGCGCTCGCCGGTCAGATCCACGGCAGCGACGGTGAACAGTTCGGAAATGGCAAATTCGCTCGGGTCTATCGCCTCGCCGTAGTCGCCCCCCGGGCTGTCCGTTGCCGACTGGGTGCCGCTTGCGGCCGAGGCGCTCACGCCCCACGGAAGCCCCCCGTTTTCCGCGAAGGTGTCCCAGGCTTCGGTCGTCCCCGACTCGAAGCCATTGCTGAACAGCGGCGTGCCATAGTCCGGCTTGGCGCTGAGGATGCCGGTCCCCGGCGCGGCGATGTCGACGGACTGGGCGCCGTAGTTCGAGAAGCTCGCCAGACCGCCGCCCTGGCCGAGCGCCGCGACGCAGATCAGGCTCGCCTGGGGAAGCGTGCACGGCGTGGTCGGCTCGGCGTCGTTGTTCGCCCCTTCGTTGCCGGCGGCTGCCACGACGACAGCCCCTTCTTCGGCGGCCAGGTCGACCGCATCCGACATCGCCTCGTCTTCGCCCGCCGGGCCGCCGAGGCTGAGGTTGATGACTCCTGCTCCGTGCTCCGCCGCGTAGGCGATGCCCTCGGCGATCTCGTCGGTCGAACCGCTGCCGTCGCCGTCCAGGACTCTGACCGCCATGATTTCCGCTTCGGGAGCGACCCCGGCGGTCCCCAGGGCGTTGCCGGAGACAGCCGCCGCGGTGCCCGCCACATGCGTCCCGTGGAAGTTGTAGTCGTCGGGATCGCCGTCGTCGTCGACGAAGTCGTATCCGTGCAGGTCTTCGGAGCCCGGGTCCGGGCTCGGGTTGGTCCACAGGTTGGGGGCGATGTCGGGGTGCGTCAGGTCGACTCCCGTATCGACTACGGCGATCACCTCGCCACTCCCTTTGCCGTGCTCCCAGGCCTCGAGGACGCCCACCCCTGGATCTGGGAGCGCAGGATCCGAGAGGCCCCAGAGGTCGTCGAAGAAGCTGTCGTCAGGTTCGGGGACCGCCAGCGCCTCGTAGCGGTAGTTCGGCTGGGCGTAGGCAACCCCCGGCTGGTCTTCCAGGCGCCGGACTGCGGCACTCACGGAACCATGGACCTCGAGCAACTGAAGGCGCGGCAGGCCGAGGGTGTCGCCGAACTCGACGTTGGCCGAGCGGCGTGCGTCGCGGCGATCCGCGTGCGACGTGCCTCTCTCGAAGCGCACGATCGCCTCGCCCGGGACGTAGGCCCTCGGTCCGCCAACCTGGGTGGAAGCCAGGGACCCCCCACTCGGGGCCGCGATGGCATGCGGCGCCAGGACGGAAGCCGATGCCAGGGCAGCAATCGAAATCCGGGCCACCAGGCCGGGGTTTGCTCGCCATCGGGGCATCGCCGTCACCGTATCGACTGGTTCCTCCTTTGTCTCAACCCCATTACACGCTATTCCGAGCGCAGCGCTTTTCGCCCCAGGCCTGCTACGGTCCCCGGCGTTAGGTCGGATCGATATCCGGCAAAAGTCGTGTCTAGCGCTCGCGTCGTTGCTTTACCGAAGCCTCCGCGTTCGCAGCACATCAAGTGGAGGCAATACATGCCGACTGGAACAGTCAAGTGGTTCAGCGACGACAAGGGCTACGGGTTCATCACTCCCGACGACGGCTCCAAGGACGTCTTCGTGCATCACAGCGCGATCCTGGGTGAGGGCTTCAAGTCCCTGACCGAGGGCGCCAAAGTGAGCTACGAGTCCGAGGAAGGCCCCAAGGGCCCCGCCGCGGCGAGCGTCCAACAGACCTCGTAGTCGCTTACCGCACTTCAGTAGTACGAGGCCCGCCTCCGGCGGGCCTCTTCTTTGCGCCCCCTATCCTTCACCGCCGCTGACTTCGCCTTTTGGGGTGCATATGCGTACGTAACGACGAAGTCAGCGGCGCAGGCACGATGAAGAGACGAGAAGACCTACGGAATATCGCGATAGTCGCCCACGTCGATCATGGGAAGACGACGCTGGTCGACGCGATGCTGTGGCAGTCCGGCGCCTTCCGCAAGGGCCAGGACGTCGCCGAGCGGGTGATGGACTCGATGGACCTCGAGCGCGAGAAGGGGATCACGATCCTCGCCAAGAACACCGCCGTCAACTACGACGGGGTGAAGCTCAACATCGTCGACACGCCGGGCCACGCCGACTTCGGCGGTGAGGTCGAGCGCGGCCTGACGATGGTCGACGGCGTGCTGCTCCTCGTCGACGCCTCCGAGGGACCACTGCCGCAGACCCGCTTCGTCCTGCGCAAGGCACTGGAGGCGAAACTGCCGGTGATCCTCGTCGTCAACAAGGTCGACCGCCCCGACGCCCGCATCGCCGAGGTCGTCGACGAGGTCTACGAGCTCTTCCTCGACCTCGATGCCAACTCCGACCAGATCGACTTCCCGATCGTCTACACCAATGCCAAGGACGGCTGGGCCTCGCTCGAGGAGGGGGTCGAGGGGACCGACCTCTCGCCGCTGATGGACCTGATGCTGGAGAAGATCCCGGCGCCGGAGTACGAGCCCGACCATCCCCTGCAGGCGCACGTCACGAATCTCGACGCGTCCCCCTACGTCGGCCGCCTGGCGCTCTGCCGGGTGCGCCACGGGACGATCCGCTCCGGGCAGCAGATCGCCTGGTGCCGCGCCGACGGCTCGGTCGAGCGCGCAACCGTCTCCGAGCTCTACATCACCGAGGCGCTCGAGCGGGTCTCGGCGCAGGAAGCCGGGCCCGGCGAGATCATCGCCGTCGCCGGGATGGAAGAGGTGACGATCGGCGAGACCCTCGCCGATCCGGCCGACCCGCGCCCACTGCCGGTGATCACGGTCGACGAGCCCTCGCTCTCGATCGTGCTCGGCATCAACACCTCGCCCCTGGCCGGCACCGAGGGCAGCAAGCTGACCGCGCGGCAGGTCCGCGACCGCCTCGACGCCGAGCTGGTCGGCAACGTCTCGATCCGGGTCCAGGACACCGAGCGGCCCGATGCCTGGGAGGTGCAGGGCCGCGGCGAGCTGCAGCTGGTCGTACTGCTGGAGCTGATGCGCCGCGAGGGATTCGAGCTCACCGCCGGCCAGCCCCGGGTCCTGACCCAGGAGATCGACGGCAAGCTGCACGAGCCGGTCGAACGGCTCTCGATCGACGCGCCCGAGGAGCACGTCGGCGCGATCACCCAGCTGCTGGCGGGGCGCAAGGGGCGGCTGGAGCAGATGGCCAACCACGACACCGGCTGGGTGCGGATGGAATACCTGGTGCCGGCGCGAGGCCTGATCGGCCTGCGCACCGAGTTCCTCACCGAGACCCGCGGCACCGGCGTCATGCACCACGTCTTCGAGGGCTGGGAGCGCTGGGCCGGCGACCTGCGCCTGCGCCCCACCGGCTCGATCGTCGCCGACCGCCGCGGCAAGACCGCTGGCTACGCGCTGATCGGCCTGCAGGACCGCGGCACCCTCTTCATCGGCCCCGGCGAGGAGGTCTACGAGGGAATGATCATCGGCGAGAACGCCCGCGCCGAGGACATGGACGTCAACGCGATCAAGGAGAAGCAGCAGACCAACATGCGCGCCGCCAGCGCCGAGGTGCTGGAGCGGATGGCGCCGCCCACACGCCTCACCCTCGAAGCCGCCGTCGAGTTCCTGCGCGAGGACGAGTGCGTCGAAGTCACCCCCGAGTCGGTCCGCCTGCGCAAGGTTGAGCTCGACAAGACGCGCCGCCAGAAGGTGGCCCGCCAGGGCAGCCGGGTCTAGGCGGTCGATTCCCGGGGGTTGGGTGGGGGACGCCGGTACCCCCTCCCCAAAACGCTCGGCGGGAGCCTCGCTTGAGTGTTTTGGGGAGGGGGTACCGGCGTCCCTTCAACAGAACACAAGCTTCAAAGCTCTTCCCCGAAGCGCCACCCGGCTCCCCGAAAGCTCCACATGTCCGAGGTGCCGTACGGGCGTCCCAAGCTTTTTAAAAAAGCTTGGGGACCCTGAGGTCGACTTCGCAATCTGGGCGTCACCCGGTGACGTGTTGTGAGGAGCCTGGCCGTCCTCCAGACGAATGTCGCGAAGCGGCGGAAATGCAATCCGATGTCTGCGCGGCCGTAGGCCGCGCTCCTGGTTGCACCGCGCTTACGCGCGGTGCTCAATTCGACTGGAGGACGGCCAGGCTCCCCAATCCGGCGAGTCAAGGGGCGCAAAAAAACCGCCGGGGCGTTAGCCCCGGCGGCTTGCATTAGGGCCCTGCCCTAAACCTGTGGGTCAGACCGTGGCGGCTGCCTGCTCGGACTGGCTGTCCTCCGAGGCCTTGGCCTTCGCGTCGGCCTCAGGCGTGGGCTCGTCCACGCTGCGCGGCAGCAGCACTTCTTTGGCGATCACCAGACGCTGGATCTGGCTGGTGCCCTCGTAGAGCTGCATGATCTTGGCGTCACGCATCAGCTTCTCCACCGGGTACTCCTTGATGAAGCCGTAGCCGCCGTAGACCTGCACCGCGTCGACGGTGATCTCCATCGCCGAGTCGGCGGCGAAGCGCTTGGCCATCGAGGAGACCTTGCTGTTGCGGACGCCCTGGTCGAGCAGGACCGCGGAGTTCCAGACCAACAGGCGGCCGGCCTCGACCTTGGTCGCCATGTCGGCGATCATGAACTGGATCGCCTGGTGCATCGCGATCGGCACGCCGAACTGGACCCTTTCCTTGGAGTAGTCCGTGGCGTACTCGAGCGCAGCGCGGCCGATGCCGACCGCCATCGCCGAGACACCCGGACGGGTCCGGTCGAGGGTCATCATCGCCAGCTTGAAGCCCTTGTTTTCCTCGCCGATCAGGTTCTCGGCGGGGATCTCGACTTCGTCGAAGGAGATGGTCGCGGTGTTGGAAGCCCGCTGGCCCATCTTGTCCTCCTTCTTGTCGACCGAGACCCCGGGGAGGTCGGCGTCGACGACGAAGGCGCTGATCCCGCGGTGCCCGGCCTCGGGATCGGTCTTGGCGTAAACCGTGAAGTAGTCGGCGTAGGTGCCGTTGGTGATGAAGCACTTGGAGCCGCTGATGACGTACTTGTCGCCCTTCTTCACCGCCTTGGTCTTCATCCCCGAGACGTCGGAGCCGGCGTCGGGCTCGGTCAGGCAGAAGGAGGCGAGCTTCGGCTCCTCGGTGAGCATGCCGAGGTACTTCTTCTTCGTCTCCTCGGAGCCGCCCAGGGTGATCGGCGCCGAGGCGAGGCCGTTGGCCATCAGGCTGGTGCCGATGCCGGAGCACCCCCAGCCCATCTCCTCCTCGATCAGGCAGCCGGAGAGGTAGTCGAGGCCGGGGCCGCCGTAGGCCTCGGGGATGTGGGTGTTCATCAGCCCCACCTCCCAGGCCTTGTCGATGATGTCCTGGGGCCAGGTGCCGTCCTTGTCGTACTCCCAGGCCACCTTGCGGATCTCGTTCTCCGCGAAGTTGTGCGCCATCTCGCGCAGATCCTTCTGCTCGTCGGTGAGGGTGAAGTCAACCACTGGTCGCGGCTCCTTTTCAGTCCGTAAAAGGCTTTGCATGCGGCCTCGCCGCAAGACGACGGACCACCGATTGACTGGTCAGTCAACCAAGCCAAGGGTACCGGATAGCGGCGCCGGGGAGAGAGCCCTGGCGGCGGCGCGGCAAGAGCCCTAACCTTGAGGCATGGCGCACCTGCTGCTGGCAGCGACCACGGTGGAGAACGGCAACGTGCTGATCGCGATCACGCTCCTCGCGGTGCCGGTCGCGGCCATCGCCTTCGCCCTCTCGGGCAAGGCCTGGCAGGGGATCGGGAGGGGTCCGTACGCGATCGACCCCGACCTGCCCCCACGCTCGGTCCGGCGCCTGGCCTCGCCGGTCAGCCGCGCCACCCAGGAAGTCGAGGTCCGCCAGATGCTGCAGGCCAAGTCCTACCACCGGGAGCGGCGCGGGGAAGCGCCGATCGACGTCGAGCGCGAGGCCGAGCGCCGGCTCGCCGATTTCGTAGGATCCGACTGATGGCCGCCGCCGAGGAGAACCTCTACGAGGTCGAGGAGCTGCTGATGCAGCCCGGGACATACTTCAACCCCCAGACCGAGGTGCTCGTCGTCGTCGACGACTCGACCTCGCTGGACCAGGAGGTCTTCAACATGGAGGCCTACGAGGGGGCGGAGTGGGTGCGCGTCTCCGACGAGGTGCCGGTCGACGAGGACCGGCGCGACCAGGTGCTGGAGCGCTTCCAGACCAGCTACCACCCCGGCTCCGCCGGTTCGGTGTCCGAGACCGCGCTGGAGCAGGGCGACGACGAGCTCGACGAGGGCGAGGACGGCCAGGACCCCGGTCGCGAGGACCAGGGCGGGGATCCGGAGTAGTGCTGGAGGCCGGGGCGAGCGCACCAGACTTCACCCTGCCCGATCAGGACGGCAACGAGGTCAGCCTCGCCGACCTGCGCGGCGAGACCTTCGTCCTCTACTTCTATCCCCGCGCCGACACACCAGGCTGCACTACCCAGGCCTGCGGCGTCCGCGACCGCGGCTCCGAGTACGAGACGGCCGGCGTCCGCGTGATCGGCGTCTCCCCCGACACCGTCGAGGCGGTGAAGAAGTTCGCCGACAAGTTCGACCTCGGCTTCACCCTGCTAGCCGACGCGGACCACGCCGTCGCCGAGCGCTACGGCACCTGGGTCGAGAAGTCGATGTACGGCAAGAAGTACATGGGCGTGCAGCGCGCAACCTTCATCGTCGACCCCGACGGCAAGATCGCCAAGGTCTTTCCCAGGGTCTCGCCGAAACAGCACGACGACCTGGTGCTGGCTGCTCTCGGCGAGCTCGCCGCGGCCTGAATCGCCTCAGGCCCCCACCGCTACGACGACGATGAAGGTCGTGTAAAGCAGGAACCAGGTCACGACCGCCGGCAACCCGAAGCGGCCGCGGCGGTGCAGGACCTCGTAGGCGAGCAACCCGCCGGCGAGGCCTAGGACCACGGAGAGCGCCGCGTTTCCGCTCAACTCCCAGTCGGTGAAGACAAGGCCGATCCCAACCGGGATCGTCGACTGGAAGACCATCGCGCCGGTGATGTTGCCGAGGGCGAGGGAGTCCTTGCCTTCGCGGACCCAGAAGAAGCTGTTGACCTTCTCGGGCAGCTCGGTCGCCAGAGGGGCGAGGATCAGGGCCAGCACGACGGCCTCGACGCCGAGGCTCTCGGCGATGTGGAGTAGCTCCTCGACGAAGAGGTGGGCTCCGCCGACCATCGCGCCGAGGCCGGCCAGGAGCTGGAGGACGCAGAGCGCGAGGGCCGGGCTTTCGCTTCGCTCGGGACGCCGCTCGAAGACCAGCGGGTTCAGCGTCTCGTGGTCCTGCACCTCTCCCCCACTTCGCAACGTGCGGGCGATATAGACCGGGTAGGAGAGAATCACGGCGATCCCGACCGGGATCCTCAGCGCGTCCGGCGCTCCCCAGGACAGCGCCAGCGAGACCGCGAAGAAGAAGAGGAAGAAGAGCAGGTCGCGCTCGAGCGTCGGCCGGTGCGCTTTCAGCTCGAGTCCCTGCTCGCGCCGATGGCGGTAGAGGTAGGCGAAGAGCCCGACCAGGCCCATCGCCAGCGTGCCGAGCAGGAACGGCGCCCCGACGATCGCGCCGATCGCCACCTGGTCGGCCCCCTCGGCGGCGCCGATCAGGGCGACGATCGCGATCAGCGTCTCCGGCATCGCTGTGCCGACCGCCGCCAGCAGGCTGCCGACCGCGCCCTCACCGAGCTCCAGCCGGTGCCCGATCCACTCCACCGCGTTGGTGAAGAGGAGGGCGCCCGCGAGGATCACCGCAAAGCTGACGACGAGCAGGAAGTAGTCCAAGGCCGGCTGAGCCTATGCGACCAGCAAGGTCAGGCGAAGTAGAAGGTGAGACCGAAAACGACGTAGACCGCAAGGAGTTGGACTCCCTCGAACCAGGTCGACTCGCCGTCCTGGGCGACGTAGTTGGCGATCAGCACGGCGAGCAGGATGGCGCCGAGCTCGAAGCCGTTGAAGACGAGGGCCAGCGGGTGCGGGCCGAGGAAGAAGGAGGCGAGGACGAGGAGTGGCGCGACGAAGAGGGCAACCTGGGCGCTGGAGCCGATCGAGATGTTGACCGCCAGGTCCATCTTGTTCTTCACCGCGACCAGCACGGCGACCCAGTGCTCGGCGGCGTTGCCGACGATGGCGACGACGATCACACCGATGAAGAACTCCGAGAGGCCGATCGCGTGCGAGGCCTCCTCGATCGAGCCGACCAGCACCTCCGACATCAGCCCGACCAGAAGGCCGGCGCCGGCCAGGGCGAGGATCGACTTGCGAGGCGACCAGCCCCAGGTTCCCTCGTCCTCGTACTCGGGGTTGAAGATGTCGCGGTGGGTCTTCAGCGAGAAGAAGAGGCCGGCTACGTAGGTCGCCATCAGGACGATCGCGACCGCAAGCGAGAGGTGCTCGACGGTCGAGCCGTAGTCGATCGTCTCGGCACCGGGCGCCGGCAGGCCCTGGCCCTCGACCAGCTCGAAGATCGCCGGCATCACCAGCGCCGCGGCGGCGAGCAGCAGCATCGAGGTCTGCACGCTGGCGCTGGTGCGGCTGAACGTCTGTTTGTCGCGGCCGAGACCGCCGAAGAACATCGCGGCGCCGAGCACGAGCAGGATGTTGCCGATGATCGAGCCGACGATCGAGGCCTTGACCACCTCCTGCAGGCCCTGCTGGAGGGCGAAGAGGGCGATGATCAGCTCGGGCGCGTTGCCGAAGGTGACGTTGAGCAGGCCACCGATGCCGGGACCCGAGCGGGCGGCGAGCTCCTCTGTGGCGCGGCCCATCAGCGCCGCCGTGGGGATGATCCCGAGCGCAGCCGCGCCGAAGACGAGCCCGGCTGCGGCGCCGGCAAGGTCCAGCGCCACCGCCAGCGGGATCAGCGGTGTCAGCAGGTACGGCCAGCCGTAGGGAGTACGGAGGAACGCGACTACTGCGTGCTCCCCGCGTCCGCAAGCCTTTCCAGGAAGTTGATCAGACCGGCCCCGCCGATCCCACCCTGCAGCACCCCGAGCAGTTCGATCGGGTTGACGCCGAGCTTGACGAAGAGCGCGCTCAGCGGCTTCGAGCTCTTGGGCGTTGTGATCTTCTGGGGCTCGTTGACGTCGGCCAAGGTGAAGTCGAACTCGAGCCCGAGGCTCTCCGGGCTGCCTTCCCCGCCGACGCCGGCCGGCGTCTTGATGGTCGGGGCCGAGAGGACGATCCGGCGCACGATGTGGTCGCTGCCGACGTAGATTTCGACATGGGCACCCTTGATCGGGTTCTTGGCCTGCCCTTCCGATTCATCCAGTTCAGAGAGCAGCGGCTGGACGCCCGGGGCGGCTTCGAGCTGTTCGTTGCAGAGGGCGTCCTGTCTCATTTCGTCCAGGGCGTCGACCGCGGTTTCGCCATCGATGTCTCCGCTGACCTTCGTGACGCTCTCGCCGGCCAGGTCGACGCTGCCTTCCTCGGTGGGTTCTTCGATGAATTCGCTGAGCGTCCTGTCGCTCACCACTTCCTGGCAGGCGCTGGCTTCTTCCGATTCTCCGAGCGTCGAGCGGACGTAACCGTAGGTTGTCGGGTCGACCTCGTACTCGGTCCCGTCGATCGCAACGTAGGCCTCACCGTCGCCGAGCAGCGTGAACCCTCCCTTGAAGTCGATCTTTTCGCCGTCCCGGAGGCCTTTCGCCGTCGCGGTCAAGTCGAGTTCGGGAAGGTCCTCGCCCTTTTGGCTCTGAAACTTGCCAGAGAGAGTGAACCAGAGGTTGCCGCTGGTGGTGTCCGGGGCGCCGAGCTCGCCGAACAGGTTGAGCTTGCCGCTCTTGACCCCTTTGAGGGTCGCTTCGTCGAGGACCTGCTCGGCGCCGCTGCCGCCGCTGCCTCCACAGGCAGAGGCCACTGATGCGAGAGCGACCAGAACGATGAAGACGATGTGAGTACGAAATCGACGCAAGGCGGCGGACCTCCGTTTGCAAAATCTGACTAGGCCGCAAAAAGCTTACGGCTCGGGAGGGCCTCGGGGGTTCCTCCCCAGGAACTCCCGCGAAGCGGCCTGGGGAGGGACCCCCGAGGCCCTCCCTACCGCGTGGTCTCGATCTGCTGCGGCGTCTCCTCGGTCAGGTTGAGCGCGAGCGGGAAGAGGAAGGCACCGAGGAAGATCAGGATGATCCCGGTCGCGACCAGCCAACGCGCCGCCGTGAGGTGGCCGAGGATGCCGGCGGCGAAGCCGATCAGCATCAGCGCCAGGTAGGGACCGGCGCTGTGGGGCAGCAGCGCGGCAAGGGGCAGGGCGAGGTCGAGCACAGCGCCGATTATCATCGCCCCGATGGCTGCGGGCTCTGTGACAGAGGTGAAGGAGGCGCTGGCGGAGGTCGGCTACCTCGCCGACGAGCCGGCGGCGCTCGTCTCCTTCCTCGCCCAGCGGCTCGAGAAGCCGGTCCTGGTCGAGGGCCCCGCGGGCGTCGGCAAGACGGAGCTGGCCAAGGCGCTGTCGCGCGCCACGGGCCGCGAGCTGGTTCGCCTGCAGTGCTACGAGGGCCTCGACGAGGCCAAGGCGCTGTACGAGTGGAACTACCGCAAGCAGCTGCTGCGGATCCAGGCCGGCGGCGAGGACGGCTGGGAGGACGTCCACGGCGACATCTTCGACAAGGAGTTCCTGCTCGAGCGGCCGCTGATGCAGGCGATCGCCAGCCCCGAGCCGGTCGTGCTGCTGATCGACGAGATCGACAAGACCGACCAGGAGTTCGAGGCGATGCTGCTCGAGCTGCTCTCCGACTTCCAGATCACGATCCCGGAGCTGGGCCAGGTCTCGGCGACGACGATGCCTATCGTCGTCCTCACCTCGAACAACTCGCGCGAGCTGACCGAGGCGCTGAAGCGGCGCTGCCTCTACCTCTGGCTCGACTACCCCGACCTCGAGCGCGAGATGGAGATCGTCCGCCTGCACGCGCCCGAGCTGCCCGAGGCGCTGGCACGCCGCATGGTCGAGGTGGTGCGGATGATCCGCGCGCTAGACCTCAAGAAGCCCCCCTCGATCGCCGAGTCGATCGACTGGGCACGCACGCTGCTGCTGATGGGCGCCGAGGACATCGACAAGCAAACCTTCGAGCAGTCGATGTCGATCATCGTCAAGCACCGCACCGACATCGAGCTTGTTGCCGAGCGAGTCGGCGTCAAGCTGGCCGAGCCGACAGGCTGAGCGCCGCGACGTCGGGCGGGCCGTCGTAGGAAAGTCGCCCGTTGCGCAGCCCCACGCAGCGGCTGGAAGCGGTGACGACGTCGGGGCGGTGAGTCGAGACGACGACCGCGGCTCCGGTGTCGCGTGCCTCCAGCAGCAGCTCGAAGAGAACATCCCGGCTGGGCGGATCGAGGCCGTCGAAGGGCTCATCGGCGAGCAGGATCGAGAAGGGACGGATCAGGGCGAGGGCAATCGAGGCCTTCTGCCGCATGCCGTGGCTGAATTCGGAAGGAAGGCTGTCCCCCCACTCGTCGAGGGCGAGGCGCTCCAGGAGCCGGGCGGCACGAGCGCCCTCGTCGGCCACGCCGTGAAGCGCCCCGACGTACTCGAGATGCTCACCGAGGCTGAGGTCGTCGTAGAAGACCGGGGAGTCCGGCAGGTAGGAGACCGCCCGCCTCGCCTCGACCGTACCGGCCCTGGCACCGCCCACTGTGAGCATGCCCGCCGACGCTTCCAGCAGCCCAGCCGCGATGGTGAGGAAGGTCGTCTTGCCGGCGCCGTTTGGGCCGACGAGGGCGATCAGCTCTCCCGACTGCACCTCGATGTCAAGGGAATCCAGCGCCACGAAGCCGTCGTAGCTCCGGCCGAGGCCGCACGCGGTGAGAACGGGCCCGGGATCGGGCTGGCGCGGCGGACTCATGGCTGCACCGGGGCTCGTTCGAGCACTCGCTGGCCCAGCCACCAGGTCATCGCCGCCGCACCGGCCAGGATGACGACCTCGACCAGGGCGGCCGTGCCCACCGCCGAACCGCCCCGGCGCGCCACTTCCCTGGCCACCAGAAGCGGCGCGGAAACGGTGGCGATCGCCGCCACGATCGGCAGGGCCGACTGCGCGTAACCGAGCTCTGGAGTCAGCAGGTAGGCGTAGGGGTCGTTCGTCGCGCTCAGCGCCGCACAGCAGAGGAGCGCGATTGCGGTGGGTACGAGCATCACCGCGCCGATGCCGATGGCGGTCCCAGGCAACCCCAGGGCAATCGCCGCGATGACCCCGGCCAGCGTCACGATCCCCATCGCCACAGCCGGCGCAACCAGGTGCCGGCGGATCAGGGAGTCCTGCCTGACCGGCAGCAGATCGCACCTCGTCGGATGGTCGGCCTCCTGCGCAAGCGGCTCGACCAGGTCGAGCGCCGCGACGAGGAGGACGAGCGCGGCGAGGGCGACGAGGGGTGTGGTCCCGCTCCAGGCGCCGGCAGCAAGAACACCGGCGGCGACACCAGCGACCAGGACCCGGGCCACGCGCGCCAGCGGCCAGCGCAGGAAGCTGTGCCAGCCGCGTCGCCAGACGGGGAAGCGCCCGTGCCCCCGGAGACTGAGCCAAGGCCGCCTGCGAGAGTTCTCCGAAGCAAGCTGGCGGCGCAGCAGAACGACCGCGCGAACATCCTGCACGGAGGCCGAAAAACGGAGCTGGGCCGTGAGGGTGGACCGGCGACGCGCCGCCTCGAGAGACAGGCCGCCGAGCGAGAGCAGCCCGGCACAGGCAAGCGCCAGGGCTAGTGCGGCGCCGGCTGCCGCATAGGCCGCCTGGCCCCCGCTCTGGAGAGGGAGGGTCGCGAGAGTCGCGAGCATCGTCGCCGGCGACGTCGTCAGTCCGAGCAGGACGTCGACGAGGGTCCAGGCGAGAAGCGCGACCCCGGCTCCGGTGGCGAGCGCCGGGCGCAGCCGCCTGCCGGACGCGAGAAGCGCGGCGGTCAGGGCGCACAACGGAACGGCCGCGCCGAACAGGGCCAGGCAGGCGAACCACTCCAGGTCGGATCCGGGCAGGCGGCGAAAGGCGAAGTTGCCGGCCACAACCCCGACCACGGCACCGGCAAGCAGCGCGACCCGCAGCTGCCGCAGGGCCGGGGTGCGCAGCGAGACCCCACGATCGACTGGCGCCAGCAACACGTACTGGACCTCGGCCGCCTCGATTGCCAGGGGGCCGCCCCTGGCTCCCGACCGCAGCCCCGCCAGCACGGCAAGCGCGACGCCAATCCCCAGCCAAGCCGGGCCGTCATCGGCGAGCCCCTTGGCTGCATGGGCACTGACGCCGGCATCGTTCACCGCACCCGCCACAACCGCCAGGGCGAGGCCCCCGAAGATCAGCGCGACGTAAACGCGGTAGAGCAGCTCCATCACATCGAGCTGCTCGACGAAGCGGCTCCTCCGCGCGGAGCGCATGTCCCTCAGGACGCGTCTCGCCGCACGCTGTTCCCTCTCCTCCGCCATCCCCGCCTATTATCGAACGAATGGGCACCGCCTCTCCCTACGGGCCGCGGGCCGATGCCGGGCCACCTGGCCTCACGGCCAAGCTGCTCGGCTTCTGCGAGGAGCTGCGCAGCGAGGGCGTCGCGGTCGGGACCTCGGAGATCCTCGACGCCTTCGCGGCGCTCGAGCAGGTGCCCTGGACGTCGCGCGACGACTTCCGCGAGGCGCTGGCGACGACGATCGCGAAGTCCCAGGAGGACCGCCGCCTCTTCGAGCTGCTCTTCGAGCGCTGGTTCTTCCGCGCCGCGGAGGCGGAGGCGATCGAGCGCGGGATCGAGGAGACCGAGCGCCGCCACGAGGGTGGCGAGCGGCTCGACCTCGACCAGCTGCAGGAGCAGATACGCCAGGCGATCCTCGATGGCGACGACGCCGAGATGCGCGATCTGGCCCGGCTGGCGATCTCGGCCTTCGGCCGCCAGGGCGAGGGCTCGGGTGTGGTCGGCGTCGACGTGCAGCGGATCCGCCGCACGCTGGGGCTCTCGGCGGGAACGCAGGCGCCGGCCACCGACGGTGCCGCCGAGCTGCCGCCGATCGACCGCGAGCAGCTGAACGCCTTCGAGCGCCACCTGCGGCGCGAGCTCGAGCGCGACCTGATCGAGCGCACCTCCACGCTTCCCCCGTCGCGCCCGCTGGCCGAGCTCGACCGCGCCCTGCCGACCAGCCCGACCCAGGACCTCGCCGCGGTGCACCGCGCCGTCTCGCAGATGAAGCGGCGCCTGGCGACGCTCGGGCAGGAGCAGCGGGGGCGGCGCAAGGGACAGACGGTCGACGTGCGGCGGACGATGCGGGCTTCGCTGGAGACCGGCGGCGTGCCGATGTACGTGCGCTACCGGCCCAAGCGCCCGCGGCGGCCGGAGATCTACGTCCTCTGCGACGTCTCCACCTCGGTCACCTCGGCCAGCGTCTTCTTCCTCTCCGTCCTGCACGCCCTGCACGACTCCTTCCGCAAGCTGCGCAGCTTCGTCTTCATCGAGCGCATCTCGGAGGTGACCGACGTCTTCGAGCACGAGCGCGACTTCCGCGTCATCGCCCAGCGGATCTCCAGCGAGGGCGGCGTCGCCGACGTCTCCGGCTACACCGACTACGGCCGCGTCTGGCTCGAGTTCCTCACCGAGATCTCCGACGAACTCGACCCCCGCTCGACCGTGATCGTGCTCGGCGACGCCCGCACCAACGGCCGCGAGCCCCACGCCGAGGTCTTCGCCCAGGTGTCCGAGCGGGCGGGGCGACTCTTCTGGCTCAACCCCGAGCCACGCCTGTACTGGAACTACGGCGACTCGGTGATGGCCGCCTACGAGCGCTACTGCGACGGCGCCTTCGAGTGCTGGACCACGAGGCACCTGGAGAACTTCGTCAACGTCGTCGCGGGAGGAGTCCCGGCAGAGACCTGGTAATCGTCCTCACAAACCCGCGAAAGGGGAATCCGATGCCGCCTTC
The DNA here is from genome assembly GCA_963704545.1 of uncultured Solirubrobacterales bacterium. Lineage (GTDB taxonomy): Bacteria > Actinomycetota > Thermoleophilia > Solirubrobacterales > 70-9 > VRUE01. The sequence goes on along the minus strand of OY969915.1, from coordinate 1,019,203 downwards.
CTACCCAGTCACCTTTTCAGTCGACTATCCCGAGCGCCAGCTCAACCGGCTGACGACCTTCTTCCGGATCTTCACGGTGATCCCGATCGCGATCGTCGCGGCTCTGCTGCCGGGGGCCGAACTCTCAGGCAGTGCGGAAGCGAGTGGGTTTGCCTTCGCCGGGGCCGCCACCGGCGCCACCCTGGTCGTCTTCCCGATCGTCCTGATGCTCCTCTTCCGCAAGAAGTACCCGCGCTGGTGGTACGACTGGAACCTCGAACTGATGCGCTTCGGCAACCGGATTGGCGTCTACGTGGCACTGATGGACGACGAGTACCCCTCGACCGACGATCAGCAGGCCGTCCACCTCGACTTCGCCTATCCCGACGCCGAGGACCTCGAGCGAGGCATGCCGCTGGTCAAGTGGCTGCTCGCCATCCCCCACTACATCGTGCTCTTGTTCCTCTACATCGGTGTCTTCTTCGCCGTGATCGGCGCCTGGTTCGCGATCCTCTTCACCGGGCGTTACCCACGCGGGATCTTCAAATTCGTCGAGGGAACCCTTCGCTGGCACAACCGGGTCATCGGCTACGCCTTCGCCCTGGTCACCGACGAGTACCCGCCCTTCCGGCTATCGGCCTAGCGGGCGACCCAGGCGTCCGGCTGGGCGGCGAGCTGCGAGACCTCGGTGGGCAGCTCTCCCGAGACCAGGTCGGCGAGGGTGACGTGCTCGAGCACGGTGCGAAGGCTGGCGCGGACGGCGATCCAGACCTCCTGCAGGTGCGCCGCGTTGCCGCGGTACTCGATCGACTCCGGCGGGGCCGACTGGACGTGGGCGATCGGGCCCTCGACCGCGCGGACGACGTCGGCGATCGTCACCTCCTCGGCGGGGCGGGCAAGCCAGTAGCCGCCCTTGGCGCCGCGACGGGCGCGAACGATCCCCGCGTGCTTCAGCTCGAGCAGGATGTGCTCGAGAAACTGCAGCGGGATGTCCTGCGCATCGGCGAGCCTCTCGCCCTTGATCGGACCCTCCTCCGCGGCCGCAAGCTCCGCGGCGGCCCGTACCGCATAGTCAGCCTTCGCCGAAACGCGCATGGACCCAGTAAATCAGTCAGCCGGTCACGTCAGGTGCCAGCTCGGGCTGGCGGCTGGCTGCTTGCGCCGCTTCACGAAGGCGGCGCTTGTGGAGCCAGTGGGGGGCGGCGAGGATGAGACCCAGGCCGACCGCTGCGATGGCGGCGGCGATCGGCCAGACCATCGGGTCGCCCTTCTGGATCGTGACGATGCCGGAGCCGACCAGGACGACGCCGAGCGAGGTGCGGAGGAAGCCCTGCGGCGCCTTGTCGGAGAGGGCGGCGCCGATCACGACGCCCGGAATCGAGCCGAGCAGGATGTTGCCGGCGAGCACGAAGTCGACGTTGCCGCCCACCCAGTGGGCGATGCCCGCCGCCCAGAGCAGGATCGCGGCGTGGAAGACGTCGGTGCCGACGACCTTTTTCGGCGCCAGCCTGTAGATCGCGATCAGGAGGATCGCGATCACCGTGCCCGAGCCGGCCGAGGTGACCCCGATCACGAGGCCCGTTGTGGCCCCGATCGTCACGGCGGCGACTTTGTGGCGCCGTTCGACGTCGAAGCGGTCGCGCTCGTCGACCAGGTTGCGCAGGATCAGCGCCCTGGTGAGCGTGATGATCCCGACCATCAGCAGCGTTCCGCCGAGCACCGCGTAGACGAGCTCGTCGAGGCGCGCTTCACCGATGTGGTCGGCCAGCACCGAGACGATCGCGACGCCGGCCACGGCCGAGGGCACGCTGCCCAGCGCCAGCCACTTGACCAGCTCCATGTTCACCGTCTTCAGCTTCAGGTGGCGCCAGCCGCCGACGGTCTTGGTCACCGCCGCGTAGAAGATGTCGGTGCCGATCGCGGTGGTCGGCTGGATGCCGAAGAGGAGAATCAGCAGGGGCGTCATCAGGGAGCCGCCACCCATGCCCGTCATGCCGACGAGCACGCCGATTCCTAGTCCAAAGACGATGATTGCCGGGTCCATATGAGCTTCGCGCGGGTTGGTTATCGACTTTCCTGACCTTTTTGGTCAGGAGCGCGAGTGCGCCAGGATACCCAAGATGCCCGCGAAAGCCAAGGAATTCGCCGCGAAGAGCGCTTCGCCTGCCTCCGACACCGCACCCGGAATCCCCGTATCGGCGCGCGGCCTGCGGCACTCCTACGGTGAGCTTTCGACTATCGAGCGGCTCGACCTCGACGTGCCGGCGCACGGGGTGCTGGGCCTGGTCGGCCCCTCGGGTTGCGGCAAGTCGACCCTGCTCGAGCTGATCGCCGGTCTGCAGGAGCCCACGGGAGGAGAGGTCGCGCTGGGTGAAGGCCTCGACCCAGCGGCTCGCCTCGCCCGCTGTGCCTTCATGCCCCAGCGCGACCTGTTGCTGCCCTGGCTCTCCGCGATCGACAACGCTGCGCTCGCCCTTCGCAACCGCGGCGTGCGGCGCGGCGCGGCGCGGCGCGAGGCCGGGCAGCTGTTCGAGCGCTTCGGGCTGGCCGGGTTCGAGCGCTCCTCCCCCGCCGAGCTCTCCGGCGGCATGCGCCAGCGCGTCGCCTTCCTGCGCACGCTGGTCGCCGGCAAGCCGGTTCTCGCGCTCGACGAGCCCTTCGCCTCGCTCGACGCGATCACCCGCGCCGAGATGCAGGAGTGGCTGGCCGGCGCGCTGGACGCGGACCCGCGCACGGTGGTGCTCGTCACCCACGACGTCGAGGAGGCGCTCTACCTATGCGACCGCGTTGCCGTGCTCTCTGCCCGGCCGGCGCGGATCGTCGAGGAGATGAGCGCGCCCGCGCCACGCGCAGCCGACCGTGACGAGGCGGTCACCGACCCAGAGTTCGTCGCCCTGCGCGAGCGGGCGCTTCACGCCCTCCGAGGGGCCGCCAAATGACCCCAAGCAGCTTCCGGTGCGACTTATGCCATCTATGGGCACATAAGTCGCACCGGAAGGGGTGGTGGGGGCTATGAGGCGCTGGGTGCTGCCGGCGCTGTTGATCGCGGGCCTGGTCGGGGCATGGCAGGTCGCCGCGAGCACCGGGGCGATCGCCGACGCACTGAACCTCGACCCCCTCCTGATCCCCTCCCCCGCGGAAATCGCCACCGCCCTTTGGGACAACAGATCCCTGGTGGCCGAAAACGCCTGGGTCACGATGAAGGAGATCTTCTTCGGCTTCCTGATCGGGCTCGCCGTCGGACTCGCCTTCGGCTTCCTGCTCCGCCCCTTCGAGACGCTGCGACTCACCTTCTACCCGCTGATAGTCGCCTCCCAGGCGATCCCGATCATCGTCTTCGCTCCGATCCTGGTCGTCTGGTTCGGCTACGGGATCGGCCCCAAGCTGGCGGTGGTCGCGCTGGTCTGCTTCTTCCCGATCGCCGTCGCCACGGCCGACGGTCTCCGCGCCGTCGACGTCCAGGCGGTCAAGATGATGCGCACGCTCGATGCCTCGCGCCGTCAGCTGCTCTGGCGACTGGAAATGCCCACCGCCCTCCCCTTCACCTTCAGCGGCGCCAAGATCGGCGTCACCTTCGCGCCGATCGCCGCCGTCTTCGGCGAGTGGGTCGGCTCCGACTCGGGCCTGGGCCACCTGATCCTCCAGGACAACGCCCAGCTGAACACCGCCCGGGTCTTCGCCGCGGCCCTGGTCCTCTCGGCGATCGCGATCGGCCTCTACGGACTCGTCGCACTCGCAGAGCGCCGGGTCGTCACTTGGCGATAGAAACCAGGGAATGAACCTCTCCCGATTTCCGGCGATCGTCCTTGCCCTGCTGGCCCTGACCCTCGGTCTCGCCGCCTGCGGCGAGAAGAGCGAGGACGTGACCGGCGAAACCGAGTCGCTCAGCCTCACGCTCGACTTCTACCCCAACCCCGACCACGCCGGGATCTACATGGCGCAGAAGCTCGGCTACTTCGAGGAAGCCGGACTCGACGTCAGCATCCGGACACCGGCCGATCCGGCGGCGCCGATCAAGCTCCTCTCCGCCGGCCGCACCGATCTGGCGATCTCCTACGAGCCGGAGGTGCTTCTGGCGCACGAACAGGACCTCGGGGTGATCGCGGTCGGCGCGCTGGTCAACCGACCGCTCACGTCGATGATCTGGCTGAAGAAGTCCGGGATCGGGGGCATCGGCGACCTGCGCGGCAAGACGATCGCGACCGCCGGCATCCCCTACCAGGACGCCTACCTGAAGACGATCCTCGCCCGCGCCAACCTGACCCCGTCCGACGTCAAGGTCGTCAACGTGGGCTTCGGCCTGCTGCCGGCGATCGTCGGCGGCAAGGCTGAGGCGATGCTGGGCGGCTTCCGCAACGTCGAGGGCGTCGACCTGCGCCTCCGCGGCAAGGACCCGGTCATCACCCCCGTGGACCGACTCGGGGTGCCGACATACGACGAGCTGGTCCTCGTCGCCCAGCGCCAGCGGCTGGAGCAGGACCCGGAGCCGATCCGGCTCTTCCTCGCGGCGCTCGCCCGCGGGACCGCGGCGGCGGCGAAGAGTCCGCAGGCGGCGACCGAGGCCCTGCTGGAGGCGAACCCCGACCTCGACCCGAAGCTGACCCGGGCCGAGGTGGCGGCGACGCTGCCGCTGCTCGCCCCGCCCCGCCACGGGCGCCCATATGGCTACATGGCACCAGGGCTCTGGACCAAGTTCGCCGGCTGGATGCGCGACAACGACCAGGTGTCCGCCCCGATCCCCCCGGCGGCGGTGCTGAGCAACGCCTACCTGCCGGGCACGATCCCCGAGTAGAGCGGGGCGCCTTCCCCGAGCAGGGCGGTGATCTTCTCCGCCGGCAGCGCCCGCGAGAAGAGGTGACCCTGCGCCTGGTCGCAGCCGAGCCGGACCAGCTCGGCAAGCTGGGCCTCGTTCTCGACGCCCTCGGCGATCACTTCGAGGGAGAGGGCGCGGGCCATGCCGACGATCGCCTCGACGATCGCCGTGCGCTCCTGTTCGACGCCGAGGGCGTCGACGAAGGAGCGGTCGATCTTGAGCGCGTCGAAGGGGAACCGGTTGAGGTAGGCGAGGGAGGAGTAACCGGTGCCGAAGTCGTCGAGGACGAGGCCGACGCCGAGATCGCTGAGCGCTTCCAGGGTCCCGGTCGCCGTCGCCGACTCCTCGACCAGGGCGCTCTCGGTGACCTCCAGCCGCAGGTGGACGGGGTCGAAGCCGCTGCCGGCGAGGATCTCGCCGATCGAGATCGCGAGGTCACGGTTGGTCACCTGCCGCGCCGAGAGGTTGACCGAGACGTCGAACGGGCGCCGGTCGGGGCGCAGCTCGTGCCACTCCAGTGCCTGGCGGCAGGCCACCTCCTGCACCCAACGCCCGATCGGCTCGATCAGGCCGCTTTCCTCCGCCACCGGGACGAAGTCGCCGGGGTCGAGCATGCCGCGCTCGGGGTGGCGCCAGCGGACCAGCGCCTCCAGGCCCGCGATCTCACCGCTGCGCAGCTCGATCACCGGTTGGTAGTGGAGCTCCAGCTCGTCGCGCTCGAGCGCCTGGCGCAACTCGCGCTCGACCTCCAGCCGCCGCAGCGCCCGTGCCCGCATCTCCGCGTCGAAGAGCTCGCAGCGGCCGCGACCACGCTCCTTCGCCCGGTACATGGCCGCATCGGCGTCGCGGATCAGCATGTCGGCGTCGATCGGCTCGCGGGCGGAGGGCCGGGCAACGGCGATGCCGACGCTGGCGCTGACGAAGTGGTCGACACCGCCCATCGCATACGGCTCGGCGAAGGCGGCCGCGATCCGGTCGGCGATGGCCACCGCCTCGTCCTCGTCGGCGAGCCGGTCGACCAGGATCCCGAACTCGTCGCCGCCGAAGCGGGCGACGATGTCTCCGGGGCGCAGGTGGCCGCGCAGGCGCGGCGCCACGGCGCACAGCAGCTCGTCGCCGGCGTGGTGGCCCAGGCTGTCGTTGATCAGCTTGAAGTTGTCGAGGTCGAGGAAGAGGAGACCAACCGGAGAGCCCGAGACGGTGCTGCGCTTGAGCGCGTCGCTCAGCGATTCGACGAAGCTGAGCCTGTTGGGAAGGCCGGTGAGCGAGTCGTGCAGGACGCGGTGGCGCAGCGCCTGGTCGGTGGCGTGGCGCTCGATCGCGTCGGCGAGGACGTTGGCCGAAGCCTGGACGAAGTGCACGTCCTGCGGCGTGAAGCGGTTGGGCTCGGTGGAGTGGACGTCGAGCACGCCGAAGGGCTGCTGCTTGCCGTCGATCGGCACCGCGAGGCTGCTGCGCACACCGATCGCCCGCAGCGCCGGCGGCATCGAGAAGCGTCGCTCGCTGGACCAGTCGTCGACGATCACGTGCAGGCGCGAGTCGAGCGCCGCGCCCGCGTGGGAGTCGCGGGCGGCCGAGGCACGGGCCGAGCCGACGATTCGATCCTCGAGCCCGGCGCGCAGGCCGAGCCGGCGGCCGTCGCGGCCGATCTCCCAGATGCAGGCGCTGTCGACTCCCTCGATCTCGACCATCAGCGAGACCGCCTCGCCCATCAGGATGTCCGGGTCGCCGTCCTTCAGCGCCCGCCCTCCGAGGCGCGCGACCGCGGCCTGCTGGGCGGCCGCCCGCCGGGCCTCCTGCTCGGCGAGCTTGCGCTCGGTGATGTCGTAGAGGACCCCGTGCCAGACCGGCGTGCCGTCTTCGTCGGGCTCGAGCACGGCCTCGTCGAGGATCCAGACGGTGCGGCCGTCGCGCGTGACCATGCGGTAGTCGACTGGCGGCGGGTTGCGGTTGCCCATCGTCTTGCGTGTCTCCTGGGACAGGGCTCGCTCCCGGTCCTCGGGGTGCAGCAGCCTCGCCCAGAGCTCCTCGTCGGCCAGCCATTCCTCCGGGCTGTAACCGAGGATCTCCTCGACCTGGGGGCTGACGTAGCGCCAGCGGCCGTTCTCGCCGAGCTCGGAGGCGTAGACGATCGCGGGCAGGCGCTCGACCAGCCGCCGGTAGTCCTCGCCCCCCGCCGATATCTGATCGAGAAACTCGTTGACCCGCTTCTCCGGCCAACTGCCTCCTGGCGTCGTGCGCTCCATTGCTCGACTTATCGGCGTCCCGCCCACCCCCTTGAGCCCGGCCAGGCGACACGCAACAGGGGGGTTAAGAGGGACCCCTAAGACGCGATCGTCGACCAGGTCGCCGCGAGGCCGCGAAATGGGGCGTAGGGAGCGTAGAACTCCTCCACCTCCTCGACCGTGGCGCGGCGACCGAGGCGGGCGAGCCGGCCCACCTGCTTCAGGTAAATCAGGTCCCCCGCAGGCAGCGCATCGGGGTCGCCGCGGCCGAAGAGCCGCAGGCACTGCACGGTCCACGGCCCGATCTCGCGTACGGCGAGCAGGCGCTCGTCGGCGACCGACTCACCTGGGTCGCAGCGGCCGGCGGCGACGTCGGCGGCGACCGCGCGCAGCGCGATCGCCCGTTTCAGCGCCAGGCCCATCGACTCCAGTTCGACCGGCGCCCGGCCGGCGATCAGGTCCGGCGTGGGGACGTCGCGCAGGCCCTCGCGGCGCGGCCCGAGCCTCACCCCCCAGCGGCCGACCATTCGGCGCTGGATGCGGGCGGCGCGGCCGCTCTCGATCAGCTGCTTGACCACAGCCCAGGCGAGCGCCTCCCAGGGCCACGGCCGGCGGCGCGGGCGGAAGTGGGGACGGCGCCGCAGCAGCGGCCCGAGCAGCGGGTCGCCGCGGAAGCGTCGGTAGAACTCGCCGAGGTCGTCGTCAACGCCGAGCGCAAAGCGCATCCGCTCCAGCGCCAGCTCGAGCTCCGCGGGCCCAGCCTCGCGGGTCGGGACCCCGGCCGCCGGGCTGGGCGCGGCGATGGAGCCGGGATCGAGCGGCTCCGCGCGCAAGACCACCCGGTCCTTCCCCGCTTCCCATGCGCGAGTCAGGACCGGACACCCCTCGACCTGAAGCAGCCGGGTGGCGACACCACGCTCGACCCGCATCACCCCGTCCTCGCCGCCGTAGGAAGGCAGGCGGTAGGGAGAGGGCGGTCGGACCTCTGCTTCCGCGTTCACCGCCCCAGCAGGTGGACGTCCACCAGGAAGGAGCGGCTGGCAAGGACGTTGGCGGGGCGCTCGCGGCGCGAGAGGCGGCGCGGGGTCCGCTTGCGACTTGCAACGGCGCCGACGGCACGCACGGCCGCGACGGTGGCGGCGCCCGCGAGGACGCCGCCGGCAGCGGCTATCGCCGCGGTCTTCGCCTCGCTGCGCACGGCCAACGAGTTGGACGTCTCATGGGGAAGGACGCGAACCGGGATCGGCTCCAGCTCCATATTGCTCACCGGTTCGACCTTAGCGATGGCCGCGGCGACCGACTGAAGACAGTCCGCACCTTGCGTAGAACTAGGAGTCGCCCAGCGCCTTCTCGTAGACGCGGTACTTCTTGACGACCTTCCCCCCCATGCCTTCCATGGCGCGGTTCATCGACCCGTTGGTCTCCAGGATCCAGCCCATCTCGCCGCCTTCGATCGTGCCCGGCCGGGCCGCTGTCTCGAGGTGCTTGAGATAGAGCCCGGCGGCCACGCCGGTGCGGCGGTAGTCGTGCTTGACGCCGAGCGCGAGCACCCGCAGCTGGTCGATCTTGCGCTTCGCGAGCAGGAAGCGGAGCCAGCCGAACGGGAGCAGGCGCCCGTTCAGCTTTGCCAGCGCCTGGTTGACGTCGGGCAGGGTGAGGGCCGCGCCGACCGGCTCGCCTCCCTTCTCGGCGATGTAGGCCCAGTCCTCATCGAGGATCTGCTTGAGCAATTTGGCGTGGAACTCGATCTCGGCGTCCGTCGCCGGGACGAAGCCCCAGTTTTTGCCCCAGGCCTCGTTGTAGATCTCGCTGAAGGCGCGCATCTCGGCAGGCAGGTTGCGCAGGCTGATGCTGCGGATCACGACTCCTTCGTCGCGCAGGGCCTTCTCGGCGGCCGCGTGGATCGCCGGATCGAAGCTCTCGCCCTCCTTGAGGTCGCCGAACTGCAGCTCCCACATCAGCAGGTCCATCGCCTTGGTGTGGCCCGTGCCCTCGATCAGCTCCTTGTAATACGGCGGGTGCCAGTTCTCGAGGATCATCGGCCGGCGCTCGTAGCCCTCGATCAGGATCCCGATCTCGTCGTTGGTTGTGAAGTCCATCGGGCCGAGGATGCGCTTGCGTCCCTTCTCCTGTGCCCAGCGGCCCGCTGCGTCGAGCAACGCGGCCGTCACCTCGGGATCCTCAACCGTCTCGAAGAAGCCGAACATCGCGTCCTCGCCCCCCTGGGTCTCGTCCCAGTTCGCATCGACCTGGGCGGTGATCCGCCCCACCGGCTCGCCGTCGCGCTCAGCGAGGAAGTACTCCGCTTCGGCGTGCTCGAAGAACGGGTTCTTGCCGCGGTCGAGAAACTGCATCCGCTCGAAGATCAGCGGCGCCACCCACTGCGGGTGGTCGCAGTGCAGCCGGAAGGGGACCTCGACGAAGCGCTTCAGCTCACGCTTCGTGCGCACCGGCCGGATCGACACGATTCCCACGGCCGCTGAACCTACACTCTGGCCATGAGCGAAACCGCCCGGACTCCGGTCGACGTCTTCGAGAAGGCGCGCAGCCATGACCGCCTCGAGCAGCTGGAAGCGGCCAAGCAGCACGACCTCCTCCCCTACTTCCGCCTGCTCACCTCGCAGGCCGGCCCCGTGGTCGAGATGGAGGGACGGGAGACGATCATGCTCGGCTCCAACAACTACCTGGGGCTGACCGGAGACGAGCGGGTGAAGCGGGGCGCCCGCGACGCCCTGGAGACCTACGGCACCGGCGTCACCGGCTCGCGCCTGCTCAACGGGACGACCCCGCTGCACGTCGACCTCGAGCGCGAGCTGGCCGAGTGGATGGGGAGCGAGGACGCGATCGTCTTCTCGACCGGCTACCAGGCGAACCTGGGGACGATCGGGACGATCCTCGAGCCCGGCGACACCGTGATCGTCGACTCCGGCGACCACGCCTCGATCCTCGACGGCTGCCGCCTCTCGGGCGCCAAGCTGCGCCCCTTCCGCCACAACCGCATGGACAAGCTGGAGAAGATGCTGCAGCGGGCGGCCGAGGACGGCGGCGGCGTGCTCGTCGTCGTCGACGGGGTCTTCTCGATGGAGGGCGACGTCTGCGACCTGCCGCGGATCGTCGAGCTCTGCAGGGGCCACGGCGCGCGGCTTATGGTCGACGAGGCACACGGAGCCGGGGTGCTCGGCGCCCGCGGGGCGGGGGCCTGCGAGCTGTTCGGCCTCGAGGACGAGGTCGACCTGCGCATGGGCACCTTCTCCAAGAGCCTCGCCTCCTGCGGCGGCTTCGTCGCCGGCCCGGCCGACGTGGTCGAGTACCTGCGGATCTCCTCGCGCTCCTTCGTCTTCAGCGCCTCCGCGGTGCCCGCGGCGGTCGGCGCGGCCCTCGAGGCCCTGCGGGTGATCCGTGCCGACGGCCCGCGGCTGTTCGAGGCGTTGCTCGCCAACGCCTCCTACCTGCGCGAGGGGCTGCGCGACCTGGGCCTGAAGGTGATCGAGCCCGGCACGCTGCCCGACGGCACCGTCGCGACCACGCCGGTGGTCCCGGTCGTCGTCGGCGACGACTGGCAGGCGGTGCTGCTCTGGAAGGCGCTCTTCGACGCGGGCGTCTACACCAACGTCGCGATCCACCCGGCCGTGCCGCCCGGCGGCGCGCTCCTCCGCACCAGCCTGATGGCGACCCACGAGCGCGCGCACCTCGACGATGCCCTCGCGACGATCGCCCAGGTCGCCGAGGACTTCCCCGAACTACCCCGGTCGGGGTAGTTTCATCCGCTCCTGGATCTCCCCCGGGTCCGCCTCACTACGAAAAAGGTGCTCTTAGCGACCGGGCCGGGAAGCACCGCGCGACTACGGGTTGACCCCCGACCACCCACGGCATAGCTTGCCCCTCGCGCCGCTTGCGTCCCGGGGCAGGGAAGCGAGTTGGTGGAGAACTCGACTCGACCACACCGAGGTTGGACCCTCCGGTCCGGCGCAACGAGTTACCAGTCAAACCCCGAATGGGAGGAGTCCCAGTGGACGCTGCTTCAATCGCCCCTGCTCAAACGACCGCTTCCGCCATCCAGGCCCCGCAGCACATGCAGGCGCTCGCCCGCGCCAACCGGGTGCGACTTGCCAGGGCGGAGCTGAAGCGCTCGATCGCGAGAGGCGATGTCGAGGCCGCGGAGGTGATCCGCGAGTGCCCGTGGGAGACCGAGAGCATGACCCTTGCCGAGCTGCTGACCAGCCAGCGCCGCTGGGGCCGCACCCGCGCCCGCAAGTTCCTGCTCGGCCTCGCGCTCAGCGAGAACAAGCGCCTGGGGACCCTCACCTCCCGCCAGAAGGCACTGCTGTCCTCCGAACTCGCTTCCCGCGAATCGATTTTGGTCTGACGCGGCCAGGGGCCGCCAGGCAAGGACGCAGGGAGCGTGGCGTGCTCTGCACGCGAGCGACCGAGGACGCCGCATGGCGGTGCCTGGCCGCGTCAGCCGCCGAGGCGGCCGACCTTGAATGAGAGCCCACCTGAGGCGCGCTGAAAGGCGCGCCTCAGGGCAAAGAAGACGACGAGGAACGCCGCCGCGCCTATCCCGAGGCAGATCGCAAGGATCAGCCCGGCGAGGTAGAAGAGGCCGCCGACGACGAAGACGAAAACGGTGCCGGCGAGCAGGGTCGTGTGGGAGCGGTAGCCGGCGAAGTGCTCGCGCGCCGCGACCTCGAGACCGCCGAGGCCGGCGAGGGCGACGCCGACTCCCAGCGCGGTCGGGCTGCCGCCGACGATGCCGATGACGAGCGAAACGATGCCGGCGAGCACGGCCAGCTCGGCCAGGGGGAAGTTCCCCCACGGCGCCGGGGGCCTCTCCTCTGCGGCCGGCCTTCGGCTCTTTCCGCTTTGGCTCTTAGGATCCTTACCGCTCAACGGCCGCAAGCCGCCCGGGTAACGGGCATCCGGAGGAGACCTTGACCCGCCACCAGCCCATCAGCATCCCCAGCGGGCCGAGGCGGGGACGGGAGTGCCAGTGGCCACAGCCGTGCTCTCCGATGTCGTCCCGCGAGACGCGCACCCACTTGTAGCTGGCCGGCGAGGCCAGCATCCGCCGCAGCAGCTCGCGGTTGCGGGTCTCGAGCTCGGCGCGCTCTCGCAGCTCGAGTCGCGCCTCGCCGATCCGCACGGCGAGCGCATCGCGCACCCGCTCCAGCTGCTCGAGGCCGGCCACCCGCGGAGGGCCCGCAGGAGCCTCGACCCGTGTGTCGACGGAAAAGAGGGGGAACGCCTCGGCCGAGAGCCGGGACAGCTCCTGCTCGAGGCGGCCGATCTGACGGCGCAGCTCAGCGCGGGCGAGGCGCTCGTCGCCCTTTTGAAGTCCAGCGTGAGTCTCCCGTTCGAGCAGACCCGGCATCGCATCGAGTGTAATCCACCCTCTCCTCCGTTCCGGTGCGCCTTTCCCCCTTAATAAGGGGATAAAGCGCACCGGAACGGGGATGGAGGGGTTCAAGCTGCCTGGAGGGTCGAGGAGGCGATCCAGAGAGCCTCGTCGACCGCGATCTGGGGCACGCCCTTGACCTGCACCGCGGCGACCGTGATCCGTCGCGTGTCGCGACCGACGCCGCGCTCGGCGTCGCCGCCGAAGAGCAGCTCGACGGGGCCGCTCTCGTCGGCGATGGTCAGCGTCCCCTGCTCGAGCTGCGCCGGTCTCCCGGGCAGTGACTCCCCGGGCGCGGAATCGCGGATGCAGAGCCGTCCCTGCAGCTGGTCGGAATCGAAGGCGCGGACGGCGACGCCGGTCTCCGCGATCGCGATCGTCAGCGCGTCCTCGGGCATGCCGTGGGTGACGAAGGCCCCGTCGTGAAGCCGGTCCAGCGCCAGCCGCTCGACCGGAGTACGGGTGCGATCCGGGTCGAGCCCGATCTGACGGAAGAAGACCCGGTAGGCCCAGGGAATCGGCTGTTCGCGCATGTGGATGGCGTGCCCGCCGTAGAAGCGGTCCGAGAGGCCGCGCAGGCGCAGGCGAGCCGACTCGGAGCTGCGCTCGGGGTGGCCGTCGACCTCGAGCCAGGCGATTCCGAGCCCCGGGAACTCCTCGGCGAGATGGGGGGCGACCCAGCCCTGCTCGGGCGCCGGGTCCCAGCCCAGGTCGGAGCCGGTTGCCTGCCCCGCCACGGTCAGCCCGCCTCCGCCGCGCGGGTCGCCCTCAGCAGCCCCTCGACGCGAGCGTCGAGCTGGGTCTCCGTCAGCTCGCCGATGCTCGCGCCCTGGAGGGTCCCGCCCGGGTAGGCGAAGGCGAGGGTCGGACAGCCGCCGACGCGGTAGAGGCTGGCGACGGCCCCGTCGCGGTCATAGCCGACCGGCATCCGCCAGCCGTGGCGCCGGATCGACTCGCGAACGCCGTCACGGTCGTCGCGCACGTTCAGCGAGAGGAAGCCCACACGCCCACGGTAGCGCGCGTATGACCGGTCGACCACGTCCTGCTGGGCGACGCAATCGCCGCCCTGGGAGAACCAGAACGAGAGGACCAGCGGCCGCCTGAAGAAGTCGCAGACGCGGATCGCGCCCGGCGTGCGGATGCCGCAGGCGGGGGTACGCCGGGCGCCCTCCGGGCAGGGCGCCTGCGAGGTCTCGCAATCGTCCTGGGCAACGTTGGCGTCGCCTTCCAGGGGGCCCGCGGCGCGCGGCACGGCGAACTCCGGCAGGGCCCAGCGGGGAGAGAGCTCGTCGAGGCCGAGCGTGCCTTCGTCCTCGTGCCCGAGCGTGTTGACCAGAGCGATCGCGATCACCGCGGCGAAGAGCAGCCCGACCGCGAGCGAGTAGCGATCCCTCACCGCCGGCCTCCGAGCACCGGCGAGGGGCTCAATCCATCGACAGCGGACCGGTTACGTCCGCGTTCAGGAACTGGTGCACGAAGCGGTTCTCGGAGTCGAACAGTTCCTCCTTCGGTCCCGACTCGACGATCTTGCCGTTCCAGAGCACGGCGATGAAGTCGGAGATCCGCCGCGCGGTGTTGAGGTTGTGGCTGATCACCAGGTAGCAGCCGCCGTTCTCCTCGTGCACCTCGCGGACCAGCTCGCAGAGCAGCGCCGTGCGCACCGGGTCGAGGCCCGAGTCGGGCTCGTCGAACATCACGATCGCCGGTTCCAGCACCAGGGCGCGGGCGAAACCGGCGCGCTTGCGCATGCCGCCCGAGAGCTCGTTCGGCATCTTGTAGACCGCCTCGCTCAGCCCCACCTCCTTGAGCCGGCGGTTGCAGATCTCGCCGATCTCCTCCTCGCTCTTGTCGGTGTGCTGGCGCAGCGGGAAGGCGGTGTTGTCGTAGATGTTCATCGAGCCGAAGAGGGCGCCGTCCTGGAACAGCAGGCCGAACTTCTTGCGCACCTCGAAGAGCTCGTCGTCGGTCATGTTCGGGATCGACTCGCCGTGCACGAGGACGTCACCGGAGTCGGGATAGAGCAGGCCGACGATGTGCTTGATCAGCACGCTCTTGCCGGTACCCGACGGACCCAGCACCATCGAGACCTGGTCCTCGGGCAGGCCGAGGTTGAGGCCGTTGAGGATGCGGGCGCGGCCGAACTGCTTGACCAGGTCGATGATCTCGATCGCGTCGGTACCGCCGTGGTCGCGCTTGCGGCCGGTGTGGAAGCGGTAGGGATCGGCCTCCGCCGGGTCGACGCCGGGGATGACGAAGTCGCGCCCCATCGTCATCCCGTCGTCGCTGACGTAGGGCCCGTTGGGCTGCTCGTCCGTCCTGGGCCCGTCCATCGACTCATCCATCGACGTCAATCTAACTCAGCCTCCTATCGGCGCTCGCGGGTTGGCACCCCAGAAGACCAGGGTGCCCAGCATCCCGATGATGTGAACCAAGACGATGTTGAGGACCATCGACTTCGCGGTGGCGGTGCCGACCCCGACCGGGCCGCCCGACGCCGTGTAGCCGTAGTAACAGCCGACCATGACTATGGCGGTTGCCATGAACATGCCCTTGATCAGGCTGAACAACAGGTCCGGCGGGTTCTGGAACAACCAGAAGATCAGCAGGTAGCCGCCCGAGGAAACGTCGCCGATCTGCTGGACGACGGCGAGGTAGCTGGCGAAGTACATGATCCCGATCCCGACCAGGTACATGAAGGGGAAGGCGATCCAGGCGGCAAGCAGGCGGGTCGCGCAGAGGAAGGTGACGGGAGGAACGCCCATCACCTCGAGCGCGTCGATCTCGTCGGAGATCCGCATCGCGCCGAGCTCGGCGACGATCCCGGTCCCGACCTTGGCCGCCAGCATGTAGCCGAAGGCGTAGGGCATGATCTCGCGCAGGTCGCACCAGGCCGAGAAGACGCCGGCGTAGGCGGGCGCGCCCTGGGCGCGCAGCAGGTAGGCGCCCTCGATCCCACACTGCAGGCCGAGGATGAAGACGAGGCCCCAGATGATCATCGCCGAGCCGAGGATCAGGATCCCGGCCTGGCGCAGGCTCTCGCCGAAGAAGCGCAGGACGCGGCCGCTGTAGACGAGGCCGGCGATGCGCGAGCCGAAGCGGGCGATCTCTCCGAAGGAGTCGAGCCAGCCGCGCGGGACCTCCAACCAGGCGTTCATCGGATCGTCTGCAGCTCCGGGTTGGTGGCGAGCAGGGTCTGGGTGAAGGCGTAGTTGAAGGCGAAGACGCCCATGAAGGAGATCACGACCGCCTGGTTGACGGCGCGGCCGACGCCCGCCGCGCCGCCGGACGCGGTCATTCCCTTGTAGGAGCAGACGACGGCGATGATCGCGCCGAACAGCGTGCACTTGATCACCGAGCCCCAGAGGTCGGTGACCGAGGCGTTGGAGAAGAGGGTGGCGAGGAAGCCGCCGAGCGGCTGCTTGTAGAGGAGCTCGGTGATGATGCCGCCGCTGATCCCGAAGACCAGGGCGTAGATGTCGAGCAGGCCGGTGATCAGCATCAGGGCGAGGAAGCGGGGCACGACCAGGTTCTTGATCGGGTCGACGCCGAGCACCTGCAGGGCGTCGAGCTCCTCGCGGATCTTGCGGGCGCCGAGGTCGGCGGTGATCGCGGTGCCGGCGACGCCGGCGACGACCACGGCGGTCACGAACGGCGCGAACTCGCGAATCGAGGCGAGGACGAAGAAGCCGCCGAGCCGGTCGAGCGCGCCGAAGAGGGAGAGGAAGTTGGCCGCCTGCAGGCCCGGGGCGCCGAAGCCGAAGGCCACGGTGGAGACCAACAGCGGGAACCAGCAGAGCTGGAGGGCGAAGAGGAACTGGCCGATGAACTCCTCGCCATAGGGGTAGGGAGGTTTGACCGCGGAGACGAGCGTGCGAGCAGTGAGGATCATCATGTCCCCGACCTGTTCGAACAGCGACTTGGCGGGCAGGAATGCCCTGTTTACAGCGGATCCGACCATCGTTCTCCTCCTGCGAACGAGTCTATGGGATGTGCCGGTGGGCACTGTTGAGTTCGGGCTAAAGGGGCACGGATGCGCGTCGGGAGCGGCCAACCCCCGTGCTATGTTCCGGCCGCTGTGGGGGGGCATCTCAGACACGCATCGCATTCCCGCTTGCGGGCAGCGATCGTGGCCTGCGCCGTTGCCGCGCTTGCGATCTCGGCCAGCGCCTGCGGAGATGACTCCTCCTCCTCCGACGCGAACGAGCCCGCCGGGAAGTACACGGTCGAGGTGGTCTCCGCCGAGTTCCCGGCGCGCCAGGTCCTCGGCCAGACCTCGCTGCTGCGGCTCGGCATCCGCAATACCGGGCGCAAGACGGTCCCGGCCCTGGCTGTCTCGATCTCGATCGCGGGCCGGGAGGGCCAGGCGTCCACCCTGCCCTTCGGGATTCGCGACCCCCAGCCCGAACTCGCCCAGCCGGACCGTCCCGTCTGGGTGCTCGCCCTCAGGTACCCGAAATTCGCCGGCTCCTCCGAACCGGGCGGAGCGGGCACCTCCAACCCGAAGACATTCGCCTTCGGCGAGCTGAAACCGGGCGCGACCGCCAATGTGGTCTGGAAGCTGAGCGCGGTCAGAACCGGCCGCTACGTGCTCCGCTTCGTCGTCGACGCCGGCCTCGGCGGCCAGGCCAGGGCGGTCACCGCCGGCGGCAGCGAACCCGGCGGGTCGATCGGGGCGCGAATCGTCTCGGCCACCCCCGACAAGGTCGTCACCGACTCCGGCGAGGTCGTCGAAAGGTGAGGCCGGCGGCCCTCGTCGCGGCCGTCCTAGCCCTACTCGCCCTGCCGGCCTGCGGCTCCGCACAGCAGCCTACGGAGACCGGGCCGGAGCGGCGACCCGGTGGCGGGGTCGCCCTGAAGAAGGTCGGCAGCTTCGACAGCCCGACCTTCGTCGCCGCGGCGCCCGGCTTCCCAAAGCTTCTCTTCGTCACCGAGCAGGAGGGCCGGGTCGAGGTCATGCGCGGGGGCCGGCGCCAGGCCCACCCGTTCCTCGACATCAGGGGGCTGGTCGGCAACGACGGCGGCGAGCGCGGACTGCTCTCGATCGCCTTCCCCCCGGACTACCGGCAAAGCCGGCGCTTCTACGTCTATTACACGGACAACGACGGCAACATCCGCGTCGACGAGTTCCGGCGAATGGGCGCGACACGGGCCGCGCGGGGCTCGCGCCGCACCGTCATCGAGATACCCCACCCGGTCAACGCGAACCACAACGGCGGCCAGCTCCAGTTCCTCGGCCAGCTGCTCTACCTCGGCACGGGGGACGGCGGCTCGGGCGGCGACCCGCCCAACAACGCGCAGAACACCGACAGCCTGCTGGGCAAGCTGCTGCGCATCGACCCGCGGCCCTCCGGCGGGCGGCCCTACTCGACCCCGTCCAGCAACCCTTTCGTGGGCAGGACGGGCCGCGACGAGATCTACAGCTACGGGCTGCGAAACCCCTACCGTTTCTCCTTCGACACAATGACCGCACCCGGGCGGCCGCGAATCGCGATCGCCGACGTCGGCCAGAACCGCTTCGAGGAGCTCGACTACACGACCGTGGGAGCCGCCAGCGGCGCCAATTTCGGCTGGGACGCCTTCGAGGGCTTCGCCCCCTACACCGAAGCCAACGGCAACACCCCCGACCCGGGGGGCACGGTGAAGCCGATCATGGCCTACGACCGCGGCCGCGACGGCGGCAGCTGCACGATCATCGGCGGCTACGTCTCCCGCGACCGCCGCCTGCCCTCGCTGCGCGGTCGCTACGTCTACGCCGACCTCTGCTCGGGCAAGCTGCGCAGCCTCGTCCCTCACCCGCGGCGGGCCAGCCACGACCGCCGCCTCGGCCTCGCCGTGGATGCCCCCTCCACCTTCGGTGAAGACGGCCGTGGGCGCCTCTACGTGGCCTCTATAGAAGGGCCGGTCTACAGGCTCGTACCACGCTGAGCACCCCCTCTATCCCCATGCTATGCTGCGCCCGAATGCGGGGGAACTTCTTGACCATACGAGGCCTCTTCGTCATTGCGGCGACCGCCTTTGCCCTCCTGCTCGCAGCGGGTTGCGGCGACAGCGACGACTCGGCGACCGGTTCGTCCGGCGGTAGCGCCGAGGAGATAACCGTCGAGACCGGATCGCTCTCGAAAGCGGCGTTCATCGAGAAGGTGGAACCGATCTGCAGGAAAACCAGGGAAAAGTTCCTAACGCAGCTGAAAAAAGTCTACGAAGAATTCAACGAAAACCCGCGTAAACCCACGGAAACTCCCGCCGAAGTCGAATTCTACGAAGACGATTTCGCGAAGATCCACCAAACGCTGATCGACGAAATCAGCGCGCTCGGCGCGCCGAGCGGCGACGAGCAGGAGATCGCCGCCTACCTGGAAGCCGTGCAGAAGGGGATCGACGAAGCAGCCGAAGACCCCGAAGCCTTCGGCGAAGCCTTCCTCGAAGACGAAGGGGTCTTCAAAGGAACGCCCCAGCTGACCGCGGCGTACGGCTTGCGTCGCTGCCCGTAGCCGCGCAGAGAGTAACCTTGGCCAACCAGCCAAGGGCCGAGGAAGGGAGTTTCCAGTGGAGAGCGGCACCGCCGAGAAGAGCAGTGAGGCGATCGAGGCGTCGAGCAGAGCGGCCCGGGCCGCGGAGCCGGATGCGATCGAGGTCCACAACCCGGCGACCGGCGGCCTGATCGCCACCGTCCCGATCGACTCGCCCGAGAAGGTCACCGAGACGGTCGCGCGGGTGCGCGCCAACCAGGCCGAGTGGGAGGCGATCGGGATCGAGGGCCGCTACCGCTGGCTCTCCAAGCTGCGCGACTGGCTGCTCGACAACTCCGAGCGTGTGATCGACACGATGCAGGCCGAGACTGGGAAGGTCCGCGCCGACGCGTCGGGAGAGCCGGTCTACCTCGCCGACCTGATCAACTTCTACGGCTCCAAGGCGGCGCAATTCATCGGCGAGGAGGGGGTCCGGCCCCACACGCCGCTGCTGGCGTCGAAGAAGCTGCGCGTGCAGTACCGGCCCCACCCCGTGGTCGGCATCATCAGCCCCTGGAACTTCCCCCTGATCCTCGCCCTCGGCGACGCGATCCCGGCAATGCAGGCCGGCGCCGCGGTTGTGGTCAAGCCCTCCGAGTTCACCCCGCTCGGCTTGGCCGAGGTGGTCAATGCCTGGAAGGAGGAGATCGGCGGCCCCGACGTCTTCGACTGCGTGCAGGGAGTCGGCGAGACCGGTGGGGCGCTGGTCGACGAGGTCGACTTCGTCCAGTTCACCGGCTCGGACCGCACCGGGCGCAAGGTGATGGCGCGGGCGGCCGAGACGCTGACCCCGGTCAGCCTCGAGCTCGGCGGCAAGGATCCGATGATCGTCCTCGCCGACGCCGACCTCGACCGGGCTGCCAACGCCGCGGCCTGGGGCGGGATGATGAACTCGGGGCAGATCTGCATGTCGGTGGAGCGGATCTACGTCGAGGAGCCCGCCTACGACAGCTTCCTCGCCAAGCTCACCGCCGCGGTCGGCAAGCTGCGCCAGGGCGCCGACGGCAAGGGCTTCGGCAAGGAGGTCGGCGCGATGACCTCCCCCAACCAGACCGCGATCGTCGAGAACCACGTCAGCGACGCGCTGGCCAGCGGCGCGAAGGCGCTGACCGGCGGCAAGCGGGTGCCCGGCCCCGGCGACTACTTCGAGCCGACTGTGCTGGTCGACGTCGACCACTCGATGAAGGTGATGCGCGACGAGACCTTCGGCCCGGTGGTCGGGGTGATGAAAGTGCGCGACGCCGAGGAGGCGCTGCAGCTCGCCAACGACAGCCGCTACGGTCTCTCGGGCTCGGTCTTCGGCGAGAAGGAGCGAGCTGAGCAGGTGGCGCGGCGGGTCGAGTGCGGCGCGGTCAACGTCAACGACGTGCTGGTCAACTACGCGGCGATGGACGTGCCGATGGGCGGCTGGAAGCAGTCGGGGATCGGCTACCGCCACGGCGAGCCGGGGATCAAGAAGTACTGCCGCACCGAGTCGGTGGTGATCACCCGCTTCGGCGGCAAGCGCGAGGCCACCTGGTACCCCTACACAAAGGCCCGCCGCGGCATGATCGACCGCGTCGCCCAGGCCTTCAACGCCCGCGACCTGAAGCGCCGCCTGGGCCTACGCGGCTGAGATCAGAGCCTTAACCAGGTGCTGGCAGCCGCATAGCGCGGTTGCACGTATCTGTGCGATGCACAAATGCGCGAACGCGCAGGATTGACTTGTCGCCGTTTACAGGCAAATCGAATTCGCCGGAAGCCCTATCGCAACTTCGGCCTCGACTGTGGCGAATTTTCTTGACTGACCCTTGGCAGCGGATAACTATCTGCCGTTCGACATCGAGCTCGGCGGAAAACTGCCGAGAAGGGAGATCAAAAGTGAGACTCGTCAAGACGTTCGGCCTC
The DNA here is from genome assembly GCA_963704545.1 of uncultured Solirubrobacterales bacterium. Taxonomy (GTDB): domain Bacteria; phylum Actinomycetota; class Thermoleophilia; order Solirubrobacterales; family 70-9; genus VRUE01. The sequence continues at coordinate 998,395 of OY969915.1, read as the reverse complement.
GCCGCGGTTGCGGCTATGGCCGCGATGGCATTCGTCGGCGCCACGTCGGCGTCGGCCACCAACACTCAGCTCTGCAAAGCCCACACGGGCTTAACCTGCGGAGCAGGTAACGCAGTCACCTCGCATCATATGGTCCTCGCATCCGGCACAATTGGAAAACTGTTAGGAGCCACCAACGTCTTATGCTTAGGCATCTTAATCGAAGCCACCCCCTTAGGGTTAGGCAGCCCCCAGTCCATTCACACTACATCCTTCCCGTTCACGGGCTGTGGCTCCACTTCCGCGCACAACAACTGCACGGTGACCGTTCCGGAACAGCCTTTAGCCAACCTCTTAAAGACGGGGTTAGACGAAGGTGTGCTGGCATTTACAAGCGGCCAATTGCGAACCGTGTGCGCCAATATAGGCATTGACTGTCTGTATGACGGCGAAGGCATGGAATTCACGGTTGGAGGCCAGCACCTCACCGCTGAAAGTACCCCCGTTACCGAATTAGGCGGCAAATTCCTCTGCCCCGATGAAGGGCTGATCGACGGGTTATTCGAAACGTTAACGGACACCTATGCTCTCGGATAGGCGTCTCTAAGCAACGCCTTTCGAAGAGCAACGAGCTACGGCGGTGCTGCCGCCCCGCAAGGGGCGGCAGCACTGTTCCCAGCAGTCCTCATCTGACGCTGCAAGGGAATTTCGGCTTCCCCGGTAGCCTCTTGGGACCATGGCTGAGCGTGACTTCATAGCCGCTACGCGCGAGCGCGTCGTCGTCTTCGACGGCGGCATGGGTGCGACCCTGGAGCAGTTCGAGCTGACCCAGGAGGATTACGGCGGGCTGGAGGGCAAGTGCCACGAGGCGCTGGTGCTGAACCGGCCAGACGTGATCGAGGGCGTGCACGCCTCGATGCTCGAGGCCGGCGCCGAGGTGGTCGAGACCGACACCTTCCAGGGCTCGCGGCTGAAGCTCGAAGAGTGGGGCTTGGGCGAGCACACGGTGGAGATCAACGTCAAGGCGGCGGAGATCGCCCGCAAGGCAGCCGGGCCGGATCGCTTCGTCGCCGGCTCGATCGGGCCGACCGGGTTCCTCCCGGCCTCCACCGACCCGACCCTCGGCGACATCTCCTTCGGCCGCCTGGTCGAGGTCTTCGCCGAGCAGGCGCAGGGCCTGGTCGAAGGCGGCGCCGACCTGATCATCGTCGAGACCGCGCAGGACATCCTCGAGGTGAAGGCGGCGATCTTCGGCGCCCGCGAGGCCTTCGCGGCGACCGGCCGGCGACTGCCGATCCAGGCCAGCGTCTCGCTACTGCCCCAGGGCGGCAAGATGCTGCTCGGCACCGACATCCAGGCCGTACTGACGACGCTGGCGGCGCTCGACGTCGACGTGATCGGACTCAACTGCTCGACCGGGCCCGAGGACATGCGCGACGCGATCCGCTACCTCGGCGAGAACAGCCCGTTGCCGGTCCACTGCATTCCCAACGCCGGCCTGCCGCTGCAGGGGCCCGACGGCGAGACGATCTTCCCCGAAGAGCCCGAGCCGCTCGCCGCCACCCTCGGCGAATTCGTCGAGCGCTACGGCGTCGGCATCGTCGGCGGCTGCTGCGGGACCACGCCCGCCCACGTCGCGGCGATCCGCGAGCGGGTCAACGGGCGCGTGCCCAGCGAGCGCCCGGCGTTGGGCCCCCCCCAGCTCTCCTCGATGATGACCTCCACCCCGCTGGTGCAGGAACCGCGGCCGACGCTGGTCGGCGAGCGGGTCAACTCGCAAGGCTCGCGCAAAGCGAAGGAACTGCTGCTCGCCGACGACTACGACGGCCTGGTCCAGGTCGCCGAGGACCAGGTCGAGGGCGGGGCCCACGTGCTCGACGTCTGCGTGGCCCTGACCGAGCGCTCCGACGAGGACGAGCAGATGGCGACGGTGGTGAAGCGGATCTCGCTGACCCAGCCGGCGCCGATCCAGGTCGACTCGACCGAGCCGGAGGTGATCCGGGGAGCGCTGGAGCAGATCCCCGGGCGGGCGATCGTCAACTCGATCAACCTCGAGGCCGGCCGCGACAAGGCCGACGTCGTCGTGCCTATCGCCAAGGCCCACGGCGCGGCGCTGATCGCGCTGACGATCGACGAGGTCGGGATGGCGAAGACCGCCGAGCGCAAGGTCGAGGTCGCCAAGCGCATCCGCGACATCGCCTGCGAGGACCACGGCCTCGATCCCGAGGCGCTGATCTTCGACGCGCTCACCTTCACGCTTACGACGGGCGAGGCGGAGTGGCGGCCCTCCGCGGTCGAGACGATCGAGGGCATCCGCCGGATCAAGGCCGAGCTGCCCGGCGTCAAGACCTCGCTCGGGGTCTCCAACGTCTCCTTCGGCGTCTCGCAGCCGGCCCGCGCGGTGCTCAACTCGGTCTTCCTGCACCACTGCGTCGAGGCCGGGCTCGACCTGGCGATGGTCAACCCCAACCACATCACCCCCTACTCGGAGATCTCCACCGAGGAGCGCGAGCTGACCGACGATCTCGTCTTCGACCGCCGTGAGGACGCGCTGGAGCGCTTCATCGCCCACTTCGAGTCCAAGGGCGAGGAGTCCGCCGAGGAGGCGGGCGACCCGACCGAGGGCATGGAGCCCGAGGAGGCCCTGCACTGGCACATCCTGCGCCGCAAGAAGGACGGGGTCGAGGTGTGGATCGACCGCTCGGTCGAGAAGATCGGCGCCGTGCCGACGCTGAACGAGGTGCTGCTGCCGGCGATGAAGGAGGTCGGCGACAAGTTCGGCGCCGGCGAACTGATCCTGCCCTTCGTCCTGCAGTCGGCCGAAGCGATGAAGCGCGCCGTGGCCCAACTGGAGAACTATCTCGACCGGATCGACGGTCACACCAAGGGCAAGGTGGTGATCGCAACCGTCTTCGGCGACGTCCACGACATCGGCAAGTCGCTGGTCAACACGATCCTCACCAACAACGGCTACACCGTGATCGACCTCGGCAAGCAGGTCCCGGTCGACGCGATCATCGAGGCCGCGGTCGAGAACGAGGCCGACGCGATCGGCCTCTCCGCCCTGCTCGTCTCGACCTCGAAGCAGATGCCGATCTGCGTCCAGGAGCTGCACCAGCGCGGGCTCGCCTTCCCGGTGCTGATCGGGGGCGCGGCGATCAACCGCGACTTCGGCCGCCGCACGCTCTACCCGCAGGGAAAGGAGTCCGACGAGGTCTACGGACCGGGCGTCTTCTACTGCAAGGACGCCTTCCAGGGTCTCGACACGATGGACGCCCTGGTCGACGAGGCGGCGCGCAAGGCGCTGGTCTCCCGGATCCGCGCCGAGGCGCGGGAGCTGCGCGAGAAACCCGCGAGCGTCGACGACGGACCGCCCACCACCGACGCCAGCGTGCGTTCCACCGCCCGCACCGACGCACCGGTCCCCGAGCCCCCCTTCCGGGGCGTGCGCGAGGTCGAGATCGACCTCGACGACGTCTTCCCCCACCTCGACCGCCACGTGCTCTTCAAGCTGCACTGGGGCGGTCGCGGGGTCAAGGGCGAGGCCTGGCGCCAGCTGGTCGAGGGCGCGAACGGCGAGGAGGGCTTCGCGCCCCGCCTCGAGCGCATGTGGCGCGAGCAGGACTACCTTCACCCACGGGCCAGGCTCGGATACTTCCCGGCCGCCGCCGACGGCAACGAGTTGATCGTCTTCGACCCCGGCGACCCCGAGCGCGAGCTCGAGCGGCTCGTCTTCCCGCGCCAGCCAAAGCACGACCGGATCTGCCTGACGGACTTCTTCCGCCCGCTCGGCTCCGGCGAACGCGACGTCGTCGCCCTGCAGGGCGTGACGGTCGGTCCCGAGGTGACCGAGCTGATCGAGCGCCTCGAGCGAGAGGGCGAGTTCGCCGAGCAGCTCTTCGTCCATGGCCTCGGCGTACAGGCGGCAGAGGGGTTGGCCGAGTGGCTGCACTCCGAGGTCCGCCGCGATCTCGCCATATCGCTCGACCAGGGACGCCGCTACTCCTGGGGGTACCCCGCCTGCCCGGACCAGTCCGAGCACGAGAAGGTCTGGCGCCTGCTCGATCTCGAGCAGATCGGGATGACCCTCTCCGACGGCTACGCCGTCATGCCCGAGCAATCGACGGTCGCGATCGTCGCCCATCACCCGCAGGCCGTCTACTTCGGCATGAAGTCGGGCTTCATTCCAGAGGATGAGGCCCCCGACGAGCTGATCGCCGGCACCGAGCGCGGCGGAGTGGGCGGGGCCGATGGCCCCGCCCACTTCCACCCCTCGGCCCCCCGCTGACGAAAATAGGGGGTCGACTTTGCTGTCGCAAGCACGCTCGGTAGGGCTTCAGCACCGAGCGTGAGTCCAAAACCCACAAGACCGAGCGGGAGTCCCAGCTACGCTGGTTCCTTCTGCCTGGCAAGGGGTGCGCAATGAAATAACAGTTCGTCAGCCGCCAATCAAGGCGATTTCTCCAACGTACTCAGACCCAGAAGCTTCATGCATCACAAGTGCCTGCAAACCACGGCATGCCCAAAACGCGCACGCGCCTAAGGGCGCAATGATCGCGCCAATTGAATGCTGAGGATCCCCTGAAGCGGTACGGCGGCCCCCCAGCGGGGGTACCAGAGGGTCGCCGTTTTCCGCTCGGCCTACGAGGTGACGTACGTCGGATCTAACGTCACCAGTAAGTAGTCTAACTTTCCTTGATTGGGGCAGAAGAATTTGCCGCCTAATTCCGTGGCTTCGGTTTCTTCCGCGGTGCGGTGCTGGGCGCCGACTGCGGTTTCGAAGCCTTCGGTGTCGAATACGCAGTCGATGCCACCGCTGCACACCCAGCGTTTGCGGCCATTTGTGTGGGTCTGTACTCCTTCGTCTACCCCCGTCTTTAAGAGGTTAGATAAAGGCAGTTCCTGAACCGTCACCGTGCAGTTGTCGTGCGCGGAGCCGGTGCCGCAGCCCGTGAACGACATCGATAAAGCGTGAATCGATTGGGGGTTTGCTAACCCTAAGGCAGTGGATTCAACTAACATGCCTAAGCATAAGATATTGAGTAGTGCTAACAGCCTCGCTACTGTGCCCGTTGCGAGGACCTCGTGAATAGCGGTTCTAGCTTCGCCTGCCGGACATAATAAGCTCGTATTGACTTTGCATTGCTGCGTGGAGCCAAATGCCGAGGCCGAGGTGACGCCCACGAATGCCATTGTCGCCACCGCCGCGAGCGCGGTGAGGGTGAACATCTTGATGAGTCTCATGGTCTATCTCCCTTCCGGCGAGCCGTTCACCGGGATCGTTTGCTCGAGCCCGCCGAACGGCGGGCTTCTCGCAGGCGATCTTGAGCCTCCGGTGGTGCGATGTCGAGCTTTGTTGCCCTGCCGATTGCTCCAGCCCCAGAGGGACCCGGATTCCCCCTGCACCTGACGGGATGGCCAGCCCGCACACGCACCAATCCGCGTGTGCACGGATCGGTGCGTGGGTAGATTTGCTGGGTAGAGGATCCTACGAGGCGACGTACGTCGGTTCTAATGCCACCAGTACCCCGTGGACCTGTCCTTCGTTCGGGCAGATGAATTTGCCACCTAATTCGGTAACAGGGGTTTCTTCCGCAGTGAAGTGCTGTGCACCGACTGCGAATTCAAGGCCTTCCATGTCGTATATGCAGTCGACACCGAAGCCGGAGGCCTGGATACGCATGCGGCCGTTCGTGGCTGTAAGAACACCTTCGTCTAATCCCGTCTTTAAGAGGTTGGATAAAGGCAGCTCCAGCACAGTCACCGTGGCGTTGTTGTGCGCGGAGCTAGTGCCGCAGCCAGTGAACGAGTAAGATAAATCGTGAATCGACTGGGGGCTCCCTAACCCTAAGGCAGTGGATTCAATTAACAGGCCTAAGCATAAGATAGTGGGTACTCCTAACAGAGTGACCACTGTGCCAGCTGCGAGGACCTCGTGAAGCGCGGTTCTGGCTTGGCCTGCCGGACAGACTAAGCTCGTGTGGACTTTGCAGAACTGCGTGGAGCCGGCCGACGCCGACATCGCGCCGACGAATGCCATTGTCGTCACCGCCGCGAGCGCGGTGAGGGTGAACATCTTGACGAGTCTCATGGTCTATCTCCCTTCCGGCGAGCGTTCGCCGGGGTTGCTTGCCGAAGGCCAGCCCACGCACCGATCCGCGTGTCCACGGATCGGTGCGTGGGCTGGTGCAGCTTCCCGCTTGGCCTATGAGGTGACGTACGTCGGATCTAACCACACCAGTGACCAATCTAACTTTCCTTCGTTCGGACAGAAGAATTTGCCGCCTAATTCCGTGACAGGGGTTTCTTCCGCGATCTCTTCCTGTTCGCTAATTGCGACTTCGAGGCCTTCGCTGTCGAGTGTGCAGTCGATGCCAAGCCCGCTGCACACCCATCGGTAGCGGCCGTTCGTGGTTGTCGCAATACCTTCGTTAACCCCCGTTTTTAAGAGGTTGGCTAAGGGCAGCTCCTGAACCGTCACCGTGCAGTTGTTGTGCGCGGTGCCAGTGCCGCAGCCTGTGAATGACATCGATAAAGCGTGAAGCGATTGGGGGTTTGCTAACCCTAAGGCAGTTAATTCACGTAACAGGCCTAAGCATAAGATAGTGAGTAGTGCTAACAGTTTCGCCACCGTGCCCGTCTTGAGGACCTGGTGACCAGCGATTCTGGCTTCGCCAGCCGGGCATAATAAGCTCGTGTTGACTTTGCAGAGCTGGGTGGAGCCAAATGCTGACGCCGACGTTGCGCCGACGAATGCCATTGTCGCCACCGCCGCGAGTGCGGTGAGGATGAACATCTTGACGAGTCTCATGGTCTATCTCCCTTCCGGCGAGCCTTCGCCGGGATCGCTTTTGCTCGAGCCCGCCGGACGGCGGGCTTCTCGCAGGCGATCTTGAGCCTCCGGTGGTGCGGTGTCGAGCTTTGTTGCCGCCTACCCATGGCCCTGGCTCGGAAGGTGTCCGATTCCCCTGCACCCGACGGGATGACCAGCCCGCGCACGCACCGATCCGCGTGTGCGCGGATCGGTGCGTGGGTAGATTTGCTGGGTAGAGGATCCTACGAGGCGACGTACGTGGGTTCTAACGACACCAGTAAGTAGTCTAACGCTCCTTCGTTCGGGCAGAAGAATTTGTCGCCTAATTCCGCGAAGTGGGTTTCTTCCCCGGTGATGTGCTGGGAACCGACTGTGGCTTCCAGGCCTTCCGTATCGAAGACACAATCGATACCACCGCTGCACACGAGCCGCGTGCGGCCGTTTAAGGCTGTCAGGACGCCTTCGTCAGGCCCTGTCTTTAAGAGGTGGCTTAAGGGCAGTTCCTGAACCGTTATCGTGCAGTTGTCGTGCGCGGAGTTGGTGCCGCAACCTGTGTACGGCATCGATAATGCGTGCAGCGATTGAGGGCTTGCTAAGTCTAAGGCAGTGTATTGAACTAATATGCCTAAGCATAAGACGTTGAGTAGTGCTAACAGTTTTGCCACTGTGCCGGTTGCGAGGACATAGTGAACAGCGGTTCTGGCTTCGCCTGCCGGGCATAATAAGCTCGTACCGACTTTACAGAGCTGCGTGGAGCCAGTTGCCGACGCCGATGTCGCGCCGACGAATGCTATTGCCGCCACCGCCGCGAGCGCGGTGAGGGTGAACATCTTTATGAGTCTCATGGTGTATCTCCTTCCGGCGAGCGTTCGCCGGGTCGCTTGCTCGGCGCCCGCCGAATGATGGGCGTCTTGGCAGGCGATCTTGAGCCTCGGGTGACGCGATGTCGAGCTTTGTTGGCCCCTACCGATCGCCCGGCCCAGAGTGCGCCCGATTCCCCTGCACCTGGCGACATGACCAGTCCGCACACGCACCGATCTGCGTGTGTGCAGATCGGTGCGTGAGGCGGGGTACAGCTTTCCACTCGGCCTACGAAGTGACGTACGTCGGATCTAACGCCACCAGTAACCAGTCTAACTGGACTTCTTTCGGGCAGAAGAATTTGCCGCCTAATTCCGTGACGGGAGTTTTTTCTGCGGTGAGGTGCTGGGCGCCTACGGTAAATTCAAGACCTTCCGTATCGAAGACACAATCAATACCACCGCTGCACTGGAGTCGCGTGCGGCCGTTTAAGGCTGTCAGGACGCCTTCGTCAGGCCCTGTCTTTAAGAGGTGGCTTAAGGGCAGTTCCTGAACCGTTATCGTGCAGTTGTCGTGCGCGGAGTTGGTGCCGCAACCTGTGTACGACATGGATAAAGCGTGAATCACCTGGGGGTTAGCTAACCCTAAGGCAGTGGATTCACGTAACATGCTTAAGCATAAGATATTGAGTAGTGCTAACAGTTTACCCACAGTACCCGTTGCGAGGACCTGATGAATCGCGGTCCTGGCTTCGCCAGCCGGGCATAATAAGCTCGTGCCGACTTTACAGAGCTGCGTGTCGCCTTCCGCCGACGCCGACGTGACGCCGACGAATGCCATTGTCGCCACCGCCGCGAGCGCGGCGAGGATGAACATCTTTATGAGTCTCATGGTGTATCTCCTTCCGGCGAGCGTTCGCCGGGGTTGCTTGCCGAAGACCAGCCCACGCACCGATCCGCGTGTCCACGGATCGGTGCTTGGACCAGTGCAGCTTCCCGCTTGGCCTACGACATGACGTACGTTGTATCTAACGTTTCCAGTAACGCGTCGAGTTTGCCCTCGTTCGGACAGAAGAATTTGCCACCTAATTCGGTAAGGGGAGTTTCGTTCGCGGTGAGGTGCCCGCCGCCGACCGCGAATTGAATGCCAGTCAGATCGTAGACGCAATCGACGCCACCTGGACACTGGAGCCGCATGCGGCCGTTCCTAGCTGTCAGGGTCCCTTCGTCAAACCCTGTCTTTAAGAGGTCGGATAAAGGCAGTTCCTGAACCGTCACCGTGCAGTTGTTGTGCGCGGTGCCGGTGCCGCAGCCTGAGATCGACATTGATAAAGCGTGAACATCCTGGGGTGTAGCTAACCCTAAGGCGGTCGCTTCAACTAAGAAGTTTAAGCATAATACGTTGAGGAGTGCTAACAGTTGCAGTACTTCGCCCGGTGAGAGGACCTGGTGAATAGTGGTTCTAGCCTCGCCTGCCGGACATAATAAGGCAGTTTTGACTTTACAGGCCTGCGTTTCGCCGGCTGACGCCGACGTCGCGCCGACGAGTGCCGTTGCCGCCACCGTCGCAAGTGCAGCAAGGGTGAACATCTTTATGAGTCCCATGGTAGATCTCCTTCCGGCGAGCGTTCGCCGGGTCGCTTGCTCGGCGCCCGCCAGACGGCGGGCTTCTCGCAGGCAATCTTGAGCCTCCGGTGGTGCGGTGTCGAGCTTTGTTGCCGCCTACCGATCGCCCCAGCTCAGAGAGCGCCCGATTCCCCTGCACCTGCCGACATGACCAGCCCGCACACGCACCGATTTGCGTGTGTACGAATCGGTGCCGGACAGACTGAGCGGGGTGTGGAGCTAGCTCACGCCACGCACGGCGAGAGAACTAGCGCTGACGACCCACGGCGCGGCGTTTTGCTTTCGAGCCGCGGCAGGACACCTTAAGCACCGGTCGCAGGGTGGCTTTCTTGCCATTGTGCCCGGTGAATTTGGCAGTTACCCTGTTGGCTTTGGCGCAGAGGTTGGTCGAGTTGACGATCAGGCCCTTGCTGCCACCGGGGAAGGTGGCGACGGCTTCGGTGATCGGGGCGTCGGGGAAGGAGTCGAAGGTGGCGCGAATGCCTCCGTTCACCGAGTCGATCCGTGCGGCCGAGTGCACCTCGAACGGCAATGAGGGTGGGCCTTTCACCACGGCGACCATGTCGGGTAGAGGATTGTTGGAGGAGCGCAGGTAGATCTGCCCTTCCAGGGTCTCGTCGAACAGGGGTGTCCTGGCCTTGACCGCTCCGTAGATCGATCCTGCCGGGCACTGGTCCGCGGCAAACTGCACCCGGGTGCAGACGGTGCGGATATGGGCCTGGTCGAGGAAGGCCGAGTGCGGCAGGGCCACCGAGAAGCTGCCGATGTTGGCGCCGCCCGGGGGCATCTTGAGGATCGTGCGCAACCTCGGGTGGGATCCCCGGTGGGTGCCGCCGAACAGGCGCATGGCGAGCTCGGGCTTGAAGCCGAGCCTGTCGCAGTCGGTCGCCGCGTAGGGAGAGGACGGGTTGGCGATCTTGCCCCCCGTGGAGAGGATCGCGGATGTCGTTTCCTTGCGGGCGCAGGAGGTCGGGTTGAGGGAGAAGCCCGGGCGATCGAGGAAGACGTTGGTGGTGCGGTAGCGAACTGGCACGCCTTCGAGGATCTGCGGCAACGGGTCCGAATTGGCGGTCGCCTGGGCGGTGACCGGGTCGACGTTGATGGCGGAGCGGACCACCTGGTCGCCGAGGTCGAAGGGGCCCGCCTGGGCGGGAACGACGGCGACCACGCTGAGCGGGGCGCCTTTGTAGGGGCCGCCGAGGTAGACGGCCGTCGGGCGCTTGCCCAGCTGGGGGACCCAGAGCGGGTTGGAGCCAGCCCCGACGGAGGCAGTGACACGGCCGACGCGGCTGTCGGCAGGGCACTGGCCGGTTTCGGCCGCCGTGCCTTCGCAGCGGGGGATGCCGGCGAAGGTCGCGGCCATGCCCTTGGGCAGGGTGATCTCCAAGGCGGCGAGGTTCTCTTCGCCGTCCTGGCGTGCGATGGTGAGGGTGAAGGGCGAGTGGGCGCCACCCTGGGCGTTGGTGGAGCCAGCGCTGAGCTTGGGCGAGAAGCCTCCCAGCCCATCGCAGTTTTCGTCAATCGTCATATGGGAATCGGAGATCTGCGGCGGGCCTCCTGACCAGGGGACGAATTCGTATTTGCTGGCATAGTCCCCGCAGGCGGGCGGGTTGAGCAGCGGCGCCCTAACGCCCGATTTGAAGACGAGCTTCATCTCGCGCACCGGTGCCTGGGGGAGGTCGAGGATCGTCGATTCGAGCTGTCCGGTCTGCTCGTCGACGTTCAGCTGGCCCTGCAGCTTGACGTGGGCACCGAGGTCGTCGGCCACCGCCCAGAAGCGGTAGAGGTTGCCCGGTTCGGGCTCGCGCAGGTAGATCGCGCCTTTCATCCGCCGCGGCAGCGCTGGGATCTCGACCTCGAACTCAGCCAACTTGGCCGCGTCGGGGCACTCGGCCGCTACCCGTTCGCCGAAGTTGACGTCGTCTTCGGTGCAGACGTCGAGGCCGTCGGCAGCGCCCGGATTGACCGTCATGCCTTCGGGCAGCACCACCCGGACGTCGCGGGTCTGGGAGGGTTCGAGTACTTTCACGCCCTCCGAGGCGGGTATCCGCGCGGTCACGTCGAGGCCGGTCGGCGCCCCGGCACGCCGGTTGGTCGGCTCGATCGTGAGGCCGGGGCCGTAGGGGAGTTTGTTGCAGCCGGTGGTCTGTGGAAGGCTCGTGGTCATGGTGTCGAAGCGTTCCGGTTCGGCCCAGCTCGAGGCCGAGACACTCATTTCGATCGGCACCCCGCAACGGGTCGGGTTGGTGAGGAAAGGCAGTTCGCGCGAGCCGGGCGGGCGTGACGGCGATTCGGTGCACTGATTCAAGAAGACCTCTCCGGGCGTGCAGCGTTCGGTGTCGTGCTCTTCGGCGGCCGGAACCCCCCACAGCTTCACTTCGGCTCCGACCAAGTGCACGAGCGTCGGCGCGTCGATCACTTCGACGCTCAGTCCGTAATCGCTCTCCGAGCGCAGGGTCGCATCGGCGTAGATGGTCGTTCCGATGGTGCCGCCGACGAAGCCAACGCGCGCGATCACATCTCCGCCCGGAGGCACCATCATGTAAATGGGCTCGATGAAGACGGCATTGAGTTTGTAGAGGTCGACTTTGGCGGTCCCGATCTGAGACCCGTTGGGGCATTCCCCAAGCGTCAGTTCGGCGACTCGGCACTGCTGGGGCAACCCGAGCACACTGGGGTCGCCGATCAGGCCGGGGTACACGTCGGTGCGCACGTTGCGGGTCGGGACGAAGGTGTCGTGCAGGCCCTTTGAGTCCAGGTCGCTTTCGGGGTCCTGGGCGATCTCGAAACTGTAGGTGAGATCGGGATGGGCGCCCGCTTGAGTGGTCGAGAGCGACGCGCCGATCGATTCGAGCGCAAAGCATTTCGCCTTGAACACTTTGTCCGGGCAGGGTGGGGCGACCGCTCCGGCCGGTGCGGCATGGGCGAGGATGGCCAGAGCGACAAGGGTCAGCAATGCGGCGATACGGCGGATCATCGGCTTACCCCCCGGTCGTGGCCGGCTTGGCGCTTCTTCGAGTGCTTGCGGCGGTGCTTGCCCTTTCTGCTCTTCTTCTTCACGCAACGGCCCTTGACTCTGTGCTTGCCCTTGGGGCAGGAGGCTTTGGCGGGGGTGCCCACGACGCCCGGGCCGGTCGAGGCGGGGGCCGGCAGCACCGGCGGGGGCGACGGCGGCGGCTGGCAGGCGTCGCCCTGGCACGGGGCGGGAGCCGGCGGGTCGGGGATGCCGCCGAGCACCCGCGCGTCGTAGATCGAGAAAGTGCCGAGCAGGTCGGCCCCAGCCAGTTTCTCCTGGGTGACGAAGAAGACGTCCTCGCCGTCAGCACTCGCGCCGTAGAGGAGGGTGTGCTCTTCGCCCTGGCCGCTCGAGATCAGGGAGAGGCAGCCCTGCGGGCGCTCGCAGGCATCGCCGCCAGGCCCTTCGGTCCCCAGAGCCTTCCACTCATAGACGTCGGTCACCTCGTTGGCGTCCTCGGGCAAAAGCGCCTCGCGGCTCTCGAAGAAGACCTGGTGCCCGTCGTCGGTGAGGTTGGGGATCATCGCCGAGGAGTCCGTGACTCCTTGGAAGAGGCTCTGGAAGAGAGCGTCGGCGACGGAATCATGGGGAGCGCCGCTGGGGTCGCAGGAAACGCAGCTCAACTGCGCGCCCACGGGAGCAGCGGGGTCGTAGCGGTAGATCTCGCCCTTGCCGTCGTTGTCGTAGGGGGTGAGCTGTGCGTGGGACTGGAAGGCGAAGACCTCGCCGTCGGGAGTGCTGCGGGTCGGCGAGTAGGCACGCCCCGCCTCATACGACCCCCCGCTGGTCGAGAGCTGACCCGGAATCGTGCTGGTCCACGCCAGCAGGTCCTCCAGCTGCTGTTCCTCCTCGAGGGTTTCTCCCGTGCGGAAGCTGACCAGATCTTGAGGGTGCAGGATTGCGATGAAGCTGGCCTTGGAACCGTCCCATGCATAGAGGTTGGCTTTGCCTTCTTCGGCTTCTTCGCCGTTTTCGTTTTCGCCCAGTTCCATGACTTCGGACGGTTCGGTCTCCTCAGAGGTGAAGAAGACATTGGAGCCGTCGGCGGAGATGTTGACGAAGTTCGATTCGGTGGCGATCTCCTCGAGGCCGGGTTTGGCTCCGCTGGTGCAGGAACCGGCCTCGACGTCGCAGGCGAAGAGGCCCGCCGGAGAGGGTGAGTCGATTTCCTGGTTGGGGAAGAATTTCTCGTCCATGAAGAAGACGCGCTTGCCGTCTTCGGAGATGCCGGCGTAGGTGTTGGGGGCATCGGTCACCTGCGTCGTTTTGCCTTCGCGGTGCACGTAGAGGGCTCCGCCGAGGCCGCCTGTGCTGAAGACGACCGCGGAGCCGTCTTCGGTCGCCGCCAGGTAGCGCGGCTCTTCGCCACCTCCGAAGGCGTTGCCGTCGGGGTCGACTGAGATCACCTCGGTGGCGGCGCTGCCGGCTTTGCGATCGTAGATCGCTTCGGCGCCCGCCGTCGGAACCTCGGAGTCCAGTTCCTCGTCGGAGCTGAAGATCACGTGCGTGCCGGCGCCGGTGAGGAAGCGACCTTCGGCCTGGGTGTCGGTGCCGAGGTCCCCGCAGCCGACCAGCTCGAACTTGCGTTCGGGGTCTGAGAGTTCGAACGTCGCTTTGGGCTCTGGCGCACACTCGCGGTTGGCCTCGCCGGCGGGTACCCGCACGTAGGTGCCCACGGGGAAGGCCTGCTCCGTCGGAGTTTCGTGGGCGAGAACCTCGAAGAGGACGTAGCGTTGGTCGGCGGAAACACCGCCGGGTTCACCTTTGGTCCCCCCGCCCTGGGCAAAGGTGAACCCGTAAGGGTCGTTCTGCCAGCCATCTTCGGGGTGGGCGCCTTCTCCCCGCTGGGTGCGGAAGAAGGCGCCGTCCGCCCGGGGGACCATCGCTTTGTAAGCAAGGCTCTCGCCGGCCGCTGAACCCCGCGGCGCGACGAACCAGCTGTTGAAGAACCTGCTGCCGGCAATGGAGGTGAACGAGCCAAGGCGCGTCAAGCCCCCCGCCGTCGACAGCATCTCGGCTGGGGTGACCAGCTCGTAGGCGCGACAGTCGGGCAGGAAGGCGGAAAGGCCGGTGCGGTATTCGGCGTTGGCGCATTCCTGCAGGCCCTGCAGGCCGGGACGCCTGAGAGTCTTGAAGGCTGGGGCTTCCGCGCTCGCCGCCGCGATGGCATTTTCGGCGAGGAGCCGGAAGCGGTACTCGGTTCCCTGCTCGAGGCCGGTGACCGGCGCTTCGACCGCGACAAGTCCTTCCCCCGCCGGCAGCTCGACCGTCGGCGTGCTCTGGGCGCCGTCGAAGGTTTCGCCGTTTTCTTCGTATTCGGCCTGGGTCAGGTACTCGAAGTGGTACTCGGTCGGCGAGCCGGAGGGGTTTACTTCACCCCTCAGCGTTGCTTCGTCGTAAGCAACCGGTAGCGCGCTGAGGGCTACGACCCCTGGGGGTTCGAGAGTGAAGCACTCGGAGTCTCCGACGCCGGTACCGAATTTATTGACGGCGAGGAGGCGATAGCAGTAGGGCGTTGCGATTTCGAGTTCATCGATGTCGACGTGGACGGGGACCGGTTTGCCACCATTCCCAATCTCTTCGGGATCCTCGACACAGGAAACCACTTCCGCCCCGGTGAAGGTTTTGCCGTTTTCTTGGTATTGCTCCTCGGTCAGGTATTCAAAGCTGCATTCTTCGACCGCAGAGCTGTTCGGGTTGACGGTGCCGTGGAGGGTCGCTTCGCCGGGGCCGAAACCATCGGCCCCGGCGGTCTCTGCCGTCGGTTTTTCCCCCGGCGGAATCGGATACTCCAACGGCCCGAACACGCTCACGTCAAAGGGCTGCACTTCGTTGTTGGAGCCGTCGGCGGCGACGTAGACGTTTCCGTTGGACGGGTAGAGCGAGGCACAGGACGGCGTCGTCTGTTCGGTCAGCGGCGGGTCGTGCAGGGCGCAGCTGCTGTCGACCGCGATCCTGTAGTTGGTGGGGCCGGTAGTGGTGGAGAAGGTGCCGAACTCGGCCACGCAGGAGCCCGAGGAATCGTACTCGTGCACCCCTCCGGCCTGGCCGCTGGCGAACACGGCCATGTGCCCGTTGGACTGGTCGACTGCGAGCATCGGGTTGGTGTCGAATTCGCCGCTGGGGCAGCCACCGCCCTTGATCTGCTGGATCAGCCGCTCCGGTTCGGCCCCACAGCGGATCGTGGCGAGGTTGCGGCTGCCCCCCGTGACGTAGACCTGGCCGGTGGCGCCGTAGACGTCGATGTCGAGCCTGCCGCCGACGAGGCCGAGGCCTTCTCCGCATTCCCCGATCACCGGGGACCCTTCGGCGGCCGGGCCGTACTCGACGATGATCGGGGCGAAGGTCGCGGCGCCGACGACGAAGGCGTGTTCGTTGGCGGGGTTGACCGCCACCCCAACCAGCCCGTTGCCTTCGAATTCGCCGGGGATCAGCACGGTTTCGGAGTAGGTGGTGGAGCCGGTCGGCGGGTATGAGGAGGGGGAGTAGCGGGCCAGCCGCCGTTCGGTGCTGACGGGCCCGTCCACCGCGTAGACGTTGCCCTCGCAGTCGACGGCGAGGTCGACCGGGGATTCGGCGTCTGGGAAGTTGGTTACTTCTTTGCCCGCGGGGTCATAGACGCGGACCAGCGATTCGGCGGCGACGTAGACGTAGCCCTCGCAGTCGACGGCGACCGCACGGGCGCCCGTCAGCGCCCGGGAGAGTTCGGGCAACGGGTCGCGGGCGGGCATCAGGAGCGGGCGGAAGGCCAGCAGCTTCGCGCTCGGGCCTGCGCCGGCGGAGACGTAGAGGGTGCCGTCGCCGGCGGTGCCGGAGCGCTCGACGGCTAGCGCCGTGGGCTCGGCGTCTTCGAAGGCGGCGTTGGTGATCTGGTCGACGAATTCGCCGGTGGCGTCGAACTCGTCGACGGCTTCGTTGGCGTCGTCGTAGAGGAAGAAGTGCCCCTGGGTGCAGGCCTGGTCTTTTCCTTCGACCTGGACCTGCGCGCATTTGCGGGTTTCGCGGCTTTCGTTGCCGGGGTCGGCGGCGAGGTAGGCGCCCTGGGGGCCGAAGCCGAAGCTCTGGCTGGCGGTCTCGGGGTCTTCGTTGTGGTCGACGGCGGAGATCGTGCGGCGCAGTTTCAGCGAGGTCCCTTCCCTGGCGGAGAAGACCTTGACCTGGTCGGTCGCGGCATCGGCGACGGTGAGGTAGTAGTGGCGTTTGAGGTTGGTCACGACTGAGCCGGTGTAGATGTAGGTGTAGGCGGCTACGCCGGTGGCGTTGGTGAGGGCGCCTTCGCCGACGTTGGCTTCGAAGCTGGTGTCCGATTTGTAGATCGCGACTTTGGTGCCGCGGGCGACGTAGAGGCGGTCGTCGGCGCGGTCCACGGAGATGCCCTTGGCCGCCCCCGAGGAGTCGATCGGTTCGGCGGCGCCGTAGGTGGGGGTGCCCGAGAAGGGGTAGGCGTTGGGCGTGTAGCGGACGACGTTGCCGGTGGCCTTCTCAGAGACGTAGAGCTTGCCTTTGGAGTCCACGGCGAGGCCGCAGGGTTCGTTGGCGTTTTCGATCGAGGTGAGAAGGGCGTGGGCGGGGTCGAAGACCTTGACTTTGCCCTCGCCGGGGCTGGAGGCGTAGAGGTCGCCTTTGGAGTCGGCGGCGACGCCGCAGGCGTGGTTGAGGCCTTCGAGGTCGAGGGCGGAGGCGCGGTCGTGGCTGGGTGGGTCGGCGAGGGCCGGAGGGGCGAGAGCGAGGATCCAGAGCATGAGCATGCAGATGCCGAGTACACCCCGTTGTCCCTGCATCGCCAAACGATCGGAACTGCCTGAACCGTTCCCCATTCCGTCCCTTCTCCCTGTAGTCCCTGGCACGGTCTTCCGTCGCCACGAGGCTAGGGGATCGTCGCATTCTTGTCAAGCACCGCAATGTTTTCTAAACAACAAGACCGCCCCGGTCGCCCGGGGCGGTCTTGTTGTTACTTCGGCCACCCTCGAAGAGAGAGACCTTCAGCGAACTGACTACGAAGCGACGTACGTCGGGTCTAACGTCACCAGTAACCCGTCGAGTGCACCTTCGTTCGGGCAGAAGAATTTGCCGCCTAATTCCGTGACGGGAGTTTTTTCTGCGGTGAGGTGCTGGGCGCCGACTGCGAATTCGATGCCTTCCGTGTCGTAGACGCAATCGATGCCGCCGCTGCACTGGAGTCGCGTGCGGCCGTTTAAGGCTGTCAGGACGCCTTCGTCAGGCCCTGTCTTTAAGAGGTGGCTTAAGGGCAGTTCCTGGACCGTCACCGTGCAGTTGTCATGCGCGGAGCCGGTGCCGCAGCCTGTGAACGACATGGATAAAGCGTGAACCACCTGGGGGTTAGCTAACCCTAAGGCGGTGGCTTCAACTAAGACGCCTAAGCATAAGACGTTGAGGAGTGCTAACAGTTTTCCTACAGTACCCGTTGCGAGGACTTGGTGAATCGCGGTCCTAGCCTCGCCCGCCGGGCATAATAAGGATGTGTTGACTTTGCAGAGCTGCGTGTCGCCGGCCGACGCCGACGTCGCGCCGACGAATGCCATTGCCGCCACCGCCGCGAGCGCGGCGAGGCCGAACATCTTGATGAGTCTCACTTTGGATCTCCCTTCTCGGCGGTTGCCGCCGAGCTGGTTGTTTTGGACAGGGATAGATAAGCGGTCCACGCCTTCGCGGTCAAGAAATCCGGCGGAAAGCGGGCCAAGAAACGCCTCCGCAAAAAATCGACCGCTCATTAGCCCTGCAAATCCCAGGATGCGCTTATCCCGAGTGCGCGAGTCCGTGCATCGCAGAGATTCGCGTGCTGGGCCTATTCGTGCTGGACCCAGGCGGTCAAGCTGTGCCGAACGAAAGTGCGGCCGCCCACTCGAGTGGGCGGCCGCACCGTTACTCGTCGCTCTTCAAGAGGCGCTGCTGCTTTAGAGGCCCCTATTCGAGAACATAGGCGTCCGTTAACGTTTCGAATAACCCGTCGATCTGCCCTTCATTGGGGCAGAAGAATTTGCCGCCTAATTCCACGGCGGGGGTTTCTTCCGCGGTGAGGTGCTGGCCTCCAACCGCGAATTCCATGCCTTCGCCGTCATACACACAGTCCATGCCGAGACTGGGGCACTGGGTCCGCAATCGGCCGTTTGTGAATTTCAGCACACCTTCCTCTAACCCCGTCTTTAAGAGGTCGGCTAAAGGCAGTTCCTGAGTCGTCACCGTGCAGTTGTTGTGCGTGGAGCCGGTGCCACAGCCCGTGAACGTGAAGGATAAAGTGTGAATTGACTGGGGGTTGGCTAACCCTAAGGGGGTTGCATCAATTAAGATGCTTAAGCATAAGACGTTGATGGCTTCCCCTAACAGTTTCCCGACCGTGCCGGATGCGAGGACCATATGATGCGAGGTGACCGCTTCGCCTGCCGGACAGGCTAAGCTCGTGTGGACTTTGCAGAGCTGCGTGTTGGTGGCCGACGCCGACGTCGCGCCGACGAATGCCATTGCCGCCACCGCCGCGAGCGCGGCGAGGCCGAACATCTTGATGGGTCTCACTTGAATTCTCCTTTCCCGGCTTTGTTCTGCCGGGCTTGATTATCCGCTGCCAAGATGCAGTCAAGAATTTTGTGGCGAGGTCCTGGTACTCGTCGCTTTCAAGAGGCGCTGCCGCTTAGAGGCTCCTATTCGAGAACATAGGTGTCCGTTAACGTTTCGAATAACCCGTCGATCTCCCCTTCATTGGGGCAGAAGAATTTGCCACCTAATTCCACGGCGGGGGTTTCTTCCGCGGTGAGGTGCTGGCTCCCAACCGCGAATTCCATGCCTGCGCCGTCATACACACAGTCCATGCCGGGGCACTGAGTCCGTATTCGGCCGTTTGTGAATGTCAGCACACCTTCCTCTAACCCCGTCTTTAAGAGGTCGGCTAAAGCCAGTTCCTGAACCGTCACCGTGCAGTTGTTGTGCGCGGAGCCGGTGCCGCAACCCGTGAACGTGAAGGATAAAGTGTGAATTGACTGGGGGTTGGCTAACCCTAAGGGGGTTGCGTCAATTAAGATATCTAAGCATAAGACGTTGATGGCTTCCCCTAACAATTTTCCAACTGAGCCGGATACGAGGACCATATGATGCGAGGCCGTTCCTTCGCCTGCCGGGCAGGCTAAGCTCGTGTGGACTTTGCAGAGCTGCGTGTTGGTGGCCGACGCCGACGTCGCGCCGACGAATGCCATTGCCGCCACCGCCGCGAGCGCGGCGAGGCGAAACATCTTGATGGGTCTCACTTGAATTCTCCTTTCCCGGCCTGGTCGCTGCCGGGCTTGATTTCGAACGGCAGATGGTTATCCGCTGCCAAGATGCCAGTCAAGAATTTCGCTGCAATCGAGGCCGGGGATGCCGATGTGGCTTCCGGTGGAGTCGATTTGCCTGTAAATGACGGCGGGTCAGTCTTGCGCGTTTGCGCATCTGCGCATCACACGGATACGCGCAATGACCGCGCTACGCGGCTGCCAGTGCCTGGTTCAGGCCCTGGATGAGATTCGCGGCGAGGTCCTCGTCCCTGCCGCCAATGCGCAGGCCGTCCAGATTGCCGTCAAGGATCGCCGCGACCCAGGCATCGACCGTTCCCAGGGCCCAGGTGCCAGAGTCCTCTTCGAGGCGGGAGTGGCAGGAGACGACCTCGCCGCGCTCGACGTCGACCCGGACGCCGGCGACCTGCTGTGCGGGAGCGCTCCCCGCGCCCGCCGCGGTGTTGACCGCCAGCAGGCAGGAGTCGGAGTCGCGTGGGTCCAGGGTGACCAGCGGGACCGCGAGCAGGAAGGCGGTCTCGATGTCGATCCTGTCAAGGGGGTAGGTGACCTCGGAAAGGTGCCTGCACTCACACCGCCCCGCCGTGACCAGGGGACCGACCGCCTGGCGGGTCCACTCGGTGACGGCGTAGGGTTTCGATTTACCGGTGGCGTTCGGCTGGGTCTCGATCTGGCGGGCGGCGCGCATCGCCGAGAGGCGGCGCTCGAGCGAGGGGTAGCTGAGGTCGGCGATGACACCGTCGAGCTCGGTGAGCGAGAGGGGGCGAGCGGAGAGGGCGCGCAACACGGTCGAGCCCCAACCGCCGACGAGCGCTCTGATCGCACCCTTCGACGCCTCGCTGCCAAGGGCGATCGGGCCCTGGGGCGCGAGGGAGAGCCAGGCCTCGACCGCCTCGGCGACACCGAGGATGTCGTGGCCGGCAGGGGTCAGCTCGTTCTCGACGGTGTATGGCATTCCGCTGCGCACCTGCCGCTCGAGCGCGCCGATGCTGCGCAGGTTGCCAACCTGGCCGCGCAGCGTCGTCTGAGCGGCGCCGCCTATCCGTTCGCGCAGGTCGGGGAGGCGGAGGGGGCCGTCGAGGTGGGCGCGAAGGATCGGCGCGCAGAGCGGGCCGGCCAGCAGGGAGAGGACCGTCCCCCCGGCTCGGACCTGCGTGGAGTTGGAAATGCCATCGGCGTGCATGGACGAGTGTGCAATAGGAAACAACTAGATCGTTTATTGGGAACCGCCGTCAGCGGCGCGCACACTATTCGAAACGGGCGGGCTGTGGCTTGAGCCGAACCGGTGCCGTGGAGAGCGCCTGCACACGCAGGTCGTTCCAGGTGAGCCCTTCGCGGACGAGGGCGGGGAGCCCGAGGGCGACGGCGGTGGCGATCTCGACCGCCTGCAGGATGACGCCGTAGGCGAACGCGTCGGCGGTGCCGATGCCGAAGCCGGTGTGGAGGACGCTGATCACGGCGAGCTGGAAGACGCCGACGTTGGAAGGGGTCGCGGGGACGACGGCGGTGACGTTGACGGCGAAGAGGACCGCGGCGGCAGCGCCGATGCCCGCCTGGTCGCTCAGCCCGAGGGCGGCGAGCAGCGCCCAGCAGGCGGCGAGCTGGATCGCCCAGGCGCCGAGCTGGGCGACCGTGGCGGCAACGCCACGGCGCGGGTTGCGGAAGACACGAAGGCCGGCACGCACCTGCACGAGCGCACCGTGCAGGCTCGCCCCGAGGCGGGCGATCCGCCCGTTGCCGCCCCGTCGCATCAGCGGCGGGGCGAGCAGGACGAAGAGGAGCAGGGCCAGCGGCACGAGGCTGAAGGCGAAGAGCTTCTCGGTGCTGGAGTGGAAGAGGTCGGTGCTGGAGACGATGATCACCCCGAGCAGGGCAAGGGCGACGATATTGAGCACCGTCTGGGAGACCAGGGTGCCGAGCAGGACCGGGAAGGTCTCGCGCATGCGGCCGACCCTCCGCGCCAGCGACATCGCCCGGGCCGGCTCGCCGAGGCGGGCGGGCAGGGTCGCTGACATCAGCACGCCGATCATCGTCGCCGAGGTGACGTCGCGGCGGCGCACGGGCCGCAACGGCAGCGCCGCGCGCACGATCCAGTACCAGGAGGCGGCACGGAAGAAGAGTGAGAGCGCCATCAGGGCGCAGGCGAGGAGGACCCAGGTGAGGTCGGAGCGGACGATGCTGGCGACGACGTTGTCGACGCCGATCTCCCGGGCCGCGAGCGCGGTCAGGCCCACCCCCGCCACCCCGGCCGCACCGAGCCCGATGCGGCGCGCGACCCTGCGCCGGTGCTTGCCGGGCCGGGCTGGACCCGGGTCGAGCGAGGGCAGTCGCTGCGGGGGGCGGGGCGGCATGCCGTCGGCCGGTCGCACCCCCGCCCAGTGGGCGGCACGCTCGAGCGCGCCACGGGGCTCGGGCACCTCGATCGCCCGCTCGTACACCCTGGTGACGCGGTCGGCGACGCGCGGCCAGGCGTAGCGCTCGGCGCTCTTGCGCGCGGCCTGCCCCATCGCCGCCAGCCGCTCGGGCTCGTGGTGGGCGCGCTGGAGCTCCTCGGCAAGGCGCTGCGCATCCCCCGGCGGGACCAGGACGCCGTCGACGCCATCGGTGACGACGTCGCTGTAGCCGGCGATGGCGGAGGCGATCGCGGGGGTGCCGGCGGCGAAGGCCTCGGTAAGGACCATGCCGAAGCTCTCGCCCGAGAGGGAGGGCGCGCAGAGCAGGTCGGCCTCGTGCAGGGCGCCGTGCAACGCCTCGCCGGAGACGCGGCCGCGGATGTCGATGTGGCGCAGGGTTTCGGGGTCGGCGAGGTAGCGCAGCACGTCCTCGCGCTCGGCGCCGATCACGGTGAGCCGGCTGGGCACGTGCTCGACCAGGGCGCCGAAGGCCGAGAGCAGGACCGGCAGGCCCTTGCGCTCCTCGGGACGGCCGACGAAGAGCACGCGCAGCTCCTCCCCGGCCGGCTTCGGGCTGGCGGGCGCGACGGAGAGGTCGACGCCGTTCGGGATCACCTCGTAGTGGCCGCCGAACCAGCGGCGCCCGGTCCAGGCCGCCGCCTCGGAGACCGCGATCCGGGCCGAGAGCCGGTTGAAGACGCGCCTGGCGCCGAGCGCCGAGGCGACGTGATTGGGCAGGCCCTTGGTCGAGTAGGCGTGGAAGGTGCCGACGGCGGGGGCCCTGGTGCCGAGCGCGGCATTCCACCCGACCAGCGGTACCAGCGGCTCGTGGATGTGGACGACGTCGAAGTTGCCGCGGCGCAGCTCCCGCCGCGGAGCGCGGACGCCGCCCGCCGGGAAGGGCGCGAGGTTGGAGACCGCGCCGTTGGAGGGGATGCCGACGGTGCGCCCGAGCGGGATCAGGTAGTCGGGCGCCTCGCGCGGCTCCGGCGCGGCGCGGTGCATGCTGCGGCTGAGCCGGCCGGGCGGATCGAAGGGGGCAAGCACGCGAACGTGGTGGCCGCGTCCGAGGAACTCCTCCGCGAGCGCCTCCACGTGCCGGTTCACGCCGCCCTGGTAGGTCCAGGAATATGGCGAGACGAGTGCAACTCTCACGAACTGCGAAGCGTAGAGGATCTGGCGGTCCCCTCGGCCCAGGCGAAACCGGCGAAGACGAGCAGGTAGGCGCTGCCGACCTCCAGCACCAGGGCGCCGGAGTCGTTGGCGAGCGTGCCTGCGACGGTGGCGGCGAGGGCTCCGAGCAGGCCCGCCTGCAGGGCGGGTGCGTCCCGCAGCCAGGAGCGCAGGACGTCGCGCTTCCAGGCCGCCAGGGCGGCGAGGCCGAGGACCAGCGGCAGGAAGGCGAGGACGATGGGACGGGTGAAGCTGTGCGCCGAGAGCTGCAGGCGGCGCTGGGCGACGTCGGCCAGGTCGCCGAGGCCGCCGGCGTCGAGAACCGACCTGGTCAGGTGCGCGTTCGCACCCGTGAGGAGATCGATTGCTGCAATAAATCCTACAAATGCGAAAAAAGCAGTCACAATGAGTGCAGGGGCCGCGCGTCGCCGGGGAGTCGCGACCTTGTAAACGGCGACCGCGGCCCCTATTGGCATCACGATTGCGGCCCCCACGTCCGCCCCGAAGCGCCCGGCGGCGAAGACGAGGGCGGCGAGCAGGCCGGTGGCGGCGAACGCGAGCGCGCAGCGGCGGTTCTCGAGCGCCGGCCAGAAGCCGGCGAGCGCGGCACCGGTGCCGGCGACGACGAGCACCGCGAGCAGGGCCTCGAGCTCGTTGCCGATCCCGTAGAAGCGGACGCCGAGCCCCGGGTTGGGGCCGAGTAGCGAGAGCGAGGTCAGCGGCGAGCCGGCGACCACGTCGAACGCGTAGGCGAGCACGACGAGGGCCGAGGCGAGCGCGAGCGCCCGGTAGCCGCCGAGGGCGAGGAGCGAGAGGCAGCCGAGCAACGGCGCGAGCACCAGCACCAGCGCCTGTTCGGCCCCCTGGCTCGGCTCGAGCGCGGCGCCGAGCAACAGGACCAGCAGCAGGTAGACGACGCTGAGCGCCAGCAGCTTCACGGCGAAACGGGCAACCCGCCCACGGGCCGCAAGCGCCACGCCCCCCAGCACGACGATCCAGACCAGCAGGCTGACCCCGACCACCGGCCCCCGCCGCTCCGAGATCACCGCCATCCGCTCCCCCAGCGCTTCGATCCCCCCCACATCGACGCTCCCCTCCGACCGGATCGCCTGCCCCGACATCGCCGAGGGCGCACCGATGCCAAGCCGCTCCAGGATCGTCGGCGCAAGATCCGTCGTCAGCACGTACCCGTCAGTCCGCGTGCTGTCGGAGGTCAGGTTCCCCGAGAACCCATCCCCTGCGATCCCAACAGCCAACGCCTCGTTGGTCCCCGGCGGCGCCCGCTCGACAGCTATGAGCAGATCGTCCCCCCGCAACTCCCCAACGAGCCCCCGCAACTCCTGCAACCCCACACTCCGCACCGCACACCCCTCCCCCGCCCTGTGCAGCGTCGCTGCCAGCAGCCCCGGCACGATGTCCGCCGGCGCCGACCCCGCCCGCTCCACCACAGCCGGCGAGTACCCGGGTCCGCAGATCCCTCCACCAACATGCGCCGGAAGCTCAGAGTCATAAAGCGAGTCGAAAACTCGGTTCCCCTGCGAGATATCCAAATACGTCTGAGCTGCCGGCACGGAGCCGAGCCCCGCGCTCAGAAGCCCGGGCGACATCCCAGCCCTCACAAGCTCTGCGACTTCGGTTCCTCTGGGCACGAGAGCCAGCATCACCCTGTTGCTGGAGCCTCGGGTGGGGGTCGGAACGTCTTGCACTTTTTCGTCTACCGGCCGGGCAGTCGCCAACTCCGCCCCACCGAAAAAGTTAAGTGGAGACCCCCACCCGAGGCTCCCCACACTCCCGATCACAACGGCTATCGTGACCCAAATGGCTGATCGCACGTTTGCCAAGTTCACATTTTTCAAGATGGACCCCGCCTGGCGCCGCCAGGACGCCGAGCTGCGGGCCACCGACAAGCAGGAGTTCCTCGCCGCCTGCGAGGACTTCGCCCTCGATCGCTCATTGCGCGCCTACTCAACCATAGGCACGCGCGGCGACGTCGACCTGGTCCTGCTCAGCCAGAGCCCCAGCCTCGACGACCTGCACACCTTCCACGTCGTGCTCGGCCAGAGCGGGCTGGCGAAATGGGCGGAGACGCCCTACTCGTTCCTCTCGATGACCAAGCGCTCGCCGTACTCCGAGGAGCAGGCGCGCCCCGAGATCTGCGTAAGCGAGCGCAAGTACATGTTCCTCTACCCGATGGTGAAGCAGCGCCGCTGGTACGGGCTGCCCGCGGAGGAGCGCGGCCGGATCATGAAAAGCCACATCGAGGTCGGGCGCCGCTACCCGGAGATCACGATCAACACCTCCTACTCGTTCGGCCTCGACGACCAGGAGTTCGTCGTCGCCTTCGAGGGCGACGACCCGGGCATGTTCCTCGACCTGGTGCAGGAGCTGCGCCCGACCGAGTCGAGCGAGTACACCGAGCTGGAGACCCCGATCTTCACCTGCGTGGCGCTCTCGCCGCGCAAGGCGCTCGACGCGCTCGACGGGGTGCCCAGCGCCGTCGCCGCCGGCGCGTAGGCGCTCGCCGTTCCCTATCCTTCCCCGCTCCCATGACTGAGATCGGAACGCCTGAGAACCCTGTCCGCGTCGCCATCGTCGGCGCCGGCCCGTCCGGCTTCTACGCCGCCGAGCACATCCTCAAAGGCGAGGACGTGCACGCCCAGGTCGACCTCTTCGACCGCCTCCCCACCCCCTTCGGCCTCGTCCGCGGCGGCGTCGCGCCGGACCACCCGAAGATCAAGTCGGTAACCCGGGTCTACGAAAAAACCGCCGCGCGCGAGGGCTTCCGCTTCTTCGGCAACGTCAAGGTCAGCCACGACATCGAGGTCGAGGACCTCGAGCGGCTCTACCACGCGATCGTCTTCACGGTCGGCTGCGAGACCGACCGCCAGCTCGGCATCCCCGGCGAGGACCTGCCCGGCAGCCATGCCGCCACCGCCTTCGTCGGCTGGTACAACGCCCACCCCGACTACGCCGGCGAGGAGTTCGACCTCTCCTGCGAGCGCGCCGTGGTGATCGGCAACGGCAACGTGGCGATGGACGTCGCCCGGATGCTGGCGCTGACCGACCACGAGCTGCGACAGACCGACACCGCCGACCACGCGATCGAGCTGCTCGACGCGAAGAAGATCCGCGAGATCGTCGTGCTCGGGCGCCGCGGGCCGGTTCAGGCGGCCTTCACCAACCCGGAGATCAAGGAGCTGGGCGAGATGGAGGACGCCGACGTGGTCGTCGACCCCGCCGAGGTCGAGCTCGACCCGGCGAGCGCCGCCTACCTGGAGTCCGAGGAGGCCGACAAGACGACCCGGGTCAACGTCGAGACCCTGCGCGAGTTCTCCCAGCGCGAGCCGGAGGGCAAGAAGCAGCGGGTCGTCCTGCGCTTCCTCGCCTCGCCGGTCGAGATCCGGGGCGACGGCAAGGTCGAGAAGATCGTGATCGGGCGCAACGAGCTGGTCGAGGAGGGCGGCTCCCTGCGCGCCCGCGACACGGGAGAGCGCGAAGAGCTCGAGTGCGGCCTGGTGCTGCGCTCGGTCGGCTACACCGGCGTGCCAATCGAGGGCGTCCCCTTCGACGAGAAGCGCGGCCTGATCCTCAACGAGGGGGGGCGCGTGCTCGACTCCCACGACTCCGGCCACAAGGTCGGCCACTACACCGCCGGCTGGATCAAGCGCGGTCCGTCCGGCGTGATCGGGACGAACAAGAAAGACGCGCTGGAGACAGTCCAGCACCTGCTCGCCGACGTCGAGTCGCAAACGCTGCTCAGTCCCGAGGCGCCCGACCCGGGCGCGGTCGAGGCCCTCCTCGCCGAACGCGGCGTCCGCTACGTCAGCTTCGAGGACTGGCAGGCGATCGACCAGGCCGAGGTCGGCCGCGGCGAACCCCACGGCCGCCCCCGCGTCAAGTTCGTCCGGGTCGAGGAGATGCTCGAGACCCTGGGCGAGCGGGTCTGAGCCTGAGGGGTCCCCGGGGATGAGTCTCCGGGCCGGCTTCGCCGGGAGTCCCCGGAGACCCATCCCCGGGGACCCCCTGCAGGGCTCTTGGTTAGCTGAGAACCTCGTTGCTGACGCTGCCGACGCCGAGCAGGCCGGGGCCGACGTGGGCGCCGATGACGGGGCCGATCTCCGAGATGTAGACGGGCTCGCAGCCGAAGATCTCGCGGCAGTCGTCGGCGAGGGCGCCGGCGGTCTCGGGATCCTGGATGTGCTGGATGACCCAGGCGTCGAGGCCGGACTCGTGGCGCTGGCGGGCGTAGTCGCGCAGTCGCTCGATCGAGCGGGCGCGGGTGCGGACGCGCTCGACCGGGGTGATCTCCTCCTCCAGGGTGAGGATCGGCTTGATCTTCAGCGCCGAGCCGATCCAGGCACGGGCGCCGCCGATGCGGCCGCCGCGCCGCAGGTACTCGAGCGTGTCGATCGCGAACCACATCTTCAGCTCCTCGCGCGCCTGCCTGGCACGGGCGAGGACCGCCTCGCTGTTACCGCCGGCCCGGGCCGCGGCGGCGGCCGCGAGCACCGAGTAGCTCATCCCACCGCAGGCCGAGCGCGAGTCGAAGAGGTGGATCCGCTCCCCCCCCTTGCCCTCGGCGACGAGGCGCTCGCGCGCCTGTCCGGCCGCCTCGAAGGTTCCCGAGATGCCGGAGGAGATGTGAACCGAGACGATCTCGCGGCCTTCGTCGAGCAGGGGCTCGTAGACCGAGACGAAGTCCCCGATGGAGGGCTGCGAGGTGGTCGCGCCTTCCTCGGAGGCGCGCAGGCGCTCGTAGAAGGCGGCGTAGTCGGAGATCTCGGACTCCGGCTCCTGCACGCCGTCGACCGCCACGTAAAGGCTGACGACATGGATCCCGTTCGAGGCAACCAGCTCGGTGGGCAGGTAAGCCGTCGTGTCGCAGACGACCGCGATGTCGGTGCCGGAACTCAAGACGAGCGATTCTCTCAGGTCTCTCGCTACACTTTGTGAAGTGACCGACCCTCAGACCGAGACTCCGCAGACCGCCATCGCCCTCACCGAGAAGGCGGCCGGCAAGATCGGCGAGCTGCTCGGCTCCCAGGAGGACACCGAGGGACAGGCACTTCGGGTCGCCGTCCGCGGCGGCGGTTGCTCGGGCTTCCAGTACGCGCTCGCCTTCGATCGCGTCAAGGACGACGACCACGTCTTCGAGGTCGACGGCGTCTCGGTGATCGTCGACAAGGTCAGCATGCAGTTCGTCTTCGGCTCCGAGGTCGACTACGTGGAAGGCCTGCAGGGCGCGGGCTTCCAGGTCAACAACCCGAACGTCGTCGCCGCCTGCGGCTGCGGATCGTCCTTTCAGGTGAAAGAGGACGCCGCAGAGACAGCGGCCGTTTAGCTCGGCGCTATTCGATCTGCAGAGGAGGCGACTGCACCGGGGGTGCGGCCGGAGCGGCTGCCTGGGCGGCGGCGGGCTGCTCGACCCCGAGCGCCTCGGCCAGCTCGCCGGACTCGAACATCTCCTCGACGATGTCGGCGCCGCCGATCAGCTCGCCGTTGACGTAGAGCTGGGGGAAGGTCTGCCAGTCGGAGATCTCGGTGGTGACTTCGCGCAGCGGCTGCAGCGCCGGCAGCACGTCGATCGCCCCGTACTCGACGTCGACCGAGTCGAGCACCTGCACCACCCGCATCGAGAAGCCGCAGCGCGGCATGTCGGGGGTGCCCTTCATGAAGAGCAGCACCGGGTTGGCGGCGATCAGCTCTTCGACCTTCTGCTTCAACTCGGCGTCGGCCACATGGCGATTGTAGAGACTGAACGATTGACCCCCGCATACGGGGGTCAATCGTTCAGGCGGCGCTCATAGAGGCTTGGTCATGAGGGAAAGAGCGTGGATGGCCCCGTCGTCGAAGCGGGGCTTGACCGCGGCCTTGACCAGGCGGTGCTGGTCGAGCCTGGAGAGTCCCTCGAACTGGGGCGCGGTCACGGTCGCCCGCAGATGGTCGGCGGTACCGGTCTCGTCGACGACCTCGACCTCGGCGCCGGGCAGCGCCGCCTCGATCATCTGCCGGATCTCCGCAAGGTCGGCCACCGGGTCGAGCCTCTAGCGGCGGCGGCGCAGCATCATCAGGCCGCCGAGGGCGAAGCCGGCGACTGCCGCGCCGGCGATCAGCTGGGAGCGGTGCTCGTACACTTGGCGACGCCAGTCGGTCAGCTCGGCGACGCGGCCGCGGAGCTGCTCGACCGAGCGGCCGAGGTCACGGCGCTGGAGGTCGATGTCGCGGCGGATCTCCGCCGGCGAGCGGCCGGGCATGCCGGCGGTGGGCGGCCGGGCCGACTCGGGCTGGGCGCTCATTCGCTACCTGCTTTCGCTCCGGATTCCAGTGTCGCCTTCGTCAGCTTGGCCTCCTCGATCGCCTGCTCGGGTACGGGTGGCGCGCCGGCCTGGACCGAGCGGTAGGCGAAGAAGCCCGCCGCGGCGGCAATCAGGAGGAAGACCGCGGCCTCGACGAAGAAGCCGGGCCAGGCGTTGCCGTCGAAGACCTCTTCGGCCAGAAGCCAGGCAACTCCCTCCATGACCAGGATCAGGGCGAGGAAGGCGAAGGTGCCGGCGGCGATGCCGACGACGGAGCCGCGCAGGAGCTTGCCGACCTTGTCGGAGACCTCGGCCTTGGCGAGCTCGATCTCCTCTCGGACCAGCGAGGAGCTCTTCTCGGCGACGTCGAAGACGAGCTCGCTGACCGAGCGCTCGTCCTGGGGCGGTGGTGTTCCGGCGCCGTCGGGCACGCTACTCCGGCGGATCCTCGTCGAAGAAACGGCGGTAGGCGATGGCGGCGACGCGGGTGGCGAGGATGCTGGCCACCGCGCCTGCCCCGGCGAGCATGCCGCTCCAGACGAGGCGTTTGACGATCTCGTTCTCCATACCGGCCCGACCTTACCTATCGCGGCTCGAGGCCGTCGCAGATCGTCGCCACGACAAGGCTCTTTGCCTGGTCGAAGTCGGCGTCCGAGGCTGGGATCACCTCGAAGATCCAGCCGGTGAGCAGCTGCTCGATCGCGCCGTAGAAGGACATCGAGGCGAAGGTCGGGTCGATGTCGCGGCGGAACTCGCCCGACTCCTGGCCCTCGGCGACGATCTTGGCGATCGAGTCGTAGGCGCGGCGGATCTCGGGCAGGTGGGTGCGGCCGAAGGAGTTGGCGGCGCGGGTGACCTCGACGATGATCACCTTCATCAGCTCCGGGTCGTGGCGGTAGGAGCCGACGATGAAGCCGGCCACCGCTTCGAGCTTCTGGCGCGGCGAGGCCCCTTCGCGGTCGGCCTCCTCGATCGCCGCCAGCAGCAGCGACCAGCGCTCGACGAAGAGCTCGTTCAGCACCTCGTCCTTCGACTTGAAGTAGTGGTAGACCAGCCCGTAGGCGACGCCCGCTTCGTCGGCGATGTCGGAGACGCGGGTCGAGTGGAAACCCTGGCGGGCGAAGACGCGGATCGCCGCGTCGAGGATCTGGCGCCGCTTGTCGACGGCGGGGGCGGAGGCCTTGGAAGCCATCTCAGGCGCGGGCCTCCGTCAGCTGGGGCCAGACGTAGGCCTGGGGACGGCGGTTGGCGAGCGACGGCAGCGACTCGCGGATGCGACGCTGGGAGGAGAGGTCGAGGTCGGCCGCGACGAAGCACTCCTCGTCGGGTGCGGTGGCGAGGACGACGCCCCAGGGGTCGACGATCGCCGAGCGGCCGTAGGACTCGAAGTGGGGCGACGCCTCGCCGACCTGGTTCGGGGCGAGGACGAAGGCCTGATTCTCGATCGCCCGCGCCCGCAGCAGAACCTCCCAGTGGTCGCGCCCGGTGGCGAGGGTGAAGGCGGAGGGGACGGTGAGGACGCAGGCGCCGCGCACGGCGAGGATCCGGTAGAGCTCGGGGAAGCGCAGGTCGTAACAGACGCTGAGGCCGACGGTCGTGCCCAGGAGGGACGCGGTGACGATCTCCTCGCCCGGCTGCTCGCACTCGGACTCGCGGTAGGAGACGCCGCCGACGTCGACGTCGAACATGTGGATCTTGCGGTAGACGGCGAGGTCGTCGCCGACCGGGCCGATCAGGACCGAGGTGTTGAACGCCCTGCCGCGAGGGCCCAGCTCGGGGATGCTGCCGGCGAGCAGGTGGATGCCGAGTTCCCGCGCCCAGCTGCGGGCGGCATTGAGACTGGGGCCGTCGAGCGTCTCGGCGCCGGTGAGCAGATCCTGCCCGCCGGCCAGCAGGTTCCACTTCTCCGGCAGGGCGATCAGCTCGGCCCCGTCGGCGGCCGCGTCGCGCACGAGGCCCTCGGCCGTGTCGAGGTTGCGGGCCTTGTCGTCGTTGGAGTTGAGCTGTACTGCCGCTGCGCGCAAGCGTCCCCCTGGTCGCTGGTTGACTGACCAGTCAATCGGTCTGGTCAGTATAGGCGCGGTAGCCTCAGCACCACTGCGGTCGCACTTTCCTCCGGTATGCGGCGACAAGTGCGACATCTGGAGGATGAGGTAACGGCGGGACGACACGCGTAACCTTGGTGGTCGTGGTGCAGACCGGTATGGATGACGGGGAGCGCAAGCAGGTCACGGTTCTCTTCGCCGACGTGAGCGGCTCGATGGACCTGGCCGAGGGACAGGACCCGGAGGAGTGGCGCAAGATCATGCAGCGCTTCTTCGCCGTCCTCGCCGCCGCGGTCGAGCGCTTCGAGGGGACGGTCGACAAGTTCACCGGCGACGGGATCATGGCCGTGTTCGGCGCCCCGGTCGCCCACGAGGACCATGCGCGCCGCGCCTGCTACGCCGCCCTGCAGATGCTCGACGACGTCGCCGAGTACGCGGCGGAGCTGCGCCGCGGCCCCGGGCTCAACTTCTCGACCCGGATCGGGATCAACTCGGGCGAGGTGGTAGCCGGGGCGATCGGCAGCGACGGCGAAGGCGAGTACACGGCGATCGGCCACACGGTCGGGCTGGCACAGCGGATGGAGGCGCTGGCGGAGCCCGGCAAGGCCTACCTGGCCGAGCCGGCGGCAGCGCTGGCGCGGGGTTTCTTCGCGCTGGACGACCTGGGCGAGTTCGAGATAAAGGGAGTGAGCCGGCCGGTCCGCGTTTCCGAGCTGGCCGGGATCGGCACCGCCCGCTCCCGCCTCGACCTCTCGCGCGAGCGCGGCTTCTCCCGCTTCGTCGGCCGCGACGAGGAGATGGTCATGCTGGAGGAGGCGCTGGAGCACGCGGTGGCCGGCGACGGAGCGGCGGTGGGGATCGTCGCCGAGCCCGGTGTCGGCAAGAGCCGCCTCTGCTTCGAGCTTGCCGAACGCGCCCGCTCCCGTGGCGTCGAGGTCTTCGCCTGCCAGGGACAGGCGCACGGGCGCGAAATCCCCTTCATGCCGGTGCTGCAGATGCTGCGCACCTATTTCGGCATCGCGGACGGCGATCCGGAGCGGATCGTGCGCGAGAAGATCGCCGGCCGTGCGCTTCTGCTCGACCCGGGCTTCGCCGAGGACCTGCCCATCCTCTTCGACTTCCTCGGCGTACCCGACCCCGAGCGGCCCCTGCCAAGGCTCAGCGCCGAGGCGCGCCACCGGGCGCTGCGCGGCGTCGTCTGCCGGCTGGTGCGCGCGCCCAAGCGGCGCGAGCCGATCGTCACCCTGGTCGAGGACCTGCACTGGATGGACGATGCGAGCGAGGTCCTGCTGGGCGAACTGCTCGGCTCGGTCGATGGGACGAAGACGCTGGCCCTGGTCAACTTCCGGCCCGAATATGAGCCGGAATGGACGGAGCCCGAGAACTACCGCCGGATCTCGCTGGGGCCGCTGGGGGCGGCCGACACCGAGGAGATGCTGCGGGACCTGACCGGTGAGGACCCGTCGCTGGAGGGACTGGCCGAGCTGGTCCACGAGCGCAGCGCCGGCAACCCCTTCTTCGTCGAGGAGATCGTGCGCGAGCTGGCCGAGGACGGCACGCTCGAAGGCGAGCGCGGCGCGTACCGGCTGGCGCGGCCGATCGAGGATCTGAGCGTGCCGGCCTCCGTGCAGACGGTGCTCGCGGCGCGAATCGACCGCCTGGCGCCGGAGGCGAAGCTGCTACTGCAGGCGATGTCCGTGGCCGGCAAGGAGGTGGGCGAGCGGACGCTGGCCCCCGTTGCCGGCTTCGCCGACCCCGACGCCTGCGAGGACGCCCTGCGGGAGCTGATCGACGCCGGCTTCCTCTACGAGCTGGAGCTCTATCCCGAACGCGTCCTCGCCTTCCGCCACCCGCTGACCCGCGAGGTCGCCTACGGCACCCAGCTCGCCGCCCAGCGCGGCGCGACCCACGCCGCCACCGCGCGGGCCCTGATCGAGCTCAACCCCGATCGTCACGAGGAGCTGGCTGCGCTGGTCGCCAGCCACATGGAGTCCGGACAGGAACCGCTGGAAGCCGCCCGCTGGGCGGCGCGGGCGGCGCACTGGGCCGGGCACAGCCAGCCCCACGACTCACTGCGACTCTGGGACACGGTGACGCGGCTGGTCGACGGGCTGGAGGAGAACGAGGAGACGACCGGCCTCGCGGTCGCCTCACGCCTGCAGCAGCTCGACTACGCGTGGCGGCTCGGGATGGAGCACGAGCGGGTGGCGCGCCTCGAGGCCGAGGCGGAGGAGATCGCCACCCGGATCGGCGACCTGCGCTCGCTGGCCCTGCTGCGGATGCTGCTCTCGGGACGGCCGGGGCTCGAGCAGACGACCGCGGACTGGATCGCCGGGGTCACGGAGGCGAGCCGGCTGGCCGACGAGTCGGGCGACCTCCACCTGCGGGTTGCGATCAGGGCGGCCGGTGCGTACGCGCACCTGTGCGCAGCCGACTTCGAGCGGCTCGACCGCACCGCCGACGAAGTGTTGGAGCTCGCCGGGGGCGACCCCGCGATCGGCGCGGAGATCATCATCGGCTGCCCGGTCGCCTGGGCGGTGGGGGCGAAGGCGCTCGTCCGCCGCGAGCGCGGGGAGCTGGACGAGTGCGAGCGGCTACTGGAGGAGAGCCTGCGGCTCGCCAAAGATCACGGCGACCCCGAGACCGCGAGCTGGAACCGGGGCACGAAGGCGATGCTGCTGACGATGCGCGGCGAGCCGGAGGCCGGGGTGGCCGTCGGACGGCGCAATTGCGAGCTGACCGATCGCCTGGGGGACGTCTTCTCGCGCAGCCTCGCGCTGGGCAACCTCGGGGCTGCACAGCTGGCAGCGGAGGACTACGAGGGGGCGCTCGAATCGTTCGACGAGGCGGAGCGCCTCCACCGCGAGGCGATGGACGGCGGCGACGAGCAGGAGGCGTGGCGAGCCGCGGTGCGCGCCGAGGCCCTGACGGGCGTCGGTCGCACGAAGGAGGCGATCGAGCTAGCCGCCTGGGCGGCGGAGGTGGCCCGCGAACGCGAACTGCTCTGGTCGTTGCCGCTGGCCCTACTGGCGCTCGGCCGCGCCCGTGCCGCCGCCGGAGAGCCCGGCGCCCGCGAGGCGCTGGACGAGGCGGCAGCCGTCACCGAAGGGACCGGCGCAAAGACGACCCTCGCCTCGGTCGAAGAAGAGCGCGACCGCATCGCAGCCGCCCGGTAGCCCACCTCGAAGCGCGGGCATCTCCAGCAGCCATACCCAGGTCTCAGCGGCCTTGGTATTGCAAAGTACTCATCAATCGGTTATTTTCGATCGATGGGAGGCTCCGGGTTACGGTTTCGCAGCGTCTTGCTTCACTGCCTCGTGGTCTTGGCGTGCCAGCTGGCGTGGCTCCCCGCGCTGGCCAGTGCGGCGCCGAAGGATGACGGCCCTGACGTGAACGGCACCGTCGTTCCCAACCACTACATAGTCGTCCTCGAGGACTCTGTGGACAATCCGGGCGCCGTAGCTCAAACCCAGACAGCCGCTCACGGAGGGCGCGTCGGCTTCGTGTATCGCTACGCCCTGAAGGGCTACTCCGCGGTTCTCGGCAAGGGCGCTGTGGAGGCGTTGCGCAACGACCCGCGGGTCAAGTACGTCACGCCCGACAGCGTCGGGGAAGGGGGCGCCCAATCGACCCCGACGGGTGTCAAACGTGTCTTCGCTCCCAACAACAAAACCCTCGCGATCAACGAAGAAAGCGATGTCTGGGTGGATGCGGACGTGGCGGTCATCGACAGCGGGGTCGATTTCAGCCATCCCGACCTCAATCCGACATACAGCATGGATTGCATTCCGCCGAAAGAAGAACCCGCAGTCAAAAAATGCGTAGAAGGCAACGGGACTGACCCGTTCGGCCATGGCACGCATGTTGCGGGCACGGTAGGGGCCATCGACAACAACTTCGGCGTGGTCGGGGTCGCCCCTGGCGTCCGCCTCGCATCGGTGAGGGTCATCAACAGCAAAGATGAAGTATTTCAGTCGTGGTTCACTGCCGGTATCGACTGGGTTACGAGCAAATCCGACTTCTTCGAGGTCGCAAATGCAAGCCTTTGGTGTGAAAAATGTAATTGGACGGCTGCGGAGGAAGCGATCGAAGGTGCGGTTGAAGTGGGGATAGTCTTCGTCACCATCGCAGGGAACAACGGCAAAGTCGAAGCGAAAGAAATATCGCCGGCCAGAAGCCCGGATGCGATCACGGTGGGCGCAATCGCCGACTACGACGGCCTGGCCGGTGGCAAAAGCGAAACCCCACCCTGTGATCTCACCAACTATGAAAAAATATGGGGCGCCGAGAAAGACGACACTTGGGCAAACCTGAGCAGTTGGGGCGCGGTCGTCGACATCGTGGCCCCCGGAGTCTGTATCAACTCGACTCTGTCAGGGGGAGGATACGGCTACAAATCCGGGACATCGACGGCCGCTCCCCACGTAGCCGGCGCGGCGTCGATCCTCGCAGCGGCGTCGAACCCGGAAAATCGCGAAGACGTGGAAGAAATCGGCGAAACGCTCGAAGAAACGGGCAACCTCGGATGGACGGCCGAGCATGAACCAAAGCAGCCGCTGCTCGACCTCAGCGACGAAGAAGTCTTCGACGCGATGATTGGGTTACCCACCGCACAGCTCTGCACCGCGCACACGGGCTTAACCTGTGGGGCTGAAGATGCAGCCACGTCGGTTCACCAGGTCCTCGCAACCGGCACGGTCGGGAAACTGTTAGCCACAATCGACGTCTTATGCTTAGGCGTCTTAGCCGAAGCCACTGCTTTAGGGTTAAGTAGCATCCAGACGATCCACTCTACGGCTATGTCATTCACTGGCTGCGGCACCGGCTCCGCGCACAACAACTGCACGGTCAGTATCCCGGAAGAACAGCAGCCTGCATTCGGCCTCTTAAAGACGGGTTTAGACGAAGGTGTGCTGGCGGCAACAAGTGGCCAGACGCGGCTCGTGTGCAGCAACCTCGGCCTCAACTGCCTCTATGACGTCGAGGGCATGGAATTCAACGTTGGTGCCGGGCATCTCACCGCAGAAGAAACCGTCACCACTGAATTAGGCGGCAAATTCCTCTGCCCCGACGAAGGTCTGCTGGACGCGTTACTGGAAACGTTAGAAGACACGTACGTTCTCGGGTAAGAGTCCTATCGTCCACCGTCGGCGGATGGTTCGCTACCTGACGACCTCGAACTGGCCCATCAGGCCGTGGTCCTCATGGTCGAGCATGTGGCAGTGGATGACGAACTTGCCGGTGTGGTCGACGAAGCGGCCGGCGACGAGGATGCGTTCGTTGGGGTGGACGAGGAAGGTGTCCTTGAGGCAGTCTTCCCAGGGCGGCGGCGGCTTGCCGTTGCGGGAGAGCAGGTACCAGTCGGTGAGGTGCATGTGCATCAGGTGGGCGACGCTGGTGCGGTTGACGATCTCCCAGGTCTCGGTCGTGCCGAGGACCGGGCGGGCGTCGGCGCGGTCGGGGTTGAAGGTCCGCCCATTCAGCAGCCAGGTGGTCTTGAAGAGGCCGCCGATCGAGATCTCCCAGCTGCGCTGGGGCGTCCTCGGGGCCCGCTTGGCCCAGCCGGGCAGCGGCCGCAGCTCATGCGGCACTTTGGTGCGGTCCGGCAGGCGCCGCGAGTCGACCCGGAACTGCATCAGGGCACCGGTATATGGACTGGCGCCGGGGGACTGCCTGGCGCCGTGCCGGGGGCCGCTGCGCAGCTCGACCCTCTCCCCCCTCGCGGCGGCGAAGTCGACCACCAGCTCGACCCGCTCGCCGGGGCCGATCATCGCCTCCCGCCGCCGCACGGGGTGCGGCATCAGGCCGCTGTCGGTGCCGATCTGGAGGAAGTGGGCGCCGTTGGAGAGCTGGAGGTTGTAGGGGCGGAACTGGGAGGCGTTGAGGATGCGCAGGCGGTAGCGCTGGGCCTTCACCCGGTGGTGGGGCATGTAGGCGCCGTTGACGAGCACGTAGTGGCCGTTGACGCCGTCGGCGGGTGGCCGAAGGCCCGTGAAGGGGTCGGTGAGCTGGTTGTGGCGGTCGAAGGAGCGGTCGGCGATCATCAGCGCCAGGTCGCGCTCGCCGCTCGGCAGGGGCAGGTCCACGTCGAGACGGTCGTCGACGATCCACATCCCGGCCAGTCCCCGCCAGACGTTCCGTGACGTGTGGTCGAGGCGGTGGTCGTGGTACCACTGGAAGGCGGCGCGCTCCGGCCGGCCATCCTCGGTCAGGTCGTAGACGTAGGTGCGCCTCCCCCCCGGCCCGATCAGCTGGTCGTTGCCCGAGCTGCGTGGCGAGAGCCCACTCGGAATCCGGCAGTAGAAGGAGCGCGGGTG
Organism: uncultured Solirubrobacterales bacterium; assembly: GCA_963704545.1. Classification (GTDB taxonomy): domain Bacteria; phylum Actinomycetota; class Thermoleophilia; order Solirubrobacterales; family 70-9; genus VRUE01. The sequence continues at coordinate 960,656 of OY969915.1, read as the reverse complement.
CGAGGGCGTCAACCCGCCCGGCTGGCCGTCGAACCGGGAGCGGTTGTGGCCGCCGTGCAGGTGCACTGTCAGCTCGCCGGCCGAGCGCGGCAGCTCGTGGCGGAACGTCACCTCTGTGCGGTGCCCGGCGGGCCTCCTGATCGTCGGACCGGGGAAGGTGCCGCCGTAGGTCCACATCCTGGTCCGCGCTCCGGGCAGGATCTGGACCTCGGCCTCGCGAATCGGGATCGTCAGCCTGGCGTCGCCGAGCACCCGCGGGATCGGCAGTGGCGTGCGGAACGGCGGGGGTGCGGCGGCCCGCGCCTGCGAGCTGCCACCGGGCAACAGCGCCCCGGGCCGCCAGCCGAGCGGCAGAGCGGTGGCGAGTGCGCCGCCGCCCAGGGCGCCGAGGAAGGCCCGGCGCCCCAAGCGGGGCGAATCTGAGGAGCGTCCAGCCGTGGTGCTCTAGCTCGCGGGCGGGGGCAGCACGTTGATCGACCCCTGCATCCAGGGATGGATCGCGCAGAGGAAGTAGAGCCGCGAGGGCCCGGCCGAGGTGTCGGCGCTGACCGGCTGGACGATCGAGGTTTTGGGTTTGTTGCCGGTGAACCAGGAATCGCCCGTCTTGGTCACGCTGCCCAGCGTGTCCCAGCCGGCGACGCCGGTCTCGACCGGGTTCACTTTGACCGGACCGTTGCCTTTGACACCGTGCCACTTGGCGATCGACATGCAGATGTGTTTGGGCGTGAAGCAGAGCTGCCGTGCTTTCGCCGTCTTCGGCAGCGAGCCCTGGGTCACCAGCGAGAAGGTGTGCGGACCGACCTGACGCGGGTTGGTCTGGTTGAGGACGGTGAGCTCTTCGCCGGCGACGATCGTCTTCGGCCCCTCGAAGCGCAGGCCCCCTTTGCCGTCCTTCATGAAGATGGTGTTGGCGGTGGCGGATGCTTCCCCGGACGCGCCGCTGGCCAGGGCGGGAACCGCCACGGCGACGGCCAGCACGGCGGCCACAAGTGCAATCGGAAGTCGCTGCTTCAACTTGCTCTCCTTTTCGGGCATGCGGCCGGCGCTCGCGGGCGACTCGGCCGATTGGACGTAGGACGCTATACCTAAAGCGGCAGGCGATCAAGGGATCCCGTGTGGCCGTGTCTGGGAACATCCCGCGCATGCCTGACGGGGACCAGACCGGCGACGCAGGGGAGCGCGAAGACCTGGCCGAGGTGCTCGCGCGACGGGCCCTGACCGAGGACGCGGCCCGCCCGGACGCGGTCGAGCGGCGCCACGCCACCGGAGCTCGCACCGCGCGCGAGAACGTCGCCGACCTGGTCGACCCCGGCTCCTTCGTCGAGTACGGGCGGTTCGCGATCGCCGCCCAGCGCGGACGGCGTGAGGTCGAGGAGCTGATCGCCCGCACGCCCGCAGACGGCCTGGTGGCGGGTACGGCACGCGTCAACGGCGACCTCTTCGGCGAGCGCGGCGCCTGCGCGGTGCTCTCCTACGACTACACCGTCCTCGCCGGCACCCAGGGCGCACTTGGCCACCGCAAGAAGGACCGCCTCTTCGAGTTGATCGAGCGCATGCGCCTGCCCACGGTCTTCTTCGCCGAGGGCGGCGGCGGGCGGCCCGGCGACACCGACTACCCGGTCGTCTCCGCCCTCGACACCCGCGCCTTCGCGCTCTGGGCGAAGCTCTCGGGCCTGGTGCCGCGGATCGCCGTCGTCGCCGGGCGCTGCTTCGCCGGCAACGCCACGATCGCCGGCTGCTCGGACCTGATCGTCGCGACCGGGAACGCCTCGATCGGCATGGGCGGGCCGGCGATGATCGAGGGTGGAGGCCTGGGCAGGGTCGAGCCCGACGAGGTGGGACCGGTCGAGATGCAGGCCGCCAACGGCGTCGTCGACCTCGTCGTCGCCGACGAGGCTGCGGCGACCGCGGCGACCAAGCGCCTGCTGGCCTACTTCCAGGGGGCGACGCCGTCCGGCCCGGAGCCCGACCAGGCGGCGCTGCGCGACGCCGTCCCCGAGCGACAGCGCCGCGCCTACGCGGCGAAGCCGATCGTGGAGACGCTGGCCGACGAGGGCTCGGCGACCTTCCTGCGCGAGCGCTTCGCCCCGGAGATGCTCACCGCGCTGGCCCGGATCGAGGGACGCCCGTTCGGCGTAATCGCCAACGACACCCAGCACATGGCCGGGGCGATCACCAGCGACGCGGCCGACAAGGCGGCGCGCTTCCTCCAACTCTGCGACGCCTTCGGCCTGCCGGTCGTCTCGCTGGTCGACACGCCGGGGATGATGGTCGGCCCCGAGGCCGAGAAGACGGGACTGGTGCGGCACACCTCGCGCCTGCTGCTCGCCGGCGCCGCCCTGCGGGTGCCGCTGATCGCCGTGATCCTGCGCCGCGGCTACGGCCTCGGCGCCCAGGCGATGGTCGGCGGCAGCATGCACGAGCCGCTGCTCACGGTCGCCTGGCCCTCCGCCCACCTCGGGCCGATGGGCCTCGAGGGCGCGGTCAAGCTCGCCCTGCGCAAGGAGCTGGAGGCGATCGCCGACGAGACCGAGCGCGAGCGCCGCGTCCGCGACCTCACCGCGGCTGCCGAAGAGAACGCGAAGGCGCTCAACGCCGCCACCCTCTTCGAGATCGACGACGTGATCGACCCAGCCGAGACACGCAATCTGATCGCCCAAACCCTCGCCGCCGCCACACAGCACGACCTCGCTCACACACCACGCCGCTTCGTAGACGCCTGGTAGCCGCTCAGGCGAGGCCCTCGAACTCGTACTCGCGCAGGAAGCCCTCGAAGTGGCGGCGGTGCGCCTGCTCGTCGTGGAGAATCGCGACCGTCATGTCCTGGGTGACCGGGTCGATCTGGTCGGTCTCGGCGACGATGCGTGTGTAGTGCTCGATCGCGCCGGTCTCGGCCTTGATCACACCGCGGATCACGTGCACGACGTCGGTCTGCTCCTCTGGCGGCTGCAGGTAGGCCTGTTCGGCGGTGAAGCCCTCCGACCCCGGGACCACGCCGTAGAGCTCCTTGATCCGCTCGGCGAATTGCTTGGCGTGGCCGAGCTCCTCCTCGACGTCGGTCTCCAGCGACTCCTTGATCTCCTGCGCCCTCACCCCGTCGAGGTTGACGGCGGCGGCGAGGTAGCTGGTCACCGTCTCGATCTCCATCCAGTAGGCCCTGGTCAGCAGGTCGACCACGTGCTGGCGCGCCTCCGCGTTGGCGCCGTCGAAGATTCCCTTGCTGGGGCTGACGCTGGTCTCCATCTCCGCGCTCCTTTCGCTCGACTGCGGGAGTGCAACTCGGATACCCGCAGCGCGCGGACGACAATCGCTATTACCATAGGCACCTAGGGTCAGACCCCCAGGGAGACACCGAATGGCAAGCGAGCAGCAGGACATCGCCGACGGCACCCTCGTGGTGCGCACCGCGAAAAACGACGGGACCCACACGATCGCGCTCTGCGGCGAGCTGGACCTCGCCAACGCCAGCACGGCGGAGGCCGCCCTGGAAGAGCTGCTGGACGGCGGCGCGCAGGTCATCGTCGACATGCGCGAGCTGGAGTTCATCGACTCGACCGGGATCGCACTGCTGGTGGCGGCGCTCGGACGCGGTGGCGAAGAGACGAAGGTGCGGTTCATCCCCAGCACCGCTCCTGCCGTAACGCGGGTGCTGGAGCTGACCGGGCTGGCCGAGCGGTTGCCGCTCGCCGACGCGTAGCCGGCGCTACGCGCGGAGCCTGTAGCCCTTGGAGAAGAGGCGCAGGTTTACGAAGAAGAGCGCCGCGGTCGCCGCCGTGAGGGCGAGCAGCGAGAGGGCGATGCTTACTTCGGTGAAGCCGACAAAGCCGTAGCGGACCAGGTTGATCATGTAGTAGACCGGGTTGAAGAGGGTGATCGTCTCGAAGGGCTGCGGCAGCAGCTCAGCCGAGTAGAAGACGCCGCCGAGGAAGATCAGCGGCGTCAGGACGAACGTCTGGACGAAGGCGACGTCGTCGAACTGCTCCGCGCGCACCCCGGTCAGGACGCCGAGCTGGGAGAAGAAGAAGCCGACCAGGAAGAGCGAGGGGATCAGCACGAGGACGTGGTCGACCGGGAGGTCGACCAGCAGCGAGGCGGCGACGAAGGTCAACAGGGCGACCAGGAACCCGCGCATGAAGCCGCCGAGCGAGAAGGCGAGCAGCAGCTCCAGCGGCGAGGCGGGCGAGGAGAGCTGGTCCTGAATCGCGCCCTGGAACTTCTGCTGGAGGATCGAGGAGGAGTTGTTGGCGAAGGCGTTGATCGAGAAGGCCATCATGATCAGGCCGGGGATGACGAAGACGACGTAGTCGATCCCGTGCAGCTGCTTGATCCGCGAGCCGAGGGCGGCGCCGAAGACGGTGATGTAGAGGAACGTTTCCAGCAGCGGCGCGCCGAGCGTCTGCTTCTTGATCTTCATGAAGCGGTTGACCTCGCGGCGCCAGAGCGTCGCGAAGCGGATCTGGGCGGCGCTCACGACGCGCTCACCTCGATGTGGGAGCGCGAGAGCTCCTTGCGGCCGACCAGCGCCAGGTAGGCGTCCTCGAGGCTGGCGACGCCGTAGCGGGCGGCCAGCTCGTCGCTGGTCCCCTCGCCGACGATCCTGCCCTCGTTGATGAAGGCGATGCGGTCGCAGAGCTGTTCGGCCTCCTCGATGTAGTGCGTGGTGAGCAGGATCGTCGTCCCCTCCTGGTTGATCCGCTGCACGTAGTGCCAGAGCTCGAGCCGCAGCTCGACGTCGACGCCGGCGGTGGGCTCGTCGAGGATCAGGAGGCGCGGCCGGTGCATCATCGCCCGGGCCAGGATCAGCCGCCGTTTCATCCCGCCGGAGAGCGTGCGGGTTCGTTCGTCGCGCTTCTCGGTCAGGGAGAAGGTCTCGAGCAGCTCTTTCGTGCGCTCGCGCCGCTCCCGCTTGGGCATGCCGAAGTACCCGGCGTGGTAGTCGAGCGTCTCCTCGACCGTGAGGAACCAGTCGAGGTTGGGCTCCTGGGGCGCGAGCCCGACCGCCTGGCGGGCGGCGCCGTAGTCGTCGATCGCGTCGTGGCCGAGGACCCGGATCGCACCGCCGGTCGGCTGGGCCAGCCCGGTCGTGCAGTGGATCAGGGTCGACTTGCCCGCCCCGTTGGGCCCGAGCAGCCCGAACATCTCCCCCGGCGCGATGTCGAGCGAGACCCCGCGCAGAGCCTCGACCCCGGTCGGGTAGCGCTTGAAGAGGTCCTCGATGTGCAGAGCGCTGTCGGCCATGGCGGCGCTAACGGTATTGGAGTGGCAGACTCGACCCCTCATGCCCGGCCCCCTGCTCGCAGTCGACGCCCCCTCGATGCTCTTCCGCGCCTTCTACGCGCTGCCGGACTCGATCGTGGGGACGGACGGAAGGCCGGTCAACGGGCTGCTCGGGACCGCCAACCTCGTCCTGCGCGAGGTCGAACTGCGCGAGCCGAGGGCCGTCGTGCTCTGCTTCGGGCCCGACGCGGCCTCCTACCGGACCGAGCTCTACCCCGCCTATCACGCCGAGCGCGAGGCGGCGATGCCCGACGACCTGGCACCGCAGTTCGCCGCCGCCCACGACTTCTTCGCGGCCTTCGGCTGGACCGTGGCGAGCAGCGAGGACCTCGAGGCCGACGACCTGCTCGGCACCTACGCCCGCCGCGAGGCCGAGGCGGGCGGCAGGGCGCTGCTGATGACGGGAGACCGCGACATGTACCAGTGCGCGGGCGAGCGGGTCACGGTGCTCTACGTGAAGACGGGGACCAAAGGGTCCGAAGAGGTCACACCCGAGGAGGTCGAGCGCCGCTACGGGATCGGCCCGGAGCTGGTGCCCGACTTCATCGCCCTGCGCGGCGACCCCTCCGACGGGCTGCCCGGGGCCAAGGGGGTCGGGCCGAAGACCGCGGCCGAGCTGCTGCGCCGGCATGGATCGCTCGAGGCGATCCTCGAGAACGCGATCCGCGAGCGCCGCCCGGCGCTGCGCGGGGCGCTGCTCGACGCCGCCGAGGACCTGCGGGCGTTCAAGGACATCGCGACGCTGCGCGACGCCGGGGTCGAGCCGCCGCCGGACCGGGAGACCGACTGGGCCGGCGCTGCGGCCGCGGCGCGCGAGCGCGGCATGAACCGGCTCGCCGAGCGGCTCGAAGCTCAGCGGTAGTCAGGATTGGGGAAGTCGAAGCGGCAGCCGGCGTCCCACTCGGTGCGCTGGTTGCCGTGGGCGGGGATGCCGCCGGCGTCCTTGAGCATCCGCGCCAGGTGGAGCAGGTTCCAGGCGGCGAAGGTGGTGTTGCGGTTGGTGAAGTCGTTCTCGGGGCCACCCGAGCCCTGGTCGAGGTAGGAGGGGCCGGGGCCGGCCTCGCCGATCCAGCCGGCGTCGGCCTGCGGGGGGATCGTGTAGCCGAAGTGCTGCAGCGAGTAGAGGACGTTCATCGCGCAGTGCTTGACCCCGTCCTCGTTGCCGGTGACGAGGCAGCCGCCGACCCGCCCGTAGTAGGCGTACTGGCCGGCGTCGTTGAGCAGGTGGGAGTTGCCGTAGAGACGCTCGATCACCCTGGTCGCCACCGATGACTTCTCGCCGAGCCAGATCGGCATGCCGAGGACGAGGATGTCGGCGGCCATCACCTTCTCGAAGATCTCGGGCCACTCGTCGCCCTCCCAACCGTGCTCGGTCATGTCGGGCCAGACGCCGGTGGCGATCTCGTGGTCGATCGCGCGGATGCACTCCACCTCCACACCGTTGCGCCGCATGATCTCGATCGAGAGGTCCATCAGGCCCTGGGTGTTGGACACCTCGGGGCTGCGCTTCAGGGTGCAGTTGACGAAGAAGGCGCGCAGGTCGGAGTAGTCGGCCATCTCAGCCGACGATCTTCTCCGCGGGCTGGCGCGCCGGCGCCGGGCGGGAGAACTGCATCGCGCCGTCCTCGAGCGCGCCGCGGCGGATCGAGCGCAGGTCGAAGACGTAGTTCTGGCGCAGCTTCCAGGGCTCCTTCGAGCCCTGCTTGGGGAACTGGTCGAGCGAGCGCAGGACGTAGCCCGAGGTGAAGTCGAGCAGCGGCGCCTCGGTCACGGTCGGGTCGGTGATCTCGGGGACGCTCTTGGCGTAGCCGTGCGCGTCCATGTGGGCGAGCAGGCGGCAGACGTATTCGGAGGTGAGGTCGGCCTTCAGGGTCCAGGAGGCGTTGGTGTAGCCGACGGTGAAGGCGCAGTTGGGGACGCCGCTCAGCATCATCCCCTTGTAGGTCATCGTCTTCGGCACGTCCACCGCCTCGCCGTCGACGACCAGCTCCATACCACCGAGGAAGAGCAGGTTGAGGCCGGTGGCGGTGACGATAACGTCGGCCTCGAGCCGCTCGCCGGAATCGAGCGCGATCCCGTCCTCGGTGAAGGCGTCGATGGTGTCGGTGACGACCGAGGCACTGCCATCGCGGATCGCCTTGAAGAGGTCGCCGTTTGGCACCAGGCACATGCGCTGGTCCCAGGGGTCGTAGCGGGGCTTGAAGTGCTTGTCGACGTCGTAGCCATCGGGCAGGGCGGCTTCGACCCCCTTGCGGATGAACCCCTTCACCGCCTGCGGCCGGCGGCGGCTGAGCTGGTAGAAGAAGGTCTGCAGGAGGACGTTCTTCCAGCGCACGATCGCGTAGACGGCCTTGTCGGGGAGGAACCGCCGCAGCGCACCCGCAACCGGGTCTTCGGCCGGCAGCGAGGCGATGTAGGTGGGCGAGCGCTGCAGCATCGTCACTTGGGCGGCCCTCTCGGCCATCGCCGGCACCAAGGTGACCGCGGTGGCGCCGCTGCCGATCACGACGACCCGCTTGCCGGCGTAGTCGAGATCCTCAGGCCAGTGCTGTGGGTGGACGATCTCCCCCCGGAAGCGCTCGGTGCCTTCGAAGTCCGGCGTGAACCCCTCGTCGTAGCGGTAGTAGCCGCTGCAGACCCAGAGGTAGCCACAGGTGACGCGCACGGTCTCGCCGTCGTCGACGCGTTCCGCTTCGACGGCCCAGCGTGCCTCCTCGTTGGACCACTCGGCCCGGACCACCCGGTGGCCGAAGCGGATCCTGCGGTCGATCCCTACCTCCTGCGCCGTCTGTCGCACGTAGTCGAGGATCGACTCCCCGTCGGTGATCGTCCTCGCGTGAGTCCAAGGCCGGAAGCGGTAGCCGAGCGTGTGCATGTCGGAGTCCGAGCGAATCCCGGGATAGCGGAAGAGGTCCCAGGTCCCCCCCAGGTCTTCGCGTGCCTCGAAGATCGCGTAGCTCCTGCCGGGGAAGGCCTCTTGGAGATGGTGCGCAGCACCGACTCCCGAGAGCCCCGCCCCGACGATCAGCACGTCGAGATGCTCGCTGGCTTGCCCGTTCGCGTTCAAGTCCGGGAATTCTCGCATGATGGGCGATGGGCGTACTTCTCACTGCTCAGTTGTTCTTGATTGCTGACCCCAAGCGCGGTAAGCAGTACCCCTGCCACCTAGGCGTGGCATGTCAACACGACTCCCGGCGCACGGGCGCCGAGGAAGGGGAATCAAAATGAGATCCATCGGGAAAATCGGCCTCGCCGTCCTCGCGGCCATGGTCGCAATGTCACTTGCCGGCGCATCGGCGTCGGCCAGCAACACGCAGCTCTGCAAAGTCAACACGGGTTTAACCTGCCCGGAAGGCGAAGCGGCGACCTCGGTTCACATGACCCTCCCACCGGGCGAAGTGGGGCAACTGTTAGCGCTGATCAACATCTTATGCTTAGGCGTCTTAATTGAAGCCACCGCCTTAGGGTTAGGTGCTCCCCAGTCGGTTCACACTTTAGCGATGTCATTTACAGGCTGTGGCACGGGCGCCGCGCACAATAATTGTACGGTGACGGTTCAGGAACTGCCTTTATCCAGCCTCTTAAAGACGGGGGTGGACGAAGGAGTTCTGACAGCCACGAATGGCCGAATGCGGCTCCAGTGCTCCGGTCTCGCCATCGACTGCGTGTATGACACCGAAGGCCTCGAAGCCGCGGTCGGTGGCCAACACCTCACCGTGAACGAAACCCCCGTTTGGGAATTAGGCGGCGAATCCTTCTGCCCTGAATTTGTGCTCGATGGGTTACTGGAAGCGTTATCGGATACTTTTATCACTGGACCATCCCAAGAAGAACCAAAACCGAAAACTGCACTCTGCAAAACCCACAGCAGCAGCACATGTGCCGAAAAAGACCTGGTCAAAAGCCTGCACATGGTGACGACCAAATCGCCGGTGCTCTACAACACGGTCGCCAACGTCGAATGCGGATCGTCGTTAGGTGCGGCCACCGTATTAGAATTAGCCGAACCGCAGAAAATCGACGTCACCGAACTGACCTGGAAAGAATGCCACACCCAGGGAGCGGCCGATAACTGCACGGTGACGACCGAGTCGCTGCCGACGCTCGACCTGAAACGGACGGCCTTAAACTTAGGCACGGCGACGACGTCGGACCTCGAGGTCGGAATCGACTGTACGGTCCTCGGGTTATTCGAGCTGGAATGCGTCTACGGAGGCAACGTGAGCCTGCCCGTCGAAGGCGCGTTACACAACACAGGCACCGGTCATGGCATGTTGACGGCAAGCAAAGTCGAGCTCGAAAAGCTCGAAGGCGAAGGGCACTGTCCCGACTCGGTGGATTGGGACGCCTTATACGAACCGTTAGAACACGTGTACATCGTGGAATAGCACTTGGGATTGATCCGGCGCCGGTCCGCGTAAGAGTGGACCGGTGCCGGATCGGTCGATCCTGCGGATCTTACGACGAAACCTGCTCCATCGACTGCCATCAAACCCGGGAACCCGAGCGGGATGAAAGCGTTCTCGATGAAACCGGCAACGCTCCTTCAGTCGTCCTCGAAGGCGAACACACTGGCGGCCGGCCCCAGCGGCACCCTCTGGTACACGTCGATCGGCACCCCGTCGGCGATCGGCAAGTTCGGCACCGAAGGATCCGAATTCACTCTCAACGTCATCAAGGCAGGCACTGGCGACGGCACCGTCGTCTCCAACCCGGCCGGGATCGAATGCGACCCGACCTGCTCGGCCGATTTCCCAGCCGGGACGGTCGTCCTGAAAGCCTCGCCTGACAACGAATCCCTCTTCGTCAGCTGGAAAGGCTGCGATGTGGGGGGTGCCAACGGGCGCGAATGCAAAGTCACGGGAACCGCCAACCAGATCAAGAACGTCACGGCCACATTCACCAGGGCCTACGACGTCTCGGTATCCCGCAAAGGCACCGGCCTCGGCAAGGTGGGCAGCTCCCCGGGCGGAGTCCTCTGCCTGAGCAACTGCTCATCGACCTCGGCCAAGTTCAAGGAGCTGACCAACGTCACGCTCACCGCAACCCCCTCCAAACACTTCACCTTCACCGGATGGTCGGGTGATTGCTCTGGAACGGGGACCTGCGTCTTGAGCAGCCTGGAAGCAGACAAATCGGCCGAAGCCGAATTCACCGAAGTCGCCAAGTTCGACCTCACGGTGACCAAGTCGGGCGGCGGCCAGGGCACCGTCAAGGCCAAACAGGCCGGGATCAACTGCGGTGCCACCTGCTCGACGATGGCAGCCAAGTACTACGAAGGCGAAGTCATCGAACTGCTCGTGCCGACGCCGGGCAAAGGCTCGAACCTTCGGCGGCTGGTCAGGCTCGGGCTGCTCTGGCACCGGCACCTGCCTGGTGACGATGAGTGGCGCCAAATCGGTCAACGCCGAATTCAAATAGGAGTACGGAAGCCAAGGAAAGTAGATCCTCACGGGGGGCAGCCGCAACTTCGCCAGGATCCGCTGCGGTGCCGAACCCGAGCTGCTGGTCGCCCAGGTCAAAGGAGGCGGCTGCCCCAACGGGGAAATCGGCGCCAACCCGATGCTCGCACTCGACCAGTCCAACGGGCACATGGTCGTGTTCGCCAACAACCAGGCCGGAGGGGCGCACGAGTACGACTCCTCGGGCTCCTGCGTGAGCGAGTTCGGCACCTTCTCCACCTCCCCCAGCGCCACCGCCCTCAAGGCCGCGGTCGACAGCAGCTGCGCCCTGCACGACCCGCCACTGACCGAACAGACGACGCCGACCTGCGAATCGCTCCACCCCTCAAACGGCAACGCCTACGTCGCCTCCGACGGCTCCAACAACGAAGTGCAGCCCTTTGACGTGAATGCGTTCGGGGCGTTGGAGTATCCCGAAGGCGAAGAAGAGCCTGAAGAATTCAAACTCACCGTCGCCAAGACCGGCACCGGCACCGGCAAAGTGACCGGGCCTGGCATCGACTGCGGCTCCGACTGCGACGAGGAATACGAAGAAGGCACTGAAGTCACCCTGGAAGCCATCGCCGATCCCGGCTCCGAATTCACCGGATGGTCGGGATCGGGCTGCTCTGGCACCGGCACCTGCAAAGTGACGATGAGCGAAGCCAGGGAAGTCGCTGCCACCTTCGAAGAAGAAGACGAGGAAGGCATCCCCCTCACGGTCGCCCTCGAAGGCACCGGATCGGGCACGGTCACCTCCGACAAAGGCGCGATCAGTTGCAACCCCTTCTGCACCGACGATTACGAGGAAGGCACCGTGGTCGTCCTGACCGCCACGCCTAACCCAGGCTCGGTCTTCGTCAGCTGGAAGTACTGCGACAAAGGCGGTGTCAACGGTCGCCAGTGCACGATGACCGTCGACAAAGCAAAGACGGTCAAAGCCACCTTCACGACCACCCACGCCCTCGAGGTCTCGAGGTCCGGCTCTGGCCTCGGCAAGGTGCAGAGCTCCCCCGGCGGGATCCTCTGCCTCTCGAACTGCTCCGAGACCACCGCGGCCTTCAAAGAGGGCACCGTAGTCACGCTCAAACAGACCCCCGCCAAGCATTTCCACTTCGTCGAATGGCTCGGGGACTGCAGCGGCTCGGGAGCCTGCGCCACGACGATGGGGGAAGACCATGAGGTCGAAGCCAACTCTTCGGCCTACTACCAGGGTGAAGTCGTCGAACTGACTGTCACCCCGGGCAAAGGCTCGGCCTTCGGAGGTTGGTCGGGATCGGGCTGCTCCGGCACCGGCACCTGCACGGTGACGATGAGCGAAGTCAGGGAAGTCGAAGCGGAATTCAAATAGGTTTGTGGCCCCTCCAGCGTCGGCTGCCTAGGCAGCCGACGCTGGAGCTCTGATTTGCTCTTATTGCAGGATGTAGGCGGGTGTGCCCGATAAGGCCGAGCCAAGGACGTACACGTGTTCTGCCGGTTCGTATAACGCGTCCCATTTAACCGAGTCGGGACAGTGCCCTTCGCCTTCGAGCTTTTCGAGCTCGACTTTGCTTGCCGTGAGCATGCCATGACCCGTGCCTTCTTTGTGTAACGCGCCTTCGAAGGGCAGGCTCACGTCGTCACCGTAGACGCAGTCCAGCTCGAATAACCCGAGGACCGTGCACTCGATTCCGACCTCGAGCCCTAAGGTCGTCGCCGTGCCTAAGTTTAAGGCCGTCTGTTCCAGGTCGAGCGTCGGCAGGGACTCGCTCGTCACCGTGCAGTTGTCCGCCGCGCCCTGGGTGTGGCATCCTTTCCAGGTCAGTTCGGTGAAGTCGATTTTCTGCGGTTCTGCCGATTCTAAGACCGTCGCCGCACCTAACGACGATGCGCATTCGACGTTAGCGATCGTGTTGTACAGCACCGGCGGTTTGGTCGTCGCCACGTGAAGGCTTTTGACCTGGTCTTTTTCGGCGCATGTTTCGCTGCTGTGGGCTTTGCAGAGGACGGTCGACGATGGTGAATGTAACGTCACCAGTAACCCGTCGAGCGTTCCTTCGTTGGGGCAGAAGAATTTGCCACCTAATTCCGTGACGGCGGTTTCTTCCGCGGTGAGGTGCTGGCCACCAACCGCGAATTCGAGGCCTTCGGTGTCGAATACGCAGTCAATGCCACCGGTGCACACGAGCCGCGTGCGGCCGTTCGTGGCTGTCAGAATACCTGCGTCAACCCCTGTCTTTAAGAGGTTGGATAAAGGCAGTTCCTGAACGGTCACCGTGCAGTTGTTGTGCGATGAGCTGGTGCCGCAGCCCGTGAACGACATCGATAAAGCGTGAACTGGCTGGGGAGCACCTAACCCTAAGGCGGTGGCTTCGACTAAGACGCCTAAGCATAAGACGTTGAGGAGCGCTAACAGTTTCCCCACCGTGCCTGGCGCGAGGGTCATGTGAACCGAGGTCGCAGCTTCTCCCCCCGGGCAGGTTAAGCCCGTGTTGACTTTGCAGAGTTGCGTGCTGCTGGCCGAGGCTGATGTGGTGCCGGCGAGTGACATCGCGACCATGGCCGCAAGCGCGGCAAGGCCGATCTTTCTGATAGATCTCATTTCCGATCTCCTTTCCGATCTCCTTTCTCGGCGCCTCGCGCCGAGAGTCGAGTTGAGCACCACGAGCCGTGGCGCGCGCGTCACTATGACCCGGCGATCGGATGGGCGAGAGGCAAATCAGAGCTCCAGCGTCGGCTGCCAGGCAGCCGACGCTGGAGGGGCCACAAACCTATTTGAATTCCGCTTCGACTTCCCTGGCTTCCGACATCGTCACCGTACAGGCGCCTGTGCCGGAGCAGGCTCCTGACCAACCTCCGAAGGCCGAACCTTTGCCCGGGGTGACGGTCAGTTCGACGACTTCACCCTGGTAGTAGGCCGAAGACATCTCGGAGCAGGTGGCGCCGCAGTTGATGCCGGCGAGGCTGCTCTTGACGGTGCCCTGGCCACCGCCTGACTTGGCCAGCGTCAGCAGGTGCTTGGCGTCTTCGGCGAACTTGGCTTCGACCTCATGGTCTTCCCCCATCGTCGTGGCGCAGGCTCCCGAGCCGCTGCAGTCCCCGAGCCATTCGACGAAGTGGAAATGCTTGGCGGGGGTCTGTTTGAGCGTGACTACGGTGCCCTCTTTGAAGGCCGCGGTGGTCTCGGAGCAGTTCGAGAGGCAGAGGATCCCGCCGGGGGAGCTCTGCACCTTGCCGAGGCCAGAGCCGGACCTCGAGACCTCGAGGGCGTGGGTGGTCGTGAAGGTGGCTTTGACCGTCTTTGCTTTGTCGACGGTCATCGTGCACTGGCGACCGTTGACACCGCCTTTGTCGCAGTACTTCCAGCTGACGAAGACCGAGCCTGGGTTAGGCGTGGCGGTCAGGACGACCACGGTGCCTTCCTCGTAATCGTCGGTGCAGAAGGGGTTGCAGCTGATCGCGCCTTTGTCGGAGGTGACCGTGCCCGACCCGGTGCCTTCGAGGGCGACCGTGAGGGGGATGCCTTCCTCGTCTTCTTCTTCGAAGGTGGCAGTGACTTCCCTGGCTTCGCTCATCGTCACCGTGCAGGTGCCGGTGCCCGAGCAGCCCGATCCCGACCAGCCGGTGAATTCGGAGCCGGCATCGGCGGTGGCTTCCAGGGTGACTTCAGTGCCTTCTTCGTATTCCTCGTCGCAGTCGGAGCCGCAGTCGATGCCGGGCCCGGTCACTTTGCCGGTGCCGGTGCCGGTCTTGGCGACGGTGAGTTTGAATTCTTCAGGCTCTTCTTCGCCTTCGGGATACTCCAACGCCCCGAACGCGCTCACGTCAAAGGGCTGCACTGTGTTATTGGGCCCGTCCCAGGCGACGTAGACGTTGCCGTTTGAGGGGTGGAGCGAGGCGCAGGTCGGCGATGTCTGTTCGGTCAGCGGCGGGTCGTGCAGGGCGCAGCTGCTGTCGACAGCGACCCTGGAGCCGCCGGAGCCGGGGGAAAAGGTGCCGAACTCGGCCACGCAGGCGCCCGAGGAGTCGTACTCCCGGACATTGGCCTGGGAGGATTCGAACTGGAGGATGTGGCCGTTGGACTGGTCGACCGCGATGACCGGGTTGGGTTCGAATTCGCCGCTGGGGCAGCCACCGCCTTTGATCTGCTGGATCAGCCGCTCCGGTTCGGCCCCACAGCGGATCGTGGCGAGGTTGCGGCTGCCCCCCGTGACGTAGACCTGGCCGGTGGCGCCGTAGACGTCGATGTCGAGCCTGCCGCCGACGAGGCCGAGGCCTTCTCCGCATTCCCCGATCACCGGGGACCCTTCGGCGGCCGGGCCGTACTCGACGATGATCGGGGCGAAGGTCGCGGCGCCGACGACGAAGGCGTGTTCGTTGGCGGGGTTGACCGCCACCCCAACCAGCCCGTTGCCTTCGAATTCGCCGGGGATCAGCACGGTTTCGGAGTAGGTGGTGGAGCCGGTCGGCGGGTATGAGGAGGGGGAGTAGCGGGCCAGCCGCCGTTCGGTGCTGACGGGGCCGTCCACCGCGTAGACGTTGCCCTCGCAGTCGACGGCGAGGTCGACCGGGGATTCGGCGTCTGGGAAGTTGGTTACTTCTTTGCCCGCGGGGTCATAGACGCGGACCAGCGATTCGGCGGCGACGTAGACGTAGCCCTCGCAGTCGACGGCGACCGCACGGGCGCCCGTCAGCGCCCGGGAGAGTTCGGGCAACGGGTCGCGGGCGGGCATCAGGAGCGGGCGGAAGGCCAGCAGCTTCGCGCTCGGGCCTGCGCCGGCGGAGACGTAGAGGGTGCCGTCGCCGGCGGTGCCGGAGCGCTCGACGGCTAGCGCCGTGGGCTCGGCGTCTTCGAAGGCGGCGTTGGTGATCTGGTCGACGAATTCGCCGGTGGCGTCGAACTCGTCGACGGCTTCGTTGGCGTCGTCGTAGAGGAAGAAGTGCCCCTGGGTGCAGGCCTGGTCTTTTCCTTCGACCTGGACCTGCGCGCATTTGCGGGTTTCGCGGCTTTCGTTGCCGGGGTCGGCGGCGAGGTAGGCGCCCTGGGGGCCGAAGCCGAAGCTCTGGCTGGCGGTCTCGGGGTCTTCGTCGTGGTCGACGGCGGAGATCGTGCGGCGCAGTTTCAGCGAGGTCCCTTCCCTGGCGGAGAAGACCTTGACCTGGTCGGTCGCGGCATCGGCGACGGTGAGGTAGTAGTGGCGTTTGAGGTTGGTCACGACTGAGCCGGTGTAGATGTAGGTGTAGGCGGCTACGCCGGTGGCGTTGGTGAGGGCGCCTTCGCCGACGTTGGCTTCGAAGCTGGTGTCCGATTTGTAGATCGCGACTTTGGTGCCGCGGGCGACGTAGAGGCGGTCGTCGGCGCGGTCCACGGAGATGCCCTTGGCCGCCCCCGAGGAGTCGATCGGTTCGGCGGCGCCGTAGGTGGGGGTGCCCGAGAAGGGGTAGGCGTTGGGCGTGTAGCGGACGACGTTGCCGGTGGCCTTCTCAGAGACGTAGAGCTTGCCTTTGGAGTCCACGGCGAGGCCGCAGGGTTCGTTGGCGTTTTCGATCGAGGTGAGAAGGGCGTGGGCGGGGTCGAAGACCTTGACTTTGCCCTCGCCGGGGCTGGAGGCGTAGAGGTCGCCTTTGGAGTCGGCGGCGACGCCGCAGGCGTGGTTGAGGCCTTCGAGGTCGAGGGCGGAGGCGCGGTCGTGGCTGGGTGGGTCGGCGAGGGCCGGAGGGGCGAGAGCGAGGATCCAGAGCATGAGCATGCAGATGCCGAGTGCTCCCTTCGCAACGCTTCGCCTGCTTTCGGTGCCGTCCCTCATATCTCTTCTTCCTCCCTATGTGTCACCGGGGCCCCAGCTGGGGCCCCGGTGAGGTTCTACTTTCCTTGGCTTCCGTACTCCTATTTGAATTCGGCGTTGACCGATTTGGCGCCACTCATCGTCACCAGACAGGTGCCGGTGCCAGAGCAGCCCGAGCCTGACCAGCCGCCGAAGGTCGAGCCTTTGCCCGGCGTCGGCACGAGCAGTTCGATGACTTCGCCTTCGTAGTACTTGGCTGCCATCGTCGAGCAGGTGGCACCGCAGTTGATCCCGGCCTGTTTGGCCTTGACGGTGCCCTGGCCGCCGCCCGACTTGGTCACCGTGAGGTCGAACTTGGCGACTTCGGTGAATTCGGCTTCGGCCGATTTGTCTGCTTCCAGGCTGCTCAAGACGCAGGTCCCCGTTCCAGAGCAATCACCCGACCATCCGGTGAAGGTGAAGTGTTTGGAGGGGGTTGCGGTGAGCGTGACGTTGGTCAGCTCCTTGAACTTGGCCGAGGTCGATGAGCAGTTGCTCAGGCAGAGGACTCCGCCCGGGGAGCTGCCCACCTTGCCGAGGCCGGTGCCTTTGCGGGATACCGAGACGTCGTAGGCCCTGGTGAATGTGGCCGTGACGTTCTTGATCTGGTTGGCGGTTCCCGTGACTTTGCATTCGCGCCCGTTGGCACCCCCCACATCGCAGCCTTTCCAGCTGACGAAGAGGGATTCGTTGTCAGGCGAGGCTTTCAGGACGACCGTCCCGGCTGGGAAATCGGCCGAGCAGGTCGGGTCGCATTCGATCCCGGCCGGGTTGGAGACGACGGTGCCGTCGCCAGTGCCTGCCTTGATGACGTTGAGAGTGAATTCGGATCCTTCGGTGCCGAACTTGCCGATCGCCGACGGGGTGCCGATCGACGTGTACCAGAGGGTGCCGCTGGGGCCGGCCGCCAGTGTGTTCGCCTTCGAGGACGACTGAAGGAGCGTTGCCGGTTTCATCGAGAACGCTTTCATCCCGCTCGGGTTCCCGGGTTTGATCCGGTAGAGCTTGTTGGTGATTGCTTCCGCGGTTGTTTCAACCGTGCAGGACGGCGATTCGCCCGTCAGTTTGCTCCCGTCGCAGGTCAACAGGGGTACGTCGGTCCGTTCGAATTTGCCCGTGAAGGCGATTGTCCGGGTGACGCTCGGAGGGGTGCCAACGCCGCTGACGCCGACGTTAGCGCCATTGATGGTTGAGAGTTTCCGCAGCGCTTCTTGGATCACCGTGGTCTGGCAGGCGGTGCTGAGACCGCATGTGCCAGAGATCCCGAGGTCGACGCTGAGACTCGCTTCGGCGGTGCTTTCAGTCGGAGCCGCGGAGAGAGTGAGCGAGGTCGGGTTGTTGCAAACCGAGCCGCTCGCGGGGCTGCAGTTCGTGACTTTGGTGCCTGCCGCAATGCCGGGGCCACTGATCAGCTCCTGTTTGATGATCGTGCCGCTGGTGGTGGTGACACCGGTGACGGTCGTGCTGCCGCTCGTCAGCGTGCCTTTGCCTGTCCAGCCGGTTTGCTGGCCTTCGAAACCGAGCTTGAAAGTGCCCCCGCTGCCTTTGATCAGGGCTTTCTGGGACTCGTTTTGACCGAACGTTTCGCTGCCCCAGATGTTTCCGTCGGGCCCCGCGGTAAGAGAGTTCAGACCGAAACCCGCCGCCGTGACAGGGGTTTTGTAGTAGGTGACAGTACCCCCGGTGGTAATCGCGCCGAGCCTTTCGTCCGGAGCGTTATCCGCAGGGAACCAAAGCCTGCCGTCGGAGCCTTTGGCGATCGAGTTAGGCAGGTTTGCCCCAACACCGCCTACGACCGTGTACTCGGTGACCACGCCGGCAGGAGTGATCTTGCCCACGGCCTTGGTCGTGCCGCAGTCGCCGAACCAGACGTTGCCGTCAGGACCGGCCGCAATCGAGCACACGTTCGCTCCCGCGTTGAAGCCTTCCGTGCTCGTCGGATATTCGGTGACCACGCCGCCGGGCGTTATGCGGGCGACCCCGTTGGTGCCCTGCGTGACCCAGAGATTGCCGTCGGGGCCCGCTGCGATGAGGCTTTTCTCGAAGCCTTCGAGGGACATTTTCGGCAGTGAGACCTCTTCGAGACTGGTTGTGGGCGCGGAGGGTTCTATGTGGCCGACTTTGCTGGCGCCTGGCTCGGTGAACCAGACGTCGCCGTCGGAGCCTTTGGCGATTCCCCATGCGCCACCGGAGAGACCCGGGCTGTAAAGGGTGACCACGCCCGCTGGGGTGACCTTGCCGATTTTGAGGCCCGTCAAGCCGGGGCTCGCCGGATCGGTAAACCACATGTTGCCGTCAGACCCTTCGGTGACCGTCACCGGAAACGTCGGCGCTTCCGGTTCGAAGAACTCCGAGTTTGAGCCCAGCGCGTCCGCTGAGGCGGCCGCCGGAATGACCATGGCCAGAACGGCCATCAAGGCTACGGGGACGCCGATTCGCGTGCGCAGCCGTTTGAGAATCATCGGTTTCGACCTTGCAGACGGTCCCTTCGAAGTGCCTCTCACTTGCTCTCTCCTTGTCCCTTGAGCCCCTGCCGACCGCTCCCACGGCCTCGGCGACTCGGATTTTCCCTGTGGGGTTCCTCCCCCTGCATGCCCCCCAGTGAGGGCATGACGAAGGCAGAATACCCGTGTCGTACCGGAATTGCAAGTTGACGTTTCTCATCCAAGCCATGGACGTTCCGGCCGTTTGGGGCATCCCGGCAATTCCAGTCATGAGTGAAATGCAGGGAAAGCATGGCTGCCCGCAAGGACGCGAGTGCGCGTCTGGCCGGCCCCGGAGAACGGCGTTCTAAAGCGAAAAGCTAGGGCTTGACGACCCGGAAGATGAGCTTCTTGAGCTTGGTGCGGGGTTCGCCGCCGGTGGGCGAGAAGGTGAATTTGACTTTGATCCGCAGCTGGCGGCCTTTGGCTTTTTCGAGCTCCGCCATGCCTTTGGCGTTGAGTTCGAGTTTGAGCGTGAAGCTGCCGGCGGATTTACCCGTCGCTTTGGCCGTTTTCATCAGGTCGGCGGTGGCGGTGAAGGTGCCACCGCTGGAGACCTTGACCCTGATCGTGACGACGCCGGTCGAGGGGTGCTTGACCTTGCCCAGGTTGAACTTGTTCGACGGCACCGGGGTGCAGTAGGGCGGCGTGCCGGTCTGTCCTTTGGGGCATCCGGCGGCAGAGGAGGCGGCCGGAAGCGCAAGCGCGATAACGGCAAGCGCCCCCGCCAGCAGAAGAAGCAGTCTGTTCCTCACTACGGACCTCCCTTTCCCGCAGCAACCCTAGCAGGCAAGCTGGCAAGCCGGCCCTGCCTGGCCCGCACCCGGAAAGCGCCCTCGGGGGCGTCAATCCGGACCAGGAAGACCCGGCGCGGCCCGGCCGCCACGCGGGTGAGCGGCGCCCAGCCGTGCCCGGTGCGCCGCTCGAGGACGAGCCGGCCCGGTGCGGGCGCCTTGCCCCAGAGGAGCACCTCGCCGCGGCCGCGCCGCGCGACGAAGGGGAAGCCGAAGGCGCAGTGGGCCGGCTTCGCCCCGCCCTCGCGGAAGAAGAGGCCGCTCTGCTGGGTCGCGCCGAACCCGGCCGTGCCGGGAGACTGGTCGCGCAGGTACCACCAGACGACCGCGCCGACGCCCTGGCGCCAGAGTTCGTACAGCGATTCGGAGAGGAAGCGGGCGTGGCGGCGCAGCGGCACGCCTTCGGGGTCGGGAGGATTCGAGTCGAACCAGATCTCCGTCGCCCAGAAGGGCTTGGGCCCGGCCGGCAGCAGGCGCCCGGTCGCGGCCCCCCGGCGCACGATCGAGGTGAGGCGGCCGAGGTCGGGAGTCGAGACGTCGAGCGGGCTGACGGCGCCGCGGCTGGGCGCCCAGACGTTGATCGGGTTGTGGGCGGCGACGTCGAAGCGGGCGGGTTCGGGACAGGCGAGCGGCCGCAGCTGCGGGCCGCGCAGGCAGAGCAGGGCGCGCCAGAACCAGACCGGCGGAATGCGGCCCCCCCCACCGTCGCGTCCCCGTAGGGCGCCAGGCCGCCGACGATGACGCGGGCGCCGGGGTTGGCGGCGTGGACCGCGGCGTAGGCGGCGTTCAGCATCGCCCGGTAGTGCTGCGGGCCGACCAGCTTGCCGCCTTCCCAGAGCGGGTTGAGGTGGACCGAGAGATTCTGCTCGGCCCAGACCTGGAAGTAGCGAACGTGAGGAAGCGGGCCGGCGCCCGGGTTGGCGGGGTCGGTGAAGCCGCCCGTGTAACGGGCCGCGAGCGCGCGGGAGAAGCTCCCCAGGTCGGCCGGCTGCGGCAGCCAGGTGCCGGGCGGCGCCACGGCGGTGCTGGGCCGGTTCGGGCCCTCCGCCCAGCGGGGGGCGAAGTTGACGTCGAGCACCGGCTGCAGGCCGCGGGCGACGGCGGCGCGGACGGCCCCGTCGAGGGTCTCCCACTCGTAGGCGGGGTCGGCGGGGTCGGCGGGGTCGAAGCCGGCCGGGGGAGCCTTGGGCGCGATGCCCGACCAGGCGACGCCGAGCAGGACCAGGTCCGCCCGCGCCTCCCGTGCCCTGGTCATCCACTCGTCGCGCAACGCCGCGTCGGCGCCGTTGAAGGTCGCGTCGGCGAGGCCGAGCTCGAGGCCGCGCGGTGCCGCGGCGGTGCCGGGCGCCTGGACGGCGAGCGCCAGCGCCACGAGGGCGAGGGCGGCTGCCGGCCGCTTCACCGCGTCACGAGGCCGCGCCACCTGGCGGCGGCGAATGCGATCGCGCCCGCGGCCGTGAGCGCCAGCACGAGCGGGAAGAGGTCGCCGAGGCCCTGGTCGTCGGGCACGCGCACCGCCGAGGCGGGTGCGGCGACCCGCGAGTCGTCCCCGGCCGCGCCGGGCACCCCGGCGGGAGCCGTTTTGGCGACCACCGTCGCGACCGCCAGGCCCTCCGGACCGCGCTGGCGCAGGGCGCGTTCGGTGGCGTCGCCAAGCGCCCCGTCGCGCACGGCGTCGCGCGTCTCCTTGGCCGAATCGGGCGCCCGCGGGCCGGTCGCGCCAGGCAGCGTCTGGTAGTACTGGTCGGCCTCGGAGTTGCCCGGCGGCGCGACGACCCGGACCGCGGCCCCGGCGGGCAGCGGCATGGCGAGCACAAACAGGAGGGCGAGTGTCGTAGTTTTCATCGCCTTGATGGGCATAAACACGCCGGGGAGCCAGTAAGAGCTGTGACCCTCGGCTCTCGGCGGAAACTGTACATGGGGGCACTGGAGACACCGGAGCGCACGGGGCGGGCAGCCGCGCCGGCGCCCGAGCGCCCGGAGAGCACCCGGTTCGACTGGGGCGGGGCCGCGACCTGGCTGCTCGCCGCCTTTCTCGTCGTCTACCTGGCACTGGAAAACGGCGGCTATGACCCGATCCCCCGCGACCAGGTCGGGGTCGCGGTCTGGTGGCTGGTGCTGCTCGCGGTCGCGGTGGAGGCGCTGCCGGTGCCGGGGCGGACCCGCGCCGGCCTCGCCGTCCTCGGCCTGCTCGCCGGCTTCGGCGTCTGGACCGCGATCTCGCTGGGCTGGACGCAGAGCGCCGAGCGGACCGCCGACGAGCTCGCCCGGGTCGCCACCTACCTCGGCGTCCTCGTGCTCGGGATCTGCTTAGTCACCCGGCGGCGCGCCGGGGCGCGACAGGTCCTGCACGGGGTCACCTTCGGCCTCGGCCTGATCGCCGCGCTCGGCGTCCTCTCCCGCCTGCAGATGGCCTGGTTCCCGGTCAACGAACTGGGCACGGTGCTGCCGGGGATCGAGATCGAGCGGCGGCTCTCCTACCCGCTGGGCTACTCGAGCGCGATCGGGGCGCTGGCCGGGATGGCGCTGCCGCTGCTGCTCGCGGCGACCGCCTCGGCGCGCACGATCGCCGCTCAGGCCCTCGCCGCGGCGGCGATCCCGCTCGCCGGCCTCGCGCTCTACCTCGCCACCTCGGGCACGGGGACGATCGTGGCGATCGCCGCGATGGCCGCCTTCCTCGTCCTCGCCCCCGACCGGATCCCGAAGCTGCTCACCCTCGCCGCCGGGGGCGGCGGCGCGGCGCTGCTCGCCCTCGCAGTCCACAGCCGCGACGCGCTCGCCCGGGGCCTGCCGACCCCGGCCGCCGAAGCGCAGGGGGACGAGGCGATGTGGATCGCGCTGGGCGTCTGCGCCGCCGTCGCCGCAGCGCAGGTCGGGATCGGGCTGGCGGCGCGCAACCTGCGGCGGCCCCGCTGGCTGCGCCCCAGCCGGGGCGAGGCGCTGATCGCGACCGCGGCGGTGGTCCTCGTCGCGATCCCGGTCGCGTTCGCCGCCGGGCTGCCGGGCGAGGCCTCGGACCGCTGGGAGGTCTTCAAGAGCCACGGGGAGGGGGCGCGGGCGGCGCCCAGCTCCCCCGCCTCGATCCTCGACTCGACCAGCAGCGGCCGCTACCAGTTCTGGCAGTCGGCGGTGGACGCGGGCGAGGCCGAGCCCTGGCAGGGGATCGGTCCCGGCACCTTCGAGTTCTGGTGGGCGCAGAACGGCTCCTACAAGGGCTTCGTCCGCACCGCCCACTCGCTCTACCTGGAGGCCTTCGCCGAGCTGGGGATCGTCGGGCTCGTCCTGATCGGGAGCTTCGTGCTGGCCGTACTCGGCACCGGCGCGGTGCGCTCGCTGCGGGCCCCGCCGGAGGAGCGCCTGGTGCTCGCCGCCGCCACCGCCGGCGCGGCCGGGTTCGCGATGGCCGCGGCCCTGGACTGGGTCTGGCAGCTCGCCGCGCTCGCGGTCGCCTTCATGCTGCTGGCGGCGGTCGCCGTCAGCGGCTACTCGCTGCCCGAACCGCACCGGCGGCGACGGCGGACCAAGCGCCGCAACCGCCACCGGCTGCAGCGCGCCGCGGTCGCCGCTGTCGCGGTCGCGGCTCTGATCGCGATCTGGTTCCCGCTGCAAGGGGCAACCCACCTGCGCCAGAGCCAGGTCGACGCGGCCCAAGGCGACCTCGCGGCTGCCCTCCAAGAGGCGCGAGACGCCGCCGACGCCCAGCCCGACGCAGCAGCGCCGCTGCTGCAGGAAGCGCTCGTGCTCGAGCAGCAGGGGAGGCTCACGCCGGCCGCCACGGCCGCCGCCGAGGCCACCCGCAAGGAAGAGGCCAACTGGCGCACCTGGACGATCCTGGCGCGGATCGAAGCCGAGCGCGGCCGCGTCGAGCGCTCACTGCGCGCCTACGGCCGGGCCAAGGCGCTCAACCCCAACTTCATCCTGTTCAGAACCGGCTAGCTTGCCGGGATGACCAAGATCCTCTTCGTGGTCGGCATGGCGCGCAGCGGCAGCACGCTGCTGACCGCGCTGCTGAACCGGGTCGACGGCTTCGCCGGGCTGGGCGAGACCCACGTCTACTGGGAGCTCGCCGGGGGCGAGGAACGCTGCGGCTGCGACCGCGGCCTCGCCGACTGCCCGCTCTGGGGGACGCTGTACCGGGAGCAGCGCGAGCAGGGCGTCGACTTCGCCGAGCTGCAGGACTCCTTCCGCGACTTCGTCCGCCCCCGCCCCAGCTCGCTGCTGCGCGGCGTCCGGGCCCGGCGCGGCGGGGTAGGGACCGACCGCCTCGGCCGCTACCTGGAGGCCACCGAGTCCACATACAAGTGGATGGCCGAGCGCACCGGGTCCACGGTGCTGGTCGACTCGACCAAGCTCCCGGCCGCGGCCGACCTGACCGCGGCGATGCCGAGCACGGACGTCCACCTCGTGCACCTGGTGCGCGACCCGCGGGCCGCCGCGCAGTCGCTCGCCCGGCGCCACCAGGGCGAGGGCGGTGGGCGCGGCTCGCTGCGCTACCTCGCCGCGGTCGCCAGGGCGGCGCTCGACTGGACGCTGCGCAACGCCTACGCCGAGGCGAAGCTGCGGCGGCACTTCGCGCGGCGCTACCTGCGGCTGCGCTTCGAGGACCTGACGCGGGAGCCGCGCGACACCGTGGCGGGGCTGCTGGAGTTCGTCGGCGCCGAGCCCGCCCCGGAGATCTTCGTCTCCGAGGACACGGTCGAGCTCGGCGAGAACCACATCCTCACCGGCAACTCGGTCCGCTTCCAGCGGGGGGCGGTCGCGGTCGCGCCGGCCGAGAAGTGGCGGGCCGAGATGCCGCTCCACGCCCAGGCCCTGGCGACCCTGCTGACCCTGCCGCTGCTCGCCTTCTACCGCTACCCGCTCCTGCCGCAACGACGCTGAGCCTTCCGGTGCGACTTATGCCACCTATAGGCACATAAATCGCACCGGAAGGGCTTGGCCGGGGATAATCCCCGCCCGCTATGCGCATCCTCCTGCTCTCCTACTGCTTCCCGCCGGTGCCGCTGATCGAGGCACAGGTGGCCGCGAAGGTGAGCGGGCACCTCGGGGCCGAGGTCGACGTGATCGCGGCGGAGCCCGGCCTCTGGCGGCTGCCCGCCGACCACAGCCTCGACCAGTACGTCGAGGAGGCGTTCGGGACGGTGACCCGGCTGTGCCGTCCCGGCATGCCGCTGCTGCTGCGGACCCACGGGCGGGTGCCGTTCCTCAGCGAGCGGCCCGACGCGCTCACCTTTCTCAACGGCCGCGTCCTGCGGGAGCTGCGGCGGCGTTCGCTCGAGGAGTACGACCTGCTGGTCACGCGCGGGCAGTTCCACTCGATCCACCTGGTGCCGCTGCGCCTGCGCCGGCGGCCGCCCTGGATCGCCCACTTCAGCGACCCCTGGGTCGGCAATCCGACCCGGGGCGACGCGCGCCGGGTGCGCTGGATCAACGAGCGCAAGGAGGCGCGCGTGGTAGAGGCGGCGGACCGGCTCGTCTTCACCTCGGCGACGGCGGCCGAGTACACGGTCGGGCGCTACCCGGAGGCGATCCGCGCCAAGACCCGCCACGTGCCGCACTGCTTCATGCCCGAGCTGTTCGAGGGCACGGAGGCGGCAAGGGGGCCGCGGGTGCTGGCCCGCCACGTCGGCAACCTGCGCTGGAATCGCCACCCCGAACCGCTCTTCCGCGCCCTGCTGGAGCTGGAGCGGCTGCGGCCCGGCGCGCTCGCCGAGCTGCGGGTTAACTTGCTCGGGCTGATCAGCCCGGCGATGCTGCAGGGCGCGGCGGCTCGGGCGCTCCCCGACGGCCTGCTCGAGGTCTCGCCGCCGGTCGACTACCGCGCCTCGCTGGTGGCGATGCGCGAGTCGGAGCTGCTGCTGGTGACCGAGACCGAGGCGGCCCGCAGCGTCGACCTGCACGCCAAGATCGTCGACTACACCGGTGCCGGCGTGCCGATCGTCGGCATCGTCCCGCCGGGACCCACGGCCGACCTGATCGAGGAGCTGGGCGGCTGGCACGGCCACCCGGGCCGGCCCGAGGAGGGCGCGCAGGCCCTGCTGGCCGGGATCGAGGAGGCCCACCGACGACGCCAGCAGAACGATTCAAGCCTCTGGGGAGACCCCACCGTCCGCGCCCGCTACAGCGCCGAGACCGTCGGCCGAGAGCTGGCCGAGATCTACCGCGAGAGCCTCGGCGACTGTTGACCTCGCCTGTCGAAGGGATGCCGGCGCCCCTCCCCAAAACACTCCAGCGAGGCTCCTGCCGAGCGTTTTGGGGAGGGGCGCCGGCATCCCCACTCCAACCGCCCGCAGTCAACCTTTAGGGTTCGTTCCCCGATGCCACTCTGGCCCGACTTCCTCCTCGTCGGCGCGCCGAAGTGCGCGACGGGGACGATCTACGAGCTGCTGGGACGCAGCCCAGGCGTGTTCGGGGCGCCGAAGGACCTCTACTTCTTCGGCTCCGACCTCGCCACCACGCAGCCTCGCCTCTCTCCCGCCGAGTACCACGCCCAGTTCGAGGCAGCCCCGGCGGGCGCCCGGCTCGCCGACTCCTCGGTCGGCTACCTCTGCTCGGAGCGCGCCGCGGGCGAGATCCATGCCGCCGTGCCGGAGGCGCGGATCGTGATCGCGCTGCGCAACCCGCTCGACGCGATCCCCTCCCTGCACCGGCACTGCCTCTACTACGGGCTGGATGAGATCGAGGACCTCGGCGAGGCGCTCGCGGCCGAGGCCGACCGCGCCGCGGGGCGGCGCATGCCCCGCCGCTGCGCCCACTCCTGGATGCTGCTCTACACCCACGTCTACCGCTACGCCGAGCAGGTGCAGCGCTACTTCGACGCCTTCGGCCGCTCGCGCTGCCACGTCGTCGTCTACGACGACTTCCGGGCCGAGCCCGACAGGACGATGGACACCCTGCGCTCGTTCCTCGAGCTGCCGGCGCCCGAGCCGGAGGAGGCCACCGGAGGCCCAGAGCCCTCCGAGCTCCGCGTCAACCGGGCGCGGCGGGCTCGCAGCCGCCGCCTCAGCGCCCTGCTCACCGATCCGCCGCCGCTGGCGCGGCGGCTGGTCCGCCGTCTCACCCCGCAGCCGCTGCGGCGGCGGGTCGCCGAGGGGGTGCTCGCCGCCAACACCGCCGGCGACGCCCCGCCCCCGGTCGACCCGGCCGTGCGCGCCGAGCTGGCCGCCGCCTTCACCGCCGAGGTGGAGAGCGTCTCGCGCCTGCTCGGCCGCGACCTCGGCCACTGGCTGAAAGCTCCCCGCGAGGCCGCCGGGACGGCTCGCTGAGACGTGCCCCGCATCGTCCACATGATCAGCACCCCCAGCGGCTTCGGCGGCGGCGAGGCGGTGATGGTGGCGCTGCTGCGAGGCGGCGCCGAGCGGGGCTGGGAGCAGGCCGTGCTCAACCCCTTCGCCCGCTCCGGCGAGGAGGAGCTGGCGAAACGCTGCGCCGAGTTCGGCTACGAGGCGTTCCCGGCGCCGGGGCCCCGGCCCGTGGCCCTGCCGGCGACGATGCGCTGGGCACGGCGGCGCCTCGGCGAGCTGGCCCCCGACGTGACCCAGGTCTACCTCGTCCACGCCCTCGTCCTCGCCGCCGCCCTGCCGCGCTCAAGTGGCGGCCTGCGCATCCTCAGCCACCAGCACGGCAACCACTTCCAGGCCTCGGACCGCCGGCTGGGAGAGGTGCTCGACCGCCACGCCGGCAAGCGCTTCGACCACGTCGTCGCCTGCTCGGAAGCGGTGCGCGACTTCCTGCTCGAGACCTACCGCTACCCGCCGCGGCGCGTCACCTGCATCCGCAACGGCTGGTCGGGAACGCCGTTGCAGCTGCGCAAGGACCCCCACCCGACGATCGTCTGCACCGCCAACTTCCGTGCCCAGAAGGGACACCCGGTGCTGATCGAGGCATTCGCCACGGTGGCGCAACGGGTTCCCGAGGCGCGGCTGGTGCTGCTCGGCGACGGCCCCGAGCTGCCCGAGGCACGACGCCTGGTGGGCGAGCTGGGCCTGGCCGAGCGGGTCGAGCTTCCCGGACCCCAGGCCGACGTCTGGCCCTGGCTCGCCAAGGCGCACGTCTTCGCCCTCGCCTCCCACTACGAGCCGCTCGGGATCGCCGTCCTGGAGGCGATGGGGGCGGGGCTGCCGGTGGTCGCGACCGGGGTCGACGGGATCAGGGAGCTGGTCTGGCCGGGCGTTACTGGTGAGCTGGTCCCGCCGGGCGACCCGGCGGCGATGGCGCGGGCGCTGATCGCGGTCCTCGAGGACCCCGGCGCCGCCTCGCGGATGGGGGCCGCCGGGCGCGCGGCGGCCGAGGAGAAACGGATGGAGATCTGCGTCGAGCGCTACTTCGAGCTCTACGAGCGCCTGCTCGGCGAGCGGGGCGCTGCCTAGATGGCCGGCCGGGTCGTGATGGTGACGCCGTCCCCCTCCCACGAGGGCGGCGCCGCCAAGCACACGCGCACGATCGCCACCGGGCTCGCCGAGCGCGGCTGGGAGGTGACGGTGATCGCCCGCGACGCCGAGGGGCGGCGGCTGGCGCGGTCGCGGGTCGGCGGAGCGAGGCTGATCGAGATCCCCGGCTTCGGCCACCGCCTGGGCGCGATCGCCTTCCTCGTCCTCGCGATCCCGCTCGCCCTTCTGCGCGGGCGCCGCGCCCCCTACGTCTCGCTCGAACTCGCCTCGCAGGGGATCGTGGCCGCGACCTGCGCCACCCTCACCGGCCAGCGCTACGTCGGCTTCAACTTCTCCAGCGGGCGCAACGGCGAGGTCGAGCACTTCCAGGCCTCCCGCCTCTGGCCCCTGCGGCGGGCGCTGCTGGGCCGCGCCAGCTACCTGGTCGGGCAGACCCCGGCGGCGGCGGAAGAGCTGCGGGCGATCGTCGCGGAGGACCGGCTGGCCGTGGTGCCGACTCCCGTCGAGGAAGTCGACGCGCCGGCGCTGAGCGGCGAGCCGCGGGTGCTGTTCACCGGCAGGCTGACCGGACAGAAGGGGCTCGAGGGCCTGCTCGACGCCTGGGAGCTGGTGCTCGACCGGGTCCCCGGGGCGCGGCTGACGATAGCCGGCAGCGCCGAGGGCTGGGGCTCGCTCTGGCCGCCGGTCGAGGAGGAGCTGAAGAGGACCGTGGCCGCCTCGCCGCGACTGAGCGAGACGGTCACCTTCACCGGCTGGGTCGCCGACGTCGCCGCCCTGCTGGCGAGCCACGACGTCTACGTCCTGCCGAGCCGCAGCGAGGGAATGTCCAACGCACTGCTGGAGGCCGGCGCCTGGGACCGCGTTATCGCCGCCTCCGACCTGGCCGCGAACAAGGCCGTGCTGGGCGAGGACTACCCGCTTCTCTTTCCCGTCGACGACGCCGGGGCGATGGCGGAGCGCCTCCTCGCCGCCCTCAGCGACGAGAATGCCCGCACCGAGGCGCGCGAGCGGGTCCGGGCCCGCATGCCGTCCTTCTACGCCGGCGGCGTGATCGACCGGATCGAGGAACTGCTCCGATGACCAACATCCTGCGCAGGGCCTACGGCCACCCGCTCCTCTACAAGGGGCGCCGGCTCGAGTGCCCGGTCTGCGGCGGCAGGTTCCGCCGCATGCGCCACGGGCGCGGCCGCCGCGACGTGCAGTGCCCGCGCTGCGGCTCCTACGAGCGCGTGCGCGCTCTCTGGCTCTTCCTGCGCGACGAGAGCGGCCTCTCCGCAGGGAGCCACCGCGTGCTCCACTTCGCCCCCGAGCCGAGCATCGCCGCGGCGATCGAGGCGATGCCGGGAGTCGATTACCTCAGCGCCGACATCGAGCCGGGGGTGGCGATGGAGGTGGTCGACATCACCGCGATCCCCTACCCGGAGGGCTCCTTCGACACGGTCATCTGCAGCCACGTGCTCGAGCACGTCCCCGACGACCGGCGGGCGATGGGCGAGGTCTTCCGCGCCCTGCGCCCGGGCGGCACCGCCTACTTCATGCAGCCGGTCGACTTCGAGCGGGCCGAGACCTACGAAGACCCCTCGATCGTCACCCCCGAGGAGCGCCTGCGCGCCTTCAACCAGCACAACCACGTGCGCGTCTACGGGCGAGACATACGCGACCGCCTCTCCGGCGCCGGCTTCGAAGTCACCGAACGCCGCTACACCGAGGAGCTCGACCCCGCCGACCGCGCCCGCTACGCGCTGCAGGACGGCGACGCGACCGAACGCGAGGACGTGGTGTTCGTCGCCGTCAAGCCGTCTCACTAGCCAATACTGGACACCTCCACCAAGTGCAACGTTTTGTGGTTCCAGGAGAGCCGTAACGCGTTGCACTAAGTGGGGCGAGCGGCGCGGCGCGGGCGAACCTCGCGGAAGACGACGGCGAGCAGGGCGAGGCCGGTGAGACAGGCGAGGGCGACACGGACCGCGTCGCCGGCGAAGTTGCCGGGCAGGGCGAGGGCGAGGGCGACGAGGGCGATCCCGAGTCCGTAGTGGGCGGCCTCCGAGGACCAGCGCCAGGGCACGTCCGCCACCCGGGACGCCGCGACGTCCATCGCGACGGCCTCGAAGCCGATCGCCAGCACCGTCGCCGCGGCCGCGCCGACCAGGCCGAAGGGGGGCAGCAGCAGCGCCACCAGCGCCAGGTTGATGACCGCCGCCGCCGGGGTGATCCAGGCCAGCGGCTTGGTGTGCTTGGTCCAGAAGAGCACCTGGCTGCGCGGCAGGTAGGTGGCCCAGGGCAGGGTCGAGAGGGCGAGGACGGCGGTGATCTCGGCGAGGAAGCCGGGGTCGTAGTCCGAAGGCGCCACGATCGAGAGCAACGGCCGCGCCAGCAGCGCGATCACGCCACAGGTGAGGGCGGCCAGCCGCGTCACCAGCGCCGCGGTCTCCGCCAGCGAGCGCCAGCGCAGGTGCTCCTCGGCGCCGAAGGTGATCGGCACCCAGGCGTTCTGCAGCGAGGAGAGGAAGTTCATCCCCAGCCCGCCGACCGCGTATGCCAGCTGGTACTGGCCGACGGCGCTGAGCCCGGAGACGATCTGGATCACCACCCGGTCGCCGAGCGCGAGGACGAAGACCGAGAGGGTGTGCGGGACGGTCGGCAGCCCGTAGGCGATCGCGCCGCGCAGGGCGGGACGGGGCGCCGGCCGCGTCCTGACCGCGCCGGTGAAGGTCGCCGCGCCCAGCGCCGCGATCGCCATCGCGCTCCCGTACCCGAGCAGGTAGGCGACCGGGCTGCGGTCGACCAGGAGGCCGACGATCCCGAGGATCTGGGCGCCGAAGTTGGCGACGAGGGTGATGCAGATGAACTGGACCGGCCGTTCCTGGACCCGGATCAGGGCCAGCGAGGCGGTGATCACCGCCCCCGGCAGGGCGATCGCGATGCCCAGCATCACCGCGACCGGTTCGTCGGGGACCAGCAGCGGCGCCCAGACCAGCGCGGTCAGCAGCCCCAGCGCGGTCCCGCCGAGGCCGAGCACCGCGGTGCTCACGATCAGCTCCCGGGCCGTCGACCTGCCGTCTTCGCCCTCGGTCTCGAAGTAGGTCCTGGTCAGGGCGGCGGGCACGCCGAGCGCCGAGAGCGTGGTGACGAAGAGCTGGATCGTCAGCGCCAGCGCCACCGTCCCGTACTCGGCCGGGTCGAGCAGCCGGGTGACGATCGGGATCGCGAGCGCGGACCCCGAGAGCTGCAGGACCGAGCCCAGGGTGTAGATCGAGCCCTTGCCGAGCAGGTGCCTGCCCTGCCCGGTGCCGCTGGAGGTCGCGCTCACCCTGCTGCCCGCTGCGGCGCTCCGTCCCAGATCGGGGCGTCGTGGACGAACCTGGCGACGAGCTGCGTCAGGTCCGGGCGCCGGTCGAGGAAGGCGACGATCTCGGCCAGGGGGAAGAGCGGGGCGCTCGCGCCCAGCTCCTCGTAGACGGCGCGGCAGAGGATCAGGTCCTCGGGGTAGTCGACGGTGAGACGGAGGTCGGTGCGGCGGCAGGCGGGCGGGGGCTCGACGATCTCGACCTTGAAGAGACGCTGGTTGTAGCGTCCGTAGTTGGAGACGAGCTCGCTGCGGTCCTCGTCGAGGCCCTCGGCGTGGGAGCGCCGCAGGGCGTCGGCCGTGTAGATCTCCACCGCCGTCCCCAGCGGCACGTGGTCGACGATCGTGATGTCGTTTTCGTTGGCGACGTGCCGTTCCCAGGCCAGCTCCATGCCGTCGAGCTCGAAGAAGGGGGACTCGGTGGTCTTGCGCAGGAGATCGGTCGCGTCGTGGGCCTCGGCGGCGGCGATCAGGCGCCCGAGCACGTCCTTCTCGTCGCCGAGCACATAGGGCGCCTCCAGCTCCCCGGCCGCGAGGCGCAGGGCGGCGTTCTCCTCGGACTCGGCGATCGCCAGCACGACCTCGGCAGGCACCGGGGCCGCCCGGATGCAGGCGACGATCTGGGCCAGGATCGTCACGTCGGGCGCGAGGTTCTGCAGCGGCTTGCCGTAGAGCCGGGTGCCGGTGAGGCGGCAGGCAAGGCCGGCGATCAGCTTGCGGCTCATGAGGTTTTGAGGGCGCCGCGGGTCAGCGGCGCGTCCGCGGCAAGCGGCGACGCGAGGACCGCGCCCTCGGCGTCGGCGAGCCGGAAGAGGACGTCGGCGGGAGGATCGGGGACGCGCTTCAGGGCCAGGTCGGCAGCCCCCAGTTCGGTGCCCGCCGGGAGGTCGCGGGCGGCGACGACGTGCTTCTTCATCTTCAGCCGGTAGGCCTGCTCCGCCTCCCCCGTCTCGTCCGCACTCGCGGGCTCACCCAGCGCCGCCTCGGCCAGGTACATGCTCTCGACGAACTGGGCGAAGCGGTCCGGCGCCAGCGCCGACTCGTGGTCGGGATCGCGCAGCACGTGGGCGACGGTGATGTGCTTCTCGACGTAGGTCGCCCCGAGCGCGATCGCCAGCGCCGGCAGCCACGTCGCCGCGTCCTCGTCCTTGCCGGTGTGGTCGGCGAAGCCGAGGGCGACGCCGGGGAGCGCCTCGCGCAGCAGGCTCACCCGCCGCAGCCGGTTCTCGGCGAGCGGCGTCGGGTAGGCCTGGAAACCGAGCACGACGGTGACAGGCTTGCCGCCGAGCAGCTCGACCGCCCGGCCCACCTCCTCGACGCTCGTGCCGCCCGCCGAGACCAGGACCTCGGGGACGGCGGAGGCGGCGACCTCGCGCAGCAGGGCCTCGTTGAGCATGTCGCTGCTGTGGACCTTGACCGCGGCGACCCCGAGCTCCTCGGCCAGCTCGAGCCCGTGCCGGCCGAAGACGTCCAGCAGCAGCTCGATCTCCATCTCCCGCGCCCGCTCGGCGACCGCGCGCCAGCGCTCGGGCGGCAGCTGCAGGTCGCCGACGAGCCCGTAGAGCGGGTGGGCCGGCACGAGCAGCTCGTCGGGGTGAAGCAGCTGGAACTTGATCGCGCCGGCCCCCGCGCGGGCGGCCAGCTCGACCAGGGCGAGCTCCTTGTCCCAGTCGGCGGCGTAGCCCTCGGCCGCCTCGGCGACGATCCTCAGCCGGCCCACGAACCCTCCAGCTCCTCGATGCAGGAGACCACTCTCAGGCCTTCGCCGAGGGTGCAGACCACAGCCGGATCCGGCCCAAGCATCGCCAGGTGGAGGTCGGCATAGGTCTTGGTCCAGTCAATCTCGTACCGTTCCCCCGCGTTCGACGATCTGCACTCGCCGCTGAGCAGGTCGGCTTCGAGGGTATCCGACGCGGTCGTCACCCGGACCCTGCGCTCGGGCAGCCGGTCGAGGTAGCTGAGCCGCAGCGTCGCGATCGGGGCCCGCTCCAGCCCGAGCACGGCGCAGGCTGCGGTCTCGGCGTCGATCCCCAGGTCGCCGAGGTTGCCCCCCAGCGCCATCGCCCGTTGCGGCTCGCCGAAGAGCCAGAGCATCAGGTCGAGCTCGTGCGAGAGGTCGCGCAGCACGCCGCCGCCGCGGGCCCGCGAGCCCGAGGCCGTTTCGCGGTGGTCGCGCCCGGGACGCCACTCGGGAAGGAAGCTCTGCGCGGCGACGTCGACGACCAAGGCGGCTTGCCCCTCCAGCTGCCGCCGGAGCCAGCCGACGGCGGGGTGGAAACGGAGGTTGTAGCCGACGCCGACCCGCTCGAAGGGAAGCTCGGAGGAGAGCTCGCCCGACCGCAGCGCGACCGGCTTCTCGACCAGAAGCGAGCCGGCGAACCCCGCCCCGGCCAGGGCCGCCACGTCGGCGGCGTGGTCGCTGGTCGCCGACGCGACCACGCAGTAGTCGAAGCCATCGCCCGCCAGGGCCGCCTCGATCGAGGCGTGCGTCGTCGTCCCCTCGGCGCTCTCCCTCCTGGAGACCGCCTCGACCGTGGCGCCGAGCCCCTCGAGCACGCGAGCGTGGGTGGCGCCGATCGATCCGAGCCCCACCACCAGCGCCCGAATGCCCGACAGAGGGCTGCTCGTGACCGCGGACATCGAGCGGCGAAGCCTAGCGGCGCCGCCGGCCCATGAGTCGCATCGGACGGGTTCAGGTGCAACGTTTTACGGCTCCCACAGAGCCGTAACGCGTTACACCGCGGAGATCATCCCGAGCTCGATCAACTCGACTACCCGCAGCACTTCGGGCTCGGGGACCGGCTCGGCTTCGCCACGGGCGACTGCGACGAAGCGCTCGAGGGCCGTCTTGAAGGCCGTGAAGGAGTCCACGAAAGTGAGCGTCCGCTCGCCTGTCTCGCCGACCACCCGGAGCTCGATCGGGGCCTCGACCTCGCCCAGCGTCGCGAACTCGGCTTGCACTCCCGACTCCCACTCGACGTGCAGACGGGTTGCGCCCTCAGACGAGTGGGCGCTGTGCGAGGCGATCGGGGAAGGCTCGCCGACCAGCGCCAGAGCCGGCTCGATCAGGTGCACGGCGTAGCGGCTCCAGCGCTTCGGGCAGCTGGCGAGCACCTGGCGGAGCGGGCCGATCGCCTCCGCCGAGGCCCGGTCAAGGCGCAGCTCGGCCGCGTAGCGCAGCGCTGAGCAGGTGAAGAGCTGCCCTGGCGAGGCCTGACGGGCGAAGAGAGCGCGCGCGGCGGAGACGCTCGTCGCCAGCGGCTTGTCGACGTAGACCGGAAGCCCGGCGTCGAGGAAGGGCCCGGCGAGCTCGGCGTGGCGCTCGGCGTCGTCGCGGGCTAGGAGCACGGCGTCCACCCCG
The DNA here is from genome assembly GCA_963704545.1 of uncultured Solirubrobacterales bacterium. Classification (GTDB taxonomy): domain Bacteria; phylum Actinomycetota; class Thermoleophilia; order Solirubrobacterales; family 70-9; genus VRUE01. The sequence continues at coordinate 925,760 of OY969915.1, read as the reverse complement.
CCGAGCATCTCCTCGGGGTTGGTGACGATGTTCTCGATCAGGGAGGTGGCGGCGATCTGCCGAGAGGCGGTGGGGTCCTGCGTCCACAGGTGCGTGACCCGGGCGCCGCCGATCGCCTCCTCGGGGAAGCGGTGCTCTGCGAGGTAGCGGGGGATCGCCGGGAACGGGCAGCGCGCCATCTCCCCCTCGTCGTAGCCGTTGACGATCGCCGCCCAGGAGTAGGGGTGGCCGTTCCCCTCGCTGATCCCGAGCAGCCCCAGCCGCAGCTCGCTCACAGCCCCACCTCGCTCCGGTGCGCCTTATCCTCGTATATCGAGGATAAGGCGCACCGGAAGCTCGTTCGCCTCATGGGGCTGCCCACCGGCGGGGGTCGATGAGGTCGGGATCGTCGACGGCCAGGGGGGCGTAGTCCATGCCGGGGCCGGGGCGGCCGCGCAGGGCCGTCACGCACTGCTCCAGCTCGGCGACGGAGTTGGTGCCGACCAGGGCCACGTCGACGCCGGGAGTGCCGTCGACGAATCCGAGCGCGGCCTCGATCGGCCCGAGGCCCGCCCGCAGGCGCTCCTCGTGGAACCGGTGCAGGGGCTGCTTCGCGGCCGCCAGGTGCGCCGGGAGCTGCTCGGGGTCCATCAGCAGCAGGCCCTGGAGGAAGGACGAGCGGACGTGGATCTCGATTCCGTCGCGGTGCAGCTCCTCCAGCGTGCCGTCGCGGAGGAAGCGCTGGTCGAAGGCGTTGAGCGGCAGCTGCACCAGGTCGAGCGGCAGGCGCTCGCGGGCGGCGTCGAGCTCGGCGCGGTCGTAGACGCTGGCGCCGAGCCGTTGCACGACCCCGGAGTCGCGCAGCTCGACGAGGGTGCCGGCAAGACGCTCGCCTCCCGGCAGGGCGAGGTCGGAGCCGTGGTGGACCAGCAGCGCGTCGAGGCGGTCCCGTCGAAGCCGCTCCAGCGAGCGCTCGGCCGACCGCCGGACCGCGTCGCAGTCGTCCTCGCTCACCTCGCCGCCCGACAGCGGGGCGGTCTTGGTGACGATGCGGACGGCGGCGGCGGCGGGGAGCAGGCGACCGAGCAGCTCCTCCGACTCGCCGTACGCCGGCGCGGTGTCGATCGTCCGGATGCCGCTGTTGAGCGCGCTCGCCAGGATCGCCACCGCCTCGTCTTCGGACGGCTGCCCACTGTGGTTGGAGACGCCGTAGGGGAGGCCCAGCTGGGCCGTCCCCAGCCCGAGCTCGCTCACCTGACGCCCACGGCGGTCGCCGCGCCGACGCCGGCCTCCGCCAGCAGCGCCTCGGTCAGTCGTTCCCCGGCGCGGCCGTCCAGCCGGTGCAGGAACCGCTCGACGAACGCCGCCTTGTGCGGGAGCTGGCGCCGGTGCAGGCCGGGGACGTCGTCGAGGGCGCCGCGAAGCTCCTCGAAGGAGGCGACCGGGTGCGCGACGCCCGCCTCGACCAGGCGACTGGAGAGCACCTGGTTGGGTCGCGGGTGGACCTCGACCGTGATCGTCGCGATGTGGTCGAGTCCGGCCAGCGGCAGCTGCAACGTCGACATGATGCCGAGCGCGACCCGGGCCGCCCGCGCCCGCTGCTCCAGCTCCTCGATGCTGGGCACGAGCTCGACGCTGCCGTCGGTGTACTCGGCCCAGGGGGAGGAGCGCTCGCCCGGGTGGGCCTTGACCGCGACTCGGCGCCCGCTCGACACCACGGCGGCGTGGATTCCCTCGACCCAGCGACGGTGGTGCTCGGGGTCCCAGCCCATGAAGCCGGTGTTGTGTAGCTGGTGGTCGACCAGGACGACCGTGCCGGCATCGGGCTCGTTCTCGCCCGGCCCGGCGCGGAAGCAGTCGAACTGTGGGATGCCGGTGAACACCGTGCTCTCGGCGAGCTCGGCGGGCACCAGATCGAGCTCGCGGTGGAAGGCGAAGCACTCCGGCGAGAAGGAGACGTAGCGGTCGGGCCGGCGCAGCCCGGCGGCGGCGCTCAGCGTCTCCAGCGAGGCGCCGCCGACGCTGGGCAGGGCGAAGCGGGCGATGCGGGCGGCTTCGCCGGGCGGCAGCCGCAGGAGCGAGCCGGCGAGGAAGCGGTTGGTCGCAAGGGAGGAGCGCCGTCCGCCGGTCGCGCCGCCGGCGTGCGCGATCTTGTCGCGGTCGGCGCTGAGCAGCCGCTGCGTCGCGATCGGCAGGCGGTAGCCGTGCTCGACGTGGATCGTGCGGATTCCCTGGCGGCGGGCCTCGCGGCGCAGCGCCAGCTGGTTGCGGACGCCGATCGCCAGCATCGCCAGCAGGTCCGGCTTGACCTCCCGCAGCAGCGCCCGGGCCGAGCCGTGCTGCTCCCAGGTCGTGAGGCGCCCATAGGGCTCGTACAGCTCCTCGGACACGCCGGGATTCGACTCGTACTCGACGAAGGTCAGGTCCGCCCGCTCGGCGAGCCCCGCGAACATCGCCAGCAGGTCCGCTCTGCCGATCGTGGCTGCGACGAGAATGCGCGGGCGGGTCACAGGCAGCTCGATGATAGTGCGGGGTGGTTTTTCCCGAACCGCAACGAGCCAGGCTCGACCGACTACGATTCCGGCGATGCTCAGCGCTGTCTCAAGCGTTCCCACGCGCACCCGGAAAGCCGCGAAGAAGCTGGTTCGCGAAGGCCCTCTGAAAGAGAGCCGCGTCGTCCACCGGGTTCAGCACGCCCGCGCCTATCGCGGGGTCAAAGTTCGCCCGGAGCTGACCCAGCGCCGCGACCTGCTCGAGGAGCTCGACCGCGAGGGCATCGCGATCGTCCCCGACTACATGCCCGCCGATCAGGTCGCCGCGATGCTCGCCGGCGCCGACGAGGCGATCCAGAAGGCCAAAGACGGCGAGCTCGCCGACCGCACCTTCACGATCCAGCCCGACATCGTCTTCCGTATCGGCAAGGTCGACGAGCTGGTCCCGGCGACGCTGCCGTTCTTCGAGGACCCGACGATCAGCAGCGTGATGGAGGCCTATCTCTCCCCCCGCGTGGTCTCCTTCCGCCGCGAGCTCGAGAACCGCTTCGGCCTCTCGAAGATGGCCCAGGCCGACCTCTTCCACTTCGACAACTGGCGCCCGATCTGCAAGGCGTTCCTCTACCTGGTCGACGTCGGCGAGGACAACGCCCCTTTCCGTTTCCTGCGCCGCTCCCACAAGGACGGGCCGTGGCGCACCCGGCACGAGATCGAGTTCGACGCCGGCGGCACCAGCGGCCGCTACGGCCACTTCTTTCCGCAGGAGATACGCGCGCTGGAAGACCAGAACGACTGGGAGGAAGTCGTCTGCACCGGCAAGGCCGGGACGCTGATCCTGGCCGACTTCCGCGGCCTTCACAGGGGTACCCCGCTCAAAAGCGGCCGGAGAGTGTTGCTAAACAACACCTTCGACTTGATGAACGCTTAGGCGCTGGCTGCAGGGGAGGGCCTTCGGGGGCCCCTCTCCAGGCCGCTTCGCGGGAGTTCCTGGAGAGGGACCCCCGAAGGCCCTTATGGCGTCGAGACCCGAAGGCCCGGGCTGCGAAGCCGATTCCAGGTTTCACAAGCTTCTAAGAAGAGCTTGGGCGCCCGAGACCGTGTTCAGGCCGCGAGTGCTTGAAGCTTGGGGTGCTTCGAGAGGGGATGGCGGCCATCCCCCACCCAACCCTCCGAAGCTACCCGGATACCGGCGCGACGCTCGCGGCCATCTCGCGCAGCTGCTCGGCTGTGAGCCACTCGTCATTGCTGTCGCTGGCATAACGGAAACCCGGCGGTAGCTCTTCCCCGGTCGGGAAGCCGGTTGTGCGCCAGTACGGGAAGGCCGGGTAGACCGCGTAGTAGGTCTCGAAGCGGACGGCGTGGCGGGCCTCGTCGGAGGTCAGCAGGATCTCGTGGACCTTCTCGCCGGGACGGACGCCGATGATCTCCTGCTCGACCCCCGGCGCCAGCGCCTCGGCCAGGTCCATCACCGACATGCTCGGGATCCGCGGCACGAAGACCTCACCGCCCTGCATCCGTTCCAGGCTCGCGATCACGAAATCGACCGCCTCGTCGAGGGTAATCCAGAAGCGGGTCATCTCCGTGTCGGTGATCGTCAGCTTCCCCTCGCTGGCCTGCCGTTTGAACAGCGGGATCACGCTGCCGCGGCTGCCGACCACGTTGCCGTAGCGGACGGTGGCGAAGCGCACGTTCGAGTCGCCGGCGTAGACGTTGCCCTGGGTGACGATCTTCTCGGCGCTGAGCTTGGTCGCGCCGTAGAGATTGACCGGGTTGACGGCCTTGTCGGTGCTGAGCGAAACGGTGTGCGGGACGCCGTGCTCGATCGCCGCGGTGACGACGTTCTCGGCGCCGATGATGTTGGTCTGTACCGCCTCGAAGGGGTTGTACTCGCAGGCCGGCACCTGCTTCAGCGCCGCCGCGTGGACGATCACGTCGACGCCGCGGACCGCCATCCGCAGCCGGCTGAGGTCGCGCACGTCGCCGATCAGGAAGCGCAGCCGCTCGTCGGCGATGGCCTGGCGCATCTCGTGCTGCTTGAGCTCGTCGCGGCTGTAGATCCGCACCGCGGCCGGTTCGTGATCGCGCAGCAGGTGCTCGACGAAACGCTTGCCGAAGGAGCCGGTGCCGCCCGTGAGAAGGACCGTCCTGCCCTTCAGCTCGGGGCTTGGTTCTCTCGCGGAGGCGTCGGTCATCGGCGTCGGCGGAGCGGCTCCCACGCGGCCCCGGCTGCGCAGTGTATCGACGCTCCACAACCAAGGTGCAACGTTTTCTGGTCCTGTGGGAGCCGAAAAACGTTGCACCTGCCGGTCCCGCTACCGTTCGCAGGCCGGTGATCCCCTACTCGAAGCAGAGCCTCGACGCCGACGACAGGGCCGCGGTCGCGGCGGTGCTCGAGGGGGACTGGCTCACCCAGGGACCGGCCGTGAGCGGCTTCGAGGAGGCCGTCGCCGCCCGCTGCGGCGTGCCCCATGCGGTCGCCTTCTCCTCCGGCACGGCGGCCCTCCACGCAGCCGCCTTCGCCGCCGGGGTCGGGCCGGGAGACGAGATCGTGACCAGCGCGATCACCTTCGCCGCCAGCGCCAACTGCGGCGCCTACCTCGGCGCCCGCCCGCTCTTCGCCGACATCGAGGCCGACACGTGGAACGTCTCCGCGGCCACCCTGGAGGCGGCGATGACGCCCAAGGTCAAGGCCGTGATCCCGGTCCACTTCGCCGGCCTGCCGGCCCCGATCGAGCCGATCCGCGAGCTGGTCGGTCCCGACGTCGCGATCGTCGAGGATGCGGCACACGCGCTCGGCGGCCACTCGGGCGAGGGCGAGGTCGGCTCCTGCGCCCACGCCGACATGGCGATCTTCAGCCTCCACCCGACCAAGGCGATCACCTCGGCCGAGGGGGGCGTGGTCACCACGCGCGACCCCGCCCTGGCCGAGCGCCTCGCGGTCTTCCGCCACCACGGCATGGTCCGCGACCCCGAGCGCTTCGTCCACCCCGAGGGCGCCGGCGACGAGGGCCCCTGGTACCACGAGCAGCAGCACCTCGGCTTCAACTACCGGCTCTCCGACGTGCACGCCGCGCTCGGCCACTCGCAGCTGGGCAAGCTCGACGCCCACGTCGCCGCCCGCAACACCATCGCTGCCCGCTACCACGAGGGACTGGCCGGGATCGACGGGGTCGACCTGCCCCCGCGGGCCGGCGAGGACGCCCTGCACGCCCACCACCTCTTCGTCGTCCACCTGCGCGGGGGCACGGCCCGGCGGCTCGAGCTCTACCGGCGGCTGCTCGAGAACGAGATCCGCACCCAGGTCCACTACATCCCGGTCTACCGCCACCCCTTCTACCGCAGCGCCTTCGGCTACGGCCCCGGCCTCTGCCCCGAGGCCGAGCGCTACTACGCCGGCTGCCTCTCCCTCCCCTGCTACCCGGACCTCGCCCCGGCCGAGCAGGACCGGGTGATCGAGGTCGTGCGCGAGGCGATGAGCGATGGCTGAGCGCGCCACCCTGCCGGCGAGCTTCGAGATCGCGGGGCGCGGGGTCGGCGAGGGCCACCCCACCTACGTGATCGCCGAGGCCGGCGCCAACCACAACCGCGACCTGGCTGTTGCGCGAGAGCTGGTCGACGTCGCCGCCGAGGCCGGCGCCGACGCGGTCAAGTTCCAGACCTACTCGGGAGAGGCCCTCTACTCGACCAAGGCTCCCGGCTTCGAGTACCTCGGCCCGCACAGCCAGAAGAGCCCTTCCGAGCTGCTCGAGGACATCGCCCTCCCCCGCGAGTGGCAGGTCGAGCTGCGTGACCACGCCGCCGCGCAGGGAATCGCCTTCTTCTCCAGCCCCTTCGACGTCGAGGCGATCGCCGAGCTCGATGCGCTCGGCGTGCCGGCGATGAAGATCGCCTCCTTCGAGATCGTCGACCCGGTGCTGATCGCGGCCGCCGCCGCCACCGGGCGGCCGCTGCTGATCTCGACCGGGATGGCGACGCTGGGAGAGGTCGAGGCGGCGCTGCGCGACGCCACCGCGGCGGGAGCGACGGAGGTCGGCCTGATGCAGTGCACCTCGGTCTACCCCGCCCCGCCGGAGGGCGCCAACCTGCGGGCGATGGCGACGATGCGCACGGCCTTCGGCGTTCCCGTCGGCCTCTCCGACCACACCACCGGGATCGCCGTCCCGATCGCCGCGGCGGCGCTGGGCGCGGCATTCGTCGAGAAGCACTTCACCCTCGATCGCACGATGGATGGCCCCGACCACCCCTTCGCCCTCGAGCCGGGAGAGCTGAAGGCGATGGTCGGCGGCATCCGCGAAGCCCAGGCGGCGCTCGGCGACGGCCGCAAGGACGGGCCCGGGCCGGAGGAGGCGAAGGAGATGTACGGACTGGCTCGCCGCAGCCTGATCGTCGTCGGCGACCACCCGGCCGGCACGGTGCTGAGCGAGAAGATGCTGACCCGCAAGCGACCCGGCTTCGGCATCGCCCCCAGGGACCTGGACAAGGTCGTCGGCCGCACCCTGCGGGTCGCCGTCGAGCACGACGACGTCCTCACCTGGGAGATGCTCTGACGGGCGGCGATCCGACGCCGCAGCGGGCCCGGCTCGTCGCCGACGCGGGCGCCGGAGTGGGGCTCGGCCACCTGGCCCGCTGCACGGCACTCGCCTGCGCCCTGGGCGCCGAGGGCTTCGAGGTCGAGACGTTCGGCCTGGGCGCCGAGGAGGAGATCGAGATCGACGGCGTGCGATGGGAGCCGTGGCAACTCGACATCGCCATCGTCGCGGCGATCACCGAGCCGGCCCCTGACCTGCTCGTGCTCGACACCTACGACCGCCTCGCCTGGCAGCGCGTCCCGGAGCTACCGCACCGGCTTCTCGCCGCCTTCGCGGATGCCCTGCCGCACCCAGGTGCGGCCGGCATCGTCATCGGGCCCCAGTACGGACTCGGCCACGACGACCCCGGCCTGGAGTTCGCCTGCCTACGCCGGCCCTACTGGGACGTCGCGGCGCGCGCGCTGCGGGACTCGCCGGAGCGGGTGCTGGTCACGACCGGGGGCGGTGACCTCGGCGGGCTTGGTGGTCGCACCGCGACGCACCTCGGCGAGCGCCTGCCGCGGATCGAGATCGAGCTCGTCTGGGGACCGGGGTTCGCCGGCGAGCCGCCGCGGGGGGTCACGGTGCTCGATCGCCCCGCCTCGCTGCTCGAGCCGCTGTTGCGAACCGACGCGGTCGTCTGCACGGGAGGCCAGACGATGCTGGAGGCGGCCGCGACCGGAACCCCGGCGGTGGTGCTCGAGGGCGCGCCGAACCAGCGCCCGCAGATAGCCAGGCTCGCCGCCCGCGAGGCCATCCTCCTCGTCGACGAGGAGGAGGTCCCGGAGGCCCTGGAGGGTCTCCTCGGCTCGGCCTCGCAACGGCGGGAGCTCTCCAGCCGGGCGCAGGAGGCGGTCGACGGGCAGGGGGCGCTTAGAATCGCTGCGGAGCTCGCGGCACTGGTGCAGCGCTGAGCGACTCCGGGGAGGAAGCCGTGTTACCCCAACATGGAGCGCACCGAGTGAGAGTGTCGAGACCAACAGTCGCCGTCGCAGCCGTGTCGATGCTGCTGGCCATGCTCGCCTTCGGCAGCGGAACCGCGACCGGAGCGGCCTTCCCCGGCGCCAACGGCCGGATCGCGTACGCCTCCAACCAGAACGGCAGCTGGGACATCTACGCGATGAACGCCGACGGGAGCGGCAAGCGCCAGCTGACCAGCGGCCCGGGCAACGACACCCAGCCCTCCTACTCCGCCGACGGCGCCCGCATCGTCTTCGCCTCCAACCGGGCCGGCAACTACGACGTCTACGCGATGAACGCCGACGGGAGCGGGGTAACGCGCCTCACCACCGACCCGGGTAGCGATACGCAGCCGGCGTTCTCCCCGGACGGCACCCGGATCGCCTTCGTCAGCATCCGCTTCGGCAGCTGGTACACGGACCTCTTCCTGATGAACGCGGACGGCAGCGACCAGACCCGCATCGTCAGCGAAGGTGGGATCGAAGAGACGCCCACGTTCTCGCCCGATGGCCAGCGGATCGCCTTCGTCCGCACCGCCGGCCCCCGCAAAAACCTCTTCTCCGTCGGCCTCGACGGGAGCGGGCTGACGGCCCTCACCCAAACCGCCGCGGACGATCGCCAGCCCTCCTTCTCGCCGAACGGGCAACGGATCGCCTTCGCCAGCCGTCGCGACGGCAAGTTCGAGATCTACACGATGGCCTCCAGCGGCGGCGGAGCAACCAAGCTCACCGACAAGCCGGTGAGCCAGATGCCGGCCTTCTCCCCAAACGGGCAACGGATCGCCTTCGCCAGAGGCGGCAGCATCTTCACGATGAGCGCAAACGGCAGCAACGAGGCGCGGCTGACAAACGAGGGCGGCTCCCAGACGTGGCCGACCTGGCAGCCCCTCCCCGGCGGCTCCCCGGGCGGCGGAGGCTCGGGCGGAGGAGGGGGAACCTCGAGCAAGCTCCGAATCGGCAAGCCGATCCTCGACAAGCGCCGCGGCACCGCGAAGCTGCCGATCACGGTCCCGGCGGCGGGAGCCCTCAAGCTGAAAGGCAAGGGGGTCAAGCCGACGCAGCGCTCGGTCGGGGGGGCGATAACCGTAAAGCTCTTGGTCAAGCCGAAGGGAAGCGTCCTGAGGGCTCTCACCCAGAAGGGCAAGGCGAAGGTGAAGGCCCTGGTCACCTACACCCGCAAAGGCGGCGGCACGGAAACCGCCGCCAAGACGTTCACCCTGCGCAAAAAGCGTTAGACAGTCTTCAGGCGGCGTGCCCACCGAGACCCCCGAACTGTCTCTTCGCCCCGCCTCCGAGGACGATGCCGCGCTGCTACGGGAGTGGCGCAACGACCCCGAGACCCGCGCCGCCTCCCGCAGCACCGCTGAGGTTGGTACAGAGGAGCACGCCACGTGGCTGACCGCCGTGCTCGCCGATCCCGCCCGCCAGCTGCTGATCTGCGAGCGCGAGGGCGAGCCGGCCGGGCAAATCCGTTTCGACCGCCTAGGCGAGCGAAGCTACGAGATCAGTCTCTCCCTGGCGCCCTCAGCACGAGGGCAGGGGCTCTCACCAAGCTTCATCTCCCTCGCGGTAGAGCAGCTACGGGAATCGCACCGCGACGCGGAGGTGGAGGCCCACGTGCGGGAGGAAAACCCCCGCTCGCTGGCGGCCTTCCGCCGCGCGGGCTTTCGCCCTTCCGGCGAGACGGCAGACGGCTTCCTGGTACTGGTCACGTAAGGCCATCGGGGGTCCCTCCTCAGGAACTCCCGCGAAGCGGCCTGAGGAGGGACCCCCGATGGCCTTACCTATCCGGTGGCAATTCGGCGGACCAGGCCGCGATAGCCTGTGCGGGTGGCCACGCTGACTCGCCCGGTTGGCGCTCCTACGCTCGACTTCTTCGTCGTCGGCGCCGCCAAGGCCGGCACCACCGCCCTCCACCACCTGCTCCGCACGCACCCCGAGCTCTGCCTGCCCGAGGGCAAGGAGCTTCCCTACTTCGTCACCCCGAGGCACGCCTACTACGAGTCCCCGGCGGAGTTCTTCGCCGACGCCTTCGAGCACCGCGGCGAGGGACAGCTGTGCGGGACGGTGACCCCGCAGTACCTCTACGGCGCCCTGCTCGGGCCGGACCGCTCGGCCGCCTCCTCCGACTCGCCCGAGACGACGATCCCGAGCCGGATCCGCGACGCCTACCCCGGCGCGAAGCTGATCGCGATCCTGCGCGACCCGGTCGCCCGCGCCCGCTCACACCACCGCATGTCGACGATGAGGGGCATCGAGCAGCGCCCCTTCGACCTGGCGATCGACGAGCTGCTCAAACCCGACGCCCTCGCCGAGTCCCGCCTGCGACCCGACGAGACCAACGGCTACGTCGTCCTCGGCGAGTACGGCCGCCTGCTCAGGGGCTACCTCGACGTCTTCCCGCGCGAGCAGCTACTCGTCCTCTTCCAGGGCGATCTGGAAGAGGGCCCCGGCGCCGTCTGCACGGAGGTGTTCGCCTTCCTCGGAGTCGACCCCGGCTTCCGCCCGCCGAACCTCGGCAGCCGCTACCACGACGGCGGCAGCCACCGCCGCTTCGCCTGGCTCGACCTGACCAGCTGGCAGCGCGCCGCCCGTCGCTCGACGCTGCTGAGCGGCCTCTGGCGACGGGTACCGCGCTCGGGGCGGCGGCGTGTCCTCAAGCGCTTCAACCTCGCCTCCCGGCGGCTCTTCCTCTGGAACCGCGTCGCCGTCGACACCACGGCGGAACCCGACACCCCGAGCGCCGAGACGCTCGCCAGGCTGCGGACCCACTACCGCGAAGACGAAGCGCACCTTCGCAAGCTCCTCGGCGCCCCCCCGCCCTGGGCCGCCTAAACCCCTTCCGGTGCGCTTTATCCCCCATAAGGGGGCAAAGGCGCACCGGAAGGCCGTGGACGCTCAGGCTTGCGCCGGCTCCAGGCGGGCGGGTTCGGCCGGCGCGGCGGGCGCGGGGGCGCGGCGGCGCTCGCCGGGCCGCCAGAGGGCGACGACGATGCAGATGAAGACCGAGACGATCTGCACCCGGTAGCGGAACGCGGTGCCCGCGTTGCCGGAGCTGAGCGAGTAGGCCATCAGCAGGAAGAAGCCCAGGTATACGAGCGGCCCGGCGCGGGTCATGATGCTGCCCCAGCTCCGATAGAGGGTCCGGATGAGAAAGAAGAGCGCGGTGTAGGCGGCGGCGGTGCCGAGCAGGCCGAGCCCCTGGCTGATGTTGCCGAGCTGCCAGGGGAAGGGGCGCAGCAGGACGTCGAGCGAGCGCTTCGGCAGGTTCTGGACGATTGCGCCGCGGGTCGAGAAGTCGACCTGTTCCAGCTTCAGGTTGGAGCTGTCGTTCGCATTGTGTTCCTGGGGGCGCTGGACGTTGCGCTCGAGGTTCTCGTCGGTCGAGGCGTTGAGCACGGTGGGAGCGGCGATCGCGGCGAAGAGGATCACCGAGGCGACGAGGGCGAGCGAGCGGATCGCGGTGCGGTGCTCGGCACGCAGGCCGGCGTGCAGGAGGATCGCCGCGCCGGCGGCGATCAGGAACCAGCCGGCGTACTGGCGCGTGGCGACCGCGATCAGGCAGCCGGCGACGACCATCGCCAGGTAGCGCGCCTCCCCCCGTTTCCAGACCTTGGCGCCGCCGAGGGCGACGAGCCCGATCGCGAGCAGCATGTTGGCCTCCTTGTGCAGGAGGCTGGAGAAGAAGATGCTGGCCGGCTCGAGGGCGAGCAGCCACATCGCCAGCACCGACGCCCTCGGCCCGGCGAGCTCGTAGACCGCGGCGGCCAGCAGCACCAGCCCGATGACGGCGATCCCGACCTGGGTCACGCGCATCGCCAGTTCGGGCGAGTCGAACATGTAGCGCTGGAGGGCAAGCGTGTAGACGTGGAGTTCGCTCAGCAGAGCGTTCGTCCACTCGCTGGAGCCGATCGGGGTTTCGACGATCAGGCTCGCCTTGTCCTGAAAGATCAGCTCGTCACCACCCCGCAGGGTCCGCGACACCGACGTGAGCGAGATCAGGCCGGCGGCGATCACCCGCAGGCCGAAGGCGACCAGCGCCGCCGGGCCGATGGCGAAGCCCGGCCTCGAGCGGTGCATGCGGCTCACCAAGAGGGCGATGCCGCCGCCGAAGAGGGCGAACATCGCGATCGTCACCAGCACTGAGTGAAGGCTCTCGTCGGCCGTCGGCGCCATCCTGGACGTGACGATAGCCGGGCGGGCGCGTTCAGGCGGCGAAAAAAGAGACCCGAGTGTCTTAGGCGCCTATAATTTCGGGCTTGTGACTGAGCCGAGGCAGGAGGGACTCGACATCCGTCAGTGGGGGCGCCTGGTCTGGCGCCGCAAGTGGCTCCTGCTCGCGATCGTGATCGTCATCCCCGTCGCCGTCTACGTGGGCTCCTCGCTGCTGCCGAAGACCTACCAGTCCAAAGCGACGATCAACGTGCAGCCAACGGCCGGCGCGTCGACGCTGTTCTCGAACGTCAGCTCCAAGTCCGACACCGACGAAGTGCAGACGCTGATGGGAACGACCGTGGTGGGCCGCCGGGCGGCCCGCATCCTGGGACTGCCCCCCTCGGCCGCGAAGGAGCTGCTGACCCACATCTCCGTGGCTCCGACCAACCCGGCTGAAACCGACAGCAACTTTCTCACGACCACCGCCCAGGACTCGAACGCGGCGATGGCCGCGGACATCGCCAACGCCTTCGCCCGGGCCGTCGCCCAGACCAGAACCTCCAACGCGATCCGCAACATCGACCGCTCGATCGCAACGCTGACGACACAGCTGAAGTCCAGCACGGACGAGTCCTTCGAAGAAGCGATCGCCGCCCAGCTGCAGGAACTGCGGGGGCTGCGGGCGACCCAGTCCGGGACGACGTCGATCGTCGAAATCGCGACCCCCGCGGCAACCCCGATCGCGCCGCGACCGAAACGCAACACGGTGATCGCGCTGATCCTCTCGCTGCTGATCGCCGCCGCGCTGGCGCCGCTGCTCGACCGTCTCGATCGCCGCATCCGCGAACCGGGCGAGATGGAGGAGCTGCTCGACGCGCCCGTGCTGGCGATGATCCCCGACGACGCCTTCCCCGGCCACCCGCCGGGCCTGCACGTGCGCGAGTCCTTCCAGACGCTGCGCGCCAGCCTCACCTACTTCAACGTCGACCGCTCGCTCTCGACCCTGGTCGTCGCCAGCCCGATCCAGCAGGACGGCAAGACGACCGTCGCCGTCAACCTCGCCCTCGCCTACGCCCTCGACGAACGCGACGTCGTCCTGGTCGACGGGGACCTGCGACGCCCCCAGGTGGCGGCCCGGCTGGGCAAGGATGTCGAGTTCGGGCTCGACTCGGTACTGGTCGGCGAGAGGACGCTGGAGGAGACGCTCGTCAACGTCGACGCGGGTGCCGGGCGCCTGCGCGTCCTGCCCGGAGCCGCACCGCCTCCGAACCCCGCCGTGATGCTCGGCTCGCAACGGATGCGCTCGCTGCTCGCCGAACTCTCCGAGCAGGTCGACATGGTGGTGATCGACACCCCCGGGCTGCTCGCGGTCAGCGACGCGATCCCGCTCTTCAACCAGGTGGGGGGCACCGTGATCGTCTCGCGCCTGAACAAAACGCCGAAGGACGCGGTGCGCCGCGCCAAGCAGGTGATCGACGCCGCCGGCGGGACCGTGCTGGGCAGCGTCGTCACCGGCGCCCACGCCGGAGGGATCTACGGCTACTACGGGTACTACGGCTACTACGGCGCCCAGAGCGACCGCGATAGGGCCGAGGCTGGGAAGAATGGTGGCCGCCTGCGCAGCCTCGCCCGCCGGTCGGGCTCAGACGACTCGTAGCAGCTACCTGCCGGAGGGCCATCGGGGGTCCCTCCTCCAGGCCGCTTCGCGGGAGTTCCTGGAGGAGGGACCCCCGATGGCCCTGTGCGCTTGCTCTTGCCGGTCTGGCCGAGGCCTTCTTCTAAAGCTTGTGTCGCGCCGCGATGAGCTTGTGGTAGAGCGCGTCTACATCGCTGAGTAGACGGGCGGCGCCGTAGCTGTCGATTGCGTTGTGGCGGGCGGCTCGGCCGCAGCTCTCGCGGCGGGCGGGGTCGGCGGCCATCTCGACGATGGCGGCCGCCAGCGCTGGGGCATCGCCCTGTGGCGTCAGGATCCCCGTGTCCTCGCCGACGACCTCGCGTACGCCGCCGACGTCGGTCGCGACCGCGGGCAGGCCCGCCGCTGCTGCTTCGATCAGGGAGACGGGCGTGCCCTCGTTGTCGGAGGAGAGGACGGCCAGGTCGGCGGCGGCGAAGACCGGGCGCAGCTCGCGGCGGTAGCCGAGGAAGAGCACGTCGGCGGCGATGCCGAGCTCGGCCGCCTGACGCTCCAGCTGCAGGCGTTCCTCGCCGTCGCCGACGATCGCCAGCCGCAGGCGTGGATCGGCCTCCCTGGCTCGCGCCAGTGCCCTCAGGAGCAGGTCCAGGCGCTTGATCGGGACGATGCGGCCGACGAAGACGAGGAGGATCTCGCCCTCGCCGATGCCCAGCTCCGCGCGCGAGGCGGCCCGCAGCTCGCCCGGGAGCTCGGCCAGGCGATCGAGGTCGAGCCCGAGGGGCAGGACCCGGAACTTCGAAGGCGGCGCGACACCGAGGCGGACGAGATCGTCGACCGTCGCCTGGCTGACCCCGATCAGGCAGTCGCTGACCCGCGCGAGAGCGCGCTCCATCTCGAGGTAGAGCCGCGACTTGGGGGCGCCGAAGTAGCCCTCGAGGACGTGGCCGTGGTAGGTGTGGACCACCGCCGGGCGGGGGCGTACGGCGAGGGCCGCCTGGCGCCCGAGGAAGCCCGCCTTCGCTGTGTGAGTGTGGACGACGTGTGGCCTGAAGCCCCGCACCAGGCGGACCAGCTTCGCCAGCGCCTGCGCGTCGCGCAGCGGCTGCACCGGCTGCTGCAGCTCGGGGAGGTGGTGCATCGTCGCGCCCTCCTCCTCGGCCAGCCCGGCGAGCGACTCCTCACCCGGGGCGAGGCTGCCGTGGACGAGCAGGGTCTCGTAGCGGGTAGGGTCGAACCGCCTGCCGCTGAGCAGGGCGGCGATGTGAGCCGGGCCCCCCATGTTGAGGCGGCCGATGACCTGCAGGACGCGCAGGCGCTCCCCGTTCTCCGAATCGGCGGTAGTCACGTGCCGACGCAGGCTAGATGGTTGATCTATGCGTCAGGCAGACCACTCGGTCGTGGGGGCGGGAGCCCAGTCCGGCGACTCCAGCAGCGCCACCACGGCGACGCCGACGAGGATGAGGACGGTCGCGGCGAAGGCCGCAACCGACTTGTCGCTCCCGGCGAGGACGGCACCGGTGCCGGTGAGGACCGCCTGGGAGGCCGCCAGGACGAGGGCCACGCGGCGGGCCGAGCCCAGCTTCGCGCGCAGCCTGTGGGTCAGGTGATCGCGACCGCCGACGAAGACGCCGGCGCCCCGCCGCAGCCGCGAGACGACGACCAGGGCAGTGTCCAGGGCCGGCAGCCCGACCAGCACCACCGCGACCGGGACGAAGGCCCAGCCGAGGTCCCCGGTCCCGGGGACCGCCATGATCGCCCCCGCGACGACGAAGCCGATCGGCATGCTGCCGCCGTCGCCGAGAAAGATGCGCGACGGCGAGGCGAGGTTGAAGGGCAGGAAGCCGAGGCAGGCGCCCGAGAGGGCTAGCGCGATCGCTGCCAGCTCGGGGCTTCCCTGAGCGAGGGCGAGCACCCCGAGTGTCGCCCCGGACACGGCGGCGACCGTGCCGGTGGCGCCGTCCATGTTGTCCATCAGGTTGAAGGCGTTGACGACGCCGGTGACGAAGACGACCGTCAGCCCCAGGTTGAGCACGTCGCTGGCGAAGAGGTCCCATCCGATCCCCCCGGCGAAGAGGACGCCCGCCGCCGCGACCTCGATCGCGAGCCGCGTCAGCGGCCCCAGTCCGTAGCGGTCGTCGATCGTCCCCACCCCGAGGAGGACGACGGCGCCGACCGCGATCGGGACGAAGGCGCTCGAGCCGCTGCCGAAGAGCGCGCTGGCGACGAGCAGGCCGCCGATCACGGCGGTGCCTCCGAGGTAGGGAGTCGGGCTGCCGTGACCCTTGTAGCCGACCGGATGGTCGTAGAAGCCGGTGCGCCGGGCAAGCCGGATCGCCAGCGGAGTCAGCAGCAGGGTGGCGGCGATGGCCGCGAGAAAAGCGAGCTCGGGGCCCATGCTCCCGAACACCGCCTAAGCGTCTACCAGGGGATCGGCTGCCGTGCCCTCGCTGAATTCGACGATCTCGCCGTCGGCGGTGGGCAGGGCGTTCGCGGCCGCGCGCTGGCGCTCGAAGGCAGCGACGTCGTCGATCGCCTCCTCCACACCGCGGGTCGAGCGCCAGCCGGTCATCTGCTCCAGCGCCGTGGTGTCGGGGCAGCGCCGGCCGAGCTCCTCGAAGCCCTCGCCGTAGGCCTCCTCGTAGGGGACCATCCGGATGCCCGAGTCCGAACCGGTCCGCTCGATCACGGCTTCGGCCAGTTCGAGGATCGTGATCTCAGACGAGCGCCCGACGTTGAACGCCGTGCCTCGCGCGCCCTCCTCGTCCATCAGCATGACCAGGGCCCGGGTCGTGTCGTAGACGTGCGAGAAGCAGCGAGACTGGCTGCCGTCGCCGTAGACGGTCAGGTCCTGCCCTTCGAGGGCCTGCACGACGAAGCGCGGCAGCACCATCCCGTAGGCGCCGGTCTGCCGCGGGCCCACGGTGTTGAAGAGGCGGGCAACGACCGTGTCCGCTTCGCGCTCCCGGTGGTAGCCGAGGACGATCGCCTCGCCGAAGGCCTTGCCGGTCGAGTAGGACCAGCGCGCGATCGAGGGCGGGCCCAGCACGCGGTCGGAGTGCTCGGTCAGACCGGAGCTGCCGTTCTTGCCGTAGATCTCCGAAGTGGAGGCGAAGAGGAGGCGCCGGCCGAGCCGGTGGGCGCCCTCGGTGATGACCTGGGCGCCGCGCACGCTGCGGCCCAGCGAGTCGACCGAGCGCTGGACGATCAGCTTCACCCCGACCGCCGAGGCGAGGTGGAAGCAGGCGTCGGCCCACTCCATGCACTCGTCGACCATCTCGACGTCGCAGACCGACCCTTCGACCAGTTGGGCCTGGCCGGTGGCGACCGCGTCGGCGACGTTCTCGGCACTGCCGGTGCTGAGGTCGTCGAGGATGAGCACTTCGTCCCCCCGCGCAACCAGGGCGTCTGTCAGGTGAGAGCCGACGAATCCTGCCCCCCCTGTGATCAGGTATCGCACCTAGGCATCTCCCATATTCGTCATCACCCTGCCGACCACCAAACTGGCGGTTAGCCGTGAGGCTTTTTCCCGTGAACTCCCCGTGAACTTCCCTGTTTCCCATGTGAGCCATCTCACGCAAGAGGCGAAACGACTCGCGATGCAGTAGACCAGAAACTCAACGTGGTGTCAAGGATAAGAGCTCGTCTTTATGTCCGATTGCGGCAGACACAGAGGGCTCTGGAATGGGCATTTCAGCACCATCAGGAATAGTTGTCATGCCTTCTTCAGGCGCACCTGGCGCCTCTCGACGCCTGTTCCCGAGACCCTCGCCGCCAGCCCCGTCTCGCTGCGGCTCAGCCTCTTCTTCGCCCTGCGAGTGAGACCGATTCGAAGTGTCCTCGACGCCTTCGGGGCGACGCTGAAGGACGTCGTGCCGATCGTCACCCGCTTCCCCCCCGGCCCAACCCTGGCGAGGAGCTTCAGCTTGCCCTTGCAGGCCCCCTCGCCGGCGCAGGAGATCCCCAGCAGGGCCTTGCCGGCTTTGACCTTTGCCCTGGCCGCGGCACGCACCCAACCGTTCGCGATCTTCTCGAAGGTCGCGGTGACGTCGCGGGCCTCGTCCATGGTCACGCGGCAACTGCCGGTGCCGGTGCAGGCGCCCGAGAAGCCGGCGAACCTGGAGCCGGCCGCGGCGATGACGGTCAGGGTGACCTTGGTGCCGACCCCGAAGCCCGCCTCGCAGGCCTGACCGCAATCGATCCCGGCCGGTGAGCTGGTCACGGTGCCCCTGCCCGTGCCCGCCCTCGAGACCGTGAGCGTGCGCTGGCCGACCGCGGTGAAGACCGCCTTGGCGATGCGGGAGGTGCTCATCGTCGTCGTGCAGGCGCCGGACCCGGTGCAGCCCCCGCCGGTCCAGTGGTCGAAGGCCGAGCCCGGCGCGGGCGCGGCCGTGAGCGTGACTTTGGTCCCTTCAAGGAACGGCTCCGAGCAGTCCGACCCGCAATCGATCCCGGCCGGGTCGCTGCTCACGGTGCCCGAACCGGTGCCGATGCGCTCGACCGTGAGCGGGTACTCGAATTCGGGCGGGATCAGGTCGAAGGTCGCGGTGACGGTCAGGGCGGCGTTCATCGCCAAGGCGCAGCTCGAGCCCGTGCAGGCCCCGGAGAAGCCGGCGAACTCAGATCCGGCGCTGGCTTCGGCGATCAGCGTCAAGGCGGTCCCTTCGGGATATTCGGTCGCGCAGGTTTCAGGCGACCCGGCCCCCACTTTGCATTTGACGGTGCCCGAGCCGGTTCCGGCTTCGTTGACGGTCAGGGAGAATTCGGTGGGTTTGAGGTTGAACGTCGCCGTCACCGAGCTGTTCGCGGTGATCGTGAAGCTGCATGGAGAGGTCGAGCAGCTGGACGCGGAGCCGGTTCCGCCGCTGAAGCCCACGAAGGTCGAGCCGGCGTTGGCGGTGGCGATGATTTCGACCGTGGTGCCGTTTGGCTGGGGGCTGGCACAGGCCCCGGCGGAGCCGCCGTTGAATTTGCACTGGACGGTACCGGCGCCCGTGCCGGCTTTGGTCACCGACAGGGTGCGCGGGATCAGGTTGAAGGTCGCGGTGACGGTCTTGGCGGCGTCCATCGTGACTTCACAGGTGAAGCCGCTGCAGGCGCCCGAGAATCCGGCGAATTCGGAGCCGGAGGCGGCGCTGGGATGCAGGAGCAGTTCGGTTTCCTCGGGGTATTTGGCCTTGCAGGGTTCGGGCCCTTCCTGCGCCTCGCAGAGGACCGTGCCGGAGCCGGTGCCTTTGAGTTTCAGCGTGAAGGCGTATTCCGGGGGCATCGGAATGAGGCTGAAGACGGTCGTGACGCTGTGGGCCTCGTCCATCGTCAGCTCGCACGTTTCTTCTTCGCAGTCGCCGGCGAAGCGGATGAATTCGGAGTTGGGGGCGGCTTCGGGCACCAGGGTCAGTTCGGTGCCTTCGGGATAGGTCGCCTTGCAGGTTTCGGCCGGCCCCATTCCCACCACGCATTTGACGGTGCCCGAGCCGTTGCCGCTGGTTTTGAGCGTGAGCGCGAATTGGGGGAGGAGGTCGAAGGTCGCGGTGACCGACCTGGCCTCGGTCATCGTCAGTTCGCAGTCGCCGGGGCCGCAGTCGCCGGTGAATTCGGTGAATTCGGAGTCCGGATCCGGGGTGGGGACCAGGACCAGGTCGGTGCCTTCGGGGTATTGGGCCGCGCAGAGTTCAGCTGGCCCTTCGTCGACCTCGCACTCGACGGTGCCCGAGCCCGTGCCGTCCATGGCAAGCGTCAGCGCGAACCCTTCGGCAGCCTGAGCAGGCGAGCCGATCTGAGCCGTCGCGCAGAGCGCAGCAAGCAGCACGAGAAAAGCAAGTCGGCGCCTCATCCCAGGGTTATTGTGCATGAGATGCAAAGGACTCACAACGTCTCCAAACCGAGCGAGAGCTATTCGGAGCTGAAGACCTGTTCGACGAAGAAACGGGCGGCGGGGTCGAGCCTCTCGCCATAGGTCCGCTCGGCGGTCGCGAGCACCTCGTCGGCAGCTTCCAGACCCAACTCGCCGGCCAAAAGGCGCAGGTCCGCCTCGTCCTCGCCGACGCGGTGAGCGAGGACCTTCAGCGCGAGCAGCGTCTCCGGGGAGGCCGCGAGGCAGCGCAGCCCAGGCAGGTCGAGCACGGCCGTCGCGGCAGGGTCATCCCCTTCCAGAAAGCCCTTGACGGCGTCGTTGAGCCAGCCCCCTGGCAGGCTCAGCCGCTCGGCTACGACCGCGGCCGCCTCGTAGACGACGTCCTTCGGCTCGAATACGGCATCGATGTCGCGGGTCGCCCTTCGCTCGTCGAAGGCGAGGGCGATCGCCGCGCCGCCGACCACGTACATCTCGGCGACGACACCGCGGCGCTCGAGCTCGCCGGCCAACGCGGTGAGCGCGTCGATGATCTCGCTCCGGTCCATCGCTCAGACGCGGTGCAGAGAGCGCTCGGGGATGAAGACGCCGCGGCGGCGAAATGCGGCCGGCGCCTGGGCGATCGCGACCGCACGGAAGCCGGGCACCTCGCTGACGAACCAGAAGCGGTCCAGGAAGCGCCCGGGCTCCACCGACCAGCCGGGCCGACTCAGGCCATGAACCGTCGCAAGGTGCTCGGCCAGCGCGCCGAGATAGGCGTCGTGACGGGGGTCTCCGGTCGGCTCCGGCCGCTGGGCGATGGCCTCTTCGCGCAAGCGATCGTCGCCTCGCAGCGCGAACTCGTCGAGGAACTCGCGCACGGCGTGGCGGAAGTCCTCGCCCTGGCGGACACGCCCCGCCACCCCAGCGAGGGTCTCAGACAGCCGCTCGCGAGCAGGAGGGTGAGCAGCGAGCCAGTCAGAGCGTGTTGTGAGCGCCTCTGCCATGGCGAAGGGGATGGTAGGTGCATTCCCGGCCGCCCCGGGCATGAGCATAGGAGCTGCACCCCATATCGCGGCACCCCTTGGCGAAAATCGGCATTAAACTTTGGCGAAATAATGCAGTAGATAGCGGCGAATCCGTGTATTCTATGCCTCGTGGAAGGCTCCGGGTACAAGCCCAGGCTGATCGATTCGACGCTGACCGCGCTGATGGCCCAGCTGCCCGCCGTGATGGTCACCGGGCCGCGCGCCGCCGGCAAGACGACGACCGCCGGTCGCCATGCCGCCGACGTCGCGCACCTCGATCGCCCGCGAGAGGCCGCAGCGTTCCTGGCTGACCCCGATGTTGCGCTCAGCGAGTACGAAGAGCCAACCCTCCTCGACGAGTGGCAGGAGGTTCCCTCCATCCTCGGCGCGGTCAAGCGTGCGGTCGACCGCGATCCTCGCCCGGGCCGGTTCGTTCTCACCGGATCGGTCCGGGCCGACCTCGAGGCGGCCACGTGGCCGGGAACAGGGCGCGTCGTGCGGGTGCCGATGTACGGAATGACCGTTCGCGAGCTGAACGGCAATGCGGGAGGGAGCTCGCTCCTCGACCGGTTGGCCTCCGGAGGGGCTCCGAGCGTGCCCAGCGACCCCCCCGACCTGCGCGGCTACGTCGAGCTGGCATTGAGGAGCGGGTTCCCAGACCCCGCACTATCGGCAAGCGCGAACGCAAGAGTGCGCTGGCTGGAGGGCTATGTGGACCAGCTCCTGACTCGCGATGCGGCCGGCATCGACTCCAGGCGAGATCCGGCCCGCCTCCGGCGCTATTTCGAGGCCTACGCCCTGAACACTGCCGGCATCGTCTCCGACGCCACCCTGCTGCGTGCGGCGGGAGTCAACCGCAGAACCGCCGTGGCCTACGAGCAGCTCCTCGCCAACCTTTTCGTCGTCGAGGCAATGCCGGCGTGGACCTCGAATCGGCTGCGCCGCCTTTCGCTCGGCCCGAAGCGCTACTTCGTGGATCCCGCAATCCCAGCGGCGGCGCTCCATCTCGACGCGGGCGCCGTAATGCGAGATGGGGACCTGCTCGGCCGCCTGCTCGACACCTTCGTCGCCGCCCAGCTTCGCGCCGAGTGCGCCGGCAGCGACGCACGCCCGCGCCTCTACCACCTGCGCGAGGAACACGGGCGCCGGGAGGTAGACATCCTTGCCGAGATCGGCGGTCGAGACCTGATCGCGTTCGAGGTGAAGGCCGACGCAGCCCCCGGTCGCGACGCGGCCAGGCACCTCATCTGGCTGAGAGACCGGCTCGGCGAGCGCTTCGTGGGAGGGATTGTGTTCCACTCGGGCTCCCGCGCCTTCAAGCTGGACGAGAAGGTCACAGCAGCACCGATCTGCGCCCTCTGGGGGTAGTTCAAAGCAAAGCCGGCGGCGCAGACCTGCTCCTCGGCTCAGTAGGGCCGCAGCTTCACATACGCCGGTTTGGGCGCAGATACCGAGTAGCTCGCGGCTTTGAAGGTCTTCGTTTCCGGGCAGAAGGGCCCGCTGACGCTCGTCATTGCCGTTTCGGGGATCGTTATCTGGCCGGGCGAGCCGCCGTTGAGGGTGGCGGTCGGGGAGAAGGTCAGCGTGCATTCGATGAATGAACCGCATTTGATGCTCCACTGCAGCCCGCTGGCGACCGAGAGGCTGCCTGTGGAGCCTTCGGTCCAGCCCAGCGAGGCCGATTCGGGCAGGGCCGCGGTGGCGCTGGTGGAGCAGGTTTCTGTGCCTGAGAAGATTTTTTTGCGGCTGCAGCTGCCGAGCGACCAGGTGGAGATTTTGAGCGGCAGGGGGGTGGCGGCTTCAGAGCTGGTTTCCCCGGCCAGGGTCGATTCGGTGCAGGTGACGTTTCCGAGCGAGTTGGCGATCGTCACGCCGGGGCTTTCGGCGCTTGCCGTGAAGGACGTTTTCGAGGGGTAGCGGTCGGCTTCGGCGCAGTAGAAGCCTTCCGGGTTTGCTTTGCACAGCGTCGTAGACGCAGCCGCCGGCTTCACATACGCCGGTTTGGGCGCAGATACCGAGTAGCTCGCGGCTTTGAAGGTCTTCGTTTCCGGGCAGAAGGGCCCGCTGACGCTCGTCATTGCCGTTTCGGGGATCGTTATCTGGCCGGGCGAGCCGCCGTTGAGGGTGGCGGTCGGGGAGAAGGTCAGCGTGCATTCGATGAATGAACCGCATTTGATGCTCCACTGCAGCCCGCTGGCGACCGAGAGGCTGCCTGTGGAGCCTTCGGTCCAGCCCAGCGAGGCCGATTCGGGCAGGGCCGCGGTGGCGCTGGTGGAGCAGGTTTCTGTGCCTGAGAAGATTTTTTTGCGGCTGCAGCTGCCGAGCGACCAGGTGGAGATTTTGAGCGGCAGGGGGGTGGCGGCTTCAGAGCTGGTTTCCCCGGCCAGGGTCGATTCGGTGCAGGTGACGTTTCCGAGCGAGTTGGCGATCGTCACGCCGGGGCTTTCGGCGCTTGCCGTGAAGGACGTTTTCGAGGGGTAGCGGTCGGCTTCGGCGCAGGCCGCTCCGTCTTTCGTGCAGAGGGTCGTTATCACGCCCCCAGCAGTGGTCAAGGTTTTGTCGGCGCCTCTGGTGGTGGCGGCCCCTTCGGCAACCACCCGGAAGTGGTAGGTGGTGCCAGGGGTGAGGCCAGTGGGAGTCTGTTTTGCCGCGATGTCGGAGGTGCCCGAGCCGACCGATTCGGCGCTGATCGGGATGGCGGTGCCGTGGGGGCCTTCTTCAACCGATTTGTATTCGGCGGTGTCGTATTCGAAGTGGTAGGTAGTGGCGTTGCCTTCGGGGTTGACCGTGCCGTTGAGAGTGGCCGAGGTGGCTCCAACTTCGGTCGCCGCTTCGGTGGTAGCTTTCGGCGCTTTTTTCAGGGCCGTGAACGATTTGTCGGTGCCGGGGACCGTGTAGCCACCCTTGTCGGCGACGATACGGAAGTGGTAGGTCGTGCCGGCTTTGAGGCTGGCGACCGCTTCGGCCTCAGCGACGTTGGAGGTGCCAGAGCCAGCCGATTTGGCTTCGGTTTTGTGGCCGTAGCTTTCGCTTTCGCCCCATTCGAAGTAATAGTTGGTCGCCGAGCCCTCGGGGTTGACCGTGCCGTTCAGTTTGGCCGAGGCTTCTTTGACTTCGGTGGCGGCTTCGGTGGCGGCTTTGGGTGCTTTCAGGGTTTTGAAGGTCTGGTCTTTGCCTTCGGCCGTGTAGCCACCGCCTTTGGCGATCACGCGGAAGTGGTAGGTCGTGTTGAATTCGAGGCCACTGACCAGTTCTTCATAGGCTTTGCCGGATGTGCCGGAGCCAGCGGATTTTTCGCTCGTTTTGGTCCCGTAGGAGGTGGTTTCGCCGTATTCGAAGTAGTAGTTCGTGGCGAGGCCTTCGGGGTCGATCGTGCCCTTGAGGCTCGCCGAGGCGACGCCGATGCTCTGCGCGGGGCCGGTCGTAGCGGTGGGAGGCTCGGCTTTGACCGACCAGCTCTCGATGCGCGAGTTGCCGGTGTCGGCGAGGAGGACCTTCTGGGCCGCCGGCAGGGCGAGAGCGGTGGGGGATTCGAGCTGGCCCGGGCCTTCGCCCGCTTCGCCGATCTGGTCGAGGTAGTTGCCTTCGGTGTCGAACTTCTCGGCACGGTTGTTGCCCGAATCGACGACCCAGAGCTTTTCCTGGAAGTCGGGGGCGATCGCGGTGGGCGATTTGAGCTGGTTGGCGCCTGTGCCTTCGAACTTGGAGACGTAGGCGAGGGTCGAGACGTTGAACTTCTGGATGCGGTTGTTGGCGGTGTCGGCGACCCAGACGCCGCTGCCGAGCAGCGCCACGCCTTGGGGGGATTTCAGTTCGCCGTTGCCGGCACCCGATTTGCCGATCGTGGCCTGCCAGGTACCCGAGGAGTTGAGTTTCTGGACGCGGTCGTTGCCGGTGTCGGCGACGTAGATCGTCGGACCCGAGCCGGTGACCGCGATGCCGGCGGGCGATTTGAATTCGCCGGTGCCATTTCCTTCTTTGCCGAACTTGGAGACGTATTCGCCTTTGGAGTTGAGCTTCTGGACGCGGTTGTTGCCCGAGTCGACGACCCAGACGTTGCCCGCAGAGTCGATCGCGATGCCTTTGGGCGATTTGAATTCGCCGTTGCCGACCCCTTCTTTGCCATAGGCGGCAAGAAATTCGCCTTTTTCGTTGAACTTCTCGATGCGGTTGTTTTCGGTGTCGGCGACCCAGACGTTGCCCGAGGAGTCGGTGGCGACGCCGTTGGGCGAGCTGAGCTGGCCATTGGCGGAGCCCGCTTGGCCGAAGGCGAAGTTGAAGCGGGGATCTATGGCAGTCGTGAAGGATTCGTCTTCGCCGTAGGTCGTGTCAAATTCGTTTTCGGCGACGATGCGGAAGTGATAAGTGCCACCAGGTTCAAGGCCACTCAGCGCTTCGTTGACGGCGACGTTGGAGGTCCCGGAGCCGGCAGATTTGGGCGATGCCGGCACTTTGGCGCCATGCGTGGCTCCGCCTTCGTAGGAGGATTCGTCGTATTCGAAGTAGTAGCTGGTCGATGCGCCTTCGGGATTGACCGTGCCGTTGAGGGTGGCCTGAGAGGCTTTGACGCCCGAGGCGGCTTCGGTGGTGGCCTTGGGCGCACCCTGCGTGTGCAGTGTTTTGTCGGCGCTATAGGCGGCGCCCTCGGAGTTGCCGGCAACCACGCGGTAGTGGTAGGTGGTGCCCGGCAAGAGGCCTTCGAGCGGTTCGCTAACTTCGATGCCCGCGGTTCCCGAGCCGGCAGATTCGTCCGCCGAGCTGTGGGCGTAGCCTTCTGCTTCGAACTCCGCCTGGCTGCTCCATTCGAAGTGGTATTCGGCGGGGAACCCTTCCGGGTTGACCACGCCGTTCAGGGTGGCAGAGGTGCTTTCAACTTCGGTGGCAGCATCCGTGTTCGTAGTCGGCGAAGAGCGCAAGCGCTGAACCGACACACCACCCACCATCGTACAGTGATCCTGCACGCAGGACACCCCATTGACGCTCGGGAACGGCCATTCGGGGTTCACCGTTGTCTGAATCGACCACTGCCCTCCATCCCAATGCTCTGCCAGAAGCGACTGGCCGCCTTCGGTAAAGGCGACGGTGGCAAACTCACAGTCATCGGCGCTGGAACAGGATAGGAGGCCGTCAGAGCCCGTAAGCGAGATGTAATTTTTTGGCTCCGGCATGCCTTCGACCATCCACTCTTCACCATCCCAGTGACCGGCGAAAAGTTCTTCGGTTGAGAAGTCAATGCCCCATCCGATTCCAACCGCCGAGCAGGCCTCGATGGCGGTGCAGGAAAGACCGTCGAATGCCACCGAGTGAAGCGAGAATTCGGGCGGAAAGGAGATCGCTTTTGCGCTCCACG
The DNA here is from genome assembly GCA_963704545.1 of uncultured Solirubrobacterales bacterium. Classification (GTDB taxonomy): domain Bacteria; phylum Actinomycetota; class Thermoleophilia; order Solirubrobacterales; family 70-9; genus VRUE01. The sequence goes on along the minus strand of OY969915.1, from coordinate 899,769 downwards.
ATTCACCGTCCCAAGTGGCCGCCCATTGGGCGCCAATCGCCACACATGCGTTCGCAGCCGGACAGGACACCGCGCGCACAGTTGAACTGTCTGATCCTTCGGGAGCAGTCGGCGATGGTGCGATCGACCATTCTTTGCCGTCCCAGATCTGAATGACCTGAGGCCAGTTGAGGAAGCCCACCTTGTATTCAGTGACCGCCATGCATGAGTCGGGTGAGCCACACGAGATCCCCACCGGTCTCACCCCTTCGTTACCCCCAGAGGGCATCGGCATCAGCTGCGTCGTCCAATGCTCTCCGTCCCAGTGATCGACGAAGAGGTGCCTTTCGCCCGAACCGACATAGGGATCTGTGCCGAGCGCAAAGCACGAAGCGGGGGTCGAGCAGGACACCTCATACATGAAGGACTTGTCCCTTTCCACACCTGCGGGTACGGGCAGGTCGGCGTACGTCCAGGTCTTGCCATCCCAGCGGAGGGCATGCGGGTACCTCACCACCGGGGGGGTGCGGGTGCTGTGGGAGATGGTCGTAAAGCCGATCGCCATACAATCGGACGGCGAGCTGCATGACACTTTGAACAGACCCCGCTGCTTCAGCAAGACGTCTTCTTCTTCTTCCTCTTCCTGGTGTGGGTTCGGAGTCGGCTGAGTGACCCAATCGGCAGGTTCGGTGGTGAAGGTTTCGTCTTCGCTATCAGAGGTACCGGCAATATTGGTGGCGACGACGCGGAAGTGGTAGGTCGCTTCGGCACTGAGCCCTTCCAGCTCCGACATCACCTCGACCGCTTCGGTCCCCGCTGCGAGCTCGGAGAGCTGAAGGCTATGCCCATAGGAAGGCGTGAGGCCGTATTCGAACCGGTAGGTCGTGTAGAAGCCTTCGGGATTCACGGTGGCGTTGAGCGTGGCACCGTTGGCGCTGACTTCAGTCGCCGGTTGGCTTATCACCGTGGGTGGGGTGGTGCCGAAGGTCCGGTCGCCCCCGAAGAAAGTGTCTTCGGAGTTGGCGGCGACGAGGCGGTAGTGGTAGAACGTCTGACCTTCGACTTCGATCGTCTGCTGGACTGGGACGTATTCGACGCCCGATCCGGCGCTCTCTCCGGAGGCCGGGACTTTGGAGCCGTATTCGGGCGTGGTGCCGTATTCGAAGTAGTACTCGGTTTCAATGCCGTGCGGGTTGACAGACCCGTTGAAGGTCACTTCGGTGGTCGAGTGGACATCCGCCTCGCCAGTGACAGCGGCCTGGTCGACGGGGGTGAAAGCTGTTTCGTCGCCTAGGTCGAGCAGTGGCTCTTGGACGCCGTCTCCCGAGGTGTCTTCCCATTCCTGGTTGCCCTCTTCTTCGATCGTCTGGCGGATGGCTTCGACGTCTTCGAGATCTTCTGGGTTGTCCTCGCTGGCCAGGATCGCCGCGGCGCCGGCTACGTGTGGGGTAGCCATGGAGGTACCATTCTTGTAGCCATATTCCCCGCCGGGCAGCGTCGAGAGGATGCAGACGCCCGGAGCGGCGACATCGACGCCTTCGCCGTAGTTGCTGAATTTTGCGAGAGTGTCGTCGAGGCCATAGTTGCTACTTTTGCTCACTTTTTCGCATTTAGAATTCAACGGTTCCGCTGTGCCACCTGGTTTGCCGTCGTAGTCGGCCAGGGCGGAGACGGTGATCACGTCGGGATCACCGGCGGGAAAGAATCCTTTGACGTCCGAGTTTTCGTTGCCAGCCGCCACCACATAGACGACCCCGGCTTCGGAGGAGGCCTCGATGGCTTCTTCCATGGCCGGACTCTCCCCTTTGCCGCCGAGACTCATATTCGCCACCTCTATCTGGGAAGCGTGCCCGGTCACCCATTCGATCCCGGCGATGATCCAGCTGGCGACCGCCACGCCTTGGTCATTCAGCACCTTCACCGCCCATATACGGGCACCGGGGGCAATGCCGACGACGCCTTCGCCATTGTCGAGCGCTCCGATCGTGCCGGCGACGTGGGTGCCGTGGTCGTGCCCGGCAGCGCCGGTCCCATCGACGCATTCCGCGGTTTCAGGATTGCCGTAGGTGGGCACGCAATCCGTACGAGCGACTACGTTGAGGTCCGGATTTTCGTGATCGACGCCGACATCGAGCACCGCCACGTCTGCGTCTACGCGCAGGTTGTCGCCTTCGTCGATCGCGACGCCTTCGTTTGCTGTGTCGAAGGTGCGGTCGACGCCCGTCGGCGTATTTTGGGAGAAGGCTTCGACTTTAATGTCGGGCGTCACGTACTTGACGTTAGGCTCGCGTCTGAGCGCGGCCAGCTCATCCTTGGGCAGGGTCGCAGAGTAGCCCTCCAGCACGCTCCGGTACACGAATCCGACCTCAGAGTCGTGGCGAGCCGCCTGCGCATCGGCAACGGCTCCGGGATGGTCTACCCAGTCCTTGAGAACGACGATGTAGCGACCTTCGCTGGGCGATGGCGAGAAATCGCCGGTGGAGAACCTGTCCCCAGTTGGATTCAGGTTGTCGGGCGGGGCAAGTTCGTTATCCAGTTGCGGGCCGAAGGGCTCCTCGGTGGTCAGCGCAGCGCCCACCGCAGGCGCAACCGCCCACGCGGCGACCAGGATCAAGACAAGTGGAGCCACCAGGGCCTGAAGCCGATTTATCGCGTTGCGATTGCGTGCCGCCATTAGAAATGTCTCCCCACCAGATAACCGTCCACTGATGAGCTGCCCGCAAAGAAAATCGAACGAGGGGCCATCTCGCGCCGCCAACGTGGATATTTGGCAGGGCTTTAACCGACCAGCTTGTACGGTCGGGCACGGTCCTTGAGTTCTTCCAGGCGGAGGAGGATTTCGATCTCGGTGATCCATGTGCTCAACGGGCGCCCGATCCGCTGCTCGATCGCGCGGAGGCGATTGGTGACCGTGTGCCTTTGGACCCCCAGCGCCGCCGCAGCCGAGGAGACGTTCCTACCCACCGCGAAATAAGCCCGCAAGGTCTCCCTGGCCACCTCCCCCCCGTCGCGCTCTGCCTGCAGCGGCTCCAGGTAGAGCTGGCGCAGCGAAGTGGCGAGCAGGTCGTCCCCCAGCACCGCGGCGAGCAGGGCGACGTCGGCGTAGCGGACCAGGGGCTCGGGGCCGCGCTGGGCAACCGTCAGGGTGGCCTTGGCCTGACGGTGGGAGAGGCGCCAACCGAGGAGCCCCTTCCCGGGCTCCCCAGTCACTAAGACGGCCCCCTTGGGCCATATGGCGCTGGCGTGGCGGTGCAGCTCTTCGGGGTCGAGCTCCCGGCGGGCGCCGAGCCAGGCCCAGAGGGTGTCCTCGCCGCGGCAGGCCGTGAGCAGGCGAGCGTCAATGGCGGTGGCGAGCTCGCGCAGGGCGATGGCGACTCCGGGGCCGGTGGCGAGAAGGGCGAGGTGGTGTCCTTCGAGGTCATATTCGAGCTCAGAGGCGTCGATCGGCTCGCCGGCCAGCAACCGCTCGATCCGCTCGGTGCGGCGCTGCTCGGTGGTGCCCGGGCGCTCGCGTTCCTCCCGTGCGTACTCCTCGCTGAGCGCTGCCAGCAGGCGGTCTAAGGCCGCCTGGGAGCGCAAGAGGCGCTGCAGGAAAGGGCCGCGCAACCCGCTTCGCTCGGCCTCTTCGACGAGGAAGTCGGAGATCAAGACGTAACCGGCGGAGTAGCGGCGCAAGACGGTGTCCAGGCCGATCCCGTAGCGGGCGGCGAGGCGGGCTTGGGTGAGCAGGACGGGCGGTGGGGACGGGGCGCGCTCCTCACCGCGTTCGACCACTGCGAGGGCGTAGTCGACGGCGGCGGAGACTGCCGTGCGCAGGCCCTGCAGGTACTCGGGGTCGAGGGAGTCGAGGTCTACCGGCTCGCCGGTGCCAGAGACGGCGAGGGTGCGGGTGAGGACCGCTTGCTCGATCTCCTCGCGGCGCTCGCGCAGGCGGGCGGAGAGCTCGGCGCGGGCTTGCTCGAAGGAGGGCCGCCGGGCCCGGGAGGCAGACGCCTGGCGCTGTGCCGGGCCGGCTCTTCGCGGGGAGTGCGCGGGGCTCATCATGCTCAGCGGTAAAGGAGAGCGAAGAAGGCCGCTTCTGTCGCTTTGCCTTCTGAGTTTCGGACCTGCACCTCGACCTGGGTGAAGGAGCAGGGGCTGGCGCCGCCGCCGAGGCGGGCGAAGGTGATGAGCGCGGCGGTGGCGGGGAGCTTGGGGGTAACCACCGCCCCCTTGGGGGTGAAGGCGGCGGAGATGCAGTAGACGCCGGCTTCGAACTGTTTGACCGAGGCGATCGCCTTGGAGGCTTCGGTGTCGAGGGTGCCGTCTTTGGCGACCGAGGCGAAGGTGGTGGGGTTGGCGGCTTCGGCGAAGATCGCTGTGTCGGCCCTTGTGGCCAAGGGCACATGGCCCAGGGTCGGCTCGTTGACCTTCGCTCCGGTGACGGCTTCGTTGGCGATCTTGTCGGTGCTGACCGCGCCGTCTTGAAGCTTCGCGGTGGAGACCGAGGCGTTCGCGAGCTTTGCCTCGGTGACGGAGCCGCCTGCGAGCTTCCCCGTCCCCACCGCTTCGGCCTTGATCTTGGGGGAGCTGACGGCGTTCTTTCTGAGCTTGGCGGCGGTGACGGCTCCCGGTCTCAGTTGCTTCTCCCCCACCGACTTGGGGGCTAGCTGGGAGGCGGCGTAGGCGCCGGAGGTGGTGAGGGCGAGAAGCAGGGCGAGGCCCGAGGCGAGGTTGGCGAAGGAGAGGTGGCGGCGCAGCCCTCTCACCCCGTCACCTCGCAGCTGCGGTTCAGCGTCGTCGCCAGGGTGAGGCCGCCGGCGAACTCGAAGGCGGTGCGGGTCAGGGGGAAGACGGCGCCGTTGAAGCCATTGGGGGCCGGGCAGCCGGCGGTGAGGTAGCTGCGGGCCTTTCCGTGGGAGCGGTAGACGCGCCCCAGGGTCATCGAGACCTGGGTGACGTTGCCCCATTCGCCGGCGATCTGGGGCAGGTTTGCCTCCAAGACGGTGCCGAAGGTGCCCTTGGTGTGGGTGACGGTGAAGGGAAGGACGTAGGAGATCGAGGCGGGCTCGGTGCCGTAGACGTGGGCGAAGATCGCTGGCTTGCCCCTGAGGCGCCCGTTGAAGGCGAGCATCTTGCCCTTGGAGGGAAAGGGGGTCTGTTCTGGGAGCTTCACGTTGGCGGCGAAGTCGCCGGTGCCGATCAGAGAGTCCCCGCAGGCCGCCAGTGCCTCTTGGTTTGAGGAGGGCTGGATGTGGCCCACTCTGCATACCGGCAGGCCGGAGAGGTCGAGGTGGCCGTGGGAGTTGATCGCGAAGCTGATCTTTCGCAGCTGGGGCAGGGGGCCCTTGCGGGTGGGGGAGATCCTCCCCGCCAGGGTGACCGAGACCGGGGCTGAGCCCTTGCGCGGCAGGGCCTTGGGGGCGAGTCTGCCGGAGACCACTACCTTGGCCGGGCCCTTGGCGATCGTCTCGGCCTGCGCGGGGGCACAGAGCGCGCCGAGCAGGGCAGCCATGGCCAGGAGGGTGGCCATGGCTGCTTGGCCGGGAGATCTCAGGGCACCCATCAACGGCGGCGCTTCTTGGCGCCCCTCTTCTTGCAGGAGTCCTGCATCGCCGGGTGCCCGGTGGCCCGCTTGCCGTTTTGGCCGGTGTACTTGGCGGTCGCCCTGTTGGTCTTCAGGCAGAGGTTGGTCGAGTTGACGATCAGGCCCTTGGCGCCGCCGGGGAAGCTGGCGATGATTTCCGATACCGGGGCGTCTGGCACCGAGTCAAAGGTGGTGCGTATTCCTCCGTTTACCGAGTCGATCCGCCCCGCGGACTCGATCACGACCGGGAAGGAGGATGGGCCCTTCAGGACCGCCACCATGTCGGGCAATGGGTGGTCAGAGGAGCGCAGGTAGATCTTGCCGGTGAGGGGGAAGTCAAACAGCGGGCTACGTGCCGTCACTTCGCCGTAGATCGAGCCCGCCGGACACTGCTCCCCCCCGCCCCCGCCGGCCTTGAACTGCACCCTGGTGCAGACGGTCTTGATGTGGGCCTGGTCGAGGAACTCCGAATGGGGCAGGGCGACCGAGAACGCTCCTATGTTGGCGTCGCCGGCCCTGGGGCGGACGATCGCGCTCAGCCTCGGGTGGGCGCCTCTGTGGGTGCCGCCTTTGAGGCGGAAGGAGATCTTCGGCTTGAAGTCAAGGCCAGAGCAGCCGGTGGCGGCGAAGGAGTCAGACGCCGTTGCGCTGCGCCCGTCGGTCGAGGCGAAGGTCGCTGTCGATTCCTTCTTGGCGCAGGAGGTCGGGTTGAGGACGAAGTCGGGCTTGTCCAGCTGCACGCCGATCGTGCGGTAGTGAAGCGGGGTGCCTTCGATCAGCTGGGGCAGGGGGTCGGTCGTGGTGGTCGCCTGGGCGGTCACCGGGTCGACGGCGATCGCGCTTCTGACCACTTCTTCGCCGAAATCGAAGGGGCCGGCCTGCTTGGGGACTACGGCGACGATGCTCGTCGGGGCGCCTTTGTAGGGGCCTCCCAGGTAGATGGCTGTGGGGCGTTTGCCGGGTTGGGGGACCCACAATGGGGACGGGCCGGCGCCTACCGCGGCTACTACCTTGCCGATCCTGGAGCTGGCCGGGCAGTTGCCGCTTTCCGCTGCGGGGCCTTCGCAGCGGGCAAGGCCGGCGAAGGAGGCGGCCATGCCCCTGGGCAGGGCGAGGGCGAAAGCGGCGAGGTCTGCCTCTGGGTCCTCCCTGGTCAGGGTGACGTTGAAGGGGCTGAAGGCGCCGCCTTTGGAGTCGGTGGAGCCGGCGTCGAGCTTGGGTGAGAAGCCGCCGTCGGTGCAGCCTTCGGTGATCTCCATCGGCGCGTCGCCTTCTGCCAGCGGGCCGCCCGACCAGGGGACGAAGACGTAGTGGGAGAGGTAGGTGCCGCACTGCTCAGGCGTGATCAGCGGCGCTCTAAAGCCCGACTTGAAGAGCAGCTTCACTTCCCTGAGCGGCGCCTGGGGCAGTCCTCCCAGCTCCGGCGTGCCGAAGACGACCGAGTGGATCTGGCCGTCGTCTTTGTCCAGTTCCAGTTCTCCGGGCAGCTTCAGGTGCAGGCCGAGGTCATCGGCGACGACCCAGATCCGGTAGGGCTTGCCCGGTTCGGGCTCGCGGAGGTAGATCGCTCCTTTGAGGTTTCGTTCCAGCACCGGCACGTTGAATTCGGTCGCTGCGAGCTTTGAGGCGTCGGGGCAGTGGGCGGCGGCGTTCTCGCCGAAGGCGACCTGCTGTGGCGAGCAGGTCTCAAGCCCATCGGCGGTGCCGGTGTTGACCCCGAAGCCGACCGGCAGGTCGATCTGGATACGGCGGGTCTGGGAGGGTTCGAGCACTTTCACCCCCGGGGAGGCCGGCAGCTTGATCGTCATGTCGATCCCGGTCGGGGAGGTGGTGTGGTGGGAGGTCGGCAGGACTTCCACCGCGGGGCCGAAGGGGAGTTTGTCGCAGCCGCTGATTTCGCCCAGGGAGGTAGTCACTTCCTTTTCGGGGTCGAACTCCGGTTCGGACCAGCCAGAGGCGTTGACACCGACCTCGAGCGGCACCCCGCAGCGGGTCGGGTTGGTGAAGAAGGGCAGTATGTTGCCACCCGGGGGGCGTTCGGGGGAAAGGACGCAGCCTTTGGCGAACACCTCTTGGGGAGTGCAGCGTTCTTCGTCGTGGGCTTTGTCGGCGGGGACTCCCCAGAAGGTCGATTCGAGCTTGACCACGACAGCCGCGGCGGGCGCGTTGGTGACTTCGGCAGTGATCCCGTAGTCGGTTTCCGAGCGCACCTGAAAGTTGATGAAGATCGGGAAGATGCCGCCGATGATGCCGATCCGGGCGACTATGTCGCCGCCGGGGGGCTTCATCATGTAGACGGGCTCGTGGAATTCCTGGGTCAGGTCGTAGGCTGTGATGTTCGAGACGCCGATCTGGGAGCCGTTGGGGCAGCCGCCGCCGGGTAGGTTGAAGCTGACCAGCTGCTGCGCTGAGCACTGCTGCACCGCCCCGATCGCGTTGGGGTCGCCGATCAGGCCCGGCGGCAGGTTGAAGCGGGCGTTGCGGGATGCGTCATAGGGTGCGTGCAAGCCGAAGACGTTGGTCGGGCTTGAGGGGTCTACTTTGGCCTCGACGTTGAGGGTGAGGTCGGGGTGGGCGCCGGCTTCGTGGGTGGAGAGCGAGGCACCTACCGAGGCGATCCCGTAGCAGGCCGGGCGCGGTTCTGTGTCGCAGTTTTCAGCTTCTGCGGCAACTGCGGGTATCGCCAGGGCGAGGACGACCAGCAGGGGCGCTGCGAACAGCACGATACGGCGGGTCATCGGTTCCCTCCCCGGTCGTGCTTGGCTCGGCGGTGGTGCTTCTTGGCGTGGTTCTTCTTCTTGTGGGGCTTCACGCAGCGGCCCTTGACCCGGCGCTTGCCTTTGGCGCAGGGACGGGCTTTGGGCGCTTCTGCTGCTTCGCCGGAGCCCGTGGTGGCGGAGCTGGGGATCTGGGGCACTTCGGTCCCGTTGCCCTGGCAGGCATCGCCCTGGCAGGGAGCGGGCACCGCCGGTTCGGGGATGCCGCCGCCTGCCCTGGCGTCGTAGACCGAGGGGCTGCCCGCTTCGTCCATCCCCACCAGCTTCTCCTGCGTGCGGAAGAAGACGTCATGCCCGTCGGCGCTCATGCCATAGAGGAAGGAGGGCGTTTCCCCCTGCCCGGAGGAGATCAGCGCCAGGCAGCCGCCGGGGCGGGTGCACTCGGGGCTGCCGCTGCCCTTCGCCCTCCACTGATAGACGTCCTCTACTTCGTTGGCGTCTTCTGGCAGCAGGCGATCGAAGCTCTGGAAGAAGACCTCCTCGCCGTCGTCGGTCAGGTTGGCGATCATCGTCTTGGCCTTGACGGGAGTGCCGCTTCCGAAGCGGAGGTCCTCGAGCAGGGCGTCGGCGGTGGGCGGGGCGCCGGAGGGATCGCAGGAGACGCAGAGCAGGCGCTCTCCTTCTTCGGCCGCCGGGTCGTAGCGGTAGATCTCGCCCACGCCTTCGTTGTCATAGGCGCTCAGACGGGCGTGGGACTGGAAGACGAAGGCGCCGCCGCCCGGCGTCGAGCGGGTCGGGGCGAAGGCCCGCCCACCATGGTCGCCAATGCCGAGTGCCGTAGTCCAGGCGGCTAGGTTCATGCCCGCCATGCCCGTGAACGCTTCGTTTTTGAAGTCGGCAGCGGCGAGCTGGCCGACGAAGCGGGTTTGCGCCCCGTCCCAGGCGTAGAGGTTGTGGGCGCCGGCTTCGGGTTCTTCGCCATTGTCGTTCACTTCTTCGCCGATCGCTTCTTCGGAGGAGAAGAAGGCATTGCTGCCGTCGGGTGAGACCAGGGCGAAGATGCCTTTGGCGGCGATTTCCTCCGGCGGATGGGCGCCAGGGCCCGCGCAGGGGCCTGCTTCGGTGTCGCAGGCGTAGAGGGGTGCGGGCGGGGGCGGGGAGAAACCCACCGCGGCGGCGGCCACGTAGAAGACCCGGGTGCCGTCTTCTGAGATCCCGGCGAAGGTGTTGGAGCCTTCGGCGATCTCGGTGGTTTCGCCTTCGCGGTGCAGGTAGAGCGTGCCGCCCACGCGGAAGGCGACCGCGGCGCCGTCTTCGCTTGCGCCGATGTAGGTGGCGGCTTCGCCGGCGCCGAAGGCCGAGCCGTCGGGCTTGACCGAGACCACTTCGGCGCTGGGTTCGCCCGCGGCGCGGTCATAGAGCGCTTCGGTGCCGCTCGGCGCGGCATCTTCCTCCAGGTGTTCTTTGGAGGCGAAGATCGCGTGGGCGCCGCCGGCGCCCACGTAGCGGCTGAGCGCACCGAGGTCGGTGCCGAGGCTGCCCTGCCCGAGCGCTTCGAAGCCTGCGGGGGTGCGCAGGTAGACGCCCCTGGGCAGGGCCCCGGGGCGGCCTTCTACAGCCGTACTTTCCCAGATCGAATAGAGCTGATCGGCGGCGATGCCGTGCTGTTGCGGTTGGCTGGCGCCCGCCTGCGCATAGCTGGGAGAGAAGAGAGCACTCTGCCAGCCGCCGGCGGGGTGATCGCCCGCCCCGCGCTCGGCCCGGTAGCCGTCGGTCTGGCCGTTTCCATCGAAGCCGGGCAGGGTGCCGTCGGCGAAGTAGGAGAGGCGCTCCCCGGCGCTTTCGTCGCGCTGGACCGTGAGCCAGCTGCTGAAGCTTCCCGAAAGGCTGCCGCCGTCGCCTGCGGCATAGGGCTTGAGGCCGTCGGTCTGCGCCGGGGTGACGAGCTCATAGGCGCGGCAGTCGGGCAGGTTGGCCGAGAGGCCGAAGCGGTAGGTGCCGTTGGGGCACGATTCGGCGCCCCGTCGCACCTGGGTGGCGAAGGACTGGGTCGGCCCTTCTACCGTCGCGACGTCGTTTTTGGCGACCGCGCGGTAGCGGTACTCGGTCCCTTCGGCGAGGCCGACGATCGCGGCGGATACCTGCACCGCCGCTTCCCCAGCCGCCAGCTCGGTCCAGGCGCTGTGGCGGGTCTCGGGGCCTTCGAAGCCGCCCTGTTCTTCGAAGCTCTGAGCATCGACGAAGTCGAAGCGGTATTCGGTGGCAAGGCCCGAGGGGTTGACCTTGGCCCGCAGGGTCGCTTCGTGGTAGAGGATCGGCAGCGGCGAGAGCGCTTCGACCTGGGGCGCTCCGAAGAGCACGGCTTCGCCTTCGCTCGATCCGCCCGCGTTATTGGCGACGAGGCGGAAGCGGTAGACCGTTTCCGCCAGGCCTTCGACCTGGGCGTGGACGGGGACCGCTTCGTTCCCTTTGCCGATTTCTGCGGGGCTCTCGGCGCAGGCTTTTACTTCGGCGCCGGAGAAGGTTTCGCCGTTGGTCTGGTATTCGGCCTCGGTCAGGTACTCGAACTTGCATTCTCCGAGCAGGGTTCCCTTCGGGTCGACGCTGCCGTGCAGGGTGGCGGCGCCGGGGCCGAATTCGTCGGCGCTGCCGGTCACAGCAACTGGCGGTTCCCCCGCTTCGGGGTACTCCAGCGGCCCGAACGCGTTCACGTCGAAGGGAGGATGGCTGAGATTGGTGTCGTCGAAAGCCACGTAGACGGTGCCGTTGGCGGGGTCGAATTCTTCGCAGGTCGGCGTCGTCGTTTCGTCGAGCGGCGGTTCGTGCAGGGCACAGGAGCTGTCGACGGCGACCCGGTATTGCTTGGTCAGTTCTTCGGTGAAGGAGCCGAATTCGGCGACGAAGCCGCCAGCGACGGCCTCGTACTCGCGTGCGCTTTTGCTTTTTCCGTCGAACTCGATCACGTGGCCGTTGGCCTGGTCGACGGCCAGGCGGGGGTTGAAGCCGGTTATGCCGCTCGTGGAGACGGTGGTGTCGATCCGCGCCAGGATTTCTTTGCCTGTCGGGTCGACCACGTAGATCAGGTGCGGGTTTACGCCGAAGTAGACGCTCCCGTTGGCGCCGTTTACCGCGATCGATTCGCGGAGAGCGCTCGACGGAACGGTGTCTTTGGCGAATTCGGGGTTGAGCGGGCCCGAGCCTTTGGCGGCGGAGTCGTATTCGCGGGTGACAGCGGTGCCGGTGACGAAGAGGCGGTCCTTGCCGGCCGAGGGCCCCGGGTTGACCGCGATCCCTCTAAACCCGCTGCCGGTGGCGACCACCGATTCCTGGCGCGCATAGGTCGTGCCCGAGACCGGCGGGCAGGCGGTCGGAGTGAAGTAGGTGGCTTTCGTTTCGCCCTCCAGCACGTAGACCTTGCAGGTCGAGTCGACCGCGAGGTCGGTGGGGGTGCCTTTTGTGTCTGTGAAGGAGGTGAGTGCTTTGCCTTTGGGGTCGAAGACGCTGACTTTGGTCCCCGCCGCCGCGTAGACGTTGCCGTAGAAATCGGTGGCCACCGCCCTGGCATTTGCCAGGGTGTGGGAGATCGGTTCGGGGAGGGTTTCGCGTTTGGGCTGCAGGAGGGGGCCGAAGGCGAGCGCGCTGGCGGGCGTGGTGGCGCCGGCGGTGACGTAGAGGGTGCCGTCGCCCGCACCGCCCGAGCGGTCGACCGCGACCTGGGTCGGCTCGGCATCGGCGAAGGCGGCGTTTTTGGTCTGGCCGAGGTATTCGCCGGAGGCGTCGAACTCGTCGAGCGCTTTGTGGGCGGCGTCGTAGAGGAAGAGGTGCCCGGCGCTGCAGGCCCCTTCGCCGACCACGGCGCATTTTTTCGCGTCGATGTTTCCGGGGTCGGCGGCGAGGTAGGCGCCGGCCGTGCCGAAGCCGAGGGAGCCGTCGGGGGTGGCGGCGCCAGTGAGTTCGCGGCGCAGTTTCAGGGCGCTGGTTTTGGAGCCGCTGAAGAGGACCAGGCTGTCGTCCGTAGACCCCAGCCCCTTGGCGTCGGCCACCCAGAGGTGGCGGTCGATTGGCGAGGGAGTGCCATTGGCCGGTTCGGCGGTGTAGGAGGCGACGCCGGTGGCTTCGGTTAGCGCGCCTTCGCCGATCGGGCCGCTGAAGCCTTTGGCTGTCTCGATAACGCCGAGTCTCGGGTTGCTGCCGGTGAGCAGCGAGTAGTCGCGGCCTATTTCCGCCACGTCGGTGTAGGCGAATTTGCCGGTGAAGAAGACCGTCCAAGACAAGGTGGAGGGGTGTTCGGCGACTTCGACGTTGCCGGGTTCGATGCTCGAGAGGGCTTCCAGCGCCGCCTGCACTTCGGCGGCGGTGGCGTTGTAGGGGAGGGAGGGGGTTTCCTGGCCTCCGAATTTGAGTTTGAAGCTGCCGCCGGTGACTTCATTTTCAAGCAAGAGGGTCTGCATCTCGTGGACGTAGGCTGAAACGTGATCGCCCTCGGCGACGTAGAGGGCGTCGTCGAAGGAGTCCACCGCGATGCCCTTGGCTTTGGTGGAGGCGTCGATGACTTCGCGGGGGCCGTAGGTGGGAGTCCCGGCGAAGGGGTATTTGCTGGGCTTGAACTGGACGACTTCGCCTGTTGCCTTCTCGGAGACGTAGAGGACGCCGGTGGTGGTTACCGCCAGGCCGCAGGGTTCGTTGGAGTTGGGGATCGAAGTGAGGAGGTTGTGGGAGGGGTCATAGACCTTGACCTCGTTGGTTCCCGCGCTGGAGGCGTAGAGGTTGCCTTTGGAGTCGACGGCTACGCCGCAGGCGTGGTTTAGGCCGGTGATGTCGAGGGCTTCCTTGCGGGGGTGGGTGGGGGCGGCTTGGGCGGGGGAGGCGAGGGTGAGCAGCAAGAGCGCAAGCGCCAAGGCGCCTAGGGTCGCCTTGCCGGCGGTGGTCTTTGCGTGTCCCATTGCTTCTCCCTGGTCTTTGGTTTCCCGCCCTCCCCCCGAAGGGCGGCTTGCTAGGTGCTGCCTATTCGAATTTCGCTTTCACTTCCTTGGCTTCTGAGACCGTCACCAGGCATCTGCCTTCGGGTTCTGATTCGCAGCCCGTCCAGCCTTTGAAGGTGGAACCTTTACCCGGGGTGGCCATCAGTTCCACGGCTTCGCCCTGGTAGTAGGCGGCTTTGGTGAAGGCGCAGGTCGCTCCGCAGTTGATCCCGGCGATGGAGCTCTTCACGGTGCCCTGACCGCCGCCTTGCTTGGTCAGCGTGAGCAGGTGCTTGGCGTCTTCGGCGAACTCGGCGGAGACATCGTGATCTTCGCCCATCGTCACTTCGCAGGCGCCGGATCCCGTACAGTCACCCATCCATTTGACGAAGTGGAAGTGTTTGGAGGGAGTCTGTTTCAGGGTGACTTTGGTGCCCTCCCTGAAAGCAGCGGTGGTCTCAGAGCAGTTGGCGAGGCAGAGGACGCCTCCCGGGGAGCTCTGCACCTTGCCGAGGCCCGACCCGGCTCTCGAGACTTTCAGGGCGTGGGTGGTCGTGAAGGTCGCCTTGACCGTCTTTGCTTTGTCGACGGTGACCGTGCACTGGCGGCCGTTGACGCCGCCCGTGTCGCAGTATTTCCAGCTGTAGAAGATCGAGCCTGAGGCTGGGGTTGCGGTCAGCGTGACTTTGGTCCCCGCTTCGTATTCGTCGGTGCAGAAGGGGTTGCAGGAGATCGCGCCTTTGTCGCTCGAGACCGTGCCCGATCCGGTGCCTTCGACTACAACCGTGAGCGGGATGCCCCCGCCTTTGGCTTCTTCGTCGAAGGTGGCGGTGACTTCCTTGGCCGCAGACATCGTCACTTCGCATTTGTTTTCGCCGTTGACGGCGCCGCAGCCGGTCCAGGCGACGGCTTTGGTGTTGGCGCCGGGGGTGCCGGTGAGCGTGACTTTGGTGCCTTCTTCGTATTCCTCTTCGCAGTCGAGGCCGCAGTTGATGCCGGAGGGGCTACTGGTCACGATGCCGGTGCCAGAGCCGGCCAGTTTGACTTTGAGGCCGAATTTGGGTTTGGCGATGACGTCGAAGAGGGCGGTGACCGACTTGTCCTCGCTCATTGTCAGTTCGCATTCGATGGGACCGCAGTCGCCGGTGAATTCGACGAATTCAGAGCCCGCGTCTGCTTTGGCTTCAAGCGTGACTTCGGTGCCGTGGTCATAGAGCTCAGAGCAGTCCACCCCACAGTTGATCCCCGCCGGGGTGCTCGTCACCGTGCCAGAGCCAGAGCCTGCTTTGGAGGCCGTTAGCTGGCGCTGTTCGAGGTTGAAGGTGGCGGTGACTTCCTTGGCCGCAGACATCGTCACTTCGCATTTGTTTTCGCCGTTGACGGCGCCGCAGCCGGTCCAGGCGACGGCTTTGGTGTTGGCGCCGGGGGTGCCGGTGAGCGTGACTTTGGTGCCTTCTTCGTATTCCTCTTCGCAGTCGAGGCCGCAGTTGATGCCGGAGGGGGAGCTGGCAACGGTGCCCGTCCCCGAGCCGGCCAGGTTGGCTTTGAGTAGGAATTTGGGTTTGGCGGCGAGGCTGAATTCGGCCGTCACTTCCCTCGCTTCTGACATCGTCACTTCGCATTTGCCGATGCCCGAGCAGCCCGAGCCAGACCAGCCTTTGAATTCGGAGCCTGCGTCGGCTTTGGCTTCGAGGGTGACTTTGGTGCCGTGGTCGAAAGAGGCAGAGCAGGTCGCCCCGCAGTCGATGCCGGCCGGGGAGCTGGTGACTTTGCCTGTCCCCGTTCCCGTCTTTTTGGTCGTGAGCTGGCGCTGTTCGAGGTTGAAGGTGGCGGTGACTTCTTTGGCCGCCGACATCGTCACTTCGCACTTGTTTTCGCCGTTGACGGCGCCGCAACCGGTCCAGGCGACGGCTTTGGTGTTGGCGCCGGGGGTGCCGGTGAGCGTGACTTTGGTGCCTTCTTCGTATTCCTCGGTGCAGTCGATGCCGCAGTTGATGCCCGAGGGGGAGCTGGTCACGGTGCCCGTCCCCGAGCCGGCCAGGTTGGCTTTGAGTAGGAATTTGGGTTTGGCGGCGAGGCTGAATTCGGCCGTCACCGATTTGGCGGCGCTCATCGTCACTTCGCAGCTGGCGGTTCCAGAACAGGCCCCCGACCAGCCACTGAAGGTCGAGCCTCCTGCGGGGGTTGCCGTCAGGGTGACTTTCGTGCCTTCTTCGAATTCGGCCGAGCAGGTGCCGCCGCAATCGATGCCTTCGGGGGCGCTCGTGACCGTGCCCGAGCCGGTACCTGTCTTGTTGACCGTGAGTTTGAACTTCGTCGCCGGCGGCGGGGTACCGTATTTCACCGGCCCGAACGCGTTCACGTCGAAGGGAGGATGGCTGAGATTGGTGTCGTCGAAAGCCACGTAGACGGTGCCGTTGGCGGGGTCGAATTCTTCGCAGGTCGGCGTCGTCGTTTCGTCGAGCGGCGGTTCGTGCAGGGCACAGGAGCTGTCGACGGCGACCCGGTATTGCTTGGTCAGTTCTTCGGTGAAGGAGCCGAATTCGGCGACGAAGCCGCCAGCGACGGCCTCGTACTCGCGTGCGCTTTTGCTTTTTCCGTCGAACTCGATCACGTGGCCGTTGGCCTGGTCGACGGCCAGGCGGGGGTTGAAGCCGGTTATGCCGCTCGTGGAGACGGTGGTGTCGATCCGCGCCAGGATTTCTTTGCCTGTCGGGTCGACCACGTAGATCAGGTGCGGGTTTACGCCGAAGTAGACGCTCCCGTTGGCGCCGTTTACCGCGATCGATTCGCGGAGAGCGCTCGACGGAACGGTGTCTTTGGCGAATTCGGGGTTGAGCGGGCCCGAGCCTTTGGCGGCGGAGTCGTATTCGCGGGTGACAGCGGTGCCGGTGACGAAGAGGCGGTCCTTGCCGGCCGAGGGCCCCGGGTTGACCGCGATCCCTCTAAACCCGCTGCCGGTGGCGACCACCGATTCCTGGCGCGCATAGGTCGTGCCCGAGACCGGCGGGCAGGCGGTCGGAGTGAAGTAGGTGGCTTTCGTTTCGCCCTCCAGCACGTAGACCTTGCAGGTCGAGTCGACCGCGAGGTCGGTGGGGGTGCCTTTTGTGTCTGTGAAGGAGGTGAGTGCTTTGCCTTTGGGGTCGAAGACGCTGACTTTGGTCCCCGCCGCCGCGTAGACGTTGCCGTAGAAATCGGTGGCCACCGCCCTGGCATTTGCCAGGGTGTGGGAGATCGGTTCGGGGAGGGTTTCGCGTTTGGGCTGCAGGAGGGGGCCGAAGGCGAGCGCGCTGGCGGGCGTGGTGGCGCCGGCGGTGACGTAGAGGGTGCCGTCGCCCGCACCGCCCGAGCGGTCGACCGCGACCTGGGTCGGCTCGGCATCGGCGAAGGCGGCGTTTTTGGTCTGGCCGAGGTATTCGCCGGAGGCGTCGAACTCGTCGAGCGCTTTGTGGGCGGCGTCGTAGAGGAAGAGGTGCCCGGCGCTGCAGGCCCCTTCGCCGACCACGGCGCATTTTTTCGCGTCGATGTTTCCGGGGTCGGCGGCGAGGTAGGCGCCGGCCGTGCCGAAGCCGAGGGAGCCGTCGGGGGTGGCGGCGCCAGTGAGTTCGCGGCGCAGTTTCAGGGCGCTGGTTTTGGAGCCGCTGAAGAGGACCAGGCTGTCGTCCGTAGACCCCAGCCCCTTGGCGTCGGCCACCCAGAGGTGGCGGTCGATTGGCGAGGGAGTGCCATTGGCCGGTTCGGCGGTGTAGGAGGCGACGCCGGTGGCTTCGGTTAGCGCGCCTTCGCCGATCGGGCCGCTGAAGCCTTTGGCTGTCTCGATAACGCCGAGTCTCGGGTTGCTGCCGGTGAGCAGCGAGTAGTCGCGGCCTATTTCCGCCACGTCGGTGTAGGCGAATTTGCCGGTGAAGAAGACCGTCCAAGACAAGGTGGAGGGGTGTTCGGCGACTTCGACGTTGCCGGGTTCGATGCTCGAGAGGGCTTCCAGCGCCGCCTGCACTTCGGCGGCGGTGGCGTTGTAGGGGAGGGAGGGGGTTTCCTGGCCTCCGAATTTGAGTTTGAAGCTGCCGCCGGTGACTTCATTTTCAAGCAAGAGGGTCTGCATCTCGTGGACGTAGGCTGAAACGTGATCGCCCTCGGCGACGTAGAGGGCGTCGTCGAAGGAGTCCACCGCGATGCCCTTGGCTTTGGTGGAGGCGTCGATGACTTCGCGGGGGCCGTAGGTGGGAGTCCCGGCGAAGGGGTATTTGCTGGGCTTGAACTGGACGACTTCGCCTGTTGCCTTCTCGGAGACGTAGAGGACGCCGGTGGTGGTTACCGCCAGGCCGCAGGGTTCGTTGGAGTTGGGGATCGAAGTGAGGAGGTTGTGGGAGGGGTCATAGACCTTGACCTCGTTGGTTCCCGCGCTGGAGGCGTAGAGGTTGCCTTTGGAGTCGACGGCTACGCCGCAGGCGTGGTTTAGGCCGGTGATGTCGAGGGCTTCCTTGCGGGGGTGGGTGGGGGCGGCTTGGGCGGGGGAGGCGAGGGTGAGGCAGAGCAGGGATGCGACGAGGATGGCGAGTGCTGTGCGGGCTGCGCTGGCCCGGCTTGTCTTTGCGTGTCCCATTCTCTGCTTCCTCTCCCTGAGTCCGTTTTGCGCCTTCTCCCCTGTGGAAGGGCGCTACCGCCGCGGCGGGGCCTCCGCCCCGGGAGCCTGTGGCTCCCGGGGCTTTGGCTTTGCCGTTTGCTTCTCGTTACTCGTGTTGCGTTACCTCGCTATTTGAATTCCGCCGTGACGGATTTGGCCGCCGACATCGTCACCGTGCAGGTGCCGGTGCCTGAGCAGCCCGATCCCGACCAGCCGCCGAAGGCCGAGCCTTTGCCCGGGGTGGCGGTCAGTTCGACCACCGTGCCCTGGAAGTAGGCCGCGGCCATCGAGGAGCAGGTGGCGCCGCAGTTGATCCCGGCGACGTTGCTCTTGGCGGTGCCGTTGCCGCCACCTGACTTGGTCACGGTCAGGTTGTGCTGCGCGACGGCGGTGAATTTGGCGCCGACCGTCTTGTCTGCGCCGAGGGAGCCCAGCGAGCAGGTCAGGCTGGAGCCCGAGCAGTCGCCCGTCCATTCGGTGAAGACGTAGTTTTTGGTCGGTGCCGCGGTCAGGGTGACCGAGGTGCCTTCCTTGAATGCGGCCGTGGTGCTCGAGCAATTGCTCAGGCAGAGGACTCCGCCCGGGGAGCTGGAGACCTTGCCGAGGCCGCTGCCGACACGGTTGACCGTGACGTCATAGGCCGTGAGGAACTTGGCGTTGACGGTCTTTGCTTTGTCCATCGTCACCGTGCACTGGCGACCGTTGACCCCGCCTTTTTCGCAGCCTTTCCAGCTGACGAAGGTGGAGCCCGCCGAGGGCGATGCGGTCAGGGTGACTTTGGTGTTTTCTTTGAAAGAGGCCGTGCAGGTGCCGCCGCATTCGAGCCCCGCGGGGCTCGAGACGACGGTTCCGGAGCCGGTGCCTTCTTTGGCTACGGTGAGGGGGAGGACGCACCCTTCTCCCCAGCCTTCCGCTGTCCCTGTCGTACAGAAGACGGCGGTTGCTTCTCTTTCAGGGCCTTCTGCAACGATGGCAAGGCACTGCGGAGTCGAGCTACAGTCGATTCCGCCTTCAGGAAAGGCTTCATTTGTCAACCCTGCCCCCAGTTTCCAACCGGCAAATTCAGAGCCGGGGGCCGGGATCGCACGCAGTGCGAGGGCGTCGCTTCCTTCTTCTGTGAAAATTTCGACTTCTTTGCAGACGCCGGTAGCCGGACCGGGCGATGCGTATTCGCATTCGATCGGTGGTTCGCCCTGCCAGACGGGGCCGAATTCTTCGAACCCCGGGTACGCCCCGGCCCCGCCAACGCTACTGACTTCGCCGCTGCCGGTCCCTGTGATGTTTTGCTTGAAAGTCGGCGCCGCTGCCGCTTGAGCGACCGGCACCACGAAGAAAGCCGCCACGGTGGCGGCGAGGACGGCGATGTAGAGGCGGCCCGAGGACGCTGCGCTCTCGGGGCCAACTGGTTTGCGTGCTTTCGATCTTGCGGAAGATGCCCTTGCGTGGCGTCTCACTTAGCTCTCCTTGTTCTTCGAGCCCCTGCCGGCCGCTTCCCTGCGGCGCCTCGGTAACTCGGTTTCCCTGTTTCCCTGGGCCTGCGGCCCGTGCCCTGTCTGAGGGCTTTGCGGCTGATGAACGGCCGCATACATGAATCAGGCAGGACAGTAGACGCAAGGAGCCGGAGCGTCAAGGAAAAGTCGGCGTTCCCAGATGGCCCAAGGTGGCGGTGTAGACACGAGAAATGGCTTTGGAGAGCTAAATGAACTTAGGTACCGAAGCGGTATCCAGACTCGGATTCGGTGCTTCGACGACGGCTGCGTCTCTGTGTGAGGCGACCTGCGGTTGCGCCGACCGTCAGGCCGGATCGCGGAGGACCAGGGCCCGTTCCTCCGCCTCGTCGGGCCCTCCTGCTGAATCTGCACACGCTCCGCCCGCTTAACAGGACCGGGAAAGCAGACGAGCCATGGCCCCCAAGCGGTTCCGCGACTTCCGGAGACGCCGTTTCGCCGTACGCACCCGGCTCTGTCCAGTGCGAATCTCCGACGCGCTTGGATCGCTTCTCTGCGTCTGCATCAACGCCGCCCGCGCCAGCCGGTAGCGCCTTTGCGTCTCGGCGTAGTCATGCCTGGCGCGGTCGACGGCCGCGCCCAGCCGCGCGCAGTCGGCTGAGTCCGGCGTTTCCGGGAATTCGTACATCCACGAAGGTTCGTCTTCGATCGGCAGGTTCGGCCACGACGGCGGGTCGCCGGTCGACGGACCGGGGGGAGGCGGCCAGCCAGGCGACACGAACTCCGTCACCTCCCAGTCGATTGTCGCCGCGGGAGACAGGTTCCCCGCCGGGTCACCGCTGGTCACCTCCAACTGGTGAGTCCCTAGATCGAGTCCGGCGAGCCAGACCGGCGAGGTGCAGACGGTCGGCGCCTCGCCGTCGAGGGAGCAGCGGTGGACGAGGGTCTCCGGCGCGTCCTCGGGATCGTGGCCGCCGATATAGACCGTCGCGTTGCGGCTGAACTCGTCTCTCGCCCCCAACGTCAGTTCGGGGGCGTCGGGGGAAAGGTTTCCGGGGCTCCGGAGCGCATCCTCGATCGTTCCCCCGGCGTCGGGGTCGCAGGCGTCGCCGAGGCCGTCTTCATCCCAGTCTTCCTGCCACGGATTCGCCGTGACGGCGCAGTTGTCGACCTCGTTCAGCACTACGTCGCCGTCGGCGTCGGCGGCCGGGCCGTCGAGCGGAACGGGATCGCAGGCATCGGGCAGTTCGTCTGCGTCGACATCCGGCGCGGCGGGGTCGGGCGGGCAGGATTCCGGCGCTTCGATCCAGACTTCGGTGCTTGCGACCTCTCCCCCGCTGCCGGTTTTCACGGCCATGATCGTGTGCAGGCCCGGCGAAGCGAATTGCGGGATCTGACTGCTCACCGTCCACTCACCAGAGGAGTTCGAGGACCAGGTCCCGATGTGGGTGGGCAGCGAGTTGAAGACCAGCTGTCCCGAGCTGTTCGAGGGCGCACCCGTACCTTGCAGCAGGACGATCGACCCCGGATCGGCCTGCGAGATCCCGGAGCCGTCGGCCGCGGTCACCTGCAACGCCGGGTGCGAGGTGCCGGAGATCACGGGCACCGTCAGCGTGGGCTGGAGCCCTCCATCCAGACTCTCGACGTAGGGCTCGGCGATCTGGGCGAGCTTCCTGTGCCCGAAGGCGTTGGGGTGAAACGACTCGTTCCCGATGGCCTTGAGGATGTCGTTGCCCCCCTTCAGCCCATTCGCGTAAGCCAGCTCCGAACAGATTTCGTGTCCCGCGAAGGCGTCCTCGAACGGCAGGTAGGTGGCACCGGCCGCATCGGCTGCCTCTTCGATCGACTGGTTCAGGGAGCCGATGTACCAATAGCGAAGCCAGACCTGCTCGTCAGGAGAGATTCCGGTCACGCCCGTGGCCCCGCACTGCTCGAGCCCGGTGGGATCAGGGTAGCCGGCCA
The DNA here is from genome assembly GCA_963704545.1 of uncultured Solirubrobacterales bacterium. Taxonomy (GTDB): domain Bacteria; phylum Actinomycetota; class Thermoleophilia; order Solirubrobacterales; family 70-9; genus VRUE01. The sequence continues at coordinate 878,512 of OY969915.1, read as the reverse complement.
CATAGACGTGGGCGCTGTCGGCAACATCGCGGATCGCCGAGATCGTCGTAGCAACCCGACCGTCGATGTTTTCGGCTTCGTGTTGCGCGTCATCCTTCCAGGCGCTGAACGGCCAGACCAGGCACGCCTTCAGCAGGCACCGTTTGACCACCGACGAGAACTTGACGTCGTTGCCACCTATGCTCAGGAGAACGGCGTCGGTGTCGCGGTAGGCTTGGAAGTCCGCGAGAGCGTCGAGTTGGCGCTGACCCCCGAAGACTCCCCCGGGACTGGGGCCCGGGCGGCCGTCAAGACCGTCGTACTGACCGCGGTCGAGGATGTCGTCGGTGATCGCCCCGCTGCAGGCGGCAAAGAGGACGTCCTCGGGCCCGCTGGCAAGATGCGTGGCTACTCGCATTGCCCAGGAGGCACTCGAACGGTGGCACTTGTTCTCGTGAGACCGACCGTCCTCCGCGTAGCCGCACTGACCCTCGTCGACGATGTCGGTGCAGGCGTGGTACGGCTGCGCCGGCTCGATCGGCGGCTCGCGCCCGTCGATGCCGTCGGCCGCACCCTCCCCGGAGATGTAGGAGTCGCCGAGGATCGCGATCCGCACCCAGCCGTCGCAATTGACGTCCGGGGTATCGCACGCCGGCGCACCGTCGCCGAGCAGCGAGACCCGCTGCAGGGTCGGCGTCCCGGCGACCTGTCCGATCCGGAAGGCGTAGCGCAGGTTCCTGTCGATCCAGCCGTTCGAGAGGGCACCGGTGAGGTTTTCCGCGCCGAGTTCGGCCGGGAGGTCCAAGGCCCGGAGGTCGTGGCTCCAGGCGTCGGCGATCGCATAGCTCCGGGTTTTGGTGCCATCGGGAGCGACTACCGTGACGAGGGTCAACGCAAAGCGGCCCTGGCGATCCACTCGCAGTGGCTCGCCGGCGGCCCCGGTCAGGTAACGCAGCGCTCCGGTTTTCGCATTGCCCCGGTAGAGGGCGAAGGTCTCGTTCGTGGTGACGATCCCGCCCGGCTCGAGGTTCTTGAGTCTCGATCCATAGATGAAAGTCGACCCGTCGCCAGTGAACGAGGCGAAGCCGTCTCCTCGTCCGTCGATGTCGACCCGGATATCCGAGTTGCCGGAGCTGTTGACGTACTTCTTCCGGACCAGGGTGCGGTCGACCGTGAAGAAGTAGCGGCTGCAGATGATCTCCTCGGGAGCGCACCCACCGCTGGCGTAGAGGATCTGGGAGCCGTCGTCGCTGAGCTCGCCGTGGAAGGCGCCGCTGCGGTTCTGCTCCCTCGCCTGCAGCGATCCGTCGGAGAAGAACCGGTAGGTGTAGTGGGTGCCGATCGGGCCGCAGCCGCCGAAGTAGTGCTCGACCAGGATCGCGCTGAGGTCAGGGGTGGCGTCCTCGAGAGTGAGCTGTTCGCCGCATTCGGGCTGCGGGTCGGGAAGCTGGTAGACAGTGGTGTACCCCTCATCGATGTATCGGATCAGCACCTTGGGAGTGCCGCCGCCCGCCGGGTACAGGATTGAGAGCCCCTTCGTGCCATCAGCCGAAAGGCGCGGCCACGTTCCCTGTGACTCCGGCGGCGTCCCGTCCGCGTAGACGTCGACCCGGACCCGCTCGCCGGTTGCGGTGTCATACCGATGGACACCCTCTCCTCCCCTGACTAGCACGTAGCGGTCGTCGTCGCTGACCCCGCTCACGGCGTAGCCGGACACCGAAAAGAGGTTTTTCACCTCCGCGTGCTCGAGCTCCGAGGTCGAGACGGCTGCGCCTGCGACCCCTGGTTCCATCAGCGACGCAGCTGTCCAGATCAGCAACGTGATCAACGCAGCCCAAAGCAGAGGTAACTTCTGCCCGTCGATGGCCCTCCCGCCGCTCATAGGCGCGTAATTAAACCGCAGAAATACTTACCAGCAATGATCCGTTTAAGTAATTCCATCTCGAACAGTGTCCGCGAGGGCCTCGGTCAAGTGCCGACGTAGGCCGCGAGGTGCTCGCCGGTGAGGGTGGAGCGGGCGGCGACGAGGTCGGCGGGCGTGCCCTCGAAGACGATCCGGCCGCCTTCGTTGCCGGCGCCGGGGCCGAGATCGACGATCCAGTCGGCGTGCGCCATGACCGCCTGGTGGTGCTCGATGACGATCACCGACTTGCCGGAGTCGATCAGACGGTCCAACAATCCGAGCAGCTGCTCGACGTCGGCGAGGTGAAGGCCGGTGGTCGGCTCGTCGAGGACGTAGACGTCGCCCTTCTCGCCCATGCGGGTGGCCAGCTTGAGCCGCTGCCGCTCGCCGCCGGACAGCGTGGTGAGCGGCTGGCCGATGCCGAGGTAGCCGAGACCGACGTCGGCCAGTCGGCCGAGGATCTTGTGCGCGGCCGGTATCTGCGCCTCACCGTCGCCGAAGAACTCCTCGGCCTCGATTACAGACATCGCAAGCACCTCGCTGATGTCCACCCCACCGAATTTGTATTGGAGCACCTCGGCTTGGAACCGCTTGCCCTCGCACTCCTCGCAAATGGTGGCGACGCCGGCCATCATCGCCAGGTCGGTGTAGATGACGCCGGCGCCGTTGCAGTTGGGGCAGGCGCCTTCGGAGTTGGCGCTGAACAGCCCCGGCTTGACGCCGTTGGCTTTCGCGAACGCCTTGCGGATCGGGTCGAGCAGCTTGGTGTAGGTCGCCGGGTTGCTCCGCCGCGAGCCGCGGATCGCGGCCTGGTCGACCGTCACCACTCCGTCCCGCCCCGACACCGAACCGTCGATCAGCGAGCTCTTTCCCGACCCGGCCACGCCGGTCACCACCACCAGGACGCCGAGCGGGATGTCGACGTCGACGTCCTGCAGGTTGTGGGTGTCGGCGCCGCGGACCTCCAGCGCCTCCTGCGACTCCCGCACCGCCTCCTTGAGCGCGGCGCGGTCGTCCAGGTGCCGCCCTGTCAGCGTGTCGCTGGAACGAAGGTCCTCGACGGTGCCCTCGAAGACCACCTCCCCGCCCTCGGCGCCGGCGCGGGGGCCGAGGTCGACGACGTGGTCGCCGATTGCGATCGCCTCGGGCTTGTGCTCCACGACCAGCACGGTGTTGCCCTTGTCGCGCAGCTGCAGCAGCAGACCGTTCATGCGTTGGATGTCGTGCGGATGCAGACCGATCGTCGGCTCGTCGAAGACGTAGGTGACGTCGGTCAGCGAGGAGCCGAGCTGGCGGATCATCTTGGTCCGCTGCGCCTCGCCACCCGAGAGGGTGCCGGAGGCCCGGTCGAGGGAGAGGTATCCGAGCCCGATCTCCACGAACGAGTCGAGGGTCTCCCCCAGCACCTCCAGCAGTGGTGCCACCGACGGCTCGCCCAGGCCGCGGACCCACCCGGCCAGGTCGCTGATCTGCATCGCGCAGAGGTCGGCGATGTTCTTCTTCTTGATCTTCGACGAGCGGGCCGCCTCGCTGAGTCGGGTGCCATCGCACTCCGTGCAGGTGGTGAAGAGGACCGCCCGGTCCACGAACGCCCGGATGTGCGGCTGCATCGCCTCCCGATCCTTGGACAGGAACGACTTCTGGATCGTCGGGATCAGGCCCGCATAGGTCAGGTTGATGCCCTCGACCTTGATTTTGGTCGGCTCCTTGTGGAGCAGGTCTTTGAGTTCTTTCCTGGTGAACTTGCGGATCGGCTTGTCGGGGTCGAAGAAGCCGCAGCCGCGGAAGATGCGGCCGTACCAGCCGTCCATGCTGTAGCCGGGGATCGTCAGCGCGCCCTCGTTGAGCGACTTGCCGTCGTCGTAGAGTTGGGAGAGGTCGAAGTCGGTGACCTCGCCTCGGCCCTCGCAGCTGGGACACATGCCGCCGGTACGGCTGAAGTTCACCCGCTCGGACTTCCCCTCGCCTTTCTTGATCATCCCGGAGGCCTGGACCGAGGCCACATTGAAGGAGAACGCCTGGGGCGAGCCGATCTGCGGCCTGCCGAGCCGGCTGAAAAGGATGCGCAACATCGCGTTGGCATCGGTGGCGGTGCCGACCGTGGAGCGGGGGTCGGAGCCCATCCGCTCCTGGTCGACGATGATCGCGGTCGTCAGCCCCTCGAGCACGTCGACCTCGGGTCGCGCCAGCGCCGGCATGAAGCCCTGCACGAAGGAGCTGTAGGTCTCGTTGATCAGCCGCTGCGACTCCGCGGCGATCGTGCCGAACACCAACGAGCTCTTGCCCGAGCCGGAGATGCCGGTGAACACCGTCAGCCGCCGCTTCGGGATCTCGACGCTGATGTCCTTGAGGTTGTTCACGCGCGCCCCCTGCACACGGATCAGCTCGTGGCTGTCGGCAGCGTGCGGCGCAGGCGACCGCGTGTCCGTCTTCGTAGCCATGCCGGCAAGGCTAGGGAGTCAGTGCCCCGCGCGTTTCTCCGATTCGGCGCTCAGTCCGCAGCGTCAACGAGCGACGATGCCGGCTTCGGCGGCCGGCGCCGCATAGGCGGCGGCGAGCGTCGCGACGGTCTCGTGGGCGTTGAGCCCACTTGGGTTGGGAACCACCCAGAGCGCCGCGCCGGACCAGCGGATCGCGCTGTCGAGCGTGTCCGGCTGCCGGCCCAAAGCCGCGCCGCGCTCGCCGAACGCGTCGCGGTAGGCGGTGACGCCGGCGATCGCGACGACCGCAGGCCGGTGATCGGCGACGAACCGCTGCAGCCGCGCGCCGCCCTCGCGCAGCTCCTCGCGCGAGAGCTCGGAGGCGCGCGCGGTGGCCCGCCCCACGAGGTTGGTGATCCCGACACCCCGCGCCACGAGATGCGCGCGATCGGCATCGGTCATCCCGGCGACCCGATCGACCTCGTAACCGGTGATGCCGGCCGCCGCCAGCGCCGGATAGAAGCGGTTGGTGGGATGCGCGAAGTGGGTCCCCACCGCTGCCGTCCACAGGCCCGGGTTGATGCCGACGAACAGCAGCCTGAGCCCCGGCCCGACGAGATCGTCGACCTCATGGCCGCGGAACGCCTCCAGCTCCAAACGCGAGAACCTCATGCCGCGATCCTGCCCGAAATCCGAAAATGTCGATTCCGCGCGTCCCCGTTCGTCTTGTGGGTAAAGGGTGCTCAGAGAGAGCTCCGCAACCGAAGGAGAATCGAGATGGGAAGGCTGATCGCGACAACGCAGGCCACCGTCGACGGCGTCATAGACCCGGTCGGCGAGTGGGTGCAGCCGGGCGGAGATCACAGCGAGTACTCGTTCGAGCGCCAGGCGAGATCCAGCGGGCTGGTGCTGGGCCGCAAGACCTACGAGGGGCTGGCGGGATACTGGCCGAGCCAGTCGGGCAAATGGGCGGACATGGTCAACCCGATGCCGAAGTACGTCGGCTCCAACACCCTGTCCGGCGATCTCGAGTGGAACGCGACCCTGCTCGAGGGGGACCTCGAGGACTCGATCCCGAAGCTGAAGGGCGAGGTCGACGGTGACCTGTTCATGCACGGGAGCGGCGAGTTCGCCTACGCCCTCGCCGAGAGGGGCCTGGTCGACGAGTACGAGGTCTACCTGAACCCGATCGTCTGGGGCGAGGGAAACGTTCACGTGCTCGGCGACAGGGGAACCGTCCGGATGCAGCTCGACGACGTGAAGCGGTTCGACTCCGGAGTGGTCCTCCTCACCTACCTCCGGGCGTCCTGACCCCCGGATCGCCGCACGACCCGGGCTGGCTACTGCTTTTCGGTGTCCCTGCCGGGGCCACCGACCAGCTTGTCGCTCCCGCCGCCGCCCTTCAAGGTGTCGCGGCCGGGTCCGCCGAGCAGCTTGTCCGCCGCGGAGCCGCCGTAGAGAATGTCGTTTCCGCGCCCGCCTTCGATCTTGTCGCTGTCCGCGCCGCCACTCAGCCTGTCGTTGAGGTTGCCGCCGGTGATGGAGTCGAAGCCGGGCCCAGCATCGAAGACGTTGATGTGACCCGGGGCCCCGACGAATTTGTCGTCGGAGTATTCGGTCGGGTCGCTCGCCCTGGCGACGGCGTGGATCTCGATCGGCCCCTGGCCGCCACCGAGGTCGTCGGGCAGCTGCGAGAAGTCGAAGAGGGTGGAAATGGACGAGGAAGCCTCGATACGCCTCAGGTCGCGACAGTAGGCAGGACCGTTGTCCACGGAAACGCCGCTGACGGTGAGCTCGCCGTCGCTCGCGCAGCGAGGGACGATTTTCCCCTCGCCGCCACCAACCGTGAGCACACCGTCGGCGAAGGTGCCAAAGGCGTCCGCCCTCGCCGGCACGAGCACCGCGATTGCCAGCGCGAGCGTCGCACCGATCAGCGCCCAGCAGGATGATCCACCGAACCGAAGCCGAAGCGCTGCCATCGCTGTCACAAATCGGGAGTTTAGATCGTCTCGACGGCCTGAACTGGCCGTCGAAGACTACGCAGCCGACATTCGCCCCCCTCTGGGGTGGCGCGTGCTGCGGCTAGTTGACCTCTAGCCGCGCCGGCGGTAGTGCAAGTACACGGTCGCGCCGAACGTGCGGGTCTCGACCAGCTCGAGGTCGATGTGCACGTCCGGCGGGAAGTACGGCGTGCCGCCACCGACCACGATCGGGACGACGAACAGCTCGAACTCGTCGATCAGCCCGCGCCTCATGCATTCCGCCGCAAGGCCGGCGCCGCCGACCGCGATCCTCCGGTCCCCGAGCGCGGCGATTTCCTCCTCGAGCGTTCCCGTGGCCAGGCGGTTGCTGCCCTCGACGCTCGTCAGCGTGGTCGAGAACACGATCTTCTCGAGCGGGCGCCAGATCTCGGCGAACTCCGCCATCGTGGGGTCGGAGAACTCCTCGGTGTCCCACACGAGCATCGTCTCGTAGAGGCGCCGGCCGAGCAGTTGGGCGTCGACCGCGGCGACCCGTTCATTGTGGAACCGGTGCAGCTCCTGGCTGGGCACCGCCCAGTCGAAGCTTCCGTCGGGTCCGGCGATGTAGCCGTCGGCCGACAGGCTCATGGAATAGAAGATCACGAGGACATAGTGAACCGCGTCGAGCCGACGGCCTTCTCGGCGACCCCGCCGCAGCTGATCGTGGGCGGGCAGTTCTGCGCCGGCTTAGTACCCACTTGGTACCCGCCAGGGATTTGCCACGAGCGCCTAGACACGAAAAAAGCCCCATTTCCGGGGCCTTCTCCTATAGCGGGGGCAGGATTCGAACCCGCGACCTTCGGGTTATGAGCGCGAGCCGCTGACTCGGTTGGGCACTGCAGGGCGCGTTCTAGAGCGGTTTTCGCGAGATCGAGATCGGCTGGAATCTGTTGGGCTTCTTGCCCCAACGAACCCAAGCTAAATGGGGAGCGGTGCGATCAGCCCGAGGACTCCGCCGAGCACCGCGCCTGCGAAAACATCTGAGGGATAGTTTTGGCCCAAATACGGCCGACTTAGAGAAATCACGATTGCGACTAGCAAGGAACCGCCGGTCGCCGGATCGATCCGCGTCATAGCGACTGCCGCCGCAAATGAGCCGACGGCGTAAGCGGAAGGAAAGCTCAGTGAGCTCGGTACTCCTCCGAGTGGTGGGAGACCCTCTAGGACCGGGCGGGGGCGTCCGAAGATCAGGCGGATCGGGTAGGCGAGCAGCATGGCCACCGGCGCCAGGAGCGCAGCCGTCAACCAAGCTTCCCGGTTCGTCGAATCGATCGCCGCTAGGACTAGGTTTACGGCTAGCCAGACGAGGCCGTTGCGCCCCGCTTTGGTCGCCGTGATGGCAATAGCCTCCGCCTTTCGACCATGACCTCGAGTCCTCATTGCGTAAAGGAGCTTCGTGTCGAAGTTGGCTCTCTGCCCCTTCAGATTCCCTGGAGACAGGGTGCCATCCAGATGAGGCGCCAGCGAGAGATACTTGATTACAGCTAGGCCGATCGGACTCCAGACAGATCCCTCAGGGAGTTCTTCCAACTCCTTCAGCCACTTCTTTTCGTATTCCCGCTGGATGTAGGCGGGTACTCTGCCAACTGCGGCTCGGATCAAACGGCGGGCGATCACTGGTGCCCACGCTCTGAAATCGTCTCCGAACAAGGCCCAGACAAGGGCAATGACTGCGACGGTCGCCATCACCCACTCAGGCATTTCGCTAACAGTACCCGAGCGCTGACTGCCACTTGGCACTCAGACCTCACCTTGCCCCAGCGCTTGCCCCAGAGCCATTTTTGCACCCTCTTGTCTGCGCCACTAGACAAACGAAAACCCCGTATTTGCGGGGCTTTCGTGAAATTGCGGGGGAGGGATTCGGTCCCAATAGCGACCTGATCGTCCCCATCGAGTGGGCAGCAGATTTGGCTCCCCCAGCAGGAAAGTGTTATGCAGCCTGAAGAGGATGGGCCGAATGGAGCGCTCAGTTCACGACCGTTGCCTCGATGCCGGCATCCAGGAGAAGTGTGACGGTCACAAAGCCACGCGCTGTATCTCGCTGGTAGTTCTGGAGGTCTGGGTCGTCTTTTCCGACTTCAGGAGTAATTGCCAGGGGGGCGTCTTGGTAAAGCTCGTATCGTTGAGGCGGGGCGAGACGGGGCGCCGAGTTCAGCTTCTCTCGCCTTGACGCGTTGCTTTGCTTCCTCGTCCTCAACTTCTGCTCGGGCATGAAGGCGATCAAGAACGGCCTGAACCCGGTCAGATGCAAGAGTCGCTGCCACGAGCGAGAAACGTATCTGCTCGGGCGACGCCCCGCCGGACCTAGCCATAGAGCGCACCGAAGTCGCTGCGATGATCGCGATCTCCTAGCAGCCTCATCCTGCCTGTTGCTCTCTACCAAAGAGCATTTTGCTCTCTATGAGAGAGATAGCGGGGGAAGAATACGCTCCCTCGGGCGACCTGATTGTGCCGATCGAATGGGCGTCGAATTGGGCTCCAAGAAGGAAGCGAGGCGGGACTTGAAGGCTCGACACTGGGATGCTCGCTTTCGTAGAGCAGTCTTGCTCTCATTGAGAGAGCATCGGCATAACTGGCAGCTTGCCCCCCGACAATGAGCCTTCGCGCTACCTTCTTGCCGATGATTGACGAGACCACCATCGTCGAGGCGGGCCGAAGGATCTCAGCGGCAGCGCCGGACGCGCGGGTGATCCTGTTTGGATCGCACGCCCGCGCAGAGGCAGATCCCCAAAGCGATCTAGATCTTCTGGTGATCGAGCCTGAGGTCGAGAACGCCGCCATGGAGTCGGTGCGCCTTCACCGGACCCTGCGAGGCCTTGGGGTACCGGCAGATGTTGTCGTCGTAGACGAGGACCTAGCTCGCCGCCGCTCAATGGTCGCCGGCACGATGGTGGAGCGAGCACTTCGCGAGGGTCGAGTCCTTGTCGACGCCTGAGCATCGCGAGGTTGCCCAACTCCTGCTTCAGAAGGCCCGAGAGGATCTCAGCGCCGCCCAAGTACTGGTTGCGACCGAGAATCAAGCCGATCACGTCATTGGCTTTCATCTCCAGCAAACCATCGAGAAGGCCCTGAAGTCAGTTCTCGCCAGCTATTCCATAGAAATCCCCCGGACCCACGACTTGGGCTATCTCGTTGAGCTGCTCAGCGACATCGACCTCAAGATCCCCGAGCAAGTGGCATCCTCAGACTGGCTCACGCCATGGGGAGTTCTCTTCCGCTATGACGACGATCCAAACGATTCCCTGGATCGCAATAAGGCCCTGGGCGCCTCTACCGCCGCAATCGCCTTTGCGGAAGCTGCATCCCGTTCAGACTAGATGCCGTTTACGCCACCCAAGAAAAGCGCCTTCAAGCAGTTTGTCATTCTCGATTCAGATGGTGTCGTGTCCGCGCTGAGTGCGATTGACGGTGGGCAGATCGATGAAATCCTCACTCGCAGCGAGGAGGAGCGAGGAGGCTCGGCTGGCGGAGAAGTGGGCGTTGGCCCCGCTAAGGCCAGAGGAAAGAAGGCAAAGTCTCGCAAGGTTGAGGAGGAGATCCGCAAGGCGCGAACTCGACACGCGACCGCCGCAAAGCTTCTTGAAGCCCTGCATAACCAGGAGGCAATCGGCGTCATCGACGGCCCGCTCGACTCGGAGGTCGCGGCACAGGTTGAGGCAGGCATGGTTCTTGAGTTTCGGGCCGAGCTTCAACTCCATCCGCTGCACCAGGCAGACCAGATGCTCAGGTCATTGCTGGAGGTAGGTCCGACGTTCGGTCAGGACCTCCCAGTAAAGGATCTGAAGGAGATCCTCAAGATATGGGGCGTTATCTCTGGAACCGGAAGCGCTGAGGCTGCCACGCTACTCCAGCCAATCACCGTCGAGAACCAGCTTCCACGACTTCTCATGCCGGTTCCAGAGAAGGACTTGGAGGTCAAGGTAGACGACGTCCTGGGAGAGGTCACCATCATCGCCCAGGTCGAGAAGATCCTTAGCGAGGGACAAAGTCATCAGGTGATCCGACTTCTCCGAGGGGGACCCGCCACGCCGTTGGAGCGGAATGCCATTGAGGAGGCACTACCAAGCCTCGTAGAGGCCCTTAGCGAGATGAGCATTGACATCTCGCAGGACGACATCGTCATCCGTGGCCCCGCACTGCTACTAAGAGCCATCTGCGCATATCGCTAGTGCGACCCGTGATTCGTCACTGAAAGTCACCCAAGCGGCCATAGCGGGGGCAGGATTCGAACCTGCGACCTTCGGGTTATGAGCCCGACGAGCTACCTGGCTGCTCCACCCCGCGGCGGTTTGGCCATGCTAGCAACGTGCGGGGGGTGGGCGGAGGTCGTTGCAGCGGCTATGCAGGCGCTCTTGCCGGCTGGGTCTCTTTAGAGTGCCGCGGGTGGCGGGGGAATCTCACAGGGTCGCGGTCGTCGACATCGGCTCCAACTCGACGCGGTTGCTGATCGCCGACGTCGCCGCGGGGCGGGTTTCGGAGGTCGAGCGGCAGAGCCGGGTGACGCGGCTCGGGCGCGGGGTCGACCTCTCGGGCCAGCTCGCCGCCGAGGCGATCGAGGCGGCCTGCTCGGCTATCGCCGACTACATGGCGATCTGCCGGGAGGCCGGCGTCGGGCGGATCGAGTCGATCGCCACCAGCGCCGTCCGCGACGCCTCCAACGGCGACGCCTTCGTCGCCGAGCTGCGCGAGCGCTTCGCGCTCTCGGCCCGCTTGCTCGACGGGGAGGAGGAGGCGCGGCTCACATATATGGGGGCGACCGCCGAGCACCCGCCCAGCGAGCCGACGCTGGTGGTCGACATCGGCGGCGGCTCGACCGAGCTGATCGTCGGCACCGGCCAGGAGATCGCCTTCCACGCCTCGCTGCAGGCCGGGGTCGTGCGCCACACCGAGCGCCACCTCTCCAGCGACCCGCCGAGCGCACCGGAGCTGGAGGCGCTCGCCGCGGACGTGCGGGCCCTCATAGAGGGCGCGGTCGCCGACGAGCCCGGCGCCCATGCCCAGGCCGCGATCGCTGTCGCCGGCACCCCGACCTCCCTGGCCTCGATCGAACAGGGCCTCGAGCCCTACGATCCCAAGCAAGTACACGGCCATACGCTCACCCTCACCTCGATCCAGCGGCTCCTCTCGCAATTGGCATCTGCCCCTTTGTCCAAGCGGGTCGAAATAGCCGGCCTGCACCCCGACAGGGCGCCAAACATCGTTGCCGGGGTGGTCATTCTGGTGGAGACGATGCGCGCATTCGGCCTCGAGCAGGTCGAGGTCTCCGAGCACGACATCCTCTACGGCACCGCAATCTCAGCTATTTCGGCTCTGGACTGCGGGTAACCTCGTATTCTCAACTTCGGGGTACTACGTGATACCTCGCGGCCAGCCGAGACTGCCGTGGCACTACAGATGGGTCAGGAATGGGGTAGAACCCATAAAATTTGGTACGCTTCCCCTACTTGTTTTCTAGTAGCACCGAAAGAGGCAACTAGACGCAACGGATAGACAGGCAGATAATCGGCACATCGGGAAAGAGGTGGGGACAAAACCACCGCGGACCCGGTATAGGACTCAGGCGATTGCCGCACAATGGCGCCTCCCGCCGTCTGGGTCCACCGAATAAGGACTGGTCCCTGAAGACGTACCCCTGCCCGTCCTGAGGGACCAACTTGAATCGGCCGCCAGCGATGGCGGCCGGTTCTCGTCCGGGGCCGGGTCGACCCGGCCCCGGGCCCCGTCAGGCCAGGTTCGACTTGCGCGGGTAGACGACCTCGGGATCGGTGAGGACGTTGACCAGCGTCGGCTTGCCCGACTCGAAGGCACGCTCCAGCGCCGGGCGCAGCTCGTCGGGCTCGCGCACGAGCACGCCGTCGCAACCGAGCGTCTCGACCATCTGGTCGTAGCGCGTCTCGGGCCGCAGCTCCGCCGCTACCGAGTAGCCGTAGAGGAACTTCATCGGGTGGTGCTCCAGTGCCCAGATGCCGTTGTTGCCCATCACCCCGACCACGGGGATTCCGTGCCGCGCCATCGTGTCGAACTCCATCCCGGCGAAGCCGAAGGCACCGTCGCCCAGCAGCAGGCAGACCTGCCTGTCGGGGTGTGCGAGCTTGGCCCCGATCGCCTGGCCGGGCCCGGCGCCGAGGCAGCCGAACGGCCCAGGGTCCATCCAGCAGCCTGGCTGGAAGGTGTCGACGAACCGGCCCGCGTAGGAGACGAAGTCGCCGCCGTCGCCGATGACGATCGCGTCGCGCTCCAGCACCTCGGCGAGCTCCTTGTAGATGCGGACCGGGTGAAGCGGCGAGCGGGCATCGTTCAGCTCCTCCTGCTCGGCCGCGCGCTTCTCGTCCTCGATCCTGCGCAGCTCCGCCAGCCAGGGCCCGGTGCGACCTCCCCCGCCCCCGGCCGCCTCGCGGATCGCCGCCAGGCTGGCGGCGACGTCGCCGACCAGGTCGACGTCGGGTGTGCGGTTGGCGCTCAGCGCGTTCGGCGCCGCATCGAGCCGGATCAGCTTCGCCTCCTCGGCGATGCTTGCCCCGAAGCCGAGGCGGAAGTCGAGCGGGACGCCGATCACCAGCGCCACGTCGGCGCCGCCGAGCCCGGCTCCGCGGGCGCGGCTGAAGGCGAGCTCGTGGTCCGCCGGCAGGCAGCCGCGGCCGAGGCCGTTGAGGAAGACGGGGATCCCGAGCGCCTCCGCGAGCGCGCGCAGCTCGTCCTCGCCGCGGCCCCAGTAGAGGCCGGTGCCGGCCATGATCGCGGGGCGCTCGGCCGCGGCCAGCAGCGCAGCCGCCTCCTCGACCCCCTCCGCCGGGCGGGCCCCGGCCTGCGGCGCGGCCGGTATCTCCGGGTCGGCCTCGGTGAAGACGACGTCCAGGGGGTAGTCGACGAAGGTCGGGCCGTTGGGGGCGGTGAGGGCGAGGTCGAGCGCGGCCGCGGTGCGGGCGGCGATCTGGCCCGGGTCCCTCACGGTCTCGGCCGACTTGACCAGCGGCGAGACGAAGGGCAGGTGGTCGATCTCCTGCAGCGAGCCCGAGCCCCAGCGCAACTCCGGCGCCCTCCCGCCCAGGACGCAGACCGGCGAGCAGTTCGCCTGCGCGCCGGCGATCGCGCTGACCCCGTTCGTCACTCCGGGCCCCGCGGTCAGCGCCGCAACCCCGATACCCCGCGTCGCCTTGGCGAACCCCTCGGCCGCGAAGGCCGCGGTCTGCTCATGGCGGACGTCGACGATCTCGATCCCCTCCGCCCTGCAGCCGTCGTATATGGAGAACAGGTGACCCCCGGAAAGAGTGAAGAGGTGTGAGACCCCCCTGGACTTCAAGGCCTTCGCGACTATCCGCCCCCCGTGCTCCATCGTTTGAGCCTATCGGGACGACCCGGCTACCATCGCCTTGCCCGGGTGGCGAAATTGGCAAAAGCGGCGCCCTTAAAAGGCGTTGCCCCACTGGGGGGCTTGCGGGTTCGAGTCCCGCCCCGGGCATTTGAATTTTGGGTTCTTAAAGTCGCACTAAAAACTGTCGAGGTACCGCAACTATGCCGGTGCTACGGTGTCCCTGAGCTAGAAGACAAACGCCTTCCCTGGTCAGCTCTTGGAGGAAATCGCTTGGAGGCTTCAGCTCTCACACACGCCAGTCGCCGCGGACTTCTAGCCCGGCGTTCCCCGCTTCTCAAGCTGCAAGGCGACGATCGCCTGATCGCGATGGCCCGCGCCGGCAACCCCGGTGCCTTCGAGGCCATCGTCGACCGCTACCAGGGCCGGCTGCTCGGCTTCTGCCGCCAGATGCTCCGCTCCACCGAGGACGCCGAGGACGTCCTGCAGGAGGTCTTCGTCAACGCCTACCGGGCGATGCTCGCCGACGAGCGCGAGATCAACCTGCGCCCGTGGCTCTACCGGATCGCCCGCAACCGCTGCCTCAACCACCTGCGCAAACCGACCGCCGACGCGCAGGAATCGATGGACATGGTGCCGACGGTCGAGGCCGCGTCCACGGCCGAGAAGGTCCACAACCGCGAGGAGTTCCGCCAGCTCCTCACCGACGTCGGCAAGCTTCCCGAGACCCAGCGCTCGGCCCTGCTGCTGCGCGAGATGGACGCGATGTCCTACGAGGAGATCGCGCAGGCGATGGAGACCAGCGTGCCCTCGGTCAAGTCGCTGCTGGTGCGGGCCCGGATCTCGCTCGCCGAGGCGAGCCAGGCGCGCCAGCTGACCTGCGGCGAGGTCCGGATCGACCTGGCCGAGGCGGCCGAGGGGTTGCGCAAGCTCTCCGGCCCGGTCCGCCGCCACGTCCGCGACTGCGAGGAGTGCGCCGACTTCCGCTCACAGCTCCGCTCCAACGACAAGGTGCTCGCCGCGCTGGTCCCGGTGGGGCCGCTGATCGCACTTAAAGGCTTCATCCTTTCCAAGCTTGGCCTGGGAGGAGCAGGTGCCGGTGGCGCCGCGACCGCAACGGGAACCGGCGCCACCGGGGCCGGCGCAGTCGGCAGCGTCGGTGCCGCTCTCGGCGGCAGCAGCGCCGCCGGGGGCATCGGCGCCGTGGGCAGCGCGATCGGCACGAAGGCCGTGGCCGGCGTCGTCACGGCGGCCGTGATCACCGCCGGCGCGGTCGAGGTCAAGCACCAGACCGAACCGACACCGGCGAACAGCGGCGCGGCGAAGATCTCACGTGTCCACGCAGGCCCGAAGACGGCAGTCGCGCCCGCCCACAACGCGGCGATCGCCACCGACAGCCAGCCGGCCGCGGTGCCCGCCCCCGAACCGGCCCCCGCCCCCGAAGCGGAAACCGTGACGACCGAGGCGGGAGCGCCCACGGCACCCGCCGAGGGCGCGCCGGGCGGCAACGGCGGCGGGGAAGCCGAGGCGGAGGACACGACGAAAGCCTCGACCGGGATCGACGGAGCGGCTCCCTCAACGGGCGCCGGCGCGCCGGCCGGGGGCAACACCGTCGTGGTGACGGTCGGCGGCAGCAGCCCCGAACCGGCTCCCGCACCACCGGCCGAAAGCACACCTCCGCCACCGCCTCCGGCCGAAAGCACGCCCCCTCCGGCCGAATCGACACCGCCCGCCGCCTCCTCCACGGACACCCCGGAAGAAGCGGAATAGCGGCAACCTCAGCCGGCCGGGTGGGACTCCCCCGGGGCGAGAATCACGACCTGCGACGAGGTCTTCGCCTCGACCTCCGCCTTGAAGGCCTGGGCGTCGGTCGCGATCGGCGGGAAGGTGTCGTAGTGCATCGGGATCACCGTGCCGGCGCCGACGAACCCGGCCGCGACGACCCCGTCGTGGCGGTCCATCGTGTAATGGCCGCCGATCGGCAGCAGCGCCACGTCGACCGGGTTGCGTTCGGCGATCAGCTTCATGTCGCCGAAGAGGCAGGTGTCGCCGGCGTGGTAGACGGTGACGCCGCCGATGTGGATCAGTAGCCCGGCCGGCGTCCCCGTGACCGTGCCCGGGGTCGGGCTGTAGGGGGCGTCCGCGGAGCCGGCGATCGTGCTCGTGTGCCAGGCCGGGACCAGCTTCACCCAGCCCCAGTCGAAGCGGACGGTGCCGCCGAGGTTCGGATCGTGGACCCTCTCGACGCCCTGCTCTTCGAGCCAGTTGGCGACCTCGACGATCGCCACGCACTCGGCGCCGGTGCGGGTGGCGACGCCGACGGCGTCGGCGATGTGGTCGGCGTGGCCGTGGGAGACGACGACGTGGGTCGGCTCGACGTCATCGGCGCTCGCCAACGCCGCCGGGTTGTTGGGCTTGAGGAAGGGGTCGACCAGAATCCTGGTGTCTCCCTCGCTCAGCTCGAAGCACGAATGGCCGTGAAATCGGATCTCCATCTCTCAGCGCTCCCCTTCCTGGTTCTCGTTGTCGGTCATCTCGTCATGCAGTGCCCAGCCGACGGCAACCCCGACCATCATCCCCATCCTCGCCTCCTCGGCGAGCAGCGAGCGCACCGCGGCGACGCGCTCGTCGGGGTCGGGGACGGTCGCGGCCCGTAGCGACTCGGCCTCGTGGGACTCGCCGAACCAGCCGCCCTCGGCGAGGGCCGCGGCGAGCACCTTCTGCAGCTGCGGCGCGGCGCGCGCGACGATGCGCTCCGCCTCGGCGAAGCGCTCGGCGTCGATCAGCCGCTCGATCGCGGCGTCCAGTTGCTCCTCGTCGGGGGGCACGACGAGAGCCTAGCCGCCTACTCGCGCAGGGCCGATGCGGCGAGCCCGGCGAGGCCGCCGACGGCGCCGCCGACAAGACCGGCGAAGGGATCGGCGGTGGACTCGAAGACCGGCAGGGCCAGGAGGACAGCGGCGGCAACCAGGACCCCGACCGCGTCGTAGTCGGCGGCGATCGCGCCGCGGGTCTCGGCACGCCGGATCGCGAACCAGGCGGCCAGGGCGCCGAGCGCCATGCCGTTGCCGCCGGCGATCACCTGGACGTCGCCGGCGGCGTTGGCGATGCCGGCCGCGGCGAGCATCCCCAGCGATCCACAGGCGATCAGCAGAAATGCCGTGGCGGGAGTGCCCAGCCGGCGCTCGAGGCCGGTCGCGAAGATCGCCAGGCCGACCGCGACGACGAAGAGGTAGCCGACGTCCACGTAGGCGAAGGGCGCGGTGAGGAAGCGCCACCACTGGTCCTCGAACGGGACGATCAGGCCGCCGAAGGTGGCGATCGGGTTCCCCGTCAGCTTCTGCACCAGCAGCATCGCGGCGGGACCGAGGATCGCCGCCGCCGTGGCGTAGGGGCGGAAGGGTCGCGGCGGTCCGTCGAGCCGTTTGCGGCGGCGAAGCCTGGGGCGGGCACGGCGCCGGGGCTTGGGCTCCAGCCCGTCGCCGCGTCGTTCCAGCTTCG
The DNA here is from genome assembly GCA_963704545.1 of uncultured Solirubrobacterales bacterium. GTDB lineage: Bacteria > Actinomycetota > Thermoleophilia > Solirubrobacterales > 70-9 > VRUE01. The sequence continues at coordinate 861,379 of OY969915.1, read as the reverse complement.
GCGCGCGCTTGCGCAGGCGGGCGCCGCAGTAGGGGCACTCGGTTACGTAGGGACTGACCTCGGAACCGCAGTTCTTGCAGACGACGCTGAGCTCAGTCTCGCTCATGGTCAACCGAGGATAACCGCCCGCTGGAAACCGCTTGAGGAGAGGTCGCAGTGACATACTGGGGCTGCACCCGTCCACTAGGAGGAAAAGCGTGGAGTTGAAGAGCCTGACCGAGCAGAAATCGCTGCTGGCCACCCTGGCCCCCGGCAAACGAGCGCGCCTGAGGCGCCTGCTATTCGAGTTCGGACCGGGCAACGGCACCCTGATGCTGCTGCCGATCGACCAGGGCATCGAGCACGGCCCGCGCGACTTCTTCCCCAACCCGGCGTCGAAGGACCCCGACTACCAGTTCCGCCTCGCCGCCGAGGCCGGGTACTCGGCCCTCGCCTGCCAGATCGGGATGGCGACCAAGTACTACCCCGACTACGCCGGCCAGGTGCCGCTGATCCTCAAGGTCAACGGCAAGACCGACGTCCCCTCCTCCGCCAAGGCATTCTCGTCCTGCAACGCCAGCGTCGAGGACGCGGTGCGACTCGGCGCCGACGCGGTCGGCTACACGCTCTATGTCGGCTCGCCGCGCCAGGACGAGGACCTCGCCCAGCTGCGGACCGTGCGCGAAGACTGCGACCGCTTCGGGATGCCGCTGATCGTCTGGTCCTACCCGCGCGGCGAAGCGGTCGATGCAAAGGGCAGCGCCAACTCCTTCTACGCGATCGACTACGCGGCGCGGATGGCGATGGAGATGGGCGCCGACGTGGTCAAGCTCAACATGCCGAAGATCGATCCGGACAAGGACAAGGACGCCCCCGCCCCTTACAACGAGATGCAGGTCGACGGCGCCGAGGCGATCCGCCAGTGCGTCGAATCCGCCGGCCGCTCGCTGGTCGTGCTCTCGGGCGGCTCCAAGGTCGACGACGAGACCGTTCTCACCAACACCCGCGAGGTGATGGAGGCGGGCGGCTCGGGCGTGATCTTCGGCCGCAACGTCTGGCAGCGCGAGTGGAACGACGCCCTGGAGATCATCGCCTCCATCAAGGAGACGCTACTCAGCAGCGTTCGCCGCATTCCGTAACCGGGCGCGGTGCAACGTTTTGTGGCGCTGGGGGCGCCGTAAAGCGTTGCACCGGGTGCCGAGGGGAGAGAATCGTCACCCCCGCGACTTAATCAGGAGTGGGACGCAGTCTTTGGAGCCGCGGTCATCTCGGCAGCCTGGTGCTGCTGGCGGCCGCGGCTCTCCTGATTCTGCGGCCGTGGGAGGGCGGCGATAAGGCGGAGCCCCGGGCGGCCGGCGCCCTCGTCACCCGCGTGGTCGACGGCGACACGGTCGAGGTGCGGATCGACGGCACAGCCGAGGACGTCCGCTACATAGGCGTCGACACGCCCGAGACGGTCAAACCGGGCACGCCCGTGCAGTGCTTCGGGCCGCGCGCCTCGGCCTTCAACCACCGTCTGGTCGAGGGCCGCCGGGTGCGTCTGGTCTTCGGCGCCGAGCGCCGCGATGCCTACGGGAGGCTGCTCGCCTACGTCTACCTGGGGCGCCGGTTCGTCAACGCGAGCCTGGTCCGGCGGGGGCTGGCGCGCACGCTGACGATCCCTCCCAACGACCGCTTCGCGCCGCTGCTGCGAGGGCTCGAGCTGGGCGCCGCACGGGCGGGACGGGGACTGTGGGGCGCGTGCGCGCCGTGACCGATCGCACACCTCCTGCCCCGCAAGCGCTCATTCGCCTTTGCTACGGTCCCCGGCGGCCCCTGGGCCACCCGACCATGCGCATGCGTCAGAGCATCTCCCAGTTCGAGACGGCCTTCGAGCAGGAGACATCACTTGAGCGCCGCCGCCGCGAGCAGCTTCGCCGGCGGGCCGCCAACCGTTCGCGGGCGCGGCGGATCACCCGCAGCGAGCAGGAGAGCAAGGTGCGCTTCAGCGTCCTCGCCGTCTGCCTCACGGTGACCGTGGTCGTCGTCGTCGTATCAATGTTCGAGGCGCTCGCCTTCCTGATGGCCTAGATGGTCGAGTCCACGACCCCGCACACCTGGATAACGCGCATGGCACTGCGCATCTCTGCGTCCTCGGGTTTGCCTTTGGCACCGCCAAAGGCTGCACCCTGCGTCCTTGATCTGCTTGGCCACGCGCGCCCCCAGTCACACGCGGTTGTGGAGTCGACCATCTAGGCGACCGCGCCCGACCCCCCGGTTGAATAGACTCGCGCGCCGATGGCAAGACGTTCGCTGAAGCCACAGCTAAATCAGATCCGCGCCTGGGTGCGCCAGGGCCGGACCGACGCCTGGATCGCCCACCAGCTCGAAGTCAGCACCTCGGAGCTGCGCGAGTTCCGCAAACAGCACGGCTTCACGCCCGACGAGGAGGACTCCGCCGCGGGCGAGGTCGATCTGCGCGACGAGATCGAGGCCGAGATCGAGGCCGCGGCTGCCGAGGAGCCCGAAGAGGAAGAGGAGCCCGAATCCGAGTCCGAGTCCGAAGAGGACGGCGAGGAGACGGAGCGCTCCGGAGACGGAGCCGGGGACAGGCCGAAACGCAGGCGCCGCCGAGGCCGCCGCGGAGGCCGCGGGCGACGCAAAGACCTGGAGGCGAGCTTCGACCACGGCGAGACCGACGGCTACGGCCTCTGGCTCGACCCGGCGGTCAAGGACAACCCCGTGTATGCCGAGCACTGGGCCGGCAAACGGGAGGTCACTGTGCGGATCGACGCCGATCAGATCGTGATTCGGCGTGCGGGAGAGCCTGCTGACGCGGGCGACTCCGGCGACTCCGAGGACTGACGGAAGCTCCGCGAGCCGATAGGGCCCGGCGGGTCCTGTCGTCGCAGGGGACCCACCGCCCCTTCCGGTCGCTAAAGCGTCCTCAGGGGCGGTTCCCCCTACGACGCCACCCGCCGGGAGGGGCGGTCATGGGAGAGCTACTGGGCCTGAGGGGTGTTGGGGATCCGGTGAAGCGGGGCGTTGGCTGGGCCGCACGACGTGGGGTTTAGCTTGCCGTGGAGTCTCCAGACGGTGACTTCGCCGTTGCGTTGGATTGGGGTGGCTGCGTGGTCGCCGCGGAGCCAGCGGGCCTCTGGGGAGGGGACGGGGGCGTCGGTGTGGAGGAAGTTGAGGAAGGGGCTGGTGATCAGGTGGTCGAGGTCGGCCTCGTTGACCGCGGTGCGGAAGGCGGTGCAGGTGGGGATCGCGTTGAAGGCGGCGTGGGGACCCTTTTCGCCGAGGTAGACGACTCGGTTGGAGAGGTCGGTGCCGTAAAAGCCGTACTGGAGGAAGCCGGCTGTGGTGCCGGCCAGGCCGATGCGGGCGTCCTCGAGGTCTCGGGACCACTGGTAGGCGGCGTCAAGGCCCAGACCGGGGATCTCCGAGCCGGCAGCGAAGCGGTCGCGGAGGTAGTCGCGCTGGATCGGATAGCCGATCACCGCGACCAGTAGCGCCAGGGCGGCGAAACCGCCCGCGACGAGTCCCCGGCTCGCCCCTCGCGAGCGGGCGAACAGCAGCGCAGCTGGGACGACGACGAGCAGGAGAGCGAGCCCCAGCGCAAAGACCCGAGCCGGGTCCCGCACCACCGCATCGGAGCGGTCGGTCACAACCAGCACCAAGAGCAGCCCGGCAAGCAAAAGCCACCCGCCGACGGGACGAAATCCTCTCCATAGCGATGGATTTCGTCCCGTCGACAGTGGGAGGGCTGCCGGGAGGAGGGTTAGGCCCAGGAGGAGGGCGGGGATCGCGTAGCGGATGTTGATGCCGAAGCCGACCGGGGCGCCCTCGGCGCCGGCGGCGCTGAGCGGGGTGAAGAGGTAGGCGAGCATGCCGAAGAGGGCGACGGCCCCCATCCAGCGCAGGACGCGGTCACGCCCTCGCAGAAGCGCCCAGGCGGCGCCGGCGACCGCGCCGGCGATCACCAGCGGCCAGAGGGCGCCGAAAGCCTGGTGCAGGCCCGGCTCGAAGTAGTCGCGCCAGACGCCGGTGTCGGTGAGGTAGTGGACGATGCTGAAGTCCGGTCTCCCCTCCTGCAGTCGCTCGGGATGGGGCAGCGATATCGGCCCGATGCTCGTCGCCTGCGGCAGCGGGTTGCCGGCGACGATCAGGTTGCGCAGGTACCAGTAGCCGCCTCCCAGAAGGGCGGGTATCAGCCACCAGCCGGCTGTGACCCATCGCCTCCCGGCCGGTGCCAGCACGAGCACCGCAAGCGTCAGGGCGGCTGCCATTGCAACGGCTGTCGACTTGGTGCCCACCGCGAGGCCGGTGGCGAGGCCGGCGGCGGCAATGGCCCAGTTCAGCTCTGGGAACACACCGGCGCGCGAGCTACGTTTCCAGGCGGTGATCAGGATCGCGGCTGCGGCGAGAAGCAGCGCCGCGGCTACGAGGTCGTTCTTGGCCGCCCCCGGCTCGCGGACGACCAGCGTGTGGCACTCGAGGGCGATTGCTGCAGCTACAACGGTGAGATGGCCGCGTCCATACGGGCGGCCGATGCACCATGCAGCTAGGAAGCTGATTGCCAAGAAGCCGAAGTTGACGAACAGGGACAGCGTGTCGCGCTGCGTGAGCAGGATCCCCTCGGCATGGAGGAGCTCCGAGTTCTGCGGGTAGAGCCAGTTGGTGAAGACCGTCTCGGTGTAATGCAGCCCGGTCGTGGAGTGGCTTTTCGCCATATCCACGGCGAACGGCATGTGGTACCAGAGCGAGTCGAAGTTGAAGATCCCCCGGTCCAGCGCGTCCTTTGTCGTAAGCCCCCAATGCGCGAAGACGACCGCGATCACTCCCACGGTCACGACCCACGCCAGCCAAGACGCCCCTCCGGCGGGTGGCGTCGTAGGGGGGACCGCCCCTGAGGACGCTTTAGCGACCGGAAGGGGCGGTGGGTCCCCTACGGCGACAGGACCCGCCGGCCGGAGCCTCCACGCCAAACCCGCCAGCAGCAGCGAGGCCGCGATGAGAGTCCAGGCGTAGAGAAGGCTGAAGGTGCCGAGGATCTCTCCCAGCCAAACCAGCAGGGCGACCCCGACTACAGCCTCAACAAGCCGAGCAGGAGCCCCGTCCCAAGCAGGGAGCAGGCGCTGCCGCAACCGGTACGCCGTAAACCCCAGCGAGAGGCCCACCGCTGCCAGACAGAGGATGCCGACGACGTAAGTGCTGGCGCTAATCACCGGCTACCTCCGTTCCGGTGCGCTTTATCCCCCTATAGAGGGGAAAAGGCGCACCGGAAGAGCTTGGCATGCGCCGGGCTGGCGCTAGAGGCCGTGGACGACGATCGGGGTCTCGCCGGGGGCGACCATGCCCTGGGCCCGTGCCTTGCCGTTGAAGTAGACCGGGTCGTCGGCGTGCTGGACCCGCCAGTGCAGGCGGGTGTTTTCGTCCTGCACCTCGTGCAGCTTGGCTTTTGCGGCCGTGGTCGCGGTGTAGGTCTTGACGAAGTCGATCACCGGGTTGAGGTAGGAGTAGAGGACGGCCGCGAGCACCAGGGTCAGCGCGACCCGGCCGACGCGGTCCCAGTGGACGCGACTCGCGCCACGCCGCGCCGCCGGACGGCGAGCAGCGGGGCGGCGCCTGGGCGCCGCGGCGGGCTTTCTCCTCGCCTGCGCACGCGCTGCCATGCCCGCTCCTACGCGGTCGGGCGCCGCATTCCTTCATCGGAGTCCGCCTAAGCGGGGCGTTGGCGGAATGCCTGCAAACCCGGGAAGGTCGCGGAGTCGCCAAGTTCCTCCTCGATCCGGAGCAGGCGGTTGTACTTGGCGACCCGGTCCGAGCGCGAGGGGGCGCCGGTCTTGATCTGGCCGGCGCCGGTGGCGACGGCGAGGTCGGCGATCGTGGTGTCCTCGGTCTCGCCCGAGCGGTGCGAGATCACCGCGGTGTAGCCGGCGTCGCGGGCGATGCGAATCGCCTCCAGGGTCTCGGTGAGGGTGCCGATCTGGTTGACCTTGACCAGGATCGAGTTGCCGACGCCGGCATCGATCCCGCGCCGCAGGCGCTCCGGATTGGTGACGAAGAGGTCGTCGCCGACGAGCTGGACCCGCTCCCCCAGCTTTTCGGTGAGGAGCTTCCAGCCGTCCCAGTCCTCCTCGTCCATGCCGTCCTCGATCGAGAGGATCGGGTAGCGCGAACAGGCGTCCTCCCAGTAGGACGCCATCTCCTCCGGCGAGAGCGAGCGGCCCTCGTGCTCGAGCACGTAGGCGCCGCCCTCGAAGACCTCGCTGGTGGCCGGGTCCAGGGCGACGAAGACGTCTGTGCCCGGCGTGTAGCCGGCCGCCTCCACGCCGGTCAGCACGGCCTGCAGAGCCGCCTCGTTGGACTCGAGGTTCGGCGCGAAGCCGCCCTCGTCGCCAACCGCGGTCGAGTGGCCGCTCGCGGCGAGGCTCTTCTTCAGCGCGTGAAAGACCTCCGTGCCCACCCGCAGGCACTCCGAGAAGCTCGCCGCTCCGGCGGGGACGACCATGAACTCCTGAAAGTCGACCGAGTTGTCGGCGTGAGCGCCGCCGTTGAGGACGTTCATCATCGGCACCGGGAGCACGGTCGGCTCCGCCCCCCCGTACAGCCCCGCCAGGTAGCGGAAGAGCGGCTGGCCGGCATCCATCGCCGCCGCCTTGGCGGCCGCCAGCGAGACGCCGAGGATCGCGTTCGCCCCCAGCCTGCCCTTGTTCGGGGTGCCGTCGAGCTCGATCATCCTCGCGTCGAGCCCCGCCTGGTCGGCGGCGTCGAGGCCCTTCAGCGCCTCCGCGATCTCGCCGTTGACGTTGGCGACGGCGAGCGAGACGCCCTTGCCGGCCCAGGCGTGGCCGCCGTCGCGCAGCTCGACCGCCTCGAACTCGCCGGTAGAGGCGCCGGAGGGCACCGCGGCCAGACCGCGGGCGCCCGACTCGAGCGCGACTTCGACCTCGACGGTCGGGTTGCCCCGCGAGTCGAGGATCTGACGGGCGTGAATGGAGGAGATGCCGCTCACGGACGCGGCAGTCTATTCAGCCCGGCGGCGCTATTCGCCTTCGGGCGCAGCTTCTTCGGGCGCAGCTTCGGGGGCGCCTTCAGGGGCGACCCCGGCCGGGAGTTCGGTGCCTTCGGGGGCGGCCGCTTCGAGTTTCGACGGGCGCGGCCGCTGGACGAGAGCCTGCCCTTCGGGTTCCAGGACCGTCACCGAGCCGGGCTGGGCCGTTTTGATCGGGGTGACCAGGGCAGGGCAGGCTTCCGGCGGTTCGGCCGGATCGGCTTCGTAGCAGGCCGGGTTGGCTTCGGCCGGGCGGCCGTCGCTCTCGTAGTTGGCGCAACGGACGATCATGACCTCCGAGGTACAGAACGTGCGCGAGGTCCAGGTGCTGTTGTAGTTGCGAAGGAAGGCTGAGAAGCTCTGCTGAGCCAACTGTTCGGTCAGCTGGGTGCTGATCTGCGATTCCGCTTCTTCGAGTGGCTGGACTTTCTCAGGAGTGATCTTCGCCACTTCGAAGATCACGAAGCCGCGGGTTTCCTTCAGCGGCCCTCCGAGCTCGCCTTGCTGCGTCGAGAAGACCGCCGCGTTCAGGGGTTCGGCCACGCCCCCTTCGGAGAGGCCCGTCTGGAGCCCGCCTTTGTTTTTCGTCGCCGGGTCCGTCGAGTACTTCTTCGCGACCTCTTCCCAGCTTTCGATCGAGTCGTCCTTTTCGAGCGCGGCCTTGGCTTCTTCGACCTTCGACTCGTCCTTGTTGACGACGATCCGTATGTCGCGGCTTTCGGGCGTCGTGAACTGGCTCGCCTTCGCCGCTTCGTAGTAGTTCTCGATTTCGCTGCTGCTCGGAGTTGGCGCTTCTTCCTGGATCTTGGCCTGGATCTTCCCGCTGAGAATCTGGAGGGTGACCCGCCGGTCGACGTCCTCGTCCGTGTAGCGGGATTCCTTGAGGAATTCCTGGTACTGCTTCTCCGACTGGAAGGACTGTTCCTTGAGTTTCTTCAGTTCGGCGGCGACTTCCTGCGGCGTTACCGGGGGGAAGCCCATTTCCGCCGCCTCGCCCTGAATCCAGATCGAGTCGAGCAATTCGCCGAGCGCGGTTTCCCTGAGGCCGGCGTACTGTTCGTCGCCGGGCTTGGGGATGGGTGAGATCTGGGATTCCGCCGCGGCCTGGACGATGCCGTGGCGGAGTTCCTCGTCGGTGATCGTGCCGATCTCGTCGGGAACGTCCTCGACCACCGCAACGGCCCCGGAGGGGACGCTGGGATCGCCGATCCCGTCGGCGATCGCGATGCCGGCGAAGAGAAGGACCAACAGGGCCGCGAAACCGACCAGAACGAGGCGTTTCAGCCCCGCCGCTTTGCTCTGCCGCTTATTCGACGCCACCGAGCGGGCAGCATAGATCAAATGCCGCCGGCAAGGGCCGGCGGCGCCGGCGCCTCAGGTCGCGACGCTCGTCTCGGATTCCGGCTCCTGGGCGTGCCTGGCGTCGCGGATCGCAGCGGCCATCGCGAGGACCGCGGCAAGCCTCGCCTCCGGCTCGTCGGGAACCCGGACCGCGGCGGTCTTCTCGCGCCACTCGTACAGCGCCCCCTCGACCTTCTCGGCGAGGACCGCGGCGCCGTCGGAGTCGAGCTCGACCCCGGTCACGCTGAGGCGGCCGCCGCGGAACTCGACGCTGCGCGCGCCCGCCAGGCCCAGTTCGATCCTGGCGCGCTGCAGCGCCAGCAGGTTCTCGGCCTCGGGCGGCGGCGGCCCGAAGCGGTCGTCGAGCTCGTCGCGGATCGCCCGCAGCTCGCCGGGCTCGCGGGCCGCGGCGATGCGGCGGTGGACGTCGATCTTGGCGGCCTCGAAAGGGATGAAGGCAGCGGACAGGTAGGCGTCGACCGCAACGTCGAGGCGCACCGGTTCCGGCGCCTCCTCCTCCCCGGCCGCCTCGCGCGCGACCCCGACCGCCTCGTCGATCATCTGGCAGTAGAGCTCGAAGCCGACCGCGGCGACGTGGCCGGACTGCTCCTCGCCGAGCAGGTCGCCGGCGCCGCGGATGTCGAGGTCGCGCATCGCGATCTTGAAGCCCGAGCCGAGCTCGGTGTGGTCGGCGAGGGTCGAGAGCCTCGCCGCCGCCTCCTCGCTCAGCGCCTCTGCTGAGGGGTAGAGCAGGTAGGCGAAGGCGCGCTCGCGAGAGCGGCCGACCCTGCCGCGGATCTGGTAGGCCTGGGCCAGCCCGAGCTGGTCGGCGCGCTCGACGATCAGCGTGTTGGCGCTGGGGATGTCGAGGCCGGACTCGATGATCGTCGTCGTCACCAGGCAGTCGGCGTCACCGCGCAGGAAGCCGAGCATCGTCTCCTCCAGCCGCGTCTCGTCCATCTGCCCGTGGGCTTCGGTGAAGCGCGCTTTCGGCACCAGGCCGCGCAGCCGCTCCACGACCTCGGGCAGCGAGTCGATCCGGTTGTGCAGGAAGAAGGCCTGTCCGCCGCGCTCCAGCTCGCGCTCGATCGAGTGCCGCACGAGGTCCTCGTCGTAGGGGCCGACGTAGGTGCGGACCGGGCGGCGGCCCTCGGGCGGCGTCTCGATCGTCGAGATGTCGCGCAGGCCGGCGAGGCTCATCTGCAGCGTGCGCGGGATCGGCGTCGCCGAGAGCGCCAGCACGTCGACCTTCAGCTTCAGCTGGCGCAGCAGTTCCTTCTGCTTGACCCCGAAGCGCTGCTCCTCGTCGACGATGACCAGGCCGAGGTCCTTGGCGCGCACGTCGCGAGAGAGCAGCCGGTGGGTGCCGATCAGGACGTCGACCCCACCCGCCTCGAAATTGGCGAGCACCGCCTTGACCTCGGCCGGCTTGCGCAGGCGCGAGATCCCCTCGACGACGAAGGGAAGGTCGGCGAGGCGCTCGCGGAAGGTGCCGAAGTGCTGCTGGGCGAGGATCGTCGTCGGCACCAGCATCATCACCTGCTTGCCGTCGGCGGCGGCCTTGACCGCTGCCCGCAGCGCCACCTCGGTCTTGCCGAAGCCGACGTCGCCGCAGACCAGGCGGTCCATCGGCTGCTCGGCCTCCATGTCTCCCTTGACCGACTCGATCGCTTCCACCTGGTCGGCGGTCTCGCGGTAGGGGAAGGCCGCCTCCATCGTCATCTGCCACTCGCCGTCGGCGCCGAAGGCGTGGCCCTTGCGGGTGCGGCGCTCGGCGTAGAGGTTGAGCAGCTCGCCGGCGAGGGCGCCGGCCGCCCTGCGGGCGCGCGCCTTCATGTTCTGCCAGCGCTTGCCGCCGAGGGCGGAGAGTGACGGTTCGCCGCCGGCACCGACGTAGCGGCTCAGCTTCGCCAGCTGGTCGGTGGGGACGTAGACCCGGTCCTCACCCTTGTATTCGAGGTAGAGGTAGTCGCGGGTGACGCCGCCGACCTCGCGCGTCTCGAAGCCGGCGAAGCGGGCGACGCCGTGGTCCTCGTGGACGACGTGGTCGCCGACCCGCAGGTCGCTGAAGGCGAGGCGGGTGCGCCCGGCGCCGGGCGCGCGGGCTTCGGCGCGGCGGCGCCGGTGGACGAGACGGCGGAAGGGATAGACGGCGAGCCGCAGCTCAGGGCTGACGAAGCCCTCGCGCATGCGGGCCTCGGCGAAGGTCAGCCCGGGATTGGGCGAGAGGCGGCCGCCCTCGAGCAGGGTGGCGTCGAGCCGGTCGAGCCCGTAGCGCGCCCGCTCCGCCTCGCCGCGATCGTCGAAGGCGACCACGGTGCGGTAGCCGGAGCGCACCTGCTTCTCCAGCTCGGCCTCGGCCTCCTTGACGCTGCGGGCCGGCGACTCGGCCCGGGCGGCGCGGAAGGCGTCCTCGTCGTCGCTGCCGGCGGCGGTGAAGGAGAGTGCGGCGCGCTCGGTGAGCGGCGTGGAGACGTCGACGTAGAGGCGGCTGGCGTCCTCGGCGTGCATCGCCGTGGTCGCGTCCTCCCAGTGGTCGCGCAGGGCGGGCTCGATCTCCTCCGCGGCAGCGAGTATCACCGCGGCCGAATCGGGCACCAGGGCCAGCGACGGGCCGAAACGGTCCAGCGGCAGGACCTCGGCCAGGCTCGGCGCCTCACGGCCCTCCTCCTCGGCCTCCATCGCGGCCAGCTCCGCCAGCTCGCGATGCTCGGAGTCGAGTTCGGCCGCGGGCGCCAGCTCGACCCGCTCGGCGTCGCCCAGGGAGCGCTGGGTGAAGGTCGAGAACCAGCGCATCGACTCGACCTCGTCGCCGAAGAGCTCGATCCGCACGGCGCGCTCGACGGTGGCGCCGAAGACGTCGAGGATGCCGCCGCGCACGGCGAACTGACCGCGCTCCTCCACCTGCTCGACGCGTTGGTAGCCCGCCGCGGCGAGATCGCGGGCGACACCGCCGAGGTCGATCTCCTCACCCTGGGCGATCGCGAACCCGGCCGGCCGCAGGGCGGCGTCGGGGACGGCCTCGGCAAGGGCGGTGGCGCTGGCGACGACGACCGCGTCCTCCTCCTTCCCGAGGGCGTCGAGCGCGTCGATCCGCAGCCCGACCAGGTGCGGCGGAGGCGTCACGTGCGAGGCGAAGCCGGTGCCGCGCGACGGGTAGAGACGAACCCGTCGAGGGGCCAGATATGCGTGCAGGTCGGCGGCGAGGTCGCGGGCGGAGCGGTCGTCGGCGGCGACCAGCAGCGCCGGGCGGCCGGCGAGGCCGCGATCGTCCTCGAGCAGCGCCGCGAGGAGCAGCGGCCGCAGCATCGCCGAGACCGGCACCTCGATCTTCTCGCCGCCCGCGACGGCCTCGCGCACGCGGCCGGTGAGCGCGTGGACGCGCTCGTTCTCGACGGCTATCTCGACTAGAGGACGGAGAGACATCAGGGGTCCTGGAGATTGTCAGGCAAGGACGCGGTGAGCGAAGCGTGCTCTGCACGTGAGCGACCGAGGACGCAGCATGACGATCTCCAGGACCCCTGATCAGATCTGCAGGGCCGACTCGGCGAAGGGCGCGAGAACGTCGCGGGCGAAGGCGCGCAGGGCCTCGTCGTCGTGCGGGTCCGGGTCACGCGGAGGCAGGGCAATGTAGGTGAGGAAGAGGCGGGCTAGAAGGTCGGCGACCCGTCGCGCGGCGCGGGTCGGCGCGGCCGGGTGCTCGCCGAGGATCGTGCTGGCGATGAACTCCGAGCCCATCTCGAGGAGGAGCGAGTCGTTGGCGGCGACGGTCGCGGTCACCGAGCCGGGGTCGGAGTGGGCGAGGTGCTCGAGCATCGGGTGGTCACGGGCGAAGCGCATCGCCGCGACGAACCCGCCGGCGAGACGGTCGGCGGGCTCGATCTCGCCATCCAGGCCGGCGGCGACAGCGGCGAGGAAGCGCCTACCCTCGCGCACCACCAGTGCCTCGACCAGATCGTCGCGGCGGGCGAAGCGGCGGTAGACCGTCATCCGCCCGAGCCCCGCCCGCCGCACGACCTGCTCGACGGTGAGGCGCTCGAGGCCGACCTGGGCGGCCTCCTCCAGCGCCGCGTCGAGGATGCGGGTGCGGGTCGGGTCCTCCTCACCCGCGGGTACGCCACGCGCGGCGATCGCGCGGTCGAGGAGGGTTGCGAGCTGGGCCTCCACGCGACTCAGATGGTTGATCCCACGGCCGCGTGCGACCGGGGGCGCGCGTGGCCAAGCAGATCAAGGACGCAGGGTGCAGCCTTTGGCGGCGCCAAAGGCAAACCCGAGGACGCAGAGATGCGCAGTGCCACGTGCGTCATCCAGGTGTGCGGGGTCGTGGGATCAACCATCTCAGGCGAGGCTGGCGACGGCGGCCGGCCGCGGCGCCTGGGCAACCGCGGCGACGCGGGCCTCCGCCATCGCCCGGCAGGGTGGGACGCCGAAGGCCCAGCGCAGCGACCGGGAAACCGTGCGCAGATAGGGCTCGACCGCCAGCTGTTGAAACCGGGGCGAGTGGTCGAAGCCGGTCAGCTGCCTCGCCCACTCGGGCATCACGCTCATCCCGGCGTGTACGTCGAAGCGGTTGATCTGCCGTGCGAGCGGCGCCGGCCCCTTCGCGCCGAGCGGTGACTCGAGCAGGAACTCGAAGAACTGACGGGTCTGCTCGTTGACCGCCAACCGGGGACGCATCTCCTCGACGTACTCCTCCAGATCACCCGCCGTGACCGGGATCTCCCCGGCCCCGCCCTTGCGCCCGATGATCGCCTGCTCGGCCAGGTAGCGGTCCCGTTCGTCCGGGGTGAGCGGCCGGTTGTAGCGCTCGAAGATCCGCATCACCGCCCAGGGAATGCAGGTGTGCACCCAGCCGATCAGGGTCGGGTCCATGGCCCGGTAAGGAATGCCGTCGGGACGCACACCCTCGACGCGCTCGTGCATGCGGCGCACCCGGGCGATCAGCGCCTCCGCGGCGTCGGTGTTGCCGAACGTCGTCGCGAACACGTACCCGGCGGTGTTGCGCGCCCGCTCGAAGGGCTTGGTCCGATAGTTGGAGAGGTCGTGGACGCCCGCCATCACCGACGGGTGGAGGATCTCCAGCGTGATCGCCGCCACCCCGGCGAGCCCGACCGCCGACATGTCGGAGTGGATCTCCCAGGAAACGCTCCCTGGCCCGATCAGACCGGGATCGCCCGCCGGACCGCCGTAGATCTCGGGGTCGTCGTGCCTGCCGCTGACCCGGGTGTACTCGTCGACAAGCGATCGTTTGACGAAGTTCATAGCTCTTTCTGGTAGGACTGGTAGAAGAATCATACCAGTCCTACCATTTGGGCGCGCGCCTACACTCCAGTGCCGAGCGGGACACGGATGAAGCTGAGGAGCACACCGGAGGGAGTCATCGTCGAGGACCCGGAGCGCGGGCGCTGGGTCTCCCTGCCACAGGCCAGCGACATGCTCGCGCTGCTCGCCGGAGGCGCGGAGGCGCGGGCCGAGGTCGCCGACCAGATCGAGTCGGTGGCCGGCGATGAGAGCGCCGCCGCCGACCCGGCGACCGCCGGGCTCCCCTTCGAGGCCCACTCGCTGCGCGCCTTCAGCCTCTGGCCCGCGCACTACGAGGGCTCGGCCCGGATGCTGGTCAAGCGCTTCTTCCCGGCGCCGGTGCAGCGCGCGGCGGCGGCATACGAGCGGGTCACGCGCCGGACCTTCCCACCGTTCAAGCCCAACAAGCGCTTCTACGAGGTCCCGGCCTTCTACGTCGGCAACCACGCCGCGATGCTGGCCGACGGCGAGGAGATGCCCTGGCCCTCGCACACGTCCTACCTCGACTTCGAGCTGGAGCTGGCCTTCGTGCTCGCCCGCCCGCTCGCCGACCCGAGCCCGGCGGAGGCGCGCGAGGCGATCGGGGGCTGGTTCGTGCTCAACGACTGGAGCGCCCGCGAGGTGCAGGCCGACGAGGTCCGCCACGGCGTCTTCGGCCCGGCGGTGAAGTCGAAGACCTTCGCCAACTCGGTCGGGTGCGACGTGCTCAGCGCCGAGGAGATGCCCGACTGGACCGCCGCCCGCGGCCGGGTGCGCGTCGACGGCGAGGTCTGGTGCGAAGGTGGCACCGCCGGCCCGGCCCACGACGTCGGCGAGATGCTCGCCTATGCCGCGGCCGGCGAGCGGCTGGAGCCGGGCGACGTGATCTCGACCGGGACGATGCCCGGCTGCTGCGGGCTCGAGCTCGACCGCTGGATCGGGCCGGGGCAGACGGTCGAGCTGGAGATCGACGGGATCGGCACGCTCTCGAACCGGATCGGGGCGAAGCGATGAGGAAGCTGCTCGCGGCCGGCTCGGCGCTGGGGCTGCTCGCCCACAACGCCTTCGAGACCCGCGCCGGGGTCGGGCTCGTCTTCGAGCCCTTCATCGGCCGCCGTGGGGCCTACACCCTCTGGGGCGGCTACTTCCCGCTGATGCTCGCCGCCGCCCTGCGCGAGGGCGAGATGGCGCGGCGGCTGACCGCCTTCAGCGCCGGGATCGGGGTGGCGGGCGTCGCGGTCCACTTCAAGGCCTGGCCCTGGTCGCTGCACGGCGGGGTGCCGATGCTCGACGAAGCCGAGGGCCTGGGTGAGGACCAGCTGCCGGCCTACAACGCGGTGCTCTGGTTCTGGCTCGTCTGCAGCGCCCTCAGCCTGCCCGCCGCGAACCGGCCCGGGTCGCGGCGCTTCGCCCTCGCCGGCCTGCTCAACTTCCCGATCCTGCTCGCCTCCGCCCAACACCACTTCCGCTGGGCGCGCGAGCAGGCCGAGCGCGAACCGGAGCGCTGGAGCCTCGCCCTACGCGAATGACCGCCGACGGGCCGAAATCCGCCCCATATGAGCGGTTTTAGTCCCGTCGGCGGAGGGAAGGGGGTGCTGTCGCTTACCTTTGACAACCTCGGGGAGGCGGCGGAACTGGAGATGGGGGCGCTGGCCGCGGACGCGCCGCTGGGCGACCACGTTACGGCGACCGAGGTGGTGCCCGCGCTGCTCGACCGGCTCGCGGAGCGGGAGCTGGCGGCGACCTTCTTCGTCGAGGGGCTCAACGCAGAGCTCTACCCGGACCTGCTGCGCGAGATCGTCGCGCGCGGCCACGAGGTGGCCTTCCACGCCTGGCGCCACGAGCAATGGGACGGGATGACCGCCGCCGGACAGGCCGAGAATTTGGCGCGGGGAGTTGCCGCCTTCGAGCGGATCGGGCTCGAGATCTCCGGCCTGCGTCCCCCCGGCGGTCGGCTCGGCCCCGGCGGCACGGCAGTCCTGCGCGATGCCGGCCTGCGCTACTGCTCCCCCGCCGGAGCGGGGGCCGGCGAGGACGGCGGCATCGCCCTGTTGCCGTTCCAGTGGCGCCACCTCGACGCCAGCTGCGTGCTGCCGCCGCTGGCCGGCGCACGCGAGCAGATGACCGGGTCGCCGGATCCGGTCGAGCCGGAGGCCTTCGTCGCCTCGCTTGCGGGGGAGATCGACGGGCTTGCCGCAGGCGGCTACATGGCGATCGTCCTCCACCCCTTCATGCTCGCCTGGCTCGGCGATGAGCACCTGGATGCCCTGCTCGACCGGGTCACAGCCGCCACAAGCCAGGACGAGCTCTGGGTAGCACGCTGCGATGAGGTCGCTGAGCACGTGCTCATGCATCCGGACCGATTCGCTGGGGGCACCACGCTCGACGCGACCAGTTGGGCCTGAAGGCCTCACAACCTAGTATCTGCCGTCATGTCCGCGCTGGGAGACGTGGCGGCAGCGATCCTGCCGCCCGAGGCCGGGGGGCCCGAACCCGAGCGGGTGGCGAGCGTCGCCCGGCGGATGATCGACCGGATGCCCGCCGTCTCGCAGGCGGGGCTCGCCGCGGCGCTCGTCGGGCTCGAGGCCTACTCCGTTGCGCGCACCGGTCGCCGGCTGGGCGCCGCTTCTCCTCAGCGGCGCGAAGCGCTGCTGGCCGATTTCGCCAGGCTCGGTGGCACTCCCGCGCTCGACACGGTCAAGTCGATCGTCCTGCTCGCCCACGGTGCCGACGCCTACGCCGAGGAAATAGCCACGGTCGGCTCGCGCCACGCGCCCTCGCGGCCCGACGGCACGATGAACCTCACCCCTGCCGCCGAGTGGCCGTCGACGAGCCGCTGCGACGCGATCGTGATCGGCTCCGGCGCCGGCGGCGCCTTCGCCGCCCGCGAGCTGGCGCGGGCCGGGTTCGACACCGTGATCGTCGAGGAAGGCGAGCGCTGGACCGTGGACCGCATCCGCAACTCCCACCCGCTCGACCGCTTCGCCTCGATCTACCGCGACGGCGGGACGACGATGGCGTTCGGCAACCCGCCGATCGCCCTGCCGCTGGGACGCGCCGTCGGCGGCACGACCGTGATCAACTCAGGCACCTGCTACCGCCCCCCCGCGCCGGTGGCGAGGGACTGGTTCGAGAAGCACGGCCTGGCGCTCGCCAACCCCGAGCTGCTCGGACCCAGGGTGGCCGACGTCGAAGCGACGATCGGGGTCGCCCCGGCGCCGATGGAGGTGCTCGGCCGCAACGGCGAACTCTCACTGGAGGGTGCCGCGGCGCTTGACTGGAAGAGCTCCCCCCTGCGGCGCAACGCGCCGGGCTGTCGCGGCGCCTGCCAGTGCGCGATCGGCTGCCCCAACAACGCCAAGGGCGGCGTCCACCTGAACGCGCTGCCGCAGGCGTGCGAGGCGGGCGCCCGGATCGTCTCGGGGTTGCACGTGACCGAGGTCCTGGTCGAGGGCGGGCGGGCCGTGGGCGTGGCGGCACGGAGCGCCGGCGGCAGCGAGGTGCGGATCTCCGCCCCGCTGGTCGTCGTCGCGGCCGGCGCGATCCCGACCCCACCGCTGCTGCGCCGCAGCGGCCTCGGCAAGCATCCCCGCCTGGGGCGCAATCTCTCGATCCACCCCGCGACAGGTATCACCGCAAGCTTCGAGGAGGAGGTGGTCTCCTGGCGGGGAGTGATGCAGAGCGTCGGCATCGAGGAGCTGCACGAGCGCGAGGGGATCCTGCTCGAGGCCACCGCGAGCCCGCCGGGGATGGGGGCCATCTCGGCTCCCGGCTATGGCACGCACCTGCTGGGGCGCCTCGACCGCGCCGCCAGCACGGCGACGCTCGGCGCGATGATCGCCGACGCGCCCTCGGGCCGGGTCTTCGGCGCTCGCGCGCCGGTCGTCTCCTACCGCTTGGCGAAGCCAGACGAGCGGCGGCTGGCCACCGCCGTCGGCGCGATGGCGCGGGTGATGCTCGCCGCCGGCGCCAAGGACGTCGAACTCGGGGGCGGGGCGCCCACGGTGCGGGACGAGTCGGAGATCGAGGCGGCGGTGGAGCGGCTCGACGTGCGTCGCCTGCGGCTCGCGGCCTTCCACCCGACGGGCACGGCTGCCGCCGGCTCGGACCCCTCGCGCCACCCGGTCGACCCCGAAGGCCGCCTGCGGGGCGTCGAGGGCGTCTGGGTCGCCGACGGCTCGGTCCTCCCCAGCTGCCCCGGCGTCAACCCCCAGGTCTCGATCATGGCGGTCGCAGCCGGGGTGGGCGAGGCTGCGGCTGTGGCCTAACCGGTAGGGCCGGTCAAGGCCGGTGAGGCAGGCCTGGCCCGGTCCGCTGCCACTCGACCTGGCCGACGCCCTCTTTGGCCGAGCGGCCCTCGATGTCGTCCCACTCGTGCAGCATGCGCTTCAGCGTGGCGAGCGCCTCGGGCGGGTGGGCGGCGACCTCGGCGGCGAGGGCGAGGGCTGCCTCCTCGGTGCTCGCAGCCGGCGCGACGCGGTTGATCAGGCCGAGGCGCAGGGCTTCGTCGGCGCCGACCGTTCGCGAGGTGAGCAGCAGGTACTTGGCGGCGGCCAGGCCACAGAGGGTGACCAGGCGCGCCGGTCCGACCGGCACCCCGAGCGCGGCGCCGGGGAAGCGCATGCGCAGGTTGGAACCGCCGACGCGCATGTCGCAGGCGACGGCGATCTCGGCCCCACCCCCGACGACGTCGCCGTGGCAGGCGGCGACGGTCGGCTTGGGGAAGGCGACGATGCCGTCATAGACGTCGGCGAAGAGCTGCATGCGGCGGACCTTGCCCTCCTCGTCGAGCTCCTCCTTGACGTCGGCGCCGGCGGAGAGGCCCATGTGATCGGCCGAGCTGACCACGAGCACACGCACCGCCTCGTCGGCCCGCGCTACCGCGAGGTGCTCGAGCATCTCGACCAGCATCTGGGTGTCGATCGCGTTGCGCGAAGCGGGCCGCACCAGGCGCAGCACCGCCACGCCCTGCTCGGTCACCTCGTAGCTCGTCACCTCGGTCGGGGCGCTCACGGTGTGGAATCTATTTCGTCCAGCTTCCCGACCAGCCGCTCGGTCTCGGTGGCAGCGCTCTCGACCAGCGCCGCGACCTCCTCGCGCGACTCGCGGAAGCGCCCGAGGACGTAGGCGGAGACCACCTCGGGGTCGGTCGAGTCGGGGCGCCCCACCCCGACACGCACGCGCCAGAACTCCGCGTCGCCGAAGCCCCGTTTGAGGCTCTTGAGACCATTGTGACCGGCCAGTCCCCCACCCTGGCGCACCTGGACCTCGCCGAAGGGAAGGTCGATCTCGTCGTGGAGGGCCACGACCCGGTCCAGCGGCGCCTTCAGCGCGCCGCGCGCCGGCCCGGCCGAGTCGCCGGCGGCGTTCATGAACGTCTGCGGCAGCAGGATCGCCACCCGCGGGCCGCCGGGGCCGGCGCGGCCTTCAGCGATCAGCCCGCCGAACTTCTTCCTCGCCCTAGACAGGTCCCAGCGCCGCGAGAGCTCGGCACCGACCTCGAAGCCGACGTTGTGCCGTGTCGCCTCGTACTGGCGGCCGGGGTTGCCGAGGCCGACGATCAGGATGCGGTCGCCCTGCTGCTCGACCTCGCCGCGTTCGGCCCGGCGGCGGAAGAGGGACAGTGGCTAGTCCCCGCCGGAGTCGCCCGAATCGCCCTCGGCCGCGCCGCCGTCCTCGGCGGGAGCCTCGCCGTCCTCGCCGACGAGCTCGGCCTCCTCCTCGACGGAGGGCTCGACAACTTCTTCGACGCGGGGGGGCGAGAGGGTGGCGATCGTCACCTCGTCGGGGTCGTCGGCGACGAGGGTGACGCCCTCGGGCACGACCAGCGCCGAGAGCTGAAGGGTGTCGTTGACCTCCATCGCCGAGACGTCGGCGACGAGCTGGTCGGGAATCTCGGCGGGCAGCGCTTCGACCGTGACTTCGCGGGTGACGTGCTCTAGCACGCCGCCGCCTTTGACGCCGGGGGCGACCTCGGCGCCCTCGAGCTCGACCGCAACCTCAGCCTGGATCGCCTCGTCGAGCCGCACCTCCTGCAGGTCGATGTGCTGGAGGTTGCCGCGCACCGGGTGGTGCTGCTGCTCCTTGACCACGACCGGAACGGCTTTGCCGCCCTCGATCTCGAGGTCGAAGAGGGCGGCGCCTTCGCCCAGCACGCTGCGGACGTCGCGTTCGGCCACCTGGAAGGCACGGGCGTCCGAGCCACCGCTGTAGACGACGCCGGGCACGAGGCCCTCGCGCCGCAGGCGGCGGGAGATCCTGGAGCCGAACTCGGTTCGGGGTGCTGCCTTCAGCTTTTCGCGTCCACGGGCCATGCGGACCGGAGAGGATAGAGAAACGGGCGCGAGCGCAACCTGTGACATCGTTTTGCCCGTGGCCGAAGACTCCAAGATCCCCAAAGGACGACTGCGACGCTCCGCCAAGCTGGGCTCGGTCGTCGGCATGCAGGGCGCCCGCTACGCGGGCACCAAGGCGACCAACGTCGCCCGCTCGGAGGAGGACAGCAAGGAACGGCTGGAGCAGCGCCACCTCGAGACGGCGATGAAGATGGTCGGCGCGCTGGGCCAGATGAAGGGCGCGGCGATGAAGCTCGGCCAGTTCGCCTCCTTCATCGACACCGAGTTCATCCCCGACGAGTACCGCGAGATCTACCAGGAGCAGCTGGCGAAGCTGCGGACCGACGCGCCGGCGATGCCCTGGGAGAAGGTCGAGAAGGTGCTGGACGAGGAGTACGAGGGCGAGCCGCTCTCCGAGATGTTCGCCGAGTTCGAGCCGGAGGCATTCGCCGCCGCCTCGATCGGACAGGTGCACCGGGCCGAACTGCTGGACGGGCGTGCGGTGGCGGTGAAGATCCAGTACCCGGGGATCGCCGAGGCGCTCGACGCCGACCTGCGCAACGCCGGCACGATCGTCCGCCTCGCCCGCGCCCTCGCCCCCGGGCTCGACGCCAAGGAGATCGCCAAGGAGCTGCGCGAGCGGGTGATGGAGGAGCTCGACTACGAGTACGAGGCGCAGAACCAGCGCAGCTTCGCCCGCGCCTACCGCGAGCACCCCTTCATCTACGTGCCGGAAGTGATCACCCGTCTCTCCCGGCGCCGCGTGCTGGTCACCGAGCTGGTCGAGGGGGTCGGGTTCGAGCAGGTCAAGGAGCTGCCGGACGAGGAGCGCAGCCGCTTCGGCGAGATCGTCTTCCGCGGCAGCTTCGGCTCGATCTACCACCTGCAGCACTTCAACGCCGACCCCCACCCGGGCAACTACATCCTGATGGCGGACGGCCGCGTCGCCTTCCTCGACTTCGGCATGACCAAGAAGCTCGACCACGAGCAGATCGTGCTCGAGCAGCGCGCCCTCGATGCCGCCTTCCACAACGACCCCGAGCGGCTGCGGCAGGCATTCCACGAGCTCGGCTTCGTCAAGAACCCCTCGAAGCTCGACGCCGAACGGCTGATGGAGCACACGATGGCGGTCAGCGGCTGGTTCGTCGAGGATCGCGAGATCGAGATCACCGGGCGGCGGGTGATGAAGATCATCGAGTCGACCAACGACCCCCGCTCCGAGTACTACGACCTGATGCGGCGAGAGTCGCTTCCCGCCGAGGAGCTGATGGGGCGGCGGATGGAAATCGGGGTCGTCGCCGTGCTCGGACAGCTGCGCGCGAAACGCAACTGGCACCGGATCATGCGCGAGTGGATATACGCCGATCCGCCGGCGACCGAGCTGGGCGAGGAGGAGTGGGAGTACTTCGAGGGAAGAGGCGTCATGCAGACGCCGATTGTCGAGCGGTCCCTGGAAGGAGAGCAACGATGAGCCGGATCAAACGCGGTTGGGAGTTGACGAAGAAAAGCTGGGCGCTCCTGCGGGAGAACCCGACCCTGCTCCGCTTTCCGCTCTACGGCGGCGTGGCGACCATCGTCTGCGCGCTCGTCGTCGTCGGCCCGGGCATCTACCTGATCGAGGACGACCAAGCGGTCTTCGGCGGCGCCATGGCGGTGATCGGGTTCTACCTGCTTGCCGTGATCGGCACCTACTTCAGCGTCGGCCTCGCCGCCGCCGCCGACATGATCTTCCGCGGCCAGCAGGCGACCGTCGGCGACGGGCTTGCCGTGGCGCGCGGTCGCCTCCCCCAGATCGCGGGCTGGGCGGCTGTCTCAACCACGATCGGCCTCGCGCTCAGCGCCCTGGAGAACCAGGGCGCCGTGGGCCAGATCGTCGGTCGCGTGCTCGCCGTCGGCTGGTCCCTGATCACCTTCCTCGCCGTGCCGGTGATCGCGCTCGAGGGCGCCGGGCCCTTCGCCACCCTGAAGCGCTCGGCGAGCCTCTTCAAATCGCGCTGGGGCCAGCAGGTGACCGGCAACATCGCGATCGGCGGCGCCGTCTTCCTCCTCGGCGTCCTACCCTCGGCCCTGCTGATCTTCGCCGGCTTCCTGATCTGGGCCTCGGCCAGCTTCGCCGGCGCGCTGCTGCTGGTGCTGGGCGTGATCGGCCTGGCGATCTCGATGCTCATCTCCAGCGCCTTGAGCAACATCTTCGGCGTCGCCCTCTACCGCTACGCCCTCGACGGCGAGGCGGTCGGCGGCTTCACCGCCGAGGAGTTCGAGTCCGCAGTGAAACCGCGCGGCGGCCGCAACGCCCCGCCAACCGCCACCCCCGGCACGATCTAACCCCAAGCCCCACGGATTTCTTCCCCGCCGGGGGGAGAAACTCCCTTCCGGTGCGCCTTATGTGGTTATCGACCGTAAAAGGCGCACCGGAACAGAGGATGTGACGCTGTTAGCTACGGGGAATTTGGCGAGGCCTCGCTCAACTCTGCGAACAGGCGGGGGTCGTTGGAGACGAGGCCGTTGACGCCGGCGGCGGCCAGCTTCCTCATGCGGGGGAGGTCGTCGACGGTCCAGGCGATCAGCTCCACCCCGGCGATCTCGGTGATGCGGACGAGACGGCGGCTGATCAGCGGGTGGTAGACCCACATCGCCTCGACGCCCAGCTTGGGCAGCTTCTCGGCGGCGAGGCCGGGGAGGCGGTGGCGCATCGCCACCAGGGCCGCCAGCATCGGTCCCTTGGCCCAGCGCTTCGAGGTCCAGTCCTTTGTCACCTTGGGGTAGGTCCAGCCGCGGCGCAGCGCCGGGTTCAGCTCGAGGATCCGGCCCAGCGAGTACAGCTCCATGGTCGAGATCATCGCCCGCTCGACCAGGCCGCGCTCCTGCAGGGCCTCGACGATCTCCTCCTCGCGGCCGGGGAGCTTGATGTCGATGTCGATCTCGACCCGGTCCAGCGGGGGCTCCAAGAAGGCGTCGAGCGCCTTGGTCAGGGTCAGCGGCGTGCGCCGTTCGGCGTCGTGCCAGTCGTGGGCGACGACCAGCGGCGCTCTCTGCTCCAGCGGCAGGTGGGCGTCGCGCAGCCAGAGCACGTCGAGCTCGATCGTGTCGACACCCGCCTCGACCGCGGCGTGGAAGCTCTCGACCGTGTTGCCGGGGGCGATCAGGTCGGCGCCCTTGTGGCCGACCAGCCGCAGGCCGTCGGGCATCAGAACAGCTGGTTCTCGCCGGCGAAGATCTCGGAGACCGAGTCGTCGGTGAAGATGCGGCGGATCGAGTCGGCGAAGGTGCCGGCGGTGGAGAGCACGGTGATGTTGTCGGGCGCCCCGGGCCGCAACGGGATCGTGTCGCTGACGACGATCTTCTCGATCCCCGAGCTCTCGTAGGCGAGCCGCTCGTAGGCGGGACCGGAGAAGACGCCATGGGTGGCGCAGGAGATCACCCGCGCAGCGCCCTCGTCGAGCACGGTCTGGGCCGCGGCGCAGAGCGTCCCGGCGGTGTCGATCATGTCGTCGACCAGGACCGCGGTCTTGCCCTTGACGTCGCCCACCACGTAGCCGATCTCGGCCACCTGCTGAGCCGGGCGCTCCTTCTCCATCACCGCCCAGTGGGTGCCGATGCGGCGGGCGAAGTTGCGAGCCGTCTTCACCCGGCCTGCGTCGGGGGAGACGATCACCAGATCCTCGGCGGGGTACTGGTCGGCGAACCACTGGGTCAGCATCGGCATCGCCGTCATGTGGTCGACCGGGACGTGGAAGAAGCCCTGCACCTGGCCAGCGTGAAGGTCCATGGTCAGCACGCGGTCGACGCCGACGCCCTCGAGGCACTTGGCGACGATGCGGGCGGAGATCGGCTCGCGCGGGGCCGACTTCTTGTCCTGGCGGGCGTAGCCGTACCAGGGCATCACGGCGATGATGCGGTGGGCGGAGGCGCCCTGGGCGGCGTCGATCATCGTCAGCAGCTCGATCAGCGAGTCGTTCGGCGTCATTTCCGACTGCTCGTTGGCGCTGGTCGACTGGACCAGGAAGACGTCGGCGCCGCGGATCGACTCCTCGTAGCGGCAGTAGACCTCGCCGTTGGCGAAGGTCTTCAGCGTCACCTGGCCGAGGTCGAGGTTGAGCTTGCCGGCGACCTTCGCGGCGAGCTCCATCGAGCTGCGACCGCCGAAAACCATCAGCCGCTTCGAGTAGTCGTGGGTGATGGCACTGGCCGGCACCGTCTCGGGTCGCTCCTCGATTGTGCTCACGGGGTTTGCTCCTCCTGCATCTTCGCGGCCTTGCGGGCCGCGTAGCCCTCGATGTTTCGCTGCTCGTTCTCGCTGACGGCGAGTGCGCCCTCGGGCACATCGCTCTTGATCACCGCTCCGGCGCCAGTGTAAGCGCCGTCGCCGACTTCTACAGGCGCGATCAGCATCGTGTCAACGCCGATGCGGGCGTTCTCGCCGATCGTAGTCCGGTTCTTGCGGAAACCGTCGTAGTTTGCGGTGATCGTGCCGGCGCCGAGGTTGCTGCCGGCGCCGATCTCGGCGTCGCCCACGTAGGCGAGGTGGGGAACCTTGGCGCCCTCCCCGATCCGCGAGTTCTTGACCTCGACGAAGCTGCCGGCCTTGGCGCCGGAGGCCAGCTCGGCATCGGGGCGCAGGTAGGCGAAGGGCCCGATCTGGGCACCGTCGCCGGCTTTGCACTCGACGAGGTAGGAGTGGAGCACAGAGACGTTGGAGCCGAGCGTCGTGTCCGTCAGCGTGCTGAGAGGCCCCACGGTGGAGCCCGAGCCGACGATCGTCCGGCCGCGCAGGCTGGTGCCGGGGTCGATGCGAGCATCGGGCGCGATCTCAACCTCGACGTCGATCCAGGTCGAGGCGGGATCGACCACCGTGACCCCGGCCAGCATGTGGGCCTGAAGGATGCGGCGGCGTGCCTCGGCCTCGACCGCGGCGAGGTCGGCGCGGTCGTTGACCCCCATGGTCACCGCCAGGTCCTCGGTCAGGTGAGCGGCGACCGAGTGCCCCGCCTCGCGCAGGGCGGGCAGGACGTCGGGCAGGTAGTACTCGCCCTGGGCGTTGTCGTTGGAGAGGCCGGCGAGGGCATCGGCGAGGGGGCCGGCGGCGAAAACGTAGGTGCCGGCGTTGATCTCGCGGATCGCGAGCTGCTCAGGCGTGGCGTCGCCGCTGGCCTTCGCCTCTACCACCCGCTCCACCTCGCCGGAGGCGGAGCGGACGACGCGACCGTAGGAGCCGGGGTCGTCGAGCTCGATCGTCAGCATCGTCGCCGCGGCTCCGGAGGCCGCGTGCGCCTCCAGCAGGCCGGAGATCGTCTCCGGGGAGATCAGCGGCACGTCGCCGGAGAGCACCAGCACGGTCTCCGCCTCGGCGATCAGCGGCAGCGCCGCCCGCACGGCCCCACCAGTGCCGTCGGGCTGGGGCTGGGTGACGATGCGGACCTTGTCGGGCAGGCCCGGGACGCTGTTTTCCTTCGGCGAGTCGATCGCGACGATCCACTCGGCGCCAGTGGCCTCGCGCGCGGCTTCAATCGGCCAGGCGACCATCGGCCGCCCGCAAACCGGGTGCAGCATCTTCGGCAGGCTGGAACGCATGCGCGTTCCCTCGCCCGCAGCCATTACGAGCACCAGGGGAGACTCCACCCGTGGATCGTAGAGGGGATGGGAGAGGGCGGGGTGCCCCTTCCGCTTGCTGGGTTTTCGCCGTCATGGGCGACGGTCGCTCGGATGGGATATCGCGGCGAAAAGAGGACGCCGCGCGCTCCAGGGGCACCCCGCCCTCTCCGCACAATCCCGACGACCTGAAAGCTCAAGACGCAAGCTATCGGTCGCCCTGGCCCCTGGCCCGACTCCGCCCATGCGCGCAGCCGAGCGTCTCATCTGCTTGCTTGGGCAGCTTCCAAGAGCGTCAGCCGATGCGGCAGCTCGCGGGGGGTGGCGTCGTAGGGGGAACCGCCCCTGAGGACGCTTTAGCGACCGGAAGGGGCGGTGGGTCCCCTACGGCGACAGGACCCGCCGCGCCAAAACGCCTCTCGGCTAGCTCTTAGCGAGATCCCGGCCGACCAATGCGACGGACGTCAGCGCCCAGCCGGCGAGGATGAGGTCCACGCCTACCAAGAGGCCGATTGCCCAGTCGGCGCTGCTGGGGAGCTCGGCCAAGACGAGAACGCCGACCAGGAAGCCGGCGATGCCGCTGAGGCCGACGATGCCCGCGCCCGCTTGGCCGCGGGCGGCGAAGGCGACCGCGGTGCGGGTCAGGCCCATGAAGAGGAGGTAGATGCCGAGCACGATGGTCAGGGTGAGCGTGCCGTTGTCCGGTTCGACGATCAGCCAGAGGCCGACGACCACCGTCAGCAGCGCCCAGAGCAGGCGCAGCGCCACTGTTCCGATCGAGTGCGCGGTGAAGGCGCCGGCTACGAGCAGGACCCCGGCGGCGACCAGGATCCAGCCGATGAAGATCGCCGTCGCCACCCCAGCCACGGCCGGCACCACGATCGCCACGCAGCCGACGAGGATCGCCAGCACGCCGACGGTCATCAGCACCTTCCAGCTGCGCTGCAGCCCCTCGCGAACCTCCGGGTCCATCCGCACTGCGTTCATCTCCATGGCCGGAACCCTAGGAGCCCTGGCGGACGCGACAGCCCTGCCCGGCCGCCACCTCTCTCTCGGCGGCTTCCCGCTCGAGCTGCCTCTCGTAGAACCGCACCCACTTGCGCACCGCATTGTCGGAGACACCGTACTTGCAGCCAACGCCGACAAAGCCCATTGCCTCGATCTCATCCAGCAACTGCCGATACGGCGGTCGCTTCACCTTTCTCTGAGCGAGATGAGGCTTGCCCCTGAGAATCGCTCTGTCCCACCTAAGGCCACAGGCGCGGGAGCAGTACCTGTGCGTCCGGTATTTCGCGGTGAACTGCTTGCCGCAATGCTTGCACGCACGCATCACTGGCCCACGGCGATTCTTCCGCCCGCAATGCGTATCCAACGTGGCCGCACAGTTGGGGCAGACGATCTGAAGGTTCTCGATCCGGTTGTCGTCCGGAACCCCGTTGATGTGATCGAGTATCAACGACATCGAACGACCACGCCACGTTTCATCCTGGCCGCACTGCTCGCAG
Organism: uncultured Solirubrobacterales bacterium; assembly: GCA_963704545.1. GTDB lineage: Bacteria > Actinomycetota > Thermoleophilia > Solirubrobacterales > 70-9 > VRUE01. The sequence continues at coordinate 834,311 of OY969915.1, read as the reverse complement.
CGGCGCTCCTTCAGGCCCTCCTCGAACAACCGCTCCTTCAACTTGCCACGGGAGTAGGTCGAGCCGGCAACCAAGACCTCCTCGAGCGGAATGGGAGCCTTATGCAGATTGCGGATCGAGGACCCACCCGCATCGAAATGGTCGGTCGGAATCTGCCAGGTCTCGTCGACGTACTTGCGCAACAGCCTGTGGTTTCCGCCCGCGGGTCGCATGCCTAGGCGGCGCAAGACCTCACTGTAGGAGCGAGAGACTTCGACTGCCGCCCGTGCTTCCGCCTCGTCGTATCTGGGCATAGCCGAACATTAGTTCGATCCTCAGACAGAACATTACGCTGAGTGCAGGCGGTAAGGTCGGCTTGCGATCCGGGGTGGTGTAATCGGAAGCACGCTTGGCTTTGGTCCAAGAAGAGGCGGGTTCAAATCCTCCCCCCGGAATTGTTCGAGTTCGCTATTCCTCACCGCCACGCGGCACCTTGCCCGCTTCCGCGCCCGGCTCCTGCGCGGGGCCGCGGGGGGAGGCGATGCCGAGGACGCGCATGGTTTTGAGGCCGAGACCGAGCTTCTCGCGGCCCTCGGTGGCGGAGACGTCGTGGCCGCAGAGCTCTTTCACGCGCTCGAGGCGGTAGCGGATCGTGTGGCGGTGGGTGAAGAGCTGTTTGGCTGTGGCGGCAACGTTGCCGTCGTTGTCGAGGTAGGCCTCCACCGTCGCCACCAGCTCGGTCTCGTACTGCTCGTCGTAGGCGGAGAGCGGCGCGATCGTCTCGGCGTAGAAGCGCTCGAGCTCGCGTGGGTCCTCGCTCATCGCGGGCAGCAGCAGGCGGTAGGAGCCGGTCTCCTCGAAGGCCAGCACCGCCCGGCCTTCGGCCTCGCCGACGTTGACCGCCAGCCGCGCCTCGTTGCCTGCGCGGTAGAGGTCGACCGGGTCGGCCGCACGGCGGCTGTGGCCGATGGTCAGGTGGAACCCCGAGAGGCCGTCCCCCAGCTCGCGGCCGAGCCCGGCGGCGGCGCGCTCGACCCGGGCCTCGTCCTCGGCGGGGACGATCACCGCGATCTCGGCCGCCTCCTCGCCGTCCGGGCTCGCCAGCGACCCCGGCGCCAGCGAGCGCAGGGCCCGCTGGGTCAGCGTCAGCACCCGGGCACGCCACTCGCCGGTCTGGGCGGCACGCGGCGCCGCGTGCAGGATCAGCACCCCGGCGCCCTGCTCGAGGTCGGCCCCGAGCTCGGCGGCGCGGGCGACGATGTCGCCGCGGTCGGTCACCTCGCGGGCGAGCACGGCGGCGACGAAGGCGCCGGCCACCTCCTCGCTCTCCCACTCGGGCGAGCGTGAACGCTCCAGCTCCAGCGCCAGCAGGGTCGTCACCATGCGCGCGATCGCCGGCTCGGGAGGGGCGGCGGCGCGGTAGCGCAGCTCGCCCACGGCGCTGTCGGCGACCCGCAGCTCCACTCTCGTCACGCCCTCGCCCCCGGCGAGCAGCTTCCGCTCCTGGTCGGGCGAGGCCCCGGCAACCGCCAGGACCGCGCTGGAGCGGTCGATCAGGGCGACGCTGGCATCGAGGACCCGCGCCGCCGCACGCGCCACGGCAGGCAGGCCGGCGCCGGACTCGACCGCGTCCGAGAGCGCGTCGAGAGTCCCGACTCCTTTGGACACCGCTGTCATGCAGCCCATTATCAAGCCCAGATGGGCAATTGAGCAGGGTGAGGTGGTCCCGGCGAGTGGCTCGGCGTCGGAGGCCAAGCCAGGGTGCGACGGGCGAGATGCCAGGTAGCGGCGCTACCTGGCTTCGCGCACGATGCGCGCTGGCGCCGGTCGCCCGGCGTCGAGACGCCGTCGGGAGCGCCGAACTCTGCTCAATTGACCAGGTTGGAGATGTCGTTGTAGTAGTAGACGACGGCCAGGCCGAGGACGACGCCGATCAGGACCAGAGCCGCGAGCACGAAGAGCGAGAGCACCCCGGCGGCGGCCTTCTCCCACAGCCGGCCGTAGGAGCCGATCGCGGGCACCAGGATCAGGCCGACGAAAGCCGCGAGCGCGACGAGCCCCGCCACGCCGAACAGCACGTACTCATGTTCGATCTTCTGCAGCGCCAGCGGCAGCACGCCGCCCATTCTGGCGCACCGTGGTGATGGTGAGCGCCACGGCCGCGCAGAGCGAGAACGCGGCGACCCCCAGAGCCCAGCCGGCGTTGACGTCGCTGAGGTAATGAACGCCGAGGTAGACGCGGGACAGGCCGACCAGGGCCGTCAGCGCGATCCCCCCGGAGACGACCGCCGCGCCGCGCGCCATACCCGGCCTCAACCGCATCACGATCGTCACCGCCAGCCAGACGTAGAAGGTCGAGTAGGCGGCGTGGGCGCTGGGGAAGGAGGAGCCCGAGACGCCGACCAGGCCGCCCTCGGGCCGCGGCCGGTCGACCAGGTCCTTGAGCTCGTGCACGCCGGCGTAGACCAGCGTCATGCCCACGACCAGGACGCCGAACTCGGCCCAGCGGCGGCGTGCGGCGAGGAGGGCGGCGCAGACGAAGGCCAGGGAGCCGACGACGGCGAAGGAGCCGAGGCGGGTGAAGGCCTTGGCGAGGTCCACCAGCCAGCCGGCGTCGAGGCTTTCGACCACGTCGATCGCGGTGGTGTCGCCGGGAGTGGGCCCGGGATCGGCGCCGACGATCACGGTGTAGGCGACGAGGACGAAGCCGGAGACCGCGAGAATCGCCATCAGCGAGGTGAACTCGAGCCCGAAGGTGCCGCCCGGCGTCACCCGCTCCCAGAGGAACTGGAGCTGCGGGCGGAAGCGGCGCGAGAGGTCGACGGCCCAGCCGCTCGCCGCGTGGCGCTCCATCCAGGCGACGATGTCCCGCCTGTTCTGCTCGACCCGGAGGCGACGGACGACGAACACGATGCCGACCACGACGACGATCGTGCTCGCCAGCAGGAAAGCGCCCCGGCCAGCGTAGTGCGCGGCGCTCTCGATGCTGCGCGAGAAGAAGTACCCGACCAGGATGTGGAGGCTGGCCCAGAGCCCGGTGCCGAGGATGCTGTAGGGGACAAAGGCGCGGTAGTGCATCCCAGAGCTGCCGGCGATGAAAGGTGCCAGGGCCCGCACGAGGCTGATCCAGCGGCCGATGAAGATCGTCTTGCCTCCGTGGCGGGAGAAGTAGTCCTCGACCCGCTCGAAGCGCTCCTGGCTGATCCCGACGCGCGGCCCGTGCCGAAGCACGAACTCCCGGCCCAGGCGGCGCCCGATGAAGAAGCTGGTCGTGTCTCCCACCCAGGCGGCGAACCAGGCGATCGCGATCAGCAGGTAGATGTCGATCGCGCCCTGGCCGGCAACGGCGCCGCCGAGGAGCATCGTCGTCTCGCCGGGAACCACCAGGCCGACGAAGGCACCGGTCTCGGCAAAGGCGAAGACGCCGACCAGGAGGTAGGTCCAGGCGCCGAGCGCCTCGGAGATGTCTTCCAGCAGCTCCTGAAGGTCGATATCCCCGAGCTCCCTGCCGACGAAGAAATAGCCCACGGCGACCGCGGTGACGATCAGCGGGGTCAAGAGCCGCCTGCGCCTGCTCCGCCCTTCCCCTGGCATCTTCACGGTGAAAACACCACTCTCGCGCTTCGCTCACTCGCGCTCATCATCACCGGCTATCTCGCTCGTTCGCTCCGCGCTCGGGGCCCCCTCGCAGACGATCGCGTCGGGGCGATCCAGCTTCTCCGCGGCGGCGCGGGCCGCGGCGAGGCTCTCGAAGAGGCCGAACGCCGTCGGGCCCGAGCCGGTGAGCAGCGCGTGGGGCGCGCCGGCATCTCGCAGGGCGTCGAGGGTGTCGCCGATGCCCGGGCGCAGGGAGCGTGCGGCGGGCTCGAGGTCGTTGACGAGCAGCTCGCGGTAGGAGAGCGGCGAGGCGGCGGCGCCGGCCGCCGCGCGCAGGCGGTCCGCCAGACGGTCGAGCTCGTCCGGGTCACGGCCGAGGCCTAGCCGATCGGCCTCGGCGAACACCTCGGCGGTGCCGAGGCCGCCACCGTCGGGGAGCAGGACGACGGCATGAGATGCAGGGTCGGGAAAGCGCTCCACCCTCTCTCCCGCGCCGCGCACGAGGGCCAGTGAAGGGGTCAGCTGCGAGGGCACGTCGGCGCCCAGCCCGGCCGCGATCTCCTCCAGGCCCCCGACCTCCCCGGCCGCCAGCCGCAATACCGCCGCCGCGTCGGCGCTGCCGCCACCGAGGCCGGCCGCGACAGGGATCCGCTTCTCGATCTCGACCCGCAGCGGCGTCCGACCCCAGCCGCGCTCGCGCAGCGCCGCCAGCGCCCGCGCCGCCAGGTTCTCGCCCTCGACCCCCGGGCAGGCGACCTCGTCGCGCTCGGCCTCGCGAACCTCGATCGGGTCGCCCAGGGCCAGCGGCTCGAAGAGCGAGCAGAGCTCGTGCAGCCCGTCCTCGCGCCGGGGGCCGAGGTAGAGGCAGAGGTTGAGCTTGGCGGGGGCGTGGATCTGCATCGACGGGGTGCGCCGGCTCAGGCGCTGGACCGCAGCTTCGCGGATAGAGCGGCGAAATCCTCGGGCGCCAGCGACTCGGCCCGCGCGCCGGGGTCCAGCCCCAGCTCCTCCAGCGCCGCCCGGGTCGCGGCCAGCGTGCCGGGCCGGACGTGCTCGACGGAACGCGCCAGCGACTTGCGGCGGTGGGCGAAGGCGGCGCGGATCAGCTCGCGGGTCGGCTCGTCGGCACCCCGCCCGGTGCGACGCAGGCCGAGGATCGCCGACTCGACCCGCGGCCGCGGCCGGAAGACCGCGGGGTCGACCTTGCGCAGCAGCTTCACCTCGCAGGCGAGCTGCACGGTCGCGCTCGGCGAGCCGTAGGTGCGACTGCCGGGCGCCGCCCGCAGTCGGTCGGCGATCTCGCGCTGCACCATGACCGTCCAGCGCGCCACCGAGGGCAGCTCGGCGACCGTGCGCAGGATCACCGGTGTCGCCACCGCGTAGGGCAGGTTGGCCACGACGGCGGTCGGGGCGGGATCGAGCCCGGCGAGATCCAACTCGAGCGCGTCGCCCCAGTGCAGGTCGACGTTGGGCCGGGCCGCGAGCGGCGCCAGCGCCGGCTCCAGCCGCCGGTCGATCTCGAGCGAGTGGACGTGGCCGGCGACGGCAGCGAGGCGCTCGGTCAGCACCCCTTCCCCGGCGCCCACCTCGAGCACGACCTCACCCGGTCCCAGCTCGGCGTCGCGCACGATCGCGTCGAGCAGGTTGGGGTCGGACAGGAAGTTCTGCCCGAGGCGGACCATCGGCTACCAGCCGAAGAGGGTCCGAGCGTTGGCCTCGACGGTCCGCTCCAGCTCCTCGTAGGAGACGCCGCGGGTCTCGGCGACCACCTCCGCCGTGGAGACGACGTGGGCCGGCTCGTTGGGCTTGCCGCGCACCGGCTGCGGAGCCAGGTAGGGCGCGTCGGTCTCGACCAGGACGAGCTCGTCGGGCAGCTTCGCGGCAGCCTCGCGCAGCTCGCGAGCGCTGGGGAAGGTGACGACGCCCGAGAAGGAGCAGTACCAGCCGCGGTCGATCGCGTCCTGCACCCGCCAGGGGGCGAGAAAGCAGTGCAGGATCACCGCGACGCCGTCCCCGCGCTCGTCGAGGATCGAGAAGACGTCGTCGACGGCACCGGTCTCGCCATCGGGGTCGCGGGCGTGGATTACGACAGGCAGCCCGCGATCGCGGGCGATATCGATCTGGGCCTCGAACGAGCGCCGCTGGTCGGCCCGGCTCGCCGACTCGCGGTAGTAGTCGATCCCGGTCTCGCCGATCGCCCGCACCTTCTCGTTCTCGGCGGCGAGCCGGGCAATCTCATCGGCGCGTGCGTCGTCGAAGCCGGCGGCCTCGGTCGGGTGACAGCCGGCGGTCGCGTAGACGCTCTCGTGGCGCTCGGCGGCGGCGATCGCAAGCGCGTTCGAGCCCGCGTCGAGCCCGACGTTGAGCATTCGCTCGACCCCTGCCTCGCGCGCCGCCGCGACGAGATCGGCCTCGGCCCGCTCGCAGAGGAAGAGGTGGGTGTGGGAGTCGATCACGGTCTCAGACTATCCCGGGCCAGAGCGCGAAACGGCCCGCGCTCCGGAGGGAGGCGGGCCGCCGCGCAGGTGCTGCCGGCTACGGAGCCGGGCAGCCGAATTCGCTGAGTTTGAGTTCCGTCGGCAGGGTTGGGATCTCAAGCAGGCCGATCAGCTCCAGGCCCCCGACCACATCCTGGAGCAGGTTCACCTGTTCGGCCAGGCTTCGCTCTGTTCGCAGAGCGAATCGATCGCGGGCAGCGAGTCGACCACGGCCAGCAGGTCGGCATTCGTGACCCCGGCAAGCGTCGCTTCGAGACCGTCGACCCGGGTGGAGAGCGAGTTGACCTGTTCGGTCAGTTTCGTGGTCACCGCCGACTGCGTTCCCGGCTCGCCCTGAGAGCCTCCCGTCCCCTGCGCCCCGTCGGCACCCTCTGAGAGTGGGCTCGGCCCCGCGCCCGGATAGCCTTCCGCGCATGGCGGACTTCGCCGACTACTACCGGGAGATCTACGCTCGGGGGCTCGGGGGCGAGACTCCCTCGATCCCGGTCTCGATCACCGAGCTGAAGCGACGCGCCGCCGAGGCGATGGACCCGCAGGCCGCCAACTACGTCTACGCGGGCGCCGGCGGCGAGGGAACGATGGACGCCAACCGCGAGGCGTTCCGGCGCCGCCGCATCGTGCCGCGGATGCTGCGCGACGTCGCCGAGCGCGACCTCTCCACCACCGTCCTCGGCACGGCGATGCCGGCACCGCTGATGCTGGCCCCGATCGGCGTGCAGAAGGCGGTGCACCCCGACGGCGAGCTGGCAACCGCCCGGGGCGCGGCGGCGATCGGGGTGCCGATGATCGCCAGCACCGCCTCGGCCTTCACGCTGGAGGAGATCGCCGAGGCGGGGGGCGACGCGCCCCGCTGGTTCCAGCTCTACTGGCCCAACGACAGGGCGCTTGCCGCGAGCTTCGTCAAGCGAGCCGAGGCCGCCGGATACGGCGCCATCGTGCTCACCGTCGACACCTTCGTGCCCGGCTGGAAGCCTCGCGACCTGCAGCAGGCCTGGCTCCCCTTCCTCAACGGTGTGGGCGTCGCCAACTACTTCCAGGACCCCGTCTTCCGCGCCGCCCTGGAGAGGACGCCCGAAGAGGACGTCGGCGCCGCCACCGGCCACTTCCTCGGCGTGCAGGCGAACCCCGCGCTCAGCTGGGACGACCTCGGCTGGCTGCGCGAGCAGACCGAGCTGCCGATCGTGGTGAAGGGGATCCAGCACGCCGACGACGCGCGCGAAGCCGCCGCGCGAGGCATCGACGGCATCGTCGTCTCCAACCACGGCGGCCGCCAGGTCGACGGCGCGATCGGCTCGCTCGACGCCCTGCCCCCGATCGCCGAGGCCGCAGGCGACGACCTCGCGATCCTCTTCGACAGCGGCATCCGCAGCGGCAGCGACGCGATCAAGGCCCTGGCTCTGGGCGCCGACGCCGTCTGCCTCGGCCGCCCCTACGTCTGGGGCCTGGCCCTGGAGGGCCAGGCGGGAGTCGAAACCGTCCTCAAGATGGTCCTCGCCGAGCTCGACCTGACGATGGCCCTCTGCGGCTACACACGCCCCGACCAGCTCGGACCGGACACGCTCGCGGGAGACGACAGGCCTTGACCGGCAAGCCATTCCCGGCGGGGATGGCGAGCTTGGGGTTGGCTGCGCTTCTCGCCGTGCTCCTGCTGCCGGCGCCAAGCCCCGGACAGGCAGCCGAGCGAACCGCGAGCCGGCCGTGGAAACCATCCGTCGCCGGTGCCCGCCGCTACGCCCGCGCCCGGCTTGGAGATGTCAGCTTCGCGATCGTCGGCCGCCGCAAAGCCCGTTTGCGCTCGTTCCGAGGCGCCCGCACGGCTCCCGCCGCCAGCGTGATCAAGGCGATGCTGCTCGTCGCCTACCTGCGGCAGCGCTCGGTCCGCGACCGCCGCCTCCACACCGACGAGAGAGCCCTGCTCGAACCGATGATCCGCGTCTCCGACAACGCCGCCGGAATACACGTCGCCTCCCTGCTCGGCGACGGCAGGGTCGAGCGCCTCGCCCGCGCGGCGCGGATGCGCGACTTCCGCTGGGTCTACGAACCGGGCTGGCTCGGCGGCCTCTCGCAGATCAGCGCCCGCGACCAGGCCCGCTTCATGTTGCGCTACGAGCGCTACGTGCCCGGCCGCCACCGGCACTTCGCCCGTCACCTGCTCGGCTCGGTCGTCGACTGGCAGCGCTGGGGCATCGCCAGCGTGCGCCCTCGCGGCTGGCGGCTCTACTTCAAGGGGGGCTGGGGGATCGACGACGACGGCGTCGGCACCGTCAGCCACCAGGTCGCCTTCCTCGAGCGCGGTCGCTGTCGGCTCGGGCTCGCGATCCTCAGCGAGCACAACCCCTCGACGGCCTACGGGAACGAGACGCTGCGCGGCGTCGCCGTCCGGCTCCTGCACGGCATCCGGGCAGCACCCTGCGGACGCCGGAAGGCGTCCTTCCTAGGCCGGGGTCTCGATCTTGGGGAAGAGCGGGGGGACGCGCTCTACCCGCTGGCCGCCTGGCCGGGAGCCCAACTCGGCCAACTCGTGGGAGCCTTCGCCCAAAGCGGTGAGCAGGTGCTCGCTGGTCCGCGGTAGGTAGGGAACCAGCAGCAGGGTCGTCACGCGCAGGCCCTCGCAGAGGTTGTAGAGAACCTCGTCGAGGCGCTCGGGGTCGGCCTCGTCCTTGGCCAGCACCCACGGCTGCGTCTCCTCGACGTAGCGGTTGAGGCGGCGCACCAGCGCCCAGGCCACCTCCAGGGCCTGGGTCAGCTCGGCCCGGTCGAGCAGCTCGCAGAAGCGGGGCACGACGCCTTCGAAGTCCTCGGCGAGGACGGCGTCGACGGCGGCCTCCGGCACGACGTCGCTGCGGTAGCGCTCGACCATCGCCAGGACGCGGCTGGCGAGGTTGCCGAAGTCGTTGGCCAGCTCGGTCTCGTAGCGGGCCTCGAAGCCGGCGGTGGAGATCGAGCCGTCCTGGCCGAAGCTGACCTCGCGGAAGCAGTAGAAGCGCAGCGCGTCGGCGCCGAAGCGCTCGATCGCCTCGAAGGGGTCGAGCACGTTGCCGAGCGACTTCGACATCTTCTTCTCGCCCATCAGCAGGTAACCGTGGATCGTCATCCGCCGCGGCGGCTCGAGATCGGCGGCCATGCAGAGGGCGGGCCAGATCACCGCGTGGAACTTGAGGATGTCCTTCGCCAGCACGTGCAGGGTGGCGGGCCAGTAGCGCTCGGTCAGGTCCTCCCCCTCGCGGGCGAAGCCGAGCGCCGTCACGTAGTTGAGCAGCGCGTCGAACCAGACGTACATGCGCTGGTCGGGGTCCCAGGGCAGCGGCAGCCCCCACTTCAGCGTCGGCCGCGAGAGCGAGACGTCCTCCAGCCCCCCCTTGATGAACGAGACCGCCTCGTTGCGGCGGAAGTCGGGGACGACGAAGTCGGGGCGTTCCTCGTAGAGGCCTTCGAGCTGACCCTGGAAGGCGGAGAGGCGGAAGAACCAGTTCTCCTCGCGGATTCGCTCGAGCGGGATCTCGTGGATCGCGCAGGTCTGCCCGGGCCCCAGCTCGCGCTCGGTCTTGAAGTCGGCGCAGCGCGGGCAGTACCAGCCCTCGTAGGTGCCCTTGGTCACCCAGCCGTTGTCGTAGACCCGCTGCATGATCTCGGCGACCTTCTCCTTGTGGCGCGGGTCGGAGGTGCGGATGAAGAAGTCGTTGGTGGCGTCGATGATCGGCATCAGCGCCTCGAACTTCGCCGCGTTGCGGTCGGCCAGCTCCTGCGGCGAGATCCCCTCGCGCTCGGCGGCGGTCTCGATCGGCTCGCCGTGCTCGTCGGTGCCGGTGAGGAAAAAGACGTCCTCGCCGCGCTGACGCATGTGCCGGGCGAGCACGTCGGCAGCCATGGTCGAGTAGGCGTGGCCGAGATGCGGCTCGGCGTTGACGTAGTAGATCGGAGTTGTGACGTAGTAGCTCATTGACCGCGCTCACTGGTGAATTTCCCAGCGCTGGGAAATTCACCAGTGAGGCTATATGCGCGGCTCGCGGCCCGTCAGCGCCCGGTAGAGGTCGTTGGCACGGGTGCCGGTGAGGGCGGCGACGACGCTGGCGGCGGCTCGGGGCCTGGCTCCCGACTGGACCAGGTGGCGCAGCGCGTCGACGGCGAAGCTGATGTCGTGATCGTGTTCCTCGGAGGCGGCCGGCCCGATCACCAGCACGATCTCGCCTTTGACGTCGCCGCGGAAGCGGCGGGCCAGTTCGGCCAGCGAGCCGCGGGCGACCTCCTCGTGCATCTTGGTCATCTCGCGGCAGACGGCGGCGGGCCGGTCGGGCGCGATCGCCGCCAGCGCCGCCAGCGACTCCCCCACCCGCCGCGGCGACTCGAAGGCGACCACGGTCTCGGCCGAACGCAGCACCCGCTCCATCTCGCCGGAGCGCTTGGGCAGGAAGCCCTCGAAGCGCCAGCGGTCGGTCGGCAGGCCGGAGGCGACGAGGGCGACCGGGACCACGGAGGGCCCGGGCAGCACGGTCACGTCGAGGGCGCGTTCGATGCAGCGCCGGATCAGCCGGAAGCCGGGGTCGGAGATCGCCGGCATGCCGGCGTCGGAGACGAGGACGACGGTGTCGCCGCGCTCGATCCGCTGCGCCAGCTCGGTCGCGCGAGCGGCTTCGTTGCCCTCGTGGTTTGAGACGAGCGGCGGCGCCGGCCGGATGCCGAGCTTGTCGAGCAGGCCGCCGGTGCGGCGGGTGTCCTCGCAGGCGATCCAGTCGGCGGTGACGAGGGCGTCGCGGACGCGGGGAGTGACGTCGTCGAGGTTGCCGATCGGGGTCGGGCAGACGATCAGGTGACCCGGCATCAGCCTCCGCCCCCTTCCGATTCCGCGAGCTCGATCCGCGCCATCGCCGCGGCGCCGATCATGCCGGCGTCGCTGCCCAGCTCGGCGGCGACGACGGGCGTGCGGTTCATCGGCGGCAGCGCCCGCGCCTCCAGCTCGCGCCGGGCAGGATCGAGCAGCACCTCGCCGGCGGCGATCACGCCGCCGCCGATCACGATCGCCTCCGGCTCGAAGATGTTGGCGAAGCTGGTCAGCGCGACGCCGAGCCGCTGGCCGACCAGATCGAAGACGGCACGGGCCGTTGGGTCCCCGTCCAGCGCCGCCTCGGTCACGGCCTTGCCGTCGATGGGCTGGCCGTCCGCGAGCATCTTGCCGAGGACGGAATCGGGCTCCCGTTCGGCGGCCGCCAGCCCCTCGCGACCGATCGCCGTGCCCGAGGCGAACGTCTCCACGCAGCCGCGCCCGGGGCAGTTCCCCTGGCAGGGAGGACCGTCCATCGCGATCGCCGTGTGGCCGAGCTCGGCGCCCGCCCCGGTCGAGCCGCGGTAGATCTCGCCGCCGAGGATCAACCCGCCGCCGATCCCGGTGCCGATCGTCAGCATCACCGCGTTCTCCGCGCCCTTCGCCGCCCCGTAGAGGTGCTCGGCGAGGGCGGCGACGTTGGCGTCGTTGTCGACGAAGACCGGCAGCCCGGTCCGCTCGGCGACGAGATCGCGGATCGGCACGTCGTCGAGCGGCAGGTTGACGGCGGAGATCGCGATGCCCTTGCCGTGGTCGATCGTCGCCGGGATGCCGAGGCCGACGGCCGCGGCGCCCGGACGGGCCGCGCGCGCCTCGTTCACCTCGCGCACGAGCAGGTCGACCAGCTCGTCCTCGGTCTGCCCGGTCGAGGCCTCGCGGCTCTCCCAGAGGACGTTGGAGTCGGCGTCGAGAACGCCGAGCAGCATCTTCGTCCCGCCCAGGTCCACCCCGATGATTTCCCCTGCACTCACGCGACGTTCCGGTTCGGGAAGAGGCGGTCGACCGGATGCATAGGCATGATTCCCGCAGTCTTTCATGCCCACTGATGGCGAGCAGCAGCCCTCCGGGCCGCCCGAGTACAAGGTCTACCGGTCCCGGAAAGGCCTTCTGTCGAGGCTGCGGTCCCCAGACCTCTCAGGCCTCAGAGAGCGGGCGCCGCACGCGCCGAAGCCGTGGCGGCGCAAGAAGCGCGACCGGCCGGAGCGCCCGGAGCGCCCCGGGCCGCCGCGCCGCTGGACGGGCAGGCGCGTGCTCAAGTGGGCCGGGCTGGCGGCGCTGGGCTGGATCGCGCTCAGCTTCCTCGCCTTCGCCGTCTCCGCCCAGCTGCAGTCCTTCAAGCTCTCCGGCGAAGCGAAGGACGCCCTGCACGGCAACCCGATGCTGCTGCCGAGCGCGCAGACGATCCTCGTGATCGGCACCGACGCCCGCCCACCCGACACCAAAGAGCCGCGCGCGGCGCCCTCGGAGGAGTGCTTCGAGCAGCAGGCGCACGGCGACGCGCCGCACGATCCCTGCTCGGTCGGCGAATTCCGCGCCGACACGCTGATGCTGATCCGCGCCGGCGGCGGCGCCTTCCGCAAACTCTCGATCCCGCGCGACTCCTACGCCGAGATCCCCGGCCAGAGCCCGCAGAGGATCAACGCCGCATACGCCTACGGCGGCGCCGCCGCGCAGATCGAAGCGGTCGAAGGCTTCCTCGACCTCGAGGTCGACCACGTCGCGATCGTCGACTTCACCGGGTTTGAAGACCTGATCGACGCGGTCGGGGGAGTCGAGGTCAATCTCGAGCACAAGCTCTGCGCCGACATCTCCGGCGGCGCCGGCGGTAGCCAGGGCGGCGTCAGCCTGCGACTGCCCAAGGGCGAGAGCACGCTGAACGGGGAAAAGGCGCTCGCCTACGCGCGGGTACGCAAGGTGAGCGAATGCCCCGGGCCGGGCCGCAGCTACTACTCGATCGGGTACGACGACTACGACCGCGAGCAGGCCCAGCAGGAGGTGATCAACGGGATCAAGGGACGGCTCACCGACCCCCTGCGCATCCCCTACAACTTCGTCAAGGGCCCGATCATCGGCTGGGACGCGCCCAAGGCATTCGTCAGCGACATGGGCTTCCTGACGATGCCGCAGCTGGTCCTGGCGGCCGCGATCGGCGGCAGCGGCCCGACTGACGTGCTCTGCTCTCACGGCGAATGCGGCGAAGGGCCCGAAGGCAGCACCGAAGTGCCGGACTCGACCCGGCGGCGGGCTGTACACCGGTTGATCGACGGGTAGCTGGGAAGAGCTTTGGGGGTGTTCCCTCAGGCCGCTTCGCGGGAGTTCCTGAGGGAACACCCCCAAAGCTCTTCACCGACCGCACTAGCTTCCGAAGCCAGAAGGTCGTCGGGAGTCCCTCTCCAGGAACTCCCGCGAAGCGGCCTGGAGAGGGACTCCCGACGACCCCTGCGCCTAGAGCTTGGATTTGAGGCGCTGCATCTGCATGATCGCGCGGGTGCGGCCGAGGCCGGTTAGGTGGCCGGCGCCGCCTTCGCGGCGGTGGTGCTCGGTGCTGAGGGTGATGACCAGGCGGGCGGGGTCGTCCCAGGCGGCCCAGGGGAGGGAGGCGAACTCGCGGCTGAGCAGCAGCTCGCGGGCCGCCTTTGCCGGGGAGACGCCGCGGTCGAGGCGGGCGCCGCCCTCGGTTTGCGCCCACTCGAGGTACTGGCGCAGGAGGTCGACCGCCGCCTGGTCGCAGACCGGGCCGTGGCCGGGGACGAACGTGGTCGCGCCGAGCGAGGAGATGCGCTCGATCGCCGCCAGCCAGCCCGCGATCGGCCCCGCCCAGGTGATCGGCGTGCAGCCGATGAAGAGGATGTCGGCGGCGAAGCAGACCGAGACGTCGGGCACCCACGCCACGGCGTCGCCCGCCGTGTGGGCGGGACCGACCTCGATCAGCCGCACCTCGCGGTCGCCGACCGCAACGCTCAGCTCGCCGTCGAAGATCTCGTCCGGCAGGGTCAGCTCGACCTCGCTCCAGTCGAACGGCGCCATCTCGCGGCCCAGCGGCCGGACCACCCGACCGAGGCGCTTGAGGCGCCGCAGGTCGCGCGGCGTGTCGAGGGTCATCAGCTTCTTCGCCGTGGCGGTCGAGACGATCCGCGCCCCGGCGAGCAGCTGGTTGCCCCAGACGTGGTCGCCGTCGGAGTGGGTGTTGAAGACGGTCTCGGGCGTGGCGTCGACAAGCGCCCGCGCCTCCGCGAGCATCCGCCGGGTCAGCGCCAGGTCCCAGAGGGTGTCAACGAGTAGGGCATGCTCCCCGGAGGCCACCAGCCCGGCGTTGGACTCGCCGAGCCCGCCGTTCGGCTGCAGCCAGGCCCAGGTGCCCTCCCCGACCCGCTGGAAGCCGCGCTCGAACCGCGCCGGCCCTCCGTGCAGTGTCCGTTCCGTTCGATCCGCGTCCGGCATGACGACTGATGAGTTGACCCACCTATAGGGGGGTCAATCGATCACTCGGTGGTGGAGGTCGCCTTGGGCTTCGAGTCGGTCGACGATTTCGCGTCGCTCGACTTCGACTCGGAGGGCTTTGAATCGCCCGAGCCCTCGCCCGAGGAGCCGCCGTTGGCACCGGCCTTCTTCTTCTTGCCGTAGTCGGTGTTGTAGAAGCCGGAGCCCTTGAAGTGGACGGCGACGGGATGCAGGACGCGCACCGCCGGCGCTCCGCACTCCTGGCACTCGGTGAGCGGATCGTCGCTCATCCGCTGGATCACGTCGAAGACGTGATCGTTCTCGCACTTGTACTCGTAAATGGGCACGGGATGCTGGATTATCGCAGCCGATACGGTTCAGGCATGGGAACCGCCGAGCAGGGGACGCGCCCGACCGAGGTCTCGATGGACGAGATCGTCGCCCTCTGCAAGCGGCGCGGCTTCGTCTTCCCGTCCTCGGAGATCTATGGCGGGCTCGGCTCGACCTACGACTACGGCCACTACGGGGTGCTGCTGAAGAACAACGTCAAGGCCGAGTGGTGGCGGGCGATGCTGCAGGAGCGCGACGACATCGTCGCCCTCGACTCGGCGATCCTCCAGCACCCCCGGGTCTGGGAGGCCTCGGGCCACCTGGCGGGATTCACCGATCCGCTCGTCCAGTGCCTGGGGAAGTGCAAGAAGCGCTGGCGGGAGGACCACCTGCGCGAGGCGGTCGAGGCCGACGGCGGCGACCCGGCCGGCGAGCTGCGCTGCCCGGAGTGCGGCGGCGAGCTCTCGGAGCCGCGCCAGTTCAACCTGATGTTCGAGACCCACGTCGGCCCGGTGGCGGGCGAGGGCTCGGAGGTCTACCTACGGCCGGAGACGGCGCAGGGCATCTTCATCAACTTCAAGAACGTGATGGCCTTCGCCCGCAAGAAGCCGCCCTTCGGCATCGCCCAGATCGGCAAGTCCTTCCGCAACGAGATCACGCCGGGCAACTTCATCTTCCGCACCCGGGAGTTCGAACAGATGGAGATGGAGTTCTTCGTGCCCCCGGCCGAGGCGGAGCAGTGGTACCGCAGCTGGATCGAGGAGCGCGAACGCTGGTACACCGAGCTCGGCATCCGCCCCGAGTTCCTCCGCGTACGGCCCCACGACGCCGACGAGCTCTCCCACTACTCCTCGGGAACCAGCGACGTCGAGTACCTCTTCCCGATCGGGTGGTCGGAGCTGGAGGGGATCGCCAACCGCGGCAACTTCGACCTCACCCAGCACGCCGAGTTCAGCGGCGAGAAGCTCGAGTACTTCGACCAGCAGACCAAAGAGCGCTACGTCCCGCACGTGATCGAGCCGGCCGCGGGCGCCGACCGCGCCACCCTCGCCTTCCTGGTCGACGCCTACGACGTCGAGGAAGTGGAGGGCCGCCAGCGCACCGTCCTGCGCCTCCACCCCCGCCTCTCCCCGGTCAAGGTCGCCGTCCTTCCCCTCGTTTCCAAGGAGGGCATGCCGGAGAAGGCTCGAGAGGTCTTCAACGAGCTGCGCAGCCGCATGCCCGCCGAGTTCGACGAAGGCGGCTCGATCGGCAAGCGCTACCGCCGCCAGGACGAGATCGGCACCCCCTGGGGCATCACCGTCGACCACCAGACGATGGAAGACGACACCGTCACCCTCCGCGACCGCGACTCGCTGGAGCAGACCAGAGTCCCGATCGCCGGGCTCACGGACGACCTCGCCGCCCGCCTCACCCAGCCCTGGCAGAGCCCGAAGCTCGCCAACGGCTAGTCCGCGTCCGATCCCTGCGGCTCTTCGACCGTCTGGGCCGCCTTGCGCCTCAGCTCCTTGGCGAACTCCGGCCGTCCTTCCGCATCCGCCGCGTCGGCCGCTGCCCCCAGCCGCCAGGGCACGTTTGTCCCCTCGCCCAACGCCTCCGCGACGGGCCTCCCGTGTCGACAAGCGTCGATCGCCAGCTTGTATCCCTCGATGATCCCCTCAAGACTGACACCGCCAACGAGGTCCGAGTATCCGATAGAGGGGTGCTCGGCAGCCAGCACGGCCGGCGAGTACATCAGCACATTCTCGAACTCGTCCACCGCGGGCTCGATCTCGGCGAGATCGAGTTCCAACCGCACCAGCGCGTCGTCGTAGTCTCCCTGCACCGCGGCCCACAGCGCCCTCGTCGCTCGGCTCAGCAGGGGAACGTCCGCCAGCGCTTCGAGCCGGTCGCTCAAGGGCTCGTAGCCGTCGGGTGACTCGGTGCTGAGCATCATGAACGCACAATCGCTCAGATGTTCGGCGCGCGTATCGTCGCTCGCCGGATCCGCCTCGAGCAGCTCGGCACACGCCTTCGCGACCTTGCCGGGGAAATCGGATGATCCTGCGCTGAACGCGGACCTCGCTTCAGCCACCACCGGTTGAAAGCCTTTGGCGCTCTCCAGAAAAGAGTCACGAAGATCCTTGAGCTGTTTCTCGTCAATCGACTCCACCGAGATCTCGGAGATCGACACACCGAAGTCGGCGAGACGGCCTGCCTCATCCAGGAGGATGTTCCCGACGCGCGTCCGAAAATCTTCGGAATCGGCCTCACGGCGAAATGCGAAGACCCCCAACCAGTCTTCGCCTGCGTTGATCGTGCACACGGCCTGCACCGAGTAGTCCTCTGCCGCTTCGTCAAGCGCGAGCCGAATGTTGATCGGCGCGTCAAGCGCATCCGCCATCATCCCGGCGGACTCATGCGGTGCCAGAGTGGCAACCAGAGTGCCACTGATCGCATCAACGCACTTATCCGCGGTGCGGTAGGCGGGATCGCCAAGTGGCAGCTCCTCGACCTCGTCGTCGTCATCTTCGGGGCGTCCCAGCACCTCATACTTGATCAACGCACGCTGGAAGGAATCGGCCTCAACCCGCACTCTCCCGTCGACCGCAGACACGAATTCGGTCCAAGCGAGACGTTCGACGATCTTTAGCACCTCAGCGCGTGCCTCCTCGAACGCAACCTTGTCGAAGGGCCGTGTGAAATCCATCCTCGCGAAGGCGAACCGGTCGATCGAAAAGCCGTCGAAATCCATGAGCTCGCGGATCGCCTTCGCGTCCGCCTGATCCAACTTCCGAAGCTTCGCCTTGGTTTCCTGAACCGCGGGATTTTGCTGTTCGAGCTGTCCCGCGACGGCTTCCATCACGGTGGGGGTAACCGACATTGGAAGTCGATTGTGCGCCTGGGTGCGCTCCCGGTAGGCGAAGTGGGAGACCAACATCACCTCGTATGGTCGGCCTCTGGTCAGCGAATGTATCTCCCTGCACTCATCCAGGCCTGGCATCGCCCACTCCTGTCCGGCCAGTAGCAGCCTGCTCAGGATTGCCTTTTGTGTGTCACGCCAAGTTCGAAACGGCCCCACGTTGATGCGAACGAACTGTCGTGGAACAGGTGAGAACACATCCGATATCGACGGGAACATCTGCTCCGTACCCGCTATTATCATCGCGAAGTGCTTGCTGTCCATAAGCAGGTTTCGGAGGGTCTGCAGCAGACCGTGATTGCCAGACAGGACGTCGCCCTCGTCGATCAGGAGCACGGCACCCGGAAACCCCTCCCCCCGGCAGCGCTCGACAATCACCTCGATGTCCGACAAGAGCATCAGGCTTGACAGTTCCGTCGCCTTTGCCTCACCCTGAGCTTTTGCGTACACCCGGCCAAACGCCAGAGGCTCCTCCCTCCGATCGGTATCCAGGTCATGGTGCAGCACTTGGCGGCAGAACGTGTCGAATTCGGCGCCCGCCTCTCCACCCCAGAGGCCACGCGCCGCGGAGGCCTTCATTAGGCTGTAGAAGACTTCCCGAAAGAAATTGAGATCGTTCTCCAACATCCGCTCGTTGAGCCGAATGCCGGCAGCGATGAGGCCGGTGTCCGAGGCGTAGTCCGACAGCCCATTGAGAAGCGACGTCTTCCCCGAGGCACGATCACCGATCAAGGCCAGCGAGTAAGAGGCCCCCTCTCCACTTTGGTCGAGGTAATAGGAAGCTTGCTTCATCTCCGCCGCGCGCCCGGCAAGCACACTTGGATCTGTCACCGGATTGGAGAAGTCGAACGGATTCGGGCGAGAAGACACTACGCCTCCAACCTCACTTGGGCACTATCGATCTCCCGCATCGCGCGGTCATGCAGTTGATCCAACAGAGCCGGGGACCGGCCGGGCCTCAGCCGGAGGCGCTCATAGTCATCCAAGACCGAGCACACGCCGGCAAAATCCCCCAATCGCCGAAGTGAGTCAAGGTCGGGCTGTTCGACACACTCTCGATACTTCAATGCAGTCTTTATCCGATCCAAAACAACCTGGGTGTGCGGTGTTTGCGGAAGCCCGAACTGCATCGAAGTGCCCGCGGCCAGCAGTGGACGCGCCACATAGTACGTAGCGCCCACCATACTCAGGCCCTCGGCCGATACATCACGGGAGTGTGCGATGTCGTTCCGCACCGTCTCCAGCGCCTCGAGGAAGTTCAGCAGATGATCCTTCCTGACCTCTGATACGGACTCCCCAAACTTTCTCCACGCCGAACCGAGGATCTTCTTTAGGTCAGGAAAATCCGTTGCCTCGATCCCACCGGCTTCGACCTTTTCCCTGACATCCCCGGGCAGAGCGCGATGCCACTGGGGGCCGTCGACGCGCGAAAGCTCTGTTTCGATGAACGCTCGGATGCCACGCTCAAGTCGAGTGATCCGCACAAAGGCATCGACCCTGCGCTGCTCGGACTCGGTCAGTGAAGCGTCGGTCGACGACTGGGAGCTTGCCTCCATGAGTGCTGTCAGCCCTCGATCAGGCCGATCACGTTGCCCTCGGGGTCGGTGAACTGGCCGAGGACCATGCGGCCCATGATCGTCTCGGGGCCCATCACGCGGGTGCCTCCGAGGGACTCGGCCTTGCTCAGGGCCTCCTCCACGCTGGGGACTTCGACGTAGAAGGTGACGTGGCCGCCGTAGCCCTCGGGGCCCTGGCCGATGCCGCCTCCAAGGCCGATGCCTTCGGCGTTGCTGTTTGACTCGCGGTCGACGAGGCCGTATTTCATCTCGTTGTCGGCGTTGACGTTCCAGTCGAAGAGCTCGGCGTAGTAGCCCTGCAGCTTCGCGCCGTCTTTCCCAATCACCTCGAAATGGACCACTGGCTGTCCCATGTCATCTCCTCTGGTTGTCCTGAACGCTTGCCATGAACCGTTCCACATCTACTGCGTCGGCAGCAAGGGCAGCGTTTGCCTTCTTGCTGATCCGGTCGAGAGGCTCGATGGTCACCTTGCCCCCGTTGAGCCTCCAGGTGGCAGCGGCGCGGCCCTTGACCATCGCGAAGGGACGGAAGAGGCCGTTGTTGGTGACCAGGTGGTTGTGCGGCCCGATGATCTGCTCGCGTGAGGTCCAGCCGAGCAGGACCGGGTCGTAGGCGCCAATCAGCTTTGGCTCCGGGACTTCCGGGCTGGGTGGGTGACTGGCGAGATGCACGAGGCCGTCGTCGCGTTCGACCAGCTCCTTTGCGATCGCGCTCAGGCCAGCACGGGCGTCGCGCAGCGGCAGGCCCGACCACCTGGCGAGATCGCGGTCGTCAGCGGGGGCGTGGCCGACGAGGTAGCGGCGGGCGAGCTCGGCCAGGGCTGTGTCGCGGTCGACGGGCTTCGCCAGCCCGAGCCAGTCCTCGACCCGAACGTATGCGTGTTGCTTGCCGGCCATCGGGCCGCGCACGACGACACCCTTCAGCGAGGCGAGAAAGAGCAGGTGGATCAGCGCCTGGCCCTCGGTCGGCACGCCAGCGGCATCCAGGCGCTCGCGCAGCTGGACGCGATCGAGCGGCCCCTCGTCGCCCAGTGCCCGCTCGATCGTCGCCACTCCGCGCTCGACCGCATCCGGGGACACGCCCTCCTGGGCGAGCCTACGCCGCCCTGAAGTCAGCAGCGGCGGCGTGGTCAGCGCGTGCAACCACGGGTAGTCCTCGCTGCGCACGAGGTGCAGGGTTCCCCGGTTGAGCCAGGTGATCAGCAGCGAGCGCTCGTTCAGCGCCCTGTCGACGTCGGCAGCCGTGACCCCCTCCGTGCGCGCGCGAATCGCGAGCCGAGCGCCGCGCGGGTCCTGTCCCTGCACAGCAAGGAGCCGCCGCGCGACCCCGACCGGTCCCGCCTCGGGCGAGCCGCCCAGGCACTGAGCGGCAAGCCTCTCTGCGAGTACCGAACGCGTCGTCACTCCGAGATCATCGCGCGCGCGGCGCCGCCGCGCGGCGCTATCGGCTTCGTTCCCGCCTATTGAAGTTGGGCCGTTTTTCGACCGCGAGAAGATCGACGACGTAGACGATCGAGCCCTGTTTGTAAGCAAGGTGGGACGGAACGAGCATCTTGCGGCGGCCGCCAACCCTCATCCCCTCCAGGCCTTCTTCCCATCCCTGCATCGGCAGGCCGTGGTTGTATTCGAAGACGAAGGGTCGGTCCCACCGCGTTTCGAAGACCTTGCCGCTTTTGAAGTCGACGGCGACGAAGTTGACGGCGAGACGGCTGTACGGCCTCGCGACCGGCCCCTTGCCGATCTTCAGGTCCTTGACGACCAGCTCCGTCGGCGGCGGCCCCGGGGGGACGCTGACCTTCGGCGGCCTGGAAACGCCGGCGAGCGGTTCGGCGGCGTTCCTCCCCGGCGGCTTCTTCGGGGCGGGTTCCTGCTCCTGCGCCGTGGTCGAAGCCTGGGTGGCCTGGGTCGTGGCGGCGGTCGATCCACCGTCGCCACAGGCGGCCAGCGCGATTCCAGAGCAAATCGCGGCGATTAGCGCAGGAAACTTCACGCAAATGATTCTATGCGAATCACGCCCTCTTCGAAGGCTGCGTGAAGCTGTCGTGCGGGGCTGGGCGGCGGCCTATTCGACCGCGAGCAGGTCGATCACGAAGATCAGCGTTTCGTTCGGGCCGATCGCCGGAGGGGAACCGGTTTCGCCGTAGGCGAGTTCCGGCGGGATGATCAGCTCGCGACGACCGCCGACCTTCATCCCTTCCACGCCCTGGTCCCAGCCGGGGATCACCATGCCGGCGCCGAGCTGGAAGGTGAACGGTTCGCGACCCCACGAAGCGTCGAACTCTTCGCCGCTTCCGTAGCCGACCCCGACGTACTCGACGCTGACCACATCCCCCGCCTTGGCCGTGGCACCGTTGCCTTCTTCGATGTCCTTCACTTCGAGCTGCTTCGGCGGCGGCCCACTCGGAACGGTGACCTTCGGCTTGGTCTTACCTGCTTCGGGCTTCGCCTGCTTGGGCGCGGTCGATTCGGTCGGCGGCGCTTCGGTCGTGGTCGCCTGCGTCGTTTCGGTCGACTCGGTGGTCGAGTCGTCGCTGCCGCAACCGGCAACGGCCAACACGGCACACAGGGCAAGGATCGAGATCGGGACTCTCACGCGCGGCATCCTACGACAGCCGCCTGGAGCAGGCCCTCAGCCCTTGCCGGAGATCAGGTCCCAGGCACGGCGGAGCTTGTCGTTGCCGCCCTTGGCCATGTCGCCCGGCCCAACCTCGAGCACACCCGGGTTGGCGCTCGGCTTTGGCAATGCCTCAGCTTCTGCGGCATCGATCTTCAGGACGACCCCCCGCTCGTAGATCGTCTCCACCTCCGGCGCGTCGACGAACCTGTGGCCTCCGGGCAGGACGCTCGTATCCAGGACTATGCCGTCGAAGATGTCGTCCTCGACAACGGCGAGGACGTACTCGACCTCGCCCAGCTTCTCGCCGTCGCTCGAGTAGACGGGTACCCCCGCCTGCAGCACGAGGTGAGAGGTCGGTGCGCCTAGATCCTCCATCGCCTGGAGCATATCCTCGCCGGGGCTTCGCCAATTGGCTCGGCCGCGGGCTATGCTCGCAACCGGCAAACCGGGGTCGACTAAAGGAGGACGAGATGGCGGTAGGACTGTGGATCAGCTTCGCGGAAGGGACGCAAGAGCAGTACGACGCGGTCAACGCCGAGATGGGAGCCGCGGAGAACCCGCCGGACGGCCTCGTCTTCCACGCCGGCGGGCCGATGGAGGGCGGCTGGAACGCGATCGACTTCTGGGAGTCGCGCGAGCACTTCGACCGCTTCCAGCAGGAGCGACTCGGCCCCGCGATCCAAGCGCTCGGTGATAAGGCCCCACCGAACCCGCCCAGCATCAAAGAGTTCCCCGTCTACAACATCATCAAGGGCTAGCGACCGGGGTAGAGAATGACCCTCAACCTCGCATCGCTGCTGACCGAGAGCGCCGAGCGGTCGCCGGACAGCCCCGCAATCCGGCTCGGCGACGCCGAGCTCAGCTACGGCCAGCTCGACGAGCTCAGCGCCCGGCTCGCCACGCTGCTGCGCGAGAAGGGGTTCGAGCCGGGCGAGCGGGTCGGCGTGATGCTGCCCAACGTGCCCGAATTCCCGGTCGCCTACTACGGCGTGCTGCGGGCGGGCGGCGTCGTCGTGCCGATGAACGTACTGCTGAAGCGGCGCGAGATCGCCTTCTACCTGGAGGACTCGGGCGCCAGGCTGCTGCTCGCCTGGCACGGCTTCGCCGAGGAGGCGCGCACGGGTGCCGCCGACGCGGGCGTCGAACTGATCGAGGTAGAGCCCGCGGCCTTCGCCACGACTCTGGCTGGACTGGAGCCGTCGCCCGGCCTGGCCGAGACGGCCGAGGACGACACCGCGGTGATCCTCTACACCTCCGGCACGACCGGCAAACCGAAGGGAGCCGAGCTCACCCACGTCAACCTCCATCGCAACGCCGAGATCTCCTCGCGCACGACCTGCGAAGTCGGCCCCGGCTCGGTCGTCCTCGGCGCCCTTCCCCTCTTCCACTCATTCGGCCAGTCGGTCGGCATGAACGCCTCGCTCCTGGTCGGTGCCTGCCTCACCCTGGTGCCGAAATTCGACCCCGGCGAGACGCTGGAGACGATGCAGCGCGACGGTGTCACCCACTTCTACGGCGTGCCGACGATGTTCGGCGCGCTCCTGCACCACCCCGAGCGCGAGAGCTACGACATCTCGGCGCTGCGCAACTGCGTGACCGGCGGCGCCTCGATGCCGGTCGAGGTGCTGCGCGGCTTCGAGGACGCCTTCGGCGCGGTCGTGCTCGAGGGCTACGGCCTCTCGGAGACCTCGCCGGTTGCCTCCTCCAACCACCCCGACATGGAGCGCAAGGCGGGCTCGATCGGCACCCCGATCGAGGGGGTCGAGATGAAAGTCGTCGACGAGGACGACAACGAGGTCGCCCAGGGCGAGGTCGGCGAGATCGTGATCCGCGGCCACAACATCATGAAGGGCTACTGGCAGCGCCCCGACGCGACCGAGGAGGCGATGAAGGGCGGCTGGTTCCACAGCGGCGACATGGCCCGCACCGACGAGGAGGGCTACTTCTACATCGTCGACCGCAAGAAGGACCTGATCATCCGCGGCGGCTACAACGTCTACCCGCGCGAGGTCGAGGAGGTGCTCTTCGAGCATCCGAAGATCCGCGAAGCGGCTGTCGTCGGCGTCCCCCACGACGAGTGGGGCGAGGAGATCGGCGCCGCGGTGGTCCTCCACGACGGCGAGGAGCTGCCCCCCGAGGAGGTCAGCGCCTACGTCAAGGAGCGGATCGCCGCCTACAAGTACCCGCGCGTGGTCTGGTTCCTCGACGACCTCCCCAAGGGCCCCACCGGCAAGATCCTCAAGCGCGAGATCGAGCCGCCGGCGGCTGTGTGACGAAGTCACTGACGGACAAACTGGCTGGTTGGCCAGTTTGGCGGTAACCTCCCCGACAGTCGCCGAGGAACAACGAAGGAGAGAGATGAGCGTCGCGTCGCAGAGCCTGATGGACAACGTCACCTACGAGGACCTGTACCACCGCTGGGAGCAGGGCAACTGGAGCGCCTACGACATCGACTTCTCCGGCGACAAAGCGGGCTGGGACGGCCTCAGCGACATCCAGCGGCGCTCGGCGATGTGGATCTACTCGATGTTCTTCTACGGCGAGGACCGGGTCGCCGATACGCTCTCCCCCTACGTCACCGCCGCCCCGACCGAGGAGCAGTCCTACTTCCTCGCCACCCAGCAGGTCGACGAGGTCCGCCACTCGGTCTTCTTCCACCGCTTCTTCAAGGAGGTGATCGGGGTCGGCGGCGACTCGATCCAGCAGACCCTCGCCTCCACCCTGCCGCAGCTCAACTGGGGCTACCGCGGCATCTTCGACCGGCTTGACGTGATGGCCGAGGAACTGCGCAAGGACCGCTCGCTGCCCAAGTACGCGCAGGCGATCACCCTCTACCACCTGATCGTCGAGGGCTCCCTCGCCCAGCCCGGCCAGCACTTCATCGAGGACTTCTTCGCCTCCGAAGAGACGATGCCCGGGTTCAGCGAGGGCATCGCCAACGTCTCGCGCGACGAGCAGCGCCACATCGGCTTCGGCGTCAAGGTGCTCTCCGAACTGCTGCGAGAGGGGGCGCCCGGTGCCGGGGAGTGCAGGGCCGCCGTGGTCGAGCTGCTGCGTGAGGTCCTGCCCTACGGGCCGGCAGTGTTCAACCCGCCGAACATGGACCGCGAGTACACCGAGTGCTACGGCTTCACGCTCGAGGACATCTTCGCCTTCGGCCTCAAACTGATCCGCCAGCGCTGGCGCACGATCGGCTACCCGATCGAGGAGATGCCCCCCGGCGTCTTCCCCTTCGACCCCGAGATGGACGAGCGGACGGTCGCCGAGCGCCAGGTGAAGCTGATGATGGGCGGCATCCTCGGCTCGGCCGACGGCGTCCCGCAGTCCTCGCCCGAGCTGCAGCGCCTCTACTTCGACGTGATCGAGCGTGTCGTCAACCCGAAGGCGGCGAACGGCTCGCGCCTCGTCTACCAGTGGCGCTTCACCGACGCCGAGCCCTGGCACCTGGTGATCGACAACGGCTCGACCCACGCCGAGCCGGGCGAAGCCCCCAGCCCCAACCTCGTCCTCGAGGCCAGCTGGGCCGACTTCGTCGCCACCGGCAAGCCCGACTCCAACCCGCTGAAGATGGTCCTGCAGCGGCGCCTCCGCCCCCGCGGCTCCGTCCGCGAACTGGCCCGGATGCGGAAGGTCTTTCCGCGCTGACCTGACCTTTACGCAGGCGCGGGATCGCTGGGCGCGACCTTCGCCTCGCGCTCGGCGGCGCTGACGTCGGCCGAGATCCGTACCGCGGCCGAGAGCAGCGGCGCCGCCAGCACAAGTCCGACGGTGCCGAAGAGGCAACCGCCGGCGATCGTCGCGATCAGTACGGCCAGCGGGTGCAGTTTGAGGGCCGCGCCGTAGGCGATCGGCTGGACGAGCTGCTGCAGGACGCCGTTGGCCAGCAGCACGACGATTGCGAGGGCCAGCGCCGCCTCCGGCCCCGCACCGCCGAGGGCGATCAGGACCGCGAAGGCCCCCGCCGCCCAGGCACCCAGGTAGGGGACGTACCCGCCGACGAACGTGACCGCCATGATCGTGCCGGGCAGGGGGACGCCGAGGAGCAAAGCTCCCGCGCCGACGATCAGCGAGCTCCAGAGGGAGACGGCCGTTACGCCGAGGAAATACCCCCGCAGGCTGCTGGCCACGCGGCCCAGTATCGAGTGGGCCAACGGAACCGGGACGCCGAGATGGCGCTCGACGAAGCTCCCGATGGCCGGCCCGTCCTTGAGCAGGAAGAAGAGGCTGAGGGCGGTGAACGAGAGGAAGACTGCCAGCGACGCGAGCCTGTCGACCCCGCCGATCAAGCCGTGGGTCAGCGCTTCGAAGCCCGCACTGATCGAGGCGCTGGCGTCGGCGTTCGCATTCGCCGCGGTCGTCGCCTTCACCCCGAGGTCGCCGAGGAGGGACTCGATCTCGCTCGCCCCTTCGCCGAGCCTCGCGGAGAGGCTGTCCGCCTGGCTCGCGATTCCGGTCAGGACGATCAGCCCGACGCCGACGCCGACTGCGATGATCGCGAGAAAGACGAGCCCCGCGCCGATCCCCCTCGGGATCCCGTGGCGGCGAAGCCAGTCGACGAGCGGAGAGGTGACGGAAGCGATGATCCCGGCCACGATCACCGGCATCACGATCGTCTCCGTCAGCGCGAGGAGCCAGATCGCGCCGATCAGTGCCGCGGCCGCCCCGACGAGCAGCCAGGCGGTGAAGCCGAGGTCCCGCAGCCAAGCCGGAGCGGAGAAGATCCCGCTCAGCTCGGCGGGATCGATCTCGACGATCTCTCCTTCGGCGCCCTCGCTTTCGCGGCCGGGCCGCCGCAACCGCCCTCGGATCGCGCGCCTTGGACTCATCGGGACGCGGGACGATACGCGGCGCCCCCGACACAGCCACGGACGAGCCACAAGGTGACCGTGGCGGCTCGGATCACCTACGTCGGCCACGCGACCGTCCTGGTCGAGATGGACGGGGTCCGCCTGCTCACCGATCCGGTGCTACGGCGCCGGGTCGGCCCGCTGCGCCGCCACGGGCAGGTCCCCGACCCGCTGCTGGCGGAGGGCGTCGACGCGGTGCTGATCTCCCACCTCCACCACGATCACGCAGACGCTCCCTCGCTGCGCCGGCTGAGCAGGGCAGTGCCGGTCTTCGCCTCGCCGGGGGCGAGAGGCTTCATCGAGAACCTCGGCTTCGACGACGTCCGTGAGCTCGCCCCGGGCGAGTCCGGCAGCGTCGGCGACGTCCGCGTCACCGCCACCGAGGCGAACCACCCGGCCGGCGGGCGGCGCTTCGAGCGAGCCTCGCGGGCTGTGGGCTTCGACCTGAGCGGACAGCGGCGCATCTACTTCGCCGGCGACACCGACCTCTTCGACGGCATGGAGGGGATCGGCGGCAACGGGCTCGACCTCGCCCTGCTGCCGATCTGGGGTTGGGGCACGAGCATCGGGGCCGGGCACCTGGACCCCGAGCGCGCCGCCCGGGCGGCGGCCCTGCTATCACCGCGGATCGCGGTCCCGATCCACTGGGGGACGCTCTACCCGTTCGGCCTGGACCGGTTTCGCCCCGGCCCGCTGCATTCGCCGCCGCGCGAGTTCGTCGCCCAGATGCACGCCCTCGCACCTCAGGTGGAGGCGCGGGTGCTGGCGCCCGGCGAGGCGACCTCGCTCTCGTAACCCGGGTGCCCGAGCTGGGCCAGCCAGGACCGGAATATCCGGTGGACCCGTTCGGCGCCGACCACGTCGCCCTCGGGCCAGGCCAACTCGCTCGGGTGGAGCACGAAGGGGAAGCTCTGGGTCCCGCCCATGCCGCCGTGGGAGCCGACCAGCTCCTCGAAGGCGGCGACCTCGCCGAACTCCGGCCAGAAGGTGCTGTTGACCATCAGGTCGGCGCAGTGCGGAAAGCCGTCGGTGCGCCGGACGTGCTCGGCGGCGTTGGGGCCGAAGCCCGCGAGCGGGTCCTCCCCCTCGACCCGGTCCTCGTCGAGGAACCTGGTCCCGTTCCTGCCGACGACGATGGCGCCGGAGCGCTCGGAGCGCACCAGGACGAACCCGACCCCGGGGTGGTCGCGGAGCGCCGGCAGTAGCCGGGGATAGAGGGCGTCCAGCCGCTCGAGGGTCACCCTCCCCGGCTCGCGGGGGAAACTGACGAGGCCGAGGCAGCCGGAGGCCATCACGGAGATCTCGGGAACCTCATGGCCATCCGCTCCCTCGACCTCATGGCGGGCATCGGGATCGAGTGTGACGACCCCGTCGGCGCGGCGACCCTGGGTCGCGATCCGCACTGCGCCCGCCGCCAAGGTGTCGTCGCGCGCGACCTCGGTCAGACCGGCGCTCATGTAGGAGAGCGCATCCTCGTCGCCCCCTTCGGCGACGATCGTGCTCTCGGAGTCGCAGGCCGAGCGGACCAGGTCCTCGAGCGTTTCCCCGTAGCGGTCGCGAAAGGTCTCCCCCTGCGACTGCCCGTGGTCGGAGAGCACCACGAGGCGGTAGGGCCGCGGCGCCTCGGCGCAGGCGGTGGCGATCCTGGCGATCTGGCGATCGAGGTCACACAGCACGGCGAGGGCGTCGTGCCTCTCGATGCCGGAGTGGTGCGCGACCTCGTCGTAGGCGAGGAAGGTGGTGTAGATCGCCGGGCGGCCGGCGAGGACGTCGCCGACGACCGCGGCGACCTGCAGGTCCCGCTGGACGACGGTGCCCCACGCCCGCACGAGCGCGTAGGAGCGGCTGCGGGCGATCCGGGGCCGGACGTCGTCGCGGACCTGGCTGCGGGCCGCGCGGCGCTCCCGGCCGACGTCGGCGAGGACGAGGACGAGCGTGCGGGCGACCGCGTAGGGACGGGCGAAGTACGCCGCGTAGTCGCGGCCGATCGGCCGGCGGCGGCGCAGCGCCGTGCTCATCGTCAGCATCGAGTGCGGCGCGTCGCCGGAGAGGATGTTGGCGCGGCTGGCGCCGTCGGCGTGCAGCAGACCGCGGCCGTTCGAGTGCCGCCGCTCCAGCTCTTCCGCGTCGCGCGGGTGGTTGGTCACGATCGCCGCGCCCCGCTCCTTCTCCCACCAGCGGAAGGCCGGCATGTCCTCGTTGCTGCCGTGCAGGAGCCCGGCCTGGCAGGCGCCGGTCTGCGATGACCAGTCCGTCTCCCACCTCTCCAGCCGGTGGGAGCCGCTCCGCAGCCAGGCGGCGAGGTTGGGAGCGCTGCCGTCGCTGAGCGCGCGGCGGAGGACGTCGTGGGCGAGGCCGTCGATCTCCAGGAACAGGACACCCGGGACCTCACTCCGGACCGTCTGCTTCCGGCGCCGCGCCTGCCGCCGAACGACGTAGCGGTACCAGGCCTCGTTCTCGTCGACCGCGAGCAGCCCGAAGACGATCGCGGTGACCCCCGCCATCGCGATCGTCACCACCACTCCCTCGAAGACGCCGGCGATCTCCCCCCCGGGCAGGACGTCGATCGCGAAGGTCACGAGCAAGCCGTTCAGCAAAAGTGCCGCGAAACCCAGCGTGAGCACGGTCAACGGTAGTGCGAAGCGAGCGAGAACCGGCCAGATCAGGGCGTTGAGGAGCCCGATCAGCGCGGCCGCACCAAGCGCCGCAGGCGCGCCGTCCAGAACGAAGCCCGGCATCGCCTCCGAGAGCAGCAGCAGCGTCAGCGCGTCGAGCAGGAGGACGAGCAGGGCTCGCCAGATGGCACGAAGGCTCATGTCCTACGCGGGGGCAGCCAGAAGGTTCTCTCCGCCATCGCGCCGAGTCTAAGCATGAAGACGAAGGAGGCCCTTCGACGTGATCGAGCGCCTCGAGGCCAGCGGCCCCAAATACATTGGGAACATCTTTTTGATAAAAAGTTCTAGCTCATAAGCAACTATGCGGTTGCAGAACCGATAGAGCAGCTTTTCGTTACATAGGGAGGGGGCCCTTTTTGCCGGGGAGCGACTGCCTGTGATCGTCGGCCCTTGACCGCCGTTGCACAAACAACGGAAAGGACCAGTCCAATGAGAAGGCTTTTCATTGCCGCAGCGTTGACGGCGGCGTTGGTGGTGCCGGTATCGCAGGCGCTCGCCTCGTCGCACAACCCGACAGGCGAATACAAACAGTTCGCCGAGTGTCCCTTGAACAAAACCATTTTCTTCTGCACCTACGCGGAAACGACCAGTGGCTTCTTCCAGGTCGGGAAAAAAACCGTTCCGCTGAAAACTCCGCAGATTCTCCAAGGCGGGCTTGCACTCAGCGAAGGAGGAGGCGTTGACTTCGTCGGTGCCGAAAACGGCGAAACCCTCGTGAAAACTCCGCAGACGGTTCCGGGAGGCCTCCTGGGAGTCGAAGCGCCTCTATGGTGGCCAAAATTCCTCCGGGACCTGTTCAACGAAACCATCAACAAAGGCCTCACCGGGGTCACGGCAACGGTCGAACTGGCCGCTCCTGCGTCAGCGATCGAGGTCAACCTGGGGAACCTGATTGCCGAAGAAGACGACGCTCTCACGCTGCCGGTGAAGATCAAGCTGAGCAACTCGTTCCTCGGCAGCAACTGCTACATCGGCTCGAATGCCAAACCGGTCGTGATCCCCTTCACCACCGGGGAAACGTCGCCGCCCCCGCCGAATGAACCCATCCACGGCAGTGCTGGAACAGCGGTGGAAAACGAAGCGGGAACGATCCTGACCCTGAGCGGAGGCGCCTTTGTGAACAACTCGTTCGCGGCACCCGGAGCTAACGGTTGCGGTGGGCTCTTCTCGTTCCTCATCGACCCCTTCGTCAACTCGATCGTCGGCCTGCCGTCCCCGGCCGGCACCAACACGGCGGTCCTCGAAGGCAAATTCCAGCTCGCCAGCCCCGAAGCGGTTAAAGCAAGCGAATAGCAGCAGTCAGTCAGTACCTGTAGTTGCCCAACGCCCGCCGCGCAGACGCGCGGCGGGCGTTGGCACTATGAGACCGGTGGCCGCTTGTCAGCCCAGGGCCGCTCGGCCTCGAGCTGTCCCGCAAGCGAAAGCAGCGTCGCCTCGTCGCCCGGGCGGCCGATGATCTGGACCGCAAGCGGCAACCCGTCGGCCGCGAAGCCCATCGGCACCGACATCGCGGGGTTGCCCAGGTGGTTCCAGGGGACGCAGTAGGGGTAGAAACGGCTCATTCCGATCACGGTCCGGATGGCGTTCTTGCCCTCCCAGCGACGGATCGGGACGGCGGTGCCGCCCATCACCGGGGTGATCAGGACGTCGTGGGAGTCGAAGAGGGCGTTGATGCGGGCGGCGTCTATCTCGCGGCCGCGGAGGGCTCGCTCGAAGAGGAAGCCGGGGAGGCGGCGCCCTAGGCGGCCGAAGCCGCGGGTGCGGCTTTCGAGGCGCTCGGGGTGGGGCACTGCGTCGACGGTCTCCGAGACGCCGCGCAGGAACCTCGGGGCGATGTTGTTGCCGATGCCGCCCCAGTCGGGGTCTTGCTCCGCCACCTCGTGGCCGAGCGAGCGCATCAGCTCGGCGGCGTCGGCGACCGCGTCCTTGACGACTCGGTCGACGGTCGGCGGCGCGGCGGCGCGGGGCGCCAGGGTCGAGTAGGCGACGCGCAGCTTGCCGGGCGAGGTGCTCGCCGACTCGACGAAGGGGCGCTCCGGCGGCGGCGGGGCACCGGGCTCGTTCGAGCCGCCCGCGGTGATGTCCAGCCACAGCGCCGTGTCCTTCACCGTGCGGCTGAGGCAACCGAGCACCGCCAAGCCGTTCCAGCCCTCGTCGAGCGGGTCAAGCGGTATCCGCCCCCGCGTCGGTTTCAGCCCGAAGAGGCCGCAGGAGGCCGCCGGCAGGCGGATCGAGCCGCCGCCGTCGCCGGCCGAGGCGATCGGCACCATCCCCGAAGCCACCGCGGCGGCGGAGCCGCCGCTGGAGCCGGCCGGGCTGCGCTGCGGGTCCCAGGGGTTGCGGGTGACGCCGTAGGTCGCCGACTCGGTGAAGCCGCAGATCGCTAGCTCAGGGAGAAGCGTGAGGCCGATCACGATCGCGCCGGCATCGCGCAGGCGCTGCACCATCTCGCAGTCCTCTTTGGCTGGCTCGGTGAAGGCGTCGGTGCCGAAGCTGGTCACCTCGCCGGCGACGGCGCTTTCGTCCTTGATCGCGACCGGCACGCCGAGCAGCGGCCGCTCCTCGCCCGCCTTCAGGCGCGCTTCGGCCTGCTGGGCTTCGAGCAGCGCCTTCTCGGCGAGGACCTTGCGGAAGGCGTTCAGCTGCGGGTCGAGGCGGGCGATCCGGTCCAGGCAGTGCTGCACCAGCTCGGTCGGGGAGACCTCCCCCGCCCGCACCATCTCCGCCTGCTTCGCCGCTCCCGCGAAGGCGAGGTCATCGCTCATGGGCGCAAGCCTATTCAGGTCAGCTCGGGCTCGGGCTCGCGGCCGCCGCCCTCGAAGCTGAGGTCGGGCAGGGCGCGGTCCAGCCAGGACGGCATCCACCAGTTCCAGGCGCCCAGCAGCTTCATCGCCGCGGGGACGAGGATCAGCCGGACCAGGGTCGCGTCGAGGGCTATCGCCACCGCGCAACCCATCCCCAGCTCCTTGATCGAGGGCACGCCGGTGAGGACGAAGACGCCGAAGACCGCGGTCATGATCGCTGCGGCCGAGGAGATCGTGCGGGCGCTGGTCGCCAGCCCTTCGGCGACGGCGCGCTCGTTGTCGCCGTGCTCGAGGTAGCGCTCGCGCATGCGCGACATCAGGAAGACCTCGTAGTCCATCGAGAGGCCGAAGACGATGGCGAAGATCAGCGGCACGTTGATCGTGTCCAGCGCCCCCAGGCTTTCGAAGCCCAGCAGGCCGTCGAGCCAGCCCCACTGGAAGATCGCGACGAGGACTCCGAACGCCGCGCCGATCGAGAGCAGGTTCATCAGCACCGCCTTCAGCGGCAGCAGCAGCGAGCGCAGCATCACGACCAGGACGAGGAAGCTGAGCGCCAGGACGAAGAGCACGATCTTCCACATCGAGCCGTTGACCTGGGCCCGTGCGTCGTTGCTGCGGGCGGTCTCGCCGCCGACGTCGACGGTGGCGACCTGGCTCAGTGCGGTGGCCGGCACGATCGTGTCCCGCAGCCGCCCGATCAGGGCTCGGGTCGCCTCGGACTCGCTGGGGGCGCTCGGGGTCGCCTGGACCAGGACGTCGCCACCGGCGTACACCGGCGGGGCGACGCTGGCGATGCCCGGCGTCGCGACAAGGGTGTGCGAGAAGGACAGGACGGCGACGCGATCGGCGCGGCTCGGGTTCGGGTCATCGAAGGAGGCGACGACCTGGACCGGATCGGCGGCGCCGCCGAGCTGCTCGGCGACCAGCTCGTTGCCGACCCGCACGTCGCTCTCCTTCGGGAACTGCTCGAGCGCGCCCGTGCCGGTCTCGACCGAGAGCAGCGGCGCCGCCAGCGTCAGCAGAACGGCGGAGACGCCGATCACGGCAGCCCACGGGTGCGCCATCACGCGATTTGTCCACCGCACCCAGAACGCCTCGCGGTCGGGACGCTCGCCGCGCCGGCGGAAGACCCCCAGCACCTTGGCGACGATGCCACCCGGCATCACCCGGTCACCGAGCATCGCGATCAGGACGGGGAGCAGGGTGGTCGCGGTGAGGATCGAGACCGCGACGACGGTCATCGCCCCCAGCGCCATCGAGCGCAGGGCCTGGTTGTCGACCATCCACAGCCCCGCCAGCGAGACGATCACGGCGAGGCCGGAGAAGGTCACCGCCAGGCCGGAGGTGGCGAGCGCCTCCGAGCGCGCGGCATCGGGGTCGCGTCCCTTCGCCCGCTCCTCGCGGTAGCGGGCGAGGATGAAGAGCGAGTAGTCGATCGCGACCCCGATCCCGATCATCGAGGCCATGTTGGTGACGAAGACCGAGGTGCTCATCTTGAGCGAGAGGAAGTAGATGAGGGCGCCGGTGACGATCACGCTGACGAAGCCGAGAGCCAGCGGTAGAGCCGCCGCCGCGAGCGAGCCGAAGACGACAAGGAGGATCAGGGCGACGATCGGGAAGCCGCCCGCCTCGGCTTTGGATAGGTCTTCCTTGGAGAGCTCCTGCAGGCCGGCCCAGACGGTCGGCTGCCCGGCCAGGTAGGTGGTCAGGCCTCCCTCGGCGACGCCGAGGTCGAGGTCTTCGCGCAGGATCGTGGCCGAGTCGGTCTGTCGGTCGGCCGACTGTTCGCTGCGCAGGGGGAGCAAGGCGGAGCCGGTCCTCCGAAGCGTCAGCTCAGCCCGGCGAACCGCCGCAGCGGGAAGCGTCGCTTCGTCGAGGCCGGCGACGGCGTGGCGGACCCGGCCGATCGCCGCTGCTTCTGCAGCCGCACCGGCACCCGGCTCGGCCCGCAGCAGCACGGTGATGCCGCCGGTCTCCTGCGCGAAGTCGCGCTGGAGCGAGTCGCTCACCGCCTTCGACTGGCTTCCCGGCACGTCGAAGCCGCCGCCGGTGAGGTGGTCGGTCTGGTTCATGGCGAACGGCAGCGCCAGCGCGACGACGCCGATCCAGGCGAACAGGACCAGCCGGCGGCGGCGGCCGAGGAACCCTGCGAGCTTGACCATGAAGTCGTGCATTGGCTGGGCAGCCAGCTTTTCGAACGTAAGGCCAGCCGTCTGTGAGTGCGGTCACCCTAAAAAAGCGTTCTTTCAACCCCGACGTGGGGTACCCTCGCTCGCTTCCGAGCCTCCTCTGCGCGCCGGAGAAGATAGTCCCGGAATCGAGGAGCCGTGTAGTCGTACTCTCCCTTGCGAAGCCGATAGAGCACGCCTGCATCCACCAAACGCCCGAGTAGAACATTGACGTTGGCTGGGGTCTTGTTGATCGCGTCGTTCAGCTTCGACACCACGAGCGGTGGATACTCTGCATCGGCCGTTCCAAGCAAGACGTCCTGCTCGGCTGGCGTCAAGGTTTCTATGCGCGGGTTGTAGAAGTCGAGGTCCAAACGTCGATAGATGTCTTGGCGCGCCACCCCGAGAAGCTCGGACGTCAGGCGATCCACTCCAGCGATCTCCGCTGCATCCCACAGCTCCGCGCCCCAAAGCTGAATGAAATACGGATAGCCCTCGACCTCCTCTACCACCTGACTGACGAGATCGGCTTCCGCAGAGACCAGTCCACCGGTCTCGGACAAGGGCTGCTCGAACGCCTCCCTCGCATCCTCCTCACCCAGAGACCCGATCTCCTCTCCCCTAAACATGCGCTCGGTATACGAGCGTGCCTTGAGAAGGTTTCCAGTGAGGGTCGGAAGACCGCACAGCACAAGACCCAACGGGATCTCTCTCCGCTGCAGGGCGACGATTGAGGAGATCAGCAGCGACAACGGGTGTTCGCCATCGCGCTTCGTCTCATCCCGGATGACCTGAGCCTCGTCCAAAAGCAGCACAAAACCGGCTCGCCCCTTCTCAACGGCCATCTCAACGACCTCGAAAAGGGCGCGCGTAACGTCTTCGCGCTGTTGCTCGACCATCGGGTCGTAGGTGAATTCATTCCAGCCAAGGCCAAGGGTCCCAGCCCTGCGAGCCGCATTGCCGACGGCACTCTTTATTCGCTCGACTCGTGAAAGCCTCAGTTTTGAGTCCTGCGCAATGTTCGTTAGCGCTGTGACCATCGAATCCTCTTGGTTGTGGCCGGGCTGAAACTCGAGAACAGCACTCGCCCAATCGCCGTTCTCCGCGATTGCTTGAAACTCGCCGAGCAAGACGGTCTTGCCAACTCCGCGAAGACCCGTCAAGCGCATGTTTGCCGGCTGCTCCGGGGCAGCTCGAAGCATTGCCCCGAACCGGCGCATTGGCTGATCGCGGCCCGCCAGGTGCAGCGGTCGCGTGCCCACACCTGGGCGGAATGGGTTCTTTCTCAAAGCTTCACTCATAACAGAGACCTCTTTAGATTCTGCCATTCTAAAGGAATGTCTGTTAGATGTGCAAAACCGAGCAAAAGACTCCGGCACAGCCTGACTGGCGCCTACCCGTTGGTTGCTTCGCGTCGGAGACGCCGCGTTTACGCGCTGACCAGCAGGTAGCGCGCCGAGGCTGCGCCGGCGGCCAGGGCGCCGTTGTTGTCCCGGCTCGGGTCCGAGAGTGCCTGCAGGGCGAAACCGTCGCCGACCGCGAAGAGGTAGGAGACGATCGCCTCGGCATCGAAGCGGAGGCTGAGCACTCCCTCGCGCTCCTTCGCCTTGAGCACCTCTGCCACGTGGGAGCGGGTCAGCTCGAAGAGCTGGCCGACCTCGTGCTGGATCTCAGGGTTGCGGCGGCCGGCGCTGAAGAGCTCGTAGAGGAGGAGGAAGAAGGCCGGCTCGTTCTCGATCAGGTCCATGAGGCTGGCGACGAGGACGTCGATCACGTCGTCGACGGTCTCCGCCTTTGCCAGGGGCTCGTCGAGCCGGGCGATCCGGATCTCGGCGTCGCGCCGCACCACCTCCACCAGCAGCCGCTCCTTGGTCCCGAAGTAGTAGTGGAGCAGGCCGCGGCTGACGCCAGCCTCGCGGGCGACGTGCTCGAAGGTCGAGCCCGCGGCACCGCGCTTGGCAACGCTGACGCGCATCGCATCGATGATGCGCTGCGCCTTGTCGCCACTGAGCTCGCGTTCTTTGGTTGCAGCCTCCACTTGGCTCAGTCTATGGAGTACCGCGGCCGGGAAGCCCGGTGGGATGCCGAATCAGGAGCCGTTGATCGAGGTGGTGCTGGTGTACTCGAACTCCTCCTCGGCGCCGAAGAGGGCGTCCAGAACGGTCTTGCGAGCATCCTCGCTCAGCGCCACGGCGACCGCGGCGCCGACCAACGCGAGAAGGACGAGGCGGCCGAGCTTGCCCTTCTTGCGCTTCTTCGGGGCCCGCAGCTGCTCGGAGGCGTCGCGCAGGCTCTCGGCAGCGACGCGCAGGTCGCGCTGAACCTTCTTGTCGCTGGTGACCGCCTTGACGGCGCCGTGTCCGTTGCCCGTGGCGCGGCCGTAGGCCCCACGCGCCGCGTCGAAGGCCTTCTTCAGGCTGTCGCGCAGTTCTTCGTCCTCGATCAGGCGCTGAACGTAGGGGTTATCTCGTGCGGTCGAGTAAAGATCGGCGGCCTGGTTGGTCTTTGTCTTGCTCATATCTTCTCCTCCTGGAATCTCCGGGGCACTCAGAATAACTGCGTTCGAATCTCAACCGTCAGCTGGGGCCTATCCCGTCGAGAAGTACCCCGTTGGTGCGGAAGCCAAGCTCGGCTTCCCGCGCTACTCGCAACCGCAGCGGCGCCAGCCCCGGCCCGGTTCGGACATAGCGACGTATGTAGAGGCGCCCGACCTGCTCGTATCCCGCCTGCCTGAAGCCGGGACCGAACAGGCGCCGTGGGGGCGGCGGAGCGGGACCGTCGGAGATGAAGTCGACCTCTCCGACCCACCACTTGAAGCCTTCGGAGGGGCGGGCCTGCAGGGAGCCGGTCGAGAGGTAGTAGCGCAGTGGGGCCTCGCCGATCGTCCAGGTGACCATCGCCCGCGGCGTGCTCGGCTCGCCCAGGGCAGAGGCGACGGCCTCCCAGTCGGGGCGCTGCAGCGCCGGGGAGAGGCTGGCCCAGACCGAGAAGCCGAGCGAGTAGGCGACCAGCACGGCGCCGACGACAGCGCCGGCGCGGCGAGCGCGGCGCAGGGTGAGGCCGATCGCGACCACGATCAGCAGCGGCAGCAGCGCCGGCAGCAAGTTGCGGGCCAGGACGTAGTCCTTGCCGGGGTCGACCAGGGCAATCGCGAGCGGGATCCCGACGGTTGCCGCCGCGACCGCCAGCAGCGGCCGGGTCGCACGGCGCTCGTCGCGATCTCCCCGCAGGGCGAGGAGGCAGCACGAGATCGCGATCGCGACCACCGGCACCAGCGCCAGCAGCGGCCGCTCGGGGCGGGCGATGACGTCGCCGATCTCGCCGACCGTGAAGGTCACCCCCATCTCCCAGAGGCGGTGCCCGAGCGTGAAGTTCGCGATCCACTCGGCGTGGCCGAGGGACATCTGGTGAATCGCCAGCGGGGCCAGCGCAAGGCCGAAGGCGGCGAGGATGGCGGCACCGCGGGCCGCCTCCCGGCGCCGGCGGTACAGCAGCCAGGCCGCCTCGGCGGCGATCGGGAAGATCGCGAAGTAATGGGTCGCCAAGGCAAGGCCGGAGACCAGGCCCCAGGCCGTGAGGTCGCGGCGGCGCCCGTGCTCGAGGCCGCGAACGAAGTAGAGCAGCGAGAGCGAGGTGAGCAGCGCGAACATGGCGTAGGCGCGGGCCTCCTGCGAGTACCAGACCAGCATCGGGTTGACCGCGACCAGCGCCGCGGCGGCGATTCCGGTGGCCCGCCCCCGCAGCTCGGCGCCGAGCAGGAAGGCGACGGGAACGGTGGCGACGCCGGCCAGGGCCGAAAACGAGCGCAGGCCGACCTCGCCGGTCCCGCTCGCCTGGGTCCAGAGCCAGGCCGTGGCGTAGTAGAGCGGTGGAGCAGACTCGCCGAAGCCGACCGCGTCCATCGCGTGCCAGAAGCTGCCGCGCAGGATGCGGCTGGCGGTGACGATCTCGTCGTGGTGGTAGCTCTGCAGGCCGAGGGTGGCGAAGCGAAGGACCGCCGCGAAGACGGTCAGCCCGGCGACGATCCAGAAGGTGCGCGAGCGTGAGCGCACCGCCCCCCTCGCCACCTCGAGGTACGTCGACAAGCCCCCCCTGCCCAGCGCTCCGGCCGCCTCCATGCGCTAGGAAGCGAGCGCCGCTTCGATCGCCTTCGTGACCTCGTCCACGTGGACGAACTCCAGCTCGCTGCGCTCGTGCTCGGGGATCTCGGCCACGTCGCCCTCATTGCGCTCCGGCACCAGTATCCGTTTGATCCCCGCCCGCTGCGCCGCCAGCGACTTCTCCTTCAGGCCACCGATCGGCAGCACCTGGCCGGTCAGCGTCACCTCGCCGGTCATCGCCACGTCGTTGCGGACCGGGCGGCCGGAGATCAGCGAGGCCAGGGCGACCGTCATCGCCACCCCAGCCGAGGGGCCGTCCTTGGGCACCGCCCCGGCGGGCACGTGGATGTGGATGTCGTGCTTGGCGAACCACTCCTGGTCGAGCTCGGGAGCGATGTCTCGCCAGTGGCCGCGCACATAGGAGAGCGCCGCCTGCGCCGACTCCTTCATCACGTCGCCGAGCTGGCCGGTGATCGTCAGCTTGCCCGAGCCCGGCATCGAGGTCGCCTCGATGAAGAGGACGTCGCCGCCGGTCGGGGTCCAGGCAAGGCCGGTCGCGACGCCGGGGACCTTGGTGCGCCGGCGCTGCTCGGCGAAGAAGCGGCGGCGGCCGAGCAGCTCGCGGGCCCGCTTGGCCGAGATCCTGACCTTGCCGCTGCCCTTGCCCTCGGCGACTTCGCGGGCGACTTTGCGGCAGATCGTCCCGATCTGGCGCTCGAGGTTGCGGACGCCGGCCTCGCGCGTGTACTCCTCGACGATCGCGCTCAGCGCCGGGTCGGCGAACTCGATCCGGGAGGGCTTGAGACCGTTGGCCTCGATCTGGCGCGGGACCAGGTAGCGGCGGGCGATGTGCCTCTTCTCCTCCAGCGTGTAACCGGCCAGCTCGATCGTCTCCATCCGGTCCTGCAGTGGGCCCGGGATCGTGTCGAGCACGTTCGCGGTGGCGATGAACATCACCTCGGAGAGGTCGTACTCGAGGTCGAGGTAGTGATCGCGGAAGGAGTCGTTCTGCGCCGGGTCGAGCACCTCGAGCATCGCCGATGCGGGATCGCCGCGGAAGTCGGCGCCCATCTTGTCGATCTCGTCGATCATGAAGACGGGATTGCGGGACCCGGCGTCACGCAGGGCGCGGACGATCGTGCCCGGCATCGCGCCGATGTAGGTGCGGCGGTGGCCGCGGATCTCGGCCTCGTCGCGGACGCCGCCGACCGAGATCCGCTCGAACTCGCGCCCCAGCGCCCGCGCGATCGAGCGGCCGAGGCTGGTCTTGCCGACGCCCGGCGGGCCGACGAAGCAGAGGATCGGGCCGGGCGAGTCCGGTTTCAGCTTGCGCACCGCCAGGTACTCGAGGATGCGGTCCTTGACCTTCTCCAGGTCGTAGTGGTCGGCGTCGAGCACCTCGCGCGCGTGGGCGATGTCGAGGTTGTCCTCGGTCTGGGCCGACCAGGGCAGCTCGACCAGCCACTCGAGGTAGGTGCGGATCACCCCGTGCTCGGCCGCCGCGGGTGGCAGTTTCTCCAGCCGCGAGAGCTCGCGGTCGGCCGCCTTCCGCGCGTGCTCGGGGAGCTTTGCCGCCTCGATCTTCTCGCGCAGTTCGTTCACTTCGGCCTGCTGCTCGTCGCCCTCGCCGAGCTCGTCCTGGATCGCTTTCATCTGCTGGCGCAGGAAGAACTCGCGCTGGCCCTTGTCGATCTCCGACTCGACCTGCGACTGGATTTGCGTGCCGAGCTGCACCACCTCCAGCTCGCGGGCGAGGATCTGCGAGAGGTGGCGGAGACGGGCGACGACGTTGAGCTCCTCCAGCAGCTCCTGCTTCTCCTCGGTGGAGATGCGCAGGGCGCCGGCGATCAGGTGGGCGAGCGCGGCCGGGTCGTCGATGTTGGCGACAGCCATCTGCAGCTCCTCGGGCAGGTAGGGGATCTGCTCGATGATCTCCGAGAAGGTGCGCTGCACGTTGCGGGTCAGCGCCTCCAGCTCTGTCCCGTCCTCGACCACGTCGGGCAGCTCCGCGATCCGCGCCACCAGGTAGGGCTCCTCGGCGACGTAGGGGCCGAGGCGGACCCGCTGGGTGCCCTGGACGAGCACGCGCAGCGTCCCGTCGGGGACCTTGAGCATGCGGGCGACGACGCCGACGACGCCGATCTCGTAGAGGCCCTTGGGGCCGGGCTCCTCGTCCTCGGGGTCGCGGGCGGCGACCATGGCCAGCATCCGGTTTGCGCCGAGCACGTCGTTGACCAGCTTGATCGAGCGCTCCTGGCCCACCGCAAGGGGCGTGAGGGTCTCAGGGAAGGTGACGGTCTCTCGCAGCGGCAGGACCGGCAGGGCGTCGGGAAGGGGCTCGCTGGCCCGGATCGCGTCCTCGGCGTCGAGCGGTGACTCGACCACCTCGAGAACCGGGCTTCCCTCCATCAGTGCCACCTCTCGTCAGTACGGTCCGGCACTAGTCCCTCCCGATCGGGACCCGGCGAGTGCTCTCGGCCGGGTCGCGCAGCGGCAGCTCGACCCGCAGCACGCCGTCCTCGTAGGTCGCCTTGGCCCGCTCCGCGTCGACGTCGACCTGGAGCTCGACGATGCGCCGAAACGGCCCCGAGGGAATCTCGACCTGCTGGTAGACCCGCCCCTCGGTCTCCTGCACCGGCCGTTCCCCGACGATCGCCAGCTGCCGCCCCGAGATCTCTATCCCCACAGCGGACAGCTCCACCCCCGAGAGGTCAACCTTCACGACGGCCTGCTGCGGTTCCCCGCAGTAGTAGACGTCCACGTTGGGCGTAAAGCCTCTGCTCCGGCGAGAGACGTATGTGGTCCGCGCCCAGGCGTACAGATCGCGCTCCGGCATCAGCTGAAGCCTAACCACACGTGTCTCGCGGGGGGTGGCGTGGATTTGGGGGACCACCCCGAGGAAGCTTTAGCTACCGCAGGGGTGGTGGCACCAAATCCGCGACAGGACCCGCCGCGCCGACGCCGTCAAGCAGGCTGAGTCTGCGACGCCCAGCGCGGAGGCCGCATCAAGAGCACGGGCTGCTTCGGCGGCACGAGTCCCTCCGGGCGATTCGGTCGGAAGGTCGCGCAGGGGTCGTCCAGCTCCAAGGCACAGAGCATGTTCTTGCGGAAGTAGCAGTCGTCGCAGGTCGGTGGCTTGGGCTTGCGCGGCACGGCGGCCGATACTGCCAGTGCCGTGCGCCTCTCGCGAACCTCATTTCCGCAAAGCGCCACATCTTTGACACAGTCTCGTCACAGCTTCCCCGCGTCTTGCGGAAGCCAGCGATGGCCATCGCTACCATGGCTTCTGGATGGACTCCCCTCGCAGGACCGACAAGCTCGCGGCCTCTCCGCAGCTCTTCGACAGCGACTTCCTCAACTTCTTCTCCCGGGTGCATCCGTCGATCCCGGCGATCGTCTTCGTGCCGGTCGTCGTCGCCATGGAGTGGCTGGGCGCGGACAGCGGCTACGGAGCGCTCGGGCTGATCGGGCTGAGCCTCGGCGGGATCGCGATCTGGACCCTGACCGAGTACTGGCTGCACCGCCTCGTCTTCCACTGGCAGCCCGACAACGCCTTCGGTCGGCGCATGCACTTCATCATCCACGGAATCCACCACGACCACCCGAACGACAAGCTGCGCCTGGTGATGCCACCGGCGGTGGCGATCCCGCTCGCCGTGCTCTTCTTCGCGGCCTTCACCCTGGTGTTCGGCACCCCCGCGGCCTACCCGCTCTTCGGCGGCTTCATCTTCGGCTACCTCGCCTACGACTACACGCACTATTATGTCCACCACTTCGTGCCGAAGTCGGACCTCGGCAAGCGCCTGCGCGAGCAGCACATGCGCCACCACTTCCAGGACCACCGCTTCGGCTACGGCGTCTCGTCGCCGATCTGGGACGTGGTCTTCAGAACGCTCCCGCGCAAGCGGAAGTAACCGATCGCCGATCGCTGCATAGATGCAGCGATGCAGCCGATGAGCCGGGTCGAGAAGACCGCCAACCTTGGTGCCGTGATCGTCCCGTTCGCGGCGACCGTGACCGTCGTCGTCCTGCTCTGGAACCAGCTGGTGCGACCGGCGGACCTCGCGATCGCGGCGGTGATGTACCTGTTTACCGCGATCGGGATCACGGTGGGCTTCCACAGGCTGCTCACCCACCGGTCCTTCCAGACCCGCAAGCCGGTCGAGTACCTCTTCGCCGCGGCCGGCTCGATGGCGGTCCAGGGGCCGGTGATCTCCTGGGTCGCCGACCACCGCAAGCACCACGCCCACACCGACGAAGAGGGTGACCCTCACAGCCCCCACGTCGGTCACGGCGGCGGCGTGCGCGGCGTCTTCGCCGGCCTCTGGCATGCCCACTCCGGCTGGCTCATGTCGACTCAGGGACGCGCCGACTGGAAGCGCTACGCCCCCGATCTCTACGAGGATCGCGGGATGCGCGCGATCTCCCGTCACTTCCTCGCCCTGGTGCTGCTGAGCCTGGCGCTTCCGGCGCTTGCGGGATACACGGCCAGCGGGACGCTCGCCGGGGCGGCGACCGGGCTTCTCTGGGGCGGACTGGTTCGGATCTTCTTCGTCCACCACATCACCTGGAGCGTGAACTCCGTGTGCCACTTTTTCGGTACTCGCCGGTTCGACACCGACGATCGCTCCACGAACGTCTTCTGGCTGGCCCTGCCGTCGCTGGGCGAGTCCTGGCATCACAACCACCACGCGTTCCCACGCTCGGCCGTCCACGGCCTTCAACGGTGGGAGATCGACCCGTCCGCTTTGATTATTGGTGCGATGGAGAAACTGGGACTCGCCTGGAACGTTGTACGCATCTCCACCGAGCGCCAGGCGCAGCGCAGCGCCTAGGGCCTGCACGCGGTACCTCACTTCAACCAAACGGCCAGAGTGACAACGTTAGATTTGACTATATGAATAGTCACTGTCACTGTGACTGTGCCACACTGCGCGAAGCTGACGACCCCAATGGCGAAACGCCCGAGGGGATGAAAGGAAGGAAATGCCCAGCACCAGCAACGTACTCGACGAGGCTCTCGACCTGGTCAAGAAGCGACTCGCCGAGCTAGACGAGGAGCGCAAGCGCCTCGAGCGTGCACTCTCAGAGCTCGGTGGCACCGTCACCCGCCGTCCCGGGCGCCCTCGCGGCACCGGTCGCGGCCCCGGTCGGCCGCCCAAAGCCGCCTCGGCCACCGGCGCCCCACGTAAACGCCGCCGCCGCAGCGGCACACGTGCCGATCAGGCCGTGGCCCTGGTGGAGAAAAGCCCCGGGATCAGTGCCTCGGAGATCGCAAAACAGTTGAAAATCAAACCGAACTACCTCTACCGAGTCCTCGGCGAACTCGAGAAAGAGGGTCGGGTCACGAAGAAGGGGCGCGAGTACCACCCGGCCAAGTA
Source organism: uncultured Solirubrobacterales bacterium (assembly GCA_963704545.1). GTDB lineage: Bacteria > Actinomycetota > Thermoleophilia > Solirubrobacterales > 70-9 > VRUE01. Next base: position 790,576 of record OY969915.1, on the reverse strand, counting down.
GGAAACGGCCACAGCCCTTGAAGGATCAAAGCCGGCCCCGTGAGGGGCCGGCTTTTTTGGGGCTCAGACGAGACCGAGCTGGCTGACCGCGTCGCGCTCCTCGCGCAGCTCGGCAGCACTGGCGTCGATGCGTGCGCGCGAGAACTCCGGGATCTCAGCCCCCTCGACGATCGACCACTCCCCACCGCTGCAGGTACAGGGGAAGCCGGCGACGATGCCCTCCGCGACCCCGTAGGAGCCGTCTGCGGGAACGCCCATCGACACCCAGTCACAGTCCGGGGTGCCGAGCACCCAGTCGTGGACGTGGTCGATCGCGGCGTTGGCCGCCGAGGCTGCGCTGGAAGCGCCCCGCGCATCGATGATCGCGGCGCCGCGCTTGGCCACGCGAGGAATGAACTCATCCGCGATCCAGGTCTCGTCGTCGACCGCATCCCAGGCACTCTGCCCGCCGACCCGTGCGTTCACCAGATCCGGGTACTGCGTGGTCGAGTGGTTCCCCCAGACGGTCATGTTGGTCACGTCGGAGACCTGCTTGCCGAGGCGGTTGGCCACCTGCGCGACCGCCCGGTTGTGGTCGAGTCGCATCATCGCGGTGAAACGCTCGCGCGGAACGCCGTCGGCGTTGGAAAGCGCGATCAGGCAGTTGGTGTTGGCCGGATTGCCGACCACGAGCACGCGCACGTCGCTTGCCGCACCGGCGGCGATCGCTTCGCCCTGGGGCTTGAAGATGCCCCCGTTCGCCTCGAGCAGGTCGGCGCGCTCCATGCCGGGCCCGCGCGGCCGGGCGCCGACCAGCAGCCCGACGTTGCAGCCCTCGAACGCCTGCCTGGGATCGTCGAAGATGTCGATCCGGCGCAGCAGCGGGAAGGCGCAGTCGTCGAGCTCCATCGCGGTGCCCTCCGCCGCCTTGACGGCGTCGGGGATCTCGAGCAGGCTGAGCTCGACCGGAGTGTCGGGGCCGAGCATCTGACCGCTGGCGATCCGGAACAACAGCGCGTAGCCGATCTGCCCGGCGGCGCCGGTGACGGTGACTTTCACGGGGGTGCTCACAAAATCTCCTTTGCTTTGAGGGCCTCGTCGATCGAGGCGAGGAACTCCTGCGTGGTCTGGTACTCCTGGTCGGGACCGACGAGGAGTGCGAGGTCTTTGGTCATGCGACCGCTTTCGACCGTCTCCACGCAGACGCGCTCGAGGGTCTCGGCAAAGCGTGTGACCTCGGGTGTGCCGTCGAGGCGGCCGCGCGCGGCGAGGCCGCGGGTCCAGGCGAAGATCGAGGCGATCGGGTTGGTCGAGGTGGGTTCGCCCCGCTGGTGCCGGCGGTAGTGACGGGTGACGGTGCCGTGAGCGGCCTCGGCCTCGACGGTCTTGCCGTCGGGGCTCATCAGCACGCTGGTCATCAGGCCGAGCGAGCCGAACCCCTGGGCGACGGTGTCGGACTGCACGTCGCCGTCGTAGTTCTTGCAGGCCCAGACGTAACCCCCCTCCCACTTCAGCGCCGCGGCGACCATGTCGTCGATCAGCCGGTGTTCGTAACTGATCCCGGCCGCCTCGAAGTCGGCCTTGAACTCGGACTCGTAGACCTCGGCGAAGAGGTCCTTGAAGCGGCCGTCGTAGCGCTTGAGGATGGTGTTCTTGGTCGAGAGGTAGACCGGGTAGCCGCGGTCGAGCCCGTAGCGCATCGAGGCGCGGGCGAAGTCGCGGATCGAGTCGTCGAGGTTGTACATCGCCATCGCGATGCCACCGCCGGGGAAGTCGTAGACGTCGAGCTCGATCGGCTCGGAGCCGTCCTTGGGCGTATAGGTAAGGGTCAGCGTCCCCTCTCCCGGCACCACCATGTCGGTGGCGCGGTACTGGTCACCGAAGGCGTGGCGGCCGATCACGATCGGCTTGGTCCAGCCGGGGACCAGGCGCGGGATGTTGGAGATCACGATCGGCTCGCGGAAGATGACGCCGCCGAGGATGTTGCGAATCGTGCCGTTCGGCGAGCGGTACATCTCCGCCAGGCCGAACTCCTCGACCCGGGCCTCGTCGGGGGTGATCGTCGCGCACTTGACGCCGACGCCGTGCTGCTTGATCGCGTTGGCCGCGTCGACGGTGATCTGGTCGCGGGTCGCGTCGCGGCTCTCGATCCCGAGGTCGAAGTAGACGAGGTCGAGGTCGAGGTAGGGCAGGATCAACTGCTCTTTGATGAAGGCCCAGATGATCCGGGTCATCTCGTCGCCGTCGAGCTCGACGATCGGGTTCTCGACTGGGATCTTGCTCACGGAGCGCGCGATGCTACCGGTGGGCTGGCACAATCAGATCAATGGCCACCGCCGAGCGCCGCTCCTCCGCCACCCACGAGGTCTTCAACCAGGCCCCGCCGCTCGAGGACTACAACCCCTTCGACGCGGACGAGCCGCTGAAGGAGGCGCTGCGGCGCGAGGGCGGCGAGTGGGCCGAGGACCGGACGCGCGAGCTGGGGGCGATCTGCGGCTCGCGCCAGACGATCCGCTGGGGAGTCGAAGCCAACGAACGCAAGCCGGAGCTGCGCACCCACGACCGCTACGGCAACCGCATCGACGAGGTCGAGTTCGACATCTCCTGGCACGAGCTGATGCGGATCGGGGTCGGCAACGGCCTGCACGCGACCCCCTGGCGCGAACCCCGGCCCGGCGCCCACGTCGCCCGGGCGGCGCAGTTCATGCTGCTGATGCAGGCCGAGAGCGGGGTCGGCTGCCCGCTCTCGATGACCTACTCGGCGATCCCGGCGCTGCGCAAGCAGCCCGAGCTCGCCGCCGAGTGGGAGGAGCGCTTCCTCTCGCTCGACTACGACGAGCGCTCGATGCCGGCCGAGCGCAAGAGCGGCTCCCTCTGCGGGATGGCGATGACCGAGAAGCAGGGCGGGTCCGACGTGCGCGCCAACACCACGACGGCGACGCCGCTCAACGGCGGCGGGCCCGGCGCGGAGTACGAGCTCGTCGGCCACAAGTGGTTCTGCTCGGCGCCGATGTGCGACGCCTTCCTCGTCCTCGCCCAGACCGAGTCGGGGATCTCCTGCTTCCTGATGCCGCGCTGGACCCCCGACGGCGAGCGCAACGCCTTCCACATCCAGCGCCTCAAGGACAAGCTCGGCAACCGCTCCAACGCCTCCAGCGAGGTCGAGTTCCGGGGCGCCTGGGCGCGCATGGTCGGCGAGGAGGGGCGCGGCGTGCCGACGATCATCGAGATGGTCAACCACACCCGCCTCGACTGCGTGATCGGCGCCGCCACCGGCTACCGCGCCGGGGTCGTGGCGGCGCTCAACCACACCGCCCATCGCGCCGCCTTCGGCAAGGAGCTGATCGACCAGCCGCTGATGCGCAACGTCCTCGCCGACCTCTGCGTCGAGTCGGAGGCCGCAACCGTGGCCGGGATGCGCCTCGCCCGCTCCTATGACGAGGTCGCGGCGGGGGACAACCAAGCTCTCGAGTTCAGGCGCCTCGCCAATGCAGTGCTCAAGTACTGGCTCTGCAAGCGAGCCCCTTCCCATGCCGTCGAGTGCCTGGAGTGCCACGGCGGCAACGGCTACGTAGAGGAGTCGGGAATGCCCCGCCTCTACCGCGAGGCTCCGCTGGCTTCCATCTGGGAGGGCTCCGGCAACGTTCAGTGCCTCGACGTGCTGCGCGGCATGGTCAAGAGCCCCGCCTCAGTTGATGCTTTTTTCGCCGAGGTCCTCGAGGGCGCCGGGGCAGAACCCAAGCTCGACGCCTACGTCTCCTCCCTCCGCGACGAGATCCCCGGCGACATAGACACCATCCAGACCCGCGCCCGCCGCATCGTCGAGAAGATGGCGATCTCGCTCCAGGCCTCCCTGCTGGTCCGCTACGGCGACCCGGCGGTAGCCGACGCCTTCTGCACAAGCCGTCTCAGCGGCGACTGGGGCCACGCCTTCGGCACCCTCCCCGCCGGCACAGACTTCAGCTCGATCATAGAGCGGCATAAACCGCACGCCTGACTGAGGTGTCCGGGGTCCCTCCCCAGGCCGCTTCGCGGGAGTTCCTGGGGAGGGACCCCGGACACCTCAAGAAGCCGTCGCGTAAGGAATAGCTGGAGAGGACCCCCGGACGCCCTGTGCCGCGCTCTCCTCAGGAGGCGTCTCTTAGAGCTCGTCCGACTTGCTCAGCTGTGATTACGCCGGAGAGGCGGCCTTCGGCGTCTACCGCCATCAGGGCTCCGAAGCGACGCAGGGCCTGGCTGGAGAGCAGGGAGTCGAGCGGGGCGTCGTCGCGGATCTGGAAGGTGCCGTCGTCGTGCTCGAGCAGGTCTGAGACGTGGGAGGTGGCACGGGAGGTCTCGGGTACTTCATCGGCTTTGTCGCGAACTACAAGGCCGAGGAAACGGTAGGCGGTGTCGACGACCGGGAACCAGGGCCAGCGGTAGCGGAGGAAGTACTCGTCCAACGCTTGTTCGACGCTTAGCTCGTCGGGGATCGCAACCGGCTCACGATCCATCACGTCTGAGACGACGAGCTCGGAGATGCGGCCCGTTATCGCCGTCTGCATGGAGGCGGCCTTGGCGGAGCTGTTGATGACGAAGCCGATCAGGGCCAGCCAGATGCCGGCGAACACGTCGCCCACGGCGACCAGGGCCAGGCCGCCGCCGATGAAGATGTAGGCGAAGACGCGGCCGAGGCCGGCGGCGAAGCGGGTCGCCGAGGTGCGGTCCCCCGTCTTCCACCAGGCGATAGCGCGCGCGATCCTGCCGCCGTCCATCGGGAAGGCCGGCAGCAGGTTGAAGACGAGGACGAGCAGGTTGATGCTCGCCAGCCAGCCGACCATCGCCAGCACGCCGGAGACGCCCGAGCCGGACTCGATCAGGACGGCGCGCCTGAACTCCCCGGGGCCGGCGGCCGCAAGGCCGATCGCGGTCAGCACGACCACGATCGCAAACGTCACCAGCGGTCCGGCGACCGCGACCTTGAACTCGGTCGCGGGGCTGTCGGACTCGCGGTCCATCCGCGCCATCCCACCGAAGATCCAGAGCTGGATGCTGGAGATGCCGATGCCGTTGCGCAGCGCCGCGAAGGCGTGGCCGAGCTCGTGCAGGACGATCGAGCCGAAGAAGCCGGCGGCGCTGAGGACCGCGAGGCCGAAGGCCTCCGAAGAGGTGCTGTCCTGTCCGAGCACGTCGGCGTAGAAGCGCGAGAGCCAGAAGATCACCAGGAAGAGGACGAGGAACCAGGACCAGTCCACGGCGATGCGGATGCCGCGCACGTGGAAGAGGGTTATCGAGGAACCGCCCAGCATGTGGCAATGGTAGGGGGCCTCGGGGGTCCCTCCCCAGGCCGCTTCGCGGGAGTTCCTGGGGAGGGACCCCCGAGGCCCCCTACCGCGGGTTGAGCTTGGGTAGGTATCAAGCCCGAGGTGCAACGCGTAGCGGCTCTGAGGGAACCGTAAAACGTTGCACCTCGGGTCTTGAAATCCGACCGCGTGGTCGGATTTCAGCTCTATAGAGTCCGCGCCCCGTGCCCACGCATGACGTACTCGTAATCGGCGCCGGCCTCGCCGGACAGCGAGCGGCATTGGCCGCCGCCGAGCAGGGCGTATCGGTCGGGATCGTCAGCAAGGTCCACCCGGTGCGCTCGCACTCCAACGCGGCCCAGGGCGGGATCAACGCGGCGCTCAACCCCGGCGACTCCTGGGAGTCGCACGCCTTCGACACGATCAAGGGCTCCGACTACCTGAGCGACCAGGACGCGGTCGAGATCATGTGCCGGGAGGCGCCCGAGGAGATCCTCCACCTCGAGCACCTCGGCGTCACCTTCCACCGCAACGAGGAAGGGAAGCTCGGCACCCGCGCCTTCGGCGGCGCCTCCGCCGCCCGCACCTACTACGTCGCCGACATCACCGGCCAGGCGATCATGCACGTGCTCTACGAGCAGCTGATGAAGCACTCCGACTCTGTCGCCCGCTACGAGGAGTGGTTCTGCACCGCGCTTGCCCTCGACGAGCAGGGCGAGTGCTGCGGCGTCGTCACCCGCAACATCGCCGACGGCTCGATGGAGCTCTTCCGGGCGAAGGCCGTGATCCTCGCCTGCGGCGGCAACGGCCAGGTCTGGAAGCCGACCACCAACGCCCTGATCTGCACCGGTGACGGGATCGCGATGGCCTACCGGGCCGGCGCCAAGCTGATGGACATGGAGATGATCCAGTACCACCCGACGACGCTGGCGGGCAAGGGCTTCCTGATCACCGAGGGCGCCCGCGGCGAGGGCGCGCACCTGCTCAACGCCAAGGGCGAACGGTTCATGGAGCGCTACGCACCGAACAAGATGGAGCTCGCCTCGCGCGACGTCGTCTCCCGCGCCGAGCAGACCGAGATCAACGAGGGCCGCGGCTTCCCCGACGGGACGGTCGCACTCGACGTCACGGTGGTGCCGAAGAAGCGCGTGCACGAGGCGCTGCGCGAGATCGTCCTCGTCGGCAAGGACTTCGCCGGCGTCGACATCACCAAGGAACCGATCCGCATCAAGCCGGGCAACCACTACACGATGGGCGGGGTCAAGACCGACGTCGACGGCCGCACCGACATCCCCGGGCTCTACGCCGCCGGCGAGGCCGCCTGCGTCTCCGTCCACGGCGGCAACCGGCTCGGCGCCAACTCCCTGCTCGACACGCTGATCTTCGGCCGGCGCTCCGGCGCCGACGCCGCCGCCCGCGCCAAGCGGATCGAGGGCTCACGGCCCTCGAAGGCCGTGCTCGAGGCCGAGCAGGCCTCGATCGACGCGATCTCCGCCCGCGAGAAGGGCTCGGGCCGGCGCATCTCCGAGATCAAGTTCGACCTGGGCACGGTGATGGACGCCAAGGTCGCCGTCTTCCGCGACGAGGCCGGCATCCAGGAGGCGCTGGAGACCGTGCGGCGCCTCAAGGAGGAGGCCAGGACCGCCTACATCGACGACAGGGGCTCGATCTTCAACCAGGACATCCTCGGTGCGATCGAGCTCGGCTACATGCTCGACAACGCCGAGTGCACCTGCCTCGCCGCGCTGGAGCGCAAGGAGAGCCGTGGCGCCCAGTACAGGACCGACTTCCCCGAGCGCAACGACGAGGAGTGGCTCAAGCACATCGACCTGCAGCTGGGCGACGACGAGCCGGAGATCTCATACTCAGAGGTAACGATCACCCAGTGGGAACCGCAAGAGAGGACGTACTAGCGATGGCCGAGTACACGCTGAAAGTCCGTCGGTACCAGCCCGAGAGCGGTGAGGGGCCCTACTGGGAGGAGTTCAAGGTCGACCTCGATCCCTCGCTCTCCGTCCTCGACGGCCTGCTCCAGGCCAAAGACCGAGACGACGGCTCGCTCTCGGTCCGCTGCTCCTGCCGCGCCGCGATCTGCGGCTCCTGCGGGATGAAGGTGAACGGCCAGTCCGCCCTCGGCTGCAAGACCCAGGTCGGCGAGGCGCAGGAGATGGCCAACAAGTTCGCCCATGCGGGGGCGAGCGGTGCCCGGACGCGGGAGCCTGGCCGCGAGATCGCCGGTGATGATGAGCGCGGCCAGGCGGGAGCGGAGGACACCGCGATTGTCATCGAGCCGATGGGCAACATGCCCGTGATCAAGGACCTGATCACCGACATGGAGTCGACGCACTGGAAAAAGATCCGCCGCGTCACCCCCTGGCTCCTCCCCCACGGCGAGCCGCCCGAGCGCGAGTACGTGGTCGAGCCCGAGTCGATGATCGACATCACCCAGTCGATGGCCTGCATCCAGTGCGGCGCCTGCGTCTCCTCCTGCCTCTCGATGGAAGCCGACCCCGACTTCATCGGCCCGGCAGCGCTTGCCAAGGCCTACCGCTTCGTCGGCGACCCGCGCGACGCCGAGACCGTGGAGCGCCTCCACGACCTCGCCGATGACCCACACGGGATCTACGACTGCACCCACTGCTTCAGCTGCATCGACGCCTGCCCCAAGGGGGTGGCGCCGATGGACCAGATCATGCGCCTGCGCCGAAAAGCAGGCGAGGAGGGCATCGAGGATCCCAACAGCGGTCACCACCACGAGCTCGCCTTCGTCCAGATCATCGAGAAGAAGGGGACGCTCGACGAGGTGGCCCTGCCGAAAGAGTCGTTTGCCTTCGGCATCAAGGGCAAGCTGAAACCCAGCAAACGCGCGATCAAGGAAGTCATCGGCGCGCTGCCGACGATCTTCCGCACGCTGAGGACCGGCAAGGTGCGCAGCAAGTGGGTCGCCCCGCACCACAAGCTGCCCGGCGGCGCCCAGGACGAGGTGAAGGCGATCTACAAGCACGCCGAGGAGCACCGCGAGGAATTCAACCTGTACATCCGGGGCGAGGAGGACGTCGAACCGGAGCCCGACGAGCCCACGGACGCCGCCCTGGCGGCGGAGGCGGCCAGCGCCGCGGAAAGCGAGGAGCCACAGTCATGAGCGAGCAGATCAAGGTCGCCTACTGGCCCGGCTGCGTCTCGCGTGGGTTCACCCCCGAGCTGCACGGCTCGATGGCGATCGCCGCCGAGAAGCTCGGCATCGAGCTGGTCGAACTCGACCGCGCCAACTGCTGCGGCGCCGGCGTCATCGCCGAGCACAACCAGGAGCTGGCCGACACGCTCAACGCCCGCACCTTCGCCCTCGCCCAGCAGACCGGGCTCTCGATGATGAACATCTGCTCGACCTGCCAGGGCGCCCAGTCGGAGTGCCAGCAGCGCCTCGACGCCGACTCCGCCTACCGCGCCCACGTCAACGAGGTGCTGAGCGGCCAGGGCCTCTCCTACGAGAAGGGCAAGGACGGCTTCACCAACAAGAACTTCCTCTGGCTGCTGGTCGAGGACTACGGCCTCGACCGCCTGGCCGAGAAGGTGACGCGACCGCTCAGCGGCCTGCGCGTCGGCCCCTTCTACGGCTGCTACGTGGTCCGCCCCAAGGAGCGGCTCGGCTATGACGAGTTCCCCGATCGCGACATCTACCTGGAGAAGGTGATCGAGACCCTCGGCGGACAGGTCGTCGAGTACGACGGCGCCCGCAAGTGCTGCGGCTTCCCGGTGATCACGATGAACCGCGACACCTCGCTGCGCCAGGCCGGCACCCACGTCGGCGACGCGATCGACGCCGGTGCCGACTGCCTCGTCACCCCCTGCCCGCTCTGCCACCTCAACCTCGACATGCAGCAGCCCGAGGCGGCCAAGGTGGTCAACCGCGACCTCGGCCTCGCGGTGCTGCACCTGCCACAGCTGGTGGCCCTCGCACTGGGTGCCGAACCCAAGGAACTCGGGATGAAGAAGCACATTGCTTCGACCAAGTCGGTTGAAGAGCGTCTCGCCGCGGTTCCCGCTTAACCGCATTTCTCCAAGCGTGGCAGGGCGAGTGCCCCAGGGTCGACGGACGCGCTTCGCGCTCAGAGTTGAGCCGCGAGGAGGACGCCGCCGAAGGTGGCGAGGATGCTGGCGACGATGCCGCCCAGGGTGAGGATCATCGTTCGCTGCAGGCCATCGAACTTTGCGTCGAGTGCGGCGAATTTCGCATCCATGCGGGCTTCCTGACGTTCGAAGCGCTCATCCATGTGGTGGCGCAAGGAGTCGACTTGATCCCGCACGGAATCCACCTGCCTCGAGAGATGATCGAGGCGATCGTCGTTCCACTTGGTCCTGGCCTGCTCCATCTTCAGCCAAGGCTAGCGGACAAAATATTACGTGTGGGGAACAGAACTGTGACGGACGGATGGCCTAGCTGCGCCCGCCCAAGCCGGTCAGTGGCCGGAGCGCGAAGGTCCGAGACTCCGAGGCCTGACCCTAGGTTTCGCGGCTCTCAGCCAGGCCGACGCGGCGGGCCATCCATTTGGCGCCTACGGTGTCGGTGAGGCCGTGGGCGACTATCGAGCAGATGATCGCTATTGCGGCTACGTCGAAGATCAGGGTGGCCTCACCGACGTCTGACTTGAGGACGAAGAGGGCGAAGAGCATCGAGGCTACGCCCTTGGGGCCGAACCAGGCCATGAAGAGCTTCTGGGGGCGCGGGATGCCGGTGCGGATGAAGGAGAGCATGACCGCGACCGGGCGGGCGATCAGTAGGGCGAAGACGACGAAGAGGACCAGCGGCGGGATGCTGTGGTGGAAGCCGGTGGCGACGATCAGGGCGCCGAAGACGAAGAAGGTCAGCACCTGCAGGATCGCACTCGTGTTCTCCGCGAACTCGATGAAGCCGTCGGGCACGTCACGCTCGGTCGCCGCCATCGCGATCCCGCAGACGAAGGCGGCGATCAGGCCGTTGCCGAAGGTGACGTCGGCGAGGCCGAAGGCGAAGAGGGCGAAACCGACCGCGTAGATCCCCTCGTAGCGCTGGGTCAGGCCGCCGCCCGGGAGGCGAGGGTGCAGCCGCCCGCCGAGGGCGCCGAGGCCGAGGCCGATCGCCGCCCCCACCCCTGCCTCGCCGGCCAGCTTGGCGGCTTCTGTCCCGGCATGGCCACCCGGCGTTGCCAGGACCAGGAAGAATAGGACGAAGGGCAGTGCCAGGCCGTCGTTGAGACCGGACTCGAGGTTGAGTGTGTGGCGCACACGGCTCGGCACGAGGCGCGAAGTGACGACCGCAGAAGTCACGACAGGATCGGTCGGCGAGAGCACCGCCGCCAGCAGCAGCGCCTCGGCCCAGCTCAGCTCGGGAAAGAGCGCCTTGGCGGCAAGGCCCAACAGCACCATCGTGATCGGCATCGCGACCACCAGCGCTCGTGCCACCGGGCTCCAGTGCCGGCGCAACAGCTCGCGCTCGACGAACATCCCGTCGGAGAAGAGGGTGAGGATCAGCGCCAGCTCGACCAGCTGGACGATCGATTCAGATTTCGCATCAACGTCGACCACGCCGACAGCGGCCAGGAAGATTCCCAGGGCCACCGAGAGCACCGAAGCGGAGAGCACTGTCCCCCGCATCACCCCGGAGAGCGCCGCGACCACGGTCAGCAGCCCGCCGAAGATCAGCACCGCGTCGCCGAAGCCGAGGTCCATGAGAGACGGAACCTAGAGGACCGGTCGGCCCCGCGCGCGTTAGAAGATGGTCGCGGCGACCAGCGCGGCGAAAGCGGCGAGAATGCTCGCCAGAGTGATGATCATCGACTGCTGGAGGGTGTCGAAGCGCTTCTCGAAACGCTCTTCCAGGCGGTTGAAGCGGACATCGACGTGTGCTTCGAACTTGTCGAAGCGTTCATCGACCTGTTCGAACCGCTTGTCGACCTGCTCGAAGCGCTTATCGACCTGTTCGGCGAAGTGATCGAGACGATCGTCGTTCCAGTTCACGGTGCCCTGCTCCATTGTCGACGCTAGCAGACAAAATGTTACACATGGCGCACGTAATGTGCCGGACGGATGTGCGAGCAATCAGCCCTGCGGACCGAGCAGGTCGCGCTCGATCAGCAGCTCGGCCACCTGGACGGCGTTCGTCGCGGCCCCCTTGCGAAGATTGTCTCCGGCGACCCAGAGGTTGAGCGTGCGCTCCTGGTCGGGGTCGCGGCGGATGCGGCCGACGAGGACCTCGTCGCGGCCGGCGGCGTCGATCGCCATCGGGTAGGCGCCGGCGGCCGGGTCGTCGACGACGAGCACGCCGGGGGACTCGGCAAGCAAGGCGCGGCAATCGTCGGGCGAGAGGTCCTCGCGCGTGCGCACGTTGACCGACTCGGAGTGGCCGCTGACGACGGGGACGCGGGCGCAGGTCGCCGAGATCGCCAGCTCCTCGCCGACGCCGAGGATCTTGCGCGTCTCCGCCATCACCTTGCGCTCCTCGGTCGTGTAGTCGTCGCCGTCCTTGAAGACCTCGACCTGGGGCAGCACGTTGAAGGCGATCCGGTGGGGATAGATCTCCGGCTCGAGGGCCTCTTCCCCGGCTAGGACCGCTCGCGACTGCGCCAGCAGCTCCTCGATCGCCCGCTGGCCGGTCCCGGACACCGCCTGGTAGCTGGAGACGACGATGCGCTCGAGGCCGACCGCGCGGTGGATCGGCGCCAGCGCCATCATCGCCACCATCGTCGTGCAGTTGGGGTTGGCGACGATGCCCTTGTGCGAGTCGGCCGCCTCCGGGTTGACGCCGGCGACGACCAGCGGCACGTCCTCGTGCATCCGCCAGTAGCTGGTGTTGTCGACAACGACCGCACCGGCCTCGACCAGCTGCGGCGCCCACTCGGCGCTGACCGCGCCGCCGGCGGAAGAGAGGACGACGTCGAGCCCCTGGATCGTCTCCGGGGTGAGCGGCCGGCACTCCAGGGTTGAGCCGTTCCACGCGATCTCACGCCCCGCCGACCGCTCGGAGGCGAACGGAACCACCTCGGCAGCCGGAAAATCGCGTTCGGCAAGCACCTCGAGGATCGTCGATCCGACCGCCCCGGTGGCCCCGAGAACCCCCACTCTGTAGCCGGTGCCGGTCATCGGTCCCGAGTATGACGAAGGCGTTTCTGGCGCGGCGGGTCCTGTCGCCGCAGGGACCCACCACCCCCTGCGGTCGCTAAAGCGTCCTCGGGGGCGGTTCCCCCTACGACGCCACCCCCCGCGAGGAACGTCGATCGAGTGAAGCTTTTCAACCCTGGCTGCGCTGCTTCATGCTCGACGTACGTCCTCCGCGGGTGGCGTCGGGGGTGGGGGTGTCTGCGCCGCGCGTAGGCTGCTGAGGGCGGGGTCTGAGGTTCATCCCGCTTCCGTGCCTTTGCCCGAAGCAGCGCGTAGCGCAAGCAGGGCACCCCCACCCCCGGCGACAGGACCCGCGGCCAGCAGCCCCTCCCGTCTGTGCGAATCAGCCGCTGACGGTCGGGCGGTGTTCGGCGCCTTCGGGTTCTTCGGGGCGCACGGCGTCGGCGCCGAGATCGAAGGCCTGGTGCAGGACCCGCACCGCGTCGGGAACGCGGTCGGCCGAGATGACGCAGGAGATCTTGATCGGGGAGGTGGAGATCATCTCGATGTTGATCCCCTCGCCGCCGAGGACCTCGAAGACCTTGGCGGCGACGCCGGGGTGGGAGCGCATGCCGGCGCCGATGATCGAGACCTTGCCGATGCGGTCGTCGGTGCGCACCCCCTGGCTGACGTCGCCCAGCGCCGAGAGCGCGTCGGTGGCGGCGGTCAGCTCGGAGCGGTCGATCGTGAAGGAGAGATCGGCCAGCTCGTCGTCGCCGACGGGCTCGTTCTGGATGATCACGTCGACGTTGATCTCCGCATCGGCCAGCGCGTTGAAGATCTCGCCGGCGACGCCGGGCTCGTCGCGGATGCCGACCAGCGTCACGCGCGCCTCGTCGTCGGTGTGGGTAACGGCTGTTACGGAAGGCTGCTCCACGTTCTCCTGCTTTGCCCTCGCCTTTACTTCGGCTTCGGTGACGACGAGAGTACCTTCCCCGCCCTCGAAGCTGCTGCGGCAGTGGATGCGGACGCCGTGGTTGCGCGCGTACTCGACCGAGCGCAGCTGCAGGACGCGGGCGCCGGAGGCGGCCATCTCCAGCGTCTCCTCGTAAGAGGCGAACGTCAGCTTGCGCGCGTCGGGCACGATCCGCGGGTCGGCGCTGAAGACGCCGGCGACGTCGGTGTAGATCTCGCAGACGTCCGCGTCCAGCGCCGCCGCCAGGGCCACCGCCGTGGTGTCGGAGCCGCCGCGGCCCAGTGTCGTCACGTCGTGGCTCTCGGTCGAGACCCCCTGGAAGCCGGCGACGAGGGCGATCCTGTCCTCACCCAGGGCCTCGCGGATGCGATCGGCCTTGACGTCGATGATCCGCGCCTTGGTGTGGGAGGAGTCGGTGACGATGCCCGCCTGGGAGCCGGTCAGCGAGATCGCCTTGTGGCCCATGTCGTGGATCGCCATCGCGCAGAGCGCGCAGGAGATCCGCTCGCCGGTGGAGAGCAGCATGTCCATCTCACGGGGCTCGGGTCGCTCCGATATCTCCAGCGCCGAAGCGACCAGCTCGTCGGTCGTCTTGCCCCGTGCGGAAAGCACCGCGACCACGCGGGTGCCGGCCTCACGCGCGGCGACGATCCGCCGTGCGGCGCGCTTGATCTCCTCGGCACCGGCAACCGAGGTGCCGCCGAACTTCATCACCACTGTCTTCGGTGTTCCCTCAACCATGAACGGCTGAGGATAGTCGCCCCGGAAGTGCGTTTCCGGGCGGCTACTCGCCGCTGCCGAGGTTGCCGAGCATCGCGTGCTCGGCCATGCGGATCAGGCCGAGGGCCATGTGGGGGCGCATGTCGCTGGTCCGCACCCGCACGTGCGAGCCGTGGGGGCCGACGACCTCGACGATCGTGCAGACGTCGCCGATCTGGCAGTCCTCGCCGTAGTCGGCTTCGAGTGCCTCCATCTGCGCCGTGACGACCTGGCCCATCTTGCTTTGATCGAGAGGCATCGTCAGAGATTACATGCGCACAGGGGTCAAGTCCCAAATCGACGCGTCGCGGACCAGGCGCCCTAACGCCTCAGGTCACCCTGCGCAGAGCCCGGATCGTCCGCCCCCTTGGTGTGCTCGTCGCTGGCGATGCCGGCCAGCTGGAGGGAGCCGTCGGGTTCGACCGTTGCCGTCGCCAGGTAGGAGTCGCCGGGCGTCAGCTTCGACGCGTCGACCGTCGGGGGAACGGTCAGCGACAGGTCCTGTTCGGCGGCGCGGGTGTCGTCGGCGGAGATCAGCAGCTGGCCGGTTTCCGGAGAGAGGCCGGCGTAGATGCCGGCGAGGTCCAGGTAGGTGGAGGGCTCGCCCGGTTCGATCTCGATCGTGCGCTGCACCAGCGTCCCGTCCTGTTCCACCGCGACGTCGGCTTTCGCGTAGCTGCCGAGGGACGGGAGCGGCGGCACGGTCCCGGTTGGATCCGGGGGCACGCGGACGAGCAGGGAGGCGCCGCGACCGGAGAGCGTGTAGGACGGTGCGATCGGGTCGGGGTCGACGAAGGTGACGACTCCCCTGAAGGTGGCCTGCTTCGCCGCGCCGCGGCGCTTGGGCTTGCCTTCCTCGGCGAAGGCGCCGTTTGCGAGCCGGCGGGCGGTGAGGGTCACCTTGGTTCCCGGAGCCGGCAGCTTGCGGGCGTGCACGGGAACCAGTTCGCCGCCCTCGATCGTGAGCGCGTAGCTGCCTGCGGCCGGGTTCGCGTGCACGACGGTGCCCTGGAGCTGGGTGGATTCCGGGTCGGCCGGCTCTTCGGGGTCGGCGGGGGCCGGCTTGGGGTCGTTCCCTGTGGTCGGCGACGCTTCGCTTTCGCCTTCGAACGGCACGGCGGAGGGGAACGCTTCGAGCGGGGCCGGTTCTTCACCGATGGGTTCGGGTGCGGAGCTCGCGAGCGGTGCGGAAGGGGCACTCTTGCCGGCCGGGACGCCGGCGTCGCCGGCGTCCGCGACGGGGCTGGGGGCTTCGATCAGCCGGAGGGGCCCCGTCGCCAGCGAGCCGGGGGTGCCGGGGCCGATGGCGACGCCCGCGAAGAGACCGAAGCCAAGCGCGGCAGCGCTCAGGGTCGCGCCCCAGCGGCGGTTGGTGACGACAAGCGCGGCGCCGCGGGCGCCGGTGTCGAGGAGCTGGCGGATCATGCCGCCGGACCGCTCCCGACCGGGCTGCGCTCCATCAGGTCCCTGCCGCACTGCCAGCAGAAGACCGAGCCGCGCGCGTAGAGCGCGCCGCACGAGCCGCAGGCGCCTGCGGCGCCTGCCTGGTCGAGCCGCAGCATCCGCTCGACCTCGGCCAGCTCGGCATCGACCCTCTGCAGCTCCGCCGCCTGGCGGGCGAGCACGTCGAGGCGAAAGTGGTCGCGGATCGCCATCTCGTAGGCGAGCCCGCCCAGGTCCCATTGCAGCTCGGCGAGCTGCTTGGAGAGGCTGTCGCGACGGCGCTCAAGGTCGCTCATTCGATCGCCGTTCCCTCGCTGCCCCCGCCCGGGGCCTTGCCGTCTTCGGGCGGCGGTGCGCCGCCGGTGGCGATTTCGTCCGGCAGCTTGGCGCTGTTCTCGGAGTATTCGTCCGGGCTCTGTTCTTCCAGTTCCCTCAGCGCGTCGTCGCTGGCTTGCACCGGGCCGTTTGCCTTGCCGCCGAGGAGGCCGCCGGCATCCTCGGCCTTCTTCTTGCTCGCACCCTTCGCCTTCTTCACGGCACCCTCTCCCTCGGTTCCGGCCCCCTCGCTGGCTGCCGCACCGCCGCCTCCGCCCTGCACGCGGACGACCTGCGGGGGCGCGCTGGAGGAGCCGCTGTCGCCCTTGCCGATCAGGACACCCACCAGCAGCATCAGGCCGAGGACCGCGATGCCGCCGACCGCTGCCAGCGGGGCGTAGTCGCGCTGAGGCCTCTCATCTGCGGGCGGCGGCACCGTGACGGATGCGGCAGCGGGCGGTGCAGAGCCGTTCATCGCGACGGCGTCGTCCCCCGGCAGGTGCTCGTGGAAGTCGACCCTCGGTCCGCCGCGACGGCTGCCGCAGTTGAGGCAGTAGCGCTGGTCGGCGGCGAGCGGCGCGGCGCACTTTCGGCAGGTCTCCCCAGCCTCGCCGAGCGCCTGCACTCGTTCGGCCGGCTCGGTCATCGCGGCTGCCCCGGCAGGGTCGGGAAGTCGGCGACCTCGATCTCGGCTCCCTTCGGGTCGCCGATGAAGAAGACGTTGTAGGGGGCCGGCTTCGGCTTGTCCTTCAGCGGTTCGATCGCGCCGCGCCCGGCGGCGACGATCCGGCTCCCCTCGCGGGCCACCGCGTAGAGCAGCAGGCGTTCGACGTCCGCGCCGCTCTCGTTGACCACCTCGCCGGAGGCGGCCACCCCGGTGTAGGGGTCACCCTCGAGCTTCGGCTCGAAGACCGAGACCGCCGGGCGCTCGCCGCCGACCGGCTCGCCGCCGGCGCCGACGGTCACCTTCACCTTCGCCGGCTTCCCGGTGGCCAGGACCTGATCGTGGACCCAGGTCACGTCGCCTCCCGCCGGAATGAACGGGACGGCGGCCAGCGCGGGCTCTATGCCCGGGATGTCGTTGCGGTAGACGCTGCGCCCCTGCGCGTCCAAGACGTCGATTAGCAACGGCACTTCGGCCAGGTCGCGACCGGAGTCGTTGTGCAACTCGACCGCGACAGCGCTGCCGTTGGCGTCGGTCAGGAGAGTCGTCGAGACGACCCTCACGTCCTTGCTGCGCTTGCCGATGGCGAGCCCCTTCTCCTTCGCCACGGGGCCGAGCTCGGCGGCGATCTTGGCGCTCTTGTCCTGCGTCGATTCGCAACCGGTGACGACCAGTGCCACCCCCGCGCAGGCGATCGCAAGCGGCGCGGCGCCGTACAGCCTCATCCGAAGGCACCGCCCACGTACTCGCGGGTACGTTGCTCGCGGGGGGAGCCGAAGACCTGCTCGGCGGGGCCGTACTCGACCAGCTCCCCCAGGTACATGAAGCCGACGTGATCGGCGATCCGCAGCGCCTGTTGCATGTTGTGGGTGACGATCACCACGGCCACCTCCTCACGCAGCTTCAGGATCAGCTCCTCGATCACCTGGGTCGAGCGCGGGTCCAGAGCCGAGCAGGGCTCGTCGAGCAGGAGCACCTCCGGCCTCGCGGCGAGGGCGCGGGCGATGCAGAGCCGCTGCTGCTGGCCGCCGGAGAGGCGCAGCGCCGGGTGGTCGAGCGTGGCGCCGACCTCGTCCCAGAGCCCGGCCCGCACTAGCGCGTCGGCGACCGGCTCGGCCAACGTCTCCTTGCGAGGGCGCCCGGAGCCCTGCTCGCGAAGCGCGTAGGCGACGTTGTCGAAGACGCTCATCGGGAACGGGTTGGGCTGCTGGAAGACCATGCTCACTCGCCGCCGCAGGGCCGTCACCTCCATCCGGTCGACGTCCTCGCCGTCGAGGGAGATCGTGCCGCTGCGGACCGCTGTCGGGGTGATCTCGACCAGGCGGTTGAGCGAGCGCAGCAGCGTCGTCTTGCCGCACCCGGAGGGCCCAATCAGGGCCAGCACCTCGCCCTGGCGGACCGGCAGCGAGACGGTGTCGACGGCGAGCTTCTCGCCATAGGCGATCGAGACCCCCTCGACTCGCATCCGCTCGGGCTTCGGCCCGGCACTGGGCGCGGCGCGGCGAACCGGGGCGGCGAGGCCGGTGGCGCCCCGCGGGCCGTGGCCGTTGCCGGCGGGGGGATCCACCACCGTCGGCTCGCGGTCGACGACGATGCGGCGCACGGGCGGGGGTGGCGCCAGGATCACGTCGTGCTCGTCGCGGACGCGCTCGTCCGGACTCATCGCGCCCACGCCGCGCTCCTTCCCCGCGCCAGTCGCGTGACCGCGAAGTTGAGCGCGATCACGACGAGGAGAAGGACGAAGGCGGCGAAGTAGGCCTTCTCCGGCGCCAGGCCCTCGCCGGCCGGGGAGTTGTAATAGACGTAGCTGGTCAGCGTGCTGCCGGTGCCGCGGAAGAGGCCGAAGACGCTGCCGTCGGCGCCGTTCTGGATCTGCAGGGTGGCGCCGAGCAGGACGACGACGATCGCCGTGTCCCCCGCGACCCGTCCCATCCCCAGCGCCGCGCCGGTCCCGATCCCGGGCCGGGCCGCCGGCAGCAGCACCCGCCGGATCGTCGCCGCCTTGGTCTTGCCGAGCGCGTAGGACGCCTCGCGCACATGCCCCGGGATGGCGTTCAGCGCCTCGCGCGTCGCCCCCACGACGAGCGGCAGCGCGATCAGCGACATCATCGCGGCGGCGGCGATGAAGGAGCGGCCGAGCACGGCGCCGCCTTCGGCGTCGAAAGTGAGGATGCCCAGCCACTGCTGCTGGAAGAAGACGAGGCCGAACATCGCCAGCACGATGCTGGGGGTGCCGGCTACGACCTCGACTGCCGATTCGACCACCCGCGCCAGCCCCGCCGGCCGGCCGTACTCGGTCAGCCAGACCGCGATCGTCACGCCGAGCGGGGCGGCGATCGCCGTCGACATCACGAGCAGCAGCGCGGTGCCGAGGATCGGGTCCTTGAAGCCGCCGCTCTGCGCCTGGTTGAGGGAGGAGTTGGGACTGTCGAAGAGCAGGCCGAGGTCGAAGTACTGGGCGCCGCGGAACGCCATGTAGATCAGGATCGCGGCGGCGATCGCGATCAGGGCCAGGCCGGCCCCCCAGGCGACGAAGTAGCCGAGGCGGTCCCGCAGCGGCCAGCTGGCGACGCTGTCGACCGGCTGGGTCAAGGACGCACTCCGTATTTGCGCATCGACTGCTTGGCGGCGAAGCCGGCGAAGGAGAGGAACATGCTGGAGACGAGCAGCACCGCGGCGAAGGCGAAGAGCGTCTGTCCGAAGGGCACCACCGAGAGGCCTTCGACGTTCTCGACCAGGGCCGAGGCCAGCGGCCGGGTCGGCTCGAAGAGGAAGGTGATGCCGTCGATCGGGTTGGGCGCGAAGCTGGCCGAGCCGGCGACCATCGAGAGCATGATCGCCTCGCCCAGCGCCCGCGCCGTGGCCAGGACCGCGGCGGCGACGATCGCCGGGCGGGCAGTGCGCACCGCGATCGTCCAGGTGACCCGCCACCGGTTGGCCCCCAGCGCCGCGGCTCCTTCGGTCCAACTGCGCGGCACCGCGCGCAGCGCGTCGACCACGATCGCGATCATGATCGGCACGATCATCACGGTCAGGATCAGGATCCCGACGGAGATGCTGGCGCCGTCGAGCTGGACCACGTTCGCCACCGATTCCTTGCGCCCGAGGCTGATCAGGTGCTCGCCGACCCAGGGGACGATGACGAGGATTCCGATCAGGCCGTAGACGACCGAGGGCACGGCGGCGAGCAGCCGCACGACCGGCTCGAGCACGCGGTTGAGCTGACGCGGCGCGAACTCGACGATGAAGATCGCCGCGAAGAGGGAGAAGGCGATGCCGATCAGGACCGCCCCGGCGGTGACGACGAAGGTCCCCCAGAGCAGCGGCCAGGCGCGCAGCGTGTAGACGTACTCGGCCGGGTTGGCGGGCGAGTTGAAGATGTCCTCCAGCTGCAGGTCGACGTCGCCGCCGGAGCCGAACCAGGCGAGGCCGTTGCCGGCGAAGGACGGCCAAGCTTTGCCGAAGACGAAGACGATCATCCCGGCGATGATCAACAGCACCAGGCAGGCGACCGCCCCGAGGATGCGCTCGACCCGGGCGTCGGTCCAGAAGCCGGGCGCAGGCCGGCCCTCCTCACCCGCCGAGCCCGGCCGCCGGGGCAAGCGGCCGTGAGGGCGGGCTGCGAGTCCGTCACTCACTAGCGCAGCGGCACCCAGTCGCTTGCCACCAGCGCCTGCGCCTGGGAGCTGCGGGCGAACTGGATGAACTTCTGCGCCACCCCCTTTGCCGTGCCGCGGCTGACGAGGTAGAAGTTACGGCTGCCGGCGTACTGGCCCGACTTGGCGTTGCGCAGCGTGCAGGGCACGCCGAGGTAGGGAACCGAGAAGAGGCCCTGTGCAAAGTGGAAGGAGGCGTAGCCGATCGCGTTGGGGTCCGACTTGATCGTCTGCGCCTGCAGGCCGTTGGAGGACTTGGTCGTCGCACTCCCCGCGACCCTCAGGGTCTGCCCCATGAAGATGTTCTGGAAGGCGTCCTGGGTGCCGGAGGCGGCGGTGCGCACGACGAGGTCGATCGGCCCCGAGGCACTGGCGCCCGGGACCTGGCTCCAGCTGCGGATGCGGCCGGAGAAGATGTCCTGGATCTGCTGCTGGCTGAGGCTCGCGATCGGGTTCGAGGGGTTGGTCACCACGCAGACCGCGTCGCGGGCGATCTTGTTGAAGACGATCCCCCCCGGGTCCGCCGGCTTCGGGTCGCGCGAGGACATGCCGAGGGTGACGCGGCCTCGCGAGACGTCGGTGATGCCGATGTCGGAGCCGCCCTGGAGGATCACGAACTTGACCTTGCCCTTGTTCTGCGGCTGGTTGACGAAGGCCTTGGCGAGCTTGGTCGCCAGCGGCGCAACCGAGGTGGAGCCGCTGAGGGTGATCGTGGCGGCGGGGGCTGTGGCGGCGGTCGCCAGCGAGGCGCAAAGGGCCAGCGCGAGGACGGCCAGGTAACGCGTGCGAATCATCTGTGCTCGCTCCTGGGTAGCTGGGTCGAGAGTCTGTCCGCGCCAGTCTCGGCTCAGCCCGCCCCGCCAAGGTAAACGCAACGTGACTGTTTGGAGAAGAACTGGTAACAGCCGGTAACAGGATCTTCTCCAGTTCGACACAGCCTGTTCACCAGACCGACACCGCGGGCGGCGAGGCTCTCGACCGATGCTCGTACTGCCTTCGACCCCCTCCCAGTCAGTGGGCAAGCGGCGGATCGCCAACCTGGAGATCCGGCCGGGCGAGCTCCAGGTCCTCGTCGACGGCAAGCGCGCCGGCCTCACGGTGCGGGAGTTCGAGCTCTTCTTCCTGCTCGCCGAGCGCCGCGACAGCGTCGTCCAGCGACCGCAGGTCTACGAGCTGATGTGGGGCGGCAAGATGCCCCGCCGCGACCGCTCAGTAGACGTGCTGGTCCGCAAGGTACGCACCAAGCTGGAGGCGGTCGCCCCGGGCTGGAGGTACATCCACACACATTTCGGGATCGGGTACCGGTTTACGCCTGAAGAGGTGTAGGGGTTGGTTCCATGAGGCGTGCCTGGGTTTGGGTGGGGCCGGCGGGAGCCCCTTCCCAAAACGCTCGGCAGGAGCCTCGCTGGAGTGTTTTGGGAAGGGGCTCCCGCCGGCCCTCAAAACAACACAAGCTTCAACCCTCCCACCCGAGACTCCAGCCGCATGAAGCATTCCCAAGCTCAGTGTCTTGAGGACGGCTTCGCAGCCCGGACCTTTCTTGGAGAGCTGTTGTGGGGAGCCTGGCCGTCCTCCAGACGAATGTCGCGAAGCGGCGGAAATGCAATCCGGTGTTTGCGCGGCCGTAGGCCGCGCTCCTGGTTGCACCGCGCTTGCGCGCGGTGCTCAATTCGACTGGAGGACGGCCAGGCTCCCTCTACCCCACCGCATCGCGAACAACGGCCGCCTACAACTCACCGGCATGCCCCTGGGCCCGGTTGAAGGCGCAGCGGAAGTTCTCGGGCTGGCTCACCGGCTTGCCGCCGGCGAAGCCGCCGTGGTCGCCGTTGTCGTAGACGGTGATGTATTGGAGGGTTTCGGGCGCCGGGTCGGCGGGCAGGGGTGCCGGGTCGGGCTCGCCCGCCTTCGGGTCGCCGCGTGAGCCTTCGCTGACGCCTTGCGAGCCGGCGGCCCGTCCGCCGGAGGCAATCGTGGTCAGCGAGGCGCTCATCTCGCGCCTGTCCTTCAGCCCGTCGGTTGGGTCGACGTCGGTCGAGGCGGTCACCTCGTTGTCGTCGACGCGGCCGGCCAGCTTCACGTAGGGGGCGGCCCCGATCAGCTGCGCCGCCGTCGGCAGGTAGCCGCCCAGCTCGGCGCACTTCTGGGTGGCGAAGAAGAAGTCGTTGCGGCCGACGTCTCCCTTTTCCAGCGGGTAGGGGCTGGTCATCATGCAGACGGTCCCGATCTTCACCGTCTCCGGCGAGCAGCGGTCGAAGACCTTGGCCGGCAGCACCGTGGCAGGGAACTTCTTCTTCTTGTTGAGGCGGAGGATCCCGAACTTCTTCGGCTGCAGGCTGGGGCCCGGCAGGTGCTTGGCGGCGTCGGAGACGACCGCGCCGGCGAGCAGCAGGGCGAAGAGGGAAAGGGCAAGCGCCGACCAGGCGGCGATCGCGGTCGGGCGGCTGTTCGAGGTCATCGTCGTCTCCTTCGGGTTCGGTCTTCGGGGGCGTTGAAGGCTGGGGCTGGGCGCCTGGCGCCGGGACCGCCGCGCACCGAGGCGCCGGCGAGAGCCAGGAGCAGCACCAGCGCCGGCAGGTAGAGCGGCACGGTGGGGCCCGACTCGCCCGACTCGTAGCGGCTGAAAGCCTGCGATTCCTCAATCGCCGCCTCCTCCTCGCGCTTTTCCTCGACCTGGTAGGTGCGGGCCGGGGCGCCGCCGGGAGGGAGCGGCCGCACGATCGGCGGTGGTGGTGGCGGGACGATCGCCGGGACCACCGCGAGCGGCGGGACACCGAGGGGCAGGAACGGCTCGGGCGCCAGGGCGGGGCTCGGCGGTGGGGGCGGGTTGGGCGGGGGCGGCGGGGCCGCGGGAGGAGGAGGCGGGGAGAAGCTCACCGGCGGACTGCCGGCGGGGGCGGCGGGCGGTGGCGGTGGAGCCGGGGGCGCGGCGATGGCGGCGGCGCGCTTGAAGCGGTCTGGCCGCAGCGGGCGGGTGCCGCACGGTCGCTGCACGCTGCCGCCGAGCACGGTCACCTGTTCGGAGTAGGAGTAACCGCCGGCGCTGACGGTGACCGCCGTCGTCCCGGCGTTGAACGGGCAGAGCAGGCCGGAGGAGTTGTCGGTGAGCACCTTGTCGCTCTCGTCGAGGTAGGGCTTGCGCAGGTTGGTCGAAGCCGGGTCCTGGCGGACGAAGTCGGCGATGTCGGGGTCCGAGGAGACGAAGCTGTACTCGGGGTCGAGGCGGGCGGCGCAGCCGGCGACGATGCACTGGTCCGGTGGGAAGAGGGTGTAGGGATCGCCACCGGAGGGGTCGGGGTTGCCGGAGCCCGCCGAGGCCTGGCCCCAGCGGTCGCCGCCGCGCGGGCGGCGACCGAGGCCACGGAAGAGGGCGGGGCGCGAGCGGCGCAACAACGTCCCGTCGGTCGCCTCCAGCGAGAGGTCCTCGATCACCGGGATCAGGCGAACGCCGACCGGCGCCACGTTGGTCGCCGGATCGCGGGCGACAGCGGCGACCTCGAGCAGGAGGACGCCGCTGTCGCCGAAGAGCGAGTCGGCACCTTCGATGCCGACCGCGCCGGAGATCTCCGAGCGGTAGCCGAGGGTGCCGGTGCCGAAGCTGGGGATCGTCTGCGCCGCGCCGGCCGGGATGCGCATCAAGCGGTTCTCTTCGGGCCGGTCGAAGAGGTAGGCGGAGGCGCCGCCCTCAACGAGCACACGGGCGACCTGGTCGCCGTCGCCGGCGACGTTGAGCTTTGGCGTGAAGCTGGTGTTGAGGCTGCGGTTGCCCATGACGATCGTCGCCATGCCCTCGGCGCGAGCGTCGGCGAGCACCGCTTCCAGCCAGGGCAGTTGCGCCTCTTCCGGGTTCTGTTGCGAGTCGCTGGCAGCGAGCGAGCCGAGCGAGTTGTCGATGACGACGACGCGCACACTCCCCCCGGGGCCGTGGCTGTCGAAGGCGTAGTGGGTGCGGGCCGCGCCCGGGACCGGCGCCGTGCCCGGGATCCCCGCGGTGGAGATGCCGGCGGGCGTCGCGCCGCCCCCGAGCGGAGCCGGGAAGCCACCGAGGGCGAGCTGGAAGGCGTCGGCACCAGCCGATGCGTCGCTGGAGCCCAGCGCCGGATAGACGGGCAGCTGGGGGGCGCTCGCCAGCAGAGCCGCAAAGCGCCGGGCATCGGCTTCGCCGAGACCGCTGCGCACCCGGTTGCCGGTGTAGAGGAAGGCGCGTGGGCCGCTGCCGCCCGCCATCGCCGCCACCGTCTGCAGTGCAGCCGCCAGGGTGCGGTCGGGACCGAGCGATTGCGGCGCCAGCTCGGCGCAGGGGCCGTCGCACTCGGCGTGCCCGGCGACCGCGAAGCGCACCGCCCCGGCGGGCACCGGCACCGGCTGCGATCCGCTCGAGCTCGGTGGCGTGCCGAGGTTGGCGCCGTAGCGGTAGACGGCAGCCGTCCGCACCCGCGCCCGGATCGCGCGCCCGCTGCCGTTGCGCGAGGAGGTGCCGCGGCCGGCGGAGTCGGCATCGCCGCTCCAACCCCCCACCGCCCAGCCATTGCCGGCCGAGTCGAGCAGCAGGGCGAGCACGGGGTCGCTCTTCAGCGAGCTGTCGTCGCCAGAGCTGGCGAAGGCGGTGCGCTGCTCGTCGACCCAGCCGGCGGCCGTCTCGCGCAGCAGATAGCCGTCGCCTGGCAGCGAGAAGGGCGGCGCGATCGGCGGCGGCACGTTGGGGTCCGGTTCGGGCAGGTCGTCGGCGGGCGGATAGCTGAGCCGCGGCGCCACCGAGACGATCGCTCGCACGCCGGCGCCGTCGCGCACGGCAGCAGCCGCCACTGCCGTCGAGCCGAGCAACGGCTGGCTCGAGAAGCGCCAGGGAGCGCTCGGGCCGTCGCGCTCGATGACGATGTCGCGGCCGGCGGCCACCGCGCCGCCGTCGGGCAGGCCGGCGACGGCGAAGAGCTGCGGGTTGCCGGCCCGCACCCCGTCGAGCAGTGCATGGGCGGAGGCGTCCACCCGCCAGGCGCCGCCGTCGTTGACAAGCAGGTCGCCCCCGGCGGCGGCGATCGCCTGGCTGCCAGCGAATGCAACCGAGGTCAGGTTCGCCCCCTCATAACCTGCCGGCATCGCCTCCTGTTCCCAGCTCTTGCCGTAGCGCAGCAGCACGCCGCCCTTGCCGACCGCGTAGCCGCGGTCCGGGTTGGACGGGTCGAAGGCGACGTCCATCAGGTGGCCCTCGAAGCCGATCGGGATGCCGGGGTCGGAGACCCAGAGATCGTCGGCGGCGTTCCACTGCCACATCGCACCCTGGTCGCCGACGGCGTGGGCACGCCGCGGCTCCGGCCAGGCGACCCCGCGCAGCGTCGCCTTGTTGACGCTGCCGCTGGAGGAGAGCAGGAACTCGCGCTTCCAGCCGCGACCCGGCACGTAGCGGACCACCGAGCCGTCGGCACCGACGGCAAGCGCGGCGCTGTCCAGCCCACCTGTCCCACCCGGAGCGGCGGCGACGTCGGTCAGCGGCGCCCTGACCGAGACCGGCCAGGAGCGCAACCGCTGCGGCGCCGTCTCGCCCGAGATCTCCACCGGCCCCTCGAGCCAGCCTTCGTCGAGGCTGGCGAAGGCGCCGCTGGCGCGGAAGTTGCCGCCGCCGCCGGGCACGCGCACGAAGGCTTCGCCGTCGAAGCGCAGGTAGGTGCCGCGGTTGCTCGCCTCGCTGCCGCCGGGGTCGAGCGGGTTGGTGATCACCCGCGTGCCGAACTGACCCCCGGGCCAGGCGAAGCTGCGGTAGCCACCCTGGCGGGAGAGCTTGCCGCCGAGCGGGCCGTCGCAGGGGCCGGCGTCGCACCAGGTGCCGGTCACCGCCTCGCTGCCGCTGTCGTAGAAGAGCGTCGCGTCGCCGGGAATGCCTTCGAGCGTCGCGGTCAGGTCGATCCAGGCGCCGTCGTCGGTCACGGTCAGTGGCTGGGCGGCTCCGCCAATCGGAGCCGCGCCGGCAATCCCCGCCCCCGGGTTGTCGCGCTCGGCGAAGGGCGATCCGCTCAGCGGCCGCTCGACCCAGAGCGGCCCTTCCGGAGTGGAGGTTCGCTCGAGCAGGACAGCCGAGCGGTTCAGGCCCGCTTCGGGATCGACCTCGGCCAGGGCCCAGGCATTGCCCAGGCCCGTAGCGTCGATAGCCAGGATGCGGAAGTGTTTCTCCGATTCCGTCGGGACCGTCACCGGCTCGCGTTTCCATTCCAGGCCGTCGAAGTGGACGATGCCGTCGGCGACCGAGCGGCCCTGCGGCCCGAAGAGCAGGCCGGTGCCCCCGGCCTCGTCGAAAGCGGCGATCGCGATCGCCCCCAACCCCTGTTCACCGGCGAGCGCCTCGGCCGGCGCTCCTCCTTCGGCGGGCACCAGCACGTCCGGGGGAGGCGCCGGCAGCGCCCGCCAGCTGCCGCCCGGCTCGTGGTGCAGGACAACCGCCTGCTCTCCCACCGGGCGGCTGGTGTCACGACCGACCAGCACGCCGCCACCCTCCCGCGTGATCCGCACCGAGAGCCGGTTCGGCACCGGCCCCCTGTAGGGATTGCCGGCCTCGTCGAGCGGCGTGTCGAAGACCTGCCAGCCGTTGGCGTCGGTGTGGCGGACGAAGGCCAGCTGGGGGTCGGGCTGGGCAGGGTTCGAGGTGGGAGCGAAGGCGAGCGTCCGGGTCCCGACCCGCACCTCGCCCACCGCCAGCGGCAGCATCCGGTAGCCCCAGGCCTCGCCCGGCTCACCGGCCGGAGCGGCGCCGATCAGCGTCGTTTCGGGATCTGCCGTGCCGAGCAGCGGCAGCGGCCCCACGCCTGGCGCCGGCCCGAGCCCGCTGCCCGGCGCGGCAAAGGCCAGCAGCAGGGCGAGCGCCGCCCCAAAGGCGAGCAGGTGAGGGGCGCGGCCGTTCACCGCCGCACCTCCTTGGTGCGGAAGGCGAGCTTGGTCGGGTAGCGGTCGCGCTCGAGCCGCAGCTCGAGGCTGCGCCGGCCCGGGGCGAGGATCTGCGACGGGGTGCGAGCGACGGTGCGGCCGCCTTTCTTGGCGAGCAGCTGCACCCGGGCGCGGCGGCTGAGCGTGAAGCTGACCGTGAGGCGCAGGCCGTCCAGGTCGGAGCGCACCCTGCGCAGCAGCGGCGGCAGGCGCCGCACCTTTGCCGGTTTGACCGCGTTCGGCGTCAACTCGAGGGGCGGCGGGGCGAAGAGCTGGGAGTCGTCGGCCGGCAGGCGGTCGGGGATGAACTGCTCGGCGGCCTCGTTGGGACGGAACTCGATCGTGCCCTGAAAGGCGGGCTCGACATCGAGCGGCAGCGGTGTGCCGTCGCTGTAGTGGAAGAGCCAGCCGGCCCAGGTGACCAGCCAGCACTCGTTGGCTGCCGGGCAGGCGATGCGCGCGGCGCTGCCCCGCCCCGCGCCCGCCGCGGGCAGGCGGGTCGTGGCCGTCGACCCGTCGGGCTCGATCCGGGCGACGATCGCCTTGCTGTTGACGCTTTGCCGCTCGGCGAAGGGGACCACGGTGACCAGCGCTTCGTCGCTGCCCGGGACCGCCGCGACATCGGTGAAGCGGTCGGTGGGATTGAAACCCGCCTCGCCGAGATCGACCTGCTCGAACGCCCCACCGACCAGGCGCGCCGCCAGCGGCGAGCGCGCCACGCTGCCGCCCTGGGGAGCCGTCGGGCCCGACGCGGCGCCCCCGCCGACCGCCCAGAGCTCGTCTTCCTCGCCGTCAAGGGCCAGCAGCTCACTGCCTTCGGCAGGCACGCCTTCCTCCGCGGCCGGGAGGAAGGCGTCGTTGGCGAAGGCGTCGCCCGCGATGCGGTGGATCAGATGCGGGACCGCCTCGGGTTCGGCCAGCTCCACGAGCTCGGTGCGGTTCTCCGGCGAGCGCCCGACCAGGGTGCTCTCGAAGAGCTGGCCGTCGTGGAACTCCATGTCGCTGACCCCGCGGCCCTGGGGCCCGTAGGCCGTGCGCAGGTCGGTGCCGTCCCAGCGCAGGTGAAAGGCGCCGATCCGCTCGCCGAGCGCGTCCTGGGAGCCGACCCCGCCGAACCAGCAGTCGCTCGGCCCGTTGCAGGTGGCGGACATCATCTGGCTGAAGGGGTCGGCGGCGTCCGGTCGGGTGCTCCAGGAGCCGACCACCTGGCCGTCCTTGAAGCGGCACAGCGCCAGGCCGGAGCCGCTGCGCGGCTGGCTCGGCTCGCTCACCACCCAGAACTCGGTGGGGCCCGCCCAGGCGACGCGCGCGGTTTCGCCGGGACCGCCGCAGACGGTGGCCAGCTGGTGCCAGCTCTGGCCGTTCCAGCTGTAGATGCCGGCTGGGATGGTCGCATTGCCGGCGATCGTCAGCAGCCCGCGGTTCGGCGCCCAGAAGGAGAGATCGCCCGGGGCGCCCAGCGGCACCTTGAACGGCGCCCCCGCCGGCGGCGGGGGTTGCTCGAGGCGCCAGATCGGCTCCGCGGCCCGCGCCCCATGGGGAGCGAGCGCCGTGACGATAGCGGCGGCAAGGGCCACAAGGGCCAGCCTTGCCCCCCTGGACGAGGCCTTAGACGGGTTCTTAGTCACCTTCCGGCTGGGCCTCGGGCTGGCGATCGAATTCCCGGGTCGGCGCCTCGGCCCCCCTCTCGACACCCGGCCCGGCGAAGTCGAGCAGGGTCGGCTGCACCGCGGAGAGCAACGCCTCCAGCGCTACGCCGGAGAGGGTCTCGTGCTCGACCAGCGCGTTGGCGACCTCGTAGACCGCGCTCCAGTTGCGGCGCAGGATCTCCTCCGCCGTCGCCACCGAGTCGCCGACGATGCGCTCGACCTCACGGTCGATCAGCTCCAGCGTCGCCGGGCCGACCGAGCCGAGCTCCTGCAGCGAGGCGCCGAGGAAGACCTCGCCCGCCTTTTCGCCGATCGTCACCGGGCCGAGCGCCTCCGACATGCCGTAGGAGGTGACCATCTCCCGCGCCATGCCGGTAGCCGTGTGCAGGTCGTCGTGGACGCCGGTGGAGACGAAGCCGAACTCGATCTTCTCGGCGGCGAAGCCGGCGACGATCGCCAGCAGGTGGCGGCGCATGTCGGGCTCCTGCATGATCACCGCATCGCGGTCGGTGAGCATGTGCGCTGCCGTGCCGAGCTGGCGCCCGCGGGCGACGATCGAGAGCTTCTGGGCGGCGACCGTCTGCCCGATCGAGGTGGTGACCACGGCGTGGGCCGACTCGTGGATGGCGATCACCCACTGCTCCTCACGAGTCAGGGCGTGGCTCTTGCGCGCCGGCCCGGCGACCACGCGATCGATCGCCTCCTCCAGCGTCGCCTGGTCCATCTCGACCTCGCCTTCGCGCACGGTGAGCAGTGCCGCCTCGTTGATCACGTTGGCCAGCTCGGCGCCGCTGAAGCCGGACGTCAGCTTGGCGATCTCCTCCAGCGAGGTGCCGGGAGCCAGCGGTCGCCCGCCGCAATGCAGGGTGAGGATGTCGAGGCGGCCGTGCACGTCGGGCACGTCGACGGTGACCTGGCGGTCGAAGCGCCCGGGCCTCAGCAGCGCCGGGTCGAGGACGTCGGGACGGTTGGTCGCCGCGAGCACGACGATGCCGGCGTCGCCGCCAAAGCCGTCCATCTCGACCAGCAGCGCGTTGAGCGTCTGCTCGCGCTCGTCGTTGCCCTGGCCGACGCCCGCGCCGCGCTTGCGCCCGGCGGCGTCGAGCTCGTCGATGAAGACGATCGCCGGGGCCATCTTGCGCGCCTTGGCGAAGAGGTCGCGGACGCGGGCCGCGCCCACGCCGACCAGCGACTCGACGAAGTCCGAGCCGGACAGCGAGAAGAAGGAGGCGTCGGCCTCGCCGGCGGTTGCCTTGGCGAGCAGCGTCTTGCCGGTTCCCGGAGGGCCGACCAGGAGCACGCCCTTCGGCGCCCGCGCCCCGACCGCCGCGTACTTGCTCGGGTCGGCGAGGTAGTCGCGGATCTCGCGCAGCTCGGCCAGCGCTTCGCCGGCACCGGCGACCTGGTCGAAGGTTGTGCGGTCGGGCGCCTCGGCGCCGCGCTTGCGGCCCTTGCCGGTGAACTTCGAGAAGCCGGCGAAGGCCCCGGCCCCACCGTCCTGGCCAAGCCGGGTGAAGAGCACGAAGAGGCAGACGAGCAAGAGAATGGGGATGAGGAACTGGACGACGATCTGCTTGGCCGGCTTGTCCCACTGCTGATCGACCGCGACGACCGCCCCGCTCCTGGTCAGTTCCCGCACCAGCGACGAGGTCTGCGCATCGGACTCTGGATAGGAGGCATAGAGGAGAAGGCCCGCCTTGGTCTCGAAGAGCACACGGGCGTCCTGGTCGAGCAGGGTCGCCTCGGCGATCTGCTTCTCCTCGGCGAGCTTGAAGACGCGGCTGAGCGGCACCCGATCGCCGCTCGTGCTCGGCTGGATCTGGCCGAGCAGGTTGAAGAAGAGGAAGGTGAGCACCAGGGAGGCGACGATCAGCGCCGTGCTCAGCGGGTCCCTGGCGAACCAGCGACCCACGGACGCCGCGACGTCGCCCAAGCTGCGGGCGACGTCGCGGAGGTCCACCTGTGGGCGCTTGAGGCCCAGACGCCGTTTGCCTGCGGCGTCTTTCACTTCTTCTTCTTGACGAGCTTCAGCGTCAGCGAGTTGGTCGAGCCGTTCTCATCGCCACCCGTCGGGGTGAACGTCAACTCGAGCTTCACCGGCAACTTGCCCTTCTCCTTGAGCAGCTTCATCGCCGCGGCGCTGGGCTTCAGCGTCAGGTTGAAGGTGCCGGCCTGGTTCGCTTTGAGAACCGTACGGCCAACCTTGATCTGCTTTTTGCCTTTCTTGGCGGTGCCGATCGCCTCCAGCGTGCCGGCGCCCGGCAGCTTGACCGAGAGGGTCGCCCCACCGGTTTTCGAGGAGATCGACTTGCGCAGCAGCGAGAACACGTTGCTCGGCTTCGCCGGCAGCAGGTTGCCCGTGTTGCCGTTGCCATTATTGGCCGGCGGTGTGTTGCCACCGTTTTCGTTACCGCCACCGCCGCCCGTTCCCTTGTTCCAGTCGACCGCCGCGATGCCGGTTTTGGCGAGATTGAGGATCGGGGTCGGGAGCGGCGAGTAGTCCTTGCTGAACAGGCCGGACTGCCCATTGGTGCCGAGGATGCTTTCCCAGTAGTCCTTCACCGTGCGGGCCTTCGACTCCTCGCCCGGGGTGTTGCCCCAGACGTCGGCGTTGTCGTCGAACACCAGCCCGTAGGTGATGGTGCAGACGGCGTACGCCCCTTCTGAGTTGACGCCGCTGACTTTCGACCAGTCCTCGAGCGTGCTCGGCAACGGACCGCCGCCGGGATTGACGAACTGCGCCGCCTGGCAGTTGGAACCCGGGCTGCCGTCGGTGCGGAACCCTTTCGCGTCCGCGGTCGGCTCCTGGAAGGTGCCGGCCCCCGGACCGCTGGGGATCTGTGTCCAGTAGATGTCGTTGTCGTATGGGGCGCCGGAGGTGGCCCTCGGCGCGATCGCCAGGCTCTGGGCGACGTTGTTGCGCGCGGTCGAGATGTCGGAGTACCCGACCGAGCCGTCCGTGGCGATCAGCGTGTCGACGATGCCCTGGTTGCCGTTGAAGCAAGCGGAGGCGAGCTGGTCGGTGTCGCCGGCCAGCCCCGGCGCGCCCGGACCGTCGGGGTCGCTTGCCTCGGGGGTTCCGTCTTTGTCGCCGCAGTCGTCGCGGTCGCCGAACGTGGCCCCGGGCCAGCGGCGGGTTCCACCGGTGCCCTGCGAGCCGAATTCGGTGAGCCAACCGCGGGCTTCGTCGATCGTGTCGAGGTTGTCCTTGAAGGCGAAGCTGGTGCCCGACTCGTCGAAGCGGACGATGCGGGTTATCGGTTTGTCGCAGTCCGTGTCCGGGGCCAGCTCGGGGAAGACCTCGGTCCAGTTGTTGTGGGTCGAGGCCTTGGCCCAGATTTTCTCGAACTCGTCCTTCGTGAACCGCACCCGGACGAGGCCGAGGGGGAACGGAGTGCCCCCACCCGACATTTCCTCGGGAGTCCGGGAGCCGGCGTCGAGCAGTTCGACGTTGCAGTCGTTGGGGAAGTTGACCAGCGGCGCAACGGCGCCAACGGCTGCCGGGACGACGTGGATTTTCCCGTCGTTGCCCGGAACGGAGTCGATCGCGTTTTTGCCTTCGACGACCGTCACGCCGCTGTTCATTTCGTTGATCTCGCTGGGGACCGGTGGCTCGTCGGTCATCCCGAAGCGAGGCGCGCCGTCGCGGACCTTCACCGACTGGCGGCCGGCCCCGCTGCCCTGCGCCTCGTAGGTGACGTTGATTTTTCCTGCGCCGGGAGTACCGATGCAGTAGAAGAGCTTGAAGTTGTCGTTGAAGACTTTGTGTGCGTCGCGGGCGAACGAGGCGCCGCGACCGGTGATGTTTTCACCGGCGCATTTGCTCGTCGTGAACGCGGCGTTGGCCGGCGGCGCCATGCATACCGCGAGCACCATCGAGGCCAGGGCCAGAGCCCCTGCCAGGACAGCGCTGAGACCCCATCGGGGGGCGCTGAGAGTGCCACTCATCTGAGTCATTCCTTTCATCGACTGAACCTTTCGGCGCCAGGTTTGTTGGCCGGATATGGCTCTGTCAAGCCGCTTCACAGGACTTCTACGTTTGCGTTACATGGCGTTATCAAGTGCTTCTCCAGATCGTCACCACTCGGTTACCTACCGTTCACTCCCGGGCTCGTCTCGAGGGTTGTGTGGGGTGGTGAAAGGCGGTTTTCAGGGATGCGCTCGCCCGCCTGCCGCCGCGCGAGGCGACATAGGCGACCGTCACGCGGACCGCTATGCGCTCGCCGGCGCGCAGCTCGTCCCGGTAGCGCGCCACCGGCTGGAGCTGGATGCGCACCTCGCTGCGGGTCTCTCCCCGGGCCCGCGCCGATCCCGTTGCCAGCGTGCGCAGCTTGGGCGGCCTGCCGGCGCGCCCCCGGGCGACCGCCTTGACGCCGCCCGCGGCGGGCACCGAGACGCTCAGCACGACCGAGCCGTCGGGCCCGGGCCTGGCACGGACGCCGATCCGCGGCCCTTCGCGATCGACTTCGACCGTCGATCCCGCGCCACCGGTCATGTCCAGCGCGGGCTCGCCGGCACCGACGTCCGGCAGGCGAGTGGCAACGAAGGCGTCGGCGCGCTGGTTGGCGTCGCCGTGGAAGAGGTTGCCGGCAAACGAGGCGAAGGCGATGCGGCTGCCGTCGGCGGAGATCGTCGGCCCGTCAAGCACCGAGGCGTCGATGTCGCCGCCGGCGAGCGAGCGGGTGACGCGCTCCAGCGTTCGCTCCTGGAGATCGACGACGTAGAGCTCGCGCGGCCCCGGCACGGGACGCGGTTCGCCGAGCAGCTGCAGGACGGGCAGGGCGAAGCGCGTGCGGATCGTGGTGATCGCCAGGTAGCGCCCGCTGGCCGAGATCGCGACGCTGCTCAGCGGCGGCCCGGTGTCGGTCTGGTTGCCGACCGTCTCCCGGGTCAGCTCGACCGTCGAGCCCTTGCGCGTAAGGCCGGGGGTCATGTCCGTCAGGTAGAGATCTAGGCCCGGCCCCGTGGCGCCGTCCGGGCGTGGTCCCTCGCCGGTGAGGAAGGCGACCGTGTGGCCGTCGCCGCTCAGCACCGGCAGCTGCGAGCTGATGTCGGCGCGGGTCGCCTCCTGGCCGGTCAACGGGCCGAAGCAGGGGCCGGTGCCGATCTGGCTGAAGAAGGTGTTCGCGTCCGGCGGGCAGCCCGGATCGTCGGGGTCGGCGACACCGGTCACGCGTCGCGTCTGGGCGCCGGGGCCGTCGGCTACGCGTCGCCAGAGGAAGTAGAGGACGTTGGAGACCGGGTTCTCGCCGCCCAGCAGCCGCGTCTGGGCCGGTGCGTTTTCACCCGTCCAGGCGACGGTCGATCCATCGGCGCTGAGCACCGCGCCCACCGCCCCTCCCGCTGGCTGACCGGTCATCGCACCGCTCTCGGGATCGCGCCGGGCGGTCACCAGGCTGGTCGCCTGCGCCGGGCGGTCGCGCAGGAAGACCTGGCCGGCCGGCACGTCGACCGCGGCACTCACCGGCAGGTCGGTCGCCACCTCGGTGCGAAAGGCGACCTTCTGCCCGTCGGCGCTGATCGCAAGCCCAGCGGAGACCTCGGCGCCCGGTTCGCTGCCGGGGAAGGGGAAGAGCGGCGGCCCGTAGCTCGCCGGCACGTTGCCGCCGTCGCGAGCCGAGACGAGGTCGTAGGCGCCGGCCTCGCCGATCGGGACGGCCATGTCGCGCACGTAGACGTCGTTGTTGTCGTTGAGGTCGGCGGCGACCAGCGGCTCGGCGGTGGAGAAGGCGACGAAGCGGCCGTCGGCGCTGATCGAGGGGTTGGAGGCGCCGCGCCGCAGAAAGGAGTTGTCGGCCTCGGCGAAGAGGTCGCCATCGGCGACCTTCTCCAGGGCCCTGGTCTCGAGGTCGACGCGGAAGATCCCGCCCGCCCGGTACTGCCCCGGCGGATCGGGGTCGTCGTCGGCAAAGAAGTTGCGCGATCGGGTCTGGATCGCGACGTAGCGCCCGTCGGCGGAGATCGCCGCGAAGACCGTCGAGTCGTCGCCCTGCTCGAGCCGCGCGTAGTCGGCTGAGATCAGCTGCGCCCCGGGCACGCCGTCGGCGGCGTTGCCCCAAGCGGCGACGGCGCTCGCCGGTGGCGCCAGCGTGAACAGGATCGTGACCAGCCAGAGGCAGGCGGCGGCGCGGCGCGCGGCGCTCATCCGATCCGCACCCGGTGCTTGACGAGGACGCGATTGCCGGCCCGGTCGCGCGCCGTGACCCGCACGGGGAAGCGTCCGGCGCGCTCGAACGTGTGGCGAATCCTGACGGTAGCCGCCTTTCTCCCGCCCTTCTTTCCACGGGCGCTCGGCGTAGCACCGGAGGCGCCCGCCCCACGCCCGTCGCCGAACGAGGCCCTTACCGAACGCTTCCGCAGCCCCGACCCCTCGCCCCGCGGACCGTCGGAGACGAGGACAGTCAGCCGGCGCCCGCTGCGGCGCAGCTTCACCCGCGGCCCGTTGCGGTCGACCAGCAGTCGCCCGCTGCGGCTGCCGGTCTCCTGCCCTGCCTCGTCGATGGCGAAGATCTGCACCCGGTGCTTGCCGTCTTCGACGTCGTCGCGCGAGAGACGGGCGCGCAGGCCTTTGAGGTTCTCGACGACGGGCTCGTCGTCGACGCTGACCGAGTAGCGCACGCCGCCGATCGCGTTCAGCGTGCGGTCCCAGGCAACGCGGATCTTAGCCTTGCGCTGCCAGCCACTTGGCAAGAGGACGAGGAAGGGGTCCGGCGGAGCGTCGACCACGCCTGCCGCGATCTGGGCATTGGCGCCGCTGCCCTGGGTCCAGGCGACGATCGCGTCCCCGAGTCCCGAGCCGCCCATCGCCAGCGTCCCGACGGCACCGCCGCGCGGAGCACTGAGCGCGGCCCCCTCGGCGACGTCGTCGGCGCGGCGCTCCTGCACGCCGACGATTCCCGCTCCCCCGCGCAGCTCACGCCAGGCGGCGACCGCGGCACCGGTCTCGGCGAGGTCGACCAGGGGGTCGCCGGCGACCGAGCTGGCTCCCCCGTCAAGTCGCTCGACCGGCTCGACCGAGGCGTCGTCTCCGGAGCCAAGCAGCGTCGCCGCGCCCGCGCCGAAGCCGGCGACGAAGATGCCCCGCGGATCGACCGCGACGCTGGGCGCCCCGAGCTCGCCGCGCGCCCCGCCGTCGACCAGCTGCGCCTGTCCAAACGCACCCGCCTTTTCTGAGAAGACGTCGGGCATCTCGTTGACCAACACCCGCGCCGCGTCCAACCTGCTCGCCTGCCCCGGCTGCTGGCGGATGGCGACGGCGGCCTGGCCGAAGCCGGAGACGTCGAGCGAGAAGGCGTCGGCCGGGCCGCGCAGCGGTGCCCCTTCCCATGACGACGGGCTGACCTGGAGCGGGACGCCGACGGTGCTTCCGAAGATGCGCCGCGCCCAGACCCGGTCGACGAACTCGTCGTCGGGCTCCTGCCAGGCGACGACCCCCTGCCCCTGCACGTCGATGCCGACCTCAGGCGCGTTCTCCTCGCTGGGCAGCCGCACCGGGGTCGAGATGCCGCGGTCCAGCGGCGTGCCCATCACCGACCAGAGCCGGCCGTTGTAGCGGGCGAGGCGGAGGTCGGCGCCGAGATAGCCGGGCGGGTTGGCCGGGCTGGTGTCGGTGAGGACCCGGTAGGCGAGGTAGGCCTGCCCACCGCGGTTCATCGCCAGGTCGGGGTAGGTCGAGGCCGCCTCGCCGACGTTGAAGTCGATCGGCACCGGCGGCTGGAATCCCGAGGCGCCGGGATCGAGCGTCGCCGAGAACATCCGGTCGCTTTCGGTCCCGAACTCCTGCACCCAGGTGACGACCAGGCGGCCGCCGTCACCGGCCCCGATCCGCGCCCAGCTGGAGTCGAAGGCCTGGCCGACGTCGACCCGCTGCGACGCCGACCATGCCCCGCGCGCGAACCGGGCGGCGAAGACGTGGCTGCGACCGTCGACCCGTTTCAGGTAGACGACCCCGCCGCTTCCGTCCTCCGACATCGCCGCGTCGGCGACGCCGATCACGTCGGCGCCGGGCCCGTCGACCGGCTGCACGTCGGAGACCACAGCCCCCGCCGTCCCGGGGACCATGAGGACGAGTCCGCAGGCGCCGACGGCGACCCCGGGCCGCAGGCGAAGACGCGGCAAGAGCCGACCGAACATGGCTCAGACGTTGCCGCGAAGCGGTGTCAGAGATGTAACTAGGGTGCTACCAAGTGGTGAAAGCCGGTCGGGCTAGGCGAAGGCCTGCGCCGCACGGCGGCGAAGATCCGCGTTGAGCATCCCCGTCACTTCGCTGGGGCTGCTGCCGGCCGAGGGGACCGCGTCGCCGATCAGGCCGGTGGCGCGGAAGCCGAAGAGCGGTGCGTCGAAGCCGACCTCGCGGATCTTGCGGACCAGCTTGACCGCGCTGGCGGTGTCGGCGCCGGGGCCGCAGAGGACGATCGCGGTCGGGTCGAGGGCACCGAGGGCGCGCTCGAGGCGCTCGTCGCCGAGCTCGTTGGAGAGCATCAGCACGCGGAAGCCGGCGCGGCGCAGGGTCAGGTCGAGTGCCTGGGCGTGGACCGCCTCGGCGTCGGAGCCGCGGCTGGAGTCGAGCAGGAGGATCCCGGCCGGGCGGGAGGCGGCGGAGGCGAGGCGGCGAGCGCCGTGCAGCCACCCGGTCGCCCAGCGCGAGGCGAACTCCAGCTCGGCCTCGCCCTCGGGGTCGGCGGCGAGGCGGTCGACCGCCGGCAGCAGCAGCTCCTCCACGGTGCGCTCCAGCGGGCGCAGCGCGAGGCTCTCCTCGACCGCGCGGTTGGCGGCCTCCTCGTCGAAGCTCTGCAACGCGGCCAGCAGGCTGCCGCCGTTGGCCGGAGCATCCTGGCGCTGGCGCGCCAGCTCGATCGCCGAGGAGATGTTGCCGGTCTGGGCGAGGGCGTCGCGCAGGGTCTGCAGCTCGACCAGCTCGTAGTTGCGGTGGTTGCCCACCGTGCGCTTCGGCGTCGGGTAGCCGTAGCGGCGCTCCCAGCTGCGCAGGGTGTTGGGGCTGACCCCAAGCACTTCCGCGGCTGCGTTGGTTCTTATTCCTGGCATCTCAGATCGGTTCCTTGGCTTGCCCAGCGGTGTTCGCCGGGTGCCGGCATTCTCCCACCCGAACGCCAGGTTTACGCAGGTTATGGACAGATTTCAGGAATCTGTCAGCGATCTTGCAGCCTCCTCGCATCGGCCCGGCGGGTCCTGTCACGGTTTTGGTGCCACCACCCCTGCGGTCGCTAAAGCGTCCTCGGGGTGGTCCCCCAAAACCGCGCCACCCGCCGGCAGAAGCCGCATCGGCTGACGAGCAAGCAGCTGAAACGGCTTTCTCTCGGGAGCTTCGACCGCCGCTCGGAAGCCTTTCTCGTCAACCGGAGGCGCTTCTCCCGCGGGTGGCGCCGTAGGGGGAACCGCCCCCGAGGACGCTTTAGCGACCGGAGGGGGTGGTGGGTCCCCTGCGGCGACAGGACCCGCGGGTCAACCCGCCTTCAACGATCTTGCAGGGTGCCGACGCCTACGGGCTGACCCAGGGCACGCGCCCGCCACATCGCCTCGTCGGCCTTGCGCAGCAGCTCCTCGGCGTCGGTGCCGTGCTCGGGGCAGGCGACGACGCCCACCGAGATGCCGATCCGGAGCCCTCCCGCCGCCTCCAGCTCGTCGAGCATCCGCAGCAGCCGCTCGGCCATCTGCACGCCCTCGACCGTGGTCTGGTTCGGTGCCAGGACACAGAGCGCGTCCTCCTC
This sequence comes from uncultured Solirubrobacterales bacterium, assembly GCA_963704545.1. Lineage (GTDB taxonomy): Bacteria > Actinomycetota > Thermoleophilia > Solirubrobacterales > 70-9 > VRUE01. Next base: position 752,142 of record OY969915.1, on the reverse strand, counting down.
GAGGCGGAACGCCTCGTCGACGAGACGGACGCTGTCTCGCAGGGCCGCCCCGACCACGGTGAGCATCGTCTCCTGGCCGCCGTCGGGCTCGCCGTCGCGAGCGCCGGGGCCGTCGACGTCGAAGACGGCCAGTCCGAAGGGGTGCCCGTAGCGCTTGTTGGTCTCGATCAGCTGATCGAGGCGGCGGCGCATGTGCCCGGGTTGAAAGAGGCTGGCGTGCTCGTCGAGCGCCACCCCCGGCGCGGGTGCCTGCTGGGCCGACACCGCCGCGACCGCGGTCGCGGCAACCGAGCCGAACTCCTCGGCCAGCTTCTGCGCCGCGTCGGCGAACGGCGCCGCGGCGCCGTCGCGCATCTCCTCGCGCAGCCTGGCCAGCAGCGCGGCCTGCAGCCCGGAAACCTCGCGAACGACCTGGCCCGCCGGGGACTCGCTTCCGGCACCGTTGGTCGTCCGCGTCGCCACCTTGAGCACCTTGCCGCACGCAACGGACGCCAGGATGCAAAAGGTCGCTATTTGCGGACTGACATACGTCTAGTCAAATCGTCCGCTCAGAGGGCCTAATCGAGGCTGCGGCGGCCGGCGAAGGCCTTGCCCAGGGTGACCTCGTCGGCGTGCTCGAGGTCGGCTCCGACCGGGAGGCCGCTGGCGAGGCGGGTGACGGCAACCTGGCCGCGCAGGCGCTCAGCGATGTGCAGCGCGGTTGCCTCTCCGGTGGTCGTCGGGTTGGTGGCGAGGACGACCTCGCGTACATCGCTGCCCTCGACCCGGCGCACAAGCTCGGCGATCTTGAGGTCCTCGGCGTCGACGCCGTCGATCGGCGAGAGGGCGCCGCCGAGCACGTGGTAGAGGCCCCGGTACTCGTGGGTGCGCTCGATCGGGATCACGTCGGCGGGCTCCTCGACCACGCAGATCGTCGTGCGGTCGCGGCCGGAATCCGAGCAGATGCGGCAGCGCGGGCCCTCGGAGAGGTTGAAGCACTCCTCGCAGAGGCCGACCTTCTCCTTCACCTCGGTTATCGCCGCCGACAGCGCTGCCGCCTCTTCGTCGGGTGCGCGGAGGATGTGGAAGGCGAGGCGCTGCGCGGTGCGCTGGCCGATCCCCGGCAGCCGCGAGAGCTCCGCGACGAGCCGGGCGAGCGGTGCCGGGCCCTCCGTGCTCACATTCCCGGCAGGCCGCCGAGCCCGCCAGTGATCCCGCCCATCTTGGACTCCGCCAGCTGCTGGGCGGCGCGCAGGCCCTCGTTGACCGCGGCCTGCACCATCTCGGCGAGCATCTCCGCGTCCTCGGGGTCGATCGCCTCGGGGTCGATGACGATCTCGCGCAGGGTCAGGTCGCCGCCCATCTTGACCTTGACCATGCCGCCGCCGGCGCTGGCCTCGACCACCTCGTCCTTGAGCTTCTCCTGCGCCTGCAGCATCTCGTTCTGCATCTGCTGCGCCTGCTTCATCAGGGCGTTCACGTCGAAGCCCCCGGGCATTCCGCCTCTCGCCACCTAACCGACCTCCTCCGCGTCGAACTCGCTCTTCATCTTCTCCACCAGCGCATCGTGATCGATCTCGCCGGCGACGGGAGCCTCCTCCGGCGCGGCCTCCCCGTCGAGCAGCACGTAGGCCGGTTTCATCCGCTCCCCCAGCACCGACTCGATCGCGTCGGCCATCAGCTCCCGCTTCTCCGGCGTCTCGGCCTTCTTCTTGTTGAAGGTGAACTCAGCCGGGAACCCGACCTTCAGCCCTTCCTCGTCCAAGCTCACGGGCCGCGCCCCGTCGAAGGTCGCAGCAAGGGCGGGACTCGTCTCCCGAAGCTTGTCGAGGACGGCGGGCCAGGTGCGCTGGATCTCCTCCAAGCTGAGGGGGTTCTGGCCCGCGGGTCCTGTCACGACCTCGGGGGGGCCTGCGGGCGGGGGCTCCGCCTCCGTTCTCGGCCCCCCCGAGTCTGCGCCACCCGCGGGAGGTTCGTCCCCGGCTGACGACTCAGGCTCGGCCGGCTCCGAGATCTCGGCTTCGGGCTCGAGCTCGTCAACCGGAGGCGCTTCTCCCGCGGGTGGCGCCGTAGGGGGAACCGCCCCCGAGGACGCTTTAGCGACCGGAGGGGGTGGTGGGTCCCCTGCGGCGACAGGACCCGCGGGCGAGCCGGCCGCCATCCCTCGTCGCTCCAGCTTCTCGACTCTGCGAAGCAGGCCCTCGGTCGAAGGGTCTAGGTCTGGCCTTGCCGCCTTCAGAAGGGCTATCTCCACTGCCATGCGGGCGTCGTCGCCCTCGCGGACGGCGGTGAGGGCGTTTGCGAGCTCATCGATGGTCCTGACGAGGGTGGCAGCACCTATAGCGTCAGCTTGGGCTTTGAGGCGGTCGGCGTCCGTGGCGGTCACCACGAAGGTATTCGGCACCTCGCCGACCGTCTGCGTTACCAGCAGGTGGCGCAGGTGGGCCAGCAGGTCGCGGGCGAACTGGGCGGGGTCGCGGCCGGAGCGGGCCATCTTCTCGACCCCGAGCAGGACCCCCTTCGGGTCCTCGGCGATCACCGCGTCGACCGCGTCGAAGAGCAGCTCGGCATCGGCCGCGCCCAGCAGCTCCAGGACGTCTTCGAGCTTGACCTGGCTGCCGCCGTAGGAGACCAGCTGGTCCAGCGTGCCGAGCGCGTCGCGGAAGCTGCCCGAGGCCGAGCGGGCGATCATCGCCACGGCGGCGTCCTCGGCCTCGATCCCCTCCGCCGCGGCGACCCGCTGCAGCACCTCGGAGATCTGCTCCAGCGAGGGCCGCTGGAAGTCGAAGCGCTGGCAACGGTCGGCGATCGTCGGCATCACCTTGTGGGCCTCGGTCGTGGCGAGGACGAAGACGGTGTTCGGCGGCGGCTCCTCGAGCGTCTTCAGGAAGGCGTTCCAGGCCTCCTTGGTCAGCATGTGCGCCTCGTCGAGGATGTAGACCTTCCAGCGGCCGCCGGTCGGGGCGTAGGCGACCCGCTCGCGCAGGTCGCGCACGTCGTCGACGGAGCGGTTGGAGGCGGCGTCCATCTCGATCACGTCGATCGAGACCCCGGAGGCGATCGTCGTGCACGATTCGCACTCGCCGCAGGGGGTGACGGTCGGCCCGCCGCGCTCGCAGTTGAGCGAGCGGGCGAGGATCTTCGCCATCGATGTCTTGCCGGTGCCGCGCGAGCCGACGAAGAGGTAGGCGTGGTGGACCTTGCCCTGCTCGACCGCGTTGCGCAGGGTGCGGACGACGTGCTGCTGGCCGACCACCTCGTCGAAGGAGCCGGGCCGGTGGCGGCGGTAGAGGGAGATCGAGTCGCTGGACGACGGCACCGCAGCCAGTGTATCTGCGCCTATACCTTGCCCCGGGTGCTCCGCAACTGGCTCAGCCCCGCCGCCTGGGTAGCCGCCGTCACTGGGGTCCTTCTCCTCCTCTTCCCGGTCGGCTTCCCCAACTACGACACGATCTACGCGCTCCTCTGGGGACGGGAAATGGCCCACGGGCTCAGCCCCGACATGGCCGCGCCGCTGGCGCCGACGCCGCACCCGCTCGCCGAGCTCTTCGGACTGCTCGCGACGCCGCTCGGCAACGGCGCGATCGAGGCGACGATGGCGCTCGCCTACCTCTCGCTCGGCCTGGTCGGCTACCTCGTCTACCGGCTCGGGGCGCTCTGGTTCGATCGCCCGGTCGGCGCCGTCGCCGCCCTGATCGTCCTCTCCCGCGCCCCCTACCTCTCCAACGGCCTGCGCGCCTACGTCGACCTCCCCTACATCGCCCTCTGCCTCGGCGCCCTCCTTATAGAGACCAAGCGCCCCCGGTCAGGCTGGCCCGTCCTAGCCCTCCTGGCCCTGGCCGGCCTCCTCCGACCCGAGGCCTGGCTCTTCTCAATCGCTTATCTCGCCTACCTTCTCCTTGGTCCCCCCCAAGCTTCTAAAGCTTCCGCCGTCCCAGACGAGGCCGCCGGGGCTCGACGCTCGTCCCGCCAGCCCGCCCCCGATGGGGAGAGGAGGGCACCCCTCGACCGGGCGGATACTCAAATTGCCGGCCTAATTAGGCCGGCAATTGGACGGGCGAGGGGTGCCCTCCTCTCCCCCCAAGGAATCGCGCTGGCGGCCCTCGCCCTCGCTGCGCCCCTCCTCTGGGCCCTCTTCGACTGGATTACAGCCGGCAGCCCCACCTACTCGTTCACGGGAACGCGGGAAACCGTCGACGAGCTGGCCCGCCAGACCGGCCCGGTCGACCTCGTCCTCTACGGCCCGCGCCGGCTCGGCGAGGTCCTGCAGTGGCCGGGCATGGTCGGCGCCCTCGGCGGAGTCGCCCTCGGGCTCGCCTTCCTGCGCCGCCGCAGCACGATCGGCGTCGCCGCCGCGGCGCTCGCCCTGGCCGCCTTCGCCGTGCTCGCCTCCGCCGGCCTGGCGATCCTCCCCCGCTACACGATGCTGGCCGCCGCGGTGCTGGCGATCTTCGCCGCCCTGGCGCTGCTCGGCTGGCGCCTGCTCGACCGCGACCACCCCTGGCGCCGCGCCTGGCAGGCGTTCGCCGCCTTCGTCGTCCTCATGTTCCTCGCCTGGAGCCCAAATCAGTACGACCTCCTGCACCGCGTCGACACCGACCTCACCAACCAGGGCCGGATCGAGGGCGACCTGACCGACCTCGCCGATACCGGTGCCTTCGCCATGGACTCCGAGCCACTCTGCGGCCCGATCGCCGTCCCCAACCATCGCGCCGTCCCCCGCCTCGCCTTCAACCTCGACATTCGCCCGACCCAGATGGTCAGCGCCAGCGAGCAGCGCCCGCCTGGCCGCGGCTACTACCTCGAACCGGCCTCGCCGTTCGTCATCCACAACTTCATCCTCGACCCCGGCGACCCGACCCTGCTGAACCTCACCGTCCCCCCCGGCTTCCGCGAGGTCGCCCGCAACAACTCCTGGATCCTCTACAAGCGCTGCCGCTAACCCGCCGACGGGACGAAATCCTCCCCATATCCGAGGATTTCGTCCCGTCGGCGGAGGTAGGGTGGCGGGGTGTTCAGCGGTGGGTTCAGGCGTTCGGGGCTGTTCGGGCTGATCGGGGTCATCGTCGTGGCAGGGATCGTCGTCGCGATCGCCTTCACGACAGGCGAAGGACAGAGCAACCCGAAGACGACCTACGCGCTGATCTTCGGCGTCCTCGCCGTCTTCATGATCGTCCTCTTCGCCCTCCAGCGATCGGACCTGAACCGGGTGAGCGGTGGCGACGCGAAGGCGGTGCAGCGCGCCGTGGCGGAAGAGGGCGGCGAGATCGAGAACCCGACGACGATGCCCGAGCAGCAGCTCTGGGCGGCGCTGGCGATCGAGCCGATCGGCCGCGAGGCGATCAAGGCGCGCAGCCAGATGTGGGACGTCGGCCGGCGCAGCCAGGGGCTCGCGATGGTCGTGACGCTGCTGATCTTCCTCACCGTCCCCTCGATCTACCTCCTCGAAAGCTTCGTGCCGCTGCTGATCGGCGGGCCGCTGATCGTGCTCGCGGCGATCTACGGCAGCATCCGGGCGGTCGCGCCCGGGGGGGAGATGGACCAGGGATACGAGAAGGTCGGCCTCGCGATGGCGCCGCTCGGGTTCGAGGTGACCGAGCGACCCGAGGTCAGCATCGAGACGCGCGATGCGACGACCGGAAGGGTCGGGCCGAAGATCCGCGGTGCGCTGGTGCTGAGCGGCGAGCGGCACGGTCGGCAGGTCTCGGTGCGCCTCGGCGACGGCCGCAGCGAGGTCAAGGTCCTCGTCGCCACGCCGGAATTCGAGGCCAAGGCGAGGGACGGCAGGGTGCGCCCGGCCAAGGAGGAGGCCCCGGCGGCCGTCGCCGAGGCGCTGGGCGACGTCCCCAACTCGACCCGGTGGAAGAAAGTCACCGCCGAGGGCGGCCCGGAGGGAATCGTCGTCACCCGCAAGGGCGGCGAACAGGCGGACTGGCTCTGCGATCTCTGGCTCGCCGAGCTCCTCGCCGACGCCTAAGGCGATCTGGCCGGCGCATGCCGGCATCCTCGGTCGCTCACGTGCAGAGCACGCTTCGCTCCCTGCGTCCTTGGCCTGCTTGGCCAGGTCGCCTTAGCCGCTGTGCTCGACCTGCTCCACGGCAGCGTGAGTCTCGGCGGCAACCCGTAGATCGGTCAGCTCGACCCCCGGCGGCAGCTCGACGTGCAGGTCGCTGGAGGGGTCGAGCCGAGCCCGCAGGCCGCTCGACCGCGAGCCCAGTACGTGCCCGCCGCGCTCGCGGGCCTCGTCGACGAAATGCAGGTGGAACCCGCCGACCTCGATTCCCTCCGCGTAGTCGGGGAAGCGAAAGCCGAGCATCGTCCCGCTGACGTCGGCCAGCTCGAACACGTGCTGCTCGCCGACCACCTCGGCCAGCGGCCGGTAGGGCGGGCTCTGGCCCGGGACCGAACGCGCCCGCACGAGGTCGAAGCGGCCGTCGAGCCTGATCGCGCAAGAGGAGGCGTCCGCCGGGATCAGCGCGTCCAGGTGGCTCAGCAGCTCCTCGTGGTCGAGCGGTCCCTCGATCAGCGCGTCGACGGTCGGCTCGAAGCGGGTAACGACGGCGAACGGCGTTCGGGCCGCGCCGTCGATCTCGCCCACCCGGCCGTCGACGTCGGCGCGGTAGAAGCGGCCGTCGAGGGCGATCATCTCGCCGTCGAGCCCGTTCAGCGTCCCCAACCCGAGATCGCCGTGCTCGGCCAGCTCGGCGAAGCTGAGGTCGCCGTCGTAGGCCCCCTCGAGCAGAGCCGCGATCGTCGAAGCCTGGAAGAGCACGTGCGCCTCGCGCTCGGCGTGCAGTTCCTCCTCCCGCAGCGTCTCCACATGCAACGACCTGATCCAGCGCTCGTCCAGCACGCCGTCAGTCTCCCAGGCCCCCAGGGGGTGCCTGACTTAAGGGGGTCTACAACACCCATAAGCTCAGACACCCTGCCTTAGAGAGGGGGCGGGCGGCCGAGACCGCCGATCGTCGAGAATCGGGTCATGGCGGCTATAGAGCTCCGTGGCGCGGTCAAGCGCTTCGGCCCGATCACGGCGGTGGACGGGCTCGACCTCGAGGTGCCGGAGGGCATCTGCCTCGGGTTGCTCGGCCCCAACGGCGCCGGCAAGTCGACGACGATGCGGCTGCTCACCGGTCAGGCGATCGCCGATTCGGGCGAGCTGCGCGTCCTCGGCCACGAGCTGCCCGGTGACGCCAAGGCGGCCCGGGCGGAGATGGGCGTCGTTCCCCAGCTCGACAACCTCGACGTCGACGTCACGGTCGAGGACAACCTGGCGGTGTACGCGCGCCTGTACCGCGTGCCGGACGTCGGCGCCGCGGTCGACCGGGGGCTCGACCTGGCACGCCTGCGCGGTCGCCGGCGCGACGCGGTCGACAAGCTCTCCGGCGGGATGCGGCGGCGCCTGCTGCTCGCCCGCGGTCTCGTCCACGAACCGAAGCTGATCCTGCTCGACGAGCCCACGGTGGGGCTCGATCCCCAGATCCGCACCGAGCTCTGGACGCTGATCGACGACCTGCGCGCCCACGGCACCACGATCCTGATGTCGACCCACTACATCGAGGAGGCCGAGCGCCTCGCCGACGAGGTCGCGGTGATGAACAAGGGGAAGATCATCGCCCGCGCCACGCCGGCCGAACTGATCGCCGCCCACGCCGGCACCCACACCGCCGAGATCTACGGCCCGCCCGAACGCCTCACCGAAGTCCGTGCGATCGCCGAGGGGCAGGGACTGCCGGTGCGCCCGGCCGGACCGGCGATCGCGATCGTCGGCTCCGAGCGCGCCGACGGCGGCGCGGTACCCGAGGACGCCGTCATCCGCGCCGCCTCGCTGGAGGACGTCTTCGTATTGCTCACGGGGGCGGAGGCCGAATGAGCGCCCAACCCAGCCGCCGGCTGCGGCGGCTCGAACCAGCGGCGATCGGCGGCGTGATGAGCCGCGAGCTGGCCAACTTCCGCACCTACTGGAGGGGGACGACCTTCTCCAGCGTGCTCGAACCGATCGTCTACCTGCTCGCCTTCGGCCTCGGCCTCAGCGCGACCCTGGTCGACGAAGTCGGCGGCGTCCCCTACGTGCAGTTCGTCGGCACCGGCATGGTCGCCACCGCGGTGATCTTCTCCAGCGCCCTGCCGGCGATGTTCGGCACCTTCGTCAAGCACCGCTTCCAGAACACCTACGACGCGATCCTCGCCGCGCCCGTCGACGTCGAGGAGCTGGTCAGCGCCGAGATGCTCTGGATCGGCCTCCGCGCCAGCGTCTACGGCTGCGTCCCGCTGCTGGTCACGATCGGCTTCGGCCTCGACCCCGCCTGGGGGATGCTGCTGGTGCCGATCTTCTGCCTCTTCACGGCGCTCGGCTTCGCCGGCTTCGGGATCGCGATGGCGGCGATCGTCGCCAAGATCGACCAGTTCAACTACGTCACCGCGCTCTTCGTCACGCCGCTCTTCCTCGTCTCGGGTGCCTTCTTCCCGATCGACGAACTGCCCCAGGGCTTCCAGATCCTGGCCCAACTCAACCCCCTGCACCAGCTGGTCGAACTGGTCCGCGGCGGCGCCTTCGGCTACGAAGCGGTCGACCTGCTCCGCGTCGCCGGCCTCATCGCCTTCGCCTTCGCCATGTGGCGCATAGCCGTCAACCGCATGGCGGCGCGGCTGATCGACTGAGCGCATCCGACATTGACCACACTGGGATGGGGTCAATGTCGGACGAGAAGAAAATGGACCGTGCGCCCCATCCTCCGAAGCGAAGTCACCGGGCGTGTCCGTCGCGTTTGGCTCGAGCCGGGCTCACCTGCGGCACCCGCGGCTTCCGCTTAAGGCTGCTTCCTTCCGGACCTGACCTGGTTCGCGTGCCTACGTCGCGCAGGACCCAACCGTCAACGCCGCCCACAACGCACTGACCCCGACGGCCAGCCCCTCGGAACGGGATTCGGCCCCGCTAGAGCGGATTGCGGGTTACAGGGCACCGCTGATTCCCCGCCTAGCACGGTCCGTCATCGATTCTACCTGCCGGGCATAGGATCGGGCTCCTCCGTGATCCAGGTCGACACAGATTCTTTCTTCGTCATCGTCTCGATCGCCGCCCTGGCCGCGATCACGGTCGCTGCCGTGCCAAAGCGCTTCGCTCCACCGGTCGTCGTGGTCGAGCTGATGATGGGCATCGTCGTCGGCCCCGAGGTGCTCGACCTGGCGACGACCGACGAGTTCATCGAATTCTTCGCCAACCTCGGCCTCGGCATGCTCTTCTTCTTCGCCGGCTACGAGATCGACTTCGAGCGGATCAAGGGACGGCCGCTGAAGCTGGGCGCGCTCGGCTGGCTGCTCTCGATCGCGCTTGCCTACGGGCTCGGCGGCGCGCTCGCAGCCGCCGGGATAGTCGTCTCCTTCCTCTACACCGGCTCGGCGATGGCGACGACGGCGATCGGCACGCTGATCCCGATCCTGCGCGACAGCGGCGAGCTGAAGACCAAGTTCGGCACCTATCTGCTGGCCGCCGGGGGCGTCGGCGAGTTCGGCCCGATCCTCCTCGTCACCTTGGTCCTCTCGACCAAGCAGCCGCTGCACGAGGCGGCGATCTTGATCGCCTTCGTCGCCCTCGCCCTGATCCTCGCGCTGGTCTCCGTGCGACTCGCCTGGCGCGGCTGGCCAGCGCTGGAGCGCACCTTCGAGGCGAGCAGCCAGCTGGCGGTTCGGATCACCGTGGTGCTCGTCTTCGGACTCGTCCTGCTCGCCGGCAAGCTCGGCCTCGACGTCCTGATCGGCGGCTTCGTCGCCGGCATGATCGTCCGCCTCGCGCTCAAGGGACGCGAGCTGCAGGTCTTCGAGTCGAAGCTGACGGCGGTCGGCTTCGGCTTCTTCGTCCCCTTCTTCTTCATCACCAGCGGCATCGAGTTCGACCTTGGCGCGCTCGGCTCGGCCACCGCCCTGCTCAAGCTGGTGCTGTTCTTCGCCCTCTTCCTCGTCGTCCGCGGGGCGCCCGCCCTGCTCCTCTACCGCGGCGTCCTCGCCGCCCGCGACCGCGCCGCCCTCGCCTTCTACTCGGCGACCGAGCTCCCCCTCGTCGTCGCCATCACCACCCTCGCGGTCGACGGCGGCCACATGAAAGCCTCGACCGCCGCCGGCCTGGTCGGCGCCGCGATGCTCTCGACCCTCGTCTTCCCCTTCGTCGGCCTGGCCCTGCGCAAGCGCTCGGAGGCCGAGCAGGGAGGCGAGTCGCCACCGCCCGCAGGGGCTCCCGCCCCGGCCTGATCCAGGCCCGCCAGCCCGCCTATGATTGGACTTCTCCCGGGCGCGTAGCTCAGTGGGAGAGCGCTCGCCTCACACGCGAGAGGTCGCTGGTTCGAACCCAGCCGCGCCCATCGAACGGTGACGATCCCTACTGCAGAAGCTGAACCCTGCAACTTAGCCCGAGCGCTTTCGTCGCCTGTATATCGCCGGTAACAATCAGGTCTACGTCCGGACTGGCCTCCGCCGTCGCCAGGATCAAAGCGTCCGGCATCCGTAGCGACTTAAGGCGCGAGCGAAGTTCGGCCGCTACGTCTGCGACGGTCACGTCGACGGGCAGAACTTCCGAGATCAGCTGGGCAAAGAATCCCTGGACCTGGTCCTCGTCGTGGTGGCCAAGCCGCGCCCCGGTCAGAACCTCAGCGTAGGTCACAGCCGAGACAAGCAACCGTTGCTTGCGAATGAGATCGCGGATCGCCACATCGGCGGCATCGTGAAGGGCGTCCTCTCGATCGAGAAAGCCGACGACCGCGTCAGAGTCGAGGACTACCGCCACTCCTCGCGGAGTCCTTCCACTCGCTCGCGTAGATCGCCGCCGGTGTCAAGGCATCCGGAGTAGCGATCGACTAGCTCATCGATTCGCGTCAGGACCACGCGACCGGCTCCCTCGGCCTCTACCTTCAGGGTGTCCCCGGGCTCGAAGCCCGCCGTGCGGAAGGCGCCGGCGGGGATCGTCACCTGATGCTTGCTAGAGACCCTGGTTTGATTCTTTACCTTCTCAGCCATAGGTAAAGGCTAGCACCGGTTACTGGGTCGCTGGTTCGAACCCAGCCGCGCCCCGCCAGAAGTAAGCAGCCGCCGCCATCACCAGCAGGCCCAGCCTCAGTGTCGTCGTAACTTCCGCGCGGTTGGCCTGGGACAGCCCCAGTTGGGCGAGCAGGTAGTTCGCCGCGACGGGGATGATCGCCGCGACGACGATCATCCCCGCTGCCGCCTGCTTCCAGTACCAGCGCAGGAAGCCCCGGATGGCCCGCCCCATCACGCTCACCACCGACGCGCCGCTCATGTTGCCTCACCTCCGGCCGGGGCGGGACGACTGCCATTGGTTGACGGCGTTGTGATCTTCACGGTCCTCGGGTCCGGCTTGACCGGGAACCACTCGGAAACGACCTCCGTGCCAGCGGGGAAGCGGGAGGCGAGCTTCTCGGCCGGCCACCGCATGGGGTGCGGCGTGGTCGAGGCGGCCCCGAACAGCTCCGGCAGAGCCTCAACCATGACCTCGTGGCCCAGGTGCGGAACGAGCCGGGCGAGAACCTGACGGGTGTCGCGCTCGGCCAGGATGACGTTGGTGGTCGCACCGACGTTGGCAAGTTCGGCCTCGGTCGCGCCCCGTGTCTTCATTACCTTGATGAGCGCGTTACGCGCCGTGGCGACGTCATCCGTTAGGGCCGCCAGCCGGTTCGGCAGCGGCGCCTCACGCAGGTACGAAACCCAGGCAGCCACGATCAAGGGGAAGCTGCTCACCGCCAGAAGCCCCAGGAGCAGCCCGGTTCCGCCTGGAGTCTGCTGGCTCGCTTCCGAGCCAGCCAGGCCGCCGATGTCGCTCCCGCCCGACAGGCTGCCGAGCAACATCAGCGCTGGCTCGCGGAGCAACACCAGGCCGCCGATCAAGGCGAACAGGGTTGCGGCCAACGCAGCGAAGGCGATCCGGTGGCTTCGTCGGGTGCGGTCTGAATAGACCATCGGCGCAAGCTCGGCTGGGTCGCTCGAGGAATCCAGCTCGCCACGCTCGGCCGGGTTCCTGACCAGCGGACAAAATGCCCACGCCGCCTCACGCCCGCAGGACTTCGTGACCAGCGCCAGTCCCCAGGTGATACTGACGGCGGCGACCAGGGCGGCGTTCGACAGCACCCACGCGATCACCCCCGGCAGTCCCGTTCCGGTGCCGAGGTCCGGCATGACAAACGAGAGGGCGAGATACGTGAGGGGGAAGTCGCAGGCCAGCGCCAGTGCGATCGCCACGGTGGACTTCCACCGCCCCGAGCGGATCTTCACCAATTGCTCAACGGCATGAGAGAAGCGCGCGACGAACATGGCCAACTTCCGCTCGCCTTCCGCTAGCTCCTCGCGCAGCCAGGCCTCGCGCTGCCGGTGCCACTCCAGCGCGACCTCCAGTGTGTTTCGTTGCTGCTTGGGCTTGACGAGCACCTTGGTGTAGTCGTTCTCAAGTTCGGTAACGACTGCCTCGGCTTCAATATCCAACTGGTTGTCGAGGCTCGTATAGCGCTCGATCCGCTCGGGCACCGTGTCGGCTGGGAGGCGTCCCCACAACTGGCGGACCCGCCGTGCCAACGCCTTCCACTTCGCCCGAGTCTCTACCCGGCTCATGCGCCTAACGCCTGTGCGTGCTTTGCTCATCATCGTCTCCGTCGAGTCAGCCGAACAGGCGGCTGAGGTCGAGGTCGGGGGCGACGTAGCAACGGGCACCGGTATGGCGGCAGGTCAACCGCCAGGCTGACAGCAGCCGCTCGGTGGCATCGGTGCCGGTTCCGGCGGCGCTGCCACCGATGCCGACCAGTGCCACCGTCACGTCTGGGCCGACCTGCGGTAGATCGGAAGCGATGCGTTCGGTCAACGCCTGGGGCGATGCAGCGAGGTTGCCCACCCAATGGGCGTCAATACCGTCGGTCAGCCGCACCACCACCGGGTTCCGCTGACCGTCGGCGGCTACCAATCCCGCAGCCAGGCTTCCGGCAACATCGGTTCCCTCACCGCCAAGCCCGGTGAGGGCTTGGGCGACCTCGGAACGGCGCTGGGCCAGCCCCAGAGCTTCCGCCAACACAGCTCCGGCCGCTTCGCGTATCGGGACAACCTGCTGGGCGCGGGCAATCCCGCCAACTTCATCTGGAGTCGGTACTTCGGCATCGAGCAGGCTGACCGGGTGTAGGCCTCGGCTGAAAAAGACCGCGATGCTGAGGCGGCCGCCCCGGTCGAGCACGACCTGGACCGCCTTCATGCCCGCCGCGAGGTATTGCTGCCGCAGCGTCTTGTCGGCGGTCGTCTGGCTCACGTCGATCCCGAGATCGAGCGCGACGGGGCCATTCGGCGGGACAATTGTCTTGCCGTCGACGGTCCCGGTCGGACCCACGCCGCAGGCGGCGAGGCCGAGGCACAGGACGACGCCTGCGAGGGCGAGGATAGGTTTGATGTACTTGGTCATTGCATTGGCTCCTTTGCTTGGGGTTGATGTGGGCCGAGCCCGGCGCGCTCCGCGGTGTGGAAGCTGGGAACGCGCCTGGCTCGGTTGCAGCGGTGGCTAGGTCAAGCTCGTCCTCCTCTCTTGTGACATGCGGAAATTGTTGACTGGCAAAAGCGGCAGAACGTGGCGCGCTTTGCCAGGCTTTGCCAGACTTCGACGTGCTTGGTGCCGGTTTCTGCAAAAGACGCCTGTGAGGTTCTTGTCTGGCTTGAGAATCAAGCTGGTGGAATACGCCATTGGCGCCAGGTAACGAGTGGTCAGCCCAATGCACTCGATTCGCTCATGGAAGCCGCTACCGAGGCCGGTTTCGGCAACGAAAGCAGCAACGCCGACCAGAAATACGTCGCGCTTGAGGTGCTTCTTGAGAAGGCGTTGGAACGCCTTGCTGCTCCTAACCGCGATTCGGCTCGACTACTCTTTGGACTCGACCTTCCAGGCGTATACACCAAGGTCGAGGGGCGCTCGAAGACACGGAGACGCACTCTTGCCGCGGGGGCTCTCGGCGGTCAGTCGCTCAGAACGTTCCTTCGTCCAAAGAGTAATGAACCCTCTCAGAGAGATCGGGTAATTCGCGTGACTGCGGAAGCTGTCATAGCCGTGTTGACGGGGGAAGACTGGCCAGAAGAACCTTACTCACAAAAAAGCGCCAATCGCAATTTTGTATCTCTCACAGATCGAACATCTCACGCTGAACAGGCTATTTCTCTACTTGCGAAACAGCCCCAAACATTTCGATGCACTTATGTGGGCCCGCTCTTTCTTCACCCAGACTGGTACTTTGAGCGACGCAATGCCGATACGCATAGGCCGCATATTGACTCTGCCCTTTTCAACTATCTACGCCAAACTGGCTTTGCAAGACGCCACGATATTAGACTGATTCTTCGGAATTCGCCTCGCTATCGAGCAAAGGTTGACCGCTATGTGGATACCTCGGAGCGCAGTCGATTTATTGAAGACGTTCTCGCTACCATTACGCTGGTATGGGGAGAGCATGGCGAGCAGGGACCCGATCTGTGTTGTGTTGATAGCGGCTTCATCCGGGTCGAGCTAATCTTCGATCACGCCATGATTGTTAGCCATAGGGCGGGGCCACTGGCCCCGCTGGCAAGTGGAACTCTCGTCACGGATCCTGAAGAACTAGACACCGAGCGGGCTCAGTTCGATGCGATTTTCGATGGCTCCAGCCGCGGCCAGTATCGAGAGCTTTCTAGCCTCAGAGCTTTTGTAGAGCATCTCTGGGATTAGCGATGTTTCCCGTCAACCCCATTAACGGTAGAGTCTAGGTTATGCAGAGAGCACGCTTTATCAACTCCGGGATTACCTCAGACGTATACTTCCCGCCCACGGACGTTACACCTAGTGAAACTGGTCTCTATACGTACGGCTTCCCGGGAAGCATCGGAGTTAATGCTGTCACCGACTTTCTGCATCAGGATCGAGGTCAAGTTGTGGTGCAACCTCACTATGCCGGGACATACGACAGTGCTGGTCACTTTTCGCCCGTGGCTGCAATTGAGAGTATTACTACAGTAGGCATTGCCGTAGCGGAGTCTAAAGCAGTCAATATCAAGAACAACGAGCCGCTCTCAATTCCGTCCACTCTTACGACTCTCGTAGGGCATAGCTTTGGCTGTTTCGCTGCCCTTCGCGCAGCCTCGTCTCTCTCATCTCTTCGCACCCTCCTTCTACTTGGTCCTGCAATTTCTTTTGGAGACGGTCCCCTTAGTTGTGGTGTGCAAGAGGACGGTGCGTGGCAGATAGCGTACGTTCGCCGCTCAAGACCGTTCACGTACAGGCTTGCACCTGAAGACACCTGGCTTTCAATGTTTCGTGGCGATTTTGACGAGCCAGGCGATCCAGCAGGCTCGTCAAGCATTCAGCGGGTAATTGGCGTAGTTGGAACTGACGACAAGTATTTCGATCTAAAGCTCCTTGAGGAGCGATTTGAGCAGATTGTCCGGTTGTACGTCGGCTCAAACCCAAAGGCTGAACTGCTTATGGTTGAGGGTGCCGACCACTCCACTGCATCTCTTCTAACTCTCGGCCGGGGCGATTTGCTTGCTGCTCTAGATAGTTAAGCGCGCTCCTCGCTTGTACAGCTCTGTGAGTCCGTCAGAGAGTTGCCCATGTGGGAATGATTGCCCCCGCGAGTGGCCGTCTACTACGACTGCCGGGATTTCCGCGTTCAGGCAATGAGACACGACATGCCAGCTATCGTCCAGTACAAGTGCTGCCTGCTTGGCGACTCGATACTCAGCGAGAATTGACTCAATATACTGACTGGAAAGAGCCTTTTGTGGAGTCACCATGTCCCCATAGCGAGTGTCGTCAATTAGGTTATCAATCTGCAACTGACTGATCACGCGCAGTGTGGCTGTTGACGTTGCTACGCATATTGCCTTTGTGCCCGCCCAGCGGCACTCTTTAAGAAATGACAGTGCACCAGGCGCAACATCTTTTTGGGTCAATTTCTCAATGGCTCGATCTCTCATCTCATTCTTTATCGCTTCGAGCTCCACAAGAAGTGCGCTGTCTTGGCAGTTGATGCCGACTCTGTGACACACCATCTTAAGTGCCGAGCGAGTTGGTACGCCACGAAGGTCATCCACAAGGCCTGTATCAGGCGCAGCCCCGAGCCGCTCCATTACCAGCTGCCAACCCTCGACATGGATTTGGAATGTGTCGGCTAGCACCCCATCTAGGTCTACGATGGCGAGTGAGGGTCTTACGTTACCCGCCAAGCTTGGGGTTGATAAGAGAGAAACGTTGTTTTGCCTCGTCTTGCAAGCATTCCACTAATTGCATTGGGAAGATTTGCTCCCCAGATCAAGTACATAGGCCACACCGACGCCTTAAGAAGCGTCGCTAGCAAGAAGAGCTGCCAACCAAAATATGCGTCTGCTACCGAGCGCAAACCGACAATTAGATAGCCCAGGCCGCTGGTGCGTAGCTCATGGCCAGTAACCCCGCCTAGGATAATGTCACGCATCCCTTGAAGCTCTAAACAACCATGATGGAACTTACCGATCACGCCTTTCAGGCGGCGCTGGTCGTCTCCCTGTTGTCGGAGAAACGCAGCAACTCTCTCAAGCGCGCCTCGGCATTCGGCCATCACAACATCCACCACAATCTGATTGGCCCTGATAAAGCCCTGAGACTGAAGATGCTGTGCTGCCAATGGGAATGTCGACGGACCCTTTGAGAGCAGGGATCGAATGCACGTCAAGGCGGCGATCATGTACAGCAGGTCGTCACCAAAGGTGCAGTGTTTGCTCACGTATCGGCGACTGCCTTCTCGTAGAGCGGCTATCCAGTGAGCTTCCTCGCTTGCACGGAACCCACGCACCCCGCTCTGACTCTTCTGTGCCTTTTGGCGAATTGCCGGAAGCTGCCGAGATAGGAAGCCAAGCTCCCGTAAAACGGCACCCTGCCCTTGCACCGAAACACCTGTGATACCGGGTAGTAGCGGGTAATCGCAAGCACTAACATAGTCAATAAGGGAGTAACCACTGGGGTCCAACAGATCAGCAGTTTGGGCGAGGGTACGAGCTGAATCTGCAACTACAATTGGCCGAATCCACTCCCGGTGAGGAGAGCTGTTGGATTTATCCTCAGTTCGTTGACAATACCAAGGCAGATGTGGCAAAGAGCCGATTTGGCTTAGGACTTGCACCTCAACCGGTCCTTTCACGCTCTGAATGTAACTTGCCATTGCGTGAAAATCAGATTTGCGAATTGTTAGATCGGGAGCGAGGTCTCCGCGGAGAGTGAGCGAATGATCGGCGCTGGCAATTGCTTCGTCATACTCGTATTGATTTCCTTTATGGCGAATTACTAGAGCACCTCCCCGGTCTGCTACTAGTGGGCGTCCTTGTACCTCTTCTGCGCGCGTTGCAATTTCCCTGAGGGTCGAGGCAAGTGCCGTTGACCACACGGACCTTCGCTTGAGTTGTCCGTAAAGGCTTGTCGAGATATCCGTCACATTCGCTTCGCGGAAGATGTGCTCTATCAGCGCAGCCGTAAATCGCGCCCAGTTTGCGTCAGAACTGTATGCTCCAGCAGCACGTTTTGCGCGTTGGAGCATCGAGTCGACATAAGACTGGTCTGCACCGCCGCCGATAAGTATGTCCGCGTAAGTGTGGGCACTTTCGACCAGGGTCCCAGCCATCTCGGTAGTTGTCTCCAAGTCATCCAAAGGGAGGAACTTCAGACGCCAGGTTCCCTCATCGTCACATGTCCATCGTGCACTTGGGATTGCTGCCCTGGCATTCCCGCGTCGGTGTTCTGGGTCTACCGGAAGCTCTACCGCTTCATTGACAAGAATCTGCCTGCTCCGGCGATCTCCAGCCACGCCTGCGACGAGCGAAGCTGTTATGTCAATGGGCCAAATTGACGACACCGCAGTGATGTATGATGCTTTGTCGATCATTTCTTAAGAGCTGCATCACGTAAGACACTAGGAACATTGATCTTGGTACCGCTCAACTCGTGCTTGCTGCGAGCGGTTATTTCACCAGTCGCAGAAACTCCTCGCGCGTCAGCCCGGAGCCGTTGACGATCTGATTCAGCGTGCCCTTTGCCAAATCGCGACCGTGCATCGGGACAACGACCCGGCCTGCTCGCTCGGGATGGCGAAAGACGTGATGGCTACCCTTGACGCGATCAAGCTGCCACCCGACGCGTTCAAGAGCCCGTGCCGCCTTCTGCGGCGACACGCCGGGGAGCCGCGGCGTCACGCGCCGACCGTGACCCGCTCAATCTCGACCTCGGGGATCGGATCGCCGTGGGCTTCCAGGCTCTCCAGGTACCCCTCGATGGCCTCCTTGACCATGGCCAGGGCTTCCTCCTTGGTCTCGCCCTGGCTGGCGCAGCCGGGCAGCTGGGGGACGAACACGCTGAAGCCGCCCTCTGCCTCGGGCTGAAGAACGACCTCGAACTCGTGTGCCTTCGTCATGCGGTTTCTCCGTCCCTAGCTTACGTGAGCGGCCCGGCTGGTCAAGTGCTTGTCGTCGCAGTCGTCCTGAACTGAAAATCACCAAGCCGCAACTTGCACCGCCCCGCGACCCGTCTCTAGGTTTGGGCGCGTCCAGAAAAGAACGCCCCGGCAGGCGTGGTAGCGCCCCCGGGGCCGGCACAGGAAGGGGTACTTCCCATGCGCGAGCAGCGTAGCTGTCCCGAATCCAAACGGCTCTCCACCGCCGAGCAGGACCGAATCACCCGGCACACCGTCCTGATCGCGGTGATCGACCTGCATCCCGCCCAGGTCACGGTCTCCGAACTGGTCCGCCAGCTAACCCGCTCGCCGCAGGACTTCGGCGAGCGCGACGGGATCGAGCAGGCCGTGCTCGACCTGGCCGGGCTGGGACTCCTGCACCACCACGATTTCCGCAACCGTCCCGACTCCCTCGTCGCGCCGACCCAGGCCGCGCTCTGCGCCTACGAGCTCCTGAGCGAGGACGAGGAGGACGAGGACTGATGGACAAGCTGTTCGTGATCAAAAGCGGCGATCCAGTCACCGTCTCGCTGCCGGACACAACGGAGGGCCAAGCCATGACCTTCGAGGGCATCGGACTCGAGGACGGCACGGGCACGCCCATTGTGATCCTGCGCTCCGACTCCGAACGCATCACCTACCCGCTGAGCGAGTTGCGGATCGAGCCGAACGAGGACGACGAGCGCCCTGGGTAGGGAGAGTACGGCGGGCCGGAGCGCAGGCCACAGGGAGGGAACCCCGCAAAGGGGCACCCTGCTCTGGCCCGCCGGAGTCTTCCACCCAGCAAGCGTCGGGGAGGACTCAAAATTTTGTCCCGAATCGCTCGACATATCTATTCGATTGGAGCGAGCGCCTACTCTCGGGAAATAGCCGCTATCTTAGATAGCACCTTTTGGTAAGCTCGCGGTCATGAATGAGAATGACGCAGTGACGCTAGTCGAGTTCCTCGCAGAGAAGGTCGACACTGCGGAGTTCGACCCGAGCCTTCAATACTCGGTCACTCGTACTCCAGACGGCCAGACCAACCCAGACGAGTAGCCTTCAGCGCGCGCCTTCGTCGATGATGAGGCGCGCGCTGATTTTCTCGTCGAGCCTCGACGCCTCGAATTTTGAGACCGTCGCTCGTCGCCTGCGAGAGTCCAACTTCGAAGTTGTCACACTGCTTTCTGATGAGCTTCTCGCTGGTCGACAGCAGCTTGCAGTCGAGTTCCGGAACGGCTCGTACTCCTTCCGCGTTGGTGACGGAGACCCATTCAGCCCCTCGCAAATAGGCGCCGCCTGGTGGCGTAAGCCGCAATGGAGCGATCTCGACCGACGCGACGCGGCGCTGCGTCTCTCCCTTGAGTTGGAGCTGGAGCGGATGCATCTTGCGCTCGCGAGCCTTGTTCCAGACGCTTCATGGCTTAACTCACCAGTAGCGATACGAAATGCGGAGTCCAAGCTCCGACAACTCCAACTTGCCTCCGACCTAGGCTTGAAGTGTCCGCTGACTCTGATCGCGAATCGATGGTCTTGTATTCGTGAGACCTTCGACTCACAGGACATCATTTTTAAGGCCCTGCGGGGCGGGATCACGATAGATGACGAGGACCGCGTAGTCTTTACGCAGCGCATCGACCTAGACGCATTCGAAGGGCCGACGGCTGCGCGACCCTACCCCGGGCTCTTTCAAGCGCTGATTGAACGCGCCAAGGAGTGGAGAGTCACCGTCGTTGGAGCCCTGGCATTCCCGGTCGCCGTCTACACACCGGCGGGCGGAGTGGACTGGCGAAAAGATCAACTACACGGACTCACTGAGTTTGTCTCGGAGCCTCTCGACCCAGATGTTGAGCAGGCTGTCATATCGCTGGTGCGAAAGCTAGGCCTCCGGTACGCGGCAATCGATCTGATTGAAACGCCAAAAGGCGATTTCGTCTTCCTCGAGGCAAACCCTAATGGGCAGTATTCGTGGCTTGAGAATGACCTCGGGCTTCCGATTTCCGACGCGACTGCTTCAGAGCTAGCAGCAAACGCGCCTCCGGCTAGAATGCGAACCGGCTATGGCGGCTAAAGGACCAAGGCTCCCCCGCAAGAGTACTGCGCTCGCCAGGTCTCGTGGTGCACTTCGAAGTGTCGCGTTTCAGATCGGAACCCTGGTCGCGGTTGAGCGCAATCGACGGCGCATGACCCAGCAGGAGCTCGCCGACCGTGTGGGTATCCGCCAGGTCGATGTCTCCTCGTTGGAGAACGGAGAACGGCTGCCCAAATCCGTTAGAGACCAGCACATCGACAAGCTGTTCGCCGCGATCGATCTTCCACGTCGTGGACTCCACGCGAACTTCGTGAAGTGGTGGCGCGATAACGCTCCCTAATTCTTAATTCTCCCTTGACTGAGCAGCTACGGCATGTCAGCCGGAGCACTAGATTTTCTTAGCCTAAAAGTTTTTGCTCCAGAAGCACAAGGTCATCCCTGGCTTGCTCAATCATCTCCGCTGCACATGAGGCACAGTAACCCTTTTCGCTGGTTGCAACACCAGGTGCCTTAACTATGAACCGCGGTTCGCCTTTCCGAATCTCGTGTTTCTTCATGCGAGAGCAGTGGCTCAACCTCCCGGCGGGGCGTACGTCGAGGCGAAGAAGGACCGAGCGAACCCTAGGCACGCTGGAGCCTCTGCTTAAGATCGGCTTCTACCTCATCAGCAATATCGTCAAGTTGCGGGAGGATCGCTTCAATCTCCTCAAGCGTCAACTCGCGGCGTTCGCCAGCGTCAATTCCTAGCTTGTCGTTGACCGCTCGATGCATGCGTGCGATCACAGCGCCGAGGTTGTTCTGACCAGGGCGCACCACCGAGGTTGGCAATCCGAACGCCCGTAGGAGCCTCGCCAAGCGCTTCGCAAATCCGACTTGCTACGGACTGCGTTTGCTCACGAAGCTGCTGTCGAAGAACCTTGCGACGCTGTTGCGGCTGGATCGGAAGCTCCTCAAGGCTTTCTGGTGCTCCATCCCGTTCACGAGAAGCGAGAACGCGCCTGCGAAGCTCGTCTCGATCAAGGCCGAGAACCTCTGGGTCCATGCCCTGCTCCCTCATCACGCTCATAAGGTTGTCGATAGCGGCGTCATCGGTCTGATCGAAGTAGTGATCGGACACAAAGCGGTCGATGATCTCTTGTGTCACGTCCATCCCCGGCCGGAGTCGTCGTCGCGTGCCACCGCCACTAGTCTCGGGCGGCGTCGTGTCTCCCGCCTCCAACCAGCCGCGCACTATCTCTTGGTCGCCTCCATCGATGCTCTTGAAGTCATCCCAGTTTGCATCCTGGTTCATCCCGACATGCGACACAATGATTCCTTCGTTATCGGGATGGTTGGCGGCATTCGGGGTATTGACGCGCATGATGCGCCCAACGAACTGAATGTAGGGATTGAGCGAGCGGAAGGGTCGATAAATCGCTCCCACCGAAAGGGGCGGGTGGTTGAACCCCTCTCCTAGCATCTGAACCTGAACGATCACGTCGAGCGTGCCATTTTGGAGGGCCGCCAAGATCTCCTCTCGCTCGCCCTCATCTAGGCCGGAATGGATGACCTCTGCCTCCAAGTTGCGCTCTCGGTACAGATCACGTACCTGCCGAGCGTGAGCAACCGAGCAGGCGACGGCGATAAGTTGGTGTGGAAAACCGGTGCGATTACGGAGATACTCAAGCCATTGAATCGACGCGTCAGCGATGTGCTTGTTGCACTCGGGCGCAAGTGCGACGCCGCGCGAGAACCAGGTTTCTTCCTTGAGTTCTAGGACCTCTTCTAGCGAGTGACGACGCTCGTCTCCTTCATAGGTGAAAGAAATCTCGGTCGGCTCCAAGTTCACAGCGGTCATCTGCTTGATGTAGCCGCGCTGCATCGCGTCGAGAAAGCTGTAGCGATAGATCACTTCCCCGTGGACTGGCTGCTCGTCCGCCCGAAACGGCGTCGCCGTGAGGCTTATGACTTTGGCGTTCGGGAAGCGCTCAAACACACCTTGCCAAGACGGCGCTACGTTGTGATGACCCTCATCCACGACGATCATGTCGAAGAAGTCATCGGGAAACTCCGGCAGCCAGCGATCCACGCGCTCTGCAAGTTGGTGGATATTCGTAACGACAATATGTGCCCCCTCGGCATCGCCGAGATTCGCATCACGGTCGAGCAGCGCCACGCTAGGTACAGCCTTGGAGTCTTGGATGACGCGTGCCTTACGGTAGAAGGAGTCAGGGCGAGTAACGTCAAGGTCGTCGGTGAGTTGCCGCCTGATCGTGAGATTCGGCGCGATCACAAGCACCCGGCCTTTTGCGATCCCGAAGGGGAGCAGGGCGATCAATCCGCTCTTTCCGCAGCCAACCGGAATCTGCTCTATGGCGGACTCCCACGGACCAGAGCCAGAGAAATGCTTCGCGGCAGCCTCATAGCCCTCGATCTGGGGCACGCGCAAGCTGTGGTTCCCGTTTATCGAGACTGGAGTCTCAGAGAAAAACCTGGCTACATCGTCGTTATTCATCGCGTAGGGAGTCGACTCAATCCGTGGCCGGCTAATACCAGTGTAGGCCCGATACCGCGACAGTTAAATATCTAAAGCGGACTTTCCGCAGATTTCGAAGGAGCGCGAAGGGCTACAGCGCCCATGCCCAGCTCGCTTGAATGGACCTGAATCACTCTGGCCATCTCGCCAGAGACATGACTTGATGGGTCGAGAGGAGAACCGGCTCGCTAAGTCGGGCTGCCACGGCTACCGCAATGTCTCGGACCCGCAAGGTGCGGCTGATGACCGTTCGACCCAGCGAGAGAACGACAGTTGATCTGGTAGCTCGCCTGTTCTTAAATTACGGCTAGACTTCCTGACCATTGAGCCAGACGCCGGTCGCGTCGCCACCGAGGAGGGTAATGGCACCGTCTCTAAAGTTCTACAACCTGAGGTCGAAGTGGAAGTACAACGTCAAGGCTTCGCCGGACCAGTGCTCAAGCGCCTTCCTCGATGCCTTTACCGGCCGCGGTGGCTTGATCGCGAAAAGCAACTGGTCCGTATCCCGAGCTGGCAGCGGCGCAGTCGCCGTCTACCAAGGTCGTGCCGGGATCGGTGCGATCTCCGGCGCAGGTACTGGCCGACAAGCTGCGGAGATGGAGTCAGCAATCGGCACTCAGGTCAAGTTCGAAATCGAACGCTCTGCTGACGGTCACACGGCTTGCGCGATGAGGATCGAGGCGAGAGGATCGACCATGGGTTTTACGTCTGACGCTCGCTTCTTTCGCCCCTACCTTCGAGCGGTGGAGAAGAACCTTCGACGCCTTGATCCTACCCTCGATGCTGGCTAGCGCTTCGCCGCAAAGGCCTGCCCTGGCCTATTGCGGAGGGGAGTTCGGGAAGAGCAGGAATTGCGCAAACTCAGGATCAACCCAGTGGCTAGGGGGCAGGTTCTCGCCGAGCGCAGCGTAGAGCTCACTGAGTGTGCTGGCCTGCCCACGCTCTTCTCGGATACGCCCCGATCCATCCTCGCTGGGCATGTCGAGCGCCCAAACGTACTTTCCCTCCACTGGATGCAAGACGTAGATTGCCTTTGAGTCTGGGGAAGCAGACATAACGGAGAGCTTTCGCTCCTGGCCAACCCCAAGCGGCGTCAGTGAAGACTCGGCCGGTCGAGAGGTGACAGGCTGTTGCCACGCCTCATCGGGATGTCTGCCGCGCCAGTAACTGCGCTCACCAATGGTTAGTTGAATCTCTGGCACCCCTTTCTCGCGCAGAAAATCAAGAGCTGTATCGAGGAGGCGGCAGTAAGCATCAAGCTCGGTGGGATGGTTGAGGCATAGCATCACCAGGGTGGACGCGCCGTAAGCGGCCACGCCCCCAGCGGGGACGATGGCCTGGCTCAATGCCGCTACCCAAGCCTTCTGGTCATCGGCGGCGAGTAATTCGAGTTCTTCATGAAAAAGCCCTGGAGTATCGGTGTCCTGCAATCTCTGCTGTCCGTACTCGGTCATGGCGGGCACAATGTCCTCCGGAACCGTGATTTGCCCGCCTGAATCCTGCCTCCGACCAAAGAGTCCCATTGCAGTTAACTCTAACCAGGATCGTCGAGGCAGCAAGCGAGAGAGCCGGTCCTGCCCCGATGCGAGGTGTCCCGAACTTCCACTCGGACCCTGGCTCCGTTCAGCCACCATGCACGCTGCATCAAGACCCCGACCGAAGGCGATAGCACCCTCGGCCAAGTCGCTCAAACGCTCCTGATCTGCTGGAGGCCTCACGCGAGAGACAGGACCTGATGCTGGAGGACGGAATGGGCTCGTCCAGGCGGTCGGCTACGGCGGTCCTAATGTCGCGCATCAGCATGCCCTCCCGATGCTCGGCAAGGACAGAAGCAACTGCATCCCGAATCAGCCCCATTCGACGGCGCTTGAACTGAGGAGGCGGTCGCTTGGCTGAGGACTCTCCAGATGCCGCTTGCCGAGCAATGTGCCGATGGATACGCTGAAGCCGGGTCTGGAGGTCGGGGTTCCAAAGACTTCCAACCAGGCCCACTACTGAGCTCCTCTCAGTCGAAGTAGACTCGATCCGTGCCGGTCAATCGTCGCTTCGCATTGCGTCAGCGCCCCAACGGGCGGATCGATGGGAAGACCTTCGAGCTCGTCGAGGAGGAGCTCCCGGGGGTCGGCGACGGCGAGGTGTTGGTCCGCACCGAGTGGATCTCACTCGATCCGACCAACCGGGGATGGATCAACGACATGCCCGGCTACCTGCCGCCGGTGGCGATCGGCGAGACGATGCGCGGCCTCGGCCTCGGCCGGGTGGTCGAGTCCAGGCACCCCGACTACGAGGAGGGGCAGCTCGTCCAGGGGCTGATCGGCTGGACCGAGTACTTCATCGCCTCCGATGCCGCCCCCGTGCAGCGCGTCCCCGCGGCCGAGGGGATCTCGCCCAGCCTCTACCTCGGTGCGCTCGGCATGACCGGCCTCACCGCCTGGGTGGGGATGCGTGAAATCGGCAAGCCACAGGAGGGCGAGACGGTCGTCGTCTCGGCGGCCGCCGGCGCGGTCGGCTCGGTGGCCGGACAGCTTGCGAAGCGCGATGGCGCCCGCGTCGTCGGCATCGCCGGTGGCCCGGAGAAGTGCTCGATCCTCACCGAGAAGCTCGGCTTCGACGCAGCCGTGGACCATCGCGCCGAGGACTGGCGCGCGCAGCTCAAGGCCGCCACGCCGGATGGCATCGACGTCGACTTCGAGAACGTCGGCGGCGAGATCATGGATGCGATCTTCGCCCGCCTCAACCTCCACGCCCGGATCGCGCTCTGCGGGCTGATCTCCGGCTATAACGACAGCTCGCCGCCACCCGGCCCGCGCGCCTTCGGCAACCTGCTCGTCAAGCGGGCCACCCTGCAGGGCTTCATCATCCTCGACCACTACGCCAAGCTGGCGGAGGTCTCGGCGCAGCTGGCGGAATGGATCGCCGACGGCAGCCTCGAGCCGCTGGAGACCGTCGTCGAGGGCTTCGAGGAGCTGCCGAGCGCGATCAACATGCTCTTCGACGGCACCAACGTAGGCAAGCTCGTCGTGCGGATCGGCGACTAAGAACTACGGCTAAGAGTCGGTCTGGTACTCGAAGAGCGAGATGCTCCCGTTGTCCCAGGCAGCCTCGAAACTGTCCAGCGGTATCTCCGAGGCGCGTATCGAATCGACGGTCCCGGCGAGCACCGAGTTAAGCGGCGGCACCTCATAGGTCCTGTCGTCGTCGGCAATGACGCGGGCGTGCATCGCGCGCGCCTGGTCCGCCGGCAGGACACGCCATTCGCTGGCAACTCCGCGCTGCTCGGTCTCCGCCACAAAGCGCTGGAAAGCCTTCTTCGTCTTGCTGGAAAGGTTCGCCGGGCCCGACAGCAACCTCACTTCGTCGACTTGATCTAGTGGCAGCTCATCGCTGAGCAGTTCGAGCGCCTTGCGATCCATGTGCTGCTCGTACCAGAGGACGGTGCCGCGGAGCTGACGGATCACGCGCCGGATCGCGAGGTCGTTCGAAAATGGCGTATCCGGGTGCAAGTAAGTGTCGCCGAGTGCCGGCAGCAGCCCCGGCGCACCATCGCCGGTCGGCTCGGGAGCGGCGCCTATCGTCTCGAAGCCCTTGCGGATCACCTTGGCGATCAGTCCGCGCCGCTGCTCGAGGAACTCGTCGTAGTCCATCTCGGCCCACCCGTCGGGCAGGGCATGGTGAAAGAGATCGTCGGGAGAGAACTGAGCTGCGTATTGCGGCCAGTAGGTCGCCGGCGCCGTGCTCGAGATCTCGATGTTCTCGGGCCACTCGACGTAGGAGAGGTTGGCGATTTGGTTGACGTTGCGAGTCCCGGTGACGCCCAGGGACTCGAGGTACTTACGGGGAAAGAGATGGTGACGCTCGACCGGCTCCTTCTTTTGCTGCAGCACGGGGTCGAACAGGTCCCGCAGGAGCACCGCTGCCTTCTGCTCGCCGTTGGAGCCAACGACGAAAGGGGGAACCCGGGCATTCAACAGGCACAACGAGGCCGCATAGGCGAAGAGGCCCGGCCCTCGCGCGGCGGAAGTCGAGAGGCCCTGGGGCAGGGTGATCGCCCAGTAGTCGGATGTCAGCGACCTGGAGATCGCCTGCCGCAGCCGCTCCAGGTACTCCTCGCCCGTTGCCGCCTCGGTGAAAGCCTGCACGTCCTGGGTGATCTGGGTCTCGAACGAACCGGTATAGCGCCCGGTTAGCGACGACATGAAGAAGTAGCGGGCGATCGTCGTGCGCAGCTCGCTGTGCGAGAGGCCATATTCGCGGCCGATGAGGTACAGCGAGTAGACGAGGACCACGTTATTTACCGAGGAGATCTCGCTCGAGCGACGGAACCCGGCCGACATCAGCGCCTTGACGTACTCATGCCAGCTGGTCAGGTCGAGCACGACGTCGATCGCGGCGGTCAGCTTGTCGAGCTGAGCCTCGCGGTCACCCTCGGCCAGCGTGACGTCGCCATCGATGCTGGCGCCCCGGAGCAGGGCCAGAACCGATTGCAGCCGCCCCCGCTGGAACGCAACCAGGACCGCAACGCGGAGGAGCTGGTCGGGACTCGGCTCCACAAGGTGGTTGTAGGGACTGGGCGTTTGGTCGGCCGGGACGATCCTCGACGAGCGCGCAAACCCTTCCAGGCGACGGCGATCGTCGTCGCGAAAGACCGAGAGCAAGGTCAGGATGAAATCGGCCTGGGTGAGTTCCGTGCCACCGGAGTTGACGCGGAGGAAGATCTCCGCCACCTGATCCTCGCGCACCTCGTGACCGATGCGGACCGCCTGAAAGGGGTAGTCCTCAAGGCCACGCAGCCGACTGAGGGCTCCGCGGAGCGCTTTCTCTCCATCGCCTTCGACTGCCTCCGGCCGAGCCCTCCGCAAGCGGTCGACAAAGGCATCGATCACCTCCCAATCCTCGCCCGTCCACAGCGCGGTTATGTCAGGGAGAAATTCGGGATCCCTTTCGATCGCCGCGTCAGCGACCTCGAAGCGCCCGTCTCGAGGACGAAAGGCCAATTTGATCCGCCCCCGACTGAAGTCGCTGAAGGTGACCTCCTCTCCCTTGATAACCGCGTAGAGGCTCGTCAGGCGTTGCTGACCATCGACGATGAACTCCGTTGGAGTGTGCTGCTTGCCGTCCTCGCCGATGAACTTGCTGTTCACATCGGCGGCATTCCAAAGCATCAGGTAGCCGACCGGAAAGCCGCGGTACATCGAGTCGAGCAGATCCCGGACGGCGCGCTTCTTCCACACAAACGGACGCTGGAGCTCGGGGAGGGCCAGCTTGCCCAGATCGATGTCGCCGATCAGCTGGCTCAGGTTGTAGGAGCCAGCCTGGAAGATCGTCTTGGCCATTCCGGAACCCTAGATCACTGCCCCTATCCCTGCTCCAGTACCGAGAGGATGTTCCCGGCCGGGTCCTTGAACCAGGCGACCTGGGGGCCGGGGCCGCGGGCGATGCCCTTCTCGTCCTGGCCGAAGCCGTCGTAGCGCTCGAAGGTCACGCCCTTGCCGGAGAGCTCGTCGACGGCTGCGTCGACGTCGTCGACTTCGAAGTTGAGGATCGTGTAGGAGGCGGGGGCGAAGTCCTGTTTGCGGTAGACGAGGACCTGACGGTCGTCGGCGAGCTGGAGCGAGATCAGGCCGTGCTCCTCGCTGAGGTCGGTGGTCCCGAGCCCGAGCGTCTCCCCGTAGAACCGCTTCGCCGCCTCGACGTCGTCGACCGCGAAGCTGCTGGTTGCCTTGGTGCTCGCGAACATGCTGGCTCCTTTCGTTGGTCTGTTCTCGCTACCCGGAGAGCTCCGGGATATAGCGCCGCAGGTGCGCGTCGATCGTCTCGCGGACCCATTGCTGGGTGGCGGGGTCGGCCATGCGGTAGCGGCCGAGGAGCAGCTTCTGGTCCTCCAGCGGCAGACCGGCGATCTCCCAGCTGACCGCGAGGCGCTCGAAGAGCTGCTCCGAGCGACGGCGCCAGGCATCCTCCTGCGTCGTCGCCGCGGTCGCCGGCCCCTCTTCGAGCTTGGCGACGGTGGCCGCGCTGAGCGTCTCGCGCAGGGTCAGCTTGTTCCCGTCCGCATCGACGTACTCGACGGTCGGCGCCTTGCGCCGCGGCGCCCGCTTCCTCCGCTTCGCCATCGCGCCCAGTCTCGCAGGCGACGCCTCGGCCGGCCCCGTGAAAGGATCGATCCGATGCCGCCGATCAATCAGTCGGGCTCGCTGGCGCTCTCAAGGGAGGAGCGGCTGGAGCTGCTGCGCCGCTTCGCCCCGCGGCTCCACTTCGATGCGCTCGAGCGCTGGCGCCCGAGCCTTGCCGACCCCTACTTGCAGCGCTCCGCCTTCGTCGGCGAGGACGAACAGACGGCCCCGGGAACGCCGCCCGGGGAGGTGTCGATGCTCGAACGCCTGGAAGAGCTCAAATCGAGGCTCAACCCCCTGAACGACGGACCGGGCCTCGACACTCAGGAGCGCAGCAACGCGCTGCTGCAGGCCTACGCGCCCGCGCAGGACCTCGCCACGGGGGGCACCTGTTACGGCCGCGTCGTCGCCGGCGGCGCCAACACGAAGTTCCTCCAATACTGGCTTTTCTACGTCGACAACCCCTGCGTGCTGCCACCGGGTCGCCACGACGGCGACTGGGAGCTCGTCCAGGTGCGGGTCAAGCTCCTCGAAGGCGACGACGAAGCGACGCATGTAACGCTCGCCGGGCACGGCAAGCCCGTCACCAGATCATTCGAATCGAGGTCGGGTGGCCCCGACGTCTACGTCGCCGTCGACTCACATGCTTCCTACCACGAGCGGGGTGCGCATCCGATGCTGCCCCTCTCCGACGTCAGCGTCCCCGACCCACCCGATCCGGGACTGACCCCCGAGGTCGTCCTCCTCCCGCTGGACGACACGCAGCTGGACTGGGCGCACTGGCACGGGCGCTGGGGCATGGACCGTGGGGTGGGGACCTGGCTGGCGCTCCAGCTGCGGATGAAGCGCACGCCCTCCTACATGCGACGGCTGAACAGGGTCGGCGCCGGCGAGAGCCCGCCGAGCCCCGGGCGCCAGGGCGCGAGTTGGAGCCAGCCCCGATCCTTCGAGCTGCGCGGGACCCAGCGCCGCTGGACCAACGTCGCCGTGCAGCGGCTCGCCCACTTCATCGGCAAGGCGACCTGGCCGAGAACGCGGCTGGAGGTCGCCGTCACCGAGGTCGCTCCCGGGTCCTACGCGATCGAGGCGAGGCCCACCGGACACCTGGCCCGCCGCGTGACGCTGGTCTCGGTCGC
Source organism: uncultured Solirubrobacterales bacterium (assembly GCA_963704545.1). GTDB lineage: Bacteria > Actinomycetota > Thermoleophilia > Solirubrobacterales > 70-9 > VRUE01. The sequence goes on along the minus strand of OY969915.1, from coordinate 721,915 downwards.
CTTCTGGGAAGAGCGTCCGGACGGCGCCCGCCGCAGCCTGGCCATGCACAGCGTGGCGCCCGGCAAACCCGCCCGCCGCTTCGCGATCGAGCACGAGGGCCCGCTGCGCTGGCGCGCGGCCGGCTACAACCGCCTGCGCCAGCGCGGCGAACCGATCGGGCCCGGCGAGTCCGCTCAGTAGTCGCCGCCGGGTCGCCGCCGACCCCGCTTGCGTTCCCCCGCTCGCCGCTTCTCTTCCAGGCGCCGCTCGCGGGAGGCCCGCGTCGGGCGTGTCGGGCGGCGGCGCACCGGCTCCGCCAGGCCGGCGGCGATCTTCTCCGCCAGCCGCCGCAGAGCCAGTTCGCGGTTGCGCGCCTGGCCGCGCGCGTCCTGGGAGACGGCGGTGAGGACCGGCCCGGCCCGGCCGGCCAGGCGGTCCTTCTGGCGCTCGTCCAAGACCCGCGAGGCCTCGACGTCGAACACCGCTTCCACCCGCGAGGCGGTCACGTTCGCGTGCTGCCCGCCGGGGCCGGACGACCGGCTCGCCCGCAGCTCGATCTCGGCCAGCGGGATCGAGAGCCGCCCGTCGATTCTCAGCTCGTCGGCGATAGGGCGTCGACCTTCGCCGCCAGCTCGAAGTCGGCCGCGGTGAGGCCCCCCTCGGAGTGGGTGGAGATCGTCACGGTCACCTCGCTCCAGGAGATCGCCAGGTCGGGATGGTGGTTCATCCCCTCGGCCGGCTCGACCAGGCTCTCGACGAACCGCACCGAGCCGACGAAGTCGCCGCAGCCGAAGGTCTTGGCGATCGCCTCGCCGGAGCGCTCCCACCCCTCCAGGCCGGAGAGCCTCTGCTCGATCTCGGCGTCGTCCAAAAGCGCCATCGGGCCCATGCTGCCACGGTCCCACACCAGGTGCAACGTTTTACGGCTCTGTCAGAGCCGTAAAACGTTGCACCTAGGGCGTCAGGACGATCTTCAGCGCCTCGCGCTGGTCGTAGAGCGCGTAGGCCTCGGCGGCCTCGTCCAGCTTCATGTGGTGGGTGACCAGCGGCGAGGGGTCGAGCTTGCCGGCCTCGATCAGCGCCAGCACGCGGTCGACGTGGGCGATCACGTTGGCGAGGCCGAGGCGCAGTGTCAGGCCCTTGAGCCAGGCGAGTCCGAGCGGGACCTCGCCCTTGCCGGCGTAGGCGCCGATCCCCGAGACGGTGCCGGCGTCGCGGCAGAGGCTGACCGCCATCGCCAGCGGCGCTGCGGCGCCGACCGCGTCGACGACGACGTCCACCCCGCGCTTCTCGGTCGCCGCCCGTACCACGCGCTTGGGCTCCTCCTCGGTCAGGTGGACCGGCGTCGCGCCGAAGTCCGCCGCCATCGCCAGCCGCTGCTGCACGGAGTCGATCGCGAAGACCTCGGTCGCCCCGCCGGCGAGCGCCGCCTGCACGGCGCAGAGCCCGACCGGGCCCAGCCCCAGCACCGCCACCGTGTCGCCCGAGCGCATCCCGGCGTGGACGACGGCGTGGTAACCGGTTCCCATCACGTCGCCGGCGAAGAGGGCGACGTCGTCGCTCATCCCCTCCGGCACCCGCCGCAGCGTCACGTTGGCGCGCGGGACCAGGAGCTGGTCGGCCTGCGCGCCCTGGAGGTCGCCGAGGTTGGCGCCGTGACCGAAGATCCGCCCGCGCTCGCAGCGGTGGTAGTCGCCGCGCAGGCAGGTCGCGCAGGTCGCACAGGCGGTGTGGAAGCAGCCGAGCACGCGGTCGCCGACCGCGACCCGTTCGACGTCGGCGCCCGCGGCGAGCACCGTGCCGACGAACTCATGCCCGATCGTGAACCCCGGCTCGACCGGAACCTGGCCGTGGAAGATGTGGAGGTCGGAGCCGCAGATGCCGCTGGCCTCGACCCGAACCAGCACGTCGTCGGCGGCTTCGATCTCGGGAGCCGGCTTCTCGTCTACCCGAACCTCACCGGGAGCCTGGAACGTGACCGCGCGCATCGCGGAACCGTATCGCGCCCCCGGTCGTCTAGACGGTCGTTCCGGCAGGGTGGCGGGTGCCCCTCCCCAAAACACTCAAGCGCGGCTCAGCCGCGCGTTTTGGGGAGGGGCACCCGCCACCCCTTAGCCGACGGAGACAGAAGAGGGCTGGAAGCGGGCGTCGTTGCCGAGCGGGCTGGCGGTCTCTTCGATCCGCGCTTCCAAAGCCAGCTCCTTCTCGAAGTCGGCCGCCTCGCCATGCTGGAAGGAGACGTCCTTGCCCTCGAGCAGCTCGACGAAGACCTCGACGAAGCGGGCGTCGAGCTGCTTTCCGGCAACCCGGCGCAGCTCCTGGATCGCGTCGTGGCTGGACATCGGCGTGCGGTAGGAGTCGCGCGCCGTCATCACGTCGTAGGTGTCGGCGACCGAAATGATCCGGGCCAGCTCGGGGATGTCGTCGCCGGCCAGGCCGCGCGGGTAGCCCTTGCCGTCGATCCGCTCGTGGTGGGCGAGGATGATCTCCGCCACCGGCCCGTAGCCGTCGAGCGAGGAGACCACCCGGGCGCCCTGCTGAGGGTGGCGCTTGATCAGCATCCAGTCCTCGTCGGTGAGCGGCACGTTCGCCTTGAGGATGCGGTCGGGGAGGATGAACTTGCCGATGTCGTGCAGCAGCGCGGCGATGTGGACGAGCTCCTCCTCCTGGCGCGAGAAGCCGGCGCGCTGGGCGATCGCCCGCGAGTAGCGCGCCACCGCGGCCGAGTGCCGCGCGGTCATCTGGTCGCGCAGGTCGAGCGTGCGCAGCATCGCGCTCAACATCCCGACCTGGAAGCTGGCGAGCTGCTTGCTGCGCCGCTCCAGCTCGAGAGCGCGCTGCTGGGAGAGCAGCAGCTGGCCGAGCAGGTACTGGAAGGTGATCAGGACGACGCCGAAGAGGGCGATCGCCGAGATCCCGATCACGTGGTATATGAAGGCGACGGCGACGGCCAGCATCGCGCTCGCGAACTCGGAGGGGAGGACCGGGGGCAGGACGCGCAGCTGGCCCGAGAACCGCGTCCGCTCCACGTATGCGCGGTAACCGGCGACAAGCACGAAGTTGATCGCGAGGGAGAATTGGAAGAGCGCGAAGACGAGCAGGTAGAAGTAGGCGTCGTCCTGGGTCAGGCCGGCGGCCTCGGTGACGGCGTCGAAGGCGATCCCGCCGAGGAGGGGGAACACCGCGTAGGTGAGGAGGTTGTTGAGCAGGTAGTGGCCCTCGTCGTGCCAGCGCAACCAGCCGACCGCGATCGTGGCAACGCCGATCAGGCTGGCCGGGGTGCCACCGAGGAAGACCATCGCCACGACCAGGGCGAGGAAGCTGCCCGAGACTTTGACCTTCGATTCGGTCGAGACCGCGGTCAGGTCGCTGAACACCGAGAAGGTGAGCAGGACGGCGAAGAGCGGCAGGTTCCAGGTGCATTCCGGCGCCCACCAGACGGCGAAGGCAGCCGTCGCCGCCAGGGCTACGCTCATGCCTGCGAGTGCTGCGCGAGTGGGGCGATCTTCAGCCATCGGCCTCTTCGTACCGGGGATGCGACAACCTGTCCGCGACCTTGGCTGGGGATTCATGGGCGGTCGCCCATTCCCTCTGCAAGATCGGCTCGGACCTGCCGCGGGCGGGGATTGCGTCCGAATGAAGGTAGCGGCAAGAACCCTGGCCGGCAAGCCGGCTGGACCACCTGCAAGAGGCCGGTCGCGGCGGTCGTTCGGCGAGAGGACGGACGAGGCCGGCTGGAGGTTCGAGCCGAGAGACCCCGAACGAGGTGCACAACCAAGAAGGGCGCCCCGCGAACGGGACGCCCCTTTGAGACTGGGCGAGCGTCAAACGCTCGCTTGAAGAACTTAGTTACGGAAGCCCATGGTTCCTATTCCCTTTCGGTTGCTGAAACCCTCAGATTGCAAACCGCGATCTGAAACTCGTTAATTGCCTGCCAACTTTGTAGCACAGGTTCGCCGAAACTTGTGCATCTGCAGGAAATCTTGTGCATAAATGCAGTAGTTCGTGCGTCCAGCAATGCGTAATTCACGCCTAACCGACCCCCTGAGAAGGCCGCAATTCCGGCGCCTGGCCGTGAGCTACGCGGTCAACGAGCTGGGCGACTGGATGGGGATCGTGGCCCTCTCGGTCCTGGTCTACGACCGCACGGGAAGCGCGATGGCGACGGCGGCCCTCTTCATCGGCACCCGTTTCCTCCCTGCTCTGATCGCGCCCGTCCTGGTCGCGCGGGTCGAGCAGCCGCCACCGCGCTTCGCCCTGCCGGTCATCTATTGCGGGGAGGCGGCCGCCTTCGGCGCCCTGGCGCTCCTCGCCGGCAAGGATTTCGCCCTCGCCGGAGTGATCGTGCTGGCCGCAATCGACGGGACGCTTGCCCTCGCGGGGCGGGCGCTGACCCGGGCCGTCGTCGCGGCCCTGCTGGAGCCGGACGGCGAACTGCGCGCGGGAAACGCGATCCTCAACGTGGCCTTCACCGGCGGCGCCGCGATCGGCCCCGGCCTCGCCGGCCTGATCGTCGCCGGCTTCGGCGTGCAGGCGGCCCTGCTGCTCGACGCCGCCTCCTTCTACGCGATCGCCTGGATCCTGCTCACCGCGGGGACGCTGCCCCAGGCCGAGCCCGATCCCGGCCAGGTCCGCGACCGCGTCCGCGCCGGCATCGCCTACATCCGCGAGAGGGCGACGCTGAGGCGGCTCCTCTTCGCACAGGGCGCCGCGTTCGTCTTCTTCGCGGCGGTGATCCCGATCGAGGTGATCTACGCCAAGCAGACGCTCGATTCCGGCGACTCCGGCTACGGCCTGCTGCTGGCCAGCTGGGGGGTGGGGATGGTGATCGGCAGCCTCGTCTTCGTCGCCGTGCGCAAGGCGTCGCTACCCCTGCTGCTCTTCTTCAGCACGGTGGTCGTCGGCGTCGGCTACCTGGGCCTCGCGGCGGCGCCGGCGCTGGCGCTCGCCTGCGCCGCGTCGGTGGTCGGCGGCACCGGCAACGGGGTGCAGTGGGTGAGCGTGGTCAGCGCCGTGCAGGAGCTGACCAGCCAGAGCATGCAGGCGCGGGTGATGAGCGTGCTCGAGTCGGTCGGCGCCGCGATGCCGGGGGTCGGCTACCTGCTCGGCGGGCTGATCGCCAGCGGCGCCAGCCCGCGGGCGGCCTTCCTGGTTGCCGGCGCCGGCGTGCTGGCGATCGCCGGCCTGGCCTTCGCAACCCTGGGTAGGAATTGGCCCGAGCGCGGGGAAAAAGGAGGCGTGGATCGGCTTGGCGCCGATCCGGAGATTATGGTGGAGCTGATTCCAGTGGGAGGGAATCGCTTGCCTACCCGGTCCTAAATCGGAGGTCGTGAGTTGAGAAAGCTAGGTCTTGTTCTGCTGACCCTATGTCTCGCCGCGGGATCTGCCCTCGGCCTTGCCGCCTGCGGCGACTCGAGCAGCAAGGAAGGCGGGACGCTGACGGGTAGCTATGCCTCGTTCCCCGACTATCTGGACCCGGGCCTCTCCTACACGCAGGAAGGCTGGACGGCGATGTACAACACCTACCTGCCGCTGCTCACCTACGCGCACGCCAACGGCGCGGAGGGCGGCAAGGTCGTGCCGGCCCTCGCCGAGGACCTGCCGAAGATCACCAACGGCGGCAAGACCTACACGCTGCAGCTGCGCCAGGGCCTCGAATACTCCGACGGGACCCCGGTCAAGGCCTCCGACTTCACCAGCTCGATCGAAAGGCTGTTCAAGCTGAACTCGCCCGGCTCGGGCTTCTTCAGCAGCGTCGTCGGCGCGGAAAAATTCGCCGAAACCAAGACCGGTGGCATCCCAGGGATCAAGGCCAACGACAAGACGGGGGAGATCGTCATCGACCTCACCGCCCCGCGGGGAACCTTCTCCAACGAGCTGGGCATGCTGTTCGCGGCGCTGCTGCCATCCGGCACCCCGGCCAAGAACCTCAGCGCCGACCCGCCTCCGGCCTCCGGCCCCTACGAGATCGTCAAGTCCCAGCCCGGCCGCGGCTGGAGCTACGCGCGCAACCCGGTGTGGGCGAAGAACAACGGCCCGCTGATACCCGATCTCGAGGCCGGCAACTACGACAAGATCGAGATCACGGTCGTCCGCAACGACTCGACCCAGGTCAACGAAATCGAACAGGACCAGACCGACTGGATGCAGACCCCGCCGCCGGCCGACCGCTACGCGGAGGTCAAGGACACCTACGAGGGGACCCAGTTCCGGGTCGAGAGCCCGATCAACCTCTACTACTTCTGGATGGACACGACGAGGGCTCCCTTCGATGACGTCAAGGTGCGCCAAGCGGTCAACTACGCGATCGACAGCGCCGCCCTCGAACGCATCTACGCCGGGGCGCTGAGCGCGACCCACCAGATCCTGCCCGAGGGCATGCCCGGGCACGAGACCCTCGACCTCTACCCGCACGACATGGCCAAAGCCAAGGCCCTGCTGAAGGAAGCCAACCCGAGCGACACCGAGATCACGGTCTGGACCGACGACGAAAGCCCCAACGACGAAGCGGGCGCCTACTACCACAGCGTGCTGAAGGAACTCGGCTTCGACGCGACGCTGAAGACGATCAACGCCGACGTCTACATCCCGACGATCGGCAACGTCTCGACGCCCGACCTCGACACCGGCTGGATCAACTGGTACCCGGACTACCCGAACCCGAGCAACTTCTTCGAACCGCTGCTGTCGGGCGAAGGCATAGCGCCGACCAACAACATCAACTTCGCCCGCATCGACGTGCCGAAGCTGAACGAGAAGATCGCCCGGCTCGGGGAAGAACCGCTGGGCCCCGATCAGGAAGCCGAATACGCGGAGCTCGACAGGGAATTCATGGAGCTGGCGCCATGGGCGCCCTACGGGACGTTCACCGTCTCCACCTTCGTCGACAGCGAAATCGACCTCGACTCGGTGATCTTCAACCCGACCTTCGGGCACGACCTGGCCAGCTTCCAGCCGAAGTAGCCCCAGTCCCTGCTTCAAACTGAGGGCGTGGCTTCCGAGCCCCACGCCGAGGCCGGCCCCGCGGGCAGCAGCCCGTGGCGGCTGGCCCTCCGGCAGCTGCGCCGCAACCGGGTGGCGCTGGCCTTCGGCGGCCTGCTGGTCCTGATCGTCCTCTTCGTGCTGGCGGCCCCGCTGTGGGCGGAGCACGTCGCCGACACCGGGCCCAACGAGACCCACACGCTGGAGAAGATCGAGGTCGACGGCGAACGGCGTGAAGTCGTCAACGTCGAAGGCCGGCCGATCGGCCCGGTCTGGCTCGGCGCCGACGGCAAGTTCTTCCTCGGCGCCGACGGCCGCCTCGGCCGCGACGAGATGGTGCGGCTGATGTACGGCGGCCGGGCCTCTCTCTTCGTCGGCTTCGCCTCGGCCCTGTTGGCCACGGTGCTGGCGACGATCCTCGCCCTGCTCGCCGGTTACCACCGAGGCTGGGTCGACACGCTCATCTCGCGGACGCTGGACGTGATCTGGGCCTTCCCGGTACTCCTGCTCGGCATCGCTCTCGGCATCGCCCTGGCGCTGGGCGGGCTGAAAATCGGGCCCGTGGAGGTCCCCAGTGGCTCGATCTGGATCACCGTCCTGATCATCGGCGGCGTCCTCGTCCCCTACACGGCGCGACCGCTGCGGGGAACGGTGCTCGCCCTGCGCGAAAAGGAGTTCGTCGAGGCCTCCGTCGCCCAGGGCGCCGGGCCGCTGCGGGTGATGTTCGGCGAGCTGCTGCCCAACCTGGCCTCGACGATCATCGTCTTCTTCACCCTCGCCGTCGCCAACGCGATGCTCTTCGAGGCAGCCCTCTCCTTCCTCGGCGTCGGCGTGCAGCCGCCCGACACCTCCTGGGGCGCGATGGTCGGCGACGGCTTTGACCTGCTCAGCAGCGCGCCGCTGCTGACGATCCTCCCCGGCACGATGATCTTCCTCACCGTGCTCTCGGTAAACGTCCTCGGCGACGGCCTGCGCGACGCGCTCGACCCCCGCTCGAAAGTACGGCTCGAGGCCCACGCGGGAATCGCCGAGCCCGAGGGCACCGCGGTCTGATGGGCGCCTTCGTGCTCAGGCGCCTGGCCGGCATGGCGGCGGTGCTGTTCGCCGTCTCGGTGCTGACCTTCCTGATCTTCAACGTGATCCCCAACTACGACCCGGCGGTGCGCATGGCCGGCAAGAGCCCGACCCCGCAGCTGGTCGCCAACATCACCGAGGAATGGGGCTTCGACGAGTCCCTGCCCCAGCAGTACCTGACGATGATGGGCAAGGTCTTCAGCGGCGACGTGATCTCCTACCAGGGGCAGGAAGACGTCGACGCCCGCATCGTCGAAGGCATCCCGGCCACCCTCTCTCTCTGCATCGGGGCCGCCGCGATCTGGATGTTCTTCGGAATCCTCTTCGGCTACCTCTCGGCGGTGCGGGCCGGAGGCCTGCTCGACAAGGTGCTGACCATCGTCGCCGTCGCCGGCATCTCCGTCCCGGTCTTCTGGCTGGCCGCCGTCCTGCTCAACTACCTCGCCTACGAGACCGGCCTCTTCCCCGCCCAGGGCTACGTCGAGCTGACCGAGGACCCGGTCGACTGGGCCTACCACCTGATCCTGCCCTGGATCACGGTGGCGGTCACCCTGGTCGGCCTCTACAGCCGCGTGCTGCGCTCGAGCATGCTCGACGCGATGGGCGAGGACTACGTGCGCACGGCCCGGGCCAAGGGGCTCGCCGAGCGACAGGTGATGAGCCGCCACGTGCTGCGCAACTCGCTGATCGGTGTCGTCACCATCTTCGGCCTCGACTTCGGCGCCCTGATCGGCGGCTCGGCGATCCTCACCGAAGCGATCTTCAACCTCAACGGCGTCGGCCTGTACCTCTTCGAATCGATCGAAAACCTCGACCTGCCGCCGATCATGGCGATCGTCCTCTTCGGCGCCTTCTTCGTCGTCCTCTTCAACGCCCTGGTCGACATCGCCTACGCCTATCTCGACCCGCGGGTCAAGCTGGGGAGCGAGGCACGATGAGCGGGGCGCCGCTTGTATCCGTGCGGGACCTGCGGGTCGGCTTCGCCACCGAAGGCGGGCTGGTGCAGGCCGTCGACGGCGTCTCCTTCGACCTCGCCCCCGGCGAGGTGCTGGCGATCGTCGGCGAGTCGGGCTCGGGCAAGAGCGTCACCGCGCAGACGATCGTCGGCCTCACCCGCTCGCACAACGCCCGGATCGAGGGCTCGGTGCGACTCGGCGACGCGGACCTGGTCGCGGCGAGCGACGACGAGCTGCAGCGGGTTCGCGGCGAGCGCATCGGGATGGTCTTCCAGGACCCGATGACCTCCTTCAACCCGGTCTACCGGATCGGCGCCCAGATCGCCGAGGCGATCCGGGCCCACCGCCCCGCGGTCGGCAGGGGCGAGGCGCACGAGCAGGCGATCGCGCTGCTCGACTCGGTCGGCATCCCCGAGGCGGCGCGACGCGTGGACGACTATCCCCACCAGTTCTCCGGCGGCATGCGACAGCGGGCGATGATCGCGATGGCGCTCGCCCTGGAGCCCGAAGTGCTGATCGCCGACGAGCCGACGACGGCGCTCGACGTCACCGTGCAGGCGCAGATCCTCGCCCTGCTCGAGCGGATCAACCGCGAACGGGGGCTGGCGACGATCCTGATCACCCACGATCTCGGGGTCGTCGCCGAGGTCGCCGACAGGGTGCTCGTCATGCACGAGGGGCGGATCGTCGAGCGCGGCTCGCTCGACGAGGTCTTCTACTCGGCCAAGGACCCCTACACGCGCCGCCTGCTCGATGCAGTGGTGCGGATCGACAGCGCCCCGCCGCTGCGGGCGGCGCGCACGGGCGAGCCACTGCTCGAGGTGGCCGACCTGGTCAAGCACTACCCGGTGCGGCGCGGGCTCCTGCGTCGCGAGGTCGACCAGGTACGCGCAGTCGACGGCGTCGGCTTCACCCTGCGCCAGGGCGAAACGCTCGGCCTGGTCGGGGAGTCCGGCTGCGGCAAGTCGACGCTCTGCCGCGCCGCCCTGCAGCTGATCGAGCCGACCTCGGGCTCGGTCCGCTTCGAGGGCCGCGAGATCGCCGGCCTCTCACGGCGCGAGATGCGGCCACTGCGGCACGAGATGCAGATCGTCTTCCAGGACCCCTACGCCTCGCTCAACCCGCGCAAGCGGGTCGGCCAGATCGTCGGCGACCCGATCAGGCTCCACGGCATGGCGCGCGGCGAGGAGGCACGAAGGCGCGTGCTCGAGCTGCTGAAGCGGGTCGGCCTCTCCGCCGAGCACTACGACCGCTACCCGCACGAGTTCTCCGGCGGCCAGCGACAGCGGATCGGGATCGCGCGGGCACTGGCGCTGCGCCCGAAGCTGATCGTCGCCGACGAGCCGGTCTCCGCCCTCGACGTCTCGATCCGTGCCCAGATCCTCGAGCTGCTCGCCGAGCTGCAGGAGGACTTCGGCCTCACCTACCTCTTCGTCGCCCACGACATCGGCGTCGTCCGTCACGTCTCCGACCGGATCGCGGTGATGAACGAGGGGCGGATCGTCGAGGAGGGGCCCGCCGACCGGGTCTGCGAGCAGCCCTCGGACCCCTTCACCCGCAAGCTCCTCGCCGCGGTACCGGTGCCCGACCCGCGCCAGGCGCGCGCACGTCGGCAAACTGTCGGGTCAGGTTGACCCTCCCGCTCGCCCCGCCGATCAAACCGCAGCTTGCGCTGACCCGCAAAGAGCTCCCCCTGGGCGAGGAGTGGGCCTACGAGCAGAAGCTCGACGGCTTCCGCGCGATCGTCTTCGTCGACGGCGACGACGCCTACGTCCAGTCCCGTGGCGGCAAAGCGCTGGCGCGCTACTTCCCCGAGCTGAGCTTCCCGGCGGGCCGCTACGTGCTCGACGGCGAGCTGGTGATCCGCGATGCCGAGGGCAACCTCGAGTTCGACGCGCTGCAGAGCCGCATCCACCCGGCGGAGTCGCGGATAACCCTGCTGTCCAAGGAGATCCCGGCCGACTACGTCGCCTTCGACCTCCTGGCCGAGGGCGACGGGTCACTGCTGGAGACGCCCTTCGGAGAGCGACGCGAGCGATTGGACGCGCTGGCCGCGTGCACCGGGATCGAGGTCAGCAACCTGAGCGCCGACCCGGAACAGGCGGAGGAGTGGCTGCGCAGGACCGAGGGCACGATGGCCAAGCAGCTCGACGCCCCCTACGTCCCCGGCAAACGCAAGGGCATGGCCAAGGTCAAGCGCGAGCGCGAGATCGACTGCGTGGTGATGGGCTGGCGCCCGGGCAAGGAGGAGGGAACGGTCGGCTCCCTGATCCTCGGCCTCTACGACGGCGACGATCTACGCTCGGTCGGCCACATCTCAGGCTTCAGCGCCGAGGCCAAACGAGGGCTTCGGAGCTTGCTTGAACCGCTGGAGACCGGCGAGAGCGGAACGGCTGAGCCGAGCCGCTGGACCGGCGGGCGCGACCTCGAGTGGGTATCGCTGCGGCCCGAGCTGGTGATCGAAGTCGGCTACGACCACGCCGCGGCTGGTCGGATCCGCCACGGGGCTCGGTTCAGAAGGTTCCGCGACGACAAAGACCCGCGGGAGTGTCTCTTTTCCGATCTCGATCAGGGGTAGAAGGGGCGGGGGTCCCCTGGTCTGACAATCGCCGAGCTGATTAGCTCGGCGATTTGAGTATCCGCCAGCCCAGGGGACCCCCGCCCCTTCTACCCTCTTAGCGCGGCCTGGTCGCCCTATCGTGGCGGGCTTGGTCGCGTGCGTCTAGACCGAAAAACACGCCTAGACAAGCCACAAAACCGACCCCAGTGACCACCTGTATCGCTGTCCCGTCGTCGTAGAACAGAACGAAGCCGATCGCGTATATGGCCACGCACACGGCGAGGCCGATGTGCATGTTCCTGAGCTGTCGCTTGAATTCCTGGTCCTCAGACAAAATGTTTCCTCACAATATCAAAGGCCAATGCGCACAGCCCCGCGAGGCCACCGCCGTAGCCGCCAAGCACAGCGGCCCTCTCCGCGCGCGTCCTCGAGCGTCTCAAAGCGAATGTCACTACTCCCGCAGAAAAGCTGCCCACCACCACTCCTGAGCCGATCGACGCGGCCAGGACCGCGAATAGGTTGGTTGCGAAGCCGGCACTGGCGAAGAGGTAGGACGGCACACCAAGACCTTGCCGGGGACAGGCGCGCACGTGGTGCGCGGAATGTGTCAGGAGATCACCGAAAAGCTCAGAAGAGCGTGTCCTGCGAGGGGGAGGGGGCAGTCCCCTCGACTGGCGGATACTCAAAGTCGCGGCCGCTCCGGCCGCGACTTGTCAGGCGAGGGGACCGCCCCCTCCCCCATCCCCGCACCGCACGAGTCGCTTGCTTGCGTTGCTCGGAGCGCATGTAAGACCTGCCGCGGTAGAGCTGCTCGTAGCGATTGAGGAGGTCGGGGCGTTTCTCCTGGAGCCAGGCGAAAAACACGTCCTTGACCTCATCCCTTAGATGGAGTGCGACTCCGCCTAGGAAGCTGGCGTTTGCTTCCCTTGCTCTGTCGATTATCGGCTGGACCTGGTCGGGGGAGTCGTTGATGCCGGGCATCAGGGGAGCGATCAGGACGCCGGAGTCGATGCCGCGGCTGCGCAGCTCGGCCACCGCGTCGAGACGGGCCGAGGGGCTGGGGGTGTGGGGCTCGGTCGCGCGCCAGGCGTCCTCGTCGAGGGTCGGGACCGAGAGGTTGACCGAGACCGGGAGGCACTTCGACATCCGCTCGTAGATCTCGACGTCGCGCATCGCCAGCGGCGACTTGGTCAGGACAGAGACGGGCGTGCCGGCCTGCTCCAGTACCTCGAGGATCGCCGGCATCATCCGGTAGCGGCTCTCGACCCACTGGTAGGGGTCGGTGTTGGTCCCCAGCGCCACCAGCTCCCGCTTCCAGCCCGGCCGCGCCAGCTCTCCCCGCAGCAGCTCCGGCACGTTCACCTTGACCACGATCTCCCGCTCGAAGTCCCGCCCGGCGTTCAGGTCGAGAAACGTGTGAGTGCGGCGAGCGAAGCAAAAAACACAGGCATGAGTGCATCCCCGGTAGGGATTGATCGTCCAGCCGAACCCGTACCGGCCCCCCGGCACCCGGTTCAGTGCCGACCGCGCCCGCACCTCATGGAAGTTGATCCCCATCGCCTCAGGCGCATCGAACGTCCGCACGACGGTGCCGTCGCCGATCCCCGGAAGCCTCAAATCCCTCTCGGTCCTAAGCTCATCCCACCGCATACGAACATATGTTCGCATCTTTCCAAGACGACCTCGTACGGACTCTGCTCAGCCAGCCGAGAAGGAGGGGCGGCAGCCCTCTCGACTGGCGGATACTCAAAGTCGCGGCCGCTCCGGCCGCGACTTGTCAGGCGAGAGGGCTGCCGCCCCTCCCTACCCGGGCAGCTCGCCGCGGATCACGTAGCGGAGGACGTCCACGACCTGCTCAGAGGTGCGCGCGGTTGCCTGGGCGGCGCGGTCGACCTCCTTCAGGGCGTGGTCGAGGTCGGTGTCGTGCAACGTGACGACCGGCTTACCCAGGGCAGCGGCGTAGCCGGCGTCGAAGGCGGCGTTCCACTGGCGGTACTTGTCGCCGAAGCGGACGACGACCACGTCGGCGGCACGGATCAGGGTCTGGGTGCGGATCGCGTTGACGCCGGCGCCCATGTGGTCGCGCCAGAACGGCGTCCCCTCCTCGCCCAGCGTCCCCGTCCCGGCGTCGTCGGAGGCCGCGTGGTCGGTCACCGGCGCCGAGAGCTCGACAGGCAGGCCCGCCTCCCGCACCCCGGCCTCGATCCGCTCGCGCCAGTCGGAGTGGATCTCGCCGGAGAGGTAGACGCTCCAGGTTCGCTCGGCCATCGCCGCATCGTATGAGATAAATCGCGTCATCTTGAGACGTATTTCCTGTGCAATCGCCCTGCTCTGCGCGCTGCTCGTCCTCTCCTCGCCGGCGACGGCGGACGTGCCCGTCTCCTACGTCGCACTCGGCGACTCCTATTCCAGCGGCGAGGGCAACAGGCCCTTCGATGGCCCCTGCCACCGGGCGCTGCGCAGCGATTCCGCCTACCCGCGGATGCTGCCCACCCTGGCCGGCTACCTCGCCCAGCCGTCCTTCCACGCCTGCACCGGGGCGACGATCGACGACATCTGGCTGCACCCCCAGCCCAGGCGCGGCAGCCAGCGCACGCAGCTCGAGTACGTCGACACCTCGACCAGGCTGGTGACCCTGACGATCGGCGGTAACGACCTCGGCTTCGACGACATCGTCAAGCAGTGCCTGCTGCCCGGAAATTGCTCGAAATGGAAGCTTGCCGACAGGGTCGAGGCGGGACTGCAGACGATCAAGGCGCAACTGGTCGACGCCTACACCCGCATCCGCAACCGCATGGACCCCGGCGGTCAGCTCCTCGTCGCCGGCTACCCGCGTCTCTTCGTCTCCGAGGATGCGGACTGCAGGCTCTTCATCTCGGAGACCGAGGCCGAATGGATGAACTCGCTGGTGGCCAGGGGAAACCGCAGGATCGCCGAGGCGTCCCGCGCCGCTCGCCGGCAGAAGGGAAACGTCTCCTACGTCGACGTAACCGAGCGGTTCGCCGGCCACGAGCTCTGCAGCGAGGATCCCTGGCTCTACGGCTTCAACCTCTCTCCCGACGAGGGCCTGATCAAGGGCAGCTACCACCCGCGCCGTAGCGGACAGGCCGCCTACGCCCGCGCCTTCGCAACCCTGCTCCGCTCACCAGCGATCCGCACCGCGCTGACGTCTCCATCTGGTCGAGTGGAGCATTGACCCCTCTATACGGGGGTCAATGCTCCACTCGACACCAGCTCAACGAGTCGGGAGCGCCTGAGCCCTCTCTCGAAACACTCAAGCGCCGCTCCCGCGGCGCGTTTCGAGAGAGGGCTCAGGCGCTCCCGACTCCTCGAAATGCTTGCTCAACATCGTCACCTGCCCCTGGTAGTTGGACCCGAGGCCCGAGCCATATAGCCGCTCGGCCGGGACGCTGGTCCGCTCGAGCGCCAGCTTGCAGACCGGCTGGCGGTGCTCGACCATGAAGGAGACGTCACGGGCGCGCACCTCCAGTGCGGCGCGGCTGCCGTGGCGGTCGCCGGCCGGGTCGTAGCCGAAGCCGGGGTCGAAGAAGCCCGCGTAGTGGGTGCGCAGCTCGCCCGCGGTCGGGTCGTAGGCCATCATCTCGGCGGCGATCTGCGGCGGGATGCAGACGCCCTCGGCCGAGAGCAGCAGGTAGAAGATCTCCGGCTCGAGCACGATCTTGCTGCCCGCCTCGGGGAAGACCGGATCCCAGAAGTCGGTCCAGCGGTAGGCGCGGATCCGCGAGAGGTCGATCGGCAGGCTGTTCTTCTTCGCCCGGTAGCCGACGATCCGGTCACTCGGCCCGGAGAGGTCGACGCTGAGGAAGAGCCCGTCGGCGAGGGCCAGCTCGGACTCGCGCAACGCGTGGGAGTCGAGGTAGAGCAACGGGAACTCCTCCTGCAGGGAGCGGATCTCCTCGTCGCCCAGCCGCACCTCGCCGCGCGCCAGCCGCAGCTGGTTGAGCGAGAGCCCGGTCTTGACCTGGATCGCGAAGGAGCGCGGAACCACCTCGAGGTAGAGCTTGCCGCGGTAGCCGGCGCGGATCTCGTCAAAGCGGTGGTGGCGGTCGGTCAGCACGCGGGTGAAGACGTCGAGGCGCCCGGTCGAGCTCTTCGGGTTGGCCTTCGCCCGCACGTCGGAGGGCAGCGCCAGCTCCTCGATCAGGGGCACCAGGTAGGGACGGTCGCGCTCGAGCACCGCGCCGTCGCGCAGGTCGATCTTCTGGAAGGCGAGCCCCTCGATCTTCTCCTCGACGGTCGAGTCGACGTCGGGAAGGAAGGAGCAGCGCAGAGCCCAGGCGTGGTCTCCGAGGCGCAGGTCGATGCTGGCCGGCTGGATCGCCTCGGGCCTGATCCGGTAGTCGCCGGAGCTGACCCAGTCAGCCTCGATCGCCCGGCTCAGAGCCTGCGAGGGGAACACGCCCGGTGCGGCGTCCGCGGCTTCGCCGCCAACCGCACCTGCCACCGCTGAAGCCGCGTCGCTCACCGTTCCGAGATTATGCGGCGGGCCTCGGCCGTGCCGAGGTAGGGGGTGAGGGCGAATTCCGCAATCTCCGGCAGGAAGTCGCCGAGCCGCTCGGAGTCGCCGGCGAGGACACGGCGCGAGAGCAGCGAGGCGATGCCGCCGATCACGGCCTCGTCCGTCGCCTCGGGCGGGACGGCGCCGCCGGCCGGAGCGGGCGCGCCCTCGCGAAGGTGGGGGACGTAGCTGAGCAGCGCGTCCTGGTAGCGGTCGTAGACCCCCTTGCCGACGCGCAACCCCTCGACCAGCACCAGCCGCGCCTGTGCGGGCTCCTGCCCGAGGTGGTCGAGCAGCGCGGCGAGGCCGGCGAGCACGCGCGTCGCCCAGTCGTCGCTCTCCCCGCAGGCCCCGGCAACCCGTGCATAGATCGCCCGCACGGCGTCGTCGTAGGCGACGAGGAAGCAGTCGTCCTTGCTCTCGAACTGTTTGTAGAAGTCGCCCTTGGAGACGCCGGCGCGCTTGCTCACCATCGAGATCGTCGTCTCGTCGAAGCCGCGCTCGTAGAGGCACTGGGCCAGTGCGCCGATCAGCCGCTCGCGCTGATTCTGCGCTACGTACTCGGGCGATAGCCCGTGTCGGCCGCGGGGAAGTCGTTCGACGCTCACTGCGCGCTGGAGTCTGCCAGCGCACGGGACAGCGTGCTGGGCGCTACTTCGCCGCTCCCGCCGCTCCAAGGTAAGGAGCGGCCATGAACTCGGTGAGCTCCGGCAGGAGGTCGGGCGCCTGCTCGGTCTCGTTGCGGCGGATCTTCTGGTAGACGATCCACGCGACCCCCCCGACCAGCGTCTCGTCGATCGTCTCGGGCAGGCGGTCGTCGCGGGGCACGGTCCGTTCGGTCATCGCGACGAAGCGCTTGACCGCGTCCTCGTAACGCCGGTTGGCGGCAGGGGTGGCGGAGAGCGCCTCGATCATGCACATCCGGGCCAGTGCCGGGTGCTCGGCGACGTAGCCGAGGAAGGCCGCGAGACCCGCCTCCAGCCGCTCGTCCCAGCCGCCCTCCACCTTGGCGCAGGCCTCGTCGATGCGGCGCACGGTCTCCTCGACCGCGGCGTCGAAGGTCGCGAGGAAAACCTCCTCCTTGCCCTCGAAGTTGTCGTACAGCGTTTTGCGCGCGACGCCGGCGCTGCGCACGATGTCGCCGATCTTGGTCGCGTCATAGCCCCTTTCCGCCGTCAGCTCGGCGATCGCGTCCATGATCCGGCGTCGCTTGTGGCCGGCGATGAACTCCCGGGAGATCTCGGGGCGAGTGGACTGGGCGCGGGCCTGCGGAGACATCGGCCAAGGATACCCGCGGTGCGTTGAACGGACTTGCACGGCATGGACTCCTGTGGTACTTTGCGGCCGCCATTTGAGTTCCTAAAAGAAACGGTCAGGTTCCTCGATGCCCTCCAGCCGTGTTCAGCTCAGCCACGAGATGCTCCTCACCGCGATCGGCGACCGCTGGAGCCCAGGCGAGGTGAGCACCGCGGCAGAGCTACTCGCCGGCGGCGACGGCCAGTTCCCGTCCGGCATCCGCTCGCTCCCGCCCGACCTCGTCAGCGCGATCCAGCGTGAGCGGCTCCTGGCGGCGGCGCTGCGGGCGACGGCGGAGCTCGGCTACCGAGAGATGAACGTCCAGGACGTGCTGGACCGGTCGGGCGTCTCGCGGCCGACGTTCTACGAACACTTCGAGAACAAGGAAGCCTGTTTCCTCGCCGCCTTCGACGCGGCCGGCGGGCGGCTGCGCACCCGGATCGCCGCCGCAACGGGCTCCGCCGACGGCAGCTGGCGAGATCGTCTGCGGGTGGCGCTGGAGGAGCTGCTGCGTTTCGCCGCGGACGAGCCGGACGCGGCTGCGACCCTCGTCGTCGAGGCCCGTGCGGCCTGCCCGGCCGCCCTCCTGCGCCGCGACGAGCTGCTCGACCACTTCGCCTCCTGCCTCGACGACCAGATACGCGCCGACCCTCCCAAGGGCTCCCCGCCGTCGGCGATCGCGTCCGCCGGAGTCGTCGGCGGAATCGAGGCGCTGCTCTACTCGAGGCTCAACCGGGAAGAGGTCGAGAACCTGGAGGAGCTGCTCCCCGCGCTGATGTACTTCGCGGTCCTTCCCTTCGAAGGCCAGCAGGTTGCCTCCGAAGAGCTGGCCCTACCGGTCGGCTGAGCCGGCCCAACGGCTGGTGGACCGGTTGAACGGGTGGCGTTCAGCTGCGGCTGGCCGCCGTCCACTCGGCCCAGCGCCTGGCCTCCTCGTGTCCGAGGTAGGGCAGGAGGGTGAACTCGACCAGCTCGGGGACGGTCTGGAGCAGCTCCGCCAGCGTGTCCGAGCGCAGGTGGTGGGCGATCGTCGTGGCGAGGCCGCCGACCAGGGCCATCTCGGTGCTCGCCGGGCGGCGCCGGTCCTCGGGCGTCACGGATCGCAGCAACTCCGCGAAGTGCTCCACCGTGCGCACATAGCGCCGGCCCCCGTCCGGCCTCTGGATCAGCGCCTCGATCGTCAGCAGGCGAATCTCCGAGGGCTCCGACACCGCGAAGTCGACCGTCGCGGCGACCGACTTCGCGACTTTGGCCGGCCACTCGTCCTCCGGACGACAGACCTCGAGGACGGCAACCTGAAGGCGACCGACCGCTCCCGAGAACTCGGCTGGAAATTCGTCAGAGGAATTCATAAACGCAAACGTATCTAAGTACGCGCGCACTATATACATCCGGTTTTTTAAGCGGCGAAGGGTGGTCGCGCGGATTACGGAACCCGGGTGTCCCGGCAGGGCTACTGGCGCCGGGTGCGCTTGCGTTTCTGGGTGGGCCGCTTGCGCGCGGCCATGCGCAGGGTGCGCTCGCTGGCCTTCTCGACCGCCTCGCCCATCGCCAGCTGGAAGACGGCGAGCAGCGCGTCGGAGGCGAGTGGGCGCATGCGGTCGAGAGCTTCGCGCACCTTGGGCCAGTCGCCCTCGGGCCGGCCGGCGCGCTCGAACGGCTCCCAGATCTCCTTGACGAAGAGGTCGACGAAGGTGCGGGCGACGCCGTCGGCGTGGCGGCGCAGTTTCTCCGCCGTCGCCAGCGCCCCCTCGGGCCCGACGCCGAGCTCGGCGAGGGCCGTCGCGGCGCGCTGCAGGCGTGGGCTGATCACCTCGACGCGCCCGTCAGGCAGGGCGCGCACGATGCCGAGCTTTTCCGCGCGCCGCATCAGGTCCGGGTCGAGCTGCCCGCCGGCCGCCCCCCAGACCCCCGCCAGCTCCTCGGCCTCGACGATCTCGGGCGCCTCGTCCTCGAAGGGAGCGCGCAGGGCGCGGGTGAAGTCGAAGATCTCGGTTGCGGCGCCGTCGCCGGTCTCGAGCACGCGCCGGATCGCCTCCAGGTTGAGCCCGTCGGCCTGCATTTCGCGCGTCAGCGCGATCCGCGCCACGTGCTCGTCGTTGTAGTAGCCGGTCCGCCCGTGGACCACCGGCGGCGGCAGCAGCCCACGCGTCTGGTGGGCGCGGATGTTGCGGACGGTCATTCCCGTCCGCTCGGCAAGCTCGCGGATCGTCATCTCGCCCTTGACGGGCCTGGAGGGCCTCTGGCTCATCCCCGCATCGTAAGCGCGAGCCGCTGGCCGTTCATCTTCCCGGCCGCGCTGGAGCAGACGAACCCGATCGCCTCGGCGATGTGCTCGGCGGGCGTGAAGGTGGGGAAGTCCTCCTCCGGGCTCTCCTCCCGCATCCGCGGAGTCAGGATCGCGTCGACGACGATGACGTTGGCGGTCGCGGCGGTGCCTTCGAAGCCGTCGGCGAGCGCCAGGGTCCAGGCCTCGGCGGCGGCCTTCGAGGCCGCGTAGGCGGCGTTCGCGTTGGAGGGCGCCTGGGCCTGCTTGGAGGAGACGAGGACGAAGCGGCCGTGCTCGCTGGCGAGAAGCGCGTCGTGAAAGGCGCGCGTCGTGTGCTGCACGGTGCGGATCAACAGGTCATGGAGAAGGTCCCAGTCGGCGAGCGGCGCCTCGTGCAGCGGCTGTCCGCCGCGCCAGCCCCCGACCAGGTGCGCCAGCGCGTCGACCCGTCCGAAACGCTCGACGAGCGCCGCGCACCACTCCCGGGTCGCCCCCTCGTCGAGCAGGTCGACGGCACGGCCGTCCCAGCGGTCCTCCCCGAGGCCGAGCCCAGAGCCGACCTCGTCGACCCGCTCCTGCGAGACGTCGGTGCCGGCGACAGTCGCCCCCGCCGCGGCAAGCCGCTCCGCAACCGTCGGCCCCAGCCCGCCGGCGACCCCGGCGATCGCAACCACACGGCCGTCGAGGCTGCTCATATGGGGGAGGCAGGATTCGAACCTGCG
Organism: uncultured Solirubrobacterales bacterium; assembly: GCA_963704545.1. Classification (GTDB taxonomy): domain Bacteria; phylum Actinomycetota; class Thermoleophilia; order Solirubrobacterales; family 70-9; genus VRUE01. The sequence goes on along the minus strand of OY969915.1, from coordinate 701,558 downwards.
TAGGCAGAGCCAATGCGTTTACAGCGCATCTCCTTTAACCACTCGGACACTCCCCCGGGGCTATGGGGAGCCGATTCTAGGGGACGGGCACGGCCCCCGGCTACGAAACGCCGAGGCGCTGCATCATCTGCTCGTTGAACGCGGTCAGCGCCGACATCGGGCGCATGAAGACCGTGAGCACGGCCACGCGGCCCTCCTCGTCGAGCTCGAGGAAGTCGATTCCCTCCAGCTCGCGGTCGCCGACGCGGGCCTTGAAGCGGAGCGCGACGGTGTTGTCCTCGTGCAGCTCGTCGACGTAGGTCAGGTCCTCGAGCGTCGCCGCGACGTGGGTGAGGATGTGGCCGACCGCCTCGCGGCCCTCGAAGCCGCGGAAGAGGATCGGACTGTGCAGCTCGACGTCCTCGCGCAGCGTCTCGGTCATCAGCTCGACGTCCTTGGCTTCGGCGGCGCGGCGGAAGGGATGCGGCTCGGGCATGGCCGTGTACCTTACGCGCCGTGCCCAGCGACCACACGATCGCGCGCATCTCGAACTCGCTCGGCGTGAGAGGGCTGCGCTGGACGGGCAAGCTGAACGTGCCGCTCTACCGGCTGAGCGGCGGGCGCGTCGGCGGCAAGGTCGGGCGGGCGCCGGTCCTGTTGCTGACCACCACCGGCCGCAAGTCGGGGGAGCCGCGAACCGCGCCGGTCGTCTACCTGGCCGACGGCGAGAACGCCGTCGTCATCAACACCAATGCGGGCAACGCCAAGGTCCCCGCCTGGTCGCTCAACCTGGAGGCCAATCCCGAGGCCGAAGTCGAGCGTGGCCGCAGGCGCTACCCGGTCCGCGCGCGCATCGCCGAGGGGGAGGAGCGAGAGCGGCTCTGGCTCGAGCACAACGAACAGTACGCCGGCTTCGACGACTACCAGGGGAAGCTCGACCGCACGCCCTCGGTAATCGTGCTCGAGCCGCGCTAGCTGTAGTTCCTAACAACGTTGTTCATCCGGGCCTCCTTGAAGGCTGGGGGTGTCGAAGCCACCACCCAACAAGGAGGACACCGGATGAAGATCCACGCTAACGCCCGCACCTGCCCGAAGAGCCGCAAGCTCCTGGTCAAGAGGGTCGAAGAGGAGGGCTGGTCGCTGATGGTGGCGGCCGAGGCCGCCGGCATCAGCGAGCGGAGCGCTCGCAAGTGGCTTGGCCGCTGGCGCGCCGAGGGAGAGGCCGGCTTGCTCGATCGCTCCTCGGCGCCCAGGCGGATACCCCATCGCACTCCCGATGAGACCGTCGAGGCGATCGGTGCCCTGCGCCGCTTGCGGATGACCGCAGCTGAGATCGCCGAGACCCTCGGCCTGGCCCTCTCGACCGTCTCCCTGTGGCTGAAGAGGATCGGCCTGGGCAAGCGCAGCCGCCTCCAGCCTCCCGAGCCACCCAACCGCTACGAACGTTCACGACCCGGAGAGCTGATCCACGTCGACGTCAAGAAGCTGGGGCGCTTCGGGGTCGCCGGCAAACGGGCGATCGGCAACCGCACCTCCAGCCGGGGATACGGCTGGGAGTGCTGCCACGTCTGCGTCGATGACGCCACCCGTCTCGCCTACGTGGAGGTGTTGCCCGACGAGCGCGGAGAGACCTCCTCGGCCTTCCTGCGCCGGGCGGTGGCCTGGTTTGCCGAACGCGGCGTGAATGTCGAGCGGGTGATGACCGACAACGGCTCTCCGTACGTCTCGACGATCCACGCCGCCACCTGCCGAGAGCTGGGGATCAGGCACCTGCGCACCCGCCCCTACAGGCCTCGCACCAACGGCAAGGCCGAGCGCTTCATCCAGACGATGCTGCGGGAGTGGGCCTACGGGCGCCTCTACGGAAGCTCCTCAGAGCGACGCGGCCAACTCCCCGGCTGGCTCGATCGCTACAACTACCACCGAAAGCACGGCTCCCTCGGCCATCGCCCGCCGGTTGCTCGCCTCAACGAGCTACTTGGGAACAACCTGGTTGGGAACTACAGCTAGCTTGCGTCGCGGAGCATCTGCGCCTCGGGCAGGCCGCGCAGCTTTTTCAACGTGTTGGTCTCGATCTGACGGATCCGCTCGCGGGTCACGCCGAAGGTGCGTCCCACCTCCTCGAGGGTCAGCGGTTCCAGACCCGAGAGGCCGTAGCGCAGCTCGATCACCTGGCGCTCGCGCTCGGGAAGCGCGTCGAGCGCCTTGCGCACGCCTTCGCGCTGCAGCTGCTCGCTCGCTTCCTCGAAGGGTTCGGCGACTTCTTCGTCGGCGACGAAGTCTCCGAGCTCCGATTCGTCTTCGTCGCCGATCGGTTTCTCGAGCGAGACCGGCACCTGCGAGACCCGCAGGATGTCCCGCACGTCCTCGATCGGCCAGCGCAGCTCGGCGGCGATCTCCTCCGGCTCGGGCTCGCGCCCCAGCGACTGCACCAGCTGCCGCTCGACGTGGGCGACCCGGTTCAGCTTCTCCACCATGTGGACCGGGATGCGGATCGTGCGCGCCTTGTCGGCGATCGCCCGGGTCACCGCCTGGCGGATCCACCAGGTCGCGTAGGTCGAGAACTTGTAGCCGCGCCGGTAGTCGAACTTCTCCACCGCCCGGATCAACCCGAGCGAGCCCTCCTGGATCAGGTCGAGGAAGCCGAGGCCGCGGCCCAGATAGCCTTTCGAGATCGAGACCACGAGCCGCAGGTTGGCCTCGACCATCTGCCGCTTGGCCAGCATGTCGCCGCGCTCGATCCGCTGTGCCAGTTCCACCTCCTGCGCCGCCGTCAGCAGGTCGACCTGTCCGATCGAGCGCAGGTAGAGACGCAGCGAGTCGAGGCTGGGCTCGACGGTCAGGTCGAGCTCGGATTTTTTCGCCGCCCCGTTGGTCGCTTCGGCGCGCTGCTCCTTGTAGGCGGAGACGCCCTCCTCGGCGATCACCTCGACCCCCTGCTCGAGCAGGTGCGCGTGCAGGCCGGAGATCTGCTCCTTGGTGACCTCCACCTCCTCGAGGGTGGCGGCGATCTGCTCGAAGGTGAGGTAGCCGCGCTCGCGGCCCAGCGCGATCAGCCCGCGTAGCTCGTCCGGCTCCGCAAACGGCTGTCCATCCGAATCCTGATCCAGTCCCTCGGGGACCGTCTCCAACGGTTCGATCTCACTGCCTCCGCTGCCAAACCCTCTCCCCTGGCCGGGGGGCCGACCCCAACGCTCCGACCGAAGCGAAGTATAGGCAGAATTTACGGTTCACTCGCTGCGCCGGTCGCCGCCCGGGGGCGCCGGTCGCCTACCCTTGGTTCGCAGTGGCCGCCCGAACGACAATTACGCCCTCGCTCGCCGCACCCGACGTGCAGGCGTCGGTTCCCGCAACGCAGGTCAGCCTCTCGCGGGTCGGCGTGACCGGTGTGGAGAAGGTGATCCGGGTCAAGGCCGACGGGACAGAGAACCTCTACCACGCCGGTTTCGAGTGCTTCGTCGACCTCGAGCCACGGCAGGCGGGAGTCCACATGTCCCGCTTCGAGGAGATCGTCGGGGAAGCGATCGACGAGGTCGTGCTGGGCGAGGCGTTCCGTGCCGAGGTCCTCGCCGCCCACATCGCCCAGCGGGTCCGCGAGCGCCAGCGGGGACGGCGTGCCGAGGTCTCCGTCGAAGCACGCTACCCCGAGACGGTGACGACGCCGGCGAGCGGGCACTCGACCCAGGAGATCTACGTCCTCTTCGGCACCGCGGTCGCCTCCCAGCGGGGCACGCGGACGCTGACGGGCGTACAGGCCCAGGGGATGACGGCGTGTCCCTGCGCCCAGGAGATGGTCGCCGAGCTGGGGCGCGAACGCCTCGCAGACGCAGGCTTCGACGGCGAGCAGATCGAGCGCGCGATCGAGGCCGTGCCGGTCGCCACCCACAACCAGCGCGGCATCGGCACCCTCTACATCGGCTGCCCCGAGGGCGGCGATGCCTGGGTCGACGCCCCGGAGCTGCTGCGCATCGTCGAGAGCTCGATGAGCTCTGAGATCTACGAGCTGATGAAGCGCCCCGACGAGCTCGCCGTGGTAGCCAAGGCGCACGAACAGCCCCGCTTCGTCGAGGACTGCGTGCGGGAGATGATCCGCGCCGTGGTCGAGCGCTGCGCGGATATGCCGGACGAGGCCTTCGTCATGGCCCGCCAGGAGAACCTGGAGACGATCCACCGCCACAACGTCGTCGCCGAGCGCTACGGCACCCTCGGCGACCTCCGCAAGGAGCTCGCCTCCGGCGAGCACCAGCACCGCCACACGACGATGCGCGAGTGGCTGGAGTCTCCGGCGGCCTAGCTTCGTCGTCACTGCAACGTTTTGTGGCTCTGTGGGAGCCGTAAAACGTTGCACCTCTCGTCATGTGGCCAACGAGCCCCGTACCAGACTGAGAAAAGGACGCGGGTTGGACCGGAGCATCTTGTAGGTGGTGCGGTGCACTCGGTAACCGGCCACTTCCAAGTCGACGGTCGACTGATGGTCGCGCTCGAAAGCGGGTCGGTCGGCGTGATAGCCATAGCTATCGGCCTCGACGATCAGGCGCTCCTCGGGCCAGTAGAAGTCGACGCGCTTGCCCTCGACGAGGACGTTCACCTGCGGCATCTTCAGGCTCTCTTCTCGGCAGAGCATCAGGAAGTCCACCTCCGATGGAGAGACGGCGTCGACAAATCGCGGGTCCGCCTGGGAGGCGACGCGCTTTAGACGCCCGACCCCCTTTCGGCCGCGGCCGTAATCGGTGATGACTTGCCACAGCTCCTGCCACCGCAGACGACCGCTCCGATCGGCCTCGACTAGATCGTGCTCCAGCTGCCGCACATCCAGACGTGGGGCGTTGTCGAGGAAGGTTCGCTCGAGAGTCGTCACCGGGATGCCGATCTCAACCGTCATGTGCTCTGCGGGGAGCGATCTGGTTTGGTGGAGACGCACCCCGTGCGGCCGGCGGTGCCCGGAGACACGAGTCACCTCGATCGGCTTTCGCGATCCCCGTATCCCCCAGAGTTGGGCTGCGCTCCCATGCGAGAGCACGGCTCCCGGCCCGCACGCGAGCGTGGCCGCCAGCCACTCGCCATAGCGCCCGATGCGTCGGTGACCGAGCGCAAAGACGCCCCGGTGCAGCACAACCAGCTGGCCAGCCTTGATCCGACTCTTGATCAAACCCTCGGTTAGGCCAAGTTCGACCAGCTGCCGCCACGCAACAACGCCGTGTTGCCGCTCCGCCAATTCGCGAAGCATCAAGGTTGCCCTTTGCGGTGTAACGCGTTGCGGCTCTGTGGGAGCCGTAAAACGTTGCACCTCCGTGGCGCTCGCAGGCTTCATCCCAGGTGCAACGCTTTGTGGCGCCGACGGAGCCGTAAAACGTTGCACCTCGGGGTTGGGGGAATGGGGCATGGCGGAACGGTCCCAGGGGACGGCGCGCGGGTGGTGCGTTGATCGTTACGGCTTGCGCGCGGCCACGTGGCGCGCCCGAGCTTCGCGCTCTTCCTCGATCCGCCGGCGCAGGCCGAAGAAGTAGTCGGCACCGCTGATCACTGTTGCGGCGACCGCGAGGTAGACGAGCGCGTCGACCCAGCCGGGGGCGGGGTTGGTCGCGATCAGGGCGATCACGGCGGCGATCTGGAGCACGGTCTTCAGCTTGCCCATCCAGCTGGCGGAAATCACGATGCCGCGCTCGGCGGCGACCGCGCGCATCACCGTTACCGCGAACTCGCGGGCGATGATCACCATCGCTACCCAGGGTGCGAGCCGGTCGAGCGAGACCAGGGAGACGAGCGCCGCGACGATCAGCAGCTTGTCAGCGATCGGGTCCATCAGCTTGCCGAAGGTGGTGATCGACCCGCGCGAGCGGGCGAAGTAACCGTCGAGGCCATCTGTGAGCGCCGCCAGGGCGAAGACCGCGGCGGCGAGCGCGTCGCCGTTCGGCGTCTCGCCGAGCAGGGCGACGACGACGACCGGCACCGCGAGAATGCGCAGGAGGGTCAGCGCGTTGGGCAGGTTGAGCGGGAACACCGCTCAGTCATCCTCCTCCGCGGGCCGATGGGCCTCAGATACGCCTATATGTCTCCTTTTAGGCCCGTCGGCGGCGAGGGCGGTGTCGCGCTTGGCGAAGAATTCCTCGCCCTCGATGCTGACGTGGGGGACCAGCCGGTCGAGCCAGCGCGGCAGCCACCAGGCGCGCTTGCCGAGCAGGACCATGATCGCCGGCACCAGCAGGCAGCGGACGAGGGTCGCGTCGATCGCGATCGCCACGGCGAGGCCGACGCCGAACTCCTTGACCAGCGGGTTGCCGTTGAGCACGAAACTGGTGAAGACGCAGACCATGATCGCCGCCGCCGAGGTGATCACCCGGCCGGTGTTGGCGAGGCCTTCGATCACCGCCCGCTTCGCGTCGCCGGTCTGCGTGTAGTGCTCGCGCATCTGGGTCAACAGGAAGACCTCGTAGTCCATCGAGAGCCCGAAGAGGATCGCGAACATCAGCAGCGGCACGAAGCTGACGATCGGGATCGCGTGGTCGAGCCCGATCAGCGAGGACCCCCAGCCGAGCTGGAAGACGGCGGTGACGATGCCGTAGGCGGCGGCGACCGAGAGCAGGTTCATCGCCGCGGCCTTGAGCGGCACGAGCAGCGAGCGGAAGGCGAGCAGCAGGACGATGAAGCTGAGCCCGACGACGATCGCGATCATCAGCGGCAGCTTGTCGGCGATCTGCGTGGCGAGGTCGATGTAACCGGCGGTCTGGCCGCCCACGTAGGAGCTGGCCGAGGTCCCCTGCAACGCCTGGGGGATGGTCGTTTCGCGCAGGTCTTCGACCAGACTGACCGTGGAGTCGGCCCACGGCGCCGAGTTGGGGATGACGGTGAAAACGGCATCCGTGCCCGCCTTGTCGAGCGTCGGTTCGGAGACCAGGTCGACGTCGGAGGCACCGCTGATCGCTTTCTCCAGGCCGGGCAGGACTTCCTTGGCTTCGGCCGCGCTCTCGAATTCGGAGGCGACCAGCAGCGGGCCGTTGACGCCGGGCCCGAAACCCTGGGTGAGCCCGTCGTAGGCCTGGCGAGCCGTGGTCGACTTGGGCAGGGCGCTGACGTCGTTCTGGCCCAGCTCGAGCTGGAAGATCGGCAAGGCGAGCACGACGAGCACCGCGAGGGCGGCGATCGCCGATCGCCAGGGACGGTCGGCGACGCCCCCGGCCCAGCGGCGCCAGCCGCGCGGCTCGTCGTCGTCGGGGTGGGTCTTGCCGAACTGCACGCGCAGCGAGTTGATCCGCGGGCCGAGCGCACCGAGCATCGCCGGCAACAGGGTGACCGCGGCGGCGACGGCGACCACGACCGCGATCGCGGCGGTGAAGCCAAGCGTGCTGACCAGGGGGATGCCGGCGAAGGCGAGCGAGCAGAGGGCAATCACGACGGTGAAGCCGGCGAAGACGACGGCTCCGCCGGCGGTCGCCGTCGAGCGGGCGATCGACTCGCGCAGCTCCATCCCGTCGCCGAGCTGGAGTTTGTGGCGGGTGACGATGAAGAGCGCGTAGTCGATGCCGACGCCGAGGCCGATCATCGTCGCCAGGGTCGAGGCGACGCTCGGCACCTGGACGACGTTCTCGAGCAGGCGGACGATCGAGAGCGAGCAGGCGAGGCCGAGGATCGCCGAGGAGATCGGCAGGACCATCGCGGTCGCCGTCCCGAAGGCGAAGAGGAGGATCACGATCGCCGCCGCGATCCCGATCGCGTCGCTGGCGCCGGTGTCGGGCTTGGAGAGCTGCTGGCCGACGTAGGCGCCGACGGAGACCTTCAGTCCGGCCGCTTCCGCCGGCTTGCCCGCATCGAGGATGGCCTGGGCCTGGGCCTCGGTCAGTTCTCCCGGGCCGACGCCGAGCACGACCGGCGAGTAGGCGACCGAGCGATCCTCGCTGAGGAAGGCGGCGCCGGCCGGGGTGAGCGGGTCGACGGCGGAGTTGACGTCGTGCATCGCGCCCAGGCGCTTGACCGATTCGCCGATGGCGTTCGCGTACTGGGGAGAGGTGAGCGAGGCGCCGCGCTTGGCCTGGAAGACCAGCGGGTTGCTGCCGTAGGCCTGTTCGGGCAGGTCGTCTTCGAGCAGTTCGGTCGCGGCGGTCGAGTCGGTGCCGGGCAGGGTGAGGTTGTCGTTGGTCTTGCTGGCGCCCGACTGGCCGGCGACGACGAGCCCGGCCGCGAGCACGATCCAGGCCGCGATCGTCGCCCAGTGATGGCGTGCGCAGAAGCCGCCGATCGCGTAGAGAGGTGCCGTCACGCCCGCATCATCCCGATTTGGGCGGCCGACGGGCCTGAAACGTCCACTATTTGGACGTTTCAGGCCCGTCGGCGGGGTTTGCGGGAGGGGGCTCCTCGCCGGTCTCGAACGGCTCGGGGACCGAGGCCGCGGGGCTCGCGCCCAGGCCCTGCCGCAGAATGGCCAGGTGCTGCGCGTGGCTGGCCGCAAGCGCCGCGGCGAGCGTCCGGGGCGCATCGAACTGCAGGCGCGGGGCCGCCTCCAGCGCCAGGGCAAGGGCCCTGTTCTCCTCTTCGTAGCCGAGCCTCAGCGCCTCCTCCCGCGACCGCGGGCCCGGAGCCTCGACCTCGCCCGGTTCGGCGTCGGTTTCGCCGCCCAGGCCCCGGATCGCCTTGGTCAGGGCGTCGGCGTGAACCTGACTCTGGCCGCGGAACTCGGCGGCGGCGACCAGCATCGGCCCGCGCAGGCGGTCGAGGCCGTGCCCGTACGCGCCGGCCAGGGTCAGTTCCTGCGCGAGGAGCCCGTTGAGGATCTCCACGTCGGCGGCCTTCTCGGGGTCGGTCTTGGCGCCCTGGCCGCTCTTCCCGCAGCCGGCGACGACAAGGGCCAGCGCCGTTGCGGCGAAAAAGAAGGCGACGCGGCAAGTGACGCCGCGTCGCCTACTGACTTTTGTTTCCTTCAGCTCCGTGCCCATCGAGGGCGCGGAGCTTATGCACTCGTACTGCGTTTACTGGAGTCGCTAAGCCTTTTTGGAAGCTTTCTTCGCTTTGGATTTTTTGGGCGCCCCACGTGACTTCTTCGCCGCCGGTGTCTCATAGCTCATCAACACGGCGTTGACAGGGATGCCCTCCTCGCCGGACCTGGCCAGACGTTTGGCACTTCCAGCGTGGATCTTGATGATCTTCGCAAGTGTCTCGTTGACCAACTCGACCAGTTCCCCCCAGCCCTGCTCGTCGACAATGCCCGGGGTCCAGCTGAGATGCCGGTCTTTGCGAGAATCGAAAGTTCCCACCTTGAGAGCACCAAACACGTCGTCGACGATCATCTGGATGATCGAGGTGCTGACGCCTGGTTTCACCGAGTCCGGCAGTGCCTTCCAGTCGCTATCGGTCAGAAACGCCCGTGCCGTGGCTCTGTAGTAGTGCTCGACAGCGCCGCGGCGCGGCTCGGTCTTGACCATCTCGATGCATTCGAAGTCCTTGAGGACTTTGACGTGGTAGCTGACCTGGCTGAGGCCCTCGTCCAGCTCCTTTGAAAGTTCGTTGGGGCTCGCCATCCGTTCGTTGAGGATGGTCAAGATCTCAACTCTGAGCGAGTGGGCCAGTGCCTTGACCAGTTTCTGGTCGACGCCACTTGCCTTCTTTCCTTTTTTTGCTGACTTGGTCTTGCTCTTTGTGGCCAAAGCGACTCCTCCGATTCGTTTTCGTGGCCCTCTTAGCACTCCATCCTATTAGACACAAAGCCAAATTTGCAAACCGGGTCTCACCTTTTTGCGGCTTTTGCCACGCACCCGATGATTACTGGAACTAATTCCAGTAATCGAGAGGTCTAAAGAACGAATCGGGAGAAGTCGCGACTCCCCACCGCAAGTGCTGACGATTGCGAAGGGGGTGAGGCAGGGTGAAGATCATCAAGACGGACGCAGTCGTTCCGCTGCTCTCAACAACGAAGAGCCGCTAGCCGAAGGCGGATGGGCCCGATCTCAGGCTGACGGGATCGGGCCCCTCCGACTTCAGCATCCGGGGCATGATTCAGTTCCGGCTGCGATGCCCGCACCACCGAGCCAGAGGCACTTCCCCAGCGGACACCTCGAGGCACTGGCCGCCGAGATCCATGCCTGCCGGCGGTGCCCGCGCCTGGTCGAGTGGCGCGAGGAGCGTGCCGGCGACCCTCCGGCCCGCTTCCGCGGCGAGGAGTACTGGGGCAAGCCGCTCAGCGGCTTCGGCGACCCGGGGGCGCGCGTGGCCCTGGTCGGCCTCGCCCCCGCCGCCCACGGCGCCAACCGCACCGGCCGCATGTTCACCGGCGACCGCTCGGGCGAGTGGCTCTACGCGGCGCTGCACCGGGCGGGTTTCGCCAACCAGTCAAGCTCGGAGCGCCGCGACGACGGGCTGCGGCTGCGCGACGCCTACGTCACCGCGGTCGTCCGCTGCGCCCCGCCGGCAAACCGGCCGACGCCGGCGGAGCGTGACAACTGCCTGCCCTACCTCGAGCGGGAGCTGGAGCTGCTCGAGCGCTGCCGGACGATCGTCGCGCTCGGCGCCTTCGGCTGGGACGGCGCGCTGCGGGCGATCCGGGCGCTCGGCGGCGAGGCGCCGCGGCCCAAGCCCCGCTTCGGCCACGGCGGCGAGGTCTCGGTGGGGCGCTGGACCCTGCTCGGCTGCTACCACCCGAGCCAGCAGAACACCTTCACCGGCCGCCTCACCGAGCCGATGCTCGACGCCGTCCTGGCTCGCGCACGTGCGCTGGCCGTCGCCTAGAGCGACGGCTTCGAGGCCACATGAACTAGGGGCACCGCTCGAAGCCAAGGATCCCGATAGTGGCCGGGATCCCCGGCTCGCCGGACTTCATCATCCGCAGGGCGCTTCGCCGCTGAATCGCCGCCAGGCGCATCAGCGTCGCGTTGAGGAGCTTCATCGCTTCCTTCCAGCCCCTGCGGTCGAAGACACCGGGCGTCCAGCTCGTGTGCTTGTCGGGGCGCGCGTAGTAGGTGCCCGCTTTGAAGGCCGCCACCAGATCATCGATAAGCGACTGAACGAAGCCGGCGTCGATGTCGGCTTTCAGAGAAGCCGGTACGTCCTTCCAGGCTCGATCATCGAAGAACACGGTCGCCTTCGCCCGGTAGAAGTGCTCGGTGCCGCCGCGTGCCGGCCGGGTCCCGACCAGCTCGATGTAGCCGAGCTCCTCGAGGAGTTTCACCTGCTTGTTGAAGGCGACGACGTCGAGCTCGATTTCGTCGCCGATTTCGACCATGCTGGCGACCCGTTCGTTCGTGACCGCGAGGACGTGCTCGCGGACGGGGTGGTGGAGCGCTTCGATCAGGCGGCGGTCGAAGAACTTCTTCAGCCGGTCCTTGCGCACCATCTTGATGCTCTTGTGGCGTATGGGCATGACGATCTCCTCCGTTGGCATGGCAAAGGGGGTACCAAAATAGAATCTAGACCCGATAGAAGGTGGGGCAGTCATCCGTGTTCCCTAGATATCGTGAATTAATTGAAACGAATTTGAGCATTAGCTCGGTCTCAAGCGGTGCAAGCCACAAGGAGGACCCGCAATGGACCGACCGCGAATCAAGCGCACGACCCAAAAACTGGATGCGCCCAACGGCGACCTCTACCTGCTGCGGCCGAGTGCCGGCACCGACGTCCACATCGAGAGGCCCGGCAAGGCCGGCAGGATGCTCCTCGACGCGCTCGACGGCACCCACACGCGCGAGCAGCTGATCGAGGAGTTCGGCGAGGACGAGGTCTGCGACCTGCTCGCCCAGTTCGAGGAGCTGGGCGTCGTCGAGGACGCCACGGACGACGAGCGGATCGGCGAGAAGGTCTTCGAGCGCTTCGACCGCCAGCTTCGCTACTTCAGCGACATCTCGACCGGCCCGACCGCATCCGAGTGTCAGGAGAGGCTCGAAACCGCGAAAGTCGCCGTCCTGGGCGTCGGCGGCCTCGGTGGCTGGTCGGCGCTGAACCTGGCCTGTTGCGGAGTCGGAGAGATGCTGCTGCTCGACTTCGACCGGGTCGAGCTGAGCAACCTCAACCGCCAGGTCCTCTACAGCGAGGCCGACATCGGCCGCTTCAAGGCCGAGGCCGCCGCCGAGCGCCTGAGCGGGTTCAACTCCTCGATCAAGATCGAGGCGCGGGTGCAGAAGCTCGACAGCGAGGCGGCGGTCGCCGAGACGGTCGCCGGGTACGACATGGTGATCGACGCCTGCGACTGGCCCGCCCACGACATCGAGCACTGGATCAACTCGGCCTGCTTCGCGACCGGCGTCCCCTTCATCGCGATGAGCCACTTCCCGCCGGTCGCCCGGGTCGGTCCGCTGTACGTGCCCGGGGTGACCGGGTGCTTCGCCTGCCAGGAGGCCGGCTACAGGCGCACCTACCCGCTCTTCGACGTGGCGATGGAGCAGCAGCGAGGCCACACCTCCCCCGCAGCGACTCTGGGGCCGGCGTGCGGCCTGATCGGCGGCCAGGTCGGCCTCGACGTGATGCACCACCTGACCGGTCTCGCCCGTCCCTCGACGCTGGGCGCCGGCCACATCTACGACCTGCGGACGATGGCGGTGGAACGGGAGCCGGTCGTCCCCGAGCCCGACTGTCCGATCTGCGCAGAGGCGCGGAGATCGAGCCGGGCGCGCACTTAGGCGGGGCGGGGCGGCACCACCGCCTCGCTCCTACAATGTCCCCCAACCCGCCGACGTAGCTCAGCTGGTAGAGCACTTCACTCGTAATGAAGGGGTCCCCGGTTCAAATCCGGGCGTCGGCTCTCAGCGCGAGGAGAGACCTCGTTCGCCAAGCGGTCAGGATTCGACGGACTGTTCTACGAAAGGCGCTACAGTCTTTCTGTGCAGGGGGCCCGTGGGGGGCCGGGACACGTTCGTGTCGTTCCCACGGAGCTTAGGAGAGATATGAAGCGCAGATTCGCGGTTTCGGCCCTCGCAGTCGCACTCTTCGCCTGCATGGCGGCAGCGCCGGCAGCGGCTGGCCCGGGCGCATCGGCAAGCAAGCAGAAGGGGAAGGGGAAGCAGGCCAAGAACAAGGTCTTCCTCGCCTGTAAGCACGGCTGCAGGTTCCGCACGATCCAGCGGGCCGTGGACGCCGCCGGCTCGTTTCAGAACAAGCCGAAGAACCGCGACACCCAGGCGATCGTCAAGGTCAAGCCGGGCAAGTACGTGGAGGGCATCGTGCTCAACGGCCGGCTGGCGAAGAAGGAATTCGACGGGCTGAAGATCGTCGGGCTGAAGAAGGACCCGCACAAGCAGATCCTCGAAGGCAAGAACGCCAAGGGCGAGCTGGGGCCGGCCCAGAACGGGATCGAGGCGGTCGACGTGAACGGCCTCGTGATTCGCAACCTGTGGGCGCGCAACTACGAATCGAACGGCTTCTTCATCCACGCCGCGACCCAGGCCGGCCAGGAATGCGACGGCTACAAGATGGAAAACCTGCTCGCCTCCGGCAACCGCTCCTACGGCCTCTTCGCCAAGGGCTGCCTGGGCGGCAAGATGCTCCACTCGAGCGGCTGGCGTCACGGCGACTCCGCCTTCTACGTCGGCGAAACGCCCTGCGACACCACCACCTGGACCAACCACGGCGACGCGCCGGTGCCCTGCCAGGCGAAGCCGAAGTGGACCGTCCTGCGTGACCTGGCCAGCTACGAAAACGTGCTCGGCTACTCCGGCACCAACTCGAAGTACGTGAAGATCGTCGAATCCGACTTCTACAACAACGGTGCCGGGATCGTGCCCAACACGCTCGACAGCGAGGGGTACGAGCCGAACGGGTGGAACTACTTCGAACGCAACAACGTGTTCTGGAACAACTACGACTACTTCCTCTCCGGCTCGTCCTTCAAAACGGTCTCGGCGGGACTGGGTGAGCTCTCCGGGCTGACCATCAACTACCCGACGGGGACCGGCATCATCCTCTACGGCGGCGCCGGCAACATCGTGCGGCAGAACAACGTCTTCGGCAACTACAAGTGGGGCATCGCGTCCTTCTCGGGGCCGGGGGAATCCTTCGTCGCAAACGAGGGCAACGACGCCAGGAGCATCAACAACCAGATCGCCGAAAACACGATGGGGCGGGGCGGGGCCGACCCGAACGGGGAATACGACTTCCTCAGCGACGCGACCGGTGGCGGCAACTGCTGGGCCGGCAACAGCGGAGGCTCGACCTTCGCCCCGGGAAACGGCACGGTGCCGCTGAGCCAGATCTATCCCGGCTGCCCGCAGCCTCCCGTGCTGGCCGACCGGGTGCAGAGCATCAACCTCTTCGCCGGCATCCAGGTCGTCCTCACCGACCTGAGCAACCCGGCGACGATCCTCGGCTATGCCGGGCAGAGCCCGCCGCAGAACCAGGAGTGCAGTTGGGTGCGGCGGGTGCCGGCCCACCCGGCGTTCGAGAGCTTCACGCCAGTCGAGGTCCCGGCCCAGCCGGGTGAGGTGGCGTGCCCGTGAGGGGCATCCGGGGACGGGCTGTGGCGGGGGCGGCCTGCCTGGCTCTCGCCGGCATCGCCGGCTCCGCTGCGTCGAGCCCGGCCGCCGGGACGGCGAAGCCGAAGGTCGTCGAAGTCGCCGACTTCTTCTTCGCGCCGAGCGCGGTGACGATCCGCGAGGGCGGAAAGGTCAAGTGGGTGTGGGCGGCGACCAACGTCGAGTCCCACGACGTGCACCTGAAGCAGGGGCCGAAGGGCCTGAAGAAGAAGGGCACGTACTCGACCGGGACGACGGCGGTCACCAACGCCACCTTCGTCAAGGCCTTCCCCACTCCCGGCAGCTACCGCTTCATCTGCACGATCCACCCGACGAAGATGAAGCTGACGGTGACGGTGAAGAAGTAGGCGGGCGGTGAGTCCCAGCCCACTGGACCGCCGCTCCTTCCTCGGTCTCACCGGGGCGGCCTTCGTCTGCACGCTGGCGGGCCAGCGGGTGAGCACCGAGGAGGGGCAGATCGACGTCGACCGGCTGGCCGGCGGCGTCGAGGTGCCGCCGCGGGTCGCGGCCGCCAACGGCAGCGCCGCCTCGGCCGCTGCGACGGTGACGGCGAGCGCCTCCGTGGCGCAGGTCCGCGAGTACTGGATCGCCGCCGAGCAGCGAAGCTGGAACATCGTCCCCACCCACCGCGACCAGATGATGGCCGAGCCGGTCAAGGGCCACACGACCTTCAACGCCTACGCCTACCGCCCCTACTCTCCCGGCTTCGAGGCGCCGCTCGGGCCGGCCACCGTGCCGGGGCCGACGATCGAGGCGGAAGTCGGCGACACGGTCGTCATCCACTTTCGCAACAAGCTGAAAGCGCCGGTGACCATGCACCCGCACGGGATCTTCTACTCCAGCGAAATGGACGGCGCCTACAAGGGCAGGTGGACCGACCCCGGCGGCTTCGTCCAGCGCAACCGCACCTTCACCTACGTCTGGGAATGCCGCGAGGGGACCGAAGGGACCTGGCTCTACCACGACCACGGGCCGATGGACCCGCTGCCGGTCTTCCGCGGCCTCTTCGGCCCCCTGCTGATCCGCAAGGCGGGGGAAGCGCGGCCCAACCGCGACTTCTTCCTCGCCTTCCACACCTGGGACCCCTCGACCACGGGGCTGCGCAACACCTACTACTGCGTCAACGGCAGGGCCTACGCCGGCAACACGCCGACCCTGGAAGCGAAGGTCGGCGAGCGGGTCGCGTTCCACGTCTACGGCGTCGACAACTTCCTCCACACCTTCCACCTGCACGGGCATCGCTGGACGGAGCCCGACGGCACGATCGTCGACAACAAGGCCTTCGGCCCGGCCGACTCCTTCAGCTTCGAGATCGTCGAGGACAACCCCGGCCGCTGGTTCTACCACTGCCACGTCTTCCAGCACCTCCACCAGGGGATGAACGGTTGGTACGTCGTCTCCTGAAGGCTCGCGGTCGCAGTCGTGTCCGCTATGCGGCGATAACCGCGACCGCAATGGCGCTGCTGGCGGCCCCCGCGGCCGACGCCGCCAACACGCGGATCTCGATCTCCAACTTCGCCTGGTCGAACGCCCAGGTCCAGATCGACCTGGGCGAGAAGGTGACCTGGGACTGGATCGGGCCGGACCTGGCCCACTCGGTGACCGGCGTCTCCGCCAACGCGCTCGGCTGGGACTCCGACCCCGCCACCGACGCTCCCAGCCACCAGCTCGGCGACTCCTTCACGCTGCAGTTCTCCCAGCCCGGCACCTACGCGTTCCTTTGCAAGCTGCACTCCTCCGTACGTGGCGAGGTCACCGTCTCCGACGTGCCCGGCGACCCGAACTCCGACCCCGGGCCGCAGGCGCCGCTCAAGCTCGACGTGAAGAGGCCGACCCTGGGTGGGGTGAGCGTCAGGCGCCGGCAGCTGCATGGCCGCGGCGGCACGCTGGCCACCGCCCAGATAAGCGAGCGCGGGACTCTCGAGGCCGAGTACTACCGCCTCCGCCCCAAGGGCGGTCGCAAGTTCAACGGCTACGCCGAGTGGAAGGCGTTCATCGGCATCAACCGCTTCTTCCTCGGTGCCCACTCAAAGCACTTCAAGGCCCGCCCGGGCCGCTACGTCGTGATCCTGCGCACCAAGGACCTCTCGGCCAACACCTCCAAGCCGGTCCGCAAGCGCTTGGCGATCGTGGGCTAGCCGCCGGTCAAGCCGGCCCGCCTTCGAACTTGTAGCCGACGCCGCGCACGGTGACGACCAGTTCGGGGCGCTGGGGGTCGCGCTCGACCTTCTGGCGGAGGTTCGAGATGTGGACGTCGCAGGCGCGCTCGTCGCCGTCGAACTCGGTCTGCCAGAGCTCCTCCATGATCTGGCGGCGGGCGAAGACCTCGCCGGGGCGGCTGACCAGGAGGCGTAGAAGCTGGAACTCCGAGCGGGTCAGGCTGATCGGCACCTCGCGGACCATCGCCACGTGGCGGACGAGGTCGATCGCCACCGGCCCGGCTTCGATCCGCACGGCCTGGTTGAGCGGGCCGCGGTCGAGCTCGCGGCGACGCAGCTGGGCGCGCACGCGGCCGAGCAGCTCGCGCACGGAGAAGGGCTTGGTGACGTAGTCGTCGGCACCGACCTCCAGGCCGACCACCTTGTCGACCTCGGCGTCCTTGGCGGTGAGGACGATGATCGGCACGGCGCTGCGCGATCGCACCTCGCGGCAGATGTCGAGGCCGCTGGGCCCCGGCATCATGATGTCGAGGATCAACAGGTCGTAGGGGACGGTGTCGCCGCTGACTTTCTCGGCGGCTTCGGTGCCGTCCTCGGCGACGTCGACGTCGAAGCCGTCCTGGGCGAGCGCGTAGCCGACCGACTCGCGGACGGAGGGCTCGTCGTCGGCGACGAGGATGCGCCCGATGCTCACCGTCAGGCCACCGGGGTCGTGCTCGGCTGGGCGATGGGGAGGCGAACCCAGAAGGTACTGCCCTCGCCCTCGGTCGAGGTGGCGCCGATCTGGCCGCCCATCACGTCGACCATCCGCCTGGCGATCGCCAGGCCGAGGCCGAAGCCCTCCTGCTTGCGGGTCTCGCTGCGGCGGTAGAAGCGCTCGAAGACGCGCTCGATCTCCGCCGCGGGGATGCCCGTGCCTGTGTCGATGACTTCCATGATCACGTTCGCCTCGTCGTCATGCCGGCCGCGAACCGTAACGGTGCCGGGGGGTGGCGTGTTCTTGAACGCGTTCGTGAGCAGGCCGATCATCACCTGGCGCAACAGGGTCGGGTCCCCCTTGGCGGCCAGATCGGGCTCGGCCTCGACGACGAGGTCGATGTGCTTGGGCGGCTCAACCGCGGCGACGACGTCCCGGATCGCGACCGGCACGTCGACCACCTCGGTCTCCCCCGCCCCGACC
This sequence comes from uncultured Solirubrobacterales bacterium, assembly GCA_963704545.1. Classification (GTDB taxonomy): domain Bacteria; phylum Actinomycetota; class Thermoleophilia; order Solirubrobacterales; family 70-9; genus VRUE01. Next base: position 683,796 of record OY969915.1, on the reverse strand, counting down.
GACTCGACCCGGGCGAGGGTGAGCAGCGACTGCGTGAGGCGGTTCATCCGCTCGGCGTCCTCGCCGAGGCGGGTGAGGAAGTGGTCGCGGGCGCGGGGGTCGTCCTTGGCGCCGCTCTGCAGCACCTCGATCGCGCCGGAGATCCCGGCCAGCGGGTTGCGCAGCTCATGGGCGGCGTTGGAGACGAAGTCGGCTTCGGCGAACTCGCGCCGCATCTCTTCGGTGCGATCGCGGACGACGGCGAGGACCGCTCGCTCGCCGGGCAGGGCGCGCGCCTGCATCGCGTAGGCGCGGTCGCCGATCCGCAGCGCCGGGTGGGCCGCGAAGCCGAACTCGGCGGCGCGGCGGAGCTGGGGAAGCATCGCCTCCGGCGGCCGCCCGCCTTCGAGCAGCTCGACCGCGGCGCTGTTGGAGAAGCGCACCGGGCCCTCGTCGTCGACCACCATCACCGCGTCGGTGAGGCCGTCGAAGATCGCCTCGAGCTTGTTGCGGTCGGCGGTGAGCACGCCGAAGCTCTCTTTGAGCGAGGCGCGCATCGACTCCAGGGCGCGAGCGAGGTCGCCGATCTCGTCGGGCCCGGAGACCGTCAGCGGAACGTCGAATGACCCCGCGGCCATCTCCCCCGCCGCCTGGGCCAAGCGTGAGACACGGTGGGAGATCGCGACCGCGATCAGGAAGCCGGCGAGGACGCCTATCACGACCGAGACGACCAGAGCACGCTGGTCGTCGCCGAAGAGGTAGACGGCGAAGGCGGTGATCAGCGAAACGGCGGCAAACGCGCCGCCGAGCCACAGCCTCATCCCGATCCTTCTCATGAAGAGTTACTAACACAAACGCCGCTTCAGCAGGCCGTGTCTGAGCTTAGGGGGCCATATGACCCCCTAAGCTCAGACACCCCCTTGGGGCGTGCTCTGGGGCCGCCGGGCCTTCATGGGAGAATCGGTTGGTGCGGACGCTGGTCTTCATCCCTGCCTGGAACGAGGAGGACTCGGTCGCCTCGGTGATCGCGGACGTGCGCGACCGGATGCCCGGGGCCGACATCCTCGTGATCGACGACGGCTCGGCCGACGCCACGGCCGAGCGGGCGCGCGACGCGGGGGCCCTCGTGGCCTCCCTGCCCTTCAACCAGGGCCTCGGCGCCGCGCTGCAGACCGGCTACCTGTACGCCCTGCGCGAGGGCTATGAGCTCTGCGCCCACCTCGATGCCGACGGCCAGCACCCACCGGCCGAGGTGGCGCGGCTGCTGGAGGAGGTTCGCGGCGACCGTGCCGACCTGGTGATCGGCTCGCGCTACCGCGACCCCGGCCCGGCCGAGAGCGACGACTACAAGCCGACGATCTCGCGCCGGATCGGCATCGGCGTGTTCCGCTTCTTCCTGACCCTGGCGACGCGCCAGCGCTTCACTGACACGACCAGCGGCATGCGGGCTGCGAACCGGAGGGTGATGGCGCTGTTCAGCGAGCGCTACTCGCCCGACTTCGCCGAGATCGAGTCGCTGCAGCTGGCCGTGAGGGAAGGCCTGCGGGTGGAGGAGCTGCCGGTGCGGATGCTGGAGCGGGCGGGCGGGACCTCGTTCCTGACGCCGGTGCGGTCCGCCTTCTTCATCTTCAAGGGCCTGATCGTGCTGATGGTCGGGCAGTTCCGCCCCCGGCGGGGGGCCGAGGCGAACCGATGAGCGCGCTCACGGTCGCCGCGACCCAGGCCCCACAGGTCCACCTCACCGCACAGACGCGGATCATCGCGGCCGTTCTGGCGGTCGCCTTCATGATCCTGATCCTCGAGCTGATCCGGCGCGACAGACTGCAGGAGCGCTACAGCGTCGTCTGGTTCGTCGCGGGACTGGGGATGCTGGCCGGGGCCGCCTTCCCGGGCCTGCTCGAGCTGGTCGCCGACGCGATGGGCGTGCGCGACACCAACGTCGCCCTCTTCTCGATCGTGCTGCTGTTCCTGCTCGGGCTGGCGCTCAACTTCAGCGTGATCATGTCGCGCCAAGCGGCGCAGATAACCCGGCTGGCTCAGGAGCGGGCGCTGGAGAAGGCGCGCGCGCAGGCCGGCTCAGGCGAAAACGGCAGCGAGGCGAAACGAGAGCGCCTCGAGCGCTAGCTCCTCGGAGACGTTGAGGTCGAGGCGGCGGCGGGTGTCCTGGACCAGCTCGGCGGCGCGGCGGGGCCGGGCGGGATCTAGGCCGGCGGCGCAAGCTCGCAGCTCCCCGATCCGATCCTGGTTGTAGGCAACATCAGCGGCGCCAGAAGCTGTTGCAGCTACGTCGCGGAACCAGCTCGCAATGAGCTCGAGGGCCAGGTCCAGCGTCTCAGTTCTGCGGCGGCGTCCGGCGCGCTTCGCTTCATCGGTGATGTCCTTGGCGCTGCGCTTGATACCTGCTTCGGCTTCGTCCTCCAGGATCTTGCGGGTCTCGGCCTCGGCCTCCTCGCCTGCTGCCTCGGCGGATTTGAGTAGCTGGGTCCAGGGTGAGGCCGAAGCGGTGGGGGCCGTCGGGGGGACTCGGCGGACGCGCTTTCGCGCTGAGTGTCCGGCGAGTCCCCCCCGACGGCCCTTCCCAGGCTCAGAGCACTTGCCCTAAGCGCTCGGCCGGAGTCCGAAAGGAGATAGCGAGCGCGGTCTATGTCACCTGCAGAGAGGCGGGCGGCGGCGGCAAGCTCGTCGGGGGAGCCATCGCTGGAGAGTTGAGCTTCTATGGCCTCCGATGGCAGCGGGGCGAAGTCGATGGGCTGGCAGCGGGAGGCAATTGTCTCCAGCAGGACCGAGGGCTCTGAGGTGAGGAGGATCAGGTGGACGAAGTCGGGGGGCTCCTCCAGCGTCTTCAGCAGCGCATTCTGGCTCTCGTCGCGCATCGCCTCGGCAGCCTCGATCACGAAGACTCGCTTCTCGCCCTCGAACGGGCGGTAGGAAGCTGCGCGGATCACCTTCTCGCGGACCTCCTCGACCATGTGCTGGGCACCGGGCGGCCGGAGCCAGACGAGGTCCGGGTGGGGCGAGGGGTCGAGCAGCGCCCGGCGGCGGGCGTCGTCGGGGTCGGTGGCGCCGGCTGCCAACAGCTCAGCCGCAAAAGAGCGCGCGACCTCTGCCTTCCCGGCCCCCCGCGGGCCACGGAACAGGTACGCATGACTTGGCCCAACCGCAAGCGCTGCACTGAGCGCGACTCGCGCACGCGCCTGATGCTCAGTGCTCTCCTCGAAGGCGACCGACGTCACGGAACTGAGCCTAGCCGCCTCTCCCGCGGGTGGCATGGGGGAGGGGGGTCGAGGACGGACCGTGGCCCGCCCGCAGTGCCCCCCTCCCCCATGCCAGGGCCCGCGGGCCCGATCGCGCCGGTCACTCGTTCCGCGACTTGACCGCCTCCATTACGCGCTCGTGGACATCCTCGACGCTGCCGAGCGCATCGACCACGACGACGCGGTCGGAGGCGATCTTGGCGATCTCCTCGTAGGCCTCTGCCACGGCGCGCTGAAGCTCCACGCCCTCGGACTCCAAGCGATCCTCGCCGTCGGCGCGGCCGAGGCCGGTCTCGGGGTCGAGGCGAAGCAGCACCGTCACGTCGGGCCAGAGGCCGTCGATCACCGTGTCGGTGAGCGAGAGCACGTGGCTGGTCCCCAGCTCCCGCGCTCCGCCCTGGTAGGCGACGCTCGAGTCGGCGAAGCGATCGGCGACGACGGTCTTCCCGGCCTCGAGCGCAGGGCGGATAACGCGGCTGACCAGGTCGGCGCGCGCCGCCGAGAAGAGCAGTAGCTCGGCGAAGGGGTCGAGCTCGAGCGAGGGGTCGGCGAGCAGCTCGCGGATCCGCTCCGCCGCATCGGTCCCCCCCGGCTCGCGGATCAGCAGCGTCTCGGGGCCCAGCGCCTCGGCCAACAGCTTCGCCTGCGTCGACTTGCCGGACCCATCGATGCCCTCCAAGGAAATAAACACGTGTCGACCCGGTTCCGGTGGTCCTTATCCACCGTATAGGGGGATAAAGCGCACCGGAAGCCTCTCTATTTTGCCGCGGCCTTGGCGCGTTTGCGACCGCGGGTGGCGGTGTCGGCTTTGCTCGCGACTTTCGCCTTTTTCTTCTTCGCCGGCGCCTTGTCCTCGTCGCCCTCGGGCAGCGGCTTCTCGGCCATCGCTTCCTTGGCCGCTTTCGCCGCTTCGCGTTCGGCGCGGCGTTTCTTCATCTCCTGCATCGACTCGCAGTCGTCGTTGAGGCAGAGGTTCCAGGGACGCCCGCGGAAGGGCTGGACTTTCAGCCGCGGCGTCTCGCCGCAGACCGAGCAGCGTTCCTCGAGTTTGAAGACGTCGCCGCGCTGGGGCAGCGGGAAGGTCTGGTCGCAGGACTCCGGGTCGTCCAGGGTCCAGCCACTGCAGCCGACGAAGCGTTTGCCCGATTTTTTCGCCCGGATGACGCGCAGCATGTGGGGCGAGCCGTCCTCCTTTTTGCGGCCGGCTTCCTCGCAGACCTTGCAGGGGCCGAGGATGCGGTCCTCGTCCATCCCCTTCCAGACGACTTTGGCCAGGTCTTCGCGGCTCGCGTCGATCTCGGTCCAGGTGTTGTGCAGGAGCTCGCGGCTGTCGCCGACGACGCCGTCCTTGGTCATCTCGCCGGCGGCGATCTGGTCCATCTCGGCCTCGAGCTGCGCGGTCATCTCCGGCGTCGCCATCCGCGGCACGTATTTCTTGAACGCCTCGTACATCGCTATCCCCGTCTCCGTGGGGACCGGCGGGTTGCTGTAGACGTAGCCGCGGTCGAAGAGCTTCTTGATGATGTCGGCACGGGTCGCCTTGGTGCCGAGGCCGCGCTCCTCCATCATCTCGACCAGCTTCGCCTGCGAGATGCGCGAGGGCGGCTGGGTCTCCTTGTCGAGGATCCAGGGCTCGCCGTCGAGCTCGAGGGTCTGGCCCTCGGCCAGCGCCGGGATCTCCTCGTCCGAGGAGCGGGCGTAGGTGTAGATGCCGGCGAAGCCGGGGTCGACGACGACCGAGCCGCGGACGAAGTAGGTCTGCGAGCCGGCCTCGATGTCGGCGCGCGTGGACTCGGTGATCATCGGCGGGCTGAAGGTGGCGAGGAAGCGGCGCACGACCAGTTCGTAGACGCGCAGCTTGGGGCCGTCGAGGGCGCCGGGATGGATCGCCTGGGTCGGGTAGATCGGCGGGTGGTCCGTCGTCTCTTTTTTGCCGCGGGTCGGCGTCAGCTCCCCGTCGAGCAGGCCGGATGCGGCGGAGAACTCCTTGATCCGCACCAGCGAGGTGACCAGCTCGCGCAGCGGCAGCGATACCGGGTAGACGGTGTTGTCGGTGCGCGGGTAGGAGATGAAGCCGTCCATGTAGAGGTCCTCGGCGACCCGCATCGCGTTTGAGGGGGTGATGCCGAGGCGGCTGGAGGCATCGGTCGTGAAGGCGGTCGTGTTGTAGGGCGTCGGCGGCTTGCGCGTGTTCTTGCGCGCCGTCACGGCCTTGACGGTGCCCGGGCCGGCGGTGCCGGCGAGGGCCGCGTCGGCCTCGGCCTTCTCCCAGAACTTGTCGGTCTCGTGGTGGGCCTCGAAGCTGCCGTCGGGGTGCTGGAACTTGGCGAACAGTTCCCAGAAGGGTTTGGCGACGTGGGCGCGGCGCTCCATCTCGCGCTCGACGATCAGGCCCAGGGTCGGGCTCTGCACGCGGCCGACCGAGAGGAAGTTGGAGCCGAAGCGGCGGGTGCTGAGCGAGACCGCGCGGGTCAGCGTCGCGCCCCAGAGCAGGTCGATGTCCTGGCGGGCGGCGCCGGCGTTGGCGAGCGGGTAGGAGAGTTCGTCGAGCTCGCCGAAGGCGCGCTCGATCTCTTCCCTGGTCAGGGCCGAGTAGCGGGCGCGCTTGACCCGCAGCGTGCCGGCCTTGGTTTCCTCGCGCGTGCCCAGCTCCGGGTTGGCGTCGAGCATCTCCTCCAGCGCCTCGAGCCCGATCAGCTCGCCCTCGCGGTCGAAGTCGGTGGCGATCACCAGCTCGTCGGCTTCCTTGGCGACTTTGCGGATCGCCTTGACGACGTTTTTGTCGGTCGGCTCCTTGATCAGCTCGGCGTCGATCAGGTCGTGCAGGTCGGTCTTCTGCCAGTTCGAGTAGCCCTCGGGGAAGGCCGGGCCGAGCACGTGCCCCTTCAGCCCGATCGTCCTGTGGTCGCCGTCGTCGTCGCTCCAGGTGTAGAACGGGACTTTGAAGGTTTTGTCGCTGGTCGCGCTCCCCTTGCTGAGGAAGGTCGCGATCTTCTCGGCGCTGTTGTTCTTCTCGGTGACGATCAGCCGCATGGGGCGGCGAGGGTAGCAGGGGCGCTGGGCGGCGCCTGTAGGATCGCCGCCCAATGAAGGCACTGGTGACAGGCGGCGCGGGCTTCATCGGCTCCAGCCTGGTCGACGCGCTGTTGGCTCGGGGCGAGGAGGTGACGGTCGTCGACGACCTCTCGACCGGGCGGCGCGAGAACCTCGACGGAGCGCTTGCGAACGGTGCAACGCTGGTCGAGGCCGACATCCGCGACCGCTCCGCGATGGAAGAGCTGGCCGGCCGCGAGCGCCCGGAGGTGGTCTTCCACCTCGCCGCGCAGATCGACGTGCGCAAGTCGATTGCCGACCCGGCCTTCGATGCCTCGATCAACGTCGGCGGCACCGCCAACGTGCTCGAGGCGGCGCGCGGGGGAGGCTCCCGACGGGTCGTCTTCGTCTCGACCGGCGGCGCGATCTACGGCGAGGGCGAGGGCAAGACGTTGCCCCTGGGCGAGGACTCCCCGGTCGAACCGCTCTCCGCCTATGGCCAGAGCAAGTTTGCCGGCGAGGGTTATCTGGCCCTGTACGAGCGTCTCTACGGTCTCTCCAGCGTCGCCCTGCGCCTGGGCAACGTCTATGGCCCCCGCCAGGACCCGCTCGGCGAGGCCGGCGTGATCGCGATCTTCTGCGGACGGCTGCGCGTTGGCGAGCGCCCGACCGTGTTCGGCGACGGCACGCAGACCCGCGACTACATATATGTGGGCGACGTGGTCGCCGCGGCGATCGCGGCAGCGGAGTCCGAGGCGACCGGTCCGATCAACGTGGGCACCGGCATCGAGACCGACGTCCTCGAGCTGGCCCGCCTGCTCGGCGAGCTGGGCAGCGTCGAGAACTTCGATCCCGAGCTCGCCCCCGCCCGCACAGGCGAGGTTCAGCGGATTTCGATCGACCCGGCGCGCGCCGAGCGCGAGCTGGGCTGGAGCGCGCAGACCGGCCTTGAAGAGGGCCTCCGCCTGACGCTCGACTCCATCTGACGCCGCACACCCACCAGGTGCAACGTTTTGTGGCGCTGGGGGAGCCGTAAAACGTTGCACCTGGGCAGTTTTCGTCGATCACTAGGCTTTGGGCATGCCCGCCCAGGCCTATGCCGGCAAGGAGTGCGTCTGCCAACTGCGTAAGGGGATCTGCGACCAGTCGTGCGTGCGCGACATGCTCGAGACGCCCTTCTACATCGCCTGCCTGAAGCTGAAGGGGCGGCGCTGCCTGGTCGTCGGCGGCGGCGACATCGGGTTGGAGAAGGTCGAGGGGCTGCTCGCCTGCGACGCCGGCGTGACCCTGATCGCGCCGGTCGCCCACCCCGAGCTGGAGAGCCTCGCAGCGGAGGGGTCGATCGAGTGGGAGAAGCGGGCCTACGCGGGCGCCGCCGACCTCGAGGGCGTCTTCATGGTCATCGCCGCGACCGACGACACCGAGGTCAACATCGGCGTCTTCGACGACGCCGAGAAACGGGCGATGCTGGTCAACGTCGTCGACGTGCCGCCGCTGTGCAACTTCATCCTGCCGGCGATCGTGCGCACCGGCCCGCTGGCGATCGCGATCTCCACCGCCGGCGCCTCTCCGGCGCTGGCGAAGCGGATGAAGCGCGAGATCTCCGAGCTGTTCGGCGAGGAGTACGCGCGACTGGCCGTGGTCCTCAACGACGCCCGCGGCTGGGCCAAGGGGACGCTGCCGACCTACCAGGACCGTAAGGAGTTCTTCGAGGGGATCGTCAACGGCGACCCCGACCCGGTGACGCTGATCCGCGAGGACCGCGAGACCGAGCTGCTGGCCCTGATCGAGGCCGCCAAAGAGCGGGCAGCGGCAACGCTGGCCTGAATCGTTCCGGTGCGCCTTTACCCCGTTATGAGGGGATAAAGCGCACCGGAAGCGGTGTTCAGGCGGCCGGGAGAGCGAAAAAAGCCACGGCGGCGAAGTGGGCTGCCGCTGCTGCGATGACGAGGAGGTGGAAGACCTCGTGGTAGCCGAAGACGCGCGGGTTGGGGTCGGGGCGCTGGGTCGCGTAGACGACGGCGCCGGCCGTGTAGAGGAGCCCGCCGACGGCTACCAGGAGTGTGCCCGTCTCTCCCATCTCGCTCCACAGCCCGGGGAAGGCGACCGCGGCGACCCAGCCGAGCGACATGTAGATCACGGCGGCGACCCATTTGGGGTGGTCGATCCAGACCATCTCGACCACCGCGCCGGCGATCGCCCCGATCCAGACGACGACCAGGATCGCGTCGGCGAGCGGACCATCGAGGGCAAGCAGGGCGAACGGTGTGTAGGTCCCAGCGATGAGGAAGAAGATCATCGAGTGATCCAGCCGGCGCATCCAGCGGCGCACGTCGGGTCGCTTCCAGTTGACCCGGTGGTAGAGGGCGCTGGTGCCGAGCAGGGCGGAGAGGCTGACCGCGTAGATCGCGACGGCGAAGGTCGCCTCCGGCGTCTCGGCGGCGACGATCAACCCGGCGCCGAGGAAGAGTGAGACGAAGAAGGCCCACTCGTGGGAGACGCCGCGCAGCCTCGGCTTGACGGCGGCTATCGCCTCTGCCGCAACTTCCTTTGCAGATTCGGCCTTCTCGACTGCCTTTGCCCGCTTCATCGTCTTGTCACCATAGAGGGAGATGGAGCGAAGTTTGCGGCAATTGCGGGGTCGCACGCAACAAAGTACGTCCGACTCGACAACGATCCTGGGCAGCTCCCCCTAAAAGCCGCCGCGAGAGGAGAAGTTCGATGTCCAAGACCGCCACCAGCACCGCCCAGTCCGGTCTGCAGGGCCTCTCGGTCGAGCGCAGATTTTCGACCGCCGGGACCCATCCCTTCGACGAGATCGAGTGGGAGACGCGCGATGCCGTGATCGGCAACCCCGAGAGCCCGGCCTTCGAGCAGCGCGGGGTCGAGTTCCCCAGGAGCTGGTCGCAGAACGCGACCAACATCGTCGCCCAGAAGTACTTCCGCGGGCAGCTCGGCAGCGAGGAGCGCGAGTCCTCGGTGAAACAGATGATCGGCCGCGTCGCGGGGACGATCTCCGAGTGGGGACGCGAGGGCGGCTACTTCGCCTCCGACGAGGACGCCGACGCCTTCGAGGCCGAGCTGACCTCGATCCTGCTCAACCAGAAGGCGGCCTTCAACTCGCCGGTCTGGTTCAACGTCGGCTTCGAGGAGCGCCCGCAGTGCTCGGCCTGCTTCATCCTCAGCGTCGAAGACAACATGGACTCGATCCTCGCCTGGAACACCAAGGAGGGCAAGATCTTCCGCGGTGGCTCCGGCTCGGGGATCAACCTCTCCAACATCCGCGGCTCGATGGAGCAGCTGGCCAAGGGCGGCACCGCGAGCGGCCCGGTCAGCTTCATGCGCGGCGCCGACTCCTGGGCGGGCACGATCAAGTCCGGCGGCAAGACGCGACGGGCGGCCAAGATGGTCGTGCTCGACGTCGACCATCCGGACATCGAGCACTTCATCTGGTGCAAGGCCGACGAGGAGAAGAAGGCCGAGGCGCTGCGCGACGCCGGCTTCGACATGTCGATCGACGGCGAGGGCTTCACCTCGATCCAGTACCAGAACGCCAACAACTCGGTGCGGGTCAGCGACGACTTCATGGAGGCGGTGGAGGCCGGCGAGGACTGGCACCTGACCGCGCGCACCGACGGCGCGACGGTGAAGACGCTCGACGCACGCGAGCTGATGAACCAGATCGCCGACGCGGCCTGGCGCTGCGCCGATCCGGGCGTCCAGTACGACACGATCATCAACCGCTGGCACACCTGCCCGGAGTCGGGTCGGATCAACGCTTCCAACCCGTGCAGCGAGTACATGCACGTCGACGACTCGGCCTGCAACCTGGCCTCGCTCAACCTGATGAAATTCCGCCGCCCTGACGGCAGCTTCGACGCCGAGGAGTTCGAGCACGCGGTCGACATCGTCTTCCTCGCCCAGGAGATCGTCGTCGGCTTCTCCAGCTACCCGACCGAGGAGATCTCCGAGAACGCGAACAAGTTCCGCCAGCTCGGGCTCGGCTACGCCAACCTCGGCGCGCTGCTGATGTCCGACGGGCTGCCCTACGACTCCGAGGAGGGCCGCAACGTCGCCGCCGCGATCACGGCGTTGATGACGGGCCGCGCCTACCGCCAGTCGGCGCTGATCGCCGCCGGGGCGACCGGGCCCTACGAGGAGTACGAGCGCAATCGCGAGCCGCACAACGGCGTGATGCGGATGCACCGCGACGCCTCCTACGACATCGACTCGACCGGGATCAAGGGCGAGCTGCTCGAGGCGGCGCAGCGGTCCTGGGACGAAGCGGTCGAGCTCGGCGAGGAGCACGGCTACCGCAACGCGCAGGCGACGGTGCTGGCGCCGACCGGCACGATCAGCTTCCTGATGGATTGCGACACGACCGGGATCGAGCCCGACTTCTCGCTGGTCAAGTTCAAGGAGCTGGTCGGCGGCGGGCAGATGACGATCGTCAACAAATCGGTGCCGCTGGCGCTGCGCACGCTCGGCTACGCCGAGCCGCAGGTCGAGCAGATCGACGCCCACATCGCCGAGAACGCGACGATCATCGGCGCGCCCGGCCTCAAGGACGAGCACCTGCCGGTCTTCGACGTCGCGGTGGGAGAGCGGGCGATCTCCCACACCGGCCACATCGACATGATGGCGGCGACGCAGCCCTTCATCTCCGGCGCGATCTCCAAGACGGTGAACCTGCCGCAGAGCGCCACGATCGAGGACATCGCCGACGCCTACACGCGCGGCTGGAAGGGCGGCCTCAAGGCGCTGGCGATCTACCGCGACGGCTCCAAGACCGCGCAGGCGCTGCGCACCGACGCCCAGGAGGAAAAGGGAGCGGAGGAGGTCGTCGTGCTGCCGCCGGAGCGCAAGCGGATGCCGCGCGAGCGCGAGTCGATCACCCACAAGTTCTCAATCGCCGGCCACGAGGGCTACATCACCGCCGGCAAGTACGACGATGGCACCGTCGGCGAGATCTTCCTCACCGACATCGGCAAGGAGGGCTCGACGATGCGCGGGCTGCTCAATGCCTTCGCCACGGCGATCTCGCTGGGCCTGCAGTACGGCGTGCCGCTCGAAGACTTCGTGCGCAAGTTCAGCTACATGCGCTTCGAGCCGGAGGGAATCACCGGCAACCCGGAGATCCCCTTCGCCAAGTCGATGCCCGACTACATCATGCGCTGGCTCGGCAGCCGCTTCATCGACGACACCGACACGCTCGAGGACCTCGGCATCCTCACCCCCGAGGTGCGGGCCAAACGGGATGCCGAGACGACCCAGCTCGGCCTCGGGATCGACACCAGCGGCGGCACCGCCGGCCCGGCCAACGGCGGGAACGGAGGCAACGGCCACTCCAAGCCCGTGCCGGCCGCGGCAGCCTTCACCGAAACCCCACCTGTGGTCCCCGCCAAGATGTCCGGCCTCGACCTCGGCCCCGCCTGCGAGCAGTGCGGAGGGATGATGCAGCGGACCGGGTCCTGCTACACGTGCTCGTCGTGCGGCAACAACACCGGCTGCGGCTGAGGGCGTAGGACACACTGCGCGGGGAAGCACCCGCGGCTGCGCGCCGTGCAGAGCACTGTCGCTCCGCCGCGTGCACTCCCCCGCTTGGTCCTACGCCCTCAGGGCGTTCTAGCTGAGGATGACCTCGGCGTTGTGACGCGGGGTCTCGGTGATCGCGCGACGGAAGATCCGCTCTGACTTCGGGTTGGCCGGGCGGATCTGGTGGCGCTTGACCAGCTCGCGGAGAACGACGGCCATCTCGAACTGGGCGAAGGAGGCACCGAGACAGCGGCGGACGCCGCCGCCGAAGGGGATCCAGGTGTAGGTGCCGGGCGGGTTGTCGAGGAAGCGCTCGGGGAGGAAGCGCTGGGGCTCGGGGTAGACCTCGGGGTTGCGGTGAACGAGGTAGACGCAGGGGGCGACCGAGACGCCGGCCGGGAGCTCGTAGCCGCCGATCTCGACCGGCTCGGTGAGCTTGCGCAGGACCAGGGAGATGACCGGGCGCAGGCGCAGCGTCTCCTGGATCGTCGCGGTCAGGTACGCGTCGTGGCCATCCTCGACGTCGCTGCGAAGGCGGTCGAGCTTCTCGGGGTGGCGGGAGAGCCGCTCCACCGCCCAGGAGAGCGAGGTCGCCGTCGTCTCGTGGCCGGCGACCAGAAGCGTGAGCAGCTCGTCGCGCATCTCCTCGTCGCTCATCGGGCTGCCGTCCTCATGGCGTGCGCCGACGAGCAGCGAGAGAACGTCGTCTCGCTCCTCCAGGTCCTCGGCGCGGCGGCGCTCGGCTATCTCCCGGTAGATCAGCCCGTCGACCCGGTCGATGCGGCGGCGGAAGGGGCCAAACCCGCGCACCCGCTCGGGTCCGATCAGCAACAGGGGAAGGAGGGCCGCGGGATTGGTCGTCAGGTCGAGGAACTCGCGCAGGGCCTCGCGCAGCTCGGCCAGCCTCTCGCCCTCCCGCACCCCGAAGACCGTGTTGAGGATGATCTCGAGCGTCAGCGCCTGCATCCGCGGCCGCAGCGCGTAGGGCTCACCGCGCGGCCAGCTCTCGATCTCCTGCTCGGCGATCTCGGTCATCGCCTGCTCGTAGCCCTGCATCCTCTCCCCGTGGAAGGGAGGCAACAGCAGCTTGCGCTGGCTCATGTGCGGCTTCTCGTCGAGGACGAGAAGCGAGTTCCGGCCCAGCACCGTGGCGAGGATTTCGTTGCCCTCGCCGGCGTGGAAGACCTTGGGGTCGCCGGTGAAGACCTGCTTGATCGCCTCCGGGTCGGCGAGGATCACCCACGTCCCTTCGTAGGCGATGCGGATCGTGAACATGTCGCCGTAGCGGTCCTGGCAGCCGTAGAGCACCCGCCTCGCCTGGCGCGACCAGATCGCCGTCTGGATCGGCTTCGGCAGCGGCGGCCCCGGTGGCAGCCGTCGCTCGGGAACCCGGATCGCCGGCCCCGGAGCGGGTGTGGTCGCTGCCTCCATCGCGCCTTCACCAAAGGCTAGTGGCAAGGCCGCCCGGTCGTGTGAGATGCGTCTCGTATCCGGTACCGGTCGATCCACCCGCCCGCTCGATACCGAAAGGTGACTCCCAGGCGACCGTCCATCGCATAGCCTGCGGGCGCCGTGGCACCCCCACAGCCTCCCCCCCGCGTGCAGCACTGGGTCGCCCGCCGCGCCTGCGGCCTACGGCCGCGCACGCTGCGCCGGATCCTCGGCCAACCACCGAGGCTCGACGGGCAGGAGCTGGCGCCCGACATCCAGATGCTGCTGCGACTGGCGGCCCTCGAAGGGGAGTTCTCGCTGGTCGAGGGGCGGACGGTCGAGCAGGCGCGAGCGGAGAACCTGGCCGGAGTCCCGGTCGTCAGCGGGCCGCCACTGCCGATGGCCCGGGTCGAGAACCTGGCGATCCCGGGACCGGCCGGCCAGATACCCGCTCGCCTCTACGTCGCACTCGGCGCACCGCGGTCGCCGCAGCCGCTGCTCGTCTACTACCACGGCGGCGGCTGGGTGATCGGCGACCTGGAGACGCACGACGGGCTCTGTCGCTTCCTCGCCGAGCACAGCGGCTGCCGGGTGCTCTCGATCGACTACCGTCTCGCCCCCGAGCACCCGTTCCCCGCCCCGGTCGAGGACGCAGTCGCGGCCTTCGGCTGGGCCGCGGAGCACGCGGGCGAGCTCGGCGCCGACCCGGCGCGGATCGCGGTCGGCGGCGACAGCGCCGGGGGCAACCTCGCGGCGGCGGTCTGCCTGCAGACGCGCGGCAACGGGCCCCAACCGGCGATGCAGTTGCTCCTCTACCCCGTCACCGATGCGGTCGGCGGTCAGGCCTCGCGCGAGACCTTCGCCGAGGGCTTCCTGCTCACCCGCAACGACATGGACTGGTTCGAGGGCCACTACATCCCCGACGGCTGCGACGAAAGCGACCCGCGAATCTCGATGATGCGGGCACCCGACGTCTCCGACTTGCCTCCGGCCTACGTCGCCACCGCCGGGTTCGACCCGCTGCGCGACGAGGGCGAGGTATACGCGTCGCGGATGCGCGAGGCGGGCGTGAAGGTGGCGCTGCAGCGTCACCCGGGCCTGATCCACGGCTTCGCCAACCTGACCGCGATCTGCCCCAGCGCCCGTACGGCGATGCTCGAAGTCATTGGCGCGCTCCGCATGGGCCTCTGCTGATCCGGCTCGTCTGATGCTTCCGGTGCGACTTATGCCATCTATGACCACATAAGTCGCACCGGAACTCCAGGATACCCCCTGGGGGTATATATACTGGGCGGCATGGACGCTCATGCGCATTCCCATGACCATGCCCACCACCACCATGAGATGCCGACGGAGGGGGCGGCCCTAACCGCCGTCGCGGTCAGCGCGACTCTCCACTGCCTGACGGGATGCGCGATCGGAGAGGTCGCCGGCATGGCGATCGGCATGGCGATCGGCTTCTCCAACCTCGGCACTGTCGCCCTCGCCGTCGCCCTCGCCTTCCTCTTCGGCTACACGCTGACCAGCATCCCACTGCTGCGCGCCGGCCTGGCGCTCTCGGCGGTGATCCCGATCGCGCTCGCCTCCGACACGCTCAGCATCGCGACGATGGAGATCGTCGACAACGCGATCATGGTCCTCGTCCCCGGCGCGATGGAGTCCGGCCTCGACAGCGTGCTCTTCTGGGGCAGCCTCTCCTTCTCCCTCGTCGTCGCCGGCGCCTTCGCGGTACCGGTCAACCGCTGGCTGATCGCCCGCGGCAAAGGCCACGCCGTCGTCCACGAGACCGGCATCCACGGTGGGCCGCCGGTCCGGGTCGTCGCCTACGTGGCGGCGGCGATGGGTGCCTTCGGCACGGTCGTGCTGCTCGCCGAGGCCCTCTCATGACGGCTGAGACGGTCACCCACGGCTACACCGAGGACCGCGACGCGGTGCTGAAGCGGCTGCGCCGGATCGAGGGCCAGGTGCGCGGCGTCGAGCGCATGGTCGAGGAGAACCGCTACTGCATCGACGTCGTCACCCAGGTGACGGCGATCCAGGCCGCTCTCGACAAGGTCGCGCTCGAGCTGCTCTCCGACCACGCCACGCACTGCGTCGCGGGTGCGAACGGCAGCGAGCAGGAGGAGCGGACCGAGGAGCTGATGGCCGCCGTCAAGCGCCTACTGCGACGGGGCTAGCTACTCGTACTGGAGGGAGTCGAGCACATCGAGGCGCGAGGCGCGCCGGGCCGGGGCGATCGCCGCGAGGACGCCCGCAATCGCCGCGAAGACGAGCAGCGCGACCAGCGTGCCCACCGGGTAGGCGAGTGCGAACCCTTCGTCCTTCAGCGGCTGGGCGATCAGGGCGGCGAAGATCACGCCCAGCACCATGCCGAGCAGGGCGCCGATCAGGGCCGTGATCACGGCCTCGTAGCGGATCATCGTCCGCACCTGGCGGCGCGACATGCCGATCGCCCGCAGCATCCCCAGCTCCCGCCTCCGCTCGTGGATCGAGAGCGCCAGCGTGTTGGCGATGCCGAACAGCGAGACGATCACGGCCAGGCCAAGCAGGGCGTAGATCAGGCCGAGCAGCTGGTTGATCTGTTCTTCCTGGTTTTCCTTCAGCTCCTGCTGGTTGCGCACCTCGGCCACCGGGAAATCGCGCTTCATCAGCGCCGCAAGGCTCGCCTGGACCTTTGCGGCGTCGGCCGCGGGCGCCAGCTTGACGAAGTCGATCAGGTCGTCGCGCTGGTCGAACTGGCGCGCCATCAGGCCCTGGGTGACGATCGCGTTGCCGAGCAGGCCAGCCTTGTCTTCGAACTCGCCGACCACCTCGAGCTCGGGCTTGGCGCCGATCTGGGTGAAGAAACGAACCCTGTCGCCGAGCTCGAGGTCGTTGCCGTCGGCGAAGGACTTGTTGAGGATCACCTGCCCGTCTGTCAGGCGGCGCAGGGTCTCCGGCCCCCCCTCGGTCCAGTCGATGTTGAGGACGGCGTCGGCATTGCGGGAGAGAGAGGAGACGCGCGGCTTGCCACCCCCGCCGCCGAGGAGCTTCGCCTGGGCCGCGCGAAGGGAGGAGACCAGCTCGACCCCGGAAACCTGCGCGGCCGCGGGCGCCGTGCGCGGCGAGATCGGCGAGAAGCCGTCGCTGTTCTGGATCACCAGCTCGCCCTGGAAGCTCTCGTCGACCGCGGTCGCGATAGAGCTCTTGATCCCGGCGGCGAAGACGGTGACGAAGACGACCACGGCGAGGCCGATCATCAGTGCCGCGGCGGTGACGGCGGTGCGTGCCGGGTTGCGCTGGGTGTTCTCGCGGGCCAGCCTCCCGGTCAGGCGGCGCGCGATTTCCAGCGGCTTGCCGGTGATCGAGGCAAGCGGCCTGACCAGCCGCGGGCTGAACAGCGAGACGCCGAGGATCACGACCACCGCCCCGCCCCCCATCAGGCCGGCCGCCGCCCCCCCGTCGGCGCCGCCGAAGAGCCCGCCGAGCAGCATCGCCAGGCCGGCGACGCCGAGCAGCACCGCGACGACGGCGGTCACCAAGCCGCGCCGGCGGCTGTGGGGCAGCTCGATCGCCAGCAGGGCGGCGATCGGCGGCACGCGGGTGGAGCGCAGCGCCGGGATGAAGGAGGAGACGAGGGTGACGCCGATGCCGATCAGCAGGGAGACGACGATCGTCCTGTCCTTGGTCACCAGCGCCGTGGTCGGCAGGTCGATCCCGATCACGACGAAGAGCGCGTTGAGCCCGACCGCTATCCCGTAGCCGGCGAGGAGGCCGACAAGGGCGCCCAGCAGGCCGATCGCCAGCGCCTCGATCACGACCGAGCTGAGGATCTGGCGGCGGCTGGCGCCGAGCGTGCGCAGCATGCCGAACTCCCTGATCCGCTGCGCGACCGTGATCGAGAAGGTGTTGAAGATCAAGAAGGCGCCGACGAAGAGGGCGACGAAGGCGAAGACGAGCAGCGCGATGCGCAGGAACCCGATGTCTTCGCGGATCTGGTCGGAGTTGCGTTCCGCGTTCTGCTTGGCCGTCTCTACCAGGACCGAGGGCGGTACGACGCGCTCGACGCGCTGCTTCAGGGTCGCTTCGGAGACCCCCTCCTCGGCGGCGATCGCGATCTGGTCGAACTCGCCGCGCTTGCCGGTGATCCGCTGCGCCTCGGGCAGGACGAGGCCGGCGATGCTGGCGCCGCCCCACGACGCGTCGCCGAGCCTGGTCAGGCCGACGATGCGGTAAGCCGCCACCCGCTCGACCGAGGCGAGCTTGAGAGTGTCGCCGAGCCCCAGGCCCGCCTCTTCGGCGGCGTCCTGGTCGAGGGCGGCCTCGGAGGCGTCTCGCGGCAGCCGTCCCTCGGTATAGGTCTGCGTTTCGAGTGGCTCGGGCAGGATCGAGGTGATGAACTTGGGGGCGAATTTGGACCCGATCTGCTCGTTCTCGGCGTCGAAGAAGCCGCCCGGGGTGAAGATCTGGCCGGCGGCCACGCTCACGCCCTGCACCTGCTCCACCTTGGGCAGCAGGTCGGCACTGAAGCTGGGCACCTCGCCGGATTCCTGTCGCACCTCGTCCTTGGCCGAGATGACGACGTCGGTCTTCGCCAGCGAGTCTTCGAAGATTTCGTCGAAGGCGGCGAAGGTCGTGTCGGTGAGGATGTAGGTGCCGGCGACGAAGGCGACGCCGATCACCACCGCCAGCATCGTGGTCAGGGCGCGGACCTTGCGGGCCCAGAGGCTCTTGAGGGCGAGGCCCGTCACGGGGCTAATCGATCTGCTTCATCAGCTCGATCACCTCGTCCGCGGAGCCGGGCGCGCCGTCGTGGACGATGCGGCCGTCGCGGAGGGTGATCAGGCGGTCGGCGTGCGCGGCGGCGGCGGGATCGTGGGTGACCATGATCACCGTCTGGCCGAAGTCGTCGACCGCGTGGCGGAGCAGGCGCAGGACGTCGGAGCTCGCCTTCGAGTCGAGGTTGCCGGTCGGCTCGTCGGCGAAGACCACCGCCGGCTTGGAGACGAGGGCGCGGGCGACGGCGACGCGCTGCTGCTGGCCGCCGGAGAGCTCGGAGGGCCGGTGGGTGCGGCGGTCGCCGAGGCCGACGGTGTCGACCAGCTGGTCGAGCCAGGCCTGGTCGGGCTTGCGCCCGGCGATCGAGAGCGGCAGCACCAGGTTCTCCTCGGCGGTGAGGACCGGCAGCAGGTTGAAGAACTGGAAGACGAAGCCGAGCTTGTCGCGGCGCAGCTTGGTCAGCTCGGTGTCGTCGAGGCTGGTGATCTCCTGCCCGTCGAGAACGACGGTGCCGGCGGTCGGCTTGTCGAGCCCGGCGAGGATGTGCATCAGGGTCGACTTTCCAGAGCCCGAAGGACCCATGATCGCGGTGAAGCGGCCGCGGTCGAACGCCGTCGTCACGTCGACCAGTGCGTCGACCGCCGCAGCGCCCTCGCCGAAGCGGCGCGATACGCCGCTGGCCTGCACCACTTGGCCGTTCGAGTTCTCCATGGCGGGCACCGTATCGAGACGGGAGGGCGGGAAGGCGGCGCGCTTGGCGAGCAAATCGATTCTCAACACACCCCAGATAGCCTGCTCCGCGTGACGCTGGCAGACGACTTCGACGGGTTCCTGGTCGACCTCGACGGGGTCGTCTGGGTCGGTCGCGAGCCGGTGCCCGGCGCGGCGGAGGCCCTGCGGGCGCTGACCGAGGCAGGCAAGGAGGTCGTCTTCGTCACCAACAACCCGGGGCGGCCGCCCGCCACCTACGCCGAGCGTCTGCGGGGGGCGGGCATCCCGGTGGGGGACGATCGCGTCGTCACCGCCGGAGTTACGACGGCGCGGCTGGCGGCGAAACGAGTGGGGACCGGCGCGGGGGCCTTCGTGATCGGCGCCCCCGGGCTCAAGGAGGCCGCAGCCGAGGCCGGTTTGGAGCTGCTCGACGGCGAGGCGGGTCGCGGAGCGGGTGCCGTGCTCGTCTCCGGCCACCGCGAGTTCGACTACGAGGAGCTGCTGACCGCGACGCTGGCGCTGCAGCACGGCGCCGCCCTGTTCGCGACCAGCCGCGACCCCACCCTGCCGATGCCCGGCGGCCCCTGGCCCGGCACCGGCGCGGTGCTGGCGGCGGTGGAGACGGCCTCGGGAGCCCACGCCGAGATCGGCGGCAAGCCCGAGCGCCACCTCTTCGAGCAGGCGCGGGCGTTGATCGGCGGCGCCGAGCGGGTGGCGATGGTCGGCGACCGGATCGCCTCCGACATCGACGGCGGCCGGCGCGCCGGGCTGGCGACGATCCTGGTCCTCACCGGCGCGAGCTCGCGCGAGCAGGCTGAAGCGGCCGATCCGCCTCCCGACCACGTCGTCGACGACCTCCCGGGGCTGCTGCGGTGAGCGTCACAGCCGAAGAATCGCGGCCACTCGTGCCCCGCCCCGGGGTCGCCTTCGCCGGCGTCTTCGCCGTCACCTTCTGCGGGCTGTTCGCGGTCGGCGCCGTCCTGCCCGTGCTGCCCCGCTACGTCCACGGCCCGCTCGACGGGGGCAACATCGCGGTCGGGATCGTGGTCGGCTCCTACGCGATCACGGGCCTGCTGTTGCGGCCCGTCGCCGGCCGGCTGGCCGACCACCGCGGCCGCAAGCCCACCGTCCTGCTCGGCTCGATCCTGGTAGCGCTCGGCGGCTTCATGTACCTGCTGCCGCTTGGCGTGCCCGGCCTGATCGCGGCCCGACTCGTGCTCGGCGCCGGCGAGGGCGCGGTGTTCACCGCAAGCTCGGCCTGGGTGGTGGATCTGGCGCCCCTCCCCCGGCGGGGGCGGTTGATCGGCCTCTACGGCCTCTCGGTCTGGGCGGGGCTCAGCATCGGGCCGCTGGTCGGCGAGCTGCTCCTCAACGCCTCCAGCTACACCGTGGTCTGGCTCTTCGCGGGAGCGGTGCCGCTGTTCGGAGCGGTTATCGCCACCCGCCTGCCCGATCCGTTCCACCCCGCTCCACATCCCGAGGAGGAGCACCACTCGCTGATCGAGCGCGAGGCGATCCGCCCCGGGATCGCCCTCGCCCTCGCCTCGATCGGCTACGCGACCATCGCCGCCTTCGTCGTCCTTCACCTCGACGCACGGGGCGTCGGGCACGGCGCCACCGTCTTCGGCGCCTTCGCGACGATGGTCGTGCTGACGCGGCTGGTCGGCGGCGACCTGCCCGACCGGGTCGGGGCCGCCCGGGTCGCCATCGTCGCCGCCTCGGTCGAGGCCGTCGGCCTGGCCACGCTGGGGTTTGCCCAAAGCCTCCCGGTCGCACTGGCGGGGGCCCTGGCGATGGGGGCGGCCTTCTCGCTCCTCTACCCCTCGCTGTCGCTGATCGTGGTCAGCCGCGTCTCCGAGACCAGGCGCGGCGCGGCGCTCGGCACCTTCACCGCCTTCTTCGACGCCGGGATCGGCCTCGGCGCGCCCCTCGCCGGTCTGATTGCCGCGGTCGTCAGCTACGAGGGAGCCTTCCTCGTCTCGGCCGCGATCGCCCTGGTTGCGGCCGCGACGATCGCCTTCGTGATCGCCCCCCGCGGCCGCTCCCTACTGGCGACCCGCTGAGCACCCCGGTCGGCAAGAGGTGCAACGCGTTACGGTCCCCCTACGACCAAAAAACGTTGCACCTGCGCTCAGCGCTGGGCGATGAGGAGCGACTGGGCGGCACGGCCGATGCGGCCGCGCTGGTCGGAGAGCTCGGACTCGGCGGTGCCGATGCCGCTGGGCTGGGGACGGGTGACGGCGTCGACGCAGACCCACTCCCCCTCTGGCATGCGCTCGAAGTGGACGGTGAGGTCGACGTTGATGAAGACGTAGGAGCGCCAGTCGAGCACGGCGCTGATCCCGTTGCCGACGTCGGCCGCGATCAGCGCCCGCTGCAGGGGAGCCGGCTCCTCGCCGGCCACGAGCGGGTGCCGCATCCGCATCCAGACCGTCGCCGGCCCCGGCTCCAGGAAGGCCCCGGCGACGGCCTTCCACTCCATCGCCGTGTGGTAGCCGACGCTCTGGCCGGTGGCGAAGAACTCGGGGGTCTGGCCCCGCTCGGGCCCGGGCGGCGGATCGTCGAGCCGGATCGCCTCCTCCGGCATCTCGACCTCGGTCGTCCGCAAAAGCCAAGCCGTAGCCCGCACCAGCTCCCCGTCGTCATTCGACAGCGAAGCCTCGACCAGCTGCACCCTCTTCCCCGGCCGCAGCACCCGGGACTCGACCCGCACCACCCCGATCGGCACGGGTCTAAGGATCTCCAACACGATCCGCCCAACCTGAAACTCCTCGGATCCCACAAGCTCCTCGATCTCACGCCCGAGCAGCGCCGATGGCGGCCCCGCATGCTGCGCCCCGTGATCCCAGGGACCCCGAGTCAGCTCAGTGGCAACGAAGCTGCCCTCACCGCTCCGCTCATAGAAGCTCTCGTTCATCGCGGCGCATCGTAAGGGGTGGTGGGGCGCCTCTCGGACGGGCGGATACTCAAAACGCCGGCCTCATCAGGCCGGCGTTTGTCCGGACGAGAGGCGCCCCACCACCCCTCTACCCTCTCCCTATGGGAAAAACGAGAAAGACCGACCAGGAATGGCGCGACCACCTCACCCCCGAGCAGTACAAGGTGACCCGCGAAGCCGACACCGAGCGCCCCTTCACCGGGCCCTACGTAGACGAGAAGGCCGAGGGGATGTACCACTGCGTGTGCTGCGGCACCGAGCTTTTCTCCTCGGACACCAAGTTCGACTCGGGCACCGGCTGGCCCAGCTTCACCGAGCCGGCCAACCTCGAGCACGTCGAGCTGCGCCCGGACAACAGCCTCTTCATGCGCCGCACCGAGGTCGTCTGCAGGCACTGCGACGCCCACCTGGGACACGTGTTCGACGACGGCCCCCCCGAGCGCGGCGGGCAGCGCTACTGCATCAACGGCTGCGCGCTGGAGCTCAAGATTTCCCCCCAGCACCCAGATAGCTGAACTTCACCGCGAGCGCCACCGCCTCGGTGCGCGTATCCACCTCGAGCTTGCCGATCGCGTTGCGCACGTGGGTGTGCACGGTCGCGGGGCTGAGCGCCAGGCGTTCGGCGATCTCTTTGACCCGCAGGCCCTCGGCGAGGAGCTCGAGGATCTGGCGCTCGCGGGGCGAGAGCGTGAGCAGTTTCTCGACCTCCGACGGCTTGCCGCCGGCGAAGTCGCCACCGAGGAAGGTGCCGCCACCGGTGACCGCTTTGACGGCGCGGGCGATGTCCTCCGCCGGTGCGGACTTGAGCACGTAGCCCGAGGCTCCCGCCCGCAGCGCCAGAGCCAGGAGGTCGGGCTGGGCGTGGGCGGTGAAGACGACGACTTTGGTGCGGGGGCGCGCCTTCAGCACCTCCTTGGTGGCCTCGATCCCGTCGCGCTTGGGCAGCTCGACGTCGATGATGAGGACGTCGGGCTCGAGTTCCTTGACCACATCGACCACATCGCGGCCGTTGCTCGCCTCGCCGACGATCTCGACCGTGCTCGAGTTGGCCATCCGGGCCTTGATCGCCTCGCGCACGATCTCGTGGTCGTCGCAGAGAACCACGCGCTTGGCGTCGCGCACGCCGCTGCTCATTGGAAGCCTGCCCTACTCAAATTCATCGAGGCCCGATCCTCTCAGGCGCCCCGTACGAATGCAAAATAGTGGGTAGCGTGAACCCGCCGTCCCGCTCCTGCCGGTTCTCGATCAGCGCGATCATCGTCCGTCCCACGGCCACCGCCGTCCCGTTCAGCGTGTGGACCGCCTCCGGTGATTCGCCGTCGCCGGGCCGATACCTACAACCGAGGCGGCGCGCCTGGTAGTCGGTCGTGTTGGAGCAGGAGGTCAGCTCGCGGTAGCGCTCCTGGCTGGGGATCCAGGCCTCGCAGTCGTACTTCTTCGCCGCCGGGGCGCCGAGGTCGCCGGCTGCCACGTTGACGACGCGGTAGGGGATCTCCAGCGCCGAGAGGATCCGCTCCTCGATCGCCAGCAGGCGCTCGTGCTCGGCCGCGGACTCCGAGGGCTCGACAAACGAGAACATCTCGACCTTGTCGAACTGGTGGACGCGGAAGATCCCGCGCGTGTCGCGGCCGGCGGCGCCGGCCTCGCGGCGGAAGCAGGTCGAGAAGCCGGCGTAGCGCAGCGGCAGGCGACCGGCCTCGAGGATCTCGTCGGCGTGCAGGGCGGCGAGGGAGACCTCGGAGGTGCCGACGAGGAAGAGCTCGTCCTTGGGCACCTCGTAGATCTGGTCGCGGTCGCCGGGCAGGAAGCCGGTGCCGTAGAGCGCCTCTTCGCGGACGAGGACGGGCGGGACGACGGGCTCGTGCCCCTCGCCGCGCACCAGGTCGAGGGCAAAGCGGACCAGCGCCAGCTCCAGCATCACCAGGTCGCCCTTTACGTAGGCGAAGCGCGAGCCGGAGAGCCGGGCGCCCGCCTCCATGTCGATCAGGCCGAGCTCGGTGCCGATGTCGAGGTGGTCGCGGGGCTCGAACTCGAAGCTCGGCCGCTCGCCCTCCTCGCGCAGGACGACCGCGTCCTCCTCGGTCATCCCTTCGGGCGCGTCGGGGTCGGGCAGGTTGGGCAGCGCGCCGGCGAGCCGCTGCAGGTCGGCCTCGACCTGCTCCAGCTCGGCCTTGCCGGACTCGATCGTCTCCTTCAGCACCGCCACGGCCCGCATCTGCTCCTCGGCGTCCTCGCCGCGTTGCTTGGCCTCGCCGATCTGCCTGGAGAGCGTCTTGCGCTCGGCCTGGGCGCCCTCGACCCGGGGCAGCAGCTCGCGGCGGCGGGCGTCGAGGGCGAGCAGTTCGTCGAGCGGCTCGGCGGCTCCGCGGCGCGCGAGCGCCGCCTTGACCCGCTCGGGATCGGAGCGGATCAGCTTCAGGTCGAGCATGGCTCGGGGACGTTAGGGCGCCGGCTGGGCGCCGGGACGGGGCGATTCTTCGGCTTCGTCGCCCGCGTACTTGGCGACGAAGCGGGCGACTTCGTCGGCCTCGTCGCCGACGACGATGTTGGCGGGCATGATCGCGCCGGAGAAGCCGCCGTTCTGGATCGCGAAGAGAGCGTCGTCATACGTCTCGGTTCGCTGGTCGAGGTTAGGACCCTGCGTGCGCAGGGCGCGATTGCCGCTTCCCTGGGTGCCGGCGGCGCCCAGCGTGTGGCAGCCGGAGCAGTGCGTGGCGAAGAGGGCGGCCCCCCCGTGGTTGGGGTCGTTCTCGGCAACCGAGACGCCTTCTTCGCCGAACCCGCAGGCGGAAAGCCCGAGGGCGGCGAGGACGACCGTGGCTGTGATCAGTGCAGGGCGCACGCGGCGCGCATCATATTGTCTTGACCCGATCCGGTTCCTCCACGATGCCGACGCCCGATTCAGCCCGCTTCCGAGCCGCGATGGCGATGCTGCCGACCGGCGTCACCGTGGTCAGCGCCAGCGGCCCCGACGGGCCGGCCGGAGCGACCGCCAACGCCGTCTGCTCGCTCTCCATAGAGCCGATGCTGATGCTCGCCTGCCTCGACCGCGGCTCGCGCACCCTGCTCGCCGTCCAGGCGGCCAACCACTTCGGCGTCAGCGTCCTGCACGCCGGCCAGGAGCCGATCGCCCGCACCTTCGCCACCAAGGCCCCGGTGGCCGACAAGTGGGACGGGGTCGGGTGGAGCGAGCGCGACGGGATCCCGGCCATCGACGACGCCCTGGCCTGGATCGCCTGCGACCTGCGCGACGTGATCGCCGCGGGCGACCACGTGATCGTCACCGGCGAGGTGCGGGACCTGGAGAGCGGCGAGGGCGACCCGCTGGTGTTCAGCGGCGGCGAGTACCGGCCGCTTGGGTGACCAGCCCGCAGATCAGGTCGACCGCATCGGCACCTGAGAGGCTCTGCTCGCGAACGAGGGAGCGCCAAGTGGCGAACGAGACCGCGTGGCCGATCGCCGCTTCGACCCTGCGCCTGCGCGCGCCGCGCTCGGGGCGGGCGCGGACGATCGTCGCCGCGGCCTCGGCGAGCCAGGCGCGCCTGAGGCCCACGGCAGCGCGCATCGCGGGCACCAGGGTGGCGTCGCGCGTGGTCCTCTCCAACATCTCCTCGCCGGACTCGTACCAGGCGTAGAGAGCGCCCAGCGCGACCCGCAGGCGCTCTTCGGGATCGCCTATCGCGGCCCAGTCGGCGAGGTCGGGCAGCGGGTGCTGGGCGAGCCAGTGCGCGGAGCAGGCGCCGAAGAGGGCCTCTTCGTCGGGGAAGTGCCTGTAGACCGTCGCGCGCTGCACGCCGGCCCGCTCGGCGACGGCGCTGATCGTCGTCTTCGCCGGCCCGAGGGACCCGTGCAGGTCGACCGCGGCCTCGGTGATGCGAAGCCGCGTCTCATCCTCGAGCTCGGCGCGGCGGCGCTTGCGGTACCGGCGCTTGGTGGCTGTGGTTCTTTCACTAGACATTCTTGTTCGACGAAGTTTGACAGAACCGGAGGCGGCATGCTACTTTCGCGAACATCACTGTTCAACTAAATGGAGGTTCCACGATGTCCGCAGCCCAGTTCACCGAGACGCTCCGCCGCTTCGACGCTTCCCAGGGCCCCTGCAAGGTCGGCCCCGACGAGGGCCCCGTCGCCCAGCTGGGCGGCTGCGACGCGCGCTTCCTCGTCTTCGGAGAGGAATCGGGAGGCGGCTTCTCGCTGGTCGAACACCCGGTTCCGCCCCGCTCCCTCTGCGCTCCCCGCCATCGCCACCTGGGCGTCGACGAGTACAGCTTCGTCCTCGAGGGCCGCATGGGCGCCCTGCTGGGCGACGACGTGATCTACGCCGAGGCCGGCGAGCTGGCCTTCAAGCCCCGAGACCAGTGGCACACCTTCTGGAACGCCGGCGACGACCCCCTCCGCATCCTCGAGATCATCTCCCCCGCCGGCTTCGAGCACTTCTTCCGCGAGTTCGACCGCACGCAGAAGGACGGCACCTTCGACCCGGTCTCCCTGGGCGAGCGCTTCGCGATCGAGTTCGACATGGAGAGCCTGCCGGCGATCTGCGCCGAGCACGGGCTGGTGCATCCGTTGCTGGGGTAGGGGCGGCGAGCGTCAGGCGCGATCAAGCTTGTTGGCGATCCCGTCGAGCATCTGCCGTAGGTGCATCTGATCCGGCGGCTCGATCGGCAGGTCGCCGATGCGCAGTAGGAGCTCGTCCATATCCACGAGGCCGGCCTCCAGCGCGTCCCGAGCGAAATTCCAATCGCGATCTCGGCCCGCTACGCACTTCGACAGAACGAGATCGTGGGTCTCCAGGCAAAGCGCGATGACGCCGTCCTTTTGTCCGGCCCGCGGCGGGATCTCGACTCTCACGAGCCGGTCCCGCCAGCCGACCGGAGCCTTTGCGGTCTCGGGCCCGACCCCGTGCGCGTAATAGCCATAGGTGCCGTGAAAAGCGGAGCCGTCGCCCAAGTTGGCGTCGATCGCGGTTGCCTTCGCCGGATCGTTTCGCGGATAGACGTCCGCCTCCATCGAAATGAGCAGGCTCGGTGGGGGCTCGTCGACGGCTCCGAGGATGGCCTGGCTGCCGATCACGACGATCTCTCGCTCTTCCGCAACCTGGGCGGCTGCGGCGATTACATGATTGAAGTCCTCGCGGCGCATCGTTTCGCGGTCAAACCATCTCGAGGATCTTGCGACGCTCTGGCTCGCTCAGCAGGCCGGCAAGAGGTGAGTTCTGCCGAAGATCCCGGCCGCGGGCATCGTCGGCACCGATGACCTTGCGGATCTCGGTCATCGGCATCGCGAAGACAGATTCCCAAGCCTCGGCGTAGTGCGGATCGATTCTCCCGTCGCTTCTCCATCGCACAAGCTTGCGCTGCGCCTCGTCAACCGCCGGACGGCTCAGCTGCGGTGCCAGCGCTCGGTGGTAAGCGAGACTGCGTAGCTCCTGGCGTCGGTGTGGGTCGGGCCGCTCTCCCGACTCGTCTACGTCGACCTCTGGTCGCATCCGCTCGGCCCGGCGACGGCCCTCGGCCATGACTGGCTCCAGCACGTGAAGGCGGCGCCTGCCCGAGCTGCGCTCCTCGCCGACCCGTTCGTAGAGGTCGAGCAAGGTCGGCAGTGGAACCTCCTTGCGGCCACGCTCTGAGATGACGACCGGAACGTCCCCAGTCGCAATCCAGTTGTTGAGCGCCGTGTGGCTGACGCCCAGCAGATTGGCCGCGAAACTTCGCGAGACCGTCCCCCCAAGCTCTGCTTCGAGATCTTCGCGAACTAGAGCGACATCGCGATTGCGGGTCTGCTGCTCAGCACGTCGCAGCCGAACAATGTTCTCGAAGATCCGCTGGCGCTCTTTCGGTCCCATTTCCAGCTCGTATTCTAGCATTAGAGTTTCTTAAATAGCTCTATTTCTGCAACTTTTGGAAAGGTAGATCTGTCGATTACCTCGGGGTAATCGACGGGAGAGCCCAACCGGGCTAGAGTCGCCGCCAGATGCCGACTGCAAGCTCCGATGCCGATGTCGGGCCGCTGCTGCGGGAGTGGCGCGAGCGCCGGCGGCTCACCCAGCTCGAGCTAGCACTCGACGCGGAAACCTCCGCCCGTCACCTGAGCTTCGTCGAGACCGGCCGCTCGAAGCCGGGGCGCGAGGTGCTGCTGCGGGTAGCCGAGCAGCTCGAGGTTCCGTTCCGAGAGCGGAACCAGCTCCTGCTCGCCGCCGGCTACGCCCCGGCGTTCCCCGAGCGCTCGCTCGGGGAGCCGGAGCTGGCGCCGGTGCGGGAGGCGCTCGACCGAGTCCTCACCGCGCAGGAGCCCTACCCGGCGATGGCCATGGACCGGGGCTGGAACGTCATCGCCGCCAACCCGGCGTTCATGGCGTTCGGGGAGTGGGTCGACCCGGAGCTGCTCGAGCCGCCGGTCAACGCGCTGCGGATGGGCCTTCATCCGCGCGGGCTGGCGCCCCTGGTTCTCAACCTCGGGGAGGTGCGGGCGTATTTTCTCGAGCGACTCCAGCGCCAGGTCGCGATTACGGCGGATGACGACCTGGCCGCCCTGCTCGAGCTGGTCGCGAACTACCCCGCGCCCGAGCACGAGCAGCTCCCGGCGGCCGAGGCGGCCGCGAGGGAGATCCTCACACCGCTGCGGATGCGCACTCCCGACGGCGACGAGCTCTCGTTCGTCGGCACCGTCGCCACCTTCGGCTTCGCGGGCGAGGTGACGACCTCCGAGCTCTCGATCGAGTCGCTCTTCCCCGCCGATGCGGCGACCGCAAAGACGCTCGAGAGCATGGCCCGCGACCGTCGAAACGCCGACTCGCACACACCGCCAAACAGAGGAGGACGATGAACATGAGCAAACCCGGCATCGGTCAACTGATCGCGGGCGCCGGAGGCGTACTGCTGATCGTCTCCCTATTCCTCCCCTGGGCCGACATCGAAGGCATCAGCCAAACCGGCTGGGAGTTCTCGACGATGACCGACGTCTTCTTCCTGATCGCCGGCCTAGTCGCGATCGGGGCGGCGATCACCGGCGGCCGCCACAGCTTCTTCCGCCCCGACCTCTCGCTGAACGCAGCGACCGACCTGCTCGGAGTAGTGGCAACGCTCCTCCTCGCCTGGCTCATCCTCTTCGACTTCCCAGCAAACGCCGACCCCGAGATCGGCGCCTACCTAGCCCTGATCGCAGCGATCGCAATCATGGGCGGCGCGGGGGACTACAGCGTGCTGCGGCGTGGGTCTCAGGCTGACCCTGCAAGCTAACAGAGCACGTCAATTTGTTCGACTGAGGGAAGGCGAGCTCGGATATGAGGATGGATCGTGTCTTTTTGGCGGCTGGGGTCACCCTGCGATTGTTGGTTGATAAGCGAGGAGGGCGAGCTGCTCGAACGGTGAGTCCCCCAGCCGCTCGGCTAGGAGGCGCTGGGACGGGCGAGCGACGGTGAAACGGCCGGGGCCTGGCCCTCGGGAACGAGGCTGTACTCGACGCGATAGCCGAGCGCGTGCGCATAGCGATCCAGGGTCGAGAGGCGAGCATCGGTTGCGGAAGTCTCAAGTCGAGCGATGCTCGATTGCGAACTGCGCATTGCCACCGCAACCGCCGTCTGGGAATGCTCCCCCTCGCGGCGACGCTCAGCCAGCGCACCGAGGAGCTTGCGTCGGCGCTCCGCCGCTTCAAACATTGCCGGGAACTCGGGATTGCGAGCGGTTGCCAGTTGCGCAGGCGCCGTTTGGCGAGCCGGATTGTCTGCGGCGGTATATGGAGGCATCGTCGCAACATGGAGACCTCAGCCAGGGCTCCAGCGAGCATGCCCCCCTACCTGAAGAGGAGGGCATGCGAGGGACTAGTTCAGACCCACGTGTTGACTAGCTCATCGGAACCGGACGATTGATCGCGCCGATGACTCGCTTAACGACAAAGCCCAAAGCAGGCCTTCGTCGATAGAGGTGCTCTAGATCCTTCGCATCGCCCGATGCCTGCTCGAACTCGCGAACCATTTGCCGGGCGAGCGCCTCGGCGAGATCGGGCTTGCAAATACGAACCGGCGGATCGTGATTCTCAGCCTCTTCGACCAGGGTTCCGGCAAGGGCTGGGTGCTCGCCTTTGTGGGCGCCGTCGATCCGACTCTGGTGTGCAGAGAGAAGCTGCTCCGCTGAGATCGCAAGCTCGACGGCCTCGATGCCCTCAGGGGGCGCAGCTGCCAACTGGGCGGCAAGTGCAATCAGCTCCTCGGGGCTGGCATTGTCCTCCTCGAGGCTCTTCTCGGCGAGACAGACATCGTCGGCCTCCATCGTGCCGAGCTCGACGGCACGTTCCGCGTAGGGGCCCATCCGACCCTCGCGATCGACGAGCAATAGCGTGCGAATGGCATACGCACCAAGGCTCGTGGCAAGTGGTATGACCTGCTTCGCTGCACCGACACCTTCCAGGTCGAAGTAGCTGACCTCCTCTGCCGCCTGGGGCCCCAACAAACCAGCGACGAGGGTGTCGACCAAACTCATCTCGCTCGGGCCCTCGACTATGACCTCAACGCCGTGGGGATAGAGCTCTGCGTTCACCAACTCCTGCTTTAGCTTCTCGCGATCCACAGCGGCGGCAGGGCCATGCTGAAAAAGAGAGGCGCGTTCGCCTTGGCGTCCATCCATGATCGTCTCGCTTGGCGGGTCGACGTCAGTTCCGAGCAGATCGACGAGGAAGAGACGGAGAAGCTCCGCCGCGTCGAAGTTGTCCTGGGCACGGCGAGGATGTCCCCGCCAGCGGCTCTGAAAGGGGCGGGGACGGGCGCGGCGCAGCATGATCAGACCATCCGCAGGCTCTCGGTCGATCCCCCGCGATACGAGATAGTGGTAAGCGGCGGTGAGCTCCTCGGCGCTGGCGCCAAGCAAGGCAAGGAGGTCCTCTGCCGGGACTGGATCAGCGCCGCGGCCGGCCTCGATCCAATCCGAGTCATTGGCAGGGTCGGGCAGCAGGGTGACCCGGCCGCTGACGTGTGGCCAGTAGCGATTTTGCAGAGTGACGAGTGTCTTCAGAAGCGGGCGCCAAGCCTCGTCGATGCCCTTCCAATTGTCCTCCTCGCGCTCATAGAAGCCGCGAACGGACTCCAAGGCCTTCTCTCGTCGCTCACCGCAGAGCAACAGCGTCTCGAGCGAGATGGTTATCCGCCCCGCGGTGACGACGTCGTCGAGATAGAGCACCTGCCAAGGCGAATACATAGCCGATACCTCGGGGTAGCCGTGAGCGTCCCAAGAATAGTTCTCCGCCCAATCCACGGCACCTCGCTCCTCGCGAAAGGTCATCTCTGCTTCGGGGATAGCTGGCAGCTGGAAGCCGGGCCAGTAACCACCCTCGGCGAATGCGATCGGCTGCAGAGCGCCAGCTTGGTCTAGCTCTTCGAAGGGCTTGCGACCGATTCCGAGGTCAATCGAGCGCTCTTTGGCTTGGCGCGACAGCGGACTCTCGGAGATCAACTCCCGCTGCCCAAACGCACCGTGCAGGTATATCTCTCGCCAACTGAGCGGGACCGATAGTTGCGGTGGATAGTCTCGGAGAAACACCATCTGAAGTCTGCCTCAAGCAATCAGTCGATGCGGAGACCGATCATGAAGCTGAAAGTGAGCGCTGGGCGCATTTGACATGAAAAGTGCACTTAAGGACTCCCCGGGAATTCACCTCTTTCGTATTTCGCTGCCAATGTGCGAACCCGGTCGACACTTTCCCGCAAAAACCGCCTCTCGAGCTTCAACTGTCTTTCGGCACGGTGGCGAGCACGGCCAGAGGCCGCCTGTTCAACGGCGGTTTCCAATTTGGAGATCCTGTACTTACTGAGGGTGAACTGGCGGTCAGCGCTGAACTGTCGCAGTACAAATTCTTCGTCTGCCGTTTGGCGCAAGGCAAGTATCTGATCGTTCGATACTGCCCTGATCGTGTCAATTGTCGGGCCCCAAGCGTAGCCGGAAATACCAACGAACAGGACAACCATTCCCAGCGACAGCCACCAGGGAATTGAATCACCGTGATTCCGGCGATAGGAAACAATCCAAGGGACCGTCACAGCGAAGATCACTGAAAGCATCCCGAGCGTGACCGCTGCCAAGACAACGATGGCATGCGGGGTGTCTGTAGAGCCGGTGATGATGGCTTCTAGAGCGACGACCTCAGCGACGACCACGAGCATCCCCAGATAAGGGATGTAGATCAACGGCACCCAATGCCAGCGCTTCCATTCGCCCTTCCTGGGCGCGTGGAGTCGGTCTACAACGACACCGCCCAAGAGGAGGAGGGGAATCAGCGTCGCCGCAGTTTCGAAGAACGCCTGCGGATCACCGTGGCCCACGTTGGCAGCCTAACCCGAAGTGCACGGGTAGCAGGGCCACAAACGAAGCTCGGAGGGACTGCTCAGAGAGAATGATTGGGCATTAATGGCACACGGGGGGCGATTTTTCGGTTCAAGAGGCCGAGAAAAAGGCCTCTCTCTAGAGCCAAAATGCAGCCGAAGTGCAGGCACTTCATCGAGCGGGAGCGACGGGACTCGAACCCGCGACCTCCGGCGTGACAGGAAGCCATTGTGCCTGCAAATAGACATATTTAGGCACAGTTTCAGTGCGGGAACATAGGTCTCGATAGCCCTCGTTTCGGCAGCGTTGGTACCCAAGCCCGGTGCAAAGGCCGGGGTCGCTGGACATGGCCCATGACGACGCAACGAGGAACTGGAGACCACGATGGAAGCGACCGGCGAGCCATTGGCTCCCTGAGCGTGCACGCCTACAAGGACAAGCCCTTCTACGAAGTGAAGTGGCGGGACGCGACGAGAGCGCAGCGCAAGCGCCGCCTGGGACGGGCCTGGCTCGAGCCCGACGGAGAAGGCAGCTGGAGGAGGCGGCGAGGTCGCGTGCGCGAGGGCTTCCTGGACGAGCGCGGCGCCTACGTGAAGATGGGCAAGGTGATCGCCGAGGTCGAAGCGCAACAGCAGATCGCTCCGGGGATGCGGGAGGCGCGCTTCGAGGACGCGGTTAAGGTCTGGTTGGAGCACCTGGAGTTCGAGAAGCGAGCCAAGCCCTCCACCCTCGACCGCCACAGGACCATGCTCGCCTGGCCAAAGGCAGATCGTCCCAAGCAGCGAGGAGCGCGGATCATGCGCACGTTCGCGGGGCACAAGCTGAGCGCAGTAACGACCGAGGACGTTCGCGCCTTCCTGGCCAGGATGGACCGCGAGGCGGTCAGCGCCCGCACGGTGAACATCCACCGCCAGGTTCTGCATTCGATCTTCGAGCACGCGAGGCGTAAGGACACCTTCGCCCTGCGCGACAACCCGGTGGCGGGCATCGCCAAGCGGCCCGAAGAAGGCGCACGCCCCGTGGAGCCTTCGAGCCCGAGGAGATTCGAGCGATCGCGGAAGCCGCCCGAGCGGGCCTGCACCGAGAACACGGCGGCTACAAGCACTCCGCCTTCTCCGAGGAGACCGAGCGGGAGTGGTCACGGATCAACGAACAGGACGCAGCCTTCTACGTCGTCGCCGGCTGCACCGGCCTACGCCTCGGGGAGCTGCTCGCCCTGCACTGGTCCGACGTCGACCTCGAGCGCCGCATTCTCTCGGTCTCCCGCTCGATGTCGGCGGGAGTGGAGTCGAGCACGAAGTCACGACGGGCCTCGTTCCGTGCCTCTCGCCGACCAAGCAGCGTCGGAGCTGGCAAGACTGCGCGAGCGTTCCTGCTTCACGGGCCGAAACGACTACGTCTTCTGCCGCCCGGACGGTGGGCCGCTCGACCGCTCCGCCGTTCGCAGTCGCTTCATCTGCGCCCAGGAAAGGGCGGGAGTGCGCGTGCGCCGCTTCCACGATCTGCGCCACAGCTTCGGCAGCCTCGCGATCCAGAAGTTCGACCTCGTCGCCGTCAAGGACATGATGGGCCACTCCAAGCTGACCACGACCGAGCGCTACCTGCACTCGAAGCCCCGTCCCGACGACGTCGCGAAGCTGACGACGATCTTCGAGCTGTAGCCAACTGTCTGCGCCTACCCGCCGCCCCGTCCGGCAGGATGGCCCGATGCCCGAGCGCCCGCCAGCGATCAAACGCCTCGACTCTCTGCTCAGTGCAGCGATGATCGCCCACGAGGCGATCTTCGAGATGCATCGCAAGCTGATTGCGGCCGACCGCGCCAACCCGGAGCAGGGCCGCCTCCTTGAGGAGTCGGCGCGGATGGTGACGGTGGAGTTGTCGGGCTTGTCGGCTAATGCCCGCCAGCTATCGGCCCAATGGAGCGAACAAAGCGTGTTGGATCCAGAGGGCGCAGCGAGAACCCTCGCGGAGTTGGAGGGTGAGCTCAACCGCATCGAACTTCCTGTCTTGACTTTGCATGAACGGCAGCGAGAGATCGCCACGCAGCTGCGCTCGATGCTGGAGTTGTAGAGCTACGCCGAGGCGAGCCGGGCTGCAGCTGCCTGCTCGTAGCGATCCGCCAGCGCGAGAGCCGCATCACGGTAGCCCTCGATGTCGGTCTGCGCCGCTTGAGTACGGAGCTCCTCAGCGCGTGCCGAGAGCTCCCTCGGCGGCTGCTCAGTCTGCTCCAGCAGTTCCTCCATCAACTCGATCGACCAACGGTGCTCCCTGGGAACGTCTGGCCACGGATGAGCGGACATGCGTCAAGTGTAGCCGCAGGGGAACCCGGCTCCAGACTGCGCCTCCCTCAGTGCGCCGGTAGCTCGACCTGAAGGTCTAGTGAGAGTCTCAGCTTGCCTGACGGTTGCAGGTAGGAGTCCTGCAGAAGGGACATCCCTAGCTCAGGGCGTCGCTTCCTCGCTGGGAGCCGCTTACTGCTGCTTCACGAAGAGCAGCAGACCTCCATCCGCCCGTACGACCGCTAGCGTTCCCAAACATGGAGGCGCAGGCAAGATCGGCTGATATCGCTTACCCACGTGGCTCGGAGTGGAGGCGCTGGGACCTCCATGTGCATACCCCCTACTCCGCCCTGAACAACGGATTCGGAAGCGATTTCGACGCCTACGCGAAGGCCGTTTTCGAGGCGGCGATCGAGAAGGGAATTGCCGTCATCGGCGTCACGGATTACTTCACCATCCGTGGTTACCGCGAGCTTCGAGACCTACAGGAAGACAAGAAGCGGCTGACCAAGCTCCTGGGGGACGAGACGGCCGAGCGAGCGCGACAGATCCTGCTGCTCCCGAATATCGAGCTGCGCTTGCGCGACATAGTGCGGGTTGGTGAGAAGGAGGCTCGCATCAACCTCCACATCATCTTCTCCGATGAAGTCTCCCCTCAGGAGATTCAGGAGAAATTCTTGCAGCGGCTGGAATTCACGGCCGAGTCTGCGCCCGACTCGCCCGACGCACGCATGTCGCTGACGGAAACGAACCTCGAAGCGCTGGGGAAGCAGCTAAAGGAGGAGCACGAGAAGTTCAGGGGAGACAGCAACCTCAAGGTGGGAATGACCCAAGCGGTCGTCACCCATGAGCAGATCACCGAGATGCTCGAAAAGGCCCGGGCCTTTGACAAGCGCCATCTTCTTTTGGTCGCCGCCGACGAGGATCTCTCCGACGTCTCGTGGGACGGTCAAGGGCACCTAACCCGGAAGCTCCTGATCCAGAAGTCCCACATGCTCTTCTCCTCCAACGCCGGAACCCGCGAATTCGGCCTCGGGTTTAAGCACCCATCCCGCGAGGAGTTTGAATCGGAGTTCAAGTCCATAAAGCCCTGTGTTCACGGCTCCGATGCGCACACGATCAAGGGCCTCTTCACCTTCGCCGAGGACCGCCAGCTCTGGATCCGTGCAAATCCGAGCTTCAACGGTCTCGCGCAGCTGCTGCTTGGACCCGGCGAGCGGGTGTTCGTTGGGCCTGGGCCACCGACCCTTGAGCGGGTGCGAAACTCGGCCACGAAGTCGATCAATGAGATCTCCTTCGAGTCCGTTGGAACGGAGGACCCCAAGGCGCGATGGTTTTCGGGTTCGGTGCCGCTCAATCCTGGCTTGGTCGGGATCATCGGCAGGAAGGGCAGCGGTAAGAGCGCGCTGGCCGATGTCATCGGCCTGCTCGGTAATTCTCACAGCGTCGGCGATTTCTCGTTTCTCAATCCCAAACGCTTTCTCAATCCGAAGCAC
Source organism: uncultured Solirubrobacterales bacterium (assembly GCA_963704545.1). Lineage (GTDB taxonomy): Bacteria > Actinomycetota > Thermoleophilia > Solirubrobacterales > 70-9 > VRUE01. The sequence goes on along the minus strand of OY969915.1, from coordinate 648,072 downwards.
CATCTCGGCGAGCGCTTCAAGGCAACGCTGACTTGGCGCTCAGAGGATGAGCGAACCAAGAAGCTCTCGGATACAACTGATGCACTTCTGCCCGAGGAGGTCAAGCACATCCCGCAGAGTCACCTGGAGAAGATCTGCGCGGAGATTCAGGACTCTACGGCGCCGACTCTTTTCGACGCAGAGCTCGAAGGTGTGATCTTCTCCCATGTCCCGAAGTCTGATCGCCTCGGGTGCGAGAGCCTTCCCGACCTCGTTGCCCATACCGCCGCGGAGAAGGAAGAGAGGATCCGCCAACTGCAGGGCCGCCTTGGACGGATCAATCGCGACTACCTGGCCCTGCGTCAGCGCAGTTCTGCTGAGACCAAAAAGACCCTCTCCGCTCAGCTCGCAGCCCGCAAGGCTGAGTTCGCCGCCCACGAGAAAACGAAACCGGAGACCGTCCCGGAGCCCAAGGAGGCTGTGAAAGCCAGTCCCGAGGTCGCCGGGGTGCAGGACGCGCTCCGCAAGGCGGTCTCGCAGATTGAGGAGCTCGATGGGGAGCTCAAAAAACAGCAGAAACGCGAAGCCGAGGCCAAGAAACGAATGGTCGCCGTGGAGCGTCTGCAGAGTCGCATCGAGAATCTGAAGGCGACCGTCGAGTCCTTCTTCGAGCAAAGCGCTGAGGATGCTGCTCTGCTCAACCTCGACGCTGGGCAGCTCATCTCACTGCGAGTCGACGGCACCGAGCTCGAGAAGCAGCGCGGAGAGATCGCCAAGGAGATCGAGAACTGCGGCGAGCTGCTGGACAGGGATCGGCCGGGGTCGATCACCTACAAGCGGGCTGAGGCGTCGAAGCAGGCAGAGAGCCTGCGGCGGCGACTCTCGGAGCCCGAGCGCCGGCGCCAAGAGTACGAGCGAGCTATGGCCGGCTGGAAACGAAAGGGGAAGGCAATCGAGGGTAGCGCCGAGAGCCCAGAGTCGATCAAGGGGCTTGAGGCACGGCTGGCAGCACTCGAGAAAGTGCCGGCCGAAGCCGCAGCGAAACGGCAAGAGCGCGAGGCCCTCGTTCGAGAGATCTTCGAGACGAAGGATGCGCTAGTGGCCGAATACACCCACCTCTATGCGCCCGTTCAACAGTTCATCGACGAGCACGTGGTCGCGCGCGAGGTCGAAGCGCTGTCCTTCTCTGCTGCCATCACCGTCGATGGTCTTGAGGACGGGCTTCTATCGATGATTCATCAGGGCAAGCGGGGCAGCTTTCAAGGCGATCAGGAGGGTCGTGAACGTCTTCAAGAGTTGATCGAGCGTCACGACTTCACGACGGCAGACGGTGTCATCGCGTTCCTCAACGAGATGGGCAAGAACCTCGAAACAGACCTTCGCTCCGGAGCCGGTGAGAAGTTCGATTTGGCGGATCAACTCGTCCAGGCTGCCGACCCCGAGGGCTTCTACAACTACCTCTTTGGGCTCGACTACCTGAGACCCCGCTTCGAGCTCCTCTGGCAAGACAAGCCCCTCGACCAACTCTCCCCTGGTGAGCGCGGAACGCTTCTACTGATCTTCTACCTACTGATCGATAAGGACGAAACGCCGCTGGTAATCGATCAGCCTGAGGAGAATCTAGACAACGAGACCGTCGCGGAGCTACTTGTTCCCGCCGTCCGTTACGCAAAGGAGCGACGCCAGATCATCCTCGTGACCCACAACCCGAACCTCGCCGTCGTGTGCGACGCGGATCAGGTGATTCATGCAGACATTGACAAGAGCGACGGGAACCGAATTACCTACACAGCTGGGGCGATCGAGGATCCCTCGATTACGCAGCTGATCGTCGATGTCCTCGAGGGAACCAAGCCAGCATTCGACATTCGTGATGCAAAGTATGACGTTCTTGATCGCGCGAACGCGTAAGGCCTCGCGTTCGCTTGCGCGAGGAGCGGATTCCCCAGCAGCCCAAAAATCTGTTGCGCTCTGGGCACAGAGATAGCTGCCCGGATTTCGTCCTTCTAAGGATTCGGGATTTACCTGAGATATAGAGTCGCGTCTCCAGATGACAGTTGCTAACCCCGTCGGAACACCCGTCGACTCCGCTGGCGCCTAGGCTGACCTGACGACGTGGCTTCCATCCATGCTCCAGCAGCTCTTAGCCTCTGAGGTATTCCACGTTGAGTGCCGTCCCCCGAAGGACCAGCGAGGGATCTATCTGTTCTCCGAGGCGGGTCGACATCTCTACGTCGGTCGAACAGGCATCACCGCTCGCTCGCGCGCTAAGGGCGATGAGCCGATCACCAGCTTTCGACACCGGTTCGACCAGCACATTCAGCCAGGACGCCCTCCGGGCGCATCGTCATTCGCTCATCGCCTAATGCTCGAACGCGCCACCCAGCTCGACCTCATCGTGCCCAGCAACTGGTGGGCTGACCGCCAGACAACCGCCTTAGAGATTTACGATCTCTATAGGGAGGCGAAGAAGCGCATTGGCGCAATGGAGTGCCGCGTCGTGCCTTTCGAGGACGATATTAAGGGGATTCGGTCCACCGTCGCTGAGGTCTTCGCGCATGTGCACCTAAGGACGGTGTACAACGACTTTTCGACCTCTTGACCCGACAACAACTCCGTGAAGCCTGGCTCCCACTTCGCGGCGAAATGCAGTCCCTAGTGATCGCGAAACCGGTGACATCAGTACTCGGACTCCGCTATCCGCGACAGTCGTGCCCGCATCAAAGACGATTGGTCGCATCTTGCCTTTACGCATCAGTGGGCGTCTGCAGGATGTAAACGCCACCCGACCCGAATCGGGCCGTCACAGCCTGAGCAGCGACCAGTTTTCCTGGGATGGGTACCCATCCTGGTACCCACAAGCTGCAGCGACCAGCTGCCCGAGAATGCCGCAAACCCGCTTATAATGCGGATAGCCGCAACGGGAGCGACGGGACTCGAACCCGCGACCTCCGGCGTGACAGGCCGGCGCTCTAACCAGCTGAGCTACGCCCCCAGGGGATGGGCAGACTGCGCCCGGCGGGGATTATCTCAGGGTCGCTGGATTTGCAGCCGGTAGGGGGTCGGGTGGGGGGAGCGGGAGCGGATCTCGAGGCGGAGGCGGGACTGGCCGCAGACCGTGAAATCCATCTGCTTGCGGGCGGTTGGGCGGGGGCGGAAGCTGCGGAGCAGCCTGCCGGCGCGGCTACGGAGGGCTAGCTCGTAGCCGCGCCTGTGCAGGCCTACCGGGCGCAGGGTCACCGTTCCGTCGAGCGGCGTAGGCAGTAGCTCGACGGCTGCGCCCTCCCCCCTGGCTGGCACGCGCCCCGACAGCACGAAGGTCGTTCGTGCCCGCCAGGGCGAAAGGGTGTCTTCCTGGATCGCGCGGAAGGACTCGGCGCTCGGCGCCAGCTCGGGCAGCCAGCGCCAGCGGACCGCCGCCTCCGGGAAGCGGTTGTGGGCGAAGGCCTCCGCGAAGGCCTCACCCGGGTCCTCGAAGTAGTGGTAACCCTCGTCGCCGGGGAAGAACCGGCCGTGTCGCCGTCCACTGCAGACGCCCTCGACGCTGGCCCAGCGCTCGGTCCCCCAGTCGACCGCGCTCGGGAAGGGCGCCGGCAGATCGCGATGCTGGGCGACGTGGTGCCCGTACTCGTGGGCGAGGACGAAGTCGCGATCGGCGCCGTCCTCGTCGGTTTCCTCGTTGCCGCTGAGGACGATCCTGCTCTCGTCGGTGAAGTAGCAGGCCTCGGCGCCGAAGCCGCACTCGAAGGCGAGCTGGTAGGGGGTGTCGAGCTGCACCGTGACCAAGCTGACCTCGGGGCCGTGGATCAGCGTGCCGACGAAGTCGGCGATCTGCTGCGGGTTGGCATCGGTGCAGTTGTCGGCGCAGGCGGCCGTGACCGCGACCTCGATCGTCGCTTCGGTGCCGTCCCCGATCGAGTAGCGCTGCGACGACGCAGTGGCCGAGATCCGCGCCGCCGCAGCGCCTGGCGCGCCCCATACGACGTCTCGCATCGGTGCCGCCGGCCGCGGCACCTCGAGCGCGTCCGCCGAGCCGGGGCGGCCGGCAACCGCTCCACCCGGAGCGGTGAAGAGGAGGAAGACAATGGCTATGCCCGCAAGCGCCCCCGCCGGGCGCCGGCTCACGGAGCGGGGCCCGAATCTGTCTCGTAGGCCTTGGCGGAAAGCGAGAACGAGATCGGGGCGTGCGGCTCAGCGCCGACGACGAGGCAGCCGGCGCCGCGGCGCGCGGCCGCGGCGCCGACCTTGGCCCCGGCTACGGGGCGTTCCCCGTAGACGAACTGCCGGGCACAGACGTCGAGCCCGGTGCGGTCGAAGGAAATCGGCTCGCCCGCCGGCTCGGGCAATTGCCCGGCTCGTCCCGGCACTGCGCAGGCAGCGGTGGGCATGTACGCGGTAAGCGTCATTGCGAAGAAGGTCGCCGGGAGCAACGGGCGGAACCCTGAGCCACGTTGCATCTGGGCTTCACGTCAACTGCGAACACCGTAACGGGGAGGGCGCTGCAGGTGGGGAAATCCAGCCGACGGGGATGTACCTGATCTCGCCCGCCTGTATCTGAGTGTCGCTGTCCGGGGGGCGGGACCGCAATACTTCCCCGCATGATCGTCGAGAGAACCGAGAACCCGCAGTGGCTGTCCAACGCCTACCTCGTCGCCGACGATGCCGGCGGCACGGGGGTGCTGATCGACGGCAACGACGATCTCGGGCCGCTGCTCGAGCAGGCCGAGAGCGACGGGATCGAGATCACCCACATCCTCGTCACCCATCCTCACCCCGACCACGTGGCGGGGCTGGCCGCGGCGCGCGAGCGACTCGGCGGCGTGCCGACGGTCGCCCACCCCGAGGCGGCGGCGGAAATGGACCTTGACGTCTCCCGGACGATCGCCGACGGCGAGAGGCTCGCCACCGGGGACCTGGAGATAGAGGCGATCCTCACCCCCGGCCACGCGGCCGGCCACGTCGCCTTCCTCGTCAACGGCACCGACCTCTTCACCGCCGACGTCCTCTTCAAGGGCACGGTCGGCGGCACGATGGCGCCGGGCGCCAGCGGCTTCGCCGACCTGCGCGACTCGGTGATGCGGCTGATGGAGCTGCCACCGGAGACCGTCGTCCACCCCGGCCACCGCGAGCCGACGACGATCGGCGCCGAGCGCGACGGCAACCCGTTCGTGCGGATCTGGCGCGGCGAGGCCGAGACCGGCGAGGAGCAGGTGACGGTCTGGGGGCGCCCGGCGACGCTGAAGCTGTGGGCGCCCGACTACGACGGCGGCAACAAGGCCTGGATCGTCTTCGGCGACGACGGCACCGAGGCGATCGTCGGCGGCTCGCAGGTCGAGCGCGCCTGAGAAGGCGCAACTTTCCGCCCGATATCCAGGACCTTTAGCCATCCCAGGCGGTTCTGGACGCATGTGCGATTGGAGTACGGGCCGTTTACCAGCACACTGCCCTCCTCGCTTCGACGGCGAAGCTCGCACGACGACGGAAACACGCACTTGACCCAGGCGATCACAGCAACCGGCATTCAGGAATTCTTCTTCGACTGGTATCCAGTCTTCGGGGTCTTCTTCATGGCCTGCCTGCTGCTCGTCTTCCTGAGGCTGATGCGCAGCACGGTCGGCTCGACCAAGCCGGAGACGGTGAAGGCGAGCAAGACCGAGCCTGTGCTCTGGGATGAGGTTCAGGGGGTCGATGCCGCCAAGGACGAGCTGATGGACGTCGCCGAGTGGCTGCGCGACCCGGAGCGCTTCGCCGCGCTCGGTGCCCAGCCGCCGCGCGGGGTTCTGCTCTTCGGTCCCCCGGGGACCGGTAAGACGATGCTGGCGCGGGCAGTGGCCGCGCAGGCGGGCGTGGACTTCTTCGCCGCCTCTGGATCGAGCTTCGTCGAGATGTTTGTGGGGAGGGGTGCCGCCAGGATCCGGCGGCTGTTCAAGGAAGCGCGCAAGTCGGGCCGTGCGGTGATCTTCATCGACGAGCTCGACGCCGTGGGAGGAGCGCGCGGTGGAGGAGGCGGTGATGGCGGTTCGAGCGAGCGGGAGCAAGCTCTCAACCAGCTGCTGGTCGAGCTCGATGGGTTCGAGCGCGATCCCGGCACGGTTATCGTCATCGCCGCCTCCAATCACGTCGACAAGCTCGACCGGGCGCTGCTGCGACCGGGTCGCTTCGATCGCCAGGTGCTGGTCTCACCGCCTGATCGCGATGGACGCGAGGCGATCCTGCGGGCACACGCAAAGGGAAAGCCGCTGGGAGCGGACCTCGACCTGCGCGACGTCGCCCGCAAGACGACTGGGATGACGGGGGCCCAGCTCGCAAATGCGCTCAACGAGGGGGCGATCATCGCCGGGCGCGCAGGGCGCCCGGCGATGGCTCGCGAGGACCTCGACGAGGCGCTGCTGCGCCAGTCGGTCGGCTCCCAGCAGGCCCGCCGCCTGGGCGCCGAGGAGCGCCGCATCGTCGCCTACCACGAGGCCGGCCACGCGCTCTGCCGGCACCTGGTCGGCGGCGACCCGCCGGAGATCCTCAGCATCATCCCCCGCGGCCCGGCGCTCGGCTTCGTCGCCTCCTCACCCGCCGAGGACAGCTACCTCGAGTCGCGCGAGGAGCTCCAGAACGAGATCGTCACGCTGCTCGGCGGGCGCGCAGCCGAGGAGGAGGTCTTCGGGACCTCCTACTCCGGCGCCTCGGGCGACCTGGCGCGGGTCCACGCGGTCTGCAAGCAGATGGTCGGGGAGTTCGGGATGGGCGTGGCGCTCGGGGCCGAGGGGGCACCGCCGATCGCGCTACCGACCGGCGACTACGCGATGTCGGACCGGACCCGCCGCGACGTCGACGTCGCGGCGATGACGCTTGCTCGCGACGCGCACCGGCGCGCCCGGACCCTGCTCGCCGCCAACCGCCGCTGCCTCGACGACCTGGCCGCGAACGCGCTCGAGCGCGAGACGCTGACCCGTGAGGACCTCGACGACATCTTCGCCGCGCACGAGCTGGACGCGGAGATCGGCAGGGGCGCGATCGAACGCGCCGCGGCCGCGCTTGCCTCGGAGTCCGCCAAGCCGAAGTAGAATTCTCCGGTACCCATGGCGTACCGCGACCAAGACTCCCTCTACTACTTCCCCCCCGGCCGCTCGATGGCACGGCGGGTTCACGGCGAGCGCGCCGTCGGCCTGCTCTACGGGCAGCGGGCGCTCCTGATCGGCGCCCTGGAGCCGCTCACCTACACCGGCACGATGCTGAGCACCGCCGCCGGCGACCGCCCCTTCCAGCGCCTGGCCCGCACGGCGAAGATCCAGGAGACGATCCTGCTCGGCACCCGCGAGGAAGCCGACAAGGCCCTCGCCGTGGTCGACCGCCTGCACCAACGGGTCAAGGGAACCCTGCCCGAGGCCGCGGGAACGCACCCCGCCGGCACCGCCTACTCCGCCTTCGACCCCGAGCTGATGCTCTGGACCCTGGCCGTGATCGCCGACTCCGGCCGGGCGATGTACGAGGCGATGGTTCGGCCGCTCACCGACGCCGAGCGCGAGGACCTTTGGCAGGACTACGTGCGCTTCGGCGAGCTCTTCGGCCTGCCACGCGGCGACGTCCCCGGCAGCTACCGCGAGTTCAGCGCCTGGTGGGAGTCGCGGATGTCCTCGCCGGACCTGCAGGCAACCGAGCACGGCCTCGAGATGGCGCCGCTCGTCGCCTTCGAGCAGCCGGTGCCGACCCCCGCCCGCGGCAACCTCTTCGCCCAGAACCACATCATCAAGGGCACCCTGCCGCCACGCGTGCGGGAAATCTTCGGCATCCGCTGGAGCCGCGGCCACGAGACCGCCTACCGGGCGATGACGGCGGGGCACCGCCAGGCGCGGCGATTCTTCCCCCGCCCGGTGCGCCGGGGCCGCAACGACGTCTTCTTCGATCTGGTCACCAAAAGAGAGCAGCAACGCGGCGGCACCCGCACGCCGCAGCTCCGCGTCAGCGCCTGACCTGACAGGGCTGGAAGAACGTTCCCCTGAGTTCGGTGCCGTCCCTGAAGGCGAACTCACCGCGAGCCTGCAGGCGACCGGTCGCGCAGCGCGCGTTGACGTAGCTGTAGCGCTTGCCCTTGTAGGTCCACTTTTTGCCGATCGTCAGGTGACCCGAGAGGGGGATGCCGTTGCCGCCGGCGATCGGCGGGATCCGCGCCTCGGTCCGGTAGCCGTAGACGCCTTTGCTGATCTTCTGGATCACGATCGGGATGACGAACGCGACCGGGGCCGGGACGGTTGTGTAGAAGTGGGCGAACACGGTGTTGTTGCCGCCCTTCTTCGGGCCGTTGAAGAGGGTGATCGGCGAGGAGACCGGGATCGCCGGCTGTTCGGGGAAGACGACGACGCCACGGCCGAAGCCCTTGCCGACGATCGCGCCCGGGCAGTTCTTGCGGGCAACGGCGACGGTGGTGGTCTGGAGCCTGGAGGCGGTGCAGACCGGGAGGCCGGTGGTGACCACGGAGCCGTGCTTGTCGAATTCGAAGTTGATGTCTTGGATCACCGGCGGGTAGGCGCCCGAGACGGTGCTGATCGTCCCACCGCCGTAGATCGTGATCGGCGCGTCCTGGTCCTTCGGCAGCCGGGTCGGCGTGACGCCGCCTTCGCCGGTGATCAAGAGGTCGCCCAGGCGCAGATGAACCTTGATCGCGTCGGCGGTTGCCGCCAGCGCGAACAGGGCCACGCCCACCGCAACCAACGCCAGGAGCCACGTCTTGGCGCTGCGTGCGTTCAGCAGGGCCGACACTCTCGATCCACCCCTACTTGAGCACCTTGCACGGCCTCACGAACGTACCGCTGAGCAGCGTGCCGTCCTCAAACCCAAACCGGCCCTTGGCCTGCAGGCGGCCTTTCGCGCAGCGGGCGTTGGCGTAGCTGTGCTTCTTTCCTTTGTAGGTCCATTTGCGGTTGATCGCGATACGTCCGGAGATCGGGTGCCCGAAGCCGTTGACGAGTTTCGGAATGTTCGCTTCGGCGCGGTAGCCATAGGGGCCGTTGTTGATTTTTTCGATGACGACCTGGAAGAGGACCGTCGAAGGGGCGGGCACGTCCAGGTGCGCGTGCACGAACACCGTGTTGTTGCCGCCCTTCCTGGGGCCGTTGAAGAGGGTGATGCCGGTGCTCGCCGGGATCGGTTTCTGTTCGGGAAGCGCGACGATCGCCGTGCCGAAGCCCTTGCCGACGATCGTGTCTCCGCAGGCACGCCGAGCGGTGGGGACGTCGGTGGCGACGAGCTTGCCCCTCGAGCAGGCGGGAAGCCCGGTGGTGTCGACCAGGCCGTTCTTGTCGAATTCGAAGGTGATCTCGTTGAGGATCGGGGGAAGCTCACCCGACACCGTCGAGAGCTTGCCGCCGCCGTAGAGTTCGATCGGGGCGAAGCGGTCCTTCGGCAGGGTTTCGGGCCTGAAACCGCCCTTGCCGACTATCACGAGGTCGCCCAGGCGAAGTTCGACTTTTTCGACCTTCTTGACAGCCCCCGCCGTGGCGGCGAAAGCCAGCGCTGCCAGCGCCAGGACGGCCAGGGCGGTCAGCTTCTTACGAGCGCGGAATCTCTGCACGACGCTGATGGGGCTCCTCTATTTGCGGACTTTGCAGGGAAGGACGAAGTTCGCCGTGAGCGTGGTGTTGTCGGCGTCTTTGAAAGTGAACTGGCCCTTGACCTGGAAGCGGCCGGTTTCGCAGCGAGCGCTGATGTAGCTGTGCTTCTTGCCTTTGTAGGTCCATTTGCGACCAACCGTCGCCGAGCCGGAGAGCGGGTGGCCGTAACCGCCGGCGATTTTCGGGATTTTCACGTTGACCCGGTAGCCGAAGACCCCGTTGTTGATCTTTTCGATGACGACCGGGACGATGAACGTCGCCGGCCCCGGGTAATCGAGATGGGCGTGGGCGATGATCGTGTCATCGCCGCCCTTCTTCGGCCCGTTGAAGAGCGTGATCGGCGAGCCGACGTTGATCGGCGCCTGTTCGGGGAACTTGACCACGGCCTTGCCGAAGCCCTTGCCGACAATTGCGTCTCCGCAGGCGCGGCGCGCGGCAGGGACGTCGGTGGCGACGAGTTTTCCTCGCGTGCAGACCGGGATTCCCGTGGTGTCGACGGCGCCGTGTTTGTCGAATTCGAGGACGAAGTTGTCAAGGATCGGCGGGATTTCGCCGGAGACCGTGGAGAGCTTGCCGCCACCGTGGGTGATGATCGGAGCGTTCTCGAATTTCGGCAGCGCGTTCGGCTCGAACCCGCCCTGCGCGTCGAGCACCAGGTCGCCGAGCCGCACATGTGCGGTGAACGTGCTCGCGCTTGCCACCGCTGCCGCGACGAGCGCGCCAAGCACCACCCCTAGAACGATCTTCCTGCGCATTCCTGCCTCTCCTCTCCCTTGCCCTGGTCCCAAGATAACGAGGACCTTGTGAGTCCATGTTAAGGGCCAAGGGCGTTCCGGCCCTCGATCCGACTAGCGCGGCTCGACGAGCAGCGCACGAGCTACTGCAAGAACAACCCCGGACGCACCGAGTAGCGCAGAGCCGGCGTACAGCTTGCGGCCGTCTATCTCGATCGGCCAGGCGATGGCGACGAGCTCCTCGCCCACCGGGACGGGAGCGTCGATGCGCGCCTGGAAGCGGGCGAGAAAGCTGGTGCGCAGGTCGCCGTGAATGTAGAGGGCGAAGTAGGTGGGGCAGTCGAGGACCGCGCTGACGATCTCGGGCGTGACCCGGCCGGTCGCGTCGGCCGTCCAGGGCGGGGGCGTCCAGGGGGTGGCGACGACGTCGCGCCCCGCGACCGCACCGGCGAAGACGCCGAGTGAGTCCTCGCGCGCCCGACCGCAGACGAAGCAGCGGCAGAACTCGCCGTCGGCAAGACCGCGGTAGTGGGCGGCGGCCGCTCGCGCCTCTTCGACCGAGACGGGCTCGGGCACGTCCAGGTCCAGCTCCGCCGCGGACTCCACGGTCGCGACGAGCGTCTCGCCGTCGGCCACTCGCAACCCGTCCCCCTCCCGCTCGACCGCCAACTCGCGATCGAGCGGCACCGGGCTGCGCAGGCTCACCGCGGCCGGACCGTCGATCAAGGCCGCGAACACTCCGGCGCTGTATCCCCCGTTGCCACTGGCCAGCGGCCCGTTGAAACGGCCCGGGACCGACACCGCGCTCTGATCCGAAACAGCGATGCCAGGATCGTACGGCGCGGCGATGGGCGGTACTGGGCTCGAACCAGTGACCTCCTGCTTGTAAGGCAGGCGCTCTCCCAACTGAGCTAACCGCCCAGGCGTCGTCGATTATGAAACACGCGGGGCCGGGCGGTGGCGCGGCTGGCGGGATGGGAGAATCCGCGCGTGAGATTCGAGGTCTTCTGGCGGGTGGGAGTGGTGCAGCTGGCGGCTGTCGTCGTGGTCTCGCTGCTGCTGGCGGCTGTCTTCTCGCACGGCTTCTTCGAGGACTGGGGCTGGATCGCCGGGCCCGCCGCCTGGTTCGGCTGCGCCTGGGTCACGGCCCGGGTCGTCGGGCTGGAGCCGGCGCCGACACTCGTGCGGGCCCTGCTGGCGGGGATCGCCAGCGGCCTCGCGGTGCTCGTCGGGCTGCACTGGCTGGGCGCGCTCGTCGCGGTCGGGCTGTTCGCCTGGCTCTGCGCGCGGGACTCCGCCGATAGCCTCCTGCCGCAATGAGCGTGGCGAACAGAGGACTCGGGGTCTCGTGAGCTGGGGTGTCGCGGACATCCCCGACCTGTCCGGACGCACAGCCGTCGTCACCGGAGCCAACGGCGGACTCGGGCTGGAGACCGCTCGCGCCCTGGCCGGAGCCGGCGCTGGCGTCGTGCTCGCGGCCCGCAACCAGCAGCGGGCGGCAGAGGCGATGGAGAACATCCGCCGCTCAGCGCCGGATGCCTCGCTGACACTGACGGAGCTCGACCTGGGCTCGCTGGAGTCCGTCCGCAAGGCCGCCACGGAGATCCTCGGCGCGCACGAGACGGTCGACGTCCTCGTCAACAACGCCGGGGTCATGGGCATCCCCGAGCAGAAGACGGCCGACGGCTTCGAGATGCAGTTCGGCGTCGACCACCTCGGCCACTTCGCCCTGACCGCCCTGCTGATGCCGGCCCTGCTGCGCGCCGAGGCCGCCCGGATCGTCACCGTGACGAGCACCGCGCACCACATGGGCCGCGCCGTCGACCCCGAGAACCCGCACCTGCACGGCCGCTACCGGCCGTGGCGCGCCTACGGCCAGGCGAAGCTGGCGAACTTCCACTTCGGCCTCGGGCTGCACCGCCTGCTGGACGAGGCGGATGCCCCGGCGGCGAGCTTGATCGCCCACCCGGGCCTCTCCAACACCGAGCTGCAGGCGGTGAGCGTGAAGGAGACCGGCGGCGGCCTCTCCCAGCGCTTCTTCCTGATGCTGGCCCGTTCGGTCGGCATGACCCCGGCAACCGGGGCGCTCTCGCAACTGCGGGCGGCGACCGACCCCGGCGCGAAGGGCGGCGAGTTCTACGGTCCCCTCTTCGTCAACAGCGGCCCCCCGGTGCGCAAGCCGATCCTGCGCCGGGTCGGGATGAACGGCGCAATCGCGCGCCTCTGGGAGGTCTCCGAGCGTGAGACGGGACTACGTCTTGAGCTCGACAGCCAGCCGTAAGAGGTGGGGGCTCCGTTAGTCAACCTTTTGAGCCTTGTAGTTGTCAGCCTCGGGGCCGATTAGCTCTCGCGTCCCTGGCCCCTGCCTCACCATGAAATGTGCCCTGCCTCGGCTTGCGAGTTGGTAATACCAAGTACCAGCCCCCCGCTCAGGCCTTCTCACCTCGAGGATGCATACCGATCTCGGCCCCACTCGATCAAACCTGATTTCGATATGGGCGTTCGGATCGGGAGCGATCGAGTTGCTGAATTGGTTGCGCAAGCGTCGCTCGTACGCGTCTAGGCCATCTTCGGCGTCGGCATTGACGCCGATCACTGCGTAGTCGCCAACCTCCGGGGTATCGGCGAGGAGCGACTGGGTGCGTTTCGGAGTGGGGAGCGGCCGCCCCTTCTCCACCGCACCGATGACGATCGTCCCGCCGTCCGAATTGAGGAAGGCGACGACATGCCTCGCCAGCGCTTGCGCGAATCTGGCCGGGTGGTCGAGGGCCGGGGCGGACATCACCTCGAAACCGGCGCCCTCTTCTTGCCGAAGCAGGTCTTCCGCGCGCGGATCCTCTTCGGGCAGAGAGCTCAAAGGCATCTTCTCCACACGAGCCAGCGCGGCGGGTGCGGCCATGATGAAGGTATAGGTGCGACTGCCATCGAACTTGACGATCCGGTCGAGTGGCTGGACCAAAGATCGCTCAAGCTCATAGAAGGACTGGGGGCGCACCCGGCCAAACAGCAGGTGACTGCCGAAGCCATGCCCCTGATAGAGCGAAAGCTCTGAGAACGGCCCCTGCCGCGCCTGATCGACCAAGTCGGCCATTGCCTTCGCAAGGATCTCCCGCTGTCCACTCGATGAAACAGGCGCCCCAACGCGCAGCGCCACGACGATCATGAAGCCAATGTCTCCTCCTTCCACAATGGGAGCGACGACGCGATCCTCCTCATAGGGATCGAGCAGCACCTGATCGGCTCCGGTATTCAGGGATGCAATCTCACGGTCGGTCATCCGGTTGGCGAGGACCTCGGGGTCAGGTTCCTTCATGGCCGCGCCCACGTCGGCCCAAGGCCAGTGAGTGACGACCTTCTCCACCGTGAAGAAACCGAGGTCCAGCAGCCCATCCCCCCCTAGCCCCTCAACCAACAAGTCCTGAAAGCGATGCAACGGCAAGGCAGGGGGAAGCCAGGCCCTGATCAGCAGGTCGTAGATCCCGAGCAGCTCGAACATCGCCCATGAGGAGATCCCTGCGCTCTCCATGACCCTCCTGAGCCGCGCCTGCGCAACTTCGGGATCGGCGCTGCCGAAGGAGAGCCGCCAGAAGACGAGCTGCTCATTTGTCCACGCACGCCGCACCGTGGGGTGCCACTCGATTCCCTTCAGCGCCGCTCGGCCAGGGAACGACCCGCCAAGGCCATCGCCGCCCACCTGCCCGGTGCAGAGCATCGCGGCTAGCTCATCGAGCGCCCTCGGCTCGTGGTGCTGGCGGATCGTCCCAGCCCCCACGGGGTTGCTCCCACCCCGAAACTCCCGACCGGCGATCGCACGCTTTCTCCCCGCCATCATCCTGGCGTATTCCGGCTCGAGGCCGAGGACGATCGTCAGCAGGCGCCTGTACTGAGACTGGCCGAGCTGCCCCACCGCTTCCGTGAGGACTTCGCGCAAGACGTCAGCCGCATCTTCACCTTTCGGCTCATCGAGCCTTTCCCGAACGACGGGCAGTTCGAGCAGCGCCTGCGCCTCGGGGTGCCAAACAGCGTCGATGCCGTGGGCGACTAGCCGCGCGAGCGCAGCGCGAACCTCTTTCTCGCTGGGATCACTCATCGCTTTGACTTTACTAGTAGATAGCCAATGATCATCATTGATAGCTGGTTTGGGCCTTTTTCTGCTCTGAACTGAGATTTGCACCCCAGAGAGATTGCTCTACTATGGACAGTAGCGGGCGGACGAGACACCATGGCGGACGACGAACAGCCCAACCTACGACTGGCACTTCACCGTAGCCTCGTCCGAGCCGTGGACAGCCACATGGACAAAGCCATCGGCACCGTGCTGAACGGCGCGGCGGACGTAATCCGGTACCTCCTCCACGGCCTTGTGGCCATCGGGCTGGTAGCCCTCGCTCACCTCGTCACCGGGATCGACTGGCTCTCGCTCGCCCTTGGAGGAGGGGGCGTTCTTGGCATCGGCTTCTTCATTCGCAGCGCCGCCGAGGACAAGCCAGAGGCGGCAGCCAGCGGTTAAGGAGATCGAGCGGCTGGCAGAATCGGCACGATGAGGGGCAGATAACGTGAACCTGGGCTTGGAGGGACGCGTGGCGCTGGTGATGGGAGCCAGCCGCGGCATCGGGAGGGCGATCGCGGCGGCGCTTGCGCGAGAGGGAGCGCAAGTAGCGATCGCCAGCCGCTCGCGGGAAAAGCTTGACGAGGCGGCTGTCGAAATTGGCGAGGCCGCGGTGCCCTTCGTCGCCGACGCCTCCGACCTCGACCGGCTCGCGGACCTGCCCGGCGAGGTCGGTGCGGCGCTCGGCCCGGTCGAGATCCTCGTCGCCAACACCGGTGGCCCGCCCTTCGGCGAGGCGCTCGACCACAGCCCCGAGGAGTGGGAGACCGCCTACCGATCCCTCGTCCTCGCGCCGCGCGTGCTCGCCGGTGCCGTGGTTCCCGGGATGCGCGAGCGCGGCTGGGGACGGATCGTCAACGTCGGCTCAAGCTCCACCCGCGAGCCGATTCCCGGCCTCAACCTCTCCAACTCCCACCGGATGGCGGCGGTCGGCTTCCTCAAGACGCTCTCGCGCGAGGTCGCCGCCGACGGGATAACCGTCAACACCGTCGCCACCGGCCGCTTCGGCACCGAGCGACTGGCCGACGCCGCCGGCTCGCTCGAGGGCGCCGAAGAGGCCGCGCGGCGCGAAGTCCCCGCCGCACGCCTCGGCCGCCCCGAGGAGTACGGCGACCTCGTCGCCTTCCTCTGCTCCGAGCGAGCCGCCTACATCACCGGAACCGTCATCCCGATCGACGGCGGCCTCCTCCGCAGCGCGTTTTAACCGCCGACGGGCCGAAATCCCTCGCCACGGGGACGATTTCGTCCCGTCGGCGGATGGTTTCAGTCGGCGGCGGCTTTTTGGCGCATCGAGGGGAAGAGGATGACGTCGCGGAGGTTCTCGGCGCCGGCGATGATCATCAGCAGGCGGTCGATGCCGATGCCGCAGCCGCTCGCGGTCAGCATCCCGTACTCGAGAGCGCGCACGAACTCTTCGTCGTGGGGGTGCGGGTCGGTCTCGCTGCCGGCCTCCTGGCGCTCGCGCTGGCGGACGAAGTGGCGGCGCTGCATCTCGGGGTCGTTGACGTCGGTGCCGCCGCCGGTGATCTCCATCCCGGCGACGATCCCGTCGAAAGCCTCGCCGAGCAGCTCGGGATGGTCGGGCTGGGGCTTGACCAGCGGCCAGAGGTCGAGCGGCAGGTCGACGAGGAAGGTCGGCTGGACGATCTTGGGCTCGACCAGCTTGCCCTGGATCGAGTCGACCACCGAGGCCCAGTCGGCCTTGGGGTCGACGTCACCCTCGAGCAGCTCGGCCAGCTCGTCGCGGCTGGAGGCGACGATGTCGGCGCCGGTCGCCTCGAGGATCGCGTCGCGCAGGGTCACCCGCTTCCAGGGCGCCTTGAAGTCGATCTGGTTGCCGTCGCGCTCGAGCGCCGTCGTCCCCAGCACCTGCTCGACCACCGTCGAGAGCAGCTGCTCGGTGAAGGCCATGACGCCGTTGTAGTCGGCGCAGCTGAGAAACCACTCGAGCATCGTGAACTCGGGGTTGTGCAGCGGCGACATCCCCTCGTTGCGGAAGAACTTGCCGAGCTCATAGACGTTCTCGAAGCCGCCGACGATCGTGCGCTTGAGGTAGAGCTCGGTCGCCGTGCGCAGGAAGAGCTCGCGGTTGAGGGTGTTGTGGTGGGTGGTGAACGGCCGGGCGGCCGCGCCCCCGGTCATGTGCTGGAGCATCGGCGTTTCCAGCTCGACGAAGTCGTGCTCGTTCATGTAGGCGCGGATCGCGGCGACGAGCTTCGCCCGCAGCGCGAAGACCTCGCGCGAGCGCTTGTTCGCCATCAGGTCGAGTTCGCGCTGGCGGTAGCGGACCTCGGGATCCGAGATGCCGTGGAAGAGGTCGGGCGGGTCGCGCAGCGCCTTGGCCAGCATCGTGCACTCGCGCACGGCGAGGGCGAGCTGGCCGCGCTTGGTCACGTAGAGGTCCCCCTCGACCCCGACCGCGTCGCCGATGTCGAGGGCCTCGATCCGGTCGAAGGCCTCCTCGCCGATCGCGTCCCTGCGCGCGTAGGCCTGGATCGTGCCGGTCAGGTCGCGAACGTCGAAGAAGGCCGTCTTGCCGTGGCCGCGCTGGCCGACCAGCCGGCCTGCGATCCGGTAGGAGAACCGCGGGTGCTCCCCCTCGCCCAGCTCGACCGGGTCGTGGGCCTCGAGGATCGAGGAGATCTTGTCGCGGTCAGGCCAGCCCTGGCGGGGGTAGGGCTCGATCCCTTCGGCTCGCAGCCGCTCGAGCTTCTCCCGCCTGACGCTCTCCGTCGAGCCCTCCGAAGGCTCGACCTTCGAAGGCACCTCGCTCACGGAACGAAGCCGACCGTCACCCGCTCGTCGCCACGGTAGTCCGTGCGCGTCTCGGCTTCATGCAGCAGCTCGCGCATCGCCGGACCGTGGTGGGTGTCGTGCTCGAGCGCCACACGCCAGCCACTCGGCGTCTCCCCGAGCAGATCGCGGATGACGCCGAGGCCGTCGTCGCCGCTCTCGCCCAGCACGGCGATCTCCGGCTCGCGGCGGATCTCCGGCGAGCGCTCGTCGATCGAGGTCTCGGTGATGTAGGGCAGGTTGGCGATCAGCAGGTCGACGCCGTCGACGTAGTCGGGGATGCCCTCGTCCACGCTCACCTCGAGCTCGACGCCGAGGCGTGCCGCGTTCTCGCGCGCCGCCTCGGCCGCCTCCTCGGAGAGGTCCGAGGCGGTCACCCGCAGGTCGGGACGCTCGCTGAGCAGGGCGAGGGCGATCGCACCCGACCCGGTGCCGACCTCGTGCACGCGGGCGCCCTGCGGCAGCTCGACACCGATGGCGACGAGCAGCTCGGTCTCTCGGCGCGGGATCAGCACCCGCTCGTCGACGGCGATCTCGATCTCGCGGAAACGACAGCTGCCGAGGATGTACTCGAGCGGCTCGCGCTCGCTCCGCCGGGCGATCAAGCGCTCGACCTCCTCGCGCAGCTCGGGGGTCAACTCGGTCGAGCCGTCGCTCTCGAGGTCGGCGGCGTCCATGTCCAGCGCCTTTGCGACCAGCGCCCTGGCGTCCGCTTCGGGCGTCTCGCAACCGGCGGCGGCGATAACCGCCGTTGCCTGCTCCACGATCTCCCCTGCGCTCCCCATCGGCGAGGCTCCCTCCATTCGAGCTTCCAAGACTGACTATTACCCCGCTGCGAGCCTGGTCGGATCGCTCGGAGCCACCTGCGACAGGCTACCGTGTCGGCGTCGCACGGCAAGGATCCACACGCCTCCGACAGCCATCATCGCCAGGCTCTCCAGCTGGGCCGTGGTGAGCCCCAGAACCGCATCGTCGTTGCGCCGCAGGAACTCGATCAGGAGGCGCTCCGCACCGGCGTAGACGAGGTAGATCGCGAAGAGGACCCCGGCCCGGAAGCGGTCGCGCAGCTGCCAGAGCATCCAGGCGCCGAGGCCCATCGCCAGCGTCTCGTAGATCGGGGTCGGGTGGACGGTCTGGTCGGTGGGAACCGTGCCGTCGGGATATGCCATCGCCCAGGGGCCGTCCCAGGCCTTGCCGTAGTCCCCGTCGCCGGAGAGCTGGCAGCCGCAGCGGCCGATCGCGTAGCCGAGCGCCAGCGCCGGCGCGGCCAGGTCGAACAGCGCCGGGCCGAGGAAGTCGCGGTACCAGGCCCAGAGCAGGACGGCCAGAGCGCCGCCGATCGCACCGCCGTACCAGACCAGGCCCGAGCCGGAGAAGAGGTTGCCGATCAGGTCGTCCTTGACGCTGTCGTAGTTCTGGACGACGAAGTAGACGCGCGAGCCGACGATGCCGCCGATCAGCGCGGCGAAGCCCATCTCATACGCCCAGTCGACCGGCCTGCCGATCTCCCCCAGCCGCTTCCAGATCAGCGCTCCCGCGGCGAGGAAGGCGAGCGCGAACATCAGGCCGAAGGTCTGGAGGGTGAGCGGCCCGATTTGGAGCTCGGGGTGCACCTCAGTCGCCGATCAGCATCTCCAGCAGCGCCTTCTGCGCGTGCAGACGGTTCTCGGCCTGGTCCCAGACGGCGGAGCGCTCGCCGTAGAGGACCTCGGCGGCGATCTCCTCGCCCGGATGCGCGGGCAGGCAGTGCAGGACGACGGCATCGTCCTTGGCCGCCGCGAGCAGGTCGGCGTCGATGCGGAAGGGGGCCAGGTCCGCCCGGCGGCGCTCGGCCTCGGCCTCGTCGCCCATGCTGACCCAGACGTCGGTGTAGATCGCGTCGGCGGCGGCGGCGGCGGCGCGCGGGTCGCCGGTCAGCTTCGCGTCGTGGCCTTCCTCGAGCCGGTAGCCGGAGGGGGATGCGACGACGACTTCGACGCCGGCCAGCTCCCCCGCTATGGCCAGCGAGCGGGCGACGTTGTTGCCGTCGCCGACGTAGGCGAGGCGCAGGCCGGAAAGCTCCCCACGTCGCTCGCGCAGGGTGAGCAGGTCGGCGAGCGCCTGGCAGGGGTGGTGAAGCGGCGTGAGCGCGTTGACCACCGGCACCTCGGCCGCGTCCGCCAGCTCGGCGACGGCCTGATGGGAGCCGGAGCGGATCACGATCGCGTCGACGTAGCGCGAGAGGACCCGCGCCGTGTCGCCGATCGACTCCCCGCGGGAGAGCTGGAGCTCGTCGCTGCGCAGGACGACGGGGGTTCCACCCAGCTCGGCGACGCCCACCTCGAAGGAGATCCTCGTCCGCGTCGAGGGCTTCTCGAAGACGAGGGCGACGCTGCGCCCGGCGAGCGAGTCGGCCCCGAGCCCGTCCCTGCGGCGCGCTTTCAGCTCGACCGCGCGGTCGAGCAGCTTGCCGAGCTCGAACGCGCCCAGCTCTTCGCCTGTGATGAAGTCCTGCTTCAAGCTGCGGATACTACGGGCGTGGAATTCACCGCCGTCAGCTGGAACCTCTTCCACGGGCGCGATTTCCCGCCCGACCCCGCACTCTTCACCTGGCGGTCGCGCCTGCTGCGGATCGAGGAGCGGGGTGCGACGCACGTACAGGTGAACCGGGGCCTCGGGGCCGAGTTCGGGCAGGTGCTGGCTGGGGCCGGGTGGGACGTCGCCCTGCTGCAGGAGTGCCCACCGCGCTTCGCCGCGCCCCTGGCGAGCGCCTGTGCCGCCGAGTCCCACCGTGTGCTCACCTCGCGCAACTCGCTCGGCGCCCTGCGCACCCTCGCCGCCCGGATCAACCCCGACCTGATCGCCTCCGGCGAGGGCGGCTCGAACCTGACCCTGGTGCGGGCAAAGGGGGCGCTGGGGGAGATCGTCGAGCGTCGCGAGCTCGCGATCCACGAGGGCGGGCCCGAGCGTCGCGCTATGGCCTTCACCCGCACCGCCTCAGGCGTCTGCGTGGCGAACCTGCACGCGACCAACGACCAGCCGGCGCTGGCCGCCGAGGACGTCCTGAAGGCGGCGGAGCGCAGCGGGGAGTGGGCCACCGAGGCGCCACTGGTCTTCGGCGGCGACCTCAACCTGCGACCCGGTGAGGATCCGGGCGTCTTCGACGTGCTGCGCGAGCGCTTCGGCCTCGCCGGGCCGACCGGGCCGCACGCGATCGACCACCTGCTCTCGCGCGGAATGAGGATCGCCGAGGCGCCGGCAGCCTGGCCTCCCGAGCGCCGGGAGCTGCCGCGAGGAGGCCTGGCGCTGCGCCTCTCCGACCACGCTCCCGTCCAGACCGGCTTCGAGTGCGGGTAATCCCGGACCACCGAAACGGCAGGGATGAGATAGTCAACCGGGAAGACCCCCGGCAACCCCACCAGGAGGCAAGAGACCATGGCCGCGAAAAAACAGACCACCGGCAAAACGACGAAAAAGACCAAAGCCGGCGCGCGCGCCAAGAAAGCTCCGAAAAAAGCCGCTGCGAAGAAAAAGCCCGCGGCCAGGAAGGCCAAAGCCAAAACTGCGAAAAAGGGCACGATCCGTGGCGGCGCGGCGACGGCGGGGCTCGACAAGAGCGTCGAGCAGTTCCGCGAGAGCCTCGAGCGCAGCGTCACCCTGAGCCGCGACCGGCTCCAGGAGGTCGTCGACGACGCGGTCAAACGCGGTCGCATGACCCGCGGCGACGCCGAGAAGATGCTCTCCGACCTGGTCAAGAAGGGACGGCGGCAGACCGACTCGCTGCTGAAGGAGCTCGAACGGCTGGTCCAGCAGGCGCGCAAAGAGGTCGGCGGCCGCGCCGAGCCGGTGCGCAAACAGGCCACGCAGGCCGCGCGCCGCGCGCGCAAGAAACTTGGCTAGGTGAGCCGGACCACCGGTGAGATTCCGGCGGCTCGCCGGCACCGCGGAGAGCAGCTCGAGGTCGAGATCGACTCGCTTGCCTTCGGCGGGCGGGGAGTGGCGCGCTCGGAGGGACTCGTCGTCTTCGTCGCCGGCGCCCTCCCCGGGGACCGGGTCCGGGTCGAGATCACCAAAGCGAAGAAGCGCTTCGCCGAGGCGCGCACGGTCGAGCTCCTGCGGCCGGGCGCCGAGCGGATCGCCGACAGCTGCAGCCACGACGATGAGCCCTGCCCGGGAGCTCCGTGGCAGGGGCTTCCCTACGAGCGGCAGCTCGCCAGCAAGCGCGACCAGGTGGACGAGGCGCTGCGGCGCATCGGTGGCCTCGATGGGTTCGAGCTGGAGGAGATCGAGCCGGCGGTCGAACAGTGGCGCTACCGCAACAAGCTCGAGTACTCCTTCGGCGAGCGCGACGGCGAACCGCTCCTCGGCTTCCACGCCCGCGGCCGCTGGGACCTGGTCGTCGACGTCGAGGACTGCCTGCTCGCCTCCGAGCGGGGCAACGCGGCGCGCAACGAGGTGCGCGAGTGGGCGCGGCTGGAAGCGGTCCCCTCCTACGACGGGCGCGAGCGGACCGGCGTGCTGCGCAACCTGGTCGTGCGCGAGGGCTGGCGCACGGGCCAGATCCAGACCCGGCTGGTGACCTCGGCGGCCCGCTTCCCGAAACCCCCGGTCGACCTTCACACGGCGATCGAAGGCGACTCCGGCGGGACCGACGGGCCGACCGGCGTGCTGGGCGAGGAGCGTCTTCGAGAGGAGCTCCATGGCCTGCGCCTGGAGATGTCCCACGGCGCCTTCTTCCAGACCAACACCGAGATGGCCGAGCGCCTCTACGCGGTCGCCGCCGAGTACGCGGGCCTGAGCGGCAGCGAGCGGCTCTTCGACCTCTACTGCGGGATCGGCACGATCGGCCTGACGATGGCGAAGCGCGCCGGCGAGGTCTGGGGGCTGGAGATCGTCCCCGAGGCGATCGCCGACGCCGAGCGCAACGCCGAGCTGAACAAGATCGAGAACGCCCACTTCATGGCCGGCAGCGCCCGCACGGGCGTCCGTCCGCTGATCGAGAAGGCGGGCAAGCCCGACGTGGTCGTCATCGACCCGCCCCGCGCCGGCCTCTCGCAGAAGATCGTTCGCCGCGTGCTCGAGTGCGAGGCGAAGAAGATCGTCTACGTCTCCTGCAACCCCACCACCCTGGCGCCGAATGCGGCCCAGATGGTCGAAGCCGGCTACACCCTGAAGCGGGTCAAACCCGTCGACATGTTCCCCCAGACCCCGCACATCGAGTGCGTGGCGCTGCTGGAGAAGTAGGCGGCCCTACCCGGCCTCCGGGTCTGTGAGAGCGGCGACGTCGGCCCGGTCGATGGGCCGACCTCGGGCAAGCTTCATGCGGATCAGGTCGTCCCGTCCCGCAACCGGAATCTGGGTGTCGCCGAGAGCGATGACGAGTGCCCGCTTTCGCAGCTCCGGGAAGGGAGCCGCCCCCGGCGCCTCATGCAGAACGTCGATATCTCCGTGGGGTGTCGCGAACTGCCAGATCGTCGCCCTCGGCAGCATCGACGCATTGATCTCAATGTCCTCATTTCCCTCGTTGAGCACACGCGCCTCGAGAGCGCGCAGGGCGTCGGCGAGCCTCGCGAGGTTTTTCGGCTCGGGTGCGGGAATCACATCGACGTCATTGGTCATCCGTGTGTTGCCGTGAGTCTGAGCAGCGAGCCCACCCACCAGCACGAAGTCGACCCCGTGCCGGTCGAGCTCCTCGAAAATACGCTGGGCATCGAGGGGCGCCGGCCCATCAGCCTGCATTGGCTCTCCGTCCCGCCTCGCTCAGACGACCGGCCAGACGGTTCCAGGAGATCCCCAGCTGCAGCCGCTCTGCGGGCGTCCGTTCCAACGTCGCGCGCATGTGCAACGGGTCGTACTCGCGCTCGACCGGCCTGGCTTCAAGCCCGAGCCGCTCACCCATCGCTGCCAGCAGCCTTTCGACGGTCTCGACAGTCGGAGAAATGTCGCCACGCTCGATACGGCTGATCGCCGCCTGGTCGGTTGATGCACGCAGGGCCAGCGTTCGCTGGCTGATTCCATGCCGTTCCCGAGCACCCCTGATCGTCTCGCCTGCGTTCACTCAACTATGATGCCTTATAAGGCATCGGATGACAAGTGGCTGCACGGAATGTCCCCCAGCCCCGCACATCGTGTCCGTGCGCTGCTGGAGAAGAGTGTCGTGGGCTAGAGACTTGCGGCGACGATCAACGTACCGAGCGCGACGAAACCGGTCGCCATGCCCACCGCAAGCGTGATCAAGCCCTGATTCATCGTGCGCTGCACATCGTGGATCTCGCCACGCACTCCGCTGATCTCGGAACGCACTCCGTTGATCTCGGAACGCACTCCGTTGATCTCGGAACGCACTCCGTTGATCTCCGCACGTATCGCGTTGAATTCGTCCTTCATCTCGACTCGCGCGCTGCGAATCTCGGCTTCTACCCGATCGAATCGTTGATCGACATGGGCCAGGCGTTGGTGGACATATTCGAAGCCGCGATCGACCTTGCTGCTCAGTTCGTCGAGCCTTCCCTCTGACCATTCCTGCGACATTGCCTCCATGATGCCAGGCTAGCCTGAAATGTGTTGTCTGTGGTTGAGCTGGGATTAGAAACGCGTCACGACTTTCGCGCAGCACTCAGGCAATAGGCTGCCTCACCGTGAACGAGGCAACCGGCAGAGGCTTCGGAGTCGCGGCTGGGCTCGACCCCGAGGTCGCCCGTCCGCTGGCCGAACGCTGCGCGGAGCTCGGCTACGGCTCGATGTGGTCCAACGACCATCCCGGCGCCAAAGGGCTGGAGACACTGGCCGAGTTCGGCGCCGCGGCGCCCGGCCTCGACCTCGGCGTCGCCGTGATCGCGCTCGACCGCACCCCGCCGGAGACGATCGCCGCCGACGTCGCTCGCCTCGCCCTCGACCCGGCCCGCCTCTGGCTCGGCGTCGGCGCCGGCTTCGCCGAGAAGCCGCTGACCCGGATGCGCGAGGCACTCCCCGAGCTGCGCGAGCGCCTGCCCGGCGTCCGCCTGGTCCTCGCCGCGATGGGCCCGAAGATGTGCGCCCTCGCCGGCGCCTCCTACGACGGCGCCTTCTTCAACTGGATGACCCCCGAGTTCGCCGCCGGCGCCCGCGCCAAGGTCGAGTCCGGCGCCCAGGAGGCCGGCCGCGAGACGCCCCCGGTCTTCGGCTACGTCCGCACCGCCGTAGGCCCCGACGCCGCCGAGCGCCTCGCCAAGGAGGAGTCCTTCTACCGCGACCTCCACGACGGCTACCACAACCACTTCGCCCGCCTGGGAGAGCCCGAGGGCACCGTCGGCGTAGCTGCCGCCGCTCCCCCCGCCGCCAAGTCCGAGCTTGCCCGCTACGAGGCGCTCGACACGATCGTCGTCAGAGGCCTCGCCAGCGCCAAGGTTGAGGCGATGGCCGCGGTAGCCGAGGCCGCCGCATCTTAGTTAGGGCCGCCTAAGGAGAACCGGCTAGGATGCGCGGCCATCGCTGCCGAAGCCCATATAGACAGGCCGCTGGCCCGCACCGTCGGCAGCACGATCTTCATCAGCCGCTGGCTGCAGGCACCCCTCTACCTGGGCCTGATCGCCGCCCAGGGCGTCTACGTCTGGCGCTTCATGCAGGAGCTCTGGCACCTGGTCGCCGACGCCGGGCACCTGACCGAGAACGAGGTGATGCTGCTCGTCCTCGGGCTGGTCGACGTGGTGATGATCGCCAACCTCCTGATCATGGTCATCATCGGCGGCTACGAGACCTTCGTCTCGAGGATCAACCTCAAAGGCCACCCCGATCAGCCGGAGTGGC
Organism: uncultured Solirubrobacterales bacterium; assembly: GCA_963704545.1. Lineage (GTDB taxonomy): Bacteria > Actinomycetota > Thermoleophilia > Solirubrobacterales > 70-9 > VRUE01. The sequence continues at coordinate 623,092 of OY969915.1, read as the reverse complement.
TCTCCCACGTCAACGCCAACGTGCTCAAGGTGAAGCTGGCGATGGCGATCGTCGGCATCTCCTCGATCCACCTCCTGCAGACCTTCATCAACGCCGCCAACACCTCCTCCGAGACGATGCTCTGGCAGACGATCATCCACCTAACCTTCGTCGCCTCAGCGTTGGCCCTGGCCGCGATCGACCGCTTCCTCTCCCCCAAGAGCACAGCGGAAAAGGTCCTAGAGACCAACCACGCCGACGGCCACGCTCCAGCAGCTCAAGCCTCATCTCCACGCTGAACGCGGCGCCCGACTGACGGTCGGGGGGAATACGGACATGCCAGCAGCAATGCCACGGGAGGGACGAGACACCCTCGACCGGGCGGATACTCAAATCGCCGGTCTCATTAGACCGGCGATTGGACGGACGAGGGTGTCCCGTCCCTCCCCAGTCCCGGCTCAATACGGCGGCAGATCCTCGTACCACTCCCCGAGCGTCTTGAACGACCGCCAGAAGCGCTGCTTGGCATTCTCTTCGTCAAGCGAGTCGTCGATGTCGGGGGTGTAGAGGGCGTCGACGGTGGGGGTGAAGGCCTGGATCTCGCCCTCGAGCGGCTCGATCGGGCGGGAGAGGGGGATGTCGAGGTTGTTGAGCACGCGCAGCGCGGGCTCGCCCATGACGACGACGATCTTCGGCTGCACGATCGCGATCTCCTCGACCACGCGGTGCATGCACTCGGGGGCGGCGAGGTCGGGCTCGGCTATCGGGCACTTGACGCAGAGGGTCCCGTAGACGACGAGGGGGTCGATGCCGAGCCGCTTGAAGCTCTTCATCAGCGCGTTGCCGGCGCGACCGTAGAAGGCGACGCCCTCTTCGATCTCAGCCGCGGCCGGCGCCTGCTTGAGCATGAAGACGTCCGCCTGGGGGTGACCGGAGCCGAGCACCGGCATCAGCTTGCCGCGCGGGCAGTGGGGACAGGCCTGAAGCTCGTGGGTCAGGTGGTTGAGCTCGCGGATCGCGCGCTCGAGGTACTTCTCCTTGATCTCGTCGTCGGTCGCCGGCATGCTCGGCGCCTTCTTTGACGAACCGCGCTCGGCTCCTCTCGCGCGGCCCGCCTGCATCAGCTCTTGCCGCCGCTCCCCGCCGAGCGTCGTTTCCGCGGCTGCCCGCCCCGCACCGGCTTCGCGTTCGGGACGCGCCGCTTGGGCGCCTTCGGGCGCCCGGTGGTCTGCAGCAGCTTCAGCGTCTGCACGTAGACGAGGTTCTTGTGCTTGCGGGTGATGTCGGCGTCGCGCATCGCCTCGAGGAACTCCTGAGGCCCGTCGAAGTCGTGGATGCGCACCCGCACGCTGCCCAGCCCCTGGGCGACGTGGCTGTCGGAGCCGGCACCGGGGACGATCCGGTACTTGCGGGCGAAGCGCTCGGCCTCCTCGTTGAAGGCGGTCAGCGCCACCCGCGGGTTGAAGACCTCGAGGATGTCGATCTCCTCGACGATGTCGAGCAGGTGCTCGTAGTCGGGCACCGAGTGGAAGCGGTCGAAGGGGTGGGGGACGTAGACGAGCCCGCCCTGCTCGCGGATCGCGGCGATCGTCTCCGCCATCGTCATCCCGCGCGGGATCTTCTCCTCGAGGAAGAGGCCGATCACCTCGCCCTGCTCGGCGGTCTTGACCTCCTCGGCGACGATCACCTCGATGTCGTCCATGCCCTCGGCGATCCTGCGCGCCTCCAGGGCGCCCGAGACCTCGTTGTGGTCCGTGATCGCGATCGCACCGAGGCCACGGTCACGGGCGGTCTCCAGCAGCACCTCGACCGGCGTCGCGCAGTCGGGCGAGTGATCGGTGTGCATGTGCAGGTCGACCTCGATCAGCGGGCGCCTGGCGATGCGGCGGCGCACCTCGGGGTCCCCGGCGGGGTCGTGACGGCGGGCCGCCAGGCGGAGGTAGATCGCCTCCAGCTCGGCGGCGACCAGAGACCAGTCGCGATCGGGCCCGCCCGGCTCCAGCAGCTCGTAGGAGGCGGGGAAGTAGCGCGCCAGCAGATCGCCCGTCTCGGGCGTGGTCACGGTCCTCGCATCGAGGCGGCCGAAGAAGATCTCGACCAGCGGTCGCGCGACCTGGGTCGAGAGCACCCGCTCCTGCGGCGCGTGGAAGGTGGCGACGTTGAGCGCGGAGGAGTGCCGGAGCGCGGAGGAGGAGACCCGGGGGGCGAAGGGCTCGTGGACGTGGACGACGTCAGACGGCGTACCGCGCAGCAGCTTTTTGACCTGGTCGCCGACACCGGCGATCCGGACCCGGTGGCCGCGGCCCTCCAGCTCCTCCGAGACGCGCTCGATGAACTGGTTGACCGGGTTCTCGGTGCCCCGCCGGTAGGGCGTGACCTGGACTATCGAAAGCTTTTCTGGCACGGGACGCAGCATAAGGACCGATCCCGGCAGGGATCGGAGGGACTGGGACGTCGGGGGTAGGTTTCCGGGAACTCCCGGCCGAAGGCCGGCCCGGAAACCTACCCCCGACGTCCCTTCAACTCAAAAGCGAAACCTTCTGTGGTCCTTATGATTCGACCTCGGCGGCCTGCTTCTCCGCCTTGGCCTTGCCGCGTGCGTTTGCCGCGATGAACTCCTCGGTCTGCTCACGCGCCTCGTCGTCGGGGCGCTGGGAGTGCGGCGACTTCATCAGGTAGCTCGACGGCCCGTCGAGCTGGCCGGCGATGCCGTTGTTGAGCGCCAGCTTGATCAGGCGCACCGCGTCGATGACCACCCCGGCCGAGTTGGGCGAGTCCCAGACCTCGAGCTTCAGCTCGACGTTGAGCGGTACGTCGCCGAAGGCTTTGCCCTCGAGGCGGATGTGCGCCCACTTGCGGTCGGTGAGCCAGGCGACGTAGTCGGAGGGGCCGACGTGGACGTCCTCGTCAGGCAACTCGTGGCCCATGATCGAGGTGACCGCGTTGGTCTTGGAGATCTTCTTCGAGTCGAGGCGCTCGCGCTCGAGCATGTTGAAGAAGTCCATGTTGCCGCCGACGTTGAGCTGCGAGGTGCGCTCCATGCGCACGCCACGGTCGTGGAAGAGGCGGGCGAGCTGGCGGTGGACGATCGTCGCCCCGACCTGGGACTTGATGTCGTCGCCGATGATCGGCAACCCGGCCTCCTCGAAGCGCTTGTCCCAGTAGTCCTCGCGGGCGATGAAGACGGGCAGGCAGTTGACGAAGCCGACGCCGGCCTTGAGCGCCTGCTCGACGTACCACTTGGTCGCGTCCTCGGAGCCGACCGGCAGGTAGCAGACCAGAACGTCGGCCTTGGTCTCCTTGAGGATGCCGACGACGTCGGCGGTTTCGCCCGGGGCTTTGGTGATCTTCTGCTTGAGGTACTTGCCGAGGCCGTCGAGGGTCATCCCCCGCTCGACCTTGACGCCGAGGTCGGGCACCTCGGCGAACTTGATCGTGTCGTTCTGCCCCGACCAGATCGCCTCGGAGAGGTCCTTGCCGACCTTCTCGGAATCGATGTCGAAGGCGGCGACGAACTCGACGTCGCGAACGTGGTAGCCGCCCAGGTCGACGTGCATCAGACCGGGCACTTCGTCGCTGGGATCGGCGTCCTTGTAGTACTGGACGCCCTGGATGAAGGAGTTGGCGCAGTTGCCGACGCCGACGATCGCGACGCGGACCTTCTCGTCCGTGCGGGCGACGCCGTTGCTGCCAGATGCTCCGTTGCTCTCACTCATGAAATTCGAAGTCCTTCCTCGATCGGGCTAGGTCGCAAGGGACACCTCGGCCCGGAGCTGGTTACAGATCTGTCGGGCCTGCGGCCTCGTTTGAAAGCTGGTTTCGGACGTGCCATACACGCTGGATCGTCGTGACTATGGTCAGCACCGCGATCAGGTAGACCGCCGGGGCCAGAAGCTCGAAGTCGCCGATCCCGGCGCCCTTGGCGAAGACCAAGCCGATGGAGAGTATGACTACCCGCACGGGTCGCGTGGCCAAGCCCACCTTGCACTCGACCCCGAGCGCCTCGGCGCGGGCACGCGTGTAGGAGACCATCAGCGAGCCGAGCACGGCGACGACGCACATCGCGGCGGCGAAGTCCTGCCCGGTGGCGGCGAAGTAGCCGGCGACCGCGGCCAGCACGACCCCCTCCTCGATCCGGTCCAGGGTCGAGTCGAGGAAGGCACCGAAGAGCGTGCCCTTGCCCGACATCCGCGAGTAGCGGCCGTCCAGCGTGTCCATCACCGAGCCGATCACGAAAGCGACGCCGGCGAGGAAGAAGAGGCGCTGGGTGACGAGCCCCGCCGCGACCAGGTTGCCGACGAGGCCGGCGATCGAGATCGCGTTCGGGGTCAGCCGCGACTCGATCAGGCGATCGCGTGCATAGGCGCGAAGCTCCTGGCCGTTGCGGGCCTGGCGGCCGTTGCGGCGCTCGCCAGGCGCCTTCGGAGGCGCCGAAGATTGCATCGGGGGTGAGGCTACCGGGCGCGGGGCCTGGAAGTCAGGCCTCCGCCTCCCGGGTGGCGGGTTCATAGCGCCAGGCCCAAGCGTGCGGGCGAGCGCGGGCGAGCAGGCGGTGGGCGACCAGGGCCGAGGTGGCAGCGACCATCCAGCCCAGCGCGATGTCGGCCCAGTAGTGGTTGCCGGTGACGACGACGACCCAGGCGACCAGCAGCGGCCAGGCGATCCAGAAGGCCCGCGTAACTCTGTGCCGCGCCAGTCTCGCCCCGCTGAAGCCGATCATCGCCGCGAAGGCACAGTGCATGCTGGGCACCGCCGCATAGGGGTTGATGAAGATCTTGACCAAGGCGGAGTCGTGATTGACGCTGGAGAAGCTGTTGATCGTGTCGACGAAGCCGTACTGGGGGAAGAGCCGCGGCGGCGCGGTCGGGTAGAGCGTGTAGCCCACCACGGCAAGGCCCATCGAGACGATGAACATGTTGCGGATGAAGTAGTAGGCGTCGTTGCGGAAGAAGTAGACCCAGAAGAAGAAACCGAGCACGACCGCGAACTGGCTGTTCATGTAGACCTGGTTGGCGAAGTCGACCAGCCAGTTGGCCTGGAGGAAGAATTCCTGCAGCGCCGGCTCGAAGAAGGTGTGGGTACCGCGCTCGAGGTCGATGATCGCCTGGCCGTGGGCGAAGGCAGGGCCATGCTGCCCCTCGGCGATCCCGCGGGCCGTCTCGTAGACGAGGTCGACGAGGAGCAGGAGCCCGATCTGGCGGCCCAGGTCGCCCCAGCCCTGGGGCAAGCGTGCCGTGAGTGCGGCAAAGGCGCGAGACATTCGGTGATTGTAAATCGTCGGTTAACGGGACGGGGTGGGTGGGGACGGGCGGGCCCCCCTCTCCAGGAGACCGTCCGTATTGCAGTAGGTCAGCTGCGGAAGGTCATTGCTCCCAAAGCCTCCTGGAGAGGGGGGCCCGCCCGTCCTTCGACAGCCATTAAGCGACGAATTCGAGGACCTCGTCGACGAGCTTGGGTTGCTCCAGCCAGGGCCAGTGGCCGGCGGCGGGGACGACCTTTAGCTGGGAGCTTGGGAGGGCTTGGGCGTATGCCTCTGCGAAGCGGGTGGGGAGGTAGATGTCTCGGTCGCCCCAGATTATTTGGGCGGGGCAGGTTAGGCGGGCGAGGTCTTTGCCGGCGGTCGCCAGGCGGTCGGGGTCGGCGTGGCGGTAGAGGGCGAGGACGGCTCGTTGGGTTCCGCGATCCCAGCGGCGCCAGACCATGTCGACGAACTCGGGGGGCATCGGGCCGCGGTCGCCGCGGGCCTGGCGCAGGGTCCTCTCCATGCCCCAGCGGGTGGTGCTCGCGTTGGCGAGCTCGCCCCACGGCCGGCGGCGCCAGATCTGCGCGACCCAGTGCCAGCGGTAGCCGGGCAGCAGCGGCACGGCGTCGATCGCCACCAGCTTCTCGACCAGCTCCGGCCGCCGCTGCGCCCCGATCAGCGCCAGCGCCCCCCAGTCGTGCACGACGAGCTTGCGCCGCGTCACCCCAAGCTCGTCGAGGCACTTCTTGAGAAAGGCCGAGAGCCCGAACATCGAGTAGTCGAACCGCTTTGGGTCCGGCTTGTCCGACCTCCCCCACCCCGGCATGTCGATCGCGACAGCCGGACCCCCGCGCTCGAGGAAAGGCAGCCAGTCCTCGCTGTGAGTCGGGTTCCCATGGCAATACACCACCGGCGTCCCCTCCCCGGGCACCCGCCGATAGAACACCCGCGTCCCATCCACCACAAGCTCCAACTCTTCGATCGTCGCCGCCATTCGGCCCGAACCCTATGGCCGCTCGCCTGAATAGGGTCAGGCCATGCCCTGGAAACGACCTCCGAAACGCCGGGTGCGGGCAATCCGCAACCGGCTGAGAGAGATGTATGGACAGCCCGTCAACGAACCGCACGGGCACCCGATCGCGGAGCTGGTCAAGACGGTGCTCTCCCAGCACACGAACGACCGCAACCGCGACCGGGCCTTTGCCGCCCTGCGCGAGCGCTTCCCCACCTGGGAGGAGGTCCGCGACGCGCCGGTCGACCAGGTCGAGGAGGCGATCCGCCCCGGCGGTCTCGGCAAGCAGAAGGCGCCGCGCATCCAGGCGATCCTCGAGCAACTCGGAGACCCACCCGACCTCGACTGGACCGAGACGGCGCCGCGCGAGGAGTCGCTCGAGTTCCTGCTCTCGCTGCCGGGTGTGGGACGGAAAACAGCAGCCTGCGTGCTGATCTTCACCTGGGGCATCCCCGAGATCCCGGTTGACGTCCACGTCCACCGGGTCGGCGGCCGCCTCGGGCTCTTCCCCGAGAAGTCCTCCTTCGAGCGGGCCCACGACGAGATGCTGGCGATCGTCGACCCCGAGGACGCCTACGAGCTGCACATGAACCTGATCCGCCACGGGCGGGTCCTCTGCCGCCCCAAACCGCGCTGCGGGGAGTGCGAGCTGCGCCGAATGTGTCCCTGGTACCGTGCCGAGCGCAAATGAGCAAAAAGACCTTCATCTCCTTCGGTCTGCTGATCCTCGTCCTCGCGGTCCTGATTCCCTGGCTCGTCTTCCGTGCGGACGGCGACGCCGAGCGGGGCGCCCAGAAAGTGCCCTCCGGCCTCGAGAGCGGCCAGAGCCTCTTCCAGACCAACTGCGGCACCTGCCACGCGCTCTACGCGGCCGGCACCAACGGCAACTACGGCCCCGACCTCGACGAACTGCTGGCCCCGGCGGGACCCGCGGAAGACGCGGAAACGATCAAGCAGACCGAAGGCCGCGTCCTCAACGCGATCGAAAACGGCGTCGACAGCAGCACGACGCTCGGCCGCATGCCCGGCGGAATCCTCAACGAAGAGCAGTCGAAGGAAGTCGCCGAATTCGTAGCGAACACCGCCGGCGAGGGATAACCCCCGCCGGCGGGGATGCCTCGCTACCTCGCTAGGGCTTGAACAGCAGGGCGCTGAAGACGCCGGCGTGGTCTGAGCTCCAGAATCCGTTGACGGGGGTACGGCCGGTGACCGAGGAGGCCTTCAGCTTCACCTCTTTCGGATCGCGGGTCATCACGTGGTCGACCTGGTGGTCGAAGTTGGCGATCGAGCCGCCCGCACCTTCCGCCAGCAGGCTCGACTTGAGGCAACAGCTCAGCGGGTCGTTCGTGCTGCGCTCGCGCATGCCGGCACCGAGCAGGGTGCGGTAGGCCTGCTGGTCGCCGGGTTCGACCGTGTCGTCGTCGGAGTTGAGGTCGCCGAGCAGGACGACCGGCAATTTGCTCGTCGCCGGCCCGCCCGGGGCGACCAGCTCCCCGGCCTGCAGGGCGCGGATGCTCGGCACCTGACCGGCGTCGTCGAAGGCCTCTAGGTGGGTGTTGACGAAGCGGAATTCGTGGCTGCCGCGGACCTTGGCGTCGATCGAGGTCCAGCCGCGGGTCACCGAGAGATTGACCCCGGAGACCGTCACCGTCAGCAGGCTGGCGAAGTGGGCCGCCCGCGGGCGCTTGAAGGTGGCGCCGGCCCCGTTGCGGACCAGGATCACGTCGCGCATCGTCAGGCGGCCGTTGATCTCGGCGTTGGGGATCGCCCCGTTCGGCCCGTCGCCGGGGACGCCGTTCTCGTTGGCGGGAGCTTCGAAGTCGAACTCGTCCTGGGAGACCGCGACCCGGTACTGGGGCTTGCTCTTGCCGCCCGTGAGTTTGCCCCTGTTGAGCCGGGCGAGCAGTTCGGTCAGGTAGTCGTAGCGAACCGTCGTGGCCGTCGGTTTGGCACCCGTGTTGAGGAAGACTTCGAGGCTCGGCGGGCCGGTGCGCCAGAGGGCGACCTCCTGCAGGCCGACGACGTCGGGCTCCTTCTTGAGGATCTCCTGGGCGAGCCCCTTGGCCCGGGTGGGGAAGCTGTTGGCCGTCACTTCGCGCAGGATCTGCCCGGTCGCTTCGGTGAACGCGGTGAGGCCGGATGCCGTGATCGCCGGCGTGAGGTCGGCACCGAGGTAGAGATTGCGGGTCATCACGTTGACCTGCTTGGCCTTGCTCTGGCTCTTGCCTTTGCCGGAGCCTTTGGTCTTACCGGTCTTCTCATGGCCGGTGGGGCGATCGTCGTTGGCCCGCGCGCCGGCGGAGGCCGGGAGCAGGGCAAGGACCAGGGCGGCGGCAAGCGCGAGCAGAACCATGGTTCGCCGGATCGCTGCAGGCGGGTGATTCAAGATGTCTCCTCTTCGTCGCGACCGCCGTCGCCGGGGCCGAATTAGTCGAGGCGCCTCCACTACCCGCAAACCCACTATACGTGGCAAAGGTTTGCGTCTCTCCAGAAATCTGCCATACTGACGCTTAGATTTTTTGCAGACCTGAACTAGAGCTGGAGGTACTTGATAGTGGGTAAGACGATCGGGATCGACCTGGGCACGACCAACTCCTGCGTCGCTGTGCTGGAGGGCGGCGAGCCTACCGTGCTGGAGAACTCGGAGGGCGGGCGCACGACGCCCTCGGTGGTCGCCTTCACCGAGTCCGGCGACCGGCTGGTCGGCACCGTGGCCAAACGCCAGGCGGTGATGAACCCCGAGAACACGATCTTCTCGATCAAGCGCTTCATGGGCCGCAAGGAGGCCGAAGTCAAAGAGGAGGAGACGATCGTCCCCTACGAGGTGGAGGCCGGCCCCAACGGAGACGTGCGGGTCGACGCGCGCGGCAAGCAGTACAGCCCGCCGGAGATCAGCGCGATGATCCTGCAGAAGCTGAAGGCCGACGCCGAAGCGAAGCTGGGCGAGGCGGTCGACAGCGCCGTGATCACCGTCCCGGCCTACTTCAACGACGACCAGCGCCAGGCGACCAAGGACGCCGGCAAGATCGCCGGGCTCGACGTCAAGCGGATCATCAACGAGCCGACCGCGGCCTCGCTCGCCTACGGGCTCGACAAGGAGACAGCCGATCACACGATCCTCGTCTTCGACCTCGGTGGGGGCACCTTCGACGTCTCGGTGCTGGAAATCGGCGACGGCGTCTTCGAGGTGAAGGCGACCGCCGGCGACAACCACCTCGGCGGCGACAACTGGGACAAGGCGATCGTCGAGTGGCTGGTCGCCGAGTTCAAACGCGACCAGGGCGTCGACCTCGCCGCCGACAAGAACTCGCTGCAGCGCCTCTACGAGGCGGCGGAGAAGGCGAAGATCGAGCTCTCCTCGGCGCAGGAGACGCAGATCAACCTGCCCTTCATCACCGCGGTCGAGGGCCAGCCCAAGCACCTCGACATGAAGCTCTCGCGCTCGAAGCTGAACGAGCTGACCGCCGACCTGCTCGAGCGCGTCGTCGGCCCGGTCAAACGAGCGCTCGGCGACGCCGGCACCGAGATCGACCACGTCGTCCTCGTCGGCGGCATGACCCGGATGCCCGCGGTGCGCGAGCGGGTCAAGGAGCTGACCGGCAAGGACCCCCACCAGGGGGTCAACCCCGACGAGGTCGTCGCGGTCGGCGCCGCGATCCAGGCCGGCGTGCTCGCCGGCGACGTCAAGGACGTGCTGCTGCTCGACGTCACTCCGCTGACGCTCGGGATCGAGACCAAAGGCGGCGTGATGACGAAGCTGATCGAGCGCAACACGACGATCCCGACGAAGAAGTCGGAGACCTTCTCCACCGCCGAGGACAACCAGCCCTCGGTCGAGATCCACGTGCTGCAGGGCGAGCGCGAGATGGCCGCCGGCAACAAGAGCCTGGGCAAGTTCCAGCTCACCGGCATCCCGCCGGCGCCGCGCGGGCTGCCGCAGATCGAGGTCACCTTCGACATCGACGCCAACGGGATCATCCACGTCACGGCAAAGGACCTCGGCACCCAGAAGGAGCAGAAAATCGAGATCAAGTCGGGCTCCGGGCTCTCGGACGAGGAGATCCAGAGCATGGTCTCCGACGCGGAGTCCCACGCCGAGGAGGACCGCAAGCAGCGCGAGCTGGCCGAGGCGCGCAACCTCGCCGAGAACGCGGCCTACCAGTCCGAGAAACAGCTCGAGGAGCTGGGCGACAAAGTCGAGGCGTCCTCCAAGGAGGAGATCGAGGCGGCGATCAAGGGCGTGCGCGAGTCGCTGGAGTCCGAGAGCGTCGAGGAGATCAACTCGAAGACGGAGGCGCTGACCGCTGCGTTCCAGCAGGTCTCCCAGCAGATCTATGAAGCGGCGCAGCAGGAGCAAGCCGCTTCGGCTGACGGGGCTTCTGCGGATGGCGATGGCTCTTCAGATGAGGAGGAGGTCGTCGACGCTGAGGTGGTCGATGAGGGAGACGACAAGTGAGAGAGGATCAGCCAGACGGACAAGGGACCGACGAGCCCAGGCCCGCGGGTCCTGTCGCTGCAGGGGACCCACCGCCCCCTGCGGTCGCTAAAGCGTCCTCGGGGGCGGTCCCCCCTACAGCGCCACCCGCGGGAGATGCGGATCAGGTTGAGCGGGATCTCGATGCGCTGCTTGAGGACACCAAGCGGGAGCGGGACGAGTACCTGGACCTGGCTAAGAGGACCAAGGCCGATTTCGAGAATTACCGGAAGCGCATGAGCAGTGAGCTTGAGGCCGCGGGCGCTCGGGGGAAAGCTGAGGTGATTCGGGATGTGGTTCCGGTTCTGGATGATTTGGAGCGGGCTATTCAGGCGGCGGGACTGGATCCGGAGGGGGACTCGGAGGACGGGCTGGCGCACGGGGTGCTGCTCGTGTTCAGGAGCTTGCGGGACTCGCTGGGGCGGAGTGGGGTCGAGGCGGTCGATCCGACGGGGGAGAAGTTCGATCCGATGGAGCACGAGGCGCTTTCGACGGTGGCCGCGGACGGGGTCGAGTCCGGGGTGGTCGTGGAGGTCTTGCAGAAGGGGTACCGGCTGGGCGAGCAGCTGATCCGGCCGGCTCGTGTGGTGGTGAGCGAGTAGGAGGCCGTGGCGGACGATCTCTACAAGACGCTTGGCGTGGCCAAGGGAGCTTCCGACGAGGAGATCAAGAAGGCGTACCGGAAGCTGGCACGCAAGTACCACCCTGACCGCAACCCCGACGACCCGAAGGCGGAGGAGCGGTTCAAGGAGGTTCAGGGGGCCTATGACGTGCTCTCGGACTCCGAGAAGCGGAAGCAGTACGACTCCGGCGGGGGGATGTTCGGTGGCTTCGACGGCGGTCCGGGTGGAGGCGGGCCGTTCGGCGCCGGGGGGGCGGCCGGTGGCTTCGACGTCGGCGACATCTTCTCCAACCTCTTCGGGCGCGGAGGGGGCGGGCGGGCGCAGGCGCAGCAGGCGCGCGGGCGCGACCTCGAAACCGAGATCAACCTCAGCTTCGACCAGGCGGTCAACGGGGCGCAGGTCCAGGTCACTGTGCCGAAGGCCGAACGCTGCCCGACCTGCCACGGCAGCGGCGCCAAGCCGGGCACCAGCCCGGTCACCTGCCCGCGCTGCGAAGGGCGGGGCATCGACGCCCAGAGCCAGGGCTTCTTCTCGATCAGCCAGCCCTGCCCGCGGTGCGGCGGCCAGGGCCAGGTGATCGAGGACCCCTGCTCGTCCTGCGGCGGCAGCGGCCTGACCCAGCAGACCAAGCGCTACAAGGTGAACGTCCCCGCCGGGGTCAAGGATGGGGCGCGCATCCGGCTCGCCGGTAAGGGCGAGGCGGGCCAGCGCGGCGGGCCGCCCGGCGACCTCTTCGTCGTCACCCGTGTCGCCGGCTCGCCGGTCTTCAAGCGCCTCGACGGCGGCAACCTCGAGGTGACGGTGCCGATCACGATCGCCGAGGCGCTGCGCGGGGCGACGATCGAGGTGCCGACGCTGGAGGGGACGAAGAAGATCAAGGTCGGGCCAGGCACCAGGCACGGCTCGATCCAGCGTCTGCGCGGCGAGGGCGCGCCGAAGCCGCGCGGCAACGGCAAGGGCGACATCCGCTACCGGCTCGAGATCGAGATGCCCGAGGAGCTGACCCCCGAGCAGGAGAAGGCAGCCGAAGCGCTCGCCGAGGCCTTCAACGGCTCCGACCCCCGCGCGGACCTACTGGCGAAAGCGGTGCGGCGATGACCTTCCGGTGCGCCTTTCCCCCGAATAGCGTGGATAAAGCGCACCGGAACGGGGGTGGTGGGCGATGAGTGCGATGCGGCGCGAACGGATCGAGGTCTCGATCGACTCCGACCGGGGTGTCTTCATGATCTCGGTCGCCGCCGAGCTCGCCCACATGCACCCGCAGACGCTGCGCGTGTACGAGGCCCGGGGGCTGATCCAACCCAAGCGCTCGCCGAAGAACACCCGCCTCTACTCGCAGCGGGATGTGGAGCGACTGCGGCGCATCCAGCAGCTGACTGCCGAAGGCCTGAACCTGGCCGGAGTGGAGAGGGTGCTGACGCTGGAACGCAGGCTCAGAGAACTCGAAAGGGGAGCCGATGCAGCCGGATAGGTTCACCGTCAAGTCCCAGGAAGCGGTGGCCGCCGCACAGCAGCTCGCCACCGCCCGCCACAACCCTGAGATCGCGCCGGCGCACCTGCTCGTCTCCCTGCTCGTCCAGGAGGACGGGCTGGTCGCGCCGATCCTGCAGAAGGTCGGCGAGGACCCGGCCGCGGTCGGCGCCAAGGCCCACGAGGCGATCGAAGCGCTGCCGACGCTGAGCGGCGGCGGCGAGGAGCCACGGATGTCGGCAACGCTGGCGCAGACGCTGCGCCAGGCCGAGAAGGAGATGGCGAAGCTCGGCGACGAGTACATCTCGACCGAGCACCTGCTGCTGGCGCTGAGCGAGTCCGACCCCGGCCTGTCCGCCATCCTCCCCGACCGCGCTTCGCTGGAGAAGGCGATCGTCGAGGTTCGCGGCCCGCACAGGGTCACCTCGCCCAACCCCGAGGACAGCGTCCAGGCGCTGGAGAAGTTCGGCCGCGACCTGACCGCCGAGGCGGAGTCGGGAAAGCTCGATCCCGTGATCGGCCGCGACGAGGAGATCCGCCGCGTGATCCAGGTCCTCTCCCGCCGCACCAAGAACAATCCCGTGCTGATCGGCGACCCGGGAGTCGGCAAGACGGCGATCGTCGAGGGGCTCGCACAGCGGATCGTCGCCGGCGACGTGCCCGAGAGCCTGCGCGACCGCCGGGTGATCGCGCTCGACATCGGCTCGCTGCTGGCGGGCTCGAAATACCGCGGCGAGTTCGAGGAGCGGCTGAAAGCCGTGCTGACCGAGGTGCAGGAGGCGGCCGGGCAGATCGTCCTCTTCCTCGACGAGCTGCACACGATCGTCGGCGCCGGCGCCGCGGAGGGCGCGGTCGACGCCGCCAACCTGTTGAAGCCGATGCTGGCCCGCGGTGAGCTGCGCGCGGTCGGCGCGACGACGCTCGACGAGTACCGCAAGCACGTCGAGAAGGACGCGGCGCTGGAGCGGCGCTTCCAGCCCGTGCTCGTCGGCGAGCCCGACATCAACGACACGATCGCGATCCTGCGCGGGCTGAAGGAGCGCTACGAGGTCCACCACGGGGTGCGGATCGCCGACTCGGCGATCGTCGCCGCGGCGACGCTCTCGGAGCGCTACATCGCCGACCGCTTCCTCCCCGACAAGGCGATCGACCTGATCGACGAGGCGGCCTCGCGGCTGAAGATCGAGATCGACTCGATGCCGACCGAGATCGACGAGGTCGAGCGGCGCATCCAGCAGCTCGAGATCGAGCGCACGGCCTTGGAGAAGGAGAGCGACGAGGCCTCGAAGGCGCGGCGGGAGGGGCTCGACGCCGAGCTGGCCGAGCTGCGCGAGGGCTCGGCCGAGATGAAGGCGCGCTGGCAGAACGAGAAGGAGGCGATCGACTCGATCAAGGCGGCAAAGGCACGGCTGGAGGAGGCCGGTCGCGAGGCGGAGCGGGCCGAGCGCGAGGCCGACCTGGAGCGGGCGGCGAAGCTGCGCTACGGCGAGATCCCCGAGCTGGAGAAGACGGTCGCCGAGCAGGAGGCGAGGCTGGCCGAGCTGCACGCCGGCGGCGGCACGATGCTGACCGAGGAGGTGACCGAGTCCGACGTCGCCGAGATCGTCGCCAAATGGACCGGGATCCCGGTCAGCCGCCTGATGGAGGGCGAGGTCGAGAAGCTGATCCATATGGAGGAGCGCCTGCACGAGCGGGTGATCGGCCAGGACGAGGCGATCGAGGCGGTCTCCAACGCGCTGCGCCGGTCCCGAGCGGGGCTCTCGGACCCCAACCGGCCGATCGGCAGCTTCCTCTTCCTCGGCCCGACCGGGGTGGGCAAGACCGAGCTGGCCAAGAGCTTGACCGAGCTGATGTTCGACTCCGAGCAGGCGATCGTCCGGCTCGACATGTCCGAGTACATGGAGAAGCACACGGTGGCGCGCCTGATCGGCGCCCCGCCCGGCTACGTCGGCTACGAGGAGGGCGGCCAGCTGACCGAGGCGGTGCGGCGGCGCCCCTACGCGGTGGTGCTGCTCGACGAGATCGAGAAGGCGCACCCCGACGTCTTCAACACCCTGCTGCAGATCATGGATGACGGCCGGCTCACTGACGGCCAGGGCCGCACGGTCAGCTTCACCAACACGGTCCTGATCATGACCTCCAACGTGGGCAGCGACCGGATCGTCGCCGAGTCGGTCGACGAGAAGATGCGCGAGCAGATCGAAGAGGTGCTGGCGGCCACCTTCAAGCCCGAGTTCCTCAACCGGATCGACGACACGGTGATCTTCCACCGCCTCTCCAAGGAGGACATCGGCCGCATCGTCGAGCTGCAGGTGGACCAGCTGGTCGGCCGCGTGCGCGAGCGCGGGATCGAGGTCGAGCTGACGGCCGACGCGAAGACGCTGCTAGGCAACCTCGGCTACGACCCGACCTACGGGGCGAGGCCGCTGAAGCGCGTGATCCAGAAGCAGCTGGTCGACAAGCTGGCCCTGAAGCTGCTCGAGGGCGAGTTCCGCGAAGGGAATGCGGTGCGCGTCGACGCGGAGGGCGGCGAGCTGAGCTTCGCCAGGGCACCTGAAGCGGCAGGCGTGAGCAGCTCCTAGTTCGAGCCGTGCGGGGAGGGGGTTGTGGCGGGTGCCCCTCACCAAAACGCGCGGCAGGAGCCGCGCTTGAGTGTTTTGGAGAGGGGCACCCGCCAACCCCACGCTGCCGCATCGACGCGTTTACAAAACGGTTAACAAGATGCCTCACAATTCTGCTGAGATAGAGGCAGGCGACTCAGCTGGGAATCGCAAACCAGGCGTCGGATTTCAGGATTCGGAGCGAAATTCCGACGTAAGCTTGTGAAGCTTCAACTCGATGATCCGACGACCCAAAATCAACGCGGGGCGCAGAGCCGCGCGGTTGCGCTCGCTGGGCGGCGCCGCGGGCGGCCGCGCACGCGCTGCCGGCGACGTGATCCAAGAGCGGGTCGCCTGGCCTGCATCCGACTTCCTGCGCGGCCTCTTCGACGTCGTCCGGTGGCCTTTCGAGCGGGCCGCGTGGGCCGTCGAGCGAGGGGTCGTCTGGCCGCTCGGCGAGCGGACCGCCAGATTGGGCGTGCCCGGCCGGGCCGCCGTGCTGGGCGGCGTGACCCTGCTCGCGGTGGGCGCCCTTTCCTTCGGCGCGATCAGGGCCGGCGACGGAAGCGGCGAGCAGCCGGCCGTCGTCGTCGCACCCGTCAAGGCCCCCGCCGAGAGCAGACCCGAGCCGGAACCGGCGGCCCCGGTCCTCCAAGGTGCCGTCCCCGACTTCGTGCCGGAGGGTGGCGACACCGCGACGACGAAGGTCGCCAAAGCCGACACCGTGATCAGCAGCGACCCCGACACCGCGACGAGCGCCGCCAGCAACTCCTCCACCGGAGCGACGCTCTCGAGCGCCGGCGGCAAGGTGGAGGATCCGGGACCCGCCGCGATCGACGTCGCGCGTCGCTTCTCGGACGCCTTCGTCCTCTACGAGACCGGGCGCAGCGGCGCCAAGGTCCGGGCCGCCCTCGACGCGACGACAAGCCCGCGCCTGACCCAGGCTCTGCTCCGCCGCCCTCCTCGCCTGCCCGCCAACGTCGAGGTCCCCAAGGCGAAGGTGCTGAACGTGGTGCCGGGGCCACGCAGCGGCGACACCTTCACGCTCAGCGCCTCGCTGCTGCGCGTCGGCGTCACCAGCGAGCTGCGCATCGACGTCCAGCGCGATGAGAACTCCGGCCAATGGCAAGTGACGGACGTGCTCGGCTGATGGGGAGGCTCCGCAACATCCTGCTCGCCGCCGCGATCGCGGCGGCCCTGACCGCATCCAGCGCCGCGGCCGACGAAGCCCCGGAAGCGCTCGGCACCCAGACCGAAGCGCCCGCGAGCGAAACCGCGGCACCGGCGCCGGTCCCCGCACCTCCCGTCTCCAGCGGGCCGGCGGTCGAACAGGGCGACACACTGGCGCCATCCGCCGCGGAGCCCAAGCCCGGCCCCACCGGCGGCACCGCTCCGGGTAAGACACCGAAGCCGCCGGAGACCGACCCGACCCCTTCGCCCGAGCCCGACGGCGGCGCCACGGCGCCCGCGGTCCCCGGCGAGATGTTCGCGATCCCCTCGATCCCCAGCTCGAGCTGCGCCTCCTCGGGCGTGCCGCCGGTGCTGATCCCGATCTACCAGCGGGCCGCCGCGACCTACGAGCTGGGCCCCCAGGGCGCCGCGGTCCTGGCCGGGATCAACGAGATCGAGACCGCCTTCGGCACCAACCTCAACGTCTCCTCGGCCGGCGCGATGGGCTGGATGCAGTTCATCCCTTCGAGCTGGGATGCCTACGGCGTCGACGCCAGCGGCGACGGGGTGGCCGACCCCTACAACCCCGAAGACGCGATCTTCGCCGCCGCCAACTACCTGAGCGCGGCGGGGATGCCCGAGGACACCTACGGCGCGATCTTCGCCTACAACCACGCCGACTGGTACGTCGCCGAGGTACTGGCCAACGCCGCCTGTTACGGCGGCATCGGCAGCGCCGGCGCCTTCTCACTGCAGCCGCAGCTGCAGGAACTGGACTGCCAGCTGCCCGCGGCATGGCGCAAGAAGGTCCCCGCGAACTACCTGCACGCCTTCGAGGACGCGTCCACCCGTTACGGCCTCGGCCGCCGCGGCGTCTGGGCGCTGGCCGCGATCGCGCGCCTGGAGTCGAACTTCGGCGCCGGGATGGACTCCGAGCAGCTGGGCAGCGTCGGCCCGCTGGGCCTCGACCCGACCGAGTGGCAGCGCTACGCCGTCGACGGCAACGAAGACGGGCGCGTCGTCCGCGCGAGCCCCGCCGACTCAGCCGCGACGATGGCGCGGCTGATCTGGTCGCGCGGCGACCTGAGGGCCGGTGTCTTCACTCACAACCAGGCTGCCTGGTACGTCGAGGCCGTCCTCGCCGAGGCCGAGGTCCTGGAAGGCGAGTGCGTCGTCACACCGGTCGAGTGGACGCTGGCGCTGCCCAACGCCGTGATCGCGCCGATCAACTGGAACAACCTCACCCTCTCCAACGAGCTCGAGCTGCACGACCTGACCAGCGGCGCGGTCGACCCCCGCATCGTCGGCCTGATCGGGGCGATCACCCAGGACCATCAGCTGACGATCTCCTCGCTGCGCTCCGACCACTCGATGTACACGGTCGAAGGCGGGGTCTCCAACCACTACTACGGCCGGGCGATGGACATCGCCGCCGTCGACGGCGTCTCCTGCACCGATACTTCCCCCGCCGCTCCCTGCGCGGAGCTCGCCGGCACGCTCGCCTACCTGCCGGCGCCGGCCCACCCCACCGAGCTCATCTACTGCTTCGACGTCGATGGGGCCGGGCCAGCATTTGCCCGGTCGGATCACTGCGATCACGTGCACGCGGGCTACGACGGCTAGTCCCGGAGGGAGTCGGGGGGTCACTCCCCAGGCCGCTTCGCGGGAGTTCCTGGGGAGTGACCCCCCGACTCCCTCCCCCGGCGGTAACGTAGGCTCGAAGTCCCCGTCCAGATAGGAGACCGCGATGCCTACTTACGTGATGCTTACGAACCTCACCGCAGAGGGAGTGCGTACGTTGAAGAACAACCCGGGGCGGGTTGCCGAGGTGAACAAAGAGGTCGAGCAGATTGGGGCCAAGGTGGTGGCCCAGTACGCGACGCTGGGGCAGTACGACTTCGTCACGGTTGTCGAGGCTCCTGACGAGCAGACGATGGCCAAGGTCTCGGTCGAGCTCGGCTCGCGCGGGACGATGACGAGCCAGACGCTGACGGCAATGCCTTCCGACGAGCTGGCCGGCTCGCTGTAGCGCCTTGAAGATTCTCGTCGTCGGCGGAGGGGGGCGCGAGCACGCGATCGTGCGGGCGCTGGCTCGTTCTGCTCACGCGCCGGAGCTGCTCTGTGCGCCGGGCAACGCGGGGATCGCCGCGGACGCGGAGTGCCTGCCCGACGTCGCAGCCGACGACGTGGCGGCGATCGTCGCGGCGGCGAGCGAGCGAGGCGTCGACCTGGTCGTGGTCGGGCCGGAGGCTGCCCTGGTGGCCGGCGTCGTCGACGCGCTCGAGGACGCCGGGGTCCCGGCCTTCGGGCCCAGCGCGGCGGCGGCGGAGCTGGAGGGTTCCAAGGCCTTCGCCAAGGAGCTGATGAGGGAGGCCGGCGTGCCCACCGCTTCGCACACGCTGCTGCGCAGCCGCGAGGAGGCGGTCGCGCAGGTCGCCTGCGCCTCCTACCCGACCGTGCTCAAGGCCGACGGCCTGGCCGCGGGCAAGGGCGTGATCATCTGCCGGAGCGAGGCCGAGGCGCGCGAGGCGGTCGACGTCTTCTTCACCGAGCAGCGCTTCGGCGAAACGACCGTCGTGCTGGAGGAGTTCCTCGAGGGCGAGGAGCTCTCGCTGCTGGCGCTCTGCGACGGCGAGAACGTCGTGCCGCTGGCGCCGGCCCAGGACTACAAGCGGATCTTCGACGGCGACGAGGGGCCCAACACCGGCGGCATGGGCAGCTACTCGCCGGTGCCCGGCTTCGGCCCGGCCGAGGTCGAGGAGATCGTCGACGCGGTCCACCGCCCGATCGTCGCCGCGATGGCGCGCCGCGGCCGGCCCTTCCACGGCGTCCTCTACGCGGGCCTGATGATCGGGCCCGATGGCCCCCAGGTGCTGGAGTTCAACACCCGCTTCGGCGACCCCGAGACGCAGGCGGTGCTGCCGCGTCTGCGCTCGGACCTGGTCGACCTCTGCCTCTCCGCACGCGAGCCCGGAGGCCTGGCGGGGGCCGAGGCGGTGTTCTCCGAGGACTGGGCCGTGACGCTGGTGCTCGCCTCGGCGGGCTATCCCGAGTCGTCCTCGAAGGGCGACGCGATCCGCGGCCTCGGCGCCGCCGCCGAGCTGGCCGAGATCGCGCACGCGGGAACCGCCGCTCGCGGCAGCGAGATCGTCACCGCGGGCGGGCGCGTGCTCAACGTGACCGCGCTGGCGCCGACGCCGGCCGAGGCCCGCGATCGTGCATACGATGCCGCCAGGCGGATCGAGTTCGACGGGATGCAGATGCGCTCCGACATCGCCGCCCGAGCGGTCGACCGCATCGCCAGCCAGCCAGTCACGGAAGGATGAAATGAGCGAGATCTCAGAGGAGCCCCAGCCCAGCGGATCGGCCGCCTCGCCGGAGGTCGAGGAGGCGTTCGACGAGATAGACGTCGACGCGCCCCTGGTCGGAATCATCATGGGGTCGAAGAACGACGAGCCGAAGATGGAGCCGGCCGGCGCCGCCCTGGCCGATGTCGGCATCGGCTACGAGGTGCGCGTGATGAGCGCCCACCGCGACCCCGAGCTGGTCCGCGAGTACTGCACCAACGCGCGGATGCGCGGGTTGAAGGTGATCATCGCCGGCGCCGGGATGTCGGCGGCGCTACCCGGTGTCGCCGCCGCGCACAGCGACCTGCCGGTGATCGGCGTGCCGATTCTGGGCAAGTCCCTCGGCGGGCTCGACGCCTTGCTCTCCGCAGTGCAAATGCCCCCCGGCATCCCCGTTGCGTGCGTTGCGATCGACGGGGCCAAGAACGCCGGGATCTTGGCCGCACGGATCATCAATGCGTAACCGCCGGTCTTGCGATGGAGGGTGGTCGGGGGGGTCTCCCGTCGCCGCTATCGCGGGAGTTCGCCGGGAGACCCCCCCGACCACCCTCGCGACGGTGGCCTGCGGATGATTCCCCGATACACGCGGCCGGAGATTGGGAAAGCTTGGTCGGCGCAGCGGAAGCTGGAGTGCTGGCTGGAGGTTGAGCTGGCGGCGACGGAGGCTTGGGCGGAGGAGGGAGTGGTTCCGAAGGAGGCCGCCGAAGCTTGTCGGGCGAAAGCTTCCTTTTCTGTCGAGGCGGTCAACGAGCGGGAGAAGGTGACCGACCATGACGTGGCGGCCTTCGTCGACGTGGTCGCCGCCTCGGTCGGCGAACACGGGCGCTGGATCCACTACGGGCTGACCTCCTCCGACGTGCTCGACACGGCGCTCGCCCTGCAGCTGCGCGAGGCCGGAGAGGTGCTGCTGGCGGGCACCCGCGCCTACCGCGACGCGCTGATCGAGCGGGCGCTGGAGCACCGCGACACCCTCTGCGTCGGCCGCACCCACGGCGTCCACGCCGAGCCGACCACCTTCGGGTTGCGCCTTGCCGGCTTCGCCTTCGAGGCCGACCGCAACCTGGGGCGGCTCACCGACGCCTTCGAACAGCTCGCCTTCGGCAAGCTCTCGGGCGCCGTCGGCACCTACGCCTCGGTGCCGCCCGCGGTCGAGGCGCGGGTGATGGAGCGGCTCGGGCTCGGGCGCGAGGACGTGGCGACGCAGGTGATTCCCCGCGACCGCCACGCCGTCCTCACCTCGCGCTGCGCGATCGCCGGCGCCGGCCTGGAGCGCTTCGCGACCGAGGTGCGCAACCTGCAGCGCACGGAGGTGCGCGAGGTCGAGGAGCCGTTCGCCTCCGGAAAGCAGAAGGGCTCCTCGGCGATGCCGCACAAGCGCAACCCGATCCGCACCGAGCGGATCACCGGCCTGGCCCGCGTCCTGCGTGGCTACGCCCAGGCCGGCCTGGAGAACGTCGCGCTCTGGCACGAGCGCGACATCTCCCACTCCGGTGCCGAGCGCGTGATCCTCCCCGACGCCACGATCTGCCTCGACTACATGCAGGACCTGGCGACCAAGGTCGCCACCGGGATGACCGTCCGCGCGGACCGCATGCTCGAGAACCTCGAGATGACCCACGGCGCCCTCTTCAGCCAGCGCGCCCTGACGGCGCTGGTCGAGTCCGGCATGACCCGAGACGACGCCTACCGGGTCGTCCAGGAGAACGCCCAGAAGGCATGGGACACCGGGACCGAGTTCCGCGACCTGCTGGGCGAGGCGGCTCCCCAGCTCGACCTCGACACCGTCTTCGACCACAACGCCTACCTGACTCACATCCCCGAGATCTTCGAGCGGCTTGAAGCGCTGCGGAGTTCCTCCTAAACCGGGATCACAGTCAGGCCCATAACGCCGGAGAGGGCATCGTAGTCACGGTCCTGCGTGACTACGGGAAGCTCATGCGCGGCCGCGGTCGCCGCTATCCAAAGGTCGTTCACGCTGACTCCGCGCCCTGACGCCACGAGGTACGCGCGCATCACAGCCCAAGCGCGTGCGACCCTCCCTTCGACAGGCAGGATCGCGGCCCCTCTAACCCCTTCGAGGGTGACGATGCGGCGGTCTCGGCTTTCGATGTCCGGGGCCGCCAACACGCCGGCGCGCAGCTCGGCAACGGTGACGATCGAGATCGCAGAACGCGCGGGAAGGGCCGCCTCGCGCAATGGACGACCCTTCTCGACAGCAACCAGCACCGATGTGTCGACGAGCCCAACCGGGGTGCGGTCGGAGCTCACCAAATCGGCCCCAGGTCGTCAGTCGTTCCGCTGGTCAGCTTGTCGAGGTCGGCGCCAAAGGTGGGATCGGCATCCGCGATCTCACGAATCGCAAGAACCTCCGAAGGTGTGAGCCATCGCGATCCCCCGCCGGTGTGGGGCACGAGATCGGCCACCGGCTTTCCACGCACGGTGATCACCATGCTCTCGCCCGCCTCCACGCGTTTGAGCAGGTCGGCGGTCCTGTTCCGCAGCTCTCTTGTCGCAACTTCTACGATAGTGCGACGATCGTAGCACTTAGGTTTTCTTCCACCCGTTAGGGTTGCGGCGTGGTCCTCTACACCTGCGGGCAGAAGAAAACCGGGCCGGCGTTCGCGCACCCGTGCGCCAAGGCGGGCAAGGCGCTCGACGCGGCGGGGTACGAGTACGAGCTCAAGACCGTCGGTGGGTACAGGATGGCTTTCTGGACCTGGGGCAGCCGCGAGGACGACCGGACCGAGGTGAAGGAGCTGAGCGGCACCAACGAGGTGCCGATCCTCGTCCTCGACGACGGCGAGGTCATCTCCGGCTCGGGCACGATCGCGCGCTGGGCGCGCGAGCATCCCGCGGCACGGGCCGCTGCGCAGAAGGACTAAGCGGCGACCAGATCGCGCTCGCTCGCCGGGTGGCGAGCGGTGAGTACTACCGGGGTGCCGCCGCGCGGCGAGAGGGTGATGCTGCGGCGGCCGATCTTCTCTGGTGCCGGGTCGGCCTTGTGCAGCTCGCAGCGGGTCAGCACCTCGCGCAGGACGATCCGCATCTCGAACTCGGAGAAGGCGGCGCCGATGCAGCGGCGCACGCCGCCGCCGAAGGGGACCCAGGCGTAGGTGTCCGGCGCCTCGCCGAGGAAGCGCTCGGGACGGAAGGCGAAGGGCTCGGGGTAGACGTCGGCGCGGGTGTGGGTGAGCCAGATCGCCGGCGTCACGTCGGTGCCGGCGGGCAGGGTGAGGCCGTCGACGCTGAGCTCGGCATTGAGGCGGCGGCCGGCCAGCGGCACCACGGGGCGCAGGCGCAGGGCCTCGGTGATCGTCGCCCGCATGTACTCGTCCTCGCCCGCCTCGATCGAGTCGCGCAGGCGCCGCAGCGGCTCGGGATGGCGGAGCAGCAGGTCGAAGGTCCAGGCCAGCGCGGTCGCCGTCGTCTCGTGACCGGCGAGCAGCAGCGTAAGCAGCTGGTCGCGCAGGTCGACGTCGGCCAGCCCGTCCCCGTCCTCGAAGCGGGCCGCCATCAGGATCGAGAGGATGTCGTCGCGCTCCTCGAAGCTTTCCTCGGCGCGGCGCTCGGCGATCTCGGCGTAGAGCAGCTCGTCGACTTCGCGCAGCCGACCCTCGAATTTGACCCAGGGGCCGCGACCGGTGAAGCGCCTCGTCGCCAGGGCCATCAGCTGGGTGAACGGGGAGGCGGTCTCCTCCAGCACGTCGGTGAGCAGGCGGCGGAGCTTCTCCAGCCGGGGGCCCTCGGCGACGCCGAAGACGACGCGCAGGATGATGTCCAGGGTGATCGCCTGCATCTGGGGATGAATACGGAATTCCTCCCCCAGCGGCCAGGAGTCGATGCTGGCGTCGACGATCTCTTCCATGACCGGCTCATAGGAGCGCATCCGCTCGCCGTGGAAGGCGGGCAGCATCAGCTTGCGGTGGGCGAGATGGTCGGCGCCTTCGAGCAGCAGCAGCGAGCGCGAGCCCAGCACCGGCTCGAGGAATACCTCGCGGCCCGGGGGCAGTCCGTGGGAGCGCTCGGTGTAGAGGGCCTTGATCGCGGCCGGGTCGGAGATCATCACCATCGGCCGCTCGAAGCCGAGGAACTTGACGCTGAAGTTGTCGCCGATCCTCTCCCGGCACTCCTGCATGAAGGGCAATGGCCGAAAAGCCCACCTGAGGGTCTGGACGACGGGCGGGCTCTTCGGTTCGGACGGCAGCATCATCGAAAGGATCGCAGACTGGGGTGGCATGGGACAGGTGCCCCTCGGACCGGCGGATACTCAAAGTGACGCGCTCATAGCGCGTCACTTGTCGGGACGAGGGGCACCTGTCCCATGCCACTACGCTCCGACCCTCGAGATAGCTAGCATCGAGTCCGTGCCGCCGGTCCAGGATTTGAAGCTTCATTCGTCGGGGAAGGTTCGCGAGATCTACGAGTGGGAGGGCGACCTGCTGATGGTCGCCTCCGACCGGATCTCGATCTACGACGTGGTGATGCCGACGCCGATCCCCGACAAGGGAAAGGTCCTGAACCGGATCTCGGAATTCTGGTTCGAGCTGACCGGCGACATCGTGCCCAACCACTTCGTCTCCGCTGACGTGCCCGAAGAGGTGGCCGAGCGGGCGATGCGGGTGCGGCGGCTGGAGATGTACCCGGTCGAGTGCGTCGTGCGCGGCTACCTCTCCGGCTCGGGCTGGAAGGAATACAAGCGCGACGGAACGGTCTGCGGGATCGAGCTGCCGGCCGGCCTGCTCGAGTCCGACAAGCTCCCCGAGCCGATCTTCACCCCGGCGACGAAGGCCGAGATCGGCGACCACGACGAGAACGTCGACTTCGACCGGGCGGCCGAGATCGTCGGCGACCGGGCGCTGATGGAGGAGCTGCGGCGCATATCCATCGAGGTCTACGTGCGCGGCGCCGAGCACGCGGCCGAGCGCGGGATCATCCTCGCCGACACCAAGTTCGAGCTGGGTCGCCACGCCGGCGCCGAGATCGTCCTCGCCGACGAGGTGCTGACCCCGGACTCCTCGCGCTTCTGGCCGGCCGACCGCTACGAGCCGGGGAAGACGCAGCCCTCCTTCGACAAGCAGTTCGTGCGCGACTGGGCCGACGCGGAGGGCTGGGACCACACGCCCCCCGCCCCGGAGCTGCCGCCCGACGTGGTCGAGCAGACGCGGGCCAAGTACGTCGAGGCCTACGAGCGGATCACGGAGCGCTCCTTCTAGTGGCGAAGGCCCGGGTGCTGATCCGGCCCAAGGAGGGGATCCTCGACCCCCAGGGCAAGGCGGTCGAGCGAGCCCTGCCGGCACTCGGCTTCGAGGGGATCGAGCACGTCCGGGTCGGCCGCATGGTCGAGCTCGAGGCCGAGGACCCCGAGCGGCTGGGCGAGCTCTGCGAGAAGTTGCTCGCCAACCCGCTGATCGAGGATTACGAGATCGAGCGCCTCGACGGCGCCGCCTGATGCGCTGGGGAGTGCTCCAGTTCCCCGGCTCCTGCGACGAGCGGGACGCCCTGCACGCCTGCTCGCTGCTCGGCGAGGCGCGCCTGGTCTGGCACGAGGAGCGCGACCTGGAGGGGATCGACGCGGTCGTCGTCCCCGGCGGCTTCTCCTACGGCGACTACCTGCGCGCGGGCGCGATCGCCCGCTTCTCGCCGGCGATGGAGGCGGTGGCGGAGTTCGCCGGCGGCGGCGGGCCGGTGCTGGGAATCTGCAACGGCTTCCAGGTCCTCTGCGAGGCCCGCCTGCTCCCGGGCGCCCTCCTCCTCAACGAGAGCATGCGCTTCCACTGCCGCCAGCTCAACCTCATCCCCGCCGACGGGACGAAATCGTCCTCTATGGCGGAGATTTCGGCCCATCGGCCCACGTTGTCGATCCCGGCGAAGCACGGGGAAGGGCGGTACTACGCGCCGGATGAGGTCCTGGACGAGCTCGAGGCGAACGGGCAGGTCGCCTATCGCTACGCGCCGGGACAGAACCCGAACGGGTCGGCGCGGGACATCGCCGGAGTGCGCAACGAGGCTGGGAACGTGGTCGGCCTGATGCCTCACCCCGAGCACGCCGTCGACCCGCTGACGGGATCGACGGATGGGCTGAAGGTCTTCGAAGCCGTCGCGGCCGCCGGGGTGCCGGCGTGACGGTCGAGGTGGCCAAGCACCGCGAGCTGGGACTTACCGACTCGGAGTTCGAGCTGATCGTCGAGAAGCTGGGGCGGGAGCCGAACGACGTCGAGCTGGCGATGTTCAGCCTGCTCTGGTCAGAGCACTGCGCCTACAAGCACTCGCGCAAGCTGCTGCGGCGGCTGCCGACCGAGGGCGAGCGGGTGGTGATGGGGCCGGGAGAGAACGCCGGCGCGGTCGACGTCGGCAGCGGCTACGCGATCGCCTTCAAGGTCGAGTCCCACAACCACCCGAGCGCGGTCGAGCCCTTCCAGGGCGCGGCCACCGGGGTCGGCGGGATCCTGCGCGACGTCTTCGCCCTCGGTGCGCGTCCGATCGCGATCCTCGACTCGCTGCGCTTCGGCGAGCTCGACTCGGTCCGCTCGCGCCACCTGCTCGACGGCGCCGTGCGCGGCATCGGCCACTACGGCAACTCGATCGGGGTGGCGAACGTCGGCGGCGAGATCTACTTCGAGGCGCCCTACGAGCACAACTGCCTGGTCAACGCGATGTGCGTGGGGATCGCCAAGCAGGCCGACATGGTTCGCGCGGCGGCGGCGGGCGTCGGCAACGCGGTGGTGCTGATGGGCGCTTCGACCGGCCGCGACGGGATCGGCGGCGCCTCGGTGCTGGCCTCGGCAGAGCTCGGCGAGGGCGACGAGGCGAAGCGCCCGACGGTGCAGATCGGCGACCCCTTCGAGGAGTCCAAGGTCCTCGAGTGCTGCCTGGAGCTGCTGGAGAAGGGGCTGCTGGTCTCGCTGCAGGACCTCGGCGCCGCGGGCCTGACCTCCTCGGCCGCGGAGATGGCCTCGGCCGGCGGCCTCGGCATCGACCTCGATGTGGCCCGGGTGCCGCTGCGCGAGGCCGACATGGAGCCCTTCGAGATCATGGTCTCCGAGTCCCAGGAGCGGATGCTCGGAGTGGTCGAGCCGGGGAAGGTGGGTGAGGTGCTCGCCGTCTGTGAGAAATGGCAGACCGGCGCGGCGGAGATCGGCGTGGTCACCGACAGCGGGCAGGTGCGGGTGCTGCGCGACGGCGATGTCGTCGGCGACATGCCCGTCGACGCCCTGGTCGACGGCTGCCCCCTCTACGACCTCAGCCCCGCCGAACCCGACGGGTGGATCTACGGCAACCGGGCGACTCTCGACCCCGGCGCCTCGGCCGAGGACACGCTGCTGGCCCTGCTCTCCTCTCCCAGCGTCGCCTCCAAGCGCTGGGCCTTCGAGCAGTACGACTCGGTCGTCGGCTCGCGCACGGTGCGCCGGCCCGAGTCGGCCGACGCCGCCGTGCTGCAGATCCCCGAGGCGGGCAACGCGATCGCCGTCTCGATCGACGGCAACGGGCGCCGGGTCGCCTGCGATCCCTACGCGGGCACGGTCGAGGCCGTGCTCGAGTGCGCCCAGAACCTCGCCTGCGTCGGCGCCGAGCCGCTCGGCCTGACCAACTGCCTCAACTTCGGCAACCCGGAGAAACCGACCCCCGCCTGGCAGCTCGACCGCGCCGTCAGCGGCCTCGCCGACACCTGCAACGCGCTCGGCGTCCCGGTCGTCGGCGGCAACGTCTCCCTCTACAACGAGGGCCCGGAAGGCCCGATCTACCCGACCCCCGTGGTCGGCATGGTCGGCGAGCTGCCGGACCCCGCAAAGGCCTGTGGCAGCGCCTTCGCCAAGGAGGGCGACGCGATCGCCCTGCTCGGCCCCTTCGCCCCCTCGCTCGCCGGCTCGGAGCTGGCCAAGCTGCGCGGAGAGTTGGAGCCGGGACTCCCCCGGTCCGATATCACCGCCGTGGCCGCCGCCTGCTCCACGGTCCGCGACGCCGTCCGCGCCGGCAGGCTCTCCTCCGCCCACGACGTCAGCGACGGTGGCCTCGCCTGCGCGCTGGCAGAGTCGGCGATCGCCGGCGGCGTCGGCTGCAGCGTTGACGTGCAGCCGCTGCGCGAACGAGGTTGCTCCCCGGAGGAGGCCCTCTTCGGCGAGGGACCAGGCGGATTCCTGCTCAGCGGCGACCAGGCCGAGCTGGAGGAGATCGGCGCGATCGTGCTCGGCAAAGTCGGGGGCACGACGATCGAGGTTGCTGCCGGAGATCGCAGCTTCACCGTCGGACTCGACGGTGCCGAGAGCGCCTGGCGCTCGCTGGACGGACGCTTGGCCTCTGAGACCTAGAACACGGCATTGGCAGCGTCGTCGAAGCCGGCTCAGCGCTCGCAGCCGCGCTCGCGATCGAGGCCGGCACCGCCGGAGCAGAGGTCGAAGCCCCGGCCGCCACGGAGACGGTCGCTCCCCGCATTTCCGGCGAGGACGTCGGCACCGGGGTTGCCGGCGAGGAGATCGGGGCCGCCGCGGCCGCGGATGAGGTCGGCTCCCGCGCCGCCGAAGACCCGGTCGGCCGCCGATCCGGCGTTGACGCGATCGTTGCCACCGCCGGCGCAGACCAGGTCGCGACCGGAGAGGCCGAAGATCGCGTCAGACCCGCCCAGGCCCACGATCACGTCGGGGCCGGCGGTGCCGACGAGGCGGTCAGCACCCGGCGTGCCAGGAACCGTGGCGGTCACGCCGCGGCAACTGGCGGCCTGAGCGGGCGCCGTTACCTGGGTCGAAACCGTCGCCTCGTCATTGGCGCCGATGGGGTCGTTCTCGACCGAGTCGACCGAGGCGGTGTTCGTGATCGTGCCCGTCTTGGTGGGTCGCACCTGGATCGTCACGGTCACCGCATTCGCTTTGGTCGGATCCATCGCCAGGTTGCCGAGGTCGCAGGTGACGCGCTTGCCCTTTTGCTCGCAGCTACCGCTGCTCGCCGAAGCCGAGACGAAGGTGGCATGGCTGGGGAGCTCATCGGTGACCGTCACTCCGGTGGCCTCCTGGGGGCCCAGGTTGGTCACCTGGATGGTGTAGGTGAGGACGGCCCCGACGAGTACCGGGTCTGGACTGTCGGACTTGATGATCCCCAGGTCCGCGACGTCGCCGGGCGCGGTATCGGCCGCAGGCGCGTAGAGCACCGCTGCTGCGAAAGCGACAAGCGCCAGCACAGCGGCCGATGCCTGCCATCTCAATCTCAAAGTCATAGTGGCTTCGTACCCGCCTCGGGCGCGCTCAACCGCGTCTGTTCGGGCACTCAGTCATCTGTCCAAAAAAGCTGCATCCGGGCCTCCCGCCGCCTCCAGAGGTGCTGTTTAGGCATCGGCCGATCCGGGCACTTCATCGGTGCGCCCCCGCCGCGCGTGGGGGCGTGGATGGAGGGACGCAATTGACAGCTTGGATGGTGACCAGGGCGGTGGTGTGCTTGGGCCTATCGGTTCTGGCAATCGTCGGATTCACCTCTTGCGGCGGTAGCTCCGAGGGTTCGGGCAAGCGCACGCTGAGCTTCTTCGTCGCGATCCAACCGGGCGGGACGATCGAGGAAACGTCGGCCCGCTGCTCCAAGGAATCGGGTGGGCGCTACGAGATCGAACCGGAGTTCCTGCCGACCGATGCCAGCCAGCAGCGCGAACAGCTGGTCCGGCGACTCGGCGCCGAGGACTCCTCGATCGACATCGTCGGTATGGACGTGATCTGGACCGGCGAGTTCGCCAACGCCGGCTGGGTCGAGCGATGGACCGGCGCCCGTAAGGGCGAGGTGACGGAAGCGGTCTTCCCCGGAGTGATCGAGACCGCCTCCTTCGAGGGCGAGCTCTACGCCGCCCCGTTCAACACCAACACCCAGCTGCTCTGGTACCGCAAGGATCTGGTCAAAGGGGCCCCGCGGACCTGGGACGAGATGATCGAGGAGGCCGAAGGGCTGGGGCGCGAGAACGCGGGCACGATCCAGGTCCAGGCCAACCGCTACGAGGGCTTCACGGTCTGGGCCAACGCGCTGATCGAGAGCGCCGGGACGCAGCTCCTCTCCGGGCCGGAAACGGTCGAGCTCGCCGAGGGTCCGACGACGCGAGCGCTGGAGGTGATGGGTCGCTTCGCCAACTCCTCAGCGGCGCCCCCCAGCCTCTCGACCTCCAACGAGGACACCGCGCGGATCGCCTTCGAGGGCGGCGAGTCGGCCTTCATGACCAACTACACCTTCGCCTACGCGAGCGCCAAAGAAGAAGCGCCGGAGATCGCCAGGAAAATGGGCTTCGCCCGCTTCCCGCGAATCGACGCCAACCGGCCCAGCAAGCCTCCGCTCGGCGGCTTCAACCTCGCGATCAGCTCTTTCTCGGAGAACAAGGACGTCGCCTTCGACGCGGCGGCATGCCTCGCCGGCCGCCAGAGCCAGATGACCGCGGTCGAACTCGACGGCCTTCCTCCCTCGCGCTCGGATCTCTACTCGACCAAAACCGTGACCGAGGCGTACCCCGGCTTCGCCGGCTTGGTCAAGCAGTCAATCGAAGGGGCCGGGCCGCGGCCGAGCAGCGCCGCCTACCAGGACGTCAGCCTGGCGGTGCAGCGCTCGCTGCACCCTCCGGACAAGATCGATCCAGAGGACCCGACCCCGACGTACGACGAGCTGCGCTCCAACCTCGAAGACGCGGTCAAGCGGGAAGGGCTGCTCTGATGGAGGCGCACGCGCCGAGACACCCCGGGATCAGCGAGAAGACCCGCTCCGAGCGCCGACTCGCCTGGCTGCTCTGCGCGCCGGCGGTGATCGCGATGCTCGCCGTCACCGCCTACCCGATCGGCTACGCGATCGTCCTCTCGGTCCAGCAGATCGACCTGCGCTTCCCCGCCGAGGGCGGCTTCGTCGGCCTCGACAACTACACCTCGGTGCTGAGCTCGCAGCTCTGGTGGACCGACCTCTTCAACACCGTCTTCCTCACCGTGGTCACGGTCTCGATCGAGCTGGTGCTGGGGATGGCGATCGCCCTGGTCATGCACCGCGCGATCTTCGGCCGCGGCGTCGTCCGCACCGCCGTCCTCATCCCCTACGGGATCATCACCGTGGTCGCCGCCTTCTCCTGGCAGTTCGCCTTCGCGCCGGACAGCGGCTTCGTCAACAACCTGCCGCTGATCTCCGACGAAATGGACTGGTTCGGCGGCCGCTTCAGCTCCTTCGCCGTGATCATCATGGCCGAGGTCTGGAAGACGACGCCCTTCATGGCGCTGCTGCTGCTCGCCGGCCTGGTGACGATCGACGGCCAGCTCTACGAGGCTGCGAAGGTCGACGGCGCCAGCGCCTGGCAGCGCTTCGTCCGCATCACCCTGCCGCTGATGAAGCCGGCGATCCTCGTCGCGCTGCTCTTCCGCACCCTCGACGCCTTCCGCGTCTTCGACACGATCTACATCATGACCGCCGGTGCCCAGGACACCGAATCGGTCTCGATCCTCGGTTTCAACCAGCTGATCTCACGCCTCAACCTGGGGCTGGGCTCGGCCGTCTCGGTGCTGATCTTCATCTGCGTGCTGGCGATCGCCACCCTCTACGTGAAGGTGCTCGGCACCCGGGTCGAAGAAGGAAGGCCGGTGAAGTAGATGGAGCGCGGCGGCCGCGAATACGCCCTCTGGAGCATCGGTATCGCGGTGGTGCTGATCTTCGCCCTGATCCCGGTGCTGTGGCTGATCTCGGTCTCGCTGAAGCCGCCGGAATCGATCGCCGACGGTCGCTTCATCCCCAGCGAGGTCTCCTTCGACAACTACAAGAGCCTCTTCGAAGGCGGCATCGACGACAGCCCCTTCATCAAGCCGCTGATCAACTCGATCCTGATCGCGCTCTCGACGACCGTGATCTCGATCGTGCTCGCCTCCTCCGCCGCCTACGCGATCGCCCGGCTCGAATTCCCCGGCAAGCGGGTGATCCTCGCCGGGGCGCTGGCGATCGCGATGTTCCCGCCGATCTCGACGATCGGGCCGCTCTTCGACATGTGGCGGGCGCTGGGGATCTACGACACCTATCCCGGCCTGATCATCCCCTACCTCACCTTCTCGCTGCCGCTGGCGATCTACTGCCTCGTCGCCTTCTTCCGCGAGATCCCCTGGGAGCTGGAGCAGGCGGCCCAGGTCGACGGCGCGACCCCGTTCCAGGCCTTCCGCAAGGTGATCGTGCCGCTCGCCGCGCCGGGCATGTTCACCGCCGCGATCCTCGTCTTCATCTTCGCCTGGAACGACTTCCTCTTCGCGATCTCGCTCACTTCCTCCGACGCCTCGCGGACGGTGCCCGCGGCGCTCGCCTTCTTCACCGGCGAGTCCTCGTTCACCGAACCCACCGGCAGCATCGCCGCCGCGGCGGTCGTGGTCACCGTGCCGATCATCGTCTTCGTCCTCTTCTTCCAGCGCCGCATCGTCTCCGGCCTCACCGCCGGGGCCGTCAAGGGATAAGGAGCCCGCAATGTCAGAGATAACCCTCGATGGAGTCACCAAGGTCTTCGCCGACGGCCAGGAAGCCGTCAAGGACATGAGCCTGGAGGTCGGCGACGGCGAGTTCATGATCCTCGTCGGGCCGTCGGGCTGCGGCAAGTCGACGGCACTGCGGATGATCGCCGGGCTCGAGGACGTCTCCAGGGGCGAGGTGAAGATCGGCGGCGAGATCGTCAACGACCGCGCGCCCAAGGATCGCGACATCGCGATGGTCTTCCAGAACTACGCGCTCTACCCGCACATGACCGTGCGCGAGAACATGGGCTTCGCGCTGAAGTTGGCCGGCGTCGACAAGGGGGAGATCAACCGCAAGGTGGAGGAGGCGGCGAAGACGCTCGACCTCGAGCAGCACCTCGACCGCCGCCCGGCCAACCTCTCCGGCGGCCAGCGCCAGCGGGTGGCGATGGGGCGGGCGATCGTCCGCGACCCGAAGGCCTTCCTGATGGACGAGCCGCTCTCGAATCTCGACGCGAAGCTGCGGGTGCAGATGCGGACCGAGGTCGCGAGGCTGCAGTCGCGGCTGGAGACGACGACCGTCTACGTCACCCACGACCAGGTCGAGGCGATGACGCTCGGCGACCGGGTCGCGGTGATGCGCGCCGGCGCCCTGCAGCAGGTCGGCTCGCCGGCCGAGCTCTACGAGGAGCCGGTCAACCTCTTCGTCGCCGGCTTCATCGGCTCGCCGGCGATGAACTTCATGCCGGCCGAGCTGAGCGGCGGCAAGGTGAAGTTGCCGATCGGCGAAGCCGAGATGCCCGAGGGCGCGGGCGGCCGCGACGGAGAGGTGATCGCCGGCCTGCGCCCGGAGAGCTTCGAAGACGCCGAGATGGTCGGCGACCTGCGCGACGAGCGCGGCGTCGTCTTCGAGGCGGAGATCGACCTGGTCGAGTCGCTCGGCTCCGACCTCTACGCCTACTTCCACGTCGAGTCGGGCCGGGTCGAGTCCGACCAGCTCGCCGACCTGGTCGAGGAACGCCTCGAGGAGACCGGCGTGCCCGAGGTCCGCGAGGGTCAGGAGCAGATCGTCGCCCGCCTCGACCCGGCGAGCAAGATCAAGCGCCGCGACCGGGTCGAGCTCTGGGCCGACACCTCGAAGCTGCACCTGTTCGACCCGGAGAGCGGCGAGCGGCTCGGCTCGAGCGGGACGTAACGTGGCTCGCCGGTGAGGCCGGTCCGGTCCCGCCCCGCTGGTACCCTCCGCGGGTAGGCAGTCCGCCTGCGCGTCACGTCCTTTCGACCGCGAGGAAAGCACGCGCTTGACTCCGCCCCAGGGGCAGCAGATAGACCGCGATGGCCCGCGCGAGGAATGCGGGGTGTTCGGCGTATACGCACCCGGGCACGACGTCGCCCGCCTCGCCTACTTCAGCCTCTACGCGCTGCAGCACCGCGGCCAGGAGTCGGCCGGGATCGCCACCTGCGAGGGCGGCCACATCACGACGCTGCGCGACTCAGGACTCGTTTCCCAGGTCTTCGACGAGGAGAAGCTGCGGGCGCTGGAGGGCGACATGGCGATCGGCCACGTGCGCTACTCGACCACAGGCGGCGGCTCGTGGGAGAACGCGCAGCCGGTCTGGCGCGACGACGGTCGCGAGCTGGCGCTCGCCCACAACGGCAACCTGACCAACGCGGTCGAGCTCTGGGCCGAGCTGAAGGAGCGCGGCATCGCCTTCCGCGGTACGTCCGACTCGGAGATCATCGCGGCGCTGCTCTCCTCGCACGACGGCAAGCTGATCGAGGACGCGGTGACGGACGTGATGCCGCGACTGGAGGGCGCCTACTCGACCGTGGTGATGACCAAGCGGGCGATCGTCGCCTTCCGCGACCCTCATGGGGTGCGGCCGCTCTCGTTGGGCCGGCTCGACGACCGCTTCGTCGTCGCCTCGGAGAGCTGCGCCTTCGACATCATCGGCGCCGAGCTGATGCGCGAAGTGCATCCCGGCGAGATGGTCTCGCTGACCGAGCGCGGGCTGGAGACGCGCCAGGTGGTCAAGGCCGAGCGGCCGGCGATGTGCGTCTTCGAGCACATCTACTTCTCCCGTCCCGACAGCCGCCTGGAGGGCAGGGTGCTGCAGCAGGTGCGCGGGCGGATGGGCGAGATCCTCTGGCGCGAGGCGCCGGTCGACGCCGACCTGGTGATCTCGGTGCCGGACTCCGGCAACCCGGCGGCCGCCGGGTTCGCGCGCGCCTCGGGGCTGCCGCGCGACGACGGCCTGATCAAGAACCGCTACGTGGCGCGGACCTTCATCCAGCCCGGGCAGGAGCTGCGCAAGCACGGGCTGCGGCTCAAGTTCAATCCCCTGCCGGAGATCGTCTCCGGGCAGCGGATCGTCGTCGTCGACGACTCGATCGTGCGCGGCAACACGACGCGGCAGATCGTCGGCATGCTGCGCGACGCCGGCGCCAGGGAGGTCCACCTGCGGATCTCGGCACCGCCGATCCGCAACCCCTGCCACTACGGGGTCGACATGTCGACCCGCGAGGAGATGATCGCCCACAAGCGCACCGTGCAGGAGATCGCCGACGAGCTCGGCTGCGACTCGCTCGCCTATCTCTCGATGGACGGCGTCTACGAGGCGATCGGCACCCCGCCCGAGGACCACTGCGACGCCTGCTTCAGCGGCCGCTACCCGCTGGGAGACCCTGAAGACGCCAACGGCAAGTTCGCGCTGGAGGACGTCGCCGTCGTGCCGGCACGCGGCTGAGCCCCTCGCCGCCGCCTACTTTCGCCGTTTGTGCTTCCTCTTCTTGACGCACTTGACCTTGCCGTGCGCCCTTACCTTCTTGAAGCCGCGCTTGCACTTCAAAGGCTTCGGTTTCGCCTGGAGCGTGCCCTGGGAGGCCGGGAGCGCTGGAGGGGGCGCCGGAGTCGAGGAGCTGCCGCTCGTCGCACCTTCACCTCCGCCGCCGCCGCCGAGCGAGCCCTCGAACGTGAGTTTGAAGTTTCCTTCGCTGCCGCCCTTGCCGTCGACCGCGATCCTGTAGGTGGCGCCGGCGGTGGCGGTGAAAGCGACTTTGCTGTCGTTCGGCTTGCAACCGCCACCGTTATCGTTACTCGCAACCGTCGTGAGACCACCCACCGTGGAACCCGTGTAGACGGCGAGCAGAGTGTTGAAATCGTTGTCGACGGCGTGTGAGCAAGTCGAGATGCCGACCGGCCCGCCAGACGACGGCGTCCACGAGTACCAGACCGAATGGCCGCCGGCGTTCCCCGCGTGGTTGGGCTCACCCGACTGCTTGCTGGCAAGGGTCGTCGCGCCGAGGGCGGGGGCGGGCAGGTCACTCCCCAGCACCCGGGCATTGGCGAATTCGTCGTTATCGGGTTTCGCCTTCACCCTCAATTCGAAACTCCCTTCGCCACCGCCCTCGCCGTCGACCGCGATCCTGTAGGTGGTACCGGCGGTGGCGTCAAAGGCGACTTCACTGTCGGTCCACGGGCCGCAGCCCTCCGTGGTGTCGCCGTTGCTCACCACCGGGGTGAGGCTGTTGACAGCGGAGCCGGTGTAGACGGCGAGCAGGGAGTTGAAACTGCCGAAGAAGACGCAGGTGGAGATGAAGGCCTCACCACTGCTTGACGGCGTCCACGAGTACCAGACGGAATGACCTCCGGCGTTGCCGGCGTGGTTGGGCTCACCGCCTTGCTTGGTGGCAAGTTCCGTCGTGCCGGGGACGAAAGCCCCCGACTCGAGCGTCTCGGCGTTACCGAATTCATCGTTCGGGGCCGGCCCTCTCAAGACCAGCCCGAAAGGGCCTTCGCTGCCGCCCTTGCCGTCGACCGCGATCCTGTAGGTGACGCCTGCGCTGGCGGTGAATTCGACTTCGCTGTCGGTCGAGTTACAGCGTTCTTCCGCGCGCTCGTCATTGCTTGCCACCAGGGAGAGGCTGTTGACCGCGGAGCCGGTGTAGACGGCCAGCAGGGAATCCAGGTTGCCGCCGATGGTGCAGGTGGAGATGACGACGTGGGCGTTGATCGACGGCGTCCACGAGTACCAGACCGAATGCCCCCCGGCGTTGCCGGCGTGGTTGGGCTCGCCGGACTGCTTGCCGGCGCCTTCGTTGTCGTCGAACTCGGCGCTCAGCGGAGGGCCGGAGAGCGGCGTCGCGTTGAGGAAGTCGTCATTGCCGGGTACCGCCTGCGCATTCGCGGCCAGCGCCAGAAAGACGAGCCCGAAAATCGGCAGAATCGCGGCAAGGTGTTTGGATCCCGCCCAACTCCAATGTTTCAACTTTTCCTCTCCCAACGCAGATATGTCAAAGATTTAGGTACTTGAGAGTCCTGAACAACGCAAAACATCGCACGAACAGCGGCGACGTGCCTTTTGCCTCGTTGCTCCTCGCCTCCCGCCGCTAGGACGGGGTCAGATCGCTGACGATCTTGCCCGCAGGCCGGACGTCAGCGATACGGGCAACGGTCTCGCCCGCATAGAGGGGGCCGGCGTCGAGAAGGTTCGTGGGGCCGTCGTCAGTGGGGCCCAGTGGCGAGAGCAACCGGCTGCCTGGCCGCTGTGCGCGAGCTATGCGGCCCTGGACCGAGGCCGGGACGTAGCGGGCGCCCGGGCCACTGAGGCGGTTCAGCGCCCGGTTCACAGCTGGTCCCCGAGGATCGCCTCCAAGCCAGTGCTCGGTTGCCGCGTTGGCAACCACGCGGTGCGGCGCGGGCCAGCCAACGCCGAAGAGCTCGGTGAGGATCGTCTCCTCGGCGTTCAGCAGGCGTCGCCGGTACTCGGGATGGGCCCGGCTCTCCTCACTGAGCAGGAAGCGGGTGCCGGCAACTGCCCCGGTCGCCCCGGCCTCAAGTGCCCGGCCGACGTCGTCCCGGTCGGCGATCCCACCCGCCAGGAGCAGCGGGTAGCCGGGTGGCAGGGCGTCTCGGACCTGCGCGAGCAGGTCGAGCGCAGGTACTCGGCCTCTCACGTGGCCGCCAGCCTCAACCCCCTGGACGATCACGGCATCGGCGCCCGCGGCATGGGCTGCCAGAGACTCGGCGACAGATCCGCACTGGTGAAGCCAGGCGCCAGCGGTCCGGCGCTTCGGAGCCCCCCAGAAGGTGACGAGGACATCGGCCTTCGCCGCAGCGGCGAACCAGCCGCGGCGCGCGAAGGGGAGCAGGACGTTGACCGCGATGGGACGGCCGGTGAGCGAACGCGCCTTGGTGAGTTCGCGCTCGATCGCGGCAGCGCCGTTGACCGCGATCGTCCCGAGGCCCCCGGCCTCCGAGACCGCCGCGGCAAGCTCGTGGCGGCTAAGGCCGCCGCCCATCCCGGCCTGCACGATCGGCTTGTCGAGGCCGAGACGATCGAGCAGCGTCACGAAGCGATAATGCCATGGACGTGGATCCTCTAAGTCCTTCGAGACGAAACGTGGCCAAGCAGATCAAGGACGCAGGGAGCGTGGCGTGCTCTGCACGCGAGCGACCGAGGACGTAGAGATGCGCCGTGCCACGTTTCGTCTAGTCGTCCTGGCTTCTGGGAGCGGGACCAACCTGCAGGCGATCCTCGACAGGCTGCACGGCCGCGAGGGGATCCGGGTGGCGGGAGTCGGCTCCGACAGGGTCGGAGCGAGGGCGCTTGAGCGGGCGGGCGCCGCGGGAGTCGAGACGGCCTCCTTCCCTCGCGAGGGGTACGGGAGCCGGGAGGCGCGCGACGCGGCGATGGGCGACTGGATCGAGGCCAGCGGCGCCGACCTCGTCGTCCTCGCCGGCTACATGCAGCTGCTGGGCGAGGGGTTCGTCACCCGCTTCCGCCACCGGATCGTCAACGTCCACCCCGCCCTGCTGCCGGCCTTTCCGGGCCTGGACGCGATCGGGCAGGCGCTCGAGGCGGGGGTCGGGGTGACCGGCGTCACCGTCCACTTCGTCGACGAGGGAGTCGACACCGGGCCGGTCCTGCTCCAGCGCGAGGTGCCGGTGCCGGCCGATCGCGACCGGGCGGCGCTCGAGGAGGCGATCCACGCCACCGAGCACGAGCTCTACCCGGAGGCGATCCGCATGATCGCGGCGGGCAGGGTTAGGATCGGCGCTGACGACCCGAACGTCGTCATCCTCGATGAGTGAGACCCACGCAGACACCCGATCGGAAGCAGTGAGCGACGGCGCGGTGAAGGTGCGCCGGGCGCTCGTCTCGGTCTCCGACAAGACCGGGGTCGCCGACTTCGCCCGCGGGCTCGCCGGGCTCGGCGTGGAGATCCTCTCCACAGGGGGCACGGCGGCGGCGCTGCGCGAGGCCGGGCTCGAGGTGACCGACGTCTCCGAGTTCACCGGCCAGGAAGAGATCCTCGGCGGCCGGGTCAAGACCCTGCACCCACGGCTGCACGCGGCGCTGCTGGCGCGGCGCGACGACCCCGAGCACATGGCGACGCTGGAGCGGGAGGGAATCGAGCCGATCGACCTGGTCTGCGTCAACCTCTACCCCTTCGAGGAGACGGTGTCCGCGCACGACGTCGCGCCGGAGGTCGCGGTCGAGAACATCGACATCGGCGGGCCGACGATGATCCGGGCGGCCGCCAAGAACCACGACGGGGTCGCGGTCGTGGTCAAACCCGAGTCCTACGACGCGGTGCTGGCAGAGCTGGAGGAGGGCGCGGGCGAGATCTCGGCCTCGACCCGGCACTGGCTCGCCAACGAGGCCTTCGCCCAGACCGCCCGCTACGACGCCGCGATCAGCCGCTGGTTCTCGACCGAGTACGAGGACTACCCCGAACACCTGGCGGTCGCCTACGAGAAGGTGATCGACCTCTCCTACGGCGAGAACCCGCACCAGCGCGCCGCGCTGTACTCCGAAGCCGGCGTCCGCAGCCACGTCCTCGCGCGCGTCTCCAAGCTGCACGGCCGCGCCCTCTCCTTCAACAACGTGCTCGACCTCGACTCGGCGCGGCGCCTGGTCGAGGACTTCGAGCAGCCGGCCTGCACGATCGTCAAGCACAACAACCCCTGCGGGGTGGCGATCGGCGCCGACTCGCTGGAGGCCTACGAAAAGGCGCTGGCCTGCGATCCGATGTCGGCCTTCGGCGGCGTGATCGCCTTCAACCGGCCGGTCAGCGAGGCACTCGCCGAGGAGCTCCACAAGAACTTCGTCGAGGTGCTGATCGCTCCCGACTACGAGCACGGA
Source organism: uncultured Solirubrobacterales bacterium (assembly GCA_963704545.1). Lineage (GTDB taxonomy): Bacteria > Actinomycetota > Thermoleophilia > Solirubrobacterales > 70-9 > VRUE01. The sequence goes on along the minus strand of OY969915.1, from coordinate 583,608 downwards.
GCGCTCGCCGTCCTCCAGCAGAAGGAGGCGATCCGCATCCTCTGCGAGGAGGAGCGCCGCCAGCGCGATTCGGGCGAACGCGACGTAAAACGGGTCTTGGGCGGGCTGCTGATCCAGGACCGCGACGGCGACCCCGAGCCGCGCGAGCTGATGGAGGTGGTCACGAAGGCCGGAGTGGGCGAGGAGCAGTGGCGCGACATGCTCTTCGCCTGGACCGTCGTCCGCCACGTCCGCTCCAACGCGATCGTGATCGCCAAGGACGGTGCCACCATCGGCATCGGCGCCGGCCAGATGAGCCGCGTCGACTCGGTCCGCCTCGCGGTCGAGAAGTGCCGCGACGCGCGCGAGGACTCCGACGCTCTGCTCGCCGGCTCCGCCGTCGCCTCCGACGCCTTCTTCCCCTTCGCCGACGGCCCCCAGCTGGCGATCGAAGCCGGCTCCACTGCGGTGATCCAGCCCGGCGGCTCCAAACGCGACGCCGAGGTGATCGAGGCCTGCGAGGCGGCCGGCGTGACGATGGTCTTCACCAAGCACCGGCACTTCCGGCACTAGCCGCGCGGTGCGGCCCCGCCATCGGCGAATACCCCCGGCGGGATTCGAACCCGCGCCGCGCGGCTTAAAAGGCCGCCGCTCTAACCAACTGAGCTACGGGGGCAAGGTGGCCCATGGTAGACGGCGGCGGCCCGTTCGGTTCGGTCGCACTTTCCGCCGGATAGCGGAAGGAAGTGCGACATCGGCGATCAGGAGAGCTCGGGGAGGCCCTGCTCGGGGGTCGAGGCCTCGGCGTGGGTTCGGCGGGGGATGCGGCCGGCGGCGTGGGCGGAGTGGCCGGCCTCGACCCCGAGGCGCAGGGCGGTGGCCATCGCCACCGGGTCGGCGGCGCCGAAGATCGAGCTGGCGGCCATCACCGCGTCGCAACCCAGCTCCATCGCCAGGGCGGCGTCGGAGGCGGTGCCGATGCCGGCGTCGAGGACGACGGGGACCGATGCGCGCTCGGCGATGATCGCGATGTTGTACGGGTTGCGGATGCCGGCGCCGGAGCCGATCGGCGAGCCGAGCGGCATCACCGCGGCGCAACCGGCCTCCTCGAGGCGGCGGGCGAGGATCGGGTCGTCGTTGGTGTAGGGGAGGACGGTGAAGCCCTCGCCGACGAGGGTCTCGGCGGCGTCGATCAGCTCGACCGCGTCGGGGAAGAGGGTGCGGTCGTCGCCGATCACCTCGAGCTTGATCCACTCGGTCTCGAAGGCCTCGCGGGCGAGCCGCGCGGTGCGGACCGCGTCGCGGGCGGTGTAGCAACCGGCGGTGTTGGGCAGGGCGAAGAGGCCGAGGCGGTCGAGCACGTCGAGGACCGAGCCCTTCGCGTCAGGGTCGATGCGGCGCAGGGCGACGGTGACGATCTCCGCACCCGAGGCCTCCAGCGCCCGCTCCATCTGCTCCAGCGAGCGGAAGCCTCCGGTGCCGGCGATCAGGCGCGAGGTCCAGGCCCGGCCGCCCAGCTCCCAGCCCTCCGCACCGCCCTGGATCGCGGCGAGGACCTCGACCCTGCTGCCCTCGACCAGCGGCGTCGAGGCCCACGCGGCGCGAGGCGCAACCTCGCCGTCGAGGGCGACGGCGTAACCGCGGGCATCCTCAGCCCCCGCCGCCCGCGCCGCGTCGGCGAGACTGGCGCCCTCCGGCAGCTCGTGCAGCTTCCCGTTCAACTCGATCCTCATCCGGCCACCTCCACGCCAGCAAGTTCGGCGGCGACCTTTTCGCCGGTCAGCGGGGCGAGCAGGATGCCGTTGCGGTAGTGGCCGCAGGCCAGAACGAGGCCGTCGAGCGCGCCGGGGCCGATCAGCGGCAGGTTGTCGGGGGTTCCCGGACGAAGGCCTGCCATCGCCTCGACCAGCTCCATCTCGGCGACGTCGGGAAGCAGGCGGTACGCCTCGCGCAGCAGCTCGTGGACCCCGCCGGCGGTGACGGTGGTGTCGAAGCCGCGCTCCTCGGTGGTCGCGCCGGCGATCAGGCGGCCGTCGGGGCGTGGAACCAGGTAGATCCGCTCCGAGGCGACGATACGCCCGCAGGGCTGCTCCCCGTCCGGCGAGCGCAGCTCGAGGATCTGCCCCTTGACCGGACGGACCGAAGGGCGGGCGTGCTCGGGGAGCCAGGCGGCAGTACCCGCCCAGGCGCCGGTGGCGAGGATCACGGCGTCCGCGCGCAGCTCCTCACCGGCCGCCGTGCGCACGCCTTCGATCCGCTCGCCGTCGAGGATCGCCTGGGTGACTTCACACCCGGCCCGGACCTCGACCCCTTCGCCGGCCAGGGCCGCCAGCAAGGCGTCCGTCATCAGGCGCGGGTCCACCGCCGCCTCCTCGGGCGCGTGCACCCCCCCGTTGAAGGAGGGTGTCAGGCCCGGCTCCAGCTCGCGGCAGCGGCGCGGTGGCAACCACTCCGCACCGAGACCGAGGGAGCGTTGCAGCTCGTGGACGCGCCGCAGCTCCGCCGCCTCGTCGCGGTCGAGCGCAACGTGCAGGGCGCCCGTCCGCTCATAGCCGCTGCTGATCCCGCTTGCAGCCTCGAGCTCGGCGACGAAGCCCGGGAAGACCTCGGCGGCGGCGAGGGTCATCCGCAGCAGCTCGGGCTCGCCGAAGGCCAGCTCACCGACCGGCGCCAGCATCCCCGCGGCGACGCGAGTGGCGCCGGCGGAGAGCGCAGCGCGGTCGAGCACGACGACGCGCGCACCGCGTCGCGAGAGGCACCAGGCACAGGAGAGCCCGATCGCGCCGCCGCCGACCACCACCGCGTCATAGCTGCCTCTGTCGCTCAATCTTGCCTCCGCCGGCATTACCCGGATCAGGTCCAGACGGTCGGTGGCCTCGTTGCCACCCTCTCAGCCGTGGCATCGCCAGATGCCGTGGGCTCCCGTTCCCCACCGATGCTACCCCTCCCCCAAAGGGGCGTGTCTGACTTTAGGGGTCCATATGACCCCATAAGCTCAGACACGCCCCCGCGGGCGCGATAATCGGGGGGTGAGCCTCGCCACACCCCACGCCAAGGGGCCGCTGCGCCGCGAGCGGCTGCGCACCGCGCGCCTCTACCTCTGCTGCGACGCTCGCCCCCACGGCGAAGACCCCGAGCCGCTGCTGCGGGCGGCGCTGAACGGCGGCGTCGACATCGTCCAGCTGCGCGAGAAGTCGCTGCCGCGGCGCGAGGTGGAGCTCGCCGCGCTCACCTTCCGCCGGCTCTGCGACACCTACAGCGCCCTCTTCGTCGTCAACGACGATCCCGATCTGGCCCGAGCCTGCAACGCCGACGGGGTCCACGTCGGCCAGGACGACATGCCTGCGGCCGAGGCCCGCGCGGCGCTGGGCCCCGACGCGATCGTCGGGCTCTCGACCCACTCCGAGGAGCAGATCGCCGCGGCGGCCGAACAGCCCGTCGACTACGTCAGCGTCGGCCCGATCTGGGAGACGCCGACGAAGGAGGGCCGCCCCGCCGTCGGGCTCGACCTGATCCGCCACGCGACTGCCAGCGCCCCCCATCCCTTCTTCGCGATCGGCGGCATCGACGCGAGCAACGCCGCGGAGGTCATCGACGCAGGTGCGCGGCGGATCTGCGTCGTGCGGGCGATCCGCGACGCCGAGAACCCGGCTGTGGCGGCGGAGGAACTGCGCGGCGCCTTCGCCCCACTGGGAGAGGCGGCTCCCGGTGCCTGACCCGGCAGCCGAGCAGCCGCGAAAGCGCAAGCAGCGCGGCGGCTCCCCCACTCCGCGCGAGCGGATGGAGCGCGGCTACGCGAAGGCGGAGGAGCGCAACCAGGCAGCGCGGGAAGCGCTCGAGCCGCTGGGCGAGGGCGAGCGGCCGCTGGTGGTGTCGATCGGCGCTGTCGTCTCCGCCCTGATCTCCATATCGGTCGTCATCGGCTACCTCTCCGGCACCGAGGTCGACGGCGAGAAACCGCTGCTCGTGCAGGCGCTGGCGCCGGCGCTGCTGACCGCGATGATGGCCTGGGGCATGTGGCGAGCCCGCTACTGGGCGGTGCTCGGCTTCCAGCTGATCCTGGTCTTCATCCTCTTCAGCGCCTTCTTCGGCCTCCTGGTCGCGGCCTCGTCGCTCGCCCAGATAGCGGGAACCGTTGCCCTGCTCGCCGTCGCCGGGACGTTCTTCTTCTTCATGGTCAAGGCGATGGCCCGGATCCAGATGCCCACCCGCGAGTGACGCGTTCCGTTCTATAGGCTCAGGCGAGTGGCAGATTCCTTCGACGTGATCGTCATCGGCGGGGGCCCGGGGGGCTACGTCGCCGCGATCCGCGCCGCCCAGCTCGGCAAGAAGACCGCCGTGGTCGAGCGAGACAAGGCCGGCGGGCGCTGCCTCAACTACGCCTGCATCCCGGCCAAGACCGTGCTACGCACGGCCGAGATCTACGACCAGGCTCGTGAGAGCGCCGAGCTCGGCGTCGTCGCCAAGGACGTCTCGATCGACTGGGAGGCGCTGGGCAAGCGCCGCGCGTCGGTCTCGGAGTCGCTCTCCAGCGGCGTGAAGATGCTCTGGGACAAGAACAAGATCGCGACGATCGAGGGTGAGGGCTCGCTCACGCCCGAGGGCAACGTCAAGGTCGGGGACGAGGTCTACGAGACGGCCACGGTCGTGTTGGCTACAGGCTCGGAGGCGCTGCCGATCCCCGGCGTCAAGTTCGGCAAGCGCGTGCTCGACACCTGGGGAGCCTGGTCGCTGCCCGAGCAGCCGAAGAAGATCGCCGTGGCCGGCGCGGGCGCCTCGGGCTGTGAGATCGCCTCCGCCTACGGCCGCTTCGGCACCGAGGTGGTCCTGATCGAGATGCTCGACCAGATCCTGCCCGCCGAGGACAAGGACATGGCCCGTGTCGTCGAGCGCGCCTTCAAGAAGCAGAACGTGACGATCTCCACCGGCACGCCGGTCGAGAACGTCGAGGCGGGCGAGAGCTCGGTCAAGCTCAGCTACGGCGGCGAGTCGATCGAGGTCGACTACCTCTGCATCGCCGGCGGCCGGGCACCCGACGTCGAGGGGCTCGGCCTGGCCGAGGCCGGCGTCGAGCTGGAGGAGAACGGCAAGGTCAAGGTCGACGAGTACTGCCGCACCTCCAACCCGAAGGTCTACGCGATCGGCGACCTGGTCAACGCCAAGGCGCTCGCCCACAAGGCCTCCGAGGAGGGCGTGGTCGCGGTCGAGCACGCGGCCGGGGAGCCGACCCACCCGGTCGACCAGAACCTCGTCGCCGGGGCGACCTTCTGCCACCCCCAGGTGGCGAGCGTCGGCCTCACCGAGGCGGCCGCCAAGGAGGCCGGGCACGACGTCAAGGTCGGCAAGCAGAAGCTCGGCGGCGTCGGCGGCGCCACCGTCTACGACGACAAAGACGGCCTGGTCAAGCTCGTCGTCGACTCCAAGTACGGCGAGATCCTCGGCGCCCACGTGGTCGGCAACCGCGCCTGCGACATGATCGCCGAGCTGGTCGCGACGATGGCGCTGGAGGGCGGCTACCAGGAGCTCGCCCAGATCGTCCACCCCCATCCGACGATCTCAGAGGCGATCCCGGAAGCGGCCCGCGCCGTGGACAAGTGGGCCATTCACGCTTGAGCGCTCCCCGCGCCACCTTCTACTTCGACCTCGGTTCGCCCTACGCGTACCTGACCGCGGAGCGGGTCAGCGGGCTCTTCACCGAGGCCGGGCTGGAGCAACCGGAGTGGCAGCCGATCCTGCTCGGGGGGCTGTTCAGGCAGCTCGGGCGCGACTCGTGGGGGAACGGGCCCGGACGCGAGGAGGGGATGGCCGAGGTGGAGCAGCGCGCCGCCAGGTACGGGCTGCCGCCGCTGATGTGGCCCGAGCCCTGGCCGGGAAACATGCTCTTCGCGATGCGCGCCGCGACCTTCGCCAAGCAGACCGGGCGCACCGTCTCCTTCGCGCTCGCCGCCTTCCGCCAAGCCTTCGCCGCCGGTCGCGACCTCTCGCTGCCCGACAACGTGCTGATCGCCGCGGCGGCCTGCGAGCTGCACCCGCGGGCGCTGCTGAAGGCGGTGGAGACCGAGGGGGTCAAGGGGGCGCTGCGCGAGGCGACCGACCGGGCTGCCGAGCTGGGCGTCGCCGGCGTCCCCTCCCTGCTCGTCGGCGACGAGGTCTTCTGGGGCGACGATCGAGTCGAGGAGGCGGTCAGCGCCGCGAGCTAATGTGGCCCTGATGGCCGACCTCCCTGACGCCTCCGCCTGTTACGAGCTGCTCGCGCGCATGGCGCTGATCCGGCGCTTCGAGGAGGAGGCGGGGCGCCAGTACCAGCGGGCCAAGGCCGGCGGCTTCCTGCACCTGGCGATCGGCGAGGAGGCGACCATCGTCGGCGTCTCCGCGGCGATGCGCGAGGAGGACTACCTGATCGGCACCTACCGCACGCACGGCCACGCGATCGCCCGCGGCACCGATCCCAAGCACGTGATGGCCGAGCTCTTCGGGCGGGTCGACGGGACCAGCGGCGGGCGCGGCGGCTCGATGCACATCTTCGACCTCGAGCACCGCTTCATGGGCGGCTACGGGATCGTCGGCGGCAACCTGCCGATCGCGGCGGGACTCGCGCTCGCCTCCGAGTACAAGGGCGAGGACGCGGTAACCGTCTGCATGTTCGGCGACGGCGCCTCCAACGCCGGCAACTTCGGCGAGACGATGAACCTGGCGGCGCTGTGGAGCCTGCCCGTCCTCTTCCTGGTCGAGAACAACCTCTACGGGATGGGCACCTCGGTCGAGCGGCACTCGGCCCAGACCGACCTCTCCAAGAAGGCGGAGGGCTACGGGATTACGGGGCAGCGGATCGACGGGATGGACGTGCTGGCGGTGCGCGAGGCGGTCGCCGAGGGGATCCGGCTCGCCCGCGAGGAGCGGCGGCCGACGGTGCTCGAGGCCTTCACCTACCGCTTCCGCGGCCACTCCGCCGCCGACCCCGAGGTCTACCGCGAGCGCGAGGAGGTCGAGGCCTGGCAGGCCAAGGACCCGATCGAGCTCTTCGCGCGGCGTTGTGTGGAGGCCGGCGTGCTGGGTGAGCGAGAGGTGCAGGAGGTGCGCGACAAGGCCACCGAGACGGTGCTTGCCGCGGTCGAGTTCGCCGACTCCTCCCCCGAGCCGGCCCTCGACACGCTGTACGAGAGCCTCTACGTGCTCGACAGCGACGCCGGCTGGTACGCGGTCGACGAGCGCAGCCCCGAGCCGCACCGGGGCGAGCGCGAGGAACAGATGCCCGCGGCCGCGCGCGAGCTGGCCGAGGCCGGCGCCGCCTACGCGGGGCGGCCGGACGGGCCCCGGCAATCACCAAGGCCAAATCCAGCCGAGAGCGGCGACGCCCAGGAGGGCGTCGAGCCCGAGGTCGCGGCCGAGCGCGAGGAGGCAACGGACTGATGGCGACGCTGCGGATGCGCGAGGCCCTGCGCGATGCGATGGCGGAGGAGATGCGGCGCGACGAGGCGGTCTTCGTGATGGGCGAGGACGTCGGGGTCTTCCAGGGCGCCTTCAAGGTGACCGAAGGACTCCTGGACGAGTTCGGCGAGCGGCGCGTGCGCGACACGCCGATCTCCGAGAACACGATCGTCGGCACCGGCGTCGGCGCGGCGGTGGCGGGACTGCGGCCGGTGGTCGAGTTGATGACGGTCAACTTCGCGCTGCTGGCGCTCGACCAGATCGTCAACCACGCCGCCGCGATCCCCTACATGTTCAACGGCCAGGCCCGGGTGCCGATGGTGGTGCGGATGCCGGGCGGGGGCGGGCACCAGCTCGGCCCCACCCACTCGCACAGCTTCGAGGCGCTCTTCCTCCAGGTGCCGGGGCTGCTGGTCGCCTGCCCGTCCACGCCCGCCGACGGCAAGGCGCTGCTGAAGGCGGCGATCCGCGACGACAACCCGGTCGTCTTCATCGAGCACGAGAGCCTCTACGGGCGGCGCGGCGAGGTCAGCGACGACGTCGAGGAGATCCTGCACTTCGGCCAGGCCGCTGTGCGGCGCGAGGGCTCCGACGTGACGATCGTCGGCATCCTCAAGATGGCCCATGTCGCCGAGGACGCGGCGCGGGTGCTCGCGAACGAGCACGGGGTCGAGGCCGAGGTGATCGACCCCCGCACCCTGCGCCCGCTCGACCTCGACACGATCCTCGCCTCGGTGCGCAGGACCAACCGCGCCGTGATCGTCGAGGAGGGCTGGCCGCACGGCGGCGTCGGCGCCAACCTCGCGACGCTGATCACCGAGCAGGCCTTCGACGACCTCGACGCGCCGGTGCAGCGGGTCACCGGGGCCGACGTGCACATGCCTTACTCGAGGCGGCTGGAGCAGGCGGCGATCCCACACGAGGAGCACGTGGTGAAGGCGGCGCTGGCCACGCTGGAGGGGTCGATCTGATGGCCGACGTGGTGATGCCCAGGCTGTCCGACTCGATGGAGGAGGGGACGATCCTGCAGTGGCTGAAGCAGGTTGGGGATGACGTCGCCGTCGGGGATGAGCTGGTGGAGATCGAGACGGACAAGGCGAACATGGCTTACGAAGCCGACGTGGCGGGAACGCTGAGCGAGATCCTCGTGCAGGAGGGAGAGACCGTTGCAATCGGCACGCCAATTGCTCGGGTCGGGGGTGAAAGTCCGGACTCCTCGGCGGAGTCGCCCGCGGGTCCTGTCGCCGCAGGGGACCCACCACCCCCTGCGGTCGCTAAAGCGTCCTCGGGGGCGGTCCCCCCTGCGACGCCACCCGCGGAAGGGACGGCGATCAACGCGGCCCCTGCCGAGACAGAGGAAGGCGCCGCCACTCACGGCGGCGACGGTCGGCCCAAGGCATCGCCGATAGCTCGCCGGCTTGCCAAGGAGGAAAAGCTTGATTTGACAAAGCTTCAGGGGTCCGGGCCGGGTGGGCGGATCGTCAAGGCGGACGTAGAGCAGGCGGTGGCTTCCGCGGGTGGCGCGGACTCGGGGGGGCCGAGAACGGAGGCGCAGCCCCCGCCCGCAGGCCCCCCCGAGGCCGTGACGGGCCCCGCGGCCGAGGCGGCCCGTCCCGAGACGGCCAAGGGCGAGGTCAGCTTCGAAGAGCTGTCGAAGCTTCAATCGACCATCTCGCGTCGGATGGCGGAGTCGAAGGCGACGGCGCCGCACTTCTACCTGGAAGCTGAAGTGGATATGAGCCGCCTCGTTGCCGCGCGGGCTCAGATCAAGTCCGCTGCGAAAGAAGGCGACGTCGTTCCCTCTTTCAATGACATGGTGGTCAAGGCCTGTGCGCTGGCGCTGCGGGAGCACTCGCGGGCCAACGGGGCGTATCGGGACGGACGGTTCGAGCTCTACTCGCGGGTGAACGTTGGGGTCGCGGTTGCCGCCGACGACGGGCTGGTTGTCCCCACGGTCTTCGACGCCGACCGCAAGAGCCTGCGGCAGATCGCCTCGGACGCGCGGTCGCTGGCCCAGCGGGTGCGGGACGGGCAGATCACGCCCCCGGAGCTCTCCGGAGCGACGTTCACCGTCTCCAACCTCGGGATGTTCGGAATCGACAGCTTCGCCGCGGTGATCAACCCGCCGCAGGCCGCGATCCTCGCCGTCGGCGCGATCGCCGAGCGTCCCGTCGTCCGCGACGGCGCGATCGTCACCGCCCACCTGATGCGGGTCAACCTCGCCTGCGACCACCGCATCCTCTACGGCGCCCCGGCAGCCGAGTTCCTGGCGAGGATCCGCGCGCTCCTAGAAGAGCCCCTATCCCTCGCCCTCTAGCAGCGGTCGCACTTTCCGCCGGTATGCGGAGGAAATTGCGACACCAAACCGAATATCGATCTTCGCTGGCGTTGCGGTCGCACTTCTTGCCGCTATGCGGCGGGAAGTGCGACATCGAAAAGTCAGCAGGTCTTCTTTGCGCCGGTGACCGCATTCCAGGCGCGGCCCAGGGAGAAGTCGGCGGCGACTCGGAAGACACCGGGGTGCGCGGCCCGGACCCTGGTCCAGTCGCCATGGCGGAGGATGCAGCCGGCGCCGCGGGAGATCGACCAGTAGGGGGTGAACTTGACCCGGACGAGGAAGTCGCCGGGGCGGCTGACGTCGAGGGCGAAGCCCTGGCGGCCGGCCCAGAGGACCTGGGCGGCGGCCGCGGCCATCGGCTCCACCAGGGGCTTGGAGTTGCGCACCGCGTAGACCCGCCAGTGCTCCGAGCTCCAGCGCAGGTCCAGGTACGGCGGGGCGCTGAGGATCAGGCGGCGCTCCGCGATCGAGGAATAGTCGAGCGCGGCGTCGGGCAGCGCCACGTATGAGATCGCGTTCTGGCGCAGCCAGCGCCCGTAGGCGGGCGCGGTCAGCGGATCGTCGCCGTAGAAGATGTCGTCGCGGGTGGTGTCCAGCTGGCGCAGCCACCCTCGCGCCAGCTCGAAGTGGGTGGCGAGGTAGGCCGACTCCCAGTGGTTGGCCGTGGGCGGGACCTCGATCCGCACCGTCCCACCCCCGTGCTCGCGCAGCCACTGCGCCGGCGGCTGGAAGTAGCTGCGGGAGGTCGAGGGGTCACCGACGCTGCGGACGATCTGGCTGACGCTGGCGGTCACCTGCCAGTAGAGGCCGCCGGCCATGAAGAGGGCCAGGAACCAGGGAGAGACCCGTGGCCGCCGCGCCAGCACGACCGCCGCCAGCACCGGCCCGCCGAAGAGGGCGCCGAGCCGGACGGCGTTGCCGCCCATCGCGTTGGGCACGAGCCAGACGACCGTCGAGGCGAGCAGGTAGGCGGCGATCGTCCAGCGCAGCTGCCGCTCCTCCTCGCGCAGCCCGCGTGTCACATAGAGGGCCGAGCCGCACCAGAGCGGGATCGCGATGAACGAGGAAAACGCGAAGGGGAACTGGCCGGGGTCTGGGAAGACCAGGTTGGGGACGAGCACCAGCCCGAGCGCAACGCAGGCGACCCAGGGGGCTCGGCCGCGGGACAACAGCACCTGGCCGCGGGACCCGTCCCGGACTCGGGGGGGCCTGCGGGCGGGGGCTGCGCCTCCGTTCTCGGCCCCCCCGAGTCCGCGCCACCCGCGGAGGATCGGGGTCAGGTCGAGTGTCGATGCCCAGGCGGCGATCAGGGCTCCAGCCAGAAAGACGGCCGCGACCGGGCTGGAGAGAGCGCAAGCTGCGGCAGCCAGAAGCGCCAGGGACGAGTGACGAGTCTGCAGGGCTCGCATTGACCCGAGGCCGAAGGCGACGCCCAGGGCGAAGGTGAGCTGGCCGTCGGCGAGGAGGGTCACCACACCGGCGGCGAACCAGAGGGTGGCCCAGCGTGCGGGCTCGCCCCAGCGGTCGCGGACGAGGCGGTCGAAGAGGTAGGAGGAGGCGACGACCGAGACGGTGCCGACCAGCTGCGGGCCCAAGAGCGAGGCCAGCGGCGGGAAGAGGACGCTGTAGGTGAGCGTGTAGTGGCCGGCGTACCAGCTGCCGTTCCAGATCTCCAGGCCGGCCTGCTGGAAGAGGTGGGTGCGGAAGACCTGGGCGGCGAGGTCGCCGACCTGCGGGTTCCAGGCCAGCATCAGGGCGGCGAGGGCGGCGCTCAGGGCGACGGCCGGAAGCCAGTCGGGCCGTAGGGACTTGGACTGGACCATGGGGGCAGCGCAAAGGATAGGCGGGCGCCGTGCAACGATTTCGTTAGTGAGCGCCGAAGTCCTCGTTGTCCGCTGCGGCCTGGTCCCCTACGAGGAGGGGACCGTCGCCCAGCGCTGGCTGCGGGCCGCCCGCCAGGAGAACGCCGTCCCCGACGTGCTGCTGCTGCTCGAGCACCCGCCCGTCTACACCCGCGGCCGCCGCTCCGGCGAGGAGGAGCTGCCGATGGCGCGGGAGTGGTACGAGATGCAGGGGATCGAAGTCCAGGAGACCGATCGCGGCGGCCGCGTCACCTACCACGGGCCCGGTCAGCTGGTCGCATACCCGATCGTCGACCTGAGGCCCTACGGCGACGATGTCCATGAGTACGTGCGGCGCCTCGAGCGGGTGGCGATCGGCTCGCTCGCCGAGCGCGGCGTGGCCGCGACCACGATCGAGGGCCTGACCGGGGTCTGGACCCAAGGCGACCCCCCAACCGGGGGCCGACGGGCCTCAAACGAGACACATAGGCGTATTTCAGGCCCGTCGGCGGGGGAAGAGGCGCGCAAGATCGGGTCGATCGGGGTGCACGTGAGCCGGGGGGTGACGACGCACGGACTCGCCGTCAACGTCAGCAACGACCTGCAGCCGTTCGAGTGGGTGGTGCCGTGCGGGATCGAGGGCTGTCAGGTGACCTCGCTGAGCCGCGAGCTGGGGTCCGAACAGGACGTGGCGGCATTCGCCGACACGGTCGCGGCCTGCTTCGCCGAGGTCTACGAGCGCACCCCGACCGCGGCCACCCCCGCGGACCTGGGTCTCGACAGCGCTAGGCTCGGCGTCGCATGAGCGAGACGAGCACCGAGCCGACGACCGCCGCCGCGCCAGAGCCCGCGCCGGACGCCGAGCGTGTCCACGTCACCCGCTCGCGCGCCAAGCCCGGCGGAACGGCGGCGGAGAGCGCCGACACCGTCCCCTTCCGCCGTGCCCGCAAGCCCCCGTGGCTGAAGGTTCCGGCGCCGGGCGGCCCCACCTACCGCCGGCTCAAGGCGATGATCGGCTCCGACAATCTGCACACCGTCTGCGAGGAGGCCAACTGCCCCAACGTCGGCGAGTGCTGGGAGCGCGGCACGGCGACCTTCATGATCCTCGGCGACGTCTGCACGCGGCGCTGCGGCTTCTGCAACGTGAAGACGGGGGTGCCGACCTGGAACGACCCGCTGGAGCCGCTGCGCGTCGCCAACCAGGTGAAGAAGATGGGGCTGCGCCACGCGGTCGTCACCTCGGTCGACCGCGACGACCTGCCCGACTACGGCGCGAGCGCCTTCGTCGGCGTGATCCGCTCGATCCGGATGCAGGCGCCCGGCTGCAAGGTCGAGATCCTCACCCCCGACTTCCGCGGCCAGGAGATGCCGCTGGCGAAGGTGATCCACGAGCGTCCCGACGTCTTCAACCACAACGTGGAGACGGTGCCGCGCCTGTACCCGGTGGCCCGGCGGGGCTCGAAGTTCCTGCGCTCGGCCCGGGTGCTGAAGATGGCGAAGGAGATGGGGGGCGAGCGCGTCGTCACCAAGTCGGGCCTGATGGTCGGCCTCGGCGAGTCCTTCGAGGAGATGGTCGAGACGTTCGGCATCCTGCGCGAGCACCGGGTCCAGGTGCTGACCGTGGGCCAGTACCTGCGGCCGACCGAGAACCACCTGCCGGTGGTCCGCTACTGGCACCCGGAGGAGTTCGAGGCGCTGGAGAAGGCCGCCTACGAGCTCGGCTTCGAGTCGGTGGCGTCGGGGCCGCTTGTGCGGTCGAGCTACCACGCCGACCAGAACCTGCCCGAGCGGGCACTCGCCGGCTAAGAAGCCGCGAGCAACTCGCGTCGCACCATCTCGCGTGCGAATGCGATCACGTCGTCGAGGGCGCGCGGCTCGGCGATCTCGAAGCGCCCAGCGAGGCTCTGGGCCAGCTCGGCCACGCTGCGCGGCTCCTCCAGCTGACCCCAGATCCAGGCGCCGGTGGCGTTGAGCCGCACGGCGATGCCGGAATCGACGTCGAGCAGGACCATCTCCTCGGGCAGATCGCCGTGGACCGCGCGCTCCGTGCGCCGCAGCGTGGTCTTCGCCCCGATCTGCGCTCCACCCACGATCCATACCCTAAGACCGCGATGGGCAGCCTCTACGGATTCGAGGTTAAGACCGAGTTGCCGCTGCGGCGCCTGAATGCGGCGGCGGGGACGCGCGGCGCGCTGGCCGTCGAGGCGGCGCCGGAGCCTCTCGTGGCGCCGGACGAGGAGCCCGTCGCCAGCCTCGTCGACGACCGGGGTCGCTGCTGGCATGCGAGCTACGAGCTCGGTGAGGGCCGTTGCCTGATCGAGCTGCCCCCGACCGGCCGCTTCCTGCTCGACCCGGCGGCGGGGCGAGTCCTCGTCGACCGCGCCGACGAGGACGACGACCTGCTCGAGCACCGGGTCGCCTCCTCCGCGATCTGCACGCTGCTGGCGATGCGGGGCGATCTCGCCCTGCACGCGGCCGGGGTCGAGGTCGGTGGCCGGGCGGTCCTCTTCTGCGGACCGACGCTGCGGGGGAAGTCGACCCTGGCCCGGGTCCTGGGGGAAGATGGGCGCCGGCTGCTCGGCGAGGACGGGATCGCCGTCGAGCTCGACGGCGGCGAGCCGGTCGCCTTCCCAGGGGCGCGCGGGGTTCGCGTGCGCCGCCGCGACGGCGAGGGACGGCAGCGCACCGAGCTGCTCGGCGATCCCGGCCCGGGCGAGCCGCCTCCCTGTCCGGTGGCCGCCGTGGTTCTGCTCGGCGAGCGCGGCGAGGGGCTCGAGGTCGAGCCGCTCGAGCGGGCGCGGGCGCTGGCGCTGCTCACCCCCAACCTCATCCACACCGGTGGGCGCGCCTCGATCGCCGCGGCCTTCGCCCGTCTGGCGACGCTGCTGCGCACCGTGCCGGCCTTCAGCGTCTCGCTGCCGGACGACCTCGGCGAGCTTCCCGGCGCCACGCGGAAGATGCTCGACGCGACGGCCGTTCGGGGCTAGACTGCGCCGGCAGGCTTCGATCCAACAGAGGGGGAGAGATGAGCGACGACCAGTCCACGCCCTACGAGGCTCCGAGCGTCGAGGAGATCGACACCGGCGGCTACCCGATCAGCACGGCTGCGGGCACCAGCCTCCAGTAGTAGCTCTATCGGCTGAGCAGTGAGACAACCGGGCGGCACGGGCGATACCGGCCGCTCGACGGGCTGACGTGCTGACGCGCCAGAACAGCTTCACCTGGGGCCGGCTGCTCTGGCGGGCCGGCCGCAGGTCGCCGCGCGCGCTCACCGAGGCGCCCGAGCGGCCGGTCGGGGCGAAGCTGGAGATCACCTACGCCTGCAACCTGCGCTGCGGGTTCTGCTACACCGACTCGCCGCGGCACACGCTTCAGCGCACCCCGGAGCTGAGCGACGAGCAGTGGCGCGAGGTGGTGCGCCAGTCGCTCGAGCTGGGCATCGTCGAGGCGGTCGTCACCGGCGGCGAGCCGCTGCTGCGCAGGGAGCTGACCCTGCAGACGGTCGAGGAGCTGGCCGGTGCCGGCGTCGGGGTGACGCTCAACACCAACGGCTGGTTCGCCGACGAGGAGGTGGCGCGGCGGCTGGGCGCGGCGCGCGGCCTCACCGCGCACGTCTCGCTCGACGGGGCGCGGGCGGGCCTGCACGACGGCTCGCGCGGCGTGCCGGGAAGCTGGCGGCGGGCGGTCGAGGGGATCGACCGGCTGCTCGGCGCCGGCGTCGGCGTCTGCGTCGTGCACGTGGTGACGCCCGCGAACGCCGAGGCCGTGCCGGACTTCCTCGAGCAGATGTGGGCACTGGGCGTGCCCTGGGTGCGGGTCACGCCGGTGGTGATGACCGGAGCGGCGGCGCGGGGCGGCGAGTGGAAGGTCTCGCGCAAGGCGCTGCGGGAGGCGGTCGAGGGGTTCCGCGAGCGTCGCGGCGAGGCGATGCGGATCGTGCTGCAGCCGGGGACCGGCGGCAGCATCAGCCTGCAGGGTCGCGAGGCGCCGGGCAGCTTCCTGGTGCGGCCAAACGGCGACGTGCGTCCGGACTCGATGCGGCCCTTCAGCTTCGGCAACGCGGCGCGCGACGGGGTCGAGACGTGCTGGGCGGCGATCCGCGAGGGGTGGGACGACCAGCGCATAAACCGCTGGGCCGGGGCGATGAAGGGGCCGGAGGATCTGCCGAAGTCGGAGCTTGTGGCGTACCTCGATGACGAGATCTCGATCCGGGGTGGGATGTCAGGGACGGGCTCCTCGGGCAGGCAGGCGAAGGTGCCGGAGCCGACTCCCCCCGCACCGGTCGACCCGGAGGTGGAGCTTCTGGAAGCTGAAGAGAAGATCCGGGACCTGGCCGGAGCCCGGCGCTACCGTCACGCGCCCCTGCGCTGGAGCGGCAGCGCGCGGCAGCGCTTCGTGCGGCTCGCCGACGACGGCAGCTACCTGCGGCTGAACGAATCCGGCGGCGTCGTAATGGACGCCCTCGACGGCGGCACCCTCGCCGACGCGGCGGATGCGCTGGCCGAACGCTACGGCCTCGACCGAGAGAGCGCACGCGAGGACGCCGTCGCCGCAACCCGCGAGCTGCTGAGCCGTCGGGTCGTGATGGCGGCGGATGCGTCGGGCTCGTTCCCGGCCGAGCCGGGGACGACCGACCTGCCGGGGTTGGAGCCGAGGGGCTGATTCGAACGACGGGACTGCGCGCCTACAATTGTGGGGCGGGGCCATAGCTCAGCTGGCAGAGCGCGGCGTTTGCAACGCCGAGGTCGCCGGTTCGATCCCGGCTGGCTCCACTTCTAATCGTCGAAGTCGAAGTCCTTCGGCGGTTTCTGCTCGAACCAGAGCTGGTCGTCCTCGGGGGTCTCCTCGAGGAAGTCGGGGGTGTCCTCGAGCACGTCCTCGTGGCGCTGGGTGTCGGGCTCCGGGCCGCGGACCGGCTCGGGCTCGTCGTCCTCGATCTCGGCGGCGGGCGGCGCGGGCGCTTTCTTCTCCGGCTCCTCGGTCGGCTCGGGCTCGGAGTCGCGCGGGGCCTCCAGGGCCTGGTCGAGTTCGTCGGACAGGCGCTGCTCGTTCCAGAACGCGTCGTCCTCGTCCTCGAGCTCATCGTCGTCGTCGGGCGCCGGGCCCTTGACGCTGACCTCGGCCTCCTCGTCATCGTCGAAGTCGGCAATCGGGTCGGCCGGGGCGAGGCGAGGCTCGGCGATCTCCTCTTCAACCAGCTCCTCGTCGGTGGGCCTGGGCGACTCGGAGGCGAGCTCCTCCTCGATGTCGTGCAGCTCGGTCGGCTGCTCGGCGATCGCGTGGCGCTCCTCGGTCGTGGGACCGGCCGGATCGATGTCGGGTGCGGGCGAGGTCGGCCCCTCGGCGGCCTCGGGCGCGTCGGCAACGATCTCGTGCTCCATCGCCGGCTGCTCCTCCTCCACAGGAGCGGGCTCCTCGGCGGGCGGAGGCGGCGGCTCCTGCAGATCCGCGATCGAAGGCGGCTCGCGGCGGCCGGAGGGCTCCGCGGCCGTCTCGGGCTGCGCCATGAACTGCGTCGGCGCCTCCGCGGCGACATCCGAGGGAGCCTCGTCCCCGGGCCGCTCGGCCTGGCCGAACGCCTCGTCCTCGAGCTGCTGCAGCTCGGAATCGCCCGCGCCGTGCTGGCGCTTCAGTTCCAAATGCTCTCTGATTGCCTCGTCAAGAATGCCCATGATCGGCGTACGTCGGGGAAACTAAAGCCTATGGGGTTATCCTTCGCCTTGCGAGGGCCCTGGGACGTTCCTCCCAGCCGCGCACTCGGGGCTATAGCTCAGCTGGCAGAGCGCCTGGATCGCACCCAGGAGGTCGGCGGTTCGAATCCGCCTAGCTCCACTTCAGGAAGGCCCTGCTAGTCGGGGCCTTCTGCGTTTTCGGAATCCCCAGCGATCCTCCCGTATCGCGCTCTCCATTTGAGCCACTAGTTGACCCGCCCACACACGTTGTGAACGCCTGAGAAGCCATCCGGGCCCTCCAAGACGCTTGCGGTTCTGACGCCCAAGCTAAGGAGGACCCGGATGAAGGTTCACGGTAACGCCGCTCTCGGACCAGCGGGACGGCTGGCATTGGTGCGGGCCATCGAGTCGGGGATGACGTTGAGGGCGGCAGCTGCCGCCCTCAACGTGGCGCCGGCCACAGCCCACCGCTGGTGGCATCGCTGGCGCTCGGCCGACGAGGAGCAACGAAGCTCTGGGCGCTGGCTGGCCGACCGCTCCTCACGACCCCACCGCCAGCCGCGGCGGCTCAGCGCCGCCGAGGAGGAGTCGGTCCTGCGAGCCCGCCGGCAGACCGGCCTGGGACCCGGGCGCCTGGCGGGAATCTGCCGCCGGTCGCGCTCGACGATCTGGAAGGTGCTGCACCGCCACGGCCTCTCGCAGCGGCGCAGGGCAGCCCGCGAGACCTACCGCCGCTATGAGTGGTCTGAGCCGGGAGCGCTCCTGCACGTCGACGTCGCCCGCCTGGCACGCTTCAATCGCCCTGGGCATGCGGTCACCGGCGTCCGCGACATGACGGGGGCCGAGAAGCGGGCCGGAGTCGGCTACGTCTACCTGCACTGCGTGATCGACGACCACTCACGCTACGCCTACGTCGAGCAGCATCGAGATCAAGGAGGGGACACCGCGGCGGCGGTGCTGGGCCGGGCGATCGAGCACTTCACTTCGCTCGGCATGAAGGCGCCCGAGGCGGTGATGAGCGACAACGCTTTCGCCTACCGCAGATCAAATGCCTTCAAGGCGCAGCTGGCTCGACACGGCGCCCGCCACATCCTCACCCCGCCCTACACGCCGCGCTGGAACGGCAAGGTCGAGCGCTTCATCCAGACCCTGAAGAGGGAGTGGGCCTACGCCCACTCCTAGCCCAACTCAACCGAACGCGCCAGGGCCATGGCATCCTTCCTTCGCTACTACAACCGGCGTCGCCCGCACAGCTCACTGGGAGATCGGCCGCCGCTCAGCCGTGTTCACAACGTCCGTGGGTAGGACAGCTAGTGCCTGAAATAGCGGGGATGCGAAGGGATTAGCGGCGATTTCGGGTTATGCCGGCCGCTTTGCAGCCGCCGCCTCGGGCGCAGGCGGATGCGAGCGGTGCGCTCCCGCCCGAGAGGAGCACTGCGGCCGACGTTCGCCGCGCCACACGCTCACCGCAGCATCAAGCTCTTGAGCGCCCATCCGCCGGATTTCACAAGGTGCTGACCGGCTGCCGTTCAAATGAGGAAACTCGCCTTCCTCAGATCGGGCCTCACCAGTTCGCAGTCGGGCCGCAGATCGTTGGTGTTCTTCGGACCCTCAAAAGCGGCAAAGCGGCTGAGAAAATCAGCATCTGTCGCGTCCTCGAAGTTCATCGCGTAGTTCACCCTAAGGCGATCTCCGTCCTGTACCAGCAGCGGCCCGATGAGGCCCAGGTCGGAATCGAGTTCGACACCGACTCGGGCAAGCTCAAGCAGGGCGAGGGACTGCGGCCACGTTTCCTTCACAGTCTCGTATGCCACCTTTCGGAGGTCGGTACCGAGGACGAAGGCGCGGCCGTCGACGAGGATCTCCCAGACCGGAGCACCTCCGAGCGCATTTCCGGCGAAGTAATCCTCTGCCCAGCTGAGATCTTCCTGCGCCACCAGTCGCTGGGTGATCCACTCCGAGTCGTAGCGGCTCGTCCGTGCTCCGGGCGGCAGCGCCACCTCCGCCAGGTGCTCTGGCCGAAATCCTCCTCCCCAGGCCTGGCTAGCGCGAAGAGCCGTTTCCACGTCGGGGAACACATAGAAGCCTGCAAGTCGCGATACCGCAGTCGGGTAATGACGTCGGCGAACCGCATCGAGTTCGAGCTCGGCTCGGTAGTGGTACGCCCTTGCTTCGTCCTCATTCAGTCTCGCCAGGTACTGAGTCGTCCAAAAGCTCAACGCGGTGTCATGCATTTGGCTCGCCGATACAACCTCCCCTCGATATACGAGCCAAGCCACCAGGGGATCGGCGATGTTCAGGAAGACAAACGCTCGCTCCCACTCGATCTCGCTCACACAGACCTCCCTCTTGGAGGAAACGCACCTCTGTGTAGTTTGAACCCAGATGGACCCGAGAGCATTGAAGCGCCTGATGCAGCTTCCGCGGCAGGAGCGGCCGGCAAGGATCGCCGAGGGCCTTGAGCTGCTAGCCGCGCAGGTCAAGGCCTTGGAGGACGATCTCTCGATTCTCGCCGAGACCGAGCGGTGGAGGGGGTTGGACATCCTCTCCGCACAGGCCGACGAGGAGGCCGCAAAGGCGCTCATCCTCCTCGACTTCATCCGCATGGATCAAGGTGACGATGGGGCGCTGGCGCGACAGCTCGGCCGCTTCTCCGAGCACTTGGCCAGATGCATCTACGTCGAGATGGCCGAGATGAGCCCGGCGGATTTCGCCGAAGTACAGAGGCTGGTCGACTCGATGCGGGCGTCTCACTACCTGGACGGACCCAACGACGTCGACTGGATCTTCCGCAATCAGCTCCTCGCCCGACGCGAGGAGAGCCTCTATGTCGACTACGTCCACGAGGAGGCAGGCGATCGCTGGGTTACCCCGGCCTCCAACGACGTCTTCATGTATCCGCCACCGACGGCTTGGGTCCGCAGGCTCGTCGGCGCATTTCATCGACTCGGCGTTACGAGCGTCGACGGCTTGGCTGTCGTGGCCGGCCACTGGTCGTCGGTCACGCTGCGGGGACAGACCCACTGGCAGGAGGTCCTGTCGATCAACCACGCGATCGTCCAGGAACTCGTCGACAGAGATCTCGTCACCGCGCAGGCGACGTCCGACGACGCCAGCCTCTCAATCCACCACTGGCCGTTCCCGATGGGAAGCTTGGACCTCAGCCAAGAGAAAGTCGGTATCTCGGAACTCGAAGCCCAGAGGGCCAGCTGGCAACCGGACTACTGAGGGGCGCGGTCGAGCAAAGTGCGGGCGAAACAACGTGCTTGGTGATCAAGATCGGAGACATGACACCGAGCTTGGGATTCGACCGACGTCAATTACATCTGGCGGGCTTCCACGGCTTCGACGACAAACGCGATCATCGCCACCATCTGGCGGGCTTCCGCTGGTCGAAGGACTATGCGGTGGTGGGCGAGTGGGTTGCGCACAGCGCCGAAAATCCCCTGGGCGATCAACATCACTCCTCGCTGCCGACTCTTACCGGTCTCGGTAGAAAGGTGGCCTAGGACGATCAAAGGGTTGTCCGGGTTGAGGGCCTTGCCCGCCAGTTGATCGCCATCCAGGTCGAGGCCGCTTGCCTCGCGCAGGACATCCCGCATCACCTTGGCGGCCTCAGCTACCCCCTGCGCAAAATGGCCGTCGAGGAAGAGGGTCGAGCAGGCTTCCCTCACCTTCGCGGGAAGCTCGTCGAGCTCAGTTGTGAGGAAGAAACGGCCTCTGGAGGCGTATGCCGGCGGTCCGATCTGCGGAACTTGCTCGGTCGGCGCGGCGGTTGATGCCTCTTTCACAGTCAGGTAATCCTCGGTCGTTTCCACGTCGCGGTAGGGGTAAACGCTTCGGCGGTCCAGGGTCACGGTCCAGCTATCGCCTTCTCCGCCGATCGAGCTATAGATGCCCTCGGTCGTCAACATCGCCCGCAGCTTGGCCATCTCGGTCGCCGTCACCGTCTGGCCTCGGGAAGTCCATTCGCTTCTGAATTGCTCGGCCTCCAAGCGAAGTTGCTCCGTCTTTCCAGGATCCGCCGGTCGGAAGCCCATTTGCTCGGCTACACACCACCGCAGTGCCTCAACGAAGCGCTGCACGTCTTCCTTATCACCCGCTGCCGCCAGGCCCGCGACCGTCAGGGTCACCTCAGAGCCTTCCTGGGTGCCAGTGGAATAGACGAGAGACTGCGGTGCTGCCTCGAGTACATCATCGAGATCCAGGTGGTAATCCTGGTCGAGTACCGCCTGCACATACTGCCGAGTTGGCCACTTCCCTCTCTGCTCGAAGACCTTTCTCACCACTTCGAGCAGTGCATCAAGGGGCGAAGCTGCATCCTTGGGCATGATCGGAGCCTATGGAAGGCGCGCCTCCTCCCAAGTGGGCGCGACCTCGTTCGGCACCGCCACGTTGCGACCTCGATGCAGGGCCCAGAAGCGCCGATTCGACTGGAAAGATCGGTACGTGACGGTAGAGGGCTTCCGCGCAAACCGCTTCTGGCTTCCAGAGGGGCAGGAAATCTCGATGCTCGATTCCGGCTTCATGACGGATCGATCCGATTTCCTTGCGGCGGCGACGCCTGACGCGAAGCGACTCTCCGAGCTGGCAGACATCGACTGCCTCGTCCTGATCGGCGAGCCTGGGCTCGGCAAGACGACCGAGCTCAAGGCCGAGTACCGCCGGGGCGACGCCTCGCTGCAGAATGGCGACCACGCGCTGCTGGTCGAACTCGGCTTCACCAGGGTGGCCTCGGAGCTGGAGGAGAGGATCTTCGGCTCGGAGGAGTTCAAGGAATGGCGGGAAGGCGAGGGACGTCTTCACCTTTACCTCGACTCGCTGGACGAGGCGAGGATGCGGCTCGAGACGGCCGCGAAGCTTCTGATTCGCGGCCTCGAAGACGCACCCCATCAGCGCCTAGTCATCCGGCTCAGTTGCCGCAGCGCCGATCGCCACCAGACGCTGGAGAACGAGTTGAGTGGATGGTTCGGAGGCGAGCGATTCTCGGTGCGCGAGCTGGCGCCGTTTACCCGCTCCGACGTGGAAGCGGCCGCCGCGGCAGAAGAAGTCGACCCTGAGAAGTTCATCAACGAAGTCGTTGCGAGCGAACTGCAGTCGCTGGCGATGGTCCCCGAATCGCTGAAGTTCCTCTTGGGGATCCACCGTGAGAGCGGAAGCATCCCGACCCAGAGATCGGACGCTTTCGAGCAGGGCCTCGAGTTGCTCTGCCGTGAGCCCGACGAGGATCGGCGGACCGGGCAGACCTCACCTTCTTCCCGCATGGCCGTCTCCGCCAGGGTCGCCGCGGCGACGATGCTCTCCGGACGGAGCGTGATTCGAACGGCCCCCGGCACCCCAGGGCCCGACGAAGCCACGCTGGCCGAACTGGCGGGTGGCCGCGAGATCGACCGGCACGTGGGGGTGGAAAGAAAACTCGATATCGACGAGACCGCGGTGGAAGACGCGCTCGGCACCGCGATCTTCGCCGGCGCGGGCGTCGGCCGGAGCCGGTTCGCCCAGACCAGCCACAGCGAGTTCCTGGCCGCGCGTTGGATCGCTGACGGTGGCCTGTCCACGCCCCAACGCGATGACCTCCTCTTCGGCGGGGCGACCGGCAAGCTGGTCCCCCAGCTGCGGGAGGTCGCGGTGTCTCTCGCCGAACTGTCCCCCGAATTCGAGGCGGTGCTGCTTGATCGCGACCCCTTGGTCCTGCTTCGCTCTGAGCCGAGGGGGCTCGACAATGGCGGGCGCGAACGGGCCGTGGAGGCGCTGATGGAGGGCGCGCGCGATCTCGCCGTCGACCGGTGGGATCGTCGCCTACGTCGGACCTTTTCCTCGCTCGCCTTCCCCGGGCTCGCGGATCTCCTCGGGTCGATCATCGCCGACGGGACCGACTCACCTTGGGCACGCCAGATCGCCTGCGACCTGGCGGCGGGATGCGGCCTAGTCGCGCTGTCTCCTGCGCTGACCGACCTCGCCCTCGACCCAGACACCGACCTTCAGGTCCGCGTGGCAGCCACTTCAGCGCTCGGCGACCTCGCCGACGAAGCGCAGCTTGAGAGAGTCCGACCGCTCGTAGCCGAGCCGCTCGACGAGGACAAGGACGACGAGCTGAAGGCGGCCGCGCTGAGGATCCTCTGGCCCGGCGTGATCGGCGTCGAAGAACTTGTCGCATCACTGACCGAGCCGAAGCGCGAGCATTTCATCGGGGGCTATCGCATGTTCCTGGCGCGCGAATTGGTCGATGGCCTGGAGACGGGCGACCTGGCGACCATGCTGCGCTGGGCGTCGGGCGTGCCCGTCTCCCACTTCGGGACCGACGAGCTTTCGACGCTTCGGGAAGAGGTGTTCGTGGCGACCTGGCCGGCCATCGTCGTCGACAAAGACATTCGCGAGGCGTTCCTCGATGCGCTCGTGCCGTTGGTGCGCGAGAACAGCAATCTGCTCTCCCACTCGGTGCTGACCGACCACCCGGAGGTCTTTGTGGAGCGAGCTGCACGGCGAAGCCTGGTCGAGGGCCTAGTTCCATTGATGGCCGCGGAAGAGCTGACGCTTGTCAACGTTCTCTTCGCCGTACCAAGGCTACTGAATGCAGACGACTTCGACTGGTTGCTCGAAGAGCTCCGTGCCGCCCGCGGCACGGAGCTTGAGCGTCCGTTCGCTGAACTGATTGACCGTCTGCCCGTCCTCGGCGGGTCCGAGCTGGCAATACTGGAAGCGCTCGGCGCAAGCTCTGTGCTCGACGAGCTAAGCGGGCCACGATTCGAACCGGTGCAGATCGACTCGCCGGTCGCTGAGGAGATGCGACGTATCCATGCCGTCCGCATCGAGACTGAGGCGGAGGAAGACGACGAATCAGAGCCCGATCTCGACATTCCCGGCCGGGTCAAGGCGGCGCTCGACGACTACGAAGGCGGCGATCGCGATGGATTCTGGGTCGCGACCAAGTGGATGGAGATCAACGAGCGCCGCCACCGGGAGTATCTGGTCTCCGACCTCACTGCGATGACCGGCTGGCCGCTGATCGATGATGCCGACCGGCAACGCATTCTGGATTTCGCTCCGTCCTACCTGCGCGAGGGCGGCGCGGAACCCGAGCGATGGCTACGCCAGCAGACGATCTTCTGGCCCGCCTGGGCTGGCTATCGCGCGCTTCGCCTGCTCGCCGATCGCGATCAGGTGAAGTTCGCTCAGCTGGCCGATTCCGTCTGGGAGAGCTGGGCGGCGGTCATCGTCGGCTGGTTCCGGGACGCGACCATCGGCTCCGACGAGACCGCCTTCAACGACTCGATGTTGCAGCAGCTTTTCTCCAAAGCCCCACGAGAGGGAGCCGATCGTTTCGCCGAACTTCTCGACCGCGACCTTCGCGCCGCGCGACCCCTCGTCTCGTTGAACCTGGTCGAGCGCGTGTGGGCTCCCGAGCTCGAGGAGGTGATCCTGCGACGCGCCAAGCGGCCCCGGCGCGATCCGGATCGTCGTGCCGAACTCCTGCGGATCCTGGTCGCGAACGGATCTGCCGCCGGGCTCAAACACGCCAGGCGGCTCGTCGTCCCCGGGGCGCTCTCCGGGGGTCCCGGTCGACGGGCGCTGGCCGCCGAGGTGGCGATGGTGCTACTTGAGCAGCGGGGCACGACAGAGTGGGAGCGGATATGGAGGCTGATGCAAGACGACGTGGACTTCGGTCGGGACCTCGTCTCGCGCCTCGCCGGACGTGAGGCGCAGATCGCGGCGAACCTTCCGGCGGCGGTCGCTGTCGAGCTCTACCTATGGGTCGAGGAGCAGTTCCCGTCCGCCGAGGATCCGCACATCGAAGGCGTCCACAGCCCGAGTTCTCGAGAGCAAATCGGAATGTGGCGGTGGCGGATCATCGGCGTGATCGCCGCGCAGGGGACCCGCGAGGCGGTTGACACCCTGAATCGCCTGGCGACGATGTTTCCCGAGATGATCGGGATCAAGCGGTACCAGCACGACGCCGAGGAGATCTTCGAACGCTCGGAGTGGGAGCCACCTTTGCCGCGCGACGTCATCATGCTCTCCGAGGACGGCAGGCGACGATACGTCCGCTCGGACCGCGAGCTTCGCGAGATCCTGATCTTTGGACTCGAACGCTGCCAGGAAAAGCTCCAGGGCCAGGAGGGCGTGGTCTCCCTCCTCTGGGACTCCGAGCCGCTGCGCCCGAAGCGCGAGCGGCAGGTCGCCCTGTGGCTGGCGGACCGCCTGAAGGAAGACCTCAAGGGCCAGGGCATCTTCGTCGGCCGCGAGCTGGAGATCAACGCGAACCCCCATGGCTACATGGGTGAATCGGTCGACATCATCTGCGAGGCTGTCGCCGGCGAGCGGGTCGAGGGATCGCCGATCGTGAGGGTGGTGATCGAGCTGAAGTGCTGTTGGCACGCAGACCTGGACAAGGCTATGAAGGAGCAGCTGGTCGATCGCTACCTAGACGGCGATCACCGGCAGGGGATCTACGTCGTCGCCCACTTCGATTCTCCCGACTGGGACGCATCCGATGGCGTCAACTGCCGCCGCTGCCGTCGCCGGAACTTCCAAGCGAGCTGGGACTTCTTCACGCAGCAGGCAGAAAAGGTCAGTGCCGACGGAACCGCCGAAGTGAGCGCCTTCGTTCTCGACTGCAGTATCTAGGGCCGCGAAGATCTGCGGAAATCTGGGGGCGGCACCATCGCGCCGATCGCGGGCATACAGACCCATTAGCGCCGCTCCACTTAAACCTTTCGGTGTGCTCTGCGCTCTTTATAAATAGACGGACATGCAGACCACCGCCCCCACCTCCCTCCCCGATCTCGCCGCCGCAGTGCAGGCGGGCGATCCTGCGGCGCGCGAACAGCTCTTCAAAGCCCTGCAGCCGATCGTGGCAAGGACGGCCCGCGGCATCACCGGCCCCGGTGTCTGGGTCGGCGAGGACGCCATCCAGGAGGCGCTGCTCGACATCGGAGGCGGCCTCGACGGGCTCGATGACCCGTCGAAGATCTCATCGTGGGCGAAGGCGGTCACGGCCAATCGCACTCAGAAGGTGATCGCCAAGGAGAAAGCGCACGGCGCGGAGCCCCTCGACCCGGAGCTGCTCGCCCGGACCACCGTCGGCCTGGCTCCCTCCGAGAAGATCGAACTGATCGAAGCCTTCCGCACCCTCCCCGCCCGACAGCGCGCCGTGACGTACCTTCGCGCCGAGGGCCACAGCGTGAAGGAGGTCGCCGAGATGCTCGGCTGCGCCGAGGGTACGGTCAAGGCCTTTTACCACCACGGGCGCGCCCGGCTCGAGGCCGAGCTCCGCCATCGCGGGCTGACCCCGGACCGGTTCGAGTGAGGGACGAGGGCTCGCCCGATCCGCTCAAGGAGCTCTTCGCCGCAGCCTCCGAGAAACCGTCGGAGATCCGCGACACCCTTCCCCTGCCCCCGCCCGGCCCCCCGCCGCCGCTCAGCCCTCGCTCGATCCTTCTTCCGCTTCACAGGCAAGACGGCTTCGGCTGGCCGCAGTTCGAGGGCTTCTGCGTCGAGCTACTCGAGCTTCAGCCCGAGGTGAAGGCCGCGTACCTCTTCGGTGGCTCGGGGTCCACCCAGGAAGGCATCGACATCGTCGTCGAGTTCGTCGACGGAACCAAGCTGGGCGTACAGTGCAAGCAGGAGAAGCAGTTCGGCGCAAAGGCTGTCGACAGCGCGGTGGAAAGCACCACCTACAAGGCGGACCGCTATTGGATCCTGCTCAGCCGCGAGGCGACCGCCGGGGCGCGGCGCGCCATTGACGCGCATTCAAGGTGGGAGCTCCTCGACGTCGGCGACATCTCCCGTCTTGTCCGACGCCTGCCGCCTGAGGACGCCCGCCGACTGGTCGAGGCGCACTTTGGCGCCGCCTGGCGCCAGCGCTTTCTCGGCCGCAGCGGGCCGGCCCTCTTCCTCAGCGCAGGTTCGGTGTCCACGGAGAGTGCTGACGAGAGCCGCCTCTTCCACCAAGGATGGGACCTCGTCGGTCGGGACCAAGAGCTCGAGGCGCTGCGACGTTTCCGTGGCTCGGATCGCCGTGTGGCCGTCCTGCCCGGCCGGGGGGGAATCGGCAAGAGCCGCCTGCTGACCGCGTTCGCCGACGAGGTGGACGGGGATAGCCGGAGCAACGTCGTCCATCTGGCCGCCAACGTGCCGGCGACCCCGGAGGGGCTCGACGAGCTGCCCCTCGACGTCGCCCTCGTCATCATCGACGACGCCCATCGGCGCGACGACTTGGAGCAGATACTCAACCTCCTCAGATACCGCCAGGAGCGAGATTCGGCGCTCAGAGTCGTCATCGGCACTCGCCCGCGGCGGCTCGACGAGCTGCGCTCGACCCTCGCCCGCAGCGGCTTTGAGTTCGCGCACGTCGAACTCTTCGAGGAGCTCGAAGAACTGGAGCCGGGAGACGTGCGCCGGCTAGCCGAGCAAGCACTGGGGCCGGATCACCTGCAACACGTCGATGCGCTCTGCGCGGTGAGCCGCGACTGCCCGCTAGTGACCGTGGTGGGGGGCCAGCTGATCCGTCGCAACAGCATTCACGCCGCCCTGCTCGAAAACGACGAGGAGTTTAGGCATCAGACGATGGCGGCCTTCGAGGACGAGCTGCTCGGCGACATCGAGAGCGCCGTCCCCAAGGAGGAGGCGCGGGCCTTGCTCGAGGTCCTCGCGGCAGTCGGCCCTCTGCCGATGGGGAACTCTGAGGCCGTCGACGCCGTCGCGGCCTCCCTGGAGCGTCGCGCGGACAGGGTAAGGAAGGACATCGGGCACCTCGAGATGGCCGGCGTCCTGCGTCGCAGCGGCGACCAGCTTCGGGTCAGCCCGGATCTGCTCTCTGACTTCGTCCTCAAGGAGGCGTGTCTGACGAAGTCGGGGGAACCGAGCGGCTTCGCCGAGTTCGTCTACAGGCATTTCGGGGGGGTTCTGCCGGGGCACGTGCTGCGCAACTTGGCCGAGCTCGACTGGAAGGCGCGTGCGGCCGGCAACGACGTCGACCTGCTGGGTAAGGCTTGGGAGGATCTGCGGCGCGAGCTGCTGGCGGCGGGCAACGCGAAGCGCATCGCCCTACTCGGCCGCCTCGAAACGATTGCCTACTTCCAGGCCACCCAGGCACTGGAGATCGTCGAGAGCCTCCTCGAACACCCGAACGACCCGGAGACGGAGCCGAAGGACGAGCTCGTGGAGCAGTTCGGCCTGCGGCCGCGGACGACTAGAGACGTGCTCGAAGAAGCTGCCGCCCGTGCTCGAGGCGATCGCCTACACCGACTCGACCGTCGAGCGAGTGACCGAGATCCTCTGGAGTCTGGGACAGGACGACCCGCGTGACGAGAACCCCCATCCCGAGCACCCGATGCGAGTCCTCGGCGAGATGGCGGGATACGCGCCGGCGAAGCCAGTGGGTTTCAACGAGCTGGTGCTGGCCGCTGCCGGCCGCGAGCTCGGCAAACCGGGCGCATACGAGCACCGCAATTCGCTCTTGAGCATCGTCGGCCATGCCTTGGAGCGCGAGGGGCTGAACACGTGGTCACGCAGCGAGCGCGAGGTCGTGATGAGCGGCTTTCTGATCGACCCCAAGCCGACGCGGAAGGTGCGTGCCAAGGCGATCGCGCTGCTGCGCGACGCGGCGCTCGGCGGCGACGTCCGCGCCGCGACGATCGCGGTGAAGACGATCGGCGACGTGCTCGGCGGGCCACGCGGCTACTTCGGCAAGGAGATCTCCGACGACGAGCAGTCCGTCTGGAAGCCGGAGCAGCTGGAGCTGATCGACGTGCTCGCGGAGGTGGTCGCCTCGGATGCCCAGCCGACGACGCTGCTGGCAGTAGTCGACGCACTTGCCTGGCAGATCGAATTCAGCCCCTGGCCCGAGGTCGTCGACGTCGCGAAAAAGGTGGTCGGGTCGATCGAGGAGACGCTCACGCTTGAGGTGACGGGCATCGTGCACAAACCCTGGTCCCTCGCCTGGCGCCCGAGCGCGACCGAGCGCTTCGGCGCTCCGAGCCGTGAGCGGGCCGAGTTGGCCGCGCTGACCGAGCGCATCACGCGAGATGTGATCCAGCAGGTCGGAACACCAGGGGCCGCCCTTGAGCTCGTCGAGGGCGCCGTCACGGAGTTGACCGCCGCCGAAGAGAGGCCGAATCCAGCCGCGATGCTTATGGCGCTTTGTCGGGCGGACTTCGAGTGGGGAGTGGCAATAGCGAGCGAGTTGATCGACAGGCCCTCCCGTAACCTGGTCTCATCGCTGCATGCGCTGATCGTCGCGATCCGCGAGCAGGACCCCGACCGCGCCCGTGCACTCTGCCTCGCGGCGCTCGACGGCGGTGACGGGGAACTCGCGGGGGCCGTCGCTCGCGCCTACTGGAGCCCGCACTGGGTCGGCAGCCGCAACGAAACCGACGTTGAGATCATCGAACGCCTGGTCGAGGCCGAGGAGCCGGTTCGCTCGGTGGCGGTCGCCGGGGTCGGCGTGCTCGCCACGGTCGAGCCGGACGTCGCCGCGCGGATCGCCACCGACGTTGTTGTCGGCGACTCGGCCGCGGTCGCCGAGGAGCTCTGCAATGTCTTCGACCCGGACCACGGCATGTCACCGGATAAGGCAACGGACGCCCAGCTGGAATCGGTGCTGGCGAAGCTGGTCGAGCTCGAGTCGATCGACGACCACGCGATCAAGGCCTTCTTGGACAGGGCCGGAGCGCGGGTGCCGAAAGCCGTGATCGAGCTGTTGATAGCGAGGATCAGGCACAAGGACGACTTCCCCTCGCAGCGGCGTTACGAGCCGATTCCGCATCGGGGGATCTCTGGCGACCTCATCTCCGGGGCCTCCCGGGAGACCCTGGTCGAGCTGCTCGAGATGGTGCAGGGTCTCGAGGTCCCGAAGGGCTCGGAGCACCATCTCCCGGGCCTCTACCGAATCGCGACGCGCAGCTTCAGCCCCGAGGGAGTCGCGGCCCTTACCGACTTCGTCGCTGCGGCGAAGACCAGAGATCAGATCGAGCGTGCCGCCCGGCTCACGGAGGTGGCACCGCCCTTCTTCGTCTTCGAGCAGCGGGAACTGATCGAGTCGATGCTGGTCACGGCAGCGTCGATCGATGAGGAGACCCTCGGCAGCGTCAAGTACCGCCTCGGCAACTCGACCGTCAACCTGACCCGCATTGGGACGGTGGGAGAGCCGATTCCGGAGGACGTCGCGCTCGTCGATCGTGTCGCCGTCGCACTCGATGAACTCGACCCGGATTCCCTCCTCGCCGGCTTTTACAGGGAGCTTGGCGAGGGTGCCGAAGCTCGCATCCGGCGGCAGGTCGAGGACGATGACTGACGGCCGAGCGCAGATCGAGGATGTCTCGGGGGTGCGGGCCAAGCGCCTGCGTGTGCGTTCCAACCGCCCTGCGCCGATTTCGGGCACTTCTCGCCAGAAGTGCCCGACTCCCTGCATATCGCCGCATATCCCTGCGTATCCGCCGTAGATCGCTCGGGAGCCCAGCGTCCGCAGATTGCTAGAAGAGGCTGCAAATCAGCTATTTTTCGCGATTCGTTGCTGATTCGTCTAGCTTGAATCGCACCCAGGAGGTCGGCGGTTCGAATCCGCCTAGCTCCATCTCCTCCTACCCCCTGCACAGAGCGGAACCTTCTGTCTTCAGCCTGGTCAGAGATCAACCGAAGGTCAACCCGCAGGGAAGGTCGAGAGGTCGTATCGCCAGAAGGACGAAGCCGCGTCGCACTCGCGTCGACGGTGTCAGTCACCAGTTCCGACCTGCGGCCGAGCTGGCACTGTTAGCCGAGTAGTGTCCGGTCGATGGCGCGGAGAGTAGGGGGCGTTTTTTCGCTGGCGGCTTCGCTGCTGTTCCTCTTCATGGGCGCGGTCGCGGCCGTATCGCCACCCGGCCCCCGCTTGGCGGTGGTCAGCCTGCGGGACCCGGAATGGACCCAACTCTTCACCATCGATCCCCAGGGCGGCGCCCGCCAATCGGTCTACGCTCTCAGCGCCTGGAAGGCAACTCGGGCGGTGTACCCGTGGTCGGCGCCCTCCTGGTCGCCCGACGGCACCCGGATCGCCTTCACGACGTTGAACGAAGAGTTTCCCGAGTTTGGTCGCACCGGAACAAGCCTGGCCTCGATCTCCGCCGAGGGAGGCGCGGTAAAGGCAATTCCCGGCACCGTGAATGGGTTTGAGCCGGTGTTCTCGCCCGACGGGCGCATGATCGCCTTCGCAAGGCAGCGCGAACTCCATGTTCCGGAGCGAGCTGGCGGCGACCACCTCTTCGAGAGCGTCTCGATTTGGCTCGCCGACCTGCAGACGGGAAAGTCGAAGCCCCTGACGCCTTGGCGCGACGGCGTCTTCCTCTTTCCCGCGTCGTTCTCGCCGGACGGCTCGCGCCTTGCGATCAGCCGGGTCATCGCCGCCAAGTCTCACGAAGCCGTGGAGATCGGGCTCGACGGGAAGCCGATCAGGGTTCTGGCCCGGAACGCCTACGAACCCATCTACTCGCCCGACGGCCAATCGATCGCCTTCCTCCGGGGCCCACTCAAAGAAGTCACGAGACACTTCCCGCCAAGCGGAAGGCTCCGCCTCTCGGCGCGCCTCACCGACATTTTCGTAAGGAGCGCCTCCGAGAGCGGCCTACGGCGGCTGACCCATACCGCGAGGGCGGTCGAGGAGGCCCCGCGCTGGGATCCCTCGGGGCAACGCCTTGTCTATACGGACTGGCGGCCCTTTGACTACGGCAAGGAGTCCGCGTTCGTCCAGGAATCGGTCGGGTTCGGGTTCGGCAAAACCGTGCGGGTGATCAACGCCGACGGAACCTGCCCCACGACGATCCTCTCCGGGCTGGACTCAATGCATTTCGCCGCAGTCTGGCAACCCGGCGTCGGACGCGAGGCGGGGCCGATCAGCTGCTGATCCCGCCGCAAGACCTGACGGCGTAGAGACGGCTAGTCCATGCCGCGGCGGCGCATACCGACAATCTCAGACACCCATGTCTCAAATAAATTCGTACTATTGCGCTGGGAGGCAATGTCCAGTAAGTCTGGAAAAGAATTCGAGCGCAAGGTGGCCGAGGCTTATGAAGCACTCGGCTATCGAGTAGTTCCCAACACACAAGTGGCCGGGAGACAGACTGACCTGCTCGTCAAGAAAGACATCGCGGGGGCAGCGAGCGTAACCCTCGCGATCGAGTGCAAAGATCACGGTAGGCCCATCGGATGCTCTGCTGTCGATGCATTTTCAAGTCGAGTGGTAGCGCAATGCACCGCTGGCAAGATCACCGCTGGCGTGATGGTAAGTCGCAATGGCTTCACCTCTGACGCCACGGCCGCGGCCGAAGCGCAAAAGCAGGTGACGCTGTTTTCCTTGGAGCAGCTCGCTTCGCAGATCTTTGACGTCCGTCACGCCCTCCGAGATCTCGTTGAGCGGTACAAAGCAGAGCAGATCTTTCACGACTACCTACCCCTCAAAGTCGAGGTACAAGACTGGTCACGGCAGGCGAAAGACGCGAAAACCGAGGAGTTCGCCCCCCTCATGAAGCAGATGATCAGCTTCGACGGCAACAAGGGCATTGGCGTCATGATTGTCCTCGCCGACTTCGGCGCCGGGAAGACCACGCTGCTTCGCAACATCGAGTACCACAGAGCAAAGGCACACCTAGAAGGAGAGGACACCCGTCTCCCGCTCTTTGTTCAACTTCGTGACTTTAGCGATACCCAGGATGTCAGCTCTCTGCTTCGGGCCAGTTTTCACGATGCCTACTACCGCGACATACCGCTCGGGTCCCTTTGGCAGCGAATCGAGAGTGGGAACTTCTACCTGCTGCTCGACGGGTTCGACGAGATGGTTGACCGCAGCGACGCGGCCCGTCGCCTTGAACTGTTCCACACGCTACTTCCGCTGTTGCGCTCTCACTCTCCTGTCGTGCTGACCTCGAGGCCCAGCTATCTCGTCGAACAGGGAGAGCTCGAAGCCCTTGTCGCCGAGCTGAGTTCAGAGCACAAGCGGCCTCCAAGGGCAATCAAGGGAGGCTCCCACAGCAAAGTGGTGGCGGAAACGCTCCGTCGCAAGCTCTCGGAAGACATCCAGGAGGCTGATCGCCGTCCGCGGAGCCAAGAGACCCTCGACGCACGCCAGGTCCGGGTCCTACGGCTGAAAAAGCTGGACTGGCCACAGGTCGAAGAATTCGTCGCCTTGCACGCGGACGCGCTCGCCGATATCTCCGTTTCGGCGCCAGAAGTTCTCGCGTTCATCGACCGTACCTACGACCTGACCGACCTCGCAACTCGACCGATGCTCCTACGACTGATCGTGAGCACCGTCGTGCTCGGCGGAATCGACTTGGGCGATACCAGTCGCCACTATGGGGCTTCCGGCCTCTACGAGATGTACACGCATGCCAAGCTAGAAGTCGACATCGAAAAGCTTCGCGGCAAAAGCGGGGGCCTCGATGTCGACACGCGCCGTCATCTCGCGGAGGCGCTGGCACTCGAGATGTTCGGGACGAAATCGTTGGAGGTGGATTTCCATTCGATTTTGGAGCGGTTGCTGAACGAGGACACGGACTTGCAGTCCGCGTTGGCGCGAAGTCGCCTTTCGACGGCCGAGATCGCCACCGACCTCGCGGCCCGCTCTTTTGTAACGCTGGACAGAAGCGGGACTTGCCGCTTTATCCACAAGTCGTTTCGCGGGTTCTTTGTCGCGCGGGTCCTGAAAGAGGCCCTCCCTGAGATCAACCCAATGTTCGAAGAACCGTTGGAGCAAGAGGTCCTCTACTTCATCGGCGGATTCGATCCGACGGAACCAAAAGTCGGTGAGACGCTTTGGAAGGCTTATAAAGAAGCGCCCGACACCAAGCCCATCCTGCGTCGGAATTTGCTGATGGCATTTCTCTACACCCGGCCCGATCATAGTCGCCGGACCATCAGCGAAGTCGAGCTGTTTGACGCAGAGTTCGGGAATCTCCAGCTCAACCGGGTTCGTA
The DNA here is from genome assembly GCA_963704545.1 of uncultured Solirubrobacterales bacterium. Classification (GTDB taxonomy): domain Bacteria; phylum Actinomycetota; class Thermoleophilia; order Solirubrobacterales; family 70-9; genus VRUE01. Next base: position 549,407 of record OY969915.1, on the reverse strand, counting down.
TGTCTGATGTCACCTGGCGAGACATATCGATCCGCCGCCTCGATCTCGTGAAAGCAGCGTGGCAATCCGTCCACCTCATAGACATGCGCCTGACCAATGTCTTGGCTGAAGGTGGTCGGCTGGACTTTTCCATGAAGGACTGTGCCGTCGACTCCTGGGTATGTGAAGGCGGTACTGCATCCTTGGTCGTTGCAGATTCGGCATTCCAGAACCTGGAGATAGAGCGAGCGACCCTCGAATGTCGGATAGGAAAAGAGCTAGCCGTCAAACAGCTCCTTGTCGATCGGGGGGGTGCAGTGATTAAGGGGCGAAAGAAAATTTCGTCCCTGATAGCGTCGGCCAAGGTCTCCGACGGCTTTCTGAACCTCGCGGGGGTCCAGGTCAAAGAACTGGAGGCCGTCAACTCTGTCCTGAAATATGAGAATGAGCAGGCCATGCCCCGCAAGTCAGTGGTTCGGAAAAGTCTTTTGGTCCTCTCTAGCGGGTTCGGGAAGAGATCCTCTTCAGAGTCAGCTCAGCGCATCGGGATGCGCATTGACCGATGGTCCATCGCCCTAGGCCCAAGCGGGGTACCACAATTGCTCCTCACGCTTCCCTCCGGCGTCTTCGGCCTGGCACTTCCCGGACCGGCAGAGCGTCCTCTTCCGGTGTCTCCTAAAGCTTGGGGAGTGCTGGACGCGCACAACCTGTTGGAGAAGCTAGGAGTGCCGCGTTCCATTCAGGCCTGCCGTTTGAACCGCCTGCTGCTGGTAAGGCGGAAGCTGTACCAAGACCTCAGAAGTGGTGATCTGTCCGCGATCGCGGACCTCGAGATATTTCAGTCCAATCTCAAAAACGCGCTCAGCGATTCCGAGTTGGTCGTCCGCCTCACAGAGTTGAGGCGGACAGCAAGAACTCAGTACGAGTCGGTCTTGGACAGCACCGAGTGGGAAGACTTCGGGAAATTCCTTCCCAATTAATTCGCGCGCACATCGGTTGCCGAATCGTCCATCCGGGGTTTCTGCATGCCCGGGCCGGCGGAGCGAGGGTGGAGGCGGGCGGGCCTATTCCCAGTGGACCTTCAGCTCCCTTCCGCCAACCGGTCGAGGTGGCGCTTGCCGACCTCGTTGGTGAGGCGGAGGAACTCGGTGATCCGGGTCAGCTCGGCGGCGGTGAAGCGGCTTGCCAGGGACGCCTCCCACTCTGCCGCCAGGGGGGCCCAGATCTGCTTGGCGCGGGCGTAGAACTTGGGGGTCACCTCGACTTTGACGCGGCGGCGGTCGGCGGGGTCGGGGACGCGGCGGGCGAAGCCGGCGCGCTCGAGGCGGTCGACGACGCCGGTCACCGCACCGCTGGTCAGCCCCACCTCGGTCGCCAGCTCCCCGGCGGTGAGGCCGCCGGCGTTCTCGATCGCATTCAGGCAGTGCAGGTCGGTGCGGTTGACCCCGAGCCGATCGGCGGCGAGGTTTTCGAAGGCGCTGTCCTGGTTGCCGCTGGCGCGGAAGGCGGTGATCAGCTCCTCGATCAGCTGTCGCTTTGGACTTGCGGGCATATATCTTAGTTGATAAGATACTTGTTAGATAAAGAACTTACCGGGCGAGAGAATCATATGACGCTCGGATGACGAAGGGAGTGCGAATGGCGGACGCGGGAAACACGGCATCGAAGATCGGATGGCGACTGGAGCTGGTGCAGGTGCCGGTCTCCGACGTCGACCGGGCCAAGACCTTCTACGTCGACCGGGTCGGCTTCCTCGCCGAACACGACCACCAGGTGAGCGAGGAGCTGCGCTTCGTGCAGCTGACACCGCCCGGCTCGGCCTGCTCGATCGCGCTGACCACCGGCGCGCACCAGATGCAGCCGGGGAGCGTCGCCGGCCTGCAACTGGTCGTCGAGGACGCCGATGCGGCCAGGGCGGAGCTGCTGGAGCGCGGGGTCGAGGCGAGCGAGGTGCAGGAGTTCCCCTGGGGCCGCTTCGTGTTCTTCGCGGACCCGGACGGCAACGGCTGGGCCGTCCAGGAGATCGTCCAACCTCAGGACTGAGCCGGTGCGCTGACCGCCAGGCGGGCACCTTGCCCGTTGGCGCCGGCCGCTATTTCCAACGTCGTGGCGCCCCGGCCAGGTATTCCGCGTAGCCGCGCAGGGCGGCTGGCGAGACCAGTGCCCGGTAGCCGAACAGGTAGCCGAGGAAGCCTAGGACGTCGTGCTGGGGATGGAATCCGAGGCGGCGAAAGACGTGCCGCTCCTGCCAGCGGCACAGCAGCCCATAGATGACAAGGGTGATCGGCAGCACCAGCATCGACCACCATGAGAACAAGAGTGGATAGCCCGCGATGAAGAGGACGACGCCCGGGATCCAGAAGAAGACATAGCCGAGGTCGAGGAGCGGCACGAGGTAGTCGAGCCCGGAGACGAATCTGGCCAAGACTCTCGGCTGCTCGGCGGGCGGATTGCGCCGAAGGCCCTCCACCATCCCCTGCGCCCAGCGCGATCGCTGGCGCATGAGCTGGGAGACCCGCTCTGGCGCGGCAGTGGCGCCGAGCGCGCATGGCTCGTACTCGACCAGCCCGCGGGATCTCATCATCGACCAGGTGAGGACGATGTCCTCGCCGATCGCGTCCGGCCAGCCCCCCACCGCGCGAACGTCCTCCGTCCAGTACGCGGAAAAAGCACCCTGGGCGACCAGGGTGCTGTCGTAGGCCGACTGCATTCGCTTGACCCCGTTGATTCCGAGCCGGTAGTCCCAGCTCTGCATCCGGGTCAGCAGGTTGCGCGTGGGGCTCTGAACCACCAGGGCGCCCGCGCAGGCGCAGACATGCTGCCCTCCGGGTTCGCGCATCAACCTGCCGATCAGATACTTCAGGGCCTCCGGGTGCAGAAGGGTGTCGGCGTCGACGGTGACCACGATCGGGGTCTCGACGCTCTCCAGCGCTCTGTTGAGCGCCCGCCACTTTCCCGCTTCCGGCTCGAAGCTGCGCCGCAGCTCCAGGCCACGGCGCCGCGCCGTCTCCTCGGCGACCTCGGCGGTGCGGTCGGTCGAGTTGTTGTCGGCGAGGATCGCCGTGAGCGGCCCGCCGTAGGAGAGGCCCGCGATCCGCTCCAGGGTCGGCCCGATGCCCGACTCCTCGTCCCGGGCGGCGATCACGACGGTCACCGGGGGCCACGCACCCTCCGGCCAGGAGCCACTAGGTGGATCCGGCGATGGAACGCGGTAGCGCAGCGTGATCAGCGTGAAGACCATGAAGCCGACGAGCACGGCCGGGACGTAGGCGAGGAAGATCGGGATCACCCAGGACATCACCGGGCCGATCGCATCGCGCAGCTCTGCCCGCCATGGAGATGACGCCCAGACGGCGAATGCCACGTAGGCAGCGGTCAGCCCGAACGCCACCGCGAACCTGAGCGTCGGGGAGATTCCCTCGTGCGACCAGGAGCGCGCCCTGTGGCGGCTCGGGGCCCGTTCGGCGGACCCGGCTTGCGGCATGCCGTTCAGCGTTCCACAAGGGATGGACGACCGGGACCGCTCTCGAATGAACGTCTAAGCGCCCGTCGCATCCAGTGGGACGGTTCCTGCCAGAATCGCGGCGCCATGTCGCCGGAACCGCTCGCCTCCGACATGCCGCTTGCAGTGAGCCCCACTCCTACCGGCGACTCCCCGCGCTCCATCTTCCTGCGCTTCCTGAAGTTCGGCGCCCTCGCCTGGGGCGGGCCGGCGGCGCAGATCGCGATGATCAAGCACGAGTGCGTCGACGAGGAGGGCTGGGTCAGCGAGGAGACCTTCAAGAAGACGCTCGCGGTCTACCAGGTGCTCCCCGGCCCCGAGGCGCACGAGCTCTGCGTCTACTTCGGCCGGATGCGCGGTGGCAAGCTCGGCGGGTTCCTCGCCGGACTGGGGTTCATGCTGCCCGGCTTCGTCCTCATGCTCGGGCTCTCGATCGCCTACGTCGAGGCGAACCTGGCCGGGGACCTCGACGAGCTGTTTTACGGCCTGAGCGCGGCGGTGGGGGCGATCGTGCTGCGCGCCGTCGTGCGGCTGAGCAAAACCTTCATCACCGACGCCTGGCTGGCGGCGATCGCGGTAGCAGCCTTCGTTCTGACCCTGTTCGCCTCGGCGAGCTTCGTGTTCGTCCTGCTCGGCGCCGGCCTTGCCTACGAGCTGCGAACCAACGCCGGGCGCTGGACCGGCCGGGCCCACTCGTTCGATCCGAGCGCCATCGCGGTCGCCGTCGTCACCGGAGCCGTGACCCTCTCCCTGACGGCGGAGATCTTCTTCGAGGGCCTGCAGGCCGGGCTGCTCACCTTCGGCGGCGCCTTCACCGTGATCCCGTTCCTCCAGCAAGCGGCGGTGGCCGACCACCACTGGCTCACCGACAGCCAGTTCGTCGACGGGCTGGCGATGAGCGGCATCCTGCCGGCACCGCTGATCATCTTCTCGACCTTCGTCGGCTACGTCGCCGGCGGCACCGCCGGAGCCCTCGCGATGACCCTCGGCATCTTCCTCCCTGCCTTCGTCTTCCCGATCTTCTTCCACCGCTTCCTCGTCGCGGTCGCCGAGAACCCGCGCATCCGCCCCTTCCTGCTCGGGGTCGCGGCCGGGGTCATCGGCCTGATCGCCTCCGTCACCGTCGAGATCGTCGAGACGAGCGTGGTCGACGTCCCCACCGCCGTCCTCGCCGTCGCCGCCTTCGGAGCCCTCAACCGCTGGCACGGCAAGCTGACCGTGCTCTACGTGGTCCTCGGGTGTGGCCTGATCGGCGCAGGGCTGCAGCTGACGATCCTCTAGCCCTGTCGATTTCGGCATCCCCCGTTCGTCTAAGGGGTAAAGGCGGGAATATCGGGCACACCGAGCTCCCGCGAGACGAGACGAAAGGACCCCAAGATGAGAGTGATGGCGATCGTGAAGGCAAGCAAGGACTCCGAGGCCGGCGTGATGCCGAGCGAGGAGCTGCTCGCCGCGATGGGCGAGTTCAACGAGGAGATGGTCAAGGCCGGGGTGATGCTCGCCGGCGAGGGCCTGCACCCCACATCCAAGGGCGCCCGCGTCAGCTTCGGCGGCGGCGAGCGGACCGTGACCGACGGCCCCTTCGCCGAGACCAAGGAGCTGATCGCCGGCTACTGGCTGATGCAGGTGGGCTCCTTCGAGGAGGCGGTGGAATGGATCAAGCGCTGCCCCAACCCGCACGAGGAAGAGGGCGAGATCGAGATCCGCCAGGTCTTCGAGGCCGACGACTTCGGCGAGGAGTTCACGCCGGAGCTGCGCGAACAGGAGGACCGAATCCGGGCCCGGGCCGAGCAGAACCAGTAGGCCGGACTCAGGGCAGCGACCACTGGGCGGTGCGCACGCCCGGCTGGCGCTGCCCTGGTTCGGGCCGTCTCCTCAGCCGAAGTCGAGGACGCGGAAGCGGGTCGAATCGATGGTGGATTCCGGCGTGCAGGCTCCGTTGGAGGCGGTCTGGACGCTCAGCTGGTTGGTGGTTGGAGCAACCGGGTCGATCTGGGGCTGGGCGCCGACGTTCTGTTCGACCTGCTGGAGCGTGGTCGAGCCGGTCGAGACTTCGCCGCCGCCGACCTGCTGGCCGTTGAGGTTGATTTCGAAGTACACCCGGCAGGAGCCCGGGCCGGATTCGTCGTAGGCGAGCGTCGCCAAGGCTGCGCCGAAGATGACGTCGATCTCGCCGGGCTTCTGGACCCAGGTGCCGTCGGCCAGCGGGTATGGCTCGGGCCCTCCGGTCACAGGCGCCGAACCGCCGGTGGGGCTGGCAACGTAGAAAACCGGGAACTGGAGGTTCGAGGGAGCGACCGCGCCGGCCCCGATCTGCTTCGAGCCGACAGCGCCGTCGGCGATCTGGTTGCTCCGCACCGCGCCCATCGCAATCTTGCCGCTGACGATCGCCCTCTTGAAGACGTCGGAGGTGCGAACAGCTCCCGGGGCGATGTCGCCGGAGCGGATCTTGTCCGCCGCGTAGGCGGCGCTGCTCCCGAGGACGAGGAAGAGAGCCAGGGTCGAGACGACGTTTGCGTAGGTGAGGCGCGGCTTGTTTTGCATCCAATCCATTTCGGGACCCGGCGCGGGGCACCCCCCGCCCCAAAGACATTCGAGCGGAGCCGATTTCGGGTGGCCCTTGTCCAATGTGGAAGGCGGTCACACACCAAGGGCGAAGCTGAGCGCGAGCATGACGGCGGCTCCGAGCACGACGCCGCCGCTCGGTCCCAGCCTGCCGGGACCGGCGTAGGCCTTCGGCAGCAGCTCGACCGCGATCAGGGTCAGCATCGCTCCAGCGGCAAAGGCGAAAGAGAAGGGCAGCAGGGATTCAACCTGCTCGACCAGCGCGAACGCGACCAGGGCTCCGACCGGCTGCGGAGCGCTGGTGCCCACCGCCGCCCAGAACTGGCGGGTGCGGCTGAAGCCGGCCGCCGCCATCGGGATCGCGACGCTGGTTCCCTCGGGGATGTTCTGGATCGCGATCGCGAGGATCACGAACAGGCTGAGCCCCGCCCGGTCGGAGGCGAAAGCCGTGCCCACGGCGAAACCCTCGGGGAGGCTGTGGACGAAGAGGACGAGGAAGACCAGGGCCGAGGTGCGGGCGCCGGGGCCCTCGCGTCCCATGAAGGACGTCTGGGGGTTCAACCGCCGGCGGGCAAGGGCCACCAACCCCGCGCCCATGACGAGGCCGGCGACGACGGCCGGGGCCGAGCCTTCGTCGGCGGCGGGGATCAGCAGACCGGCGACCGAGGCCACTCCCATGACTCCCGCGGCAAAGCCGAGGAGGAGCGGCGTCAGCTGCGCCGCTCGGGTGCCGAGGAAGAAGACCGGGATCGCCCCGAGCCCGGTGGCGAGAGCCGTACCGCTTGCCGCGAGCACCAGGACAACCACGTCGGGCATGCCCGCAACGCTATTCGTGCGACTGGCGGGCTATATGACTGCCGCTGGGACTGGCTCAGCGCCAGGGCAACACCAGCCGAGCGTGGATCGCCCGGTGGTCGCTGCCGGGAAGGCCGTCGACCCCGTACTCGGCGACCCCGAGGCGGCGGTCCGCGAGGACGTGGTCGATCGTCATCAGCCCCCAGGGGAACACCTCGCTGCTCGGCCAGGTGGGCTGCAGGCCCTTGCCGGTCGCCGCGCCCGCGTCGCGGTAGCCGCGGTCGACGAGGTCGCGGAACTCGGCCTGGTCGAAGGTCGCGTTGAAGTCCCCGATCAGTAGCCGCGGGGCGCCGGAGCCGGGGGCCGGCAGACTCTTCGAGCGCTTCCCGCCAGAGGTCGACGTCCATGCTTGGGGGGAAGGGATGCACCGCGACCAGGCGCAGGCGCCTGCCGTCCGGGAGGACCATCCCGGCGCGTGGCATCCGCGCCGGGAACCGCGTCTGGTGCGGGAGCGGAGCCAGCGGGTGGCGTGCGTAGAGGCCGCCACCGCGGCCTCTCGGCTGCGCCATCAGCACCGAATGCGGGAGCCGTCGGGCGATGCCGGCCCGGCGCAGGCGGCGGGCGAACGAGGGGGTCAGCTCCTGAACGCTGAGCAGGTCGGGGCGGTAGCGATCGACCAGCGCGACCAGGGCGCTCGGGTCGGCGGTGCCGAGGTAGACGTTGGCCGAGAGCACCGTGAGCGTCTCGTGGCCCTCCGCCCGCGCGACTTCGCTGCCGATCGTCCGCGGCAGAACCGCCGCCGCGAGGTAGACCGTCGCGATCGCGGTGACCGCTGCCGCCGCCCAGTTGCGCAACGCGACGGCGACGCCCGCGACCAGCAGCGCCGCGACCGCGGCGTGGGGCGTGAACCACATCAGCGAGGTCAGCCGGTCTCCGCCCTCCAGCCCGAAGGCGCGGACGATCGCCCAGAGGGCGACCGGAATCGCCGCCGCCCAGATCGGCCAGTAGCGCCGCGCGCCGGTACGTTCGAATGCCTTGGTAACCAGGGAGAGATCTTCGACGATTCCCGGCAGGTGCGACTTGCCGAGCCGGGACCGGCGCCATAGGCTGCGCGATGTAGTGATTACTCCGGACTCTCCCAGTGATAATCAAGCCTCACCAGAGCTGTCGAAGCCGGCGGCCGAATCGGCGGTGAAGACCGCGTTCTCGCTCGGGTGGCAGATGGCGCGGCTCTACGAGAGCCCTGAGAGCTCGAAGAAAAACGAGCCGCTCGAAAACGACCTGCCCGGCCTGAGCGCGCTGGAGAGCGGGTCGCGGACCCGCCTCGGGATCGCCCAGGCCGACGACGCGCTCGAGACCCTCCAGGCCTTCCTCGGAAAAAAGGTCGCACTGCCCAACACGGGGGCACTGCGCGGCGAGATCGAGAGGGGAGCCGATCCGAGCGCGGTGCGCGAGGCGATACTTGAGCTGCATGTCAACCTCCTCGTCGACCTGACGGCAACCGACTTCAGGCTCGGCAAGGCCTATGGCCTCGGCCGCGCCCTCGCCGACACCTGTGCCACGGAGTTCAGCGCGCCGGATAAGGCGCTCAAGCGCCATCTCGGCCGCGATCGCGCACTCGTCCTCGTCGGCTGGCTCTACGACCTGAAGACCGTGCTCCCCGATCACTCCGGCCAAGCGGTTGCGAACTCGCTGCACCGATGGGTCAGGTGGTGGGAGAAAGAGCATCCGGGCCCCGGTGCGTCGGAGGAGGTCAAGCGGGTGGTGAGGGACCTGCACCGCCAGGGGCAGCGCTGGCGGGCGATCCTCTCGGGGGAGAAGGCATGCAAGGACATCCTCGAGACCAGCGACTACGTGGAGGCGGGGCGCGGGATGCTCCGCCGCGCCGGCCAGATCGTGATCTCGTTCGCGCGCCAGATGTGGGCGCCACTGGCCATCGCGGGGCTCCTGCTGGTCGTCGGGATCGCGCTGATGTTCATCGACAACAGCGCCGCTCAGGTCATCGCCGGACTCGGCACCGTCGCGGGGGGCCTCGGCATCACCTGGCGAAGCGCGAGCCACTCGCTCGGCCGCATCTCCCACCGGCTCGGCGAGCCACTCTGGGGCAGCGAACTGGACAGGGTGATCGCGGACCGGCTCACGTCTCTCCCCCAGCGCGAATTCACCGAAACGACCGTCAGGGTCGGAACGGGCCGGCCAGAGGAGAACCGGAGCACTCCGGCCGTTCTCGCCGGGGCGCTCGCGATCGCCGGCCTCGCGATCGCCGCGGCCGCCGTCGCCGACGGCGCAGAGGGCGCAGAGGGCGCGAGAGCGTCGGTGCTTTTCGCGACCGCGGCCGTTTGCCTGATCCTGGCCACCGTCACCTTCGTCCTCTTCCTGGTGCAACCCCCGCTCCGCCGCGCCCTGCTCGTGTCCACGGCGGTCCTCACCACGCTGACGATTGGGCTGACGGCCACCTTCCGCGTGAGTTTTACCTCGGGCGAGCGCGGCTCGGACGGAGTGCCTGGAAAACCTGGCCAGACGGGACGGCCGGGAGAGCAGGGGCCCGAAGGCGAACCCGGTCCCAAGGGAGAAGAAGGGAAACGGGGACCGGTGGGCGAACGTGGGCCCCGCGGGCCCCGTGGATTATCGGGCTAGTTCGGAGACCACCAGCCGCAGCGAGCCGTCGAAGCTCTCCCGCTCGCGCAGCTGGCCGTGCTCGGCGTCCCAGGCGCCGGAGTCCAGGGCGGCCGCGAGCCGGTCGACGATGCGGTCCTCCACACCCGGTCCCAGGAGCGTCCACATCGACTGGGAGGCGCGGATGGCGGGATCGAGGAGCGCCTCGGGGCGGGCCCAGAAAGCCTCGAAGAAGCCGTCCGCGCAGTCGGCGGGAGTGGGGATGTGCTCGACCCGGGTCCGGCCGCCGAGGGCCCGCTCGACCTCGGCGATCGCGGGAAAGCGGGGGAGCTCCAGCTCGATTCCCTCGGCGAGGAGCTCCGGCTGCCAGGCGGGCAGGTGCTCGAGGTCGAAGGTGAAGACGACGACCGGGCCGCGGGCGACGCGGCGCAGCTCGGCTAGACCTGCCTCGGGCGGCTCCCAGTGGTGGATGGTCACGCAGGCCATCGCGGCGTCGAAGCTGCCGTCGTCGAAGGGGAGCTCCTCCGCGCGGGCGTCGATCGCGGGGGCGGCGCCCGGGGGGCGCTGCGCGCGCATCGTCGGGCTCGGCTCGACTGCCAGCACCTCGCGGTCCGCGGGCTCATAGGAACCGCTTCCGGCCCCGACGTTGAGCACCGTGCGTGCGTCGCCGAGGGCGGCGTGGATCCGCGCCTCGATTCGCGGGTCCGCCCTGCGGTTGCGCGCATAGGTCAGCCCGTGCCGCTCGTAGTCGACGCGCGGACGTGCCACGGCACCGAACCCTAGATGGTGGTCGCCGATCAGCCGCCGGTCGCCGAGAAGTGCTGGTAGTCCTTGGGCCAGGACCAGTTGCCCGCCCACTCCCAGCCGACCGAGGCGAACGCCTTCACCACCGGGCCGTGGCGGTGGATCATCCCTTTGCGGTGGCGCGAGCGGTGGGCGTAGGGGGTGCCGGCGGGAGGCGAGACGTGGCCGGAAGCGGTGACGTAGGGGTTCTCGATCGGGTTGACGTCGATCGCTCGGCCATAGGCATGTTCGGACCAGACCCCGGGGCTGCCGGCGACGAAGCGGCAGTTGAACGCCGAGGTGTTGTCGGCGGCCATGCTGCGGCGATCGTCGGCGTCGTAGGCGTCGACGAGTCGCATCCGGCGGATCGGGAAGCGCAGCCTGTAGAGCCTGCGCATCGTGCCCAGCATCGCCGCGGCGGCGTCGCGATTCACGACCAGGCGTCCCCGGTGGGAGCGGCCGTCGAAGCCCCAGTGCCCCACCGTGAGCAGGCGCAGATCCGCGAACCCGACCGGGCAGCCGCGGTGCCAGGAGACGCCCGTCATCCGCGCTCGGGTCTCGGCGTCGATCGCCTCTACGCGCCCGTGAAACGCGTGGCCTGGGTGGGGTCGGGCCGCTGGCGCGGGGGGCGAGCCGGCTACGAGCGCGATCAGGGCGGCAAGGACCAGAGCCCATCCCGGGGCAGCCGATTTCCCGACACGCTCCTCGATGGCCGGTGACGATAGCTCGATCTCACCCCTGCCCCCTCCGGTCACAGGCAGTTACGCTCCCACCCATGACGGAACAGCCGCAGACGGTTCTGGTGACGGGCGGGTCGGGCTTCCTCGGCAGCTGGTGCGTGATCGAGCTGCTGCGACGCGGCCACCGGGTGCGGACCACCGTGCGCGACCTCGCCCGCGAGTCCGACGTCCGTGCCGCGGTTGCAGCCCAGGTCGACGCCGGCGAGCAGCTCTCGGTCTTCGCGGCGGATCTCACCGCCGACGCCGGCTGGGCGCAGGCGGTCGAGGGCTGCGACAGCGTGCTGCACGTCGCCTCGCCGTTCCCGCCGGTGCAGCCGAAGGACCCCGACGAGCTGATCGTGCCGGCCCGCGAGGGCACGCTGCGGGTGCTGCGCGCCTCGATGGACGCGGGGATCGAGCGGGTCGTCGTCACCTCCTCGGTGGCCGCGGTCGCCGGCGGCGCCAGGCCCGGGGGCAGACCGCTGACCGAGGCGGACTGGACCGACCCCGACAAGCCCGGCCTCTCGCCCTACGTGCGCTCGAAGACGATCGCCGAGCGGGCGGCATGGGACTTCATGGGCGAGGCGGGCGCCACCGACCGGCTCGCCGTCGTCAACCCGGGCGCGATCCTCGGCCCTGCCCTGAGCGACGACCACTCCTTCTCGCTGCAGGCGATCGAGCGGCTGCTGAAGGGGATGCCCGGCATCCCGCGGATCGGCTTCAGCTTCGTCGACGTGCGCGACGTGGCGGACCTGCACCTGCGGGCGATGACCGCGCCGGAGGCCGGTGGCGAGCGCTTCATCGCCGCCGGGCCCTTCTTCTGGATGTCCGAAGTCGCCGCCGTGCTGCGCGATCGTCTCGGCGAGGCGGCGGCGAAGGTGCCGAAGCGGAACCTCCCCGACCTGCTCGTGCGCGCGGCGGGCAGGTTCGACCCCGGCATCCGCTCGATCGTCAACCAGCTGGGCACGCGCTACGAGTACTCCAGCGAGAAGGGCGAATCGCGCCTCGGCTGGTCCCAGCGCCCCGCCGAGGAGATGTTCGTCGACTGCGCCAGGAGCCTGGCCGCTGCCTGAGCGCGGAACGACCGTCCGCCGCGCCGGGGTCTCCGACGCCCACGACGTGGCGCGCCTCCTGCACGACTTCAACACCGAGTTCGGCGAAGAGACCCCCGGGGTGGCGGTTCTCGCCGGGCGCGTGGCGGATTTCATCGAGAAGGACGAGGCGGTCTTCCTGCTGATCGGAGACGGGCCCGACGGGATCGCGCAGATGCGCTTCTTCCGCTCGCTCTGGAGCGGCGAGCTCGACGCCTATCTGGAGGAGCTCTATGTCGTTCCCGGCCTGCGCGGCGGCGGAATCGGGCGAGCGCTGCTGGAGAGCGCGATGGAGACGGCCCGCGCCGCGGGCGCGACCCGCATGGACCTCAACACGGGCGAAACCGACACCGCCGCTCGCGCTCTGTACGAGAGCATCGGCTTCACCAACCGGGAAGGGGGCGAGGACGGTCCCTCGATGCTCTACTACGAGCGCGAGCTGTAGTCAGGCCCAGCGGAGAAGGCCGGGATGACCGCCCCGCCGTGCAGCTCCTCCACCGTCGCGCGCTGGCGCTCCGCCCGCTCGCCGAGCCGGCGGAAGTCGAACCCGTTCCACTCGGCTCCCAGCAACCGCTCGAGCGCTCGCCACAGCTCGATCTTGCCGGAGATCCCGAGGCACAGCCCCTCCAGCTCGATCACCCGGCTGAGGGGGGAGTAGCCGCGCAGCTGGCCGTTGAGCTTGAGGCGCCCGAGCTTCTCCAGCAGCCAGCCGGCCGCGGGCTTGATCGTGCTGCGACGGACAGCCAGGCTCTCCATCACCCGCTCGAGCGTCTCGCGGTCGGCCTCTATCTCCGCGCAGACCCGCTCCAGCGGCTCACGCAGCTCCGGGGTCTCGCGGCTGCCCGCCACCATCCGCCGAGCCAGCTCGACGCCCGCGGCGGCGCCGGCGAGATGGTCGTTGAGGTAGATGGACAGGTAGCGATCCTGTCCCACGGCCTCAGGTCTTGCGCTCGAGGTCGGAGACTTCGGCCGAGCGCTGCTCGACCTTCTCATGGGCGTGGTCGAGCTGCTCCTTCTTCTCGCCCTTCTCCTCCTCACGCCTGCCCTGGCGGTGCAGGGACTCGTCGCCGGCGAGGTCACCCGCCGCCTTCTTCGCCCTTCCGGTGAGCTTGTCGAGAATGCTCATTGGATCGTTCCTTTCGTAGATCTCTTGCCGACTCGACGGGTACCCGGTCCGCTTCGATCGCAAAACCGCGGTGGTGGTGGATCGGAGCTCACTATGTAGTGTGCGGCCATGGAGCTGCCGACGGTCGAGGGCGTCACGCACCGCTGGGTCGAGGCGCGGGGACTGCGCTTCCACGTCGCCGAAGCGGGCTCGGGAGACGACCCGGTCCTGCTGCTGCACGGCTGGCCGCAGCACTGGTACGAGTGGCGCGACCTGATGCCGGCACTGGCCGACCGCCACCGGGTGCTGGCGATGGACCTGCGCGGCTTCGGCTGGTCCGACGCGCCGCGCCGCGGCTACGAGAAGGAGAACCTGGCCACCGACGTGCTCGCCGTCCTCGACGAGCTGGGGCTGGAGCGGGTGAAGCTGGTCGGCCACGACTGGGGCGGCTGGGTCGGGTTCCTGCTCTGCCTGCGCGCGCCGGAGCGCTTCGACCGCTACCTGGCGCTGAACATCCCCACCCCGTGGATCCAGATGCGCAAGGCGCTGCCGCATTCCTGGCGCCTCGTCTACCAGCAGCTCATCCTCGCCCCGTGGATCGGGTACTTCGCGCACCGCGGTAAACGGTTCGTGCGGATGGCGCTGCGCGCCGGTGGTGCCGACCCCCGTTTCTGGGACGAGCGGACGCTCTCGATCTTCGCCGACAACCTCGCCGAGCCGTCCCGGGCCAAGGCCGCGGTGCAGATGTACCGGGTCTTCAACCTGCGCGAGCTGGTGCCGATCCTGCGCGGCCGCTACGCCGACAAGCGCCTCACCGTGCCCACCCGGATGCTCTTCGGCACCGACGACGCCGCGATCCACACCGACATGCTGGCCGGCTACGAGTCCCACGTCGACGACATGGAGATCGAGTTCGTCCCCGGCTGCGGCCACTTCATCGCCGACGAGCGCCCCGAGCTGGTCGCCGAACGCGCCCGGGCGTTCTTCACCAACCAGAAAGCCTTCCGATGAGCGTCTCCAGCGAAACGAACTCGACGCTGAACCCGTCATAGGCTCGCGTGTAGGAAACGTCGACGTCCGGGGCAACCACGAAGCTCTCCCCCTCCGGATAGAGATGACGGAACGCAGCAAGCCCGCTCGCGTCAAAGGCATCCGCCTGCCACTTGCACTCCACAGCGACCGGACCGCCCTCTCCGCGGCGGGGCAGAACGAAATCCACCTCCGCGCCTCGCTTGTTGCGCCAGTAGTTCGCCGCCCTGCGCTGAAGGCGACCCTGCATCTCGTTCAACACGAAGTGCTCCCAGAGGAAGCCGAGGTCTTCCGGTCGCAGCTTCTCCCAGCCACGCTGGAAGCAGACGAACCCGGTGTCAAAGGCGTAGACCTTCGGCGCGCTGACAATCTCGGTCGAGCGGTTGGTGCTGAAGGGGCGAACCACATGGGCGACGAAGGTTGCCTCCAGCGCTGCCAGGTAGTTCGCGACGGTCTGTCGGCTGATCTCGCACGGAGCCGCAAACCGCGTCGCCTCGAACATGCCGCCACTCTGAGTGAACAGCAACTCGACGAATCGCTGAAAGGACCAGCGACGTTCAAGGCGGAACAGTTCCTGCACGTCCCTTGCCCAGTAAGCGTCGAGCCACTCCTGGAAGTCGCGCTCCGGCAGGCCATCGGAGAGGAAGAAGGGCGGCAACCCGCCGCGCAGGAAGCGGTAGGCGAGATCAGTCCGACTGAAATCGGCCAGATCGGCCGCGATCATCGGCGTCAGCCATACCGTCTCCTTGCGGCCGGTCAGGGTGTCGCTGAACTTGGCGGTGGCATCGAGGGCCGAGGAGCCGGTGGCAATGACGGGCGTGTCTGGGAAATGATCGGCGGCGATCTTCAACAGTTGCGAGGGGTCTGGGAGGCGGTGGATCTCGTCGAGCGCAATTCGCCGGCCCCGCCACTTGGCGAGAAACCCCTCGGGATCGTCCATCAGCCGGCGGGTGCGAGGCAGCTCGCAATCGAAGTACTCGACATCGTCGAGACTGCGACAGAGAAAGGTCTTACCGATCCGCCGGACACCTGCAAGCCATAGGACCGAGCGTCTCTCCCAGGCCTGTTCGACCATTGCAATCCAAGCCCCTCGGTGTACCATATGCAATTAGTTTAGCGTTTAGTGCCACTAAACGTCCCTCATTCGTACATCTGGTTCCTTGAACCCACTTCATCGCCGACGGACGCCCGGAGCTGGTCGCCGAACGCGCCCGGGCGTTCTTTTCCGACTGACACCGGGTAGCTCAATCCCGTGAAGGTGATCTTCGCGCCGATAGGGATACTCGCCGGCCTCGCTGCCGGATTCGCCGCCCAGAAGGGCTTCGACCGGATCTGGGCCGCCTTCGACGACCACGAGGCGCCCGAGCCCGCGGACCGCCGGGTCTCCTACCCGAAGCTGGCAGCTGCACTCATCCTCGAGGGCGCGATCTTCCGCCTGGTCAAAGGCATGGCCGAGCGCGGCGCCCGGGCGAGCTTCGCCTCCGTGACCGGCAGCTGGCCGGGCGAGGAAGACGACTCGCGGTAGAACGGAAGGAGGTGAATCGGATGAAGATCGCGCCCGTGAGTACGGTCGTTCCGCTGCTGCAGATCCTCAAGCAGCACTAGGCACTCCGCAGAGGTCGGCCTCGCAGAGGGAGCCGCCGGCCTCTCGCGAGCAGGGTGAGGCAACGCTCGGCGGCGTGGCTGCGCTAGTCACGACCCTGGGCAGCGACTCGGATTTGCCCTCCGGCTACGTCGCACATGGTGGAGTCGGCAGGCTGCCGCAAGGATCTGAAGCTAGCGATTCACTGGCCCAGCATCACATCGACGGTCGTTGCCGACCCCAACATCACGCTTGGCCTGGGACTTTGCTTGACGACCTTGCCGCTCCTCGCGGTGGCGCCTTTAAGCCGCTGCACTTTGCCGATCTTGCAGTTGGCCGTCTTGAGGCGCTTCTTCGCTGCCCTCAGGGATCTGCCCTTGAGCCTAGGAACGAGACAGCCTTCTGACGCTTGGAGACGCCGAACAGCTTCAGCTTCTTCTCTTTCAGCTCTTTCGCGCTGTTCGCGAAGTTCTTGTTCGTCTGGAGGGGTATCCACGATGACCGTTGAAAATCCGCCTTCCCAGCCTCCTCCAGCCATGATCGGATAAACGAATGGCGCTCCCCCAATAGCGGGGTTTCCGGCGCGATGATGAACGCTCAGGGTGATGATGTTTCCCCCTGAGACGCTTAGCGTCGTGGGAACGTTTGCGCCAAGGGCGTCGTGGGCGAGAGTCACGGTGATGCCGAACGCCAAGTGATGCCCTTCGGTGTAGAAGACCGCCGCATGCTGTTCATCGAGAAATTCAAGTTCCTGACCTTCTCCGAGCGTCACTTCCCAGGAAAATTCCTCCGGGTCCGACGGCCCACCTATCTGCGGAAATGTCATTGTCCCGTCGTAGATCGGGAGCACCGGGGCATCGGCCTTTGCCGACGCAGGGGAAAATGCGATTAGACAACATGAAACGAACAAGCCGCCGACCAGCAATGCCACTCGTTGCTGATCGGCTCGTAGCCAATTCGATCTGCCTCGGATCTCCCAAGTCACGCGGCAAGAATACATGGCAGTACCGATATCACGGGCTAGACCGGATGAGGCAGCAGGATCGGGATAGCGGTGGTGTAGGACCTGCTGTCTTAGCGCTCTCAACGGGCGCGAGCCGTCATTCGACCGTGCGGGTTCCTGCGCAGGTTCTTGGCATAGCTACCTCACATTCCGGGCGGTTGGGGCGACGAGATGGAGAAAACCACCCTGCCGGCACGCCCGAAGTAAACTAGGCGGTCGGGCCACGTGTGCCCGACTCCCTTTCGCGAAACCAGAGCATGATTCCAATGATCAGGCCCCTCACCGCCGCCCGGGCGGAACGACGGGCCTGTGCTTAGGTGAGGCTTCATGGCGCGTACGTCTAACAATGAAGGCCGGGTACCCCGGCAAGCTGGGTCAGGGAGCTGACGAGCGGAAGGAGGTGAATGGGATGAAGATCGCACCCGTGGGAACGGTCGTGCCGCTGCTGCAGATCTTTAAGCAGCACTAGGCACTGTGCCTACCTCGCGAGCTCCGCGACGAGCTCGGCGAACGCCTGGTGTTCGAGCGCCGCCTGCTCGTATCCGTTTGCCTCGTCGGTGGCCTTCGCCAGCCCGACGACGTACTGGCGCACTGTCTCGTCGTCGGGGAAGGCCTTGCTCTGAGTTAGCCCCTCCAACAGCACCTCATACATCGCCAGCTTGCGGGCAGCTTCCTCGGAGTCAGGACTGCCTTCTCCTCCCTCCCCCATCTGGTTTTCGAGGTCGGTGCGTAGGTCGGTGAACATCTCGACCAGAAAGGCTCTCGACTGCGGAGCGATCAGCGCCAAACGGGCTCTCCCTGCTCACACGCCGTCACAGGCCCGCCGAGGTCGCAGCAATGTACGAGGGCCCGGCCTGCCCATGATCCCCACCCTCGACCTGCACGATCAGGTCGGCGTCATGCAAAACCGACAGGTGATATCTCACCGTGAGAGCGCTCAAGTCGAGAGCCTCGACTAGCTCCGTCTCGCCCGCTCCGCCATTCTGTGTGAGGTAACCGAAGATCTCAATTCGCTTGGGATGCCCGAGTGCCCGCTTGAGTGCGGGTTCCGCCTGGTTGGGTTGTTTGCCTTGGTCTTGCACGTGGATACCTCCTGTGCCAGGACCCCGGACGGGAAGGGCCTTTACCCGCCCGGAGTGCTGGAACAGATCTGCCGACCAAGTGAGACTCATCACTCGCAATTCGTCGGAGCGATGAACAGTTGCAGTTAGGTACGAGCGTGGCAACCCAAATTCGGTTACCGCTCACCTTTTGGTGATTGGCACCCGCAGCGACCCCTCAGAAATTGGCGGCCTCCCACGCTCGAAGGCCAGCAACGCCACTACTACCGTCGTGCCGGTCTCTCCTGACTCAACCATGCGGTTAGCTGCTCTTCCGGCGATCTCTTGAACGCCTTTCAATGCGTCGAGAGCGCCCTCGGATTCGCCCGTCCAACAGGCGGCTAGGAAGTCGTGGAGTTCGAGCTTGCCCTCGGAATCAAGGTTTGGTTCGTCCGAGACCACACACACAGTCTCATCACCTGCCATCTTTTTGTTCCGGTAGGACGTGAGGCCCTCGGAAAAGATCCATTGAAGGTGTACCCCAAGGGCCTCATGTCGTTCCTTTAGCGACATTGCGCGGTACTCCTCGCCACTCGTGAATGGTCGGGCGACTGCGCGGTAGACGGCTTTCCTGAGGTTGCCCTTTCCTCTGTACCCCACAAATTCGATGCAGCCGGCGTCGTAGAGGTCGCGAAGGTGATTGGTGACGATCTTCACATCCTCGCCAAGCATTTTGGCAATGTCTCCCGCGCTGAACTCTCCCTCGTGGAGGATGATGAGAGATTCGAGCCGGATGCGGTGACCAGCAGGGTAAGAAGGAGCGTCCTCCGGCAGGCGCGTTCGCTCCTTAAGCGGCTTCCGTCCAGGCTCTAGCGCTCCGCGCGTCATGCCCACTCCTCCGATCAGGTCTGTTGAGGGTTGTCAGTAATGCCCGAGCATAAGTCCTAGCCGACTCCCAGGCGCCGTGAGCGCTCACTAAAAACCCGACGCTCAGCAATTTCTTACCCTCTCTACGGCCCGGCAGCCCGCCGGGTGCGGACGAGCGGGAGGGGGTGAGCAAGGGATGAAGATCGCGTACGTCGATTCGGTCGCGCCGCTTCTGAGCGTCATGAAGACGAAGTAGGCACACCGAAATAGGGGCCGGTCTCCGGCCGCTCGCACAGGACCGGGGATCGGCCTGGTCGTCAGCGCAGCAGGTCGCTCGGAGGCACTCCAACCGCCTTTGCCAGCCGTTCCACCGTCGAGACCTTCGGGTCGCGCTTGTCGCCCTCGATCCTCGAGACCTCGGTGGCGTGGACGCCGCTGCGTTCGGCGACTTCCTCCTGGGTCATCTTGGCCCGCTCGCGGGCACGCCGAAGATTCCTGCCTAGATTGCCGCCCACGCGGGGGATCGTCCGTGCTGGCGGCGCAGATCACCATAGGAAAGTTCACAAGTCATGAACTTACCGCTCTTGAGGCCGAGGGTCGTTCTGGATCATTGACCGGTTAGACGTCGGGGCCAATCGGGTATCGGTCTGTCGTCCGCCACGGCCCAGAGGAGGAGAGATGTTCACGTGTGAGAGGTGCGGCAGCCGCTACAGCGAGATGCATGCGACTGCGCTCGAAAACTGTCCCCGCTGCCAGATCCGCGACCGCGTTTCCACGCCGCTGACCTTCAAGATGTTCCGCCTCCCTCCTGGCGCGGAGAGGCCCGAATCACTTCGGCTTGACGACGAGAACGCAGAGGCCACTCCGACGACATAGAGAGCGGTCCCACGAGCGCGATTCAGCCCGCTTCGACCACCTCGACGGTGCCTTTCATCTGCGGATGGATCTCGCAGAAGTAGGTGTAGGTGCCGGGGGTCTTGAACGACTCGGACTTGAGCTTGCCTTCGGCCAGGGCGCCGGTGGTGAAGCTGCCGTCGTCGAGGGTCGCGGTGTGTTCGGCCGAGTCCTCGTTCTGCCAGGTCACCTTGCCGCCGGCCTGGACGGTCACGGTTTCGGGGTCGTACTGGAAGCCGGAGATCGCGACTTTTTCGGAGCGGACGGCCTCGCCGCTGGGTGCAGGGGCGTTTTCGCCCGACTGAGACTCGGTTTCGGTGCTTTCGGTCGAGGGGGCTGGGCTTTCGCTCGTCGTGTCGGAGCCGGAATCATCGCCGCAGGCGGCGAGCGCTAGAGCTGCAGCGATCGCCACCAGGGCGACTGTTCGGTTAAGACTCATCCCAGAAGGGCTACCCGCCCTGCGAGGCTCCGAACCCCTCAGCCGGCCTGCGCGTAGCGCAACGACCCCGGCGTCGTCAGCACCTCACCGGTCTCCAGCAACGTCTTGAGGCCGGAGAGGATCATCGGCCAGCCGCCGAAGAGTTCGTCGTTTGCGCCCTCTCGCAGCTGGTCGTGGGTGACCGTCAGCCGGCAGGAATCCTCCACCTGCTCGATCTCCCAGGTCACCCGCGAGGTCCCTTCGCTCTTGACCTGATCGCTCCACAGAGCGGTGAAGCTCTGCACGAGGCGGTTGGGGGGATCCACCTCGAGGTTCTCCCCCGCCGCGATCGCGATCCCCGCGCCCGGGTGGAACCCCTCGTAGCCCGAACCCGGCGTCCAGTCCGAGCGCACGCCGACGCCGAAGTTGTAGCGCTGGCGCATCTCGTCGTCGACGATCGCCTCCCAGAGTCGCTCCGGGGTCGTCTTGATGTAGATCTCGAAAACCTTCTCCATCGTCCTCTCCTCCAGTTCGTGCTTGAGGCCGGTCAGGGCCGCGGCCCATGGCTCGGCGTACTTGCTCACCCAGCGGTCGTGGACGAGCCGGATCGGGACGGGGTTGAGGAAGTGCAGCTTCTCCCGCCCGCGCTTGCGGGTCGTGATCAGCCCGGCCTCCTCGAGCACCCGCAGGTGCTTCATCACGCCGAAGCGCGTCATCGGCAGGCGCGCCTCGAGCGCGCTCAGCGACTGGCCGTCCTGCTCGAACAGCTCGTCGAGCAGGCTGCGGCGGGTCGGGTCGGCGAGCGCCTTGAACACCTCGTCCATAGCCTGGAACTATAGGTGACTATTTAGTCACCTGTCAACCCACGCTGCCGGGGAGGCCGAAGCGGGACGCGCTCAGTACCACTTCCCCTTGGCGAAGCCGCCGAAGGCGATCAGGCCGACCAGGGTCACGATCAGGCCGACCCAGAAGCTCCAGACGATCATCAGGACGATGCCGACGATGACGAGGATCCCGCCGAGTGAGATCCCGGCTCCACCCGAGCTTCTTTCCGTAGCCATCTTCTCTCCTCCTTGATTCGGTGCGTGTGGGTGAACTACCCGCTCTGCAGAGCGCCGAATCCGTGCGGATCCCGAGCAGCACCGAGCCCGTCCGTTCATAGTTGAGGCATGCAGGACGGGGATCGAGGCGAGGGCCGCACGAGCGATCCGCCGAGCTACGACGCGATCGTCGCCGGCGCCAGCCTGGCCGGCTGCAGCGCGGCGATCCTCCTCGGCCGCGCAGGCGTACGCGTCGCGCTGGTCGAGAAGAGCCCCGACCCGCGCGCCTTCAAGCGGATCTGCTCGCACTACATCCAGGCCTCGGCGGTGCCGACCCTCGAACGTCTCGAACTGCTCGAGCCGATAGTGCGGGCGGGCGGGCTGCGCTCGCGGATGCGGCCGTGGACGCCCTGGGGCCGGCTCGAGACACCGCCCGAGCGGGCGGGCTACGGCGTCAACCTGCGGCGGGAGCACCTCGATCCGCTGCTGAGGAGAACCGCCGCCGAGACACCGGGAGTGGAGCTGATGCTCGGCTGGGAGGCCTGCGGCCTGCTCCGCGACGGCAAGGCCGTAAAGGGCCTCGCGGCCCGCAACCGCGAGGGGGAGGAGAGGGCGCTGTACGGACAGCTCGTCGTCGGCGCGGACGGGCGCGACTCCCGCATCGCCGAGCTGGCCGGTGTGAAGACGAAGACCAGCCCCCACGGCCGGTTCGCCTACGGCGCCTACTACGAGAGCCCACGGGCGGACCCCGAAAACGCCAGCCTTGCCTGGCTGATGGACCCGGACTGGGCGGCGGCCTTCCCCACCGACGGCGGCCTCGTCTTCTACGCGGCGATGCCGACCAAGGACCGCCTTGCCGAGTTCCGCCGCGATCCAGAGGCCGCGCTCGTCGCCTTCATGGCGAGCTTGCCGGATGCGCCGCCGCCGATCCGCGAGTCGCGCCAGGTCGGCCCGCTGCTCGGCAAGGTCGAGATGCCGAACCGCGTCAGCGTCCCGGTCGCACCCGGCCTCGCCCTCGTCGGCGACGCGGCGATGGCCGTCGACCCGCTCTTCGGCGTCGGCTGCGGCTGGGCCTTCCAGTCGGCCGAGTGGCTCGCCGACAGCGTCACGCCCGCGCTTCACGGCGAGGAGCCGCTGCAGCGCGGGCTCCGGCGATACCGGCGCAAGCACGGGCGCGAACTGCGCATGCACGCCTACACGATCAACGAGTACGCGAGCGGCCGCCGCACCCGGCCGGGCGAGCGATTCTTCTTCTCCGCCGCGGCCCGCGACGAGGAGCTCGCAGCCAAGTTCGACGCGCTGGTGACCCGCCGTGCCAAGCCCATGCGCACGCTCGTGACCAGCCTGCCCAGGGCGATCGTCGTAAACGCGCGTCGGCGGCTCCGGAGCGAATCAGGCCGCCGGCCTCCCATTGCTTGATCTTTCCTGTCTAGTCGCCTAGCCTTGCTGGCCGGATGGAGGCGAGCACGGCAAGCGACAGGGTCACGATCGTCACCCTCGGCCCCGAGGGCACCTGCCACGAGCGCGCGGTCCAGAACTACATGCGCTTCCAGGGGGTCGAGGACTACGGGATCGAGCTGATCACCGACTTCTTCGTCGGCCTGGACATGGTCCGCGAGACGCCCAACTCCTTCCTCGTCCAGTGCAGCGCCCACCCCAAGGTGCACGAGATAACCGAGAAGTACTGGACCGAGATCTTCGTCGTCGACACCTTCATCTACCCGACCAAGCACCTCGTCCTGCTCAGCCGCCGCGAGGTCGAGAAGCCGCGCTCGCTGGGAATCGTCCCCGCGACCAAGGGCTACGTCGACCTCTCCCAGTGGGAGGAGATAATCGACGTCGCCTCCAAGCCGATCGTCGGCGAAGGGCTGCTGCGCGGCGACTACGACTCGGGCCTGACCCACATGGAGCACTTCGAGGAACATGCCGACGAGCTTCGCCTCGACCTCGACATCGGGGAAATCGACACCACCTGGGTCGTCTACGGCCACGAGAAGCGCTTCGAAGGAGAGGTCATCGGCATCCCCTCGGCGCACCTGTTCCGCGCCGGCGCGGCCGCAGCCGCTTAGTCGGGGCGGGCGCTCCGCTCAGCTAGCCTGCGGCGATGACTCCCGAGCGGGGACCGGGCGGCACCGGTATCGAGGTCGAAGGGCTCGTGCGCGAGTTCAAGAACGGGCCGCGGGCGGTCGACGGGATCGAGCTGCGGGTCGAGGCCGGGGAGATCTACGGCTTCCTCGGCCCCAACGGCGCCGGCAAGTCGACCACGGTGCTGATGCTGACCACGCTGCTGCCCCCGACGGCGGGGACCGCGCGGGTAGCGGGCTTCGACATCGTCAAGCAGGGTCCCCGGGTGCGCGCCTCGATCGGGGCGGCGCTGCAGGAGGCAGCGCTCGACCCGCTGCTGACCGCGCGCGAGCACATGCGCCTGCAGACCGCCCTGCACGGGCTCGGCAAGGCCGAGCGCCGGACGCGCGGGCAGGAGCTGCTGGAGCGGGTCGGCCTGGCCCAGGCCGCCGACCGCAAAGTGGGCGGCTACTCGGGCGGGATGAAACGGCGGCTCGACCTGGCGCTGGCGCTGGCGCACCGGCCGCGCATCCTCTTCCTGGACGAGCCGACCACCGGCCTCGACATCCAGAGCCGCACCGCGCTCTGGGAGGAGGTCGCGCGGCTTGCGGCCGAGGAGGGGGTCACGGTGTTCCTCACCACCCAGTACCTGGAGGAGGCGGACACGCTTGCCGGCCGGGTCGGGATCATCGACCACGGCCACATCGTCGCCGAAGGCACCCCCGCCGCGCTGAAGGCGGAGATCGGCCGGCCCACGGTCGAGGCCGTGCCCCATGATCCGGGCGAGCGCGAGCGGCTCGCCGCGGTCCTGGAGCGCTTCGGGCCGCGCGCCGGCGGCTCGCCCCGTGCCGCGGCGGCGCGGCTGGAGGGCGGCGAGGCGCAGCTCGCCGACGTGGTGCGTGCGCTCGACTCGGAGGGCATCGCGATCGAGACCCTGCAGCTGCACGCCCCCTCGCTCGACGACGTCTTCCTCGCCAAGACCGGCCGTTCGCTGGAGGGGGCGGAGGAAGAGGCCGAGGAGCCGGAGGCCGAGGCGGAGCCGGTCGGCACGGCGTGAGCGGCGCCCTTCGCACACAGGTCGGTCAGCTGGCGCGGCGCTCGGTCCTGCGCACCATGCGCCAGCCGGCGCAGATCGTGCCGGCGCTGGTCTTCCCGCTCTTCCTGCTCGCGGTCAACTCGGGCGGGCTCAAGGACACCACCGACCTGCCCGGCTTCCCGACCGACTCCTACCTCACCTTCGCCCTCGCCGTGCCCTTCATCCAGGGGGCGCTGTTCTCGGTGATGAACACCGGCACCGACCTCGCCCGCGACATCGAGACCGGCTTCCTCAACCGCCTCGCCCTGACCCCGCTGCGCGGCGCGGCCCTGCTCAGCGGGCTGCTCGCCGGGGCCGTCGTCCTCGGGCTGCTGCAGGCCGCGGCCTACCTGACCGTCGGTCTCCTCGCCGGGGCCGACCTGGCCGCGGGAGCGGGAGGCGCGCTGGTGATCGTCGTCCTATCGGTGACGATCACCGTCGCCTTCGGCTCGATCGGGCTCTTCGCCGCCCTGCGCAGCGGCTCCGGCGAGGCGGTGCAGAGCCTCTTCCCCGTCTTCTTCGTCTTCCTCTTCATCTCCTCGATGGCGCTGCCGCTCGACCTGATCCAGTCGCAGTGGTTCCACGACGTCGCCTCGGCCAACCCGGTCTCCTACCTGCTCGCCGCCTTCCGCTCGCTGCTGATCGAAGGCTGGGACGTCGGTGCGCTGGCGCTCGGGTTCGGCATCGCCCTGGCGATCCTGACGACCGGCATGCTCGCCGCGAGCAGCGCCCTGAAGACGCGGCTGGTGCGGACGTGAGCGGCAGCCACCGGCCGGCCGGCTTCCGCGCGGTCGCCCTCGCGGTCGCCTGGCGCAGCATCCACAACTTCCTCTCCAACCCGGCCTTCTTCATCCCGGCGATTGCCTTCCCGCTCTTCTTCTTCGTCGCCTTCGCCGGCGGGCTCTCGGCGATCTTGAGCGTCCCCGGATTCGACTTCCCCAGCGGCTACACGGCGTTCCAGTTCGTCTTCGTCCTGCTCCAGTCGGCGGCCTTCGGCGGCGTCTTCACCGGTTTCGGGATCGCCCGCGACTTCGAGACCGGGTTCTCCCGCCGCTACCTGCTCGCCGCCTCCAACCGCAACGGGATCATCGCCGGGTACACGATCGCGGCCCTCACCCGCGCCCTGCTCACCTGGACGATCCTCACCTTGATCGCGCTGGTCGCCGGGATGGAGGTCGGCGGCAGCGGCGTCGACCTCTTCGGGCTCTTCGTGCTCGCCGTGCTGACCAACCTGACGGCGACGATGTGGGCGGTCGGGGTGGCGATGCGGGTGCGCTCGATCCAGGGCGGCCCGCTGATGCAGTTCCCCGTCTTCCTCATCCTCTTCCTCTCGCCGGTGTACGTCCCGCTCAGCCTGCTCAGCGGCTGGATCCACGCGGTCGCCTCGGTCAACCCGGTGACGGCCCTGCTCGAGGCGGGCCGCGGCTTCATCTCCGGCGAACCGGCCGTCGTCGCGCTCGCCTTCGCGATCGCCTTCGCCCTCCCGGTCCTCTTCGCCTTCTGGGCCCGCGGCGGACTCAGGCGGGCCGAAGCCGCCGGCTGATCCAAGCCTCCCAAATCGAGGTGCAACGTTTTGTGGTCGCTGTGGGACCGCTACGCGTTGCACCTCGGGAGGTAGGGGACTCAGTAGGCGGTGCTGCGCGAGCGGGGCCGCGGGACGGACTTGTAGCGAGGGGCAGCGCCGCGATTCCAGAGAGCGGCGTCGATTTGCGCCGGCGAGAGGCGGCCGTCGGTGGCGGCGGAGAGCAGCTCGATCGCGTGCACGGCGCAGGCGCGCAGCTCGACCTCCTCGGGGGAGCCGTGCTCCAGCAGCTCCTCGGCGTCGATCGATCGCTCGAGCTCGGGATCGAGACGTAGGACGCCGTCGAGGCGGAGCACGTGCGGGACGAGGTTGTCGGCGAAGGCGGTAAGACGCTCTTCCCCGGCGAGGCCGACGACGCCGGTGCGGTTGAGATCCGCCGCGGCGATCTGGGCCCGCTTGAAGAAGGGGACGGGGCGCCCCTCGTAGGCGGAGACGTCGGCGAACGCGTCCCATTCCGCCAGCAGGCCGGCGAGGGCGACGGCCGAGCCGGCGGCCGCGTCGAGCAGGCTCTCGAAGCGACCGCCGTGGTCGGCGAGGAGGTGCCCGCCGACGTCGCGCAGCGAGGCCGCGTACCGGGCCATCAGCGGGTGGCCGCCGTCCTGGCCGAGGACTGCGGCGAGGTCGCCCGGTTCGAGTCGGGTCAACTCCTCCGCAGTCCAGGTCCCCCGCTCGCGGAAACGCTCCGTCAGGCCGGCCGCGACGGTGGAGTAGCCGCTGTGACCGGAACGCTTGCGGATCGTCGGCCACCAGCCCGAGCCGAAGTTGATCGCGTCGAGGCAGACGACGAATGCGGTGCGGGACTCGCGGTCGCCCTCGACCAGGTGCGTCGCCGGGTCGAGTGGAGGCAGCTCACCCGGCGCCGGCAGGTCGGCGGCGTAGGCCTCGATCTCACCGTCCACGATCTGCACCGACCGCGCCCGCGCCGCGACCCAGGCGCAGGCGGCGCGAACCCGGCTCGGGACGTCGTCTGCCATCGCGATGAGATCATGCCGGGCATGGGAGCGGGTCGCTGAGATGGCGCTGACCGAGCGGGTGCGCCGCTGGCAGGAGCGCGGCGAGACCACGGAGTTCCGCGATCGCTCGATCCACACCTTCCGCCAAGAGGGAGATGGGCCGCTGCTGGTCCTCCTCCACGGCTTCCCCTCCAGCTCCTACGACTGGCGGTTGCTGCTCGGGGAGCTGCCCAGCCGCAACGTGCTCGCCTTCGACTTCCTCGGCTTCGGCCTCTCCGAGAAGCCCCGTGCGCACGACTACAGCCTCTTCTGGCAGGCGGACCTGACCGAAGAGATGGTGCGCCGGCACAGCGAGGACCGGCCGGTCTTCCTCGTCGCCCACGACATGGGCACCTCGGTCGCCAACGAGCTGATGGCGCGTGACCTGGAGGGCAAGCTGGAGATGGACGTGGCCGGCATCCTGCTCTTCAACGGCAGCATGGTGCTGGAACGGGCCAGCCCGATCCTCGGCCAGCGGATCCTGCGCAGCCGCTTCGGCCCCCTCCTCGCCCGGCTCTCCAGCGAGCGCGTCTTCCGCCAGCAGTTCGGCTCGGTCTTCTCGGAGGCGCACCCGCTCGGGGACGCAGAGGCCGCCGACCAGTGGTCGCTCGTCTGTCACAACGGCGGCCGAACGCTCAGCCACCGCCTGATCTCCTACATGGACCAGCGCGAAGAGCACGCCGGCCGCTGGCACGGCGCGATCCGCGAGTGGCGCGGCGACCTCAGCCTCGCCTGGGGCCTGCTCGACCGGGTCGCGACGACCGAAGTCCTGGCCGCGATGCGCGAGCTCCGCCCCACCGTTCCCGTAACGGAGCTCCCCGAGCTGGCCCACTACCCCCAGATCGAAGACCCGCCCCAGATCGCGGCCGCGCTGTCGATCTGAGCAAGTCCGGTTCGTCGTTAGGGTGAGAGCGGCGATCGGCGCTGCTCACCAGACAGGAGGGACACGATGCAATTCATGCTTGCCTTGATCGCCGATGAGCGCAGCTGGGAGGACGTCACCCCCGAGGAGGTGAAGCGCAACCTCTCCGAGATGGGGCAGTTCAACGCCGAGCTGACCGAGGCCGGCGCCTTCGTCTTCGGCGGCGGCCTGCAGGAGCGCGCCACCGGCACGACCGTGCACTACGGCGAGGCCGAGCCGCTCGTCACCGACGGCCCCTTCGCCGAGACCAAGGAGCAGCTCTCCGGCTTCTGGGTGATCGAGGTCGAGAGCCTCGACGACGCCCTGGCCTGGGCGAAGAAGGTCCCGCTCAAAAGCGGCCACGTCGAAATCCGGCCGCTGGTCACGGGCGGCAAGGAACTGCTGGAAAAGGCGGAACGCTCGTAACCGCCGCCCGCGACAGCGTCGTCGACCGCACCTTCCGGCACGAGTCGGGGCGCGCGGTCGCGACGCTGATCCGCGTCACCGGCGACTTCGACCTCGCCGAAGAGGTCGTGCAGGAGGCCTTCGTCGTCGCCCTCGAGCGCTGGCCGGCCGAGGGAGTGCCGGACAACCCCGGCGCCTGGATCACCCAGGTCGCCCGCAACCGGGCGATCGACCGGCTGCGCCGCGCCGGCGTCCTGCGCGACAAGGTGGCGGCGCTGGGGCGGCTGGAAGCGCTGCACGCCGAGCCCGAGCCGGGCCCCGGCGAGCGGACCGGCGAGATCGAGGACGACCGGCTGCGGCTGATCTTCACCTGCTGCCACCCGGCGCTGGCGATCGAGGCCCGGGTCGCCCTCACCCTGCGCAGCCTCGGCGGCCTCGGGACAGCGGAGATCGCCCGTGCCTTCCTCACGGGAGAGAGCGCGATGGCGCAGCGACTCGTCCGCGCCAAGCGCAAGATCGCCGCCAACAACATCCCCTACGAGGTGCCCGGGGCCGAGCGGATGCCGGAGCGACTGCCGGCGGTGCTGGCGGCCCTCTACCTGATCTTCAACGAGGGCTACCTGGCCTCGAGCAGCGAGGAGCTGGTCCGGGTCGAGCTGAGCGAGGAGGCGATCCGCCTCGGCCGCGTCCTGGTCGCAATGCTGCCGCGCGAGCCCGAGGCGCGGGGCCTGCTGGCGCTGATGCTGCTCACCGACGCGCGGCGGGAAGCCCGGGTCGACGAGAGCGGCGAAGCGGTCCTGCTCGAGGACCAGGACCGCTCGCTCTGGAGCCGCGAGCGGATCGCCGAGGGCACGGAGCTCTCGCGCGAGGCGGGAGCGACCGGGCCCGGTGGGCCGTACACGATCCAGGCCCGGATCGCGGCCGTGCACGCCGAAGCGGCCAGCGCGGCGGAGACCGACTGGGCCCGGATCGCCCGCCTCTACGCATGGCACATGGAGATCGCCCCAAGCCCCGTGATCGAGCTCAACCGTGCCGTCGCGGTGGCGATGGACGAGGGGCCGGAGCGGGGCCTGGAGCTGATCGGGGCGATCGAGGGCATCGACGGCTACCAGCCGCTGCACGCCGCCCGTGCAGACCTGCTGCGCCGCCTCGGCCGGCTCGGCGAGGCGGCCGAGTCCTACCGGCTGGCGCTCGAGCTGACGGCCAACCCGGTCGAGCGGCGCTTCATCGAGCGGCGCCTGGCTCAGGCCTCCGAGTAGGCGGGCTCGCGCTCGTCGGATCTCTCGGGCTGCATCGCCCCCATCTCCTCGAGCGAGGGCATCGGCACAGGCCTCAGCACCGTCACCGCGATCACGGTGGCGATCGCGACCAGGACCGCGCCGACGACGTAGGCGAGGTGGTAGCCGGAATTGAGCGCCGCGAGCTGCCCGGCGCCGTCGGCGAGCTGGCTGTCGGTGCGCTCGGTCGCCAGCGTCGCCAGCACCGCCAGCCCGATCGCGCCGCCCACCTGCATGCTGGTGTTGACCAGGCCGGAGGCGAGGCCGGAGTCCTCCGGCCTCGCGCCCGACATCGCCAGGGTCATCAGCGCGGGGAAAGCGGTGCCGACGCCCAGCCCGACCAGCAGCATCGGCGCCAGGAGGTCGGCCAGGTAGTCGCCGTCGACCGGCGTGCGGGCGAAGAGCAGCAGCCCGATGCCGACCATGATCACGCCGGGGATCAGCGTCGTCTTCGGGCCGAAGCGCATGATCAGTTTTTCCGAGAAGCCGAGCGAGAGCGTGCCCATCACAATCGTCGCCGGCAGGAAGGCGAGGCCGACCTCAAGCGCGTCGTAGCCGAGGATCCGCTGCAGGTAGAGGGCGCCGAGGAAGAACATCCCGAACATGCCGGCGACCAGCAGCGCCTGGATCGTGTTGGCGCCGGCGACGTTGCGCGAGCGGAAGAGTCGCAGTGGCATCAGCGGGTTCTCGATCCGCGCCTGGCGGGCGATGAAGGCGGCGCCGAGGACGAAGGAGATCGCGCTCAGAATCAGGGTCTGGGGCGAGCCCCAGCCGTGCTCGCTGATGCCGAGGATGGTGTAGACGCCGAGCATCAGCGAGCTGGTGATCAGGGCGGCGCCGGGGATGTCGGCACCGGCCTTGAAGCCGATCCCGGGCCTGCCGTCGACCAGGCGCAGGGCGCCGTAGGCGGTGGCGATGCCGATCGGCAGGTTGATGATGAAGATCCAGTGCCAACTGATCGCCTGGGTCAGGGCGCCGCCCAGGAGCAGGCCTATCGAGCCGCCGGCCGAGGCGACGAAGCCGTAGACGCCGATCGCTTTCGCCTGCTCACGTGGCTCCGGGAACAGGGTCACGATCATGCCCAGGATCACGGCCGAGGCGATCGCGCCGCCGACGCCGGCGAAGAAGCGGCCGCCGATCAGCATCGCCTGGTTCTCGGCGGCGGCGCAGAGCAGCGAGGCCGCGGTGAACACGCCGAGGCCGATCAGGAACATGCGCCGCTGCCCGAGCAGATCGCCGAGCCGGCCGGCCAGCAGCAACAGGCCACCGAAGGGGATCAGGTAGGCGTTGACGACCCAGGCGAGGCCGCTCTGGGAGAAGCCGAGGCTGTCCTGGATCGTCGGCAGGGCGACGTTGACGATGGTCACGTCGAGGACGATCATCAGCATCCCCGCGCAGAGCACGTAGAGGGCGAGCCAGCGGGTGCGGTCCTCGTTCTCCACCGTCGCCGCCCCCTCCAATTTCGTCGCTTGTCTCATCGGTTTGTCACCCTAGCGAGAGGCCGCGCTCGGCTCGAAGCGAGCCGGCGGCTCACCCGCCGGCCGAACAAGATGCCGACGAATCAAGCGGCCTCGTCGAGCCGGTCCAGCACGCTCAGGACCGCTCGCGTGTTCGCCTGGATCTGCTTGGTCCCTTCCTCCAGCCGCTTCCGGCCTTCCTCCATCTCGGCGATCACGGCCGTGTAGACCTTCTCGTTGCGCAGGAGGATCTCGCGGTTGAACTCACGCATCTCCTCGTCCCGCCTGCGGGACTCCTCGCGGAACTCCTCGTCCCGCTTGCGGCATTCCTCGTCCCGCTTCTCTTGGTAGAGCATGAACTCCCTGTGCTGGGTGCGAATCAGTTCGCGGAGGGTTTGGCGCCGGTCGAACACGAAACGTATTGTCTCAGGAGCTTCCGCGCCTGTGGTGCGCGAATCGTCACCGAAGAGACAATCTTGGCGCGCGCAGGGCGCGCCCGGCCGAGCTCAGTCCTTCTCGGCGGCGATCTTGGCCGCTTCCTCACTGCCGAGGTAAGGCGTGAGGGTGAACTCGACCAGGTCGGGGAGGAGCTCTTCCAGTTCCTCCGTCCTACCGGCGATGATGCGGCGGGAGATCAGCGAGACCATGCCCCCGACCAGGGCCTCCTCGGTTGTCGGCGAGAGGCGGGCGAGGATCTCGGGCGGGCGGCCCTCGCGGCCGCTCTGGAAGTAGGGGACGAAGCTTTTGATCGCGGCGTCGTAGCGCTCGACCACGACCGGCCCGGCGACCAGCGCCTCGACCATGCAGAGGCGGGCGAGGTGCGGCTCGGTGGCGAGGAAGGCGAGCATCGCCGCGATCCCGGCCCGCACGGCGTGCGGCCAGTCCTCAGCCTCCTCGTAGCCCTCCGAAACGCGCTCGATCAGCTCTGCCATCACCGTGTCGTAGGCGGCGACGAAACACTCGTCCTTGCTGGAGAAGTGCTCGTAGAAGGTGCGGCGGGAAACGGCTGCGTGCCTGGTGATGTGGGCGATCGTCGTGCCGGAGTAGCCGTTTTCGGCGATCGCCTCCGCGAGGCCCGCGACCAGCCGCTCGCGCTGGTTGTGGACGACGAACTCACGCGGCAGGCCGTGCCGCCCCGGCGGCAGGCGCGAGAGCTCGGGCGGGTAGCCCTCGGCGCTCGTAACGCCGTCGGACCTGGGGGAGGAGGTGCGTTTGGCCACGTCCCGACGATATCGCGCCGGAGGGTCGAACCCCCTGCCCAGCTCGGCCATCGCAGCCTCCAGACCCAGATAGGGCATCACGGCGGCCGACATCAGCTGCGGCACCAGCGCGGGTAGCTCGTCGCCGCGACCCTGCACGATCCTCGAGTAGACCTGGCCGTAGGCCGACCCCGCCAGCGCCTCCGCGGTCGTGTGGGGAACGGACTCGGGGTCCTCCATCTCGTTGCGGCCGGCGTCGATCAGGGAGGCGATCACCCGCATCGTCATGTCGCGGCGGGCGCGGGCGGCGTCGCCGGCCGCCAGCACCTCGACCGAGAAGGTGGCGCGGGTGGGGTCGCCGCGCAGCGATTCGACCACCTCGCAGGCGACCGCGCGCAGCTTGTCGGGCCACCGCTCGTGGCTGTTGTAAGCCGCCAGCATCGTCTGCATGCAGGTCTCGTTCATCTCCTGCCAGGCGGTGAGGAAGCAGTCGTACTTGCTGCGGAAATGGCGGTCGAAGGCGGGCCGGTCGAGGCCGGCGCTCTCGAGGATCGTCTCGACCGTGGTCTCGGCGTAGCCGCGCTCGGCGGCGGTCTCGACCAGGGCGGCGAGAATCCGCTCGCGCTCGGGGCCGGCGGTGCGCTCGCGTGTCTCTACGTCGAGCACCAGCGCTCCGTTCGGTAAGTCCGGTGTCGATCTGGCGAACCGAGCACTAGGTCACGGACCCCCCAGTCCCCGCCCTTGGCTCAGCCTGCTGTCGGTGGCGCTTCGGCTGAGGTCCGCTTGGCCACCTCGGCGCCTAGGTAAGGAGTGAGCGAGAACTCCACCAGCTCCGGCAGCAGGTCCTCGATCTGCTCGGCCTGCCCCATGATGATGCGCTGGTAGAGGATCCAGAAGATTCCGCCGACGATCGTCTCCTCCAGCGTGTCCGGCAGCTCCTCACCCTTCGGCGAGATCTTGCGGCCCATGCGGAACAGCGGCACGAAGGCCTGGATCGAGCGCTCGTAGCGCTCGACCGCAGCGGGCCCCGCGGAGAGAGCCTCGACGATGCAGGTGCGGGCGAGTGCCGACTCGCCGGCGACGTAGTGGAGGAAGGCCGCGAGGCCGGCGTTCACCCGCGCCGGCCAGCTGTCGACCTTGCTGGCGGCGTCGACGACACGCCGCAGGGCCTCGGTGACCGCGTACTCCGAGGCGGAGAGAAAGCAGTCCTCCTTCGAGGAGAAGTTTTCGTAGAAGGTGTTGCGGGCGATCCCCGCCCGGCTCACGATGTCTGCGACGGTGACGGCTCGGTAGCCCTTCTCGACGGTCTCCTCGGCGAGGGCAGCGATGATCCGGGCGCGCTGGTGCTGGGTGATGAACTCCCGCGAAAGAGGGTGCCTTCCCGGCGGCATCCTGGTCGCCTGAGGAGCGCGTTCGGCCACAAAAGCCAGGGTACCCACAGCAGTTCCTTATGCCAAGCTGGACG
Source organism: uncultured Solirubrobacterales bacterium (assembly GCA_963704545.1). Classification (GTDB taxonomy): domain Bacteria; phylum Actinomycetota; class Thermoleophilia; order Solirubrobacterales; family 70-9; genus VRUE01. The sequence goes on along the minus strand of OY969915.1, from coordinate 515,962 downwards.
TATCGGCCGAATACCGTTACAGTACCGAGGCCCAGACAAGCGGTTCCCCTGATCGGAGAAGAGGAAGGATCGGAATGGGAGAGCAGGCCGCAACCAAGGTCCTGGCAGGGGCTGAGGAGGCCGGCGCGATGGGGCCAATTTCTCCCCACGCTTCCACACTCAAGCTGGTGATTTCACCCAAGCGCGAAAGGATCCTGGAGGGGATGCTCCACTCGGTCGGGTCGAACGGCTACGACGCGACATCCGTACGGGCGGTGCTCGACTCGACCGGCCTCTACAGGCAGGCCTTCTACGACCTCTTCCCAGACAAGGACGCCTGCTACCTGGAGGCATTCGACTTCGGCATGGCGCGGCTGGAAGCTCAGGTGCAGACGGCCGCGGCCCCTGAGAGGACCTGGCAGGGGAAATTGCGCGCAGGCCTTGGTGCCCTGCTGCAGGCACTCGACGGCGAGCCCGATCTCGGCCGAGCCCTGATCGTCGAGGTCCATGCAGCGGGGCCCAAGGCGCTCGAGAAACGCTCGAGCGCGATGGAGCGGATCACCGATTTCATCGATTCGGCGCGAGCGATCACGGGCGAGTCACCGCCCCCGATCGCCCCAGAGGGCATCGTCGCCGGCATCCACGCGGTCGTCCACGCCCGGCTGGCGACAGGGGCGAACGAGGGTTTCCGCGAGCTGCTGCCCGAGTTCATGTACTTCGCGGTCCTGCCCTACTTCGGCTCCGACGTGGCCGAGGAGGAGATGCAGGCGGCCAGAGCCTGACTCGGCTCTACAGCCTGACCAGGTTCTCCGCCTCGATCCCGCGGGTTACGCCGCGGAAATCGACCACCAGCGAGGCGGTGGACACCACGTTCTCGTAGTCGAGGCTGGGGTGGGCCGTGACTATGGCGGCCAGGTCGGTGCCGGCGAGGCCCTCGGCCAAGTCGACCGAGTCGAGGCCGAGGTCGGGGAGGCGGGGGACGTGCGGGTCGTGGTAGGAGACGTCGGCGCCGAGGTCGGCGAGGCGCTTGGCGATCGTCAGGGCCGGCGACTCGCGGACGTCGCCGACGCCGGCCTTGTAGCTGACGCCGAGGAGGAGGATCTTCGAGTCCCTGACCGGCCTCCCCGCCTCGTTGAGGGCTCGCGCGATCCGCTCCACGCAGAAGGCCGGCTGGGTCTGGTTGACCTTGCCCGCCAGCTCGATGAACTCCGGGTAGAAGTCGTGCTCGCGCGCCTTGAAGGCGAGGTAGAACGGGTCGACCGGAAGGCAGTGACCGCCCATCCCCGGGCCGGGATCGAAGCGCATGAAGCCGAAGGGCTTGGTCGACGCCGCGTCGATCACCTCCCAGACGTCGATCCCGAGCCGGTCGCAGAGCTGCGCCAGCTCGTTGACGAGCGCGATGTTGACCGAGCGGAAGATGTTCTCCAGCAGCTTCGAGAGCTCGGCCGCCTCCGGCGTCGTCAGGACCACGACCTCGTCGCAGATTCGCGAGTAGAGGGCCTCGGCCCGCTCAGAGCACGCCGGCGTGAGACCGCCGACGAGCTTCGGCGTGGTGCGGACGGTGTAGTCGGTGCGACCGGGGTCGATCCGCTCCGGGGAGAAGGCGAGGTGGAAGTCGCGCCCGGCGGAGAGCCCCGACTCCTCGAGGATCGGCAGCAGCCGCTCGCGAGTGGTGCCGGGGTAGGTCGTCGACTCGAGCACGACCAGCTGCCCGGGTTGGAGCACGCTCGACAGCGCCGTCGCCGATTCGAGCAGGTAGGTGAGGTCGGGGTCGCGCGAGCCCGTCAGCGGCGTGGGGACGCAGATCACGATCGCTTCGCATGAGGCGAGGTCCGCCTGGTTGGCGGTGGCCCGCAGGCGCTCTCGCAGGGGGGCGAGCGCGGTGTCGGGAATGTCCTCGACGTGGCTGCGGCCGGCGTTCGTGCCCTCGATCCTGCGGGAATCCGTGTCGAGCCCGACGACCTCGTCCCCGGCCTCGGCAAAGGCGACGGCAAGGGGCAGGCCGACGTATCCGAGGCCGACTATCCCGATCTTCATTTCCGCAGTGTAGGCATCGGGGAGCGCCGGTTGGACGTTGTGGCGAGGGCTGGGCGGCCGGCTGCGAAACCCGTTGGACAGTCCGCTGCCGCTGCCCTACGCTGAACGCATGGATTCGTCATCGACTTCGAATCCAGAGCGTCTGCCAAGCGGACGCCACGGCCTGCCCCGCGCCTACGTGGTTCGCTCCCAGCGCGAGCGGCTGCTCGAGGCGATGGTCCGGGTCGCCGCGGCAAAGGGCTACGAGGCGACCACGGTCACCGACGTGATCGAGGTCGCCGGCGTCTCCAGGGCCACCTTCTACGAGATGTTCGACGGCAAGGCCGCCTGCTTCCTCGAGGCCTACGACGCCGTGATCGACGTCCTCGTCGCCCACGTCACCAGCGCCTTCGAGTCGGCCGCGGGCGAGCCCTGGCCCGAGCGGATCGGCGCCGGCCTCGGCGCCCTGGTCGAGCTGCTGGCGGCCGAGGCCGACATCGCGCGGATGGCGATGGTCGAGGTGACCGCCGCCGGCGACGATGCGCGAGCGCGCTACCGGGCCGCGCTCGCCCGCTTCACCCCATTCCTCGAAGAAGGCCGCGAGTACTCTAGTCAGGGCGAGGAACTGCCGGCCGACACCGCCCGCTTCGCGATCGGTGGCGCGACCTCGATGATCTTCGACGAGATCCGCGCCGGGCGTGGCCCCGAGCTGCAGCGGATCCTCCCCGACCTCGTCTTCGCCGTGCTGATGCCTTACCTCGGCCCCGAGGAAGCGGAGGACGAGATGCGCCGGGTGACGCGGCCTCGGGACTAGGGGTGTTTGCCGGAAGGGGGTCATCGGGGGGTCACCCCCATGCCGCTTCGCGGGAGTTCCTGGGGGTGACCCCCCGATGACCCCCAGCGGCTGAGGCCGAGTCCCGAGGGCGGCGTCGGAGATAAAGCTTGGGGGAGGTCAGAACTCGCCGTGGCGGCCGGCGCCGTCGGCGAATTTCTTTGCGCCGCGGACGGCGACGTCGAGGACCTCGTTGCCGAGGCGGCGCTCCAGGTCGAGGCCGTCGGCGAGAGGCTGGCCGAAGCCTTCGATCGCTCCGCGGCGGTCGGCCAGCATCGTCTCCTGGGGGAAGCCGGCTATGCGCTCGGCCAGCTCCAGGGCCCGGTCAAGGTGCCTGCCCGGCTCGACGACCTCGTTGACGAGGCCGATCCGGTGCGCCTCCTCGGCCTCCACGGGGCGGCCGGTGAGGATCAACTCCAGTGCCCGGCCCATACCGACGATGCGGGGCAGGCGCTGGGTACCGCCGTCGAGGAGAGGCACGCCCCAGCGACGCTCGAAGAGGCCGAAGGTCGATTGCGGTGTGGCAATGCGCATGTCGCACCAGAGCGCCAGCTCGACTCCACCGGCGAGGCACCAGCCGTCAACCGCGGCGATCGCCGGCTTGGAGGGCGTCAGGCGGGTCGGGCCCATCGGCCCCCCGGGGTGGGTGACGTCGAGGTTCATCGCCTTCAGGTCGGCTCCGGCACAGAAGGCGGCGCCGCCGGCGCCGGTGAGGATCAGGACGCGTGCCCCCTCGTCGGCCTCGAAGTCGTCCAGGCCCCGGCGGAACAGCTCGGCCGCGGCGGCGTCGATCGCGTTGCGGCGCTCGGGCCGGTCGATGGTGAGCACGGCTGCAGCCCCAACCCGCTCGTAGCGAAGCTCCCCGCTCATCGAACACAGGGTATGGGAGTGGGCGGGCTAGTTGTTGGAGTGACTCACGGGGCACCAACAACGCCCGACTCCCGGCACTGCGTCCCGGCACGCACGTCAACGAGGGCAGGAACTCGGTGACGGCTCCAAGATATGAGTCAGGTCAGACAGACTCGCCTGCGCCAGCGCATAAAAAATGCGACTGGCGGTGGCGCTCGGTTGCCTGCCATGTGCGTAGCCTTCGCACACTGAAGCTCGTCACGCCACCTTCGAGACGCCGTCCGCTTGGCTTCCGCGAACCCCGTCTCTCCCAGTCGCAAAGCGAACTTAGCGCGCCCCCTCCGGCGGCGCCAGGGGGGCAACGAATACGTTCCCGCAAACTCCGAGAAATGCTCCGGTCGAGAGGGTGAGCGGCGCGGCGGCTAACCTCCGCCCCGTGCGCATCGACGAGATCATCGGCGCTGAGGGCCCGACCTTCTCGGTCGAGCTCTTCCCGCCGAAGACGGCGGAGGCCACCGCGGCGCTGTTCGACACCGCCCGCTCGCTGCGCAAGCTGGAGCCCGACTTCGTCTCCGTCACCTACGGGGCCGGTGGCTCGACCCGCGAGGGGACGGTGGAGATCACCCGCGGCCTCAAGGAGGAGCTGGGGTTCGAGACCATGGCCCACCTCAGCTGTGTCGGCGAGACGCGCGAGGGACTGGCGGCGACGCTGGACCGGATTGCCGAGGCAGGGATCGAGAACGTATTCGCCCTGCGCGGCGACCCGCCCCGGGGGCAGGAGGACTTCGTCCAGCCCGAGGGAGGGCTGGGAAGCGCAGCAGAGCTGACCGCCTTCATCTCCGAGGGGTGGGACTTCACGGTCGGCGGCGCCTGCTTCCCCGAGGTGCATCCCGAGGCGCCCGACCTCGAGACCGACCTCGCCTACCTGAAGACGAAGGTGGAGTCCGGGGCGTCGTTCCTGATCACCCAGCTCTTCTTCGACAACCAAGTCTACTTCGACTTCGTCGCCGCCGCGCGGGCGGCGGGGATCGAGGTCCCGATCCTGGCCGGGGTGATCCCGGTGGCGAGCTTCGCGCAGACGAAGCGGATCTGCGAGCTCTGCGACGCCTCGATCCCCGGCCGCCTGGAGGAGGCCTTCCGCGCCGCCGAGGGCGACGAGCGGGCCGAGTTCGAGCTCGGCGTCGCCTACGCCGCCCAGCAGTGCGCGGAGCTGCTCGTCGCGGGTGCCCCCGGCATCCACTTCTACGCGCTGAACCGGGCGCCGGCGACGCGGGCGGTGCTCGGCGCGCTGCGCGCCGCGCGTCCTTGGGAGAGGCGCCGGGACGAGACGGGCGACTTGGCGAAGTCTCTCTGACTAAAATAGCGCTGCCTCATGGCAAATCGCAGGGAGGAAGAGAGAGAGGCGCTCCGCCAGGCTCGGCAGGAACGCGAGAAGAACCAGGCCTCGTCGGAGCGGCGGCGGCTGATGGCCGGCTATGGCGTGGCGGGCGTGATCGGCCTGGCCGTGATCGTCGGCATCGTCTTCGCCATTGCCTCCTCCGCCGGCAACAACGAGGGTGGCGAAGCGCATATCGACGTCGGCACCGGTGAAACGTTCGGCGTCCAGCCGGACAAGCGCTCCGGGGGCGATGCTCCCGTCGCCAAGGTCACCGACGTCAAAAAGGCGGCAAAGATGGCCGATTGCGATCTGCAGCTGAAACTCAAAGACGAGGGGCACGAACACATCCCCGCAACCGCCACGGGACCGAACTACGGGACGAACCCTCCGAACTCGGGCACCCACTCCGAAATCGCCCAGGCTGACGGCGCCTACAGCGAAACGCCCAAGGAAACCGCCGTCGTCCACTCGCTCGAGCACGGGCGGCTGGCGGTCCAGTACAGCCCCGACCTGCCCGAGGGAGACCAGGAAGAACTGGTTGGCCTCTACGAAACGATGTGGGGCGGGACGCTGCTCTTCCCGAACGAGAACATGACCTATGCGGTGGCAGCGACGACCTGGACGAACGTGCTCGGCTGCAATGAGTACAAGGGCGCGATCACGCTCGACGCGATCCGGGCCTTCGCCAAGGAGACCTGGGGCAAATACGGCGGCGAGCCGGTCAACACGTTCAAGCCGACGGCGCCGACGCCGTTGGAACCGACTGTCAACTAACCCCGGTCAGCCGGCCCTGTAGGCCGGGAAGAAGTCGCCCGCATCGCGGCCGGCGCCGAGGCGCGCGTAGGCAGCCGCGTCGCAGACGATCTCCGAGGTGTGCCAGGGCTGCTCACGGTTGGCGAAGCCGCGCTTGAACTCCTCCAGCCTGTCGCCGCGGACGATGCCGCCGCCGAGGTTGAGCGGCAGGCCCTGCTCGGCCGCGAGCTCGACCAGGGCGGCGAGGACGTTCTTCATCGGCGAGTCGCGCAGGTGGGAATCGGCGCTGCCGCTGAGGTAGTAGTGGAGGAAGCCGTCGCTGCGGGTGGCGAGCGAGGCGGCAGCGGCCTCTCCTCCAGGGGCGAGGGCGAGGGCGAGCCAGGTGCGATCGGATTCGAGGATGCGGTCGAAGTAGGCCGCGGAGAAGAAGTAGCGCTCGGCGGCACCGGTGCGTCGCATCGTCTGCTCGTAGGCGGCGAGGAAGCCGGCGCGATCGCCGGGGGTCGTCTCGGGGCCGGGGACGATGCGGAGCTCGTAGCCGCGCCGGAGGTTCTTGTTGATCTGGTTGCGGTCGCTGGGCCTGCTCTTCGCCGGCAGCTCGGGGTCCGCGATCTGGACGACGTTGCGCTCGCTCGCGCCGGCAAGTGGCGGCTCGTCGAGAGCATGGCGAACGAAGGCCGAGACGAGGCCCGTCGCAGAGAAGTCCACCGCAGCGGGATCGATCGACGAGGAGTGATCTTTTGACCCCCCTATAGGGGGGTCAATCGAACAACCGACGGCGAAACCCGGGTAGCCATAGGGGGAGATCGCGTCGCGCTCGGGGCCGTCGCCGACCGGGCGCACGATCAGCGGTGCCAGCAGCTCCGTGCCGTCGGTCTCGATACGGAGGGTGTGGGTGACGCCTTCCGCATCGAGGAACGGGCGCGAGCGGAAGAACTCCTCGCCTGCCGACGCCTCGCCCCGGTCTTCGATCAGCTCGGCCCTGGCGGTCGGCTCGCTCACGAGATCAGGTCGGCAGCGGCTGCTCGGAACTCGTCGGGCAGCACGCCCCAGACCTCGCAGTCGTCGGCCGGGAGGCCCTCGCGGCGCAGGTGGCCCCGCATCGTCCCCTCGTGCTTCCAGCCGAGGCCGGCCACGGTCCTCTTGGCGACCTCGTTGCGAGCCGGGATGCGGCCGTAGACGCGGTGTGCGCCGAACTCGTCGAAGGCCTTGGCAAGGGTCAGGGCCTCGGCACGCCGTCCGACCCCCATGCCACGCACGTCGTCGCCGATCAGCGCCCCCAGCTCCGGCGCGGTCTGACGGAAAAGCCCGTAGAGCGCAGTGAAGCCGACCGGCTCGGCGAAGCCCTCGACCGCGATCGCGTACTTGCGATCCTCGCCCGAGTCGTCCATCGCCCGCCCGATCCACGCCTGCGCTTCCTCCAAGGAGAACCCGTCGCGCTGCTCCATCAGCGAGGCGGTCGCCTCGGGGTTGTTGAACCAGCGGTGCACGGCGGGCGCGTCGGCGGGCTCAAACGGGCGGAGAGAGACTCCTGGGCGTTCACTCACGCCCAGAACCCTAAGCCCCCCACCGAGGTGCAACGCGTTACGGCTCTCTGAGCGCCGTAACGCGTTGCACCGACATCAGTCGGGCGCCAGCCCGTGACCGGTTACGAGGAGCCAGGCGGTCTTGGCGAGGATGCGGGCGTCGAGGGCGGCACTGCGGCGATCGACGTACTCGACGTCGAGCTCGATCCGCTCCTCCCAGGGGATGCCGGCGCGGCCCTGGACCTGGGCCCAGCCGGTGATCCCGGGGCGGACCTCGTGGCGGCGGTGCTGGCGCGGCGTGTAGTCCTCGACCTGGGCCGAGATCGTCGGGCGGGGACCGACGATCGCCATCTCGCCGCGCAGGACGTTGACCAGGTTGGGGATCTCGTCGAGCGAGGTCCGTCGCAGGATGCGCCCGGCAGCGGTGACGCGGGGGTCCTCGCGGGTGACGACGGTGCCGACGCCGACGGGGTCGGAGCCCTCGACCATCGTGCGCAGCTTCAGCATCTCGAACTCGCGACCGTTCAGGCCCACCCGTCGCTGGCGGTAGAAGACCGGGCCGCGGCTGCCCAGCTTGATCGCGATCGCAGCGACGAGCAAGATGGGCGAGAACAGGAGCAGTGCGAAAGTCGCGATCAGGATGTCGAAGGCGCGGGGCATCGCTAGCGCGTTCCGGGGGCCTTGTCCCACGCAGCGGGCGGGCCGTGGCGCAAGCGGTCCCAGAGGCCGGCGGCGATCGAGAGCGTGGTCATCGCGTAGTAGCGGGCGACCCGAAACGGCGCGAGGCGGAACTGACCACCGAGGATCGCCGCCGCGATCGCGGCCAGCTGGATCCCGTAGGTGACGACGTAAACCCAGCCCTGGTCCAGCAGGAGGAGGTTGGCGACGAAGGCGAACAGGTGCAGGAACGGGGTGAGGTAGCGCAGCAGCCGGTGCGAGAAGAGCTCGAAGGCGTAGAGGGACGAGTAGCCGCGCGGGGAGATCATCCGCTCGCCGACGACGATGTCCCAGATCCCGACCATCATCCGCCGTTTGCGGGCGAACTCGCCCTCCATCGTCGGCACCATCTTCTCCTCGGCACGCGCCCAGGGGACGTGGAGGGAGCGCTTTCCCTTCTTCGCCAGCTGGAAGGGAAACGAGAGGTCGTGGCTCCCGGAAGGAGCGAGGGGAAGGTAGGCGCCGGCGCGCACGGCGTAGATCGCGCCGTTGCCGGCGGTGACGCCGGCAAGCGCGGACTCCATCTCCCGCACCTTCATCTCGTAGCGCCAGTAGGCACCCTCGAGGTTGTCGCCGGCGGAGTCGAGGAACCGGACCTGGCCGCAGGCGTACCCGATCGCGGGGTCGGCGAAGGGCTCGACCAGGTGGCGCAGGGCGTCCGGCTGCCAAACGCTGTTCGCGTCCGAGAAGGCGAGGATCTCTCCGGAGGCCCTCTCCGCGGCGGCGTTCTGGGCGGCGATCTTGCCGCCGCGGGGCAGCTCGAGCACCAGGTCGGCGCCGGCCGCGCGGGCGCGCTCGGCCGTCGCGTCGTTCGAGCCGTCGGAGGCGACGATCAGCTCGAGGCGCTCGCGGGGGTAGTCGAGCGCGAGAGCGTTGGCGACCTTGGCCGCGATCACCTCCTCCTCGTCGTAGGCGGCGACGATCAACGAGACGCGCGGCAGCTCCTCCCAGGTGCCGGGCTCGAGCGTCGGCCGGCGGCGCAGGGAGAGCAGCGCCCGCAGCGCGAGCGGGTAGCCGAGGTGCGTGTAGACGATCAGCCCGGCAGAGACCCAGAAGAGAGCGGCGAGCATCCGGCGATTATCTGCTTCCAGTGCGCTTTATGCGGTCTATAACCACATAAGGCGCACCGGAACGGGTTGGAGGCTTGAGTCTCATTGCCGGTCGAGGAGGTCGCGGTAGAGCGCGAGGGTCTGGGCGGCGACCGCGTCCCAGGAGTAGGGGCCGGCCGCGGTCTCGCTCGCGGACCGCGCCAGGCGTTCGCGAGCGGCTGAGTCCGCGACGAGCTCGTTCAGGGCACTTGCGAGCGCCGCGGGATCCTCGGGCGGGACGAGCCGCGCGGCGCCGGTCGCCGCGACCTCGGGGAAGCCGCCGACGGCGCTGAGCACCATCGGCTTGCCGAAGGCGAGGCCGGTGTAGAGCACGCCGGAGTGCTCGGCGTCGCGGTAGGGGAGGACGACGACGTCGGCGCGGCTGAAGATCGCCGGAATCTCGGCGTCCTCGACGAAGCGGGTGAGGAAGCGGACGCGGCCGGGACTCTCGGCGGCGAGGCGGCGCAGCGGCTCCAGGTCCATGCGCGGGTTGCCGACGATCCAGAGCTCGGCGCCGCGGACCTCGCGGAAGGCCTCGATCAGCGTGTCGATCCCCTTGTAGGGGCGCAGCAGGCCGAAGAAGAGGATCACCGGGCCCTCGGCGCCCTGGAGCTCGGGCGCCAGCGGCTTCTCCTCTGGCAGCCGGGTGAGGTAGTCGAAGGCGCCGTGGGGGATGACGCGGACGCGGGCGGGGTCCAGGCCGACCTCGTCGCGCAGCCGCCCCGCCCCGTGCTCGGAGTGGGCCACGACCGCGTCCATGCGTCCGAACGCCCGGCGTGCCGTCGCCAGGTCGCGGCGGCTCGGCTGCGGGGGCAGCACGTAGTGCGCGGTGAGCACGCGCGGCCGGCGCGGCGGCAGCAGGTGCGCATCGAGGGCCGGCATCGTCAGCCACTGGTAGTGGACGACGTCGGCGTCGAGGGCGCGGCGCAGGCGCAGCATGTCGGGCAGGTGCTCCGCCGCCTTGAGGGCGCGGCGGCCGGGGGCGTCGAGGCCGCGCGGCGAGGTGCGGCGGTAGAAGCACTCGCGCACCCGGTAGTCCTCGGCAGGGGGCACCGGGCCGTAGAGGAAGCGGCTGGTCAACAGCTCGACGTCGGCGCCGCCACGGGCGAGCGCCGCGGCCAGGGCGCGGTCGTACGGCGGCGTGAAGGCCGAGGGGTCGACCAGCTGAACCTTCATGACGGGCGATTATGGTCACCGTCGTGACACCCACGCTCTCCTACTGCGTCGTGAACACGAACGGCCGCGAGTACCTGCTCGCCTGCCTCGACGCGATCGAGCGCACACACCCGGTCGGAGTCGAGCGCGAGATCCTCGTCCTTGACAACGCCTCAGACGACGGCTCGGTCGAGGCGGTTCGCGCGCGCGGCGGCGACGTTCGCCTGATCGCGCTGGAGCGGCGGACGGGAAAGGCCGAGAACGACTCGACCCTGATGCAGGAGGCAGGCGGTCGCTACTGCCTCCTGCTCAACGAGGACTCCGAGCTGCGCCCCGGTGCGGCGGAGGCCCTGGTGGCGGCACTCGAGGCCGATCCGCGAGCGGCGGCCGCCGGTGCTCAGCTGCTCGACTCCGACGGGGTGCCGGTGCCCTGCGCCTGGCGCTTCCCCGGCGTCGGCACCGCCCTCACCGGGGCCCTGTTCCTGCACCGCTGGCTGACCGTGCAGAGCAAGGGCAGGCAGACGCGCCGGGTCGACTGGGCGCAGTCGAGCGCCCTGCTCGTGCGGCGCGAGGCGGCCGTCGAGGTGGGCTACATGGACCCCGCCTTCTTCGTCTACTACGACGAGTGCGACTTCGCCAAGCGCCTGGCCGACGCCGGCTGGCACAGTCTCTTCGTCCCCGCTGCCGAGGCGGTCCACCACGACCAGCTCTCCACCGACCTCACCAAGGGCCTCCCCCGCATCGTCGAATTCCACCGCAACCGGGATCTCTTCATGCGTAAGCACCATGGCTGGGTCGCCGCACTGGCCGTCCGCGTCCTCACCGCCTGGTCCTACGCGGTCCGCGCCGTCGCCGCAACCGTCCTCCCCGGCCAACCGACCCGGGTCTACTGGGCCCACGCCCGACAGGCGCTCCTCCCCCGCCTCGGCATCAGCATCGCCGACGCAACCCACACTTGATGTCGCATTTCCCTCCGCTATACGGCGAAAAGTGCGACCGCAACCATTGGGGCGTTGGTCTCAGCGCTTGCGGTCGCGCTTTTATTCGGTACGCGGCGGAAAATACGACCGCTTGTCGTCAGAGGCGGGAGTCCTCGTCCATGAGCTCCGCCTCGTAGGCCTCCGGAACCGCGCCGTCTACAGCCGCCGGGGCGGGGCGGAACGCGCGCAGGCGGCGGACAAGTTCACCCGGATGCCGGAGCTGAGCGAGCCAGGTGCGCTCGGCCTGGGTGAAGAAGCCGGTCGCTAGAAGAGCGGCCGGGTAGGCGAGCCACAGGACCGTCCTCGTCAGGAAACCCACGAGGCCGTCGGTCGGGAGCAGCAGCTCGCCGGTCGCGACGAGCACGGCGGAGACCAGGACGACCCGGGCCAGCCGGCCCCATTCGTAGGGAACCGGGAAGAGGCGCTGGGTGAAGCCGTACATCAGAGCCAGCACGACGAGGTAGGAGGCGACGAGGGCGAGGCCGGCGCCGACGATGCCGAGCGGCGGCACGAGGAGGAGGTTGAGGGCGACGTTGGTGACGAGGGCTGCCCCGGTCGCGGGGAAGTTGAACTCGGTGCGGCCGGTGCGGCCGAGGATCACGACCAGCACCATGTAGAGGGCGTAGAGCGTGACCCCGGCCGCGATCAGGCCGATCGGTTCGTAGGCGTCGAAGAACTCCGGGGCCGCCAGTGCACGCACGATCCAGCGCGAGAGCAGCCACATGCCGGAGACGACGAAGGCGCCGCCGACCACGAACCAGGTGACCACCGCGGCGTAGGCGCGGCGGGCGTCGTCGTCGTCGCGGATCGAGTAGGCGAGCGGCGGCCAGGCGAGCTGGAAGCCGCGAACGAGCACGTTGACCCCCTGGGCGAACTTGACCGCCAGCGAGTAGAGGCCCGCCTCGGCGAGGCCGAGGGTGCGGACGATGATGATGCGGTCGACGAAGTTGAGGGCGTAGAGCGAGAGCTCCGCCGGCATCGTCGGAGTGCCGAAGCGCAGCAGGCGCCGCAACAGCGCCCGGTCGATCCAGAGCGAGAGGCGACGCCAGTGGTAGGCGATCAGCCCGAGCACGAAGGCGGCGCCGCTGGCGTAGCTTCCCAGCAGCAGGCCGCGAGCGCCCTCGTCGGCGCCCACGACCAAGACGACCGTCAGCCCGATCGCCGCCACCACGTTCAGCATCGTCGTCACGAAGAAGGCGCGAGCTCGCTCTTCGAGTCGGAAGATCGTCAGCAGGTACTCGTGCAGCGTCAGTACCCAGAGGCCGACGATCGAGATCCGGGCCAGGTTCGCAGCGTCGCGGGGCCAGGCGACTGCCTCGCGGGGGTCGAGGCCGGCCGGTTCGGGGAGCAGCGCTTCGGAGATCGGCGCGGCGAAGGGCAGGGCGACCAGGACCGCCACGGTGGAGAACCAGAAGAGCGCGGCGAAGGAGGTGGAGAGGACGCGGTCGGGATTCTCGTCGTCCTTGTAGTAGAAGCGCAGCAGCGCCTCGATCACGCCGAGGCGGACGACGATGCTGGCCGAGACGACGGCGGCGAACATCACCTCGGCGGCACCGTAGTCCTCCGTGGTCAGGTAGCGCGTGTAGAGCGGCAGCAGCGCGACCGCGATCAGCTTCGAGAAGATGCTCGCCGCCGTGTAGGCGGCACCGGTGGTCGCTAGGCGGCGGAGGTATCCGGACACGCGGCGAGCCTACGTTGCTCGGCGGCTGCGAGGGAAGCACCGACGGCAAGGAGGACCCAGGTGATCGGGTCCTCGAAGAAGCCTGCGTAGGCCATCGTGTGGACCAGTAGGGCTGTGAAGGTTGCTAGGACTGCGGCCCGCGCTATTGCGGTGTGGCGCGCGGGTCCTGTCGCTGCAGGGGACCCACCACCCCCTGCGGTCGCTAAAGCGTCCTCGGGGGCGGTTCCCCCTACAGCGCCACCCGCGCGAGAGGCGGATACATGAGGCAGGGAGGATCGTAGACCTGAGGCCATGGTCCACAGGGCTGTCAGGACTAGAGCCGCGTAGAGAAGTAGGCCGGCCAGGCCTTGCTCAGCGGCGATCGTGATGGGCTCCGTGTGGGAGACCGAGACGGGGATCTTTCGGGTCTTGACGTGCTGGCGGTAGGCCTTGGGGAAGCTGCCCGAGCCGTAGCCGTAGACGGGGCGCTGGGCGAAGAGGTGGATGCCGCCGGAGACCAGATTGGCCCGGCCGCTGGTGTCGATGTTGATCCGGTCGGGGCTGAGCTTTGAAGAGCCGCCTACGAGCAACACCACCAGGACACCTAGAACGGCCAAGCCGGCAACGGCGGCGAGGGTCCAGCGCAAGCTCCACTTCAAGGCCGCGAGCACGGCGAGGCCCCCAAGCAACGCCACGAAGCTCGACTGCGAGAAGGTCGGGAGGAGGCCGATCCAGACGACGGCAACGAGGGCGGTCAGCAAAGCAAGGTCCCGCCGCTCCCGAGCCCACATCAGCGCCGACATCGCCAAGACAGCCACCAGGGCCAGATAGCGCCCGTAGATGTTCGGGTCCCAGAACACAGAGTTCACCCTGAAGTAGGTGTGGAATTCGTTCGACCGGATCACCTGGTCGTTCCAGAACAAGCTCCTGCTCAGGTACTCGACTGAACCGACGATCACGAACGCAACGGCCTCCAGGGCAACCACCCACAGCACGAGGACCAAAAGCTTCCGGTCCCAGCTGACATCGCGGAGCAATCCGTACACCAGCGAGAACGGCACGAAGAAGAAGCAAACGTCCTGCAGCCCTTTCGAGAAGTCCTCGGAATACAGCACCTGTACCGCGTACAGGGCCACGACCGCAGCGAGAATCCTCGGCAGCCAGACCAGCGCCCGTCCGGCGGGTGGCGCTGTAGGGGGGACCGCCCCCGAGGAAGCTTTAGCTACCGCAGGGGGCGGTGGGTCCCCTGCAGCGACAGGACCCGCCGGCCAGCGACGCCAGTCCCTCACCGCCGTGGCCAACACACCCCCTGCGATGACCAGGTACAGCGGCACGAGGAGATTGGCGGTGTCTCCCCCTGCGTGGAGAGGAACACGGAAGGGAAGCGCGGCGACGATCGCCAGCGGCAGCAGCATCGGCCAGCGGTGAAAGGTGAATGCAAGGGCTGCGGAGGCGGCCAGGGCCAGTGCTCCGAGAGCGACCATGCGGCCGGTGCTGTCGCGCAGGTCGGCGATCGCCCGCGAGTCCCACTGGTCGCCGAGGATCAGGACCGGGAAGAGCGCCAGGGCGAGGAGCATCATGACCGCGCGGGTGCGGCCTGGCGGCAACAGAATCGCGCCCGCTGCCGCTCCGGCTGCGGCCAGGACGCCAGCCGCGGCTAGGAGCTCACTCAACCCTGGCTCCCGTCAGCCGCAAGGCACGGGTCCACCGGGCGCCGCTCGGCACGGTGCAGTTTCATCGCTCCCGGCGGCACGAGGACGCGACCCTGCCCGAGCAGCTTGACGCGCAGCTTGTAGCGACCGGGGGGGGCGATGCCGTCGTTGCGTTCGCGGCCGTCCCAGTAGAAGGTGTGGAACTTGTAGCGCTTGAGGAAACGGTCGCGAGCGAGCGTGACGACCAGCTTGCCGCCGGGCTTGACCACCTGGACCGTGGCATGGTCGGTCTGGGTGACCCGGAAGCGAATCCGCTCGCGGTCGAAGCGGCAATCGTCGTTGGGGGTGAAGGGTCGGATGACCTCGCGGGCTTCTCCCGGCTCTGGGGCCACTCGTGGGACGGCAACGAAGGAGACCTTGTCCAGCACCAGCGGGTCGCGCTTGAGGCGCTGGGAGTAGGCGAACGCTGCGACCGTGGCGAGGACCAGGAGCGCGAAGACCAGCGCCGCCCCGCCCCTAACCTTCGGTCGCTGCATTGTCCTCGCCGACGATCACCGAGACCGGTGCGCCGCCTGAGACGGCGGCGACGTCGGTGGTCATCAGCCGCACCTCCGAGATCCCCAGGGCAGCCGCGACCCGGCGGGCCTCCGGAGCATGGCCCCGTTGGAACATGACGACGCTGTCGGCGAAGCTGGTGCTGCTGTTGGTGACCGCGCCGAGCTGGAAGCCCTTGCGCTCGACCTTGTCGCCGTAGGTGGCGGCAAGGCCGGCCACGGCGGTCCCGTTCAGCACGGTCACCTCAATTTCGGCCGGCTTCACCTGCGCCGCGGCCTTGCCCTGCCCGCCCTTGCCATCGACGCTGTCGGA
The DNA here is from genome assembly GCA_963704545.1 of uncultured Solirubrobacterales bacterium. Taxonomy (GTDB): domain Bacteria; phylum Actinomycetota; class Thermoleophilia; order Solirubrobacterales; family 70-9; genus VRUE01. Next base: position 500,510 of record OY969915.1, on the reverse strand, counting down.
GCCCTGGGTCACCAGGTAGACGGCTCCGGCCACGGCAACCGCCAGGACGACGAAGGTGACCGCGAGGTAGCGCGGTTCGGCGAGATGAGTGCCGAAAGCGGACAGGCCGCCCCGCAGGCGTTCGACGCGGGTCTGCTCCGGCAGCCCGGCCTCGCGACGGCGTCGGCGCTCCTGGCGCTCCTCCAGCGCCGCCTGTTCGACCGTGCGCGCCTCCTCGAGGGCTCGCAGCTCCTCCGCTCGTTTCGCCGCGACCGCCGAGGTCGTCTCCTTGCGCTCGCTGTCGCGCTCGGGGGCGGAGCCGGCCCACTCACGCAGGCGTCGAATATCCCGCCCCTGGGAGAAGGCGAGCATCGCCAGCACGGCAAGCCCGAGAAACGCAGCCAAGCCTGCGAAGGCACCGATTTCCTTGATCAACTCCAAGTGGCTGCGAGAGGCTACTCGTCGTAGGCGACCGCCGCCGCGTCCCCGCCCGGTGCGGTGATCATCTCGACGACTCGCTGCGCCAGGTTAACCTCGTCGCCGGCCAGCACCAGGTCCTCGAGCGAGTTGAGCGTCACCTCGATCCAGTCGGCGTCGAGCGGCGTTTCCCGCACGGCCCGGCGGATCCGCTTCGCCGCGGTCGGCTGCCCGCTCTCGGCCACGCCGAACAGTTCCTCGTGCAGCTTCTCCCCCGGGCGGGGTTTGGTGAACTCGACCGCGATGTCGGCTTCCGGCTCGTAGCCGGCGAGCCGGATCATGTTGTGGGCGAGGTCGACGATCCGCACCGGCTCGCCCATGTCGAGAACGAAGACCTCGCCCTTGCCGGCGCCGATGTCGCCGGCGCGGATCACCAGCTGCACGGCCTCGGGGATCGTCATGAAGTAGCGGGTCATCTCCGGGTGGGTGACCGTCACCGGCCCGCCGCGCTCGATCTGGCTGCGGAAGATCGGCACGACGCTGCCCGAGGAGGCGAGGACGTTGCCGAAGCGGACGCTGGCGAAGCGTGTGCCCGGGTGCTTGCGGCCGGCCGACTCGACGATCCACTCGGCCATCGCCTTCGAGGCGCCCATCACGGTCTTCGGGTTGACCGCCTTGTCGGTCGAGATCAGGACGAAGCGCTCGACGTCGGATGCGGCGGCGGCCTCGGCGGTGATCCGCGTCGCGATCGCGTTGTTGCGGACGGCCTCCAGCGGGTTGGCCTCCATCAGCGGCACGTGCTTGTAAGCGGCCGCGTGGAAGACGACGCTGGGCTTGAAGCGCTGCATCGTCTCCAGCATCCGGTGCGGCTCCTTGCAGTCGGCGAGCACCGACTCGACGCTGGTGAAGTGCCGCTCCTCGACCATCTCGCGGTCGATCTCGAAGAGGTTGTCCTCGGCGTGGTCGAGCATCACCAGCAGGCGCGGCCCGACCCGGGCGATCTGGCGGCAGAGCTCGGAGCCGATCGAGCCGCCGGCGCCGGTTACGAGGACGATGCGGTCGCGCAGGTAGGCGCCCACCCGGTCCAGCTCGAAGACGATCGGGTCGCGGCCGAGCACGTCCTCGACCTGGACGTCGCGCAGCTGCTTGTTGAGCTGGACCCCCCCGCGCAGGAGCTCGAACACGGTCGGCAGCGTGCGCACGCGGATCTCGCGGTCGCGGCAGGCGGCGACGACCTTGGCGCGGAGCGTTCCCGGCGCCGAGGGGATCGCGATCACGACCTCGTCGGGCTGGGTCTCGTCGAGGATCGCCGCGATCTTCTTGGTCGAGCCCAGCACCTTGAGCCCGAGCATCCGCATCCCGCGCTTGCGCGGGTCGTCGTCGACGAACCCGATCGCGGTGGCGCCCAGGTCGGGGTTGAGCTGCAGCTCGCGCACCACCATCTGCCCGCCCGAGCCGGCGCCCACCACCAGCACCTCGTGCTTTGGCAGTCGGCCGGAGCGCGAGGGCCGCTCGACGATCAGCCGCACCGCGAGCCGGGCTCCGGTGATCAGCATCAGCGTCAGCAGGAAGTCCATCACCGCGACCGAGCGCGGCAGGCTGTGGGCGAAGGGCTGGATCACCGTGAAGGCGACGACGAGAATCGCGCTGGAGGCGGCAACGGCTCGCACGATCAACAGGAAGTCGCGGCCGCTGACGTAGCGCCACCACTTCTGGTAGAGCCCGAAGGCGGCGAAGACCGAGAGCTTGACGGCGACGACGAAGCCGACGGCCTGCAGGAACAGCGTCCAGTAGCGGTCGGGCAGGCCGTTCGGGTCGTCGAGGAAGCGCAGGCGGAAGGCCAGGTAGAAGGCCAGCGCGACGAGGGCGCCGTCGGCAACCAACTGGAGGACCCGGTTGCGGTAGACGGGGTGGTTCAACCGGCGCATGGAACCGGGCCAGTTTAGTTGCTGTTCGGTTGCGTCCCTACAATCCCCGCTTCTCGCATGCTCCTGCTCGCCAGCGTCACAGACTTCTTCCTCGATCCGATCGTCAACGCGGGGACCGACTTCATCAGCTCCACGGGGCTGCCGGCGGTCTTCATCCTGATGGCGCTGGAGTCCGCCTGCCTGCCGGTGCCGAGCGAGGCGATCATGCTCTTCGCCGGCTCCAGCGTCGCCGCCGGCGAGCTGACCATGTTCGGGGTCGTCGCCGCGGGCGTGCTCGGCAACCTCGTCGGCTCCTGGGCCGCTTACGCGGTCGGCTACTACGGCCGCATCGACCTGCTCGAGAAGAACAAGCTGATCCACCTGCCGCCCAAGTACCTGAAATGGGCCGACGACTGGTTCGCGCGCTACGGCGACGCGACCGTCTTCTTCTCGCGCATGCTGCCGATCATCCGCACCTTCATCTCGCTGCCGGCCGGGGTGGCGAAGATGCCCTTCTGGCGTTTCACCGTCCTCACCCTGCTCGGCTGCATCCCCTGGGTCCTGATGCTGAGCCTGGTCGGCAAGAGCGTCGGCGACAACTGGGAGGAGTGGCGCGACCATCTGCATCTGCTCGACTACGCGGTTTTGGCCGCGGCGATCGGCCTCGTCGCCTACCTGCTGCTGAAGCGCTGGCGCGGTGGCGGTGGCAAGAGCGACGAGGAGCCCTCCGCGGAGCCGGAGCGGGAGCCGCAACCGGCGGGTTCGCGCGGAGCTTGAGCGGCACCGCAGACGGCAGCATCGCCGACCGCCGTGCCCTCGTGCTCGGCGTGGTCCAGGGTCCCGCAGAGCTGCTCCCGATCTCCAGCTCGGCACACATCGTGCTCGTGCCCTGGCTCGCCGGCTGGGACTGGGAGTCGATCGAGCCCGAGGTGCGCAAGAGCTTCGAGGTCGCGCTGCACGCCGGCGCGGCGGCGGCCCTGCTGATCGGCCAGCGCCGTCTGATCGCCGAAGAGCTGCGTGAGTTCGACCTGCGCGGGGCAACGGTCCTCGTCCTCTCCTTCCTGCCCGCTGCGCTCGTCGGCTACAAGCTCGAGCGCCAGATCGAGCGCCACCTCGGCGGACCGCGCGCGACCGCGATCGGCCTGCTCGCCGGGGCGGCGGCGATGGTCGCCGGCGACACGCGGCCGCAGCGGCGCGGTCGCGGCGAGGCGCGCGCTGCCGACGGCCTCGCCCTCGGCGTGGCTCAAGCCGCGGCGCTCGCTCCCGGCGTCTCGCGCAACGGGATCACCCTGGCGGCAGCCCGCTGGCGCCATTTCTCCCGCGACCAGGCGAACCTGCTCTCGCGCACGGTCGCGCTGCCGATCATCGTAGGCGCCACTTTGCTGAAGGGCGTTCGCCTGGGCCGCCGGGGCGCCTCGCCCGAGCTGCGCCGGTCGATGGCGATCGGCGTCGCCGCCTCCTTCGCCTCCACCCTCGCCTCCCAGCGCCTGATCAAGCTGGTCGAGCGCGACCGGGCACTGTGGCCTTATGCCGCGTACAGGGTAGGACTGGCAGGGTGGGTGTTGGGCAAGCTCCTTCGAGAGAACACACGGACACTGGAGGACCGATGATCGCCAAGACCGACTTCATAGGAATCCCTTCGCAGGACGCCGAGCGCTCGCGACGGTTCTACGTCGAGACGCTCGGATTGCGCCCGGACGCGACCGCGCAGTTCGAGTTCTGGGCCGGCGACACCTGCTTCGGCATCTGGGAGCCGGAGAGGTTCGGGATGGAGTTCGCGCCGCAGAAAAACGCGCACCCGGCTCTGCACGTCGACGACGTCGCGGCCGCGCGTGCCGAGCTCGAGGCCAAGGGGGTGGAGTTCGCTGGGGAGATCATGGATACAGGGGTCTGCCACATGGCCTTCTTCACCGATCCCGACGGCAACGACCTGATGCTCCACAACCGCTACGCGCCGCAGGGCGACTGAGCAGCGGACGGGGCTGAAAGAATCGCCAGCGTGAGCGGAGACGCGTACGCGAAGGCGGGAGTGGACCAGGGGGCCGCGGACGCCGCCGTCGCCGGGCTGGTGCGCGCCCTGGGCGCGATCGAGCTCGGCCGGCCCTCGCGCGCGGTGCCGCTGCCCGGCCACTACGCGAGCGTGATCCGGATCGACGAGCGGACGGGGATAGCCCTCTCCACCGACGGGGTCGGCACGAAGCTGCTGGTCGCCGAGCAGATGGGTCGCTTCGACACCGTCGGGATCGACTGCGTGGCGATGAACGTCAACGACGTGATCTGCGTCGGCGCCGAGCCGCTCGCGATGCTCGACTACATCGCGATCGAGCGAGCCGACCCCGCGGTCTGCGAGCAGATCGGCGTCGGTCTCGCGCGCGGTGCCGAACTGGCGGGCATCGAGATCCCCGGCGGCGAGCTGGCACAGCTGGGCGACATGGTGCGCGGCTTCGACGTCGCCGGTGCCTGCTTCGGCACCGTGGCGCTGGACGAGATCGTCGACGGTGCGGCGGTGCAGCCGGGGGACCCGGTGATCGGTCTCCCCTCCTCCGGCCTGCACTCGAACGGCTACACCCTCGCCCGCGCGTCGCTGGGCGGCCTTCCCCTCGACGAGGACCCGGAGGGTCGCCTGGGCCGGCCGCTCGGCGAGGCGCTGCTCGAGCCGACCGAGATCTACGTCAAGCCGATCCTCGAGCTGCTGCGCTCCGCGGTCGACGTCCGCGGCCTCGCCCACATCACGTCGGGCGGGCTCGGCAACCTGCTCCGCCTCGCGGCCGAGGTGGGCTACGAGATCGACGATCCGCTTGCCGTCCCGCCGATCTTCGAGCTGATCGCCGAGCGTTCCGGCACCTCCGGCGAGGAGATGCACGACGTCTTCAACATGGGGTGTGGCTTCTGCTGCGTCGTCGCGGCCGCGGACGAGGAAACCGCGCTCGACCTCCTGCGGCCCCACTACCCTGGGGCGAAGCGGATCGGATCCGCTACAAGCGGTCCCCCGGGGATCCGGCGTGCTAGCCCTGGATCGATCCCACATCCACGGTGAGGCAGCCCAGCAGGAGGCCGTCGAAGGGGCTTCCGCTCAACTGCCCCGAGTCCCGGCCTGGCAGGGACCATCCGAAGCGCGCCATCGCCTCGGCCCGGCGGCGGGCTGCGGGGGCGAGATCTTCGCAGACGCGTGCCACCGTCAGCAGGATCTCGAGCTGAAAGGTCGGGTCTTCGTCCCAGCAAAGCAAGCTGCTCGCCTCGCGCCCGAACTGTTCTGCCTCGGATCGGTCGCCGGCGACGTGACGGAGCTGCGCGAAGCGCGCGTACTTCAAGCCGTCGATCTCGCCCTCGCCGGGAAGGGAGTACAGCAAGCCTTCTGCGTGCTCGCAATCGTCGAACAGCTCGGCCCGCAACCGGGCCAGCTCCAGAGTCGAACGATGCGCCAGGTAGGGGTCACCGGCCTGGCGTATCCGGTCGAGCGACTCGATCGCCGCCGTCACGCCGCGATCGTCGCCAAACCTGCCCTGAAGCTCGGCGAGGAGGAGACGCGGAAAGGCGTTCTCGGTGGGGGGCGCCCCGATGGTCCGCTCTCGGAGCAGGTCCAGCGCCGCCGCTTGATCGCCCAGAAGGGATTGCCTGCGCACCCACTTGTTGAGGATCCAGCTCGCCTCGGGATGCGCCGCGAGGACTTCGGACCAGACCGGCGAGGCCTCGTCGCGCCTGCCGAGGGCGTCCAGCAGCTCGGCGAGGTGCACACGAGCGGTGCTGTGCAAATTTCGGCGGCGGAGGAAGGAAGACAGCACCGGAAGCGCATCCTGCGGGCGCAACACTCCGAAGTACAGGTAGAGCACCCTGTTCGTGACCGCGAGTTGGTCGTTGGGGGCCGTAGAGAAGAGGCCGGCGGTGAGGCGGTCGGCACGCTCGAGCGCCGTCGGATTGATCCGGGAATCGACAAATTCGGACACGGCGTGGGACGAAGAGAGCATCCCCAACTTGTCGATCCTGGCGAGCTCGTCGAGGGTCTCCTCGCCCAGCTTGCGTGAGATCTCGCCATGACGAAACCGGTAGACGCCTTTGCTGCCGGTGAGAATTTCCGCCTGGACCAGCTTTTGGCAGGCGCTGCGAAGACCCGATCGGGGCACGTGCCGCGTGGCGGTGAGCACGCCACGGCCAAGCGCAGGGCACAACAGGCAGACGAGCACCACCACGCCGACGAAAACGAAGTACACGGGGCCAGCTTCAGTCCCTGCGAGGAATATGCCCACGCCAAGAGCCATCGCCGCATACAGCGGACTCGACAGCAACCAGACAAGTCCGTCGCGAAACCTCAGGTCCGAAGTCGCGGTGATCGTGAACGCAGACGCAAAGACCGCAGTGACAAAGACCACCTCGCTCGATGTGTACAAGGACGCTCTCAGGAAACTTTCGAGAAGGTTGCCCGCCACGACGGTGGCGGCGCCGGCGAGGATCACCAGGCCCAGGTACAAGGTCACCTCCCAGCTTTCGCCCCGGCGGGGAGCCAGCTTTCTCGCGAACCCTTCGAGGCGCAGGTCGAGCGCTGGCCGAAGGCCGAAGGCGAGTGCCATCACCCCGAGGATGCCGACGCTGAGCAAGTGCTGGCGCCAAGCGACGACAAGAACCGGTGCGGCGCAGATCGCGAGCGCCAGCCCCGTCGCCCCCGAGCTGGCGTAGAGATCAGCCGCCCGGAAGCTGCTCGACCCGCGCTGTGCCGCCGCGACGGCAACCCATCCGGCGACCTGGCGCATTGAGTCTGGGTCTTTCCTGTCGGGGCGATCTCCGAGCCAGCGAGTGAAGAACGAGCCCCATAGCTCCGCCTCGGGGTCGTCGGACCTTGCCAGCGCGTCGGCACGTTCGCTGCGATTCCAGGTGAGTGCGGCGACACCGAACCGCAGCGGGTTGCCTATGAGGGCGGCTGCCCGGTGAGGCTGGCGGGCGTTGTCGATGAACCGCTTCCACGTCGGCCAGTCGGCGACGCCGGCGAGCGCGGCGGCGCTGGGGGGCAACAGGTCAAAGCGATCGAAGCGGGAGACCAAGCCCCCGGCGTCCTCTGCGCGGCTGGAGACGATGCTCGGGTCGCGGCTGAAAACCACCAGCGGAAATCCAGCGCCGGCGTACGAAGCGAGGGCGCTGACGGCCTCCTTGCGGGCCTCGGGGCTCATCTCGTCGAGCCCGTCGAGGCAAGCGATCAACCTCTGCTCCCTGAGGAGCTGCTTGAAATAGGCAGCGCCAAAGGTCGGGTTGGCATTGTTCAGACCCCGCGCCATCCAGGCGAGCAGGCTTTTCCAGTTGTTTCTGCCCACTCCCTTCGTCCGCCAGTCTCGAAGCGAGACGATGCCCATCAGCGGAGAAGCGGGGTCAGCAGCAGACTGCTCGAGCGAATGCCTGACAAGCGTCAGGCCCAACATCGACTTGCCGCTGCCCGCTCCGCCGACGACGAGCGCCTGTGCGCCTTCCTCCGCGGCGCCGTAGAGCCCGGGTGCCGTGATGTTGGCCCCACCGCTCGAAGGGCGTAGTTCGGCCTCAAGCAGCGACCCGAGCACGAGACGCTCGTCGATCTCGCCTTGAATCCGGCGCCTCATCTGTTTTCGAAGGAGGCGCAGGTTCCGGTCTTCGTCCCTGACCGCAGTCCGCAGCTGGATCAGGGCTTTCGCCGCGATGTCGATGGCCGGCACGATCGCGAACGGAAGGGCTACGAGCGCCCATAGACCCGCGTGGTCGTTTGCGAAATCGGTGAGCAGAGTCACAGGAAGCCCGGTCGAGATCACATCACATAGTCAGGTGACGTACGCCGGCGGTGAGGGAGGGTCCTCCGACGGCCGGTGAAATGCTGCGCAGTTGGCCGGAGGAGGCAGGACCGGCGCCGTGGCGAACCTGTCGACACTTGCTCGCAATCTCTCTTCTCATAACGTTGGCCAGATGGAAACCCGTCCCTCGAGCGCGATGATCGGGACCGTGCTCTCCGGTCGCTACCGGCTGGAGGCGAAGCTGGGCAGCGGCGGGATGTCGACGGTCTACCTGGCGCGCGACCAGACGCTCGACCGGTCGGTCGCGGTCAAGGTCATGCACCGCGAGATGTCCGAGCAGGCCGACCAGCTGGAGCGCTTCCGGCAGGAGGCGCGCTCGGTCGCCAAGCTCTCCCATCCCAACGTGGTCTCGGTGATCGACGCCGGCGAGGACGGCGGTCACCCGTACATCGTCTTCGAGTACGTCGAGGGGGAAACGCTGAAGCAGCGGATAACCCGGGACGGCGCCCTCGCGCCGCAGGAGGCGATCGCCTACGCGATCGAGGTGGCACGCGGCCTCTCGGTCGCGCACGCGCGCAAAATGGTCCACCGCGACATCAAGCCCCAGAACGTCCTGATCGACGCCGAGGGGCGGGCGAAGCTGACCGACTTCGGCATCTCGCGCCAGCTCGAGCAGGACGGGATGACCGCGACCGGCCGGGTGCTCGGCACGACCGACTACGTCGCGCCCGAGCAGGCGATGGGACGCAAGGCGGACCCCCGCTCCGACATCTACTCGCTCGGTGTGGTCCTCTACGAGATGCTGGTGGGGCAGGTCCCCTTCGAGGCCGAGAGCCAGGTCGGCGTGGCGATGAAGCACGTCAACGAGGAGCTCCCCGACGTGCAGCGACGCAGGCCCGACGTTTCCGCCGCCGTGGCGCTCGTGGTCGAGCGTTCGACCGCCAAGGACCCGAGCCAGCGCTACCAGCACGTCGGCGAGATGATCGACGATCTCTCGACCGCGCTCGAGGTCGAGGCGGCAAGGGCGGGGTCGACCAGCGGGGAGGCGACCAGCGTCCTGGAGGCGGTGCCGCCGCCCAAGCGCGAGCTCTCGGGCCGCGCCCGCTGGAGCTGGGCCGCGATCGCCGGCCTGCTCCTGGTCGGCGGCGCCGTGCTGCTCGCCGTGCAGCTGATCTCCTCCAGCGGCCTCGGGGGCGGTGGCGCCAACGACGGCAAGGGCAAGCCGGTATCGCTCACCTCGGCGACCGACTACGACCCTCAGGGCGACGAAGAAGAGATCGGCGGCAAGATCGAACTCGCCGTCGACGGCGACCCGACCGGGACGGCGTGGGAAACCGAGCACTACGACTCCGACGTCTTCGCCGGGACCAAGACAGGCCCCAATGCGGGGGTCGGCGTCTACGTGACGGCGAGCTCGCCGTCACGGCCGGTCAGGATGATCGTCCGCACCCCGACGCCCGGCTGGGACGCCCAGGTCTTCGCCGCCGCCTCCGGGCCACCGGGCGAAGTGTCCGAATGGGGCGAACCGGTCGGCATCGCCATCGACGCCTCCTCGGTCGAGGAGATCGACCTCACCGTCCCGCAGCCCTCGCGCTACTTCCTGCTCTGGTTCAACAAGGCATCCGAAGCCCGCGACCAGCCCGGTCGCTACCAGGTCGAGATCACCGACATCGAGCTGCTGCGCTGAGATGAGCGCCTGGCGTCAAGCTCGCGCGATCGTGCTGCTGCCCGGCACGGTAACCGTGCTGGTTCCGGCCGCGATCCTCCTCGTCACCGGCTCGGACGTCGGCTGGGGCTTCGGCGGGCTCTTGGCCGTTCTGTCCGTTCTCCTCGGTTTCGCCCTGATCGTCGCCGGGTTCGCGCTCTGGCTTTGGACGGTACGGCTGTTCGCGCGGATCGGCAAGGGGACGCTCGCGCCTTGGGACCCCACACAGAAGCTCGTCGTGGAGGGGCCCTACCGTCACCTGCGCAATCCGATGATCACGGCCGTGCTGGCGGTGCTGGTGGGCGAGGCGGCGCTGTTCGGCTCACTGCCGCTGCTGATCTGGTTCGCAGCCTTCTTCGCCACCAACAACATCTTCTTCTCGCTGTACGAGGAGCCCGGCCTCGAACGCCGCTTCGGCGAGGACTACCGCGCCTACAAGGCCAATGTCCCGCGCTGGCTGCCCAGGCGCACAGCGTGGAGCCCGGCGCAATCGTCGTAGCTTCCGGTGCGCCTTTTCCCCGTTATAGGGGGATAAAGCGCGCCGGAAGGGTCGGTGACTCAGAACTCGTAGGAGCGCGCGTTGGCGTGGCGCTCCAGCGCCAGCGCCACGAGGCGGTCGCAGAGCGCCGGGTACTCGACGCCGCTCGCCTCCCAGAGCTTGGCGTAGACGCTGGTCTGGGTGAAGCCGGGCATGGTGTTGATCTCGTTGACGAGGACAGCGCCGTCGGGGTCGGCGAAGAAGTCGCAGCGGGCGAGGCCGGCGCAGCCGGCAAGCTCGAAGGCGCGGGTGGCGAGGTCACGAACGCGGTCGAGCTGCTCGTCCCCGATCGGGGCAGGGACGGCCAGCTCCATGCCGCCGTCGCGGTACTTGGTCTCGTAGTCGTACCAGTCGCCGTTGGCGACGACCTCGCCCGGTTGGGAAACCTCGACCTCCTCGTTGCCGAGCAGGGAGACCTCGACCTCGCGACCGGAGGCGTGGGCCTCGACGATCACCCGGGGGTCATGTCGGCGGGCAAGGTCGACCGCGTCGTCCAGCTCGCCCCCCGTCCCCTCGACCCGGCTGATCCCCACGCTGGAGCCGAGGCGGGAGGGCTTGACCCAGAGCGGAGAGCCCATCGACTCGCAGCGCTCACGCCAGCCCGGCTCGCCGGCGGCAACGAATGCGACCTGCGGGATCCCCGCCTGGGCGAAGAGCCGCTTCAGCGTCAGCTTGTCCATGCAGATCGCCGAGGAGAGCACGTCGGAGCCGACGTAGGGCAGCTCGAGCCACTCGAGCAGGCCCTGGACGCTGCCGTCCTCGCCGAAGGGGCCGTGCAGGGCGGGGAAGGCGGCCTCGGCGCCGAGCAGGCCCTCGCCTGGCGTCAACACGACCGCGGCGCCGTCGCAGCTCCAGACTCCCTGGCGCGAGATCGTCACCCGCAGCGGCTCGTGGCCGGCCTTTTCAAGACCTCGCGCCACCGCCTCGCCGGAGCGCAGCGAGACGTCGTGCTCGGAGGAGCGGCCGCCGCTGAGCACCGCGACCCTCATTCGAGTTCTTCGGCTTCCGGTTCGGTCGAGCCGGCGGCTGCCTGGCCGACGACCAGGGTCACCGTGTCGCCCGGCTTCAACTCGGACCCCGGCGGTGGGAACTGGTCCGTCACCCGTCCAACCTGCGAAGGGACTTCGGTCTGCTGTTCGGACACCGACGGCTTCAGCCCTGCAGCACGCACTTCTTCCACCGCTTCGGAACGAAGCTTGCCGATCACGTTCGGGGCGGTTGCAGTTTCTTCGCCCTTGGAGACGACGATCGAGACCGTCGAGCCGGCCGGCAGCTTCGAACCGGCATTCGGCGCCTGGTCGATCACCTCGCCGGCCGGCGAGGCACTCTCCCGTTCTTCGACGCTGGGCACGAAGCCGCGGCCGCGGATCTGCTGCACCGCGACCGAGCGCTGGGTGCCCACCAGGACCGGCACGGTGGCCAGCTTCGGACCTGTGGAAACCCTCAGGATGACTTCGCTTCCCTTGGTCGCCGTCGTGCCGCCGGAGGGCAACGAGTTGATCACCAGCCCCTGTTCCACCTTTTCGGAGACCGTCTTTTCCACCCGCGGATCGAAGCCGGCCTCTTCCAGCGCCGTTTCGGCTCCGGAGGCCGGGAGACCCGCGGTTGAGGGAACCTTGGCGGTCCCCGGTCCGGAGCTCACCGTGAGCACCACCTTCGGCTTCGAGCAGAAGAAGGAGAGGAAGGCGCAGTCGAGCGAGGCCTCGCTTGCCGGGGGCGAGGCGAGCGGGTCCTGCTCGAGCACCGTGTTCGCCGGAGTTTCCCGCTCGACCCGCTTCACCTCCCCGACCTCGAAGCCGTTCTGCTGGAGCAGGGAGATCGCCACGTTGAGATCGTTGTCCTTCACGTTCGGCACCTCGGTCGTCGTGTCGCGCGTCAGCGCGAAGCCGACGAGGGCGCCGATCAGGACGGCCGCCGCTACCAGCAGCCAGCGCCGTCGCCTGCGTCTGCGCTCTTCCGCCTCCTCGTCGTAGCCTTCGGCCACCGGCTCGGAGGGAGTCGCCACGACCGGTGGCAAGGGCGCGAAGGCCGCCGTGCCTTCCGCCCCTCCGCCGGGATCGCGCAGGGCCGCGTCGAGGGCGGCGATGAAGGCGTCGGCGTTCTGGAAGCGCTGGCCCGGCTCCTTCTCCAGGGCCCTCATCACGACCGCGTCGAGGGCGGGTGAGACGTTCGGGTCGATCGAGCTCGGCCGCTGCGGCGCCTGGGAGACCTGCTTCATCGCCACGGCGACAGCGGACTCGCCCTCGAACGGCACCCGGCCGGTCAGAGCCTCGTAGAGCATCACGCCGATCGAGTAGAGGTCGGAGACGGCGGTGACGTCCTGTCCCTGCGCCTGCTCGGGCGAGAGGTAGTGCGGCGTGCCCATCACCGAGCCGGTCTGGGTGATCTCCGAGACGCCCGCACGGGCGATGCCGAAATCGGTCACCGTCGCCTTGCCGTCGGCGTCGACGATCACGTTCTGGGGCTTGAGGTCGCGGTGGACGACGCCGTTGCGGTGAGCGAAGCGGGCGCCCTCGAGCACCTGGCGGATCAGGCCGGCCGCCTGCTCGGGAGTGAGGCCGGCGTCGATCAGCTGCTTCAGCGAGCGCCCCTCCAGGTACTGCATCGCGATGTAGTAGGTGCCGTCGACGTCGCCGCGGTCGAAGACGGAGACGACGTTGGGGTGCTGGAGGCCCGCCGCCGCCTCGGCCTCACGGCGGAAGCGCTCGACGAACTCGCGATCCTGGGCGAAGCGCGCGTGCAACACCTTGAGCGCGACCTGGCGCTGCAGGTGCGTGTCCTCTGCCAGCCAGACGTCGGCCATCCCACCCGAGCCGATCCTCCGCTCGATCCGGTAGCGGTCGTCGACCACCGCCCCCTCCCTCACCTCAGCCAATTCCCGGACCCCCGGAGAGGATCGTTTCGGCCACGTCGCGGAAGATCGGGGCGGCGACGTCGTTGCCGAACTGGGTCGTGCACTCGACCGTGGCCGCGATCGCGATCTGGGGGTCCTCGGCCGGCGCGAAGCCGATGAACCAGGCCTGGTTCTCGTCGGTGCCGCCGCCGCAGGAGTCGTTGTAGGGGGTTTCCGCCGTGCCGGTCTTGCCGGCGACGGTCACCCCGGGGATCGCGGCGTTGGTGCCGGTTCCTTCGCTGACCACGCCCTGCATCGCGGTGTTCAGCTCCGCCGCCGTCTCCTCGCTGATCGGCTGACTGTACTCGGAGGGGTCGAGGCGATCGGTGACCCGCCCGTCGGGGTCGACCACCCGGCTCCAGATCTGCGGCTTCATCTGCCGCCCGCCGTTGGCGATCGCCGCCGTCACCTCGGCCATCTGCAGCGGCGTGACCAGCAGTCGCTCCTGGCCGATCGCCGTGCGGGCGAGGTCGATCGGATCGCTGCGGGTGAGCAGATCGTTTTCGTCGCCGAGGCCGCTGGTCGAGAGCTGATCGGCGGGCAGGTCGATCGGTGGCTTGGCGTTGAAGCCGAAGCGGTCCATGTATTCGAACAACGTGTCCTGGCCGATCTGCTGGCCGAGCTGGCCGAACCAGGTGTTGACCGAGTTGGTCAGGGCGGTGTCGAGGGTGGCGCCTGGAAAGTCCAGGCCGAAGTCGTTTTCCAGGGGCTGCCCTTCGATCTCGAGCGAGCCGGGGGCGTCGATCGTCGTTTCCGGCGTGATCGCGCCGCTGTCGAGGGCGGCGGCGGCGGTCACCACCTTGAAGGTCGAGCCCGGCGGGTAGCGCCCCTGGGTCGCCCGGTTGAAGAGCGGCGTTTCGAGCACGTTTTCGTTGAGCTCGGTGAGTTCGAAGGGGATGCGGTTGGGGTCGTAGGGCGGGTTCGAGGCGAGCACCCGCACACGGCCGCTCTGCGGCTCGATCGCCACAACGGCGCCAAAGCCGGCCGCTTCCAGGTCTTCGAGTGCCACCCTCTGGGCGACCGGATCGAGGTTGGCGACGACGTCGTTGCCTTCCTGGTTGCGGCCGCGCAGCTCGTCGAGGATCGAGGTGAATTCGGATTCCTCGCCGACCAGCTCGTCATTGTGGAACTGCTCGAACTCGGTGTCGCCCTCTTCGACGAAGCTGTAGCCGATCGGGTGCCCGTAGAGCGACCCCTCCGGATAGCGGCGCACGTAACGCAGCGACTCCCCCCTCCCCTTCGGGACCGAGCGGGCGATCACGGTGCCGTCGGCGGCGAGGATCCGGCCGCGCTTGATCTGCTGCTGCTCGAACAGCGGGCGGGTGTTGGCGTCCTCTTCCTCCAGCGCCTCGGCGTCGAAGACCGACCAGTACGAGGTGAACCCGACCAGCACCGCGAAGAGGGCGACGATCAGGCTGAAGAGCTTGACGATCTGGCGGTTCACCGGCCCTCCAGGGCGAGGCCGCCGAGGCGGGCTTCGGCCCCGGCCTCGCGACGGGCCCGGTCGGACACGAGCAGGAGCAGGGCCAGCAGGACGAAGTTGGCGACGATCGAGCTGCCGCCGTAGCTGATGAAGGGCAGGGTGACGCCGGTCAGCGGGATCACCCGGGTGACGCCGCCGATGATCACGAAGGCCTGGATCGAGAAGACCGCGGTCAGGCCGGTCGCCAGCAGCTTCGAGAAGCCGTCGCCGGCGATCAGGGCGATCTTGAAGCCCCGCGCCGCGATCAGGAGGTAGATCATCACCACGCCGCAGGCGCCGAAGAGGCCGAGCTCGTTGACGATCAGCGAGTAGATCGTGTCGGTCTGGGCGGCAGGCAGCAGCGCGTCGTCGGTGCCGGGGATCGTGATCAGCCCCTGTCCGAAGCCCTTGCCGAAGAGGCCGCCGTCGGCCTGGGCGAAGATCGACTGGAGGATCTGGTACCCGCTGCCCTGCGGGTGGGCGTACGGATCGAGCCAGATCTCGACCCGGTCGTGCACGTGCGGCACGGTCGAGGCGAAGAACCAGGCGCCGACGAGGAACATCGCCATCCCGATCGCGACGAACGAGAAGCGCCCGGTCGCCACGTAGAGCAGTGCGAGGAAAGCGGCGAAGAACATCAGCGAGCTGCCGAGGTCGCGGATGAAGACGAGCATGAACATCGACGCCCCCCAGACCACCAGCATCGGGCCGAAGTGCTTGAGCGGCGGCAGCGTCACTCCGAGCACGCGGCGGGCGCCGACGATCAGCACCTCCCGGTGCTCGCGCAGGTAGCTGGCGAGGAAGACGACGAGGCAGATCTTCGAGAACTCGGCCGGCTGGAAGGCCAGGGGGCCGATCTTGACCCCGAGGTAGGCGCCGTTGACCTGCTGTCCGATTCCCGGCAGGCGCGGCGCCAGCAGCAGCAGCAGCCCGACCGCGGCGATCGTGTAGCGGTAGCGCTCGAGCACGTCGTAGTCGCGCAGGAACTGGATCGTGAGGGCGAAGAGGACGAGGCCGAGCACGAACCAGTTGGCCTGGTCGCGGGCCAGGTCGGGGTCGATCCGGTAGATCATCACCAGGCCGAACGCGGTCAGCAGCGCGACCAGCGGGAAGAGGTAGGGATCGGCGTTGGGCAGCCGGACGCGCAGGTAGAGGTGGGCGGCGAAGCAGACCGCGAGGAAGTAGGCGCCGTAGACGAGGCTGGCGTCGTCGATCCGGGCGCTCTCCTGGGCGAAGACCGCGGCGAAGCCCGCGGTGAGCAGCAGGGCGACCGGGACGAGCGCGGTCAGCTCCCGGTTCCTCGCGCTCATCGAGCCCCTTGTGACTTTTCGACGTCTTCGATCAGCGAGACCGCGTCGGCGCGGGATCGCAGGTCGTGTCCGGTGACGGCGGCGCGGCGGCGCGGCGGCAGCGACCCGGTCTGGACCGGGCTCGCGTAACGCTCGTCGTAGAGGGAGATCCCAAGGGGAAGCTCGTACGGCAGGCCGCGGTAGAGGGCGACGCGACCCCCGTCGTCGGTGCCGAGGAACCAGACCTGGCGGTTCCCGTACCAGGCGCCGAAGACCAGCGCCGCGAGGACGGCGAGGACGGCGACTGCGGTCGCCGCACGGCGCAGCCGGCGGCGGGGCGGCTTGGCTGCCAGCGCCTCGCGGCGCCCTTGGGCCGCTGCCGCCGCGGCCCGGCGGCGCACCTCGGTCGCGGTGAGGCCCGCCTCCTCCGCGCTCGGCCCGATCAGCGTCGCGCCCTCGGGACGGCGCTGCGGCGCTGCGGCGTCCTCGAGCCGGAAGGCGAGCGCCGTGATGTTGTCGCGCCCTCCCGCCCGGTTGGCTTCGTCGATGAGGGCACGCACGGCTGCCTGCATCGTCGTCGCCCCGCCGAGCAGCTTCGCGATCTGGGCCTCTCCCAGCATCGTCGTCAGACCGTCCGAGCAGATCAGGAAGACGTCGCCCGGGCCGGCGGACACCGTGTGCACGTCCGGCTCGACCTCCGGCTCGGGGCCGAGCGCCCGGGTGATGATCGAGCGCTGCGGGTGATCCTCGGCCTGCGCGTCGGTGAGCTGGCCCTTGCGGCGCATCTCCTCGACCAGGGAGTGGTCGCGGGTGAGCTGGTCGAGCCGCCCGCCGCGCAGGCGGTAGGCGCGGCTGTCGCCGACGTGCCCGATCGCCACCTCCTCGCGCTCGGCGTTGACGATCGCCGCCGTCAGGGTCGTCCCCATCCCGGCCCGCGAGGGGTCTTCGCGGGCGAGGTCGTGGATGCGCCGGTTGGCCGCGAGGATCGTCTCGCGCAGGACCTGCTCGGCCGGGCCGTCCGGGAGATCGATGTCGAAGGCGTCGGCCGCGGCGCGGGAGGCGACCTCGCCCGCCTGCGCACCGCCCATCCCGTCGGCGACGACGAAGATCGGCGGCCGGACGAAGAAGGAGTCCTCGTTGGCGTTGCGCTGGCGCCCGGTGTCGGTGCGGAAGGCCTGGTCGTCGATGCGCAGCATCAGCCAGCCTCATACCTGAGCTCGGTGTCGCCGATCCTGACCACGTCGCCGTCGATCAGCTCCGCCTCGCCGCTGAGGGTCGCGTCGTTGAGCTGGGTCCCGTTGGTCGAGTTCATGTCCTCGATGTAGGTACGGTCATCGCGACTGAAGATCCTGGCGTGTACGCCGGAGGCATAGCGGTCGTCGATGCGCACGTCCGCATCGGCCGAGCGGCCGATCGAGAGCCCGCCGATCAGGTCGAAGCGCTCGCCGGGCTCGAGGCCGCCGCCGCGCTCGGCAACCAGCCAGACGTCGGGGCCCGGTTGCGGTGCGACCGCGGCAACCTGGTGGAACCCGGTTGCGTCGGAAGCGGGCATCGCCGCGCGCCGTACGTCCTTGAGCGCCCCCCGGGCGATCCAAAGCAGGAACAGGTAGAGGACGGCGAGGAAGCCGAACTTGAGGGCGACTGAGATCGGGTCGTAGTCCACGCGGCCTACTGCTCGATGTCGAACAGGAAGGTTGTGGTCCCGACGGTGACCTGGTCGCCCGGGCTGAGGCGGGTCGAGGAGACCCGACGCCCGTTCACCTTGATGCCGTTGGTCGACCCCAGATCGGCGA
Organism: uncultured Solirubrobacterales bacterium; assembly: GCA_963704545.1. Classification (GTDB taxonomy): domain Bacteria; phylum Actinomycetota; class Thermoleophilia; order Solirubrobacterales; family 70-9; genus VRUE01. Next base: position 482,783 of record OY969915.1, on the reverse strand, counting down.
TCGTCCAGTCGCCGGACTGCGACCGGCGCAGCTCGGCGTGGCGCCGCGACACGTTGGGGTCGCCGAGCACACACTCAGCCTCCTTCGAGCGGCCGATCGTGGCCCGCGGGCCGTCCAGCACGTAGCGGCGGTCTTCCAGGGAGACGACAGCGCGGGTCGCCACCAGCGCCCGGGCCCGCTGCTCGGGGCTCTTCGCCGGGGCGGCCTCCTGCTTCACCGCCGAGTAGACCATCGTGTGGCCCTCCTCTCCCTGGCGGGGCGCCTCGCCCTCGTGCGCTGGCGGCTTGACCAGCCGCGTCTGGATCCCGAACTCGCCAAGTCGCAGGCGCTCGTCGGTCTTGAACTCGACCGTCGGTCGGGTCAGCAGGTCGTAACTGCGGCGACGGGCGTGCTCCAGCAGGTAGCCGGAAAGCTCCTGCTCGAGGGAGCGCTCGTAGCCCTCGAGCTTGGTCCGGTCCTTGCTGGAGAGGTAGACGGTGTACTCGTTCGGCACGTAGACGCGCGCGACCCCGGCCGTCTTGTGGGAGTCCATCTCCTTCGCCAGCTTGCGGGCCAGCTCGACCGGCTGCACCTCGGAGCTGAAAGCACGGCTGAACACCCCCTCGACGAGGCCTTCGATCCGACTCTCAAGGTTGCGTAGAACGCTGATCGGTAGCTCCTTCTCGCGGGCGAGGCCGGCGCCCGAGTTGGAAAAATCCGGCTCGAATCCTACGGCAGCAGGACGCCGTGACCGGCGGCGAGCCAGGCTCCCAAGACCGCGGCCGCGGCGATCGCGGCGAGGCGCAGGTGCAGCGAGCGCTCCCGGCGGGGCGGCTGGTCGGCCAGACGGTCGAGCGAGCCCTCGATCGCCTCTCCCAGCTCCTCCAGCGAGAGCCGCCTACCGGGGCGGGATTCCAGGCAGCCGTCGACGGCGTCGGTCAGCTCGCGGGGAAGGTCCGGGCGCAGCCGGCGCAGCGGCCGGTGGCGGGCGCCGATCGCGCGCGCCGTCGCGGCGGGGGTGGAGCGCCGGTTCGGGTTCTCGCCGCTCCAGCACTCGTACAACATCAGCGCCAGCGAGTAGACGTCGGCCTCGGGGCCGGCGTCGCGGCCCTCCGCCTGCTCGGGTGCCATGTAGGCGAGGGTGCCGACCACGTCGCCGGGCGCGGTCAGGGCGGTGGCGCCGGCCAAGCGGGCGACGCCGAAGTCCATCAGCTTTGCGCGCGGCTCCCCGTCCTCGGTGACCAGGACGTTCTGGGGCTTGATGTCGCGGTGGACGACGGAGCGGCAGTGGGCGTGGTCGAGCGCCTCGCAGAGGTCGGCGCCGATCTCCCCCACCTCGCGGTCGCTGAGCTCGCCGGCGCGGCTGAGCTGGGCCAGGGTCGAGCCGTCGACGAGCTCGGTGACGAGCAGCGCGTTGCCGTCCTCCTCGCCCATCTCATAGAGAGTCACGATGCCGGGGTGGTTCAGCCGGGCGGCCGCCTGCGCCTCGCGCAGCACGCGCTGGGAGCCGGTCGATTCGATCGCCTTGACCGCGACCGGCCGCTCGAGGCGGCCGTCCCAGGCCTCGTAGACCGTGCCGAAGCCGCCGCTGCCGATGCGGCGCTCGATCAGAAAGCGGTTGAGGACGAGCGAGCCGACCACGTCACTCCCCGGTTCGCCGCGCAGGACAGCACTCCTGCGCGGCGAAGAAACGGGGGACGGCGTCGGGGAAACGCGGCGTTTGCTGCGCTTCTTGGCGCGACGACCACGCCAGCGTTCATACTCTCGCCCCAGCCAACCAGCTTCGGAGAGCCAGATTCCCTTGGAGGATTCCCCCGCAAACCGCCCGGCCCGCCGGACCCGGCCGTCGCGCCGGCCCGAACGGCAACAGATCCTGATCCGCCGTGGCCTTGCCCTCGGTGGCGGCCTGCTGGTCCTGATCCTGCTGGTCCTCGGCGTCAAGGGCTGTCTCGACGCACGCAAGGACCGGGCGCTGAGCGACTACGCGAGCGACGTCACCCAGATCGTCGACGAGACCGACCAGACCAGCAAGGCGCTCTTCGACAAGCTCGACGACCCGGGGAGCCTCTCGGTGACCGAGTTCGTCGCCGAGGTAAACGCCGACCGTAGCGCGATGGACAACTACGCGGGCCGGGTCGACGACCTGGATGCGCCGGGCGACATGGGCAACGCCCAGGACACGCTCGAACTGGTCTACGTGCTCCGCAGCAGCGCGATGAACGAAATCGCCGGCCAGATCAGCACCGCGCTGGGCGACGTCGGCTCGGAGAAAGCGATGGCGATCATCGCCGGACAGATGCAGACGCTCGCGGCGAGCGACGTCCTCTACGCAGCGGTCGTGCGCCCGGAAATCAACGGCGTCCTCGCCGACAACGGGATCGCGGGAAGCGACGTGCCCGAGAGCGTCTTCGTCCCCGACGGGACGGTCTGGCTCGACGAAGAAGAAGTCAGCGCCGCACTCGGTTCGGTCAGCGGAGCGACCGGGGCCGCGACCTCCGGGGTGCATGGCCTCGGCCTCCTCGGCACCAGCGTCAACGGCACCGAACTCTCGGCCGAATCGACCACCTCCGTCGTCAGCGAAGGAGCGCCCGAAGTCGAAGTCCAGGTTCAGAACCAGGGCGAATCGGCTGAGAACGGGATCGACGTCTCGGTCACCGTCAGCGGCGGCACGACGCTCTCGGGAACGATCGACAGCATCGAAGCGGGGGAAACCGGGAGCGTCTCGATCCCGCTGACGGGCGCACCGAACGGCGAAGCCACGCTCGAAGTCAAGGTCGACACCGTGCCCGGCGAGCGGGTCTCCGAAAACAACGAAGCCAGCTACTCGGTCGCCTTCGAATAGGGGGTCCAGTGCGGATCGCCTACCTGGGGCCGGCAGGGACCTTCACCGAGGACGCCCTGCATGAGGCGCTCGGGCCGGACGGGCGATGCGAGCCGCTGCGGACCCCGACCGTGCACGACGCCATCCTCGCCGTCGAGCGTGGCGAGGCCGATCGGGCCCTGGTCCCGTTCGAGAACTCGATCGAGGGCTCCGTGCGCAGCACCCTCGACACCCTCGCCTTCGACACGGAGGGCGTGACGGTCGCCGGCGAGCACGACTTCGCGGTACGGGCGCAGCTGATCGCGCGGGAGGAGATCGATCTCGGGCAGATCGCGACCGTGCTCTCCCACCCCCAGCCACTCGCACAGTGCGCCCGCTTCCTGCGCGAGAGCCTGCCCGGCGCAGAGCGGCGCAGCGTCAACAGCACGGCCGAGGCGGTGCGCCAGGTCGCCGAGTCGAGCGAGCCCTGGGCGGCGATCGGCGCCCGCTCAGCCGCCGAGCTCTACGGCTGCACGATTCTCCGCGAAGACATCGAGGACGAGGCCAACAACGTCACCCGCTTCGTCTGGATCGCTCCAGCGGGGACCCCACCGGAAGCAGGGGAGTCTTGGAAGACCTCGCTCGTCTTCTCCGAGCTGGGAGAAGACCATCCGGGCGCCCTGGTCGAAGCTCTCCAGGAGTTCTCCTCCCGCGCCATCAACCTCACCCGCATCGAGTCCCGCCCCCTCCGCAGCGGCCTGGGCCGCTACATGTTCTTCTGCGACCTCGAGGGAGGCACCGAGGATCGGGCTGTGGCCGAGGCGATAGAAGCTCTCCGAACGAAGGCCGCCTCGGTCCGAATTCTGGGCTCCTACCCCGTGGCGTAGCGCCCGGGAGGACATGCCCTCGTCCGGACAAATGCCGGGCTAATTAGCCCGGCATTTTGAGTATCCGCCCGTCCGAGGGCATGTCCTCCCGGGCTCCGAGCCCCGGCGTGCGTAGAATTTCCGAGCAACATGGCACGAGTCCTCGTACTCAATGCGACGTATGAGCCGATTAACGTTTGCACGTTGAGACGAGCTGCCGTGCTGCTCTTGAAGGAAAAGGCCGAGCTTTTGGAGCGCAGAGAGGGCGCGATCCACTCCGAGCGGATGACGATGGAGCGACCCGACGTGATCCGCCTGGTCAACTACGTGCGGATCCCGCGCGAAGCGCACAGGAGGAAGATCACCCGCCGCGCGGTGCTCGCGCGGGACTCGTGGACCTGTCAGTACTGCGGCTCGCGCAAATCGGGCCTCACGGTAGACCACGTGATCCCCCGCAGCCGCGGCGGCAAATCGGTCTGGGAGAACATCGTCGCCGCCTGCGCCAGCTGCAACCGCCGCAAGGGCAACCGCCTCCCCCGCGAGATCCACATGCATCCCCAGACCACCCCCAAGGCGCCGGGTCCCACCGTCTTCATCCAGGTAGCCAGCCCCTCCATTCCGGAAGCCTGGCAGCAGTATCTTCCGGCGGCGGCGTAGGGCCCGGAGGGGTGGGTGTCCTCCGCTCTGACAAGTGCCGAGCTAATTAGCTCGGCACTTTGAGTATCCGCCAGCTCGGAGGACACCCACCCCTCCGGGCCTATCCAAGCTCAAAATAGCTGCGGGCTTCCTCGTCTGGGCAGCTTGGAGCTTCCGATCGCTTCCGGTCCTCCAGCGCGGCTCGGGTGCGAAGCTGAGCAGGGAGAGAAGGGGGTTGGGGTGCCCTTCCCAAAACACTCAAGCGCGGCTCCTGCCGCGCGTTTTGGGAAGGGCACCCCAACCCCCTCAGCCATCTGCTTACTCCGGCAACTGCTCCTGCCCGTCCGGCTCCTCGGCATCGGAGTCGTCGTCAACCACCAAGGCGACCGCTGAGACGGAGTCGTCGTCCTTCATGTTCATCACTTTCACGCCCTGGGTCGGGCGGCCCATCTGGGAGATGCCACCGGCGGGGGTGCGCTGGACCATGCCGTTCTGGGAGATGAAGAGCAGGTCCTGGTGCTCGCGGACGATCAGGGCGCCGGCGAGGCCGCCCTTCTTCGCGGTCAGCTTCGCGGTCAGCACGCCTTTGGTCCCGCGGCCCTTGACCGGGTACTCGGAGACCGAGGTCCGCTTGCCGTAGCCGTTCTCGGTGACGACGAAGAGCTCCGAGTCGTCGCGGGCGACGTCCATCGCCAGGACCCGGTTGGCTTTGCCGTTGACCTTGGCCGAGACGTTCATGCCCTTGACGCCGCTCGTGTCGCGGCCCATAGGCCTCACGGCCGCCTCGGAGAAGCGCGAGGCGTGGCCCGACTTGGAGACCAGCAGGATGTCGTCGTCGCCCGAGGTCAAGCGCACCTGGACCAGCTCGTCGCCGTCGCGGATCTTGATCGCGATGATCCCGTCGGCGCGGATCGGCGTGTTGTAGGCCTTGAACTCGGTCTTCTTGACCAGGCCCTGGGCGGTGGCGAAGACCAGGTACTTTTTCTCGCTGAAGTCGCGGGTCGGGATCACGGCCGTCACCTTCTCGCCGTCGCGGAGCGGCAGCACGTTGACCAAGGCGCGGCCTTTGGCCGTTCGCGCTCCCTCCGGCAGCTCGTAGACCTTGAGCCGGTAGACCTTGCCCCGGTTGGTGAAGAAGAGCAGGAAGTCGTGTGTCGAGCAGATGTGCAGGTGCTCGATGTAGTCGTCGTCCTTCATGTCCATCCCCATCACCCCGCGGCCGCCGCGGTGCTGCTGGCGGTAGGTGGCCAGCGGCAGGCGCTTGGCGTAGCCGGAGTGGGTGATCGAGATCACCATCTGCTGGTCGGCGATCATGTCCTCGATGTTCATGTCGCCCTCGAAGTGGGTCACTTCGGTGCGGCGCTCGTCGCCGTAGCGCTGGTCGACCTCGTCGAGCTCCTCGACGACCACCGCGTCGATCCGCGCGGGATCGCCGAGGATCGAGCGCAGCTCGGCGATGCGCCTGGAGAGCTCTTCGTGCTCCTCGCGAAGCTTGTCGGACTCCAGCGCGGTGAGGCGGGCGAGGCGCATGTCGAGAATCGCCTGCGCCTGCTCCTCGGAGAGCTCGAAGCGGCTGACCAGGCCGGCCTTCGCCGCCTCGGTGTCGGCCGAGCCGCGGATCAGCTCGATCACCGCGTCGAGGTTGTCGAGCGCTATCAGCAGCCCCTCGAGGATGTGGGCGCGAGCCTCGGCACGGCGCAGCTCGTACTGGGTGCGGCGGATTACCACCTCTCGCTGGTGACTGACGTAGTGCTCGATGATCTCCTTCAGCCCGAGCGGTTTCGGCACTCCGTCTACGAGGGCAACCATGTTGATGCCAAAGGTGCTCTGCATCGGGGTGCGCTTGTAGAGCTGATTGAGCACGACCTCCGGCGGGTCGCCGCCGCGCTTGGTCTCGATCACCAGGCGCATCCCGGACTTGTCCGACTCGTCGCGCAGGTCGGAGATGCCGGTGATCTTCTTGTCCCTGACCAGATCGGCGATCTTTGTCACCAGCCCGCCGTCGCCCAGCTTCTTGACCATGAAGGGCAGCTCGGTGACGACAATCGCGTCGCGGCCCCCCTTTAGCGGCTCGACGTGCGCACGAGCGCGGATCCGCACCGAGGCGCGACCGGAGGCGTATGCGTCCGCGATTCCTTCCGCACTCATGATCCCGCCACCGGGGAAATCCGGTCCCTTGACGTGCTCCATCAACCCGGCCAGGTCGATCCCGGGGTTGGCGATGTAGGCCTTGACCGCCCCGATCGTCTCGCTGAGGTTGTGTGGCGGGATGTTGGTCGCCATCCCAACGGCGATCCCGGAGGACCCGTTGACCAGAAGATTCGGGAAGCGCGCAGGCAACACCAGTGGCTCCCGAAGGGATTCGTCGTAGTTGGGCCCCCACTCGACCGTGTCGGCCTCGATGTCGCGCAGTAGCTCGGTGGAGAGTCTTGCCAGGCGCGCCTCGGTGTACCTCATCGCCGCGGGTGGGTCGTCGTCGATCGAGCCGAAGTTGCCCTGGCCGTCGACGAGCATGTAGCGCAGTGAGAAGTCCTGCGCCATGCGGGCGAGGGTGTCGTAGATCGCGCTGTCGCCATGCGGGTGGTACTTGCCCATCACCTCGCCGACGATCGTGGCCGACTTTCGGTAGGGCCGGTTCGGCTGCAGGGCGAGGTCGTGCATCGCGTAGAGGACCCGCCGGTGAACTGGCTTCAGGCCGTCGCGGACATCGGGCAGGGCACGGCCGACGATCACGCTCATCGCGTAGTCGAGATACGACGAGCGCATCTCGCTGGTCAGCTCGCGCTCCTCTATCCGGCCGCCGCTGAGCGCGTCCATGCCCTCCATCAGCTCACCCGCCGATCGTTAGACGTCAAGGAACCTGACCTCCTTGGCATGCCTTTCGATGAAGGCCTTGCGCGGCTCGACCTTGTCGCCCATCAGGTCGGCGAAGATCTTCTCCGCCAGCGCCGCGTCGTCGATCCGCACCCGCTCCAAGGTGCGGCTCGACGGATCCATCGTCGTTTCGCGCAGCTGGTCGGCGTTCATCTCGCCCAGGCCCTTGAAGCGCTGCATCGTCACACCGTGGCGGGCCAGCTCCATCACCATCCGCCGCAACCCGGCGAATGACTCCGCAGTCTTTGCTTTCTGATCGAGGGCAAGCTTGAACGGCGGGCGGCCGACCTGGCTGAGCAGGTCGGCGTGCGAGGCCACCAGGCGGCGGTAGTCATGCGACTCGAACAGTGGCGAGGAGAGCTCGAATGTCTTTGCCAGCCCGTCGCGCCGGTGAATAGCGCTGACCAGGACCCCGTCGCCCGATTCGGAGACGATCTCGGTGTCGAACGGCTCGTCCTCGCCGGCCTCGCCGTTCAGAACCTCCTTGGCGTCCGCCAGCGTGGTCACCCCCCGGTCGAGGATTTCCGACTCGCCGAGGAAGCGCACCAGCTCGTGGCCATACTCGGCCTGCAGCGAGTCGGCCCACCCCTCATGCTCCCTGAGGCGCCGGTTGAAACGCTGCCAGCGGGTCGTGGTCAGCTTGTGCGAGGTGCCCTCGGCGTCGGACACCGCCATCTGCTCGAGCTTGTCCCGCAGCAGCAGCTCCTCCAGCTCGGACTCCTTCTCGACGTAGGTCTCCTGCTTGCCGTTCTTCAGCTTGTAGAGCGGCGGCTTGGCGATGTAGACGTAGCCGGCCTCGATCAGCTCCGGCATCTCGCGGTAGAGGAAGGTGAGCACCAGGGTGCGGATGTGGGCGCCGTCCACGTCGGCGTCGGTCATCAGCACGACCTTGTGGTAGCGGGCGTCTTTGACGTCGAACTCCTCGCGGATGCCGGTGCCCACGGCCGTGATCAACGCCTGGATCTCCTGATTGGAGAGGACCTTGTCGATCCGCGCCTTCTCGACGTTGATGATCTTGCCGCGCAGCGGCAGGACCGCCTGGGTGTTGCGATCGCGGCCCTGCTTCGCCGAGCCGCCGGCGGAATCGCCCTCGACGATGAACAGCTCGGCCAGGGCCGGGTCGCGGACGGTGCAGTCGGCCAGCTTGCCCGGCAGGGTCGAGTTCTCCAGCGCCGACTTACGGCGGGTCAGGTCGCGGGCCTTGCGGGCCGCCTGGCGCGCCCGGGCCGCGTCGACCGCCTTGCCGACGATCCGTTTCGCCTCGCCGGGGTTCTCCTCGAAGAACTCGCCGAGCTTGCGGTTCACCGTCTCCTTGACCAGGCCCTCGATCGGGGGGTTGCCGAGCTTGGTCTTGGTCTGACCCTCGAACTGGGGATCCTGGAGCTTGACCGAGATCACCGCGGTAAGTCCCTCGCGAACGTCGTCGCCGGTGAGGTTCTCGTCTTTCTCTTTGAGCAGGCCTTTCCCGCGGGCGTAGGCGTTGAGCGTGCGGGTCAGCGCGGAGCGGAAGCCGGAGAGGTGGGAGCCGCCCTCGTGGGTGTTGATGTTGTTGGCGAAGCTGAAGACCGACTCCTGGTAGGAGGAGTTCCACTGCATCGCCACCTCGACGTGGCCGTCCTCGGTCTCACCCTCGAAGAAGACGGTCTTGCGGTGCAGGGCGTCCTTGTTCTCGTTGAGGTGGGCGACGAAGTCGACGATGCCGCCCTCGTAGTGAAAGCTGTCGCTCTGGCCCGCGGCGCGCTCGTCGACCAACTCGATCTTGAGACCGCGGGTGAGGAAGGCGGTCTCGCGCAACCGCTCTGCGAGGGTCGCGTAGTCGAACTCGAGCTCGTCGAAGATCTCGGCGTCGGGAAGGAAGGTGATCGAGGTGCCGGTCGAGTCGGTCGCGCTGCCCTTGGCAAGCTCGGCCTGCGGCTTACCCCGCTCGTAGTCCTGGGACCAGACTGCACCGTCGCGGCTGATCTCCAGATGCAGCTGCTCGGAGAGTGCGTTTACGACCGAGACGCCGACACCGTGCAGGCCGCCGGAAACCTTGTAGCCGCCGCCGTCGCCGAACTTGCCGCCGGCGTGCAGCGTGGTCAGCACCACCTCGGCGGCCGGCCGTTTCTCCTTGGCGTGCATTTCGACCGGGATCCCGCGCCCGTCGTCGGTGACGGTGCAACTGTTGTCGGGGTGGAGGACGACGCGGACGCTGTCGCAGTGGCCGGCGATCGCCTCGTCAACCGAGTTGTCGACGACCTCGTAGACCAGGTGGTGAAGGCCGCGCGGCCCGGTCGAGCCGATGTACATGCCAGGCCGCTTGCGGACCGCCTCCAAGCCCTCGAGGACTGTGATGTCCTGGGCGCCATAGGAACCCGAGCCGCCTTTTTCAGGCCCAGGCGTCTTCGTCGTGTCAGGCAATTAGTCCCTTCCCGCTCTCATAGAAAACCCCGACTCCGTGGACGCGTGCCGCACAGGGTCAGGGCAGAAACGCAAGTAGACATAAGGATACCAGTTCGGGCCCCTCGAGGGTCGGCCGTACCGAGCCAAAAGCCCTGCAAATCGCCATAATTTAAATTACTTTCGGTCATCTTCCACACGGAACCGCAAACTCCGGGGCGCCTGCTCTCCGAGGCGCTCCTCGAGGCGCTCCAAGAGCTGCCCTTGCATCAAATCCAACTCCTGCGCCCAGACGGAATCCGAGCAGCTCACCACGGCCTCCCCCGCACGCTCGGAGACAGGGCTGGCGACAGCGGCGATCTGCTCCCCCACGGTCTCCGCCCAGGCGACCTGGAGCGCAGCGAGCGGCGTCTTCGGCGCTGCCCTACCGAGCGCGGCGCGCAGCGCCGTCGCGGCCGGACGCGGCGCTCTGCGCCGGCTCATGCTGCCGCGGCCTCGCTGACGAGGAGCGGCATTCGCACGACGGATCCGCTTGCCCGGTCCGGCAGGGAGTCCATCGACGCCGCGGTGATCAGGGCCTGTCCACCGGTCGCGAGCCGCTCGACCAGGCGCTCCCGGCGTCCCGGATCCAGCTCGCTCATGACGTCGTCGAGCAACAGCAGCGGCACGACGCGGCGGGCCTGGAGGAGCGCGTCGCGCTCGGCAAACAGAAGGGCGAGAAACGCAGCTCGTTGCTGGCCCTGCGAGCCGTAGCGGCGCAGCGAGCGGCCATCGCGCTCGATCTTCAGCTCGTCCAGGTGAGGGCCCCAGGAACTGCGGCCGAGGCGGATGTCGGCCTCGCGGCGCTCGGCCAGGCCGGTGCGGACCTCCTCGGCCGACCCCGCGGCACGAGGTGCGTACTCGATCGTCGCCGCACCCTCCACGCCGAGCTCCTCCGCCGCGCTCGCGAAAGGCTCGGCCAGCTCGGAGACCGCCGCGGCACGGGCGGCCACCAGCGCCGCTGCCGCTGCCGCCATCGTCTCGTCCCAGACGTCGAGGTCACCGGGCGTTCCGCGGCCCGAGGCGATACGGCCAACAAGGGCGTTACGCTGCGCGAGCACCTGTCCGAATCGCTTGCGCAGGTCGGCACGGGCGGGCCAGCGGGCGGCGATGAAGCCGTCGAGGTGAGCCCGGCGTTCCGCCGGCGGGCCCTTGATCAGAGCGAGTCGGTCGGGAGCGAAGACGGCTACGGGAGGACGGCTGTGGGAAATCGTGGCCGGGTCGGCGGCGTTGCCGTCGAGCAGGTGCCGGCGACCCTCGGCACGGCTCACCGAGGCGAGGAGCCGCCGCTCGATGCCGTCGTCGTCGCGCACCGTCGCTTCGGCACGGCCGAAGGACTCGCCGAACGGGATCAGGTCGCGCCGGTCGCCGGTTCGGAAGGAACGGCCGGTGAGGGCGAAGTAGAGCGCCTCGAGCAGGTTCGTCTTGCCGATCCCGTTGGGACCGACGAGGCTGACGATTCCCGGGCCGAGCTCGACCCGGGCCTGTGCCAGGCTCCTCAGTGGCCTCGCTTCGACGGCCGTGACCAGCACCCGGCCAACCTCAGACGTTGAGGCGGATCGGCATCACCAGGTAGCGGAAGTCTTCGTTGTCGACCGGCTGAAGCAGTCCCGGCCGCAGCGGTGAGATCAGGCGCAGCATCACCTCGTCGCCCTCGACGCTTTCGATGCCCTCGCGCAGGAAGTCGGGGTTGAAGCCGATCTCCAGCTGCTCGCCCTCGAACGCCGCCGGCATCGTCTCTTCGGCATCGCCGACGTCCGGGGTCGAGGCTGCCACGGTCAGCTCGCCCGGGGAGAACGACAGTCTCAGCGGAGCGTTGCGCTGGGCGAGCTGACTGACGCGGCGGATCACGTCGAGCAGCTCTGGTCGCGGCAATCTGACGTCGTGCTCGTAGGACTCCGGCAGGAGCTGTCGAAAGTTGGGGAACTGGCCGTCGATCAGCCTCGTGTTGAGGAGGATCTCCCCTGCCTTGAAGACGGCCTGGTTGCGGAGAAGGGCCACCGAGACCGTCCCGACGCCGTCGCTGGAGACGATACGGCCGAGCTCGCGCAGCGCGCGGGCGGGGATGTTGGCCTGCAGCTCGCCGCCGATCTCCTGCTCGAGCTCGGTGCGCTTGACCGCGAGCCGGTAGGAGTCGGTCGCGACCATGGTCATCTCGGAGCCGCTGGCGCTGACCAGGACCCCCGTCAGCACCGGCCGCATGTCGTCGCGGGACGCGGCGCCGGCGACGAGGTCGACGGCAGCCGCCAGCGCCGCCGCCGGAATCGTCAAGGGCTCGCCCTCCTCGTCCGGCAGCTTGGGGAAATCCTCGCTGGGGAGGGTCCGCAGGTGGAAGCTGGAGCCGCCGCTGCGAATCTCGACGTCGCGCTCGGACTCGCGCAGTTCGATCTCCACCGTTGGGTCGCCGAGGGAACGCGCGAGCTCGGCGAGGAGTCGGCCGGGAAGGAGAATCGAGCCGGTGCCGTCCGCCTCCGCCGCCAAATCGGTCTTCAGTCCCATCTCGAGATCGGTTGCGCAGAGGCTGACGCGGCCCTCCTCGACACCGACCAGGATTCCCGAAAGCGACTGGGTTGCGGCGCGCGTGGAAACGGCGCGGGAGACGACTGAGAGCTTTGCGACCAGCTCATCGCGTTTGGTTGTCAGCTTCAAGTGGTGAATGCCTTCTTGAGTTGGATTAGGGCTTGTTGAAAAGCGCGGGAGCGAGGGCCATGCCGCTCCGGCAATGGCTTCGCGGGTTGTGGGCTGCTCTGTGGAAGGGCACTGATTCTTACACCGGCGTCGGCTGTCAGGCAGAGCCTGTGGAGCCGTTGTGGATTGCGGAGCGGAGCTGCTCGACCCGGGTGGCGAGCTGGGTGTCCTCGCCGCATCGAGCTTCGATCCGGCGGATCGAGTTGAGCACGGTCGAGTGATCTCGTCCGCCGTAGAGCCGGCCGATCTGAGGAAGCGAGAGGTCAGTCAGCTCACGGGTGAGGTAGATCGCGACCTGGCGGGCGCGCAGGGGGGTGGCGGCACGCGTGGAGCCGACGAGCTCGGCACGCGAGATGCCGAAGGCAGCCGACACGCGGTGCTGGATCTCCTCGACCGGGTTGGTTTCCCGCGGACGCGAAACCTTCGGGATCACGGCGTCGACGAGCTCGGTGCTGACCGGCTTCGCGGTGAGCGAGGCGTGGGCGATCACGCGGGTGAGCGCCCCGTGGAGCTGGCGCACGTTGGCGTCGATCCGCTGCGCAAGCTCGGTCAGGACGTCGCCCTCGGTGTCGATTCCGGCCTCGCGAACGAGACGGCGCAGGACGGTGAGGCGCGTCGCCAGGTTGGGAGGCTCGACGGCGACCGTCAGCCCCCACTCGAAACGATCGCGCAGGCGCGTCTCGAGGGTCGAGAGCTCGCTCGGGATGCGGTCCGCGGAGAGAACTATCTGGCTGCCGCCCTCGTAGAGCGCGTTGAAGGTGTGGAAGAACTCGTCCTCGGTGTGGCGCTTGCCCTCGAGGAACTGGACGTCATCGACGAGCAGCACGTCGAGATCTCGATACCGACGCTTGAACTCCTCAGCGCCCTGTGTGCGCAGCGCGGCGACGAACTCGTTGGTGAAGCGCTCGGCGGTGGTGTAGCGGATCCCGAGGGTGGGCGCCGAAGCTGAGAGGTAGTTGGCGATCGCCACCAGGAGATGCGTCTTGCCGAGGCCCGGTGGGCCGTGGAGGAAGAGCGGGTTGTAGGCCTCCGACGGCGCCTCCGCGACGGCGAGGGCCGCGGCGTGGGCGACGCGGTTGCCCTCGCCGATCACGAACCGGTCGAAGGTGTAGTTGACGTTGAGATCGAGATCGGGGCGAGGACCGGCCCCCTCGGTGTCGCTCCCGGTGAAGCTGACATCGGCCAGGTCGGACTCGCTGGCCCTCAGCGCCTCACGGATCAGGCCGGTGTAGCGCCGTTCGGTCCAGGTCCGGATGCTGTCCGGAGCCGAGAGGTAGAGGACCCCAGCTCGTGCGCTCGAGACCTCCACAGGCTCGAGCCAGAGCTGGAAAGTGGACGGCGGCACAGACGCGCGCAGGCGCTCCCGGATTTCCTCCCAGGTACGGTCAAGCTCGGATTTCGCCGCGCAATCGTCCACCAGCGGCCGACCATAGCGACGGCCGCGAGCTGCGAAATCGGCCCGCCCGCAAATCCCGAAGAAAGCCTGCGCCGCCCCCGGCACGCAGGTTGAAAAGCGATCCGTATACTGCGACGGCCGATGAAGCGGACTTATCAGCCGAAGAAGCGGAAGCGGGCGAAGACCCACGGGTTCCGGGCGCGTATGAGCACCCGGGGCGGCCGGGCGATTCTCAAGCGCCGCCGCCGCAAAGGCCGGAAGCGCCTCACCCCCTAGATGGCGGCACCAAGACGCCGCCGGCTTTCCCGCAGCGGCGAGTTCGACCGCGTCTACCGCGACGGATCATCACATGCGACCCGCTACCTCGTCCTCTACAGGTTCCCCCGTAAGAGCGAAGAGGCCGACGAAGTGAGGCTCGGTGTCTCGGTGAGCCGCAAGGTCGGCGGCGCCGTTGACCGCAACCGGGTCAAGCGGGTCATGCGCGAGGCTTTCTGGGGCCTGTCCGACCAGCTCCCCGCCGGCCACGATTTCGTCTTGGTTGCCCGGCCCGAGATCGGCGACCTGGTCGAGCGCGACGGGGCCGCGGGAGTGCGGGGGAGCCTCGAAGAGGCGCTGGCCGGTGGCAAGGGAAAGCGTTCCACGTGAAACGGCCGCTCCTAGCCCTGATCGCCGCCTACCAACGCTGGATCTCCCCCGCGATCCCGCGCCGCTGTCGCTACGAGCCGACCTGTTCCGCATACACCGCCGAAGCCGTGCAGCGATTCGGCGTCCTGCGCGGCGCCCTCCTCGGTACCTGGCGCATTCTGCGCTGCAATCCCTTCAGCCACGGCGGCTTCGACCCACTTCCCGAGCGCTTCACGCTGCGAGTCGGCCCGGTCGACCCCGCCACCCACCACGGTGAGGTGCACACATGATCCCGGCGAACATCCTCCAGCCGCTGATCGACATCGCCAACGAAGTCCTCAAGTTCTTCCACGACAGCGTCGGCCTCAGCTGGGGCGGCGCGATCATCGCGCTGACGATCGTGACGCGGACGCTGCTGATCCCGCTGACCTACAAACAGCTGAAAGGGATGCGCGCCCTGCAGGCGCTGCAGCCGCAGATCAAGGAGATCCAGGCGAAATACAAAAACGACCGCCAGCGCATGCAGCAGGAGATGATGCGCTTCTACCAGGAGAACAAAGTCAACCCCTTTGCCTCCTGCATCCCGCTGCTGGCGCAGCTGCCGGTCTTCATCACCCTCTTCTACCTGCTGCAGAACGAGCTCCCGGATGACATCGGGTGCAAGGCCGGCGAGTGCGGTTCGGAAGCCTCCTTCCTCTTCATCAGCGACCTGACGGCCAAGGCCGTCGGCGGCGAACTGATCGCCCTGCTCATCCTCTACGTCGGCACGCAGTTGATCTCCGGGATGGTCATGGCGGTCACGGCCGACAAAAGCCAGCGGGTGATGATGTTCGTCCTGCCGCTGATCTTCGTCCCCTTCGTAATCAACTTCCCGGCCGGCCTCGTCCTCTACTGGATCACCACCAACGTCTGGACGATCGGCCAGCAGTACACGATCCAGAAGCTGATCCCGGCACCCCAGGTGGCTACGCCAGCGGAGATTCAGGCGGCCAAACCACCACCTCCGTCGCCTAGGAAAAAGAAGAAGAGACGGTAGTCAGGCCGGCGGGGAGGGGTTTGGGGACCCCATTGCACCGCCTGGCGGCGGTGCAACCTGGTGCCGCTTCGCGGCCCATGATCACCTAGCAGGGGCCGCTTCGCGAGGGTCCCCAAACCCCTCCCCGCCGGCCTTTGCAGGCACCCCAAGCTTTCTCGTCCCAGCCCTGGCCGAGCTCCAGCCCGAAAGCTCAGTTCCGCAGCGCACTCGCCAAGCCCGCCGGAATCAGGGACTGCCTCTTAGCGAGCTTCTTTGAACCCGGCTGGTGGGTGGTGGGATGCCCCTCGAACGGGCGGATACTCAAAGTGCCGAGCTAATTAGCTCGGCACTTGTCCGGGCGAGGGGCATCCCACCACCCAGGACCCGCCGCGCCAGAACCGCCCCGCCAAATAGACTGACCCCATGGGTGAGATCGCAGACTGGCCTGCGGAGCCGGCAGAGCGTGTTCGGGAGCTCGTCGAGGGCGTCCTGGACGAGCTGGACTTGGACGGCGACGTCGAGATCGTCGAGGACGATGACCGGATCACGGCCTCGGTCGAGGGAGACGACGACTACGGGTTGCTGATCGGCAAACGGGGGCAGACGATCGACGCGCTCCAGCTGCTCGCCTACCAGGCCGCGTTCCGCGGCCTCCGGGACCGCAAACGGGTCGTGATCGACGCGGCCGGCTACCGGGAGCGGCGCCGGGAGACGCTGACGGCGCGCGCGGACCGAGCGGCGGAGCAGGCCCTGAACGACGGCCACTCGGTGGAGATGGATCCGATGAGCGCGCAGGAGCGGCGGGTCATCCACGAGCACCTCAAGGACCGCTCCGGCGTCGAGACCTACAGCGAAGGCGACGACCCCCACCGCTGCGTCGTGGTTGCACCGCTCGTCACCGAGTGAGCCCGGACCCGACGACGCAGCTCAACCCTGCGGCGCGAGCTGCGCTGGAGACCGTGCTCCGCCTGCTTGCCGAGGAGCGGGCGTCGGTCAGTTCGGTCACCGAGCCCGGCCGAGCCTGGAGGGTCCACGTCGCCGACAGTCTCACCGGTCTCGAGATATCCGACCTTCGCGACGCCCCGAAAATCGCCGATATTGGCTCTGGAGCAGGGTTTCCAGGGCTGGTGCTGGCGGTAGCCCTGCCCTCTTCGCAGCTCGACCTGGTCGAGTCCGTCGGTCGCAAGTGCGAGTTCATCCAGCGCGCGATCGACGCCGGGGGAATCGGCAACGCCCGGGTTCTGAACGTCCGCTCGGAGGAGCTGGCGCAGACCGAGGGGCGAGAGGCCTACGCGGCGGTCACGGCCCGCGCGGTGGGCAGGCTCTCCACCCTGGCCGAGCTGGCCTCGCCCCTGCTCGAGGAGAACGGCGTCCTCGTCGCCTGGAAGGGCAGGCGCGACCCCGATGAGGAGGCACAGCTCTCCCACGCCGCCGATGAGCTGGCCATGCGCCCCGAGCAGATCCTCCATGTCGGTCCCTTCGCCGGCAGCGAACACCGCCACCTCCACGTCATCCGCAAGTCCGCTCCCACACCCAAAAAGCTGCCGCGTCGCGCGGGCATGGCGAAGAAGCGCCCACTTGGCTAGGGGTCGGGGGGCTGTTCCAAAGTCCCTCGCGAAGCGGCTCTGCAAAGTGGTTCTCAGCCGCGGAGCGGCACGAGATCAACACCGCCGAAGGCGGTGTTTGGGGATCTTTGGAACAGCCCCCCGACCCCGGGCGAACTAGTCTCCTTTCGCCATGGGCGTCGTCTACGCGATCTCGAACCAGAAGGGCGGCGTCGGCAAGACGACGACCGCGGTCAACGTCGCCGCCTGCCTTGCCGCAGGGGGGTCCCAGACCCTGCTCGTCGACCTTGATCCGCAGTGCAACGCAACCGTCGCGCTGGGCGGCGAGCGCGACATGCACCCCTCCTCCTACGACTGCCTGATCGGCGAGGTCTCGGTCGCCGAGGCCGCCCGCCCCGCCGGCCCGGACAACCTCTGGCTGGTCCCGGCCAACCGCGACCTCGCCGGCGCCGCCGTCGAGCTGCCGCGGATCGAGGGCTCCGAGACGCGCTTGCGCGAGCGGCTCGGCCCAGTGCGCGAGCGCTTCACCTACACGCTGCTCGACTGTCCGCCCTCGCTGGGACCGGTCAGCGTCAACGCGCTCACCGCCGCCGACCGGGTCGTGGTCCCGGTCCAGGCCGAGTACCTGGCGCTCGAGGGCCTCGTCCAGTTCCTCGACACCCTGGCGACGATCAGGCGCGAGCTCAACCCGCGCCTGGAGGTGTCGGGCCTCCTGGTCACCATGCACGACGAGCGCACCCGCCTGGCGCAGGACGTGGAGCGGGAACTGCGCCAGCACTTTCCCGAAATGGTCTTCGAAACGGTCATCCCGCGAAGCGTCAGGGTCGCCGAGGCTCCGAGCTATGGTCTGCCCGTGACCGAGCACTCGCCCCGTTCTCGCGGCTCCGACGCCTACCGCGCCCTCGCCGGGGAGCTGGCGGCCCGTGGCTAAGCCGGCCCGCCGTGGCCTCGGGAGCGGCCTGGCCGCGATCCTCCCGGAGGTGACGGCCGAGAATGCCGGCGAGCTGCGCGAGCTGCCGGTCGAGCTGATCAAGCCGAACCCGAACCAGCCGCGGACGAAGATCGACCCCGAGGCGCTTGCCGGGCTCTCCTCCTCGATCGAGGCCAACGGGGTCGTCCAGCCGCTGCTCGTCCGCCCCCTCCCCGACGGTAGCTACGAGCTGATCGCCGGCGAGCGCCGCTGGCGCGCCGCGCAGGCCGCGGGCCTGGACAAGGTTCCCGCGGTCGTCCGCGACCAGGAGCTGGCCGAGCGACTCCAGGTGGCCCTGATCGAGAACATGGTCCGCGAGGATCTCAACCCGGTGGACGAGGCGCGCGCCTGCGCCGCCCTGATCGACGACCTCGGCCTCTCCAAGGAGGAGCTGGCTCGCCGTGTCGGGCGCAGCCGCCCCGCCGTCTCCAACCTGATCCGCCTGCTCGACCTGCCCGACGAGGCGCTCGACCTGCTCGAGTCGGGGGAGCTGAGCGAAGGTCATGGCAAGGCCCTCCTCGCGGCCGAGGGGAACGACGTGCGTCGCAAGCTCGCCCGCGACGCCGCCCGCGGCGGCTGGTCGGTCCGCGAAACCGAGAATCGGGCCAAGCTGGCTGGCCAGCCAAAGAGAGGGAAGAGCGGCTCCGCCGTAGCGCTGTCGGTCGAGGAGGCGGCGGCGATCCGCGACGCGGCCGACGAGCTCGAGTCGGCGTTCGGCCACGAGGTCCGGGTGCGACCGAAGGGCGGGGGGGTCGCGGTCGAGATCCGTTTCGGCGACCTCGACGAGGCCCTGGCACTCGCCCGCGCCCTCGCCCGCAACGGTCGCTGAGGCCCCGCCGTTAGGCCTCGATTACCCCGCTATCCTTCGGCTTGGCTCCGGGCGATTAGCTCAGTTGGTTAGAGCGCGTCTCTGATAAGGACGAGGTCCCTGGTTCGAATCCAGGATCGCCCACTCGTGCAGCAGATGCAGATCTACGGCGTCAGCTTCGACATGGTCGGCAAGCAGCCGATCGTCTTGCTGAAGACGGTCGACGGCAACAAGTTCCTGCCGATCTGGATCGGCCATCCCGAGGCCGCGGCGATTCTGATGAAGCTCCAGGGTGCCTCGACCCCGCGCCCGATGACCCACGACCTGCTCTCCGACCTGCTCGACCAGCTCGACGCCAAATGCGAGCGGGTCTCTGTGACCGAACTGCGCGACAACACCTTCTACGCCTCGATCACGGTCTCGGTCAACGGGTCGGAGATGGAGATCGACTCGCGACCCTCCGATGCCCTCGCCCTCGCCGTCCGCGTCTCGGCGCCGATCTTCGCCGACGAGGACGTGATCGAGGAGTCGGCGATCGAGTTCGAGCACGACGTCGAGGACACCGAGGAGGTCGTCGACAAGTTCAAAGAGTTCCTCGACGAGGTCACGCCCGATGACTTCGCCAAGGGCGAGGACTCCTAGACGCTCGCCGGAGCCAGCGCGAGCTCCAAAATCCGCTCCACCAGCTGCTCGAAGGACATGCCGGCCGCCTCGGCGGCCTGGGGGAGGAGGCTGGTGTCGGTGAGGCCGGGGATGGCGTTGACCTCGAGCACCTGGGGGCCGTCCTCACCGAGGATCAGGTCGACGCGGGAGAAGCCGGCGCAGCCGAGGGTCTCGTAGGCGCCCAGCGCCGCCTCGGTCACGGCCGCCGTCTCGGTCTCGCTGAGCTGCGCCGGGCAGACGAAGGAGGTGCGGCCGATCTCGTAGCGCGCTTCGAAGTCGTAGCTGTGGCCGGGCCGAGGGATCGCCTCGACCACCGGCAGGGCATCGCCGCCGAGCACGCTGACCGCCAACTCGCGACCGCTGACGAAGCGCTCCAGCAGCACTCGCTCGTCGTAGCTGAAGGCGGAGACGAGGGCGCCGGGAACGTCGGCACCGCTCTCGGCGAACTTCACTCCCAGGGCCGACCCGCCGCGACTGGGCTTGATCACGAGCGGAAAGCCGAGCCGCTCCTCCAGGCTCCCGAGGGCATCGGCGGCGCCGAGCTCGCGAAACGCGGTCTCGTTGAACGCGAACCAGTCGGGGGTTGGGATGCCCGCCGCACGCAGCTCGTGCTTGGTCAGGACCTTGTCGATGCAGCGCACGCAGGCGGCGACGCCCGGTCCCGTGAAGGGAATGCCGAGGATCTCCAGCAGCTCCTGGGCGGTGCCGTCCTCTCCGCCCATTCCGTGCATGGCAACGAAGGCGACGTCGGGTCGCCCGGCGCTCAGCAGCTTGGCCAGATCGCCGCCCGCCTCCAGCGCGAGCACCTCGTGGCCGAGCCGGCCAAGCGCGTCTTCGACCCGGGCTCCGGAGCGCAGCGAGACGCTCCGCTCCAGCGACCGCCCGCCTTTGAGGACCGCGACCTTCACGCGCTTCCCTCGCCGGCTTTGCGAAACGGGACGACGTTCTCCGACTCCGACTCGTCCGCCCCCTGCCTAGGCTGGGGAGCAGTCGGCCGCTCGCCGGTGAGGGCGCCGTACAGCTCGATCTGCTCGCCGAGCACCTTGCCGATGCGGCGGATGCCCTCGCGGATCTCGTCCTCGCTCCCGGCGGAGAAGTTGAGCCGCATCGAGTTGTGCCCGCTGCCGTCGACGTAGGCGGCCTGGCCGGGAACGAAGGCGACGTCCTCGCGCAACGCCTTTGCCAGGAGATCGCTGGTGTCGATGTAGGGGGGCAGGGTCGCCCAGATGAACAGGCCGCCGTCGGGCTCGGTCCAGGTCGCCTGGGGCGGGAAGTGACGGCCAAGCGCGTCGACCATCGCGTCGCGGCGGGAGCGGTAGATCCCGGCCAGGCTCTCGACGTACTCGCGCCAGTTCCCGTCGCGGAAGTACTCGCGAACGAAGTACTGGGTCAGGGTCGAGGTGCAGAGGTCGGCGGCCTGCTTGCCGAGCACGACCTTGTCCATCACCGGTGGCGGGGCGACCGCCCAGCCGAGGCGGATGCCGGGCGAAAGGATCTTCGAGAAGGTGCCGATGTAGACGACGAAGTCGCCGCCGTCGAGCTGGTAGAGCGTCGGCATGGCCTCGCCGTCGAAGCGGAGCAGGCCGTAGGGGTTGTCCTCGACCACGAGCAGCTCCCGCGAGCGTGCCAGCTCGACCAGCCGCCGACGCCGTTCCAGCGACATCGTCACGCCGGCGGGGTTCTGGAAGGTAGGCACCGAGTAGACGAACTTCGGCCGTCGCCCTTCGCCGTCGAGTCGCTCGAGCACCGCCTCCAGCTCGTCGATCCGCATCCCCTCCGCGTCGCACTCGACCTGGATCGTGTCGGCCTCGTAGCTGCAGAAGACCGGGATCGCGCCGGGGTAGGTGGGCGCCTCGCAGATCACCGCGTCGCCGGGATCGACCAGCGTCTTGCAGATCAGGTCAATCGCCTGCTGGCCGCCTGTCGTGACGATCACGTCCTCGGGGTCGGGAAGCATCCCCTCGGCTCCCATCACCTCGACGATGCAGTCGACGGTCTCGCGGAATCCCTCGGTGGGCCCGTACTGGAGTGCCTCGGCGGCGGACTCCTGGGCGATCCGCGTCATCTGCGCGGCGAAGGTCTGGGGCGGGAAGGTCGAGGTGTCGGGAAGGCCGCCGGCGAGCGAGATCACCTCCGGCCGCGCGGTCACCGCCATCAGGTCGCGCATCGCCGAGGAGCGCATCACCTGCGTTCGCGCCGCGAAGAGGCCGGCATACCGCTCCAGGTCGCTGCTGCGGGCGTGGGCGCGACGCCGGTGGGGCGGCTCTGGCATGGAGACAGTGTGCCGAATTGGCGCCGTCTCGCCCGGGGAGCTAGGTTTCCCGCGTGGGATCTTTCTCGGGAATCTGCCTGGAGCTCGGCATCGGCATCGCGATCGGGATGCTGGCCGGCACCACCGGCACGCACGGCTCGGCCCGCGGCCGGATGACGATCCTGGCCGGGGTGATCGGACTGGTCGCCGGCGCCCTGCTGGGAGGCACCGCCGGCGTCAGCACCGTCGCCGGAGCGCTGTTCTGCATGGCCGGGGCCGTCTTCGCCTGCCTGATCGTCAGCGATGTGGTCAGCGGCGCCGGGCGCCGGGAGGGCACCGGCTCCGGCGCGCTCGGCTTCCTGGTCTCTCTCGTCGCCCTCGTCGTCGTCGCGATCACGCTGCTGATCGAGCCGGCGGTCCTGCTCGTCATCGCCGCCCTCGCCTGGCTCGGCATCTCACGCCGCCGCCGCGCCCAACGCAAGCACGCCGGGCTCCGCGTCCTGCGCTAGATGGTTGATTCCACGGCCCCGCACGCCTGGATGACGCGCGCGGCGCTGCGCATCTCTGCGTCCTCGGGCTTGCCTTTGGCGCCGCCAAAGGCTGCACCCTGCGTCCTTGACCTGCTTGGCCACGCGCGCCCCCAGTCACACGCGGCCGTGGAATCAACCATCTAGGCCCTCAGTCACCTCTCGCGATTCAGGATGATTGGCGGTGGTGCCCGCCAAGAAGCTCGTCCTCACCTACGTCGACTCGTTGCGCACGGACATGCTGCTCCGCGCCGTCGCCGAGGGACGCGCCCCTACCTTCGGCGCTCTGATCGAGCGTGGCGTCCTGATCGAGGACTGCGTCTCCAGCTTCCCCTCGGTGACCCCGGTCGCCTGCGCCGAGATGGTCACCGGCCAGGGTGCGGACAGCCACTGGATCAGCGGCATGGACTGGTACCACCGCCTCGAGCGCCGCTACGTCGAGTACGGCTCCTCGCTCGAGGCGAGCCGGGCGTTCGGCATCTTCCGCGTCCTCTACGACCTCGTCTACAACATGAACCTGGCGCACCTCAATCCCACCACCGAGACGCTGTTCGAGCGGCTCGACGACGCCGGCGTGCGCACCGCCTGTACGCCGTTCCTGATCTACCGTGGGCGCCACCGCCACCAGGTCTCGCTCGAGGGACTCCTGCGACGAGCGGTCGACGCGACGCAGCTGAAGTTCCGCCACCACACCTGGGGGCCCGCTGAGCTCTTCTACGGCGACCTCTACGCGAGCAGCGAGGTGCCCTGCAAATCGACCTCGATCCCCGGCGCCCGGGATGGGTACTCGGCCTGCTGCGCCGCCGAGCTGGCGGGGAGCGACGGCTTCGACTTCCTGCTCTTCTCCCTGCCCGACAACGACAACTACTCCCACCGCCACGGACCGGAGGCGAGCGTCGAGTCGATCTCCAAGGCCGACCACTGCTTCGCGAAGCTGGTCGAGGCCGGGGGCGGGCTCGACGACTTCCTCGCCGGCCACGCGGTCGTCCTGCTCGCCGACCACGCGCAGACGCCGGTGCACCGCGGCCTGCCGCTGGCGGACCTGCTCGGGCGCGAGTGGTCGGTGTTGAGGCCGTCGGAGTCCGAGCCCGACCAGGCCCAGCTGGCGGTCAGCCCGACCGGCCGCGCCGCCCACGTCTACCTGCTCCCGGGCGCGGGAGAGCGGGCCGACCCGGAGGCGGTGCGGGCAAGGCTGAACGTGCTCGAAGGGGTCGACCTCGTCTGCCGGCTCGAGTCCGCGGACGGCGGGCCGCTGGTGCGAGAGGAGCCGGGGACGCCCGCAGATGGAGCGACGGCGACGGTCGAACGCGGAGAGGCAGGGCTGCGCTTCGGCCCCGGCGATGCCGTCGCTGACCTACGCGGCGGCCGCTGGGACTTCGAGGGCGACCTTGGCGCGATCGCGGCGAAGGTCGAGGACGGCCTGTTGCTCAGCCGGGACTACCCCGACGCCCTTGCCCGGATCTGGTCCGCGCTAACGGCCCCGCACGCGGGGGACTTCGTGCTCTCGTTGGCGCCGGGCTACGAGGCTGTGGACTGGGGCGGCATCACCCACGCCGGCGGCGGCAGCCACGGGTCGCTGCTGGCCGGCGACTCGCTCGGGCCGCTGCTCTTCGTCGGCTGCGGCCCAGCGGAGGCCTCCGAACGCGCCCAGTGGACTCTCCGCGACGTCGCGCCGGTCGTGCTGGATCACTTCGGGCTATGAGGTGGGTCCCCGCGGCGCTGGCCGCCGCGGCTCTTTTCGTTCCCGCGACGGCAAGCGCGGACGTGGGTGCCTCCGAAGCGGCCCGCCGCGCCGCCCAGGACTCGAAGGTGGTGGAGGAGCGCAGGGAGAACGGGGGCCTTGCGCACACCGCCGCCAAGGTCGACGGCAACTGGGAGGTCGCCTGGTTCGCCGGCAGCGACCAGGTGGCGCTGGTCATCGTCGACCCGGCAACGGGCCTCGTGCGCGAGTCCTGGACCGGGTACCAGGTCGCCTGGAAGATGGCGCGCGGCTACTCGGGCGCCTTCGGCCACAAGCTCAACGCGCCCTACGTCTTCCTGCCGCTCTGCGCGATTTTCCTCCTCGGGTTGGTCGACTGGAGGCGCCTGCGCCGCCTCGCCAACCTCGACCTTCTCTTCCTGCTCGGCTTCGGGGTCTCGCACTTCTTCTTCAACCGGGGCGAGGTCGGCGTCTCGGTTCCGCTCCAGTACGTCCCCCTCGCCTACCTCTTCGGCCGGGCGCTGTGGCTCGGCCTGCGCGGTCGCGGCGAGGGCATTCGCCCGGTCTGGCCGGCGACGTGGCTGCTCATCGCGGCGCTGTTCCTGATCGGTTTCCGGGTCGGCCTCAACGTTGCCGACTCGGGCGCGATCGACGTCGGCTACGCGGGTGTGGTCGGCGCCGACCGGGTAGCCCACGGAGAATCGGTCTACGGCAACTTTCCAGGGGACGTTTCCCAGGGAGACACCTACGGCCCGGTCAACTACCTCGCCTACGTCCCCTTCGAGGCGATCTGGCCCTGGTCAGGCGGCTGGGACGACCTCCCCGCCGCCCACGGCGCCGCGGTCGCCTTCGACCTCGCGACCTTCGCGCTGCTGATCCTGCTCGGTCGCCGCGTGCGCCCCGGCCCAGAGGGCAACAGGCTTGCGGCAACGCTCGCCTTCGGCTGGGCGGCTTACCCATACACAGCGTTCGCGCTGCTCTCCAACTCCAACGACACCCTGGTGGCGATGCTGCTGGTCGGCACGCTGCTGGTTCTTGTCCGCCCTGCAGCCCGTGGCCTCATGGCTGCACTTGCAGTCCTGGCGAAGTTTGCCCCGGCGGTGTTGGTGCCGATGCTTGCGACGTACCGGCGCTGGCCCGCGGGTCCTGTCGCCGTAGGGGACCCACCGCCCCCTGCGGTCGCTAAAGCGTCCTCGGGGGCGGTCCCCCCTACGACGCCACCCGCGGGAGTGACGTTCGTGATTGCCTTCGCACTAACAGCCTTTGTGCTGCTGTTGTGGCCTGCAATCGATCCTGGTCTCTCCACCTTCTACGACCGCACGATCGATTACCAGGCGGGGAGGGATTCGCCATTCAGCATCTGGGGTCAGGTAGCTGGGCTTGAGCCCCTGCGCCTCGCGATCCTCGCAGCCGTGGGAGCCCTTTCCGTATTCCTGGCTTTCCGCCCCAGGCGCAAGCAGCTCGCACAAGTCGCCGCCCTGGGCGCCGCCCTCCTCATCGGCCTACAGCTCACCGTGCAGCACTGGTTCTACCTCTACATCGTCTGGTTCTACCCCCTCCTCCTGGTCGCGCTGGCACTCGGGACATCCCCTCAACGGACGGATACTCAGAGCGGGCGAAGCCCGCGAGTTCGGAGAGGGGATGTCCCGAGTGCCGACCCCGTTACGAGCTAGGCCGTAGGAGCCGGCACCATTACCTGGTCGATCGAGTCGGCCAGCCCCGCGTCGTTGACGTCGACCACCGCGCCCATCACCCAGACGTCCTCCTCGGCGGTCTCGAACTTGACAGGCATCTGGGTGATCATCTGCTCCAGGATCAGCTCCGGCTTGACCCCGAGCACGCTGGTCCGAGACCCGGTCATCCCGACGTCGGAGATGAACGCGGTCCCCCGCGGCAGCACCCTCGCGTCGGCCGTCGGCACATGGGTGTGGGTGCCGAGCACAGCGGCAACGCGGCCGTCGAGGTGCCAGCCCATCGCCACCTTCTCGCTGGTCACCTCGGCGTGGAAGTCGACGATCGCGAAGTCGCACTCGATCTTCTCGAGGATGTTGTCGGCCTCGTGGAACGGGGAGCGGGCGACGGTGAGGCCGATCGCGCCGCTGAGGTTGATCACGCCGACCCGCTTCCCGGCGACCTCGAGGACCGTGTAGCCGCGGCCGGGGTTGGCGTAGGGGTAGTTGGCAGGCCGCACAACGCGGTCGCTGCGGTTGAGGAAGTCGTAGACCTCGCGGTGGCGGTAGACGTGGTTGCCCGAGGTGATCGCGTCGGCGCCGGCATCGAAGAGCGCCTTGGCCGTCTTCTCGGTGATCCCCATCCCACCGGCCGAGTTCTCGCCGTTGACGATCACCATGTCCGGGGCGTAGCGCTCCCGCAGCCCCGGCATCGCGGCATGCAGACCGCGCCGTCCCGGTCCGCCGACCACATCGCCGATGAAGAGCACTCGCATGGCGACTGACCCTAATCCCTACCAGCTGCGAAATGCGCAAGGGTGTAGGCGTGAGCGAGGACAGCGAGATCCTGGAGCGCGCGATGCGCTACCCGTACGCGGTGCCGGCGCGCTCGTTCGTGCAGCAGGGGCATCGCACTCTCGACCCGGCAGAGGTCGAGATCGACCGGGAGCAACGCTCGCGGCTTCTCGTCTACGGCTCGAACGCCTCGCCCGAATCGCTGGCCCGCAAGTTGGCCCTAAGTTCCGACCCGGTGCTGGTCGAGGCGGCCTGGCTGCACGATTTCGACGTGGTCTACTCGGCGCACTTCGCGCCCTACGGCGCGGTGCCGGCGACGCTCCAGCGCAGCCCCGGGACCACGGTGAGGGTGGCGATCATCCACCTGACCGCCGAGCAGTTACGACTGGTCACGGCAACCGAGCCCAACTACGAGCTCGTGTCCTTCGACACGGCGACCTGCGAGCTGCCAAGTGGCGAGCCGGTCACGCAGCTCTCCGCCTACATCAGCCGCCACGGCTGCCTGCTGGCCGACGGCGAGGAGGTTGCCCTCGTCGCCGTGCCAGCCCGCGACCGCCGTTTCGCCGAGCTGAGCGAGCCACAGGTGCTCGAGCGCCTGCGCCTGCAGCTCTGCCCGGAGGAGAGCATCGACGCCTTCGTCCTCAGCGGCGTCACCGACCCCGAGCTGGCCCAGGCCCGGACCGCCCGGCTCGAGCGACGCACCTTCTTGACGCCAAGCTGACTTCACCAACGCTGAGGTACGGGATGTGGTTTTTCCGAAAACTTCCCCTTCCTTTTTTGAAAACCCAGGTTAGGCTGAGCATGTGAGACTCCCCCGATTCAGGGTGTTCGCGGTCCTCCTGGCCTCCTTGGCGCTTGTGTTGCCGAGCGCGGCAGTGGCGCTGCTGATCAGCAGCGAAGGGGAAGGCAGCACCCTTACCGTGATCATCAACGGCCCCGGCTCGGTGTACATACCGGGATGGGGCACCTGCCTCCCACCCTCTTGTGAAGTCGAACTGTCAGAGCCAAAAGCCACGCTGACCGCGATCCCGGACCCGGCCGCGTCCTTGGTCAGCTGGAAAGGCTGCGATTCGGTCGGCGGGGACCAGTGCACGGCGACCATGGGCACAGGGAAAGCGGTCGTCGTGACTTTCATAGGCACCCCCAAACTCACGGTCTCCAAAGCGGCGGGTTCGGGCCTCGGCAAGGTGACCAGCTATCCGGGCGGCATCCTCTGCCTGGCCAACTGCTCGACCACCACGGCTGCTTTCAAAGAAGGCGCCAAAGTCAAACTCAACCAGGCGCCGTCCAGGCACTTCCACTTCGTCGAATGGCTCGGGGCGTGCACCGGCTCCGGTCTATGCGAAGTGACGATGGGCGAAGCGCATGATGTCGAAGCGCTCTTCGCCGAAGACGACAAATACAGCCTCAGCCTGACAAAGAGCGGCGGCGGTCAGGGCACGGTCAAGAGTCTGCCCGCGGGGGTCAACTGCGGCATCGTCTGCAGCTCGCAGGCGGTCGACTTCCACGACGGCACCGTCGTGGTCCTCACCGCGACCGTCCAGGCCGGCAAGGGATCCACCTTTGCCGGTTGGTCGGGAGCGGGCTGCTCGGGCACCGGCTCCTGCACGGTGACGATGGACGAAGCCAAGTCGGTCGAAGCCGAGTTCGAATAAGCGACTGCCGTTAGACCGCCGCGAACCGGCGTAGCGCGAATCGCGCGAGCAGTCCGTAGGCGGCGATCAGGGCCGCCAGGTGCAGCAGCGCCGTGCCGAGGTCGGGACCGGCGGGATCGAGTGCCGCCGTCATCGCGTCGAGCGCGGGCTTGAAGGGGAAGAGGGCGGTGACGACCTCGATCGCGTCGGAGAGCGCCGCGCCGACGGCGCCGGAGGGGATCAGGGAGAGGAAGGCGATCGGCAGGGTGACCATGAAGGCCAGCAGGGATACGGCGCGCACCTCCCGAGCCATGGCGCCGATGGCCGCGCCGGCCGCGCCGAGCGCAGCCCCGCCGGCGAGGATCGCCACCAGCCAAAGACCGAAGCGGCTCCAGTGCAGGGGCACGAAGAGGGCAAGGCCGGTCAACATCAGCAGCGTCACCACCAGCCCGACCACGACGCCCAGCGCCACCTTCTCGGTCAGCAGGGCCGAGTGGGAGACCAGCCCGCGGGTGAGGCGGGGGAAAGCGTTCTCCTCCCGCTCAAGCGCCAGCGAACCGGCGACGAGAAGGACGACGACGAAGGCGAGCGTGAACGTCGCAGCGACCGCGATCGCGAAGGATTCGAGCGGGGGGGAGGAGCCGTCGACGACTTCCTTGTCGACCGCGACCGGCTGGGCGAGGCGGGACAGCAGCGGTGCGCCCGTGGCGAGGTTGTTGCGGGCCAACCTGGTGAACCGGATCACCCGGTCGACCGAGTCGCGAAGCTCGCCCGGAGGCAGCGACGGTCGCAGGGACTCGACGATCCGGGCGCTGTTGCGCAGGCCGAGGATCTCGATCGTCTGGCCCAGCACCTCGAGGTCGCCGCCGTCGAGGACGAGCCCGAGGAATTTGCCGCCCTCGGCCGCGATCCGCCGTGCGATTACGAGATTTGCCTGCGCGATCAGCGCGTCGATCCGGTCGTTCACCAGACGTGCCTTCACCGGGTCCTCTTCGCTGACGACCACCTCTATCTCGGGGGTTTTGGGAAACGGCGTCGAGAGGGAGTTGATCCGGCTCACCAGGTTGGCGGGGAGGATCAGGGCAGCTAGGACGTCGCCCGAGCGGACCTCCTCGATCGCTTCGGCACGGCTCTCGACGTGGACGCACTCGACCCGGGCGCAGATGCGGTCGTTGACGCCGATGTTCGGCAGCTCCGTGGTGCCGACGCTGACCCGCGCGTCGGCCGGGACCTCGTTGAGGAAGGCGACCCTGGGCTTCTCCGGTGAGCGTGAGATCGCGAAGCCGACCAGAACGGCGATCAGCACCGGGTAGGTGACGAGCAGGACCGCCTGCAGCGGCGAGCGACGCAGGATCTGGAGGTCCTTCAGCAGCAGCCAGCGCATCAGTGCCCCCGGTGGTGGAGGAAGGCGACGAAGGCGGTCTCGAAGTCGCGGCCGGCGGCCTCGGGCGCCTCGCGCCGCACCGCCTCGAGGAGCCCGTCGGGCGAGCCGTCGAAGAGCGCCTCCCCGTCGGCGAGGACGAGCAGCCGCCCCCCGTAGCGCTCGGCCTCCTGGATGTCGTGTGTGGAGAAGATCACCGTCGTGCCGTTCGTCTCGGCCAGTGCCGAGACGAATTCCCACAGCCGCGCCCGCTGGCGCGGGTCCAGCCCGACGCTGGGCTCGTCGAGCAGCAGCACCGACGGCCGCGCGAGCAGCCCGATCGCGATGTTGATCCGCTGCTGGTTGCCACCCGAGAGCCGCGCGACCACCTCACCCCGCCGCTCGGCCAACCCCGTCAGCTCCAGCATCTCCCCAACCGATGCGTGGGGATTCGCGTGCCCCTCCAGCCGCGCGAACAGCAACAGGTTCTCCTCAACCGTCAGCCGCCGGTAAAGCGCCGCCTGCTGCGGCACCCACCCGACCTCCCCCTCGGGCACATGCAC
Organism: uncultured Solirubrobacterales bacterium; assembly: GCA_963704545.1. Classification (GTDB taxonomy): domain Bacteria; phylum Actinomycetota; class Thermoleophilia; order Solirubrobacterales; family 70-9; genus VRUE01. The sequence goes on along the minus strand of OY969915.1, from coordinate 452,982 downwards.
CTCTCCACCATCCGCCCCCGAGATCCCCGCAAGGATCGAAAGCAGCGTGGTCTTCCCAGCCCCGTTAGGCCCAATAACAGCCACAAGCTCCCCAGCAGCGGCCTCGAAGTCCACTCCCCGCAAAGCTTCACGCTCCCCGAAGCGCTTGACCAGCTTCCGAGCCTCGATCACGGCCGTACCTGTTCCGATCCCCGCCTCCACAGGGGGAACGCTATCCGGCCAGCCAGCTTTCGGTTGTTATGCACCGTTTGAGCCTGAGCGGTTAGCGAAGCCTGTGGCGGGGGGACGGGGAGGCCCTATCCCAGACACTCAAGCGCGGCTCCTGCCGCGCGTCTGGGATAGGGCCTCCCCGTCCCCTATCCCAAGCCCTTCCCTAAACTCGCCCCCAGTGCCCTTTCCCGCAACACGCCTGCGCCGCCTGCGCCGCACCGAGCCCCTGCGCGCCCTGGTCCGCGAGACGAACCTCTCGCCCGCCGACCTGATCCAGCCTCTATTCGTCGTGCCCGGCGAGGGCGTGCGCGAGGAGGTTCCTTCGATGCCGGGAATCGAGCGGTTCTCGATCTCAGAGCTTGTGGCCGAGTGCACGGAGATCGCAGCAGCGGAGCTTGGAGCGGTCCTGCTCTTCGGCGTCCCAGCCGCCAAGGACGAGTCCGGCTCCGGGGCCTACGACCCCGAGGGGGTCGTGCAGATGGCGGTGCGGGCGCTGAAGGAGGCGCACCCCGACCTCACCGTGATCACCGACGTCTGCCTCTGCGAGTACACCTCGCACGGCCACTGCGGCTTCGTCCGCGAGGGCGAGGTCGACAACGACATCACGGTCGAGCTGCTGGCCAAAATCGCCATCTCCCACGCCGAGGCCGGAGCCGACGCGATCGCTCCCAGCGACATGATGGACGGCCGCATCGGCACGATCCGCCACCAGCTCGACGAAGAGGGCCATTCCGGCATCCCGATCGTCGCCTACAGCGCCAAGTACGCCTCCGCCTTCTACGGCCCCTTCCGCGAAGCCGCCGGGTCGACCCCGGAGTTCGGCGACCGACGCGGCTACCAGATGGATCCCGCCAACGCCGCCGAGGCCGTGCGCGAGGCCGAGCTCGATCTGGAAGAGGGCGCCGACGTGCTGATGGTCAAGCCGGCCACGGCCTACCTCGACGTGGTGCGTCGGGTCAAGGAGACCACCGGCGCCCCGGTTGCCGCCTACCACGTCTCCGGCGAGTACTCGATGCTGAAGGCCGCCGCCGCACAGGGCTGGATCGACGAGCGCGCCGCGGTGCTCGAGACGCTGACCTCGATCCGCCGCGCAGGCGCCGACGCGATCGTCACCTACTACGCAAAGGAGGCCGCACCGTGGATTCGGTGAAGGTCCCGCAGTCCAAGGCCCGCTCCCGCAAGGACGGTGCCGCGATCCCGCTCGACGAGACCGACAAGCGGCTGATGAACCTGCTGCAGTCGAGTTTCCCGCTCGACCCTGAACCCTTCGCGCTCGTCGCCTCCGAGGCCGACCTCGACCTCGACGACCTTCTCGCCCGCACCCGGCGCCTCCTCGACGAGCGGATCATCCGCGAGATCACGCCGATCTTCGACACCCGCGCGCTCGGTTACGAGTCGATGCTGGTCGCGGCCAAGGTCGACTCCGAGCACCCCCAGCGCGCCGCCCGGGCGGTCAACGCGCACCCGGGCGTCTCGCACAACTACCTGCGCACCCACGAGTTCAACCTCTGGTTCACGATCGCCACCCCGCCGGACTCCGAGCTCGGCCTCGCCGGCACCCTCGACGTGCTGATGCGCGAGACCGGCGCCGAGTCGATGCGCCAGCTGCCGACCCTGACCCTGTTCAAGATCAACATGAACCTGGAGATGGAGAAGGGCACCGACGCCCTCGCCGCCGCGGTCGAGGCCGCACCGCCGCGCGAGCTGGAGGCCCAGCCCTACGACGAGCGGGACATCGCCGTGATCCGCGCCCTGCAGGGACCGATGGAGCCGGTCGAGCGCCCTTACGACGAGGCCGCCGCCGAGGTCGGGATGACGACCCCGCAGCTGCTCGAGCATCTGCGGGGCATGGTCGACCGCAAGCTGCTGCGCCGGGTCGCCGCGATCCTCTTCCACCGCCGCGCCGGCTTCTCGGCCAACGGCATGGGCGTCTGGAAGGTGCCCGAGGACGAGATCATGGAGACGGGCGGGCGCATGGCCTCCTTTCGCGGCATCTCCCACTGCTACCAGCGGCCGACCTACGAGGACTGGCCCTACAGCGTCTTCACCATGGCCCACGGCCGCTCCAAGGAGGAGTGCGACGCGATCCTCGACTCGATCGCGGAGGAGTGTGGGATGGGTCCCGACGACCGCGCCACCCTCTACTCGTCGACCGAGTACAAGAAGATCCGCCTGCACTACTTCACCGACGACTACGCCCGGTGGGAAGCTGACCACGCGTAGCGGCGAGCTGTACGAGCGCGCTCTGCGCGTTCTCCCCGGCGGCGTCAACAGCCCGGTGCGGGCGATGCGCCAGATCGGCCGTGACCCGATCTTCATCGACCGCGGCGAGGGCTGCGAACTGGTCGACGTCGACGGCAACCGCTACCTCGACTGGGTCGGCTCCTGGGGCCCGCTGATCCTCGGCCACGCCCACACGGAGGTTCTCGCCGCGGTCGAGCAGGCCGCCGCGCGTGGGACCAGCTTCGGCGCCGCGACGGCTGCCGAGGTGGAGCTGGCGGAGGAGGTCGCCACCCGCGTTCCCTCGGTCGAGATGGTGCGCATGACCAGCTCCGGCACCGAGGCCGCGATGAGCGCCGTCCGCCTCGCCCGCGCCGCCACCGGTCGCGAGGTCGTGGTCAAGTTCGCCGGTGCCTACCACGGCCACTCCGACGGCCTGCTCGCCGACGCCGGCTCCGGGCTGGCGACGCTGGCGATCCCGGCGACGCCCGGGGTCACCGCGGCGCAGACCGCCGGCACCGTCGTCGTGCCCTGGAACGACCCCGAGGCGGTCGAGCGGGCCCTGGCGGACCACGCGGTCGCCGCGGTCCTGGCCGAGCCGGTCGCCGCCAACATGGGCGTGGTGCCGCCCGCCGAGGGATTCCTCGAGCTCCTCCGCTCGGCCACCGCGGAGGCAGGCGCGCTGCTGGTCTTCGACGAGGTGATCACCGGCTTCCGCGTCGCCCGCGGTGGCGCCCAGGAGCTGTACGGGGTCGAGCCTGACCTGACCGTGCTCGGCAAGGTGCTCGGGGGCGGCCTGCCCGCCGCGGCCTACGCCGGCCCGCGCGAGCTGATGGAGCGGATCGCCCCCGCCGGCGACGTCTACCAGGCAGGAACGCTGTCGGGCAACCCGCTCGCAGTCGCTGCAGGCCTGACCACCCTGCGTCGCCTCGATGACCGCGCCTATGAGCGTCTCCGCGACTTGACCGAGCGCGTTGTCGATGGGTTCATGACCCTCGCGCAGGAGCGCCCCCTGCAGGTCGCGAGCGCACCGGGCCTGGTCACTCTCTTCTTCAGTGCCGAGCCGGTCACCGACTTCGCGTCCGCGTCGGCCTGCGACCTCGACGCCCACGCCCGCTTCTGCCGCGCGATGCTCGACCGTGGCGTCTACCCGCCGCCGTCGCAGTTCGAGGCCTGGTTCGTCTCGCTCGCCCACGACGAGGACTCGATCGACCGCACGCTCGAAGCCGCCGCCGAGGCCCTCGATGCCTGAGCCCGCCCAGGCACTGGCCCTGCTCGCCGAGCGCCTGCGCGCCGAGGACACGCCGATCTCTCCGTATGTGGTCGAGACCGCCGGGGAGCCGGTCTTCGGCCTGCTCGCCGCCGCGGGCCCCCGTGCGGAATCGGACCCGGCCGAGTACGCGCTGGTGGTTGAGTCGGTGCGCGAGGGCTACCTGCTCCACTACGGCGAGTCTCGCCTGCTTCGGGGTCACGACGAGGACCTTGCCCTGCTCGCGGGCGACTACCTCTACGCACTCGGGATCGAAGGGCTCGCCGCGCTCGGCGACTCGAAGGCGGTTGCGGTGCTCGCCGACCTGATCGCCCGCTGTGCCCAGCTCCACGCCGAGGAGCGCGAGAGCGAGGTGCCGGAGCTGTGGCGCGCCTCGGCCGCCGCGGTCGGGGGCGAGCATCGAGAGGCTTGATGTGGGTTATCCACGCACGCGGATGACGCCGCATGCCGGCGCTGGATCTCCACCCACGGCCTCGCGGGTAGTTTCCACTACCCGCTTCGCCCGCGTGCGGCGCCCAGCTTGGCCTGCGACGCCCCCGCGCACGCGCCTAACCCACATCAAGCCTCTAACGGCGCGAGTCAATAGACTCCAGGCTTCCTGAGGTGAGCTGTTGAGCGACGGAGCGGACAAGCAAAACGGAGCCGAGGCGGCCGGTCGGCCGGAGCGGCCCCAACCGAAACCCCCCGGTTACTTCGAGGGCGAGTCGATGACGCGCCGGCACGCCTTCACGATCGCCGCGCAGGGCCTCGGTGGCATCGCCGGCGCGGCGATCGTCCTCCCCGCGGTCGGCTTCGCGGTCGCACCGATCTTCCACCGCGGCAAGGAGCGCTGGGAGGCGGTCGGCCCGGTCGGCGACTTCGTCGAGGACACGTACCGCCAGGTCGTCTTCACCGAGACCGAGGGGATCGGCGACGCCGGCAAGACCACCGCCTACATTCGCAAGAGCTCAAAGGACCTCGGCGAGGAGCCCGGCCAGATCGTCGCGGTCTCCAACCGCTGCGTCCACCTCGGCTGCCCGGTTCGCTACGTCGAGGCCGCCGGGAACTTCATCTGCCCCTGCCACGGCGGCGTCTACGACTTCCAGGGCAAGCGGATCGGCGGCCCGCCGGTGCGGCCGCTCGACCAGTTCCAGACGCGCGTACGGGGCGGGCAGGTCGAGGTCGGCCCTCGCTACAGCGTCACCTCCCAGCTGGAGCCGGTCCGCGCCCGCGACCCCGGCGAGTTCACCGGCGGCATCTGGGAATATCTGTACCCGCCCCGCCCGTCCACCTTCCCGCCACCGAGCAGCTGAGGCCTAGCCGGCGATGAAGCTCGACTCCCTGATTCCCGCACCGCTCCGCAAACCGGCCAAGCCGGGCGAGGGCAACGGTGCCAAGGGCGCCGCCCCGGCGGATCTGAAGACCGCCCCGCCCGAGCGCCCCACCGACGGAAAGAAGCTCGCCGACCGCGCCATCGAAGCGCCGGTCGACGTCCTCGCCTGGGTTGACCAGCGCACCGCCGCCTCCGGCTTCCTCACCGGGATGCTCTTCCGCAAGGTGCCGAAGGGGACCAACTGGTTCTACACGCTCGGCTCGGCGACGCTCTTCGCCTTCATCGTGCAGGCGATCACGGGCGTCTTCCTGGCGATGTTCTACACGCCGTCGACGACCCAGGCCTACGCCTCGATCTCGCACATCAACAACGAGGTCTTCCTCGGCGCCTTCGTGCACGGCCTGCACAAATGGGGATCGAGCGTGATGGTGATCCTGATCTTCCTCCACATGGGCCGCACCTTCTTCTTCGGCGCCTACAAGTACCCGCGCGAGCTCAACTGGGTGATCGGCGTGGTGCTGCTGATCCTGACGATGACGATGGCCTTCACCGGCTACCTGCTGCCCTTCGACCAACGCTCCTTCTGGGCCTCGGTCGTCGGCATCAACATCAACGGGACCGGCCCGGTCATCGGCCCCTACCTCAGCGATTTCCTGCGTGCTGGACCCGAGCTGGGTGCGACGACGCTCTCGCGCTTCTACGCGATCCACATGCTGCTCGTCCCCGGCGCGATCATCGCCCTGATCGGGGCCCACCTGTACCTCGTGGTCAAGCTCGGCACGACCGCGCCGCCCTGGCTGAAGGCCGAGAAGCCCAGGGCAGCCGCACCGGTCTCCCAGCTGAACGCCAGCGCCAACGGAACCGACGGATGAAGCCGACGGACAAGCAGGCATATCTGGAGGAGTACGAGCTGCTGAAGAAGAAGGGCAAGCCCTTCTTCCCCTACGCGGTGATGAAGGACTCGGCGATGATGCTGCTGGTCGCCGCAGTGATCATCGCGATGTCGATCGTGCTCGGCGCCGAGCAGGGGCCGAAGGCGGATCCGACCTCGACCACATACGTGCCCCGCCCGGAGTGGTACTTCTTCTTCCTCTTCGAGCTCCTGCGCGTGATCAAGCCGCCGGAGCTGGTCCCGATCGCGACGATCGGGATCCCGACGATCTGCATGGTCCTGCTCCTCCTGCTGCCGTTCTACGACCGCGGCCCGGAGCGCAATCCCATCCGCCGGCCGATCGCGACGACGGCCGGTGTGATGACGATCGTCGCGATGGCATACCTCACCTACCTCGGTGCCACCGGCGGCTCGCCGACCGAGATCGAGATGGAGGTCGCACCCCGCTACGAGGCGGGCAAGGAGGTCACGGCGGGCGCCGGCTGCCTTGCCTGTCACAAGATCGGCGAGAACGGTGGCACCATCGGCCCCGAACTCACCCACATCGCCCAACGGGTGCCACGCGCCGCGATCGTTCGCTCGGTGGAAATTGGCCCCGACATCATGCCGTCCTATCGCGATCTGCCGCCGAAGAAGCTCAACCAACTCGCCGACTTCCTCTCATCGCTCGACTGAGGCCCAGGCCGCTGCAAACCGGCGCATCTCGGCGTCCTCGGCCGCGCGTCTCGCTCACGTAGTTCGCTACGCTCGCTTCGCCGCGCGGCCTGCGTCCACCGACCTGCTTGGTTTTCGCGGCCTGGAGCTTTGGACCAGATGAAAACCGCCCCCAGACGCCGTTCGTAGGAACCTCGATGACAGGCACCACTCAGCCTTCGCGGGAATCGACTCAGTTCTCTGAGCAGGTTCAAAGCATGTTCGACCGGGTCGCTACGCGGTACGACCTTCTGAATACGGTCATGACGGCCGGCCTCCACCATTCATGGAGAGAACGGGCGGTCGACCGAGCTGAGCTCTCGTCGGGGGATTCCGTCCTGGATGTCTGTTGTGGAACCGGCGACTTGAGTCTCGAGCTCGCTGGAAGGGTGGCGCCTGATGGCCACGTCATCGGCTGCGACTTCTCCGAGCCGATGCTCGACCTGGCGCGGGAGAAGGCGAGTGCGCGCGAGGCCACCGGTGTGCGCTTCGAGTGGGCAGACGCCCTCAGCCTCCCCTACGACGCCGGCCGCTTCGATGCCGTCACGGTCGGTTTCGGCGTCCGCAACCTGGCCGATCTCGACCGCGGCCTGCGCGAGATGACGCGCGTTCTGCGGCCCGGGGGCCGCCTGGTCGTGCTCGAGATCACCCAGCCGATCCGGCCGCCGCTCTCGACCTTCTACTCGCTCTGGTTCGACCGCGTCGTGCCACTGCTCGGCGCCTTCTCCGGCGACTCGGAGGCCTACTCGTACCTGCCCGAATCGGTGCGCAGCTTTCCGGCGCCCCTCCGCCTGGCGGAGATGATGGACGCCGCCGGGCTGGAGCGCATCCGCTGGACCGTTCTCGCCGGGGGGATCATCGCGATCCACAGCGGCGTCCTCGGGTGACCCGCCCCTCTGCCGTCCCGCCTCCCGTCACGGCGGTCCTCGATGCGTCGAGCCGCTGGCTGCCGTCCCGCCTCGGCCAGGTGGAGGACCTGCTGCGCGAGCAGGGTCGCGACCATGGCGAGCGCCTGGGGTCCGAGGCCGCGACGACGCTTGCGGCGGGAGGCAAGCGCCTGCGTCCCCTCCTCGTCCTGCTCTGCGCCGGAGCCGACGGGGGAGAGGCCGCCGTGCGCGCCGCCGCCGCGATCGAGCTCGTCCACATGGCGACCCTCGTCCACGACGACGTCCTCGACGACGCGCCGCTGCGCCGAGGCCTGCCGACCGTTGCCGCGACGGCGGGCCGCGACCGGGCCGTGGCGGTCGGGGACCTGCTCTTCTCCCGCGCCTTCGCCCTCCTTGCCACCCACGGCGACGCGCGCGCGATCACCCTGCTCGCCCGCGCCTCCGTCGCCCTCGCCCGGGGGGAGCTCGCCCAGCGCCGGGACGCATTCGACGCGGGGGTGTCCGAGCAGCGCTACCTCGACCGCTGCCGGTTGAAGACCGGGGCGCTGTTCGAGTGCGCCTGCTTGCTCGGCCACGACGCCGAGGCGCTGGGCGCCTTCGGCGCCGAGATCGGGCTCGCGTTCCAGCTCCTCGACGACGTGCTCGACGTCTCAGGTCCCCCCGAGCGCACCGGCAAGGCTCGCGGAACCGACCTGCTCGACGGCACCGTCACGCTGCCCCTGATCGTCGCCGCCGAGTCCGACCCTTCCCTCCGCGCGATCGACCTACACGGCCTGGATAGCGATGCGGCCGAGTCCCTCTGCGACCGAATCGCGGCAACTGGCGCCTTGGACCAAGTCCGCACCCGAGCCCTCTCAATGGTCACGGACGCCAAGCAAAAGCTAAACGAGACACAGTTCGACGACGAGCAGAAGCACCTGCTCGACCTCGTCGCCGACGGCGTCGTCCAGCGTTACTCGTGAGGCGGTGTCCGGGGTGGAGTCCCCGGGAACTCCCGGCGAAGCCGGTCCGGGGACTCCACCCCGGACACCGCCCCGCCCCTAACTGAAGTCGTCAGCCGTAATCAGGTCGGCGTCCAGCGCCGCCGCGAAGGTGTCCACGACGTACTGCATGTTCTCGCGCTCGAGCGTCTTCAGAACCTCGGCCAGGTCGCGGGTTCCGTTGTCGAGCTCCTCGTCGAAGGCGTCGATCGCCGCTTCTCCGTGGACCTCGTCGCGCTGCCACTCGCACTCGGGGCAGCGGCGCCAGAGGCGCCAGTGCCCGCGATCCCCGGCCTGCTCCCAGCAGGTCGGCTGCACCAGCGGCGAGGAGCAACGCGGGCAGACGTGAAGCCCAAGTGCGGTTTTCGCCTGTCCGCTGCTCGTGTGTCTCATCTCTGCCTTATCGAACCCATGAGCCGCCGAGTCAATCCGCACTTACCCGCGAGGGCCCGATAAAACCCCATTTCTGGGTAGGCGATCCACCCAATTCGCCGTGATCCAATTGCGCTGGGCGACCGTTACCATGGGTCGATGCCAAATGTTGGACCTCTTGAGCTTGCGATCGTCCTGATCATCGCCCTCGTCGTCTTCGGCCCGAAGCGCCTGCCGGAGCTGGGTCGCTCCCTGGGCCGCGGGATCCGCGAGTTCCGCGGCTCGGTCAGCGGGGACAGCCGCGACGAGCCGGAGAGCCCCGAGGCGATCGAGCCGCCGCAGCCGCCCGCCAAGACGGGTGCCGAGGACGAGACGGTCGCGCACGACCGTCGCTGAGGCTCCGCGATGGCCCGGATGAGGCCGGTTTCGCACGAGGACCGGCTGACGCTGGTCGAGCACCTGGACGAGCTGCGCACCCGCGTCATCGTCTGCCTGCTCGTCTTCGGCGTCGCCCTGGCGCTCTGCTTCTGGCAGAACGAGCTGCTGCTGGAGATCGCCTCAGCACCGCTCCCCGGCGACCAGAAGCTGCTCACGCTCGGGGTGGCGGAGCCGTTCACGACGACCCTCACGGTCGCCACCTACGGCGCCCTGATCCTCTCGTTCCCGATCCTGCTCTACCAGGGCTACGCCTACGTGCTGCCGGCGTTCAGCGATCGCGAGCGCCGCGTCGTCCTGCCGTTCCTGGTCTTCGTCCCGATCCTCTTCGCGGTCGGGGTTCTCTTCGCCTATTTCGTGGTCATGCCCCCCGCGGTCAAGTTCCTGCTCGGCTTCAACGACACCCAGTTCAACGTCCAGGTCCGCGCCCGCGACTACTACAGCTTCTTCTCGACCACGATGCTCGCCGGCGGGCTCGTCTTCCAGCTGCCGCTGGGGATTCTCGCCGTCACCAGGCTCGGCATCGTCAGCGTCGACCAGCTCTCGGGCAACCGCCGCTATGCCTATCTAGCGATCGCCCTGCTCGCCGCCGCCCTGCCCGGCGTCGACCCGGTCTCGATGCTGATCGAGATGGTGCCGCTCCTCCTTCTCTACGAGTTGAGTATCTTGATCGCTCGCGCCTTTGGCACGCCAAAGGCGACGGGAGGAATGGCAAGGCCCTCAACACAGGAGCGCTGATTCGAGTGGCAGATGGCGAGCGACGGATGCTTTTCGACATCCGAGGACGGCGGAAGCACGTCGTCCGGGTCGTCTACGCGATCCTCGCGCTGCTGATGGGCGCCAGCCTCTTCCTCGTCGTCGGCCCGGTCAACATCGGCGGTCTCGTCGGCAGCGGCGGCAGCACCGAAGCGAGCAAGGTCCTCGACGAACAGGCAGAAGAAGCGGAAGCGAGGCTGAGCCGCGACCAGGACAACCCGAACCTGCTGCTCGCCGTCGTCCGCGCCCGGGTCGGGGCTGGCAACGCCGAGACCGAAGTCAACCCGCAAACCGGCGCACCGGTGATCAACGCCGAAGGACGACAGGACTTCGAACAGGCAGCCGGGGTCTGGCAGGCCTATCTCGAAGAGACCGACGAGGTGAACCCGTCCGGGGCACTGCTGATGGCAAACACCTTCTTCACGCTCGCCGAAGGGGGGGTCAGCCTCGAAGAAATCGTGACCAACATCGAGGGAGCGGCGACCGCTCAGCGCCTGGCCGCCGAAGCCCGCCCCTCCACCGGCTTCCTCACCACCCTCGCGACCTACGAGTACCTCGTCGGCGACTTCAAAGCCGGCGATGCGGCTGGCGAGAAAGCCAAGGGCAAGGCCACCGCGCAGGAAAAGAAACAGATCGAAGAACAGATCGCCGAATCCCGCAAGCGCGGCAAGCAGTGGCAAAACGAAAAGAAGCGCTTCGCCAAAGTTGAAAAGGAACAGGGCAAAGAAGCTCTGCAGAATCCGTTCGGCGGCCTCGGCGGCAGCACCAGCGAAGGCCTGGGCGAATAGGACCCGGAGATGGGCCGTGCTGGGCTCGAACCAGCGACCTTGAGATTAAGAGTCTCCTGCTCTACCAACTGAGCTAACGGCCCGGGGCGGGGAAGTATAGGAAGGTCCGCCGCTCTACCGGGCCGTGCAGGCCTTTTCGATCGTGCCGTCGATGATCGTCGTGTCGGCGAAGGTGAGCCGGCCGTGCGTGCGCAGGATCCCGTCGCTGCAGCGGGCCGACGTGTAGCTGCGCCTGGAGCCCTCGAAGCGGTAGCGCCGGCCGACCGTGGCGTCGATGTGGGTGAGAGAGCCCAGGCCGCCGGCGATCGGGGGCACGTCGATCGTGGCCCGGTAGCGGAAGTCGCCTCCGCGCCGCTCGATTGGGACGGTGAGGACGAACGTCTGGACCGATGGCACTGTGGTGCGGGCGTGCAGGACGGCCGTCGCATGCCCTTCCAGGCGTGGGCCGTTGAAGATCGTCAGCGGGGACCCGGCCTTGACCGGTGGCCCGTCGCCCGGGTCGATCAAGGCCTCCACCCTGCCGCTGCCGACTACGGCACCCTGGCAGCGCCCCCGCGCCTCGGTCGGAGAGGCTTCCTCCAGTGTCGCCGGATCGCAGGTGGGGAGGCCGCCCGCGCTGAGCCGTCCGTCCCGGTCGAAGTCGAGCACGACCCGCTGCACCGCCGGTGGGATCCCCCCGTCGACCGCCTTCATGTCGGCGTGCGCCTCGAACTCGATCGGGGCGAAGGCCCGCTGGGGCAGGAGGCGGGGGGTGAAGCCGCCGTCGGCCGTGAGGATCAGGTTCTCGATCCGAACCAGGGCAGCGCTGGCGGCGCCTGTGCACAGGACACAGACCACAAGCGCCCCGATTCCCAGTAGCCGCTTCAAATCGCCCTCGAGATCCAGGCTAGCGCCTCGCCCGCGTGGGCCGCCCGCACGAGTTCCTTAACAGACTCTTCCGCATCTTTCCCCCCGCTCCGTCGTGCGGACCGGCAAACTACGAGCGTGCCCGTGAGGAGGAGCAGGGGGCGGAGCGACGACGATCGCGAAAGTCGCGAGGGCAGAGCCCGTCCCCCGGTGTCGCTGCGGCATCCGCGCCGCGCGCTGGCGGTTGCGCTGATCCTGATCGCGGCGCTTTCCGCCTTCGGCTTCAGCCTCGAGGAGCGGCTCAGCCCGAGCTCGCTGGACATCCCGGGGACCGAGACCGAACGCGCCAACAACCTGCTGCGCGATCACTTCGGCGACACCGCGATCTTCGCGATCCTCCTGGAAGGGCCGCCGGGTGCGATCGACCGCCAGGGCCCGGACCTGGTCCGGGCCCTGCGGGAGGACCCGAAGGTGACGACGGTCTCGCCCTGGGACCGCGGCGCGGTCGACCAGCTGCGCCCCAGGCCCGACCGGGCGCTGATAATCGCGGACTTCCACGTCGACGTCGACGAGGCGGCCCGGGACAAGGTTCCGTTGGTGGAAGACACCCTCGCCGAGGAGATCCACCCACCGGTGAGGGCGACCCAGACGGGTCAGGCCACCCTGACGCGGACGATCCAGGACGACTCGATCTCCGCGGCCGAGACCGGCGAGCTGATCGCGATGCCGATTCTCCTGATCGTCCTCCTGTTGGTCTTCCGCTCGCCGGTTGCCGCGTTGATCCCACTCGGCTTCGGCGCGATCTCCGTCCTCACATCCCGAGGGCTGCTCTCGCTGCTCACCAACTTCTTCGGCATCGAAGCCCTGGCCCTGGTCGTCTGCTCGATGATGGGCCTTGCGCTCGGCGTCGACTACGCGCTGCTGCTGGTCTCGCGCTTCCGCGAAGAGCTCGCCGAGGGCGCCGACCCCGTCGACGCCGCCTGGACGACCCGGCGCACTGCCGGCCGCACGACGATCTTCGCCGGCAGCACCCTGATCCTCTCGATGGTCGTGGCGATGTTCGTCGTACCCGGCGCTCTGCTCGCCTCGCTGGCCGCGACCCTGGCCCTGGTCGTGCTGCTCACCGTCCTCGTCGCGACCCTCGTCGGGCCCCCGATCCTGGTCCTGCTCGGCCCCAATGTCGACCGCTGGCGGATCGGCCCGGCACCCAACGGCGAGCGCTCGCGCCTGATGACCGTCGTCAGCGCGGCTCTCAGCCGTCCCGTCCCGGTCTCGCTCGCGATAGGTGCCGTGGTGCTGATCCTCGCGGCGCCGGCGATCGCGCTGAAGACCGGTCCCTTCACCGTCGGCGAACTCCCGCACGACTCGCCGGCCCGCCTCGACGCCGAACGGGTCCAGGACTCGGTCGGGGCCGGCTTCGACGCCCCGTTCGTCGTGATCGCGGTCGCCAAGGACGGCCCGATCACCGAACCCGACCGGCTCTCGACTCTCAGTCGCTGGCAGCGCCAGGTCGCGATGCTTGACGGCGTGCAGAGCGTGATCGGCCCCGGCCAGGTCGCGAGCGCGGTCGAACCTCTGCGCCGAAGGGGCGATGCCCTGATCTCTTCCGACGACGAGACCGGGCCGCTGGCGAACCTCGACCGGCTGGGGAAGAACCTCGGCCGCGCGGCCGACGGCGTCTCCACGCTTCGCAAAGGGCTTTCGCAGGCTGCCTACGGCGCGGGGCTGCTCTCCCAGGGCTCGAGCCGGGCGGAAGAGGGGGCGGTGGAACTGGCCGACGGCCTCGGCGAAGCCGCCGCCGGCGGCCAGGAAGCGGTCGATGCGATCGGCCAGTTCGCCGAGGGCTCGCGGAAACTGGCCGAAGCGCAGGAAGAAGCGGCGATAGCCAGCCTCCAGCTCAAGTTCGGTACCCACGACCTGATCCCCAACCTCAACGTCAACGTGCTGCCGGAGTCGCGGCGGCTGACCAGGTCGCTCCAGCAGGACTCGGAGAGCACGGTGCCGCAGCTGCAGGCCTCGGCGCAGGCGGCAGACGAACAGCTGCAGGCCGCCCTCCAGCAGCTCGAAGGCATGACCGTGGGCAAGACGGACCCCAACTACGACGCTGCCCTGGCGGCGGTCCGCCAGGCCGCGGCTATCTCCAGCACCCTGCCAGCCGAGCTTGGTGCCCTCGCCGAACGGCTCGACCAGAACGCCGACGACGCGAAATCGATCAAGTACTGGCTGCAGAGCACGTTGAGCAACCTCAAACGGCTCAACGACGGGGCGACACAGCTCTCAGACGGCCTCTTCAAACTCGCCCGCGGGGGCGACAAGCTCGCCGACAACGCCGAAATCCTCGACCGGGAAGCGAAGCAGCTCGCCGGTGGCCTCGACGAAGCAAGCTCCGCGGCGACCCTTCTGGCCGGCGGACTGACCCAGCTCGCCGGCGGAACGTCCGAGCTCGAACGGAGGCTCGGCGAAGCGTACTCGCGCTCCTACCCCCTGCAGTCGGGCCTGCGCCGAGCCACCGTCCGCGTCGTCTCCCAGAACGCCAGCCTCAACCGGCAGGTCGACAACCTGCGCCGCACCACACCCGGCATCTTCGACTCGGGCTACTTCGTCCTCACCGCCCTCGACGGGACGCGCGGACCGCTGCGTGAGGCCGCCAACGGGGCCGTCGACCTGCAGCGCGGCGGTCAGGCGGCGCGATACCTCGTCACCACCAGCTACGACTTCGCCTCCGACGAATCGGTTGACTTCAACAAGCGCCTCGAAGAGGACGCGGCGGCGCTGGGCAAGGACGCCGACGTCGAGGCCGGGGTCGCCGGCGGGACGGCGACCCTCAACACCTACAGCCGCGTCACCAGGGAGCGGATGCCCATCGTCATCGCCGCGATCACGCTCGCCACCTTCCTCGTCCTCGTCCTCGTCCTGCGCTCTCTGCCGCTGGCGGCGATAGCGGTGGGGCTCAACCTCCTCACCGTCGCCGTCGCCTTCGGCATCCTCACCCTGCTCACCAACGTGCCCGACGGCTGGCCGCTGGGCGGCAACACCTACATCAACGCGGTCGGGGCGACGATGATCTTCGGCGTCGTCTTCGGGCTCTCGATCGACTACGCGGTGTTCCTGCTGGTGCGGATGCGCGAGCACTACGACGAGCACGGCGACAACGCGGCGGCGATCCACTTCGGCCTGGAAAAGACGGCCCGGGTGATCACCGGCGCCGCGGTGATCATGATGGCCGTCTTCATCGCCTTCGCCGGGGCACCGGTGCAGACGGTCAGCCAGCTCGGAATCGGGCTGACCGTCGCGGTGCTGCTCGACGCCACCGTCGTTCGCATCGTCCTGCTGCCGGCGCTGATGCTCCTGATCGGCGACCGGGTCTGGTGGCTGCCGCGCCCGCTGGAGCGGGCGCTGCCACGCCTCAACGTCTGACCGACGTCGCTATTTCTTCTGGGTGCACTTTCCCTTCACGCTGGGCGTCAGGGATTCGCCGTCTTTGAAGATGAACTCGCCGCGTGCCTTCCAGCTCTTGGTCGGGCAGGTGGCGCTGATGTAGCTGCGCTTCTTCCCTTTGAAGAAGTAGGTCTTGAAGACCTTGATCTTGACGCCGGTGACCGCTCCCTGGCCGCCCGCGATCAACGGGATCGCGACGTCGAGGCGCGCGCCGAAGCCCTGCTTGTTGAAGTTCTTGACCACGCCGACGAGCACGACAGTGGTCTGGACCGGCGTCTGGCTGTAGAGGTGCAGCAGGATCACCGGCTTGCCCCCGCTGGGCACGCCGTTGAAGACGGTCATCCCCGCAACGACGGGAAAGACTTTTTCGCCGACGACGAGGTCGAGGGTGCCCTCGCCGTTACCGATTTTCGCTCGTTTGCATTCTTCGAGCGCCTTTTCGGTGGAGGTGTTCTGCAGGACGGCGGTGTCGCAGGTCGGGTAGCCCTTGTTGTAGACCGTCATGCCCTTGGGGAAGTCGACGATTGCCTGCACGGCCGGGATCGGAACGCCGTTCGGCGTGGTCGCGTTATCCGTGGCGGTGGTCACTTCAAGCGTCGCCGGCGCGGGCTTCGTTGCGGAACGGTTCTTCGGCGTGATGTTGACGCCGATGCTCTGGGTGTTTCCGTCGGCGCCGACGAGCACCGGGGACTGGACAGCCGAGGCTACGCCGGCGGCCGTGACGGCTACACCAACCGCCATGGCAACGGCAAAAGTCAGACGTTTGCGCATTGGCTTTCGCTCCTTTTCGGTTTTGCCAAAGCACCTCCCGTTCCCTTAACCCACCGCAGTCCCAGAGTAGCGCGTTGAATTCCAGTTAAGTACCTGCACGCCCCACGCTTGGCAGCGGGCCGCTCGGATACGATTCTGCAGCCGTTAACCCGGATCGGAGGCCGGGGAAACCGCAAGCGACGATCCGTGGCTGCCAAACCCTCAGGCGAGGACAAGAGCCCGGCGCAAAGCCGGGGGGTCACCCCCGCGCGGATCGCGGCGATCGCCGTGCTGGCGGTTGCGGTGATCGCGCTCGGCACCGTCATCCTCGGCGGCAACGGGGAGCACCGCTACCGGCTGCTTTTCCAGAACGCCAGCCAGCTCGTCCCCGACAACCAGGTCCTGATCGGCGGCCAGCCGGTCGGCTCGGTCGAGAGCATCGACCTCACCGACGACAACCTCGCCGAGGTCGAGGTCAGCGTCGAACAGGAGCTGCACGAGGGCTCGACCGCGATCATCCGCGCCACCTCGCTCTCGGGCGTCGCCAACCACTACGTCTCGATCAGCCCCGGCCCAAACAGCAACCCGCCGCTGGGCGAGGACGTGACCCTGGGGCTCGCCTCGACCACTACGCCGGTCGACATCGACCAGTTCTTCAACACGTTCCCGACTCCGGTTCGCCGTGCCCTCGGCGAGTTCATCCGCGGCAACGCGACCTGGTACGCCGGGCGCGGGGAGGACGCCAACCAGTCGTTCAAGTACTTCGGCGTCGGCCTCAACCGGGCCGGCGCCCTCTTCCGCGAACTGACCGCCGACGAACGGCTCTTCTCGCGGTTCCTGGTCAGCTCGAGCCGGCTCGGCACCGCCGTCTCCGAACGCAGCGAGGAGCTCTCCAGCGCGATCTCCAACGCGAGCACGGCATTCGGCGCGATCGCCGAGGAGAACGTCGCCCTCGGCCGCAGCCTCGCGCTCCTGCCTCCCACCTTCCGCCAGGCGAACACGACGTTCGTCAACCTGCGGGCCGCCCTCGACGACCTGGAACCGCTGATCGAAACGTCGGAGACCGCCACCAAGGGCCTCGCCCCCTTCCTGCGCGAACTGCGCCCGGTGCTCTCGAGAGCGGTGCCGGTCTTCGGGAACCTCCGCCTCACCGTGGCGCGGCCGGGCTTCGCCAACGACGCCAACGAACTGCTGGCGGCACTGCCGACGGTGCAGCAGCGGGCCTCCAGGACCTTCCCCCACGCCGAAGGCGCCATCTCCGACTTCCAGCCGAACCTCAACTTCTTCCGGGCCTACGCGCCCGACCTCTTCAACGGCTTCGCCAAGCTGGGCCAGGTTTCGGCGCCCTTCGACGGAAACGGCCACTACACACGGGTCAGCTTCTCCGACCTCAACATCTTCAAATACGCCGGCAGCGGCAGCGCGCTTGAACCGATCTCGCCGAGCGAACAGTACGACGTCTTCGGCAGCGCGGCCGGGGTCACCCGCCGCTGCCCGGGCGGGGCCAGCCAGCCAGCCGCCGACGGCTCCAGCCCCTTCGTCGAACCGCCCTTCTCCGGCTCGGGCGTGACCGCCTCCGACTGCAACCCCGACGACGTACCCCCGGGACCGTGAGGAGAACGCTTGCCATAGGCGCGGTGGTGGCGACAGCGGTCGTCGCGGTCGTCCTGCTCGCCTCCGGGGGCAGCAGCGACAGCGGTTACGTGGTGCGGGCGATCTTCGACAACGGCGGCTTCATGGTGAAGGGCGAGCAGGTCCGCGTCGCCGGCGCCAACGTCGGCGAGATCGAATCCGTCGACGTCACCCGGCCGGGTGAGTTCGACAGCTACGAGGGCGGCGAGCCGCGGGCGCTGGCGGGCAAGGCCGTGATCGTGATGAGGATCACCGACCCCGGTTTCCAGGACTTCCGCAGCGACGCCAGCTGCCACATCCGCCCCCAGTCGCTGATCGGCGAGAAGTTCGTCGACTGCCGCCCGACGCTGCCCCGCGCCCCGGGCACGCCGCCCGCGCCGCCGCTGAAGGAGATTGCCGACGATCAGCCCGGGGCCGGCCAGTACCTGCTGCCGCTGGAGAACAACACCACCAGCGTCGACCCGGACCTGATCAACAACATCAACAAACTGCCCTACGCACAGCGCTTCCGCCTGATCTTCAACGAACTCGGAGCGGGCCTGGCCTCGCGCGGGTCCGACATCGAGGCGGCCGTGATGCGGGCCAACCCGGTCCTGCGCGACGTCGGCCGCCTGATCGGAGAATTGAACGACCAGCGCGACCGCCTCACCCAGCTGGCTGCCGACTCCGAACAGATCCTCGAGCCGCTCTCGCGCGAGCGTGCCCACGTCGCCGGCTTCTTCGCCAACTCCGGGGCGGCGGCCGAAGCCAGCTCCGAACGTGGGGCCGACCTGGAAGCCTCGCTGCGCAAGTTCCCCGCCTTCCTGCGCGAGTTCCGCACGACGATGCGCAGCCTCCAGGGCTTCTCCGACACCGCCACGCCCGTCTTCGTCGACCTCGGCGAGGCCGCCCCTTCCTTCACCGAAGCCACGCGCCTGCTGGCGCCCTTCTCGGCTGCCTCGACGGTGGCGCTGAAGTCGCTCGGGGCGACGGGTGAGGAGGCGGGGCCGACCCTGCTCGCCGCCGATCCGATCGTTCGCAAGGCCCGCGACCTGGCCAAGTCGGGCGCCAACCCGACGACGAAGCTGGCTGAGTTCTTCGGCAGCATCCGGGAAACGGACGGCTGGAGCAACCTCGTCGACCTGATCTACAACGGCGCCGCTACGACCAACGGCTTTGACGAATACGGGCACTTCCTGCGCAGCGCGGTCACGCTCGCCGACTGCATCGAATACGAAATTGCTCCCAAGAGTGGCTGCGTGGCTGACTTCACCGGCACCAACGCCGGCATCTCGGCAATCGGCACTGCGAGCCTGGCCGACCTGCTCGATGAAGCGGAAGCGAGCAGGGCCGGCGGGACCCTCGCCCGGCCGGGCACTCCGGGCGCGAGCCTCGCGCCCTCGGTGCCGACCGGCCCCGCGACCCCCGGTCTCGGCGACGGTCGCGAGCTCGGCGCAGCCCGACCCCTCCCGGCGCCTCGCGAACGTGCCCTCCTCGACTACCTCCTGGGACGATGAGGAACCGCAGCGGCATACAGGGAGTGGCGAGCAGCCCGGTGATCGTCGGCGCGGTGACCGTGCTGGTCGTGATCGTCGCCGTCTTCCTCGCCTACAACGCCAACAACGGCCTTCCCTTCGTCTCCACCTACAACCTCACCGCCCGCGTGCCCAACGCCAACGCCCTGGTCAAGGGCAACGAGGTGCGGATCGGCGGCGCCCGCGTCGGCGTCGTCAAGAAGGTGGTTCCCGTGCAGACGGGGGATGGCGGAGTCGCCGCCGAGCTCAGCCTCAGCCTCGACAAGAGCGTGCAACCGCTGCCGGCCAACTCGACGATGATCATCCGGCCCAAATCGCCGCTCGGCCTCAAGTACCTGCAGATCGTGCCCGGCGATTCCGGCGACGGCCTTGCGGCCGGCGAGACCATCCCGCTCTCGGCGGCACGCCCCGAACCGGTCGACATCGACCAGTTCTTCGACATGTTCGACGAGAAGACCAGGGCCTCTATCCAGCGCGGCCTGGCCGGGTTCGGAAACGCCTTCGCCGGGCGCGGCCCCCAGCTCAACGCCTTCTTCGCCGTGCTGCGCGAAGCCGTCGAAAGCGGCCAGCCGGCGCTGGCGAATCTCGTCGCCCCGAGCACCAACTTCGGCGGCTTCTGGCGAGCGCTGGAGAACCTCTCGGCCACCGTGGCGCCGGTCGCGGCGGAGCAGGCGAGCATGTTCGTCGCGCTGGACCGCACCTTCGCCGCCTTCGCGCGGGTCGCCCGTCCCTACATCCAGGAAACGATCTCCAAAGGCCCCGAAACGCTTGACGTCGCAACCGAAACCCTGCCCGCCCTGCGGCCCTTCCTCCGCGACTCCGAACGCTTCTTCGCCGCTCTTAAACCGGGTGCCGCGGCGCTCGCCGAAACCTCGCCGACGATCGCCGCGGCGCTGCGCGCCGGCATCCCCGCGCTGAACGAATCGCCGAAGCTGAACGCCCAGCTGCCGCCGACGGCGGACGCGCTGCTCGCCTTCCAGGAGTCCCCGGGCGTCTTCAACGGCCTCGACCTGCTGATCGACACCAACGACCTGCTCGGGCCGGCGATCCGGTTCATCGGTCCCGCCCAGACCACCTGCAACTACCTGACGATCGCCTTCCGCAACCTCGCCAGCGCCTCCAGCGAGGGCAATCCGCTGGGCAACTGGATCAATGCGATCGCCTTCCAGGCGCCGAGCGGACCGAACTCAGAGGGGGGCGCCGCATCGGCCCCCGCCAACAGCCCCGAACCAGAGGATGAACGGTTCCTCGTCTCCAGTGGTGGAAAAGCCAACCACCTCCACTCCAATCCCTACCCGAATACCGCTTCCCCCGGCCAGCCCAAAGAGTGCGAGGCGGGCAATGAGCGCTACGAAGCGGGTGTGACGAGGATCGGCAACACCCCGCGCAACGACGGAATCAAGACCTCCGGCCAGTCCAAGAAACAGTTGGGTGAAGGCTGATGGGACGCCTGCCGGAGCGCGACACGAGGGCGGGGGCGACGAACAGGCGCTTCAAGTGGCGCCCCAGCAACGTCCTGATCGCGGTGATCTTCCTGCTCATCTTCACGATCGGCCCCTACCTGGCCTTCACCGGCCACGTGCCCTTCACCAGCTACGGCTACCAGCTCGAGGCGACCTTCTCCAACGGGGTCAACATCGCGACCAACTCGCCGGTGCGGATCGCCGGTGTCGACGTCGGCCGCGTGATCGGGGTCGAGCGCGACGGCGACGCGACCAAGGTCACCTTCACCGTCGAAGGCAAGGGCAGGCCGATCCACGACGACGCCTTCGCCGCGATCCGGCCACGGATCTTCCTCGAGGGCAACTTCTTCGTCGACCTCGCGCCCGGCAGCCCGAGTGCGCCGGAGCTCGCCAGCGGCGAGACGATCGGGGTCAGCCACACCTCCACCTGGGTCCAGATCGACGAGGTGTTGACGGCCCTGCAGGCACCCGTCAGGGCCGACCTCAGCCGCCTGCTGGAGAGCTACGGTACGGCGCTCACGCACGAGCCGACGGCGGCGGAAGACGAGACCCAGGTTCCCGAGGTGCAGGGCAAGAGCGGCGCCGAGGCTCTCAACGGCGTCTTCCGCTACGGCGGCGACGCCGGCCGCTACAGCGCCCAGGTCACCAACGCGCTGCTCGGAACCCAGCCGCGCGACCTCTCCCGCCTGGTCGCCGGCGCCGGCCGCGCCTTCGGTGCCCTCGCCCGCAACGAGGAGGACCTCAAGGGCCTGATCGTCAACTTCGACGTCTTCACCGGAGCCCTCGCCGCACAGTCGACCAACCTCACCGCGACGGTCCAGCGCCTGGCGCCCTTCCTCGACGAGTTCCACGGCTCGCTGGTCAGCCTCAACAAGACCCTGCCGCCGCTGCGGGCCTGGGCGATCGAGCTGACCCCGTCGGTCGAAGAGCTTCCCGGCTGGATCGCCGCCGGGAAGCCCTGGATCAAGCAGGCCTACCCACTCCTCTCGGGCAAGGAGGGCGGCGGCACCGCCAGGCTCCTCGCCGAAGCAACTCCGGGCTTCGCCGGCGCGGCCCAGGCGGGCAAGGCGATCGCGCTGCCCCAGCTCAACCGGCTCAGCCTCTGCACGTCCAGGGTCATGGTCCCGACTTTCAACCAGACGATCAACGACCAGTTCAGCACCGGCGGTCCCAACTACCGCGAGTTCCTCTACACGCTGGCAAACTTCTCCGGCTGGGGCCAGACCTTCGACGGCAACGGCCCCTTCGTGCGCATCCAGCCCGGCGGCGGCGGCGTACTCGCCGAAACCGCAAACCCCACCGGGAACCTGACCACCGACAAGCAGCTCTTCACCCGCACGATCGCAGCGCCTGGGGGCACCCAGCCCCAGCTGGCGGCGAGGCCGCCGAAGAAGCCCGACGTGCGCTGCGACTCCAACCCCGTCCCTGACGTCAACGGCCCGCTCGGCCAGGTTGGCGCTCCGTCACCGGCGGCGGTGAGCCCATGAGCCGCTGGTCGCACTTCCGCGCCTCCCTCGCCCGCCAGTCGCGCGGGCGCAGCAAAGACACGATCGCGATCGCCGTTCTCGCCGCGGCCGCGATCGTGATGACGCTCTGGATCTTCACCCAGCAGAAAGCCTCGCTGCCCTCCTGGATCCCCGCCGTCGGCGAAGAGTTCGCCCAGGTGACGGGAGAGTTCACCACCGCCCAGGCGGTGACCCCGGGCCAGGGCCAGGCCGTCGTCGTCGCCGGCATCCAGATCGGCAAGGTCTCCTCGGTCGAGCTCGAAGACGGCCACGCCGTCGTCGGCATGGACATCGAGCCCCAGTACATGGAGCTGATCCACCCCGACGCGACCCTGCTGCTGCGGCCGAAAACCAACCTCAACGACATGACCGTCGAGGTCGACCCGGGGCAGGCCGACGGCCACATCGAGGACGGCTACAACTTCCCGCTCTCGCGCACCGAACCCAACGTCAACCTCGACGCCTTCCTCGCCACCCTCGACGCCGACACCCGCCAGTACATCCAGCTCCTCGTCGCCGGCGGCGCGCAGGGGATCGGCGGCCGCGGCCGCCAGCTCTCCGGCGCCCTGCGGCGCTTCCAGCCCTTCGTCCACTACACCGCCGACCTCAACCGGGCCGTCGCACAGCGGCGCGTCGCGATCGCCAGGGCGATCCACGGCTTCAGCCTGCTGACGACCGAACTCGGCCGCCACGACAAGGAGCTGGAACGCTTCGTCAGCTCCTCCAAGGCGGCCCTCGGAAACTTCGCCAAACAGCAGCAGGCGATCCAGGAGACGCTGGTGGAGTTCCCGTCCACCCTCAGCACCGCCGAGGCGACCTTTGCCAGTGTCAACCGGTTCTCAAACGCCGCCGGTCCGGCGCTGACCGCCCTGATCCCGCAGGCGCAGGCGCTCGGGCCGGCGCTGAAGGCGAACGAGCGACTCTTCGAACAGACGACCGGCCCGATCCGCGACCAGATCCGCCCCTTCACCCGTGAAGTCCGCCCTGTTCTCACCCACGCCAAGCAGGGCGCCGCCGACTTCGAGAAGTCGGTGCGCGGCTTCGGCCAGTCGCTCGAAGGCTTCAACGGCTTCCTCAACGAACTTGCCTTCAAGCCGAAGGGCTCGCGCCAGAGCTACCTCTTCTACCTGCCCTGGCTCAACCACAATTTCAACGCCACCTTCAACCTCGACGACCCCGCCGGGCCGATCCAGCGCAGCCTGGTGCTGATCTCCTGCAACGGGACCGACCTGGCCTACGGCCTCACCACCCAAAAACCCTACCTCCAGACCCTGCTTCAGGGAGCGAGGATTCCGCGCAAGGGAGAACTCCCTCCGATCGCCCCAGATCCCCAGGAACCCACCCGAACCTGCGGCCCGGGAACAGAATGAGCAAGCGCGCCCCCAGCACGACCCAGCTCCTCGTCATCGCCGGCTTCGCGCTGTCGTGCTTCGGCATCCTGCTCTTCCTCTGGATCACCTTCGGCGGCCCGACCCCGTTCAAGGCCAAGACCTACGAGATTAAGATCCCGTTCAAGGAGGCGACCCAGCTCGCCCAGCAGTCCGACGTGCGGATCTCGGGCGTCTCGGTCGGAAAGGTGCAGGACATCGTCCTCGCCCCGGACGGCAAGAAGGCGCTGGCCAAGGTTGCGATCCAGGACAAGTACGGTCCGATCCCGCGCGACACGCGGGCGATCCTGCGCACGAAGACGCTGCTCGCCGAGACCTACGTCGAGCTCACTCCCGGCGACCGCGACGGCCCGCCGCTGCCCGACGGCGGCACCCTGCGCCCTGCGCAGGTCGCCGAATCGGTCCAGCTCGACGAGATCTTCCGCACCTTCGACCCGCGGACCCGGGCCGCCTTCCAGAGCTGGCAGCAGGAAGCAGCGGTCGCGATCGAGGGGCGCGGCCAGGACCTCTCCTACGCCTTCGGCGAACTCGAACCGACCTTCACCCAGGTCGACCGCATCTTCCGCATCCTCGACAGCCAGCGGCTTGCCGTCAACCGCCTCTTCCGCAACGGCGCGACCTCCCTCGAGGCGCTGCGCGGCCGCCAGGGTGAGCTGGCGGGGCTTATCCGCAACTCCAACGTCGTCTTCAGCACCGCCGCCGAGCGCGACCGCGACATCGAAGCGCTCTTCCGGGCCTTCCCGACCTTCGAGGACGAGTCGCGCCTGACTCTGGAACGGTTCAAAGCGTTCGCGGTGAAGGCCGACCCGGTGATGCGCCAGCTCGTCCCCGTGGCCGAAGAGCTCTCGCCGACCCTGGTCGCCTTCTCCAACCTGGCGCCCCAGGCGCAGGGCTTCTTCGAAGGCCTGCGACCGGTGATCAAACATGCTCCCACCGGCTTCCCGGCCGTGCGCAAGCTCTTCCGTGACGAGTTCCCGCCGCTGCTGCGCGCCATCGATCCCTTCGCCCGCAACCTCAACCCGATCCTCACCGGCCTCGGCCTCTACAAGCGCGAGCTGGCCGCGACGTTGGGCAACGTCGCGGCGATGACGAACGCTACGCTGCCCAGCAATGCGGCGGGAGTCAAGGTCCATTACATCCGCGCGATGGGCCCGTTCAGCCCGGAGTCACTGTCCACGTACCCCAGCCGCCTGACGAGCAACCGCCCCAGCGCCTACAGCCAGCCGCTGGCAACCAGGGGGCTCGCCGCGGGTCTACCCAGCTTCGACACCCGCCAGTGCAGCTCAGGAGTGACCGCGACGCTCGACCCCGAAACGCCCAGCAGCGAAGTCTTCCAGGCGCGGGTGAAGAGGAACAGGGTGACCCCGGAAACGCCCGAACAGGTTCTCAAAGCTGCGGAAAGCTTCTTCGAACGGCTGAAGAAATACGCCTACGGCGGGCAGACCGATTCAGCAGTGGTTCCAGTCCCCGGCTGCGTCCAGCAGGGGCCGTTTGAGCCGATTGGCCGCTCCGGCCCGGCGACGACGTACCAGCACACCTTCGAACAGGAATAGCTCGGCGCATCTGGCGCGGCGGGTCCTGTCACGGATTTGGTGCCACCACCCCTGCGGTCGCTAAAGCGTCCTCGGGGTGGTCCCCCAAATCCGCGCCACCCGCCGCGAGATGTCAAATCTTTCCCCGTATTTGCACGAGAGGCATACATGGCGCAGCTAATCGTCTGGTTTGCTTGAGCTTCGGGGCGGTTCCGCCGTTCCTCGTCGTTAACTAGATCGAATGGCTTCCGCTCCTACAGCTCACGTTCCGCCGCAGAACATCGAGGCGGAGGAATCGGTGCTGGGGGCGATGCTGGTCGCCGAGCCGACGCTGACTCGGGTGATCGACGAGGTGAAGCTGAACGCCGGCGACTTCTACCTGGAGAAGCACGCGGCGATCTTCACCGCTATCCACGACCTCTACGCTGCCTCCAAGCCGGTCGACGAGCTCAGCGTCGCCGAGGCGCTGACCCAGCGCAACCAGATCGAGGAAGCGGGGGGCAAGCACTACGTCTCCGAGCTGGCGGCCAAGGTGCCGGCCGCCGGCAACGCCAAGCACTACGCGGAGATCGTCCAGCAGAACTCGCTGCTGCGCCGCCTGCTCGGCGCCGGGCAGCAGATCCAGGGCTGGGTCCACGAGCGCGACGGCGAACCGCGCGAGCTCTCCGAGCGCGCCGAGAAGCTGCTCTTCGACGTCGCCCACAAAGAGCAGGCGAGCGACTTCAAGCTGCTCTCGGAGATCCTCCACGACGAGGTCGACCGCCTCGAGAAGCTCTCCACCGGCGAGCTCGAGCTGACCGGTACCCCCTCCGGCTTCCGCGACATCGACTCGATCACCGGTGGGTTCCAGCCGGGAAACCTGATCATCGTCGCGGCGCGGCCCGCCATGGGAAAGAGCGCGATCGTCGCCAACATCGCCGAAAACGTCGCGGTCAAGCGCAACCTGCCGGTCGCCTTCTTCTCGCTCGAGATGTCGGAGGTCGAGCTCGCCCAGCGCTTCATCGCCTGCCGGGCGCGGATCTCGGGCGACAAGCTGCGCAAGGGCCAGGTCTCCCAGAAGGACTGGCCGAAGGTGGTTCGCGCCTGCAACGAGCTCGAGGAGGCCCCGCTCTGGTTCGACGACTCCTCGGACCTCGGTGTCCTCGACCTTCGCGCCAAGGCGCGGCGATTGCACGCACAGGAGCAGGACAAGGGCGGGCTCGGCCTGATCATCGTCGACTACCTGCAGCTGATGCGCTCCGACGACCCGCGGGCCAACCGCGTCGAGCAGGTGGGGCAGATGAGCCGCGGGCTGAAGATCCTCGCCCGCGAGTTGGAGGTGCCGGTGCTGGCGATCTCCCAGCTCTCGCGTGCCCCCGAGCAGCGCCACCCGCCCAAGCCGATGCTCTCCGACCTGCGCGAATCCGGGAACCTCGAGCAGGACGCGGACGTCGTCGCCTTCCTCTTCCGCGAGGACTACTACCGCGATCCCGACGAAGAGCCGGACGGCCTCGCCGACCTGATCATCGCCAAGCACAGGAACGGGCCGATCGGCACGCCGAAGCTCGTCTTCCTCGACCGCTTTCCGAAGTTCGCCGACTTCGCCGGCCAGGAGCGGCCGATCGAGCAGCCGGCCGGCGAGGGGCCGCCGATGGAGGACATGGCCGCATCGGGGCCTGAGTTCTGATGCCGGCGATCGCGCGCAGTGAACCCTTCCGCGAACAGGCCTGCACCGTCGGGGTCTGCGACGGCTCCGGTTGGATCCTCGGCCCCGAAGACGTCGCCCGCGAATGCGAGTGCAGGGCGCAGCGGCTGAAGCGGGGGCGTAACAGGGGAGTCGCCTCGGTCATACCTCCGCGCTACAGGGGCGTCTCCTTCGACCGACCGCCGGTCTCCGACATGGCGCGCGACCTCGAGACCAAGGCCGCGGTCACCGAGGTCCGCCGTTTCGTCGACGAGCTCGACCAGCGTCTCGGTGCCGGCCGCGGCCTCTGGCTCTTCGGCGACACCGGCACCGGCAAGACCACGCTGGCGATGCTGGTCTCCAAGGCGGCCCTCGCGGCCGGTCACTCGGTGGCGATCTACTCCCTGCCGAAGCTGCTCGCCCGCATCCGCCGCACCTACGACTCCGAACCGGGCGGCGACTCCTACCTGGCCTTCTTCGAGCGCCTCACCTCCGTGGATCTCCTCCACATCGACGACCTCGGCGCCGAGAAGCGCAGCGACTGGGTCCTGGAGCAGCTTTACGCGCTGATCAACGAGCGCTACGAGGCCCAGCGCTCGGTCCTGGTCACGACCAACCTCCCGCACGAGGAGCTGGAGGAGCAGATCGGCAGCCGGACCGTCTCCCGCCTCAGTCAGATCTGCGACGAGGTTCCCCTCTTCGGCAACGACCGCCGCTACGGCAAGGTCGCCTAAGTCCACGGACTGGGGCATGCCAAGCAGATCAAGGACGCAGGGAGCGAAGCGTGCTCTGCACGTGAGCGACCGAGGACGCCGATATGCGCCGGTCAGGCCCAGTCCGGCACAATCCCTGCCGCGATGCCAGGACTGGTCATAGTTGGCGCCCAGTGGGGCGACGAGGGCAAGGGCAAGGTCACGGACCTGCTTGCCGAGCGCGCCGATGCGATCGTGCGCTTCCAGGGCGGCAACAACGCCGGCCACACGATCGTCCGCGACGGCGAGGAGTTCAAGTTCCACCTGATCCCCTCGGGGATCCTCTACCCCGACAAGACGTGCGTGATCGGCAACGGCGTCGTCCTCGACCCGCGCATCCTGCTCGGCGAGATCGACGGCCTGCGCCGCCGCGGGGTCGACATGAGCAACCTGAAGATCTCCGCCAACGCCCACCTGATCATGCCCTACCACGTGCTGCTCGACACGGCGGGCGAGGTGAAGCTGGGCAAGCTCTCGCTCGGCACCACCCGGCGCGGCATCGGCCCCTGTTACGCCGACAAGGCCCTGCGCCTCGGCATCCGCGTCCAGGATCTGCTCGACGAGAAGATCCTCCGCACCAAGATCCGGGTGGCGCTGGAGCCCAAGCAGCAGGCGCTGCGCGAACTCGGGGTGCAGCGCCGCAAGCTGCGCAAGGAGGCGGGCGAGGGCGACCGCGAGGCCGCCGAGCAGGCGATCGAGGACGCGCCGGACCCCCGTCTCGACCTGCACACGATGACCGAGGAGCACGTCAGCTTCGGCCACCGCCTCGAGCCCCACATCGCCGACACCTCCAGGCTCTGCTGGGACGTGCTCGACGCCGGCCGCACGGTGATCTTCGAGGGCGCCCAGGCGACCCTGCTCGACCTCGACCACGGCACCTACCCCTTCGTCACCTCCTCCAACCCGATCGCCGGCGCGGCGACGATCGGCGCCGGCATCGGCCCGGCGGACATCGACGAGGTCTGGGGGGTCGCGAAGGCCTACGCGACGCGCGTCGGCGCGGGCCCCTTCCCGACCGAGCTCTCCGACGACCAGGGGCGCCACATGCTGGAGCGCGGCCACGAGTACGGCACGACGACCGGCCGCGAGCGGCGCTGCGGCTGGATGGACCTCGTCGCCCTGCGCTACGCGGTGCGGCTGAACCGGATGAGCGCGCTGGCGATCACGAAGCTCGACGTGCTCAGCGGAATCGGGCCGCTCAAGGTCGCGGTGCGCTACCGCTCGCGCGAGGGGGCGACCCTCGACACGTTTCCCTACCACCAGTCGATCCTGCACTCCGCCGAGCCGGAGTACGAGGAGCTGCCGGGCTTCGATGCCGAGATCGAGGAGTGCCGCAGCGCGGACGACCTGCCCGGCGAGGCGCGCGCCTACCTCGACTACATCGCCGACTTCGTCGGCGTCCCGATCCGCCTGGTCGGCGTCGGCCCCGGGCGCGAGCAGGTTGTCTGGCGCGACTGAGTGGGGCGCGGCTCAGGAAGGCGGGGGGCTGATCTTGCTGATGACGAACCCGGAGAGCTTCCAGTTGCCGTCGTCGTCCCGTGACACGCCGACCGTGTAGGGGTCGCCGCCGGCCCTGTAGAAGAGATAGCCCCCT
This sequence comes from uncultured Solirubrobacterales bacterium, assembly GCA_963704545.1. GTDB lineage: Bacteria > Actinomycetota > Thermoleophilia > Solirubrobacterales > 70-9 > VRUE01. Next base: position 424,090 of record OY969915.1, on the reverse strand, counting down.
TCTCTCCTGATTCGGAGGACCCCGGCCTCCACTTCGCTGGAGACGAAGGTCTTCCGGGCGGGCACCCTCCCGAGCAGGTAGGCGATGGTCGCCGGGCAGTCCTCGCCGGCCACCTCTTCGAAGCGCGAGCCGATGTTCATCACGGATTCCAACGCACGCTCGTCCAGGTAGGAGCAGGAAGTCGCCCAGTCATACTGGACGTGGGCGATGAGATACCCGTGCACGACGCGGGCGGCCTGTTCCATCGCCCGCCTGTTCGCTTCCTTGCCGTGTTTCAGGGTGGTGTAGAAGTCGATGTCGCGGAACTGCTCCGGCCCCTCGCCCGTCACGCGCAGGGGACCCGTCTTGACGTTGGAGCGAATCTGTTCGCTGGTGTCGGCCACGGTATCCCTGACCGTCGTGTCGTCTGCCGAGCGGGCTTCGGTGTCGGCGCGCTCATCGCCGCCGCAGGCAGCCAGCGACGCCGCGATCAACACCGTGGCCATGAGCGTGGCCCACGCCTTGAGTAAAGGCTTCGACGTCAAAACAGGCGCGTGGGTTCGAATCCCTGGATCTTCCAGCCGCCACCCTCGCGCCGCATCAGCATCGCGTAGGTATCCCCGTAGCCGTTTTCATAGATGAGGAAAGTTCGCCTGTTCCCGCGGCGAATGCTGCTCGGGTCGATCTGCGGCTGTCCTTCGGCTTCACGGGTCGATGAGAGTCCCGCCAGGCTCTCGACGCCGGCGGCGCAGCCGCCGCCATCTCGCTGCCTCGCCGTTCCTTTGGCCACTGCAAGCTGGTATATCGACAGGTAGGAGCATGCCTTCGAGAAATTTCTGCTGGCGCGCGCGGAGAGGTAGCCTCGCAGCACAACCGCCGCCCCCTCGAGTTCCGCCTCGGTGCCCTCATGGCCAAAGGAGAGGATGTCGTCGCGAAGATCCTCGTTGACGTTGTTCCACGCATTCGGCTCAGCCCCTGAGGCGGGCGCCGCCTCGTTCGGGTCTTCCGCCACCGCTCCGGCCCCCGTGGTTTCGGTCGCGCTCGAATTGCCCCCACAAGCGCTCAGCTGCAGAGCGAGGAGGATTGCCGTGAACACGGCGACGGCCCTGGGACCCTGCCCAAACATTGATAAAACTATATCGACTAGTACGAGAGAGGCGCGGCCAGGAGCACCCCGGCCTTCCCGACCCATCGGCAGCGTATTCGCCTTCCCTAGGAGATCGGCGTCGCCGCGAGTGAGCCGACCTTCCAGGCTCCGTCTTCCTGCTCCATCAAGACCGCGTACTCGGCGTTCTTGGCGCCGCGGTAGATGAGGAAGGCCCGTTCGTCTTCGAGCCGCAGACTCCCCGCATCGACGAGCGTGGATTCACGCCGCACCGCGGCGGGCAGAGGTGGCGTCAGCGCCCCGAGGATCGCGGCGCAGTCCTTGCCCTTGAGCTGGCCGGATTGAGACGCGAGCACGTCGAGCTGGTCCGTGACCGTTCTCGCCAGGTTGGCACAGGCGGCCGGCCAGTCTTCGTCGGCGCGCGCGACGAGGTAGTTGTGCAGCGCGATGGCCGCTTCCTCCAGTTCGCTCTCCTCGCTCTCCTCGCCGAAGTTCTGGATGCTGTTGTCGCCCCCCTCGGTGCGGTACTGGTCCGCACCGCCGCCCGAAACCTTCAACGGAGCGGTATCGACGCTCGGCGGTGAGCTACGCGATTCGTCACCCTGCCGCTGCGGCTGCGAGTCGCCTTCCTGCGAACCCTTCGAGCCGGACCCACTCTCCTTGCCTGGATTCGAGCTCGCCTCCTTCGCGGGCGCGGTGTCGGTCGCGGTCGAACTCGAATCTCCGCAGGCCACAAGGGCACCGCCCGCGATGACTGCGGCGGAAAGCGCTGCGATCCTGCGTATCCCCTCCCTGGTCACCATCGGCGATTGTATTGATCGTGCTCTGGAAGCTGAAATTGCGGGGGAGACGCGCGGGTACAGAAAGTCGCTATCGGACCTCTTCTGTTCTACAGTTTCAGGGTGACCTCCGGTAGACGCACAGCTAGGTTGAGCGAGCGCCTGCCCAGGGGCCGGCACGGGTTGCCACGAGAGGCCGTGACGGAATCCCAGCGCAACCGAATCCTGCAGGCGATGATCGAGGTCGTCTCCGAGCGCGGCTATCCCGAGACGCGGGTGGTTGACGTGATCGGCGTGGCCGGGGTCTCGAGAAAGACGTTCTACGAGCTCTTCGCCAGCAAGGAGGACTGCTTCCTCGCCGCTTACGACGTGCTGCTGGGCAACCTGCTCGGGGACACGGCGAGGGGATTCGAATCCAAGCCCGGCGCTCCCTGGGCCGAGCGCGTCGCCACCGGCCTCGGCGAGCTGCTGAAAGACCTTGCCGAGCATCCGGACGAGGCGCGCTTCGCGATCGTCGAGGTGCTCGCGGCAGGGCCGAAGGCCCTTGCCCGCCGCGACGCGGCGCTGCGCCAGTTCACCGGTTTTCTCGATGCCGGCCGGGCCGAGACCTCGGTCGAGCTTCCTGGAATCACGTCGCTCTCGCTTGCCGGCGGCGTCAACGAGTTGCTCTACAGCGAGATCCTCCATGGCGCCGCGTCCCGCCTCCCAAGCCGGCTGCCGGACCTGATGTTCTGGATCACGCTGCCGTTCCTGGGTCCCGAGGGAGCGGCTGAGGAGCGCGAGCGAACCCGCCTCTCGATGATCGAGGACTGAAAACCTCCGTGTTAAGCCGCTCTTTTCTGTGAATGTCGGGGTTTATCTAATCTGCGATGTTGGTAATTTGGGCTGCTGGAGGGATAGACCAAGGCTTTCTATGGCCAGGGCTGTAACGGCCGGGCCGCAAAGGAGAGAGGTAGACGAATGCGCAAGCGCTTGATTTGGACACTCGCCGTGGGAGCGGCCCTCGCCATCGCGCTGGCGGGCATCGCGACGGCAGAGAAACCCGTCGTCGTCCAGCAGGGGAACCTGAAGATCACCATCAACGGCGGCTTCACCCCGAAGAAGCTGCCCAAGAGCACAATGGCCGGGATCAAACTCAACATCAGCGGCAAAGTCGAGACCACCGACGGCAGCCATCCTCCGGCTCTGAGGGAATTCGTCGTCGAAACCGACAAGAACGGCGCGATCAATGCCAAGGGCCTGCCGGCCTGTAGCGCCGCCAAGCTCAACTCGCAGGACACCAAGAACGCTGAAAAAGCGTGCCCCGACGCGATCGTCGGCGAAGGTAAAACTGACGTCGAGATCGAATTCGCCGAACAGGCACCGATCATCGCCAAGAGTAAGCTCCTCGCCTTCAACGGCGGGGTCAAAGGCGGCGTGACGACGATCTACATCCACGCCTTCCTCACCGTTCCGGTGCCGGCGGCGGTCGTCACCACGGTCAAGGTCTCGAAAATCAAGAACGGTCGCTACGGCACGAAATCCGTAGGCAAGATCCCCGTGATCGCCGGCGGCGCGGGCTCGCCGGTGTTCTTCGAACTCAACATCGACCGCAAATTCACCTACAAGGGCAAGAAACAGAGCTACCTGCTCGCCAAATGCCCTGACGGCCACCTCAACGCGAAAGGGACCGGTATTTTCGACGACGGCACCCGGCTGACCGGCAGCGTGGTCCGTTCCTGCACCCCGAAGGGCTAGCGAACGCTTTCGATTCAGGACGAATAGGGGACGGAAAGGGCGGCCCGGTGGGCCGCCCTTTCCTTGCCGCTCAATCCCGTGGATCGATTCGGTCGACCGGGGCCGGCGGGATCAGGCCCTCGGCCTCCTGGTGGCGCTCACCCCGGCGCAGTATTCGCTGGGTGAGGATGGCGATGCTGAGGATCGCGGTCGCGCCGAGGCTGAGCTGGACGCTGAGCAGTCCCTGACGCGTCCAGTAGACGTCGCGCAGGTCGAGCAGCAGGGCCGCCTCGTCGAAGGTCAGCCCCATACCCACGCCGGTGGTCACCGCGAGGCGCTCTTCCAGTGCCTCGTCGTCGGTCAGCAGGGCTGTCGTGCCGGAGGCGAAGGCGATCACGATGCCCGGCACGAAGTGGTGGATGTGGCGACCGCCGAGGCTGACGTTGCGAAACGGCCACCATTCGTCGCGGATGCCCCAGGTGGAGAGTCGCACCAGCGCGAAAGATCCAAGGAAGCCGGCGAGCAGGTTGAAGAGGACGGTTTCGCTACGCGGGGCGTCGGCGTAGCCGCTGACCGCGACCCCAACGGTGTCGCGCGCGGCGACCGGGGCTGCTTCGACCAGGCCATCGCCATTGCTCTCATGAGCACGTCGCTGCAGCATGCGGCCGTACTGGCCGGCGAGCACCGCGCCGGCGGCGGCCAAGGACACGGTGGCGAGCGCCACGGTCGCACGCTCCGAACGGGCCCAGCCGAAGTGGGTCCTCGCCTTGGCGCGACGGCTGATGCGGGTTGGCAGGCGGCGCGAGGTCAACGCCTCGCAAGCCTAACCGCCGGACCGAGCGGCGCTAGCGCTCCTCGGTAATGATCGTCTTCACCGTCGCGACCGCGCCGTCGGCGACCTCGATCTCGACCATGTGGGTGCCGATCTCGCGGATCGGTTGCTCGAGGCGGACGTTGCGGCGGTCGATGCGCAGATCGCGTGCGTCGCGGATCGCCTCGACGATCTCCTTGGCCCCGACCGAGCCGAAGAGCTTGCCGTCCTCGCCCGCCCGCTGGTGGATCGTGAGAACGGTCTTGGAGAGCAGCGAGGCCGCCTGCTCTTCGCGCTCGGCGCGTGCCTTTTCGACCCTTTCAGCCTCCACGCGCCGGCGCTGAGCCTGCTCCAGCGCACCCGGCGTCGCCGGTGCGGCCAGCTTGCGCGGGATCAGGTAGTTGCGCAGGTAGCCGGGGGAGACGTCGACCGGATCGCCGCGATGGCCGAGATCGTCGACGTCCTCGAGCAGGATGGCCTGTGCCATCAGCGCTCTCCGACGTAGGGCAGGAGCGCGATCTCGCGTGCCCGCTTCACTGCCACCGAGAGCTGTCGCTGGTGCTTGCGCGAGAGGCCGGTTACCCGCCTTCCCCGCGTCTTCCCCTTGTCGGAGAGGAAGCGGCGCAGGAGGTTGAGGTCCTTGTAGTCGACCGCCTCGGAGTTGATCCGGGTGTACTTGCGGGGGCGCGCGCGGTCCGGCGCGCGCCTTCCCCGCCGGGGCGGTGCTGCTCCTGAATCCATCCTGGCCATTGGACCGGTGATCCTACAGAACCTCCGCCTGGCGCCGCCGGACGCAGCGCGCTGCGGCGTCCTCGGTCGCTCACGTGCAGAGCACGCTTCGCTCCCTGCGTCCTTGCATCGCTTGGTCCGGCGGCGCCAGGCGGACCTAGAAGGGAATGTCGTCGTCCCCGCCACCCGCGGCCGCGCCGGCGAAGTCCGAGGAGTCGGCCGGCACGTCGCTGCTCGGGGTGAAGCCGCCGTTGCCGCCGCCCCCGTCGCGCGAACCGAGGAACTGGACCGATTTGGCGACGATCTGGACCTTCTGCCGTTTGCCGCTGCCGTCTTTGGCCTCCCACTCGCTCCAGTCGAGCCGACCCTCGACCGCAACCGGGCGGCCCTTGGAGAGGTAGTTGGCGCAGTTCTCGCCCTGCGCTCCCCAGACGACCACGTCGAAGTAGTTCGCCTTGTCCTCCCACTGGCCGGTCTGTCCGTTCTTGCGGCTGCTGTTCACCGCCACCCGCAACTCGCAGACCGAAGTCCCGCCACCGGTGCTGCGCAGCTCGGGGTCCTTGGTCAAGTTTCCGGTTATGACCACCACGTTGATGTTCGAAGCCGCCACGGCTCTCAACTCCTCTAATCGCTTGCCTGAACTCCAGTCTAAGAGCGCAGCCGGCGTGTCTCTCCCCCCTGGCCCCGCAATCTCCGAACAAATCAAGGCCGGTGGGCCGGATTCACGCCGCGGCGGCGTGCCGCGGGCGGCCGGCGCTACTCGGCGGGCGCTGCGGGCTCGTCGGGTGTCGCGGCGGCGACCTCGACGGCATCCTCGCCGGCGCTGTCTTCGTCGGCCCGGGGGGCGCTCGGGGCGCCTCGGTCCCGCGACGCCCCCGGTGCAGGTGCGCCGACGGCCGGCGGCACCATCACGGGGGAGCTGGAGTCGACTTTGAAGATGCGGAAGCGCAGCACGCCGTCGGCGATCTTCAGGTTGTGGTTGAGGTCGTCGAGCAGCTCCGACGGTCCCTCGAAGCGGAACCAGCGGTAGTCGGCCTCGTTGCGCAGCTCGATCTCGTAGGCCATCTTGCGCAGCCCCCACTTGTTCTCGTGCTTGAGCGTCCCGGCAGCCTCGATCCGGCCACGGGCGTCCTGGGCCAGCGCGTCGCGCGCAGGCTCGTCCTGCCCGGGGTCCAGCATGAGGACCAGCTCGTATTCGCGTGGGGAAGCCAAAAGCGGCGAGGGACTATAGCGGTGGGGTGAGGGCGGGGCGAGGCCCCGGGGGAGAAACACCACCGGCTCCAGTCTTAGGAAGCCATGAAGCTCCGCATTCGCTGGTCGCAGGCCGGGGCAGGCGCGCTCACTTTCGCTCTCGTGCTTGTGGCCCTCCGAATCGGTCCCGAGCTGCTGAAGCCGCCCGAACCACCCCAGCTCCCCCCAGACGTCGGCCTGCCGCGGGCAGCGGAGCCAGCGCCGATCCTGCCTGACCCGCCCCAAGCTGGACCGCATCTCGGGCGGGTGGCGCGGGGTGGGGGTGTCCGGCGCCGCGCGAAGGCTGCTGAGGGCGGGTCTTCGAAATCAGTTACGCACCATCCCTCTGCCCGAAGCAGCGCGCAGCGCAAGCCGAGGACCCTCACCCGGCGACAGGCCCCGCCCGCCAGCACCGCCGAGCCTTTGCCGGTCCCGCCAACACCGCCCCAGGTTTCTTCGCCACCCCCACCCGCCCCGCCAGACGACGGCTCAGTGGAGTTCGCGCCGCATTGACATCGAAGGTCGGACCTCGGGGTAGGGTGGACAACGTGGCCGATGGCGACCCGCTGATAATCGTCTCCAACCGGGGCCCGGCCCAGTTCGAGCTTGACGAGCGGGGGGAGCGCACGGTGCGCCGTGGCGGTGGCGGGCTGGTCACCGCGCTGTCCGGACTCGTCTCCCACCGCGACGCGCTCTGGATCGCCTCTGCGATGACCGACGAGGACGTCGCCGTCTCCGAGGAACGCGGTGGCCCGGTCGAGCTCTCGATCGACGGCATCGACTACCGCGTGCTGCTGGTCGGCAGCGACGCCGAAGCCTACGACCGCTTCTACAACGTGATCGCCAACCCGATCCTCTGGTTCATCCAGCACTACCTCTGGGACCTCTCCAACGCGCCGGATATCCGCCAGGAGGAGCTCGACGCCTGGGATTTTGGCTACCAGGCGGTCAACCGGGACATTGCGGCCGCAGTTCTGGGCCAGATCGAGGGCCGCGAGCGGCCGCTGGTGATGCTGCACGACTACCACCTGTACACGGCTCCCGCGATGATCCGCGCCGAGCGCCCCGACGCCTTCCTCCACCACTTCGTCCACATTCCCTGGTCCCAGCCCGACAGCTGGCGCATCCTGCCGGGACGGATCCGCGAGGCGCTCTTCCGCGGCATGCTCGCCAACGACATCATCGGCTTCCACACCGGCCACTACTGCATCAACTTCCTGCGCTGCTGCGACGAACTGCTCGAGGCCGACGTCGACTACGACCTCGGGCTCATCCGCCATTCCGGCGGCCAGACCGCCGCCCGCGCCTACCCACTCTCGATCGACGCCGAGCGGCTGCGCCGAGTCGCCGAGTCGCCGGAGGTGGCCGCCGCCGAGCGCGAGGTGCTGGAGCGCCGCCGCAAGCACCTGATCATCCGCGTCGACCGCGCCGACCTCTCCAAGAACGTGCTGCGCGGCTTCACCGCCTTCGACACCTTCCTCACCCAGCACCCCGAGTTCCGCGAACAGGTGACCTTCATCGCCCACCTGCAGCCCTCGCGCCAGGACGTGCCCGAGTACGCCGAGTACCTGGAGCGGATCGAGGCGCTGGTGGCGGTCGTCAACCACCGCCACGGGACCACCGACTGGATGCCGATCGACCTGAAGATCTACGAGAACTTCCCTGACGCCGTAGCCCGCTACAAGCACTTCGACCTGCTGATGGTCAACTCGCTCTTCGACGGGATGAACCTGGTCGCCAAGGAGGCGCCGGCTGTCAACACCCGCGACGGCGTGCTGATGCTCTCCGAGAACACCGGCTCCCACGAGGAGCTCGCCGACTGCGTGCTCTCGGTCAACCCCTTCGACATCCAGGAGCAGGCCGACGCGATCAACCGGGCGCTGACGATGGACCCGGAGGAGCGCCGCGTCCGCGCCCAGCACCTCAAAGAGCTCGTCTTCTCCCGCAACCCCGGCGACTGGGTCGACGAGCAGCTCGCCGACATCGCCGAGCTGCGTGAGCCGGTGCGGTAGCGGCACCTGCTTTTTGAGGTCGGTCGTTTTGGTGGGGTGGTGGGGGTAGGGGAGCCTGGCCAGGCTCCCCTCAACACGTCACCGAGTGACGTCCAGACCGCGAAGCCGGTGCCAGGGTCACCAAGCTTTTTAAAAGAGCTTGGGTAGCCCGGAACGACCTTCAGGCCATGGGCTTTTCGAACCTTGTGTGCTCTCGAGAGGGTGGTGGGCACCCCTCCCCAAAACACTCAAGCGCGGCTCCTGCCGCGCGTTTTGGGGAGGGGTGCCCACCACCCTCACTCACCCACGCACAAAAAGAGGCCCGTCAGGTGCCCAGCTCCGACAACAGTTCCATCCAGTCCCGCAACAGCCGCGGCGAGAGGAACTCCTTGCGGGCGTGTTCCTTGCCGGCGCGGCCGAGGCGCTTGCCCAGCTCCGGGTCGGCGAGGATCTCCAGGCAGCGCTGCGCGCACTCCTCGGGGGAGTCGACGAGGAAGCCGCTCTCGCCGTTCTCGATCTGCAGCGGGATGCCGCCGACGTTGCCGGCCACGGTCGGGCGCCCCTTCCAGAGCGCCTCGGTGACGGTCAGGCCGAAGCCCTCGCGGATCGACTTCTGCAGGCAGACGTCGGACTGCGACTGGAACGCGTTGACCTCGATCGCGCCGACGTTGTTGAGGTTGTTGAGGATCTTGATGTCGTCGTCGCCGTCGGCGTACTCGAAGGTGTGCTGGAAGAACTCCCAGCCCTCGGGGTCGTCGGTCGCCATCGAGCCGACCAGCGCGAGCTGCACCTCGGGCATCTGCTCGTGGACGATGCGGTAGGCGTCGATCACGCCCATCGGGTCCTTCCAGGGGTCGAAGCGGGAGACCTGGGTCAGCAGCGGCCGGTCGACGTCGATGCCGAACTGTTTGCAGACGAAGGCGGCGTCGTCGGGCGAGAAGGCCATGTTCTTCGGCGAGAGCGGGTCGATCGCCGGCGGGATGATCTTCACCCCGTTGTGACCGTCGACGCCCTGCGGCACGTAGGCGGGCAGGTGCCAGACCGTCGCGTCGTATTCCTCGATCATCGGCAGCAGGCGCTCGATCGGCTCCGGGTTGGGCTCGGAGAGGTCGATGTGGCAGCGCCAGATCCAGTTGCGGCTCTTCTCCCCGGCCCCGCGCCGCAGGCCGATCGGCTGCGGGTCGTGGACGATGACCGTGTCCCACTCGCCCTGCAGGCCCTCGGCGTTGATCGCGTTGATCTCGTCGAAGATCTCCCACTGCTCAGCGCTCAGCGTCTCCTCGGCGCCCTGGAGCGAGTTGTGCAGGAGCTTGGTCGCGTTGAAGAACTCCTCCTTGCCGAAGATCACGTGCCAGTGGGCGTCGATGCCGACGTCGCGCATCAGCGGCACGATCGTGTAGAGGATCTCCGAGACGCCGCCGCCGAAGGCGGTGGCGCTGACGTGCAGGACGCGGTGGCCCTTCATCGGCTCCGCCAGCTCGCGGATGCGCTCGATCGTCTCCTTGCCGGCGATGTGGGTGTAGTCGGCGAGGGACTTGTGGCCGAGGGAGACTTCCTGAAGCATCCGGGAGTTCTACAGCAGCAGGGCGGCGGCGGGCGCTTCAGCTGGACGGGCGTTTGCCGAGGGTGACCTCGACGGCTTCCCGCTCACCGTCATGGAGGACGAGGAGCGTGACTTCCTCGCCGGGCGCGTAATCGGAGACGAGGCGCGCGAGGTCTTCGGGGCCGATGACCGGGCGGCCCTCTATCGAGAGGATCACGTCGCCACCCGTCCTGTAGGCACCCGCCTGGAAGCGGACCCGGCCCTCGCCTCCCTCCAGGCCAGCTTCGTCCGCGGGCGCCCCGGGCACGACTTCGTCGAGTAGCCCTCCGTGGTCGGCGTCGAGCCCCAGCTTGCGCGCCAGCTGCGGATAGAGCGCCTGGCTGGAGACGCCGATGTAGGCGTACTCGGCCTCGCCGTCCTCTTCGAGCTGGGCGATCGAGCGCTTGACGGCGAAGATCGGCACGGCGAACCCGACCCCGTCGTTGGCGCCGGATTCGGTCTCGATCTGCTGGTTGATGCCGATCACCCGGGCGCCGGCGTCGAGCAGCGGGCCGCCCGAGTTGCCGGGGTTGATCGAGGCGTCGGTCTGGATCGCACCCTCGATCTGGAACTTGGTCAGAGATTCGACCGAGCGGTCGGTCGCCGAGACGACCCCGACCGAGAGCGACTGCTGCTCGCCGAAGGGGCTGCCGATGGCCGCCACCGGCTGCCCGACGACGAGGCTCGAGTCGTCGCCGAGCTCCAGCGGGTGCAGGTCGAAACCATCGGGCTCGACCGCCAGCAGGGCGACGTCGGCGAAGGGGTCGAAGCCGACGATCTCGGCGGGCACCACGTTGCGATCCGGGAACTCGACGTAGACGGCCTGCGCCGGCTCGCGGTCGCCGCTGGATTCGTCGGTGACGACGTGGGCGTTGGTGACGACTCGGCCGTCGCCGTCGAGGACGAAGCCCGAGCCCTCCGCCGCCCCTCCTCCGTCACCGAAGACCGAGCGGATCGTGACCACCCCGGGGGATGCCTCGCGGAAGACCTCGGCAGCGTCGAAGCCCCGGCCCGCCGTCTGCACGACCACCTGGCGAGTCGTGACCGTATCCTGCCGGTTGGCGCCGCCACCATCCCCGTCCGAGGCGCCGCACCCGGCCAGCATCAGCGCCAGCGCCAGCGGCGCCGCGAACCTGGAGCCGTTGCTCACGCCGCTGCCCTGGTGGTGACGCTCGGAGTGGGTGGGACCGCTGCCGTGCGCGAGTGGGGCAGGTCGAGCGTGAAGGCGGTGAAGCGCTTGCTGGAGGCGATTCCGACGCGTCCCTGCATCCGCTGTGCCAGCTCGCGGGCGATTGCCAGGCCCAGGCCCGATCCGCCGGCCGAGTCCGCGGTGTAGAAGCGCTCGAAGATCCGGCTCTGGACGCCGCGTGGAATGCCCGGACCGTCGTCGGAGACGGTCAGCTCGGCACGGCGGTTGGCGGAGTAGGTGGTCACGGTCACCTTGGTGCCCTCGGGCGTGTGGGTGAGGGCGTTGTCGAGGAGGATACGGATCACCTGTCGCACCCGGTCCGGGTCGCCGCTGGCGATAACCGGGATGGCTGGGGTGCGCAGCTCCAGGCGCGACCCGTGGCGGTCGGCCCGCGGCCCGATCTCGCGCGCCACTTCGCGGGCGATCGTGCCGAGGTCCACGTCGCTGCTCTTGATCGCGACGGCGCCGGCGTCGAGCTGGGAGAGGTCGAGCAGGTCGGCGGTCAGCTTGGTCAGTCGCTCGATCTGCTGGCGCATCGTCCGCACGAACTCGGCCTGCTCCTCGGGGCTCGGGTCCTCTTCCTCGAGCAGCTCGACGAAGCCGCCGAGGCTGAAGATCGGCGTGCGCAGCTCGTGCGAGGCGTTGGCGATGAACTGCTTGCGGGCGCTGTCGAGCTCGGCGAGCCGCCGCTGCATCTCGTTGAAGGTGCGGGCGAGCTGTCCGAGCTGCCCCGCCGAGGAGATCGGGATCGGCGTCTCGAAGTTGCCGTCAGCGACTTTGCGCGCAGCCTCCTGGAGGCTGCGGATGCTGCCGGCCGCCACCCGGGCGAAGTAGATCCCGACGCCCAGCGTGGCGACGATCGCGATCAGGCCGCCGACGAGGATCTGGGTTTTGACGTCGCCCAGACCGCTGGCCGCGCCGCCGACGGCGACGGTGTAGACGTAGACGACGAGGACCGTGCCCACCGCGATCGCCACCGCGGTCACGGTGATCCGGTTTCCGAGGTTGGACGGCCTGAACCGCGGCATGCGGCGGCCTACTCCTTGAACCGGTAGCCGACGCCGCGCACCGTGAAGAGGAACTCGGGCTCCTTGGGGTCGCCCTCGAGCTTCTCGCGCAGGTGGCGGATATGGACATCCACCGTACGCGGATCGCGGTACTCGGAGTCGCCCCAGACGTGCTCCAGCAGCGTCTCGCGGCTGAGCACGCGGCCCGGCGATCGGGCCAGTGCGCCGAGGATCTCGAACTCGACGTAGGTGACGCGGACCTCCTCCTCGCGCAGGGTGACCATTCGTCGCCCGAAGTCGATCTTCAGCTCGCCGTGGTCGATCTCCTCCTCGTCGGGCGGCTTGCCCGCCATTCGCGAGCGGCGCAGCGCGGCCTTGACCCGGCTGCGGAACTCGCGCATCGAGAACGGCTTGGTGATGTAGTCGTCGGCCCCGACCTCCAAGCCGGCGACCTTGTCGGTCTCGCTGCCCTTCGCGGTCAGCATGATGATCGGCACCTGGCTCCGGGAGCGCAGTTCGCGGCAGACTTCGACTCCGTCGAGCTTGGGCAGCATCAGATCGAGGATGACGAGGTCGAAGCGCCCTTCCTCGAAGCGCTGGAGCGCTTCGCGGCCATCCTGGGCGGAGGTGACGTGGTAGCCGTCCTTGCGCAGGGGGTAGCTGAGCAGGGTCTGGATCGACTGCTCGTCGTCGACGAGGAGGATGCGTGTCGATCCGTTGGGCATGGACAAAGCGTATCTCTGGCTGAGTTGGACAGATGTGTGAGTACCAAGTACTAAGGTTGCCGGGTAGAAAGCCGATATGAAGCGCAGGATGCAACCCCGACAGCTGAAGAGCCTGGTCGAGACCGGCCACTACAAGCCCGAGCCGGCCCTGATTGCCGATGCGATGCTGCAGCGCCGCGGTGTGCGAGAGCTGCTCATCAGCGACAATTTCATGCGAGCTGGTCGAACCCCCCCGGCTCCGCAAGCCGGCCGCCGGGCAGCCTGATCTCGACCCCGGATCCGGCGCCGACCTCGCCGATCTTCGTCAGCGCGATCCCTTCCTCGACGCGAACCGCTTCGGTTGCCGCCTCGAGCTGCTCGGGCGGAAGGCTGGCCAGCAGCTCGTAGTCCTCCCCGCCGCCGAGCAGCTCCCACGGGTCTCGTCCCGCGGCCGCCATCGACTCTTTGCTCCCCGGCGCGAACGGGATCGCACCGGCGTCGATTCGGAGAGCGACGCCGCTGCTCTCGCCGAGGTGCCGGGCGTCGCCGCCGAGCCCGTCGCTGAGGTCGATCATCGCGCTCGCGCCCGCACGCGCGAGCGCGCGCCCGGCGCCGAGGCGCGGTCGGGGTTCGAGCTGGCGCGTGCGCAGGGCCGGCGCAGCGGCGAGCCGCGGCTCGAAGTCCGGGTTCTCGAGCAGCGCCAGGCCGCCGGCCGCGCCCCCGATCTCGCCGGTCAGGACGAGAGCGTCGCCGGGCGCGGCGCCGGCGCGGCTGACGAACGAGGCCGGGGCCTCGGCGTGACCGACGACGGTGACCGCCAGGAAGAGCTCTCCGGCACGAGTGACGTCGCCGCCGGCGAGGCTCGTCCCGGTGGCGGTGGCAAGGGCGAGGATGCCGTCGAGGAGCTCGATGCAGCCGTCCTCGTCGAGGTCGGGGGGAAGGCCGAGCACGACATAGGACTCGCCAGGCTCGGCCCCCATCGCGGCAAGGTCCGAGAGCGCAGTGGCGAGCGCCTTGTGGCCGATCTGGGCGAGGGTCGCGTGCTCGCGACGGAAATGGACGCCCTCGACGAGAGCGTCCACCGAGGTTGCGGTGGCGCCCGGCGGGACGGTCACCGCGGCGTCGTCGCCAGAGCCGAGGTGCATCTGTCTTCCCGCGGCCGGCAGCCGCTCCCGGATCCTCGCCAACAGCTCGAACTCGCCCATGCCCCCATTCTCCCCTGCCCGATCCTCTACCAGCGGGGAGGCACCATTAAGGTGCGACGCGGTGGGCGAGCGCAGTCAGCCATTCCTGCACCGCGTCGGCGAGGCCGGGGCGCGGATCGGCTCGCGCCCGCCACGCAGCAAGCGCGTCCGTCTGGCGATTCAGCTCGGGATCGCGATCCTCGTCTTCGGCTTCCTCGTGCTCACCGTCGTCGACCAGTGGGCCGAGATCAAGGACAAGGGCGTCCACTTCCACGTCGTCTGGCTGATCCCGGCGTTCGTCATCCTGCCGATCTTCTACGCGCTCAACGCCGTCGGCTGGGACCTGATCCTGCGCTTCCTCGGCTACCGGCTCGGAGCGGGACGGGCACAGGTCGCGTGGGGCCAGCCGCTGCTGGCGCGCTATGTGCCGGGCAGCGTCCTCTACGTCCTCGGCCGTGTGCTGCTCTCCGAGCGGGCAGGGGTGCCGCGGCGGCTGACGGTCGCCAGCATCGTCTACGAACAGGCGCTGCAGGCGACCTCGGCGATCGTCGTCGCCTCCTACTTCCTGATCGGCCATCCCGATCTCGAAGGCCAACCGCTGCGCTGGGCGGTGCTGCTGCTGATCCCGCTGCTGATCGCGTTGCTTCACCCGCGCGTATTCGGCCCGCTCGCCAACCGCGTGCTGCGCGCCTTCGGCCGCGATCGCCTGCCGGAGGTGATGCCGCTGCGGGGGGTGATCGCGGTTCTCGCCTTCTACACGCTCAACTGGGGCGTGATCGCGGTCGGCCTCTACTGTGTCGCCCGCTCGGTCAGCAACATCTCGGCCAGCGACATCCTCGTCGTCGGCTCGGCGCAGGCGTTCGGCTACCTGGCGGCGCTGGCGACCGTCGTCGCTCCGGCCGGGCTGGGCGTCCGCGACGCGGCCTTCGCCTGGGCGGTGAAGGTGGCGACGCCGGGCAGTAGCTTCGCCGTCGCCTCGCTGATCGCGATCGTCGTGCGGGGGGTGCTGACGGTCGTGGAGGTGCTCTACGTGGGGGTCGTGACGGCGTTGGGGCGTCGGGAGGGGTGGTCGATTCATACCGGCGTGCTGCATGCGAGCCCGGAGGAGGAAGAGGCGGTTGAGGGGGAGGCCGAGGGGGCGGCCCTCGCCCCGACAAGCCGTCCCCCTAATTAGGGGGACGGCTTTGAGTATCCGCCGGTTCGAGGGCCGCCCCCTCGGCCTCCCGTCCAGCGGCGAGTTCACCGTTCCGGTGCGCTTTATCCCCCTATAACCGGGTTAAAGCGCACCGGAAGGGCTTCTACAGCGGGATTCTGGCTCCTAGCTGGTAGGCCGTCAGACCCAGGAGCAAGAGCTTTAGGGGTTTGTCGCGGGAAAGGGCTGCCAGTGGCAATGGCCAGAGGAGGTACCAGGGGAGGAGCCAGGCTGTGGCCAGGAGGAGGCCGGTGGTTGCCCAGGCGGCTGCGCGGAGCCAGTCGTTGCCGCGGTAGGTCCAGATGAGGAGGTAGGTGACGAGGGCGGCGTAGAGGGCCAGGGCGGCCATGCGGGCGGCGTCGGGGTCGAGGCCGGTGAGGCGGGCCGTCGTGATCGGGATGCTCATGTAGCTCGTTTGCCCCTGGTTCTCGCCGGCAAGCGCGAACGCGTCGAGCCAGTTCCAGCCGAAGGCGAGCCACGCGAGCAGCGCAATCCCCGCGATGGCTGTCGTCATCCCCACCAAAAGCCCGCCGACGGGACGAAATCCACGCCATAGAGGCGGATTTCGTCCCGTCGGCCCCAATGTTGCGATGGCGGCGAAGGGGAGGGTGATGGCGGCGGAGGCCTTGGTGGCGATCGCGGCTGCGAAGGCCGCGCCAGCCGAGGTCTCGCGGGCACTCAGCAGGCCGGCGACTCCGAGGGTCATCAGGAGGACCGCGAGGGCGTCGTTGTGGGGGCCGCCGACGACGTGGACGAGGACGAGGGGGTTGAGGGCGACGAAGGCTGCAGCGCGGAGGGGTTCGACCCCGCGCGCGGGAGCTAGGCGGGCGACGAGGACCGCGATGGCAAGCACCGCGGCGGCAGCGGTCGCCTTCAGGGCGTAGACGGCGCCGTCTACGGGCAGCTTGGCGAGGGGGTAGGTCGCGAGCGTGAAGAGCGGGCCGTAGGCACTGGTCGTGTCGGTCCAGTCGACCTCGGCGAATGCAGGGTCGGTGGGGACCGCGGCAGGCGGGTGGACGTAGGGGTCGAGACCGTGCAGCAAACCCAGGCGGGCGTAGTCGACATAGCTGTAGACGTCGTGGGAGAGCAGCGGCGGCAGGCAGGCGAAGGCGACGAGGAGCACGACGATCGCCGCCCAGACGAGCCGACGCCCGAGCCGTGGGGCCAAGGCGAGAACGCCCAGGTAGGCGGCGAAGCCGGCCCACATCAGGCCGTAGGCAACCCCCGGTGCGAGGCTCAGCTACTCGCTCCCGGTCTCTGGGGCGGCACCGCCGCCCACCCCGGTGACAGGTGGGGGAGGCACCGGCGTCGGCTCCTGCCCCGCTCCGGGTGCATAGGCATCAGGGTCGTAGCCCCCCGGGTCATAGCCGCCGGTTGCTTCTTCACCAAGCCGCTTCTCTTCGGGATCGAGCTCATCGCCTTTCCCGCTCGCGGCGGAGCCGCCGCTGCGCGGCGCGGAAGCGGTGAACTGGCCGAAGTAGGGCGCCCAGCTGATCGGTGTCTTCGGTTCCTCGAAGTCCTCGCAGGGCACTTCGCCGCCTTCGTGGAGCGCGTGCCAGATCTCGGCCGGGAAGGTGCCCCCGTAGACCGTGATCCCGTGCACGCTGGTCATCTCGATCGCGTTGGACTGCGGGTAGCCGACCCAGACGACCGTGGCCAGGTTCGGCTGGTAGCCGGCGAACCAGGCGTCGGTCGTGCGATCGGTGGTCCCCGTCTTTCCCGCCTGCCCGGCGCAGCCGGTGTAGGCGGCGGTGCCGGTGCCGCCGGTGATGTTGTCGTGCAGCAGCCGCGTCACCTCGTAGGCGACGGCTTCGGAGACGACGCGTCGCGGCTTCTCGCGCCTGGGGCGCTCGACCCGGCCGCCGGGGAAGACGACGCGTCGAATCGCCACTGGGTCGTGGCGGACGCCGCCGGCGGCCAGCGTCGCGTAGGCGCTCGCCATCTCCAGCGGCGAGACGCCCACCCGCAGGCCGCCGATCCCCTCGGCGGGGATCCCGTCGAGCGGGCTGACGATCCCCAGCGCGCGCGCGGTCGCCGCCACCCGCGCCGGCCCGACGTCGAGGTCGAGCTGGGCGAAGACCGTGTTGTCGGAGGCGACCGTCGCCTGCTGGAGGTTGATCGTCCCCTGGTAGCCCTCGTCCGCGGTGTGCACCTCCCAGTGCCCCCACTGCGGCAGGTCCAGGGCCAGCGGCTTGGAGGTGTAGTAGGTCGAGTAGGGATCGACGCCCTGCCTGATCGCCGTCGCCAGGACGAAGGTCTTGAAGGTGGAGCCCGGCTGGCGATGGCCCTGGGCGGCGAGGTTGAACTGGCTGGCGCCGTAGTCGGAGCTGGAGGCCATCGCCTCGATCTCGCCGTCGCGCGGGTCGACCGAGACCAGCGCCGAGGAGGGGTCGGTGGAGTAGGGGAGGGCCGAGCGCATGGCCTCGAGGCCGACCCCCTGGAGCCGGGGGTCGATCGTCGTGTAGACCCTGAGGCCGCCGTTGCGCACCGCGTCGACCCCGTAGCGGTCGAGTAGCTGGTCTTCGACGTAGTCGAAGAAGAAGGGCTCGCGATGGGCGAAGTAGGAGCCGGAGACGTCGAGGCCGAGGCCGTGCCGCCGCGCCGCGCGGGCGCGCGCCGGGGCGACGTAGCCCAGCTCGGCCATCTTGGTCAGCACGGCGTTGCGCCGCTGCCGGGCCTCGCCCGGGTGCAGGATCGGGTTGTAGTCAGTGGGCGCCTGCGGCAGGCCGGCGAGCAGCGCCGCCTGCTCCAGGCTCAGCTCCGAGACCGGCTTGGAGAAGTAGATCTTCGACGCCGCCTGGACCCCGACCGCGGTCGCCCCTTCGACCGTCCCGTAGGAGGCGGTGTTGAGGTACTGGCCGAGGATCTCTCGCCGCGAGTGGCGCTTGGCGTACTCGTCGGCCAGCTTCGCCTCGATGATCTTGCGCTCGAGGTCTCGCTTGGGATTGCGGATACAGAGGTTGCGCACGAGCTGCTGGGTGATCGTCGATCCGCCCTCGACGATCTCGCCCGCCTCCAGGTTCTTCAGAACCGCGCGGGCGATGCCCTCCTGGTCGATGCCGCCGTGCTCGTAGAAGCGCTCGTCCTCGATCGCCACGGTGGCCAGCTGCAGGCGCTTCGGCACACGGTCGATCGCGACCGGCTGGCGGGCTTCGTCGGAGTCGACCAGGCCCAGCTTGCTGCCGTCCCCGGCGTAGAGAACCGTGTTGCCGCCGCGGTCGACCTTCTTGCAGGCGGCGAGCGAGGGCGCCTCGGCGGCGACGTCGAGGACCCAAGAAGCCACCGCCACCGCGCCCAGGCCGACCGCGACGGCGATCCCGGCGGCGAGGAAGAGCACCTTGCTGGCGGCGCCACCGCGCCGCCGCTGACGTCGACGGTTGCGCTGCGTCATCGTCTAGAGAGGGTACTTCCGCGCCGCCTTGGCTCAGGCCTGCGTGTCGTCGGTCGAGAGGTTGTGGACGACCCCCTCGACCAGCAGCTGGTTCGGGATCACGACCGAGGTACCGTCGCCGGGGTCGACGTAGGTGTAGGAGAGGGTGATGTCGGTGACGCGGCCGTTCACCTCCTCGAAGGAGATGCGGTCGCCGATCTTGATCGGCTGGGAGACCGCCAGCTGAACGCCGGCGACCATGTTGCCGATCGTGTGCTGGGCGGCGAAGCCGATGATCGCCGCCAGCACCGCGGTCGAGGCGAGGATCCCGGTCGCCAGTCGCTTCAGCTCGGTGAACTGGGCGAGCGCCAGGGCGACGAGAACGAGGAAGGCGATCAGGATCAGCAGGCGGCGGAGGAAGCGCAGCCGGGTCTTGGTGGACCGCGAGACCTGTGAGACTGCCGGCGTCATGGATGCCACGGTATCCACAAAGTCAGCGGTTCCAATGCCAGCCTTCCCCTACTCCAACTGGGGCCCCTCGGCTGCGGTCCTTGGAGTGATCCTGGCCATCGGGGCCGGGATCCTGATGGGAGTCCCGGCGATCATCGTCGATCGTCCGGAGGAAGGGGAAGACCTCGGCAGCACGGCCCTGGCGATCGTCCAGCTGGCGACGGCGCTGGGCTTCGCGATGGTGCCGATGGCGATCGCGACCCGCCGTGGCGCCGACTTCCGCGAGGCGCTGCGCCGGCTTGGCGTGCGGGCGTTTCGCGTCGCCTCGGCGGTGAAGTGGATGTTCGCCGCGGTCGGCGCCTACCTTCTCTTCGCGATCGTCTACACGGCGATCTTCGGCGCTCCCGAACAGGAGGACATCGCCGAAAGCTTCGGCTCGGTGCCGGTGCAGGTCCTCCTGATCGTTATCGCCGCCCCGATCAGCGAGGAGCTCTGCTTTCGCGGGATGCTCTACGGCGGCCTGCGCGAGCGCTGGCCGAAGTTCGCCGCCGCCCTGCTCGCCGGCCTGATCTTCGGCGCCCTGCACGCCCTCACCGGGCTCAGCGCCGTCCCCCCGCTGGTCGCTTTCGGCTTCGTGCTTTGTCTGCTCTACGAGAGGACCGGCTCGATCGTGCCGGGGATCGTCCTGCACATGCTGAACAACTCGGTCGCGCTGCTTGCGCAGTGAACGAGGGGGTTGGGGGAGGGGGAGGGGCACCCCTCGGCCGTCCAATCGCCGGTCTGATGAGACCGGCGATTTGAGTATCCGCCCGTCCGAGGGGTGCCCCTCCCCCTTCTGGCCCGTCAGGTTCTCTGCCCGACCGGTACGGCAGAATGCTCGGCGATGAGACGGCTGATCCCCGGAATCGCCCTCGCCGTGGGGCTTGTGTTGCCTGTGGCCGCTGGGGCGGCCCCGGCGAAGGAGCCGGTCGGGCCTCCGGAGGCGACCGTGAAGATCGTGCGGATCGGGCACCTGCACGGGGGCAAGGCGGAGATCATGAGCACGGTGCCGGCGATCGGGACCGTGACGCCCTTCGTCGCCGGCCAGCGGGTCGAGGTCAGCTTCTTCCTCAACGGCAAGCGGGTCGAGCGCAAGACCGTGCCGGTGCAGAAGGGCAAGGGCGACGCTGGCAGCTTCCGGGCAAAGATCCGCATCGAGGGGGCGGGCAAGTACGCGGTCAGCGCACGCCACGTCGCGACCGCGGCGCTGGGCGGCGACAGCACCGTGCGCAAGAGCTGGCGGGTCAGCTTTCCGGCCCTTCACGAAGGCCAGTGCGGCGACGTCGTCGTCGGCTTCAAGAAGGCGATGCGGAAGATGGGGTACATCGCCAATGACGGCCGCTGCTTCGGCGGCAAGACCGCGCGGGGTGTGCTCGCCTACCGCAAAGTGAACGGAATGACGCGCAGCTTCCGCGCCGGCGCGGGGCTGGTCAAGCGCGCGTTCGCCGGCCGCGGCGAATACGAGGTGCGCCACCCGGGGGCCGGCAAGCACCTCGAGGCCCCGCTCTCCAAGCAGGTCCTGGTCTTCGCCGACGGTGACGAGCCGGTCGCCGTCTACCCGATCTCCTCCGGCAAGTCTTCGACCCCGACCGTCACCGGTCACTTCAGCTTCATCCGCACCGAACCGGGCTACAACTCGCACGGCATGTACTACTCCTTCTACTTCTACGGCGGCTACGCGGTGCACGGCTATGAATCGGTGCCCGACTACCCGGCCAGCCACGGCTGCATCCGCACCTTCATCGCCGACCAGCCCGAGATCTACGACCGGATCAATTTCGGCGAAGACATCTTCGTCTTCTGAGGGGAGTGTGACCGGCGCATATCTGCGTCCTCGGTGGCTCGCGTGCAGAGCACGCCACGCTCCCTGCGTCCTTGATCTGCTTGGTCACACTCCCCTCAGGTGAATGAGAAGGCCCTAAAAGCGGTTCTCGCATTCGTTGCCGCCTACCACGTTGCGCTCGGCGCGATGCAGCTGTTCGCTCCCGGCACCTTCTTCGAGGAGATCGGCAACTACGGGGTCGAGAACCTCCACTACGTGGGGGACGTGGGCTCCTTCACCCTTGCCTTCGGCGTCGCCCTGGCGATCGCGGTTGTGCGGCCGGCCTGGCGGGCTCCGCTGCTCTGGCTGGGGGCGCTCTGGTACGGCTTCCACGCGGTCAATCACGCCTTCGACACGGGCGAAGCGAAGAGCGAGGCGCGGGGCTGGAGCGACACGCTGCTGATCGGCTTCGGGGCTCTGGCCTCGGCCTGGCTGGCGCGAGTGTCGGAACGGTACGCTGAGGGTCCCGACCGGGAGGCGCAGCGATGAGGGTCTTCGTAGCAGGAGCGAGTGGGGCGATCGGCAGGCCGCTGGTGCGCCAGCTGCTTGCTGGTGGGCACGAGGTGACCGGGATGACCCGGCGCGAGGATCGCGCGGAGGAGATCCGGGCGGCTGGGGCCAGGGCCGTCGTCTGCGACGCTCTCGACGCGACTTCGCTGGAGATCGCCGTGCGCGGTGCGGCGCCCGAGGTCGTCGTCCACGAGCTGACGGCGCTGCCGCCGCGCCTCGACTACAAAGCCAAGGACGACCCGCTGGCGGCGACCAACCGCCTGCGCCGCGAAGGAACCCGCAACCTTGTCGCGGCAGCGAAGGCGGCAGGCGCGCGCCGCCTGATCGCCGAGAGCGTCGCCTTCTTCTACGCGCCCGAAGGCGACTGGGTCAAGAGCGAGGAGGAGCCGCTCTTCCTCGACGCGCCCGCGCCCTTCGGGAACGCCGCCGCCGCCCTGGCCGACCTCGAGCAGCAGGTGCTCGGCGCCGAGGGAATCGAGGGCATCGTCCTGCGCTACGGATGGCTCTACGGCCCGGGCACCTACTACGCCAGCGACGGCTCGTTGACCGAGGACGCGCTGAAGCGCCGCGCGCCGGTCGTCGGCAAGGGCACCGGGACCTTCTCCTTCGTCCATGTCGAGGACGCCGCCTCGGCGACGGTGGCCGCGCTCGACCGCGGCTCGCCCGGTGCCTACAACGTCGTCGACGACGACCCCGCCCCGATGCGGGAATGGGCGCCCGCGTTCGCCGAGGTCGTCGGCGCGAAGAAGCCCCTCCGCGTCCCGGTCTGGCTCGCACGCCTCGTCGCCGGCGCTGGCGCCGCCTCGATGGCGACCCGGCTGCGCGGCGCCTCCAACGCCAAGGCCAAGCGCGAGCTCGGCTGGCAGCCTCGTTACTCCAGCTGGCGGGAAGGCTTCCGCGACCCCGAGGCGCGCGGGTAGCCCGAGTCCCCGCTGGCGAGCGCCCGCCGGTCATAGGATGGCCCTTCGATGCCCGACCTCGACGCCGCCAAGCTGACGCTGCTCGACGAGCTTCGAGAGCACTCGCTGGTGATCGGCGAGGTGACGCTCTCGAGCGGGATCACGGCTCAGTACTACGTCGACGCGCGCCGGGCGCTGCTGCGGCCGGCGGGGTTCCTCGCCGCGGGCGAGCTGATCGCCGCTGCGGCGGCCGATGCGGGGGCGACTGCGGTCGGCGGGCCTGCGACGGCGGCGATCCCGCCTTCGTGTGCGGCGCTCGCGGTTCCGGCGGGCGCCGGCCTCGTCGGCTTCTTCGTCCGCGGCGAGCGCAAGCAACACGGCCTGCAGCGCTGGGTCGAGGGCCCGGTCGAGCCGGGCGCCCGCTGCCTCGTGGTCGAGGACACGGTAACCACAGGCGGCTCGACCGCCGGCGCGATCGAGCGGATCGCAGAGCAGGACCTCGAGGTGGTCGGCGTCGTCGGCGTCGTCGACCGGCTGGCGGGAGGAGGCGAGAAGATCGAAGCCGCTGCCGGCGCCCCCTACCGTGCCCTCGTCACCATCGACGAGATCTATCCCGACCGTCCCGACCGCGACTGAGCGATGGAGCCCGACGCCGTGGAGATCCGCGTGCTCGGCTGCCTGGTCGAGAAGCAGCACACCACACCCGACGCGTACCCACTCTCGCTCAACGCCCTGCGGCTTGCCTGCAACCAGTCGACCAACCGCGACCCGGTGGTCGACTACGACGAGGCGGCCGTGGTCGATGCCCTGCGCCGGCTCGCCCTGCGCGGCTGGACCCGCCTCGCCAGCGGCGCCGGCAGCCGTGCCCGCAAGTACCGGCACCTGCTCGACGATGCCTTCGGCCTCGACGACGCCGAGGTCTCCCTGCTCGCCGTCCTCATGCTGCGCGGCCCGCAGACGCCGGGCGAGCTGAAGCAGCGCGGCCAGCGCCTGCACGACTTCGCCGATCTCGCCGCGGTTCAGGCGACCCTCGAGCGCCTCGTCGACGGCGGCCACGCGGCCCGTCATGAGCGCCGCCCGGGGCAGAAGGAGGATCGTTACGAGCAGCTGCTCGGTGGCGAACCGGCCGTGGCGTCCGGCGACGTCGCCGCTGCGGAGCCTGCGCGGATAACACCCGCCGAGGACCGGCTCACCCGTCTCGAGCGCGAGGTCGCCGAGTTGCGCTCCGATCTGGCCGCTTTTCGAGCCGAGCTCGGCGACTGAACGAGCGCGACTTCCGGTACGCGGGCGGAACAACCAGGGTCCGCAGCTGTTGAGTAGAGTGAAACTGGAACGCTGCGGGTCGGAAAGCGCTCGCGAATCGACCTGACGCGAAGCAGGGCTCAGGAAAGGGACGAGCGGAATGGGGACACTACGTGGCGTAATCGTTGCCGCCCTGGTCGGCTCGGCCGCCCTGCTCTCGCCCCTCGCCTTGGCCGAGGTCAAGGAAGAACACGGGGTTCGCGTCTCGGTGGACGGCAGGCTCCTGCCGAAGAAGCTTCCGCGCCACGGCACCGCGCCGGTCTCGGTCAGCGTTTCGGGCCGGATCGGCTCGAAACCGTCGAGCCCTCCACCGCAGCTGGAGAAGCTGACGATCGCCATCAATCGTAACGGCCGCCTCTCCTCGCATGGCCTGCCCCGCTGCCGGATCGGCCACATCGACCCCTCGACGACCAGCGAAGCGATGGCCGCCTGCGCCCCCGCGCTCGTCGGCGACGGCACCTTCTCGGCCAACGTGAGGCTGCCCGAGCAGTCGCCCTTCCCCTCCAACGGAAAGGTGCTCGCCTTCAACGGAAAGCTGGGCGGCCGGCCGGCGATCTTCGCCCACATCTACGGGACCGATCCCGTACCCACCTCATACGTGCTGCCCTTCTTCATCAAGAGCTCCGGGGGTACCTTCGGCACCGTCCTCGAAACCTCCCTGCCCAGCGTCACCGGCGAATGGGGCTACGTGACCGGGATCTCGATGACACTCGATCGTCGCTTCACCGTTCGCGGCGAGCAGCGCAGCTTCCTCAGCGCGGGCTGCCCGGCGCCCGACGGGTTCGGCGTCGCCGTCTTCCCGCTGATCCGCACGAGCTTCGGCTTCGAGGGGGGCGTCAAGGTGACCAGTACGGTCAACCGCGTCTGCAAGGCGGGCGGGTGAGGTAGCGATGCGCCGCCGGCCGAAGCTCACCTACGCAAACGTCGTCTCCACCCTGGCGCTGTTCGTGGCGCTCAGCGGGGCCGGCGCCTACGCCGCCAGCCAGCTTCCGCCGAAGTCGGTGGGGGAGCCCGAGCTGCGCCCCGGCGCCGTCACCGCCGAAAAGCTGCGCAAGAACGCCGTGATCGCCCCGAAGATCAAGGCTCTCGCGGTGAAGCAGGGCAAGATCGCCAACGGGGCGGTGACCGGGGCCAAGCTGGCCAACGACGCTGTCGGTGGCGAGAAGCTGGCCGAAGGCGCCGTGACCACGAGCAAGCTGGCGAACGGCACCGTCACCGGCGAGAAGGTCGACGAGTCGAGCCTGAGCCAGGTTCCGAGCGCGGCGAAAGCCGACTTCGCCACAGCCGCCGAGTCAGCCAACCCGGTCGTCTTCGCGCGAGTCAACGCGGAAGGGAAAGTCGACCCCGCTTTCTCGAAGGGGATCGCCACGGCAAACGTCACGGTCGAGGAATCCGGCCTCTACTGCATCACCGCTCCCGGCTTCACCCCCCGCGGCGCCCAGGTGACCGTCGAAGACGTCGGCGCCGGCAACGTCACGGCCACCGCAAAGGTCAACAGCGGCCCGTGCCCCGCCCCCCAGGTGGCGGTGCAGACATACGGCGGCCTCAGCCTCAGCAAAGCCCCCGAGCCCTTCTTCGTCGTCCTCTACCGCTAGGCGACGCCCCGAGCAGGATTTGAACCTGCGGCCCACTCCTTAGGAGGGGAGATTTGTCAAGCCCGGATTTGGCTTGAGAGCGGGGAAACCGCTCTGGAATGGGCGTTGGCGAGGGACATCTGGGACACGAGCGGACTCTAATCAGATCTGTTCCTACCCCATGGCCTCCGGGTGCGCGGATGTCGGGCCCTGCAATACGGCCGAGCCTTGCTCCCACGGATAGAGCGCCCCGCGGTGAGCTACGATCCGTCCGTGTCCCGCTACGAGCACGGCATTGTTTCCGCTTACCTGGCGTCGACCCCCCCGGCCGACATCGACGCTGGTGCTCTCGCGTACTACGCCTCGCTCGATCGCGTTGCCCTGCAATCGCCGTCTGTTGCCACCTCGATTATCCGCGAGCTCCAAAGCCAGAGATCGAACATCAAGCTGATCGCAAGCGAGAACTACAGCTCACTGGCATCGCAGCTGGCACACGGGAATCTGTTTATCGACAAGTACGCCGAGGGTTACCCCGGGCATCGCTTCTACGCTGGATGCGAGAACGTCGATGCCATCGAGAACGAGGCGGTTGGCCTGGCCCTCGACCTCTTCGGTGCCGAGCATGCGTATGTCCAGCCACATGCAGGAGCCGATGCCAACATCGTGGCCTTTCTTGCCATCCTTGGCGTCACGGTCGAAGCACCGATGCTGGCTGAGCTTGGGCTCACTTCTCCGGTGAAAGTGCCCGCGAGCGAGTGGGCAGCAATACGCTCAGAGCTCAATAGTCGTCGGCTGCTGGCGATGGACTTCTACTCCGGCGGACATCTGACGCACGGGTATCGCTTCAATTTCTCTAGTCGACTTTTCGACACCGCGACGTACACGGTCGACCGCGACACCAAGTTGCTCGACATGGCCGCACTGCGGCGCCAGGCCAAGAAAGTTCAGCCGCATATTCTGCTCGGCGGATACAGTGCTTACACGCGCAAGGTTAATTTCGCCCAGATGCGTGAGATCGCCGATGAGGTTGGTGCTGTGTTGATGGTAGACATGGCGCATTTTGCTGGCCTAGTGGCGGGGAAGGTCTTTACGGGCGACTTTGACCCGGTAGCTCACGCGCATGTGGTGACGTCCACGACCCATAAGACTCTTCGCGGTCCGCGCGGTGGAATCGTCCTGTGCAAGGGAGAGTTTGCCGAAGCGGTAAATAAGGGCTGCCCGACCGTACTCGGCGGTCCACTGCCCCAAGCTATCGCCGCAAAGGCAGTCTCTTTCCGCGAGGCGTTGCAGCCGGAGTTCCGCGAGTACGCCGCCCGGATCGTAAACAACGCCCAGGTGCTCGCCGAGGAGCTCCAGCGACGCGACATCCAGGTGCTGACCGGCGGCACCGACAACCACATCGTGCTTGCCGACGTGGCAAGTTCATTCGGCTTGACTGGTATGCAAGCCGAGACGGTGCTCCGCAGTTGCGGTTTGACTTTGAATCGGAATGCGCTTCCCTTTGACGAGATGGGCCCTTGGTATACGAGCGGCCTCCGTTTCGGATCCTCCGCGATTACCACGCTGGACTTCGCTAGCGACGAGATCGTTGAGATCGCCGATATCATCAAGTCCGTACTTAATGAGACTAGACCGGCACCACCGACGGCAGCAGACTCCTCTCCCAAGCGGGTCAAGGGCCAGTATGAAGTGGCCCAAGAGGTCATCGCAAACGCGAAAGCACGGGTCAGCGATCTCTTGTCTCGCCATCCCGTCTACCCAGAGCTAGACCTTGATCTAATCGCCTCAACCCCTCTTGGTAGCCAAGCCCTCGGTGAGTCCACCCCAACTCTTTCTGGCGTCGCCTAATAGCAGTCGTTTCACGGCAGGGCTATGTGGTGAAGAACGCTGCACTACTCGCGCGCTCCGCACACCCGGGGAGTTGATTATCCTGCGGCGGCTCTGAGTTCGCCAGCTCGGTGCTCTCCTCCATCTTCGTTTATGTTCCGCCGCAAGTGGGATGCCCCCAAACGCTGGCTGCTAGCTTGGGCTCCCCTCGCCATATCGCTTCATGACATCCTCCCCGTTAATCGCCTCCCCGGCGACCCGATAAGGATCGTGTATCAGTCGCTCGGCGACTACACGACCCGCAGCGGCATCTGCCACCTCGAAGATGGGCATTGCATCAAACTCATCTCGCTAATAGGCTAGAACTATTCAAGTGACCATTGTTTCAGTGCACAACGAATGGGACACCCTCGAAGAGGTGATCGTCGGATCCGCCGCTGGTGCACGAGTCCCAGCCCGGGATATAAGCCTTCACGCAATCGAGTATCGCGACGAGCGATGGGAGAACATCCCCTCCGGTCCGTTCCCGCCCAATGTCATTGCCGAGGCCGAAGGGAGCCTCGATGAGTTGGCTGAGATTCTCGGGTCGCACGGTGTCACGGTCCATCGTCCCGAGCCGACCGATACGGCCCGAATCGTGTCTACTGCAGACTGGTGTACGACGGGCTTTTACAACTATTGCCCGCGAGACATCCTTCTCGCGGTAGGCGACACCATTATCGAGGCGCCGATGCCGCTTCGTTCACGATCACGCGAGTGCTCTGCCTACAAGCAATTGCGGGTCGCGTGCGTCGAAAGCGGAACGAAGTGGATCGCGGCGCCACCTCCGAGGCTCCCGGATGAGATATACAACCTCGACGATCTGGCAAGGTCCGCCCTCAGGAACCTCGAACCTGTCTTCGATGCTGCGAACCTTCTCCGGGTTGGCCGCGACATCGTCTATCTAGTCTCGGCCGGAGCAAATGAGCTCGGCGCCACCTGGCTGCAGGCCGTCCTGGGCGACGACTATAGGGTTGATCCGTGTCGGGATCTATACCCAAGCACGCACATTGACACCACCATAATGCCGCTGCGAGCGGGTCTTGTACTGCTAAATCCCGAGCGGGTCACCAAGGAGAACCTGCCTAAGGTCTTCGAGGATTGGGAGCACCTCTGGTGCCCGCCCCCGGTGGACATCGGGTTCACAGGGCAACCCATATCGTCTACTTGGATCAGCATGAACCTTCTGATGGTGAATCCTGGGCTCGCCATCGTCGAGCGTGAACAGCCCGCCCTCATCAGAGCGCTCGAAGCGAAGAGCATCGAGGTCATTCCGCTGCACATGCCACATGCTCGGACCCTGGGGGGGAGCTTTCACTGCGTGACCTTGGACCTGCGTCGCCGTGGCGAGTTGGAGAGCTACTAAGACGGCGGCAGGATCCGCTGCGCGCGGCGGCCAAGAAGATGAACAAGCTGCCACAATACGCGACTTCTCGCATGCCGCACGACAGAAAACCTTGTTCCTGCCGCAGATGCTGGAGGATGACATGTCCGTGACCACTCTCAATCAGGTCGGTGCGCCCGATGGCGTCATGGAGATTGGCTTGGACGATGGCGAGCGGTCCACCCTCGCGGCCCTGGCAGCCGAGCTCGCCGGGGAAACGGCGGGCGCGACCGGCTCCCTCGCATCCCTTGTCACCGCGGCCGCCCCGCTACTGCCGGATCGGCTGACTCAGCTGGGCGATTGGGTGACCGAGTGGCCGCCTCCCCATTCTGGCTGGCTCCTCAGGGGCCTCCCGATCCACGAGGGCACCCTGGGGCCCACCCCTGAGTCGTGGTGGCTGGCCCCCAGCACGCCGATGCTGGAGGACTGCCAGCTGCTGCTGATCGGCCGGGCGCTCGGCGCGGTGTTTGGATGGGCAGACCAGCAGGGCGGTGGCCCGGTTCACAACATCGTTCCGGTCGCCGGCGACGAGAACAGCCTGCTGAGTTCGTCCAGCGCCAAACCGCTGGCCCTCCACACCGAGGACGCCTTTTTCGCCGGCCGCTCTGACTTCCTGCTCTTGCTTTGCCTTCGAAATCCGTGCCGGGCAGCGACGTTCCTCTCCGATGTCCGCAATGTCGAGCTATCTGCCGAGCAGCTCAGGCTTGCACAGAGCCCCCGGTACTTCTTCCACCCGGACGGGTCTCATGGACAGGGCGGTCCGCACCGCGCCTCGTGGGGCTTTCCGATGGCACAGGCAGATTCGCTGCTGATCGACGGACCAAGCGCACTCTTGGGCCCGATCGACAGCGACCCCTGGCTCAGGTGCGATATCGACTACATCGATACGGGAGGGGACGAGTCGGCAATGGACGCGGCCCGCGCATTGGACCGGGCCTTGCACCGCAGTCGCAAGGAACTCATAATGCAACCCGGCGACCTGCTGATCATCGACAACCGCTGTTGCGTACACGGTCGAGGACGATTCAAGGCCACCTACACCGGCAGCGACCGGTGGCTGAAGCGAATCAGCATTTCGACGGGCGCGCACGGAGCCAACGGAAGTCTTCAAAATCGGCTACCCAATTTGAACTTCGGGCAGCGCTGACGAAGGACGTCATGTACCGGAGCTTCGGAGAGGCACTGGAGGACTTTGCGTCCTCGATCGACATAGCGGACGAGCGCGTGTTGCAAGACATCGGCAAAATGCTGAAAAAGTACCTCCTCGACGAGTTGGGATTTGACTTCTACGAGGTTCTCCTGGAGCGATGGATCCCAGGAGAAGAAGGGCCCAAACGGGTTCTCGATACCCGCCTGTGCAAAGGGGGCGAAAGCTTTCGCCACGTGCCCGTGAACAGGGGGACCACCAACCAGACCGCGTATTGCTTCGTGAAAGATCAGCCCCTCTGGATCACGAGCGACAACGAAGAACCGCTCGACGAAGCCACGCGCTACATCGATAGCTGGTCCGACGCCCCTCCGGGCGACCTGCCGGAGTACAAGTCAGGCAACCGGTTCCGTATCAAAACGTCGATCATCCAGCCCCTCAAAAACGGACAGGGCGCTTTCGGCGTGATCAATGTCGAGAGCCGTAACCTCCGTATATGCAACCCTTGGG
The DNA here is from genome assembly GCA_963704545.1 of uncultured Solirubrobacterales bacterium. Lineage (GTDB taxonomy): Bacteria > Actinomycetota > Thermoleophilia > Solirubrobacterales > 70-9 > VRUE01. The sequence goes on along the minus strand of OY969915.1, from coordinate 394,019 downwards.
CGCAGCAGGAGCTGGAACTGGTTGCCGGTGGAGTCGCAGCGATCGTCGAGCGAGTCGAGTCGCGCGAAGCGTCGAAGGACGGAACTGAGCGCTCCATCGAGAGGCTGGGAAATTTTGGCAGCGGTAAGCGTTGGAATCCGATCAAACGGCCGAAGCTTTTCGTGGCGTGCTCAGAGCGCGCCGACGGCGACGTTGTGGATACCATAAAGAGCTACGTTGCGAAGCATAAAGACCACGATGTGGTCTTCTGGCAGAAGCACAAGGGGCGTGGAGATATCGGACAGCTGATGTTGGAGAGGCTGCGAGAATCACGGGTGATCGTCTGCTATCTGTCCGAACCCGTCGACGGGGGGAAGTACGCGGACAATCCAAATGTGCTGATCGAGGCTGGAATCGCGCAGGGCCTCAACTGCGCATGGGACGATGTAGGAGTAGTGGTCGTTCGCGAGGAGGACTCCGTCACCGAAATCCCATTCGACCTCGATGGACACGATGTGTTGAAGGTTCCGCGCACTACGCGAGGTGCTCTGAGCAAGGGCGCCTTCAAAGAACAATTGGGTGAAAGAGTGACGTTGGCGATCAAACTACCGGAATGACGGTCGTAGTCTCAGGCGATGAGCGCTAGAAGCGGCTCGATTGCCTCGGGGGGATCCCCGGCACCCAGAAACAGCGAGAGCTGACGGCGGGCCGAGCTGCGTTGGTTGGGTGTTGCCCACCCTGCAGCTCTCTCATACCAGTCCCTCATTTCAGCCTCGGCCCCCTCGTCGCCCTCAATCAGGAACTCGTGCAATGCACACTCCCCCAGGGTAAGCATCGCCCATAGGTCTTCGTCGATTATCTCCTCGCCGACGCGCAGGACAGCGAAGCGGACCACCGGCAAGAGTTCTCTGGCGCGGTCCAAGTCCTCCTCGTTGGGCCGCAGGACCTGGCCCCGCAACCGGCGGAGGGCGACGGCGTTGATGCCGGGGTAATAGTCACCGGGATCAGCGCGAAGGCCCGCTTCATAGGCGCGCAGCGCCAACGCGAGATGGGGCAGCGGATCGCCGCCACCCGCCACAGCGATCTCCACCCGGGCCTTGGCGGCGCTCCCCAGCAGGCCAAGGGTCTCGCCACCCACCGATTGGTGCTCGACCAACCTCTGCAGGCGCAACTCCGCCTCAGCCATCCGCTCGTCCCGCCCCTCATCGGTGCTGTCGCGGATAAGCGCGTGGGCAAATTGCTCCTGCAGTACGAGGCTCGAGAAGTCCTCGTCGGCCTCGGCAAGGGGGCGCAAGATCGAGGCGGCGTCGCCGTGGCGATCAAGATCGATGAGCGCCAAGCCGAGTTGCTCCAGAAGCGGCGCGCGCGACGTATTGCGCAGTTCGGTCGTCATCTGGATCTCGGTGGCGAGGCGGCGCAACTCCTCATCGCGCTGTAGGTCAGCGGCGAGGGTGATCTTGTCGAGAAAGTCTCCCGCCGCATCGTCCTCGGTATCCGCAGGCCCAGTCCCCAGTCTCACCGGCTCGAGGCTCGGAAGATGGGTGAAGACGGGACTGTCCACATCGCCGCGTCCAACATCGCTGAGGACCTCCTGAACCATCTTGATCGCCTCGATGCAGTCGGCGTCCTTTATCTGGATCGCGTCTCGCTTGTAAGAGTGGACCGGAACCCGGGCGACATCGAAAGGGGGGCGGGTCCCCTCCGGAGCGATCAGCATCGTCCCCGATGGCCGCCAGGCATGGCGCACACCGAGCTCCCACATCACGTTCGGGTTCTCGGTTGCGAGGTCGGCGATCAGCAGGTCAGAGCGGGCAATCGCGGCCAGCATTTTCGAGTCGATCAACTCCAGCAGCGCTTGTGTGTCGGCACGCATCGGGTCATAGCCCGCGCTGATCAAGGTGGGCAAGAGGATGCGGTGGTAGGTGAGATCGGCCTTGTACCGCTTCAGGTTGCGATCGGGCCATGACCTCGTCCCAAATGGCATCGCGACGAAGGCACGCGGCATCTCCTCTCCGGTCAGTAGCGGATCGATCCGCAAGACGGCGCCGCCACTGAGTTTCTGGCGGCCGGCGAGCTCCTCACTGTGGTCATACGTCCCGCCCTCGCGCGGACGGGAAACGACGAAGACGAGGAGGCCCTCCCCCTCCCCGAGCTCTTCATGGCCGAGCTCCCAAATCCGCTCGGTTGCCGCCCGATAGCCTGCCTCCTCATCACCCTCAACAGGGTCCACGCTCTCGAAGGCGACATCCCCGTGCTCAAGGACCTGGTCGTAGCGCTGCCCCCACTCATCTCCCTTGTCGGCAACTGATCCCTCGCGGAAGTCCTCGGGGCTCCCAGCGAGAACGACTCGGGCCTTCACTCCGGTCTCCAGCCCGTGCTCGAGCGTCAGTAGGTCCGCGCCCGCTGCGGCCGAGCCAACGATCAGACGCGGCTGCAGCCCTGCCAGGAGCCGAGCGATCCGCTCCGCCACCTCGACCTCGTGGGACTCGGGAAACCCATCCTCGCTTGGACGCCTTCCGGCATAGACGACGATCACGGAAGCCCAGGCATTCGTGACATCGGCTAAAGCACAGCCAACTTGGGGGGACCGGGCTGGATGCGGGCCGAGAGGAGCGCCTCATTCAGACCCCACTTCGGCGGATAAAAGAGCGAAAGGGGCTGGCCGGTCGGGACATAGCGGGCCTTGATCCGGCTGCGGGCGCTCTTTAGCTCCGGAAAGGCCTCGCGCGAATACTTGTCGACCTCGCAGAAGAGGTTCTGACAGTCGATCGCGTGCAGCGGTCTACCGTAGAGCGACGGAAAAGCGAGACCAAGGCGGTCGAATTCCTCGTCCTGACGCTCAACCATGTAGTCGATCAGCTGCCGCGGCGAGTGCCCGCCGAAGTCCTTGAAGCACTTCTTAAGGCCGCGCAGGGCGCCCGGGCCGGGCATAGTGAACTCATTCTCGGAGAAGTCGGTCAACTCGGAGTAATTGATGTCGACGGCGAGCTGGTAGGCCATGAAGGGGCCGATCAGGGGATAGGCAACCAGCGCCTCGTAGACTTCCTCAAGGCAACTGGCACGCGCCACTTCACCGATCAGACGCCGGCCCGAGAGCATCGACTTAAGGAGCGCAAGGTGGTTTCGATGCTTTCGCTCGTACCCGAAGGCACGGCTGGCACAAAGGATGAAGGCACTCGTGTAGATGCTCTGCCCGCCGCTGCGCAGTTCCTCCAGGCAGCGGTCAATCTTGGCAGCGTCGAAGCTCTCGCGGCGCAGCGGCCCTACTCGGTCCTCAACCGCCTCCCAGGTCTCGATCTTCGAGAAAAGGCGGAAGAAGACGATCCGTAGCAGTACATCCTCGGCCGAGAGATGTCGCTGGTCACCATAGATCACATCGCGGATCAAATACTGCGAGACACGATCGGAGGCCCGGTAGGCATTGCAGAACTTATAGGAGCCGAGAATCCGGTTCTTCGTCCAAGGCGCCGGGTGACCCTCAACGCGAGCGAAGAAGATGCGCTGGCGCTCGTAGGCGAGATGCCAGTACGCGTCGAAAACGCGCGGGCGGACCGTGGGCGGCACCCGGCGAGCTTGCCACAAAGCGCGGCGCCGCGGGTTGGATACCGGCGGCACGAAGCTCTCCAGGGTCATCTGGATCGTTGTGGCAACGGCTCTGAATCGAGACGCTGACCCATGACCGTCGCGAGCTTGATTCCAAAGAGAAGCGTGTCAGCGAGGCGACGCTCGGCGATGTCGAGCTGAACCTCCTGATCATCCTGTGCGGCAACATATGCGCCGGTCAGCTTTGCCAGGTGGAAAGCGTAATGACGCAGCTGATCCAGATTGGAGAGGCCGGCAACGTCGAGGTGGAAGTGGCGATCATGGCGAAGCTGGACAAGTTGCAGCTCAAGCCAGGTAGTAGCCTCACGCGCCGCAGCCTCGCCGTCGGGAGAGTCCGGCAGGGCTCCGGCCACCCCGCGCTGCTCGATCGAGCCAAGACGATGTGCGTAGAGATCGAAAACATCTTTCCCAAGCGCCTTCCCTAGCGCCACCGATTCGGCACGCAGGACACTGCCAGCGTCAAGAACCCGATCGCGACACAGCGTCTCGTTGTGCTCGACGCTGTCGCAGTAATCGGCCACCACCGCCGTCGCCTGGGAAATCGACCTTGCGGCCGCTGCGTACGGCTCTTGCGCCCCCTCCACTCGTCAAGGATGACACCTTGAGTGTTGTACTTCTGTGTGTATTTTAGATCTCTTCGGAAGATGCCTGGTTTCGCCGCCCGGCCATATACCGTCGGTCAATGCCTCAAAGGGCGGGACGCGACAGTGGGTCCGGCAATTTCATGCCGCCAAATCGGCCTTGGCAACCGCTTCAGCGGGAGGAACCCGAGCAGGGATACGTCTCGATCTACTACAGCGACCCGCTGGCCCGTTATCCGGTTCGCCACATCACCAAGCTCGGCGATAACAAGAGCGACCCGAACATCGAGACGCAGACCTACGGCCTCTTCAGCACATGTGAGGAGTCAATGCGCCGCAGCGTCGTCAACAATGGGCGCCCTTGGATCTTCTTCATCGCCAACCTCAAAGGCATCGGCCGAGCCCTCACCGGCTTCTACGAGATTGGCTGGTACGCCTCCGGACCGTCCGGCGCCCGCGACATCGCTTTGGCCGCGTTACAGATCCGCTTCATAGACCCAATCCCGCTTGCGGAGATCCCGGGAGGAGTGGGCGAGACAGTACGGCGTCGCTTCCGCCTCTATATGGGCGTCAACGCAGCAGAGGCGGAGACACTCCGGCAGCTAATTGAGTCCAGGACAGATCGCACCGAGGCTTATCTGTCCGAGGTCAAGCGCATGGAGAGCTACAGCCGCAGCATCACCGGCTTCACCTACCCGACGTGGGAACGCGACCGCTCCTTCGGTGCCGATGAGGCAAAGACCTATCTCACGCCCCGTCCGGGCACAGGAGCTGAGGAGGCCGGAAACACTTCGCCAACCGACCTATGGCATTGCGTCGAGTGCAAAGAGGTGACCCCCAACGTTTCCCGCCTCAAGCTCTGCCCGAAATGTAAAAAGATCGGCACGCTGGTGCCGGTACAATCGGGCAAGAGTTGAAATGGCAAAGATCCGCCACGCATTTATCTCTTTTCAGCACAACGATGTAGACAAGGCTCGCGGGCTGCAGCTAATGAGTCATGCTCCAAACATCGACTTGAAATTCTCCGGTCGCCACCTGATCAAGCCAGTCGACAGCACGAACCGCGACTACATCATGCGCAGTATCAGGGAGCAGGTCAACGGATCCTCCGTGACGGTGCTGCTCGCCGGCAAAGACACCGCTCGGAGCGACTGGATCGCCGAAGAGATCAGACTCAGTAACGAAAAGGTTCCGCCTAACGGCTTCGTCGTGATTAAGCTGAGCGCTGATGCGGTCATACCTGACGGCATCCCGGAGCATGCCGAGATCCTGCGTTGGCTGGACCCTTCGGATGTCGCCCAGTTTGGCCCCGCGATCGAGCGGGCCGCTGCGGCGCGTGATTTCGCCTCGAAAGTCGCCGCGATCACCCCTGGAACCGGAAGTAGCTGCGGCCGCGCTGCCTGACGCAGTTTGGCTCATACAACTCCAGTGCGGGTAGTGGGCGCATTTGCCGTGACACGCTGGCGTTTCCCGGATAGGCCGGTTTCCGTCGAAGGAGTAGGAACGGGTAGGAACAACGCTAGGGCCGGGCCCGATAGGCGTCCAATTTGGCGCTACAAGCGACTCTTAGAAGTGCCCCGAGCAGGATTCGAACCTGCGGCCTACTCCTTAGGAGGGAGTCGCTCTATCCAGCTGAGCTATCGGGGCTGGAAGGACAGATCGTAGAGGCCTGAGATGGGGGTTGGGAGGGCTCGGGCCGTGGGCTCGGGTGGCGCTACTAACCGACCGGGATCAGCCGCCGCGAGTCTCGGGGCGACCGAGGCCCGGAGTAGGCGGAGGGGGGGGCGGTGGGGTTCCGCCGCTTCCAGTTTGGGGCTTGGGTGCTTCTGCCATTGCTAGAAGATGTTATCGCCCAGTAGGGCAGCCAAGGAAAGAATCTCAACCACGAGGGCCGTTGCGGCGACAGTGTAGGCGCGGGTTAGCCACTTGATCTTCGTGTCGTTGGAATCCCAGAACAGGTCTAGGTCGTAGGCCAGGCGACGATAAACCTCGGGCATGTCGTCGCGAAATGCATAGAGGCCCTCGTACAGGCCGGCACCGGCCTCGGCGAAGATCAGGTTCTTCTTCGGCAGCAGGATGAAGACGCTCGCGGCGATCGAGACCACGAACGCACCCAGGGCGGCGATCGCAAGGCCTCGAGGACTTGGGTTCTGAAATGCCTGTTGTCCGAGAAAGGAGGCGGCAAGCGAGGAAGCAGCCAAGAGCACACCAGTTCGGGACCGCAGCTCTTCGAGCAGGCCCTCCTGCTTGTCGAGGCCGCGAAGTGCAGCCTCATAGGCCAGTTTCTCGAACTCCCCTGCCACCCCCTCCACGTTAGTGCCGTTTCCGGCGGAATCTTTTGTCGTCGGCGCTCATTGGGCAGCGGGGCGATCTCGCTGCCCAAATCAGAATGGAACCGCGGCAATCGACGCGAATCCGCAGTCCCATGTGGCTCCGCACCAACCGCTTTACAGAGCCGATAACACGCACTCCCCCAACTCGCTTAGGAGGGAGTCGCTCTATCCAGCTGAGCTATCGGGGCTGGAAGGACAGATCGTAGAGCTATTTGCTTGCTGCATCGGCGACGCTCAGAGCATCCATATAGCTCTTGATTCGCCGCCGGATCTCGTGCTCGTCTTGGTCGAGTCCGGAGTGCCTTGGGTCTTCTTCGGCTACCTCACAGAAATGCGCGAACTCGCCCTCTTCGTAGGGGGGGAGTCTGACAGTGGAGCGCACGCCGGAGGACCAATCGGCTTCAGTATTGGCGACAGGCTCTGCGACGACACCTCGTTCAATGCCTCGGCCGGTAGTCGGTTTGAACCCGCCTTCGTCCTTGGCGTCGAGGCCGAAGAGTTCCGTCTTGACAGCTTGCCACCAAGACAACTTGCGCTCGTCCTTGGCCCTGAGTTTGGGTAGATCGCGAATTCGCTCACCCGCTATCACCAGCTTGCACGCCGCGGGAGCGATATGAACCGAGCCCGGCTTCTGCCGAGTCCACCAAGTGCTGCTCGTCAGCGCGATGCCGGCTCCCAACGCGATCAGGAGGAGGTACAGGAATTGAGGCTCTGCTGTCTCGTGGCGGGAGGCCGCGGGATCGATTGCCCCGCGCATCTCGATGCAGCCCAAGGCAATGCACCCTATGGCGGCGCCCAGGGCGCCCAGGGATACATAGAAGCGGTTGGAGTTCAGCGGAACCGCCAAGCGGTTGCTCGCCAAGAGGATCAGCGGGATTGAGAGCGTTACCAGCGAGACCGCGAGCAAACCGCGGAAAAGGCCGTCGCCGACGTGCTCCAGGCCGAGGGTGATCCCGCCGGCGACCACAATCAGCACGAGGAGGGCGAGGTATTGCCGCTTGGTCCCGTTGAGACGTTCGAGGCCTCTCCACACCCAGCGCAGAGAGAGCAGCCAGCTGGTCGCCAGCGGCACCATGGCCGCGGTGGCAATCGTCGCGCAGGCAGTCCAGGTCGCTCTTGGTGCCTCTCCAAAGGGGTGGGTCCCGATTAGCACCGTGGCGGCTCCGACAGCACAAAGCCCGGTGACGAGGAGCAGGATGCGGGCGCCGCCCAAGAGCCTGCTGACCGGTTCTTCCTCCGAGCTGATCACCACGGCCGCGATGAGCGCCGGCACGATCAGGAGGATCCCGGCGGCGATCTCGTTGCGACTGTTGGAATTTTTGCCGAGGAGCAGGTCCGTCGAGTTGGTCGCGGCGAGCACCCACAGCATCGTGGCGGTGATCGCCCCCATCAAGAACCAGAGAACTGGAAAGGCGCCGTGTCCCACGCCGACCGTGGCCCTGAACATCACATCGCCAGCCGAGCGACCGCCCGGAAGGTAGACCTCCGCCGCGCCTGTGCCGAGGATCGTCCTCCCTTCGAGGCGCCTGCGCCCCTCTTCGCTGGTCGCGAGCTTGATTCCACGCGGGCTGAGGCCGCGCGGGCAGATAAGTTCGAAGTGATAAGAGGAGCAGCGCCGTGTGTAGATGGTGGGAAAGTCGAACTCGATCGGCATCCAGGCGAGCGGTTGGGCTATGCGCTCACCGAGCACCGAGAAGCTGATCCGGCCGATGCCACGCCGACCGTACCTGATAGAGCCGGTGTTGAGATGGAGGGAGCGGTCGTCGAACTTGCGCGCCTTAAGCCGGCGCAGACGCGGTCGACTCGGCCGTTTCAGCTCACCCAGCTTCCAGCGCAGCAACGGCCTGCGCAGGAGCTCGAAGATCTTGATGCACGTCGATCGACCGGCGTTCGCCTGGCGCGCCGCGCAGAGGCGTCCAAACAAGCGAGTGATCGACGAGCATTTCCAAATCCTGAACGAACCCACCCTCCTGCCAAGCCTCGATGACCTCATGGTTCGAACTATTAAGTCTTTCGAGCAGCTCGTTGAGGATCACCGCTGCCCCGTAGGGGCGCCAGGACGTTACGCACCACAGGATGTATTGGAGATTCTCCTGAGGCAGTTCCGTGATGCCTTTTTCAGCAAGCAGACGGTTCGCAGCATTGGTGGCCGCCGCAGCGGAGATTTTGTTGCAGGTTCGCCGGTTGGCAAGTGTCAGTACCTTGCCCTCCTCGTCGCGGGCGCCAAAGCCCGTTCGCCCTTCGGTCTTCTTCAGGAAGATCAGTGGAAAGATGAAGTTTGATTCGTCGTCGTGTGATTCATATGCGGCCTCTGCGTCTTCAGGCAGTTCGAGGTCGATGGTGAGCTGCCAGCGACCGGTCTGATCGGGACTGATGGTGATAGCCTCGTGGTGACGGTGAATGAGTTCGTGCCGATTGCCGAGGTAGTAGCCGCTCGCAACCGGGTTTTCGCTTGCCGCCCCCAGAGGTGACGGACGCTTGTTTGCGAGTGACCGCCGTTCGCGTCCAAAGACACGAGATGCGAAAGCCCCCACGCTGTCTAGCCCCTGCACTGCCATGCGGCGAAAGTCTTACATTGATTGGAGTGTTTTGCGGTGAAATTGGGCAATATGACCCAATTCATCCATTAGGTGGGCCTAGCGGGCAGTAGGTCGGCTTGGCGGGAAAACTCCATAGGACAGGAGAAATCGAATAGATTTGCCTGGTGCCAACTCCAGCGGACTTGGTTTCTGCAGATCTGGTTGAGGCGTACGGGTCAGACGATCTCTCTGTTGTCAAAGAGCGGGTGTCGCAATTGGTCAACCGGAGTGCTCGCCAGCACGAGCTCAGCGGGGAGATACTGGGCGGTCTTCTCTTGGGCTGGCGCGCCGCGTTCAAAACCCGCCGGGAAAACCTTCCGAAACTCGACGACGCCATGGCTGACCTCGGCGATTGGCTCGGCGTCAAAAGCCAAGCTGAGATCTCACTGCGTCGCGCGGCCGGCTGGTTCTTCGACCACTATGCCGCGGTCATTGGCTTGGCGGGAATTCTCGCCACCGCTTTCTATGGAGTCGCCTACGCCTCCTTTTATCGGGCACTCGATACGACACCGGACGCCGTTGGCATCACGACCGCGCAAATACTCGCGCGCTCAGTTGTCGGCGGTGTCGTGTGCATCTTTTCTATAACCATTCTGATCGCCGGTGTTGTTGCCCCTTACGTTCCGGCACTTTTCGCCCTTGACGCCAAGCTCGACGAGGGGGGAAACTGGCCCAAGTTCTTCGCGGTTTGCGGGCTGGCCATTTGCGCGTCTCTGGCTTGGTGGTTTGCCGCCTCCCCGCTGGAGGGCCAAGATCCGACGGCCTGGGCATTGGTTGTCTTTCCGCTTCTCGCCATCGTCTTCTCGCTTCGTTTCAGGAAAGGCGGATTGGGGGTTCAACCTCGCCATCTTCGTTTTAGGGTCAGCGACTTCACGGTTGTCTGGGCACCCGCACTGGCCGTCGGTCTGCTGATCCTCGTCTTCTCTGTTTTTACGATCGCTCATAGGGAGGGCGTGCGTGCCGCAGACGGCAAGGCGATTTCCCCGCCGACGGTCTTCGGGCAGACGATTCTGGGTTTGTACGCGCGGCCGGCTTTTATCACCTGGACCTCACAACGCCCTGAAGGCCTGCGCATCCCCTCCTGCGTGTTGTATCTCGGCGAGACCGGTGGGGGAGCGGTGGTCTACGACGCCTCTCAACGGCGCACAGTCCGTTTGCCTGAAGGCGGCGTGGTCGTGACTGTCCGCAACGACCGAACGTCATGTGCGGCCCCGGTTGTAGCCAAACGGCCCTCGATCCGACTGGTGCACCGTGGTCTTTACAAATGCATGCCGGGAGATTGGGGTTCCTATTCGCCACCCATTCACAGGTTCGCCTGGTTCGAGAACGGGTTCGAGACGCAGACTGATGCCAGGGCCGCAAATCTGTTCCGGATTGGCCGTGAGGATGTGTCCCTACGCATTCGTTGCGAGGTCGAAGCGGTCAACGACTCCGGAGCCGATGTCTCGTACAGCCGCTACACCGTGCCGACGATCGGCGAAGCACGACTCCCCGCACGCCGTAGCGCAGTGCGTTGACCCGGCCCCAACCCCCTGAGCCGGGGCTATTCGTAGAGGCTCTCCGAAGCCAGCTCGACTGCGCGCCGGCTCCAGAGCTTTATCTGCATGAAGATCTCGTCGCCGTAGCCCTCGAGGGCATCGAGGGCGAGCAGGGTGAAGCGGCCGTTGGAGACGATCTCCTGGTCGACGGTCTCCAGCTCCAGTTCCGCCGTGGCGGCGACGGCGCCCCCGACCAGGGGGCGGCCCCAGACGAGGGTGACCGCGCCGGCGCGGCCGTTCTCGCCCCGCCAGCGGCCGATCACCTCGTCGTTGAGGTCGATCCTCCAGTCCGGGTTGTCCTCGGCGAGGACGTCTGTGAAGTCGGCCTCGGCTCGGAAGTCGGACGGCTCGCCCTCCGTGGGCTGGACGTAGGAGACGTGGCCGAAGAGCTCCAGCGAGCCCTCGGGACCGTCGACTCGGGCAGTGCAGGGCACCCACCCACGCCCGCCCCAGGCGCGCTCGGGGAACCAGTCGAGCTCTGCCGGCAGCTCGACGCCCCCCGGCAGGTCCTCGATCCCCGCACACGCCTCCCGGAACGCCTCGGTCAGCCGCTCCGCGAAGCGCCCGTGCGGGATTCCCTCCTGGGTCGAGTCGGCGATGAAGCGCGGGATCGGTCTCGGGTTGGGGGTCATCAGAGGCACTCTCTCAGGTCCGCCGCGGCCCGCTCCGGCGGGTAGGTGTCGATGTCGACGCCGGTGGCGAACTCGAAGGCCGCCTTGACGCTGAGCCGCGGCGCGACGTCGACGTGCCAGTGGAAGTGGTCGGTCCCGCGCGGCGCCGTGCGGACCCAGAGGTTGAGCTCGGGCGAGCTGTCGAAGCGCTTCGCGAGCAGGCGCAGGGCGGTGTGGATCATCCCGGCGCCCGCCGTGTCCTCGGCGAAGCTCCCCGCCGCCGCGCGCGGCACCACGCGCAGCTCGAAGGGCGAGCGCGAGGCCCAGGGGCAGATCAGCGCCGCCTCCTCGTCGATCGCCACCAGCCGCTCGCGGCGGCGCACCTCCTCGACCAGGATGTCGCTGAGCAGGCTGCCGCCCGCGGTCCGTTCCGCGTAGGCACCGGCCCGCTCGCGCTCTCGCGCGACGGCGGCCGGAACGAAGTCGAGTGCGTACAGCTGGGCATGGGTGTGCTCCAGGGAGGCGCCGGCCCCGCCGCCCTCGTTGACGATCAGCTGCACGTAGGCGGCCTCGCCGTGGGCGCGCATCCGCTCGCGCCAGGTCTCCACCGCGGCGGCGACCTGGGTCTCGTCCAGCTCCGCCATCGCTGTCGCGTGCTGGGGCGCGTTGACGATCACCTCGTGGACGCCCGTGGCCGGCCGCGAGGCGAAGAGGTCGGGCTCGCCGGAGCGGCGCGACTGCAGCAGCGGATCGCCGGTGCTGGCGAAGGCCCCCGCCCCGCCCCCGGTCGCGGCCGCACCTGCATCCGCCCCCTCGCCCAGCGCTGGGTAGAGGTTCGGCACCACCCGTGTCGCCCAGCCAGGCGTGTCCGCCGCGCCGCCCCCCGGCCTGGTCGCGTACGCCTCGGGCGGGGTGCGGTCCTCCCGTCCCTCGCAGAAGGGGCAGTTGTCCGGCCCCTTCGGCTCGCTCGCCTTCGTCTGGAAGCTGTCGGGACGATCCGCCCGCCCCGGCGCCAGGATCGCCGGCAGCCCGGTGAGCTGGTCGATGCGGAGCTCGGGCGCGCTCAACTGGTGGGCGGCTGGGAAGGCCCCTCGCCCCCGGCGGCACGCAGGAACGGCTCGATCACGTCCATCGGCAGCGGGAAGACGATCGTCGTGTTCTGGTTGCTGCCGATCTCCAGCAGGGTCTGCAGGTAGCGCAACTGCAGCGAGGCGGGGTTGGTGCTGATGATGTCGGCCGCGTCGGTGAGCTTCTGCGCCGCCTGGTACTCGCCCTCGGAGTTGATGATCTTGGCTCGCCGCTCGCGCTCGGCCTCGGCCTGGCGCGCCATCGCCCGCTGCATCTGCTCGGGGATCTCGACGTCCTTGATCTCGACCGCGGTCACCTTCACGCCCCAGGGCTCGGTCGACTCGTCGATGATCTTCTGCAGCTCTTCGTTGAGCCGCTCGCGCTCGGAGAGCAACTGGTCGAGCTCGGCCTTGCCGAGCACCGAGCGCAGCGCCGTCTGCGCGATCTGCGACGTCGCCAGCAGGAAGTTCTCGACCTCGACGATCGCCCGGTTGGAGTCGACCACGCGGAAGTAGGCGACGGCGTTGACGCTGGAGGGGACGTTGTCGCGGGTGATCACCTCCTGCGGCGGGATGTTGAGCGTCACCGTGCGCAGGTCCACCTTGACCATGCGGTCGACGAAGGGGATCAGCAGGATCAGGCCCGGGCCCTTGGTCGCGATCAGGCGGCCGAGGCGGAAGATGACGCCGCGTTCGTACTCGCGCAGGATCTTGACCGAGGCGCCGAGGGCGATCAGGACGAAGATCGCCAGGACGACCAGCACTCCGAGTGCGACTTCCATCAGCTTGCTCCTTCGTCGGCCTGGCCGGGGGGCGACGCGGGACGGACGACAAGGGTCAGCCCTTCGACCGCGTCGACCCGGACTCTATCCCCAAGGCGGACCGGCTCATCGCCATCGTCCACGCGCGCCCGCCAGAGCGCGCCCTCGATCCAGACCTGGCCCTCGGGGTCGAGCGTGGTGCGTGCCTCGGCGAGCGCCCCGACCAGCTCCTCGGAGCCGGTGCGCACGGGCTCGTCGCGGTGCGCCTCGAGCACCTTGCGGGCGATGACGAAGAAGGTGACGAGCGAGAGCAGGCCGAGCGCGATCAGCGCCGGCCCGATGAAGTCGGCGTTGCTGGCGTCGGAGGACAGCGCGACCACTCCGCCGGCCACCAGGCCCGCCGCGCCGAGCACCGCCAGCACGCCGCCGGTCGGCAGCAGCAGCTCGGTCAGCAGCAGGGCGACTCCGATCAGGGCGAGGACGACGAAGAAGTCCATGGCTCGATTATCCGCCTTCGCCGAGCGCGTAGCGCTCGATGTCGGCGCGCAGGTCCTCGACCTCGAGGTAGGGCTTCAGGTCGAGGTAGGCCAGTTCCCCCTCACGGTCGTAGAAGGCGGTCGCCGGCAGGCCGAACGCGCCGAGCTCGTTGGCGATCTCCTCATCGGGGTCGCTGTAGCTGGGGTAGGGAACCGGGGCCTCTTCGAGGAAGGCGCTTGCGTGCTCTTCCGAGTCCTGGCTGTTGACGCCGAGGAACGCCACGCGCTTGCCGTAGGCCGCCGAGGCCCGCTGAAAAGCCGGGAACTCGAGGCGGCAGGGCCCGCACCAGGAGGCCCAGACGTTGGCGACGACCGGGTAACCCCGCAACGCCCGGATGCGCTTCTCGTAGGCGTCGAGCCCTCCTGGAAGCAGCTCATTTCCCTGTCGGTGCAGCGTCGCGAGGGCGGGAGACGACCCGGCGAGAGCGGTCGCATAATCGGGATGCTTGCCACCGAAGTCACCGCTCCCATCGGCCCCGCACCCAACCGCCAGGAGCGCCGTCGCCACGGCCAGCGCCAGGCCACTCGCAAGCTTTCGTCCCATCTTCTCCAATTCCGTGATTACAATACGTACGTTCGGTTCGCATTTTCGATGCAAGCCGCTGAGAGCGCTGGGGGGAGCGGAATGCAGACTCCCGGCATCCTCGTCCTAGTGCCCCCGCCCATCGCGAGTTGCGGCGGGGACGGAACCCGAAAGCCTTCATGGCCAAGACCAGCGAAGTTGCCGCGCGGGCGGCAGTTCCATCGAGTGCCGACATAGAGCGGGCGGCCAAGTTCGTCCGCGAGCCCTTCCTGCTCGACGGCGAGGGGCCCGAGGCGCTCGCGCCCGGGACGGCCCGCCGCCGCGCCCTCGACGCCGCCCTGAAGGAGCTCGACGCGGGGGCGGAGGACCCATCGATCCAGTGGCGGCGGGACTTCTCGCTGCTGCTCGGCCTGGAGAGGCTGCTGGCCGACGAACCGCCGAAGCTGCGCGACGGGGCTGAACTGAACCCGCACCAGGTCGACGCTCTCTCCGGCACGCTGACCGAGCTGATGGCCGAGCAACAGGTCGCGATCGCCGACGAGGCCAACGGCAACGGCGCGGTCGAGACGGTCGCGAAGGAACCGACCCCGGCCGCGGAGGAGGACGGCGACGAAGGTGACGAGGCCGATGGCGAGGCCCTGGAGGACGAGGAGCTCGCCCCCGACGAGGAGCCGCAGGACTGGGAGGAGGTACCGGCCGACGACGAGGAGGAGACGATCGAGGAGGCGCCGGAGGACCCGGGCGCAGAGCGGCGCTTCTGGTTCGAGCACGCGACCGGCGCCGGCAAGACGGTCGCCGCGGTCGGCTTCATCGACGCCTCGCGCACCGGCGGCGTGCTGATCCTCACCCACCGCCGCAACCTGGTCGACCAGTTCATCGGCGAGATCTCCGACCGCGGCTACAAGGAGCGCCTGCGCCCGCCGCTGCTCGACGGCCGCGACGATCCCGACGGCCCGGTTACGGTCGAGACCTACCAGTGGTTCGTGCGCAACCACAAGAAAATCTCCGACGCCTACTCGATCGTGATCTGCGACGAGGCACACACCGCGCTGGGCGAGAAAACGAGCGCCTGCATCCGTGCCTGGGTCGGCCCCGTCTTCATCGGGATGACCGCGACCGGCGCCCTGATCGCCCGCCACGTCACCGACCTCTTCCCGACCCAGACCTCCCGCTTCGACCTGATCCAGGCGGCGCGGCGCGGCGTGATCTCGCCGCTGCGCTGCATGCGGATCCCGCCCGGGCCGGGGGTGCGGACGATCGCCAAGGTGCCGCTGCGAAAAGGCGAGGTCGACCAGGACTTCGACCAGGAGGAGCTGGCCGCGCTGCTGGACCAGGAGCCGTTCAACGTGGCGATCGCCGACCTCTACAAGACGCGCTTCGCCGGGATGCCGGGAGTCCTCTACACGGCCGGCGTCCAGCACGCGAAGAACGTCGCCCGGGCGCTGCAGAACGCCGGCATCGCCGCCCGCGCCGTCTCCGGCGAGACGCCGAAGCGCGAACTGGCGGAGATCCTCGCCGGCTTCGAGCGCGGCGAGGTCGACGTGCTCTGCAACGCGATGCTGCTCGCCGAGGGCTGGAACTCGCCGAGGGCGACGCTCTGCATGCACCTGGCGCCGACCGCCTCGCGGCGGATCTACCAGCAGCGTGTGGGTCGCGTCACCCGGCGTGCGCCGGGCAAGGAGGCCGGCCTGGTGATCGACTTCGTCCACCCGGCGACGACCCACGACGAGGCGATCGTCACCCTGCACAGCCTGCTCGACCGCGATGTCTACCGCGGCGGTGCGATCGTGATCGGCCCCGTGCGCCGGGCGCGCGGGCGGCGGATCCGGGTCGAGCGGCGGATCGTCCCGGTTTCCGACAACGAGGAACGCCGCATGCAGGTGCTCGAACGCGAGATGTGGCGGATCGCCGTCGACAACCTCGACCACGCCGAGCAGCACGCCTGGGCGGCGCTGGCCGGGGCACGGGTCAACCCGCAGGGGTGGCGCCGGGCGCGGGCCATCCTCCAGGCCTCGAACTCCAAGGAACTGCGCCGCCGCTTCCTGCTCACCTGCGTGCAGCGCAACCGCAACTCGCAGCTGAAACTGAAAGCGCTGAGCGAGATCGCCGACCTCGGCGACCCCGAGGCCTTCGACGACGCGATCGACATCGTCGGCACCTGGACCCGCGACGACCGCCGCGCGGGGACGAAAACGCTGCTGCAGGCGCTGGTCGACAAACGGATCGGCCGGCGCGACCAGGCACAGGCCTGGGTCTGGCGCCTCGCCTCCTACACCCGCGAGCTGCACGAAGAGTATGCGGTGCAGCGCTGGCCGGAGACCAAGCGACTGCTCGGCCTGCTCGTCAACTCTTCCGGTCGCGCGCACGGCCGCAACGCGCGGCGGCTCGTCCACGCCGCGCGCAAACAGGACCGCCGCCTGGCGGTGGCGCTGCTCGCCGCCTCGGTGTCGCACACGCCGGAGGGCGAAGAGGTCCTGCGGGGCGCCCGCATGCGGATGGCCCGCAAACCTTCGGCGATCGCGCGCGAGCTGCTGCGCAACTTCCCCAAGGGCGGCAAACGGCGCAAGCGCCCGAACAAGAAACGGTCGCCCAAGAAGGGCGGCGAGGGGAGGCGAGGCACCGGCGCGAGAAAGGGCCGCGCCCGCGACGGCGACGCCGAGTCGAACGGCAGCTCAGATGCGGAGCTGGACCTCTCCGGCGCCGAGGCTGACGCGACTCCCCCCGTCGACGGCGACGACGAGGTTGCCGCGGTCGTCGATGCCGTCGGCGATTCCTGAGCCGTCCTCCCAGCTGATCTCGCGTCCGAGGAGGCCGTCGCGACGGCGCCACTCGGTCAGGATCTCGCCTTGGTCTGCCCAGACCCAGCGGTCTAGGTGGCGGTTGAGCACTTCCGCGGCGGTGGAGGGACTCGGGGGGAGTCCCGGCGGAGCAACAGCGGGGAGGCTCCGGCGGGACTCCCCCCGAGTCCCTGTGGCCGGCGGAGCGAAGAGTGAGACCGCTGGCTGGCGCAGGTCGGCGGGGAACTCCTCCGGAGCTATGGAGAGGTTGAGGCCAACGCCGATCACTGCCCAGCCGTCCTGAGGGCGAGCCTCGATCAGGATTCCCGAGAGCTTGCGTGCTTCGAGCCAGACGTCGTTCGGCCACTTGACCTGGCACTCGATGTCGGGACGGAGCTCCTCACCGGCGGCGCAGACCGCGAGGGGGACCGAGAGCGGCAGCAGCAGGTGCCGCTCGTCGAGCGGCCGCAGGATTGCCGAGTAGAGCAGCGCCTTGCCTTCCGGCGCGGTCCAGACGCGTCCCTGGCGCCCGCGTCCCGCCGTCTGCTCGCGGGCGGTGACGACCGTTCCACCTGGCGCTCCCGCCTCGGCCAGCTCGCGAGCGCGCGTGTTGGTCGAGTCGGTGACGTGGTAGTGCCGGTGCGGCGTTCCAAACCCCTCCTGATGTCGCACTTTCATCCGCATAGCGGCAGCAAGTACGACATCAACGATTCCACCGACTTGGCTGTACCTTGCGGTCGCACTTTCGACCGCATAGCGGCAGAAAGTGCGACATCAGGAGGCGGCGTCGGCGAGGAGGGCGGCAATCAGGCCATCGACGTTGTGGCGCGTGGCTTCGGTGTGGACCTCTAGGCCGACTGCTCGAGCCGCCTCGCTTGTGACGGGGCCGATCGAGACGACTCGGGCGTTGCGGGGGAAGCGATCGCCTAGTGCCTCGGTCAGGTTGCGCACCGTGGAGGAGGAGGTGAAGGTGACGTAGTCGGCGTTCTGCGCAGCCTCGATCGCCTCGGCGGAGGGTTGCTCGCGGACGGTCTCGTAGAGGGCGACGACGTCGACCTCGGCGCCACGTTCGCGCAGGGCGTCGGGGAGGACGTCGCGGGCCTCGGCCGCGCGGGCGACGAGGGCTTTGCGCCCACTGACGTCGACCTCGGCGAGAGCCTGGACCAGGGCCTCGGCGACGAACTTCTCGGGGACGACGTCGGCGACGATTCCGTTTGCGGCCAGGGCCCGCGCCGTGCCGGGGCCGATCGCCGCGACCGTCGCGCCGGCAAGGGCGCGACCGTCGAGGCCGGCCGCGCGCAGCGCCTCGAACAGCAGCCTCACCCCGTTGGGACTGGTCAGGCAGACGAGGGCGTAGTCGCGGATCGAGGCGACGGCGCTGCGCACCTCTTCACTTTCGATCCGCGGCTCGATCCGGATCGCCGGCAGCTCGACGACCTCGGCGCCGAGTCCGCGCAGCGTCGTCGCCAGCCCGCTTGCCTGGGCGCGGGCGCGGGTGACGACGACCCGGCGGCCGTGCAGGGGGCGACGCTCGAGCCAGGCAAGCGCCTCCCGTCGCCGAATCACCGATCCGACGACGATCAGCGCCGGGGCGCTGACGCCCTCGCGCTCGACCGCCTCGGCGAGCGTGCCGAGCGTGGCGACGACCGTGCGCTGTCCCGCCATCGTCCCGCGTTCGACCGCGGCCGCGGGCTCCTCGGCGTCGCGGCCAGCGCCGATCAGGGCCGCGGCGTTGGCGGCGAGGCGCTTGACGCCCATGTAGAAGACGAGCGTGCCGGGGAAGCGGGCGAGCGCCTCCCAGTCGATCGCGCTCTCGTCCTTGCCGGGGTCCTCGTGGCCGGTGACGAAGGCGACCGCGGAGGCGTCGTCGCGGTGGGTGACCGGGATGCCCGCGTAGGCGGTGGCGGCCACTCCGGCCGTCACGCCCGGAACCACCTCGAACTCGATCCCGGCCGCGCGCAGCGCTTCCCCCTCCTCGCCGCCGCGCCCGAAGACGAACGGGTCGCCACCCTTCAGCCGCACGACGCTCTTGCCGCCCTGTCCCGCCTCGACCAATCTCGCGCCGATCTCCTCCTGCGACATCGAGGGGCGACCCGGCGCCTTGCCGACGTAGACGAGCTCGGCGTCCTCGCGCGCCCCGTCGAGTGCCCCCGGCGGGATCAGCCGGTCGTAGAAGATCGCGTCGGCCGAGCCGATCAGCTCAAGCGCCCGCGCAGTCATCAGGCCCGGGTCCCCGGGCCCGGCCCCCACTAGGTACACGACCCCCGCTCGTGCGCTCATCCGGACCCTCCAAGGGGGTGTCTGAGTTTTCCCGCCATATACGGTGGGAAAACTCAGACACGCCTGCCACTCCACTTCTCGGCCCGGTCGAGGATCTCGCGGGCGCCGGTGGCGAGGAGGCGCTGAGCCAGCTCGGCCCCGAGGGCGCCGGGCTCCGCCGCGTCGCCCTCCACTCGGTCGCGGATCCACTCGCTGCCGTCGGGCAGGCCGACGAAGGCGTCGACGCTCATCGCCTCGGAGGCGACCGCCGCGCGAACGCCGATCGGCGTCGAGCAGGTCGCCTCCAGCAGCGAGACGACGGCGCGCTCGGCGGTCAGCTCGCGCAGCGCGGTCTCATCGACTGCGCCGGCCACGGCCGCCGCAACCTCCTCGTCGCCGCTGCGTACCTGGAGGACGAGGGAGCCCTGTCCGGCGGCGGGAGTCATCGAGTCGGCCGGGATCGCGAAGGAGATCTCCCCCTCGCGCCCGAGGCGGCGCAGGCCCGCAACCGCGAGAACGATCGCGTCGAGCGCACCCTCGGCCAGCTTGCGCAGGCGGGTGTCGACGTTGCCGTGCAGCTCCTGCACGTCGAAGTCGGGCCGCGCCGCGAGCAGCTGCGCGCGGCGGCGCAGGCTGGCGGTTCCGACCCGCGCACCCTCGGGCACGTCCTCGAGCGAGTCGCCGACCCCGATCCAGGCGTCGGCGGGGTCCTCACGCACGGGCACCGCGCCGATCGCGAGCCCCTCGGGCAGCTCCGCCGGCAGGTCCTTCGCCGAGTGGACGCCGACGTCGGCCTCGCCGCCGAGCAGCGCCCACTCGACCCCGCGCACGAACCGCGACTTGTCTCCCGGCTCTCCGTCCGAGGAGACCTCGACCAGCTCGGCACCCCCCAGCATCTCGGCAACCTGTCCGGCCTGGGCCAACGCCAGAGCGCTGCTGCGGGTTGCGATCCGCAGGCTCAAGTGGATTTGCGGCGGCGCAGCTCTGTCACGTTGGACCCCGCCTCGGCCTCCGGCTCCGTATCCACGTCGAGCCCGAACAGCTCGCGTAGGGCGCTGACGTAGAGGTAGGCCTCGTCGCTGCCGGCTGAGCGCTTCATCCTCAGGGTCGGCTCGTGCAGGAGCCGCGAGGCGATTGCCTTCGCCATCGTGCTCACCCGTTCGCGGTCGGCCTCGCCGAGGCCCTCCCAGCGCGGGTCGTTCTCGGCGAGGACCCGGCGCACGATCTCGTCGGCGCTCTCGCGCAGCGCCGCGATCGTCGGCACCACCTCGAGCGAGGAGAGCCAGCGTTCGAAGCGGTTCTGCTCGGCATCGAGCAGTCGCTCCGCGCGCCGGGCCTCGGCCTCGCGGCCGCCGGCGTTGCGGGCGACGATCTGCTGAACGTCGTCGATGTCGTGAAGGCTGACGCCGGCGATCTCGCGGCAGGCCGGCTCGATGTCGCGCGGTACCGCGATGTCGACGAGCAGGAGCGGTCGCCCGCCACGCGTCGCCATCACGTGCTCGAGCTCGTCGCGCTCGACGATGTGGTGGGGGGAGTTGGTCGCGGAGACGACGATGTCGGCCTGCTCGAGCTGATCTGGCAGCTCCTCGAAACGGACCGCGTTGCCCTCGAAGCGCTGGGCGAGCCCGATCGCCCGGTCGTAGTGGCGGTTGGCGACGAAGACGGTGGCGACGCCGCGCCGGACCAGGGCGCGGGCGACGAGCTCGGCCGTCTCACCGGCACCGATCACCAGCACGCGCCGCTCGGCGAGATCGCCGAGGGTGCGCCTTGCCAGATCGACCGCAACCGAGGGGATCGAGACGTTCTTCTCGCTGATCCCGGTCTCCTCGCGAGCGCGCCCACCGGCGGCCAGGGCCCCGCGGAAGAGGCGGTTGAGGATCGGGCCGGTGGCGCCCTCGACCAGGGCCAGCTCGTAGGCGCGTTTGACCTGGCCCTGGATCTCGGCCTCGCCGACGATCATCGAGTCGAGCCCGGCGGTGACCCGGAAGAGGTGACGGACCGCGTCGCCCGAACGCAGCGAGTAGAGGTGGCCGAGCAGCTCGGTGGGGCGGAGCTCGGCCTGGCGGGTGAGCACGCCGAGCGCCGTCGACTCGGCCTCGACCGGATCGGAGACGACGAGGTAGAGCTCGGTGCGGTTGCAGGTCGAGATCGCCGCCGCCTCGTGGATGCCGGCGACGTCGGTCAGCTCGCGCAGCGCCCCCGCCGCGCGGCCCTCGGTCAGCGAGAGGCGCTCGCGCAGGTCGAGCGGCGCGGTCTTGTGCGAGACGCCGAGGGCGAGAAGCTCAGACATCAGGCGCCGCCTCCTCGGCGTTCGCCCGAGGCAGGGACACAGAGATGGAATCTTCATCGAGCTCGTGCTCTGAGGCGGCTGCTCCTCCGTTGACCCGGTGCTCGGCGAAGCCAGCCAGCTCGCGCAGCTCACCCTCGATCCGCTGCAGTTTCGCCGCCATGATCGAGACGTAGACGACGAGGAGGACGAGGAAGACGACGTAGGCGCCGGCGACGTAGCGGCCGGCCTCGTCGAGCGGCAGGGCGGGAGCGGCAAGCGGCAGGAAGTCCATCAGCTCACCTCCGGGGCGATCCGCGACCCAGCACCGGCAGCCGGCGCGTCGAGGGCGCGGCGCAGGCGCTTCAGCTGCCCCGAGGCGCTCTTCGCGGTCAGCTCCAGCTTCACCAGCGTCACCCAGAGCAGGGCCACCGCGACGAGGCAGGCGAGGAAGGTCAGCATCATCGAGCCGGGCAGGCCGCCGTTGGCGGTGGCGAAGACGCGCGGGTGGACGAGGCTCTCGGCCAGCCGCACCGCCATGAAGTTGAGCGGCACGAAGGCGCCCGCGGTGACGGCGAAGACCGAGGCGTAGCGCGCCTGCCGCTCGGGGTCCTCGATCGCGTAGCGGAAGGGGTAGTAGGTCGCGTACATCAGGAAGACGATCAGGAAGCTGACCAGGGTCGGCTCGTCCCAGACCCACCAGTGCCCCCAGGATGCCTTGGCCCAGATCGAGCCGGTGATCAGCACGGCGACGCCGAAGATCACCGACATGTGGATCGAGACGTAGGAGTAGGCGTCCCAGCGGCGGTCGCCGCTGCGCAGGTGGAGGATCGCGAAGACGGCGCCGACGACGAAGCCGATCAGCGCGACGATCGCAAGCGGCACGTGGATGTAGAAGATCTTCTGGACGAAGCCCTGGTCGGCGTCGAGCGGGGCGTAGAAGAAGACCAGCGAGAAGGCGGCGGCGATCGCCACGACGGTCGCGATCGAGAGGGGTCTCAGTCCTTTGCCATACATACGTATCTCGCGGTGGGAAGGGCCTGCGCGCTAGTCCTCCAGGAGGAAATCGAAGACGGCCCAGCCGACCAGGAGGAAGATCAGATCGTATAGGGAGAGCACCGCCAGCCAGGTCCCGAAGCGGTGGTAACCGGGACCGCCCACGGCGAGCAGGGGCTCGCTGGCACCGGTCGCGGCGATCATCAGCGGCACGACCAGGGGCAGGAGGACGAGTGGGCCGAGCAGGTCGCGGGCGCGCGAGTGAACCGCCATCGAGGAGATCAGCGTGCCGGTCGCCGCGATGCCGAGGTCGGCGAGCAGGAGGACGGCGGCGAGCGGCGCCAGCGCCGCCGCGGAGTCGAGGAAGAAGAGGGCGAAGATCGGCACCACGACCAGCTCCAGCACCACCAGGTAGGCGAACAGCGCCGCCGCCTTGGCGGCGAAGAGGGCGCTGCGGTCGATCGGGGCGAGGCGGATCGCGTCGAAGCCGCCCTCCTCGCGCTCGGCGACGAAGAGGCGGTTGACCCCGAGCAGGGCGGCGAAGAGCAGCGTCGCCCAGAGCACGCCCGCGGCGAGGCTGCCGGAGAGGCTGGTGCGGTCGAGGCCGAAGCGGAAGATGACGAAGGTGGTGGTGGCGAAGAGCGCCATCGCCGGCAGCGACTGCAGGGTGCGCAGCTCGGCGCGCAGGTCCTTGGCGAGGATCGCGGCGAAGGCCGCGCCGGTGGGCGTTACCTGGGGCGGGGTCATGCGGCCACCGGCCGTCCCCCGGCCTCGAGGCGAAGCACCCGGTCGGCCTCGGCTTCGAAGCGCTCGGGGTCGTGGCTGACGACGACGCGGGCACGCCCCTCGCCGGGCCCGATCAGCTCCCGCGCGAGCCGCCGTCCCTCGGCGTCGAGGTTGGAGTCGGGCTCGTCGAGCAGCAGCAGCTCGGGCTCGTGCAGGACGCAGCGGCAGATCGCCAGTCGCTGGCGCATCCCGGCCGAGAGCTCGGCGACGCGCCCGTCCGCCCGCCGCTCCATCCCCACGGCGGCGAGCAGCTCGGCGATCCTCGCCTCGGCCGGCTCCCCCCGCAGCCCGTGCAGCCGGGCGTGGAATCGCAGGTTCTCGCGCCCGCTGAGGTCGCGGTAGAGCAGCGGCTCGTGGCCGAGGAGGCCGATCCGGCCGCGCAGCTTCCAGGCCTCGTCGGGGATCCTGCAGCCCAGCGCCCGCACCTCGCCGCCGCTCGGCCGCAGCAGCGTGGCGAGGATGCGCAGCAGGGTCGTCTTGCCGGCGCCGTTGGGCCCCAGCACGAGCAGCGTCTCGCCTCGCGCCAGCTCGAAGCCGACGCCGTCGAGGGCCGTCCGTTCGCCGTAGTCGCGGCGCAGGGCGGCGACCGCGACCGCCGCTTCGCTCAACGGCGCTTGCGCAGGGTGCGGCGGCCGACCTCGAGCAGGGGGCGGGCTCCTTCGCGCAGCGCCTTGGTCCGCGTCGCGCCCTTGCCGTAGAGCAGCTTGGCCGATGCCTGCACCGCTTCGCCGAGCGTGCGGTCGTACGGGTGCCACCAGAAGTCGCGGGTCAGCCCCGGCTCCCAGGCGTTCATCTTCACGTTGACGCACTCGTAGAAGCCGAATTTGGAGTGCGAGCGGCCGACGCCGGAGTCCTTGACGCCGCCCCAGGCGCACTGGCAGGCGCCGTGGCTGAAGGAGTGGTCGTTGACCCAGACCATGCCCGACTCGATCCGCCGCGCGATCCGCTCGCCCTTCTGGCGGTCCTTGGTCCAGACCGAGGCGCCGAGGCCGAACTCGGAGTCGTTGGCAAGGTCGATCGCCTCCTGCTCGGAGTCGACGACGACGATAGGCAGCACCGGGCCGAAGATCTCCTCGCGCATGATCCGCATCTCGTGCGTGACCCCGGTCAGCACGGTCGGCGCGACGAACTTGCCCGAGAGGCCCGGGACCTCGGCCGGGCCGCCGCAGAGCTTGGTCGCGCCGGAGGCGACCGCGTCCTCGATCAGGTCGACGACAATCTCGTACTGGCCCTCCGAGGTCATCGGGCCGATCTCGGTCTCCCACTGCATCGGGTTGCCGAGGCGCAGCCTCTCGGTCTCGCGGGCGACGCCCTCGACGAAGCGGTCGGCCACCTCCTTGACCACGTAGACCCGCTCGATCCCCGAGCAGGTCTGCCCGGCGTTGGCGAAGCCGCCCCAGACGGCGCCGGAGATCGCGTTGGGCAGGTCGGCGTCGGCGCAGACGATCATCGGGTCCTTGCCGCCCAGCTCCAGGACCGAGCCCTTCAGCTGCTGCGCGCAGACCTCGCCGACCACCCGGCCGACATCAACTGAACCGGTGAAGAAGATCTTCCCGGCGCTGGAGCGGGCCAGCGCGTCGCCGACCGCACCGCCGCCGTGGACGACCCGGATCAGCCCCTCGGGCAGGCCGCCCTTCTCGAAGACACGGCGGATCGCCTCGCCCAGCAGGGGCGTCAGGCTGGCGGGCTTCAGGACCACGCCGTTCCCGGCCATCAGCGCGATCGCCACCTCGCCGAAGGGGATCGACCAGGGGTAGTTCCAGGGCGCGATCACGCCGACGACCCCGATCGGCTCGTAGGAGAAGCGGCCTTTCTTGCTCATCAGGAAGGCCTGGCTCATCCGCACCTTCTCGTCGGCGAGGATCTTCGGGCCGGCCTTTGCGCACCAGTGCAGCGCGTCGACCGTCGGCAGCAGCTCCATCGTGTAGGCCTCGGCGCGGGGCTTGCCCTGCTCCTGGACGAGCAACTCCGCGATCTCGTCGATCTCGTCCAGCAGCGTGTCGGCGGCGCGCTTCATGTACCGGGCGCGGTCCTGCAGCGACAGCTCCGCCCAGGCGGGCTGGATGCGGGCGACGTCGTCGACGACTCCCTGCACCTGCTCCGGCGTGATCGTCGCGACCGAGCCGACCAGCTCACCGGTGGCGGGGTTGAACGACTCGAGGGTGGACTGGGCGGGGGGTGACTGCGTTGCGCTCTCCATGGCCGTCGATTGTAGGCCGACGGCGGCCGAGGCGCCGATTTTCCAGGTACCGTTCGGTATCGCGTGGAGGCGCTACCGGACAATCTGGCCCGGATGGTCGAAGAGGCCAAGCTCGACCACGCTCCGGACCTGGTCGACCGGCTTGCCGCGGGCGCCTTCCGGGGCGACCCGGTCGCCGACCCGCTGGTCGCCTCCTTCAAGGCGATGCCGGGTGGCGCCGGGTGGCGCATGCTCGACGAGGCGCTGCTGCACGGTGTCGACGCGGTCGACGCTGCCCCGCCCCATCTCGCCGAGTTGGTTGCTTCGGCCTTCGAGCCGCCGGACTGGGTCGACCTCGACCTCGTCGACGCCGGCGCGCTCGCCTTCTGGCGCAGCGGTGGCATCAACATCGGCCTGGCGCTGATGTGCGGCTCCCTCGCCTACGGCTACCAGAGCGCCCGCCTCACCCGCCCGCTCGCGGCGACCGGGCGGCTGACCCAGATGGCACCGCGACGCCTGCGCGAGACCGGGCGCTGGGTCTCGGCGGCGACGAAACCGGGCGCCCTGCGCCCTGGTGCCGAGGGGCTCCGCGCGACCGTCCGCCTGCGCATGGTCCACGCGCTCGTCCGCGCCCACCTGCTCGAGTCCCCCGATTGGGACCTCGCCTCGTGGGGTGTGCCGATCAGCGCCAGCGACTCGCTCGTCACCGCGGTGGGCGGCTTTCTCATCGTGCCGCTACGGGCGCTGCAAGACCTCGGCGTGCGCCTCTCGCCCGCCGAGCTGGAGGCGATGACGCACCAGTGGACCTGGATCGCATCGCTGATGGGGACGCCCGACGACCTGCTGCCAGGCTCATACGGCGAGGCGCGCGCGGCCCTGGACGCGGCGCTTGCCCTCGACGAGGGCCCCAACGAAGACTCGCCCAAGCTGATGCACGCGCTGCTGCACCACGGCACCGAGTTCCCGTTCGAGAAGCGGTTGCCGCGGTTGGCCCGGCGGCCGGGCCGGGCGGTGAAGGCACGCTTCCTGGCCGGCTTCGTCCGCCGCTGGATGGACGCCGAGATGGCCGACCGGCTCGGCGTCCCGGACACCCAGCTCACCCGTCTCACCCCGATGCTGCGACCGCTTGCGCTGGCGCGCGAGGTCGCCCGCGCCGGCCACCTGCTCGGCTCCGATGAGCGCATCGCCAGGTTCGAGCTCGCCTTCGTCGAGCGGATGGCGGCGATGCGGGCCGAGCCCGACGAGACGATCGAGCCGCACGAGGCGGCCCGCGAGCCGGTGCTCTCGGCGGCTTAGACGGATTCTGATTCTCAGGGTTCGAGGATCGGCGTCAGCAGCTGCCACGCCACGCCGCGCACCTTCTCCTCGTCGTCGAGGGGGAGGATGCTCTCGGGGA
Source organism: uncultured Solirubrobacterales bacterium (assembly GCA_963704545.1). Classification (GTDB taxonomy): domain Bacteria; phylum Actinomycetota; class Thermoleophilia; order Solirubrobacterales; family 70-9; genus VRUE01. Next base: position 367,249 of record OY969915.1, on the reverse strand, counting down.
TCAGCACGAAGCTGACCGCGAGGCGGACCATGAGCTCGGCCGTCTCTTCGACTTCGACCTCGCCGAGCACCCCGGCCCGCTGCGCCTCGCGCAGCCGCTCGGCCAGGCCGGTGCGGGCGATGGTGAACAGCGCCCCGCCGTGATCGGTGAGGGCGCTGAGCACCGCCTCGGGCTCGAGTCGCGCGAGCCGGCTCAGGAGCGGATGCTCGCGGGCCAGGCGGAGGGCTGTAGCGAAGCCGGCGGCCGCCTGCTCGGCTATCGGCGCGTCGGACGGCGCCGCTGCGTCCATCGCGGCGAGGCAGCGCCGGAACTCGCGGACGCCGAGTGCCGCGACCATGCCCTGCTTGTCGCCGAAGCGGCGGTAGACGGTCATCCGCCCGACCTCGGCACGGCGGGCGACGGCGTCCATCGTCAGGTTCTGCAGGCCGAAGGCGGCGGCTGTGTCGAGGGCGGCGTCGAGGATGCGGCTGTCGATCGCGTCGCCGGCCGGCTCCGCGTCCGCCGCGACGGCGTCGGTGATCAGCGTGAGCGGCGCGCGGTCCATCAGGCGGCCACCGGGATCCGCGACGGCGACGCGGCGTCGCCGCGCGCGATCGCCTCCCGCCTCCAGCGCAGGTAGCTCGGGCCGACGTTCCGCAGCGTGCCGGGCAGCAGCGGCGTCGCCGCGCGCGAGGCCGCGGCAAGGACCTGCAGCTGGCGCTGCTTGGAGGGAGTCCACTCGACTCCGAAACGATCGCGTAGGAGCGGTGGGAGGAGGCCGCCGGTGACCAGGGTGATCTGGTGGGCTGCCGGGATGCGGGCGAGCCTCCACGCCGCCTCGGGCAGGAACGGCAGCTCGGGCCGCGTAGGCGCCGCAAGCGACTCGAGGACTTCATCGACGGCCGCCGTCCGCTCGAGCCGCTCCCTGACCATCCGCTCGAAGTATTCGCCGAACTCCGCCCAGGTCTCCGGGAGATCGCCCTCGCGAACGCCGATCAGGCGCCCGCTGCGCCTCCATTCCGCGTAGAAGACGTCGATCTCTCCGCTGGGGATCGGGGTGCCCAGCAGCTCGTGGGTGCGCACGATCGAGTGGGCGAGTGTGGCGTGGACCCAGGCGTAGGCCTCGGGCTCGAGCGCGTGGTAATGCTCGCCGCCGGGCTTCACGCCCTTGATGTGCTTGTGCATCTCCCGGATGCGCCTGCCCATCTCGCCGGCGAGGGCCGGGCCGCCGTAGGTCATCACGTAGGAGTAGTCGAGGGTGCGCAACAGCCGGCCCCAGGGATCGCCGCGGAAGTCCGAGTGCTCGCTGACCCCCGCGCCGACCGTCGGGTGCCCGACCTGGAGCAGGATCGCGTAGGCCCCGGCGCTGATCAGGCGCACGTCTCCCCCGTAGCGCCAGAGGACGGAGCCGGGCTTGGCCACCAGCGCGGGGAATTCGTCGGGTGTCGGAAGGACGGTCGACACGTCCCGCACGGTACAGCAAGACGAAGACCGTCTCAACCATCCCAGGCGTGTCTGAGCTTAGAGGTCTATATGACCCCCTAAGCTCAGACACGCCTGTGCTGGCTGGGCGCCCTGGCAAGATCGGCGTGTGGAGAGATTGTTCGACAGCGGTGAGGGACGGGATACGGGGGCGGTCCCGGCGGCCGACGCGCCGCTGGCGGTGCGGATGCGGCCGCGAAGCCTCGGCGAGCTGGTCGGGCAGGAGCATGTGTTGGGCGAGGGGTCGGCGCTGCGCACGGCGATCGAGAGCGGGCACCCGCACAGCGCGATCCTCTACGGGCCGCCGGGGGCCGGCAAGACGACCCTGGCGCGGATCGCGGCAGCGGGTGCCGAGGGCGCTTTCGAGGAGGAGTCGGCGGTCAACGCCGGCCGGGCCGAGATCCGCGCCGTGATCGAGCGGGCGCGCGAGCGCCGCGCCGGCAGCGGTCGCCCGACCGTCCTTTTCCTCGACGAGATCCACCGCTTCAACAAGGCCCAGCAGGACGCGCTGCTTCCCGCGGTGGAGGAAGGGCTGCTGACCCTGATCGGCGCCACCACCGAGAACCCCTACTTCGAGGTCAACTCCGCCCTGCTCTCGCGCTGCCAGATCTACGAGCTGCGCCCGCTCGAGCCCGGGCAGGTGGAGGAGCTGCTGCGCCGCGCGCTTGCCGACCCCGAGCGCGGGCTGGCCGAGCCGCCACCGATCCAGGACGCGGCGTTGGAGATGCTCGCCCACCGCAGCGGCGGCGACGCCCGCGTGGCGCTCTCGGCCCTCGAGCGTGCGGCCGAGCGCTCGGGCGGGGCGCCGGTCGACGTCGCCGCGATCGAGGACGCGCTGCAGCGCAAGGCGCTCGACTACGACCGCCAGGGCGACCGCCACTACGACTTCGTCTCGGCCTGGATCAAGGCGACGCGGGGCTCCGACGTCGACGCCTCGCTCTACTACCTGGCGGTGATGCTGGAGGGGGGAGAGGACCCACGCTTCATCGCCCGCCGCATGGTCATCCTCGCCTCCGAGGACGTCGGCAACGCCGATCCGCAGGCGCTGCTGGTCGCCGACGCCGCGGCGCGGGCGGTCGATCGCGTCGGCCTGCCCGAGTGCGCGCTCAACCTCGCCCAGGCCGCCGTCTACCTCGCGCTGGCCCCCAAGTCCAACGCCTCCTACAAAGCGCTCGGCGCGGCACGGGCCGAGGTCCGCGCAAACGGCGCCAAGACGCCGCCGGACTACCTGCGCGACGCCCACTACCCGGGGGCGAAATCGCTGGGCCGTGGCGAGGGCTACCGCTACGCCCACGACGAGCCCGGCGGTGTGAGCGACCAGCCGCTGCTCCCCGAGGGGCTGGAGGACCGCCGCTTCTACACCCCGACCGACCGCGGCTTCGAGGCTGAGCTGGCTCGCCGCCTGGAGGCCCTGCGAGCGAAACTTCGCGGTCATTGATTCAGGCGCAACTTCTCCAGGACGATTGTGTTTCAAGGGCGGCTTTCCAAGCTAGAGCCAGGGAGAGCCGACACACCCGCCGGAGGCCTGGACTGGGGGCCTCCGGCGGGGACCTAAACGGGACAAATCAGGGGGGAACGGTGACCGCGCCTGGGGGGCGCGGCCGCCGCGTTGGGCGGTCGTTCACTCTCTCCGGCGACCGCTCGAAGCCTTTCTCTATGGTGGTGTCATGAGCTCGGAGCGGATGCGACTCGGCGGGATGGCGCTGCGCAACGGCCTGCTGATCCAGGGGCCGACCCACTGGGCCGCCGCGGTTCGTGGGTCCGACGGGATCGTGCAGGTCGCCTCGGACTCGAAGCCGGAGCTGGCACCCGCGCTGGCGGCGCGGCTCCCAGGCCTTCGCGGTCCGCTGAAACTGGCCGAGGCGCTGGCCGTCCTGCCGCTGGTGCGGAGGCGGCTGCCGGCGGCGCGGCTGCCGTTCGAGGACGTGCGCGTCGTCGCCGCGATCGGGGCGACGCTGGTCGCGACGGCGGCGCTGCGCAAGCGCTTCGGGAGCTCGACCCTGCGCGAGGGCGCCGTGCAGGCGATAGGCGCCGTCCCCGCCCTCGTGGCCTTGCTCGATCGCGATCTCGCCGCCTACCACGGGGTCGAGCACAAGGCGATAGCCGCCTACGAGCAGGGCATCGACGATCCGACCGGGGTGCCCAAGGAGCACGACCGCTGCGGCTCCAACCTGCTCGCGCCGATGATGCTGCTTTCGGTCGGGGGCACGGTCCTGCTCGAGCGGGTGGTCGAGCGGCCCGGCCCGGTGGCCCGCGCGGCCGTTGGGCTCGCCGGCGCCTCGGTCGCGGTCGAGATGTTCGCCTGGAGCGACCGCCACCATGGCGACCCCCTGGCCGAGGCATTCCACACGCCGGGACGGGAGATCCAGCGCCTGATCGCGACCAAGGAGCCCACTCCCGAGCAGCTCCAGGTTGGCATCGCCGCGCTGGCCGAGATCCTCCGCGCCGAGAACGCCGCGTAGACTGCCGCTCCGTGTTCGGACGCATTGACCACATCGGCGTCGCCGTCGAGGATCTCGATGCCGGCATCGCGCTCTACGAGAAGAGCTTCGAGATGGAGCTCGCGCACCGCGAGACGGTCGAGGAGCAGGGCGTCGAGGCGGTCCTGCTCGACGTTGGCGAGGGCCACGTCGAGCTGTTGGCGCCGCTCGGTCCGGACACCCCCGTCGGCAAGTACCTCGCCCGCAAGGGCCCGGGCCTGCACCACGTCGCCTACGCCGTCGAGGACATCGACGCGACGCTGGAGGGCCTCGCGGTCGTGGGGATCGAGCTGATCGACAGCGAGCCGCGGGTGGGAATCCGCGACAGCCGCGTGGCCTTCCTGCACCCGCGCTCAACCGGCGGCGTGCTTACAGAGATCGTCGAACCGGCAGAAGGAGGGCACTGATGGCGGACACGCCGCAGAAGGTGGAGATCGGCTTCGAGGGGGGCCAGGTGATCTCGGTTCGCCTCAACGAGGACGAGCTGAAGGATCTGCGCAAGCAGGTCGAGAAGGGTGGTTGGCACGACGTCAAGACCGAGGACGGGATCCTCGCGATCTACGTCGGCAAAGTGTCCTTCCTGCGCATCGACTCGGGCGAGCACAAGGTCGGCTTCTCGCTCAACCGCCCGGGCTGATGCGCGCGCGCCGTCTCCTTGGCGCTGCCGCCTTGGCGACGCTCGGCGCGGCGCTCTGGTGGCGCAAGAATCCGTCGGCCTGCCCTTACGGCCAGCGCTTCTGGGTGCAAGCCCCGCACCCGATCGTCACCCGCGACCGGCTGCGCGAGGTCATGCGTCCAGAGCCGGGCGAGCGGGTCCTCGAGATCGGCCCCGGAGTCGGCTACTACACCCTCGACATGGCCAAGTGGGTCGGCCCCGAGGGCAGGGTCGAGATCTTCGACCTCCAGCAGCAGTTCCTCGACCACACGCTCGAGCGTGTGGTCGAGCGCGGCCTCACCAACGTCGTCCCGACGCAGGGCGATGCCACCGCTCTTTCCTATGAAGACGACTCGATGGACGCCGTGGTCCTGACCGCGGTCCTCGGCGAGATCCCCGACCCGGTAGCGGCCCTCCGCCAGATCCACCGAGTCCTCAAGCCCACGGGTCGTCTCGTTGTCGGTGAGCTCTTCGGCGATCCACACTTCACCACCCAGGCCGCCCTCAAACGCCAGGCCTCGGAAGCCGGTCTCAGCTGGGAGAGCCACTCCGGCAACTGGTTCGGTTACTTCGCACGCCTCTCACCCAGCTGAGGACAGGGACGCCGACGGAGGACCCGGCGGCCTGGAGCCGCCGGGTCGTTCCGTCATTCGAAGGCATCCTTCGAATCGCTGAGCTACCAGGGCGAACCGTCCAACCAGCTCCTGTTGGACTGGAGCACTTTCGCGACGTTGGACGCGTAGGCGTCGCCGCCGTTGGCATTGGCTTCTCCACCGTTGCCGCCGTAGGCATCGCCACTGGTCGCCGTGGTGTCTCCACCACTGGCGTTCGCTTCATTGCCGTGGCCCCAACCGTTGCCTCCGTGACCGCAACCGCAGGACCTGCTCTTGTCCTGCTCCTGCGGCTTGGACTCGGCATCGGCGTTGCCGTTGTGCTTCTGCTCGTTGCCGGTGTAGGCGTCGCCGCCATTACCGCCGGTGGCGTTGGCGTCGCCGCCGGTCGCTTCGGGACTGCCCTGATGGACACTCGACTCGTTGCTCTGCGAGGAGCCTGAGCCGTCCTTCGAGTGGCTCTGGCAGCCACAGCTCCCCTTGGAGGAGTGGCCGGAACCCGACCCCGACGATTCGTTGGTCTGCTCGACCACCGCGCCGTTCGAGGCATCGGCGTCGCCGCCGTCGGCATTGGCGTCTCCACCGTTGCCGCCGTATGCGTCGCCACTGGTCGCCGTGGTGTCTCCACCGTTGGCGTTCGCTTCGTTGCTGCTTCCGCCTCCGTGGCCGCAACCGCAGGACTTGCTCTCCTTCTGCTCCTGCGGCTCGGACTTGGCGTAGGCGTTGCCGTTGCCGATCTGCGTGTTGCCGGTGCTGGCGTCTCCGCCATCGCCACCGTAGGCATCGGCGTTGCCGCCGTATGCGCTCGGATCGCCTTGCTCGACACTCGACTCGTTGCTCTGCGAGGAGCCTGAGCCGTCCTTCGAGTGGCTCTGGCAGCCACAGCTCCCCTTGGAGGAGTGGCCGGAACCCGACCCCGACGATTCGTTGGTCTGCTCGACCACCGCGCCGTTCGAGGCATCGGCGTCGCCGCCGTCGGCATTGGCTTCTCCACCGTTGCCGCCGTAGGCATCGCCACTGGTCGCCGTGGTGTCTCCACCGTTGGCGTTCGAGTCGCCGCCGACCGAGACGGCAATCGCGTTGCCGTTGCCGATCTGCGTGTTGCCGGTGCTGGCGTCGCCGCCTTCACCGCCCGTTGCGGTGGCTTCGCCACCGGTTGCGCTCGGGTCGCCCTGGGTCACGCTGCTGCTGTTGCTCTGCCCGGAGGGGAGCGTCGGCAGCGGCACGGAGGCGGCGGCGGGCGCCGCTCCGATCGCCATGGCGGCCACGGCTGCGATTACAGCCATGAGATATCGCATTGGTGATTCCTTCCATGCTCGATTTGCTTTCGCCGGGGAATTGGCCTGGGGGCTCCCGGCGCAGCCCTGGTCTGGGTCGCTAGGACCCAGTGCCGAGTCAGCCAACGTTCGCCCCGTTCTGGCGGCTGCAAGCCTTCGCCTGGCGTCGTCCTCGGTCGGCGAAGTAGCGTTGCTACTCCGCCTCCCTGCGTCCTACCCAGGCTCGCCTTTCGCTCGCCAGAAGCGGGCCAACGTTGCCGGACGCGGCACTAGCCAGGGCGCTCGAGCGCGCAGACGAACGGGACGGGCGGCCGGAAGGCCGGCACCTCCCCGAGCCTGCGGAGAGTCGCCGGCGCCACCAGCGCGAGCAACGCGAGCAGCGCGGCGAGGGGAACGAAGAACGAGCCGGCCGAGCCAGCGGCGGCTGCGGAAGATCCGGGGGCCGGCGTCGGGCCGTCAAGGGGAACAGGATCGTTTGAGCGCGCGTTGGTCTTACTGCTCATCAGCGTCGATTGGATCCCGTCGAGATCCTGGAGTGCTCTGGGCCATGAAGACTCGGCACCTGAGAATCCGCGGTACTTGGCCGGCAAGCTACTTACCCCGCCGATATCTACGCGTGGGAGTGCGCCGACTGGTTGGACGGCGCCATAGGTGTGCGGCGCCGTGGCGACGGAGACCGGACTCTCAGAGACAGGACTTTCGCCTGGGGAGGAGAGCATTCCGCTCGACGACGTTCCGGCAGGTTGCACCAGCTTCGCGAGCCGGGATGGATCTCCATGGCCGGCTACGGCAGAGACCTTCGTTCCGATCTCCTCGGATAGGCCGGAGAGCTGCTGGGTCTGATCGCCAACCGCCGTGGCCGTCTTCGTGGCGACCTCGCCGACCGCGCCGGTTGCCGCCCTGCGGGCAGTCTCAGACGTTGCCTCCCGAACAGTCTCGGACGCAGCAGATGCCGTCGAGCTGGCCGGGTTGCTCTTGATCGCTGTGCTGGCCGTCTCGACCACGGCGTCAACCACCTCGACCGCACTCTCGGGTTCCGGGGTCTCTGCCGGCGCTTCAACCGGGAGAGCCGGCACGGGTGCCTCTTCGGTAGAGACCGCGTCTTCGGTCGCCGAGGCCAGAGGCGTCACCGCGCCGTCGATCGTTTCGCTCTGGGCGCTAGTGGTGGCGAGGAGCAGGAAGATCCCCGAGATCGCCGCAGCCAGGAGGACAAGCCGGCTGACTGGTGCATTGCTCATCGAGGACCCCATGACCTCCTCAGACTACCCAATATTTGTCCAATTTCACCCCCTATTTTTAAGGTCTGGGGAGCTTCGACATGAGGTCCAGGCTCAGCTTGCCCGGAAAACCCCTGCACGCGAACGCGCCTCCGATCGAGAAGCGATCGAAGGCGCGAATGTTAAGAACGGAGAAGTCGCCGGCGCGGCGCGGATCAGTAGCGCGGAGGAACTTCGCGCCGTTCCACCGGGACGCGCTCTTCGGGCGGCGCCACGGCTTCGCGGCGGCGGACGCGGTCGGACCAGATCGCCTCCTGGAAGAAGGAGAGGACGAGGCCGACGACTCCGGCGATCATCAGGATCAGACCGACGGTGTCGACGCTGACCCCCTCGACGTGGACGTTGGTCGCGTAGCGGAGGATTGCCCCCACCGCGATCAGGAAAATCGCTGCGGCAATAGTCATGAAGCCTGGCTACCCTCGCCCTCGGCGAAGAAAACCTCGACCGTTCGTCTAGGAGGTCCCTCCTAACCGCGCAGGGCCTTGCCGGCGATGTTCTTCAGCCGGGTCCTGTCGCGCTGCGACAGGGTGTTCGGGAGCCCCCTCGACTTCGTCACCAGCCGCAGGAGTTCCTGCCGTTCCCGCTTCGTCAGGTTGGACTCCATCCGCTCGCGACCCTTCTCGACGAGCCAGACGGCGACGAGCCAGACCAACTTCCAGGGAACGCGCTTCCAGGCACGCCGTGCGATCCACATCGGCATGGCCGGTCTCTACCCGGCTGAGGAAGATGGCAACCGGGAAGAGGGGCGGTGGCCTGGTGGACGGGACACCCATCAGGTGGTCCGGTTGGCGTCGCCCTGCCCTCGGGATGCGCCCTCGGCCACGAATCAGGCCAGGGCGGTCCAGAGTCTGTTCTCGGCTTCGGCGACCTTCCTGGCCGCGGCGTCGACGTCGCGCCAGAGGGCGGGGTCGGGGTCGTCACTCTCGCTGGCGGCGTGGAACGTGCCCGCCAGGTCGGTCCAGCGGGCGGCCGCCTCGGCGGCCAGGGGCGCCTCGGGCCGGCCGGCCTCCTCGAGGAAGCGGGAGTACATGAGGCGGAAGGCGCCGCCGCCGGTGCCGCGGCGCTCGATCACCTGGTAGCCGAAGCGGGCGCACCACTGCCAGTCCTCGGCGACCTCGGGCCAGCTGCCGGCCTGCTCGGCGAGGCGCTCGACCGCGCCGATGCCGGAGAACTCGCCGAACTCGGAGGCGACCATCGCCTGGGCCGCCCGCTCGATCGCCGCCGGGATCGCGGCGCGCAGCTGCTCCTGGGTGACCGCTCCGGACGCGGTGAACATGTGACCGGCAAGGGGGTAGGCCGGGTGGCTGCTGTGGCGAGCCTTGTCGAGATCCTCCAGCCGGGTGGTCGTCTGCAGCTCCTCGAAGCCGGTGTCGGAGAGATGGGCGAACTCCTCGTCGTAGCCGGCGAGGACGACCGCGTGGCCGGGGAAGTGGGCCGAGTTGCCGTAGTGGTCGAGGTAGTAGAGGTCCGTGAGCAGCAGCACCGGCTGGCCGGCGTCGACCTCGGCCCGCGCCGCCTCCCAGGCGCCGTCGTCGTCCTCGTCGAAGGTCCGCAGCTCCAGCGCCGCCCCGGTCAGCTCGCCGAAGGTCTCCTCCAGCCGCGCGGTGCGGCCGTTGAACCAGCGTGTCGGCGAGGCGTCCTCGAGGGCGACGTAGTAGAAGCAGGCGCCGGCGCCGAGGCCGAAGGCCATCTCCTCGCTGATCTCGGCGCCGTGGAATCCGAGCAGGTTGCGCAGGGCGGTGGAGCCGCAGTGGTGGCCGGGCGTGTGGGTGTAGTTCGGGACGGTGGGCATTTGCGGAGAGGGATATTGACTGACGGTGTTGGCGGGCGGGTCCTGTCGTCGGGGTGGGGTGGCCCTCGCTTGCGCTGCGCTCTGCTCCGGGCAGAGAGATGGAACCGCTACTAGGCATGAAACCTCGCCCTCCGCAGACTCCGCGCGGCGCGAGACCACCCCACCCCGACGCCACCCGCCCGAGTAGCGCCTATTCTGCTGCGCCGATGCCGAACGCCGACGAAAAGCTCCTACGCGCGATGCGGACTCGCGGCCACAGCCCTTATGTGGAGAAGCTTGCGAAGTCTCTCGGGAAAGCCGGGAACAACGGGGCGGTCTGGGTTGGGGTTGGGGTTGTGCTGGCCGTCTTCGACTCCGCGAATCGCGAGGCTTGGTTGGTCTGTGCGGTGTTGGGGCCGATCGCCATCGCTCTCAACTATGTGGTCAAGCTGGTCGTGAAGCGGCCGCGGCCGGTTTTGAAGGGGCTGCCGCCGCTCGGGGGCGCGCCCAGTTCGCTGAGCTTTCCTTCGGCGCACGCGACCTCTTCGTTTGCGGTGGCTACCGCGATGGCGCGGGTCGAGCCGCTGGGGGCGCTTGCCTTCGTCCTCGCGATCGCCCTCTCGCTCGGCCGTCCCTACCTCGGTATGCACTACCCGTCCGACGTCCTCGCCGGCGCCCTGCTCGGCGTCGCCCTGGGCCTGATCGTGCCGCTCCCGCTATGAAGGTCGGGATCGTCGGGCTTCCCAACGCGGGCAAGTCGACCCTGTTCAACGCGTTGACCAGCGGCGGGGCGCAGACCGGCGACTACCCGTTCACGACGATCGAGCCCAACATCGCGATCGCCCCGGTCGCCGACGAGCGGCTGGAGCGGATCGCGGAGACCGTCGGCAGCTCGAAGCTGGAACCGGCGACGATCGCCTTCCACGACATCGCCGGGCTGGTCAAGGGCGCCTCGGAGGGAGAGGGGCTCGGCAACCAGTTCCTCGCCTCGATCCGCGAGACCGACGCGATCTGCCACGTCGTCCGCTGCCACGCCGACTCCGGGGTGCCGCACCCCGACGGCCGTGTCGACCCGCTCGCCGACATCGAGACGATCGAGACCGAGCTGGTGCTCTCCGACTACGAGCAGGCCGAGCGGCGCCTCGATCGCGTGCGCAAGGGCGCCAAGTCGGGCGACGCCGAGGCGATCGCCGAGCGCGACTGGCTCGAGCAGGTCGTCGCGGCGCTCGCCGAAGGCAGGCCGGCCCGCTCGATTCCCGTCCCCGACGCGGCCGCCCACGGCCCGCGCAACCTGCAGGCCCTCACCTCCAAGCCGATCCTCTACGTCGCCAACGTCGACGAGGGCGATGCCGAGGCGCCCAAGGTCGTCGCCGGCCATGCTGCCGCGGTCGGCGCCGGCGTCGTCGCGGTCAGCGCCCGGATCGAGGGCGAGCTGGCCGAGCTCGACCCGGCCGAAGCAGAGGAGATGCGCGAGTCCTACGGGGTCGAGGGCTCCGGCCTTGTGCGCCTCGTCCGCGCCGCCTACGACCTGCTCGAGCTGATCACCTTCTTCACCGCCGGCGAGGGCAAGGAGGCAGTCGCCCGCCCCCTCGCCCGCGGCTCGACCGCCTGGGAAGCGGCAGGCACGATCCACACCGAGATCCAGGACGCCTTCGTCAAGGCCGAGGCGATCGGCTGGCGCGAGCTGGTCGAGTGCGGCGGCTACGCGGCGGCGCGGGACAAGGGATTGCTCCGCGTCGAGGGGCGCGACTACGTGGTCGGCGACGGCGACGTCATCACGATCAAGGTCTAGGCCTCGACCCGGTTCAGATTCTCGCTCTAGTGTTCCCGGCATGGACCAGGGAGGGCGTTTCCCGAAGGTGGCCGCGAAGGCGGGCCACTACGAGAGCTTCTACATCAAGGCCTGCCGGCCGGGTGGCGGCCAGGGGATCTGGATCCGGCACACGGTCCACAAGCGCCCGGGCGAGGAGCCAAATGCCTCGATCTGGTTCGTCTTATTCGACCGCGAGGCAGAAGGGCCGCGAGCGACCAAGGTGACCGTCCCGGCGGCGGACCTCTCGGCACCGGTCGGCTCCTGGATCCGCATCGACAAGGCCGAGATCGGGCCCGGCCGCGCCAGCGGCTCGATCGCCACCGAGGCCCTGACCGCCTCCTGGGACCTGACCTTCTCCGGCGACGCCGAGCCCTGCAGGTACCTGCCGGCCGACTGGCTCTACGAGGCGCCGCTGCCCCGCACCAAGTTCGTCGCCCCGTTCCCGATCGCCCGCTTCGGCGGCCGGCTGGAGATCGACGGGAAGGAGATCGAGCTCGGCGGCTGGCCGGGGATGATCGGCCACAACTGGGGCAGCGAGCACGCCGAGCGCTGGGTCTGGCTCGAGGGGACCGGCTTCGAGGACGATCCCGACGGCTACTTCGACGCCGGCGCCGCCCGGATCAAGCTGGGCCGCAGGACGACCCCCTGGCTGCCCTCGGGAATGCTCTCGCTGGAAGGGGAGAACCACCGCCTGGGAGGCTTCGGCAAGATCCGCGCCGCCTCGATCGATGCGGCGCCGACCGCCTGCGAATTCGTCCTGCCGGGCAAGGGCGTCATCGTCCGCGGCCGCGTCTCGGCGCCGAAGAAGGACTTCGTCGGCTGGGTCTACGCAGACCCCAAGGGGCCCGAGCACCACACGGTCAACTGCTCCGTGTCGGACCTGGAGCTCAGCGTCGAGCGGCCCGGCAAGCCTGACCGGAAGCTGACGCTCGCCGCCGGTGCCGCCTACGAGTTCGGCATGCGCGAGACCGACCACGGCATCCCGATCCAGCCGTACCCGGACGGCTGAGCGCCCGACCCGCTCACTCGACCACCTTGCGGAACGTCATCCAGCGGTCGTAGGCGCCGAGGGCGGCGGCGAGCTCGTCGCCGCGGACCGTCGTCACGCCGCCGGTGCCGTAGAGCTTCGCCCAGACGATTCGCGGCGAGGCACCGCGCTGGGTGACGACGACTTTCGTCAGGCGGCCGTCGAGGTGGCCGCCGAGCCGGTCGCTGATCTCCGGCCCGGAGAACTCCAGCGTCCAGTCGTGCAGCGGGCAGTAGTAGTCGTAGGGGTCGGGGACGCCCACCAGGTAGGGGACCGCCGGGCCGAAGAAGACGTTCTGGACGCTCTCGGTGTGGCCGCCCGAGCAGGCGGAGAAGTAGGTCTCGGCGATCTCGCCGCCGTAGGTCAGCACCTGGCCCTTCGTCGCCGTCGCCGCCGCGTTGGTGGATGCGGTCTCGCTCTGCAGGCCGCCGTAGACCTGGCTGCGGGTGTCGTTGTAGAGGTCGAAGCCGTTGCCGCCGATGCCCGCGGTGAGGGCGAAGGAGCGGGCTGCCACGGCCTGGGCGCGCAGCGCTGCCTGCGGCCAGGAGGGCGGGGACTCGTTGGCGATCACGCCCTTCACGTACTGCTCCACCGGCAGCGCGTTGATCGCGTTGAGCGAGCCGGCGTCGCTGTCGGTCGGCACGACCTCGAGCGCGCCGCGATAGGCGGTGCCGGCGATCTCGATCGTCCCGGCACCGGCGGCACGCAGCCGCCGCCCGCAGGCGGCCAGCGGACGGCCGGCGGCGTTTCGCAGCTTCACGCTCGTGCCGGCCCGGTGCGCCTCGTAGCCGCGGTTCGGGTCGAGGGCCCTGCCGCAGGCGCTGCTGGCACCGCTGAAGCCGACGTCCTCGGGGGAGATCTCGAGCAGGACGCGGACGATCCGGGGCGCGGTCAGCTGCCCGAGGCTCGTCCCGGAGTAGTAGTGGCCGAGGATGAAGCGGTAGCCCTTGCCGTGCTTGGCGTAGCCGTAGGCCCCGTACTGGCTCATGCCGACGCCGTGGCCGAAGCCGTGGCCCTCGACCACCCAGGAGACGCTCGCCGAGGCGGGCGGGGCGAGGAGCAAGAAGAGCAGGATGGTGAGGAGTCGGGTGCGCATTCTCTGGGTCAACAGGTTCGCGATGGACGAGTCGCGGCCTGCACTACCCTTGGCTTCCGGTGCGCTTTATCCCCGATATAGGGGGATAAAGCGCACCGGAACGAAAGGAGACCGGAGATGGCGACGCAGACGGTGAAAGCGACCGACCACAAGCTCCTCGCTGCGGGCGAGTGGCTCGAGACCGGCGAGTGGGGGGAGGTGCGCAGCCCCTATGACGGGACGGTCGTCGGCCGGGTCGCCGAAGGCGACGCCGCGCTGGTCGACCGGGCGGCCAGGGCCGCGCAGGAGGCGTTCGAGTCGGCCGACTTTCCCCAGCACGAGCGCGCTGCCACGCTCGACCGCGCCGCGGAGCTGGTCGGCGAACGGGTCGAGGACCTCGCGCTGACGATCGCCGCCGAGGCCGGCAAGCCGCTGAAGACGGCCCGGGTCGAGGCGGCCCGTTGCGTCGACACCCTCACCTTCTCGGCGACCGAGGCGCGCAAGCTGACCGGCGGCACTGTGCCGATGGAGGCCTCGCCGGCCGGCGAGGGCAAGCTCGGCGTGATGCTGCGCGTCCCCTACGGGGTCGTCGGCGCGATCAGCCCCTTCAACTTCCCGCTCAACCTGGTCGCCCACAAGCTCGGCCCGGCGATCGCGGCCGGCAACGCGATCGTGCTGAAGCCCGCCGGGCAGACGCCGATCTCGGCGCTGAAGCTGGCCGGGATCCTGGTCGAGGCGGGCCTGCCCCACGGCTGGCTCAGCGTCGTCCCCGGTCCGGGCCGCGAGGTCGGCAACGCGATCGTCGAGCACGAGCTGACCCGGGCGCTCACCTTCACCGGCTCCGCCGGGGTGGGCTGGGGCATCCGCAGCCGCGTCCCGCACAAGAAGGTCAACCTGGAGCTGGGCTCCAACGCGCCGCTGATCGTCCACTCCGACGGCGACTGGGAGGCCGCAGCCGACAGGGCGAAACTGCACGCCTTCTCGCACGCAGGGCAGAGCTGCATCTCGATCCAGCGCGTGCTCGTGCAGGAGGATGTCGCCGACGCTTTCACCGAGCGCCTCGTCGCCAACGCCGAGGCGCTGCGGGTCGGCGACCCGCTCGATCCCGAGACCGACGTCGGGCCGCTGATCTCGGCCGGGGACCAGGCCCGGGTCAAGGAGTGGATCGACGAGGCGGTCGAGGCCGGGGCGGAGCTGCTGACCGGCGGCGAGCTCGTCGACGAGGGCCGCTGCCTCGCCCCGACGCTGCTTGGCTCGCCGCCGCGCGAGGCCAAGGTCTGGTGCGAGGAGATCTTCGGCCCGGTGGCGACGATCCACCGCTACGGCGAGTTCGCCGAGGCGCTGCGGATGGCCAACGACTCCAAGTTCGGCCTCCAGGCAGGCGTCTTCACCCGCGACGTCGGCCGCGGCCTCGAGGCCGCCGGCACGCTGGAGTTCGGCGGCGTCCTGATCAACGAGGTCCCCACCTTCCGCGCCGACCAGATGCCCTACGGCGGCGTCAAGGACTCCGGCAACACCCGCGAGGGCCCCGCCTACGCGGTGATGGAGCTGACCGAGGAGCGCTTCGTCACGTTGCAGGGCTGAACCGGCGGAGGGCTCTCGCCGGCCACCAGAGTGTGGTTAGAGTTCTCGGTTGTGAATCGGTACGGACTCGTATTGTCGGGCCGATTGGCGCTGATCGTCGGCGCCTTGCTTCTGTTCGCCCAGCCAGCGGCGGCAGCGACTGTGGTCAACGGCGATTTCGAGACGGGCACACTGGCGGGCTGGGCCGAGGTTCCGGCACCCGGAGCGGGGGGCGGTTGGTTCGCGTATTCGGGAATCGACGCGCCGGTGAGCACCGAATCGGAAAACGGCGAAAAACAACCACGAACCATCCAACCGCCGCCGCAGGGCGGCTTCGCTGTGATCTCGGACCAGATCGCTTCCGGCACGGGAATCCTCTTCCAGGACATCGCCCTCGAGCCCGGCATGACCCACACGCTTTCGCTGATCACCTACTACAACTCGCTGGCTCCTATCACGGTGCCGACGCAAGACAGCCTCTCACCGGAAGGATTCGGCCAGCAGTACCGGATCGACGTGATGAAGCCGAGCGCATCGATCTACTCGGTCGACCCCGCGGACATCCTCTCCACTGTGTTCAGGACCGGCAACGGCGACCCCGGTTTCTCTCCGCCGCTGACCCGTGCCGTCGACCTGACACCGTTCGGCGGCCAGGTCGTCCGCCTTCGGATAGCCGAGGTGGCCAACCTCTACTACCTCAACGCCGGTGTCGACGCCATCTCGATCCAAAGCACCCCTGTCCCGCCGAACTCCTTCAGCTTCGGCAGGTTCAGGCTGAACAGGGAGAGGGGGACGGCAACCCTGAAAGTCGACGTTCCCTGGGCCGGAAAGGTGATGGCGGTCGATTCGAGGAAGATCAAGCGGATCGCCACGGTGACCGCCAGCACGGTTGCCGCGGGAACCGCGACCCTGAGGCTGCGGCCGACCTACTTGGTCCGGGAGCGACTGAAGAGCAGGCGCAGGCTTCCCTTCAAGCTGAAGGTCACCTTCACCCCGACCGGAGGTGTCGCTGCCACCCAGATCTTCTCCGGCGAGCTGAAGCTCAGACCCGGGCACTGACCGAAGGACGAAGCATCCGACTTTCGCCACACCCTGGTGTGGTCATTCTCGGATGCGCTACTCGTGCGGCCTCGCCATGCGGCGGTGGTCCAACGCCTCCTCGAGGACCGCGGGCTCGACGCCCTGCTCCAGGGCGACCTCACGCAGCGATCGCCCCGACTCCGCCGCCGCCTTGACGATGTCGGCGGCGCGGTCGTAGCCGATGTGGGGGTTGAGCGCGGTTGCGGTGGCGAGAGTGGCCTCGGCGTGGCGCTCGGTCATCTCCTCGTTGGCCTCCACGCCGGCGACGCACTTCTCGTTCAGCAGGCGCGAGGCGGAGGCGAGCAGCTTGATCGAGTCGAGCAGGTTGCGGGCGATCAGCGGCACCCGCACGTTGAGCTCGAACTGGCCCTGGCTGCCGGCGACGGTGATCGCTGCGTCGTTGCCGATCACCTGGGCGGCGACCTGGATCACGACCTCGGGGATCACCGGGTTGACCTTGCCCGGCATGATCGAGGAGCCCTTCTGCAGCTCTGGCAGGCGCAGCTCGGCGAGGCCGGCACGGGGGCCGGAGCCCATCAGCGCCAGGTCGTTGGCGATCTTGTTGAGCGAGACGGCGTAGACCTTGAGCGCGCCGGAGAGCTCGACCAGGGAGTCGCGGTTGCCCTGCGCCTCGAAGGGGTCGAGCGGGGCGGAGATCTCCAGGCCCGTCTCGGCGGCGAGCCTCTCGCGCACCTTGGCGGAGAACTCCGGGTGGGTGTTGAGGCCGGTGCCGGTGGCGGTGCCGCCGAGCGGGATCTGGCCGACCCGCCGCAGTGTCCCCTCGACGCGCTGCACGCCGAGCCGCACCTGGGCGGCGTAGCCCCCGAACTCCTGGCCGAGGGTGACCGGGACCGCGTCCATCAGGTGCGTGCGTCCCGCCTTGACCACGTCGGCGAACTGCTTGGCCTTGCCCTCCAGCGCGGCCTCGAGCCCGCCCATCGCGGGCAGCAGGTCGTGGGTCACCTCTCCCAGCGCCGCCAGGTGGACGGCGGAGGGGAAGACGTCGTTGGAGGACTGGCCCATGTTGACGTGGTCGTTGGCGTGCGCCCCATCGCCGGCGAGGTTGGCGAGCACCTCGTTGGCGTTCATGTTGGAGGAGGTGCCCGAGCCGGTCTGGAAGACGTCGACCGGGAACTGATCGTCGTGTTCGCCGGCGGCGACGGCGTCGCCTGCGGCGGCGATGCGCTCCGCCAGGGCGGGGTCGAGCCCCCCGACTTCGGCGTTGACCAGCGCGGCGGCGGCCTTCAGCCGGCCCAGCCAGCGCACCACCGGCACCGGCACCCGCTCGCCCGACACCGGGAAGTTGTCCACTGCCTTGGTGGTCTCGCCACCCCAGAGCTGCTCAGTCAATGTCGGTGCCTCCATCGAAGTCGTTGTCTCCCAAGCGTATTCAGCCCTGGGTGCGCCCGGCGTCGAAGCCCCGCTGGTAGGCGTCGAGGAACGTTGCCGGCAGCGGTTGGTTGTCGGGGCTGTAGCGGGCGGCGGCGGCGAGGCGGCGGAGCAGCTCGGCGTGGATGCCCTGGGTCCCGTCGGCCCCGCGCTGCGCGGCGCCGACGAGATACCCAAGCTGGACGTTTGCGGTTCCGCCCGGGCGGACGCGAGCGTCGGCGTTCAGCCCGGTTGCCGCAGCCACCATCGCCGTGCCCACGTTCGCAAGGGCACCTCCGGCCTGGTTCTCGGTCAGGCACGAGCTGATCGGCGTCTCACCCTGGAGCCGCACCGCCCCCGGCGCGTCCTCGAGCGCCCGCAGGTAGGTGTTGGCGCCTTCGAGGCAGGCGACCGGCGTCGAGCCGTCAGTCGACCCGCAGCCGGCGAGGACCGCGAGGGCCGAGAGCGCCATGGCAATCCGGGCACGCATCGGCAGGCATCCTAGAAGCGCCCATACCTCAAAAGCTTTCCGCCAGGAGCGCCGCGCGGCCAGTGCTTGAACGTGTGTTGCCTCGGCAACGTGAGGGCCTTCGGGGGGTCCCTCCCCAGGAACTCCCGCGAAGCGGCCTGGGGAGGGACCCCCCGAAGGCCCCGTTCCAAGGAGGCCCTCCCCAGCCTCAGTCGCCGCGCGGCGAAACGCCGCCGGAGTGGACGGTCGAGATCCCGCCGGCCGGCCCGGGCGGGGGCGCCGGGGGCGTCTTGGGGCGTTTGTGGCGCGGCTTGCGGCCGGGCTGGGCGCCGACGGGGAAGACTTCGACCCATTCGGCGATCTCGAACTGCGGCGCGGCGGCGTGTTCCCAGGAGAGGTGGAGGTGGTGGCCGCAGCCATGGCCGGCGTCGCCGTCGTAGCCGACCCAGCGGAAGGGCGGTGCCGGCTTGTTCTGCTCGGGCTCGGCCCAGAGCGCGAGGCGGGTGATCCCACGCCAGTTGGCGTCGCATTTGTCGCTCCAGTTCAGCGGCGAGATGTCGACGGCGAGCCCGTTGTAGTGGTCGGAGTGCCTGACGTGGCAACCGTGGCAGCCGGCGTGTTCGCCGTTGGGCAGCGGACCCGAGTAGCCGTCGCTGACGTAGATCGGGAAGCGCTGGGCGATCCAGCGCAGGTTGGGCAGGATGCGGCGGTCGACCATGTCGCCCTCTTCGTGCGGGATCGCGGCCGGGATCGGGACGATTTCCCCAGTCGCGTAGGCGAGACGCGTAGAAGTTGGGCCAGCGCTCGCCGGTCCAGCCAGGGTCGCGCAGAGGGCAGCAAGCGCGACTGAGGCGGAAAGGACCCGGTAGGCGAGCGCTGGCGATACCACGATTGGGGTATCGACCGCTCGACCGTCTCCTTGAGAATCGCATGCCCACATATAGGGTTTCGCCCGGTATGCCAACGGTCCGCGAAGCCAGCTTCGACCTCTTCCGCGAGCGCGGGATGACGACGATGTTCGGCAACCCCGGCTCGACCGAGCTGCCGATGCTCGCCGACTTCCCCTCGGACTTCCGTTACGTGCTCGGCCTGCAGGAGGCGGTCGTGGTCGGGATGGCCGACGGTTTCGCCCAGGCCTCGGGTAAGACGACGGTCGCCAACCTGCACACCGCGCCCGGCCTCGGCAACGCGATGGGGGCGATCTTCAACGCCCAGGCGAACCACTCGCCGCTGCTGGTCACGGCCGGGCAGCAGGCCCGCGCCCAGATCACCCTGCAGGCCAACCTGACCAACCGCGACGCGATCCGCATGCCCCACCCGCTGGTCAAGTGGTCCTACGAGCCCGCCCGGGCCGAGGACGTGCCGCTGGCCCTCGCCCACGGCGCCCACCTCGCCGGCCTGCCGCCGAAGGGCCCGGTCTTCGTCTCGCTGCCGATGGACGACTGGTACGCCGAGGTCGACGAGGCCGACGCGCGCGAGACGATCTCGCGGCAGGTCGACGGCCGCACCGGCGCCGACCCTGCCGCGGTCCGCGTCCTCGCCGACCGGCTCGACGCGGCGACCAACCCGGTCATGGTCGCCGGGCCCGACATCGACGCCTCCGGCGCCTGGGAGCTCGCGGTCGCCCTCGCCGAGCGCCAGCGCCTGCCGGTCTGGGCCACCCCGGCCACGGGGGGCGGCCGGCTTGGTTTCCCGGAGAACCACCCGAACTTCCGCGGCGTGCTGCCGCCGGCGATCGGTCCGGTCGGCCAGACGCTCGAGGGCCACGACCTGATCCTCGTCCTCGGCAGCTCGGTCTTCCCCTACTACCCCTACATCCCCGGGCCGCTGTTGCCGGAGGGAGCGAAGCTGGTAGCGATCACCAGCGACCCCGACGAGGCGGCGCGGGCGCCGATGGGCGACGCGCTCGTCGCCGACGTGAAGCTGACCCTGGCGGCGCTGCTCGAGGATCTGCCCGAGTCCTCGCGCCCGGCACCCGAGCCGAATCCCGGCCCGGGGGAAATCCCGCCCACCGACCCGCTCAACTCATCGACCGTTCACACGGCCCTGGGCGAGGTCTTCCCCGAGGACGGGATCGTCGTGCTCGAGTCCCCCTCCAGCACGCTGGCACTGCGCAACCAGCTGCGGCTCTCGCGCCCCGGCAGCTACTACTTCGCCGCCGGCGGTGGGCTCGGCTTTGGCCTCTCCGCCTCGATCGGGGTACAGATCGCCCAGCCCGACCGCCCGGTCGTCTGCGTGATCGGCGAGGGCTCGGTCCAGTACGCGGTCAGTTCCTTCTGGACCGCGGTCGCCTACAAGGTCCCGGTCACCTTCCTCGTCCTGCGCAACGAGGAGTACGCGATCCTCAAGTGGTTCGCCGAGGTCGAGCAGGTGGCGGGCGCCCCAGGACTCGACCTTCCCGCCCTCGACGTCGCCGCCGTGGCCGAGGGCTACGGGGTGACGGCGCACCGCGCCAAGGACCGTGACGAGGTCCGCGACGCACTCGCCAAGGCGTTCGCCTCGCCCCATCCCGAGCTGGTCGAAGTCCCGGTCGCTCCCGGGATGTCCCTCTTCTAAGGTCCATCCATGGCGCTGCTGGAGCGAAACGTCTCCTCACTGGCGCCGCAGCCGTCCGAGCCGGCGCCCGACCGTGCTCCCGACAGCCTTGCGGCCGGCGCGGCCCAACCGCTGCGCCGCGACCTGGAGGAGCTGCTCGGCGCCGACCGGGTCCTCGGCCGGGCCAGCGACATCGTCCGCTACGCATCCGACGCCAGCCCCTACCGCCTCTTCCCCCAGGTGGTCGTCATGGCCCAGGACGCCGACGACGTCGCCAAGGTCCTCGCCTACGGCCGCCGCAGCGGGACCCCGGTCACCTTCCGCGCCGGCGGCACCAGCCTCAACGGCCAGGGCCAGACCGACGGGATCCTGGTCGACGTGCGGCGCCACTTCGGCGGCGTCGCGGTGGAGGACGGGGCGGCGCGCGTACGGGTCAAGCCCGGCACCGTGCTCGGCCATGCCAACCGGGTTCTCGCCCCGCACGGGCGCAAGCTCGGGCCCGACCCGGCCAGCACCGACATCGCCTGCGTCGGCGGCGTGATCGCCAACAACTCGGGAGGGATGCGCTGCGGCGTCAGCAAGGACTCCTACTCGACCGTGAGCTCGATGACGCTGGTGCTTCCTTCGGGGACGACGATCGACACCGCCGAGCCCGGCGCCGCCGAGCGCTTCGCCACCGAGGAGCCGGAGCTGGCCGCGGGGCTCGCGGCGATCCGCGACGAGATCCGCGCCGACGCCGAGCTGAGCGAGCGCATCCGGCGCAAGTTCGCAATCAAGAACACGACCGGGTACCGGCTCTGCGCTTTCCTCGACGCGGACGAGCCGCTGGAGATCTTCCGCCGCCTCGTGGTCGGCTCGGAGGGCACGCTCGCCTTCGTCGCCGAGGCCGTTTTCGAGACCGTGCCGCTGCCGGCGCGCACGACGACGGCCTGGGTCCACTTCCCCGGTATCGACGAGGCGATCGCCCCGGTCCGCGACCTGGTGGACAGCGGTGCCACCGCGGTCGAGCTGATGGTCGCCCCGGCGTTGATCACCGCCGCCTGGAACATGGTCGGCGCGCCCGAGGAGTGGAAGGAGCTGCCGCCGGAGTCGGCGGTGCTTCTGGTCGAGTACGGCTCGGCGAGCGACGATGAGCTCGACGCCTACGTGGCCAAGGCCGAGGAGATCTTCAGCGGCCACGAGACGATCAAGCCGTTCGAGTTCACCCGCGACGCCGAGGAGATCGAGCTGGCCTGGCGCGTGCGCGAGGGCCTGCACGGCCTGATCGGCCGCGTGCGCCTGCCCGGCACGGCGCTGATCGTCGAGGACGTCTGCGTGCCGCCCGAGCGGATCGCGGAGGGCGCTCGTGACCTGCAGGCGCTGCTCGGCGAGCACGGCTTCCTGCCCGGCGTCGCCGGCCACGCCTCGGCCGGCAACCTGCACTTCATGCTCACGCCCGACTTCGCAAAGCAGGAGGACCTGGCGCGCTACGAGGCCTTCATGACCGAGCTGGTCGAGCTGATCGTCGGCAGGTACGACGGCTCGCTCAAGGCCGAGCACGGCACCGGGATCAACATGGCCCCCTACGTCGAGCGCGAGTGGGGCGAGGCGGCGACCGAGCTGATGTGGCGGGTGAAGCGGCTCGCCGACCCCGACGGCGTCCTCAACCCCGGCGTGGTGCTGAACCGCGACCCAGACGTCCATCTCCGCAACCTGAAAACCACCCCGGCGATCGAGGAGTCCGCAACGACCTGCGTCGAGTGCGGCTTCTGCGAGCCGGTCTGCCCCAGCCGCAACCTGACGACGACGCCGCGCCAGCGGATCGTCCTGCGGCGCGAGATGGCGCGCCAGCCGTCCGGGTCGCCCCTCCAGCGCACCCTGCTGGAGGAGTTCGAGTACGACTCGATGGAGACCTGCGCCGCCGACGGCTCCTGCCAGCTGGCCTGCCCGGTCGGGATCGACACCGGCCTCCTCGTCAAGGAAATGCGCCGGGAGAGGCACACGCCCCGGGCCGAGCGGGCGGCCCTGGCGGCGGCGAAGCGCTGGGGCGCGGTCGAGAAGGCCTCGCGCGCCGGCCTGCGACTCGGCGCCCCGCTTGCGCGCCGGACGAAGCGCGGCAAGGCGCTGCCGGGCCCGGCGTCGCCGCAGCTGCCGTCAACCGAGCGCCAGGGCGCCGCGGCCGTCTACGTCCCCTCCTGCACCAACCGCATCTTCGGCCCCACCCCCGCCGACGGGCCGAAATCCTCGGCATACGCAAGGAATTCGGCCCGTCGACCCCCAAAGTCAGTGGTCGAAGCGCTGGTCGAGGTGTCGCGGCGGGCTGGGTTGCCGGTTTGGGTGCCGGACGAGGTTTCGGGGAGCTGTTGCGGGTTGCCTTGGAGCTCGAAGGGGTTCGGCGAGGCCCACCGTCACAAGGCGAACGAGATGGTCGAGCGTCTCTGGGAGTGGAGCGGTGAGGGAGAGCTGCCGGTTGTGATCGACGCCGCCTCCTGCACCCAGGGCGTGGCCGAACCCGGCGAGGGCGTGCTCTCGGAGCGCAGCGCCGAGCGGCTCGCGGGCCTCGAGATCCTCGACTCGGTCGTCTGGGCCAATGACCGCCTGCTGCCGAAGTTGGAGATCGCCGGCAGGGTCGGCTCCGCCACGGTCCACCCGACCTGCGCGACCCGTCACATGGGCCTGGCCCCGCGCCTACGCGCGCTTGCGGCCGCCCTCGCCGACGATGTCCACGTCGCCCCGTCGGCGACCTGTTGCGGCTTCGCCGGCGACCGCGGCATCTCCCACCCGGAGCTGACCGCCGCGGCGACTGCGCCCCAGGCCGCCGAGCTCTCCGGCCGCCATTTCGACGCCCACCTCTCCAGCAACCGCACCTGCGAGATCGGGCTCGCCCGCGCCACCGGTGAGAGTTACGAGTCGGTCGTCGTCCTGCTCGAGCGGCTAACGCGAAGCGGCTGAGGCGTCGCCGGCGGCGCTGGCCTCCGAGAGCGCCTCGGCGCTCTGGACGGCCTCGCGGACGCGTCGGCCGCTGTCTGCCCGCTTGTCGAAGAGCGGGTTGATCAGGCCGCGCAGGGCGGAGATGTAGCGCCAGTACTTCGGCGCGAAGGTGCGGGGCGCCCGCTCTTCGATCCCGCGCACGACCGAGGCCCCCGCCTCGGCAGGCGTGATCCGCTTCAGCAGGAAGGCCGGGACGGTCTCCTCGAGCCGGGCCGTCGCCGGCTTGGCGAAGGCGTCCTGGACCAGCTTCGTGTCGACGAAGCCGAAGTAGGCGACGCCCGCGCTCGCCCCGAGTGGAGCCAGCTCCGCCCTCAGCGAGCGGCCGAAGGCCTCGACCCCCGACTTCGCCACCGCGTAGGCGCTGCTGAGCATGCCGTTGGCGATCGCGTAGGCGGAGGAGACGACGACGATGTGTCCCCGGCGCTCGGCCACCTGCGGCAGCACGGCCCTCACCGTGTTCCAGACGCCCAGCAGGTTGATGTCGATCACGCGCTCCCACTCCTCGGCGGAGACCATGCGGATCGTGGTCGTCGTCGGCGGGGCGATGCCGGCGTTGGCCATCGCGATGTCGAGCCCGCCGAAGCGCTCCACCGTCTCCGCGACCGCTGCACGCAGGGATCCGGCGTCGGTGACGTCGGCGGCGATCCCGATCGCCCGCTCGCCGAGCCGCTCGGCCGCGTCGCGAACCTCGTCGGCGTCGACGTCGAGCAGGGCCACGGACGCCCCGCGCTGGTGCAGCTGGCGCGCGGTCTCGAAGCCGATCCCGCGGGCGCCGCCGGTGACCAGCGCCACCTTCCCGTTCACGTCGTAGGCGGGCATAGCGGGTGCCGGGCCTAGCTCTTGGCTGCCGGGGTCGCGGTGTCGCTCGCGTCCGGCGACTCGGCGTTGCGGATCGCCGCGATGATGCGCGGGTCGCGCTCGCTGCGGCGATCGAGCAGCGGGTTCAGCAGGCCGCGCAGGGCGGAGAGGTAGCGCCACCAGCGGGGGGCGAAGATTCGCGGCGCGCGCTCTTCGATCCCTTTGACGACGGCCGCTCCCGCCTGTTCGGGGGTGATCCGCTTCATCAGGAAGTCGGGGGCGATTTCCTCCAGCACGCTGGCGCCGGGCCTGGCGAAGGTGTCCTGGACCATCCGCGTGTCGACCCAGCCGAAGTAGGCGACGCTGGCGCCGGCGCCGAACGGCATCAGCTCGGTCCGCAGGGCACGGCCCATCTGCTCGGCCGCGGCCTTGGAGACCATGTAGGAGCTGCCCAGCATCCCGTTGGCGAAGGCGGCGACCGAGGCGACGACGACGATGTGGCCCTTGCGCTCGGAGACCTGCGGCAGGGCGGCACGCAGCGTGTGCCAGACGCCGAAGAGGTTGACCTCGACCACCCGCTCCCACTCCTCGGCCGGGACCGAGCGCATCGTGGCGATCGAGGGCGGGGCAAGCCCGGCGTTGGCCATCGCGACGTCGAGACCCCCGAAGCGCTCGACCGTCTCAGCCACCGCGGCCCGCATCGCCCCGGCGTCGGTGACGTCGGCGGCGATCCCGATCGTGCGCTCGCCGATCCGCTCGGCCGCCTCACTCGCCTCGGCGGCGTCGAGATCGACGACCGCGACGGAGGCGCCGCGCATGTGCATCTGGCGGGCGGTCTCGAAGCCGATCCCGCGGGCGGCGCCGGTGACCAGCGCCACCTTTCCGTTCAGGTCGTAAGCGGGCACGCGGCAAGACTATTGCGTACCAGGGCCAACCGGCACGGGGGGAAGAGGTACCCGCTCCTAGAATCCCGCCTTCATGCCCGGCTTCCGACCCGTCGACGCCAAGCAGTCCTTCCCCGAGCTCGAGCAGCGGGTGCTCGAGCGCTGGCGCGAGCGCGACGTCTTCGGTCGCTCGCTCTCCCAGCGCGAGGGGGCGGAGATCTGGAGCTTCTACGAGGGCCCGCCGACGGCGAACGGCCGCCCCGGCTCCCACCACGTCTTCTCCCGCGTC
Organism: uncultured Solirubrobacterales bacterium; assembly: GCA_963704545.1. Taxonomy (GTDB): domain Bacteria; phylum Actinomycetota; class Thermoleophilia; order Solirubrobacterales; family 70-9; genus VRUE01. The sequence goes on along the minus strand of OY969915.1, from coordinate 341,846 downwards.
TTCAAGGACGTCTACCCCCGCTACAGGTCGATGTGCGGGTACCGGGTGCCGCGCAAGGCCGGCTGGGACTGCCACGGCCTGCCGGTCGAGCTCGAGGTCGAGAAGCAGCTGGGCATCTCCTCCAAGCAGGAGATCGAGGACTTCGGCATCGCCGAGTTCAACAAGCGCTGCCGCGAGTCGGTCTTCGAGTACGTCGAGGAGTGGAACCGCCTGACCGAGCGGATCGGCTTCTGGGTCGACCTCGACGACCCCTACGTCACCCTCGACGACTCCTACATCGAGTCGGTCTGGTGGTCGCTGAGGCAGCTATGGGACGAGGATCGCCTCTACGAGGGCCACAAGGTCGTGCCCTACTGCCCGCGCTGTGGCACCGCGCTCTCCTCGCACGAGGTCGCGCTCGGCTACCAGGACGTTGAGGACCCCTCTATATATGTGCGCTTCGAGTTGCTCGGCGAGGACGGGAGCGAAAGCGGCGAGTCGCTGCTCGTCTGGACCACGACTCCCTGGACCTTGCCTGGCAACGTAGCTGTTGCGGTGGCGCCCGACGTGACCTACGTGAAGGCGAGGGTTGGGGACGAGACGCTGATCCTGGCCGAGCCGCTGCTCGAGAAGGTCCTGGGCGAGGAGGTCGAGGTGCTCGACCGCTTCCCCGGTTCCGACCTCGTAGGTCGCCGCTACCTAGGCCCCATCTTCATTTTGGAGGACGGCGGTCCCCCCAGTGCCTTCCAGGGTCCCGCCAACGCCTTCCAGATCCTCGCCGGTGACTTCGTCACCACCGAGGACGGCACCGGCCTGGTCCACATCGCGCCGGCCTTCGGCGAGGACGACTACGCGGTCGCGGCAGAGAACGGCATCTTCGACCCGACCAGCCACGGCACGCTCTACAACCCGGTCGGCCTCGACGGGAAGTTCGACGGCCGGGTCGTGGGCTTCGAGGGCAAGTTCGTCAAGGATCCCGAGGTCACCCGGGGGCTGATCGCCGACCTCGACCGCCGCGGCCTGCTCTTCCGCGAGCAGGTCTACGAGCATGCCTACCCGCACTGCTGGCGCTGCGGCACGCCGCTCCTCTACTACGCCAAGTCGAGCTGGTACGTGGCGACCTCGCAGGTCCGCGATCGGCTGCTCGCCAACAACGAGACGATCGGCTGGCACCCCGAGCACATCAAGACCGGACGCTTCGGCAAGTGGCTGGAGGGCAACGTCGACTGGGCGCTCTCGCGCGACCGCTACTGGGGAACGCCGCTGCCGATCTGGGAGTGCACGGGCGAGGACTGCGACGGGCGCTTCTGCGCCGGCTCGGTCGCCGAGCTGCGCGAGCGGGCGCGCGGTGAGGTCCCCGAGGACCTGCACCGCCCCTATATCGACGAGGTCACTCTCGACTGCGAGAAGTGCGGCGGCGAGATGCGCCGGGTCGAGTCGGTGATCGACACCTGGTACGACAGCGGCGCGATGCCCTTCGCGCAGTTCCACTACCCGTTCGAGAACGAGGAGCTGTTCGAGGAGCGCTTCCCGGCCGACTTCATCTGCGAGGCGATCGACCAGACGCGCGGCTGGTTCTACACACTGCTCGCCGAGTCGACGCTCCTCTTCGACACCTCCAGCTACCGCAACTGTGTCTGCCTCGGCCTCATCCTCGACCTCGAGGGCCAGAAGATGTCGAAGAGCAAGGGCAACGTGGTCGAGCCCTGGGAGGTGATCGACGCCCACGGCGCCGACGCCTTCCGCTGGTACTACCTGACCGCGCAGCAGCCCTGGTCGGGCTACCGCTTCTCGGTCGACACGGTCGGCGAATCGGTCCGCCAGTTCCTCCTCACCCTCTGGAACACGTACTCCTTCTGGGTCCTCTACGCGAACGCCGAGAACCTCACCCCCGGCGACTTCCACGATCCGCCCGAGGCGACCGAGGACCTGGACCGTTGGGCGCTCTCGAAGCTTCAGTCCACGATCGCGACCGTCCGCGAGCGCATGGACGAGTTCGACTGCACCGCTGCGGGGCGGGCGATCGCCGAGTACGTCGAGGAGCTCTCCAACTGGTACGTGCGACTCTCGCGCCGCCGCTTCTGGGAGGGCGACCGGGCCGCCTTCGCCACCCTGCGCCACTGCCTGCTGGAGACGGCGGCGCTGCTCGCACCGTTCACTCCCTTCCTCGCCGACGAGATCCACCTCAACCTGGCCGGCGGCGACGACGAGGAGCTCGGCGAGCTGCCCGACTCCGTCCACCTGCGTGACTTCCCGGTGCCCGACCCGGCCCTCTCCGATCCCGACTTGGAGGCGGCGATGGAGGCGGTCCGTCTCACGGTCGAGCTCGGCCGCGCCGCCCGCGCCCAGGCCAAGGCCAAGGTGCGCCAGCCGCTGCGCCGCGCCGTGATCGTCGCCAGCGACGCCGAGCGCGAGGCGATCGAGGCTCGCGCCGACCTTGTAACCGCCGAGCTCAACGTCAAGGAGCTCGACTTCGTCTCCGAGGAGGCGGACCTGGTCAGCTACGCGGTCAAGCCCAACTACCGTGCGCTCGGCCCGCGCTTCGGCAAGCGCATGCCGCAGGTCGCTGCCGCGGTCGAGGCGCTCGACCCGGTCCACGTGGCGAAGGTGATGGCAGACGGCGGCGAGGTCGGCATCAACGTCGACGGCGACGAGCACACGATCGGTCCCGACGAGGTCACCCTCGCCCTGCAGCCGCTGGATGGCTACGAGGTCGAGGCCGAGGCCGGCCACGCGGTCGCCCTGCAGCTCGAGCTCGACGACGAGCTGCGCCGCGAGGGCCTCGCCCGCGAGATCGTCCACGCCGTCCAGAACGCCCGCAAGGCCGCCGGTCTAGACATCTCCGACCGGATCGAGCTGCGCCTCGGCGGCGACGACGATCTCCTCGCCGCCGCCCGCGCCCACGAGCCCTACATCGCCGGCGAGGTCCTCGCTACCGCAGTCGCCTACGACGCAGCCGAGATCGCGCCGGTCCGGGTCGACGGCCGCGACCTGAGGATCGCACTCAGTCGGGTCTGAGGGGAGAGTTTGCGCGGCATGCCCTTGGTTGGGGTGCAGCTCAGCCGCCACGCGAAAAACAAGGCTCGCTCCATCAGGGCGAGCCTGGCTGAAATCGAAGAGCACATCCGTTCTCCGATTCATCTCGATGAGGATCCAGAGGGCCGACCTCGATACGAAGGATGGATCCGTGACGTTCGGGTTCGTGTGGTCGTCGCGCTTGACGACCCTGATGTCATCGTCACAATCCACAGGAGGAGGAAGTGAATGCGAGCTGACTACGACTCAAGAGCAGACGCCCTCTTGATCGTGCTGCGTGACTTCAAGCACCTCGATTCGGAGGAGCAGGTTGACGACGACTACTGCAATGTCGGCTTGGTACGAGGTTTCCCGGTCCAGGTAGAGTTGATCGGCCCGCGCGTGCATCTCGACCTGCTAGATGCTGCCGCCGAGCGCTATGACTTGGATTCGGCTGCGCTGACGGCCGCCGCCCAAGCCGCGCTGGCCGCTCCCGACCGAGTTGTCACACTGGATGTTGCGGCCAGCGTGACGGCCTAATCAGTCCTCGGCCGGCTCGCCGACGATGAAGTCGGTCTTCTTCGAGTCGGAGAACTTCACCCAGCAGTGCTCGGGGGCGGCGCCGGCCACCTCGACCAGCGCCGCTTCGATCCGCTTGGCGATCTCCGCCTTCTGCTCGTCGGAGCGTCCCTCGAACCAGTGGACCTGAACGAAGGGCATCGCCGCTAGGCGAGCGCCGGCTCGAGCTCGGCCTCGAGGCGACGCTTGGGCATCGCACCGATCACCTTCTTGGCGATCGCCCCGTCCTTGAAGAGGATCAGGGTCGGGATCGAGAGGACCTCGTACTGAGCGGCGGTCTGCTGGTTCTCGTCGACGTTGATGCTGACGATTTTCAGGTCGTCGCGCTCGGCGTCCATCTCCTCCAGCACTGGGTGGACCACGCGGCACGGCCCGCACCAGGGGGCCCAGAAGTCGACGAGGACGGGGCCGTCGGCCTCGAGGACCTCGGACTTGAAGGTTGCGTCGGTCACGTCGTGGAGCTTGCCTGTCACTGGAATCGGTCTCCTGGGGATCGTGTTTCAGCGCTCAATACTTCAGAAAGTATAGCGAGGCTCGTCCGACGCTGACGCTCGCTAGCTTGCAGGGGTGACCAACGCCGAGATCGCCGCCGCCCTCGACGAGCTGGGGGTCCTCTACGAGCTCGACGGCGCGGTCAAATACCGGGTCCTCGCCTACAGCACCGCGGCGAAGGCGATCCGCGAAAGCCCGGTCTCGGTCGCCGACCTCGCTGCCGCCGGACGGGCGACGGAGGTCCCCGGCGTCGGCAAGACCCTGGCCGAAAAGATCGATGCGTTGATCGAGACCGGCGAGATCCCCGCGGCGGTAAAGCTGAAGGCGAAGTACCCACCGTCGCTGATCGAGGTGACGCGGGTGCAGGGCCTGGGTGCGAAGACGGCGCGGCGGCTTTTCGAGGAGCTCGGCGTGGCCACGCTCGACGACCTCAGAGAGGCGGCCGAGGAACAGCGCATCCGCGAGCTGAAGGGCCTGGGCGAGAAGGCGGAGGAGAACGTCCTCGCCGGGCTCGCGCGCCTCGGCGAGCCCGGCGAGGGCAGCGGCAGGGTGCTGCTCTCGATGGCACGCCCGATCGCCGAGGAGCTGGCGCGGACGCTGCGCGAGCACCCCGCCGCCGTCCGGGTCGAGGTCGCCGGCTCGGTGCGGCGCTGGGCCGACACCTGCAAGGACATCGACCTGATCGCGACCGCGGAGGAGCCGCAGGCCCTGGCCGAGCACCTCCTCGCCAGCCCCCTGGTCGCCGCTGCGGGGAAAGCCGGGCCCAACGGGGTGCGGGCGCAGACCCAGAACGGGATCTCCGTCGACCTGCGCATCGTCGCGCCGGAGGCCTTCGGCAACCTGCTCCAGCACTTCACCGGCTCGGCCGCCCACAACGTCCAACTGCGCGAGGAGGCGGTGGCGCGCGGCCTCTCGGTCTCCGAGCACGGGATCACCGAGGTCGAGAGCGGCGAGGTCGAGCTCTGCCCGACCGAGGAGGCCGTCTACGAGCGCCTCGGCTACGCCTACATAGAGCCCGAGCTGCGCGAGGGCAGGGGGGAGCTGAAGGCCGCCCGCGAGGGGACGCTCCCCGACCTCGTCTCGCTCGACGACATCCGCGGCGACCTGCACTCGCACACGACCCTCTCCGACGGCCGCAACACGCTCGAGGAGATGGCCGAGGCGGGCCGCGACCGGGGCTACGCGTACATGGCGATCACCGACCACTCCGCCAGCCACGGCTTCGGCGACCACGTCACCGCCGAGCGCCTCTGGGAGCGGATCGCCGAGATCGAGGCCTGGAACGAGGGCAAGCGCGGCTTCCGCCTGCTCGCCGGCTCGGAGGTCAACATCGGCCTCGACGGCGGCCTCGACTACCCCGACGACCTGCTCGACGCGCTCGACTGGGTCGTGGCCAGCATCCACACCTCCTTCGCGATCTCCGAGAAGGAGATGACCGCCCGCGTGCTGGCAGCGATCGAGAACCCCCAGGTCGACTGCATCGGCCACCTCACCGGCCGCCTGCTCGGCCGCCGCGAGCCCTACGGCATCGACGTCGAGGCCGTGGTCGAGGCAGCGGCCCGCACCGGCACGATGCTGGAGATCAACGGCAACCCCAACCGCCGCGACCTCTCCGAGCACCACGCCCGCCTAGCGGCGGAAGCCGGGGTGACGATCGTCCTCAACACCGACGCCCACGGGGTCGACACACTCGACAACATGGCCTACGCAGTGGCTACCGCGAGGCGGGCGTGGCTCACCAAGGACGACGTTGCGAACACGAAGAGCTGGCGCGAGTTTTCGCGGTTGATAAAGCGGTAGGCGCGGCGGGTTATTCCAGCGCGAAGATGACGCGAACGGTGGCGGTTACCGTCGAGGCGCCGGGCTTGGCGGGCGGAGCCGGCGCTACGGATTGAGGTCCCTTGGCGTCGGCGCGCTCCGTGGGTACGACTTCGCTGGCTTCTTCGATGCTGATCGCTGGTCCGAGGGTGGCTCCGGCTCGCGCGGCCAGGGCAGCCGCCTTGCCCTTCGCCTGGTCAAAGGCCGCCAGCAGGGTGTTGTTGTAGGCGAGGTCGGGGTTGCCGGCGAAGAACCTGGGGCCCCGCGTTCCGGTTGCACCTGCCGCGACCGCTGCGCTGACGAGCTCTCCGGCCCGCTCGGGCTGGTGCAGGATCACCCCGATCCCCTCCGATGCGCGGTAGATCGTGAGTTTGCCCCTGGTCACTTTGCGCACCGAAATCGGGCCGGTGGTGACGTCGCCGATGCCGGGAGTTGCCTGAACCACCGCGATCACGGCCCGCAGGCGCACGGCCACGATCCGCAGAGCCGCCTGCCGGGTCTTCCGTTCCTTGCTTACGGAGAAGCCGAGGGAGGCGGTGTCGTTCGGCACCTTCTGCGTCGCCGAGCCCCTGACGGAGATCGTTCCCTGGGCCGAAGCAGAGACGGGAAGGAGCAGCAGGGTGACGAGGACGGCAGCGAGCGGTGCAAGCGAGCGGCGGTTCATCGAGATCACGCTACCCCTTGGGCGCAAAACCCAGTCAGCCATGTCGCCGGCTGCTGCGCAGGCCTGGGGTGCGGACCAGCTGGATCGGGCGCAGGGCCGAGTTGGGGACGACGTAGAACCTGACGCCGTCACGCTGCTCGATCGCGAGTACGGCGGCCTCGCGTGTGTGCCAGGCGAGCGAGACGAGGAGGGCGTAGCCGGCGCCCACCGCGGCGACGCCCGGGAAGAAGACACCGAGCACGCCGGCGGCAATCGCGGTGACGGCGATTGGCCAGAGGCGGGCGAAGGCGATCCTCGCGGGGGTCTCGGGGGGCAGGGAGGTGGCGGTGCGAGCCCCGGCGAGAGCGTCGCGGAGGGCGTCGGCGGCGCGGGCGGGGCGACCCAGGTAGAGGCCGACGAGGAGGGCGACGAGCCACCAGGACCCGGCGACGATCAGGGTCGTGGCGTCGCTGTCGCGATTGGTGGCGACGGCGGTTATCGCGGCCAGGGCCGTGGCCTCGGCGCCGGTGAGCAGGACGGTGACTCTCAGCAGGTCGGTGTAGGGCATCGCTACTCGGCCAGTTCCTCGAGAAGAGCGATCCAGCCGGCGGGGCCGTCGACCGTGAGGTCGGACTCCTCGGCCAGCTCCGGCGGCGCCTCGGGGGAGGTGACGCCGAGGCAGAGCGCCGTCGTCAGCCGGCCTTCGTCGCACAGCTCGCGCAGGCGGCGGAAGGCGTCGAGGTCGGTGCGGTCGTCGCCCGCGTAGACCGCGGCGGTGATGTCCCTGCCGGCGAGCAGCGCGGCCACGGCCGCGTCCTTGCCGCCCCCTCCGACCGGGCGCAGCTCCAGGACCTTGCGGCCCCAGCGCGGTTCCAGTCCCTGCCGGCCCGCCTCGACCGCGATCTCGTGGGCGCGGGCCTCGGCTGCCTGCTCGTCCGCGGCGCCGCGCCAGTGCAGTGCCTGGATCGGTCCCTTGTCCTCGCGGCGCAGACCGGCCGCGTCCAGATCGTCCCCGGCAACGCCGGTGAGGAACTCGGCGGCGTCCCGCTCCCGCCCGGCGACGGCCGGATCGAGCTGCGGCTCGGTCTCGCCAGACATCAGCAGCTCGAAGCCGTGGTTGCCGGCGTAGGCGATGCCCTCGACCCCGACCAGCCGCCGCGCCTCCAGCGCCTGGCGCCCAGAGATGCAGCCGACCAGGCCGAAGCGGCCGCTCAGGACCTCCAGCAGCTCGGTTGCCCGCTCCGGCACGGCCGCCTGCTCGGGTCGTTCGGCGATCGGCGCCAGGGTGCCGTCGACGTCGGTGAGGATCGCGGTCCGCTCCGGGTCAGTTCGCAGGGACTCCAGTGCGGAGCGCCATGCGCCGGCCCCTGTCTCGGCTTCGGCGGGCACGGCGCTTAGTATCGCGGCACGATGGCCCCGGACCCAGCGCTGCCCTCCCACCGCCTGCTCAAGCTCGCCACGATCGGCACCCTGGCGGGGCTCTTCAGCGGCCTCTTCGGGGTTGGCGGCGGCACGGTCATCGTGCCCCTGCTGATCTTCTGGTTCGCCTACGGAGAGCGCCTCGCCACCGGCACCAGCCTCGCCGCGATCGTCCTGATCGGCCTGCTCGGGGCGCTCGCCCAGGGCGGGATCTACGGCAACGTCCACGTCCTCACCGGCCTCTGGCTCTCGATCCCGGCCGTTGTCGGGGTCCTCGCCGGGACGGCGATCCAGCAGCGCATCCCGCAGCGGGCGATCTCGCTGCTCTTCGCCGCCCTCCTGGTCGGGATCGCGATCGAGTTGATCTTCTTCTGATGGACGAGCTCTTCGCGATCCTGATCGCGCTCGCCGGCGGGCTCGCCGGCGGGCTGGTCGGCGTCGGCGGCGGCGTCCTCTTCGTGCCCGCTCTGACGCTCTTCCTCGGCCTCTCGCAGGTGGAGGGCGAGTCCACGTCGCTGCTGATGATCGTCATCGTCGCCCTGGTCGGGACCTACCGCCAGCGCTCCTACGGCAACGTCAACCTGCGCGACGCCGCCGTGATCGGCGTCCTCTCCCCGCTCGGCGTGCTGATCGGCGTTGCGGTGGCGAACGAGGTCTCCCAGCGGGCGCTGGAACTCTCCTTCGCCGCCCTCGTCCTCTTCATCGCCTACGGCCTCGTCCGCCGTGCGCTGGCACCTCAGGACGACTGAACGTTTGACCACCCCATAGGTGGGTCAAGCGTTCAGTCGCCGACCTAAGCCCCGACGGCCCGCCGGCAGAAGGTCGAGATCGCGGCGATGGTCTCCTCGGTGGAGACGCGCTCGTCGCGCACCGGCGAGAGCGGGCCGACCAGCGCCTCGCTGATCGCGCCGATCAGCGAGGCCGCGGTCAGCTCGGCGTCCTGCTCGGGCAGCTCACCGGCCTCGATGCCGCGCCGCAGCAGTTCGGCCAGCCGCTCGCGGTAGGTCTGGCGGTAGGCCAGGCGCTCGGCGTCGACGAGCGGATCGACCGGCTCGTAGCCGAGCGCCCAGGCGAGCCGCGGCTGGCTCAGCGAGCTGCTGGTGAACTCGCGCACGATCGCGTCGAGCTTGTCGACCGCCGTGCCGGGGACCGCGCTCGCCTCGCGCAGGTGGGCCAGCTCGCCCTCGGCCATCGTGCGGAAGACCTCGACGAACAGCTCCGCCTTCGAGGGGAAATGCCTGTACAGCGCTCCGGCGGCGACGCCGCCGCGCTCGGTGATCGCCGCAACCGAGGCCGCCGCGTAGCCACCCTCCTCGAGCAGCGCGACCGCGGCGCTCAGCAGGCGCTCGCGCGTCCCCTCGCCACGCCTGCGCTGCCTGCCGGTTTTGGATCGAGTGGAGGACATCGATGCCTACTCGTAGGAAAGCGCATCGGCGAGCGGGGCTCGCGCCGTCAGCCAGGCGGGCAGCGCCGCGGCAAGCGTCCCGACCAGCACCGCGACCGCAGCGACCGCGGCGACGGCACCGAACTGGATCTCGTTGCCGACCACGTAACCCTGCGCTTCGAGGAAGCCGAGGGTCGGCCCCCGGTAGCTGACGATGCCGCCGATCGCTCCGCAGGCTGCGCCGATCGTCATCACCAGCAGCGTCTCCAGCGCCAGGGCACCGAGCAGGCCGGCGTTGCCGATCCCCATCGCCCGCAGCACCGCCCACTCCCGCCGCCGGGCGAAGACCGAGGTGGTGATGATCCCGCCGACCGCGACCAGCGCCGCGATCAGGGTGAGCACCCGCATCGCCAGCATCCCCTGTGTGCTCTTTTCCATCTGGCCGTCGATACGACCCTTGAACTCGGCCCCGGTGATCGCGTGCAGCGGCGCCAGCCCGCGCAGCGCTGCCACGTCGACCTTCCGCCTGCGATCGACGGCAAGAGCGCTGACGGCGTCGGTGCGGTAGAGCCGCTTGTACCGGTCCATGCGCATGTAGACGGTGCCCGACGGCCAGGCGAAATCCTCGACTTCGCCGAGGACGCGCAGCTTCCGCGGCCCGCTCGCGGTCGGCAGCACGAGCATCTCGCCGGTCTCGACGCCGAGGCCGGCTGCCATCACCCGCGAGACGAGCACGCCGTGTGGGTGCTCGCGCAGCAGCGGGTACTGCTGGGGAAGTCCGGGGCCGCGGCGGATGAGTCCGCCGCGCGTGCTCGGCACCAGCCCCCGCACCTCGATTTTGCGCCCCTCGTAGGGGACGAAGGCAAAGGCGACCGATCGCGTCACGGTCGCCGGGTCGCGCAGCGCCCGCCGGCCGTAGGAGAGGTCGACGGGAACGCTGGCGAAGGCGTCGTCGGAAGCGAGCAGGTCCTGCGCGCCGGGCCGGATCACCTGGTTGAGGCGGTCGATCCGGTCGAGCAGGGTGTGTTCGGCGAGCTGCGGCGGCACGACGGCGGCCACCCCGAGCGCCATGATCGCCGCCGCCAGCGCCGCCCGGCGCGGGTTCGCCTCGACCGCGCCGCGGGCGACGAGCTCGACCTTGGAGCCGCCGTGCTCGCGGCGGCCGAGCGCGATCGCGACCAGGCCGACGAGGCCCGGCGTGACCAGCGCCAACCCGATCAGGACCGTCACCGCGGCCAGCGGGAAGATCCCGGCGTCGGCGATCAGCAGGCCGAGCGCGAGGCAGGCGAGCCCGCCCCCGAGCAGCGCCAGCGCCGACCGCGGCGAGATCGTGGAGGTCACCGTCGCCCCGGCCTGGGGGGAGCGGCCGAGCTGGTCGGCGATCGAGCCGCGGGCCGAGGCGAGCGCCCCGATCGTCGCCGCGATCCCGACGACGAGGGCGACCGCGGCGGCGCCGGCGACCACGTCGGGCCGGATCGCGACCTGCATGTTGAAGCCGAAGACGTCGGTCAGGTAGGTCGGCACCTGCGAGGCGAGGTAGCTCGCGATCGGCGTCCCGATCAGGACCCCGGGTCCGATCGCGGCGACGAGCAGGCCGCAGAGGATCAGGCTCTCGGCCCCGATCAGCGGCGCCCGCCGCGAGCCGAGCGCGCGCAGCAGCCCGAGATCCTCCTGGCGCTCCAGCATCCGCATCAGCTGCAGCACGTAGATCAGCAGCCCGGCGATCGCCAGCACGACCATGCCGAAGACGAAGGTCGGTGCCCGCACGGTGAAGTCGAGGACGTGGTTCAGCTCTCCCTGGCTCGTGTCCGGCGTGGTCAGGACCGCGTTCTCCGGGAGCACCCCCCCGGTGCGACGCTCGAATGCCTCGAGCCCGGTATTCGGCCCGAACTTCACGTAGATCACGGTCGGCTGGCCGGGGGCGCCGCGCATCGCCTCCAGCCGGTCGCGGGGCAGGGTTATCACGTCCTCGATCGCCGGGCTGACCTCGACCACCCGCGCCACCCGCAGCCGCGGCGAGCGCCGGTAGGCGAAGATCCGCAGCCTGTCGCCTCGTCGCACGCCGAGCTCGCCGGCGAGCTCGCTCGGCAGCGCCAGCCCCGGTTTCGCCGAGCGCCCGGCGGGCAGCTTCAGGTCGCGCTGCACGGCGCTGCGCAGGCGCCTGGCGGAGCGGTCGACCCCGATCGCGGTGGCGACGACGTTCTCCTTGCCGGCTTCCAGCGTGACCCGCTGCTGGGTCATCGGGATCGCGTAGCGGGTCCCGCCGATCCGATCCAGGCGCTTGGCAAGGCCCGCCGGCAGCGAGGAGGAGCCGATCGCTTCGACCTGCACGTCGGAGACCCCGCCGACCGCCTCGCCGCGATCGCGGTAGGAGTCTTCGATGCTGGTCATGAAGGCGAGCAGACCGACGCCGATGCCCAGCGCCAGGGCGAGCGCCGCCCAGAGCACGGCGGCGCGCATCCGCTGGCGGCTCATCGTGTGCAGCAGGTGGCGCGTCAGCAGGGCGGTCAGGTGCGCCTGCGAGCGGATCGCCCGGGTCATCTGCGGATCAGGGAGGCCAGGCCGGCGATGAGCCCCTGGCCGCTGCCGTTCGGCCCCGAGTGGTCGAGGCCGGCGACGCGGCCGTCGACGAGCGAGATGATCTGGTCCGCGTAGCGGTCGGCCAGGTCGTGGTCGTGGGTCACCATCACCACGGAGCGGTCCTCCGCGGCCTGCTGGCGCAGCAGCTCGAGGATCCCGTGGGCGTTGCGCTGGTCGAGGTTGCCGGTCGGCTCGTCGGCCAGGATCAGCTTCGGCTCGTTGACCAGCGCCCGCGCGATCGCCACCCGCTGCATCTGGCCGCCGCTGAGGTTGCGCGCCGGCGCCTCGGTCTTCTCGCCGAGGCCTACGCGGTCCAGCAGCTTGCCCGCCCGGAGGCGAGCCGTGTGCTTCTCGCCACCGGCGATCGCCGCCGCCAGCTCGACGTTCTGGCGCGCGGTCAGCCCGGGCAGGAGGTTGAAGAACTGGAAGATGAAGCCGAGGTTGGCGGCGCGAAAGCGGGCGCGCTCCTTCTGGCCGAGGCTGCCGATCTCGCGGCCGTCGAAGCGCAGGCTGCCGCCGCTGGGCACGTCCAGCGTCCCGATCAGGTTGAGCAGGGTGCTCTTGCCGCTGCCCGAGGGCCCGACGATCGCCACCAGCTTGCCCGGCTCGATCTCGAGCGAGACGCCGTGGAGCACCTCGACCATCTCCCCGCCCTGGGGATAGGACTTCTCGATCTCGCGCAGCTCGAGCACGGCGGGCAGCATAGTGAATCCTGATTCACATCGTCGCCGCCTGTACTCTGGGAGAAGTGGACTCACTGACCTGGGAAGGCGACCTTCCGCAGCTGCGCAGCCCGATCCTGGTCTGCTCGTTTCGCGGCTGGAACGACGCCGCCGGCGCTGCCTCGACCGCCGTCAACGCCATCGCCGACGCCTTTGACTCGGAGCCGATCGCGCAGGTCGACCCGGAGGACTACTTCGACTTCCAGGCCACCCGGCCGACGATCGTGCTCACCGAGGGCGAGGTCCGCCGCATCGAGTGGCCGCAGAACAACCTGATCGCGGCCCGCGTCCCGGCCGCCGAGCGCGACCTGGTGCTGCTCGACGGGACCGAGCCCAACCTGCGCTGGCGCACCTTCTCGGAGACGATCTCGACTGCCGCCGACGCGCTCGGCGTGGAGATGGTGATCACCCTCGGCGCCCTGATCGCCGAGGTCTCCCACACCCTGCCGGTGCCGATCACCGGCCTCGCCTCCGACGAGAAGCTGGTCGAGGAGCTCGACCTGCAGCGCTCCTCCTACGAGGGCCCGACAGGCATCGTCGGCGTCGTCCACGACAGCTGCCGCAAGGTGGGGATGACCTCCGCCTCGCTCTGGGCGGCGGTGCCCCACTACATAGCCGCCGTCCCCAACCCCAAGGCCGCGCTCGCGCTCCTGCGCCGCTTCGAGGGCGTCACCGGAATCGCCGTCGAGGCGACCGAGCTGGAGGAGGAGTCGACCAGCTACGAAGAGCAGATCAACCGCGCCATAGCCGCCAACCCCGAGATCGAGGAGCTGGTGGACCGCATCGAGGCCGAGCAGGAAGACCAGCTCGAGAACCCCGAGGACCTACCGTCTGCGGATTCCATAGCGCGAGACTTCCAGCAGTTCCTGCGCCAGCAGGGAAACCAGTAGGGACTACGGCACCCCCCCGATCAGTCACTGAAGTCCGTTAGCCAGGCAAGGCTTTGCTGCTTCTCGCGCATTGCGATAGCGAGCCGACATCGGCGAGCAACGCTCGCCGCTTCACCTATCGCCGCCGATCGGCGCTTAGCGCCTTCGAGGCCCGCGCGCCGTTCTTCGCGAGCTCGTCGGCAACTCCGTTTTGCTCCCTGCGAATCCGAGCGAACCTGACCCCCCCTTTTTTGTACCGGGCCTTCTGCTCTTCGACCTCCCCCTTGAGCTGGATCAGGCGCTCGTCCCGCGCACGTGAAGTCCCAGTGAGGTGGCCGACGACCACCGCCGAGTCCATCCGCACGTAAGCCGACGTCGCGCCCGCGTCGGCCGCGGCCCGCAGCGCGTTCCGAACCGCCATGTACTCGGCAACGTTGTTCGTCCTGTCGCCGAGCGCTTCCGAGCCGAGCAAGCGCACGCCGTCGCCCACGACGACGTACCCTGCCCCCGCGGGACCGCCGTTCGGCATGGCAGCGCCGTCGCTCCAGATGTAGACCTTCATTTCTGTCTCCATTCGATCGTCACGCGACTGGGGCGGAAACTACCGGTAGGGCTCAGGGGACATTCGCGAACGCTGGCCCAGACGGCGTTCTGGCCCTGCTCTCCAAAATCGTCCGGAGCGGGCATCTCTTGCGCGCCTGAGGACGCTCGCTTCCGCCTGAAAGCAAGAGTTCCCGGCTGGTTGATGGGCGACTCAGCTCTCGGCCGCCGGGCAAATCAGCCGGTAGTCGCACCAGCTGCACGTCGTCGGTGCGGGGCGGGGCTCGAAATCCTGCCCCAGGACCCCCTTGCCGACCTCGAGCACGGTCCGCTCGACCCGCTCGGCGTCGTCGGGCCTGATCGGCGCGGCGACCTTGTCGGCGTCGAGCACGTAGTAGTAGCTGCCGGTGGTCGCCTCGACGTCCCAGGCCTCGCGGGCGGCGAGGCGGTAGAGCGCCAGCTGCAGGTCGCTCTCGAGGTCGGCCTCGCTCTTGCGTTCGCCGGTCTTGTAGTCGATCAGCTCGTGGCTGCCGTCGGGGAGGCGGTCGACGCGGTCGACGCGGCCGCGCACGTGGTGCGGGCCGATCTTGATGTCGAACTTGCGCTCCAGCCAGACCGGCTCGCCCTCCGCCTCGCGCTCGCGCTCCCAGTAGAGGTTCATCGCCGCGCGGGCCTTGTCGCGGAACTGCAGCTCGTCGTCGCTGGTGCCGAACCCCGAGCGGCGCCAGCCGGCCTCGAAGAGGTCCATCAGGCGCTGGTGCCCGTCCTCGCCGGGCCCGTCCTTGTGGAAGCGCTCGAGGACATTGTGGATGAGGATCCCGAAGCGCTGGTTGATCGTCGGCTCCTTGGGGATGCCGAAGACCCGCGTGAACTTGTACTTCAGCGGGCAGGTCAGGTAGAGGTCGAGGTCGGAGGCCGAGAGGCTGAGGGAGCCGTCGCCGCGGCGGGGGAGGAAGCCTTCCAGCGAGGGCTCGTGGCGGGCCGCGATCAGGCGTTGCCGCCCATCGCGCTCGCGCTCGGAATCGAGCAGGTAGGCGTCGAGGGGCGAGGCGTCGAGCTCGGCCTGCTGCTCGGGGGTGGCGACCTGGCGCAGCAGTCCGTTGACCGCCTCGACCGCCTCGGCGGTCGCCTCCTCTCCCGGCCGCTGGGCGAGAGCGGCAAGCTTCAGCAGCTCGAGGTGGCGGGCGATCGCCCGGTTGACGTCGACGACGGTGTCGAGCCGGGGCTCGGAGAGCTCCCGTCCCGCCCTCCACGAGGCCTCCAGCACCTCCTCCCGCAGCTTGCGGTAGGTGGCATGAAGGCCCTCGGCCGGGCCGAAGAGCTCCTCCTCGTGGACCTCCTCGTCCCTCTCGCTCCCCTCCTCCTCGCGGCCGATCCGCGAGAGAACCAGGCTCGAGCGCGCCTGCACCGCGTCCGGGTCGCCGCCGAGCGCGAAGACGTGGTCGAACTCGGTTCCCTTCGCGGCACGCCGGCCAAGACCGCACACCGTGCCCGGTGAGCGTGGCTCCTCGCCTCCCGCGGGCTCGACGCCCGCCTCGGCCACGACGCTGAGGAAACGGACGAAGTCGCGGGTGGATCCGTGAGGCTCGCGCCTGGCCCAGGTCACGGCGAGCTCCGCCAAGCGCGAAAAGCCAAGCAGCCGCTCCGCCACCTCGGGCTCGGCGGCGAAGAGCCGCTGGCGCCGCAGTCCCACCCGCTCGATCAATCGCCGGACGAAGACGTCTGCGCGCCGCTCCTCCATCGCTGTTGCGGCTTCGCCGTAGAGCTTGAGGAAGGACTGGATCCGCTCCCGTCCCTCGGGGGGGATCTGCGGGCTTTCGAGCGCCGCCTCGCAGGCGGAGACCATGTCGACCTTGCGCCGGCGCGCGATCGTCGTCAGCCGCGCCAGGTCGGCCGAAGCCAGCTCGGTCGGTGGCCGGGTCAGGGCCCGGGCGACGGCGGCCGAGTCTTCGGGGTCCGCCAGCGCCCTCAGCCAGGCGATCGCATCCCGCACCTCCGGCCGCTGGAACAGCGCCGCCGGGCCTACGAGGTGAAACGGGATCCCCCGCTCCTCCATCGCCGCCGAGACGGCACCGCCATCGGCCGCCGGGTCCTCGACCAGCACGCAAATCTCCTCCGGCGGCGCACCGCCCGCAAGCAGGTGCTCAACCTCCCGTGCCACTGCTTGCGCCTGCGCCCGCTCGTTCGTGCAGACCCAGCGTCGCACCGCCGGCTGGCGGAACACCTCTTCAAGGGTCAGCGCCTCTGGCCGCGGGTCCTGTCGCGGGGGGAGGGGGGCCTGCGGGCGATCCACGGTCGTCCTCGACCCCCCTCCCCCCACGCCACCCGCGGAAGAGAGGTTTTCCGCGTAGAGGTGATTTGGGTTCGCGGTGCGCATCGTTTGCAGGACGGCCCGCTGAGCGGCGGTCGTGTCCTCGTACTCGTCGACCATGACGTGAAGAAAGCGAGCCGCAATATCGCTGCGAACGCTCTCCCGATCATGCAAGAGCTTGTTGAGCACCAGGAAGACGTCGGCTTGGTCCAGGCTGCCGCGCTCGGCGAGGATGCGATCGTGAGCCGCGCAGAACTCGGCGAGGTCGGGCTCTGCAGGCTCCGCGCCGGCCTTGAGCACGTCGACTTGGTCGACCAGCCGGGCGAGCAGGCCAGTTGGGTTGCCGCGAATCTCCTGATTTCGCAGCGGCAGGTCGTCGAGACGATCGAGCAGGATTGCCAGGCGCTCGGCGGGGCCGAGGACGTCGAAGAAGGGGTCCAGGCCGGCGGAAAGCGAGTGCTCGCGCAGGAGACGCTCGCCGAAGCCATGCCAGGTGCCAATCCAGAGCTCGCCGTGGGAGCCGTCAAGCAGCGACTCGACCCTTGCCAGCAACCTGTTCGCGGTCGGTTGGTGCGAGGCCAAGACCAGGATCTGCTCTGGGGCGAGGCCGTCGTCCACCAGCCGCGCGAAGCGCCGCGCAAGGGCCTCGGACTTGCCGGTCCCGGCGGCGCCGAGCAGGAGCAGGGGGCCGTCGTCGTGTTCGACCGCGTGCTGCTGTGCCTCGGCGAGAGCGAGCATGCTCCAACGCTAGCGAGTGCGCGGCCTCCATAGGATGGCCTCGGTGGACGTTTTCTCCGCAGACTGGCTGGGAATCTGCCGCCGCGTGGTCGCGGCGCAGCGGGCGATCTTCGACGAGGTGCGCGGGGCCGAGGCGCGCACCGTCTACGAGGGGGTCGGCGAGGGAGGCGATCACACCCTGGTCATCGACCGTCGCTGCGAGGACGAGGTCTTCGCCGAGCTCGAGGCCCTGGCGGCGCAGGGCGCCTCGTTCGTCGCCGTTTCCGAGGAGCGCGGCGAGGTGACGTTTGGGTCAGGCGGCCCCGCCCGCGTCGTGATCGACCCGATCGACGGCTCGCTCAACGCCCGCCGCACGCTCCCCTCGCACAGCCTCAGCATCGCCGTGGCGTCCGGGGACTCGATGGCCGAGGTCGAGTTCGGCTACGTCTTCGACTTCGGCGCGGGCGAGGAGTTCGCCGCCCGCCGCGGGGAGGGCGCGACGCTCGGCGACGGGCCGATTCGCGTCGCCGCCGACCGCGACAAGCTGGAGCTGCTCGGCCTCGAGGCGGCCGAGCCGGGGCGCGCCCTCGCGGCGCTGGAGGCGCTCTCGGACCGCGTCTATCGCCTGCGCGTTGTCGGCTCGATCGCGATCACCGCGTCCTACGTCGCCGCTGGGCGCCTCGACGCGATGCTCAGCCTTCGCCCCTGCCGCTCCGTCGACGCGGCGGCGGCCCAGCTGATCGTGCGCGAGGCCGGCGGCCGGGTCGCCTTCGGCGATCTCGCCCCGGAGGAGGCGCGTCTCGGCCTCTCGGCCCGCTACCCGATCGCGGCAGCCGCCGGGGAGCGCGGGCTGGCGATCGCGCGCCTAGATGGCTGACTCCACGACCCCGCACGCCTGGATGGCGTGCGTGGCACTGCGCATCTCTGCGTCCTCGGGCTTGCCTTTGGCACCACCAAAAAGGCTGCGCCCTGCGTCCTTGATCTGCTAGGCCACGCACGCCCCCAGTCACACGCGGCCGTGGAGTCAGCCATCTGGCCGAGTAACCCGACGCGGGCGGGCGGTTAAGAACAGGTGTTCGCGCAGAACATACGTTCGCTACACTCGCGAACCTCAGGCAGGAAACCCGCATACCGAAGGGATCCATCTTTCATGGCAACGCAGAGCAAGAGCAGCACGACCAACTCGACCGGCCCGACCCCGAAAGCCTCGACGAAACGTGCCACGACCCCGGCCCTCGACCTCCCGGTCGGCGCCGTCCTCACCGTAACCGACCGCGTCGGCGAGCTGGTCGAGCCGTTCAGCGGCCGCAAAGCCGCTGAGAAACAGCTCAAGACCTACCGTACCCAGCTCCGCCGCGAGGTCAAGCGCGCCGAACGCCGCGGTGCAACCGCCCGCAAGCAGGCCACCAGCGCCCTGAAGCGCAACCGCGACGAGCTCGAGCAGCGCGTGCGGAAGGCCGTCGACCTCCTGCCCGTCGGCTAACGACCGATGACCAAAACCGGCCTCGAGCCGGCTGGCTTGAAGGGCCAGCCGGCTTGGGCCGGGGCGTAGGCGCGGAACTGGAAGCGCACGCCGCGGCTGTCGTCGTCGGCGAAGCGGTAGGAGTAGCGGAAGCGGCCATGCCCGTCGGTGCGCACCGTGCGGAACTCGCTCCACGGCAGGCCGGCGAGGCGGAACTGGAGCTGCACGGCCTTGCCCTCGGCCGGGATCCCGGCGCCGCGGGAGAAGACCCGGCCGCTGAAGAGGACCGGGCGCCCGCCGATCTCGGCGACTGCTGAGGAAACGCTCAGGCGCAGGCCGGTGCGGACTCCCAGGCTCAGCGGCTTGCTGCTCGCGCCGCGCAGGGTCGCCGTCGGCGCCGCCAGCGCCACGACTTCGCGACCCGGCCCCGGGGCAAGGCGAACGCCGAAGTCGCCGCGGGCGGTGGTCCGCACCGTCGTCACCCGCTCCGGCACTCTGGACTCGCCCGCGAACCGCTCGATCACCCGCACCGTCGCCCCCGCCTGCGGCGACCGCCGCCCCGCGAGCAGCCGGCCGCTGTAGAGGACGCTCCGCCCGTAGCCGACGGTCCGCCGCGTTTCGACGCCCAGGCGGCCGAAGCCGGCGCGGAGTGTCGTAGAGACCTTGAGCGGCGCGGCGAGGCGCATCGGCGCGCCGTTGCCGCGGCTCGACGCCGAGATCTCGTTGCCGGCCCGGTCGTAGGCGGTGACGCGGAACTCGTACTCGCCGGGCGGGCAGGCACCGGAGTCCCAGTGGGCGCGGAGGACGCCATCGTCGACTTCTGTTGAGAGGGTCATGAAGCGCTCGCCCGACCCGAGTGGGCGGACCGAGATCTGCCCGCGGCCCGGGTCGGTGCCGGAGAGCGGGTCGGCGACGCGCGCCTCGATCCTCTCCGGATCGCCCGGATCCTGGGAGTTGGCGAAGGCGAGCCGGGGCGGCTCCCGGTCGATACGGACGACCGCGGTCTCCGGCTCGTGGTTCGGGCGGCCGTTGAGCCTGCCGCCGTCAGCCACGTTGCCGGCCGCGTCGCGGGCGTAATAGGTGACCGAGTGGATGCCGGACTCGATCGCGGTGGCGGTTACGGAGTCGCCGGGCGCGGCGACCGGCGACCCACCGTCGATCCGGATCGCCGTGAACGGGCCACCGGGGCCGTCGGCCAGCATCCCCGACTCGCCGTCGGTCGCCTCGGCTGTGAGCGTCAGCGACCGGTTCGACCAGCCGGCGGGAACGCCGAGGAGACTCGTCTCCGGATCGGTCTTGTCGACGCGCAGGACCGTGGAGCCGACCTCTGTCGAGTGCATCCCTGACCCCGAGACGGCGACCGCGTGGACGTAGCTCGTCCCCTCGGGGAGTTCTTCGATCGGCAGCGTGTCTTCGCCGGCCCCGCCGCGCAGGTCGGTCTCGGTCTCGCTGCAGGCATACCGGTCGGCACAGGGGTTCTCGCCGGGGACCGGGTCGATCGAGACCGCATAGCCGCGGATGCCGGAGAGCGGCTCGGGGCCGGCGGGCCGCCCGAGGCGGAGCGCGAGGGGCAGCCCGTTGCGGGAGATCCAGCCGGGGACCGGCTGGGGGTCGACCCGTCCCGGCGCGGCGTTGTCGAAGCGGAGTGTGGCTACGGCCGGTGCACCCTCGTTTCGCGACGCGTCCTCCAGCCACACTTCGGCGAGGTAGGCGCCGGGAACAGCAGGGACGGTCAGGTGCTGGATCGATGTGGCGGCCCAGCCGATCTCCCCTTCCGCCAGGAGGTGGCCATCGGGGTCGAGAAGCCGGTGGTGGACGGCGGCAACCGGCGAGCCCCCACTCGGCAGCGGATTGGTCCAGCGCAGGGCAAAGCGCGTCTCGGCATGCCAGCTTTCCTCGCCGCCGTCGACGCGCAGGTCGAGCGGCTGCGGGGGCGCGGCCGCCGCACCACCCGCAGAGCCGAGCGCAACCGCGACCACAATCGAGGCTGCCAACATGAAGGTGCAACGTTTTCTGTATCTCTGAGAGCCGGAAAACGTTGCACTATGCACAGGGCGGCGCCTCACGGTCCGAACTCCCCTGCGGCTGAGCCGCCCGGTGTGGCCGGAGCGGCGCTTTCGCCGCCACTCGGCGGGGGAGCTTCGGCGGGTGGGCGCGGCGCTTCGTATTCGACCGCCTCGACGGGAGAGGCTGCCGTCTGGGCATTCGCCTTCTCGGCGTCGTCCTTCGGCTCCTCCTTGACCGGCCGCGGAGGCCGCGGCTCGGGTGTCGGATCTGGCTCGTACTCCACCGCCTCTTCTGCCGAGGCCTCTGCCGGTTGGTCCGCTGGCCGCTCGAGGGCCGGGCGCGATGGGGGGCCGCTGCTGACGAGGGGGTCGGGGAGCACGCCGGTGGCGACGCATGCCGCCGCCCCACCCGCGGCGCCGGCACAGACCGCCAGCAGTTTGGCGAGCGCGGCCACGCCCGCGCCGCTGGACCCTCCGCCGGCGGCCATCTGGGCGGCGGAGTCCGTGCCTCCACCCACGCCCGGCAGGCGAGAGGCGAGCCCGGCGAGGGCATCGTGCGCTCGTTCGAGCAGAGAGCGAGAGGGCGGGAACGCCGGTGCCAGCGCGGCCGCGATCCGCGGAGCGGCTCGGTAGGCGCGCATGGTCGAGCGACAGCGTGCGCAGGCCCGAAGGTGCTCGCGCACCGTCGCGGCGTCGCCCGGGCTCGCCTCGCCGTCGCAGAAGGCCGAGAGCAGCGGTCGCAGCTCGCGGCAGCGGCTGCCGTCCTCGCTGCTGGAGAGCAGGGCGCGGAACCTGTTGCGCCCCTCGGCCAGGACCCGGTTGATCTTCGTCCGGCTGAAGCCGGTGATCTCGCCGATCTCGGCGTAGGAGTAGCCGCTGGCCAGCAGGCTCAGGGCCCGCAGCTCCGCCGGCTTCAGCGCTTGCAGCGCCTCGCGGGTGCGGGCGACGGCCTCGCGTCGCTCGGCCTGCTCTCCGGGCCCGCCGCCCTCGGCCGGGATCGATGCCAGCGGATCCGGGGCGCCCTCGCGCGAGCTGTGGAACCCGAGCAGCCTTTCGCGGCTCTCGCGCACGGCAAGCGCCTCGTGCCTGGTCACCGTCTGTGTCCACCGGATCAGTTCCCGGGGGTCCGTCGTCGGCGCTTTGGTGAGGACGATCTCCAGGGCGCGCTGGTAGGCGTCGTCGGCGTCTTCCGCGTCGAGCGAGAAGCGCCGCGCGGTCCGTTTCAGCGAGTGCTCGTGGCGGGCGATCATCTCCACGGCGGCCCGCTTGCGGGCCGCGTCCGTTTCCGGCCGCGCGACCCCACCCGGCTCCAGCCGCACTCCCCGCATCGCAGTCGACTCCCGCTCCCTCAATCCGCTGAGCTCCCCCTGCACCGGTTCAGGTCCGTAGTCCAAACATGCCAAGCGAAGGGCGCGGCGGCGGTGGGTTCTCCCCCCTTCTGGACGGGTGGTCGGCTGGTTAACCCGCAAATTGCAGGGATACCAACCTCCCGACCGCTTGCGGGGACGGCCGATAGCATCGGACTCGATGAGCACCTGCGTGGTCACCGGCGGCGCCGGCTTTCTGGGCTCCCATCTCTGCGATTACCTGCTCGGTCAGGGCCACCGGGTGATCTGCGTAGACAACCTCGAGACCGGCTCTCTGCAGAACATCGAGCACATCCGCGACGCGGCCTTCGAGTTCCGCAACATCGACATCACCGAGCACGTCGACATCCCCGAGGACGTCGACTTCGTCTACCACCTGGCCTCGCCGGCGAGCCCGATCGACTACCTGCGGCTGCCGCTGCACACGCTCAAAGTCGGCTCCCACGGGACCCACCACATGCTCGGAGTGGCCAAGTTCAAGCGCGCCCGCTTCCTCATCGCCTCGACCAGCGAGGTCTACGGCGACCCCGAGGTCCATCCCCAGACCGAGGACTACTGGGGGCACGTCAACCCGATCGGCCCGCGCGGGGTCTACGACGAGGCGAAGCGCTACGCCGAGGCGCTGACGATGGCCTACCACCGCCAGCAGGGGGTCGACACCTCGATCGTCCGCATCTTCAACACATACGGCCCGCGCATGCGCGCGCACGACGGGCGGGCGATCCCGACCTTCATGCGCCAGGCGCTCGAGGACCGGCCGCTGACCGTCTTCGGCGAGGGCGAGCAGACCCGCAGCTTCTGTTACGTCGACGACCTGATCCGCGGCATAGTCGCCCTGGCGGAGTCCGACGTCCACTCGCCGGTCAACATCGGCAACCCGGACGAGTTCACGCTGCTCGAGCTGGCGAAAAAGGTGATCGAGGTGACCGAGTCGCGCTCGGAGATCATCTTCGAGCCGCTGCCGGTCGACGACCCGCAGCAGCGCCGCCCCGACATCGGCCGCGCCCGCGACCTGCTCGGCTGGGAGCCGGCCGTCGAGCTGCTCGACGGCCTGCGGATGACGATCGAGCGGTCGGGCGTCGACCGGTTGGCCGGGGCTTCGGACTAACGCTAAAAAGAGAGGGCGGCCCGTAGGCCGCCCTCTCCGCTGTTCCTCTGGCGGGTGCTGTTACTGCGTCGTCGCCGTGAAGGAGAAGATTCCCAGGGGATCTCCGGCGGCGAACTTTTCCTGCGGTTCCCCGGTTGCTTTTTCGATCGGCGTGATGAACACCGAGTTCAGGGTCTCCGCGGTCACGGCCTGCAGGGTCGCGGACGCGTTGAGCACGCTGATCGTGTGGGTCGCCGGGTCGGAGCTGACCACGGCTCCGGTCAGGACGATGTCGGCGATCGAGGACCGCCCCAGGTTGCCGAGGTTGGCTTCCGGGGTTTTCGGGTTTTCGATCGACACTTCCACCGTGGCGACCTTTGTGCTCATGTCGACCCAGATGTCTTTCATCGTCAGCGTCGTAACGCCTTTGGTGCCGGGGGGCGGAGCAGCTTCCAGGCTCTGGGTCAGCGTCACGCCACCCAGGGTCTGAAGCGTCCCGGCGGTCGCCGTCGGCGACATCGTGCCGCCGCCGATCGGGAAGGCCAGCGTCGGCGGAGGACCGGCGGCGATGACAGACGTCGGTGAGACTGTGCCCAGTTTCACCGCAAACGGCCCCGGTTTGGGGAATTCGGGCTGGGGACCGACATTGTTCAGTTTTTCGGCAGCCGATTGGCTGAGCGCGAGTGTTGCGCTGCCGGTGGGCAGCACCGCAACCGTTTTCGGCTGGGTTTCGCTGGCGGAGCTGCCGAGGGTCTGGTTGCCCTTGAACAGCGGCTTGACGGGCACCTTCTTGCCCTGCTTGTTCTTCTTCTTGCCGCTGAAGCCGAGCTTCTTGTTCAGCTGCTTGGCGGCCTTGCCGGTGAGCTTCAGGGCCGAGACGCTGACGTTGGTGCCGAAGCCGTTGCGGGTGAAGGTATAGCCCTTGACCGAAGCCAGCTTCATGCTCTTTCCGGCGACCTTGGCTTTCAACGAGGACGTTGCGGATTCGAGCACCAGGGTGTTGACCGTGGCGGTCTTCTTGCCGCGCTTGAACTTGATGCCGCCGCTGTGTTCGACCGTGCCGGCGCCGGTGGTCGGGTCCAGCGAGCCGCCGCTGACGGGCAGCTTCACGTTGCGGTTTTTGACCGTGGCGGGGCTCACCTTGAGCACCTTCACGCCGTTCTTCTTCAGCTTCTTGAAGAGGCCCTTGTTGAGGGTGATGCTCGTCGTACCGCTGGCGAGCGGGTCGCTGGTGGCCGAGGCAAAGGGCGCAAAGGCGAGCAACGCAGCCAGTGCAGCGACCACTGCTACCGCTGACGGCATCGTCCCCCGGGCCCTTACCGGCTGGGTCACTTCTCTCATATCGATCCTCCGTTTTGCTGCCGCCCCCTGCTGCCCCGATTGGCGACTTACGGCATGTCGATTTGCAGCCAAGATTATTCCCGGCCTGCTTCTCAACAAACCGTAATTGGCCGCAATGTTCCGGTCGGCCGCAAGAGCACGGATACCCGCATATCCTGTCGATATGGCCACAGAAGAGACCCATCGCACGATTGCGCCCCTCGTCGGCCCCGACGACGAGCGCGTTTTCACCGATTCCGGCATCGAGATCCAGCATGTTTATGACGAGGACGACGTCGCCCCGGGGCTCGAGGAGCGCCTTGGCGAGCCGGGCGTGCCCCCCTTCACGCGCGGCATCCACGACGGGATGTACCGCGACCGGCTCTGGACGATGCGCCAGTACGCCGGCTTCGCCACGCCCGAGGACACCAACGAGCGCTATCGCTACCTGATCGAACATGGGTCCACCGGCCTCTCGATGGCCTTCGACCTGCCGACCCAGCTCGGCCGCGACTCCGACGACCCGCTCTGCCGCGGCGAGGTCGGCCGCACCGGCGTCCCGATCGACACGATCGAGGACATGCGGATCTGCTTCGACCAGATCCCCCTCGACGGCGTCTCGACCTCGATGACGATCAACGCCCCGGCTGCGATCCTGCTGCTGCTCTACGAGTTGGTCGGCGAGGAACAGGGAGTCCCCTCCGAGAAGCTGCGCGGCACGGTCCAGAACGACGTGCTGAAGGAGTACATGGCGCGCGGCAATTACATCTACCCGCCCGTGCCGACGATGCGGCTGACGACCGACATCTTCGAGTACTGCCGCGAGAACGTGCCGAAATGGAACACGATCTCGATCTCGGGGTACCACATCCGCGAGAAGGGCTGTTCGGCAGTGCAGGAGGTTGCGTTCACGCTCTCCAACGCGATCGCCTACGTCGAGGCGGCGCTGGAGCGGGGTCTCAAGATCGACGAGTTCGCCCCCCGCCTCGCCTTCTTCTTCAACGGGCACAACAACGTCTTCCAGGAGATCGCCAAGTTCCGCGCGGTGCGGCGGATGTGGGCGAAGATCGTCGCCGAGCGGTTCGGCGCCGAGAACCCCAACTCGATGAAGATCCGCTTCCACACGCAGACGGGCGGCGTGACGCTGCAGGCCCAGCAGCCCGAGGTCAACATCATCCGCGTCGCCCTGCAGGGCTTCGCCGCCGTCTGCGGCGGAACCCAGAGCCTGCACACGAACGGCTTCGACGAGGCGCTGGCGCTGCCGACCGAGCGCTCGGCCCGGATCGCGCTGCGCACCCAGCAGGTGCTCGCCCACGAGTCGGGAGCCGCCGACACCGTCGACCCCTTCGCCGGCTCCTACTTCGTCGAGTCGCTGACCGACGAGATCGAGGCCCGCTCCTGGGAGCTGATGGAGAAGGTCGAGGAGATGGGCGGCTCGGTCGAGGCGCTGGAGTTCATGCAGCGCGAGATCGAGGAGTCCGCGCACTCCTACCACGAGCGCTACAAGTCCGGCCAGGACATCATCGTCGGCGTCAACAAGTACGTCACCGACCAGGTCGACGACGTCGACATCCTCCGCGTCGACCCCGAGGCCGAGGAGCGCCAGCTGGCCCGCCTGAAGACGTTCAAGGAGTCCCGCGACCAGGCCGCGGTCGAGGCGAAGCTGGAGGCCCTGCGAGACGTCGCCCGCGGAGAGGGCAACCTTCTGCACCCGATTCGGACCGCTCTCGCCGCAAATGCCTCGATCGGCGAGGTCTGCGGCGCCATGCGCGACGTCTTCGGCGAGTACAAGGGCGGGGCCTTCTTCTAGCCGACAAGCCGTCGATCCTCACCGCTCAGGATCCATGTAGCGAGAGTTGACCCACCTCCAGTGGGGTCAATGCTGCTTCCGCTCATGCAGAAGCTCGGCGGCGTGTTCGAGGGTCCGGCGTACGCGGGGGCGCTCGTACTTGATCTCGTAGTGGGTGAAGCGGAGTGGGGTCATCCCAGCCAAGACGTGGGCGCGGTCTCGGCGGGCGTCGCGGGCTTGGGTTGCCGGTGTGCGGTGGTAGCGCAGGCCGTCGGTCTCAACGACAAGTCCCAAGTTCGGCCAAAAGAAGTCGACCTCGAAGCCGTTCAGCATCTGCTTGGAGAGGGGGAGGGGTAGACCGGCAGACGCGGCGATCGGGCGAAAGATGATCTCCAGGTCGGAGTCGGAGAGGCGAAACGTGTGCTTGTCGAGGAGCCGGCGCAGAAGCTGGACGCCGGGCTCGCCCGCGTAGTCATCGAGCGTGACACGCAGGGCCTCGGGGTCGATCAATCCGTGCTTGTCGGCTTCATTGATCGCTCGCTCGACAGTGGTGGGGCCGAGTTCAGAGGCGAGATCCACGACTGTCCGCGCCACGGTCGTGACGGGAATGCCGTTCCGACACACGACGTCGGTCCCGGCTAGCGTGGGACGAGCGCGCACCCGCAGCCCGGCACGCCGCAATCTGGTGCGCCGCGTCAAGCTGATGTCGATCAGCCCTGGTTTCTCCTTCCCAATCCCCCAGAGTGCTGCGGCACTGCGATGGCTTAGCACCGCGCCCTCGCCACCGGCGAGCACAGCCGCCATCCAGCGTCTCTCACGCGTGAGCCTCGGCCAGCCGACCGCATAGACGCCTCGCATCACCAGATGCAGGCGCCCCCGCGCTACTCGATGCTCGATTTCCCGCGCGTTGAATCCAAGCGCCAGCAGCTGTCGCCGTGCAACCACCCCGTGCTGCCGTCCTGCCAGCTCCCAGGCCCGCCGACTCCTCTTGTCATCGTGCGCATCCGACATTGACCACACCTGAGATGGGTCAAGGTCGGATGCGCACGATTTCTCCCCCCTGAACGGTCTCTTTCACGGGGGAGGAGTGGGAGGAACGCGGACGCTCCGGTTGAAGCGGGCCGCATGATCGAGGTCTCGCGGACGCTGATGAAGTCCGAGCCCGAGCTGGCCGAGTTGGTCGCCGCCGTGGAAGGGGTGGAGGTGACGATGGCCGAGAAAGGCTTTGGCACGCGCGTGGAACTGCGTGCGGACCGCGACTCCGGCCTTGCCGAGACCGATCTGGAGCGCATCCTGGATGACCTGGCCGAACCGCGCAAGCAGCCGTTCGGCACCTGAACCGAAACGAGAGGATCGAGTTGAAGTCACTTAAGAGGCACCTGAACCCCGCAACCGTGCTGGCCTGCGTCGCGCTGTTCGTGGCGCTGGGCGGCGGCGCCTACGCCGCCACGACCCTGAACAAGAAGTCGGTGAAGTCGCAGCACCTCGCCAACGGCGCGGTGACGACGGCGAAGCTCAAGAACGGCGCGGTGACCACGCCGAAGCTGCGCAACGCGGCGGTCACCGGGGCGAAGATCGCTGCCGCGACGATCGGCTCGAGCCAGCTCGCCAACGGCTCGGTCCGCTCCGGCCAGCTCGGCGGCCAGGTGGTCACCGAACCGAAGATCAAGAACGGCGCCGTGAGCGAGAGCAAGCTCGGCAGCGGTGCGGTCACCAGTGGCAAGCTGGCTTCGACCTTCCTCGCCCAGCTGGTCAGGAACGTCACCTACGTCAACGCGGAAAGCGCCAACAACGAAGAAGTGGCCAAGAACGCGACCGCTACCTGCCCTGCTGGCAAGCAGGCAATCGGCGGCGGTGCGCGGGTCGGTGGAGAACTCAAAGACGTGGCCCTGACGGGCTCGAACCCGTTCGTATCCGGCTCGTCGCGCACCGGCTGGTCCGCATTCGCGCGCGATGTCGATGGCGTCGGCGCTGGCAACTGGTCGATCGAGGCCTTTGCGGTCTGCGCCGAACTCTAAGCACGAATTTGCCCCTGACCGGGGTTCGAAGGGCCCGCTTCGGCGGGCCCTTCGTCGTCTCGGGACACGGCTCGGCGCGCCGAAATAGACTCTCCCGCTCGATGCGAGAGAAGAACCCGATCACCCACGAGGAGAAGCTCGCCTACCTGCGCGAGCTGCGCGAGGAAGCGATCCATTCCGCCTCCGAGGAGGCGGTCGAGAAGCAGCACGCCAAGGGCAAGATGACCGCCCGCGAGCGGGTCGAGAAGCTGCTCGACCCCGGCTCCTTCGAGGAGCTCGACGTCTTCGTCCGTCACCGTACCTACGACTTCGAGATGCAGAAAAAACGGCCCTGGGGCGACGCCGTCGTCACCGGCCACGGCACGATTGACGGCCGCACGGTCTTCGTCTTCTCGCAGGACTTCACCGTCTTCGGCGGCAGCCTCGGCGAGGTGATGGCGGAGAAGATGTGCAAGGTGATGGACCTCGCCGCCCAGGTCGGGGCGCCGGTGATCGGGATCAACGACTCCGGCGGCGCCCGCATCCAGGAGGGCGTCGTCTCGCTCGGCGCCTACGGCGACGTCTTCGTCCGCAACGTGCAGTGCTCGGGCGTGATCCCGCAGATCAGCCTGATCATGGGCCCCTGCGCCGGCGGCGCCGTCTACTCGCCGGCGATGACCGACTTCATCTTCATGGTCAAAGAGACCTCGCACATGTTCATCACCGGCCCCGAAGTGATCAAGACGGTGACCGGCGAGGAAGTCGAGTTCGAGGAGCTGGGCGGGGCGATGAGCCACAACTCGAAGTCCGGCGTCGCCCATTTCGCCTCCGAGGACGAGGAGAGCTGCCTCGAGGACGCGCGCTACCTGCTCGGCTTCCTGCCCTCCAACAACCTCGAAGCGCCGCCGCGCTTCGAGCCGGAGGACGACCCCGAGCGCGAAGACGAGGACCTCGACACGCTGGTCCCCGACGATCCCTCCAAGCCCTACGACATGCGCGAGGTAATCTCACGCGTCGTCGACGACGGCGAGTTCTTCGAGGTCCACGAGCACTTCGCCAAGAACATCGTCTGCGGCTTCTCCCGCCTCGACGGCTTCCCGATCGGCATCGTCGGCAACCAGCCGGCATTCCTCGCCGGCGTGCTCGACATCGAGGCGTCGGAGAAGGCAGCGCGCTTCGTCCGCACCTGCGACGCCTACAACGTCCCGATCCTCACCTTCACCGATGTCCCCGGCTTCCTGCCCGGCACCGACCAGGAGTGGAACGGGATCATCCGCCACGGCGCCAAGTTGCTCTACGCCTTCACCGAGGCGACCGTGCCGAAGCTCACCGTCGTCACCCGCAAGGCCTACGGCGGCGCCTACGACGTGATGAACTCGAAGCACATGCTGGCCGACTTCAACGTCGCCTGGCCGACCGCCGAGGTGGCGGTGATGGGCCCGGAGGGCGCGGTCAACATCATCTACCGCAAGGACATCGTCTCCTCGCCGACGCCCGACGAGCGTCGCCAGAAGTTGATCGACGACTACAAAGCCCACTTCGCCAACCCCTACTCGGCGGCCGAGCGCGGCTACATCGACGACGTGATCGAGCCCCGCCAGACCCGCCCGAAGCTGATCCGGGCGCTGCGCATGCTGCAGTCCAAGCGGGTGGCGCAGCCGAAGCGCAAGCACGGCAACATCCCGCTGTAGCGATCAGGGCACCGCGGTCGCCTCGGTCTCGACGCCGCCGCCCCCGACACGCTCCGCTCGTCCGCCCCGGGCGGCAGCGACACCGCCTTCCTCGCGGGTGAGGCGGTAGGCGAGATAGACCGGGACGATCGAGATCAGGACGACCAGGACGGCGACGGCGTTGACGATCGGGCGCTCCTGGGCGCGGAAGAGATTGCTGAAGATCCAGTAGGGGAGAGTCTGTTCTCCGGCGCCGATCGTGAACGTGGTGACGATGATCTCGTCGAAGGAGAGGCCGAAGGCGAGCAGGCCGCCGGCGCCCAGTGCCGAACGCATGTTGGGGAGCGTGACGTAGCGGAAGGTCTGCCAGGTGTTGGCGCCGAGGTCGGCTGAGGCCTCCTCGAAAGAGGAGGACATCCTGCGCAGCCGCGCGATCGAGTTGTTGTAGACGACGACTATGCAGAAGGTGGCGTGGGCGACGATCACGGTGAACAGCGAGAGGTCGATGCCGAACACCTGGGTGAAGGTGTTGTTGAGCGCCACCCCGGTCACGATCCCCGGCAGGGCGATCGGCAGGATGACGAGGAACGAGATCGTCTCGCGGCCGAAGAAGCGGTGCCGGGCGACCGCCAGCGACGCGAGCGTCCCCAGCACCAGGGCGATCGCGGTGGCGGCGAGCCCGACCTTGATCGAGGTCCAGAAGGCGTCGCGTGCCGTGCTTTCGATCGCCTTCGGGAACCACTCGAAGGTGAAGCCGGGTGGCGGCCATTCGAGGATCTTGCTCGAGTTGAAGGCGTAGATCCCAAGGACGATCAGCGGGATGTAGATGAATGCGAGCCCCGCGCCGACGGCGACGCGGAGCAGGATCGTGGATCGCCTCGAAAGTCTCACCGTTCTCCTATACGTGCTCGAAGGCGCCGAGCTTTCGCGCGACGAGCAGGTAGCCGACCATCACCACGATCGGCACCAGCGCCAGGGCCGCGGCGAAGGGCAGGTTGTTGGAGATGTTGTTGAAGACGACGTTGCCGATGAACTGGTTGTTGGAGACCAGCCTGGGTGTGATGTAGTCGCCGAGGGTGAGGGCGAAGGTGAAGATCGAGCCAGCGACGACAGCGGGGAAGGAGAGCGGCAGGATCACCCGGCGGAAGGTGGTGAAGGATTTGGCGCCAAGATCCTCCGAGGCGCTGATCAGCGAGTTGGGGATTCGCTCCAGCCCGGCGAAGATCGGCAGGATCATGTACGGCAGCCAGAGGTAGCTCATCACCAGCCAGACTGCGGCATTGCCGTAGCCGGGCCCGTTGAGGCCGAGCGGTTCCAGGACCCAATCGATCAGCCCGCCACCGCCGATCATGTTGCGCCAGGAGAGAACCTTGACCAGGTAGCTCGACCAGAGTGGGATCAGCACCGCGACGACGAGGATCGCCTTGGTCCGGCGACTCGCGACCTTGGCCATGTAGAAGGCAATTGGGAAAGCGAGGACCGCGTCCGTGATCGTCACCAACGCCGCGATCAGGACCGTGCGACCGATGATGTCGCGGTAGACCGGTTCGTCGAAGAGGATTTCGAAGTTTTCGAAGCTGAGGCTTTTCTCGAGCTCGCCACTGACGGCGTTGACCGACCACAGCGAGGCGACGAGAAGGAGGGCTAGCGAGCCGAGGTAGCCGACGACCAGCCAGCCGGCGGGGCCCGCCAGGAGCGCCCCCACCTGAAGGCGGGGGCGCCCGTGGAACAGCTTGGCGAGCCTGCGGCTCAACCCTTGATCGAGGTCCAGGCCTGGACCCAGTCGTTGTAGTCCTTGCAGTCTTCGGACCCGTTGCCGCAGTCGGCGAGCGGGGTCTTCCAGTAGTAGACGCGTTTCCAGAAATTGGGTTCTTCCGCGTGGTATTCAGCGCAGAAGTTCGGATTTGCCGTTTGCTCGCATGCCAGTTCCTGGGCCGGCGCCTCGCCGAAGTATTCCGCCACCTGGGCGTTCGCCTTCGGTTCGATGATCCAGTTCATCCACATGTACATGCAATTGGGATGCGCCGCTTCGGAGCTGATCATCCAGGTGTCGGACCATCCCGTCGCGCCCTCTTCGGGCAGGAAGCCCTGGTTCGCCGGGCTGGCCGCCACCGGCTCGCCTTCTTCCTTGAGCAGGAAGTACTGGTATTGCCACGTCGTGCCGACCTGATTGTCGCCGCTGGCGAAGGACGAGATCTGCTTTTCGGCTTCCGACCAGTATTCACCGACCAATGACCGCTGTTCTTTCATCAGCTGCACCGCCGCTTCGAACTGTTCTTCGTTCAGCTCGTAGGGATCTTCGATCCCGAGGTCGGGGTTGTGCGCTTTCAGGTAGACCGCCGCTTCCGCGATCGACATCGGGTCGTCGTACTGGCTGATCTTGCCCTTGTACTTGGAGGCGACTTCGGGGTCGAGCGTGACGTTCCAGGACTTCGGTTCGGGCTGCACCGAGTCGCTGTTCCACATCAGCAGGTTTGCTCCGCGGCCATGGGGTATGCCGTATGGCTGGCCGTCGAAGGTGTTGTAGGGCTGGTTCTTGAGGTCGGAGAAGACGGTCTTGTAGTTCGGGACGAGGCTGACGTTGACTGGGTCGACGTCGTTGCCTTCGACCAGCCGGGCGGTGGCGTTGCCCGAGGCGGAGACCCCGTCGTATTCGCCGCTGCGCATCAGCTGCACCATTTCGTCGGAGGTGCCGGCGACCTTCCCGTTGACCTTGCAGCCGGTCTTCTGTTCGAAGGGCTTGGTCCATTCCGGTTCGACGTAGCCGGCCCAAGAGATCAGGTCGAGCGATCCCTCGCTCTTGCCGACCTTCTGCAGTTCGTTGCCGGACGTGCTGTCGTCGTCGCTGGAGCCGCAGCCGGCGAACAGAAGCATGACTGCCAGCAACCCTCCGATGACCAGCCATGCCGTCCGCGCGGGGTTTGAATGCGTTTTCACGGTTGTTCCTCCTCTGTAGTGGTCGAACTGCCACGGACAGCGACCGTGTGCTCCGGGCGCCAGCCGACGATGACCTCCCTTCCCTGCTCCGAGGCAGCGTCGAGTGACGTGCCTTCGACGTTCTGTCGTACGAGTTGAAGCTCTCCACCGGCGTCGAGGGCAACCGTGTAGCGGGTCACCATCCCGGCGTAGGACACATCGGCGATACGTCCGCGCTCGGTGCGAAGGCCGTTGGGCGTCGCCGTGGACTCGACCAGCTGGATCTTCTCCGGGCGGATGGTGAAGCGCGACCCGTCGCGCTCGAGCAGGTTGGAAACGCCGACGAAGCCGGCGACGAACTCGGTTGCCGGCCGCTCGTAGAGCTCGACCGGAGGGCTGACCTGCTCGATCCGGCCCTGGTTGAAGACGGCGATGCGATCGCTCATCGTCAGCGCCTCGTCCTGGTCGTGGGTGACGTAGACGAAGGTGATCCCGACCTCGCCCTGGATCGCCTTCAGCTCGATCTGCATCTGCTCGCGCAGCTTCAGGTCGAGAGCGCCCAGCGGCTCGTCGAGGAGCAGGACCCTGGGCCGGTTGACGATCGCCCGGGCCAGGGCCACGCGCTGGCGCTGGCCGCCGGAGAGCTCGCCGGGCTTGCGCTCGCCATAGCCCGGCAGGCGCACCATCTCCAGCGCCTCTTCGCTGCGGCGTTCGCGCTCGGCCTTCGCGACCTTGGCGACGCGCAGCCCGTAGGCGACGTTCTCGCCCACCGTCATGTGGGGGAAGAGGGCGTAGTCCTGGAATACCGTGTTTACCGCGCGGTCGTATGGCGGCACGCGACTCACGTCCTCGCCCGCAAGCTCGACCGTGCCACCGCTGGGGTCCTCGAAGCCGGCGATCATCCGCAGCGTCGTCGTCTTCCCCGAGCCCGAGGGGCCGAGCATCGTGAAGAACTCGCCAGCCTCGATCTCGAGGCTAATTCCCGCAACCGCGACCACCTCGCCGTAATGCTTGGTGAGGTCAGCCAAGCGGATGTCGGGTGTAGCAGCTACACGAAAACGTTATCCGAGCAGTTGAGGAAAGCAAGGACAATCTCGCCCCGGCCGGTTGGCCGGGGCGGAGTACTGCCCTGCCTGACGCTCAGTAGCCGGAGGGGTGACGGGCGATGAAGCCGGCGGAGGTACGCAGGTCTTCGTGCCAGCTCGGCCCGGTGGACCCGTCGGTGTTGCCGGAGGTGTCCCAGCGGAAGCCGGCTATCACCGCGTAGGCGTGGCCGGGGTTGGAGTAGACCGTGATCCAACGGCCTTCGCCGGGCAGGCCCAGATTCGCCATCGGGCCCGACGGCAGCGGGCTCGCGAGGAAGTTGCCGCCGTGCAGCGCATAGCTGACCGAACCGGAGCAGTCGTACCCCCTGTCCCACCAGCGGGCGTGGCCGCCGCCGAAGATGTAGGGCTTGGTGCGGATTTTGTTGGCCGCGGCGATCACGGCCTTGACCTTCGGGGGGGCGGACTTGGGTGGGACGAGCATTCCGTTGTCGAGTAGCCGCCCTTTGGCTGTAGGGGTGCAGATGTCCACTTCCGCCGATGAGACCCCGCCACCGCCGCAAGCGGCCGATGCGGCTCCCGGCGTCAAAGCGAGAGCCGAAAGCGCCAGCCCTGTAGCAATGCCCAGCTTGAGTTTCTGCCTGTTGTTGCGCAAACCGATCTCCTTCGTCGGCCTACGGGGTTAGCTGTCGGGCTGGCGCTATAGGAGCCTGCGCCCCCGCCTGAACTAGGCGAGTTAGCCCCGAAAACGTGGTTCCCCCGCTCCCGTGGCGCCTCCAGCGCACGGGACTCGGCGTTTCGGTTATTCGGAACGGCGGCAGTGTAGACGATCGCCCGGCGGTTTGCTCATAGAAAACAAACATTTTGTGGTCTTTCGCACTTAGCCTGCCCAGGTCCTTTCGACGTCCGCGGTGCTAGCTTGCGCGCTGGGATGGAACTTGCCGGCAAGACAGCGCTGCTCACCGGCGCCACGGGAGGCCTTGGGCGAGCGATTGCCGAGGCGCTCGCCGGGCGTGGCGCGAAGCTGGTGCTGAGCGGTCGCAAGGCCGAGGCATTGGAGGCGCTCGCGGCCGAATTGCCGGGGGAGGGCCACTCGGTATTGCCCGCAGATCTAGCCGAGGCCGGGGCAGCGGAGAAGCTCGCGGCAGAGGCCGGCGACGTCGACGTCCTCGTCGCCAACGCGGGCCTGCCGGGAACCGGCCGCCTGCCCGAGTACACCAGCGAGCGGCTGGAGGGCACGCTGCGGGTCAACCTCGAGGCGCCGATGCACCTCGCCCGCGCCCTGGAGCCGGGCATGATCGAGCGCGGCAAGGGCCACATGGTCTTCATCTCCTCCCTTTCGGGCAAGTCCGCGACCCCGCTCTCCTCCGTCTACAACGCGACCAAGTTCGGCCTGCGCGGCTTCGCCCTCGGCCTCCGCGCCGACCTCGACCCGGTTGGCATAGGCGTCTCGATCGTCTCACCCGGCACCATCCGGGAAGCGGGCATGTACGCGGACTCAGGCGCCGACCCGATTCCGGGTCTAGGCACCGGTTCACCCCAGCAGGTTGCCGACGCCGTCATAAAGGCGATCGAGCGCAACAAGGTCGAGATCGCCGTAGCGCCGGTTCAGCAGCGCCTGCTCGCACACTTCGCCCTCGCCAGCCCCGGCATCTCGGTCAAGGTCGCCAGCGGCGAGGCCGGCCAGAAGGCCGCCGCAAACGTCGCCGCGGGTCAGACCGACAAGCGCTGAGCGAGAGCGTGGGCGTGCTCATGTTGAGCCCTCTGTGGTTCTAAGCAGCTGCCTTGGAAGCTGTGTACACGATCAGGTACACTGAGCCGATGGCAAAGACCGTCCCTGTGCGCGAGCTGCGTAGCAACCTCAGCAGCCTGCTCGATGACGTCAGCAGCCGGCGCGATCACGTGCTCGTGACTCGCAACGGCGCTCCTGCCGCGGCCCTGGTTCCGATCGACGAGTATGAGGCCCTGGAGGAGACCGCCGAGATTCTCTCCGACCCTGACGCCCTCGCGGCCCTGGAGGCTGGCCTCGCCGAGATCGAGCGCGACGAAACGGTCACCCTTGCCGACCTTCGCAGCGAGCTGGCTGAGCGCCGAGCGGCTGTCGGCTGATCGTTGGCCAGGCTCGTCCTCGCCCGTCGCGCCCGGCGGGAGCTGCTCGAACTCAGCTGGCCGTTGATTGACGCAATCGAGGATGCCCTGGGCTTGCTCGAGCGGGAGCCGCAGGTTGGACATGCGCTCCGGGGCAAACTGCGCGGGCTCTACTCGCTGAGAGTCGGCGCGTATCGAATCCTCTACCAGTTGACCGACGATGGACAGACGGTTCGCGTCGCGGCGATTCGCCATCGGGCTGTCGCCTATCGAGCCGATCCACGCTAGAACCGGCGAGGCCGGGCGTTCAACGGCCGCGCCGCCCTCCTAGGTGTAGTTCCTAACCACGTTGTTCATCCGGGCCTCCTTGAAGGCTGGGGTTGTCGAGACACCCAGCAACAAGGAGGACACCGGATGGATCTTCACGCTAATGAGGGATTGGCGTTTCGATTGGCGAAACGCTTGCCCCTGACCGCTGAGCCGGTTTAGCTGCGTCGGGTCCAGACAAAAGTGGCCCCGGCGGGCGGTGGAACGCCCCCGGGGCCGTGGCACAGGAGGTCTTAGCTCCCATGCACGACCACGGTACCCCGTCAGGGGTAGCGGTTCAGAGGGCCGTTCTAGGCCTGGTTCTCGACGCCCATCCGAAGTGTCTCACCATCCCCAGCCTCGCCTGTCAGATCGACGCTGACGACGCTGTAGAGACGGCCATACGCGACCTCACCGGCGTCGGCCTCTTGGAGTGCAGCGGCATCACGGTCAAGCCAAGCGCCGCCGCCGTTCACTTCGACCGGCTCGAACTGCCGTGAGCTTCGTAGCCGAGCAGTTCGGGGCCAATCTCGCCTACTGCCGACGTCGGGCGAAGCTCTCGCAAGAAGAGCTATCGGTACGCGCTTCGCTCCATCGCACCGCCGTAGGGATGCTGGAGCGGGGTGAACGGGTGCCCCGGATCGACAGCCTCGTCAAGCTCGCAGGCTCTCTGGGAATCAGCGCCGCAGAACTCCTGGACGGACTGGAGTGGACGCCGGGCGAGACGGTCTACGGGAGCTTCCACTTCTCTGGGGAGGGCGAGCCGTAGAAGCTGCCCGCACCCTCGCCAGAGAACAAGCGAGCCGAGTCAAGATCGTCAAGTCGGCATGGAGCCGGACACGCTCCAAGCCACGGACGCGAAGGGGCTTCAGCCCCCACTGGTGCTTCAAGCGCCCGAACTCACGCTCGACCGCGACCCGCTTGCGGTACATCGAGTTCCACCGCTTTGACTTGTAAGGGATCAGTGGATGCAGCCGGTCAGCCTTGATCCAAGTCGAGGCAGGCTTGCATTCTCCGGTCGGGCAGCGCCACTTCGATGCACCGCGCTTGCGGTCAGAGCCAGCGAAGGTCCACTCGCCGTGGTCGCAAAGCGGCGGCAGATGCTCACCCTTCCTCACCTTGT
The DNA here is from genome assembly GCA_963704545.1 of uncultured Solirubrobacterales bacterium. Taxonomy (GTDB): domain Bacteria; phylum Actinomycetota; class Thermoleophilia; order Solirubrobacterales; family 70-9; genus VRUE01. The sequence continues at coordinate 304,604 of OY969915.1, read as the reverse complement.
CCGTCTCCCGCAACGGGATCACCGGCAGGCAGTCGCGCTCGGCGCAGGCTTCATGGATCGGGGCACCGTCATAGCCCTTGTCCATCGCGGCCGTGTCGGCCATCGCGCCGCGCCTGCGCGCCTCATCGATCAACGAGGGGGCCACCGGGCTTTCGTTCTGTGCCGCAGTCTCTACCCGCCAGGCAATTGGCAGTCCCGTGTTGGCGCAGGCCGCGAGGTGCAGCTTGAAGCCGTAGAAGGCACCGCCTTTGCGAACCGAGATAGCCGAGCGCCGACCCCATGAGGCATCGGGGTCAGAGAGGCGCGTGCGCTCCCGGCCGTCCAGCAAGCGGGTGTAGCCGTTGGCGTAGGCGGGCATGTCTGAGGCGTCGATGGCGAGGTCGCGCCCGTAGAGCGGGAGCTTCGCTTTCAGCCCTTCAACTACGCCATCGATGCAGCCCTCGACCATCGGCGCGTTCTCTCGCAGCTTCGCGGCGAAGCGATACGCGGACCACTTGCTCGGCGGGTCTCCTTCACAGCCAAGGACGCGCTGCAGCTTCCAATGGTCGGCCACCAAGGCGACCACCCGCGTCCAGGTCGGCAAGGCGTAGAGCGACTTTGCCAAGCACAGCCCGACCATCGTGCGAATCGGGTATCCCGGCCGCCCGGTCCAGCGCGTCGTCTCAAGCTCCTCGATCAGCCGCCCAATCTCGGGCGAATCGAGCAGATTTGCGATCTCCGCAGCCGCGGGTCGCGGTGGTACCTTGGGAACTGCCATCGAGCTTCTACCTCGTTTGGCCAAGGCCCTCGGACGCACCAACGTCGCGGGGGCCATTTTTATGACTGCTGGAAATGCGATACTAGGCATCAGATCGGACGGAAAAAGCGCTCTAGAATGCGAAAAACGGATAAATGAGCGACACGGTTACTCTCGCCCTGCAAGGGGAGGTGTCGCTGGCCGAGTTCTCCGCTGCGGTCACCCGATTCAACGCTTTGATAGCCGCGCTGGCGGCTGATTCCCACGTAGAGGATGTGGCGTGGCAGATTGACGCGCTCGACTACAGCAGCGCGATCACCACGGCGCGGGGCATCTCCCTAAACGGCGGCGACCCGCAGCGCATTGACCGGGTAGTGAACGCCTACAACGAAGTCGGCCACGCCCTCGAACAAGGTGTGACCATCCCCTTCCCCAAGCCCGTCCGAAAAGAGGCGGAAGGCATTGTCGAACTTCTAAAGGGGTCGTCCGAGATCGAAGCGGTGCGCTTTGAGACTGCCGAGTCTGACGCGATCATTCGCGAACCGGCGACGGTGAGTGAGCAAGAGGCGCCCCCACCGAAAGCCGAGGCGTCCTATGGATCGGTGACTGGCCGGATTCAGACCTTGAGCAGTCGAAACACTCTCCGCTTCGTTGTCTATGACCACATCCATGATCGCGCGGTGTCCTGCTACTTGGTCGAGGGCCGCGAGTCAATGATGCGTCAGATGTGGGATCGAGTTGCCACCGTGGAGGGCTGGGTGACCCGCGATCCAGCCACCGGCCGACCGCTGACGGTGCGGCGAGTCTCAGAGGTCACGCCTCTTACGGAGGTTGGACCGGCCGACTATATGAAGGCGCGAGGCGCGCTTTCCCGCAATGCAGACGATCCTTCTCCGGAGACACAAATAAGGCGGTTGCGCGATGGCTGATGCTCCCCGCCGCATCTACTGGGACGCAAATGTTCCACTGTCGTATCTCAACGATATGCCGGACCGAGCACCAATCATTGAGGAGCTGTTCCGCAAAGCGCGCGCTGACGAGATCGAGCTACTCACCTCTTCGATTAGCCGGGTCGAGATCGCGTTCGTTGAAAGCGAGAAGGCAGACGGAACCCTCGACGCTGAGGCCGAGCAGGCAATTGATGCTCTGTGGCTCCCCGGCTCCCCAATCAAGACCGTTGAGTTCTACGACCTGATTGCAGACAGAGCGCGGCGATTGATCCGGCAAGGCATTGAGCAGGGATGGGGCGCCCTCAAGCCAATGGATGCAATCCATGTGGCGACGGCTGCACAGATGCAGGTCTCAGAGATGCACTCCTACGACACTCAGGTCAAAAAGTGGTCAGGCAAGCTGGGCTTCCCGATAACTGATGCCCAAACCGAGCAAGGCGTTCTTGGTCCTGTTGCGTCCAGTTCGGCAGGAAACGCGCCTAAGTAGCGAATTAAACGGGACGAGAGCGGTGAACTCTCGCCCCGCACTACAGGCCGTTAGGCCCTACTTCTCTTTTCGGACACCCTTGAAGGGCTCACCTCCGAGCTTCTGGTCCATGATCTCACCGGTAGTCCGGTTTCTCTTGGCCCAGTTGCCACTCGGTGCCAGGAACTGGGAGCGGTCTCTGACTGCTCCAACTCGTCCCGGTCCTTTGGGTGGGTTTTTAGCCATTCGCTAATCACCCCCTTCCGCCGCCAGGATTTGACGACGGCTGCCCGTCGCCGGGCGGCTCAGAAAGTCAATCAGGCACGGCGGCGGGGTTTCCCTGGTACACCGCAAACACGGCCAGAAAGCTGCTTGCCTCCTGGGGTAGTTCCCAGCCGAAGGCGAGGTATCCATGAATCAGCTACCCGAGCGATCCCACGCCCAGAGCGGTGTAGGGAGTTTCGCCAATCCCTCTAATGCCCCCTTCGGCCCGAAGGGAAGGCTGACGATGGTCAGGCGGGTTACCGAGCAGGGATGGTCGCTCGCGGAGGCGGCCGAGGCCGCCGGAGTGAGCGAGCGCACCGTCTGCAAGTGGGTGGGCCGCTACCGCGCCGAGGGCGAGCCGGGCCTTTGGGACCGAAGCTCTGAGCCGCGCTCGGTCCCCCACCGCACCCCCGTGGATCGCGTCGAGGCGATCGCCGCCCTGCGGCGCCTGCGGATGACCGGGCCCGAGACCGCCGAGTGCCTGGGGATGGCGCTCTCCACGGTCTCGGCGGTGCTGAGGAGGATCGGCCTGGGCAGGCTCTCCCGCCTGGAGCCGCCCGAGCCACCCAACCGCTACGAACGAGCTCGCCCCGGCGAGCTGATTCACATCGACGTCAAGAGGCTGGTGCGGATCAAACGTGGCGCCGGGCACCGGGTGACCGGCAAGCGCACCTGGCAGGCCGAAGGCGCCGGGCGGGAGTACGTCCACGTTTGCGTCGATGACGCCACCCGGCTCGCCTATGTCGAGGTCTTGGCCGACGAGAAGACCAAGACGGCAATCGGCTTCCTGCGGAGGGCCCTCGCCTTCTACGCCGCCCACGGGGTCACCGTCGAGAGGCTGATGACCGATAACGGCGGCGCCTACGTCTCGACCGCCCACGCGATCGCCTGCCGGGCGCTGGGAATCCGCCACATCCGCACCCGCCCTTACCGGCCTCAGACCAACGGCAAGGCCGAGCGCTTCATCCGCACCATGCTGGGCGGCTGGGCCTATGGAGCGATCTACCGCGACTCCGCGCAGCGCACCGCGGCGCTACCCGGCTGGCTGGACTTCTATAACTGGTGCAGACCGCACGGCGCCCTTGCTCACAAGCCGCCCGGGACTCGGCTTGCCGAGTTGAACAACGTGGCTGGTTCTTACACCTAGGATGGAGCTATGAGCTCTTCCGACTCCTTTGGCGCCAGATCCGTTCTCGAGGTCGGTGGCCGCTCCTACGAGATTTTCCGGCTCGACTCGTTGCCCGAGCGCTTCGACGTAGGCCGGTTGCCGTACTCGATCAAGGTGCTGCTGGAGAACGTGCTGCGGTTGGAGGACGGGGTCGCGGTCACGAAAGAGGCGATCGAGGCGATTGCCGGTTGGGATGCGGCTGCCGAGCCGAGCGTCGAGATCCCCTTCCAGCCCGCACGCGTGCTGATGCAGGACTTCACCGGGGTGCCGGCGGTCGTCGACCTGGCTGCGATGCGCGACGCGATGGCGGAGATCGGCGGCGATCCCGAGGCGATCAACCCGCTGGTCGACGTCGACCTGGTGATCGACCACTCGGTCCAGGTCGACGCCTTCGGCAGCGAGCGCGCCTTCGCCGTCAACGCCGAGCGCGAGTTCGAGCGCAACCGCGAGCGCTACTCCTTCCTCAAGTGGGGGCGGGAGGCCTTCGACAACTTCAGCGTCGTGCCGCCGGCGACCGGCATCTGCCACCAGGTCAACCTCGAGCACATCGCCCAGGTGGTCTACAGCCGCGAGCGCGACGGCGCCCTGCAGGCCTACCCCGACACGCTGGTCGGCACGGACTCCCACACGACGATGGTCAACGGCCTCGGCGTGCTGGGCTGGGGAGTGGGAGGGATCGAGGCCGAGGCGGCGATGCTCGGCCAGCCGATCTCGATGCTCCTGCCCCAGGTGGTCGGCTTCAAGCTGAGCGGCGTGCTGCCCGAGGGGGCCACCGCCACCGACCTCGTCCTCACCGTCACCGAGATGCTGCGCGAGCGCGGCGTCGTCTCCAAGTTCGTCGAGTTCTTCGGGCCGGGCCTGGCGACGCTGGGGCTGGCCGACCGGGCGACGATCGGCAACATGTCGCCTGAGTTCGGCTCGACCTGCGCGATCTTCCCGGTCGACGCCGAGACGCTGCGCTACCTGGAGCTGACCGGGCGTCCCACGGAGACGCTCGAGCTGGTCGACGCCTACGCGCGCGAGCAGGGGATGTTCCACGAGGAGGGCTCGCCCGACCCGGCCTTCTCCGACCTGCTGGAGCTCGACCTCGGCGAGGTCGTGCCCAGCATCGCCGGGCCGAAGCGGCCGCAGGACCGGGTGCCGCTGGCCGACGCCAAGGAGGCGTTCCTCGAGGCGATGGAGGAGTTCGACCCCGAGGCGGGTGCCCAGCTCGGCGACGGGATCGACGAGGCGGGGGAGGAGTCCTTCCCGGCATCCGACCCGCCCGCCGAGGACCACGACGACGAGCGTGGCAGGCCGCGGCCCGCGGTTCACGAGCGCCCCGTCGCGCTCGCCCCACGCGGCAGCGACGACGCGATCGAGGTCACGCTCGCCGACGGCACCAGCTTCGATCTCGATCACGGAAGGGTCGTGATCGCGGCGATCACCAGCTGCACCAACACCTCCAACCCGAGCGTGATGGTCGGCGCCGGCCTGCTCGCCCGCAACGCGGTCGAACGGGGCCTGACGCGCAAGCCGTGGGTAAAGACCTCGCTGGCCCCCGGCTCGACGGTCGTCACCGACTACCTGGAGAAGGCGGGGCTGACGAAGTACCTGGACGAGCTCCAGTTCAACCTGGTCGGCTATGGCTGCACCACCTGCATCGGCAACTCCGGCCCGTTGCCCGCCGAGATCTCCGCGGCGGTCGAGGAGAAGGACCTGGCCGTCTGCGCGGTGCTCTCCGGCAACCGCAACTTCGAGGGCCGGATCAACCAGGACGTGAAGGCGAACTACCTGGCCAGCCCGCCGCTGGTCGTCGCCTACGCGCTGGCGGGCAGGATGGACCTCGACCTGACCGCTGAGCCGCTGGGCGAGGGATCCGACGGCGAGCCGGTCTACCTGCGGGATATCTGGCCCGATGCAACGGAGATCAAGGACCTCGTCGGCCGCTCGATCGCCTCGGAGATGTTCACCCGCAACTACGGCGGGGTGCTCTCCGGCGACGAGAACTGGAAGGCGGTCGACGTTCCCGAGGGCGACCGGTACACCTGGCCCGACTCCACATACGTGCGCCGGCCCTCCTTCTTCGAGGGCATGCCGGCCGAGGCACCGGGCGTCGAGCCGATCCGGGGCGCCCGGGTGCTCGCCGTGCTCGGCGACTCGATCACCACGGACCACATCTCTCCCGCCGGCGCGATCAAGAAGGACAGCCCGGCCGGCGCCTGGCTGGTCGAGCACGGGGTCGAGCCGGGCGACTTCAACTCCTACGGCTCGCGACGCGGAAACCACGAGGTGATGATCCGCGGCACCTTCGCCAACATCCGCCTGCGCAACCTGCTGGTCGAGCGGTCCGGCGGTTTCACCCGGCGCTTTCCGGACGGGGAGGCCGAAGTGGCGATCTACGATGCGGCGACCGCGTACGCGAGCGAAGGCGTGCCGCTGGTGGTCCTGGCGGGCAAGGAGTACGGCTCCGGTTCCTCCCGCGACTGGGCGGCAAAGGGGACGAAGCTGCTCGGCGTCCGCGCTGTCATCGCCGAGAGCTTCGAGCGCATCCACCGCTCCAACCTGATCGGGATGGGCGTGCTGCCCCTCCAGTTCCCAGCGGGCGAGAGCGCGGAGACCCTCGGCCTGACCGGCGAGGAGACCTTCGACGTCGGCGACCTCGAGGACGGCGAGGCGAAGTCCGTGACGGTGACCGCCCGGCGAGAGGACGGCCCGGCGATCGAGTTCGATGCGACCGTGAGGCTCGACACGCCCAACGAGGTCAACTACTTCCGCAACGGCGGCATCCTGCAGACCGTCCTGCGGAACCTCAGAAACTAATTTGTCTGAGACGGATGGCCGTCTGCACCCCCAGAGGAGGTACAGGAGGGCCGCGGGAGGCAGGGGGGTCCGCGCGACCCTCACTGCACCTGCGCGTCGGTAGCCAGGGAGGGATGCCGACGCGGCCGTTCCCCTAAACGGGACTGTCCAGAGGAACAGTCAGGTACTACCTATACCGCGCGGACAGCGTGCGGTCAAGCCGATAAGGCCGTGTCTACGGCGATTCCGCAACTCGTTGCGGGGAATCCGCAACGCCCCACCCCTTGCGTTCGATCAGCTCGATTCCGATCACGCTCCCAACGGGACCCACCGGCGTGAGCGTCGCCGCGAGGAGGGTATAGGGCGCCTCGCGTCTGCCACAGGCGACCCAGATCACGAGGCAGAGGAGGATGAAGCCGAGGCCGTGGGCCCAGCCGAACAGCATCGTCTCGGTGTCGAATCCCGGGATCAGCCAGAACGCGAGCAGCCCGGCGAAGACCACCAGCTCTGTCCACGAGAGCCACTTGACCCAGGCGAAAAGAGGCCCGGGGACAGGCTTGCGCATCAGGCTCCCGGGGTCAGTGCGGTAAGCACGATCCGCTCCTGCTCCCTCGCGTGGGCCCCGGAGTAGCCCTCTCCCGGACTGGCCCGGGTCGGGCGGCCGATGTAGCCGAGCTCGACGCCCTCGGGCAGGAGGTGTGGGAGGCGGCGTGACATCACCTTCCAGCAGCCCATGTTGCGCGGCTCCTCCTGGACCCAGGTGATCTCCTTCAGGTTCGGGTAGGTGGCGATCAGCTCAGTCAATTGCTCCTCGGCGAACGGGTAGAGCAGCTCGACCCGGACGATCGCCACGTTCTCGGCCACCTCGCGCCGTTCATTGCCATCGAGGTCGAAGTAGACCTTGCCGGTGCAGAGGATCAGGCGCTCGACCTTCTCACGGCGCTCGCCGGCGCGCGGGTCGTCGAGGATGAAGTGGAAGTGTTCGTCGGTCAGTTGCTCCGGCGTCGCGGCGGCGCGGTCGAGGCGCAGCAGCCCCTTGGGGGTGAAGACGACCAGGGGCCGCGGCTTCTTGATCAGGGCCTGCCGGCGCAGCAGGTGGAAGTACTGCGCCGCCGTGGTCGGGTTGGCGATGCGGATGTTGCCCTCCGCCCCGAGGGCGAGGAAGCGCTCGATGCGGGCGCTGGAGTGCTCGGGGCCCGAGCCCTCGTAGCCGTGGGGGAGGAGGAGCGTGAGGCGGCTCGTCTGGCCCCACTTGGCCTCGCCGGAGACGATGAAGCTGTCGACGATCACCTGCCCGGCGTTGGCGAAGTCACCGAACTGCGCCTCCCAGAGGATCAGTGAGTTCGGGGTGGCCGACGAGTAGCCGTACTCGAAGCCGAGGCAGGCGATCTCCGAGAGCGGGCTGTTGTAGAGCTCGAAGGGTGCGTTGGCGTCGGCGAGGTTCTGCATCGGGCAGTACTCCAGGCCGGTGTTCTCGTCGTGCAGGACGAGGTGGCGGTGCGAGAAGGTGCCCCGCTCGGTGTCCTGCCCGGTGAGGCGGATGTGGACGCCCTCGGTCAGCAGCGAGGCGAATGCGAGCGACTCGGCATGGCCGAACTCGACCCCGCCGTTCTCGAGCGCGCCAACCCGGTTGGAGAGCGGCTTGCGCAGCTTGCGGTGGACGGTGAAGCTCTCCGGGACCTCGATCAGCTCCTGATTCAGCTCACGCAGCTTCTCGATCGGGACGGCGGTTTGGACCGGGGGGCTGGCGCTGCGGTCGAGCTCGCCGGTGCTGGAGGTGGTCACGGTCGGGTCCTCGTAGTCGCCCAGCTCCATCTTGTGGCGGAGGTCCTTCAGCGCCGCCGACATCTCGTCGTGGCGCTCGCCGGCGCAGGTCTCGACGTCCTCCTTGGCGATCACGCCCTCGCCCACGAGCTTCTCGGCGTAGATCTCGGAGACCGGGGGGTGCGCCTTGATCTTGGCGGCGATCTGGGGCTGGGTGTAGGCGGGCTCGTCGGTCTCGTTGTGGCCGTAGCGGCGGTACCCGATCACGTCGATGACGATGTCCTGTCCCCAGCGCTCGCGGTAGGCCATCGCCAGCCGGATCGCCGAGGAGCAGGCCTCGACGTCGTCGGCGTTGACGTGGACGATCGGGACGTTGAAGCCCTTCGCCATGTCGGCCGCATAGGGGGTCGAGCGGGCGTCCTCGGGGTCGGTGGTGAAGCCCACCTGGTTGTTCTGGATGAGGTGGACGGTGCCGCCGGTCGTGTAGCCCTTGAGCGCGCGCAGGTTGAGCGTCTCGGCGACCACGCCCTGGCCGGGGAAGGCGGCGTCTCCGTGCAGCAGGACCGGCACCGCGCGTTTGGGCTGGTGCTCGATCCGCGAGCCCTCGAAGTCGGACTGGAGGTAGCGCGTGGCGCCCTCGACCACCGGGTTGACGAACTCGAGGTGGCTGGGGTTGGGGTAGAGCCGGACGGCGATCTTCTCGCCCTCGCTGGTCTCGTAGACCCCCTGGTGGCCGTAGTGATACTTGACGTCGCCGGTGCCGCCGTGGGGGATCGCGGCCACCGCCTTTACGGCATCGATTTTCTTCGCGCCCTCGAACTCGGCCATGATCGACTCGACCGAGCGGCCGAGGTTGTGGGCGAGGACGGCGAGCCGGCCGCGATGGGCCATGCCGAACACGACCTCCTCGGCACCACCGCGGTAGGCGAGGGTGACCAGCTCGTCGAGCATCGGCACGACGACGTCGAGTCCCTCGATCGTGAAGATCTTCTGGCCCAGGTAGGCCTTCTCGATGAAGCGCTCGAACTCGAAGACGTCGACCAGGCGGCGCAGCAGGCGGCGTTTCTCCTCGTCGGCGAGCGGCTGGCGATGGGCCCCGGTCTCGACCATCTCGCGCAGCCAGGTGCGCTGATGGTGGGAGGAGAGGTGCTCGAACTGGTAGGCGATCGTGCCGCAGTAGGCCTCGCGCAGCCGCGGCAGCGCCTCGAGCAGGGTCTCGCCGGGCACCCCGATGCGCAGGATTGAAGCGGGAATCCGCTCCATCAGCTCCGGCGTCAGGTTGAGGTTCTCGGGCTGGATCGCCGGGTCGCCCTTGGGCTCTCGCCCGAGCGGGTCGAGCCGGGCGGCGAGGTGACCGTGCGTGCGGTAGCCCTTGAGCAGCGAGGTGGCCGCCTGTACCGCCTGCAGCAGCTCCTCGTCGGGCTGGGTGGTGGTGACGGCCATCTCCTCGGTCTGCTGCTGGACGCCGAGCGGCGGGGCCGAGGCGGAGGCCGGGTGCGCGGATGAGATCGGCGCGGTCTCCACGCCCAGGTCCGCCGCGACCCCCTCGTAGAAGCCGTACTCGCCCTGCAGCAGCTGCTCGATGCTGCGCAGGAAGGCGCCGGACTCGGCGCCCTGGATCACCCGGTGGTCGTAGGTCGAGGTGAGCGTCATCGTCTTGGAGACGCCGAGCTGGCGCAGGCGGTCGGGCGAGGCGTGGGCCCACTCGGGCGGGTAGGCGATCGCCCCGGTGGCGACGATCGCGCTCTGGCCCCTCATCAGGCGGGGGACGGAGGCGACGGTGCCGATCCCACCCGGGTTGGTCAGCGAGATGTTGGTGCCCTGGAAGTCGTCGGCGGTGAGCTTGCTCTCCCGCGTCTTCGTGATCAGCTCCTCGTAGCAGCTGTGGAAGGCGGCGAAGTCGAGCCCCTCGGCGCCCTTGATCGCCGGCACCATCAGGCTGTGCGAGCCGTCCTTGCGCTCGACGTCGACGGCGATGCCGAGGTTGACCGGCCCGCCCTCGAGCGCGAGCGGCTTGCCGTCGCGCCGCTCGAAGACCCGCGTCATCACCGGGTGCCGCTTGGCGGCCTGCACGATCGCCCAGGCGACCAGGTGGGTGAAGGAGACCTTCATCCCCCGCTCCTTCAGCAGCCCGTTCAGGGCCTTGCGCTTCGCATCCAGCGTGTCCACCGCGACCGTCCTGAACGAGGTCGCCGTAGGCACAGCCAAGCTCTCGTCCATCGCCTGAGCCAGCATCCCCGCCGGCCCCCGCAAAGCCTTCTCCTCACCGGCGGCGGCCGGAGCCGGGCCCCCGCCGTTAGCGGCCCCAAGCACGTCCTCCTTGGTCACCTTGGCCCCGGGCCCCGACCCAGCCACCGAGCCCAGGTCGACGCCATTGGCCTCAGCCACCCGTCGCGCGACAGGCGTAACCCGGACCCCATCCGCGCCGTTGGCTCCGGTGCCCGGCCCTGACGGCTCCTCTGCGGGTGGCGTCGCAGGGGGGACCGCCCCCGAGGACGCTTTAGCGACCGCAGGGGGCGGTGGGTCCCCTGCGGCGACAGGACCCGCAGCCGACTCGTCCGATCCCTCCCCCGGCTCCATCTCAGCCATCGGGGTTCCCACGGGAACCTCGTCGTCCACGGCAACAAGCAGCTTGGTAATGGTGCCGTCCGCAGGCGCCGGCACCTCGGCATCGACCTTGTCCGTCGACACCTCGACGACCGTGTCCCCCTCGCGGACGAAGTCCCCCTCGGCGACGTGCCACTCGAGCACGATGCCCTCGGTGACCGACTCGCCCATCTCGGGCATCTCGATCTGCAGGGTCGCCGTTTGCGCCATTCTTGGAATGAGTGTATGAAACAGAGGTGAACTACTTCGTCACCGGCGCCACCGGGTTCATCGGCCGCAACCTCGTGCAGCGGCTCCTGCACCGCGAGGGGACGATCTACGCCCTGGTCCGCGCCGGCTCGCGGGGCCGGCTGGAGGAGCTGCGCACCTCCTGGGGGCCGAACGGGGCCCGGGTCGTGCCGATCTCCGGCGACCTCGCCCAGCCGGGGCTCGGCGTCTCCGAGGAGGACCTGGTCACGCTGCGCGGCGACGTCGACCACTTCTTCCACCTGGCCGCGATCTACGACCTGGCCGCCGGCGCCGAAGCTCAGGAGGTCGCCAACGTCGAGGGCACCCGCCACGCGGTCGAACTGGCCGGGGCGATCGAGGCGGGCTGCTTCCACCAGGTCAGCTCGATCGCGGCCGCAGGCCTCTACAGGGGCGAGTGGCGCGAGGACATGTTCGAGGAGGCCGAACACCTCGACACCCATCCCTACTTCCGCACCAAGCACGAGTCCGAGCGGGTCGTGCGCGAGGAGTGCCACCGACCCTGGCGCGTCTACCGGCCCGGTGTCGTCGTCGGCGACTCGCGCACGGGCGAGATCGACAAGATCGACGGGCCCTACTACGCCTTCAAGCTGCTGCAGCGGGCACGCAGGGTGCTGCCCGGATGGCTGCCGGCCGTCGGCGTCGAAGGCGGCGAGATCAACATCGTCCCGGTCGACTACGTGGCCGACGCGATCGACCACATCGCCCACAAGCCGGGGCTCGACGGCCAGGCCTTCCACCTGACCGACCCGGCGCCGAAGAGCGCCGGCGAGATGATCAACCTCTTCGCCCGCGCCGCCGATGCGCCGCAGGCGGCGCTCCGGCTCGACTCCGGCGTCACCGATCCGGCCACCTCGCTGGTGCGCACCGGCCTGCGCTTCTTCCCTCCGGCGAAGCGGGTGATGAAGGCAGGGCTGGGGGAGCTGGGCATTCCCGCAGGGGTGCTCAACTACTTCAGCTACCCCACCCACTTCGACTCGACCAACGCGCAGGCGGCGCTGGAGGGGACGGGGATCGAGGTGCCGCCGCTCGACTCCTACGCCGACCGGATCTGGGACTACTGGGAGCGCAACCTCGATCCGGACCTGTTCAAGGACCGCTCGCTGAGCGCGGCGGTGCGGGGCAAGGTGGTGCTGATCACCGGTGCCTCGTCGGGGATCGGCAAGGCGACAGCGGTCAAGGTCGCCGACGCGGGTGCGACCGTGCTGCTGGTGGCGCGCTCGCTCGAGAAGCTCGAGGAGACGAAGCAGGAGATCGAGCAGGCCGGCGGCGTGGCCCACATCCACCGCTGCGACATGTCCGACGTCGAGGACGTCGAGCGGATGGCCGAGGAGGTCCTCGCCTACCACGGCCAGGTCGATGTCCTGGTCAACAACGCCGGGCGCTCGATCCGGCGCTCGGTCGGCCTCTCCTACGACCGCTTCCACGACTACGAGCGGACGATCCAGCTCAACTACCTGGGTGCGGTGCGGCTGATCCTGGCGCTGCTGCCTTCGATGCGGGCGCGTAAGTCGGGGCACATCGTCAACGTCAGCTCGATCGGCACGCAGACCAACCCGCCGCGCTTCTCGGCCTACGTGGCCTCGAAGGCCGCGCTCGACGCCTTCAGCCGCGTGATCGCCTCGGAGGTGATCGACGACGGCGTGCACCTGACGACGATCCACATGCCGCTGGTGCGGACGCCGATGATCGCGCCGACGCGGATGTACGACATGTTCCCGGCGGCCTCGCCGGAGGAGGCGGCGGAGATGATCTCCGGGGCGATGATTCACCAGCCGAAGAAGGTTGCGACGCGGCTGGGGACCTTCGGTGAGCTTTTGTACGCGGTGGCGCCTACGGTCAGCGACAGGATCCTGAACCAGGCCTATCGACTGTTCCCGGAGTCGCAGGCGGCCAAGGGGAAGACCGAGGAGGCGCCGGATCGGGCGCCTTCCACCGAGGCTGTGGCTTTTGCCCATCTGATGAAAGGCGTGCATTGGTAGGGTAGAGGGTGGGGTCCCCCTCTGCCGTCCAAATGCCGGGCTAATGAGCCCGGCATTTTGAGTATCCGCCCGTCAGAGGGGGACCCCACCCTCTACTGCGGAGCGCTGTCATGAGCACGAGAAGACTCAAGCACTGGGGGTGGGGGTACGAGGATCAGGCGCCTTCCAAAGAAGAGCTTGAAGCTGCCGCGAAGGGCATAGGGGAGCGGTTCGGTTTCGGTGGCGAGCTTGAGGAGCCCCTGGCGCTGGATGCTGTGGAGCTGCGGGCTTCGCGGTTGAAAGCTCCGGGTGGGCTTGGGGATCTGTTCAGCGATGCCCACTACGAGCGGGTTTCGCATGCGTTGGGGAAGGCTTACCGGGACGTGGTGCGGGGGTTTCGGGGGGAATTCGAGAATCCGCCTGATTTGGTGGCTTTTCCGAAGGACGAGTCGGAGATTGAGGTTGTGCTCTCCTGGGCTGAGGCCGAGGGGGCTGCTGTGGTGCCGTTTGGGGGTGGGACCAGCGTGGTCGGCGGGGTGGAGGGGCGGCTGGGGGACAGGCCGTTCGTGTCTTTGGATTTGCGGCGGTTGGATCGGGTGCTGGAGGTGGACACCGGGTCGCTGGCGGCGCGGATACAGGCGGGGGCGACCGGGCCGGGGTTGGAGGATCAGCTTCGGGAGCACGGGCTGACGCTGCGGCACTTCCCACAGTCGTTCGAGTACTCGACGCTGGGGGGCTGGGTCGCCACCCGGGCGGGCGGGCACTTCGCGACCCTCTACACGCACATCGACGACCTGGTCGAGTCGGTGCGGGCGATCACGCCGCGGGGGACCTGGGAGAGCCGGCGGCTTCCGGGCTCCGGGGCGGGCCCCTCTCCCGACCGGGCGCTGATCGGCTCCGAGGGCATCCTCGGCGTGATCGCCGAGGCTTGGGTGCGGGTGCGGCCGCGGCCCCAGTTCAAGTCATCCTGCGGGATCGAGTTCGACGACTTCCACGCCGCCGCGAGGGCGATCCGCGAGATCTCCCAATCCGGCCTGTATCCGTCGAACTGCCGCCTCCTCGATGCCCTGGAGGCGGGGACCACCGGCGCCGGCTCGGGTGAGAAGAACCTCCTGGTGCTCGGCTTCGAGTCCGCCCAGCTCCCGGTCGAGGAGCCGATGCGCCTGGCCCTCGACATAGCCCGCACCCACGGCGGCACCCCCGGCGACCTCCGCACCTCGCCGCCCCCGGTGCCGACGGGACGAAATCGTCCCGGTGGCGAGGGATTTCGTCCCGTCGGCGGAGAGAGCTCGGACGCGGTGGGGGCTTGGCGGGGCGCCTTTTTGCTGGCGCCGTACCTGCGTGACACGTTCGTCGCCTGCGGGGTGCTCTCGGAGACGTTCGAGACCGCGATCACCTGGGACCGCTTCGAGGAGTTCCACGCCGAGACGATGGAGGCGGTGCGGGCGAAGGTCGCGGAGGTCTGTGGGGCGCCGGCCGAGGGCGCCGGTGCGCCCCGGGTGAGCTGTCGCTTCACCCACGTCTACCCCGACGGCCCGGCGCCCTACTTCACCGTGATCGCCCCCGCGATCCGCGGCGGCGAGGTCGAGCAGTGGGACGAGATCAAGGCCGCCGCCTCGGAGGCCGTGATCGAAGGGGGCGGCACGATCACCCACCACCACGCGGTAGGCCGCGATCACCGCCCCTGGTACGACCGCCAGCGCCCCGCGCCCTTTGCCGCCGCCCTGCGCGCCGCCAAGGCCGAGCTGGACCCCGCCGGGATCCTCAACCCTGGCGTCTTGCTCGACCCTTAGGAGCAACTAGCGAAACTCCCGCCCGCGTCTGGCGGCGGCGGACACGGCGCGGCTGCAGCGTCCTCGGTCGGCCGAATAGCGCTGCTATTCGGCCTCCCTGCGTCCTTGCCCCGCTTGGTCCGGCGCTCGCCAGCCGCAGACACGAGTTTCGCTAGTCCGCTCCTAGCAGCGCTACGCTGCCGCGAACGGTGGAAACCATCACCTCCGAACAGCCGACTGTCCCGGCAGCCCCCTCGATGGACGAGCCTGTGGTGCCGCGCCGATCGCCGCTGCGGGCGGCGATCAAGACCGGGCGCCCGCAGGAGTGGATCAAGAACCTCTTCGTCTTCGCCGGGCTGGTCTTCTCGGGCAAGTTCAACCAACCGCACGCGGTGCTGGAGGCGACGCTCGCCTTTGTCTCCTTCTGCGCGATCTCCAGCGCCGGCTACTACGTCAACGACCTGATCGACGTCGAGCTCGACCGCAAGCACCCGAAGAAGCGCTTCCGGCCGCTGGCCGCGGGGGAGCTCTCCGAGAGCACGGCGAAGCTGATCGCGCCGCTGCTGGCCGCCGTCGGCATCGGCCTGGCCTTCGCCACGGTCAACTGGGAGGTCGGTGTGATGGTGGTCGGATACGGCATCGCCCAGATGGCGTACAGCCTCGGTCTCAAGCAGATCGTGATCGTCGACGTGATGACCCTCGCCGGCCTCTTCATCCTCCGCGTCGCTGCCGGCGCCAGCGCCGTCGACGCCCACGCCTCCGAATGGCTGCTGCTCTGCACCGGCATGATCGCCCTCTTCCTCGGCTTCACCAAGCGCCGCCAGGAGGCGGTCTCCGAGCTGCACGAGGGCACCAGCAGCCGCCCCGTCCTCGAGCACTACTCGCTGCCCTTCCTCGACCAGATGGTCGCCATGGTCACCACCGGCACCGTGATCAGCTATTCGATCTACGCCGTCAACTCACCGATCGTCGGCAACGAGATGATGTGGACCATCCCCCCGGTCGTCTACGGCATCTTCCGCTACCTCTACCTGATCTACGACCGCGCCGACGACCGCTCGATCGCCGCCATGGTGTCCAAAGACAAGGGCATGATCGCCGGCGCGGCGGCCTTCGTCATCACCGCTTTCGCGGTCCTCTACCTCTTCAACTAGTCCGGCTGGACCGGCAGGTCGGAGACCAGCTCGGTCTTGCCGGCGCGCTGGAACTGGAGGTCGATCGTCTCGTCCTTGCGGTAGGTGCCGAAGAGGCCGAGGTACATCGCCAGCCAGCGGCCGGTGCCGACCTTCTCCTTGACGATCTGGCGGGTGAAGACGATCTCGCCGGCCGAGACCCGGTAGTCGCCGCCCTCACTCTGCTCGACGCCGTTGACGAAGACGGCATACGGGGCTTCGGCGCCAGCGGGCAGCTTCACCCGCCGTCCGGCGGCGAAGCTGCCCTTGGGAATCTCAGCTTCGGCCATCTCGCTCCAGAGTCTCGCGCACCAGGTCGAAGGGCGTATCGTGCCCGCTCGGGTCGAGCTCTTCGCGCCGCACGCCGCCCCGGTAGGGCATGAACGTGCCGTCGCCCCGCACGTCGACCCCCGCCACCGGCCTGCGCGGCCACCCCCTCCCCGTCAGCTGCAACCGAGCCCGAACCTGATCCTCCGGCCCGAAATCCCTCAACGACGACACGGCCTTCACCGGCCCCTCAGCCCGAATCTCCAACGCTCGCCGCCTCATCTCCGCCACAGCCTCCCCAAGCTCCCCAAAGCTCAGGTGCTCCACGTCGGACCCATCCCGCACCGTCAGCTTCCAAGCGCTCAAGGGGGCCCAGAATACGAAAAGGACGCCGGCCCTCCTCCCACGGAGGCTGTGGGAGCGACCCGCTTCCGCAACTTAAGGCACTGCAAGGCGGACGGTCTCCGTGGGAGGAGGGCCGGCGTCCTCCTCCGCTCGTGCTCTACGCCCCGCGCCGCGGCCGTTTCGGCCTGCGCGCCGGCGGCCCGCCGATCTTTTCGGGCCCCTCGCGATCCTCCACCGACACGTAGTCCCGCCCCCGCTCGCCGGTGTAGATCTGGCGCGGCCGGGAGATTTTCTGCTCGGAGTCGTCGACCATCTCCATCCACTGGGCGACCCAGCCCGCCGTGCGGGGGATGGCGAAGATCACGGTGAACATCTCGGTCGGGATCTCGAGCGCCTCGTAGATGATCCCCGAGTAGAAGTCGACGTTCGGGTAGAGCTTGCGCGAGGTGAAGTACTCATCGTCGAGCGCGCGCTTCTCCAGCTCGCGGGCGATCTCGACCAGCGGGTTGTACTCGGTCGCCTCGAAGACCTCGTCCATGTGCTGCTTGATGATCCGCGCCCGCGGGTCGTAGTTCTTGTAGACGCGGTGGCCGAAGCCCATCAGCTTCGCCTCGCGCGCCTTCACCTTCTCGAGGAAGGCGGGGATGTTCTCGACCGAATCGATGTCGCGAAGCATGCGCAGCACCGCCTCGTTGGCGCCGCCGTGCAGCGGCCCGTAGAGCGCTGCCACCCCGGCCGCCACCGCCGAGTACGGATCGACGTCGGAGGAGCCGACGCCGCGCACGGCGCTGGTCGAGCAATTCTGTTCGTGGTCGGCGTGGAGGATGAAGAGCACGTCGAGCGCCTTCGAGAGGCTCTCCTTCGGCACATGCCTCATTTCCGTCTTCTTGAACATCATCGAGAGGAAGTTCTCGGAGAAGTTGAGGTCGTTTTCGGGGTAGACGTAGGGCAGCCCCATGTTGTGTCGGTAGGAGAAGGCCGCCAGGGTCGGCACCTTGGCGATCATCCGCACCGCCGCCATGTAGCGCTCCTCGGGGTCGTCGATCTTCTTCGCGGCCGGGTAGAAGGTGGAGAGCGCGCCCACACCCGAGAGCAGCATCCCCATCGGGTGGGCGTCGTAGCGGAAGCCCTCGAAGAAGTGCTTGAGGTCCTCGTGGACGAAGGTGTGGTGGGTGATGTCGTAGGTCCACCGATCCAGCTGCGGCCCGGTGGGCAGCTCGCCGAAGATCAGCAGGTATGCGACCTCGAGGAAGGTGGAGCGCTCGCAGAGCTGCTCGATCGAGTAGCCGCGGTGTTCGAGCACACCGGCCTCGCCGTCGATGTAGGTGATCGCCGAGCGGCAGGCGGCGGTGTTGGTGAAGGCCGGGTCGTAGGCCATCATCCCGAATTCGTCGGGATCGACCTTGATCTGCCGCAGGTCCATCGCCCGCACTGTGCCGTCGTCGATCGGCAGCTCGTAGGTCTTGCCGGTGCGGTTATCGGTGACCGTGAGGGTCTCCGAGCCGGTCGGGGTGCCCCCGTCGGCGGCTGCGTCTCTGATCTGCTGCTCGGTGGCCATCACCCCTCCTCGAGCCGTTTCAACTGGAGCGGCCAGTATCGCAGCTCGGCCTGCCCCGCCTGTTGCGTTCCGGAGAACCGAATGGCGCTACTCGGCCGCCGCCGGCAGCGGCTCGAAGCGGGTCATCGCGTGCAGCTCGGAGAAGCGCTCGTCGATCTCCTCGCGGGTGAGGGCGGCGACGCGCTCGGTGCCGAACTGCTCGACGTTGAAGGAGGCGAGCACGGTGCCGTAGCCCATCGCCCGCCGCAGGGTCCCCTCGTCGAGCTCGCCGTCGTGGCTGTCGAGGTAGCCGAGGAAGCCGCCGGCGAAGCTGTCGCCGGCACCGGTCGGGTCGCGCACGTCCTCGAGCGGGATGCCGGGCAGGGCGAAGAAGCTGCCGGCGGTGAAGAGCGCCGCGCCGTACTCGCCCCGCTTGGCGACGACCGCGCGTGGCCCGTGCTCCATCACGGCGCGGGCAGCGCGGGCAAGGTTCGGCTCACCCGTCAGCTGGCGGATCTCCGCGTCGTTGACGATCAGGCAGTCGATCTCGGCGATCGCCGCCAGCAGCGAGTCCCTGGCGGTTTCGATCCAGAGGTTCATCGAGTCCAGGCCGCAGAACCGCGCCGAGCGGCACTGCGCGCGCACCTGGCGCTGAAGATCGGGCTGGATGTTGGCGAGGAAGAGCATGTCGGCTTCCTGCGAGGCGGCCGAGAGCTTCGGCTCGAACTCACCGAAGACGCCGAGCTGGGTGTCCTCGGTGTGGGCGACGTTGAGGTCGTACTCGTAGCGGCCACGCCAGAAGAAGGACTGCCCGCCGGGCACCCGCTCGATGTCGTCGGTGAGCACGCCGCGGCCTTCCAGCACCTCGAACTCAGCTGCCCCGAAGTCGTCTCCGACCGGGCCGACCGGGCGCACCTCGGTGAAGAAGCTTGCGGCCAGGGAGAAGTGGACGGCCGCACCCCCGAGCATCCGGTCGCGCTTCCCGAAGGGGGTGCGGACGGAGTCGAAGGCGATCGATCCAACAACGGTGAGCGACACGGGCACGGCAGCTTAGCCGCTGCCCTGCGAAACTCCGCCGCCGATGAAGGCGATCCAGATCCAGGAGTTCGGTGGGCCGGAGGTGCTTCGGCACGTCGAGGCCGACGATCCCGTTGCCGGAGACGGAACGGTCGTGGTCGAGGTCGCGCGGAGCGGGATCAACTTTGCGGATACCCACGCGACCCGGAACGACTACTTGGCTGAGCAGAGCCTGCCGCTGATTCCCGGCGCCGAGATCAGCGGGCGGACCGCCGACGGGCGGCGGGTCGCGGCGCTGCTGGGCAGCGGCGGCTACGCGGAGAAGGTGGCGGTGCCCGAGGCGCTGCTGGTTCCCGTGCCCGACGAGGTCGACGACGACCAGGCCGCGGCGCTGCTCCTGCAGGGGCTGACCGCGATGGCGCTGGTGCAGCGCTGCGCCCGGATCGAGCCCGGCGAGACCCTGGTGGTCGAGGCCGCGGCGGGGGGCACAGGCAGCCTCGCTGTGCAGCTCGCCAAGCGGGCCGGCGCCAAGGTGATCGGCCTCGCCTCCAGCGAGGAGAAGCGGGAGCTGGTCGAGCGGCTCGGTGTCGACGCCACGGTCGACTCGCGCTCGGACGATCTTGGCGCGGCGATCCGTGAGGCCAACGGCGGCGAGCGGGTCGACGCGGTCCTGCACATGAGCGGTGGCCCGGCCTTCGACGCCGAGCTCGGCGTGCTGGCGCCGCTCGGGCGGATGGTCGTCTTCGGGATCGCTTCGCGAGAGCAGCGCGAGGTCTCCACCGCGGCGCTGCTGCGCGGCTCGAAGTCCGTGATCGGCTTCTGGCTCGTCCACCTCCTGGCCCGCCGCGAGCTGGCCGCCCCGATGATCGGCGAGCTGCTCGGGGCGGTCGCCGCCGGCGAGCTCGAGGTCACGGTCGGCGACGTCTACCCGCTCTCGGAGGCCGCCCGCGCCCACGAAGACCTGATCGCGCGCCGCACCGCCGGCAAGCTCCTCCTGGACCCGGCCCGATGACCGCCTTCAAAGAGCTCGGCCTCTCGCCGCAGATCCAGCAGGCCATCGACGAGCTCGGCTTCGAGGACCCCACGCCGATCCAGGAGGAGGCGATCCCGGAGCTGCTCGGCGGCCATGACGTGATCGGCCAGGCGCAGACCGGCACCGGCAAGACCGCCGCCTTCGGCCTCCCGCTTCTGCAGTACGTCGACCCGGGCGTCGACGAGGTGCAGGCGGTCGTGCTGACGCCGACCCGCGAGCTCTGCATCCAGGTGACGCAGGCGCTGCGTGCCTACGCCGAGCACCTCGACGTCGAGATCGTCGCCATCTTCGGCGGCGCCCCGATCAAATCCCAGCAGTCCCAGCTGCGCTCCGGCGCCCACGTCGTCGTGGCGACGGTGGGGCGGATGATGGACCTGATGAGCCGCCGCTCGCTGGTCCTCACGGCGGCCCGCTACGTCGTCCTCGACGAGGCCGATGAGATGCTCGACCTCGGCTTCATCGAGGACGTCGAGAAGATCCTGCGGATGTGCCCGAGCGGGCGCCAGACGGCGCTCTTCTCGGCGACGATGCCGCCGCCGATCCAACGGCTCGCCGAGAGCTACATGTACGACCCGACGACGATCCGGATCACGCCGAAGAAGCTGACGGTCGACGCGATCGCCCAGGCCTACGTCGAGGTGGGCGCCAAAGAGAAGTCGGCGCGGCTGGTCGAGCTGCTGCGGACAGAGGAACCCGAGCAGGCGATCATCTTCTGCCGCACCAAAATAGGCGCCTCGCGGCTGGAGAAGACCCTGAAGGACAAGGGGCTCGACGTGAAGGCGCTGCACGGCGATATGAGCCAGGGCTCGCGCGACGGCGTGATGATCGCCTTCAAGGACCACCGGGTGCGGCTGCTGGTCGCCACCGACATCGCCGCCCGTGGGCTCGACATCGAGCACGTCACCCACGTGATCAACTTCGACGTCCCGGCCTCCTCGGAGGTCTACGTCCACCGCATCGGCCGCACCGGCCGGGTCGGGCGGACCGGCCGCGCGATCACCTTCGTCACCCCCGCCCAGCGCGACGAGATCGGCCGCATCGAGCGCGACGTGAAGACGACGATCGGCGAGTGGGAAACGCCCGAGGAGCGGCTCGAGCACGCCCCCCGCCCGCGCCGCCGCGAGCGCAGCGAGGCCAAGCCGGCCGCTTCGCCGAAGCCCGAGGAAAAGGGAGCCGAGGAGCCGAGCGCCGATGATCGTGGGAAGGAGGCGGGCGGTGCCGTCAAGCTCTTCGTCAACCGCGGCGAGCGCAGCGGCCTCACCGAGGAGGACCTGCGCTGGGCACTACGCGAGGGCGCCGTCCTCTCCGACGAGGAGATCCACGACGTCAGCGTCCTGCACCGCTTCTCCTTCGTCCGCGTCTCTCCGGACAAGGCGGAGCGCACCGTGGAGTTCCTCGACGGAACGAAGCTAAAAGGCAAAGAGATCCGACTGGAGATAGCTCGGAATTAGGCAGCCGCCTACGTCTGCGTCAGCTCAGCGATGCGGGCGAAGAGCTGGTCGAAGTCGATGGGCTTGGTGACGTAGCCGCTGACCTCGACGTCGGTCGCGGCACCGGCATCCATCTGGTCCTGGTGGGCGCTGACTATGAGGACGGGGGTGTCAATGCCAGCCGCGCGCAGCTCGCGCAGGGCTTCGATGCCGGATTTGCGGGGCATCATCGCGTCGAGCAGGAGGATGTCCGGGGCGGGGTCGGCGGCGCGCATCGCTTCGATCACCTCGACGCCGTCGGCAGCCGTTAACACTTCGTAGCCCTCCATCTCCAGCCGCGTCCGCAGCAGCAACAGGATCGTCTCGGAGTCGTCGGCGATCAGGACCCGCGTCATCGCGCTTCCTCCTGCCGACGGGACGAAATCCGCTCATATGGGGCGGATTTCGTCCCGTCGGCGGTGGAATCGGGGAGGGCGGGGAGGCGGACGCGGAAAGTCGAGCCATGGCCCTTGACCGACTCGGCCTCGATCGTGCCGCCGTGCAGCTCGACCAGGGACTTGGAGATCGCCAGGCCGAGGCCGGTGCCGCCGACGTGCTGGGTCAGGCCGGCGTCGCCCCGGGTGAAGCGATCGAATATGTGCTCGAGCTGGTCCTCTGGCATGCCGGGCCCGTCGTCGCGGACGGCCATCTCCACCTGGCCATCGCGGCGGCTGGCCGTCACCTCGATCGACGCGCGGTCGGGACTGTACTCGTGGGCGTTGGTGATCAGGTTCACCAGCACCTGGCGGATCCGGTCGCGGTCGACACTGACCTGGGGCAGGCCGGGGTCGACCCGCTGGCCCAGAGACTGCCCCCGCGCTTCGGTCTGGCTGCGCATCGTGCGCACCGCGTCCTCGACCAGCGACGAAACGTCGGTGGGCGACGGTTTGATCGTCAGGCGCCCCGCGTCGCTGCGCGCAAGGTCGAGCAGGTCGTTGAGCAGCCGCACCAGGTGGCGCGTGTTGTCGAGGATGATCTCGACCGTGTCGGCCTGGGCCGGGCTTAGCTTGTCGCGCTCGAGCATCAGCAGCTCGGCGAAGCCCTGCACCGAGGTGAGGGGGCTGCGCAGCTCGTGCGAGGCGGTGAGCACGAACTCGTCCTTCATCGTTTCCAGCTGGTCGCGCTCGCCGGCGCGCCGCTGCAGCTCGGAGGCCATCTCGTTGAAGGCTTCGCCGAGCGCGGCCGTCTCCGACAGCCCGCCGACCTTGACCCGCGCGTCCAGGTCGCCGCCGGCGAGCTGGCCCGAGGCGTCCACCAGCTCCTCCAGCGGGCGCCGCATCGAGGCGATCAGGCCGGCGAAGAGCAGCGCCGCCCCGGTCAGGCCGGCGATCAGGCCGGCACCGACCAGCAGCGCCGTGTCGCGGGTCTCCCCGTCGATGTCGTCGCGCAGTTGTTGGCGCGTCCGCTTCTGGGCGACGATCGCCGCCGCGGCCGGGCCGCGGGGCGCCCCTTCGGCCAGCCGGTTGCGCGCGGCGATCTCCACCTGGTAGGAGCGCGCGGTCGCGTCCTCGAAGTCTTGGCGCTGCTGGAGGAAGCGGGCGACGCCGATCACGGCGAGGCCGGTGAGCACCGCAAAGGCGATCGCGAAGCCGATCGTCAGCCGGTTGGCGACCGACGGGCTGAGGCGAAATCGGCGTCGGGAATATGCTTGCGCGGCTATGGGCGACGAGGCTACAGGCACGGCCGACGGTACCGCCGAGGCCCCGCAGGGCATCGACCGGGGCGGGGTCGAAGCCTGGTTCGCCGAGCACGTTCCGGGCGTGCAGCTGCCGCTCTCCTTCGAGCGCATCTCCGGTGGCCACTCGAACCTGACCTACGGCGTGCGCGACGCCGCCGCTGGCCGCTGGGCGCTGCGGCGGCCGCCGCTGGGCAAGCGCCTCGGCTCGGCCCACGACATGGCTCGCGAGCACAGGGTCGTCTCGGCCCTGGCGCCGAGCGCAGTGCCGGTGCCGCCGGTCGCCGGCCTCTGCGAGGACGAGAGCGTCAACGGCGCACCGTTCTACGTGATGGAGTTCGTCGAGGGGCCGATTCTGCGCGGCCTGGCCGAGGCCAGCGCCTTCCCCGAGGAGGCCGACCGTCGGGCGATCGGCGAGCGCGTCGTCGACACGCTGGTCGAGATCCACGCCGTCGACCCCGACGCGGTGGGGCTGGGCGACCTGGGCCGCAAGGAGGACTACGTCGCCCGCCAGCTGCACCGCTGGCACGGCCAGTGGGAGAAGTCGAAGACGCGCGAGCTGGATGCGGTCGACGCCGTTCACGAGCGGCTCGCGGCGCGGATACCCGAGCAGGGACCGGCAACGATCGTCCACGGCGACTACCGGCTCGACAACATGATCCTGGCGCCGAGCGGCGAGGTCGCCGCGGTCGTCGACTGGGAGCTCTGCACTCTCGGCGACCCGCTCGCCGACGTCGGTCTGCTGATGGTCTACTGGCCCGAGCCGGGCGACGAGCTGGTCGCCCTCGGCCAGCCGGCGAGCCTGGCGCCGGGCTTTCCCGGCCGCGAGGAGCTCAAGGCCCGCTACGCCGAGCGCTCCGGCCGCGACCTCGCCCAGCTCGACTTCTTCGTCGCCCTCGGCTACTGGAAGCTGGCGATCATCCTCGAGGGCGTCTACGCTCGCTACGCGGCAGGCCAGTACGGCAAGGTCGACCCCGGCATAGAAGAGTTCGCCCGCTTGGTCGAGCGCCTGGCCGAGGCAGCGGACGAGGCCGAGCGGCGCAGTTGAGCGCAGCCCGTCCAGAGCGCTTGACATCCTCGCAGCCGACCTGAAAGGGTCGTTTAGAGCAAAGCCAGGGAGCCGATCCGGCTCCGCATGCACCTCTCGACTCAAGGAGATCCCGTGAAGCAGATTCGCAAGCGACTCACGTACGCGAACGTGATGTCGTCGATGGCCGTCTTCCTCGTCCTCGGCGGCGCCACGGCATTCGCCGCACTTGGCAAGAACACCGTCGGCTCCAAGCAGCTGAAGAAGAACGCAGTCACCACCGCGAAAATCAAGAACAACGCGGTGACGACGGCCAAGATCAAGAACGGGGCCGTGACAGGCGCCAAGCTGGACGAGTCGACGCTTGGCCAGGTGCCCAGCGCGGCCAACGCCGACAACGCGAACAATGCTGGCAACGCAAACACCGTCGCCGGCAGCACCATTCGCAAGTTCTTCTACGCGAGCAACGAAACAACCGCCACGACGACGATCCTCTCGCTCAACGGCCTCACCCTCACCGCGGGTTGCGAAAGTGGCTTCCCGCAGCTGACGGCCACGACGTCGGTCGACAACTCGCTGATCCATGCCGGGGGCACCACCGGCGGGGACGTAGCGATCTACTCCGAGAACGACCAATTCGAGCTCGGCGACACCTTCGATGTGATCGAAGACGAATTCGACTCGGTGCAGGGCACCCTCACCTACGCCCAGCCTGGGGGCACGGTTGTGACGGCTACGTTCGAGGTCGAGGAAGGAGCTTTCTCCGGCTTCGACACCGACTGCTCGATCAGCGGTCACGCGATCGGCTAGCGACCCAGTTCGCTACGCGCTTTGCAAAGAGAAGGCCGGGCATATGCCCGGCCTTCTTCTTTTATACGCCCTACAAGCGTCGAGGGTGAGCCGCGGGACGAGAATGCCATCCTTAGAGGCTCGCTCGCTCCCTAGCCGCCAAGGAGGTTCCGTGAAGCAGATGCGCGACCGGCTCACGTACGCCAACGTGGTATCGACTCTTGCCTTGGTCCTCGTCATCGGCGGCGCCACGGCGATCGCGGCGAAGGTGCCCAGGCACAGCGTCGGCCCGAGGCAGCTGAAGGCCAACGCCGTTACCACGCTGAAGATCAAGGCGAACGCGGTGACCAATCGCAAGATCAAGAAGAACGCGGTGACGGCCGTGAAGATCAAGGACGGCTCTGTAAGCGGGGTGAAGATCGCATCCGAGGCTGTCGACTTGAGCAAGATCGCGGCGGGCACGAACGTGATCGCGACCGCGAGCGGCGGGCCGGTTGCGGCTGACGGCCTGACGATCGAGACGATCCCGCTCACCGGGACGACCAGCTTCACGCCTCAGGCGGGCGTGGTCGACTTTCTCAGCGTCGAGGTGAGGGGGAACGATCTCGCCGCGACCGGGGCCGAACCCTGCGCGCCTGAAGTCAGGCCCTATGTCAACGGGGATGCGTTCGAAATGACTGAAGGCTTTCTCGTCGTCAGTGCCGGCGAACCGACGCCGGAGGACCCCAGCGGGCTGCGGCCGCTGACCGGTGCCACTGCGCCTCTTGGCATGACGAGTCCCGGAGTCAGGCAGGACATCTCGCTCGAGCTGCTGGGCGACGCCGATTGCACCGAAGACTCGACCGTCTCGGTGGCGATCGCCGTCACCCGAGCCAAATAGCGCTCGGGAGGAGGATTCGATCACGGCGCAGCGAAGCCTGGTCGAGCCCCGTTCAGTCAATAGCAAGGAGAGAACCTTGACGAAGCTCCGCAAGCGACTCACGTACGCGAACGTGATGTCGTCGATGGCCGTCTTCCTCGTCCTCGGCGGCGCCACCGCTGTCGCCGCGAAGAAGATCGGCAGCAACGAACTCAAGAGCAACTCGGTCACGACCGCCAAGCTCAAGAAGAACGCCGTGACCGCGGCGAAGATCAAGAAGAACGCGGTCACCGAGGCGAAAATCAAAAATGACGCGGTGACCGGCACCAAGGTCAAGGAGTCGACACTTGGAGAGGTCCCCAGTGCGGCCAGCGCGCAGAACGCAGCCAACTTTCAGAAGTTCGTCCCATTCGGGATCGTCACCGCGAACAGTGGCGAGACCAAGACGCTGGTCACCTATGGCCCATTTTCGCTGATCGGCCAGTGCCAAATCGACGGAGTCAGTCTCGAGGCCAACGTCATCTTTGCCACCACCGAGGATCACACCGCATTTGGCGGAGACGACGACAGTGACGGCGATATCGGACCGGCTACGCCCGAGTCGGAACGCACGATCGAGGATCCTGGCGCGAGCAGCAGCGGCGTCGCCCAGAACTCAGATGGCTACGACGACCAGTTCAACGCCCAGGCGCCGAGTGGCAGGTCTTGGGCTGGGACAGTCGAGTCATGGGCCAGCAAAGATGCCGGCCAGTGTCGCTGGAGTGGGTACATCCTCCAGACCTCCTGACGAATTCTCTGCCCCTTGCGGGGTCGTTTCGAGAGAGGGCGGCCATATGGCCGCCCTCTTGTCGTATCCAATCGAGAAGGAGCGCTCAGATCGCCCGCCTCGCGTGCTTCGGGTCCAGCTCTCCCGCTGCCTCGGCTTCGGCGCGTTTTCCCCAGCGATTGAGCTCGCGGCGGGCGAGGACCATCTTGTGGACCTCGTCGGGACCGTCGGCCAGGCGCAGCATGCGGCTGAAGCGCCAGAGCGCGGCGAGAGGGGTGTCGTCGGTCATGCCCAGGGAGCCGTGGACCTGGATCGCGCGGTCGAGGACGTTCATGACGATGTTGGCGGCAATGATCTTGATCGCCGAGATCGACTGGCGGGCGGCTCGCTTGCCCTCGGTGTCCATCTTCCAGGCGGCGTAGAGGGTGAGCAGGCGAGCCTGGTCGATCTCCATCCGCGAGGCGGCGATCGCCTCCTGGACGAACTGCTTCTCGCCCAGCGGGCCGCCGAAGGCCTGGCGCTCGTTGGCGCGATTGCACATCATCTCCAGCGCCCTCTCCGCCGTGCCGATCGCCCGCATGCAGTGGTGGATGCGGCCGGGGCCGAGCCGGTCCTGGGCGACGACGAAGCCCATCCCCTGGCCGCCGAGCAGGTTGGCCTTGGGCACCCGGCATTCTTCGTAGCGGATCTCGCAGTGGCCCGGCCCCTTGTCGTGGCCCATCACCGGGATCGGCCGGACCAGGTTGAAGCCCGGGTTGTCGATCGGCACGCAGATCATCGAGGCGCGCGCGTAGGGGTTGGCCTCGGGGTCGGTTACCACCATCGCTATCGCCAGGTCGGCGCCGACCGCGCCCGAGGTGAACCACTTGTGGCCGTCGATCACCCACTCGTCGCCGTCGAGCACGGCGCGCGCCTGCAGCAGCGTCGGGTCCGAGCCGGAGACCTCGGGCTCGGTCATCGAGAAGCAGGAGCGGATCCGTCCCTCCAGCAGCGGCTCCAGCCAGCGCTCCTTCTGCTCGTCGCTGCCGTGCTCGGCGAGGATCTCCATGTTGCCGGTGTCCGGGGCGGAGCAGTTGAAGGCCATCGGCGCCGCCGCCGGGCTGCGCCCCATCTCCTCGCAGAGCAGCCCGTACTCCCAGTTGGTCAGCCCGGGGCCGAAGCGCTCGTCGGGCATGAAGAGGTTCCAGAGCCCATCCGTCTTCGCTCGCTCGCGGATCTCGACCAGGATCTTCGGGTAGGCGGTCCCCGGTTTCACCTCGGCGTCGAGCGCCTCCATGATCTCCCGCTCCTGCGGGTAGATGTGCTCGTCCATGAAGTCGAGGATGCGCTCGCGCAGCGTCTCGACCTGGGGGCTCGGCGTGAAGTCCATCGACTGGGTCCTCTCCTCGGGGCTGGTCGCCCCGAACGGTACCGGCGGAGACCTAACCGCGGCGGTAGCGGGCGAAGAGCTCGCCGTCGTGCTCGAGCAGCCAGGCGAGCTCCAGCTCCGTCGCCTGCGGCAAGGGCTGGCCCTCGAGGATGCGGGGTGCCTCGGCGCCGCCGGTCATCCGCGGCGCCGTGGTGAGGAAGAGCTCGTCTACCAGGCCGGCGGCCCAGAGCTGGCCGTGCAGGTGGGGACCGCCCTCGCAGAGCAGGGCGCGGATGCCACGCTCCTCGCGCAGGTAACACAGGGCGGCGGCGAGATCCACCTCGCCCTCATGGCGGACGACGCGCAGGCTGGTCGTCGTCTCCGGTGGTTCCGCTTCCGACGCGGTGAAAACCAGGACGCGACCCCCTCCATCGGCGAAGAGGGGCGCATCCCAGGGGAGATCAAGGCGGCCGCTGACAATCACCATCAGCGGGTCATGCGGAAGACCCAAACGCTCACGGCGCTCGCGCTGACCCTGACTTGCGACCGCCCTGCCATAACGCTCTACCCGCATCGTCCCTGCTCCAATCATCAAGGCGTCGAAGCGCGTGCGCAGGCGAGCCAGCATCTCCGTGTCGGCGTCGGAGCCGATCGGCCCCGACCGACCGCCGATCGTCGCCCGCCCGTCGACCGTCACCACGAAGTTCGTCGCCACGAACGGCCGCTCCTCGAGCGGCTGCTCCCAGGGGCGGTAGGAGTCGAGCTGCTCCTCGACCGTGGTCTCACCGGGATTCGGGATCAGGCGCCGCATGGCCGGGAGCCTAGTGATGCGGTCGTAGTTCCCTCCGCTATGCGGCGGAAAATGCGACCGCACAGGGAGGGTCAGGAGTACTCGTGCCAGCCGGCGAACTCGCGACCGGCGAAGCGCTGCAGCTCGGCGACGTCGGTGCCGAAGCGGCCGCGGATCGTCTCGAGGAGGTCGTCGGGGAGCTCCGGCTTCGGCGCGGGCGGCTTCTCGGGGTCGTGGACGACCTTCTCGACGATCCAGCGCATCGACTCGGGCAGGCGGTCGAAGTTGCGGTCGAAGGAGCGGAAGCCCGGCAGCTTGATCAGCTTCTCCATGAACTGGTATTTGTCGCCCTGCTTGGCGCTCGACTTCTCCCACTCGCGGTCGAACTGCTCGGAGGTGAAGCCTTCGTCGACGCCGGCGAAGGCGAACGCCCTGCGCATCGTCTCCTCGCGTTCGGTCTGCAGCTCCTCCTGGGTGATGATCTCGATCTGCTCGCGGTCGAACAGCTCCAAGTAGGGCTGCAGCTGCATCCAGTACTTGGAGCGGTTCATGTAGGAGGAGTCGGGGTTGGAGAGGACCTCGACGAGGTCGCCGGTCTCATAGCCCGCGCCGGTCGCGTGCACCCAGTGCGAGAGGATGCGCTTGATCGGGTCGCGCACCATGTAGAGCAGGCGGGCGTCGGGGCAGTGCTCCCTGATCCGCGCCGGGACGCCCTCGAAGCGGGGCAGGTTCGTGTAGTGCGGGGAGGACTCGCCGCGCACCTTGAAGCGGTTGTCGAAGCGGCTCGCGTACCAGTCGAGGCCGAGGTCCCAGTTCAGCTCCCGGGCGAAGAAGTTGAGCTCCTTCGGCTTGGACATCTGGATTTCGGGGTGCAGGCCGAGGTAATGGTGGATGCTCGTCGTGCCGCACTTGAGCCCGCCGATGATGATCAGGTTGGGCAGCTCGGCATGGCGCTTGCGCCGGCGGCGGAGGCGGCTCTTGCGGTCGGCCGTGTAGCGCTCGCGCGCTCGCGCGCACATCGCATCGTCGGCGGGGTCGCGGGGAGCCCGGGGGGCTGGGATCTGCGTCTCGGCCTCTGACACGAGCGGGCTAGTGTAGCCGTGATGCCCCACGCCGATCTCGCATCGAGCTTCAACTCCTTCTTCAACGCCGCCTCGGCGTTCTTCCGCCATCTCTCCGAGATCGACTGGGCGCCGTTCGCGATCGCGCTCGGCTTCCTGCTCGCGATGCAGCTCTGTCGCGCCTGGGCGTGGCGCAACGTCCTGCGAGCCGCCTACCCGGGCGAGCGGATCTCCTTCACGCACCTGAGCGCCGCCTATCTCGCCGGGGCGGGGATCAACGCGATCGTCCCCGCCCACGCCGGCGACGTCACCAAAGTCTTCCTTGTCAAGCGCCAGATCCCGCACTCCTCCTATCCCGCGGTCACCTCCTCCTTCCTCGTCCAGACCGTCTTCGACACCACGGTCGGGGTGCTGGTGCTCCTCTACGCGATCTCCCAGGGCCTCTTGCCGCCCCTGCCCCGAATCCCGAACCTGCCCGCCTTCGAGATCTCCTTCTGGGCGGACCACCCGAAGACGTTCCTGATCGTCACCGGCGTGCTGCTGGCGGCGATCGCGATCGGCATCTACCTCCTCGCCCACCGCGTGCGGCGCTTCTGGGACCGGGTCAAACAGGGGCTCGCGATCCTGCGCCAGCCGCGCCGCTACCTGCGTGAGGTCGCTGCCTGGCAGGGCCTCGGCTGGCTCTGTCGCTTCGCCGCCTTCTGGTTCTTCCTCGAGGCGTTCAACATCGGTGGCTCGGTCGGCAGCGTGATGCTGGTGATGAGCGTGCAGGCGATCGCCAACGTCGTCCCCTTCACGCCCGGCGGCGCCGGTGCCCAGCAGGCGCTGCTTGTGGCGACCCTGCACGGACCTTCCCGTACCGCCGTCCTCTCCTACTCGGTCGGCACCCAGATCGCGATGGCCGCCTGGTCGGTCGTGCTCGGCTTCGCGGCGATCCTGCTGGTGTTCAGGACCACGGACTGGCGGGGGCTGATCAAACAGGCCCAGGACGAGGCGGCCTCAGATGCCGCCATGCTGCGTCCTCAGTCGCCCGAATAGCGCTGCTGTTCGGGCTCCCTGCGTCCTTGTCCGGCGACCTCTGAGCGTCGCTTCAAAGGCGTTCCGGGATCAGGGCGAACCCGAACTCGCCTACCGCCTCCCGCAGCTCGCGATCCCAGCAGGCGACCGTTACCTGTTCCGCGTCTCCGAAGGTCGCAATGGTCGCAAGGTGGAGGCTGTCGTAGGCGCGCAGCGCGTGCTCAGTGGCGGCGCGGGTGGCCGCCTCGATCAGTGTGTCGGTCACGGCATGGACCTGCAGTTCACGCCAGAGGTCGTCCAGGTCGTCAAGCGCCGTTCGGTGTGCCTGGCCCGACAGCCGACCACCCTTTCGCATCCTGGCCAGGGCCGATGTCGCCTCGATGCGGGCGATGGCATTCGTCGAGGCCGCTGGAAAGTCGTCGTAGGCCTGGTTGGCGAGGTCGCTGTCCGGCTCGTCGACGAGCAGCTTGACCAGCGCGCTCGTATCGAGGTAGAGGCTCAGCGACGGCCTTCGGAGACGTAGTCCGCGGCTGTCGGACCGGGTCCGCGGAGCTTCACCCCCGGTTTCCGAGGGCGGCGCTTGCCGTTGCCCGGCCGAACCGTTCCGTTGGCGATCAGCCTCGCCAGGCCTGGTGAGATAGTCGAGGAGACGATTGTCGCCACCGGCTTGCCGCGCCGGGTGACGGTGATCGCCTCGCCTTTCTCCACCCGCTCGATGATCCGGCTGATGTCGTTCTTCAACTCGCGTATGCCCACGGTCTCGTTCATGTAGCCACATTCTAGCGCCAAGTGGCCACATCGCAAATCAGCTCGACCAGCCTGGATAGAGGCCGTCGACCCGCCACTGCCAGGGCGGCCGTTCGTAGGCGGGGAACTCGTAGTGGTTGCGGCCGGGGAGGGTCTCCAGCGGGACCAGGGCCGGGTCGTCCTCGAGCAGGACCTGGATGCCGGCTGCCGCGTCGATCTGGGCCTGGCCGGCGCGGCGGACGACGCCTTCCCACCCGAGGCCGGGGCGGTAGAGCCAGTAGGTCAGCTCGACCCAGCCGAGCGAGCGGCGGCGGTCGGCGACCTGGGTGAAGGCGGTGGTGCGGCGCCCGGAGGCGGTCAGGTGCGGCCCCGCCGCGACGGCGCAGCTCTCGCGCCGGCAGCGGCGGAAGTCGACCGGGACCAGCGGCAGGCCGGAGGGCCCTGTCCTGGCATCCGGCACCGGCGCCAGCGCTCGGGCCAGGCGCGCCAGTGGCCAGCCGTAGGCGGGGACCAGCGGGTGGTGGCGGCAGGCGCCGGGGAGGCGGGGACCGCAGGCGATCCGTTTGCCGATCGTGCCGGCGAGCTCGCGGCCGGCGTCCACCTCGCCCCCCGCGGCGACGGCGGCGATGGCGGCGAGCAGGAGAAGCGAGACGAGCGCGACCAAGCCGGCGTGCTCGACGCTCGCCGATCCCCTCTCCGCTTCCCGCTCGCAATGCATGGCGCCGACGCTAGGGCGGTCGAGCGCGCGCGTGGCGCGCAAAACGTCACGGGACCGTGCCGCCTCTGGGTCTCTGCTTTCATGTGACAGGTGGAGGGCAGCCCCTTCAATCTCTTCGGCGACCCGGACGAGTTTCGCGCCCGCATGGAGGAGCTCTCCGAGCAGATGCAGTCCTCCCAGCGCGTCGCCTGGGCCGACAACGCGATCAAGCTCGCGGTCGAGATGACGGTCGCCTCGATCGGTCGCCTCGATCTCTCCGGCAGCCCCGACGAGCAGGCGATGCAGGTCCGCGATGCGATCCGCGTCCTTTTCCCCGAGTCGGTGACTCTCGTTCGCGAGGCTCGGGAGGGTCTGTCCTAGAGGGCGGCGGGGGCGGGGAGCCCCTCGGCCGTCCAAATGCCGGGCTAATTAGCCCGGCATTTTGAGTATCCGCCCGTCCGAGGGGCTCCCCGCCCCCGCCTCTAGAGCAGCTCTACGTGCAGCGAGATCGTGCTGCCGCGCCTCGTGGCTGCGGCCGTTAGCTCTAGTGGGACGGCGACCATCAATGCGGGGATCGCGACTACTACGGTGATTAGGGCGTCCAGGCGGCGCTGCCAGGGGGGCTCGGCGTGGACTGCTTCGGTGCGGCGGAGGCGGGCTAGGGCTAGGTTGCGGCCGAAGGTGAAGCCGTTGAGGATCGTTTGCCACATCGTCGCTATGCCGTGGCCTGGTGACCAGCGGGTCCCGGAGACGACCTGGTCGCGGTTGGCGACGAGCCTGCGTACCGACTCCGGCGTGAACAGGTAGCGGCTGCCCGGCTCCAGCCCCGCCCAGCCGGCGCCGCCGATCCAGGCCGAGAAGCCGGCCCGGTTGGCGATCCGGATCGTCTCCCCGTCGCGCACCCGGTCGAGCGCCTCCAGCGCCTCCTCGGCTCCCCCGGCAGCGCCGACCGCGCCGAGGCCGCAGCTCTCGCAGCGGCTCACCGGACCCGCCAGGCCAGGCCGCGCATCGATCCAGCCGAAGAGCGGCTCGCCGCAGGCGGGGCAGGGCGGGTTCTCGGGCCCGGCGCCCGCCTCGAGGGGCACCACGGGGGTGTGCCGGCGCCCATCCGCGGTCGCTCGCTCTGCACTCATCGCCGGTAGCGTACGTCGCAGTGCAGCTGAGCGAGATCATGACCGCCGGCGTCGTCACCGCTTCGCCCGATGCGAGCGCGGTTTCGGTCGCCCGGCAGATGCGCGAGCACCGGGTCGGCTCGGTGGTTCTGGTCGATCCTGCCGGCTCGCCGGTGGCGATGGTCACCGACCGCGATCTGGCCCTGCGCGTCTTCGCCGAGGGGGTCGACGGCGCCGAGCCGGTGGCCGAGTACGCCTCGCGGCCGCTGGTCTGCGGCGAGCCGGCGATGGAGCTCGACGAGGCGGCGGCGTTGATGGTCCGCCACCGGGTGCGTCGCCTTCCGGTCATCGATGCGGATAGGCTCGCCGGCATCGTCACGCTCGACGACATCGCCGTGCGCACGGGAAACCTCGAGGTCGCGCAGAAGATGACCGCGGAGGTCATCGAAGGCGCCCTGCCGCAGTTCTACTTCCACGAGCGCGGCTGAGTGGACGCGCAGCCGAGCAGGGAGGCCATCCTGGAGCGCGAGCGGCGCTGGGCGATGCCCGTCGCCCTGGCAACCTTCGCCGCGCTTGCGATGCTGATCGTGTCCACGATCGTGGTCAGCTCGGTCAGCGGCGACGGCGAAGCTGAGATCCTGCGCGCGGCTGACGCGCACCACTCCGACATCGTCTTCTCCAGCATCCTCCAGGCGGTTGGGCTTGCCCTGCTCGTGTTCCCCCTGGTGTTCCTCTTTCGTGCCGCCCAGGCCCGCAGTGAGCGGGTGCGCCCGCAGCTGATCGGCCTTGTCGTCGCCGCACCGCTCTTCCTCGCCGGGGGAGCGCTGTGCAACGCCATCGCGACCAACGAGGCGGCCAAGGAATTCGTCGACGGCAAGGCGAGCGCCGACCTCAGCGTCAAGGAAGCGACCCGGGAATGCGTCTCGGACCGCGGCGACGACAAGGCCCGGTTCCGCGAAGACTTCGGCAGCGGCCGCGCTGCCGTCGGCGAGTGCGCGTCCGAAAAGGTCGAAGACGACGCTGCCACCAACGCGGTCGCCGATGCCGGCGCTCGCGGCCTCGCCACCGGCCTCAGCCTCGGCGGCCGGCTCGGCCTCGCCTTTGCTCTCGCCTACAGCTGCCTCTGGGCGATGCGAACCGGCCTGCTGACCCGCTTCTGGGGCTCGCTCGGGATGGCGCTCGGCATCGCCGCCCTGCTGTTGTTGATCCAGTTCACCCTGCTCTGGTTCCTCTACTTCGCCCTCCTGGCCGCCGGCTGGGTGCCGGGAGGCAGACCCCCGGCCTGGGCGGCCGGCGAAGCGATCCCCTGGCCGACACCGGGGGAGAAGGCCGCCGACGAACTCGGGCCTAAGCCCGGGGATCCGGCGGAGTAGCGGCCGCAGCGCGCTTGCGCTGGGTGCGGATCTCGCTGAGGATCCGCTCCAGGCGAGGCTCCTGTGAGGTGTCGACGAAGCTCATCGCTCCGGCGACGCCTGGATGTATGGCGGCGATCCGCTCGTGCATCGCCTGGGCTACCGCGCGGTAGGTCGGGTGGCCCTCGCGGCCGGAGCGCAGCTCGATCAGGTGCATCGCCTCACGCGCGTTGAGGTCGAGCGTGTAACGGAGCCGGTAGGCGAGGCTGAGCGCGTACGGCGCCTGCTCGGGCATGCCGGCGGCGACGAGCCGCTCGTACTCTCCGCGCGAGATCTCCAGCGCCCGCTCGAACTCGCCTCCGGCACCGGCTTCGCGCACCTCCTCGGGCACTCCGGCACCGAGGTCCGGCCCCAGTCGCTGCCACTGGCAGGTCAGCATGCGGTGGCGCTGTAGGTCGCGGAAGGCTCCGTAGTCGGAGACGATCTCGAAGCGGTAGCGGAGCGCCTCGAAGCCGCGGCCGGGGCGGTGGCGGCGGTTGCGCCGCTCGCCCACCATCGCGCCGAGCAGCTCGGCCCGCTCGCTTCGGTCGAGCACGTCGATGCGGGCGAGGATCTCGGTCTCCGGCACCGCGGCCGACTCGAAGAGGCAGGAAGCGAGCAGGTCCTCTTCGCTGCCGTCGACGTGGACCAGCTCGACCGAGGGCGTCGCCTCGCCGGCGTCGCGCCGGTCGAGGCCAAGTCGCGAGACCCACTGCTCGGTGCGCTCGCGGCGCTGCTGCAGGTAGCCGATCCACTCGCCGCCGCGGTCGGGCCGCTCGACCCGCGATACGAAGCTCGGCATCACCTGCTTCAGCTCCTCCAGGATCATGCCGCCGTACTCGCGCGCCTCGGGCAAGGGCGAGGCCATCAGCCTCAGGATCAGCTGCTCGTAGGCCTGGCCGGAGGCGTAGATGCCGACATGGCTGAGTGTCGCCGCGGGGAGCAGGCCGCGCAGGAGGTCGAGTGCCTTGGCCTTGATCGAGCGCCGCCAGGGACCCTCCGGTTCGCCTTCCCCGCAGGGCCAGCGCTGCGCGGCCCACTCCTCGACCCGCACCAGCGAGCGCGAGTAGATCGCGAAGAGCTCGTCCATCGCGGTGGCGAACCCGGGTCCGAGGTCATCGCCGCGGTAGTAGCGATAGCCGCCTTCCGGCAGCGGCACGTCGTAGGGGATGTAGCGGGTCGACTGCTCCAGGTAGGCGGCGAGGCGCCCGCGCTGCAGCTGCTTGGTGAGGATGTTGGAGACGAACTCGCAGGCGACGTGGGCGCCGCCCACCTGGGCGATCGAGTCGTCGCCGTAGCCGACGAAGACGCGCTCGTAGAGCCCCGCCGCGCGCTCGCCCTCGGCCCCGTCAAAGGGCCGCGTCCCAGCCGCCGCATCCTCCGCGAACTCCTCCAGGTAGAGTCGCCGCACCGTCCCTGAATAACGCGAATAGCGGGCAAAAAGCGCCCCCTTCACGGTCTCGGGCAGGTTGACCAGCGCGAACACGGGCCGGTCCAGGTTGGTGAAGTGAGGGGCGAGCAGCGCCCGCTCCTCAGCGGTGAAGTCCTCGACCGGGTAGCGCACCGGCGCATCGTAGCCGGGCGGTTGGCTGGCAAATCGACGAGCCCTCCACGCGGGCGGCACAGCTATGGCTTTTCGCCGCGCGCCCGTCGCAATCGCTGTAGGTCTGCGAGATCCTCGGGCCGTCCCGCCTGCTGCTTCAGCGCGACGAGGTCCTCGTAACCCACCATCTTCACGCTCAGTCCACCAATCTCGGTCGCGATAGCACCGGGTGCGAGCTTCGCCCACAGGGCTTCGTCTCCGATCCACTGCATCACGTCGAACCGGCCGAGGCGCGTGCGCAACACCCAGTTGCCGCCGAGGGCGAGAGCGTCGGGGTCGAGCGGATCGGGAAGCTCCTCGCCCTCGAACTCCTGGGCTCCCTCGATCTCCGCATCCAACCTTCGTAGGACGCGGGCGAGGCGCTCCAAGTTGCCCCCGTCAGGTGCCGGCACCACGTCGACATCCTTGGTTGCGCGGACATAGCCATGGAAGCCGACAGCCACCCCGCCGATGACGAGGAAATCCACGCCTTCCTCAGCGAGGGCCTCGAGAATTCCCTGGATGTCGAGCTCAGCCACCGCGCTGGCGGCGGCCCGCCTCGGCAACGTGCGACATGAACCGGGACAGCTCGAAGACCTGCTCCACGCGTTGCGCCGGAGTCAGCTCCAGGTAGTCGCGACGCAGGGCAGCGCTCTCGGCCTTGCCCTCGGGTGTCCAGTTCCCGGTCGGTTTCTTGGTTGCCACGCGCAAACGGTACAACGGGGGCCTTCGGCTGGAGTGACCAGCCCGGGATTGCAGCGCGACGCTCAGGCCGAACGTTCTGGAGACGCGGCCATCAGCTCGACCTGGTGGCCGCCGGGTGCGATCGCCCCGGCACGCCGGGAGTCCCAGCGTTCGCGCTTGTCGACGACCTCGAAGCCGCTGTCCCGCAGGCGTTCCAGCGTCCGCTCGAAGTCAGGCACGACTATCGCGATGTGGCCGGCGCCTGGCGTCGGCGATTCGGCGTGCTTCAGGTGGATCTGCGTGCCTCCGCGCTCGAACCAGGTGAACTCGGTGGCGAGGTCCACCGGCGGCCTGACCCGGGCGAAGCCGACCATGACCCAGAACTCGGCCGCACGGCCGAGCTCGGCGGGCATTACCTCAAGTGTCGCGTGGTGGAGCATCAGGCATCGCGCACTTGCGGTGCCAGCACGTCCTCGCGGCTGTAGTGCCCGGCGGAGTCGAACCAGCGCTTGGCGTGGAGACCGATGCGCAGGTCGCAGTCGGCGGCGACGATCCCCTCCTCGCCGTAGAGGGGGCCCGCGATCACCTTTCCCGCGGCCGGCTCGACGATTGCCGCACCGCCGTTGCCGAAGACGTCCTTGCCCTGCGGCAGCGGTGCCGGAAAGTCGTCCGGAAACGCCGCTGCCGGGATGTACTGCGGCGCCGATACGACGAAGGCACCGGACTCGATCGCTATGTGGCGCATGCTCGCCAGCCACCCGTCGCTGTCGTCGGCGGTGGGAGCGAGCCAAATCTGCGGCCCGCTCTGGTAGACGGCGTAGCGGGCGAGCGGCATCCGGTTCTCCCAGCAGATCAGCCCGCCGATCCGCCCGAGCGGGGTTTGCGCAACCTCGAGATCGTCGCCGGCGCCGACTCCGTGGAAGAGACGCTCGTGCTGGGTGGGCATCAACTTTCGGTGTCGCCAGACCAGGCCCTCGGGGCCGATCAGCACGACCGTGTTGTAGAGGGACCCCGGCCGCTGCAGCTCACGCTCGTTGACGCCGATCGCGCAATGCATGTCCTTCGCGGCACACACCGAGGCCAGGCGATCGATGAGCGGGCCGGGAATCTCAACCGAGTTTGCCCAGAGCTGCTCCCAGAACTCGTCCCAGCCGGCGAACGAGGCGGCGTCCTTCGCCCAGACGCCGGAGGGATAGAGGGGCACGAAGGTCTCGGGGAAGACGGCCAGCTGGACTCCCTCCGCAGCGGCCTTCTCCAGCAGGCCGACCGCCTTCTCGATCGTCGCCTCGGCGTCGAGAATCACCGGCGTGGCCTGGATCGCGGCGACTCGCACGGTCGGGAACTCGGTCATGGGACACAGGATAGGAGCCTGCCCCAAGGGAGTCGTCCCTTGGATCAGAGCAGCAGCGAGACCAGTGAGGCGCCGACGACTATCGCGGTCGACCAGGTGACGGCCTCGGCGGTGATCTCCATGTCGAGGCCGTAGGCGTGGGCGATGACCAGTGAGTTGAGTCCCGACGGCATCGCCGAGAGCAGGCGGTAGGCGGCGGGGAGGTCGATCAGCGGCGCTGCGAGCAGCATCAACAGGGCGGGCACGACGGCCAGGCGGGTGCCGATCGCCAGCGCCACGGGACGGGTCATCGGCGGTGGCATCGGCAGCTCGCCGTGCTCGGCGTTCTCGGCCAGGGTCGCGCCGACGGCGAAGAAGCCGATCGGCAGGATCGCCACGATCAGGGCCTGGGAGACGTCGACGAGGACGTCGGGCGCCAGCGCCTCGGGTGCGAGCAGGCCGAGGATCGCCGCGTAGAGCGGTGGGTTGCGGGTGAAGAAGGCGCCCACGCGCTGGCGCGGGGTTTCTCCGGCCTTGGTG
Organism: uncultured Solirubrobacterales bacterium; assembly: GCA_963704545.1. Classification (GTDB taxonomy): domain Bacteria; phylum Actinomycetota; class Thermoleophilia; order Solirubrobacterales; family 70-9; genus VRUE01. The sequence continues at coordinate 265,634 of OY969915.1, read as the reverse complement.
CCGAAGGCGGCGCCGACGGCGAAGGCGCCGAGCAGCAGGCAGGGGCCGGTGACGAGCACGTCGTAGAGGACGGCGGTGGAGAGCTCCTCGCGGCCGAGCAGCGCCACCGTCAGCGGGTAGCCGAGGTAGCCGGTGTTGACGCTGAGCACGCAGCAGACCACGGCGCCGACCTGGAAGCGGGCCAGCTTCAGCACTCGGCTCGCCACCCACCAGGCCAGCAGCGCTCCGAGTGAAGACGCGACGATGCCCAGCGCCAACCCGATCCCGTGGTCGACGTCGATCGAGCTGGCGGCGATGTTGAAGAAGATCACCGGCGGCAGCAGCACGTAGAGCGTCAGCGTCAGCGACCGCCGCGCCGCCTGAGCGGCTCCCGCCGGCCAGCGCTTCTCCGCGCCGACGCCGATGGCGACAGCAACCACGATCGCCGCAGTTGTCAGCAGGACCCCGATCGCGGGACCTTTTCAGTTTGGGTGCTGTTGGCCGCGGGTCCTGTCGCCGGGGGTGGGGGGTGCCCTGCTTGCGCTTCGCGCTGCTTCGGGCAGAGGGACATTGCGGGATGAGCTATGAGGCCCCGCCCTCAGCAGCCTACGCGCGGCGCAGACACCCCCCACCCCCGACGCCACCCGCGGAGAAGCGAAAGCTTCGGAAACGCGAACAGCGCCCCAGAGTCGAAAAGCTCCTACCCGAGTCTGCTGCGGCAACGCATCTTCAAACGGCCTCTCGGGAGCTTGGGAGAAGCTTTCCGACTCTGGGCTCGGCTGTTAAATCCGCTTCTCGCGGGGGGTGGCGTCGTAGGGGGAACCGCCCCCGAGGACGCTTTAGCGACCGGAGGGGGCGGTGGGTCCCCTGCGGCGACAGGACCCGCCGCGCCAGAGCCGTCAGTCAGCGGAGTACAGCGCCTCGATCTCCGCTTCGTACTTGCGCTCGATCGGCCGCCGCTTCAACTTCATCGTTGGCGTCAGCTCCTCGCCGCCCGGCTCCCACTCGCCGGGGATGATCTTGAAGCGCTTGATCTGCTCGACCCGGGAGAGGCGCTGGTTGGCTTCCTCGACCGCAGTGGCGACCTCCTCGGCGATCGCCGGGTCGTCCTCCACCGCTCCCCGCATCGCCAGCGTTTCGAGGTCGAGGGTGATCAGCGCCACGTTGTAGGGGCGGCTGTCGCCGATCGCCACCGCCTGGGCGATCAGGGTCGAGGCGGCCTTCAGCTTCGCCTCGATGTTGGCCGGCGACATGTTCTTGCCCCCCGCGTTGATGATCAGCTCCTTCTTGCGGTCGACGATCTTCAGGTAGCCCTGCTCGTCGAATTCGCCGACGTCGCCGGTCAACAGCCAGCCGTCCTCGGTGAAGGTCTCGGCCGTCTTCTCCGGCAGGTTGCGGTAGCCGGGCATCACCTGCGGGCCGCGCACCATCACCTCGCCGTCCTCGGCCAGCTTCACCTCGACTCCGGGGACCGGCGGCCCGACCGTGCCCGGCCGGATCCCGCCTGGCGGGTTGAGGGTCGTGACCGCGCTGGTCTCCGACATGCCCCAGGTCTCGCAGATCTCGATCCCCATCGCGAGGAAGAACTCGAGCACCTCGGGTGGCGTCGGGGCAGCGCCGACGATGAACGATTCGACCTCGTCGAGGCCCAGCGCCTCGCGGATCTTGGAGAAGACCAGCGCGTCGGCTTTCTCCCATTCGGCCCGCAGGTCGTCGGGGACCCCGCCGTCCATGTAGGCGGCCACCTTGCGCCGCCCGATCTCCATCGCCCACTCGGTGGCCTTGCGTTTCTCGGCATCCTGCTCGGCCGCCATCCCCGCCTCGAGTGCTGCCTTCAGCTTCTCCCAGATGCGCGGCACCCCGCCCCAGGCGGTCGGCCTGACCTCCATCGAGTAGACGACCATCTCGCGGGGGTTGGGACAGCAGTACACTGTCGAGCCGTAGATCATCTGCGCGTAGAGCCCTGCCCAGCGGTCGGCGATGTGGGCGGTGGGGAGGAAGGAGATGCCGCGCCCGCCCGGCTTGACCGGGCGCACCTCGTGGGTGGCGCGCCAGACGGCGAGCATGTTGGCGTGGGTGAGCTGCACCCCCTTGGGCGGGCCTGTGGTGCCCGAGGTGTAGATCAGGCAGAGCACGTCGTCAGGCTGCACGGCGCGCCAGGCGGCTTCGAAGTCGAAACCGGGGTCGCCCATCGCCTCCAACTCCTCGACCGAGATCGTCCCCTCGGGCGCCTCGCCGTCGATGACCACGATGTGCTCGAGGCTGTCGACCTGCTCACGCACCTTCAGCACGGACTCGAGGAACGCCTGCTCGGTGACCAGAACCCGGTTGGCGGCGTCCGTCACCACGTACTCGATCTGCTCGGGGGAGGAGGTGTTGTAGAGCGAGAAGCAGGTGGCGCCGAGGTGCATCGCCGCGCAGTCGGTCAGGTGCAGGGCGGGCCGGTTGGCCAGCATGAAGCCGACCGTGTCGCCGCGCTTGACCCCCAGTGCCGCCAGTCCAGCCGCCCGCCTGCGCACCGCCTCCGCGTACTCGGCGAAGCTCGCCTCGTAGTCGCTGTCCTTCAAGCGCAGCGCAGGGCTGTCCGCCCACTCGGCGGCGGTGATCTGAAACGCCTCGCACATCGTCGCGGCGGACAGGGCCTCGGGCTTGGGGCTCGCCTCGGCCGGCACGGTCTCGACTGGCTCCACTGCGTCTCCTCCTCCTAGGTTTCCAGCTCGGCCCACCATAGTTCCCGATCGGCGCTTGGCGTGCAAGCGCCAGGGGACTTGCTTGCTGGGAGAATCGGCGAGTCAACCCCTAGGAGGTCCCGCATGGCCGAGTTCCCCGCACCCGATGAAGGGATCGTGCTGACCCACTTCATCGTCTCCGCCGACGTCGAGCGCTCGCGCCGCTTCTACGCCGACGTGCTCGGTGGCGAGACCGTCCGCACCGGCGAGCCGTCATGCGTGGCGCTTGCCAACAGTTGGATCATCATCAACGTGGGCGGTGGCCCCACCGAGGACAAGCCGACCGTCACACTCGAGGCGCCCACCGACCCCGATCGCATCAACAGCTTCCTCAACATCCGCGTCGCAGACATCAAGGCCGTCTACGCGGAGTGGAGCGCCCGGGGGGCCGAGTTCCTGGCGCCCCCGGAAGAGCGCAAGACCGAGTTCCGCTGCTACATGCGCGATCCGGACGGCCACCTGATCGAGGTCGGCCAGAAAATCTGACCCGGTTCGCCCCTGGTGGCCCGGAGTCGGCCATCAGGCGGGGCTGTGGGAGCGCAGCGGCTGCAGCCAGGCGGGGGGCAGGACCGGTGGCGCGTCGCCGGGGAAGTGGGGGACCGCACGGCGCGCCAGCCGGCCGGCAGGACGGCCGTCGATCGACGGCCGCAGATCCTGGAGCGTCATTGCCAGGCGCACGCTCGCCCCGATCTGGAAGTCGGCGGCGTTCAGCTCCTCGCCGTCGAGCACGCCGGCCGCGATCCACTCGTCGACCTTCTGCAGAGCGCCGTCGAGCCCGGCGAGGTTGGCCCGGACGACCTCGTCGCTTGCCTCGTTGACGCGCACCCCCGCAGCGACGAAGGGCGGGGTGAGGCGGGCGGCGAGGCCGATCGGCACCCCCATCCTCGAGTCATCCATGTAGCTGCGGGTCGAGGCTCCGTTGGCGTGCGTCGCCCAGAGCACGATCTGGCGCACCGGGTGCTGGAGCTCCTCCTCGCCCCAGCGCTCGGCTTCCTCCACCGCGGTGCGCTTCTCAGGCCCGGCGGGGAACAGCGGCGGCTCGGTTTGCAGCCGGTCGATCTCGCGTGCGATCTCGCGCGACCCCTGGACCCTGCGGCCGTCGATCGTGATCGCCGGCACGGTGTTCCTCGGGAAGCCGAGCGGTCGGCGCAGGACGACTTTCGCGAGGAAGGGGACGAGGTCTACCCGGCTGAACTCGATGCCCTTGTACTCGAGCATCGCCTGCGCCGCCATCGTCGGGTGCGACCCCGGGAGGCCATATAGCCGGACCTTCATTGCCGGCCGATCCTATTTACCCGCTGAGCAGTCCCTCTAGTGCCCGAAAAGCGAGAGGCCCGCGTGCTGTGCGAACTCGACCAGCGGCTGGGGGATGACGCCGAAGAAGACGACGGCCGCGGCTGCGAGCAGGGCCGGCGCGACGAGGTAGATGCGGCGGCCTGCGTCGGGGTCGATCGGGTCGGCCTCGGGAGAGGCGCCGGCGATCGCGGGTGCCGCCCCCGCTGCTTCGCCGCCGGGCCGCATCCACATCGCCGCCACCACCCGCAGGTAGTAGGCGAGCGAGATCATCGTGCCGACGGCGATGAAGACCGCGAGCCAGGTGTAGTCGCCTTCGACCAGGGCCTCGATCAGGTAGAGCTTGCCGATGAAGCCGACCGTCGCCGGCAGCCCGGCGAGGCCGAGCATCGAGATCGTCAGCGGCCAGGCGAGTTGGGGTCGCTCGGCGCCCAAGCCCTGCACGGCGCGGATGTCGTCGCCGTAGGGAGTCTCGCGCTCGCGGGCGACGATCACGGCGAAGGCGGCGAGGTTCATGAAGGCGTAGCCGGAGAGGTAGAAGACGAGGGCGGCGACGCCGGCGCTGTCGGCGACGACGAGGCCGCCGAGGATGTAGCCGGCCTGGGCGATGCCGGAGTAGCCGAGCAGGCGCTTGAGCGAGTCCTGTTTGAGCGCGCCGACGTTGCCGACGACGATCGAGATCGCGGCGAGCACGGCGAGCGCCGGCTGCCACTCGCTCGCCTCGACGTTGAGGGCGACGAGGAAGAAGCGGACGAAGACGGCGAAGGCCGCGGCCTTGGTCGCCACCGCCATGAAGGCTGTGATCGGGGTCGGAGCGCCCTCGTAGACGTCCGGCGTCCACTGGTGGAAGGGCGCGACCGAGGTCTTGAAGGCCAGCCCGACCGCGGTGAGGCCGATGCCGACGAGGATCAGAGCGTCGTTGGACGGTCCGTTGACGATGCCTTCGGCGATCCCGGCGAAGCCGGTCGAGCCGGAGCCGCCGTAGAGGAAGGCCATCCCGTAAAGCAGGGTCGCGGAGCCGAGCGAGCCGACGATCAGGTACTTCAGCCCCGACTCGAGCGAGCGCTCGCGCCGCATGTTGGCGGCGCAGAGGATGTAGAGCGGGATCGAGAGGGTCTCGATCGCAACGAAGAAGGAGACCAGGTTCTGGGCCTGTGCGAGCAGGACCATGCCCAGGACCGAGCCGAGCAGCAGCGCGTGGTACTCGCCCGAGCCGACCTGCTCGGCGGCGGGCTCGCGGACCGAGAAGAGGACCGCGAAGGAGGCGGTGAGGATCGCGATCAGCGAGATCGCGATCGCGAGGTTGTCGAGGCGCAGGGCGCCGGCGACGAGACTGGTCGACTCGTCCCACTGCCAGATCAACAGCCCGGCCGTAGTCGCCAGGACAAGGAGCGTCAGCCCAGGCGCCGTCCGGCGCAGCGGCTTGAACACCGCGGTGAGCAGGACGACGCAGAGCCCGGCGGTGAGCGCCAGGACCGGCGAGAGCGCGGCGTAGTCGATGTGGGGGGCGTGGAAGTTCACTGTTCCGTTGTTTCCTGGCGGGGATGGGCCGTCGGGGGGGTCTCCCAAAACGCGGGTTCGCGCAGCCGAGGGGTTGTCGCCCCAGTGGGCCAGGGGCGCGACCCGCTGAGTGTTTTGGGAGACCCCCCCGACGGCCCTTTCACTGCCGCGACAGCCTGTGACACCGAGCCCTCGGTTCGACTCAGGATCAGCTGGGGGTACAGCGCCAACCCCAGGATGCAGAGGACGAGGGGCGCTAGGACGATCCCGTCACGCCAGCCGATCTCACGCGATTCGATGCCGTCGGGCCGGCGGTTGTGCATCGTCCGCTGGTAGAGGCGCAGCGCGTAGTACGCGCTCATCGCCACGCCGGAGATCGCGACGATCGCGAAGACGATCTTCGAGTCGAAGAGGCCGTTGAGGATGTAGAACTCGCCGACGAAATTCGCTGACCCTGGCATTGCCAGCGTGGCGAGAGTGACGATCAGGAAGAGGGCAGCGAGTACGGGAGCCTTCATCGCCATCCCGCCCATCTTCGTCAGGTCCTCCGTCCCGGAGCGCTCGGCGAGGATCGCGACGATCACCAGCAGCGGCGCGACGACCAGCCCGTGGTTGACCATCTGCAGGACGGCCCCGTCGGCCCCGTCGGCGCTGAGGGCGAAGATGCCGGCGGTGATGAAGCCGAGCTGCGCCACCGACGAGTAGCCGGCGATCAGCCTCACGTTGGTCTGGGTGAAGGCCATCACCGAGCCGTAGAGGATCGAGGCGAGGGCGATCACCAGCACGACCTCCTGGAATTCGACGGTCGCGTCGGGGAAGAGCGGTAGCACGACGCGCAGGAAGCCGTAGGCGCCGACCTTGGCCAGGACCCCGGAGAAGACCGCCAGCACCGGCAGCGGCGCGGCCCGGTAGGCATCGGGCATCCAGCCGTGCAGGAGGAAGGCGGGCATCTTGACCAGGAAGGCGGCGGCGAAGAACCAGAAGATCCAGCGCTGACTGCCCTCGGCCAGCGGCTGTTGGGCGAGCTCGGCGATCGAGAAGCTGATCTGGCCGCCGTCGGCGGCGATGATCGCGGTGGCGATCGCCGCGACCAGCATCAGCAGCGAGCCGATCAGCGTGTAGACGATCATCTTCAGCGTCGCTGCCGCTGCAGTCGGACCGTCCTCGCGGTCGCTGCCCCAGGCGCCGAAGAGGAAGTAGAACGGCACCAGCATCAGGTCGAAGAAGAGGACGAAGAGGAGCAGGTCCTGGGCCAGGAAGGCGCCCAGGGTCGCGGTCTCGCCGAGCAGCATCATCAGGAAGAAGAGGTGTGGGCGCTCCTGCTCGCGGAAGGCGGCGAAGGCCGTCCCGGCTGTCCAGAGCACCGCCGTCAGCAGGATCAGGAAGAGGTTCAGCCCGTCGACGCCGAGGCTGTAGTCGACCCCGAGGCCGGGGATCCAGTTGACGTCGACCGTGTCCTGCAGCCCTGAGGCGCCGGAGTCGAAGCCGGCGAGCAGAGCGACCGCCAGGCCGAGCGTCACCGCGGTTCCCAGCGTCGCCCACCAGCCGGTGAGGCGCCGCGGCACGACGAGGCCGAGCAGGCCGAAGACGAGCGGTGTCCAGAGCAGCGAGTTGGTCATGAGCTGACGATCAGGAAGTAGAGGGCGAGCCCGGCGAAGCCGGCGAGCAGGAGCAGGGCGTAGCCGCGGACGAAGCCGCTCTGCACGACGCGGACGACGCGGCCGCCCGCGCTGACGACGTCCTCGGTGCCGCGGACGAGCCCGTCGACGACCACCCGCTCAAAGGTGCGGTTGGCGAAGCGGCCGATCGCCAGCGCCGGGCGCACGACGAGGAAGTCGATCGCCTCGTCGAAGTACCACTTGTTGTAGAGGAAGGTGTGCAGGGCGGAGAAGCGCCGTTGCAGGGCGGCGGGCGTCTCGGGGCGCGCCACGTAGAGGTAGTAGGCGATGCCGATCCCGGCCAGGGAGATCGCCGCGCCGATCGCCAGGCCGAACCACTCGGCCCCCACCGAGGGATGCACGTGGCTGAGGACGAGGCCCTCGAAGACCGGGTCGAGGAAGGAGCCCACCACGTGGTCGACGCCCGGGACCTGGACCAGCCCGGCGAAGAGGGCGCCGAAGGCGAGCACCGCCATCGCGATCCGCATCGAGGCCGACCGCTCGGCGATGTGGTGCTCGGCGCCGGGGAAGCCGACCTCGGTGTCCTCCTCTTCGCCCGTCGCCGGGTTGAAGGGGTGGGCATGATGGACGTGGCCGGTATCGATCAGCTCCTCTGCCTCGGGGCAGGGCTTGCCGGGAAGGACGCGGAAGATCAGCCGGAAGGTGTAGATCGCGGTCAGCAGGGCGCCGAAGTAGCCGAGCACGGTGAAGATCAGGTACATGCCGCCGCGCGCTGTCGCGTAGGCGAGGATCTCGTCCTTGGAGAAGAAGCCCGAGGTGCCGGGGAAGGCGGCGAGGGCGAGGCCGCCGCAGAGCATCGTGATCGCGGTGAAGCGCATCGCCCTGCCGAAGCCGCTCATCCGGTCGATGTTCTGCTCGTTGGCCATCGCGGCGATGATCGAGCCGGCCGCCATGAAGAGCAGCGCCTTGAAGAAGGCGTGCGTCATCAGGTGGAACATGCCGGCGCTGTAGGCGCCGATCGAGACGCCGACGACCATGTAGCCGATCTGGCTCATCGTCGAGTAGGCGATCGCCCGCTTCAGGTCGGTCATCACCAGGGCAATCGTCGCCGCGACCAGCAGCGTCGCCAGGCCGACGAAGGCGGCGATGTCGGCGGCGGTCGGGGCGAGCGCGAAGAGGACGTGGGTGCGGGCGATCAGGTAGACGCCGGCCGTGACCATCGTTGCCGCGTGGATCAGCGAGGAGACCGGGGTCGGGCCCTCCATCGCGTCGGGCAGCCAGGTGTGGAACGGGAGCTGTGCCGACTTGGCGAAGGCGCCGACGAGGAGCAGCAGGCAGATCGCGGTGATCGTCCACTCGTTGGTGCTGAAGACCTCCGGGGCCTTGGCGAAGACAGACTCGTAGTCGAAGGTCCCCAGTTCGCGGAAGATCAGGAAGGCGGCGAGGACGAGGCCGATGTCGCCGATGACGTTGATCACGAAGGCCTTCATCCCGGCCCTGGTCGCGGTTTGGCGCCTGTACCAGAAGCTGATCAGCGCGTAGGAGGCGAAGCCGACGAAGGCCCAGCCGACGATCAGCAGGACGAAGTTGCCGGCGAGGACCAGCAGCAGCATCGAGAAGACGAAGAAGTTGAGGTAGCTGAAGAAGCGGTGATAGCCCTCGTCGGACTGCATGTAGCCGAACGAGTAGAGGTGGATCAGGGTCGAGACGCCGGTGACGATCAGGACCATGAAGACCGAGAGCGGGTCGACGAAGATGCCGAGCTTGATGTCGAGGCCGGCGACCGAGGCGTAGTCCCAGAGCGAGGAGGCGTGGTGGCGTGCCTCGGGGTCTTCGCCGAGCAGGCAGCACAAGGCGCAGAGGCCGCAGAGGAAGGCGAGGCCGATTGCGGCCGTGCCGATGACCCCGGCGACTCTGGCGGGGATCGCCCGGTAGCCGAGCCCGATCACGATCGAGCCGAGCAGCGGGAGGAGCAGGACCAGCCAGGCCCAGGCGGTGGCGCTCATCCGCGCAGCTCCGTCAGCTCATCGACGTCGAGCGGCAGCTTGCGCCTGAAGATCGCGACGATCAGGCCGAGCCCGATCACGACCTCGCAGGCCGCGACGACCATGACGACGATCGCGAAGACTTGACCCTCCTGGTTGCCGACCATGCGGCTGAAGGCGACCAGGGCGAGGTTGCCGGCGTTGAGCATGAGCTCGAGGCAGAGCAGGATCACGATCGGGCTGCGCCTGGTGAGGATGCCCATCGCTCCTACTGCGAAGAGCAGAGACGAGAGGACGATGTACCACTCGATGTTCATCGGGCGGCTCCGGTGGGCGTGGCGGGACCGGCCTCGGCGGGCCGGCTTTCGCCGGGAGTTCCCGCCGAGGCCGGTCCCGCCACGCTCTCGACAGTCGTCTCGTTTCGCTTGCCGGCGAGGACTACGGCGCCCACTGCTGCGAGGAGGAGCAGGATGGACGAGGCCTCGAAGGCGAGCAGGAATCGCTCTAGGAGGAGCTTGCCTATGGCGGCGGGGTCTCCGAAGCCGGGGTTGACGTCAGGGCCCTCGGTGCTGAGGGCTAGGAGGGATGAGCCGAGGACGGCGATGGAGAGCTCTACGAAGAGGGCGGCGCCCATGAGTGGGGCCAGGAACTTTTGGCCGGGGATCGGGTCTCGGGTGGGCTCGGTGTCGCCGCCTACGTAGGCGACTACGAAGACGTAGAGGACCATGACTGCGCCGGCGTAGACGACTACTTGTGCGGCGGCGACGAAGGCTGCGCTGAGGAGGAGGAAGAGGACGGCCAGGGAGAAGAGGTGGACGATCAGCGCCAGCACGCCGTAGAAGGGGTTGCGCATGGCGACGACGCCGACGGCGCCGCCGAGGGCGCCGATCGCCGCCGCGAAGAACAGCACCGCTTCCATTTACCTTGCTCCCCCGGTTGCGTTGACGGGGAATCCGAGCGGTGGTTGGATGGACTCGTACGCGACAGGTAGGGGAGAAATGGAGTCCCTGTGAACACGTACGCGATTCTGCGACGCAGCGGCTGGAAGTCCGGCGGCGACCTCGAGGTGGCGGCCGAGCGCTCCCGGCAGGTCGGAGACGAGGAGATGTCCGACGACATCCGCTGGATCCGCAGCTACGTCCTCGACGAGGGTGGCGGGTCGGTCGGCACGGTCTGCATCTACCAGGCCACCAGCCCTGAGGCGATCCGGGAACACGCCGACCGTGCGGACCTGCCCGTGGACGAGGTCATCGCGGTCGCCGACACGGTTCTGGTCCGGCCCGATCCGGAGTAGCGGGCCCCTCACTCGCCCTCCCGTCGCAGTGGCGTGCGCTCGATCGGCTCGGCCAGCAGCATCTCCTTGGTGAAGATCAGGTCCGAGCGGTCGTAGTCGGCCATCTCGTAGTCGTGGCCCATCGTGATCGCGTCGAAGGGGCAGGCGATCTCGCAGTAGCCGCAGAAGATGCAGCGCGAGAGGTTGATCTCGTACACGGCCGCGTAGCGCTCGCCGGCCGAGACGCGCTCGCCGGGGATGTTCTCCGCCGCGACGACGCGGATGCAGTCGGCCGGGCAGGCGGCGGCGCAGAGCGAGCAGCCGACGCACTTCTCCAGCCCCGTGTCCTCGAACTTGTGCAGCTTGTGGCGGCCGCGGAAGCGCGGGTAGACGGGAGTCTTCTCCTCGGGGTACTGGATCGTCAGCGGCCCCTCGATCAGGCGTGCCATCGTCGTCTTCAGCCCGCGCAGCGTCTCGCCGAAGGCGCGGTAGGCGCCGCCGACCCCACCCGGCTCGGGCCCGCGCTGGACCTCGACCACGTCGGTGTCCTTCAGATACGGGAACTCAGCCACGTCCACACTCCCAGGTGCAACGTTTTACGGCTCCCATAGCGACACAACGCGTTGCACCTGTCACGTCGTCACCACCAGGACCGCGGTGACGAGGGCGTTGAGGGTCGCCAGCGGCAGCAGCACCTTCCAGCCGAGGCTCATCAGCTGGTCGTAGCGCAGTCGCGGCAGCGTCGCCCGCACCCAGATGAAGAGCAGGACCAAGCCGAGCATCTTGGCCAGCATCCAGATCGGGTCGAGGAAGCTGGGGCCGGGCCCCATCCAGCCGCCGAGGAACATCGCCGCGGCGACGCCGGAGACGACGATGATCTCCATGTACTCGACCAGCAGGAAGCTGCCGAAGCGCATGCCGCCGTACTCGGTCATGAATCCCTGAACGAGTTCGGCGTCGGCCTCGGGCATGTCGAACGGGGTGCGGTTGGTCTCGGCGAAGCCGGCCAGCATGAAGATCAGGAAGCCGACGAGCTGGGGGACGACGAACCACATCGCGCCCTGGGCGTGGACGATGTCGACCAGCGACAGCGAGCCGCCCATCATGATCACGCCGAGCAGGGCCAGGCCCATCGCGACCTCGTAGGAGATCAGCTGGGCGGCGCCGCGCATCGCCCCGAGCAGGCTGTACTTCGAGCCCGAGGACCAGCCGCCGAGCAGCAGGCCGTAGAAGGCGATCGAGCCGACGGCGAAGAAGTAGAGGATGCCGATCGGCACGTCGATCCCGTAGAGGCCGACGCCGTTCTGGACGTCGCCCCAGGGGATGATCGCCAGCGCTAGGACGCCGGAGAGCACAGGCAGCAGCGGGCCGAGGATGAACAGGGTCGGGATCGCGTTCGCCGGCCTGAACGCTTCCTTGGAGAGGAGCTTGCCGACGTCGGCGAGCGGCTGCAGGATGCCGAAGGGGCCGACCCGGTTGGGGCCGTAGCGATGCTGGAAGCGACCGATCAGCTTGCGCTCCAGCACCGTCATCAGCGGCAGGATCGCGAAGATCACGCCGAAGATGACCAGGCTCTTGACGACCATGATCCAGGTCGCTTCGACGTAGCTGGTGTCGGCGAGGGGCAGCATCAGGCGGCGGGAGTCTTCTCGATCTGGACGTTGACCGGGCTGCCGTTGAGCAGGGCGTTGGCGTTCCCATCGGCGGTGCCCTCGAGCAGGAAGCAGACCCCCTCGGGCACCCGCTCCCGGATGGCAACCCGCGCCCGCAAGCTCGTCCCGTTCTGGGAGACGCGCACCTCCTCACCAGCTTTCAAGCTAAGCCGCTCGGCGTCGGCCACCGAAAGCTCCACACGCTGCTGCGGCTGCAGAAACCTCAGGGGCGGGTTCAGCTCCGTGATAGGTCCCGCCCACAAGTCCCGGTAGGTGGACAGGGCCAGCACCCCTGGGTCGGCGGACGCGCTGTCGCGCTGAGTGTCTGAGGCGGGGGAGGCGGGTGAGCCCGCCTCGGCGGACGCGCTGTCGCGCTGAGTGTCCGGCGAGTCGGGCTCACCCGCCTTTCCATGCTCAGTAGTTTTTGCCGTCTCTTGCCAGCGGATGCCGCGGCCGCCGATGTCGGAGTCGGTGATGCCCGCGTAGAACGGAACCGCCTCGGTCAGAGCTTGGAAGGCCGAGGGCTGGGAGCTGATGCCGGTGTCGTGACCCAAGGCGAGCGAGATCTCAGCAAGCACTCCCCAGTTCGGCCGGATGTCGCCGGGGCGGGAAGCGCTTGGTCGGACTCGCTGGAGGCGGCCGTCCGGATGGGTGACCGTGCCGTCTTTCTCCGCGTGGGTCTCGAGCGGGAAGACGACGTCGGCCATTGCGGTGGTGGCGGTCTCGAACGTCGAGAAGGCGATGACGTGGTCGGCTTTGGCGAGGGCGTTCTTCCAGGCTTGGGTGTCCGGGAAGTCGCGGAGGGGGTCGACGCCGAAGAGGAGGAGGGTCTTCAGCTCGCCGGCCACCAATGCAGCGCGGATCTCCTCAGTGCTCTTACCTCCCGCTGCTGTGGTCAGTCCTGGACCTGCATCCGGTAGGCAACCGGCCTCGCGCAGCCCGCGGGCATTTGCCAGCTCCGGTATTTCAAGGAGGCCGGTGCCCTCCTTGCCTGCGAGGTCGAGAGCCGAGGCGACATCGAGCAGGGCCTCGGCGGCACCCTGCTCGCGACCGATCCGCTCCCCCCATATGACGACGACCCGTTCAGCGCTCTGGAGTACGTCGGCCACTGTCGGTACCCCCTCCGAACGTTTTGCGGAGTCGGCGCCGTCAACCTCGGGGGACAACTCCGACTCTTCTCGCCGACCTCCGAGTGAGGAGGGGGTACCGACAGTGGCCAGCGCCCCAGCCAGCTCGGCGAGAAAGGCGGTGGCGCCTCCGGGGGCGTACCGGATTGCCTCGACCGCGCCGCCGTCGAGGGCGGTGGGCTGCTCGGTCGCCACGGCCAGCCTGGCGCCGTTGCGGCGGATCGCCTTGCGGATCCGCAGGTCGAGGATCGGGCTGGTGTGGAGGGGGTCGGTGCCGAGGACCAGGATCGCGTCGGCGTCGTCGATGTCGCGGACCCTGGCCGAGACGTCGGGCTGAGCGAGGTGGACCAAGGTCTCGCGGGAGGGGCCGCGCGAGGGCCGGGAATCGACGTTGGGGGAGCCCAGGGCCTCGCGCAGGATGCGCTGGACCAGGTAGCCCTCCTCGTTGGAAGCGTCGCCGACGATCGCGGCGCTCTGGGGACCGGCAGTGCGCAGGGCCTCGGCGGCCTTGGCGATCGCCTGTTCCCAGGTCGCCTCCGCACCGCCGCGCAGGCGTGGGCCGCGAATGCGCTCCTCGGCCCCGAACATTTCGAAGCCGTAGCGGCCGCGGTCGCAGAGCCAGCCGTCGTCGACGTCGGCGTTGTCGCGGGCGATCACCCGCTTCACCTCCTCGTCGCGGACGGTGAAGCTGACGTTGCACTGGCTCGGGCAGAGCGTGCAGACCGAGCCGGCCTGCTCGATGTCCCAGGGCCGGGCGCGGAAGCGGTAGGTGTAGCTGGTCAGCGCCCCAACCGGACAGAGGTCGGTGATGTTGCCGTGGAAGGGGGCCACGTAGGGCCGGTCGTCGAAGGTGCCGACGAAGGTGCGGTCGCCGCGCTCCAGCAGCTGCAGCTGTTCGTCCTCGGCGACCTCCTGGCTGAAGCGCACGCAGCGGTAGCAGAGGATGCAGCGCTCGCGATCGATCGCGACCAGCGGCGAGAGCTCGACCGGCTTCTGGAAGTGGCGCTTGGGGTCGGTCATCCGGCTCTTGCCGGGGCCCCAGCCCATCGAGATGTCCTGCAGCGGGCACTCGCCGCCTTTGTCGCAGACCGGGCAGTCGAGGGGGTGGTTGACGAGCAGGAACTCGACGACGGCGCTCTGCGCGTGCTTGACCTGGTCGGTCCGCGTGTGGACGACCATGCCATCGCGCACCGGGGTCGAGCAGGAGGTCTGCAGCTTCGGGATCCCCTCGATCTCGACCAGGCACATGCGGCAGGCGCCGACCGGCTCGCCCAGCTTCGGCTCGTAACAGAAGACCGGGATCTCGACGTCGCCCCGCTTGGCGGCGTCGTGCAGCATCTCGCCCTCGGTCGCGGCCACCTCGCGGCCGTCGATGATCAGCGTCACTTGGGCCTTGCCGCTCACGCCGCCACCGCCTGGTTCTCGGCGATGACCGTCTCGAACTCGTCGCGGAACTTGCGCACCATCGCCCCCACCGGCATCGCCATCGAGTCGCCGAGCACGCAGAGGCAGTGGCCGATGATGTTCTCCTGGACCGAGGCGACGATGTCGAGGTCCATCGGCGTCGCCTCGCCGCGCACGACCCGTTCGAGCATCTTCACCGTCCAGTTGGTGCCCTCGCGGCAGGGGGTGCACTTGCCGCAGGACTCGTGGTGGTAGAAGCGCGCCGTGCGCAGCGCCATGTGGGGGATCGAGACGCTGTCGTCGGCGACGATGATCGACCCCGAGCCGAGCATCGAGCCCGCCTCCGCCATCGCCTCGAAGCTGTAGGGCAGGTCGAGGCCCTCCTCGGCGGTGAGGACGGGGGAGGAGGAGCCGCCGGGGTAGAAGGCCTTCACCTCGCGACCCTCGGCCGGACCGCCGGCCAGGCCCATGATCAGCTCGCGCGTCGGGATCCCCAGCTCGACCTCGTAGTTGCCGGGCCGTTGCACGCAGCCGGAGATCGAGACCACCTTGGTCCCCGGCGACTGCTCGGTGCCGAAGCCGCGGAACCACTCGGCGCCGTTGGCGACGATCCCCGGCACGTTGGAGAGCGTCTCGACGTTGTTGATCAGTGTCGGCCCGCCGTAGAGGCCCTGCACCGCCGGGAACGGGGGCTTCAGCCGCGGGTTGCCGCGCTTGCCCTCGAGCGCGTCTAGCAGCGCCGTCTCCTCGCCGCAGATGTAGGCGCCGGCGCCGCGGTGGACGACCAGCTCGAGGTCGCGCCGGGTGCCGAGGATGTCCTTGCCCAGGTAGCCGGCCTCGTACGCTTCGGCGACGGCGGCGTCGAGAATGTCGGCCTGCGAGTCGTACTCGCCGCGGATGAAGATGAAGGCGTGGCCGATGCCGGCGGCGAGGGCCGCGATCGCGATCCCCTCGATCAGCTGGTGCGGGTTGCGCTGCATCAGCTCGCGGTCCTTGAAGGCGCCGGGCTCGGACTCGTCGGCGTTGCAGCAGAGGTACTTGTCGACGCCCCCGCCGCGCGGGAGGAAGCTCGCCTTTTTGCCCATCGAGAAGCCGGCGCCGCCGCGTCCGCGCAGCCCCGACTCTTCGAGCTCCTTCAGTACCTCGTCGGCCTCGAGCTCGCGGTAGGCCTTCTCCAGCGTCGCGTAGCCGCCGTAGCCCTTGTAGCCGGCGAGCGTGCGCAGCGCCGGGTCTTCGGCGTTCTTCAAGAGCATCCGTGTCTCAGACATCGGGCCCTCCCGGCAGCGGCCGCTTCTCCAGCGCCTTCTCGGGCAGGACGTCGGTGCCCTCGCGCAGCTGCTCGATCGCGGTCCTCGCCTCCGCGGCCTCCAACGGCCCGAAGTAGCGCTCGTCGATCGAGGCCATCGGCGCGATGTCGCAGGCGCCCAGGCACTCGAACCCGGTGACGAAGAAATCGGGGTCTTCGCCCGCAGCGGCCCGGAACGCCTCCAGCAGCTCGTCCCCGCCCCGCATCCAGCAGGAGATGTTGGTGCACACAGCCACCTTGTGAGTCCCAACCGGATCCGTATGCAGCAGGTCGTAGAAGCTTGCGACGGACTCGAGGTAGGCGGGCGTAACCCGCATAACCGCCGCGGCCTGCCGAATCCCCTCCGGCGTGCACCAGCCATACAACCGCTGCACAGCCCAAAGCGCCGGAATCGAAGCCGACTTGCGATCCGGATACCGGCTCATAAGCTCCTCAATGCGCTGCCGCAGCTCATCCGGGCAACCGACTTCATGCAGCTCTGGAACCTCCTCGGGCGTCCGATCCGGAACCCGGCCCTCAGTCAGCGCGATGTCGATCGGCAGCTCAGCCACGGTGCCTCCGAAGAGAGCGACGGGGGGCCTCCCCGACGGGCGGATACTCAAATTGCCGGTCCAACTGGACCGGCAATTGGACGGCGGGGAGGCCCCCGATCCCCCTCACCGATCCACCCCACCCAAGATCGGGTCCAGCATCCCCAGCGAGGCGATCATGTCCGCGACGTAGCCGTCGACCGACATGTCCCTGAACGCCTGCAAATTCACAAACGACGGATCCCTGAAATGCACCCGCGCCGGCCTGGCCGAGCCGTCGGCGAGAACGAAGCACCCCAGCTCGCCGCGCGGCGACTCGATCGCGTAGTAGAGCTCGCCCGGCCCCACCCGGTAGCCCTCGGTGACGAGCTTGAAGTGGTGGATCAGCGACTCCATCGAGGTCGAGAGCTCCGAGCGCGGCGGCAGCACGTACTTGCGGTCGTCGGCGATGAAGGGGCCCTCGGGCAGGCCGTCGATCGCCTGCTCGATGATCCGCGTCGACTCGAGCATCTCCGCCACCCGCACCCGGTAGCGGTCGTAGTTGTCGCCGACGGTGCCGACCGGGATCTTGAAGTCCATCTCCGGGTAGGCGAGGTAGTCGAAGGCCTTGCGCAGGTCCCAGGGCTCGCCGGCGGCGCGCAGCAGCGGCCCGGTCACGCCGAGCTCCAGCAGCCGCTCGCGCGAGACGATCCCGGTGCCCTTGGTCCGCGAGAGGAAGACCTCGTTGCGGTCGAGCAGCGCCTGGTACTGGCCGACCCGCACCGGCATGTCGGCGACGAACTCGCGCAGCTTCGCCTCGAAGCCGAGCGGGACGTCCTCGATCACGCCGCCGACCTGGAAGTAGCGCGTGTGCATCCGCTGCCCCGCCGCCATCTCGAAGAGGTCGAGGATGCGGTCGCGCTCGCGGAAGCAGTACCAGAGCATCGAGACCGCGCCGAGATCCAGTGCGGTCGTCCCCAGCCAGACCAGGTGGGAGTGGATCCGGTTGAGCTCGAGGAAGATCGTCCGCAGGTACTTGGCCCGCGGCGGGATCTCGAGCTCGATCAGGCGCTCGACCGCACCGCAGAAGGCCTCCATCTGGAAGAAGTAGGAGACGTAGTCCATCCGCTCGACGAAGGGGATGACCTTCCAGTAGCTCTTGTCCTCGCAGGACTTTTCGATCCCCGTGTGGACGTAGCCGATGATCGGCCGCAGGTCCTTGACGACCTCGCCTTCCAGGTCGACGACCAGGCGCAGGACACCGTGCGTGGCCGGGTGGTGGGGTCCGATGTTGACGGTCATGACCTCGGACGTCTGGCCCGCGGGTCCTGTCGCCGCAGGGGACCCACCGCCCCTTCCGGTCGCTAAAGCGTCCTCAGGGGCGGTCCCCCCTGCGGCGCCACCCGCGGGAGAGACGCTTGCCGCTGACGCTTTGATCTCAGCCTCAGCCATAGTTCCGCTCGTTGTACGTGAAGGTCACCGGCTCCCCGCCGACGGGGAAGTCGCGTCGCTGCGGCCAGCCAACGTAGTCCTCGGGCAGCAGGATCCGCCGCAGGTCGGGATGGCCCCGGAAGACGATCCCGAAGAAGTCATAGGCCTCGCGCTCCTGGAACTCGGCCGTCGGGAAGAGCTCGACGCAGGAGTCGATCTCGGGGAGCAGGTCCTCACCCGGATCCGCCAGAAGGGCCTTGACCCGGATCCGCTCGACCCGGTCGCGGTTGAGCAACTCGTAGTGCACTGCGAAGCGCGGCTCGGCCGGCAGGTAGTCGGCCACGTGGAGGCTGGAGAGGAAGCGGTAACCCTGCCCCGGAGCGTCGCGCAGCCAGCCGAGCACCGCGAGGACGTGCGCCGGATCGATCGCCAGGCTCGCGCAGCCGTGCTCGAAGCCCGTGTCCAGTACGGCGTCCGGGTGGCCCTGCTCGATCTCCCCCCGGATCAGCTCCAGTCCGGGGGCGTCAGGCACCGATCAGCTCCCTGGCGGCGAGGTAGGCCTCCGCCGCCTCGGCGCTCGGTTCGCTGCGCGGCCCTCCGCGCGCCCACTCCTCGGTGCCGGCGGCGTCGTAGCGCTGGCGCCAGCCCTGGTCCGGGTTGCCCTGGATCTTGCGCTGCAGCTTGGTGAAGCCGTAGAGAACCGCCTCGGGCCGCGGCGGGCAGCCGGGGATGTGGAGGTCGACCGGCATGAACTTGTCTGCTCCCTGGACCACGGCGTAGTTGGAGAACATGCCGCCGCTGGAGGAGCAGGCGCCCATCGAGACCGCCCACTTCGGCTCCAGCATCTGGTCGTAGAGGCGGCGGACGACCGGCGCCATCTTGATCGAGACCCGGCCCGAGAGGATGATCATGTCCGCTTGCCGCGGCGAGGCCCGCAGCGCCTCGGCGCCGAAACGGGCGAGATCGTTGCGGGGGCTGCCGACAACCCCGATCGGCGCCTCGATCGCGCAGCAGGCGAGGCCGAAGGTGAGCGGGAAGATCGAGTTCGAGCGTGCCCAGCCGAGCATCTTCTCGAAGTTGGTCATCACGACCTTCTCCTCGACGTAGCGCTCCAGCTCCTCGCCCTCGAGGTCGCCGCGCAGCATGTCGCGGGCGCGTAGCTGCCGGGACCGCATCGTCTGTCGCTCTACTTCCAATCCAGCGCACCCTTTCGCCAGACGTAGACGAAGGCGACGAG
Source organism: uncultured Solirubrobacterales bacterium (assembly GCA_963704545.1). Classification (GTDB taxonomy): domain Bacteria; phylum Actinomycetota; class Thermoleophilia; order Solirubrobacterales; family 70-9; genus VRUE01. The sequence continues at coordinate 246,590 of OY969915.1, read as the reverse complement.
CAGCAGCACGACGAAGGTGACCAGCTCCCCGAGGACGAAGATGCTGTCGGCGTCCTCGAGGATCACCGCGATCGGGTAGAGGAAGACGACCTCGATGTCGAAGAGGATGAAGAGCATCGCGATCAGGTAGAAGCTGACGCCGAAACGCAGGCCGTGCGAGGCCTTGACCGGGATCCCCGACTCGTACGGCTCGCCTTGCCGTAGGCTCGCCGCGGTCGGGCGCTTCGGGCGCTTCGGCCCGATCACGTGGTTGAGCATCGCGAAAGCCCCCCCAACGGTGACGCCGAGGAAGGCGAAGACGAGAATCGGCAGGTAGCTCTTCAGCACTGGTATTTCGAGGTTGGCGCGGGCGACTCGCGGGGCACCTCGTAGATTGGCGCCCCACCGCCTGCAACCGCCTTTATACACCCACCTTGTAACAGATTGCTACATAGTGATTTTCCGCATCAGCAAGCCGAATTCCGACCCTTACAGGAGGAAATGAAGATGGCCGCCGTCCACCTGGTCATCGGCTGCGCCGTAATCCTCCTCAATGCCGTCGCTTTCGGCTTTGGCGGGGTGGCCTGGCTGCGCTCCCAGGCTTCGATTCCCTTCTGGTATCTGCTGCGCGCCGCCCAGGCGGCCGTCTTCGTCCAGGCGATGCTCGGCGGCCTGCTCGTCTTCACCGGCCACGAACCGAGCGACGAGCTCCACTACCTCTACGGGATCCTCCCCCTCGTCGTCTCCCTGATCGCCGAGGGCGCCCGTGCGGGCGCCGCCGAACGCGAGCTGGGCGACATCGACCTCGAGTCCCTCTCCCCCGACTCCCAGCAGGCCCTCGCCCTGGCGATAGTCCGCCGCGAGATGGGAATCATGGCCGTCAGCTGCGGCGTGATCCTCTTCCTAGCCCTGCGTGCTGCGGGTACAAGCGGAGCCTTTTAACGTCGTCCCCATGGGTGGGGGAGGGCCGGGGCACCCCTCCCAAAACGCTCGGCGGAGCCTCGCTGGAGTGTTTTGGGAGGGGTGCCCCGGCCCTCTTCCCAGGGACGAGCGTCTGACGGTTAGCTTCGGTCCAAGCCGAGCTGGACTGCTGCGATGAGCGCGAAGAGGCCGCCTGTAGCTAGGTGGAGAATCGCATCGGCGCCGTTGTTGGGGAAGGTGAAGATGCCGGCGGGGCTGGTCGAGAAGATCGCCCAGACGCCGGTGACGAGCAGCGCCACCGCTACATAGATCGCGTAGAGGACGGCCCAGCGCGGCTTCTGGACGAAGTAGTAGGCGGGGAGGAAGAGGAGGAAGCCCGAGAGCGCGTGGACGCCGTTGAAGTCGACCCCCAGCACCCGCTCGGTTGCAGCCCCGTCGCCGAAGTCGAAGCTGGGCTCGGCGATCAGGCCCGCCGTGGCCCAGAGGAGCTGGAAGGTCGCGACGACGACGATCCCCCACTGGGCGAAGGTCCACTGCGTCCGCGGTGCCGTTGCCGCCTCCATCGCCTCGGACATTAGCCAACGCTTGGGGTCCGGACCGTGATGGATCTCGTCAGTCCCGCGGGGCGTAGCGGTGGTGCAGCATCAGCACGTTGCCGTCGGGGTCGCTGAAGATGGCCATGTGGCAGACGCCGCTGTCGATGGTGTCGGCGAGGAAATTGACGCCCTTGGACTCGAGCTCGGCGCGAGCCGCCTCGACGTCCTCGACGTGGAAGGCGGTCGGGTGCGTGCTGGGCTCGAACTCGCGCCCGATGGCGGCGGCATCCATCACCTGCAGGGTCAGGTTGCCGGTCTCGAACTCGCCGCCCGGTGTTTTCCCGTAATCGGCCGACTGCTCGAGGCCGAGGATCTTGCCGTAGAACTCGACGGCGGCCGGATAGTCCTTGACGAAGACGGTGGCGAAGTCGACGCCGGTGACGAATGTGGTCTCGGTGCTCATCTGCGGCTCCTAGGTTGGGGGCTGCGAAGCATAGGATCCACCCGTGGAGCTGGGCGCAGACACCAAGGCCGTGCTGCTGCTCGCCGCCGCGATGTTCCTCTGGGCGCTGTTGCTCGGGGTCCTCAAGTACCGGCAGATAGTCGAATCCGACGAGAGCGTCGCGCACCCCTACGTCGACGTCGCGCACCGGGCGGCACTGCTCTACAGCTTCGCCCTGCTGCTGGTCGCGACCTTCGTCGAGCTGAGCGGCTGGAGCGTCCTGGTCAACCTGCTCTCCGCCGGCGCGCTGGCCTTCTACTTCTTCGCGGCGGTCGCCGGGTACATGGTCCACGGCTGGCGGCGCGACACCGACAACCAGTTCCGCGACCCGGCCGGCGCTCTGCACGCCTTCATGGTCGCCCTGATCGTCGCCGAGGTCGGCGGCTGGCTGGTCCTGGTAGCCGGCTTTCTCGACGCCCAGGTCTTCTAGCCCCGGCCGGGAGGGACGTATCCTCGGCCCCGATGAGGCGAACCTGGATCACGGTCCTGGTGGCGGGGCTTCTCTTCGCCGGCGCCCCCCCGAAGGTCGCCGGCGCCGCGACCTGGGTGGTGCGGGGTGGCGGCTTCGGCCACGGTGTCGGCATGAGCGCCTACGGTGCCTACGGCTACGGCCTGCACGGCGTCGGCTACCGGCAGATCCTCGGCCACTACTTCCGCGGGATCGGGATCGCCGAGATGCGGAGCGCGCCGATGGTCCGCGTGCTGCTCACGACCAGCTCGGGCGACGTTTCCTTCTCTCACGCGACGGCGGCCTGCGGACGCGAGCTCGACCCCTCCCGCAGCTACGCGGCGCATATGCGGGGGCCCTCGGTGCGACTCCTCTCGAGCTCGGGGAAGCTGCTCGCCCGCTGCGGCGACCGCCTCCACGCCGACTCGCGGGGGACGATCCGGATCGCCGGCGTGGGCGTCTACCGCGGGGCGTTCGAGGCGATCCCGAGCGGCTCGGCGCTGAACGTCGTCAACGTGCTCAACGTCAACAACTACGCCCGCGGCTCGGTGCCGGCGGAGGTCCCTGCCGAATGGCCGATGGCGACGCTGCGGGCGTTCGCGGTCGCCTCGCGCTCGATCGCGCTCTCGACCGACGTCGGAGGTGACGGCTTCGATCTCTACCCGGACACCCGCACCCAGGTCTACGGCGGCGTCGCGGTGGAGGACGCGCGGACCGACGCCGCCGTGCAATCCACCCGCAGCCAGGTTGCGACCTTCGGCGGCGAGGTGGCCCAGACCACCTATTTCTCGTCCTCCGGCGGTCGCACCGAGTCCGGCTTCCTCGGCGCCCCCGAGGTTCCCTACCTGCGCAGCGTCGCCGACCCCTACGACTACTACGCCCCCCAGCACCGCTGGACCTTTCGCTTCTCGCAGGCCGAGATCGACTCCCGCCTCGGCTCCTACGTGAGCGGCCGTCTGCGCGACGTTGTGGTGACGAAGCGCGGCGACTCCCCCCGGATTGAGTACGCGAGGCTGATCGGCAGCGGAGGCGCCGCGACGATCCGCGGCGACACGCTTGCCGCAGCCCTCGGCCTCTACGACCGCTGGGCGTTTTTTACGAGGGTGGGTAGGTAGGGGGAGCCTGGCCGTCCTCCAGTCGAATTGAGCACCGCGCGTGAGCGCGGTGCAACCAGGAGCGCGGCCTGCGGCCGCGCAAGCACCGGATTGCATTTCCGCCGCTTCGCGACATTCGCCTGAAGGCCACCCAGGCTCCTTCCAACACGTCACCGAGTAACGCTCAGATTGCGAACCCGTCCCAGGGTCCCCAAGCTCTTTTAAAAGAGCTTGGGGCGCCCGAAAACTGCACCCAGGCATCTGTCGCTCTCGGGGAGCCGATGAGACGCTTCGGAGAAGAGCTTCGAGGCTTCGTGCGCTGCTGAAGGGACGCCGGCGCCCCTCCCCAAAACACTCAAGCGAGGCTCCCGCCGAGCGTTTTGGGGAGGGGCGCCGGCGTCCCCTACCAAAACCGTCTACGAAATCAGGCAGTTGTCCTTGTCCGCCATCTCCAGCTGCTCGTCGTTGGGGAACGCGTCCAGCAGGGCGTCGGCGATCAGTCGGCCGCGTTCAGCGTACCCCGGCGAGGTGAAGTGGATGCCGTCGGGGATGAACCAGGCGTCCTTCACGTCGGAGGCCCAGTCGTATACCCGCATGTATGGGTAGCGGTCGCATGCGCTCCGCAGCGCCTTGTCCCACTCCCTCATGTTGGCGGCGGAATAGGGCCCGCTGGCGACCAGTGACTTGGTATTGACCCACATCACCGGTTTGTCGCCGATCGTCGACATCATGCTGTCGATCCGGTCGTCGTAGGTGACACTCGACCCCGCGGCGACGTTGGCCGCCTCGTTGGTGCCCATCGCGATCACCCAGCAGCCGTCGAACCCTTCGTTCGTCCAGGCTTCCGCCACTTCCTGGGCGTTGGGTTCCCCTTCGTAGTTCTCGTAGATCGAGCGGGCGCCCGAGACCTCGAGGTGCTGGGTGGTCGCACCGACCCGCGCGTACTGGGAGCTGATCAGTTCGCTGGGGGGCAGCCATTCTTCGGAGACGAGGCCCTCCGAGGTCGAGTCGCCGATGTGTACGACTGCTTCGCAGGAGGTCGCAAGCGGCGCGCGTTTCACGCCCTTCGCGGTGACCGTCTTGGCCACCGTTGCGGAGCCGATCGCGCTCGACTCGTTGGAGACCCCCACTCCGGCGAGACCGGCCACGGCGAAGGCGGCGACCAGGGCGCTGGCGGTGACGAGCGCCCAGCCGCGTCGCGGCATCCGAGCGGGGCGCCAGCGCCCCGCTCGCAGCTGCCCCAAAAGCCTGCCCAGGGCGCCGTGGCGGATCGGATCCTCGACGTAGCGCCAGGAGAGCTCCGCGATCCCCATGATCGCGGCGACCTGGAGGACGGCGCGGAGGAGGTCGACCCGGCCCAGCGACCCCTCCGGCGTGGTCAGGACGATGATCGGCAGGGTCCAGAGGTAGATGCCGTAGGAGCGCTGGCCGATCCAGCGCATCGGCCGGCAGCCGACGATCGGGCCGAGTCGCGAGGCGGGGTGCGCGAGGGCGGCCACGGCGAGCACCGAGGCAAGCCCGAGCAGGGCGAAGCCACCGCGGTACAGGAAGGGCGAGAACTCGCTGGAGCTCCAGAACATCAGCCCGATCACGAGCAGCCCCACGACCCCCATCGCGTCGATTGTCCAGCGCGCCTGGGCGGTGATCCCGGCCCGCAGGCGGCGACTCGGCCAAACCATCGCCAGGGCCGCCCCGACGAGGAGCTCCAGGGCGCGGGTATCGGTCCCGTAGTAGACCCGCGAGGGGTCCAGCGATGGGCTGTAGAGGACCGCCATCAGGATGCCGGAGCACAGCGCGGCGAAAAGGGTGACTCCGGCAAGCCTCAGGCGTACGCCGGTCGTGCTCTTCACCTCCGGCACGAAGTGAATCCCGACCATCAGCAGGAACGGCCAGAAGATGTAGAACTGCTCCTCCACCGAGAGCGACCAGAGGTGGTTGAGCGGTGAGGGAGGAGCGAAGCGGGCGAAGTAGGAGACGTTGTGGAAGACCAGCCACCAGTTGTTGAAGTAACCGACCGCTGACAGTGCGGCGGTGCGGAAGTCCGCCGGCTGGTGCGGCCCGATCACCGTCACCCAGGCCATCACCACGGTCAGCATCAGGAACAGTGCGGGCAGGAGGCGCCGGGCGCGCGCCAGCCAGAACGACTTCAGCTTGATCCCGCCCCGCCCCACCTGGGTGAGGAGGATGTCGGTGATCAGGTAGCCGCTGAGGGTGAAGAACACGCCGACCCCGAGCAGCCCGCCCTCTGCCCAGCCGAATCCCAGGTGGTAGAAGACCACGCCGAGGACGGCTATCGCGCGCAGGCCGTCGAGCCCAGGCATGTAGCGCTCGCCGCGCTTTACGGGCTCAGGCATAGGAGGAAACCATGGTAAGCATCGCCGCCAGCGGCAACTGCCGCCGTGCCATCTGCACGACGAGATTCCGGACCAGCTCGATCCCTATTGCCTCGGTCACCGAGGCCTGCCGTCTGGCGATCTTCGCGACGGGGGACAGGTCCGGCCCGGATTCCAGGGCCGGCTCGCGCGTAGGGGCTGAGGTGAAGGCGAGGCATCCCTGGATTCCCCGGGCGATCAGCTGTGCCCGGAGGTCGGCGCCCTCCGAAATCGGGTGCAGGTTGTCGGCCTGCATCAGCTCGGGGTGTGTGGCGACCGCTCCCGCCCAGTCGGGTACCTGTGTGCCGGGGCGCGAGGCGGCGAATGCCTCGACCACACGGTTCTTACCGGTGTTGTCGACGCCGTCAACGGTGAATCCGTGGACGGTCGGCACGACCATGCACCTGTCACCGACGGTTGCGGCAACCGCGGCCAGGTTCTCGGCGAGGATCTCCGGGTAGGCAGGGTTGTCGTTGGTGCCCGCATCGAAGACGATCACCGACTGGGAGGGGTCGTAGCTTTCCTTGAACAGTTCGAGGATCTGGTAGCTGTTGTAGCCACCCCCGGTGTTGACGGTGAGGGGCACGCCGGGCAGGTACCGCTCGAGGTAGGGGGAGGTCAGGATTTGGAGGCTGTCGCCGACGACCAGGACGCTGCCGTTGCTGCTTGCGCTCGCGGAGGGCGCGGCAAGGGCGAGAGCAGTCAAAAGCGCCCCCGCCACGGTCGCGAGCTTGCGCGCTCTCGGCATCGACCGAATTTCTACACCAAAGAGGTTGGCACGCCCCCAACGGGCTAGCCTCCAGCCGATGCGGCTCAGCCAAGCGGCGACACTCGGCGTACTGCTGAGCCTGACACTGGTTCTCACCGCCTGTGGAGACGAGTCGACCTCGGGCTCCGGGCAGGCCACGGCGGCGCCCAGCGGGGCCAGGACGGCTGCCCGCTCCGCTGCGGATGCCGGGTGCCGGGCCCAGCTGCACCCGTTCCTCGGCTCGATGGACACCCTGCGCGAGGACCTGGCTGTGGGGCTGAGCTATGAGGACTATCTGGACGAGCTGGGGGAGGTGCAGGGCGCCTACGACCGCATCCATGCCGATCGGCTCCCCGTCGGCTGCCTTCTCGTTGCCGCCGGTCCCGGCGAGCGGGCGCTGAATCGCTACATAGACGCCGCCAACGTGTGGGGGGATTGCCTCGCCACGGCGGCCTGTGAGACCGAATCAATCGAACGCGATCTGCAGCGTCGCTGGGCGCTCGCCTCCGATCTGCTCTCCTCGGCGCAGTCCGGTCTCTAACGGCGGCTGTTCGGGTTCACCTCGTTTGGTTGCAGCGGTTTTCTCCGCGGAGTCTGAGGGTGAAAACTAAGTAAGGAAAATTTCAGTACTAAATTTCCCCTTTTTGAATTTAGAAGTAGTACGGTTGAGCAATCAACGTTTACCCACTCCAAAATTCAAACTCCGGCGAGGATTGGCAGTGGGATGAGGCGCACCGGTTCTGTGTGCGTATCGCCCACCGTTACACCAATAATCCAAGCGAGGTGGAGGACATCGCCCAGGATGCTCTGCTGCGGGCGTGGCGCCGGCGCTCCACCCTCCGTGACGGCCAGCGGCGCAACGAGTGGCTGGCGACGATCGTCCGCAACGAGGCCTACCGTCAGCACGAACGCGTCCGCCCCGATCCGGTCGCCGAGGTCGAGACGCAGGAGGGGGCCGACGACGAGCGCATCGCCTCGACCGTCGAGCGCGCGGACCTCCACGCAATCCTCGAGAGCCTGGATGAGGACGATCGCCAGCTCCTGAGGCTGCGCTACACCGAGGATCTGACCCAGCAGGCGATCGCGCGCCGGTTGGGCCTGCCGGACGGGACCGTCAAGGTCCGTCTGCACCGGCTGAGGCTGAAACTGCGCCAGGCGATGATCGAGGGCGAGGACGCCGATCGGCCTCAGCCGCGTCCGGCGCGTCGCATCTCCGCCGCCGCCGCCCGCGGCCCGATGTAGGGAACGAGGACCGCGAAGAGCAGGTCGGGCAGCAGCGCGGGCAGCTCCGCTGGCCGTCCCGCAAGCAGTTCCTCGAAGATCAGGCCGGAGACGGCGCCGGCCGACATCAGCGAGATGCTGGCAGGCAGCTCTCTGCCGTTGGCGAGCCCGTGGCCCTCGACCAGGTACTCCGTGAACCGGGAGATCGCGTGCCAGTGGCGCCGGCGCGCCTCGGCGCCGGCCGTGATGGCCTCGACCACGGCGATGCGCGCGAGCTCCGGCTCGAGCACGAACAGGTCGACGATTGCCGCCAAGCCCTCCCGCACTCGTTCCAGCCAGTCCTTCTTGCGGTCGCAGCTGCCGTTGACCTTGGCAAAGAGCCGCTCGACCGCCATGTCGTAGGCCGCCAGGAAGCACTCGTGCTTCCCGGTGAACTGCCCGTCGAAGGTGGCCCGGTCGACGCCGGCTTCCGCGATCACGTCGTCCACGGTGGCGTCCCTGTACCCCTTGCGGCCGATGACGAGGATCGTTGCCGCGAGGATCTCTTCGCGCTGGTGCCGGTCTGCGGCCGGCAGGCGTTGCCCCGCGGGTGAAGAGGTGGGAATCGGCTTTGTCATCGCGGCATGGTGTGCTCGGGCCCCCATCGCCCGTCTAGCCCACCTCCCTGGCAGCTGCCGCTGGACTACAGGTAACCAGCGTGCCAAAAAGCGGGCCGGAAAGCAAGCTGGCGGCCCGTGTATGTACACGCGGGCGGTCGGGCGGGGTCGAATCTCAGACCCCTGTACAACGATCCTCGTCCCGCCCGGCGCGACCATTTGCAGATGGAGACTGCGCCTCGTCAGATCGTGGCCTTCGGCGGCGGTGGCTTCTCGATGGAGTCGGGCAACCCCCTGCTCGACGAGTACGTGCTCGGGCTCTGCCCGCGCGAGCGCCCCCGTGTCTGCTTCCTGCCCTCGGCGAGCGGCGACGCCGACCACTACGTCGTCCGCTTCTATCGCGCCTTCCCGGCCGAGACCTGCGAGGCCAGCCACATCTCGCTCTTCCGGCGCGAGCAGGGTCCCGCCGACCTGCGCGAGCACCTGCTCTCCCAGGACCTGATCTACGTCGGCGGCGGCAGCGTGGTCAGCCTGATCGGCGTCTGGCGGGCTCACGGGATCGACGCCATCCTGCGCGAGGCGTGGGAGGCGGGAGTCGTCCTCTGCGGCCTCTCGGCCGGCTCGCTCTGCTGGTTCGCCGAGGCGCTCAGCGGCTTCCACGGGGCGCCGCGGCGGGTCGAGGGGCTGGGCCTGCTGCCCTTCAGCAACTGCGTCCACTACGAGCCAGGCTCCGAGCTTGGTCTCGCTTACCACGCGCTGCTGCGGTCGGGGATGCGCTCCGGCTACGCGGCGCGGGACGGTGCGGCCCTGCACTTCGTCGGAGAGGAGCTCCACCGGGTCGTCGCCTCGCGGCCGGCCGCACGCGGGTACCGCCTCGACGCGGTCGGGGGCCACGTCGTCGAGATGCAGCTGGCCACCACGTACCTCGCGGACCCGCCCTTGCCGGTCGTTCCCATGGCGGGGAGCGCGACCGCCATCGCTGCCTGATGGTCACCCGCATCCTCACCCTCGGCGGCCACGACTTCAGCTCGCGCCCGCCCGACCGCGCGGTCAGCGAGCTGATGCTGCGCCTTGCGACCGAGCGGGCCGGGGGCCGGCCCCGGATCTGCATCCTGCCGACTGCCAGCGGCGACACCTCCGAGCAGATCGGCCGCTTCTACGCCGCTTTCGGCGAGCGACCCTGCGACCCCTCCGACCTCTCGCTCTTCCGTCTTGGACGACGGCCGATGGCGCTACGCGACCACCTGCTCGCCCAGGACCTGATCTACGTCGGCGGCGGCAGCCTGGTCAACCTGCTCGCCGTCTGGGAGGCGCATGAACTCAGCGCGATCCTCAGCATCGCCTGGAAGCAGGGCATCGTCCTCGCCGGCCAGAGCGCCGGTGCGATGTGCTGGTTCGAAGCCGGGATCACCAAGTCCTCGGGCCGCCCCGAGGTGGAGGCCGGGCTGGGGCTGCTCGGCGGCAGCCTCTGCGTCCACTACAACAACGAGCCCGAGCGCCGCGCCGCCTACCTCGATGCCGTGGCCGGGGGCATGCCCGGCGGCTACGGCCTCGACGACTACGCCGGCCTCCTCTGGGAGGGCACCGGCCCACCATCCGCGCTCACCGCCCGCCGCGGCGCCCGCGCCTACAAGGTCACCGGCTCCGACACAGGAGTCGTCGAGTCCCCCCTCCCAGCACGCTTTCTTCCCGCCCCAGCTCCCGCGGCGCTAAGGGAGGACATCGCCGAGTTCCGCCGGATCAAATCGATGCGTAAGCGGGCGGGGTGGCTTGGGTAGCGGGAAAGAGGCAGGGCGGACACCCTCTCGGACGTCCAAATGCCGGGCTAATTAGCCCGGCATTTTGAGTATCCGCCCGTCCGAGAGGGAGTCCGCCCTGCCTCTTCGGCCAGCCGAATTTGCCGATTCAGCTACGTTGCGGACAGAACCGCCCCGCCGAGCAAGGAGAGAGAAATGGCCGAGAAAAGCTTTGCCGACGCGCTTAACGAGCAGATCGCCAACGAGTTCGCAGCTTCCCAGCAGTACGTTGGAGTAGCGGTCTATTACGACGCGGAAACGCTGCCCCGGCTTGCCGCTTTCTTCTACCGGCAGGCTATGGAGGAGCGAGAGCACGCGATGATGATGGTCCAGTACTTGCTCGATGTCGGCGAGGCGGTCCACATCCCGGACATCAAAGCGCAGGAGACGACCTACGCCGACGGCAGCGCGCCCGTGCGGATGGCGCTCGAACAGGAGAAGCGGGTCAGCGATGAGATCTTCGCCCTCTTCGAGCTCGCTCGCGAGATCAAGGATTACCGCGCCGAGCAGTTCCTGCAGTGGTTCGTCAAGGAGCAGGTCGAGGAGGTCGCCCTTATGAGCGACCTGCTCAACGTGGTCGAGCGTTCGAAGGACAACCTGCTGCTGGCCGAGGACTACATCGCGCGCGAGAACCCAGGCGCGGAGTCGTCTGACCCCACAGCTCCCCCGACTGCGGGCATGGGCGGATAGCGGCAACCGAAGGCTGAGGGGTCGAGTACCCCTCGGCCGGGCGGATACTCAAATCGCCGGCCTAATTAGGCCGGCGATTGGACGGACGAGGGGTACTCGACCCCTCAGCCTTCATTCCACCGAAATCCGGCTGGACTCAGTCGTGGTTCCAGCGGGCTGGCCGGCAGTCCCTCGGGTGGCTCCGCTTCGTTGTACCCGCGCGGCGCCGTGTCGTTGGGCGTGTCCGGGTGGAAGAGCGAGGCGAGGACCTGGATCTGGCCGCGGCCGACGCCGAGCTCCCACTGGCCGCCGCCGTAGGCGCCGATGCCGTTGGCTTCGCAGAAGTCGTAGGTCTCGCAGAGCTCGCGCAGGCCGCCGATCCGCGAGGGCTTGACGTTGACCATCTTCGGCGGCCAGGGCAGCGCCTCGATGTCGGCGATCGAGTGGATCGGCGCGTCCCAGGTGAGGCGGTCGCGGACGGGCTCGAGGATCGGCCGCGTCTCCTCGGTGACGTCGGGGTCCTCGATCCAGGCGTCGGGGAAGGCCTCGATCAGCTTCGCGTAGAGCTCGGGGTCGGTCTCGACGTCGACCACGGTGCCCTTGTAGAAGCCCTTGAGGTCGAGCGAGTCGACGGCGCCGGTCTCGACCAGCGCTGCGATCAGCTCGTCGTCCCAGTCGTTTGTCGGGTCGAGCTTGAAGCGCAGCCCGGGGTAGCGGTCGAGCTTGGCCCGCAGGGTCTCGATCGTCGACGGCTGGTCCTCGCCGCGCGAGAGCCGCATCGAGCAGACGAAGTCGACCGGGCGGGGCTCGCGACCGAGGGCACCGGCGAGACCGGTGCCTGCCTGGCGCAGCGCCAGGTCGAGGGCAGCTGACTCGAAGGCCCAGCGCCGGTAGAGCCGCGAGACCTCGCGCTGGGGCTCGGCGGGGAAGGTGTCCAGCTCGCCCATCAGCTCGCAGAACTCCCCTAGGGTCGAGAAGCCGGTGATGTCGAGCGCCGGTCCGGCGTCCTGGAGGGCGATGTGATCCACCGGGTCGTACGTCACGTCCTCGCCCAGCCCGTCCTCGCCACCGCCCCAGAAGTGGATGACGGTGGAAAGCCGTTCGAAGCTGGGCAGGTGCAGCTCCAGGGGCTGGAGCTCGTAGCCCTCGATCTCCAGCGGGAGGTCTGCGAGGGCGTCGAAGGTGGGCACGGAGTGAGTGTATGTGGGAGGGAGGGGCGTCACTCGGTCTGACAAGTCGTCGCGCTAATTAGCGCGACGACTTTGAGTATCCGTCAGCCCGAGTGACGCCCCTCCCTCCTGCGACACTCGTCTCCCATGAAGCACGACGCTTACGGGTACTGGCTGGAGGAGGCTCCCGCGGTAGAGCTTGTCCCGGAGCTTGTGGGGGAGCGGAGGGCTGATGTGGTCGTGGTGGGGGGTGGGTACACCGGGATGTGGACTGCCTGGCATCTGAAGCAGCTGGAGCCGGAGGCTCGGGTGGTGCTGTTGGAGGCCGGGCGGTGCGGGTTCGGGCCCAGTGGGCGGAACGGGGGGTTCTGCAACGTGATGTGGTTCTCGCTGCCGAACATGCGGGGGCGGTGGGGGGACGTTGGGGCGCTGGCGGTGGCTCGGGCGGCCCAGGCGGCTGCGGCCGGGATCGGGGAGTTCTGCGCGGAGGAGGAGGTCGACGCTTGGTACACGCCCGGCGGGTATCTGCAGGTCTCGACCGCGGAGGCGCACGATGCGAAATGGACCGAGGCGCTAACCGCCTGCCGCGAGCTTGGGGTCACGGACGCGATTCAGCCACTCTCGCCGGCGCAGGTTGCCGAGCGCTGTGCCTCGCCCGCCTTTCGCGGCGGCGCCTTCTACCCGGATGCGGCGACGGTGCAGCCGGCGCGGCTGGCGCTGGGGTTGCGAGAGAGGCTGCGGGGGCGCGGGGTGGAGGTTTACGAGCGCTCGCCGGTGACCAGGCTTGCCGGCTCGCCGCACGGGGTCGAGGCGCACACGGCCGGCGGGGTCGTGCGGGCGCGCTCCGCCGTGCTCGCCGTCGGCGCCGCGGCCAAGGCGCCGGGCGGGCCGCTGCGCAACAGCCTCACCGTTGCCTCTTCCCACATCGTCCTCACCGAGCCGGTCCCGGACCTGCTCGAGGAGGTCGGCTGGACGGGCGGCGAGTGCATCACCGACAGCCGCGCCCTGATCGACTACTTCCGCACCACCCCCGACGGCCGCATCGCCTTCGGCTGGGGCGGGGGCAGGATCGCAATGGGTGCCCGTCTGCACGGTCGCTCGGAGATCGACGCCGAGGTGGCCTCGCAGGCTGCCGCACATCTCTGGGATTACTTCCCGGGTCTGGAGGGACGTGCCCTCACCCACGCCTGGGGCGGCCCGATCGACGCCTCCCCGACCCACCTCCCCCTCGTCCTGCCTCTGCGCGGCGGCCGCACCTTCGCCGCCGCCGGCTACACCGGCAACGGCGTCGGCCCCTCCCACATGGTCGGCCGCACCCTCGCCTCCCTCGTCCTGGACCGCCGCGACGACCCGTCCCGCCTCGCCTTCGTCGATCCCTCCCCGCCCCGGGTTCCTCCCGAGCCCTTCCACTGGCTCGGCGGTGAAGCGATCCGCACTGGAATCCTGCACAAGGAGAACGCCGAGCTCGCGGGCTACCGCCCAGACCCGATCAGCTCATTGCTCTCCCGGGTACCAGAGCTGATCGGATTCCACATCGGCCGATAGAAGCTCAACTAGTTCAAAAACGCCGAGCCCCCACCCTCGGAAATCGAAGGCGGGGGCTCCGGCAACAACTTTCCTAACTAGCCGATGTAGGCGATCGCGATTGCCATCGCGTCGTCAATCGGGTGGTGGCCTTCCGGCACGTTGTAGATCCCGTGCAGGCGGATCGTCTGGTTTTTGCTGATCGTTGAGATCGGGTTGCCGGTGCAGGTGCCCATCGACGAAACGTGTTTACGCCCGTCGGGGGTTTCGTAGCCCGGTCCGCCGTAACCAGCGACCGAGTTGCAGAGCAGGCTCCCGCCGGTGCTCTCGTTGGTCAGTTCGATGTTGACGCCGTGGTTGTGGATGTGACCCGCCGCGGCGATCAGTTTGCCGCCGAAGCTGGCTTTCCAGTCGTAGTGCGTGTCGCTCAGCCCGGTCGGAACCGAGATGTAGGAGTTCAGCGAGCACTGGTTGGCGTCGAACCAGACCGGACGCACCGGGGCGCGGCTGGTGTGGTCGCTGCCGGTGGCGTACTTCCAGGTCATCCGGATTTTCACGGTTTTGCTGGTCGTTTCCCAGTTCATCAGGTCGAAGACCATGTTCCAGGTCTCGCTGCTGTTGACCTTGTAGCCGTAGGGCAGAGACTGGAGATCGACCGCGGTGCGCTCGTCGCCGGAGGCGAAGAAGCGTTCGCCGAGCAGCCCAGGCCCTTTGCCGGCGCAGGTGACGTCGGACTTGCCGCTCGACTGGGCGGCGAACATTGCGTGGTGGAGCATCGGGCCCTGGCTGATCGTCGCTTTGGTCCCGTCGGTGTAGACGAGGTCGGGCGTGACGCCGATGATCGAGCAGCCGGTGCACGGCTTGGCAATGTTGGTGACGATTTTGTTGGTGATCATTCCCGCGTTCTCGTGGTCGTGCGGGTCGCCGTTCCCGGCCGGGATCGTGTATGGGCCGTAGTCGATGGTTTTGGTCGTGATCGCTGCGTTGGCTGCGCTCGCCGGCACGACGAAGGCCGCGACGGCACAGACGAGCAGCGTCAACCGCTTAAAGATTGACATCAATCCCTCCTAGGGAGATTAGTGCTGAGTAATAGAGAGACCTTAATGCGTCATGGATCGCTGTCAAGGTTTCTCGCTACCGCGAGAGGCACTCTCGGTCCCCTACCACCTGCTCGTGATCACCTTCTCTCGGGTGTAGAAGCGCACCGCGTCGGTTCCGTTGGCGTGGAGGTCTCCGTCCATGGAGTCCTTCCAGCCACTGAAGGGGAACCAGGCGACGGGGGCTGGGACGCCTACGTTGACCCCGAGCATGCCGGCCTCTGCTCCGTAGCGGTACTGGCGGGCTGCTGCTCCCGACTTGGTGAAGATTGCGCCGGCGTTGCCGTAGCGGGAGGCGTTCAGGAACTCCAGAGCTTCACCCAGGTCGTCGACCTCTACGAGCGAGAGGAGGGGGCCGAAGAGCTCGTCTCGGGCCAGTTGGGACTCGGGTTCTACGACGGCGATCGTCGGGCCGAGCATCGTGCCCGCCGGGCCGGCGTCGTCACGGCCGTCCAACAGCAAGTTGGCTCCATCGCTTGCGGCGCGGCCGATCGCGTCGGCGACCTTTTCGCGCGCAGGTGCCGAGACCATCGGGCAGACGTCGGTGGCCGGATCGTCGCCGGGGCCGACGGTGAGGTTGGAGGCCTCCTCGACCAGCGCCTCGTGCACCTCGACTCTCCGCGCCTCGTCGCCGACCACGACGCAGACCGAGCCGGCCAGGCAGCGCTGGCCGGCGGCGCCGAAGGCGGAGCCCATGATCGCCGGCATCGCCTGCTCGAGATCGGCGTCGGGCATCACCACCAGCGAGTTCTTCGCGCCGCCGAGGGCCTGGACGCGCTTGCCGGTGCGGATCGCGCCTTCGGCGACGATCCGGGCCGTCTCGGCGCGGCCGACGAAGGAGATCGCGTCGATGCCGGGGTCCTCGAGGATCGCCGTCACCGCGGCGCGGCCGCCGTGGACGAGGTTGACCACCCCGGGCGGGATCTCCTCGACTGCGGCCGCGATCTCGATGATCAGCTCCGCCGGGCGCGGGTCCTGCTCGGAGGGCTTGAGGATGAATGAGTTGCCGCAGGCGATCGCGTAGGGCAGGAACCAGAGCGGGATCATCGCCGGGAAGTTGAAGGGGGTTATCGCTGCGACCACGCCGACCGGCTGGCGCACCATCTCGACGTCGACCCCGGCGGCGACACCCTCGAGCGTCTCGCCCTTGAGCAGGTGTGGGATCGCCGCCGCCGACTCGACCGACTCGATCCCCCGGCCGACCTCGCCGTCGGCGTCGGCCAGGGTCTTGCCCATGTCGGCGCTGACCAGCGCGACCAGCTCCTTCCGGCGCTTCAGCAGCCCGTCGCGCAGCGCCAGCACCGCTCGCGCTCGCCGCTGCGGCGGCACCTCGCGCCATCCCGGCTGGGCCACCCGGGCCGCCTCGACCGCCGCCCGGACCTCGGCTGCGCCGGAGAGCGGCACCAGCGCCACTGTCTCGCCGCTTGCCGGGTCGACGTCCGCCAGCGCCTCGACATCGCCAGCCGGCCGCCACGAGCCGCCGACATAGTTCCGCAGCGTCGAAACCTCTGGCCGATGGGCCTCAGATACGCCTATATGTCTCCTTTGAGGCCCGTCGGCGTTCATACAGAGGTGGGGGCAAGGGTCGTTGCCGGCTCCGGCCGCACGGCGGCCATCCGCTCGGCCCGGCGCTGCTGCCAGAGCACCAGCGAGACCGCGATCGCGATCGCCGCGAACAGCATCGTGGCCAGCACGTTCACCTGGACCGGGACGCCGCGCAGGCTCACCCCGTACACGTAGAGCGGGAAGGTCACGGTCGTGCCCGAGTTGAAGTTGGAGATGACGAAGTCGTCGATCGAGAGTGAGAAGGCGAGCAGCGCGGCGGCGAGGATGCCGGGGGCGAGCAGGGGCAGGGTGACGGTGCGGAAGGTGGCCAGCGGCGTCGCGCCGAGGTCGGCAGCGGCCTCCTCGAGGTGGCGGTCGAAGCCGATCAGCCGCGAGCGCACGACGACCACGACGAAGCTGATCGAGAACATCACGTGGGCGATCAGCAGCGTCCCGAAGCCCAGCGCGAACGAGTAGTAGATGAACATCGAGAGCAGCGAGGCGCCGATCACTATCTCGGGCGTCGCCATCGGGATCACGATCAGCAGGTTCGCCGCCCGCCGGCCATGGAACTTGTGACGGACCAGGGCGATCGCCATCAGCGTCCCGATCACGGTCGAGATCGCGGTCGAGATCGCGGCGAGCCGGAGGCTCGTGAGCAGGGAGTCGTTCAGCTCCGGGATGGAGAACGCCGAGCTCCAGTACTCGGTCGTGAAGCCGTTGGCGAGGCTGAAGGTGAGCTTGCCCTTGGGCGTATCGCCGAAGGAGAAGACGGCGATGACGACGATCGGGATCAGCAGGTAGGCGACCGCGAGGCCGGCGTAGATCGGCAGCGCGTTGCGCCGCAGCCAGCTCCATGCGCGACCGGCGACCGCCATTTCAGGTTCTCGCCTCGTCCTCGTCGCCCAGGAAGGCGCCGGTGCCGGCGAAGCGGATGTAGACGGTGACGACGGCGAGGATCAGCCCCATCATCAGGAAGGAGAGGGCCGCCGCCTCCGGGTAGTCGCGCTGGTTCAGGTAGAGCGACTGGATCACGTTGCCGACCATCGCCTGCTGGGTGCCGCCGAGCAGCTGCGCGTTGATGTAGTCGCCGAAGGCGGGGATGAAGGTGAGCAGGACGCCGGCGACGATCCCAGGCATGGTCAGCGGCAGGGTCACCTTGAGGAACGCCTGGCGCGAGGAGGAGTAGAGGTCCTTGGCCGCTTCGACCAGGCGCAGGTCGAGTCGCTCCAGGTTGGCGTAGAGCGGCAGCACCATGAACGGTAGGAAGTTGTAGGTGAGGCCGGCGATCACCGCCCCCGAGGTCGCCAGCACACGGCCGTCGGGAGGAACCAGGCTGAGGGTTTCGAGCACGCCGACCAGCGGGCTGGAGTCGCTGAGGATCGTCTTCCAGGCGATCGTGCGGATCAGGTAGGTGGTGAAGAAGGGCGCGATCACGGCGAACAGCAGCAGCAGCTTGAAGCGGCCGGCGCGGAAGGCGATCGCGTAGGCCAGCGGGTAGCCGATCAGCAGCGCCAGCACCGTCGCCGTGCCGGCGTAGAGGAAGGAGCGGAGGATCTGCTCGGTGTTGCCGGAGAGCGAGTCGGGGAAGTTGGACCAGGCCCAGTCGAAGGTGAAGCCCGTGGTCAGCGATCCTGAGCGCAGTGCCAGTTCGCCCATGAAGTACATCGGCACGACGAAGAAAATGAGAAGCCAGAGCAGGCCCGGCCCCAGAAGCCAGTACGGGACCAAGCGCTGCTTCAGGCTCATCGGCTCACCCGGTCAGCACATCCTGCCAGGCCTCGTTGACCCGTTCCAGTTCCGGTGGCGTGATCTGGCCCGTGCAGTTGCGGGTGAACTCTTCGGTCGGGAAGACGATCTCGCTTTTCGCGAGCTCCGATCCCCGTTTCTCGAGGAGCTCCTTCACGCCCTGCACCGGGGAGATGTATTCGACGTATTCGGTTATGTCGGCCGCCACCTCCGGCCGGTAGACGAAGTCCATCCAGTTGAGCGCCGCCGCGGTGTTGGGGGCGCCAACCGGGATCACCATGTTTTCCGACCACCTCGTGCAACCCTCGGCCGGCATCCGCCATTCGGCGTTCTCGTTTTCGATCAGCGAGGCGTCACCCGACCAGCCGATCGCGGCGACGATGTTGCCGGCGGTGAGGTCCTCGGTGTACTCGTTGCCGGTGAAGCGGCGGATCTGCCCGGAGTTGGCGGCGTCGCCGAGTTTGTCGATCGCGTCGAGCCACTGATCGGCGCTCGCCTGCGCCGGGTCGACGCCTTCGGCGAGCATCACCAACGCCGGCGTTTCGCGCAGTTCGTCCAGCATCGTCACCTTGCCCTTGTATTTGGGGTCGAAGAGGTCGTTGACCGAGCGGATCTCGGGCGCCTTGGCGGTATCGACCCAGATCCCGGTCATGCCGCCCTGCCACGGCACCGAGAACTTGCGTTCCGGGTCGAATGCCGGGCTCTCGAGGCTGGGCGACAGGGTTTTGAAGACCGTTGGCAGATCGGCGTGGTCGATCTCCTGCAGGTAGCCGAGGTCATGCATCTGCTTCGCCATGTAGTCGGCGACGACGAAGATGCTGCGCCCGCCCGATTCGCCCTGTTCGAGCTGCGGCTGCAGCTTGCCGAAGAAGCCGTCGTTGGAGTTGATGTCCTCGATGTAGTCGACGCCGACGCCGGTCTCGTCTTCGAACTCGGCGACGGTCCCTTTCGGGCCCGGGTCGATGTAGCCGGGCCAGTTGGAGATCGTCAGGTTGCCGCTCACCGGGCCCGCTTCGGCCGTCGTCACCTCGTCGCTGCTGCCCCCGCCGACCGTGTCGCCGCCGCAGGCGGCGAGGCCGAGCGCGGCGACGACCGCCGCCACCGCGATGGCAAGCGCGGCCACGCCGCGCCGGTTCTTTCCTCGACCTTGCATCTCAGCCACCCTCTCTCGTCGCTTCCAGTTCGGCGTCGTCTTGCCCGCGGCGCTCCTGCGTGCCCAAGCTCGTCTCGCCTTCGTCGGAATCCCGAACCACGTGCATGTGCTCGGGCTCCCAAAAAAGCTCTACCCGCACCCCGCCCCCCGGAAGCTCCTGGCGCTCGGCGTCGCTGGCGTTTGGCACCAGCACGGTCATCCTCACCGCTTCGCCGAGGTCGACGACGATCTGCGTCGCGGTGCCGAGGTAGACCGAGCTCTCGACGACGCCCCCGACCCGCGGCAGGCCGTCGGATTGCGGCGGCCCTTTGGCCGTCGCGTCGATGCGCAGCTTCTCCGGTCGCACGACCGCGTAACAGCGCGCGCCGGTGGCCAGGCCGGCGGTGTCCGAATGCAGGGTCGGTCCCTGGTCGAGCCGCACCTGGCCTTCGCCTGTCACCGTCGCCGGCATCAGGTTCGAGACGCCGATGAAGCCGGCGACGAAGGTCGTCGCCGGACGCTCGTAGACCTCCTCGGGGCCGGCCACCTGTTCGACCCGGCCGCGGTTCATCACAGCGATCCGGTCACTCATCGTCAGTGCCTCCTCCTGGTCGTGGGTGACGTAGACGAAGGTGATTCCCACCTCGCGCTGGATTCGCTTCAGCTCTATCTGCAGGCCCTTGCGCAGCTTCAGGTCGAGCGCGCCGAGCGGCTCGTCGAGCAGCAGCACCTTGGGCAGGTTGACCAGCGCCCGGGCCAGCGCCACCCGCTGCTGCATGCCGCCGGAGAGCTGAGCCGGCCGGCGCCTCGCCTCGCTTGCGAGGCCGACGCGCTCCAGCTCGGCCGCGACCCGCTCGCGTATGTCCGCCTTCGGCACGCGCTTGCGCTTCAGCCCGAAGGCGACGTTGTCCTCGACGCTCAGGTGGGGAAAGAGGGCGTAGCTCTGGAAGACCGTGTTGGTCGGCCGTTTGTGGGGTGGAAGTCCCGCGACGTGGGTGCCCTCGATGAGAATCTCCCCCTCGCTGGGCCGCTCGAAGCCGGCGATCATCCGCAGCGTCGTCGTCTTGCCGCAGCCGCTGGGTCCCAGCAGCGTGAAGAACTCGCCACTGGCGAACTCGAGGCTCAGATCATCGACGGCGACCAAGTCCGCAAAGCGCTTGGTGACGCCTTGTAGCTCGACACTTGGAACATCATCGGTCTCCATGTCCCTCCTCAAATACCCACGGACGCCAAATTGGAGCCTGAATAGAAGGTAGCGCGACGGGTTATTGGGCTTTGAGGGGGTGGCGCCGATTGCCGAGTACCCCTCGTCATCTCAGTCCGCCTCGGCGAAAGCGGGCGGTGCGCCCGCTGGTGGTGGCGACTTTTCCTCGAGCAGCCCCGGCCGCGCGACTTCGCGCTGGCGCAGGAAGAAAGGCTCGCGCCTGTGCCTGCGCCAGGCGAGCAGCAGGACAACGCCAATCACCAGGAACCCGACCCCGATCACGGCGGGCGGCGCCACCCCGAACCAGGAGGCACCGGTGTAGGAGTTGGCCGGGTCGGAGTAGTCGATCAGCGCCTTGACGAAGAGGTAGCCGAGCAGCAGCGAGCCGATCGTCGGCGCCACCCCGACGAAGAGAAAATTACGCACCGACTTGCGCAGCTCGCGCCGGTAGTAGACCGCGCAGGCGATCCCCGTGAAGGCGTAGTAGAAGGCGATCATCAACGCCAGTGCCGAGAGCGAGTCGAAGAGGAAGTTTTCGCTGATCAGCTTCGAGGGCAGGTACCAGACGACGGCGAGAACCCCGATCGTGACCGTCGAGACGACTGGAGTGAAGAAGCGAGCGCTGACCTCGCCCAGGGCGGAGGGCATGGCCTCGGCCCGGGCCATCGAGAGGGAGGTGCGGGCGGCGGGCAGAATCGTCGTCTGGGTCGAAGCAAGTGCCGAGACGACCACCGCAAGCAGAACGAGGCTGCCGAGCGGGTCGCCGAGGACTCCGGTCGCGTAGGCGGAGAGGATGCCCTCGTTGTCTTCGAACTTCTCCGCCCCGGCGACACCCTTCCAGGCGACCAGCGCGGTCGCGACGCCCAGGTAGGTGACGAGCAGCAGGACGGTGCTGAGCAGGCCGGCGAGACCAGGCGCCCTGACCGAGCCCTCGGTCTCCTCGTTGAGGTTGACCGCGCTCTCCCAGCCCCAGTAGATGAAAACACCGAGCAGCAGCGCACCGGTCAGCGCCCCGCCACTGGCGATCTCGAACGGGTTGAACCAGGAGAGGGCGGGATCCACTGCGGCCGGCGGCCCCTCACCGGCGAGCACCTTGTAGAGGGCGACGCCGGCGAAGAGCAGCAGCGGCCCGATCTGGAGCACCATCAGGCCCTTCTGCAGATGGGCCGAGAGCTCCGTGCCGAGCACGCAGATCGTCGTCATCACCGCGATCAGAGCTAGCGCCAGCAGTGTCACCGCGGCAGTGCTTTCAACCAGGCCGTCGGCGCCGATCAGGTCGAAGAACGAGTAGGCGGCGACGTCGGCCAGCGAGCCGACCACGAGGATGCCGGTGACGCAGATCGCCCAGCCGGTGATCCAGCCGCTCTGGGGGCCGATCGCGCGAGTGACCCAGGAAAAGCTGGTGCCGCAATCCTGGTCGGCGCGGTTCAGGTAGTAGAAGGCCGCGGCGATGAAGAACATCGGCACGAAGGAGACGAGCAGCGCCGCCGGCGCCTGGAAGCCGACGATCACGACGATCGAGCCGATCACGGCGGCCAGCGAGTAGGCCGGCGCGGTCGATGCAAGCGCGATCGTCAGTCCGTCGCTGAACCCGATCGCGTCCCTCTTCAGTCCGTGCTCTCCCGTTTGCGCCAAGTTGGCTATATCGTAACTCTTGACACTAGGACTAAGCCTATACAAATTGTATAAGACTTATATGCCACTTATACCCATTGGCAACTTGTGCTTGCTCTATCCTGGGTCTAGCTTTGTCCATATCGTCGTAAGCATTCCTAGGTGAGAGGAGCCGATAGATGGCCATAACGTCGGACCGCGGCCAAGAGGTTGTCACCGGCTTGCAGGAGCTCGCGCAGCGCCATCTCTGGATGCACTTCTCGCGGATGGGCTCCTACGGTGCCGATCACGAGATCCCGATCATCACCCGGGGCGAGGGCTGCTACGTCTACGACGACCGCGGAAAGCGCTATCTCGACGGCCTCTCGGGCCTCTTCTGCGTCAACGCCGGCCACGGGCGCACGGAGCTGGGCGAGGCGGCCGCCCGCCAGGCGGAAGAGCTCGACTTCTACACGCTGTGGAGCTACGCGCACCCACGCGCGATCGAACTCGCCGCCCGGCTCGCCTCGCTCGCCCCCGGGGACCTCAACCGCGTCTTCTTCACCTCGGGTGGCTCGGAGTCGGTCGAGTCGGCGCTGAAGTTGGCCCGCAACTATCACCGCGAGCTCGGCAAAGGCCAGAAGCACAAGGTGATCGCGCGCGAGATCGCCTACCACGGCACCACGCTCGGCGCGCTTTCCGCCACCGGCATCACCGAGCTGCGCTCGCAGTTCGAGCCCCTCACTCCGGGCGGCTGCCACGTCCCCAACACCAACCTCTATCGCTGGCCGGAGGACCGCCACCCGCTCTGGGCCGCGACCGCGATCGAGGAGCGGATCCAGTTCGAGGGGCCGGAGACGGTGGCCGCCGTGATCCTCGAGCCGGTCCAGAACGCCGGCGGCTGCTTCGTCCCGCCCGATGGCTACTTCGAGCGGGTGCGCGAGATCTGCGACCGCTACGACGTGTTGATGATCTCCGACGAGGTGATCTGCGCCTGGGGCCGCCTCGGCCACTACTTCGGCTGCGAACGGTTCGGCTACACCCCCGACATCGTCACCCTGGCCAAGGCCATGACGTCGGCCTACGCGCCGATGGGGGCCGTGATCGCCTCCGACGCGGTGGCGGCCCCGTTCATGCAGGGCGATGCCTCCTTTGCCCACGGCTTCACCTTCGCCGGCCACCCGCTGGCCTCGGCGGTGGCGATGGCCAACCTCGACATCTTCGAGCGCGAGGACCTCTGCGGCCACGTCCTCGCCAAGGAGGGCGAGTTCCGCCAGATGCTGGAGACGTTGCACGACATCCCGATCGTCGGCGACGTGCGCGGCGCCGGTTATTTCCACGCGATCGAGCTGGTCAAGGACCGCGAGACCAAGGAGAGCTTCAGCGACGAGGAAGCCGAGGACCTGCTGCGCGGCTTCCTCTCCGCCGAGCTCTACGAGCGCGGCCTGATCTGTCGCGCCGACGACCGCGGCGACCCGGTCGTGCAGCTGGCGCCGCCGCTGATCGCCGACAGCGAGCAGTTCGAGGAGATCCACGACGTCCTGCACGCCGTGTTGGGCGAGGCCTGGAAGCGGGTCCGGGGATAGGCGCACGGATGCTTACCGTCCAGAGCCTGCTCGACGAACTCGACCTCGAGCTCGTGGCGGGTGCCGACGCGGCCGAAGCACCGGTGCGCTGGGTCCACATCTCCGAGCTCGAGGATCCGACGCCGTGGCTCTCGGGCGGCGAGCTCATGCTGAGCACCGGCATCCCGCTCGGCAGCGCGGCCAAGCAGCGCGCCTTCATCCGGCTGCTTGCCGACAGCAACCTGGCCGGGCTCGGCTTCGGCACCGGCTTCAGCCACGACAAACTTCCGAAGGCTCTGGTCGAGGAGGCGCGCAAACGCGACTTCCCGCTCTTCGAGGTCCCCTACTCGACCCCGTTCATCGCGATCACCGAGAAGGCCTTCGCCCGCCTCGTCAACGAGCAGTACGAGGTCCTGCAGCGCGGCATCGCGGTGCAGCGGCGGCTCGAGCGGCTGGTCCTCGAAGAGCGCGGGTTGGAGGAGATCGTGGCGACGATCTCCTCCGCGGTCGGAGGCACCGTGGCGATCCTCGGCGGCCGCGGCGAACGCCTCGCCGGCCGCGCTTTCCGTCGCCAGCTCTCGGCTGAGACGGTGAACGCGATCCGCGAGGAAGCGCTCGCTCACACTGCCGACGGCCACCCGTTCGTCCCCTCGCACTCGGCGGTGGCCGGCCGCGCCCTCGCCCACCCGGTGATCTCGCCCGGCGGTGGCCCTCCCCAGGCGTGGGTGGTGATCGTCCGCGACTCGGGCGGCCTCGGCGACTTCGAGCGGCTGATCCTGCAGCAGGCGGTGGCCGTCGTCGCCCTGGAGTTGATGCGGCGCCGGGTCGCGAGCGAGACCGAGCGACGACTCGCCGGCGACGTCCTCGCCGGGGCGCTGGGCGGACGGCTCGATCCGACCGAGCTGCGCCGCCGCCTCGAGCCCTTCGGGATCGGGGACGAGGCCGCGGTGCTGGTCTTCGACCTCGACGACCCGGCCGCCGCCGAGCCGGTGCTCGAGCGGGCGCTGGCCGCAGACGCCTGCCCCGCCGTCGTCGCGCCGCACTCCAGCGGTCGGCGCGAGCTGCTCTGCGCGGTCGTCGACGCCGCCGACCGCGACCCGGTCGACCTCGCCGCCGACGCCCGCCGCGCCCTGGTCAAGGAACAGGGCGCCGTCCGCGCCGCGGCCAGCCGTCCGGCGTCGCCCGAGAGCCTGCGGCACTCCTTCCACGAGGCGCGCTGCGCCCTCGAGGCGACGGCGATTGGCAACGGAACCGCTCCCGAGGTGGCCTCCTGGCGCGACCTCGGAGCCTTCACCCTGCTGCTCTCGATTCAGGACGACGACGCGCTGAGGCTCTACTGCGACAGCGTGCTCGGCCCGATCGAGGAGGGGGACGAGGACTACGGCGGCGAGCTGCTGCGCTCGCTGGAGGCATTCATCGAGCAGAACGGCCAGTGGGAGAAGGCGGCTCGCGAGGTCTACTGCCACCGTCACACGCTGCGCTACCGGATGCGCAAAGTCGAGGAGCTGACCGGGCGCGACCTCTCGCGTGCCCACGACCGGATCGAGTTCTGGCTGGCGCTGCGAGCCAGGGAGCTGGTGCCGTGAGGGTTGGGATTCCCACCGAGATCAAGCCGGACGAGTACCGGGTGGCGATCACGCCGGCCGGGGTGAGGGAGATGGCCGTGCACGGCCACGAGGTTCTGGTCGAGGCGGGGGCAGGCGAGGGCAGCGCGATCTCCGACGCCGAATTCGTGTCCCAGGGCGCGCGCATCGTCCCCGGCGCCGAGGCCGTCTTCGGCGAGGCCGAGATGGTGATCAAGGTGAAGGAGCCCCAGCCGGTCGAGGTCGAGATGTTGCGCCCGGGCCAGCTCCTCTTCACGTACCTGCACCTCGCCCCCGACCCCGAGCTGACCCGCGGGCTCTGCGGATCCGGCGCCACCTGCGTCGCCTATGAGACGGTCGAGGACGCGCGTGGCCGGCTGCCGCTGCTGGCGCCGATGAGCGAGATCGCCGGCAAGATCGCCACCCAGGCGGGGGCCTTCATGCTCGAGAAGCCGCTCGGGGGCCGCGGCATCCTGCTCGGCGGTGTGCCCGGCGTCGCCGCCGCCAACGTGATG
Organism: uncultured Solirubrobacterales bacterium; assembly: GCA_963704545.1. Classification (GTDB taxonomy): domain Bacteria; phylum Actinomycetota; class Thermoleophilia; order Solirubrobacterales; family 70-9; genus VRUE01. The sequence continues at coordinate 221,032 of OY969915.1, read as the reverse complement.
GTGATCGGCGGCGGGGTGGTAGGGATGAACGCGGCCTTCGTCGCGATCGGGATGGGGGCGGACGTCTTCGTCTTCGACAAATCGATCGACCGGCTGCGGGAGCTGGAGGTCGACTTCGCCGGCAGCTGCTCGACCGTCTACTCGACCACCCTCGCGGTTGAGGAGATGCTGCCGCGCGCCGACCTGGTGATCGGCGCGGTGCTCGTCCACGGCGCCCGCGCTCCCTACGTAGTGCGGCGTGAGCAGCTGGCGCTGATGAAGCCCGGCGCCGTCCTGGTCGACGTCGCGATCGACCAGGGTGGGTGCTTCGAGACCTCGCACCCCACGACCCACCAGGACCCGACCTTCGAGGTCGACGGGATCACCCACTACTGCGTCGCCAACATGCCGGGGGCGGTCCCGATCACCTCGACCCACGCGCTCACCAACGCGACCCTGCCCTACGCGATCGCCCTCGCCGACGAGGGCGTCGCCGGCGCGATCCGGCGCGACCCCGGCCTGCGCCCCGGTGTCAACGTCGCCGCCGGAGCGGTCACCCACCCCGCGGTGGCGGAGGGCGTCGGCATGCCCTGCGTCCCCGTGGAGGACGCCCTGAACCTGAAAATTCCCGCCGACGGGCCTCAAACGAGACATATAGGCGTATCTGAGGCCCGTCGGCCCCGACATGTGGAGGCTGAATAGATGGCTGCGGCTGAGAAGACAAAGCTGAGGAACTTCATCGGCGGCGAGGCGGTGGACCCGGCCGAGGGGGGGATGGAGGACGTGGTCAATCCCGCCTCGGGTGACGTGATCGCCTCGGCGCCGCTCTCGACCAAGCCCGACGTCGACGCGGCCGTGGCGGCGGCCAAGGCCGCGTTCGCCGGCTGGGCGGCCACGCCCCCCGGCGAACGGGCGCGGGCGCTGCTGCGGATGGCCGACCTGATCGAGGAGCGCGGCGAGGAGATCGCCGACCTCGAGGCGGCGGACGCCGGCAAGCCGCGTGCGGCCGTGGTCGAGGACGAAATCCCGGTGATGGCCGACCAGCTCCGCTTCTTCGCCGGTGCGGCTCGCACGATGGAGGGCCGCGCCGCGGGCGAGTACATGGAGGGCCACACCTCCTTCATCCGCCGCGAGCCGATCGGCGTGATCGGCCAGATCACACCCTGGAACTACCCGCTGATGATGGCGATCTGGAAGATCGGCCCAGCGCTTGCCTCCGGCAACACGGTGGTGCTGAAGCCGGCCGAGACGACGCCGCTGACCACGCTGCTCTTCGCCGAGTGGTGCGCCGACATCCTCCCGGCGGGGGTCTTCAACGCGATCGGCGGCCACGGCGAGCCGACCGGTGCCGAGTTGGTTACCCACCCCGACGTTGCGATGGTCTGCCTCACCGGCTCGCCCCCAACCGGCAGGTGGATCGCCAAGGCGGCGGCCGACTCGCTGAAGCGGGTCCATCTCGAGCTTGGCGGCAAGGCGCCGGTGGTGATCTTCGACGACGCCGATATGGAGGGGGCGATGGAGACGATCGCCGGGACCGGCTACTACAACGCCGGCCAGGACTGCACCGCCGCCACCCGAGTACTCGCCTCGAAGGGCGTTTACGACGACGTCGTCGGGGGGCTCGCCGAGGAAGCCCGGGGCCTGGTGCTGGGCGACACGATGTCCGCCGACACGACGCTGGGCCCGCTCAACTCCTCCCGTCAACGGGAGCGAGTTGAGGGCTTCCTCGAGCGCAGGCCCGGTCACGCCGAGGTTGTCACCGGCGGCGCCCAGCCCGACCTGCCCGGCTTTTTCCTCGAGCCGGCGGTCGTCGCCGGTCTGGAGCAAGGCGACGAGATGATTCAGGACGAGATCTTCGGCCCCGTGATCACGGTGCAGCCCTTCACCGACGAGGCGAAGGCGATCGAGTGGGCAAACGGCACGCGCTACGGGCTCGCCTCCTCGGTCTGGACCCGCGACGTGGGACGGGCGATGCGGGTCGCCAACGCGCTCGAGTTCGGCTGCGTCTGGATCAACGACCACATCCCGATCGTCGCCGAGATGCCCCATGGCGGTTTCAAGCAGTCCGGCTACGGCAAGGATCTCTCGGTCTACGCGCTGGAGGATTACACCGAGATCAAGCACGTGATGATCAACCTTGAATAGAGCAGCCTCCGTGGTGGCGACTACCATCGCCACCCGATGAAGGCATTTCTTGGACTGGCGCTTGCGGCAGTTGTTCTTATCGGGGCGGCGCCGGCGGCAGAGGAGGACCCGCGCTGCCACGGGCGGCAGGCGGAGATCGTCGGCACCGACGGAGATGACGAGCTGCGAGGAACGCCCGAGCGCGACGTGATCTGGGGCGGCGGTGGCGCCGACTCGATCCACGGCAGCCTCGGCAATGACCTGCTTTGCGGCGGCCCGGGGGCGGACCTGGTCCACGGCGGCCGTGGCAACGACGAGGTCGACGGTGGCGCCGGGGACGGAGACCGGGCGATCGGCGACCTCGGCGACGACAAGGTGCTCGGCGGTACCGGCGACTCCGACGAGGCGGCGGGCAGCCTCGGCATCGACACGGTCAGCGGCGGGCCCGGGGACTTCGACTTCGTCCACGGCGACTACGGCTACGACCGCATGGACGGGGGTCCGGGTCAGCACGACATCGCATCCTTCGCGACCGACGTCGCCGCCGTGAAGGGCGGCGGCGGGGTCAAGGTCTCGCTCGACAGGCACAGGGCGCGGGGCGACGGCCACGACCGCCTCTTTCGCTTCGAGGACCTCGAAGGCTCCGCCTTCGACGACGTCCTCGTCGGCAACCACCGTGCCAACCTGATCGACGGGGGTGCCGGCGACGACGTCATCCGCGGCGGCGGCGGCCCCGACGAGCTGACCGGAGACCAGGGAACCGATCGGTGCGCCGGCGCCAAGGGGCGCGCCTCCTCCTGCGGGCGCGAGAAGAGAATCAGGGCCTCCGCATACGTCGAGCTCGACCCCGCGCCCGGGGGAGGGAGCGGTCTCCAGCTTCTCGGCGGCGGCGGCGGTGATCGCTTCGTCGTCGCCTTCGACGAAGCATCCTCCACGTTCGGGGTCACCGCCTCGGCGAGCATCGCGGTGGGGCCGGGGTGCGAGTTGCTCAGCGCCCTGCAGGCGAGCTGTCCAGCTGACGGGCCGGCGCGCTGGCTGATGGCCGATCTGGGCCCCGGTCGCGACAGCCTGCGGGTCGAAGGCTCGCTGGCCGGCGCCCAGAACGTTCGTATCGCCGGCGGCCTCGGCAACGACACGATCCACGGTGGGGATGAGGACGACCTGATCGAGGGCGGCCACGGCGCCGATCGCCTGTTCGGCGGAGCTGGGGCAGACGGCCTGATCGGCAGCATGCCCGGACCCACCTTCCTCTACGGAGGCCCCGACGGTGACCTGCTGGCTGCCGGCGGCGGCTGTGCCGGTGGGGCGCTGGTCGGCGGCCCGGGCCGCGACGACGCCTCCTTCGCCGAGACGCCGGCGCATCCGGGCATCCTCCACGTCTCCTTTCCCGCCCGCGCGGCCTGGATCGACGCCGTTCCGGGGTGCGATCGGGTCCATCTCTCGCCCACCAACGAGGACATGGAGGGCTCCTTCGACTGGGACGTCCTGGTCGGCGACGGCCGCGCCAACAACATGCTCGGTCAACCCGGTGCCGACCGCTTCTACGGCGGCGGTGGCGACGACGTGATCGACGCCCGCGACGGGACGCGGGACTTCTCGATCCAGTGCGGGCCGGGCACGGCCGCCACGAAGGGGAGACCGGCTCGCGGCGCCCCCACCGGCCGCGCCCTGATCGACCCCTTCGACCCCGGCACGGTGCTCTGCGGCATCACAAAACACGGCAAGCCGGTCGACGGCCTAGGCGTCGCAGACGAGCCCTGATTCAGCCCGTCTATCCCTCTCTGTAGAAGCAGCTTGCGGGTTTCGGGTTGCCTCCGGACTCGCCACCGCTGCTCCCGGCTAGGAGCGCTGACGAAACGCTGAGCTTGCGCCGCCCGTTTTCCGCCCTGACGTGAAGGCGAACATGACGATGCTGGTAGGGATCAAGTCGCTGCCGCTCTCCTTGGCGCGCGTCAGCGATCCCTCCTCTTCCTCGATGGCAAGCTCAAGCGCTTCGTCCAGCTTGGCGTGAATCCTTTCGCGCGCCAGGTCGTCGAACTGGAACGGCGACCAGGACGCATGATGGTCGGGCCGGTCGTCGAAGGTGCCCGTCTTGAGGGCTACCTTGATGTCTTTTTCGGCCATCGTCAAGACTTTGGCGAGGGCCGCCGAGCGAGCCGACTTGGGCAGGGCCGCCGCCATGCCTTCCGGCAGGATCACCCGCGTGGTCGCCTTGTAGAAGTGCTCATTAGCACCGCGCCGAGGCTCCGTTTTCGTCAGTTCGATCAGCCCGTATTTCTTCAGTTGGGTCACGTGGTAGCTGATCTGGCTCAGGCCGATCCCCAGCTCCTTGTGGAGCATGTTGGGGCTCCATTCCTCGTCAACGGCGAAGTTGAGAAGCGAGAGGATCGCAACCCTGACCTCGTTGCCCAGAGCCTTAATCAGGCTCTGGTCTACAGCTTCCTGAGCTTCGCGCTGCACCGCCTTTCCACGGGCAGTGGGCCTCCTCTTTTTTTCGGCCATCGGTCCTCCTCTGATTCCCGCGAGTTCCGCTCGGTACTCGCACTTTTCTAAAGCGGTACGACCGGCGCCAACCTAACGAAAGGCAAAGCCCCCTGGAATACAGCCCCCCATTGAACGCTCAAATGTTCTAGATTATTCAGGAAGATTTGAGTAAAGGGAAGGGGGGTGAGCCATGAAGATCAAAGCCGTGTCCGAGGTCGCACCGCTGCTCTCGACCATCAAGATGAGGTAGGGGGTGAGCCGTCCTTATGGACGCGAACAATGGAGGGGCAGGGCTTTGGCGACGAAGAGGCCAAGCCCAGTTCCTTCCAACAGCTCCAAAAGCCCGAGTCTGCAGCCGGCCCGTGTCTCCCAAGCTTTTATGAGCTCAAGCCGTGCTCACGCTTCGTGACGGGGGTTTGGAAAGGGAGCTTTTCGAAGCTCGTGTGCGCTTCGAGAGGGATGGCGGGTGCCCCTCCCCAAAACACTCAAGCGCGGCTCCTGCCGCGCGTTTTGGGGAGGGGCACCCGCCATCCCCCAACAATCACCGCTTTTCGCCGTTCGCCACCGCGCACGCTTCCTCTGCCCCGACGAACGGAGCGAGAGTGACGTAGGTGGCGAGCGGGACGATTTCCTGCATGCTCTCGGGGCCGGACCGCTTCACCTGGTCGTAGATCATCGAGTAGATCGCGCCGCCGATCGCCTCGGCGGCAATCGGGCTGACGCCGGGGTTGATCTGGTAGCCGGGCACGAGCAGCGCCTCCATGCCCTCCATCACCTGGTCGCGCTGTTCCAGCGCCCGTTTGCCGGCGGCGTAGACGTCGACCGCGCCCAGCCTCGTGTACTCGGGCTCGGCCGCGCAGAAGGCGAACATCCCGGCGAAGGCGCCGCGAACCTGGTGCGGCCAGTCCGACGCACGGCGGAAGGCCGGCAGCGTCGTCGCCAGCATCTGCGCCGAGCCGCTGTCGACCGCGGCCAGCATCGCCTCCTCCTTGTCGGCGAAGTTGGCGTAGAAGGTCGAGAGGGAGATCGAGGCCCGGGCGGCCACGTCGCCGATCGTCGTCGCCGGATAGCCCTTCTCGGCGACCACCGATGCCAGGGCGCGCAGGATCCGCTCGGCCGGGCCATAGCCCTGCACCGGGCCGGCGTTGGCGGGTGGCTTGTTGCGAGGACGGCGGAGGGGGGTGGGCGGAGGGGGGTAGGCCAGCGCCCAGTCCCACATCTGCACGACCAGCGCGACCAGCTCATCCTCTTCGCCGCGGTAGAGCCGCGTGTGGATGACCTTGCGCACGCCGCCGATCAGCGCCCGCACCAGCTCGGGCGGCATCTTCTCGTCACCCCGGACCCGTCCGAGCGTCGCCGCGACGAAGCCCTGGAAGGCATCGGTCGTGCGGTCGATCTCCTCCACCGCCCGTGGACCCGCCGCGTAGATCTCGACGAAGCACATGCGCGCTGCCGCCGCCTGGTCGACGATCAGCTGGACAAAGGTCCCGAAGGCCTCGCGAGCGCGCTCCTCTGTGGGGGGATGGTCCTCGCCGTCGCCGACGATGGAATCGATCGCGGGGCCGACGAATGCCTCGAGGGCTGCCAGAAGGCACTCTTCCTTGTCCTTGAAATGGTCATAGAAGGCGCTGCGCGAGACCCCGGACAGCTCGAGCAGGTCGGCGACGCGCGTCGCCTCGTAGCCTTTCTCGGCGACCACCGCGACCATCGCCGCGTAGAGGCGTTCGCGCTGGTTGCGCGCGACCTCCTCGGCCGGGAGCCTGCGGCCGGGTTGGAGCTTCCGCTCGCGCAGCGTCCCGGCGTCCCCCCACGGGGTTTTCAGCGTCGTCGTGGGCCCACGACCGGCGATATCTGCCTCCTCAGCGATTCTCATGATCTTGTGAGTAGGAATAGTACGCGTGATTCTCTGTAAAGACAAGCCAATCTGGCACAAAATTCCTGTTTCGACGGCCATAATGTCACGAATTTTCGAGGGTTAGCCTTGGAAGACGGATAAGGAATGTTGACCTGAGCGTAAGAACGTGTTTGTATGTCATTCCCTATGCACGCCCAGGAAGCGGCAGTTACGTCCGAGGTCCATCTGCCACTGTCGAACGGTGGCACTCCGCCGAGTGTGAGCACGGTCGGTACGCCTCCGGCCAGGCAGCATCTCTCGAGCGAGTTCGTGGCTCGGCACCAGCGCGCGCGGATCGTCCACGCGTTGGCCCAGGAGATCGTCGAGCACGGCTACCGGGATGTGACCGTAGCCGGCATCGTCAAGCGGGCCGGCGTCGCCAGGAACACCTTCTACGGCAACTTCGCCAACAAGGAGGATTGCTTCCTCGCCGCCTCCGACCTGGCCGGCGAAGAAGCGATGAGTCACGTCTCCGCCGCCGTCAGGGTCGCTCCGCCCGAGTGGGCCGACCAGGTTCGTGCCGGGGTCGGTGCCTTCCTTGCCTACGTGGCGAGCGAGTCGGCCCTGGCCCGCGTCTTCGTGGTCGAATCGCTCGCCGCCGGGCCGGCGGCGGCCCAGCGCTACGAGCGGACGGTGCGCGCGGTCGCCCCTTTCTTCCGGCTCGGCCGGCGAGCCAGCGAGGCGGGCGAGCGCCTGCCACCGACGCTGGAGGAGACGATCGTCGGCGGCATCTTCTGGATCGTCTACCAGCGCATCGTGGTCGGGCGGCCCGAGGAGCTCGAGGGACTGCTGGGCGAGCTGGTCGAGTTCGCGCTCACCCCCTATCTGGGTGCGACCGCAGCCCGGCGGGTGGCCGAGGCGCGCGACAACTGAGCGGTTGAGCCCTGGCTACGGGCGGAGTTCGGTGAACCCGGCGGCCGCGAAGTCGCCGTCGAAGGCCAGCGCCTCGTCTATCCCCCTGGCACGCATGTAGGCGAAGCTGGTTGCGTCGACGAAGGAGTACTCGCGCTCGTCGTGCTGGCGCAGCCAGCGCAGCGCCTCGTCTTCGACCTCGACGGAGACGCGCGCCACCTGGATGTGCTGGCCATTGCCGCCGATGCTGTCGAGGAATTCCACGGCCTTGCGATGCCATCGCTTGCAGCGAAGCCAGGTCCAGGTCTCGCCTCGGATCAGGTTCGTAGCCATGATGCGCCGTGTGGTCACCTGTCTCAGGAGGGCGAGCGCCATTTCGTGGCGAGAATCGCGGTCGTCCATCGCCGCGATCAGAAATGAGGTGTCCGCGAAGATCAGGGGGGCGGCTTCAGTCCGTAGACGACCTCGTCGATCGTACGGGTGTCGTTGGGATCGCTGGACACCGTCCCGCACAGCTTGAAGAACGGGTCCTCCTCTATGGGTGGCAATGGTCGTATCTCCTCCCGCACGCAACGCCTGATCACCTCCGCCTTCGAGAGCCCCTCTTCTTCGGCGCGTCTTTCAACCGCCGCGTCCAGCTCGGGCTCGATCGATATCTGCAGTCGCTTCATGCGGGCCAAGTTACATCACTCACCATAAGGTAATGTAACAAAATATGCGCGAAAGTGTGCCAATTGGAGTCTCGACTAGGCTTCGGGCATGGCCCGGAGCCCGAGCGAAGACGAGGCCGCCGCGATCGCGGCGGCGGTCGAGCGGTTCGTCGCCGAGACGGCGCCGGCGCCCGGCGGCCAGGAGGAGGCTGTCAGCCCGTGGCAGCGGGCGGCGCTGCTCGAAGGGGTCAGCGCGAAGGGCACTGTCGAGGATCAAGAAGGAGGAGTGAGATGGCTGTCGTGAAGATCATCGAGCTGGTCGGAAGCTCGAAGACGTCCACCGACGACGCGGCGAAGCAGGCTTTGGCCCAGGCGCAGGGGACGCTGCGCAACATCCGGGCGGTCGACATCGTTTCTACTGGGATTCGGGGCGAGAACCTGGACGAGTATCGCGCTCACGTCCGGGTCGCCTTCTTGATCGAAGGGACTGAGATCGATTGACTTTGTTGGGAGAGGGCGGGGTGCCCCCTCCCAAACGCGCGGCGGGAGCCGCGCTTGAGTGTTTGGGAGGGGGCACCTCGCCCTCTCTTGCAACACGTCGCTAGATTCCGGGTTATGAGCGAAGAGGTGAAAGAGGTTTCGCGCGAGGAGGCGCAGGAGCTTGTGGCTGGCGGGGCGCAGCTTGTCGATGTGCGGGCTGGGCATGAGTGGGAGATGGGGCGGATCGCCGGGGCGACCCACCTGCCGCTGGCGGAGTTGAGCGAGCGTGCGGGGGAGATCGACCGGGAGCGGCCCGTGGTTCTTTATTGCCGCGGTGGCAACCGGTCGACGATGGCGGCCGAAGCGATGGCGGCCGAGGGGTACGACGCGGTGAAGCTGAGCGAGGGGATTGTCGGCTGGGCCGGCGAGGGCCTGCCGCTCGAGCCCGAGGGCGGGCAGGTGGCCGAGTCCGGCGAGGCCGCCTCGATACTGCACGCCGAGAAGCGCCTTCCGCCTGCGCCCAAGGAATAAATACCCTAATCCCTGTCAGGTTTTGCTATTTTCCACAGGGTGGAGGTAGCAGTCGACCAGCAGAAGGAGCAGCGGGGCAAGGGCCGCACCGGCACCCTCGAGAACCCCGAGCGCTACGAGAACGTCCCGGGGCACATCATCCCGATCATCGAGCGCGAGTTCGACGACTTCGACAACGAAGCCGAGGGGTTCCTCGCCGGCAAGATGGCCGAAGACGAGTTCATCGGCTTCCGCCTCAAACAGGGCGTCTACGGCCAGCGCCAGCCCGACGTGCAGATGGTGCGGGTGAAGCTCCCCTTCGGCGGCGTCACCCCCGAGCAGATGGAGGCCTTCGCCGACGTGGTCGAGAAGTGGGCCCCGCTCGAGAAGGGGCACATCACGACGCGGCAGAACATCCAGATCCACCACGTCCCCCTGCGCGACATGGAGTCGCTGATCCGCGAAATCTCCGCGGTCGGCCTCTCCTCCCGCGAGGGCTGCGGCAACACGGTCCGCAACGTCACCGGCGACCCCTGGGCCGGCGTCGCGCCCGACGAGATCTTCGACCCGACGCCCTACGCCGGCGCCTACGCCCGCTACTTCGTCCGCCACCCGACGACGCAGCTGATGCCGCGCAAGATCAAGACCTCCTTCAGCGGCTCCGACGAGGACCGCGCGATCGCCGGCATCCACGACGTCGCCTTCCTCTCGCGCGAACGCGACGGGGTCAAGGGTTTCGAGATCCGCGTCGGCGGCGGCACCTCGATCATGCCCCGCATCGCGCCGACGCTCTACGAGTTCGTCGAGGCCGACAACGGCGACTACCTCAAGGTCACCGAGGCCGCGCTGCGCATCTTCGACCGCCAGGAGTGGCTGCGCGTCAACCGCGCCCGCGCCCGGATCAAGGTCTTGGTCGACAAGATCGGCATCGAGGCCTTCCGCGAGCAGGTCGACGCCGAGCTCGAAGGCGACTGGGTGGCCGAGCGCGACTTCGACGTCGAGCGGCTGCGCTTCGACGACGACGAGGAGGCCAACGCCCCCGCGGCGCCGCCGACCGCCGCCTCGCCCAACGGCGACCGCACCGAGTTCGACCGCTTCGTCGAAGGCAACGTCCAGGCGCAGCGCCAGGGGGGCTTCTCCGCGGTCGAGGTGAAGATTTACCGCGGCGACCTGACCCCGGAGCAGTTCCGCGGCCTGGCCGCGATCATGCGCGAGTACACCGGCGGCTACGCGCGCAGCACCGTGCAGCAGAACCTGGTCCTGCGCTGGGTCCGCGACGAGGCGCTCTACGACGTCTGGCAGCGGCTGGCCGAGCTCGGCCTCGGCGAGGCCGGCGCGCGTGAGATCACCGACGTGGTCAGCTGCCCCGGCACCGACAGCTGCAAGATGGGCATCACCAGCTCGATGGGCCTCAACCAGGCGATCAAGGAGCGGCTCGAGGAGATGGAGATCACCGACGGGCTGACCCGCAAGATCCACGTCAAGATGAGCGGCTGCCCCAATGGCTGCAGCCAGCACCACATCGCCAACATCGGCTTCTACGGCGCCTCGCTGAAGGTGGGGGACCGCCAGGTCCCGGCCTACATCCCGCACATCGGCGGCAACTACGAGGGCGGGGAGGTCATCTTCGGCACGCGGCTCAAGTCGCGCATCCCCGCCAAGCGGGTGCCCGAGGCGGTCGAGCGCTGGGTGCGCCTCTACGAGGCGGAGCGCTCCGGGGCGGACGAGGAGTTCAACCCCTTCGCCGAGCGGATCGGCGCCGCCCGCTTCGAAGAAGAGGTCAAGGACCTGACGCTGCCCGCCGAGTTCAGCCTCGAGACGATGCAGCAGTTCATCGACTGGAACCGATCGAGCCCCTACAAGGTCGAGAGGGGCGAGGGCGAGTGCGCGATATGAACCCGGTCGCCGCTCAGCCCAGCATCTCCGACCCGGAGGCGATCGCCGCCAACCTCGAGGACCGCAGCGCCGAGCAGGCGATCGAGTGGATGTTCGAGACCTTCGGCGAGAGCCACTACATCGCCTGCTCTTTTCAGAAAACCAGCTCGGTGACCGCTCACCTGGCGAGCAAGGTCAACCCGCAGGCACGCTTCTTCTATCTCGACACCGATGTGCTCTTCCCGGAGACCTACGAGATGCGCGACCGCCTCGCCGCGTCGCTGGGGGTCGAGTTCGACCGCTTCCACAACCTGACGCTGGAGGAGCAGGCCGCCAAGCACGGCGAGGAGCTCTGGAACCGCGATCCCGATGCCTGCTGCGGTTTGCGCAAGGTCGAGCCGATGCGCCGGGCGCTCTCTTCCGTAGACTGCTGGCTCGCCGGCGTCCGCCGCGAAGACTCGGCCAGCCGCGCCAAGACCCCGAAGTTCGGCTGGGACAAGCGCTTCGAGCTGTGGAAGCTCAACCCGCTTGCGGACTGGTCCGAGCGCGACGTCTGGAATTACATCCATGAGCACGACCTCCCGTACAACCCGCTTCACGACCGCGGCTACCCCTCGATCGGCTGCACGCACTGCACCAAGCCGGTCGGGGAGGGCGGTTCGCCCCGCGACGGCCGCTGGGCGGGTCTCGAAAAGTCCGAGTGCGGGATCAACTAGCGCCGCGACGCGGCTTCCATAACCCATCACGACCCGATTGGTGAGACTGCTTGATGAGCGAGACGATGACTGAGCTTTCCCTGACACTTTCCGAGCGCCACACGGCCGACTTCGAGATGATCGGAAACGGCGGCTTCGCGCCGCTGACCGGCTTCCAGGGCTCGGCCGACTGGCAGCGCGTCTGCGACGAGATGCGGACTGCCGACGGCCAGTACTGGCCGATCCCGATCACCCTGGCGACCGACCTGCAGTGCGAGGTCGGCGACGTCGTCTCGCTCTCCAGCGACGAAGGCAAGCCGCTGGGCCGGATCCGGGTCGAGGAGATCTTCGAGCGCGACGTCCGCGAGGAGGCCGAGAAGGTCTACGGCACGACCGACGAGGCCCACCCGGGCGTCGCCGCGATCTACGAGGAGGGCAGCCGCTGCATCGCCGGCCCGATCGAGGTCGACGCCCTGCCGGATCACGAGGAGGCGTTCATGCGCCGCTACAAGACGCCGGCCGAGCACAAGGCCGACTTCGAGGCGCGCGGCTGGAAGAAGATCGTCGCCTTCCAGACCCGCAACCCGATCCACCGCGCCCACGAGTACCTGACCAAGGCGGCGCTGGAGACCTGCGACGGGCTCTTCATCCACCCGCTGATCGGCAAGACCAAGGCCGGCGACATCCCCGCCGACGTGCGGATGCGCTGCTACGAGGTGCTGATGGAGAACTACTACCCGAACGACCGGGTGGTGCTGGGCGTGAAGCCGGCGAAGATGCACTACGCGGGCCCGCGTGAGGCGGTCCTGCACGCGATCGTCCGCCGCAACTACGGCGCCACGCACTTCATCGTCGGCCGCGACCACGCGGGTGCGGGCGACTACTACGGCACCTACGACGCGCAGAAGATCTTCGACACGATCGACATCGACGAGCTCGGGATCGAGCCGCTGATGTTCGAGCACACCTTCTGGTGCAACGAGTGCGAGGGGCTTGCTTCCAACAAGACCTGCCCGCATGACCAAGAGGCGCACCTGTTCCTCTCCGGAACCAAGGTCCGCGAGATGCTCGGCAACGGCGAAAGGCCGCCGCACGAGTTCTCCCGCGACGAGGTCGCCGACATCCTGATCGACGCTTACAAGGAGGACTGAACGAGCATGGCAGGCGAGAAGGGCTTCACCCTCTGGTTCACCGGGCTTTCCGGTGCCGGCAAGACGACCATCTCCGGATTGCTGGAGACCGAGCTGCGCGCGCGCGGCTCGAAGCTGGAGATCCTGGACGGCGACATCGTGCGCGAAAACCTCTCCAAGGGGCTCGGCTTCTCCAAGGAGGACCGAGACATCAACATCCGCCGGATCGCCTTCGTCGCTGACCTGCTCAGTCGCAACGGCGTACCGGTGATCACCGCGGCGATCTCTCCCTATGCCGAGATCCGCGACGAGGCGCACGAGCTGATGGGCGACCGCTTCATCGAGGTCTACGTCAAGGCGTCGGTCGACACCTGTGCCGAGCGCGACGTCAAGGGTCTCTACGCGAAAGCGTTCGCGGGCGAGATCAAGGAATTCACCGGGGTGTCTGACCCATACGAGATCCCCGAGAACCCGGCCTGGGTCTGTGACACCGAGAACGAGACGCCCGAGGAGTCGGCGCAGAAGCTGTTGGAGTATCTCGAGTCGCGGGAGCTGATCCCGGCGGCCGCGGTCACGGCTTAGTTACGACGTAGCGGGTGGGAGGGGCGGAGACCCCTCCCAAAACGCGCGGCTTGCGCCGCGCTTGAGTGTTTTGGGAGGGGTCTCCGCCCCTCCCGTTCCATGGTGGCTGTGCCGGGACCGCGGCCGCCGGTACTTGCGCGTCAGCTTGTTTGTTTCGGTGCGCTCTATGGGGTTTGCTGGAGCTGGAGCTGGTACGGTCGGCTTGAGTGGTGCGAATACTTTCCTTCATTGTCTGTGCCCTGGCGCTTGGATTGCTTGTCGGATGCGGCAGCTCCGATGAGAGTGAGGGCAGCTCCGATGGGAGTGGGCTGTCGCCGGGCGTCTTGCGCGAGCGAATCGATGCCCAGTTCGACCTTCAGGAAGGCAGCGACACCCCGCAGGCGAAGGCCCTGGTCAAGACCTTCCCGGAAGGATCGCTTGTCTCATGCTGGAACGAGGAGGCCGACAGGGTGTGCGCTGTGACCTTCTCGGATTTCTCCTCGGGCGGGCAGTCGTTCTCCCGCACCCTCGACTACTGGGATTTCTACCTAGCCGTTTTCAAGCCCGGCAGTGAAGACCCGGATATCGAGCAGGTAGATGCAGAAGAAGCGCTGTCGCCGTCGCGGCGAAACGGCTGATGCGTTTCCCCGGTCAGGGCTTCGCAGGGACCTTAGGCGTGCCCAGGCCGTAGGTGTCGTAATCGCCGAACTTCGAGAAGGTCTTGTGGGTCGGGCCGTGGTAGTCGGAGGAGCCGGTGGGGACGAGATCGAGCTCCTCGCAAAGGCGCATCAGGTGCTCGGTCTGCTCCCTGCTGTGCGTCGGGTAGAAGGCCTCGACGCCGTCGGCTCCGGCCGAGCGGATCAGGTCCTCGACCTCGTTCGGATCTGAGATGTCCCAGTAGGGGTGGGCGATTACCGCGACGCCGCCGGCCTCGCGGATGATCTCGATCGCCTGGTCGGCCGTCGGCCAGCGGCGCGCGACGAAGGCCTTGGCGCCGGGGACGAGGTACTCCTCGAAGAAGGGCCCGAGGTCGCCGGTCGCGCCGGCGGCGCGGGCGATGTGGGGGCGGCCGATCGAGAGCGCGTCACCCGCTTCGCGTTCGGCGTCGGCGAGCGTCAGGTCGAAGCCCTCGCCCCGCAGCTTCTCGACGATCTCCCCGGCCCGGGTCACCCGCTCGTGCTGCGCCCGCTCGCAGGCCGGCGCGATCTTCTCCAGGTCGACCCAGTACCCGCACACATGCAGGTCTTCGGCATAGGGGTGCACGCAAGACATCTCGATAGCCGGCACCAACTCGATCCCCAGCCCCTTCGCGGCCTCCGCCGCCTCCGGCACCCCGGAAACCGCATCGTGGTCCGTCAGCGCCAGCGTCGTCACCCCAGCTTCCCAAGCCTGGGCGACCACTTCCCCCGGCGCCAGCTGCCCATCCGAAACCGTCGAATGACTCTGAAGCTCGATCAACACAAGGTCGAACAAGCTATTGCACCAACGACCCGATCGCGTCCCACCCAAGCTGCTCGCCGAAGGGCATGGCGGCGGCGCAGTCTCCTCGGCTCGCCGAAGGGTGATGGGGATGCCCCTGGGCTGGCGGATACTCAAAATCGCGCGCTAATTAGCGCGCGATTTGTCAGACCAGGGGCATCCCCATCACCCCACCTCCCGCCCCGCCCATGAATAGACTGCGCCGCCGTGTTCGAGAAGGTCCTCATAGCGAACAGAGGCGAGATCGCCATCCGGGTTGCCCGCACGCTGAAGGAGATGGGCATCCGCTCGGTCGCCGTCTACTCGGAGATCGACCGCGACGCGCCGCACGTGCGCGAGGCCGACGAGGCCTTCCTGATCGGCCCGGCAGTCCCCGCCGAGAGCTACCTGAACATCTTGAAGATCATCGACACCGCCAAGGAGGCGGGTGCGGAAGCGATCCACCCCGGCTACGGCTTCCTCGCCGAGAACGCCGACTTCGCCCGCGCCTGCGCCGAGGCCGGGATCGTCTTCATCGGCCCGCCCCCCGAGGCGATCGACGCGATGGGCTCGAAGACGCGGGCGAGGGAGATCATGGCCGAGGCAGGGGTGCCGATCGTTCCCGGCGCGACCGAGGCGGCCCCGGACATCGAGGCAGCCCGCAAGCAGGCCGAGGAAGCCGGCTACCCGGTCGCCTGCAAGGCCGCGGGCGGCGGTGGCGGCAAGGGCTTCCGCGTCGCGATGACGCCGGACGACCTGGAGGAGGCCTTCGAGGGCTCCGCCCGCGAAGGCGAGAAGTTCTTCTCCGACTCTCGCGTTTACGTCGAGCGCTACCTCGAGGACCCGCGCCACGTCGAGGTCCAGGTGCTCGCGGACGGGCACGGCAACGTGATCCATCTCGGCGAGCGCGACTGCTCGGTCCAGCGCCGCCACCAGAAGGTGATCGAGGAGGCGCCCGGCCCGCACGTCGACGCCGAGATGCGCGAGCGGATCGGCAAGATCGCCACCGACGCGGCCGCCGCGGTCGGGTACCGAGGCGCCGGCACGGTCGAGGGGATGCAGGTCGGCGAGGAGTACTTCTTCCTCGAGATGAACACCCGGGTGCAGGTCGAGCACTGCGTGACCGAGATGGTCAGCGGGATCGACATCGTCCGCGAGCAGATCCTCGTCGCCGCCGGCGAGCCGCTCACCGTCGCCCAGAAGGACGTGCAGCTGCGCGGCTGGGCGATCGAGTGCCGGATCAACGCCGAGGCCGCGCACAAGAAGTTCGCCCCCGCGCCCGGTGCGATCACGACCTACCGCGAGCCGGCGGGGCCGGGGGTCCGCGTCGACTCCGGGGTTGAGGCAGGTTCCGAGGTGACGCCGATGTACGACCCGATGGTGGCCAAGCTGATCGTCTGGGACGTCGACCGCGAGCACGCGACCCGGCGCATGCTGCGAGCGCTGGACGAGTACGAGATCGGTGGCCTGACCACGCTCATCCCCTTCCACAAGGCCCTGCTCGCCACCGAGCAGTGGGTCGGCGGCGAGACCTGCCGCGACCTGATGGAAGACCGCGACTGGCTCAAGTCGACGGCGCCGGAGACGGTCGCCGCCCCCGCCGAGGACGAGAAGGGCGAGCAGGTCGCCCGCGACTACAAGGTCGAGGTCTCGGGCAAGCTCTTCGACGTCAAGGTGATCGGCGAGGCGATCGCCGGTGGCGCCGGTCCGGCAGCCGGCAAGCAGCCGCCCAAGCGCGAGCGCAAATCGGGCGGCGCGGCGAGCGCCTCCAGCGAGTCGCTTCCCTCCCCGCTGCAGGGCACGGTGCTGAAGGTTGCCGTGGAGCAGGGTGCCGAGGTGGCGGAGGGCGATCTGGTCTGTGTGATCGAGGCGATGAAGATGGAGAACGAGATAGTCGCCCACCGCGCCGGCAAAGTCACCACCCTCAACATCTCCGAAGGCGCCGCCGTCTCCAGCGGCGACGTCCTAGCAGTAATCGAGTAGCTCCCCCTTCTCAGAAAACGCCAGCTGCAGCCAAGCAGGCGCCTCTCCGGCGGGTGGCGTCGTAGGGGGAACCGCCCCTGAGGACGCTTTAGCGACCGGAAGGGGCGGTGGGTCCCCTGCGACGACAGGACCCGCCGGCCACAGCGCCTCCTACCGTTTCTGTTCCTTCTGCTCCTTGCGGTTTTCGCGCAGTTCCCGCTTCTTGCGCCGGATTTCCGCCTGGCGTTCCTTGCGGGTGAGGGGGATTTCGGACGCTTCTTCGTGGCAGCCCCGGCCGACGCAGTTCTCCAGGTCGCGCAGTTCCCGGTGCAGGTAGTTGCGGATCGGGAAGTAGTTGGGGATGCGGACGATGTTGTTGAGCTCGTTCGGGTCTTTTTCGAGGTCGTAGAGCTCCTTCTCGCCGTTGGGCCAGGCGATGTACTTGTACTGGCCGAGGCGAATCCCCTCGTAGTCCTTGGGCGGGGCCAGGATCGAGGCCGAGGCTCCGCGACTGGCACGGGCGCTGCGGACGGGTTCGATGATCGCGCCGTTTTCGTTTACGTCGGAGGTCTCGACGAAGGACTCGTAGAGCAGGGGCCGCAGGGTTCGCAGTTCCGGGTCGCGCAGGAACGGCACCAGCGAGCGTCCGTCGATGCTCTTGTCGGCGATCGCACCCGACAGCTCGAGCACGGTCGGGGCGAGGTCGATGTTCTGCACCAGCTCGCCTGATTCGGAGCCGGGCCGGATGCGCGGGCCACGGATCAGGAAAGGGAGGTGGGTGGCCGGCTCGTAGGCGAGAAACTTGCCGCCGATCAGGCGGTGCTCGCCGAAGAAGAAGCCGTTGTCGGAGGTGAAGATGACGTAGGTGTTGCGCAGTCGGTGCTGGCTGCCCAGCGTGTCCATCAGCAGTTTCACCCCGTCGTCGATCGCGCGCAGCGCCTCGAGCTGCTTGTTCCAGTAGATGCGGTAGGTGTGGATCTCGCCGAGCGTCAGGTATTCGGAGCCGCGGATGAAGCTCGGCTTGTCGGCGACGTTGCCCTCGGCGAAGCCTTCGGAGCGGCTGTGCGGCATCGGCGCGCCCTTGAACCAGTCGTAGTGGCGGGGCGCCGGCTCGGGACCGGCCGGCCGGCGGAAGTCGCCGTGCGGGGCGGTGTAGTCGAGCTGGAGGTAGAAGGGCTGTTCGGGCGAGGTTTCTTGCAGCCCCTGGATCGCGTAGTTGGTCAGCGTGTCGGTCTCGTAGAAGCAGGGCAGGCCGTTGAGCGGGGCATAGGGGCAGCCGAGGTCGTCGCGGACGCCGTATTCGCGCGTCTCCCAGCTCCCCGAGTCCCCGAACGGGCCTTCGACCGTGCCGTTGTTGTTGAGCGAGTAGCCGTAGAAGTAGTGGTTGGTGTCGGCTTTCAGGACCGAGTGCCAGGAGTTCCACCCCGGCGGAACCGAGGTCCCGTTGTCGTAGGGTTCGTCGCCGTAGCCGTTGAGGGCCTTGCCGACGTGGATCGTGCGGTAGCCAGCCGCCTGCAGCCAGGTCGCGATGTTGTGTTGTGCCGCCGCGCGGAAGGCGAAGCCCGTGTAGCCCCCGTTGGGCTGGATGTTCCCCTTGACGCCGTGGTTGTGTGCGTAGCGGCCCGTCAGCAGGCTGACCCTCGATGGGCAGCAGAGGGGATAGGACACGTAGTAGCGGCTGAAGGTCATGCCGCGTTTGCCGATCAGGTCGACCGTGTTCGGCATCGCCCGGATCGCCGGCTGGCGGAAGGTCGCGTAGAGGCTCTCGAGGGTCTGGTCGTCGGTCTGGATGACGAGGAAGCTGGGCGGCTGGGCCGTGGCGGCCGTGGCGTCGGTGCGCTGCCAGACGGCTGCCAGCAGGCAGAGCAGCCCGAGCACGCCTGCGGCGAGGCTCAGGCGCACCCCGCGGTGCAGCCTGCTTTGTGCGAGTCGATACATGAACATTTGTCGGCGGCCGACCTACCTGGTCGTAACAACGACGCCCACCGAAGTTGCGAAACGCTAGACGTTGCTCAGGACGCGCCGAGCTTTTTTACCGCGTCGCGGAAGGTCTTCACCGTCGCGCTGGGGGCTTTGCGGCCCTCGAGTTTCTCGCCGTGGCGGTTGACCCAGATCACCGGCACCTTCATTTTCAGCAGCGGGGCGACATCGTTGGTGTAGTTGCAGCCGATGTGGACCCAGCCTTTCTTGCCGCCGATCCGCCGGGCCCCCTCTTTGAAGTGGACCGGGTCGGGCTTGTAGCTGCGCACCTGCTGGGCGGTGACGACCAGGTCGAGTTCGGTCCGAAGGTGACGGCGTGAGATGCCGAGCAGTTTGTCGTCGATGTTGGAGACGATGCCGATGTCGTAGCGCTTGCCGAGCCGGTCCATCGCCGCATTGGCCTCCCGGAAGGGAAGCCAGTAGGCGACGCTGTTGGGAAGGAACTGGGCGCGCGAGGGCTCGATCTCCCAGCCCAGCTCGCCGGCGACCTTGACGATCGCGCGGCGCAGGACCTCGGCGTAGAGCTCGTAGGAGCCGGCCATGATTTCGGCCTGGACTTCCATGAAGCGGGCGAGGAAGGGCTCCTCCTCGAAGCTGAAGCCGTCCTTCTCCGCCTCCTTCCTGCAGGCGTCGATGATGCCCTTCTCCCAGTCGATCAGGGTGCCGTAACAGTCGGTGGTCACCCATTTGATGGTTTTGAGAGCTGGAAGCGGCACTGGCGGCGGCGCATTATGCCAATCGCCCGTCGGGCAGGCGGCGCGGCACCTTGGAGGGAAGGTCGGATAGGCTGCCGCCCGCGCCCGAGCGGCGCCGCCACGAATGGACCTCCTCGAGTATCAGGGCAAGCAGCTTTTCGCCAAGCACGGCATCGCCGTGCCGAGTGGCGAGGTCGCCGCGAGCGTCGAGGACGCGGTCGCCGCGGCGGAGCGGATCGGCTACCCCTGCGCGATCAAGGCGCAGGTGCTGATCGGCGGGCGCGGCAAGGCCGGCGGGATCAAGATCGCCAAGGACGCCGAGGAGGCGCGCACCTATGCCGACGCGATCCTCGGCATGGACATCGTCGGGCCGCACGGCGAGGGCCCGTTCCGCGTCGACCAGGTCTGGATCGAGGGCGGCTCGGACATCGCCTCGGAGTACTACGCCTCGGTCATCCTCGACCGCGGCGAAAAGAAGCTGCTGGCGATGGTCTCCGCCAAGGGCGGGATGGACATCGAGGCGGTCGCCGCGGAGGACCCCGACGCGCTGGTCAAGCGCCACATTGACCCAACCGCCCCCTTCGACGCGGCGGCGGCGCGGCCGATCGTCGACGAGGCGGGGCTCGACGAGGACGTGCGCGAGCAGGCCGCTGAGGTCCTGGCGAAGCTGGCCGAGGTCGCTGCCTCCGAGGACGCGAGCCTGATCGAGGTCAACCCGCTGATCGTCACCGCCGACCGCGAGGTCGTCGCGCTCGACGCCAAGGTGACGATCGACGGCAACGCCCTCTTCCGCCACCAGGACCTGGCCGAGATCGCCGACACCGCCGACGATCCCCAGGAGGCGATGGCGAAGGAGAAGGGCCTCACCTACGTCAAGCTCGACGGCAACGTCGGCATCCTCGCCAACGGCGCCGGGCTCTGCATGTCGACACTCGACGTCGTTGCCCAGGCGGGCGGTAAGCCGGCCAACTTCCTCGACGCCGGCGGGGGGTCCAAAGCGGAGGCGATCGTCGACGCGCTGACCGTGATCACCTCCGATGCGAAGGTGACGGCGATCCTCTTCAACATCTTCGGCGGCATCACCCGCTGCGACGAGATCGCCAAGGGCATTGTCACGGCCTCCGCGCAGATGGACCTGAAGCTGCCGCTGGTCGTGCGCCTCGACGGCACCAACTCCGAGGAGGGCCTGAAGATCCTCGCCGAGGCCGACCTTCCCAACCTGCACCAGGAGACGACGATGCTCGACGCGGCCCGCCGGGTCGTCGAGCTGGCGGGTGGCGCATGAGCATCATCGTCGGCAGCGAGACCAAGCTTGTCGTCTCCGGGCTGACCGGGCGCGAGGGTTCCTTCCACGGCCTCCGCAACCGTGCCTACGGCACCGACCTCGTCGCCGGGGTCACTCCGGGCAAGGCCGGGCAGGACGTCGAGGGTGTGCCGATCTTCGATTCGATCAAGGACGCCGTCGAGGAGCGGCGTGCCAACACCTCGATGATCTTCGTGCCGGCGCGCTTCGCCGCCCCGGCGATCGACGAGGCGATCGAGTCCGGCGTCGACACGGTGATCGCGATCACCGAGGGGATCCCGGTCCTCGACATGCTGAAGACCTACTGGAAGGCGAAGGAGGCGGGGGTGCGGCTGATCGGGCCCAACTGCCCCGGCGTGCTCTCCCCCGGCAAGGCCAACGTCGGCATCATCCCGGCCCAGTTCTTCGACCCGGGGAAGATCGGCGTCGTCTCCAAGTCGGGCACGCTGACCTACCAGATCGGCAACGAGCTGAAGCAGGCGGGCGAGGGCAACTCCTCGATCGTCGGCATCGGCGGCGACCCGATCATCGGCTCGGACTTCATCGACATCCTGACGCTGTACGAGGCCGACCCCGAGACCGAGCTGATCGTGATGGTCGGCGAGATCGGGGGCGACGCCGAGGAGCGGGCGGCCGAGTTCATCGCCGCCGAGATCTCCAAGCCGGTCGTCGCCTACATCGCCGGCTTCACCGCCCCGCCCGGCAAGCAGATGGGCCACGCCGGCGCGATCATCTCCGGCTCCTCGGGTACCGCCCAGGCGAAGAAGGACGCGCTTGAAGCGAAGGGCGTGCGGGTCGGCGAAAGCCCGACCGAGACGGCGAAGATCGCCGTCGAAGTGCTGCGGGGTTCCTGAGCCAGAGTCGTTGGGCCGGCGGGTCCTGTCGCAGTAGGGGACCCACCACCCCCTGCGGTCGCTAAAGCGTCCTCGGGGGCGGTTCCCCCTACTCCGCCACCCCCCGGCAGAGGCGTCGGTTCAGGACGGGGCAGTACGGACGGTGAGCAGGGCCCGGAGGTCTTTCGCCAGGGCGTGAGCTTGTTGGTGCAGGCGGCGGTGGGTTATGCGGATGGTTCTGTAGCCGGCTGCCTGGAGGGTGGTGTCGCGGGCTCGGTCGCGCTCGAAGGCGGCGCGGTGGCGGTGGAATTCCCAGCTGTCGAGCTCCGCGGCGAGGCGCTCGCGGGGCCAGAGGGCGTCGACCTCGTAGCCGAGTACGGTCGTGTTGAAGGACGGGGTCGGCAGGTTGTGGTCGCGACAGAAGGCCGCGAAGTCGTCCTCGAGCGGCGAGCAGGTGATCGTCGCCGCGCGTGCTTCCGCCAGCAGGCGGCGAATCGGTTTCAGGGCTCTGCGGCCGTAGCCGCGCTCGCAGACTTCCTCGACCGCCGTCAGTTGCAGAAGGCTCAGGCGGTCTGCCTCCTCCCATGCCGATTCCAAACGCTTCAGGCTCGTGAATTCAGCCAGGTCGAACAGCGTGCGAGCAACCGTCGTGACTGGCAGGTCGCCCCGCACAGCGCGATCCTCCGGGTGAAGGTGTCCGCGATGGATGAAGATTCCCTCGCGGCGGTGGATCCCCTGGCGTCCCGTCGCAGCGGTGACGTCGATCAGCGGGGAACGCTGGCGGGCCAATCCCCAAAGTGCCGCCGCGCTGCGATGACTCAACAGCGCTCCTTCTCCGTATGCGAGGACGGCTGCCCAGCGTCGCCCAGCCTCGGCAACGCGCGGGTGCCCAAGCGCGAAGACCCCGCGGTGGAGTGCGTGGAGCCTCATCGAATCAAGTCGCAACTTGATGGCCTCATTCCCAAAACCGAGCGCAAGCAGCTGATTCCGCGAGATGACCCCATGCTGCCGGGTGGCAAGTCGGGCCAGTTCCCGCTCACGCTCCCGTTTCTTTCCCCTCCGCTGCAGTGTCTGAGTTTCCGGGGTCATATGCACCCTTAAGCTCAGACACGCCTTGAGTTCTCCCCTCTGGAGGCAAGAAATCGGCGGGGCTGGCGCGTTGCTAGGGTCGGGGACGATGGCTGGCGACACGATTTCCTTTGCACGCGGGGCGCCCAGCGCCGACATCCTGCCGCGGGATGCGGTGCGGGATGCGGCGGCGGTTGCGCTTGCCGAGGACTGGGAAAAGGCGCTCTCATACGGGACCGGGATCGGGCATCCGGGGCTCTGCGAGTGGATCGCGGAGCGCCACGGGGATCTCGATGCTGGCCAGGTGATGGTCGCCAACGGGTCGCTGGAGGCGGGGTGGATGCTCTTCGAGCACCTGCTGGAGCCCGGCGACCGGGTCGTGGTCGAGCAGCCCACCTACGACCGCACGCTGCTGATGCTGCAGCGGCTCGGGGTCGAGCTGGTGCCGGTCGCACTGGAGGCCGACGGGCTGGACGTCGCGGCGCTGGAAGCGGCGCTCGCCGACGGGCCGATCAAGCTCGCCCACGTCATCCCCAACTTCCACAACCCCGCCGGCTGCACGCTCTCGGCCGCGAAGCGGGTGCGGCTGGTCGAGCTGGCCGCCGAGCACGGCTTCTGGATCTTCGAGGACGACCCTTACCGCGAGCTGCCCTTCGAGGGCGAGGCGCTGGAGACGATGCTCTCGATCGACAAGGCCGACCGCGTGGTCCACGCCTCCTCCTTCTCGAAGACGGTCAGCCCCGGCGTACGGGTCGGCTACCTCGCCGGGCCTGGAGCCGAGATCGCCAAGCTGGCGAAGCGGGCCAACGAGACCTACATCTCACCCAACATGCTGGCCGAGGCGGTCGTGCTCGAGCTCTGCCGCTCCGGCGGGCTCGACCGCAACATCGACTTCGTCAAAGACGCGCTGCGCGCCCGTCGCGACGCTCTCGTCGAGGCGCTGCGTGAGCAGATCCCCGAGGCCGAATTCGTCGTTCCCGGCGGCGGCTACTTCCTCTGGCTCGACCTCGCCGCGGGCACAGACACGACGGCGCTGCTCTCCGAGGCCAAGAGCGAGGGGGTCGCCTTCGTCTCCGGCCCCGACTTCATGATCGACGGGGGCACCAACAGCCTCCGCCTCTCCTTCGCCAGCGTGCCGCCTGAGCGCATCCCCGAGGGGGTCGGCCGCATCGCTCGGGCGCTGGAGCGAATCCGCGCCGGCTCGCCGGCCTAGCGGCCGTAGCGATCTGAAGACAGCACAAGCTGCTCCGGGATCGTCGCCCGTGGCGGCGGTGCCGGGTCGGCGCGAACTGAGACGGTCTCGGCGACGCTGCGGGACACCTGGTGGCGGCCGTCGGCGGAGGCGATCGTCACGCCCTCCTCGCCGGAGCTCTCGACCGTTCCTTCCAGCCCGGGGTCCAGGCCGGCGTCCTTGAGGTAGTGCAGCAGCTCCTCGGCCTCGTTCTCGAAGCGCAGCACGGTCACCTTGGCGCCGGGCTCGACGTCGGCGAGCAGCGAGCCCTGCTCGCGCGCCCCCTCGACGATCGGGTGCCCGTGCGGGCAGGTGGTCGCGTCGCCGATCGCGGCCCGCATCCGCTCCTCCAGCACCGGCGACATCGCGTGCTCGATCCGCTCCGCCTCCTCGTGCACCTCGTCCCAGGGGATGCCGAGCACGTCGGTGAGGAAGCGCTCGATCATGCGGTGGCGGCGGACGATGTGGCTGGCGTGCTCGCGCCCGGACGCGGTGAATTCGAGTGACTTGTCGGGCTTGCGCTCGACGTAGCCGTCGCCGATGAGCCGGCCGATCATCTCGTGCACCGTGGGGGGCGAGAGCTGCATCGCGCGGGCGATGTTGGCGCCCGTCATCGGCAGCCCGGCCTCCTCCAGCCAGAACATGATCTCCAGGTACTCCTGCTCGGCAACTGTCGCGGTGTCCTGCGACAAAAGGCGCTCCTTCCAAGGTTGAATTCGGTGCGGACTCGATACTAGACGGCGCCGATTGCCCGCTGCCGTGGGCCTCTGGATGGTGCGCTGGCTAGGCTTGCGGGGGTGGGGAGAGAATCGGAAAGAGGCGACAAGTTCGATTGGGGTGGCGCCGCGCCTCCGCTGAGAACGCGCGAGCCCGACGGCAATGCGCCCGGAGACGAACCGCGCAAGGACTTCCAGCTCGCGACCCAGGAGGGTGCCCACCGCGAGCCGATCGACGGCGTGCGGATACGCGAGGCGCGCACGATTCCAGACGATCGGGGAACGATCTGCGTCGCCTACGACCCCCGCTGGGGCTTCACCGAGGAGCCGATGGTCTACTGCTACGAGGTGACGATCCGTCCCGGCGCGATCAAGGGCTGGATCCTGCACGAGACCTACGACGACCGCCTGTTCCTGGCGGCGGGGGCGGTCCGCTGGGTGCTCTTCGACGATCGGGCCGACTCACCGACGCGGGGCAAGCTCAGCGAGCTCTTCTTCGACGAGCATCACCGCAGCCTGCTGCGGATTCCGCGCGGGGTCTGGCACGCGGTCCAGAACGTCGGCGCGGAGGATTCCCGGATGGTCAATTTCCCCACGGCCCCTTATGACTATGAGAACCCTGACAAGACGCGGCTGCCGATCGACACCGATCGAATTCCGTATCGCTTCGAGCGCTGAGCCCCGGTGAGCGCCGCGGCGGCCTGGCGCCGCGGCAGCGGCATCGCGAGGGCGGCGTCCAACGCTCTGCGCCGGCCGCCGGCGGTCGGCGATCCGCCCCTCGTCAGCGTCGTCATCGCCACCTACAACTGGTCAGAGGTTCTACGCTGGGCGATTCGCTCGGTTCGCGCTCAGAGCTATCCGCGCTGGGAGCTGATCGTGGTCGGGGACTGCTGTACCGACGATTCCGAGGCGGTCGTGGCCTCCTTCGCCGATGCGCGAATCCGCTGGCACAACCGTGAGGTGAACGCCGGCAGCCAGTCGCTTCCCAACAACGACGGCATCGCGATGGCGCGCGGCGAGCTCGTCGCCTACCTCGGTCACGACGACCTCTGGACTCCCGATCACCTGACGCGTCTGGTGGCCACGCAGGCGACCGCGGGAGCGGACGTCGCCTTCTCCCTCTCCGAGGTGATTGGCCCGCCCGGCAGCGACATGCGCAACATCTCCGGCTTCAAGCCGCACGGCTACGACGGCGGGCATCTGCCGCCCAGCTCGCTCCTGCACCGGCGCGATCTGGTCAAGGGCGTCGGTGGCTGGCGCGACTACCGCGAGATCGAGCAACCGCCGGACACGGAGCTGCTCGAGCGGGCGCTCGGCGCCGGCGCCTCGTTTGCCTGCTCGTGGGCGCTCACGGCTTTCAAGCTGCCTTCGGCGATGCGGCGCAATTCCTACGTCGAGCGGCGCTCTGAGGAGCAGGCGGAGCTGGCGCGGAGGATGGAGAGCGAGGCGGCCTTTCAGCTGCGAGAGCTGGCCCGCGCGGTGGCGAGCCGCGCGAGGCGCCCGCGCAGCGACCCGAACCGCTTCGCCCCACAGGTCGGCCCCGAGGACGGCAAGGGTGCCTACGTTCGGGCGGCGCGTCGCGTGCGCGGCCTGGATCCGTAGAAGCGGCCGGCTCAGCGCCGCTCGACCAGGGTCGCGACGACGGCCTCGTAGAAGCCGTCGCCCATCGCGCCCTCGGTGACGGTGACGTTGTCCCAGGCGGGCATCGCGGCGCGCAGGCCCGGGTCGCGCTCGGGCCCGTTGGCGACGACGAAGAAGCGGCCGACCGCGGCGGCGACCTCGAGGTCCTCGACCGAGTCGCCAACGGCGATGCACTCGGCCGGGTCGTAGCCGCGGGCGCGGGCGTGGGCGGCCACGGCGCCGGCCTTGCTGACCAGCTTCGGGACCAGGTGGTAGGCGTGAGTGGGGCCGTCGACCGCCGGCATCTCGCGGCCGATCGCGCCGTTGTCGAGCAGGCGCAGGTCGTCGTGGCCCTCGGCCTCGAGCACCCGGTTGGCCTCCGCGACGTCGACCTTGCCGCGAAAGAGGTGGGAGAGGATGCGGCCGGTGTGCCAGGGGGCGTGGTACTCGAGCCGTCCCTCGTAGCGCTCGAAAAGCATCTTGGGGATGCCGCGCTGCTCGATCTTCTCGTAGACGGTGCCGTCCTCGTCGGGGACGAGGTCGCCCGTCATCAGCGTCGTCTCGCCGTCGATCGCGAAGGCGCAGCCGGCCTCGTAGATGTAGGAGGTCTGGCCCATCAGGCGGGCGCACTCGTGCACCTGCGGCTCACGGCGGCCGGACATGATCACGACCTCGACCCCGGCCCGGTGACAGGCCTCCAGGCCGCGCGACTGGGCCAGCGAGAAGGCGCCATCGGCGTCGCGGAAGAGCGAGGAGCCCTTGCCGAGCAGGGTGCCGTCGAGGTCGGTGTAGACGCATCGCAGTGGCATCGGTGGGCCGTTACGGTAGCCGGATGATCGTGAGCGAACCTGGGTGGGGGGATGGGAAGGCCCTGTCCCGGACGCGCGGCTTCGCCGCGCTTGAGTGTCCGGGACAGGGCCTTCCCATCCCCTGCCACAAGCTTTCGGCCCGAGGTGCGGTTCCGTGATCTGGCGGCTGGCCGACCGGGAGTTGAGCTTGGAGCAGCCGGTGGCTGCCGGGATCGTCAACGTGACTGCCGACTCGATGTTTGAGGGAGCTCGTAGCGTTACTCCGGAGCAGGCGGTTCGGGACGGGCTGGAGCTGGTCGAGGCGGGGTTTGACATGTTGGACGTGGGGGCGGTGGCGGCGCGCAGCGGGCCGCCGGTGCCGGCCGAGGTTGAGGCGGCGGCGCTGGTTCCGGCTATCGAAGGGCTGGCCGGCGCCGGGGTTCCGGTGAGCGCCGACACGTTCTCGGTCGAGGTGGCGCGGGCGGCGCTGGAGGCCGGGGCGGTTGCGGTCAACGACATCTCAGGCGGCTCTGAGGAGATGTTCGAGCTGGTGGCCGAGACCGGGTGCGGCTACGTCCTGATGCACATCGAGGGGCCGCCACGGGTCGACCGGCCGCCGCGCCGTTACGGCGACGTGGTCGAGCACATGAAGTCGTGGCTGGGGGGGAGAGTCGAGACGGCCCAACGGCTTGGGGTGGGCGAGGAGCAGATCGCGATCGACCCCGGACTCGACTTCGACCTGACGACTTCGCAGAACCTCGAGGTCCTGCGGCGGCTGCCCGAGCTGCGCTCGCTGGGGCTGCCGCTCTACGTCTCGCTCTCGCGCAAGGACTTCGTCGGCGCCGTGCTGGCGGGATCCTGGGAGGAGCGGCTGCCCCCCGGCGAACGCGAGTGGGGGACGGTCGCGGCGGTCGCCCTGGCTGTGCGCGGCGGCGCCGACGTCCTGCGCATCCACGACCGCAGCTCGCTGCAGGCGATGCGCGTGGCTGGACGCATTGAGCGGCCGCTGCGGAGCCCCTCCTGATGGCGAAGAGTTTGCTCGGGGAGCCCTGGGCTGTCGCGCTCGACCCGGCCCGCCGGGACGGTCGCATCGTCGCCGAGTCGAGCGAGGACGCGCGCAAGGCGCGGACCGTCGCGATGCCGAGCTCGCTCGACCCCGGATTCGTCGAAGCGCTGAAGCGCGCCGGCGTCGAGCGCCTCTACTCCCACCAGCGCCAGGCGCTGGAGGCGGCTGCCGTCTCCAACCTGGTGATCACCAGCGGCACCGCCTCGGGCAAGAGCCTCGCCTTCAACCTGCCGGTGCTCGACGGGATCGCCCGCGACGCCAAGCGCCGCGCCCTCTACCTCTACCCGACCAAGGCGCTGGCGCAGGACCAGGCGCGCAAGCTGGCGGCGCTGCGCCCGCCCAACCTGCGCGAGGCGATATACGACGGCGACACGCCGCGCGAAGAGCGACCGGCGATCCGCCGCCGCAGCAACCTCGTCCTCACCAACCCGGACATGCTGCACGTCGGCATCCTGCCCCACCACAAGAGCTGGGGCGACTTCCTCGCCAACCTCGGCTGGGTCGTTGTCGACGAGGCCCACACCTACCGCGGCGTCTTTGGCTCGCACGTCGCCAACGTGCTGCGACGGCTGCGCCGGGTGGCGCGCGCCTACGGCGGTGAGCCACGCTTCCTGCTCGCCTCGGCGACGATCGCCAACCCGGTCGGGCTGGCCGAGGAGCTTGTCGGGACGCCGTTCGAGTTGATCGACGACGACGGCGCGCCCGTCGCTGGCCGGGAGATCGCGATGTGGAACCCGCCGCTGATCGACAAGGCGACAGGGACGCGACGCTCGGCCCTGGGGGAGGCGGCGGACCTGCTGGCCGAGCTGGTCTCCCACGATGTGCGGACGATCTGCTTCCTCAAGAGCCGGCGCGGGATCGAGCTGATCCAGCGCTTCGCCCGCGAAGCGCTGGAGGCGCGCGGCAAGCCCGAGCTGGCGGCGCGGATCGCCCCCTACCGCGGTGGCTACACCTCCCAGCAGCGGCGCGAGATCGAGCAGCGTCTCTCCGGCGGCGAGCTGCTCGCGGTCGTCGCCACCGACGCGCTGGAGCTGGGCATCGACGTCGGCGAGCTCGACGCGGCGATCTGCGTCACCTTCCCCG
This sequence comes from uncultured Solirubrobacterales bacterium, assembly GCA_963704545.1. Lineage (GTDB taxonomy): Bacteria > Actinomycetota > Thermoleophilia > Solirubrobacterales > 70-9 > VRUE01. The sequence goes on along the minus strand of OY969915.1, from coordinate 191,995 downwards.
GCACGGTCGCCAGCCTGCGCCAGATGTGGGGACGGGCGGGGCGCCGCCGACGGGGCCTCGCCGTCTACGTCGCCGGCCAGGACGCGCTCGACCAGTTTTTCTGTCGCCACCCCGACGAGTTCATCGACCGGCCGGTCGAGGCGGCAATCCTCGACCACGGCAACGAGCAGATCGCCTCGCGGCACATGGTCGCGGCGGCCTACGAGCTGCCGCTGAGCGAGGAGGACGAGGAGGTGTTCGGCGAGGGCTGGCGCGAGCGTTCCGAGCGACTGGTCTCTGCTGGAGAGCTGCGGCAGGCGGGAGGGCGGACGATGCCGCGCAGTAGCGAGTTCGTCGCCTCGAAGATCCCGCTGCGTTCTGCCTCGCCCGACTCGGTAGCGGTGATCGAGCGCGATTCGGGGGAGATGCTCGGCCTGGTCGAGTCCGAGCGTGCCTTCACCACGATCCACCCGGGCGCGATCTACCTCCACCTCGGCCGCTCCTACGAGGTCGAGCAGCTCGACGTGGCCGGGCGGCGCGCGGTGGTCTCACGCTTCGACGGCGACTGGTACACGCGGCCGAAGAAGGAGACCGAGATCTACATCGAGCGCGTGCGCGAGCAGCGCACCACGTCCGGTGTCGAACTGCACTTCGGCGAGGTCTCGGTGACCGAGCAGGTGATCGCCTACCAGCGGGTCTCGATCTCCGACCAGGAGCCCTTCGACATCGTCTCGCTGGAGCTGCCCGAGCAGCACTTCGTCACCCAGGCGCTCTGGTACGTGCTGCCGGAGCAGTTGAGCGGGGCGCTGGCGCCCGACGTCCTGCTCGGCGCCCTGCACGCGACCGAGCACGGTCAGATCGCGGTGCTGCCGCTGATCGCGATGTGCGACCGCTGGGACATCGGCGGCCTCTCGACCAACGTCCACTTCCAGACCGGCCGCTCGACGATCTTCATATACGACGGGCATCCGGGTGGCGTCGGGATCACGCTGCGCGGCTATGAGCAGTTCGAGCGCCTGCTCGGCGACGCCGAGCGGCTGATCGCCGAGTGCCCCTGCGAGTCCGGCTGCCCCTCCTGCGTGCAGAGCCCCAAGTGCGGCAATCTCAACGAGCCGCTGCACAAGGAGGGCGCGCTGGAGCTGATGCGTTCGATGAAAGACTCCGCGTCGCGATGAGCGGGAAGCGGCAGGTGGCGGTGATCGGAGGGGCGGATTGCGAGCCGGGCTCCGAGGCGGCACGGCTAGCCGAGGAAGTGGGACAGAGGCTCGCCAGCGAGGGCGTGACACTCGTCTGCGGTGGCCTGACTGGAGTGATGGAGGCGGCGTGCCGGGGGGCGAGCGAGGCCGATGGCGTTGCGATCGGGATCGTCCCCGGCAACTCGGTCGCCGAAGCGAACCCGTACTGCACGCATGTCGTCGCCACCGGTATCGGCCATGCCCGCAACCTCGCGGTCGTCTCCTCCGGCGAGGTCGTGATCGCGATCGGCGGCGAGTGGGGCACGCTCTCGGAGATCGGCTTCGCCAGGGCGATCGGCCGCCCGGTGGTCGCCCTTCGCAGCTGGACCCTGAGCGGCCGCGAGCGGATGGAGGGCGCCCCGGGCGTTGTCCTCGCCGAGTCGGCTCGCGAGGCCGTCGAGCAGGCGCTCGAGGCGCTCTAACGACCCAAGCGGTCGCACTTTCCGCCGGATAACGGCAAAAACTGCGACCGCATCATGGCCAGAGCTCGCGGAGGGCGAGGATCGCGAAGGCGTGGGACCAGGCGAGGGGGGTGGTAGATGTGGGGATGCCGGTGCGGGCGTCGACGCGCTCGGGGAGGAAGCCGAGCCGTGTCTCAGTGCGATGTAGCTCGGCCATGAGTCGGAGTGCGGCACGGTGCTCGCCGAGCGCTGCGAGGCTCCAGGCGGTCCAGGCGGTCGGCGCTGTCCATGGATCGACCCCGCCGTCCCAGTCTTCGGAAGGGATGATTCCGAAGCGTCCGCTGCCGGCGGCGATCCGCAGCAGCGTGCGACGTGCGAGCGGATAAAGCGCTGGGTGTGGGAAGGGACGCACCGCCCATGCGGCGGCTGAGTCGAGTCCCGACTCCGAATGGCCCGCCTCGCGCACGAGCATGCCGCCCACGCCGAACTCCCTCCGAATCTCCCGTTCCGCCGGTCGGCGAACCGAAAGGTCACCTGCCGAAGTGCCTTTCGGTTCGCCGACCGTGGAGGCAATCGCGTTAGCCAGATAGTCCCCGGATTCCCCCTCCTGGTAGTCGGCTCGATCGCGCCAAGGTTGGGGAGCGACGTCGGCCTCGAGGCCTGCAGCTCGCGCCGCCGCCGCGACCCAACCCGCTGCGTCGCCCTGCGCCGCGCGCCCCTCGACCGGGGTGCCGTCCCGGTGGAAGCGCGCCGTGGCAGCGAGATCGAGGCCGAGCAGGAAGCGGACTATCTGCCGAGCCTCTGTTCGATAGCCGGCCGAGGCGAGGGCGATGGCGACCGTGCCCGCGTCGCGGGGCCAGACGTATTCCCAGCCGTCGCGGAAGCCCGCCACGACGGCCCCGCTGCGCCGGTCCGTGACCGCCCGCAGCACCAGCAGCGAGCGCCGGTACATCCGCCGCGCCCACCGCGGCGCGTCCTGCCCGAGCGGCCGTGCCCGCGCCAGCCAACGCGGATCGGCCCCGACCGCCCCGAGCGCCCCGAGCGAGCGCACGTCGACATCCCGAGCCCGCCCGTACTCGACGACCGTCCGCAGCTCGTTGGTCCCAGGCAGGTAGCGCAGCCGGACCGAGTCGTCCCGCGAGCCTCCCGAGACGAGCGCCGCGCCCAGCACGACCGCCACGGCCAACCCGAGCGCTGCACGACCCCAAGCCATGCCCCAATCGAATCAGCCCCGTCGCCCCCCGGTCGCTAGCCTTCCCATGCGCGGCCTTGATGGCGCCGGCTACCAGGCGAGGTAGCTCAGTTGGTAGAGCACACGACTGAAAATCGTGGTGTTGTGGGTTCGATTCCCACCCTCGCCATCGCATTGCAGAGCCAAAAGCGCCGCCTTCAGGGGCGGCGCTTTTGGGCTCGGGTCAACGCCGGGTCAACACCCGGCAGCGTCAAGACCGCCGCCCGCCACCGCTGAGCAGCCAGGCGTCCAGCTCGGAGCGCCGTGCGATCAGCGCCGAGCCGTCGTGATGGACCGGGATTCGCCGGGCCGAGACGAGTCCGTAGACGCGCGAGCGCGGAGCGTCAATGTAGGCCGCGATCTTGTCCGCTCCGCGCAGCCAACCATCCCCCGTCGCCTCATGCTGTTGTTCAGCGATCAGTTTCGCGGCGCGCTCTGCGATGTGTTCAATCAGGTCGTCGCCGATATCGAGAGCTGCACTCACGCTGTCAACGTCCGAAAAACTGGCGCGGTGCCCCCGCCGATTTATCGGCCCGCACGCGATAGCACTCGATGCCGGATTACGCCGAAAGGTCCGAGCGTCCAACCGGGGCAGTTGAGAGCATCTAGGAATGCAATTTCGGGAGGACTACGTCCATCAGCTTCGATCCTGCTTGGAGGCTGCGGGGGACTGGTACTCCGTCGAAAGTTGCTTTCGGAAGAGCGTTGATATGGAGAACAAGGAGGACGTAGACGACGCTCGGCCCATCGTCCAGGCGTTTGGCTACATGCTCGTTGCTTCTCGCCGCGAAGGGATCAGGGAAAGAGCTGGCGTTTTCGGTGCCCAGATCGAGATGGATGGGCGAGTGTTCCCTACCCCCTTGAAAGACGTTGACAAAGACACCCTCGTGATCTGGGCTGACTACGCGGAGGCGACGAATGAGTTCCCATTGGCCGTGAGCCGCCTGAACGATCTGCTTTGGGTCCGCCGGGAGGGTGAGCAGCCCATTGACTGTGCACGGGCGGCATTCGACGGTTATCTGGAGTTGGCGCAGACGGCCAGCGGGATGGAGCTTGTGGACTCTCTCCAGCGGGCCATCGAGATCGCCGCCGAAATCGGTGATGAGGAGCGAATGGGCGCATCGATCACCATGGCGCTCGAAGTAAGTCGATCTGAGATTGCGGATGCCTCCGAGCGGCGGCCGGGTATCCCTATGAACCTCATCGAGTCAATCGTTGATCTGGAGTCCGACCAGGAGCCTGATGAGCTGCATAAGCTGCTCGATGCTGCCGCTGAGCGCTACGGCGACGACCCCTACATCGCGGAGTCGGTCAGTGAGCTGAAGTTGAAGCTCTCTGCGCCCGAGGAGCGGGAGGAGTTGCAGCGCCAGCAGGTGGCGCGCTGGCGCGAGGAGGCCAAGAAGGGCGACGCGATTCTGCGCCATTCACGGTTGCAGCAAGCACTCGGCCTCGCCCGGACCTATGGGTTTACCGAGGTCGTTGAGGAAGTCCTCCTCGAAATGCAGGCAATCAAGCCCGAGGATTTTGACCTGAAGCCGATCACGGTGGAGTTGGAGCTTCCTCGCAAGGAAATCGAAGCCCATGTGCGGAGCTATGTTGAGGATTCGGAGTCCTGGCAGGAGGCGCTACGGCGCTTCGGTTCTGATGGCCCTCCTAGCGGAGACGCCGAGGAGAATGCCGAGCTGACCAAGGAACTCGCCGAGAAGTACCCGATCCAGCGCATATTTACAACCCAGATCATGGGACCGCACGGCAGTGTCACGGCTGCCGCAGAAGACGAGGAGGGGCACGACCGAGTCGATCTCGTAAAACACGAGGCAATGCGGATTGGTATCTGGGCACCAATCAGCCTAGAGATCCTCGATGCGATCAAGGAAGGATTCGGGATCCCCGACGGTGTTGGGCTGACGGAGTTCTTTACCACCGAGTTCATTGATCGCGAGGTCGCTGCGCGAATCGCCGATGGGGTGCTGCGTTTCTTTGAGGGCGATGATGACGGCGCACTTCATATTCTCGTTCCACAGCTGGAGGCGGCGATTCGTGCCACTGCTGCCCAGGCTGGGGTGGTCGTGATCAAGACCCCTCGGGGAGGAACGCCCGGCGGGGTGCGGGCGCTTGGCGGCATACTTGCCGACCTCAAAGGGCGTCTGCCAGAGTCTTGGCGGCGCTATCTGGCGAACTCGCTCACTGACCCTCTGGGGATCAATCTCCGAAACCAGCTCAGCCACGGTCTGCATGGCCCGACAACACGTACTGAGGTCGCAATCGTGGTTCAAATCGCCTGCCACTTGCGCCTCTGGCGTTGTGGAGATGAAGAAGACAAGAGCGACGGCAACTCCTCCGCGTAAGCTGAGTTGCATTAGTCCCAACCCCGCATATGACGAGTTCTTCGAGCCATTGTCGCTCGCGCTCGGTCACTTGGTGCTTGGAGCGGCCGTGCTAGAGAAAGCCATGCTTGCTGATCTGATTCAGCGTCGAGTGATACGCGACGGTCCAGAGGAGATTTTGGGGAAGAAGCTCGTGTCTCGACTTGAGCGCAAGCCAGCCGGGGTACTGCTTGCAGCTCTCCGCAAGATGGGCTACGAGGACGAGATTGCTGAGGAAATCACCACCGTGATCGATGGTCGAAACCACTTCGTTCATCATCTGTTCGAGGATCCTGAATTCATCGAGGCGGTCGCTGTGCGAGAAAGCGTCGAGGGGATGGTGACCCGGGTAGAGACGTTGATCGAGGACATCTACAGCGTGGTCAAGAGGCTTGAGCCGGGTGTGACCGCCGGGGTGGAGACGGTGTTCGGACGCTCAGGTCCCGAGTTGCTGGACTTGCTCCGGGAGATCGATCCATGCGAGTTCGAGGATGAGGAAGAGCGCCGCCAACTCGAAGCTCTCCAGAGGTTCCCTGACGATTTGGTCAACGAATAAGTGCCGATCACGGCGGTGGAGCCACGCAGTTAATCCGCTACTGGCGAGCTAGGGACGACTTTGGGCAAGGGCGGTCTCAGCAGTGGCAATCGCGGCAAGAGCAGCAGCGAAACCGTCCTCGTTGCCCTTGGTCGTTGGCGATTCGCCCGGCGGTGGGTCGTAGCCGTAGTGGCCCTCCATGGCGCTCCATGTATTGAGAGCATCTTGGTTCAGGGCATTGATCTGAGCGTATGCAGTGCTGGCGGCTGAATGGGCATCCATCAAGCCATGCTCGACGAGGTCGCTGCCGATTTCATCCCAACGCTCGGTTTTCAAACAGGCATCCCGAGGCCAATACTTTTCGCGCTTCAGGGCTGCCTCAATGGCACTTTTTGCGCCTCCCAGCTCGTTGAGCAAGAGGGCGACGATTCGGCGGAGAACACGGCTGACCGCTTCCACTGGCGGCGGTTCCTGGCTCGTTTCTGCCAGATGCCGAACGGCCACTTGCTCGATTTCCTCAAGGTCGTCGATCGTGCGAGGGTTGTCCGCGATCTCAATGTGCGGGGCGTCCAGGAGCTGCAACAAAGGATCCCGAAAATGATCGTGGTATTCGCGACGTGCTTTGCGTTCGACTTCATCCTTGGCCTCGCGGTACCGCGTTACGGCTGCGTCGTGATCCACATTGCGCCTTTCTCGCGCTCCGCGATCCATGAACATGAGTCGTCCTTGATACTGCGGGAACTCTGGTAGAGACGCCCGCGTTGCCTGCACCCACGCCGAATAACGGCGCATCAGCTCATTGCCCTCACCGTCCTTGAGACATTCCCGATCCCTGATGGCTCTGCGCAGTTCATTGCGCTGACGGATCGGAGCGGAAAGGAAGAGGACCAAAAACGCGAGCCCGCCGAGCACGAGGGCGCCGCCGAGCGTGCCGCCCACAGCCAGGCCGATGCGTTCTACGGCGCTCGCATCCGAAGGCAGGAACGCGCCCCAGACTGCGAACAGCGTTGTGAGGATGGCGGCGGGGATTCGGAAGCGCCACCAGTGAGCTGACCATTCACGCAGGTCCGTCCACCCACGCGCGATGGCCCCCTGATTGATGTCGTGAAGATCCGTGACCAACTTTCAGCCCCTCGGAAGGTTCGTAGACCCTTCCACGATTGCCAGATGTTGTGCTTCGACTCTCCAGCGTCTTCCCGGCCCCTGGAGAGCACTCCCAGGCGCCTTCCACCCTCAACAGCAGTACCCCTCACGCCACATCACCTCCGGAGATTGCCGGGGGCGCGGAGCGCCTTCTCCGGACGGAAGGACCGATGCTCTCCATCGGAAAGCTCGGCACCGGCCAGGAGAACTACTACCTCGAAAAGGTCGCCGAAGGCGCTGAGGACTACTACACCGGCGAGGGCGAGACCCCCGGCGAGTGGACCGGCGACGCGGCCGCGCAGCTCGGCCTCGACGGCAAGATCGAGCCGGACCAGCTCACGGCGATGCTCACCGGCCACAACCCCGCCACCGGAGCGCCGCTGCTCGGCCGCCAGGGCGTGCCGGGCAAAGGCCCGGTCCCCGGCTTCGATCTCACCTTCTCCGCCCCCAAGTCGGCCTCCCTGCTCTGGGCGCTGGGAGGCCCACACGCGGCTCTCGAAGTCTCCGCCGCCCACCAGGCAGCAATAGGTGCCGCCCTGCACTACATGCAGCTCCAAGCGTGCTGGACAAGGCGCGGGGCCGGTGGCAAGGAGTTCGTCCAGGGCAGCGGCTACCTCGCCGCCGCCTACCGCCACCGATCCTCCCGCAACGGCGACCCTCAGCTCCACACCCACGTCTTGGTCGCCAACGCGACCCAGGGGCCGGACGGGCGCTGGACCCGCCTCTACCACCCGGCGATCTACGATCACGCCACCACCGCCAGCTACATCTACGAGGCCCACCTTCGCCATGAGCTGACCCAGCGGCTCGGGGTGCAGTGGCAGGAGACCCGCAAGGGCATCGCCGAGATCAAAGGCTTCGCCGATGAGCACCTGCGCGCCTTCTCCACCCGCCGCGCGGAAATCCTTGAGGCGGCCGGGCCGGACGCCTCGGCGCGCTCGATGCAGGTCGCCACGCTCGCCACCCGCAAGCCCAAGGAGCAGGGCGTCTCGCGCGAGGACATCATCGAGCGCTGGCGAGAGCGAGCCGGGGAGATCGGCCTTGACCGCGAGGCGGTCGAGCGCACCTTCGACACAACGGCGGGGACGCGGATCGTGGAGACGAGGAGCGCCAACGAGTCCCCCGAGGTTTCCTTCGAGGAGCTGGGCGGCACGGTTACGGCCTCCGCGTCGCACTTCGACCGCCGCGACGCGATCCAGGCGGTCGCCGACTCGCTTCGCGGGGGAGCGCCGGGGGCCGAGGTCGAGCGCATCGCCGACGCCTTCCTCGCCTCCGATTCGGTGATCCGGGTAGCCGAGACCCAGAAAGGCCCCCGCTACACCACGGAGCGCATCTGGAAGCTTGAGCGCAAAGCCCTGGCGGCGGCCGAGCAGATGAAGTCCCAGGGACCGCCCCCGGCGGGCGAGCTGGCAGCGGCGAGGGTGATCGACGCCCGCCCTACCCTGAAGTCCGACCAGCGCGAGATGGTCCGCCGCCTGCTCACCGAGAGATCGGGAGTTGCCGTGGTGATCGGCGAGGCGGGCACCGGCAAGACCTATGCCATCGTCGCGGCGGCCGAGGGCTGGGCGCAGGCCGGGATCGAGCTGCGCGCCGCAGCCCCGACCTGGCGGGCGGCGAACGTGATGCGAGCCGAGGGGTTGCCCGCGCAGAGCATCGCCAGTCTGCTCTCCCAGCTCGACCGTGCGGAGTCCGGCGGCAGCGAGGGCCTGCCGCAGGGATCGGTGCTGCTCATAGACGAGGCCGGGATGGTGGATTCCGCAACCCTGGCGAGGCTGATCTCCCACGCCGAGGGAGCCGAGGCGCAGCTCGTCCTTGTCGGCGACCCCGAGCAGCTCTCAGAGATCGAGGCGGGCGGCCTGTTCCGGGCGCTCGCGGAGCGCACCGACCCGATCTACCTCGACCAGGTGATCCGCCACGAGCACGAGCTTGACCGTGTTGCGGCGAAGCGGATACGCGAGGGCGAGGGCCGCGAGGCGCTTGGCCTCTATGAGTCGGGGGAGCGGGTCACGGTCGCCCCCAACGCCGAGGCACGGCGCGAGGCGATGGTCGCCGACTGGCACCGCTCCTACGAGCGCGGCGAGGACGCCGTGATGATCGCCAAGCGAAACGCCGAGGTGCAGAAGCTGAACGCGATGGCGCGCGAGGTCCGCAGGGAGGCCGGGGCGTTGGGCGAGCAGGAGATCGAGGTTGGCGGCGCACCGTTCGCCGCCGGCGACCAGGTCATCACCCGCGTCAACGACCACAGCGCCGCCATCTACAACCGCGAGCGCTGGCGGGTGACCGAGGTCGATCCGGCAAAGGGCAGCGTCGTCCTCCAGGGCATCGACCAGCCCCGCCAGGTCGAGGTCGGAGCCGACTACCTAACCCGCACCAACCCCTACAACGACGCCCCCGCCCTACAGCACGCCTACGCGGTGACGACCTACTCGGCGCAGGGGAGCACCGTGGACCGTGCCTTCGTCATGGCCGACCCCTCGATGGACAAGCAGGAGTTCTACGTCGCCGCTTCGCGCAGCCGTGGGGAGACACAGCTCTACGCGACCCCGGAGATTCAGGCCCACCGCGAGGAGATCGCGCCTGAGTCTCCCTACCTGCGCGAGGGCATCCCGCACATCGCCGAAGCCGCAGAGCGCGACCGCGCCCAGCTCGCCGCCCACGACATCGCCCAGCTCAAATCCCTGCCGACCGAGGAGCTGGTGCGGCGGCGAGCGGAGCTGTCGCTTCGCGCCGCCGACGAGGAGCGCATGGCAAGGGGTAATGAGCTTCCGGCGGTCGAGCCCACGGCGCGAGCCGAGCTGGCGACGGCCGAAGGGGTGCTCGCGGAGCGACGCCAGTTGGCGATAGCCGCCGCCAGCATCTCCCCGCCCCCGTACGTAAAGACCGAGCTGGGTGAGCGCCCCAGCGACCTGGCGAAAGCCAAGGCGTGGGATCGAGGCGTCGGCCATATCGAGCGCTACCGCCAAACGAACGGCATCAAGGACCGGCACCGCGCCTTTGGCGAGAGGCCGAAGCAAGGCGCGGAGCGCGCCAGGCGCGAGCAGGCCATGCGGCGATTGCGGCTGGTTCAGCGCACGCTGGGCAGAGACAATCCAGCCGTTCGCGCCCGAGTCGTCGGCCGCTCACTTGGGATCGGGCGATAGCTACCCCCGACCTACCGGTGATTTTGGCACCGCTCCGGCGGCCGTCAACCCCCTGCGGGGGTCGGGCGCGAGCGCCCTTGACTGCCGCCTGCGCGGTGCGGTTTGGCGGGTAGGTCGGGGCTCGGGAGGGATGCAGCCAGCTACGGCATCACGCGGTCCTGCGGACGCTACTTCTCGAAGCTCTCCGCGACCTTTGCGAGCTTCGACACCGACACGCCGAGTGCCGCCGCGATCCCCTTCACGGTCTCCCAGGTCGGATTGGCCTGGCCACGCTCGATCAGCGAGAGCGTGTTGACGGTGACTCCGGCCGCTGGCGCGAAGCTGCGCAAGCTGACCCCCTTCTTGCTGCGAAGCTCGCGAATCGCGTTGCCCAAGGCTGGTTGAGGGTGGGGCGTTTTCGTTGTCACGATATATCTGTACAGTCGTGGTAGCCTTCTGACCACAAACATAAGTGGGGCCGCGTGCTAGAGACACCGGCCCCGTGGCGACCGGCTCAGTGGAACCGAGGCCGGTCACGCGGGACAGGCTATCGACATGCCGACCCCAGAAAGCGGCCCCCGGCGGCGCGCAAACGCCAACCGGGAGCCTGACCACAAGGAGCACATCCTCCTCATGGCTAATGAAGACACTACGGGTCGCGGCGCTGCCGTCGCCCTCAAACTCCCCGTGGATCAGGTCCGGTTCCTGCGGACGCTTTTCAGGGACGCCCGGGCGGGCGTCCGGCAAGAGCTGAAGGAGTACCCGGACACGCTCCAAGAGCCCAAGCGCCTGCGCCGCGAGGATGCCGCTTACGGGCGGCTCCTCACGGCGCTGGACGAGTTGGTGATCGTCCCTGACGCCGATGTACATGACGTGCTCGGCGACCTCGCCGGGATCATTGACCGCAGTAACGAGTACAGCCGGGTCGTCGCCGAGCACGAGGCGCTGCGCGGCCTGCTTGGGCAGATCGCTGGAGGCGAGAGCCGATGATCGACTTCGCCGCCCGCTTCGGGGACAACCTTGCCCGTCACCGCAAGCGGGCCGACCTCTCCCAGGAGGAGCTGAGCTATCTCAGTTCGCTTCACCGGACTGAGATCAGCCAGCTTGAGCGTGGCTTGCGCCTCTGCCGGATCGACACGCTGGTCAAGCTGGCAGCCTCGCTGGAAGTCTCCTCCGACGATCTGCTGGCCGGGATTACTTGGTCCCCCGGCAACTACCGACCGGGCGGGTTCATGGAACGAGGCGAGGGCTGATGGTTCGCGGATCAGTTCGGCCGCAACCTCGCAGGCTCGCTCGGCATCTCGCCGTGCGAACTGCTCGACGGGATGGGGTGGTACCCCGGCGGCACGCGCATCGGACAGTTCACGGAGGGCGGTGTCTGCCTTGTCAAGGGCGAGTAAAGGGGGCGTTTCGCGCTCGCAACGGACGTTAGGGCGTAGCCCTGTCCAGCGCGCAGACCAGAGGAGATACCAATGGCGAAGCTGACCAAGACCTCGACCCCCGGCATCTTTCGTCGTCATCGACACGACTGTCCGGGCGGGGGCCGCTGTGACTGCTCCTACGCCGTCATTTGGAGGCACCGGGGGAAGCAGTCGATGGAGACGTTCGCCACCTTGGCGGAGGCGCGAGAGGCGAAGGGGAAACGAGAGGCGGGCGACCGGCGGCCTGCTTCGCGCGAGCCGTTCGAGGACTACGCCCGGCAGTGGATCGCCACCTACCGAGGGCGCACGTCGCGCGGACTCTCTGAGCGCACCCGTGCCATCTATCGCCGCGACATGGAGCGCTGGGCGATCCCCTACTTCCGAGGCTGTCGGTTGGAGGAGATCGACCCGCCGGACGTGCGGGCGTACATCGGCCACCTTGACGAGGCGGGCCTTCGCGCCAACAGCATCAGGTCGATCCTTGCGCCGCTCAAGGCGATGTACGCGACGGCGGTGGAGGACGGGGCGGTCAGGTCGAACCCGACCGTCAACGTCCGCATTGGCATCGGTCGCCGGGCCGACGAACCCGGCCGGGAAGTCCGAGCAATGACCCGTGCCGAGCTGTCGGTGGTCCTCGGTCACCTTCCCGAGGAGTGGCAGTTGATGTTCGAGCTGTTGGCTCACACCGGCCTGCGGATCAGCGAGGCCATCGGCTTGACCTGGGCTGACGTGGAGCTTGGGAGGAGCCCACGCCTGCTCGTGCGGCGGCAGGACTGTCGCGGCGAGATTGGTCCGTTGAAGTCGGCGAAGTCCCGGCGGGACATTCCGCTGTCGCCGGGCATGGCTCGGCGGTTGCAGATCGCACGGGGCTCGCGCAACGCCGCTGAGCGGGTCTTCACCAGCCCGCAGGGCTTCCCGCTATCTGACGGGAACCTTCGCCGCCGGGTGCTCACTCCGGCGGTTGAAGCCGCTGGCTTCCCGTGGGTGACGTTCCACACCTTCCGTCACACCTGCGCCTCGCTACTGTTTGAGGCTGGCCGCGACGTGAAGCAGGTATCGGAGTGGCTGGGCCACGCCGACGCCGGGTTCACCTTGAAGGTCTATGTCCATCTGATGGACGCTGGAGTGGGCGATGCGGCCTTCATGGATGAGGTGGTCGTGCCAGCGGCTGACGAGGCTACTGGATGAAATCCTGCACATGTAGCTTCTAAGTGTGTAGACTTTCATCCATGCGACTGAGCGAGGTGATCGACATCGCGCGTCGTGCCGGAGGAATCTCATCGGCCGCAGAGCTGATCGAGAGCGGCGCTCGCTGGGAGGACCTGTACCGGCTGCGAGACAGCGGGGAGCTGATCGAGCTGTCGCGCGGCGTCTTCCGCGTCGCCGATGCTCCGGCGACCGCTCACCTCGATCTGGTAGCCGTGTGCCGCCGGGCGCCGGAGGGGATGATCTGCCTCAACTCTGCCGCCAGCTTCTGGGACCTGAGCGACGAGATGCCCGGCGCGGTTCACCTGGCGATAGCTCGCGGGAGGCATCGTCCGAGGATCGTCTATCCGCCCACGCGGGTCCACGTCTTCGCCGCGGCGACGTTCTCGCTCGGGCGCGAAATGAAGAAGATCGACTCGGGCGAGACGATCGCGATCAGCTCCAAGGAGCGGACTGTGGTCGACCTCATGCGCCTTCGCTCGCGCGTGGGTCGCGATCTGGCGCTGGGCGCGCTCCGCAGGTACCTTCAGGGCGGCGATGCCAGGCCGGGTGAGCTGCTCGCGCTGGCACGCCATCTGCGTGTCGGCTCCGTCATGGCCGAGGCGATGGAGCCTCTGTTGGCGTGACCGAGCGCACGCCCCAGCGGGCCTATCTCGATCTTCAGAAGCTCGCCCGCGACCAGGGTCGCAATACGCAGCAGCTCTTCGAGCTGTACATCCACGAGCGCTTCCTGGCCCGCCTGGCCGAGTCGCGATTCGCCGACAAGCTCATCCTCAAGGGTGGGATGCTGCTCGCGGTCTTGGACGTGCGGCGCGGGACGCGAGACGCCGACATGCTCGCGCGCGGCCTGGCCAACGACGAGCGCAGCCTCCGAGACGCGATCAAGGAGATCGCCTCGATCTCGATGGCCGATGGGGTTGGTTTCGACACCACCGCGATCTCGATCGCGACGATCCGTGAAGGAGCCGACTACGAGGGCATACGCCTCGCCCTGCCGGCGAGTCTCGGGGGCGCCGAGCTCAAGCTCAGGCTCGATCTGTCCTTTGGCGACCCGGTCGAGCCGCAGCAGATCGACTACCCGACGCTTCTCGGCGACCAAGGCTTTCCGCTCTTGGGCTATCCACTGGAGAGCGTGATCGCCGAGAAGGCCGACACGATGATGTTCCTCGGCGACGCAAACACCCGCGACCGCGACTACGGCGATGTCTATCTGCTCGCGCAGATTCACCCCGTTGAGGCCGAGTCCCTACGCAACGCACTGCGCACCGTCGCCGAGCATCGCGGCCATGAGGTGCGCCCGCTTGGACCGCTTCTCGAAACCCTGCGGGCGAGACGCCAGCAGCCCTGGGAGGCGTTCCGTACTCGCGTCGGCCTGCCGGGCCTGCCAGAGCGCTTTGCCGAGGTCGTCGATGCAGTGGTCGACTTCATCGACGGGCTCCGGGACGCGCGCGACTCAACCTGGAATCCGGCAGCCCGGCGGTGGAAGTAGGGCCGGTACAGTCGGTCGTCGCTATGACCGAAAAGCACAATGGCGAGCAGTCCAGCGAGCGTGATGAGCGCGTCGTTGCCCTTCGTTCGCTGCTCGATCGCGCCGCCGTGTTGCGGGCGCGCCAGCGGGTGGTAAGTGACGCTGCCGCCCTCGCCCGTGAGGCGCGGCATGAGCTGGAGTTGCGCACCTCGCAGCGGTGAGAACCACCCCTGCGCGCATGCTGTTCACGCCGCTCAGATCAACACCAGGTCAACGCGCCGTCCGAAAACAGCCGAAAATCGCGGGTCGCCAAAATGTTGGAAACCGTTAATTAGCAGGGAAAATCTAGTCAGCCGCAAAGCGCCGAAAACGTCCGAGGAAGCTGAAAATCGTGGTGTCGCCGGTTCGATTCCGGCCCTCGCCATCGCATGATCATGCTTCTGCACGGTGGCCTGTGTAGGCATCCACGCCGCCCCGGCGCCGCCGTGTTGGGTGGTGGCCCGTGAGTTCCGCCTGGTCATTTCTCTTCGTCGAGGAGAAGAAGAGGCAACACCGGGGAAACGAGGGCTATGACGACGAGGTCGACCGCCACTACAGCTGGGACTCGACGGTCCCCAACCACCGCGGACCGGCGCAAGGCGACCTCTGCGTCCTGCGCGACTCGCGTGGCGTTCTCGGCTACTCGCGCGTGGAGGAGTTGACCGGGACGGCCGGAGTGACCAAGACGCGCCTGCGCTGCCCGGAATGCGGCCGAACCGCGATCAAGGCGAGGGTGAGGCAGCAGCCCCGCTTCCGCTGTTCGGTTTGCCGCGCGGAGTTCGACCGGCCCACGAGTGAGAAGCTGGAGGTGACGGTGTACCGGGCCGAGTACGGCCGGGGATGGGTCGGTGTCGACGGCGCGCTGACCGCCGCCGCGTTGGAGGACGCCTGCCTGTCGCGCTCCAAGCAGCAGGCGATCCGCCAGCTCGACTCGGGCATCCTGCGCTCATTGCTCGCCGATCGCCACGTGCCCGTCGACCGCATCTCGTGGAGTGGGGCCGGGGTGAGGAAGCGCCCGATCGCCGGCGGGCGCCGCCCGGGCCGGAGCATGCGCCGGATCGGGCAGAGTGACTTCCGCCGGGCGCTGCTCGAGCGCTTCGGAGTCACCTGCGTGATCAGTGGGCCCCAACCGCTCGAGACCCTGCACGCCGCCCACGTCTACGGCTATGCCGACGATCCAAGGCACGAGCTCGCCGGTGGCCTGCTGCTGCGGGCCGATCTCCACGCTCTTTTCGATGCCGGGCAGATCGAGATCAGCGACCGGCTCCAGGTGAGGATGGACTCAAAGCTCAAGGCCTTTCCGGACATCTACCGCTACCACGGCCGCCGGCTCGGGCTCGATCGCCACGACCCCTGCATCCCCCGCCTGCGGGAACTGCTTACGGCTCGACGCGAGCCGGGCTGAGGGCGGAAGCGCCCGGAAGTCAGCCCGGGAGAGCGCCGGATGCGTCCTGTCGCCGGGGTAGCCTCGGATGTCTCGATGGGTCGAAGCTCCTCCACCGCGGCGCGTTCGGGGGCCGGGCGGAAGCCGGTTCGACGCCCGGCCGTCGCGCACCATCGTGGCCAGCCGGCCCGGCCCGGCCGGCATCCGCGCTCGCCCGACCCCTCGGACATCGCCGCCGTACGCGAGTGGGTCGCGAGGCACCGGCGGCCTACCGCGGTCGACCTCTTCGCCGGCGCCGGTGGCCTCTCGCTCGGGCTCGAGCTGGCGGGCTTCGACGTGCTGGTGGGTGCGGACTCGGACGCCTGGGCGATGGAGACGCACGCGGCCAATCTGCCCGGCCTCACCTGGACCGGAGATCTCACCGATCCCACCCACTTCCTCCAGACGCTCGAGGTATGGGGGATCGAGAAGGTCGACCTTGTGGCCGGAGGAGTTCCGTGTCAGCCTTTCAGCCGGGCCGGGCGCCCGCGGATCGCGAAGCTGGTGGAAGACGGCGAGCGGGCGGAACACGACGAGCGTGCCGATCTCTGGGAGAGCTTCATCGCCGTGGTCGAGCGCCTGCGCCCCGACGCGGTTCTGGTCGAGAACGTGCCCGACCTTCCCCGTTGGAACGACGGCGCCGTTCTGATCGGTTTCTATGAGTCGCTTGCCGACCTCGGGTACACGGTCGAGGCACGCGTGCTCGACGGTTTCCGTTTCGGCGTGCCCCAGCACCGTCAGCGGCTGATCCTCGTCGGACTGGCTGCGGGTCGCCGCCCGGTCTGGCCTGAGCCGGGAAAAGAGGTGGTGACGCTGGGGGACGCGATCGGCGACCTGCCGGTCATCCCCCGCGCCCAGCGGGCGGAGGAGCTCCCCTACGACCGGACAAGAACCTCGACCGAGTTCCAGCGCGAGATGCGTGAGGGCCTCGCCGGCGAAGCCGTCGACCTGATCTGGGACCACATTTCACGTGACGTCCGCCCGGACGACATGGAGGCGTTCCAGCTGCTCAAGGAAGGGCAAACCTACGTCGATCTGCCGGAGCGTCTGCGCCGCTACCGCTCCGACGTGTTCACCGACAAGTACAAGCGCCTGGCCCTGGACGAGCTGTGCCGGTCGATCACCGCCCACATCGCCAAGGACGGTTACTGGTACATACACCCCCGGCAGCACCGTACCCTCTCGATTCGCGAGGCGGCCCGGGTGCAGACGTTCCCCGACCGCTTCCGTTTCGCCGGTACCCAGACCCACCGCTACCGTCAGATCGGCAACGCCGTCCCGGTCAGGCTCGGGCGCGTGGTCGGGGTCGCGATCCTTGCCGGGATGCAGGGTGAGAAGGGTTCCGCGAAGGCGCGGGACAGGTTCCGCGAGGGGCTCCTGGACTGGCACGGCGAGCAACCTGTCCGCCGTCCTTGGCGCACCGCCGCCCGTCCCTGGCACGTTCTGATCGGTGAGCTGGCGCTGCGACGGGCCCCGGATGACGTGGTCGCCGCGATGTACCGTCGCCTGGTTGCCACGGCGAAATCCCCGACCGCGGTGGCGAGGGATCCGCAGGCCTCGGCACAGGCGCTGCGGGCGATCGGCCTGAAGACGGCAGCGGACTCGATCGTGGCGATCGCGGAGGAACTCGTGAATCGCTACGGGGGCCGGGTCCCCGAGGACTCGCTGGAGTTGCGGACGATCCCGGGCATTGGCAACTACCTTGCCCAAGCCGTGCTCTGCTTCGCTTTCGGCAGGCGTTCCGTGCTCGTCGATACCAACACCACACGAATCTGCACCCGGGTCAACGGCCGCGAGGTGCGCCATCGCTTTCAGCTGAGACTGGATCTCCATCGCCTCGCCGGTGGCCCGGGACCGGATTCGGAGTTCAACCGCGCTCTCTTCGATTTCGGCGAGAACGTCTGCCGTTCCAGCGCCCCGCTCTGCCACGGGTGTCCGGTCGCCGATCTCTGTGCATTCCGCGGGGACGCGGGGTCGGAGGACGGGATGGAACTGGCGGTGGCGGCGGCGTGAGCCGGTTCGTCACCGTGCTTCCCTCGGCTCGCAAGTTGATGGAGTCGCTGCGGGACATCGGTTACGACCTGCCCTCGGCGATCGCCGATCTGGTTGACAACTCGATCGACGCCGGCGCCGAGCGGGTCGACGTGACCTTTCACGACGAGGGTGCGCGCTCCTGGGTCCGCATCGCCGACGATGGCATGGGAATGACCGCCCGCGAGCTTGACGAGGCGATGCGCTACGGCAGCGAACGCACCTACTCGGCGCGGGCGCTGGGACACTTCGGACTGGGATTGAAGACGGGCTCGTTGTCGCAGTGCCGGCGCCTCACCGTCGCCTCGCGCAGGAGGCGCACAGGCCGCATCGTGGCCCGCAGCTGGGATCTGGACCTCGTCGCCGAGCGGGACTCCTGGGATCTCGACAACCCGCCCAGGTCCGAGCTGCCGCCGCAGCTCCTCGAGCCTCTTCGTGACACCACCGGCACGGTGGTGCTCTGGGAGAACCTCGACCGCATTCTCGCCTTCCGCAACCCCGACGGCGCCGCCGCCCGCCGCGCCCTCTCGACGATGGCGAGCGACGTGGCGGCGCACCTCGGCATGGTCTTCCACCGCTTCATCACCGGCGAGTGGGCCGACGGGGAGGCCTTCGTCAACCTCGCGGTCAACGGCGAGCCGATCGACGCCTGGGACCCGTTCGCCCGCGAGGAGCCGAAGACGAAGGCGCTACGCCAGCAGGTGATCGAGCTGGCGCTCGACGACGGTGAGGCCGCAAAGCTCTTCGTGCGTCCCTACATACTGCCCGCGCAGACCCGGTTCTCCTCTCCGGAAGCCCACCAGATCGCCGCCGGGCCGAACCGCTGGAACCGCCAGCAGGGTTTCTACGTTTACCGCCGTGACAGGATGATCCAGTCGGGCGGGTGGAACCGTATCCGGACCCTCGACGAGCACGCCAAGCTCGCCCGGATCGCGATCGACCTGCCCCAGGGGCACGAGGAACTCTTCGGCATCAACGTCGCCAAGATGTCGATCGTGATCCCCGAGGCGGCGCGGCCGTCGCTGCGCGCGATCGCCTCGGCGGTGGTGCAGAGGGCGCAGCGCAACTACCGCGAACAGATGCCCGAGCCGGTTGCGGCGGCGAAGGCGGAGACGGCGGAGTCGCGGCCCGGCGGGGGCCGCCAAGGCGAGGGGGGGCCGTCGATCTCAGGTGACTGGCCACTGATCCTGAGGACCGTCGGCGACGCGCTTGGAGACGTGCCGGAGCGCCGCGACGAGCTCCTCCTGCGCCTCGCCAACGCCTTCGACTGAGCCCACCGCCGTACCAGTATGGTGACGGCGTGGCCGAGGCGCGACCCGCACCGTCGAGCAGGCAGGTGAGCGAACAGATGTCACGGGTGGCACGCCGTGACACCCGTCCCGAGGTCGCCCTGCGACGGGAGCTCCACGCCCGCGGCCTGCGCTACCGGGTGGACGTGGCGCCGGTCTCGGACCTGCGTGGACGGGCCGACGTCGTCTTCAGGCCCGCCCGGGTCGCCGTCTACGTCGACGGTTGCTTCTGGCACAGCTGCCCCCGCCACGGCGTGCTGCCGAAAAGCAACCGCGAGTGGTGGCGCACCAAGCTGCAGGCGACCGTACTGCGCGACCGCGCCGCGGAGAAGACGCTGAGTCGGCTCGGCTGGGAGGTGCTGAGGGTGTGGGAGCATGAGGATCCTGTGGAGGCGGCGGACAGGATCGAGCGGATGGTCGGAGGGCGTACTCCGCGGTGAGGACGGCGGGGGTCCGGTGATGGCGTCGACCGAGCCCGCGATCGCGACGGCCGACCTGACGCGGCTGATCGAGGGCGACCCCTTCGTCCGCCAGATCGTCAACGCCCAGCGCAGCGGCGCCGGCTGTTCCTTCGACGCCGCCGTGGACCAGGTCAAGGAGCTGGTCAGCCAGCTCGGCGACCCGGAGAGCCAGCGTGCCCTGGTGGACGAGGCGGCGGAGAAGATCCGGGTGCTGGCGCGGCTGACCGCGGAGCTCACCGACCCGAAAGGGCTGATCGTCGCCGGGCGACCCTCGTGGTATCCCGGTCCACGCGACGACGACCGCCACTGGCCGCGGCTCAGGCGGCTGATCGAACGCGAGAACTGGGAGGAGGACTCGCTCCGCGATCTCGACCGGGCCTCGACCAAGGTCGTCGCCCACCTCGCCGACCCGCACGAAGAGGAGTTCTCCCGCCGGGGCCTGGTCCTCGGTTACGTGCAGAGCGGCAAGACGACCAACTACACAGCGGTGATCGCCAAGGCCGCCGACGTCGGCTACTCCTTCTTCATCGTCCTCTCCGGGATCCACAACGGCCTGCGACAGCAGACCCAGGACCGCCTCGACCTGCAGCTCTGGGACGAGTCGAGACAGGACTGGCACCGGCTCACCGCCGAGGAAGACTTCCGCCCGCCGCCCTCCGTCGACGCCCTGCTCGCGGCGGGGGAGCAGAAGGTGCTCGCCGTGGTGAAGAAGAACAGCGCCCGCCTGCGGGCGCTGAAACGGTGGCTCGAGGGCGCGCACGAGGACACCTTGGCGAACTGTTCGTTCCTCGTCATCGACGACGAGGCCGACCAGGCCTCGATCAACACCGCCAAGCCGGGCAGCTCGCCGACCGCGATCAACCAGCTGATCCGCCAGACCCTGGCCCTGCTGCCGCGGGTCAGCTACGTCGGTTACACCGCGACCCCCTTCGCCAACGTGCTGATCGACCCGGCCTCCTCGGAGGACCTGTATCCGCGCGACTTCATCATCGATCTGCCGCGGCCGCGTGAGTACGTCGGCCCGGAGACCCTCTTCGGCCGCGAGCCGCTCGAGATCGACGACTCGGGTGACCAGCCCGAGGAAGGCTACGACCTGATCCGCGAGGTTCCGAAGGACGAGGTCGCCCTGCTCAAGCCGAAGAGCGCTTCCGAGCGGGGCGACTTCGATCCGGCGGTGGCGCCGAGCCTCGCCGCGGCGGCCCGCTACTTCCTGCTCTCGACCGCCGCCCGTCGCGCCCGCGGGGCGGGGAACCCCCACGCGACGATGCTCGTCCACACCTCCCAGTACACGCTCGTCCACCACAGCCTGCGGCGGGCGCTCCAGGAGTACGTGGGACCGCTCGCCGAGCGCCTCACCGCAGGCGACGGTGAGCTCCTCGACGAGCTCCGCTCGCAGTGGGAGGACGAGTGCACGCGGGTGGCGGCGGCCGAGTTCGGCCTCGAGCCGGTCGACTGGGAGGAGGTACTTGCGGAGCTGCCCCGGGTGCTCGCCGACCTCAAGGTGATCGAAGACAACTCGCTGAGCGAGGACCGCCTCGACTACACCTCGCCCTCGCAGGTGGTGATCGCGGTGGGGGGCAACACCCTCTCGCGGGGACTGACGCTCGAGGGTCTCGCCGTCTCCTACTTCGTCCGCTCGGCGAGCGCCTACGACACGCTGCTGCAGATGGGCCGCTGGTTCGGTTACCGCAGGGGGTATGCCGACCTGACGCGGATCTGGATGACCGACGAGATGCGCGACTGGTTCCGCCACCTCGCCACGGTCGAGCAGGAGATCCGCTACGACATCGAGCGCTACGAGGCCGAGCACATAACCCCGGCTGAGCTCGCGGTGCGGGTCAGGACCCATCCCAAGCTGGCAATCACCGCTGCGGCCAAGATGCAGGACTCGGTCCGCGCCCAGGTTTCCTACTCCGGGCGTCGCCTGCAGACGATCCTCTTTGAACACCGGGACGGGGAGTGGCTGGAGGGGAACACCGGGGCGGCGCGGGATCTGATCGGGGCGGTGGGGACGGGGAAGCCCGAGGATCCTCCGCCGCGCCCCGGCACCACCCTGTACCGGGGGGTCGAGAGCGAGCTGGTGCTGGACTTTCTCGAGGCCTACCGGTTCCACGAGAACAGTCGTGACCTCAACTCGCAGGCGATCGTCTCCTACGTCCGCCGCCGCATGGAGGAGGGTGAGCTGCACCGCTTCTCGGTCGCGGTTCTCGGTCTGGCGCGGGAGAGCGACGGCCTCGGCTCGCTCGACCTCGGCCTCGCCACGCCGGTTCCCTGCATCAACCGCGCCAGGCTCGCCCACGTCGACCGCGACTACGCCGACATCAAGGCGCTGATGTCGCGCAGCGACCGGGTGCTCGACCTCGGCGTGCCGCCGGCCGAGGTGGAGGACATGGAAGCGTCGAGACTCGAGCACGCCCGTGATCCCGGCTCGCAGGACGGTGGCGACGGCTCCGGGCTCCTCGTCCTCTACCCGATCTCCAAGGACAGCGTGCCGCGACGGGGGAGATACCGGGTCAAGCTGGAAGCCGCCGCGCACGTGCTCGGCGTCGGCATCGTGTTCCCGACTTCCGAGTCCGAGGCGTCGGGGGTCGACTACATCACCGCCGACCTCTCCTCGGTCGAACGCGAGGAGCCGACCGAGGAAGACGAAGTCGACGAGGACCTGGAGACGATCGAGGAGTGAGCGCCGAGCTGGTCGACCGGATTCGACTCGGCTGGGTCGTCCTCGCCGAGGCCGGTGAGCCTGCCGCCGGGGCGCTGAGAACCCACCCGGTCGCCGAGGCCGGCGAGCGTTCGCTGCTGCTCGGACTCGACGGCGCCGGCGTTCCCTGCCTGCTGATTCCGGCCGGGGAGGACGGCCCGGAGGAGGACGTCGGCGTGGTGGCGATCCGCAACCGCGAACTCGACACCTCCGCCGGCAGGCGGCGGTTCGTCGTCGTCTCCTGCACCGAGCCCACCCTGCGGGACGTCTTCGACCACCTGCTCGTCGGCGTCATCGCCGCCGTCGAAGGCGGGCAGGACCAGCACCCCGGGATCGTCGCCGGCGGGGTTCTCGCCCGCTGGAAGGCGCTGCTGCGCAGCAGCGGAGCCGCGTTGGGCCGCTCCGACCTCGCCGCGCTGCTCGCCGAGCTGCTGGTGCTCGAGCAGGTGATCGACCGGGATCCGGACCGCTCCCTGGCGGTCTGGACCGGACCGGACGGCGCCCGGCACGACCTGCGCCGGGGCGCCGCCGCGGTCGAGGTCAAGTCGACCCTCTCGCACACGGCACGGCAGATCACCGTGCACGGCGTCGACCAGCTCGAACCTCCGGACGGAGGCGCGCTGACCCTGGCCTGGCACCGCTTCGACGTCGTCGCCGACGGGCCGCTCTCGGTCTTCACGCTCGCCGACCGGCTGATCGCGGCCGGCGTCTCCGCGGTCGAGCTCTACGACCGGCTGGACTCCGCCGGCAGCCCTCTCTCGCTGCGCGGGCAGCACGAGTCGGTGCGGTTCGCCCTGCGTGAGCAGCGCTTCTTCGCCGTCGAGGAGGGTTTTCCGCGCATCGTCACGGCGAGTTTCCCCGCCGGTGTCCCGGGTGGCGTCGACGAGATCACCTACAGGGCGACCCTGCCGGGGAACGACGACGCCCTCGACCCGGCCGCCGTCGAGAGCACCCTCGAGAGGATGGCGGGCAGGCGGTGAGGGCTCTGCAGTGCTTCTCCGAGCTCTACCAGCCGACCGGAGGCCTGGCGGCTGAGGGCGTTCTCAACCAGCTCGGCCGTCCCGACACCGAGCCGCTCGAGGTCCTGGTCCGCGAGGCGGTGCAGAACTGCTGGGACGCCCGTCGGCCGGACGCCACGACGGTCGAGGTGGAGATCGGTGGTCGCACCCTCGACGAGGCGGCGCTCAGCCACCTGCGCGAGCGCGTGCTGCCCGATTCGCCCGAGCAGCTGTCGCTCGACGAGTGCCTGGTCGAGGGGGTCCGGTTGCTCCACTTCGCCGACTTTGGCACCACGGGTCTCGGCGGCCCGACCCGTGCCGATGCCGAGCCGACCGGCGTCACCGACTTCGTCGACTTCGTCCGCAACATCGGCCAGCCTCCCGACAAGGAGTTCGGCGGCGGCTCCTTCGGCTACGGCAAGGCGGCCTTCTACGTTGCCAGCCGGGCCAGCACGATCGTCGTCGACAGCCTCTGCCTGCCCGAGAACGAGCGCAGGCTGATCGCCTACGGCCTCGGTGACCACTATCGCGACGGCGGCGTGCCGCACACTGGTCGCCACTGGTGGGGAGTGGTCGAAGGAGGCGTGCCGGAACCGTTGAGAGGGGACGAGGCCGCCGCGATGGCCGCCGCCCTGGGCCTGCCCGCCCGCGGGGAGGGTGACCACGGCACCACCGTGGCGATTGTCGCCCCGTACCTGGAAACGAGCGGAGGTGAGTGCGAGCTGGATCTCGGCGAGGCGCTGCGCTTCATCGGCGAGTGCCTCCTCTGGAACTTCTGGCCGAAGCTCACCGCACTCCGCGGCGGCGCCCCGACGATGCGCTTCCGGTTGTGTGAGGACGGTGAGGAAATCCCCCTTCCCGATCCGCGGGCACACTCACGCCTGGCACCCTTCGTCGAGGCGATGGATCTGCTCCGCGACACGGAGGCGGGAATCGCCGGCGATCCATTCGCGATCCGCAAAGACCTCAACTGCCATCGGCCGAAACGCAGGGTCGGAACGATCGCGATCCGGCAGATTTCGACCGCAGCAGCCGCAGACGCCGCCGGCCCACTCACCCGCGGCGCGCAGGACACCGCCGCCGGCATCCATCACGTGGCGCTGATGCGCACCCCCGAGCTGATCGTGCGTTACGAGTCGGGGCCGGCCTTCGCCGTGACCGGGCGTGGCTACGCCGGGGTCTTCCGTTGCGATCCGGAGCTCGACCTGGTCTTCCGCAACAGCGAGCCGCCGACCCATGACGCCTGGAACTCGAAGGCGCTGACCGACCCGACCGAGCGCACGTTCGTCAACACGACCTCGACCCGTATCGGAGAGGAGCTGCGGGCGTTGACCACCCCGGCCGTCGATCTCGGCACGGCGGTGGTGGCGGGGGTGCCGGTCGGTCGCTTCGCTGACGACCTTGCGGCGCTGATGCCGGGCCTCGAGGGCCCGGGCGCGCGCCGTGGACCGCGGTCCGACGGCGGCGGCGGGGGTGCCGCCGGGGGTCGCGGTGGCAACGGAGCCCGGGGTGGGGGCGGCTCCGGCGGCGAGGTGGATGGACCGCGGATCCTGAGCGTGGGGGCTCCCGAGCTGCAACTCGACGGAGCCGGTGAGGTGCAGATCCGCACGGGCTTCGAGCTTGAGACCGCCGGCGTCGCCACCCGCCTGAGTGCCCGGGTCGAGGTGCTGACCATGGACGGGGGGCAGGTGGAGAGCGAACCGCCGATCGAAGGCCCGGTGCCGGAGGTCCTGCGCTGGACCACGCCCGAAGGGAAGGACCTGGCCGGCGCCGCGGCGGTTGCACCCGTTGCCACCTCCGGAGAATGGAAGGTCTGGGTCGCCCACCAGCCCGATCTGATGATCCGCATCGCGATCGACGCCGAGGCGGTCGAGGCTTGAGGCGAAGCGAGGCCGTCGCCCCCTTCCTCCGGGCCGATCCGGCGAGCGTGCAGGCAGACCCGTGGAGGCTCGCCGAGACCGGCGCCGCGCTCGACGGCCGAGTTGAACACTGGGACCCGGACCTGGTGCTGCGGCTCGACCGGCGGCTCATGGTCGACGTCGCCCTGCTCACCTCGACCACGGCCAGCTCCGGCCCGGACGGGCTCGCGGTCACGGCGGTGTGGAGATCCGACAGGACCCGGATGAGAGGACCGGGGATGGTCGTGCCGCTCGCCGGCCGCGAGGGCGAGGCGGCGGTCTCGCTCTCACTCGACGTGCCGGGGCGCCTGGCGGGCGGTTCCCTCACCGTGGAGACCCTGGTCGTGCGCACCAGCGAGGGCGAGGGGGCCGGGCTGATCTCCGCCCGCCGCCCGGGCTCGATCCTCTGGGATGACCGCGCCGTGGTGGCACTCGAGGGAACGGCCGCACGGTTCCCGGTCACCGTGCTCGACTTCGGCGCCCTGACCGGGATTGCGACCGGCGCGTCGTGGGCGCTGGAGTGGTATCCGGGTGATCTCACGCAGCCCGTGCTCGGCGCGATGCGGCTGCTGGTCAACTCGGCCAACCCGGCGGTGGTCCGCGCAGTGGGTGGCGAGGGCGGTGCCGAGGGAGCCGCGATAGTTTCGATGATCCGCTTCGACGTCGCCCGCAGCCTCGTCCACGGCGCCCTACGCGACGAGGACTTCGTCAACGGAGCGCGGGAATTTGAGCCCGACAGCGTTGGGCGGATGCTCTCGCACCTGCTCAACCGCCACTGGCCCGGCGTTGATCCCTCCACCCTGGCCCGCCGCATGTCCGAGACTCCGCACAAGCTCGACTCCGAACTTCAGCGCGGCACGGGACTGCTGACCACATGAGCATTCTGCTGCCCCGTCTCTCGCGCCTGGAGGTCGACGCCCTGCTCGACGAGTTGCTGGAACTTGGCGCGGAGGAGATCGCACAGCGGATGCCGGCTGACGCCGGCGCCTTCACCTACGCGCCCACCGGCGGTGTCCAGGCGAACCCGGCCTCCCTCCTGGGCCTGCGCGACCAGGTGCTCGTGTTGGCCAGATCGGCGGGATACCCGTTGGCGCGCGAGCAGGCCGCTCTGCGCAACTTCGACGTCAACTGCGCCCGTCTGCTCCACGACGAGTTGCGGATAACGCCGCACGAGGCCGGCCACCGTGAGGTTTGGGCGTGCCTCACCGCCGCACACCTGCTCGACGTCGCGGTCTGGCGCTGGGGTGCCATCAGCGATCGCAACCGCGTCAACGGCGACGTCAACCGCGACACTTTCCGCCGCCTCTGGTGGCGGGCCGAGATGCTGCACGATCCTGCGCTCCCATGGGACGGATTCGGCGGCCTCGGTGAGGACGAGATCGTCGCCGTGATGGAGCGGCCCGGCGTGACGGGGAATCCCGAGATCGCCCGAGCGATCGTCAGGGGCTTCTGTCAGCAGCTCGAGAGCGATCCCGGCCTGCTGCCGATGCGCATGCAGCTGATGCGCGACGCGATGAAGCGCCTCACCCGCCTCACCCCCTTCACCGTGCTCGACGTTCTCGGGCGGGCCGAGATCGACGAGATCGTGGGCAGCGTGATGGGCGAAGCGGCGACTGCGGTCTCCCGGACCGCCTGAGCGGCCGGGTCCGAACTACACGCTCTCCGGTCGAGTTCGTTGACTCCGGCGGGAGCACTTATCGGCGGAGCCTGGTCAGGCCAGCCGCTAGGGTCGGCGGTAATGCGAACCGCGGCGATCACAGGCGCCTCCAGCGGCATCGGCGCCGCCACAGCCCGGGCGCTGGCGGGCGAGGGCTACCGGACCGTCCTCGGCGCCCGCCGGCTCGACCGGCTCGAGGAGCTGGCGGCGGAGATCGGCGGCGAGGCGATCGAGCTCGACGTCGCCGACCCCGGCTCGGTGGCCGCGTTCGCGGCCCGCGTAGAGGCCTGTGACGTGCTGGTCAACAACGCCGGCGGCGCTCTCGGCCTCGACCCGGTCGGCGAGGCCGACGAAGAGAAGTGGCGCCAGATGTACGAGGCGAACGTGCTGGGGACGATGCGGATGACGCGGGCGCTGCTGCCGCGGCTGATCGCCTCCGGCGACGGGCACGTCGTCAGCGTCACCAGTATCGCCGCCTTCGAGACCTACCGCGGCGGCGCCGGCTACACCGCCGCCAAGCACGCCCAGCGGGCGATGCTGCGGACGATGCGCCTGGAGCTGCTGGGCGAGCCGGTCCGCTTCACCGAGGTCGCGCCCGGCATGGTCGAGACCGAGTTCTCGCTGGTCCGCTTCGGCGGCGACGAGGAGGCCGCCGCCCGCGTCTACGAGGGGATGCAGCCGCTCAGCGCCACCGACGTCGCCGAGTGCATCCGCTGGGCCCTGGCCCAGCCGCCCCACGTCAACGTCGACGAGATCGTCGTCCGCCCGCGCGACCAGGCGACCGCGACCGACGTGCACCGCGGCCGATAGCGTCGGTAGGCCGATCGACGCATCGGCATTTGCGCCGCACGATTTTCGAAAGCATTCGCCAGTGGGTGAGCTTCCATCGGCGGGATTGAAAGACGCCCTCTTCTTGCGGTCCTCCCGGAACAGCCGGGCAACCGGATGGGTCTCTAAATACGCCCATAGGCAAACTTCTGCAAAAATAGACTAGAAACTGCCGATGACGTAAAAGCTTATTTCTACCCAGTGACTCCGACCGACTTGTTCTGGATTAGCGAGGCCCGAATGCTGGGCATCTGCTCTCTGCCGCGGTCGACCTTCCAGGGTTGGAATCGCCTCGGCCTCGGGCTAGCACACCCCGGCGGGGCTTATGGCCTCCGCGAGGTGCTGGGGATCTCCCTGCTGGTGGCGGCACGGGATCATGCTGGGGCCGAGGAACTTGTCGTTTCCTGGATCGCCTTCAGCGAATCCGGTGAGGCGGATGAGCTGGTCGAGGCGGTGCGGGCGATGCAGAAAGGCGACCCCTTCGAGCTCGTTCTTGCACCGGCCAGAGGTCTGATGACCGTCGCACGTGGCGACGAGCAGCTAGTACGTGCCGTGCGCGAGATCGAGATCCCGACGGCCTTTGCGGTGATCGATGTATCAGCGCGCTTGCACGCCGCCCGGAACGACTTCAAGCGCTTTCAGAAAAAGGTCAAACGACCGCAAACGCGGCGTCCGGGGCGGCCTAAAGGCCAGGTGGCCCAACTGCACTCGGTCGACTCCGGAGCATGACGGTGGCCACGATCCGCCGCACGGCTCTGCGGCTCAGCGCTCTCAACAGGCCGACTCGCGTCCAGCGGTTTCTTAGCGCTGTGTACCGGGAGTTCGTGCAACGCGGGGAATGGTCCTCCAGGGACGATCTCAAGCGTCACTTCATGCAGACCGGCGCAGTTGAGTTCTACAAGTCGTGGCCGAGGATGAGTACCCAATTCGCCCGTATCGACGATCGCGTCGAACTTTCGGTCGAGGCCCTGGCGCAGGTCGATGGCGCAAAGCTTTTCCTCGCGCAGTTCATCTCCGTCCTCCACATCGCTGTCGAGCAGTACCAGGACCGAAACAGTAAGCCGTTGCTCTCGATCGGCATGCTGGTTGCCGCCATGCCCGGGATCACCGAGCTTCGAGCCAAGTGTTTGATGCGCGTGCTCGAAGGCGAGGGTCTTCTGTGGCGGGCGTCACCCGATGCGAGCTCGGGAGTCTTGACCGCAGGGCTGACTCATTTCACCGGCGTGGAAGATGTACCTCAGTACCTGCGGGATGCACGGGGACTCACACGCGGACGCAGGCTGAAGCAGGCATGTGTATTCCTCCGCCGCGTTGTGGTGCGAGTAATCGGACCCGACTCCAGCTTTTGGGTAAGGCTGTCCGCAGGCATCGCCGTAGCTGCGCTTGGCCTGGGGATCGGCGGTGTTTACGGGTGAGGTGCCCGCCTAGCCATCGCCCACGACGAAGCCCTCGGGCTCCTCGACCACGGTGTTGACCAGCTCACCGACCCGCTCGATCTCGACCCGGACCGTCTGGCCGATGTGGAGCACGTTCTCGCGGATCGGCTTGCGGCCGATGCCGACGCCGGAGGGGGTGCCGGTGGCGATCGTGTCGCCGGGCTCGAGCGTGAACGCTTCGGAGAGGTGGGAGACCTGCTGGAAGCAGTCGAAGACCATCCCGGCGGTGCTCGCGTCCTGGCGCAGCTCCTCGTCCACGAAGCAGCGGATGCGGAGGTCCTGTGGGTCGCCGACCTCCTCGGGCGTCACCAGCCAGGGGCCGAGCGGGCCGTGGGTGTCGAAGGACTTGCCGATCGTCATCGTCTGCGCCCTGCCCTGCCAGTCGCGGACGCTGAGGTCGTTGGCGCAGGTGTAGCCGGCGATGACCTCGTGCGCACGGTCGATCGGGACGTGGCGGCAGCGCTTGCCGATCACGATCGCCAGCTCCGCCTCGTAGTCGAGCAGGGTCGAGACCTTCGGCATGTGGACCTCGGCCCCCGGCCCGACCACGCAGGTCACCTGCTTGTTGAAGAAGACCGGCACTTCCGGTGCCTCCATCCCCATCTCGGCGATGTGGTCGGCGTAGTTGAGCGCGATCCCGAGGTACTTGCGTGGGATGGCGGGCGCCAGCAGGCGGACGTCTGCGAGCGGCAGACGCGGGGCGCCGGCGGCTGCCCTCTCGATGCCACCGCGACCCGCTTCCGCCAGCGCTGCCGCCGGTTCAGAAGGGAAGCCGGAGGAGGAGAGGTCGACGACCTCCTCTCCTTCGACGACCCCCAGCGCGGGGCCGTCCGGCTTGGCGAATCGACACAGCTTCACGCACGCGACCCTAGTCGCCCAGCTCGTCGATCAGCTCGACCACGCGGCGTTCGATCTCGTCGCGGGTGGCGCGGACCTCCTCGACCGGGCGGCCCTTCGGGTCCTCGAGCTCCCAGTCGACGTACTGCGTGCCGGGCAGGTAGGGGCACTCGTCGCCGCAGCCCATCGTCACCACCAGGTCGGCCCACTCGGCGTCGGCCGTCGTCAGCTTGCGAGGGACGCGGCCCGCGAGGTCGATGCCGTGCTCGCGCATGACCTCGACCACCTCGGGGTGAACGCGCTCGCCTGGCGTCGTCCCGGCAGAGCGGGCCTCGTGCTGCCCTGCCGCCGCCCGCGTGAACAGCGCCTCGCTCATCTGCGAGCGACCGGCGTTGTGCAGGCAGACGAAGAGGACGCGGGCCATCAGCTCGCCTCCACCACGGTGCCCCCTCGGACGAGTTGGTAGGCGAGGGCGCCGAGGGCAGCTCCGGCGATCGGGGCGACGACGTAGATCCAGAGGTCGTGCACTTCTCCCGAGACCAGGGCCGGGCCGATCGAGCGGGCGGGGTTCATCGAGGCGCCGGTGATCGGGCCGCCGAAGAGGGCGTCGAGGCCGACCGTGCCGCCGATCGCGATCGCCGCTCCCGCCCCGACCGCGCGGGTGTCGGTGGCGACGGCCATGATCGTGAACATCAGGAAGGCGGTCAGCACGATCTCGTAGACGACGGCGCTGCCGGCGCCGACGCTGGGCAGGGTCGTGCCGAGGTCCGCCGGCTGGCTCGGCCAGACGGCGAGCAGCAGAGTGGCGGCGGCGATCGCTCCGAGCAGCTGGGCGGCGATGTAGGCGAGCGCCTCGCGGTGGGGGAAGTGACGCGAGAGCGTGAAGGCGAGCGTCACCGCTGGGTTGAGGTGGGCGCCGGAGAGGTGGCCGGTCGCGTAGACCATCGCCATGATCACCAGGCCGAAGACGAGCGAGACTCCCACGGCGCCGAGCACTCCGGCGTGGACCGTGTCGGTGACGATCGCCCCGCAGCCGGCGAAGACCAGGGCGAAGGCGCCAAAGGCCTCGGCGGCGGCGCGGCGGGGAAGGTCTGGGCGGCCGTCCACGGACTCTCAGCAGCAGGCGACGGGCGCCGCGTCGGAGCCGGCCGGGACGGCGACCCGCGCCGGCACCGAGAAGACCTCGCGCACCGCGTCGAGCGCCCCGGGCACGAGGCTGAAGTAGCTGTAGGTGCCACGCCCCTCGCGCTCGATCACACCTGCCTCGACCAGCTGCTTAAGGTGGTGGCTGACGGTTCCCTGGGAGAGGCCGAGCAGCGGCTGCACCTCGCAGACGCAGACCGGCTCGCCTCCCGCCCGCAGCAGCAGGTTGACGATCCGCAGCCGGTGCCGGTCGGCGAGGGCCTTCAGCACCCGCTCGAGCTCGACCGAGCGCTCCTCCGACAGCGAGGATCCCGCCAAGGGCGTGCAGCACTCGATCACGGGAAGCTCGGCCATCGACCGGCAGACTAGCAAATTCATCGATAGATATCGATGAATGCGAAGTCAGCAGAGCCGTCCGCTTGCGGCACTACTTTGGGTTGCAGATGGAGCAGCAAGCTCTCACCGAGACGCTCATCGCGACGAGGGTGCCGCTGGGCGAGCTGGAGGACGGACAGCGAGTCGGCAGCGTCTACGCGGTCCGCGAGCGGGAGCTGCGGCGCAAGCGCAACGGCGAGCCCTGGTTGCGGCTCAGCCTCGGCGACGCCAGCGGCAGCTGCGAGGCGGTCTCCTGGGAGGACGCCGAGGCGCTCTACGCGATCGCCGTCCCGGGCACGCCCGTCCACGTCAGCGGCCTCTTCGAGGTCAGCGAGCGCTGGGGATCGAAGATCAAGCTGAGCGGGCTGCGCGAGGCCGCCGCGGCCGAGTACCGCACCGAGGACCTGGCGGTCGGGTCGGAGGTCTCCTTCGATCGCCTGGAGAGCGACCTGCGCGAGCTGCTGGCGACCGTGCAGGACCAGCAGCTTCGCTACCTCCTCGACCGTTTCTTCGGCGAGGAGTCGGAGATCTGGTCCCGCTTCCGCGATGCGCCGGCGGCGAAGGTCTACCACCAGGCCTACCGCCACGGCCTGCTCGAGCACACGGTCTCCGTCGCCCAGGCGGTCAGCGCCGCCGCCGCCTTCTTCCCCGGGATCGACCGCGACGTCGCCGTCACCGGAGCACTCCTGCACGACATCGGCAAGACCGAGGCCTACAACGACGATCCGCTGGCGATCGACCTCACCGACGCCGGCCGCCTCCAGGGCGAGATCCCGCTCGGCTACTACAAGGTGCGCCGCCAGATCGAGGAGATCCCCGGCTTCGACCCCGCCCTCGCCCAGGCCGTCCTGCACATCATCCTGGCCCACCACGGCTCGCTCGAGCACGGCTCGCCGGTCGTCCCCGCCACCCGCGAGGCCGTCCTCGTCCACATGATCGACAACCTCGGCGGCCGCCTTGGCAGCTTCGACCGCCTCGAGCGCCAGCTGCCCGCCGGCGAGTCATGGTCGAGCTTCGACCGGGCGCTGTCGGGCTCAGCGTTCTTCGGTAACCGCGAAGCGGCCTAGCCGCTCAGAACCGACGCGTGCAGCGTTCGATGTGCTTGACGTTCCCGTTCGCCCGCTGCACGCAGTGGACCAGTTTCTGAGGGTTCGCCCCGCGCTTCTTGGCCACCTCGAAGGAGTGGTGGACCTCGCGCTTGATCGTCGTGCTCATCCCTTCGAGTGACTTGCCGATCTGGTCGAGGCCGGTCGACTTGAAGGCCTCGTCGGTCGTCTTCAGGACCGGCTTGACGATGAAGAGGTAGCAGAGGAACAGCACCCCGGCCGTGACCGCAAGCCGGATGATGCCCGAGGTCACGTTGCCGAAGAGATTGCGCAGCAGGTCCATGGAACTGGCCGCACACTATCCTGCGAGCCGTGGCGAAGGACACCGAGAAGCTGATCCGCCAGCTCTCGCTGATCTCGTTCCTGATGGCCCAGGGGAGACCCGTTTCGGCCCTCGAGATCAAGCGCGAGGTGGAGGGCTACAGCGACATGAACGACGACGCCTTCGCGCGGCGCTTCTACGCCGACCGCGCGGAGCTGGAAAGCCTGGGCATCCAGCTCGGGGTGGAGAAGCCCGGCGAGGGCTTCTTCGAGGCCGAGCTCTACTCGCTACCGCCGGAGAACTTCTACCTCGACGCGATCAAGTTCTCCGACGACGAGCTGGCGGCGCTGAGCACGGCCCTCTCACTGCTCTCCGACGGCGAATTCGCCTACGCCGAGCCGTTGCGGCTGGCGCTGCAGCAGGTCGCCTGGGGCCACCCGAACCCGCTCAAGGAGGGTGAGCGCGCGCCGGTCGAGATGGCGATGACGGCATCTGCCGGGGGCCGCGAGCTCTCCCAGCGCCTGTCGAAGATCGAGACCGCGATCTCGCGCCGCAAGACGATCGAGTTCACCTACTACACGATGGAGCGCGACGAGACCGCGAAGCGCAAGGTCGATCCGTACCACCTCGTCTTCCGCGGCGGCCAGTTCTACCTGATCGGCCATGCGCACGAGCGCGAGGCGGTCCGCGTCTTTCGCCTCTCCCGGATCCAGGGCAAGGTCGGCTACGCGTCCAAGGCCGAGCACGACTTCTCCCCGCCCGAGGACTTCGACCGCCGCGACTACGGCCAGCGCGCCGACTGGCAGCTGGGAGAGATGCGGGGCACCGCGAAGATCTTCGTCCGCGACCGCATCGCCTGGCTGATCGAGCGCGACTTCGGCGCCTACGGCGAGCTGCGCCCGGCGAAGAAGTCAGACGGCGCGCCCGGCAAAGGCTCGGTCTTCGAGACCGATTACGCATCCCCGCGAGAGCTGATCGCGTGGGTGCTGCGCTGGCGCCAGAACGCCCGGGTGCTGGGGCCCGAGGAGCTGCGCGAGGAGGCCGAGAGCCGCCTCGGGCTGCTCCACGACCGCCACCACAACGGCTTCGAGCCGGCCGAGATCGTCGACCGCCCGCTGCGCGAGGCGCCGCGGCGAGGCCGCTCCAACGGCCGCGGCGAGGCCGCGATCCGGCCTGAGCGCTTCGCTCGCCTGGTCACCCTCGCCGGCCTCCTGATCGACTCCGCGAAGCGGGGCGAGCGCCTCGGCGTCGCCGACCTGCGCCAGCGGCTCGAACTCACCGGCGAGGAGCTGCAGGAGGACATCGACCTGCTCAACGTCGTCAACTTCGGCGGCGGCACATACGTCCTCTACGCCGAAATCGTCGGTGACGAGATCGAAGTCGACTCCGAGCCATACGGCGACAACTTCGCCCGCCCGGCACGCCTGCTGCCGCTCGAGGCGAAGGCGCTGGTCGCCGCGATCGACCTCTTCGGCGACCACCTGCCGCAGGGCGGCCTGCAGAGCGCTCGGACCAAGATCATCAAGGCGCTCGGCCACGATCCCTCGGAGGAGGGACTGGAGATCGCCGCCAGCAGCGGCGGCGACGCCGAGGTGGCGCGCAAGGTCAACGAGGCGATCGGCGCCAGCCAGGTCCTCGACCTCGACTACTACAAGGAGAACGAGGACACGTTCACCAAGCGTTCGGTCGAGCCCTACCGGCTCGAGAACGGGCGCGAGGGCTGGTACGTGGAGTGCTACGACCTGACCAAAGAGGGCGTCCGCCACTTCAAGCTCGACCGGATCAAGGAGGCGACGCTCTCAGGGCAGACCTTCGAGCCACGCCCGGAAGTCGAGGAGTTTGCCGGGGTCGAGGGCTGGATGACCCACGGCGAGGTGCCGACCGCCCACGTCGCCCGCGTCTGGGTCTCGCCCGAGCGCGCCCGCTGGCTGCGCGAGGAGCGCACCGTGGTCGAGGAGCTCGCCGACGGCGCGGTCGTCGTCGAGCTGCCCTACGCCGGCACCTCCTGGCTCGTCCGCGAGATCCTCCGCGGCGCCGGCGACCTCGTCGTGCTCGAGCCCGACGACGCCCGCGAGGCGATCGCCAAAGAGGTCGGCGGCTGACGAGTTTGCACTTTCCCGCCCTATAGGCGGGTAGTTGCAAACTCGTGGAGCACGACGTTATGGATCAGGCGCCGGGGCACCCCGAGATTCTCTGCATCGTCGCCCCAAACCCCGGGCCGATGACGCTGGAGGGGACGAACACCTACCTGTACGGTGCCGATCCCTGCACCGTGATCGACCCGGGGCCCGACGACTCTGGGCACCTCGACACCATTCGGGCTGCCGCCCTGGAGCGAGGTGGGATCGGCCTCGTCCTGCTCACCCACAGCCACGGTGATCACGCCGACGGCGCCGGGCGGCTCGGCGCCGACGTCATCCTGCCCGCCGACGGTGAGGAGCACGGCGGCCTGCGCGCGCTCGCCACCCCCGGTCACGCACCCGACCACGTCTGCCTGTTGACCTCCGACCGGGTCTGCTTCAGTGGCGACCTCGTGCTCGGAACGGGATCGACCTTCGTCCCGCCCGACGGCGGCTCGCTCGCCGCCTACATGGACTCGCTGCGCCGCATGCAGGCCGAGCCGATCGAGCTGATCTGTCCCGGTCATGGCCCCTGGATCGAGGAACCCGCCGCCAAGCTGGCCGAGTACGTCGAGCACCGCGAGATGCGCGAGCGCCGTCTCCTCACGGCCCTGGAGCGCGGCGAGCGCTCGCGTGAGGCCCTGCTCTCCGAGGTCTGGGACGACGTTCCCGCCGAGGTCCGTCCCGCCGCGGCGATGGTGATGCAGGCCCACCTCGACAAGCTTGAGGCCGAAGGGCGATTGCCGGAGGGCGTTGCCTAGCGACCAAGCCCGTAGCGCACCAGGGCGAATCCCTGACCGGAGGGGATGCGCCCGCTGAGCACTGGGCCGGCGACGATCGCGCTCTTGCCGCGGATGGCGATGTCGGTAGCCGCGGCCCTCGAGCCATGGCCGAAGCCGGCGATGACCCGCCCCTTCTTGCCGAAGGTGGGATCGGGTCGACCGGAAGCGCTTAGGCGGATGAG
Source organism: uncultured Solirubrobacterales bacterium (assembly GCA_963704545.1). Classification (GTDB taxonomy): domain Bacteria; phylum Actinomycetota; class Thermoleophilia; order Solirubrobacterales; family 70-9; genus VRUE01. The sequence goes on along the minus strand of OY969915.1, from coordinate 156,323 downwards.
GACGAACTTGGGCGGCGCGAAGACACGGCGTTTCGCCTGGGAGGGGGTGCGAGCAGGGGCGAACCCGCCGGCGAGGAGGGACCTGCCCCAGCCATCGACCGCAAGGGCCTCGAGGCCGCCTTCTTCGCCGGGCAGCTTGACTGCGACCTCCCCGTTGTGGCCGAATCCAGTGTCGGGTGTGCCATTGGGCCTCCAGCGGCTCACGGCCTCGAACCGACTCACGTGCTTCGCTTCCTCCGTCATCGCGTCGCGCATCACCAGGATTCGTCCCTTGTGATCGATCGCGATCTGGTGCGGCCGGGACTCGCCGGGCGTGACCCCCAGAACGCCGGCGGAGCCGAAGCCCGGATCGCGGGCCCCCGCTTCGTCCAGTCCCACCACCAGCCCGCCGCCGTAGCCCTCGCAGCTGGCGCTGTCGTTCTGGTCCGTGGCGTAGTAGATCGTGCTCCCGTGGACGGCCAGCCCACCCATGAAGGGATGCTGTTCCTCGTAGAAGGGATCCCGCTGGTCGAGCACGACCCCGCCCTTGCCGAAGCTGGCGTCCAGGCTGCCGCCGGGCAGCAGGCGAGCCAGGTAGGCGGTGTGATGGGGCTGTTCCCCCGCGCTGCGACAGGGTGCGATGGCGGCGACTGTGGTGCCGGCGATCACGATCCGTCCCTGGTCGTCGATCGCGAGGTCCACCGGCAGCACGTCGGTCGGTGCTTCCGGCGGCGCGCTCGGTCCCATCGTCTCTGGTGCGGGCAGGCCGAAGTCGGTCAGCAAGGTGCCGTTGTCGGCGAACGAAGTATCGAGCGTTCCGCTGGCCGAGAGCCGGACGACCATCGCCAGCCCTCCGCCCCCGGCGAAGCGCGCGGCGGCGAGGACGAGGATGTGCCCATCGGAGGCGACGGCGACGTCTTCGACGATGGTTTGCCCTTCGCCCACCAGAGGAAGGTTCACGCGCCCGTTGCTCCCGAAGCGGCGATCGATCCTGCCGTCGCGCCCGAGGACCGCCACCGTCCGCTCTCCTGCCACGACGACCCTCCCGCCGGTCGTGGTAGCGGTCGCGACCGAGGCGCTCAGCCAGCCGTGGCTTTCGAGGTATCCGACCGCGTGATTCTGGATCCACACCGGCACGAGCACACGTCCACCTCGCCCGAAGCTTGGATCGAGATCACCCGAGTGCGCCAGTGCCGTGCCGCCCGTCGGCGCAAGGAGCAGCCCGATGGCGAGGAGGCACAGGAGTAGACGGTTGGGCCTCCAGAACCGGACCTGTACTCTGGCGCGCGTCGTCATCGTCTCTCCCCTGTCGATTGCATCGTGCGGATGAGAACCCCTGGGTTCGGAGAAAATACCGCGGCGGGGGACTCCTGGCCGGTTGGCCAACTGATACACACATAGGGTGAGTTCGAGCAAGGCAACCGGTGCGGCAAAGACGGGGCTGGTCGTCGGGCTCGCCGGGACGGGACTCGCCGCTGCGAGCGCCGCGGCCGCCTGGCACTGGCTCACTCGCCGCCCCCTCCCCAAGCAGGAGGGGACGATCTCCCTCGACGGCCTACAGGGCCCGGTCCGGGTCCGCCGCGACCGCTGGGGCGTGCCCCACATCGAGACGGAGCACGCCGCCGACATCTGGTTCGCCCAGGGCTTCTGCCACGGGCAGGACCGCCTCTGGCAGCTCGACTTCTACCGCCGCGTCGTCTCGGGCCGGGTATCGGAGATGGCCGGCGAGGAGGGGCTCCCGATCGACCGGTTGATGAGGACGCTCGGCATCCGCCGCACCGCCGAGCGCGAGGCGGCGACGCTCGACCCCGAGCTGCTCGCCCTGCTCAATCGCTTCTGCGAGGGCGTCAACGCTGCGGCAGCCAGCGCCAAGGCGCTGCCCTTCGAGATGCAGCTGCTGCGGCTTGCCTGGAAGCCCTGGCGCCCGGTCGACATCCTCAGCCTCGGCAAGCTGCTCGCCTTCGGCCTCTCGACCAACTGGGAGCGAGAGCTGCTGCGTGCCGACATGGTGCGCGCCCTCGGCCCCGAGCTGGCGGCCCGCCTCGACCCCGCCTACCCCGCGGAGAATCCCGTTGTCACCCAGGAAGCCTGGAGCGGCGACGGCCTCGCGATCGTCGAGCAGATCGACACCATTCGCCGCTCGATCGGTCTCGCGGCCGAGGCCAGCGGCTCCAACAACTGGGCGATCTCGGGCAGGCTCAGCGCCAGCGGCCACCCCCTGATCGCGGGCGACCCGCACCTGCCGCCGAGCATGCCGGGCATCTGGTACCAGGTCGGGCTCAGCCTCGACGGCCGTTTCGTCCGCGGTGCCTCGCTGCCGGGCATGCCCGGCGTCTACATGGGCCAGAACAACGACGTCTGCTGGACCTTCACCAACGTGATGGCCGACGTCCAGGACCTCTTCGTCGAGAAGGTGGACGGCGACCGCTACCTGTTCGAAGACGAGTGGCGCCCGCTGGAAATCGTCCGCGAGGAGATCCCGGTCAAAGGCCGCGACGCGCCCGAGGTGCTCGACGTCCGCATCACCCATCACGGCCCGCTGGTCAACGACGCGCTCGGCGCCGACGAGGGCGAGCCACTCGCCCTGCGCTGGCAGACGCTCGACCAGCCGACTGCCTTCAAGGGGATGTTCGAACTGCACGGGATCGCCTCCGGCCCGGAGCTGGTCGCCAAACTCGCCGACCACGTCTCGCCCGCCTCGAACCTGATCTGGGCCGATCGCCACGGCTCGATCGGGTACAAGCTGATCGGCCGCCTGCCGCTGCGCAAGGGCGGCTGCCCCGACCTGCCCAAGCCGGGCTGGACCGGCGAGTACGAGTGGGAGGGGACGATCCCCTACGACGAGCTGCCCGAGAAGGTCGACCCCGAGAGCGGCTTCCTCGTCACCGCCAACAACCGCATCGTCGGCGACTCCTACCCGCACCACATCACCAGCGAGTGGCTGGACGGCTTCCGCGCCGAGCGGATCGAGCAGCTGCTGCGGGCGAGCAGCGAGCACGACATCGACGGCTTCGAGGCGATGCAGTCCGACAACTTCTCGATCCCCGGAATCGAGGCGGCGCGCAGGCTGGGCCGGCTATCGCCCCAGGGCCAGCGCGAGCTCAGCGCGATCGAGCGGCTGCGCAGCTGGGACGGCCGGCTGGACCCCGACTCGATCGCCGGCACGATCTATCAGGCCTTCCTGCTGCGCCTGGCGCGCGAGGTCGCCCGCGCCGCGATCGGCGACCGCGACCTCGCCGAGCGCTGGCTCGACCGCGCCGACAACGGCTTCACCCCCCACGTCACCTCGCCCTGGCGCTGGCACTCGCACCTGATGAAGCTCTGGGAGGAAGAAGACGAGGAGCTGATCGGCCGCCCCTGGGAAGGGCTCGTGCTGGAGGCGCTCTGCGGCGCCCTCGACGACCTCACCGACCGCTTCGGCCCCGATCCCGAGGCCTGGCGCTGGGGCCATGTGCACGAGATGGAGTTCCCCCATCCGCTGGGTGAGGCCAACCCGTTGCTGCGCAAGCTGCTCAACCGCCGCCTCAGGGCCGGCGGCGCCCAGGAGACGGTGAGCCAGATCGCCTACGACCCCAACGACCCCTACAAAGCCGTCTGGGCGCCGAGCTGGCGCATGGTCGCCGAACCGACCGCGCCCGAGCGCTCCCGCTGGCAGATGTTCACCGGCCAGTCCGGGCATCCGGCCAGCCCCCACTACGACGACCTCCAGGCCGACTGGCTCGAGGGCCGCACCCAGCCGATGGCCGGCGAGGGCCCCTGGCGCGAGCTGGACCTCGTCCCCGCTCGGGACTAGCCACACCCCGCGCGGCAAGTCGAGTCGCCCCGCCGGGGGAAAATTTGGTGCAACGCGGCCCGGCCGAAAGCCGAATCGATCCGGGATTGCAATGGTTGGACGGGTATGCGACTGCTTCGTCCCGCCCTGGCGGCCGTCGTGCTGCTCGCGCTCGTGGCCACGCCCGCCGCGGCCAAGTCGGTCCATTTCGGCGGCCGGACCGTCGACGTGCCCGCCGGCTGGCCCGTCTACAAGCTTGCCGAGCACCCGCGGATGTGCGTGCGGATGGACCGCCGCGCCGTGTACCTCGGGCGTCCGGGGCCGAGCCAGAGCTGTCCGTCGCAGGCGATCGGGCGCCAGCGGGCGATCCTCCTCGATCCGGGCGCGGGAGCCGATGCGGGAGCGAGCGCGGTCGGCCCGCCCGCGGCGGAAACCCCGGCCGCGAGCGGCGAGGAGTACACAGGTCTCGGCTTCGACGCCTGCGCGGCGCCCTCCTCGCGCGCGATGGCGGCCTGGGAGGACTCGCCCTACCGCGCTGTCGGCGTCTACATCGGCGGCCTCAACCGGGCCTGCTCGCAGCCCAACCTGACCGAGGAGTGGGTGAGCGAACAGGTCGCGGAGGGCTGGCACCTGATCCCGACCTACGTCGGCCTGCAGGCCCCGACCAGCGCCTGCACCAGCTGCGCCAAGCTGACCTCGGGTTTGGCCCCGGTCCAGGGAGCCGCCGCCGCCCTCGACGCGGTCGCCGACGCCCAGGCGATCGGCATGGGGCCGGGCAGCCCGATCTACTTCGACATGGAGGCCTACACGCGCACCTCGAGCGCGACCAAGGCGACCCTGACCTTCCTCGGTGCCTGGACCGACCAGATCCACGCGCTCGGCTACACCTCCGGCGTCTACAGCTCCAGTGCCTCGGGCATCGCCGACCTCGCCGACCAGGTGGGGGAGGACTACTCGCTCCCCGACGACCTCTGGTTCGCCAACTGGAACGGCAACAGGAACGCCCTCGACCCCTACATACCGGCCACCGCGTGGACCGCGCACCAGCGCATCCACCAGTACCGCGGCGGCCACGACGAGACCTGGGGCGGGACGACGATCAACATCGACAACAACTTCGTCGAAGGGGCGACGGTTGGCGCCACCATCACGCCCCCTCCGCTGCCGCCGCTGACAGTCAGGCGCGTCAAGCCGGACCTGGGGACCGTGAGCGTCTGGGTTCGCTGCGGCTGGGCCGAAGGCGAAAGTTGTCCCGGGCGGATCATCCTGCGCACACAGGCGAGGCTGCCGCTGCGCGCCAGGCCCGGCGTGCCGACCAGGGTCGTGCGCGTGGGCGTGAGCAAGCGCGGCTTCAGCCTCGCCGGGGGCAGGGCCCATACCTACCGCGTCGCGCTCAATGAGCGCGGCCGCCCGCTGCTGGCGCGGCGCGGATTCCTCAGGGCACAGCTGCTGGTCGCGATCCCGGGCGCCCGGGCCACCCGGGCGGTGCGGCTCAGCCTCCGTCGCTAGGTGTAGTTCCTAACCACGTTGTTCATCCGGGCCTCCTTGAAGGCTGGGGTTGTCGAGACACCCAGCAACAAGGAGGACACCGGATGGATCTTCACGCTAATGCCCCCTTCGGCCCGAAGGGAAGGCTGACGATGGTCAGGCGGGTTACCGAGCAGGGATGGTCGCTCGCGGAGGCGGCCGAGGCCGCCGGAGTGAGCGAGCGCACCGTCTGCAAGTGGGTGGGCCGCTACCGCGCCGAGGGCGAGCCGGGCCTTTGGGACCGAAGCTCTGAGCCGCGCTCGGTCCCCCACCGCACCCCCGTGGATCGCGTCGAGGCGATCGCCGCCCTGCGGCGCCTGCGGATGACCGGGCCCGAGACCGCCGAGTGCCTGGGGATGGCGCTCTCCACGGTCTCGGCGGTGCTGAGGAGGATCGGCCTGGGCAGGCTCTCCCGCCTGGAGCCGCCCGAGCCACCCAACCGCTACGAACGAGCTCGCCCCGGCGAGCTGATTCACATCGACGTCAAGAGGCTGGTGCGGATCAAACGTGGCGCCGGGCACCGGGTGACCGGCAAGCGCACCTGGCAGGCCGAAGGCGCCGGGCGGGAGTACGTCCACGTTTGCGTCGATGACGCCACCCGGCTCGCCTATGTCGAGGTCTTGGCCGACGAGAAGACCAAGACGGCAATCGGCTTCCTGCGGAGGGCCCTCGCCTTCTACGCCGCCCACGGGGTCACCGTCGAGAGGCTGATGACCGATAACGGCGGCGCCTACGTCTCGACCGCCCACGCGATCGCCTGCCGGGCGCTGGGAATCCGCCACATCCGCACCCGCCCTTACCGGCCTCAGACCAACGGCAAGGCCGAGCGCTTCATCCGCACCATGCTGGGCGGCTGGGCCTATGGAGCGATCTACCGCGACTCCGCGCAGCGCACCGCGGCGCTACCCGGCTGGCTGGACTTCTATAACTGGTGCAGACCGCACGGCGCCCTTGCTCACAAGCCGCCCGGGACTCGGCTTGCCGAGTTGAACAACGTGGCTGGTTCTTACAGCTAGGAGGGAGTAGCCGCTGCCCCGCTCGACATCGCGTCGGGGCCGGTGACCGCGGTTACCAGCTCGACGATCGCCTCCGGCGCCTTGTCGGGGGAGCCGGCGTCGAACGGGGGCTGGGGGTCGTACTCGATGCCGAGCTGGACGGCCTGGGCGACCTCGGGGCCGACCTCCTGGCCGACCAGGTGGAGGGCCATGTCGATCCCGGCCGAGACGCCCGCGGCGGTGACGAGCTTGCCGTCCTGCACGAAGCGCCCGCCCACCGGGTCGGCGCCGAGTTCGCCCAGCTGCTCGAGGAAGGCCCAGTGGCTGGTCGCTCGCCTGCCCTCGAGCAGGCCCGCGGCGCCAAGCACCAGCGAGCCGGTGCAGACCGAGGTGGTCCACTTCGTCCCCTCGTCGATCCGGCGCAGCCAGGAGAGGACCGCCTCGTCCTGCATCAGCGGAAGGTTGCCTTCGCCGCCGGGGACGAGAACCATGTCGGCCTCGCCGACTTCGTCGATCCCGAAGTCGGCGCTGAGCCCGAGCGCGCCGCTGTCGGTGCGCACCTGCCCCTTCTCGGGGCCGACGAACTTGACTTCCCAGCCCGGAACGGAGCGCAGCACCTCGTAGGGCCCGATCGCGTCGAGCGCGGTCAGCTTCTCGAAGATCAGGATCGCGATCTGCATCGCGCTCGATCGTACGGGGTCAGCGGCGGATGCGGCGGGCGAGGCGGGCTCAGTCCCACGTCGCCAGCGGCAGGTGCTCGAGGATGGTCCGGTCAGCCGTGACCAGCGGGGCGTCGGCGACGATGGCTTGCGCCGCGATCATCCGGTCGAAGGGATCACGGGTCCACGAAAGCCCCACCGCTGTTTCCGTCAGCTCGGTGAGCGAGACGTCGGCAACCTCGAGGCCGATGCTCTGGCGCAGGGCGGCGAGCATCATCGGGGCGGGATCTCGAGCCCGCCCGATTTCGTGCATGTACGCCAGCTCCAGCGAGACGAGCGGCGATATCCGCAGCTTGCGCTCTCCCGCCAGCATGGCGCGAGTGGACTCCGGGAGTCGCTCCAGCAGGCCGGCGTACAGCCAGAGGGCTACGTGGGTGTCAATTAGGATCAGGGTTCCACTCCGAAGACCAGTCGATGTGGATCAGCTCGTCGGGGTCGCCGATGATGGCCCCCTCGCGGCGCGGCAGGCGATCCCAGATCGACCGCTCCTCCTTCGGTGCGATCACCAGGACCTTGCCGTTGCGCTCGATCTCCAGCGACTGGCCGGTTTCGAGGATCTCGTCCAGCATCCGGTAGATGTTGGCGCGTAGTTTCGAAGCGGTGGTGGCCAAGCCGGCTCCTCAAATAGCGTACGTACGGACAAAGGATAAGACATACGTACGGTAGACCTCGGGGCGGCGGCAACTGGAATCGGCGCTTGCATCGTCATCGAGATCGACGCTACCGGCGATGAATCTACGCATGGCGCGCCAAATCGCGCGGGTCTGCAAAAACTTCGCCGCTGGATCCGTCAGTCTTTCTGGCCGCGTGAGTCGCCGAGACCAGATCAAGCTGACCGACGGGGAGCTCTTGGAGCTGCTCGACGACGAGCGGATCGCCGTTGTCTCCAGCCTCGGGCCACGCGGCTGGCCGCACTCGATGCCGATGTGGTTCGTCCCCCGCGGGGGCGAGGTCTGGATCTGGACCTACGCGAAGTCGCAGAAGGTCCGCAACCTCGAACGCGACCCCCGTGCCACGGTGCTGGTCGAGACGGGCCACGAGTACGGCGAGCTGCGTGGGGCGATGATCGAGGCCGAGGCCGAGATCCACGATGACTTCGAGACCGTGATCGGCTTTGCCGAGGAGCTGACGCTGCGTTACGCCGAGGGGATCTCCTCGGTCGAGGGCGATGCCAGGGCGGCGCTCGAGGCGCAGGCGCCGAAGCGCGTGACGATCCATTTCAAGCCGGTCCGCACCGCCACCTGGGATCACCGCAAGCTGGGCGGGACGTACTGAACGGCCGCTTTCGTTGCGCTACCGCCGTCCCCCGGGCGTGTTAGGAATCCAGTCCACCATCCTCGCCCTCGCTCACCGAGCTTGAGAACCGCCAAGACCACGATCCTGCTGTTGGCCCTCGCCGCCGCCCTCGCCGTGCCCTCGACGGCCGGGGCTCTGCCGCGCACCTTCTTCGGCATCGGTCCGCAGACGGTGCTGGGCGAGACCGACGTCGCCTACATGAAGGCCGGCGGGATCGGGTCCGTGCGCTGGCCGGTCGGCTGGTCCTCGGTGCAGCCGACGGCGAAGCGGAGCTATGACTGGAGTAGCGTCGACGCCGCTGTCGAAGCGGCCGCGCGCCGGGGGCTGACGGTCCTGCCGTTCCTCTACGGCACGCCAAGCTGGCTGGCGGCGAAGCCGACGACGCTGCCGGTCGACAGCGCGCGGGGAAGGAGTGCCTGGAAGGCCTTCGTCAGGGCCGCGGTGGAACGCTACGGCCCCGGTGGCACGTTCTGGACGGAGCGCTCCGCGGGTGGGACCGGGGGGGTCGGCGTCGAGTACGAGACGGCCAAGCCCCTGCGGCCGATGCCGATCCGCACCTGGCAGGTGTGGAACGAGGCAAACTTCTTCTACTTCGCCTTTCCGGTCTCCACGGCGCGCTACGCCAAGCTGCTGAAGCTGACCTACCCGGCGATCAGGTCTGCCGACCCGGGGGCCAAGGTCCTCCTCTCCGGCCTCTTCGGCGACCCCGACCAGGGCGGACGCTTCGGCATGAACGCCGCCGACTTCCTCGCCGGCCTCTACCGCGTGCCGGGGATCGAGCACTACTTCGACGCGATCGCGCTGCACCCGTACGCGTTCCACGTCGACGACCTGGAAGACCTGACCGAGGCGATGCGCGAGGTCGTCCTGGAGAACCGCGACCCCGGTGCGTCGCTCTACGTCACCGAGATGGGCTGGGGCTCCCAGAACGACCCCCACATCGTCGCCTTCGAGCAGGGGATGGCGGGCCAGGCGCGCGAACTTCGCGGCGCCTACCGCTACCTGATCGGCAACCGCCACCGGCTCAACCTCAAGGGCACCTACTGGTTCTCCTGGAAGGACGTCCAGGGCGACTGCAACTTCTGCGACTCCGTCGGCCTCTTCCACGAAGGCGCCGGCTTCCGGCCCAAGCCCGCCTGGCGAGCCTTCGTCAGCATCACCGGCGGCCGGGCGCGGCCATAGTGACCGCGAGGAAATAGCATCGCGTCCATGCCTCCAACCGTGCCCGCTGGCCCGGCGTGGCTCATCCTGCCGACCTACAACGAGGTCGAGAACATCGAGGCGTTCGTTGCGGCCGTCAGGGCGGAACTGCCCCCGTCCGCGCGGGTGCTGATCGTCGACGACAGCTCGCCGGACGGCACCGGCAAGGTCGCCGACCGGCTTGCGGCGGGCGACCCGGGCGTTACGGTCCTGCACCGGCCTCGCAAGGAAGGCCTCGGCCCCGCCTACATCGCGGGCTTCCGGCACGCCCTGGGAGAGGGCGCGGGCCTGGTGCTCGAGATGGACTCCGATTTCTCGCACGACCCCTGTTACCTGCCGGCTCTGCTCGAGGCGAGCGGGCGGGCCGACCTGGTCATCGGCTCGCGCTATGTCCCGGGAGGGGGGGTCGGCGACTGGACGGCGCTGCGCCGGGCGATAAGCCGAGGTGGGAGCTCCTACGCGCGGCTCGTCCTCGGGCTCTCCGTGCGTGACATGACGGCCGGTTTCAAGTGCTTCCGCCGCGAGGTGCTCGAGGCGATCGACCTCGACGCGGTCAGTGCGCGCGGCTACGCCTTCCAGGTCGAGATGACCTACCGCGCGATCCGGCTCGGCTTCGACGTCGTCGAGGTGCCGATCGTCTTCCGCGAGCGCCGCGAGGGCTCCTCGAAGATGGGCCACTCGATCGTCGCCGAGGCGGTGTGGCGGGTTCCGCTGCTGCGCCTCGGGCGAGGCTAGACGGAATCAACCATCTAACCCGACTTTTGGGACTCGCGAGCCTGCTCGCGGCGGTAGTCGCCGCGACTGAGGTGGCGCTCGAGGAAGACGTAGAGCACGATGAAGAGGTAACGGCTGCCCATCTCGTTGAGCGAGAGCTTGGAAACGCCGGCCTTGCGGTTGGTCCAGGAGATGGGGACGATGCCGTAGCTGTAGCCGCGCACCACCGCCTTCAGCGGCAGCTCAACGGTGAGGTTGAAGTGGTGCGAGAGGAACGGCTTGACGTTTTCGATCACCTCGCGGCGGTAGGCCTTGAAGGCGTTCGTCGTGTCGTTGTAGCCGTGGCGGAAGAGGAGGCGAATGCCGAAGTTGACGATGCGGTTCATGATCAGCTTCGAGCGCGGGTAGTCGACCACGCGCGCTCCGTGGATGAAGCGCGAGCCGAAGGCGCACTCGTAGCCCTCTTCCAGCAGCCGCTGGTAGGAGACCAGGTCCTCAGGGCTGTCGGAGCCGTCGGCCATGACGATCGCCACCGCGTCGCCGGTGAAGCTCTCCAGCCCAGCGCGCACGGCGAAGCCGAAGCCGTTGCGGTAGGGCGAGGGCAGGCAGCGCACCTGCGGGTGCTCGGCGGCGAGCCGCTCGACCACGGCGGCGGTGCCGTCGGTGCTGGAGTCGTCGACGACGGTCACCTCGTACTCGATACCCTCGCGCGAGAGGGTCGCGACGAGCCCTTCGACCGTCTCGGCGACCGTCTCCTCCTCGTTGTGGGCGGGGATGACGACGGAGAGCTTCATGCAGGCGCTGATGATGCCCAGCGTTCGGCGTTGGCCTCGTAGATCTCCCGCAGAATCGTTTCCAGGTCGCGGCGCGGGCGCCAACCGCCATAGTCGGAGCCGAACTGGTCGAGGTCGCTGATCCACCAGCGGTGGTCGCCGACGCGAGCCTGGTCGCTCATCTCCCAGCGCAGCTCGCGCTCGGCGACGCGCTCGCAGAGGGCGATCGCCTCGAGCATCGAGCAGGCGTTCTCGCGGCCCCCGCCGATGTTGTAGACCGCCGCGGCGCGGGGGTTCTCGTGGAAGAGCAGGAAAGCGTCGACGAGGTCGGCGCTGTGCACGTTGTCGCGCACCTGCTTGCCCTCGTAGCCGAAGACGGTGTAGCGCTCGCCGGTGACGGTGCACTTCATCAGGTAGGCGAGGAAGCCGTGCAGCTGAGCGCCGGCGTGGTTGGGACCGGTGAGGCAGCCACCGCGGAAGCAGACCGTCGGCATCTCGAAGTACCGGCCGTACTCCTGAACGAGCAGGTCGGCCGCCGCCTTTGAGGCGCCGAAGAGCGAGTGCAGGGTCGAGTCGATCGACATCGTCGTGTCGATGCCGCCAAACCACTGGTGATCCTGCGGCAGTTCGAGCCGCGTCTCCAGCTCTTCCAGCGGCAGGTGGTTGGGCGTGTCGCCGTAGACCTTGTTGGTCGAGGTGAAGATGAAGGTCGCCTCGGGGCAGTGCTGGCGCGCCGCCTCGAGCAGGTTGAGCGTGCCGTTGGCGTTGATGCCGAAGTCGGCCTGCGGGTCGCTCGCCGCCCAGTCATGCGACGGTTGAGCAGCGGTGTGAACGACCAGCTCGATCTGCTTGCCGCTCTCGGCGAAGATGCGGTCGATGCCTTCTGCGTCGCGGATGTCGAGGTCGGCGGTGCGGAAGGTCTCGAGGTCGCGGTTGAGCCGTTCGGTGACCTGCGCGGTCGAGGCCTCGGGGCCGAAGAGGGCGGCGCGGGTGTCGTTCTCGATCCCGATTACGTCGTAGCCTGCCCCGACCAGGCGGGTGGCCGACTCGGAGCCGATCAGGCCTCCCGATCCAGTGACTATCGCCTTCGGCATCGCTCCAAATCGCCCTTCTCTATCGCTCGAAGCCCAGTGCGGCCCGCAGCTCATCCTCGTGCACGGCCGACCAGTCAAGCAGGTCGGTGAGCACGTCGCGTGCCCCGCGGCGGGGGCGCCAGGAGGTGAGGGAGCGCAGTCGCGAGCAGTCGCTGAGATAAACCGGCACGTCGCCCGGCCGCGTTTCCGCCTCGGTCACGATCGGCACCTCGCTCCCGGTCAGCTCGCGGCAGATCTCGGTCGCCTCCAGCAGCGAGAGGCTGCACTCGCGCCCGCCGCCGACGTTGGCGGTGACGCCGCTCCAGCGATCGGGATCGGAGATCTGCTCCTCGACCAGGTCGATCAGATCGTCAACGTGCAGCAGGTCGCGCACCTGCTTGCCCGAGCCGCCGTAGCCGATGTAGCTGAGGGGGCGGCCGAAGCGGTGGGCGAGGAGCCACCAGGAGAAGACCCCCTGGTCGACCTTGCCCATCTGCCAGGGCCCGGCGATGACTCCGCAGCGATTGACGACGGCGCGCAGGCCGAAGGCGTCGGCGAACTCCTCGATCAGCAACTCGGCGGAGAGCTTGGTCGCGCCGTAGAGCGTGCGCGCACCGGCCATCGGGAAGTCCTCGGAGATCCCAGCTGGGCCGGCGCCGGCGACCGGTTGCGCGGCAGCCAGCTCGAAACGTGTCTCCGCCTCCTCGAGCTCCAACTCGAGCTGGGGCGCCACCGGGTAGACGCGGCTGGTCGAGAGGAAGACCAGGAAGGCGTTTTTCTGGCGCCGGGCCGCTTCGAGGCAGTTGAAGGCGCCGAGCAGGTTGGTGTGCACCGAGTAGGAGGCGTCGGCGAAGCCGGCCAGGACCGATGGCTCGGCCGAGCACTCGACCATCGCGTCGAAGTCGCCGGCGGCGGTGATGTCGGACGGTTCGCGCACGTCGCCGTGGACGAACTCCACCCCGGCACTCTTGAGGCGGGGCAGGTTCAGCTCTGAGCCGCGCCGCATCAAGTTGTCGAGCGCGACGATCTCCCAATCACCGTGACGGTCGGCCAGCGCGACGGCAAGGTTGCCGCCGACGAAGCCGGCACCCCCTGTAACGAGGACGCGCACGGCTAGATGGTTGATTCCGCGGCCGCGTGTGACTGGGGGCGCGCGTGGCCAAGCAGATCAAGGACGCAGGGTGCAGCCTTTGGCGGCGCCAAAGGCAAGCCCGAGGACGCAGAGATGCGCAGCGCCATGCGCGTCATCCAGGCGTGCGGGGTCGTGAATCAACCATCTATCGACGGGCGATTACCAGGAACTGCTTGCCGAGCAGCTTCCAGGCGAGCGGCACCTTCAGGTAGAGGCTGGTGAGGTGTCGGGAAGGCGGAAGAATGCCGCGAAAAGAGTAGGGCAGATAGCGGGGGATGATCCTTTCGGGCTCGAACCCGGCCGCATAGAGGTGCTCGGCGATCGCCACGTGGGTCAGCGCCACGTAGTGGTCGGCGCAGTCCCAGTACTCCTTGGCGCAGTAACGGTAGTTCGGGCCCATGATCGCGATCCGGCCACCGGCCTTCATCGCCCCGTGCATCCGCTCGAGGAACTGGGAGATCGCCTCCTGGTCGTGCAGGTGCTCGAGGAAGTTGGAGGCGAAGACGCCGTCGAAGTGCTCGCTGGGCAGCTCGGCGTCCATGATCTTCGCGGTGACGATCTTGACGCCCTCGGCCTGCTCGGCCTCCGGGTAGGCGACCTCGTCGACCGCCCAGCGCTCCGCGGCCGGGATCGAGCAGATGAACTCGCCGCGACCCGCCGCGGGGTCCAGCACGGTGTCCGGCGAGCCCATCAGGCCGTGGACGTGGGGGGCGATCTCCTCCCAGACCCGCAGGCGGGCAGGCTGGTCGACGTCGCGGAAGCGGTATGCGTAGAGACGCTCGTAGTTCATTCAGCGCGGGGGACGACGGCGAGAGCTGCGTCTCCTCTGGGCGGCGGATGCTATTGCAGTGACTAGATGAGAACTTCGCGATCGATCACCAGACGGCGAAGCTGCTGTCGCAGAAACCACTTGGCGCGAATGCTCCCACCGTGGTACTGGATGCCGATCGAGGCGCTCTGGCCAATGACGTATGGCAGCTCCGCGAAGGGCCGGAAGCGGTGGCCGGCGCTGAGCGCCAGCAGCATTCGACGGGCGGCGATGTGCTCGAAGTTGATGCCCTTCGCCTCGTCGATCTCGCTTCCCATCCTGGTGAAGTACTCGAGAAACAGCTCCCGGGACGCGCCGAAGAAGCGGCTGTCCATGTGCTCGAGCGAGGGGACGATCGAGGCGCACACCCCGGTGGCGCCGTCCAGCGCCGGCAGGCAGGTGTCGACGTTGTGCACGTACAGGCGCCCGGTGCACTTGAAGATCCAGTCGCAGCCCTGGGAGAGCTCACTGGCTGCGAAGTCGTCGACGAGGCCGGCCTCGCCGATGCTCTTGCCTTCCTCGGACCCGCGGTCCTCGCACTCCAGCACTTGGACCGACCGGCCGAGACGCTCTCCGACCTCGGAGAAGCGCGACGCGGGCCAACCCGAGTTCTCGGCGACGACTATCGACCAGTTCGGCGGCAGCGCCTTGCACCACCGAGCAAGCGCATCCAGGTAGTTCGCCTCCCGCTCCTGCGGGTCGCGAAGCACCAGATCCGGCGTCTCGCCGGGCGAGACGGTGGCAGTCAGCAGCAGCACACAGCGGGCGTTCATCGGCGAAGCAGCGTGCCGAGGCACTCCCGGCTCGCTCAACCCGCTACAGCGAGTTCGCGCTCCACCTGGGGGCGAATCCAGGCATAGGTCTTCTCGAGACCGTCCTGAAGGGAGATCGAGGGCTCCCAGCCATATGTCTGGCGGATCAGCGTGTTGTCCGAATTGCGGCCCCGTACGCCCTGCGGCGCGTCGAGCTTGTGCTGCCGCTCGAGCTCCACCCCCGCGATGCCCTCGACGACGTCGACGAGCTGGTTGATCGTCACCAGCTCCGAGCTGCCCAGGTTGATCGGCTCGACCCGGGGGCCCTCGGCAATCATCAGCGTGCCCTTCACGCAGTCGTCGATGTACATGAAGCTGCGGGTCTGCTTGCCGTCTCCCCAGATCTCGATCTTCCCCGAGCCGGTCAGCTCCGCTTCGGCGACCTTGCGGCAGATCGCCGCCGGCGCCTTCTCGCGGCCGCCGCTCCATGTCCCGTTGGGGCCGTAGGCGTTGTGGTAGCGCGCGACCCGCGTTTCCATGCCGAAGTCCTCCATGAAGTGCCGGCACATGCGCTCGCTGAAGAGCTTCTCCCAGCCATAGCCGTCCTCGGGCATCGCCGGATAGGCGTCGGCCTCGACCAGCGCCTCCACCTCCGGGGTGTCCTGCTTGCCGGCGGCGTAGACGCAGGCCGAGGAGGAGTAGAAGAAGCGCTCGATGCCCGCGTCGCGGGCGGCGAGGAGCATGTGGGTCGAGGGCAGCACGGAGAGCATGCAGAGCGCCTTGTTGCCCTCGATGAAGCCCATGCCGCCCATGTCGCAGGCGAGGTTGAACACCTGCCCAGCCCCCTCGACGGCCTCACGGCACGCCTCCAGGAGCGAGAGGTCGAGAACCCGGTTGTCGGCCTCGGGGAGGACCTGGTACCAGTCCTCCAGCGGCTTGCAGTCGATCGAGCGGACGTTGCGCCCCTGGCGCAGCAGCTCGGCGACCAGATGGCCGCCGATGAAGCCGCCACCGCCGGCGACGAGGACCGGCTTTCCCCCACTGGGCTCAGACATGGCCGCCATCATAGGGAGTGGCGGCGCCTGCGTAGCGAGAGTGCACCGGCAAGGGAGATGTCGAGCAGCCCGTCGGCGGGGATCGCCTTGCTCGGGGCGTGCTTGGCGGCTCGCCAGCCGCGCAGCCTTCCACGCACCCCCTGGGTCGTGCGCTGCCCGGCGATCTGCCCGGCGCAGATGACCGCCTCGGCGGCAACGGCACGGGTCAGCAGCGCCGGTCGCCGCCCGAGGCCGTAGGCACGCAGCATGTAGCCGCGGCTCCAGCCCGTCATCGCGTACTTGCGGGCGCTGTTTGCGCCGAGCGTCTCGGAGTAGGCGTGCAGGCCCCGAGCCGCGGGCGCCAGCCGACAGGTGCTTCCGGCGAGCCGCATGCGCAGCGCTAGGTCGAGGTCCTCGTAGTAGAGGAAGATCCGCTCGTCGAAGCCGCCGACCCGCTCGAAGGAGGCGCGCCGGTAGAGCGCGGCGCCGCCCGTGGGCCCGAGCGGGTCCGCGGCAGAGTCGAGAGCCTCGAGCGGCTCGCCGTTCAGGTAGTCGAAGCCGAGCAGGGTGCGATCGGCGACCACCCCGGCCGAGTCGATCCGCTCGGGTTCCCGTTCGCGCAGCAGCACCGCGGCCACCGAGTCAACCCCGGGCTCGAGCGCGTCGAGCAGGGCCGCGACGAAGCCCGGCTCCACGGTGACGTCGTCGTTGAGGAAGACGATCGGGTCGCCGGGCTCCTCGCCAACAGCTCGGTTGAGCGCCTTGCCGAAGCCCAGGTTCGAGCCGAGCTCCACCGCCCGGGCCCAGGGGAAGCGCTCCCGCGCCAGTGTTCCGCCCAGGCCCTGCTCGCTGTTGTCGGCGATCACCACGTCCGGGCGCGGGTCCTCCTGCTCCAGCGCATCGAGCGTGCGGGCGAGGCGCTCGCCGGCCCGCAGCGTGGGGATGTAGACGGTGGGCCGCAAGTGCTCCTGCTCAGCTCAGGCCGAACGCGTCCCGGACAGAGACGGCGAAGCGGTCGCCGTGCACCTCCTCGGCGTAGCGGCGCAGGTTGTCCTCGTAGCGGGCCGGGGCCTCCGGGTCGAGGGCGAGCTCGAGTATCGCTTCCCGTATCGCCCGCGGATCGTCGGGATCGGGCGTCAGGCCGAGGCCGTGGCGCTCCACCAGCTTCCCCGCGACGTTGTCGTTGCCGACTACGACGGGCGTGCGTGCATTGGCAGCCTCGATCAGCACCCGCGAACCGGGTGCTCGGCGCCAGCCAAAGGAGAGCAGGGCGCAGCGGGAGCGCGCCATCTGCTCCATCGCGCTCGCGTAGGGAACTCGGCGCTGGTCGGTCTCGAGGCGTATGCCGGCGCGCTCCATCTGCGCCAGGTACCCGTCGATCTGATCGCGACGCTCCGGCGCGACGGCGCCGAAGATCGTCAGCGGCAGGCCCGCGCAGTCCTCCGAGAAGGCAACCGCAAGGCGGTCGAGGCCCTTGCGCTCGTCGATATAGCCGAACATGAAGCAGCCCTCGCGCTCCTCGGCGGGGCGGGGCTGTGGCGTGACCTCGAGCCGCGGCTCGGCGAGCCAGCGGGCGGGCGCACCGCGCTTCTTCGCCCACCTCGTCACCGCCTCCGTATCGAGCCCGAAGAGGACGTGCGCGTCGTGCCGTCGCCGCCAGCGGGCCAGGCTCAACTCCTTGACAAGCGCCTGCGCTCGCTCCTTCGCCGACAGCGGCAGGCCATAGGAGCCCGGCAGCTGGGCGATGGCGAGCATCACGAAGATGCTCACCTTGCAGGGGAAGCGAGGCGCTCCGGCCAGCCAGCGCAGGATCGGGTCGGCGAAGAGCACGACGACGTGGTCGGGCCGGGTCTTCGCGACCGCGTCGCGCAGCAGGTCGATCTCCCGGCGCGCCAGGCTTGCCTTGTCCAACCCCGGCTCGGCGGCTGGGCGCGGGCGGGGCTCGCCGAGCGGGTGCACGGCGAATCCAGTGGTGTCGAGCTCGTCGATCACCGGATCCGAGGCCGCGACCACCACCTCGGCGTGCTGCGCGAGGGCGTCGGCGAAGGCCTGCACATAGGAGTTGTGGTGGCCACCGGCGTTCCACTCGAAGAGGCAGATCTTCATGTGGGCGCCGATCTCCGCAGGAGGGGCCGGGCGAGGCGAGCGATTCGCCGCAGGTCATCGCGCGAGAAGGCGACCTCGAGCGCCACCCAGAAAAGGGTGACGACGCCGAGCGAGAGCAGTAGGCCCTGCAGGCTCTCGCCGAAGCCGAAGGCCTGTGCGGAGCCGACCGCAAGGGCGGCGATCGCGGTCGTCTTGGCGATCGAGAGCAGCGAGTGCCGCAACACCGGGTGCGAGCCGACCGCCAGGACGGCGGTGCCGATCACGGTCGAGACGGTCATCGCGAGCCCGACGGCCACCTCGCCCAGCGAGGCCGTCAGGAGGATCGCAAGGGCCACCAGCACGGTCGATTCGGAGACCGCCGAGCGCAGCGGGAAGCGCGCCGCCCCCTCTGCCATGAAGCTGCTGACCATCGTCGCGCAGGCACTTGCGGTGAGCATCATTCCCAGCGAGGCGATCAGCACGATGTCGGCGGTGGGCAGCCACTCGTCGCCGAGCACGACGGCGATGAACGGCTGTGCGGCACCGGCGACCAGCGCCAACGGCAGTCCGGCGGCGATCGCCGTGTAGGTGGCGATCTGGGCGGCCCGCTGCGGCCGCAGCTCGGCGTCCCGGGAGAGGGTGGGGAAGGAGACCCGGGCGACCGCCGAGGTGAGCGCGATCGGGAAGGAGAAGAGACGTTTGGCCATCGCGTAGTAGCCCGCCAGCGGCGCGCCGCCGATTGCCGCGACGATGCTAACGAAGCCAAGCTCACGCAGCAGGTAGATCCCCTGCAGCACGCTGATCTGGGCGCCGAACCCGATCAGCGGCCGCACCGGGTCGAGCTCGAGCCGCAGGCGGCGGGTGAAGGGCTGGATCGCCCAGGCCGCGGCGACCCCGGCGATCGCCCCGGCCGGCACCGCGCCGGAGAGGCTGAAGGCGCCGAAGCCGGCCAGCGCAGCGGCCAGGGCGAACCCGTTGAAGGCCAGGGTGTCGGCGGTCTCGACGATCGCCACCCGGCCGAATGCGAGCCTGCGCTCCATCAAGACCATCGGCATCGCCCGGGCGGCGTAGAAGGGCATCGCCACCGAGGCGACGGCGACCACCTTCAGCGTCTCGCTCGACCCGCCCGCGACGGGAACGAGGACGAATGCCACGGCCAGCAGCAGCCCGCTCAGGGTCATGGCGAAGAGCAGCATCACGCCTGCGACCGCGGATTGGACCCGCGGAGAGGGATCGTCGGCCAGCCGTATCAGGGCGGCGGGCAAGCCCAGCTCCGCGGCACGCTGGCCGACGAGTTGAACCGCGAGGGCGATGGCGAAAAGGCCGTAGTCGGCGGGGGTGAGGATCCGCGCGAGAAGAACCGTGACGCCGGCGGTGAGGAGCTGCAGGCCAAGCGTTCGCCCGACAAGAACGCCGACACCGCGAGCCGCGGTGACGCCGAGGTCGGGCTCGGGCGGCTGTGCCGCCTCGAAGTGCTCTGCGTCCCCTCGCGTCTCTATAGGAATCCCGCCGGCGGTTGGATGTCGAAGATCCTCAGCTCTGGGCCGCCCTCCGCTTCGGGTGCCACCTCGAAGATCGAGGGCGCACCGCGCCAGGCACCCTGCAGGAAGACGCGGCTGGCCGCCAGGCCGCCAGGCTCATCGATATCGCGCTGGTAGGAGAAGCCCTCGTAGGCCTCCTCGCCGGAGATCACCTTCAAGTTTGCGTGCTCCCGGCCTGGATCGCGCTCGACGAGGAACAGGTCGGGGCGAGGAGAGGCCGGCTTGCCGTTGGGCAGTGTCCTGCCGGCCAGTTCCCCCACTCCGACAGACCACCGGCCTGGCCGTAGTCCACGGAAGGGGAGGTAGATGCCGAGGGTCTGGCGGTCGAAGCCAGACTTGCTGGAGAGGATGCCGAGCCGCACACGCGAAGTGGCGAGGCCTCGATCGACGATGAAGAGGTCCGAGCGGAGGCCGCTGAACGGGGCAACTTCGAAGCTGCGGTGGAGGCCCGGGCCGGGAGCGGTGATCGGAGTCGAGTACGCCTTGACCACGGCTCCCGAGTCAGCCCTCCGCACGGTCACGTAAAGGCGTTTGGGAGCCTGCTGGATTTCGAAGAGAACTGGCACGCGCAGCGGTTGCCAGTAGCCGATGTCATAGGAGGTCGTGCCGCGCCGCTGGACGGGGCGAAAGCGGGCGTCGACCCGTGAGCGTTCCGTTGCCGGGTCGAAGCTGTTCAGCGTCGTCACGGATCCGGATCGGTTGATCCACCAAACGGGGGTGTTGTCAGAGACCCGCTGGCTGTCCGTGAAGACGGCCTGGGCATTGGCCACCGTGTCAGGCAGCTGCATGGTGCGGACGAGAGGAAAGGGTTCCGGCAGCGTTCGCTGGATGACTATGCCGGCGGCGAGCAGCACCACGATTCCGGCGAGACCCGAGAAGATCGCGGCACGTGCTGTGCCGCTCGATCCCCGGGGGGACGGTGGCTCTGCCTTGTCTGCCTCTGGAGGAGGGGCAGACGTCGATGCCGGTGCGCGCACCCGGCGGATCTTGCCCCATACGGCACCGACGATGCCGGGCGGCGCCTTCGGGTCTTCGGCAAATGCGCCGAACACGAGCAGCATCGGCGAAACGAGGAGCCAGTCGATCTGCTGTGTCCAGAAGTTCGTGTAGAGGCCGAAGAGTGCGACGAAGGTCAGGTATGCGGAAACGAGACACCAGCGAAACGATCGGGTGCGGGCCGCGGCGGCAAATGCGCCGGCAGCGAGGGCTCCGGTGGCTGCAACCCCCGGGATGAGAAGCGGGAAGCCGCCGTCCGCCCAGAACGAACCGGCGACCGTGCTCGTCACCCACGGCGGCGTCAGCTCTCCTGAGAGGTCACCGATGTGACGGGCACCCGAGAAAAGGCGGTCGAACGCGACGGCGTCGTATACGCCATGGCCAAATGGTGCTGCGGTGGGGATGTGGTGGACGATCCCCTCCAGGGCGACGAAGTTCGTCGTCAGCGCAAGGTAGAGCGGGACGAGCGGCTTGACGATGAACGGCAGTGGGGGCAGGACTTCGCCGAAGAGTTCAGCCTCGAACGGCGTCGTCGGGTGCTGGTATGTGCGCAGGTAAAAGCCGGCGCAGATCGCCAAAAAAGCGATGAGGCCGCCTGCTGTGAGCAGATATGGGCTTGGGCGGCCCCAGTAGAGCCAGCGGGCGACGATCACGACGACAATCGGCAGCACGACGTTCCCTCGCCCCGCCTGGAGGGCAAATGCGCCGAGAGCGACGACCGACACCGCCAGCTCGAACCGGGACTCCCGGCTGAATGGATTCCGTGCTCTGGTCATTGCCACGATCACGGCGACCGTGAGGAGGTCGGTGAGCAGAATCGTCGGACCTCCCCCCGAGAACCGTGCGTCATCGATGCTGCTGCTCAGAAGCGGCGGCCGACCGACAAGCGCGAACTGATAGGCGACCGCCAGGAGGCCGATGCCCAGCAGTACGAGGAGGATGCGCCGGAACGTCCGGTCGGAGATGTGCGTCTCCGACCGAGCCGGGGAGGAGGTCGTGGCTATTGCCGCGATCCCCTCTCCGATGAGGCCGCCGGCCACGAACGCCAACGGGACGGAAACGACAACCGCCACCATCACCGTCGACCAGCTGCCCTGGATACCGAGCAGGTGAATCTGGGCCAGCAGGGCCGTCAGGGCCCAGACAATCGGGAAAAGCAGCAGCGGCGAAAGCGCCGACGCGTTGAGGCGGCGCAGTGTCATCGCGTCGCCGGCCCCAGGCTGTAACCGCGGGCGTAACCGGCGCGGGTCATCGCCAGCCAGACCCTCTCTCGAAAGCCTTTCGGCAACGGCAGGCGGGCAAGTGCGGCGAGGAGGGGCTCCGCTGCGCGGACTGCCGACCAGCCCAAGCCCCGCGGTGCCTGCACGCCGGGGTGCGGACGGTCGGGTCGCAGCTGGTTGTAGAGAGCAGCCGAGCGGCCCACTGCGACCGAGCGGCGAAGCGACTGCTCTGGGGTTGTCGGATGGTCGTGGAGGACGAGCAACTCCGGGTGATAGTCGAGCTCGAGGCCCGCGTCGGCGAGGCGGACGCCCAGCTCGGTGTCCTCGATGGCAGCGGAGGGAAAGCGGACGTCGAAGCCGCCCACCTGCTCGAAGATCGAGCGCTTCACCGAGGCGTGCGAGCTGTAGAAGTAGCTGGCGGCGTCGACGGTCCCGGCGTCGAGGTCGCAGTAGTGGAACTGGGGGCCGCCGTTCTCGAGCCAGCGCATGAACGGCGTCACCGGTTTGAGCGGGTTCCAGGTGATCAGCCCGAGGACGCCATAGGTTGGCTCTGGCCTTGCCGTGTGCAGGGCGAGGTGGGCGTTCAGGAGGTCCTGGTCGGCGGGCTCCGTGTCGTCGCCGAGGAAGAGCAGGACGTCGCCGGTCGCGGCTTTGGCGCCAGCGTTGCGAGCCGCCGCTGGCCCGCCGTCCGGCTGCTCCAGCAGCCGGATCGCCAGCCTCGAGCCGGTCACACGCTGTCGTACCTGCTCGATGGTGTCATCGCTCGAGCCGTTGTCGACCACGATCGCCTCTCGCTCCGCGTTGCCGGGGTGCTGGGCCTCGAGGGCGTCGAGCGTTCTCGCCAGCGCATCGGCTCGGTCCTTGGTTGGAATGACGACTGAAAGGGAATTCATCGGGCGCCGCCCGCTCTAAGGCGCCGGGAGAGCCTAAGTAGCGGCGCGGCGAGAGGCATTGCCCGGCTGTGGTGGAGCCGGATATAGCGCTCGACCGAGCGCAGCCGGATGGCCTGCTGCTTGCGCGGATCGACCTGGACGAACGCCTCGGCGCCGGAGTGGCCGACGCGGGCCGAGCCCGCGACGAGGTTGCGATAGCCGACGTCATCCAGCCGCTTGGCCAGGTCCACGTCCTCATACCAGAGGAAGAAGCCCTCGTCGAAGCCGCCCATCGTCTCCCAGGTCTGGCGCTCCATGACGAAGCAGGCACCCGACGGCTGGCCGATCTCAGCCACCGCGCCAACCTGCGGGCTCGGCTGTTGGCGCTCGCCGAAGGCGCCGGCGAAGATCCGCGCAAGCATCGTCACCGTGCCGGGCAGGGCCGCGTGGTAGCGGTCGGTGTCGTCGCCGAATACCGGTCCCACCATCCCGGCTCGCGGTTCGCTCGACGCGACTTCGGCCAGCGCGGCCAAGGCGCCCGGCTCCGGCAGCACATCGGCGTTGCTGACGCAGACCAGTTCGCCGCTTCCCCCGCGCAGCGCCCGGTTGGCGGCGCGACCATAGCCGGCGTTCTCCTCGCTCAGGTCCAGCCGCACTCCCTCCGGGCACCCCTTGCGCAGCAGGTCGCGCTGCTCGGGCCGCGAATCGTTGTCGACGATCGTCACGTGCGCCTGTACCCCGTCGGACGCCCGGTAGGCCCTCGCGGCGTCCAGTGCCGGCGCCGCCGTGTTCCAGTTGACGATCGCGACGTCGATCGTCGGTTCGGTCCCGCTCATTCGGCAGGCTGGCGCGGCGTCTTGCTTGCGGCTCGCAGCGGCTGTACGTGCTGCGAGAAGAATTCGACGCTCAGGGGCCTCGGTGCCGCGCCCTGGATCTGAACCGACATCGTTTGCGCGTCGAATGGTGCCTGGAAGGGTTCCGGGTAATCGACCGACCTGGGCACGCGCATCAGCAGGCCGTCGCCGGCGGTGTCGGGGACGAGCCTCCATACCGCGTAGCCGTCGAGGGTGACCGTCCGCTGTCGTGCCCGGTAGAGCGCCGAGCGCAGCAACTCCCAGCCTTCCACCCCGGCGCCATGTATGCGAGCAAAGACGACTTCGTCTTTTCCCGCGGCAACCGGCACGTCGATCTCCCGTTCGGTTTCCGACTGGACCGTTTCGATCAGGTGCGGTGGCCCGCAGCGGTTGGGCACGCGGTCGAGCACCTGCCATCGTTCGGTCGTGTAGACAGCTTCGTAGTGACAGAGCATCGCTCGGTGTTGGGCGGGCGGGTCCCAGGCGGCATAGCGGCCGTCGATCGACGAGTCCGGGATGTTGGGCACGAAGAGCTTCGCGTTTTGGCGCAAGATCCGCGCTGGGCCGTCAGGGGTGCTGAGGGCCCGAGCATTGATCTGGTCGAGCTTCTGCGTATAGGCCGAGTAGTCCTGGACGCTCGGCAGCGGGTGCCAGTTGAGTCCGTAGATCCAGGCGACGTTGATCTCCCACGGGTCAATGTGCACGGGTTTACTCCCGATCAGTTCGAGGGTGCGCTGGTCGAGTGCGTACAGGGCGCGCATTTCGGCGCTGGCCTCGTCGCGGATTCGATCGCGCTCGCTCCGGCTGACGAAGGCATGGGCTTGTTCGCCCAGCGCCGAGAGGTGGTCCGCGGGCTTCAGCGAGGTCCCGAAGGGAAGTGGCATCGTCGCGATCGCCATGGCCAGCATTGGCGCGAACAAGGCTACGGCCGGCAGCCGCGACGGCAGGCGGCCAAGCTTCTCGGGGAGGCGCCAGGAGATCCCGATTGCCGCTATGAGCATCAAGGCGAAGAAGTCCGAGCTGCCTCCGGGCCCCTGTCGGACGAAACCCTGCTTGAAACTGAGGAAGCCGAAGGTTGCGACGAGGACCAGCGAGGCGGCCCGCTGGGGGATCTTTTCGCCGCGCGTAGCGGCCACGGCGCCTGCCACCAGCAGGGCAATGGCAATCAGGGCGTAGGGCCGCTCCCATGCCACTTCCCCGACGTCGTTGGACATCGCCCGCGAGTAGCCAGAGATGACCTGGATGGAATTTGAGATGAACTCGGGCAGGTTCGAGAGCCCCTGCTGGGCGCCGAACCAGAGGGCAAGAAATCCAACCAGGGTTATCCCGGCGAACCATGGGACGTTGTGCTTACGGTCCCTTGCGCCGAGCGCCGCCAAGCTGCAGAAGACCAGCACCGAGACCCCGTAGTTGGCTTTGCCGAGCAGCTCGATCGCCGCCAGCGAAGCGCCGCCAAAGACAACCAACGGGAGGGCGAAGCTGGGGGCGCGGTCGCTCAGCGCTGCGAAACACCAGATGAAGGCGAGGACGACGACGGTTGCCGGCAGTGGGCTGATGATCAGCGCGACGTAGGTGAGGCCGACCGCAGCTACCAGCGGAAGCGCCTGCCGTGCCGCCCAAAGCACCGTGATCGCGAGCGCGACGTGCAGGGCGCTCTGATAGACGATGCCAACCATCCACAGCCCGCTGTCCTGCAGGCTCGGAACCTCGATGAAGCCGAGCGGACCGTAGGTGAAGATGACTTCGGTGCCGAAGTGCATCCCGCGCTCGAACGCGAGGTGGAGACCCGTCACCCAGGAGGGATCGGGTCCGGTGGAAGGCGTGATCGGGTCCGTCGGCCAGGTGAGGACGCCGAGGATGAATCCGATCAGAGGGGTCGAGCGGGCAACCCTGACAATGCTCTTCGTGTTGAAACGGTCGGTCAGCGACTGACCGCCGTGTGCTCTCAGGGAAGGCATGAGGCCCCGGCACTCTGCCAGGCGCCGCGGATCGATGCCGACTGCGCCACATGTAGCCTTCTCGCCACGTGCAAGACCTGAAAGGCCTGATCCTCTCCGGCGGCGCCGGGACGCGGCTGCGCCCGATAACCCACACCTCGGCGAAGCAGCTGGTGCCCGTCGCCAACAAGCCCGTGCTCTTCTACGGGATCGAGGCGCTGGTCGACGCCGGCGTCACCGAGATCGGCATCATCATCGCCCCGGAGACCGGTGAGGAGATCCGCCAGGCGGCGGGCGACGGCTCGGCCTTCGGCGCTGAGATCACCTACATCGTCCAGGACGAGCCCGCCGGCCTGGCTCACGCGGTCCTCACCGCGGAGGAGTTCATCGCCGGCTCGCCCTTCGTCATGTACCTGGGGGACAACCTGCTCGCCGACGGCCTGCGCGGGCTCGTCGCCACCTTCCGCGCCGAGGAGCCCGACGCGCTGATCCTGCTCACGCCGGTCGACGATCCGCAGTCATACGGGGTGGCCGAGCTCGACGGGGAGCGGATCGTGCGCCTGATCGAGAAGCCGAAGGACCCGCCGTCGAACCTCGCCCTGGTCGGCGTCTACCTCTTCGCGCCGCCGATCTTCGACGCCGCCCGCGCCCTCGAGCCCTCCTGGCGCGGCGAGCTGGAGATCACCGAGGCGATCCAGGGTCTGATCGAGCAGGGCAAGGCCGTTCGCTCGGAGGTCGTCATCGGCTGGTGGAAGGACACCGGCCAGCTCGCCGACATGCTCGAGGCCAACCGGTTGGTGCTGGAGGAGATCGAGACCCGGATCGACGGTGAGGTCGACGAGGGCTCGCGGGTCGAGGGGCGGGTCGTGGTCGAGGAGGGGGCGGTGCTGAAGGGCTCGGTCGTGCGCGGGCCGGCCGTGATCGGCGCCGGCGCCCTCATCGAGGACGCCTACGTCGGCCCCTACACCTCGATCGGCGAGGACGTGCGCATCTGCCGCTCGGAAATCGAGCACTCGATCGTCCTCGCCGGCTCCGTGGTCGAGGACCTCGGCACCCGCATGGAGGCCAGCCTGCTGGGCCGCGAAGTAAAGCTCACCCGCAGCGACGGCATGCCGAAGACGCTGCGGATGCTGGTCGGCGACAAGTCCGAGATCAAGATCATCTGATGGGCGGGCGGCGATGAAGGTCCTGGTCACTGGAGCCGGTGGCATGCTCGGTCGCGACGTCATGCTCGCCGCCGGCAACGCCGGCCACGACGTGGTCGGCTTCGGCCACACCGAGCTCGACGTCGCCGATGAGGCGGCGGTCAACTCGAAGTTCGAGCTGGAGCGCCCCGACGTGACGATCAACTGCGCCGCCTGGACCGACGTCGATGGTGCCGAGGAGGCCGAGGGGGCGGCGATGGCCGTGAATGGAAAAGGCGCCGGCCACATCGCGGCGGCAGCCGCCGCGGTCGACGCCTCTGTCCTCTACGTCTCCAGCGACTACGTCTTCGACGGCGCCAAGGGCGCGCCCTACGTCGAGACCGACCAGCCGGCGCCGCTCTCGGCCTACGGCCGCACCAAGCTGGCCGGGGAGGAGGCGACCGCGGCGGCCAACAAGCGCCACTTCGTGGTCCGCTCCTCCTGGCTCTTCGGCATCGGCGGCTCCAACTTCGTCGAGACGATGCTGCGCCTCGCCTCGACCCAGAACGAGGTGCTCGTCGTCCGCGACCAGGTCGGCTCCCCCACCTACACCTGGCACCTCGCCTACGGCATCGTCCGCCTCATCGAGGGGATCGAGTTCGGCATCCATCACATGGCGGCGGGGGGCGCCTGCTCCTGGTACGACTTCGCCCGCGAGATCTTCGACCAGGCAAAGGTCGAGTGCCGCGTGCTCTCGGGCACGACCGAGATGCTGGGCCGCCCTGCCCCGCGCCCGCCCTACTCCGCCCTCGCCAGCCAGCGCCAGCACGCGATCGAGCTGCCCGCCTGGCGCGACGGCCTGAGTGCCTACCTCGGTCAGCGCAAGACCGAGCAAGAGGCCGCCGCGTAGCGTCTCCGCCCTTTGCTGCGGGAGTTTCACACTGAACTGCAAACAAAGTGTGTCAATAGACATACGTGGCGATTTATCCTGAAATTCACTGTTAGCGTCGTCAACAGGAGGGCGAAGGAGACGGGTGTCTTCAGGTGATTGACACTCATCATGTCCGACTAGCCTCGGATCCGGTTCGAGTCCGGCGCCCTCCGCAGATAGGCCGCCGCCGGAGCAGGTTCGAGTCTGGGTGGGCCGTGGTAACGTAGTCCACGGGTGTCAATCATCTGCGGGGTGGCTCCCCGCTTCGCCAGACTCGACCCGCTCCGGCGGGTCTTGTCGTTTCAGGATCGCTAGCCTTCCGCCGCGTGAAGCTCCTCGTCACCGGCGCCGCCGGGTTCATCGGCTCGACCTACGTGCGCCTCGTCGGCGAGGAGCACGAGGTTCGGGTGCTCGACAAGCTCACCTACGCCGGCCGGCGCGAGAACCTGCCGGAGGGGACCGAGCTGGTGGTCGGTGCGATAGAGGATCCGAAAGTCGTGCGCGAGGCGATGGAGGGCTGCGACGCCGTCGTCAACTTCGCCGCCGAGTCCCACGTCGACCGCTCGATCGACGACCAGGACGCCTTCGCCCGCACCCACGTGATCGGCACCGGCACCCTGCTCGACGCCGCCCGCGAGCTCGGCGTCGGCCGCTACCTGCAGGTCTCCACCGACGAGGTCTACGGTTCGATCGAGTCGGGCTCCTTCACCGAGACCTCGCCGCTCGACCCCTCCTCGCCCTACTCGGCGACCAAGGCCGCCGGCGACCTGCTCGTCTCCGCCCACTTCCACACCTACGGGTTGGAGGCGGTGACCTGCCGCGGCTCCAACAACTACGGCCCGCGCCAGTACCCCGAGAAGCTGATCCCGCTGATGGTGCTGAACGCGCTGCACGGCGACTCGCTGCCGATCTACGGCGACGGCCGCCAGGTCCGCAACTGGCTCTACGTCGAGGACTTCTGCCGCGGCATCCACACGGTGCTGGAGAAGGGCCGCCCCGGCGAGGCCTACAACGTCGGCGGGCCGGACGAGTGCGAGAACATCGAGGTGGTCAAGCGGGTGATCGAGCTGACCGGCGGCGACGAGGGCCTGATCGAGTACGTCGCCGACCGCCCCGGCCACGACCGCCGCTACTCGCTGGGCAGCGACAAGATCCGCGAGCAGCTCGGCTGGGAGGCGCAGGTGCGCTTCGCCGAGGGCTTGGAGCGAACCGTGCAGTGGTACCGCGACAACGAGGAGTGGTGGGGCCCGATCCGTTCCGGCGAGTACCGCGAGTACTACGAGAAGCAGTACGGCCGGGCGCTCGGCTGATGCTGAAGCGCCTGCCCACGAAGCTCGGCGGGACCGCCCTGCTCGAGCCGGTGGTCCACGGCGACGATCGCGGCTTCTTCCTCGAGACCTACCGTCGCGACCTCCTGGCCGAGCACGGGGTGGACGCCGAGTTCGTCCAGCACAACCAGTCGCGCTCAGCCAGGGGCACGCTGCGCGGGCTGCACTTCCAGACCGAGCCCGGCCAGGCGAAGCTGGTCCGCTGCGCGCGCGGCGAGATCTTCGACGTCGCCGTCGACCTGCGGCGCGACTCCCCGACCTATGGCCAGTGGGAGGGCCACGTCCTCGACGACGTGCTCCACCGCCAGCTCTTCGTCCCGGTCGGCTTCGCCCACGGCTTCGCCGTGATCAGCGACGTCGCCGACGTCGCCTACCTCTGCTCGAGCGTCTACGACCCGGCGACCGAGGCCGGCATCGCCTGGGACGACCCCGAAGTGGCGGTCGAGTGGCCTGTTGCCGAGCCCCTGGTCAGCGAGCGTGACAGCGCCGCGCCGACGCTCGCCGAGCTCGCCGAGACCCTGCCTTTCTGAGATCAAGCGCCTCCGGTGCCGGAATTGGCACGGTCCCGGCACATTCGTCGCGCCACGCGTGCATCGGGGCCTGCAACGGTCCTCCCATGACCCAAGCCACCGCAGTAGACATGTCCGCCGCATGGCCTAATGTGATCCACATGTCCAAGATGATCCAGATCCGAGACGTCCCCGACGAGGTCCACAGGACGCTCAAGGTCCGCGCCGCGGCGGAGGGCATCTCGCTTTCCGACTACATCAAGCGCGACCTCGAAGACCTCGCCAAGCAGGCGACCCTCGAGGACGTCTTCGCCGGCGCTCGCGCCTGGGGTGACTCCGGCATCACCGCCGAGGAGATCGTCGCCGACATCCGAGCGTCCCGCGGCGAGTAGCCGGCCATGCCCGTCGTCGACGCATCGGTTGTCGTCACCGTTCTCATCCGTGGGGAGCACGCCGACTGGGCGGAGGAGCAGCTCTCGGGGGCCGGTGGCGACCGCTCGCTCTGGGCGCCGCACCTGATCGACGCCGAGGTTGGGCAGTCTCTGCGCCGCGTGGCGCGCAAGCAGGACGACCGCGCTGCGGACGCGTTGGGCAGGTTTGCCGGGCTGCCCCTGCGCCGCATCGTCCACACCGGCCTGCTCGACCGGGCCTGGCAGCTGCGTCACAACGTCAGCTTCTACGACGGGCTCTACGTGGCGCTCGCCGAGGTCCTGAGCGTGCCCTTGATCACGCTCGATCGCCGTCTAGTCAAGGCCATCGGCGATGCATCGCGGGTCCCCGTGCTGACTGTCGCCTAGGGAGGGCCTAGCAAAACCCCCGCGCACGTCTGACGGCGGCGCTCGCCAGCCGCCCACGCGGGTATTTGCTAGACCCTCCTAGCGCCCGCGCACCGCGGTGATCGCCAGGCTGGTAGCCAGCTTTGCCCAGATGCCGGCGTAGACCGCCGTGTTCACCAGTGGGTTGTGCTCGGCCGCGTCGAAGCGGCGGTAGAAGCGGCCCATGCCGCGGTGGAAGGCGATCTCCTGTTTGGGCGCGCGGCGCTTGCCGCTGGAGCCGCCCTTGACGTGGAGGGCGACGCCGGCGGGCTCGTAGAAGACCCTCCAGCCCGCCTCCCAGAAGCGCCGGCACCAGTCGAGATCCTCCATGTAGAGCCAGTAGCCCTCGTCGAGCAGGCCGACCTCGCGCACCGCCTCGGCCCGGCAGAGCATGAACGCCCCGTTGACCGCGTCGACCTCGCCTGCCTCGTCGTCGCCGAGGTGGGTGGCGCGGTACTGGCTCAGCGATTCCGAGGCGCCGTCGCCTCGGCCGACCCCGGTGAAGTGGGCGAGGGCGCTGAGCGGGGTGGGGAAGGAGCGCTTGCAGGCGTGGTCGAGCTCTCCCGACTCGGTCACGAGCTTGCAGCCGACCATGCCGATCCGCTCGTCCGAGCGCAGCCGTGCCAGCGCCGCGTCGAGCGTGCCGGCGTAGACCTCGGTATCGGGGTTGAGCAGCAGCACCGCATCGGCCTCGTCCTCGCGCAGGACGACGTTGTTGGCGGCGGAGAAGCCGACGTTGTCGCGGCGCAGGAGCCGCACGGCCGGGAACTCCTCCTCGACCATGTCCGGGGTCGAGTCGGGGCTGCCGCTGTCGACCACGGTGACCCGCGTCGAGCCGCTCGCCGGGTGCTCGGCGAGCGAGCGCAGGCAGCGACGTAGCAGCCCTTCGGCGCCGTGGCTGACGATGATGACCTCGAGGTCGAGCTGGCTCGGCATCGTGCTGGATTCTCTAGTAGGCGCCGTCGCCGCGGACGATCGCCCGCGGCGTGCGC
This sequence comes from uncultured Solirubrobacterales bacterium, assembly GCA_963704545.1. Lineage (GTDB taxonomy): Bacteria > Actinomycetota > Thermoleophilia > Solirubrobacterales > 70-9 > VRUE01. The sequence goes on along the minus strand of OY969915.1, from coordinate 125,345 downwards.
AAAAGGATCGCCAGATCGCCGGTCACGGAGAGGTTGTCGAGGTAGTCGCGCTCCATTGCCAGCCGCTCCTCGAAGGTGAGGTCGCCGCGGCCGTAGACCTGCATCGGCCCGGTCAGGCCGGGCTTTACCGCGAGGCGAATGCGCTGGCGCTCGTCGTAGAGGGCGACCACCGCTTCCTCCTCCGGACGCGGGCCGACCAGCGACATGTGCCCCAGCAGGACGTTGATCAGCTGCGGCAGCTCGTCGAGGCTGGTCCGGCGCAGCAGGCGGCCGGCGCGGGTGATGCGGGGGTCGTCGGGGATCTTGAAGGCCGGCTCCTCGAGCTTCTCCAGGTCGACGAACTCGGCCAGCCGCTCCTCGGCGTCGGCCACCATCGTGCGGAACTTCAGCATCGTGAACGGCACGCCATCCTTGCCCGCGCGGGCCTGGCGGAAGAAGACCGGCGCGCCGGAGTCGATCACGATGAAGATCGCGGTCAGCGCCAGCAACGGCGAGAGGACCGCCAGCATGACCCCCGAGACAGCGATGTCGAGCCCGCGCTTCATCGCCAGGGTGGAGCGGGGCGGGTCGGAGAAGCGGAAGTCGAGCACGGGAAGCTCGGCGAGGCGGTTCAGCTCGATCCCCGGCCCCAGCAGGCCGTAGTGCTGGGGCAGGAAGGTGAGCCCCAGCCCGGCGACCTTGCACTCCTCGATCAGGTGCTCCGCGTCGGCCTCGCTCATCTCCTGTTCGGTCACGACCACGCGCTCGACTTCGTGTTCGCGGGCGACTCGCGAGATCTCCTCGATCGAGCCCAGCCGCGGCAGCGAGGCCCGGCGGTCCTTGTCACGCGGGGCGGAGAGGTAGCCGACCAGCCGCAGGCGGGCCTCGGGGTGGGTGGCGATCCGCCGCGCGATCAGGTCGGCGGCGACGGCGGGGCCGATCACGAGCCCGGTCGCGACCCCGGTCAGGCGGTGCCAGGCGAAGCGGAGCACGGCCCTCAGCGCGAAGCAGCCGACCAGGGCGCCGACCCCGACCAGGACGGCACTGCCGGCCGAGAGCGGCCCGACCGGGCTCAGCGTCAGCAGGCCGTCGATCGCAATCGCGCCGAGCGCGCTGGCCGAGACGAGTGAGGGCAGCTCGTCCAGGGTGCTGTGGCGGATCCGGCGATGGTCGTTGTCGTAGAGGCCGTGGAGCTTCAGCACCAGGATCCAGGCCGGGGTGAAGAGCACCGCCCAGAACAGGGTGCCGACGTCGGTGGTCGAGGTCGCCATGGTCGCGGCGCAGAGCGCGGCGACGATCGCGATCCAGTCCCCGGTGGCGAGCAGGCGTCGCAGGACGGCACCCCGTCTGCGCGAGGCGCTGATGCCGGTCAGGCCCAGGCGGCTCGCCATCTCGGTCGCCTGGGGCCGCGTTGCCTCCGGGGCCTTGGCGCTCATCCGCACGCCCACTCTCCGCGCAGGCATTCCGAGCGCGGGTTGAGCTCGCGGGCCCGTTCGAGGTCGGCCTGCGCGGCGTCTTCGTCGCCGGCCTCGTGCTCGACTCGGGAGCGCAGGTAGAACCACTGCCAGTTGCGGTCCTCGCGCTCGATCGCGTGGGTGAGGTGCTCGATCGCGATCGGGTATTCGCCCTGGCGCTCGGCCAGCAGGCCGAGCTGTACGTATGGAGAGGCGGCCCAGGGCTCGATCGTGCGCGCGTTGCCGGCGTGATCCACGGCCGCGCCGATGTCCCCCCGAGCCGCGGCGGCCTGGCTGGCATCGATCTCACGCTCGACCAGCAGCGGCCCGATCAGGGCGATCGCGGCGATCCAGGCCACGGCCAGCCCGGCGACGGCGAGGCCGTAGCGGCGCCCCTCGCTCCCCCTGGCCTCACGGCGCGGGTCTTCGGCGATCTGGGTGCAGCGGGCGGCGACGACGACACCGGCGGCGAGGAAGAAGACCGCGCCAAGGGCGGCGATCTCCCAGAACCAGTCAAAGGCGGCGCCGACGGCGAAGGCGAGCATCACCGCCGCCAGCGCCGCGTAGCGCTCTCGTTGCGGGTGGGGCGCGGCGTGCCAGGCGGAGAAGGCGCACCAGAGCAGGGTCCCGACGAGCCCCAGCACGAGCAGGCCCCCGACCGCGCCGAGCTCGGCGAAGGCCTCGAGGTAGAGCGAGTGCGCATCGTGGACGGGAAGTTCGATCGAGCGGTGGCGCTCCCAGGAGAACTCGTAGGTGCCCGCTCCGTGGCCGAGGAACGGCTTTTCGCCGAAGGAGTCGAGCGCGACCCGGAAGAAGTCGTGGCGGCCGGCGCCGGAGAAGTCGGAGAAGTGCTGCTTGGGGTCGTCGGGGAACTGGACGTCGGAGCTGGAGAACTCGTCCCACGCGCGGCCGCCGACGGCGGCGACGGCGACGATCGCCACGATGGCGAGGCCAAGCGCGACGCGTTTGAGCACCCCCGGGTTGCGGGACGCCGCCAGCGCCTGCCCGGTCATCTTCCCGTCGCGCCCCTCGATCCGGCGCAGCCCGGCGAAGAGGACCAGCGAGAGGGCGATACCGGCGAGCAGGATCGCCAGCACGGTGACCCCCTGGTCGACGGCCGCCTGGTTGGCGACGTTGTCGGCGAGGCTGTGCCGCGCCTGCACGGCGAGCACGGCCGGCAGCGCTCCCAGCGCCCCGATCGCGAACGTCGCGAGCATCCAGAGCCGGTCCCGGGAGAGGGCGATCAGGCATCCGGTCGCGACGAGAAGCGCCAGCAGGCCACCCCGCGAGTAGGTGAAGTAGAGGGTGAGCAGCACGGCGGGGATCGCCGCCACCGAGAGCCAGCGCAGGACCGCCCAGGCCGAGCGGCGACTCGTCCACAGCAGCATCGCCACGGCGATGCCGGCCATCGCCCCGTTGGCGTTCCAGTAGCCAAGCGGGTAGCGCAGCCGCGGGCCGCTGCCCAGCGAGTCCGCGACTTCGAGGACGTGGGGCAGCAGACGGCTGCCGAGGCCGATCAGCACGACCAGCGCTGCGGCAATCGTCAGGCCTTCAGCGAAACGTTGGCGCCGTTCGTCGGTTTGGGCGATCAGGAACGCGGCAAGGAAGAACGCGAGGTAGGCCAGGACGCGGTCAGCCTCGATCACGCTCAGCTCGACCGACCCCGACCAGAGGGATGAAATTGCAGACAGAAGCGACAGCCCGAGGATCAGCCCGCCCGCCCAGTAGAACGGCCGCTCCAGCTTCGCCCCAGGCGCCGCCCCGAACACGAGCAGGGCAACCACGACGAGCCACGCAGCCAGGCCCGCTATGTGACGACCCGTCACGTCGAAGCCCCCGCCGGCGAGGGCCAGGCCGACCATCAGGGCCACCGGCGCAAGCAGCGCCGCCGTTTGGTCTAACCTTGCGCCCGATGATCGTCGGGAAGCGCCACCGTCCGGCCCCACGTCTGGGCCGCCCCTTCGCGCTGATGTCAGTGTTGGCTCTGCTGGCATTGGCTTGCTTTCCGGTTCTCGCTCAGGCCGAATCGAGCGCCGGCGTCCAGTACCAGGACGCCATTCCTACGGCCGAAGGGAATAACCCCCCCGTCCACCACAAGGATCGCCCGCCGACGGCAAAGGCCTCCGGCGACGGTGGATCGCCGACCGGGAACTCGGGATCGGATTCGAATCCCTCTGGGGAATCTTCACAGGACGATTCATCTCCGAAGGCTGAAGGGGGGGTGACGGCCAACGATGGCGGCACCGGGCAGGGTAGCCCAGGCACCGGCTCCAACGGCGCCGAGGAGGCCTCGGCGCAGCAGGGCGGTCAGGCCGATGACGCCTCCGCCTCGCAGTCCGGCAGCGACGGCTCCTCGCCCCTGGTCCCGATCTTGATAGCGATCGCCCTCCTGGCGGCCGTTTCCGTCGCAGCCGTGATGTTCAGGCAGCGCCGCCAGCAGGGCGGCTCGGCCACGCCTGCGTCGCCCAAGGCCAGCTGACGTGTCGGTTGACCGGAAGCGGCCCTTCGGGCTGACGCGTACCTGGCTTGCCGCTTTGGCGGTCTCGCTCGTGGCCCTCGGCTCGACGCCGCCCATCGCCAGCGCCGTCCCGGGCAACTTCTGGGGCGTCTCGCCCCAGGGCGTGCCGACCGCCGAAGAGTTCCAGCGACTGCGCACCGGCGGGGTCGACAGCGTGCGGATCCCGGTCGGGTGGAGCGCGATCCAGAAGGAACGGGGAGGGGCCGCCGACTTCTCCAGCGTCGACCCCCTGGTGGCGGGTGCGGCGCAGGCTGGGCTCGAAGTGCTCCCGTTCGTCTACAACTCTCCTTCCTGGGTCGTGCCGCTGGCCGTCGTGCCCGGCTCCCACGGCACCGTGCGAGCCCCGAAGACGCTGCCGGTGAGGAGCGGCTTCCAGCGCAACTCCTGGACCAGCTTCCTCAAGCTCGTGGTTGCCCGCTACGGTCCCAACGGCAGCTTCTGGGTCGAGAACCCGGCCCTGCCGAAGCGCCCGATCCGCACCTGGCAGGTCTGGAACGAGGAGAACTTCAAGTACTTCGTGGTCAGGCCCAATCCCGCCGAGTACGGCAAGCTGGTCAAGCTGTCCCACGCGGCGATCAAGAGCATCGATCCGGGGGCCAAGATCGTCCTCGGCGGGATGTTCGCCCGGCCCAGGGAGGCGCAGTTCAAGAGAAGACCGCCGCAGGCCTATTTCGCCACCGACTTCCTCGACCAGCTCTACCGCACCACGCCGGGGATCAGGAGCAAGTTCGACGGGGTCGCCCTGCACCCGTACACCGGCTCTTACCAGGAACTCACCCCTGACATCGAAGAGTTCCGCGCGGTCCTGAAAGCGAACCACGACGCCGGCAAGGGGCTCTGGATCACCGAGATCGGCTGGAGCTCCCAGCCCCTCGATCCCAAGCACAACGCCTTCGCCAAAGGGCCGCAGGGCCAGGTCAAGCAGCTGAATGGCGCATTCAGGCTGCTCAAGAGCAAGCAGGCGAAGTGGCGCCTGAAGCAGATCTTCTGGTTCTCGGTCGACGATCAGGTCGGGATCTGCAACTTCTGCGACGGGACCGGGCTCTTCGGCGATGGGTTCGTCCCCAAGCCCTCCTGGTACGCCTACGTGAAGTTCGCCGGCGGCAATCCCGGCTGACCCGCGAGCATCCGGCGGGGCAGGCCCTAAGATCGGTGGGTTGACCACCGATACGAAAGCAGGCGCGGGATCCGACCCGCTGGCGCCGTTCAGCGCCCCCGTCAGGCGCTGGTTCGAGGCTTCCTTCGAGGGGCCGACTCCCGCCCAGGCCGGCGGCTGGGAGGCCATCTCCGGCGGTGCCAACGCGCTGATCTGCGCCCCGACGGGCTCCGGCAAGACCCTGGCCAGCTTCCTCTGGGGGATCGACCGCCTCTCGCGCACGCCCGAGCGTGGGCAGGGCGTCCGCCTCGTCTACGTCTCGCCGCTGAAGGCGCTCTCCTACGACATCGAGCGCAACCTGCGGGCGCCGCTGCGAGGGATCGGGGCGGACATCTCAGTTGGGCTGCGCACCGGCGACACGTCCCAGGCCGAACGCCGGGCGATGCGCAAAACCCCACCGGACATCCTGATCACGACCCCCGAGTCGCTCTACCTGATGCTCTCCTCCGGCGTCCGCGAGATCCTCACGACCGCCGAGGCGGTGATCGTCGACGAGATCCATGCGGTCGCCCAATCCAAGCGGGGGTCTCACCTGGCGCTGAGTCTCGAGCGGTTGGAGCATCTGGTGAAAAGCCATGCGCAGCGGCCCGCGGGTCCTGTCGCTGCAGGGGACCCACCGCCCCTTCCGGTCGCTAAAGCGTCCTCAGGGGCGGTTCCCCCTACAGCGCCACCCGCGGGAGATGCGGTTGGTCTCCAGCGGATCGGGCTATCCGCGACTCAGCGCCCGCTGGAGCGAATAGCTCGGTTCCTCGTCGGTCCTAAGCGCGAGTGCAAGATCGTCGACGCCGGAGTCGCCAAGCAGCTCGACCTGGAGATCGTGGTGCCGGTGGAGGACATGGCGGAACCGGGAGCTCCAGCTTTCCCCAATGGCGACGGCACCCCGCCTGACGGAGAGCCCCTCGTCCACGTCCGCTCGATCTGGCCCGCGATCTACCCCGAGCTCCTGAAGCTCGTAAGAGAACACACGTCAACGATCATTTTCGTCAACAACCGCCGCGCCGCCGAGAGGCTCGCCAAGCGTTTGAACGAGCTGAACGGTGACGAGCCTCCGCAGGAGCTTCCGGCGACTGAGCAGCTGGGGGGCGCGGGGTCCGGTCCGGCGGGAACTCCCCGCGATAGCGGGCCCGACGGGCCGGACCCCGCGCCCCCCGAGATTGCACGTGCCCACCACGGCTCCCTGTCCCATGAGGAGCGGACGGTTGTGGAGGAGATGCTGAAGTCAGGGGAGCTTCCGTGTCTCGTTGCGACTTCCAGTCTGGAGCTGGGAATCGACATGGGGGCTGTGGATCTTGTGATCCAGGTCGAGTCGCCGAAGTCGGTCAGCCGAGGCTTGCAGCGGGTCGGCCGCGCCGGCCACTCCGTGGGCGACGTCTCCCGCGGGCGCATCTTTCCGAAGTTCCGCGCCGACCTGCTCGAGTGCGCCGTGGTCACCAAGCGGATGCGCGAAGGGGCGATCGAGGAGACGGTGATCCCGCAGAACCCACTCGACGTCCTCGCCCAGCAGCTGGTCGCGATGGCCGCGCTCGACGAGTGGAAGATCGACGAGGTCGAGCGGCTTGTCACCAGCTCGGAGCCCTTCCACGAGCTCTCCCGCGAGCAGCTCGAGAACGTGCTCGACATGCTCGACGGGCGCTACCCCTCCGACCGCTTCGCCGAGCTGCGCCCGCGGATCGTCTGGGATCGCACGGCAGGCACCATGCACGGCCGCAAAGGCGCCCGGCAGCTGGTCGTCACCAACGCCGGCACGATCCCCGACCGCGGCCTCTACGGCGTCCACCTGCCCGACGGGCGCCGGGTCGGCGAGCTCGACGAGGAGATGGTCTACGAGGCCCGCCCCGGCCAGACCTTCCTGCTCGGCGCGACGACCTGGAGGATCGAGGAGATCACCCGCGACCGCGTCATCGTCACCCCGGCGCCCGGGGTCCCCGGCGCCGTCCCCTTCTGGAAGGGCGACGGCATCGGCCGCCCGGCTGAGCTGGGCCGCGCGATCGGTGCCTTCGCCCGCGAGGCGGTCGGCCGTGAGCCCAAGGAGCTGGCCAAGGAGTACGACCTCGACCGCCGCGCCGCCGAGAATCTCGTCGCCTACCTGCGCGAGCAGCAGGCGGCGACCCGCGTCGTCCCCTCCGACGAGACGATCGTGGTCGAGCGCTTCCGCGACGAGATCGGCGACTGGCGGCTCTGTGTGCTCTCGCCCTACGGCGGCCGCGTCCACGCCGCCTGGGGCCTGGCCCTGGCCGCCAAGATCCGCGCCGAGCGCAACCTCGAGGCCGATGCGATCTGGTCCGACGACGGCATCGTCGTCCACCTCCCCGACGCCGACGAGCCGCCGCCGGCCGACCTGGTCCTGGTCGAGCCCGACGAGCTCGAGGACCTCGTCGTCGGCGAGCTCTCGGGCTCGGCCCTGTTCGGCTCGCACTTCCGCGAGAACGCCGCCCGCTCGCTGCTCCTTCCCCGCGCCTACCCCGGCAAGCGCACCCCGTTGTGGCAGCAGCGCCTCAAGGCGCAGAGCCTGCTCGAGGTGGCGCGGGACTTCCCCCGCTTCCCGGTCGTGCTGGAGACCTACCGCGAGTGCCTGCGCGACGTCTTCGACCTGCCCGCGCTGGCCCAGCTGCTGGGGGACCTGCACTCGCGCAAGCTCAGCCTGGTCGAGGTCGAGACCCCGACCGCCTCGCCCTTCGCCTCCTCGCTGCTCTTCGACTACGTCGCCACCTACATGTACGAGGGGGACACGCCGAACGCCGAGCGCCGCGCCGCGGCGCTGGCACTCGACCGCGACCTGCTGCGCGAGCTGCTCGGCCAGGAGGAGCTGCGGGAGCTGATCGACCCCGAGGCCCTGGTCGAGGTCGAGGCCCAGCTCCAGCACCGCACCGAGATGGGCCAGGCCGGCGACCGCGACGCCCTGCAGCAGGTGCTGCGCAACCTCGGCGACCTGACCGCCGAGGAGTGCGCCGGGCGGGTCGCGGAGGGCTACTCGGCCACATCGATGCTGGAGAAGCTCGTCGCCGAGCGCCGCGCCGTCCTCGTGCGGGTCAACGGGGAGGAGCGCTACATCGCCGCCGAGCACGCCGGGATGTACCGCGACGCGCTTGGAGTGCCGCCGCCCGCCGGACTGCCTGACAGCTTCCTCGCCGAGCACCCCGACCCGCTCGTCGCCCTGGTGCGGCGGTACGCACGCACGCACGGGCCCTTCCCGACCGCCCAGCTGGTCGCCCGCTACGGGGTCGACCCGACCCCGGCGCTGCGCGAGCTCGAGCGGGCCGGCACCCTGGTCCGCGGCGAGCTGCTGCCGGGTGGTACCGAGCGCGAGTGGTGCGACTCCGACGTCCTGCGCCGGGTCCGCCGCTCCAGCCTCGCCCACCTGCGCCGCGAGGTCGAACCGGCGGCGCGCGACCGCTTCGCCCGCTTCCTGCCCAGCTGGCAGAACGTCGACGCCCACCGCGCCGCCGGTGCCGGCCCTGACCGGCTGCGCGAGGCGCTGGTGCCGCTGCAGGGGGTGGCGCTGACGCCCAAGGTCTGGGAGGGCGACGTGCTGCCGCGGCGCCTCGGCGCCTACTCGCCGGTCTGGCTCGACGAACTCTGCACCAGCGGCGAGCTGGTCTGGATCGGCGCCGGCGCACGCGGTCGCAGCGACGGCCGCGTCGCCCTCTACTTCCGCGACGACGTTCGCCTCGCCGGGCCGCCGCCGGCCAATGCCAAGCGCGAGCGGCCCGAGGGCGAGGTCCACGACGCGATCCGCGAGCGCCTCGCCGCCGGGCCGGATTTCTGGATCGACCTGCTCGCCGACCTCGACCACCCGGTCGAGGAGCTGCACGGAGCGCTCTGGGACCTCGCCTGGTCGGGCGAGGTGACCAACGACGCCTTCTCGCCGCTGCGGGCGCCGCGCCTGCGCACGGCGCCGCCGGCCGAGCGGGGCGGCCGGCGCTTCGCCCGCAGCCGGGCACGCGGGGCGGCCGTGCAGGGCCGCTGGTCGCTGACGGCGCCGCTGTTCGAGAACGGCCCGGCGGCTGGGCCGCGACTGCGGGCACAGGCCGAGCTGATGCTGGAGCGCTACGGCATCGTCACCCGCGAGACCGTTCTCGCCGAGGGTGTCCCGGGCGGTTTCGCCAGCGTCTACGCCGAGCTCGGCAACCTGGAGCTGCTCGGCACCGCCCGCCGCGGCTACTTCGTCGAGGGCCTCGGCGGCGCCCAGTTCGCCCTGCCCGGTGCGGTCGAGCGGTTGCGCTCCCTCCCCGAAGACGACGGGTCCTTTCTCCTCCTCGCCGCCACAGACCCGGCCAACCCCTACGGCGCCTCGCTGCCCTGGCCGAAAGCGCCCAGCGGCCGCCGCCCCGCCCGTACCCCCGGCGCCCACGTCCTGCTCCGCGACGGCGCCCCCGTGCTCTACCTCGAGCGCGGTGGAAAAGGGGTGGTCCGCCTGGTCGAGCTCGATGCCGAGGGGCTCGCGGCAGCGATCGGCGCCCTGGCCGACGCCGTCGCGGCGGGCCGCCTCCCCAAGCTTGCCGTCGAGAAGCTCGACGGCGACCCCGTGATCGGCTCCGGCCACGAGGACGCCCTGCTCGAGGCCGGCTTCAGCCGCGGCCCCCGCAAGCTGACGCTGGCGGCGCGCTGAGGACCTCAGGCGGGGTCCCGCCACATCTCGCGGACCGGTGGTCCCGCGATCGGCATCCCGAAGGTCCCGGTCAGGGCGAAGCCGTTGCGTTCGTACAGCGCCCGGTTGCGCTCGGTGCTCGACTCCAGGTAGGAGGGGGTCCCCTCGCGGTCGCACAGCTCGAGCATCGGGGTCAGCAGGGTCCCGCCGAGGCCTCGTCCCTGGCGGCGGGGTTCCACCCCCAGGTAGTGCAGGTACCAGTGTGGCGCCCGGGGATGGTGCCGTTCCAGGCGCAGCAGCGTCCAGATCGCCAGGGGCAGGCGGCGGCCGAAGATCTTCGCCATCTGGGGCGTGTGGCGCAGCTCCTTCGCCAGCGGCACCCGCCACTCCCCGGGCCGGCCCCAGATCGCGGCACCGCTGCCGTCCTCGACGATCCAGGCCTGACGGTATGCCGGGACCAGAGTCTCGATCTCCAGCGTGAAGAACGCCAGAAGCTGCTCGGCCCGTGTCGCGGCGCCGGGGAGCAGGTGCGCCCAGGCCGGGTCGTCCGCAAAGGCAAGCGCGAGGCACTCGGCAACCGCCTCGCGGTCGTCCTCCGTTGCCGCTCTGATCTGCATGGTCGGCAGCGCCACCGGCCCCACCCTAGAGGCCACTCCGCGATAATCCCTCGATGGCGGATCGCGAGCAGGGGCTGGGACCGGTCGAGCTGCTGCGCAGCGTGCCGCTCTTCGCCGACCTCGAGGAGGGCGAGCTGGAGCGCTTCTCGCGCGTGGCGGTCGCCCGCTCGTTCCCGGCCGGCACGCGCGTCTTCCACGAGGGCGACCACTCCGACGCCTGCTACATCGTCCGCGACGGCAGCTTCCGCGTCACCCGCGAGCACTCCGACGGGCGTGCGATCACGCTGGCGACCCTCGGCACCGGCGACATCTTCGGCGAGCTGGCGATGCTCGACGGCGAGGTGCGCTCGGCCAGCGTCGAGGCCCTCGCCGACGGCGAGCTGCTCGCCCTGCCCGCGGGCGAGGTGCGGGCGCTGCTCGCCCGTCACCCCGACATCACCGTGAAGCTGATCGCCGCTCTGGTGCGCCGGTTGCGCACGGCGAACGAGCGGATCTCGCGCCAGTCGTTCCAGACGGTCCCCAGCCGTGTCGCGGGGGTGCTCTCCCAGCTGGTCGCCGAGGAGGCGCCGCGCTCGGGAGAGGGCGGCGAGGTGACGATCCGGATGAACCAGGCCGACCTGGCCCAGCTTGCCGGCACCTCCCGCGAGAGCGTCAGCCGCTTCCTGGCCGACCTCGAGCGGGCCGGGATCGTCCGCCCCGGCCGCGGGCGTGTCACCGTGCTCGCGCCGGAGAAGCTGAGCAACTACATCTTCTGAGTCTGGCTGGGTTGTTCAGCAGCCGCTCGGGTTGGGGTCGGCGCGATCCTTGATCACGTCGTCGTCCCCACCGCCGCACTGGATCGAGCGGTCGCGCTTGCCGTCGACCGCGTCGATGAAGTCGCTGCCTCCCTTGCCGACGAACGTGTCGGCGCCGAGGTGACCCATGAAGCTGTTCTGGCCGCCGTCGCCGATCAGGACGTCGGGCCCGTCGGAGCCCTCGAGGCTCTCATTGTCGGCGCCGATGCGATCAGGGGTCGCGCAGCCCGCGGGGCCACCCGTCCCCCCGAGGGTGACCGTCAGCGACGCGTTCGAGCGGCCGTAGGAGACGGTGTCGTCGCCGGGCCCTCCGCTGTAGCTGTGGCCCTGGCAGACGGCGACGGAGGAGACCACGAGGTCGTTGCCCGGCCCACCGGCAAGCTGGTCGGCGCCGGGGTCCGCGTAGAGCACGTCGCTGCCCTCGTTGCCGACGAGCGTGTCGTTACCGTCGTTCGGGTTGTTGTAGTTCTCGCCCGCCTCGAGCACGTCGTCACCCGGGCCGCCGCTGAGGGTGTCGGAGCCGGCGTTGCCGTTGGCCCGCACTTTGACGCTGGTGGGGACGCCGGCGTCGATCGCGATGCCGTCGCCGCCGTCGCCGCCGGTGATGACGAGCAGGCCGGTGGCCACCGAGGCCGGGCAGCTGACAACGGTGTCGCCGCCGGTCGCCGAGCAGCCGTCGCCCGCAAAGGCGCCGCTGCCATCGGAAACCACCCAGCCGCCGTCGAAGGCGACGTGGATGTCGTTGGCGCCGCCGTTGCCCTGCACGATCAGGCTGGCGCCGTCGAGGCCCTGGTTGAGGATCACGAACGTGCCGCTGCCGGGGACGTTCGTCTCCGCGCCGCAGGAATGCTCCGTGGCGAAGCCGTCGCACTCGTCGTTGCCGACGCCGCCGTAGGCTTCGTCGGGTCCGCCCATGCCGTCGAGGTCGTCGTCGCCGACCCCGCCGTCGAGCCGGTTGACGCCGCCGTCGCCTGCGATCACGTCGCCCTGGGGCGAGCCGACGACGTCCTCGAATCCGATCAGCGTGTCGTGGCCGTCGCCTTTCGAGCGCTGCGCGCCGAGGTCGACGATGACGCTGCCGCGCGTGGCGCTGGCGTAGGAGACGATGTCGCGCCCGCCGGCGCCGCCGTCAAGCGTGTCTTCGCCGCTGTCGCCGCGGATCACGTCTCCGTCTCCGTCTCCACCGCTGGCGTTGTCGCTGCCGGCGCCGCCGAAGACGAAGTCGCTGTCGCCACCGCCGTCGAGCTTGGGGTCGTCTCCAGGCCCGCCTTCGAGCTGGTCGCTGCCGGTCCCGCCCCGGAGCCGGTCGTTGCCCTTGTCGCCGTGCAGCGTGTCGTTGCCGCCGGCACCATCCAGCTCGTCGCTCCCCTTGTCGCCGTTGAGGTAGTCGTTGCCTCCGGCGCCCTTCAGCTTGTCGGGGCCCTTGGCGCCGAGCAGGACGTCGTCGCCGGCTCCGCCGACCAGGCTGTCCATGCCCTCGGCCCCGCTGAGGTCGTCGTTGCCCGCGCCGCCCTCGATGTGATCCGAGCCGCTGTCCCCGGAGAGTCGGTCGTCGCCTCCGTCGCCGTGGATCGAGTCGTAGCCGCGGCCGCCGCGGATCGAGTCGTCGCCCGGTCCGCCGCAAATCGTGTCGTTGCCGTTGGGCCCGCCGCTGATGCGGTCGTTGCCGCCACCGCCGTAGATCACGTCGCTTGCCCGCTTGCCGACGATGACGTCGTTGCCGGGCGTGCCGACGATCGTCGCGTGCTTGCCGGCACAGCTCGCCGCGAGCGCGTTTCCGGAGAAAGCGAGAAGAAGGAGGGCGACCGCGCAGGCGAGCACCGCGCCGAGCGGCAAGCGAGAGCGGATGGTCGCGAATTGCGGCACACCCACCCATCGACTGCCTCCCGGATTCCTACAGTCCTCGGTCGGATAGTTGTCCAGTCGCGTCGTGTCCGGCCAGGTCAGATACGCTCGCTCCCGCATGAGGGGCGGGATCTACGTACTCAACTTCTACTCGCCGGTCTTCGTCGACCAGCTCAAGCGCGGTCGCAAGTCCGCGACGATCCGTCTCGGCGACAAGAGCAACAAGTACGAGCGCGGCCAGGTCGTCTGGATCACGGTCGGGTTCCGTCACAGCCCGCGCGAGAAGATCTTCACCGCGGTCATCGACGACGTAGAGGTGAAGCGGATATCCGAGCTCTCGCCGCGGGACATCGAGCACGACAACCCCGAGTTCCGCCGCCTCGAGGATGAGATCAAGTTTCTCGAGCAGATCTACGCCCGCCCTGTCTCGCCGGAGGAAGTCGTCACCGTGATCCGCTTCTCGCAGATAGTCGAGCCGCCCGGCGCGCACTACGGCAACGGCGAGACCCCGCGCCACAATTAGATGGTCTAGCGCGGGATGGCGCAGTACTCCTTCCTCACGACCTGGCTGCTGGACTCCCCGCGCGAGCCGGTCTTCGAGGCGATCTACGACCAGGCCCGCTGGCCGCAGTGGTGGCGCGGGGTGGAGGAGGCCGAAGAACTGAGGCCCGGTAACGACGACAACGGCGTCGGCACCGTGGCGCGCATGGTCTGGAAGAGCCTGCTGCCCTACCGGGTCGGGTTCGAGGTGACGACGACGCGGGTCGAGCCGCCGCATCTGCTCGAAGGCGACGCGGTCGGCGAGCTGACCGGCGTCGGCCGCTGGCGCCTCTTCGAGCGTGAAGGTGTCACCGCGGCGCTCTACGAGTGGAACGTCGTGACGACGAAGGCCTGGATGAACCTGGTCGCACCGGTGGCCCGCCCGATCTTCGAGTGGAACCACGACTGGGTGATGGCCCGCGGCGGCGAGGGCATCGCCCGCTTGCTGGGCTGTCGGCTGCTTGCAAACGGCTGAATCGCCGCCAACTGCGTCGTCCCGCTATCTTTCAGGCCTCTGGCACTCTCACCTGGGGAGTGCCAATTCTCAACTTCTGACCCACCCTGACCCAACGATGGAGGTATACGGATGAAGCTGAAGCCCCTCGGGGACCGGCTGATCGTGAAGCCGATCGAAGAGGAGGAGACGACCGCGAGCGGAATCGTCCTTCCCGATACGGCCAAGGAGAAGCCCCAAAAGGGCAAGGTCGTCGCCGTCGGCGATGGCGCTATCAACGAGGACGGCACGCGCCGCCCGCTCGACGTGAGCGAGGGCGACGAGGTTCTCTACTCCAAGTACGGCGGCACCGACGTCACCGTCGAAGACGAGGACCTGCTCGTTCTTCGCGAGTCGGACATCCTCGCCAAGCTCGGCTGACCGTCGCCAACCCACGGACTTAGAAGAACCAAGGAGGACTGAAATCAGATGGCTCATAAGGAGCTGAAGTTCAGCGAGGAGGCACGGGGGGCCCTGCAGGCCGGCGTCGACGCAGTCGCCGACGCGGTCAAGGTCACCCTCGGCCCGAAGGGTCGTTACGTCGTGCTCGACAAGAAGTTCGGCGCGCCGACGATCACCAACGACGGCGTCACCATCGCCCGCGAGGTCGAGGTCGAGGACGTCTTCGAGAACCAGGGCGCCCAGCTCGTCCGCGAGGTCGCCACGGCGACCAACGACGTGGCCGGAGACGGCACCACGACGGCGACGCTGCTGGCCCAGATCATCGTCCGCCAGGGCCTCAAGAACGTCGCCGCCGGCGCCAACCCGCTGGCCCTGCGCCGCGGGATCGAGAAGGCCGTCGACGACGTCGTCGAGAACCTGCGCGAGAAGCAGTCCAAGGAGGTTGCCGGCAAGGAGCAGATCGCTCGCGTCGCCGCCATCTCCGCCGCCGACGACGACATCGGCAACGTGATCGCCGACGCGATCGAGAAGGTCGGCAAGGACGGCGTGGTCAACGTCGAGGAGGGCCAGACCTTCGGCATGGAGCTGGAGTTCACCGAGGGGATGCAGTTCGACAAGGGCTACATCTCCCCGTACATGGTCACCGACCAGGACCGCATGGAGGCGGTGCTGGAGGACCCCTACATCCTCATCGCCAACCAGAAAATCGGCTCCGTGCGGGACATCCTGCCGGTGCTCGAGCAGGTGATGCAGGGTGGCAAGCCGCTGCTGATCGTCGCCGAGGACGTCGAGGGCGAGTGCCTCGCGACGCTCGTCGTCAACAAGCTGCGCGGCACCTTCACCGGCGTCGCGGTCAAGGCTCCGGGCTTCGGTGACCGCCGCAAGCGGATGCTGGAGGACATCGCGATCCTCACCGGCGGTGAGGTGATCACCGAGGAGATGGGCCTCAAACTCGAGAACACCCAGATCTCCCAGCTCGGCAAAGCCCGCCGCGTCGTCGTCTCCAAGGACACGACCACGGTGATCGACGGTGCCGGCGAGGCCGACGACATCAAGGGCCGGATCAAGCAGATCAAAAACGAGGTCGAGAACACCGATTCCGACTTCGATCGCGAGAAGCTCCAGGAGCGCCTCGCCAAGCTGGCCGGCGGTGTCGCGGTGGTCAAGGTCGGCGCCGCCACCGAGACCGAGATGAAGGAGAAGAAGCACCGCGTCGAGGACGCGCTGCAGGCGACCCGCGCCGCGCTCGAGGAGGGCGTCGTGCCGGGTGGCGGAGTGGCGCTGCTCAACGCCCAGTCCAACCTCGACACGGACAAGCACGACGATCCGGACGAGGCGACTGGAGCCCGGATCGTCTTCCGGGCGCTGGAGGAGCCGGTCCGCCAGATCGCCGAGAACTCCGGCCTGGAGGGCTCGGTCGTGGTCAACAAGGTCCGTGACCTGAAGGCCGGCGAAGGCCTCAACGCCTCCAACGGCGAGTACGGCGACCTGATCGCCGCCGGGGTCATCGACCCGACGATGGTGACGCGCTCGGCGCTGCAGAACGCGGCCTCGATCGCGAAGAACATCCTCGTCACCGAGGCCGTGATCGCCGAGCCGCCCGAGGAAGGCGGCGCCGGTGGCGGCATGCCCGGCGGTATGCCGGACATGGGCGGCATGATGTAAGACGCCTTCGGGCGTATCCTCGCCCTAACAGGCGAGTGACTTTGACGAGAGGCCCGGCATCCGCCGGGCCTCTCGCGCTTCGAGGGTCCCCCGGCACCGTTTCGTGACCCTGCCCGCACCACCCGCGCGCCGCGGCCACTCATCCTCTGCGTATGCGCCACACGCCCACCCAGCCCCCTCCCGCCGACGGGCCGATACGTCAACACATACTTGACGTATCGGCCCGTCGACCCCCGGTTGATCGGGAGATCGCAGGGATTTGCACCAGCCAGCACGGAGTGGTGGGGCTTTGGCAGCTGGAGGAGCTTGGGGTCAATCGCGCCGCTGCGCACGGGCGGGTTAAGGCAGGGCGACTCCATCGGCTTTATGAGGGGGTCTACGCAGTCGGTCACGTCCCCCTGACGCGGGAGCGTGAGCTGATGGCGGCGGCGCTGGCCTGCGGGCCGGAAGCAGTTTTGTCCCATCGCTCCGCTGCCGAGTTGTATGGGCTCCGGAGATCCGGCGGCGGCCCTATCGACGTGACCGCACCGACTCGACGAGGGCGGTCACCGCAGGGCATCGTCTCCCATCGGGACGACATGCTGGCGCCGACCGATCGGTCCTCTGTCCGGGGGATCCCCTGTACGACCGTGGCAAGAACATTGCTGGACTTTGCCGCGGTTGGCCCCATCTGGGAGTTGCGCAAGGTGGTATCTGAGGCCGAGGTCTTGCGGATCCTCGACCACGCCGCCGTGAGAGCTCTAATCCGCCGCCACCGCAGCCGCCGGGGGGTGGCTCGATTGCGGATGGTGATGGACGAAATCCGCCCAGAGACGAAGCGAACTCGCAGCGAAATGGAGCGAGAGTTCCTGCGGCTATGCGAGAAGGCCGGCTTGCCGTTGCCGGAGGTCAACGTCCCATTGCGCGTCGAGCGAAGATCCTTGAAGCCCGACTTCCTCTGGCGAAAAGCAGGCTTGATCCTCGAAGCTGACAGTCGCACTTACCACGACACGGACTCTGCATTCCAGGTCGACCGCAAGCGAGAACAGTGCTTTCAACTTGCCGGCTGGGAAGTCTCCCACTGCACGTGGGAGCAGATCTTTATGGAACCTGCAGCGCTCGCCAAAATTGTCCGCTCCCTCCTTGCCAAAGCCGAGCAGCGCCGCCGGTGGGCCGATACGTCAACGCATACTTGACGTATCGGCCCGTCGGCGGTTATTTCGGGGGCGGAGGGGGGAGGGGCGGTAGCAGGCTGGCGTTGTATTCCGCGTATTCGAGGAGGGTGGGGCGGCGTAGCTTCAGGCGCAGGGTGTTGGTCGTGCGGGGGTAGAGGCTGAGGTCGTAGGGGTTTTCGGCGCTGGTGCCGAAGCCCGTGTAGTAGACGAGCATCCGCACTCGTGGGCGCTTCACGGTCCAGGCGATCAGCTGCTTTACGAAGCGAGGGTCGTCTTTGCCGGCCACAGCCCACTCGGTGAGCGCGATCGGCTTGCCTCTCCACTGCTTGCCCGCGTAGAAGCGGTTGAGGTCTTTCCAGGCCGGATAGTTGGAGTAGAAGTCGGTCCCGGCCCAGTCGACCCAGCGTGCGCCCGGCCAGTAGTTGCCGGGGAAGTTGCCCTTCACCCGCGGCGAGCCACCGGGCAGGGGGCTCCAGACGATGCTGACGGGGGCCGCGGGCAGGCTTGTGGGAGGCGGCCCCTTTGTTCGGCTGACCGGCGGCAACCCGATTTCCGCCAGCGTTGCGTTGACCCCCTCCAGCGTCTGGCCGCCGCGCACGATCGCGGCGATGCGCCGGAAGGCCTGCTTGTACCAGCCGGTCGTGTGTTCGCCGCCCTTCTGGGTGCCGTCGCAGTTGACCGCGGACCAGGCGTTGAGACAGCGATTGGGCTCGCCCAGCGGCCTGATGTAGGCGGGGAGCCCTCGTTTGAAGAAGAAGTCGTTGAGCTGCAGCAGGTAGTCGTCGCCGTAGCCGAGTGCGATCTGCGCCGGCGTGATCAGCTCGGCCAGGGTCTGGTCGTCGGCGGTGGAGATGTGCAGGATTGGCCGCGTCGCCGTTTCCCGCCAGCGTTCGTAGGCCGCGTTGAGGCTGTTGCCCCAGGGATGGAAGGTCTCCAGCAGGGCCGGGTGCTTCGCCATCAGACCGGCGAATTCGTTGAACTCCTGCGTCGTTCCCCGGTCGCTGACGCCGACGAGGACGCTCGGCTTCGGTGGGACGAGCGTCAGCGCCCGAGCCTGGCCGGCGAACAGCCCGGCGAGGAGCGCCGCGAGAACCGCTGCCTGTCTAGCTCTCCTCCAGTACATCGCCCATCCTTCTCGGCACTACTCCCAGCTCCTCCGCGTCGGCGGTGCCGCGCTCGCTGACCATCGGAACCTCCATCAGCTCCGCCTCCTCCCATGTAGCGAACACGGCCTCACCGAAAAGGGAGCGCATCGCGATCAGGCCGGAGCGGACCAGCGGCAGTGGCAGATGGACGAGCGAGCGGGGCCTGCCGGCGATGCGGCTGACGAGGTCGGACATCTCGTCGTAGTCGAGCCTCTCGGGGCCGGCCAGCTCGTAGCGCCGTTCGTCGCTCCGGCCGAGCGCCGCGACGACGCAGCGCGCGGCATCCTGGGCCCAGATCGGCTCGAAGCGCGCCCGGCCCTCGCCCGAGACCGGCAGCACCGGCAGGAAGGAGAAGCGGCGCAGAAGGGTGATCCACGGGTCCGAGTGGTCGTAGACGATCGAGGGGGCGAAGATCGTCGTCTCCAGGGCGGATGACGCCACGGCCTGCTCCGCCAGCCACTTGGCGCGGAAGAACCGCGTGCGCTGGGCGGCGGAGGCGTTCAGCGCGCTGAAGAAGACGAAGCGCCGCACGCCGCTGCGCTCGGCCGCGCGCAGCAGCCGCACCGTTGCAAGGCCGTTCAGCTCCTCGATCCGGTGTGGGGGCTGGTCGCGGATCGTCGCCGCCAGGTGAACCACCGTGTCGACGCCGCGCAGCGCCTGGCGCACCAGGTAGGGGTCGGACATCTCGCCGAGGTCGCCGAGCGCGATCTGCACGTCGACCCGCCGGTGGCCCAGCCGCCGCGGCTCGCGCACCAGGCAGCGCACGTCCTCGCCCCGCTCGAGCAGGAGCGGCAGCAGCCTCGATCCAACGCTTCCCGTTGCCCCCGTCAGCAGCAGCATCGATTGCCGATGCTAGTGGGGGAGCGTCCTCCGCCCCACAATCCGTAAAATGTGCATCCGCGCTTGGCGGGGGCCCGCAAGCCTCCGGTTGCACCGAAAAGACAAACCAGGAGAAGCCTCGAATGACCTACGTCATCGCCGAGCCTTGTATCGGCACCAAGGACAACTCGTGTGTCGAGGTATGTCCCGTCGACTGCATCCACCCGACGCCCGACGAGCCCGACTACGACTCGGTCGAGATGCTCTACATCGACCCGGACGAGTGCATCGACTGCGACGCCTGCGTCGAGGCCTGCCCGGTCGACGCCTGCTTCGCCGAGGACCAGCTGCCCGCCGAGTGGGCCAAATACGCCGAGATCAACGCGGACTACTACAAGAGCAAGTCCGCCGCCTAGCTGTGCTCAGTGCGCCCTGCGCGCCACGTACAGCGCCTTGACGTGAGTCAGCTCATCTAGGTCCGGGTGGAGTCCGCCCTCCTCGTCTTGGCCGAGGACGTCGAGGGTCTCCAGCCCGGCGCCTTCGAGAGCGTCGCGGACCTCCCGCTCGGGGAAGTGGCGCTGCCGGTGGACGTGGGTACTCGCCGCCTCGCCCTCGACTTCGAAGCGGGCGGTCGCGATCGAGCCAGGCGCCAGGTCGCGGGTCGCCTCGCCGTGCCAGATGAGGCGCCGGCCATCGCTATCGACGACATGCCGCTCGGCGAAGAAGGTGCGGTAGGAGAGGAGCGTGTTGAGGTCGAAGACGAGGAGGCCCTCGTCAGCCAGGTTCTCCCGCATCCCCCCGAGCGCCAGCTCGAGCTGGCCGCGGTCGAGCAGGTAGTTGACCGAGTCGTTGAGCGACCAGACGAGATCGAAGCTGCCCAGCCGCGGCAGACGGCGCATGTCGGCGACCGTCAGCGGGGCTCGTTCGCCCACCTTGTCGCGGGCCAGCTGCACCATCGCCGGTGAGATGTCGCAGCCGTGGCACTGCCACCCCCGCGCGAGCATCGGGAGGAGGCTCTTGCCGGTGCCGCAGCCGACATCCAGCAGGCGATTGCCGTGGAGCCCCCGGCGTTCCAGCAATGGCAGCGCTTCCGCCAGCCACGGCTCGTAGTCGAGGGTCCCGGTGAAGCCGTCGTAGTGGCGCGCGAGGGTGTCGTACGCAGTCCGTGCCGGATCCAGATCGCCCCCCGTCAACGTTTCGCCCCTGGCCTCCTCGCGCCCCGAGCGGCGCGAATCGCCTCGTCGAGGCTGCAGGCGCGGATGGCGCCGATGCGTGAGTCGTTTGCGGTCAGTGTCACGTCCAGGTCCGCGGAGACGCCGTGTGAGCCGAGCCCTTGGAGGACGATAGCCGCGAGCACGAGCGCACGCGCGGCGCAGGCCGGCTCGCTCCGGTTCCGGGCTTGCCGCTTCCTCTGTCGCCTGCCCTCTGTCATCCGCCGTCGGCAGCGACGCTAGGCCACCGTCGCGCCTAAACGAAGCGAATCCCGCATAGCGGGAAAGTGGGGGCTTACCGCTCTGCAGATCGTGCGTGACAAACGGCCTGCGCACCGACATGCTGTCGACTCCGCCCGTACCCAAAAGGAGGAGCAGGCATGAAGGCAGAGGAACGCACCGGGGAGAAGCGGCTCGACGAGCAGATGGCCGAGCTCGTCTCCTGCGACAGCACGATCAAGGCACTCACGGTCCTCGCCGAACGGCCGGCTAGCGCCAAGGAGATCGGCCCCGTCCTGGGCCTGTCGACGTCGGCGGCGAGCTACCACGTCAAGAAGCTGGTCGGGATGGGAATGGCCGAGCTGGTCGAGAGACGCGAAGTGGGAAGCGCCTTCCAGCACGTCTACCGGGCGATCGTCCGCCCGCTGGTCAGCAACGAGGCCTGGCAGAAGCTGAGCGTGGTGGCCCGGCAGCGCTTCTCACTCTGGATCGTCCAGTTGGTTCTTGCCGATGCAGCGGCCTCGTTCGCAGCTGGGATGTTCGATGCCTGGCCCAGCAATCATCTGAGCAGGACCCCGATGAGGCTCGACCGGCAGGGATTCGACGAGGTGGCGGCGATTCAGGACAGGGCACTGGGCGAAGTTTTCGAGGCGGAGGCGCGCAGCAGCGAGCGGATGGCTCGCGGCGAGGAGACCGTCGTCGACGTCGTCGCCGCGATGATGTGCTTTGAGGTGCCGCAGTCCAGGAATCGCCTCGAGGGGATGGAGCGAATGGACATCCAGGAAGTTCCGCCCACCTTCCCGGACGTGGCGGTCCGCAAGTCGAGCTAGACGACTGCCAGCGAAACCGAGCTAGGCTTTTGCGGCGGCGTCACTGCACGACCGGGAGCGGGGTGCCGCTGACCGGAGGCGCTTCGGCCGTGGCCGGCACCGCTTGCAGGACCGGCAGCTCCTGCGGGGTCGAGGCGACGATGCCGCGGGCGGCCTGGCGGATCGCCTGGGCCGCTGGCGAGTCGGGCTCGGATGTCACCAGCGGCGTGCCGGCGTCGGCGTGCTCGCGCAGGTCCTCTGCCAGGGGGACCTTGCCGAGCAGGGGGATGTCGAGCTCGTCGGCCAGCAGCTGCCCGCCGCCCTCGCCGAAGATCGTGAAGCGCTCGCCGCCCGGCGTGGTGAAGCCCGACATGTTCTCGATCGCGCCGAGCAGCTCGAGGTCGAACTTGGCCGCCATGTCGGCGGCGCGCTTGGCCACCGTCTGCGCCGCAGGCTGCGGTGTGGTGACGATCACGAACTTGGCCTGGGGGAGCAGTTGGGCGAGCGTCATCGAGACGTCGCCGGTCCCCGGCGGAAGGTCGAGCAGCAGGTACTCCAGCTCGCCCCAGGCGACGTCCTCGAGGAACTGCTGGATCGCCTTGTGCAGCATCGGCCCGCGCCAGACGACGGCAGAGTTCTCCTCGACGAAGAAGCCGATCGACATCACCTTCACCCCGCCGGCGGTTTCGAGCGGAAGGATCTTGCGCTCGCCGTTCACCTCCGGTTTGCGGTTGACCCCGAGCATGCGCGGGATCGAGTAGCCGTAGACGTCGCAGTCCAGCGCGCCCGCGGCGTGACCTTCGGCGGTCAGCGCGGCGGCCAGGTTGGCCGTCATCGTCGACTTGCCGACGCCGCCCTTGCCGGAGGCGACGCAGATCACGTTTTTCACCTGCGCCAGAGCGCCGGCCGGCAGCTTGCCGCGACCCAGTGTCTGCTGCAGCGACGATTTCTCCTCGTCGGAGAGGACGTCGAAGCCCACCGCGACCTCTGTCACCCCTTCCAGCTCGGAGACCTGCTTGGCGACCGCCTGTTCGAAGTGGGAGCGGATCGGGCAGCCTGCCGTGGTCAGCGAGACGACCACCTCGACGCGGCCGCCCTCCTTGACGTCGATCGAGCGCACCATGCCCAGCTCGACGATCGAGCGGCGCAGCTCGGGGTCGATCACGGCGCGCAGCTTCTCGGTTATCTGATCCTGCGTCGGAAGTGGCATCGGGGCCATTCTCGCAAAGGCGCACCGGCGGCAGCGGTCCGTCGGTTCGTCCGCCCGGGGGGAGAGTTTTCGCCGCTCCGCCCTTAGCCCTCCACGAGCTGTCGAGCGAAGGAGGAGATTCATGTCCGGTACACGGGGCGGATTCGCCCGCATCCTGGCGATGGGAATCGCGCTGGCTCTGGCGCTTCTCCTGCTGGGCGCCCGCGAGGCGACGGCGGGGAAGTACGCGGTTGCCCAGTGCGGCTGGTACGTCGGTGCCGACGCGTCCTGGGCCGATACCACGGGAGGGACGAAGTTCCGCCCCGATGCCTGGTGCGTCCCGCCGGCCGGCCAGGACCCCTTCGACGGCGTCCACCTGAAGAGCTTCACCCGCGACGGACAGTCGACCGTCTCGGGCACGCGCTTCGCGCGCTGGCGTTGGGAGGCGCCGCCGGGGACCGGCATCTCGCAGGTCCGCGGCACCTGGTGGCACGCTCTGCACGACGGGATGGAGCAGCGGATCGGGGTCGGCACCTGGACCGGCGGCTTCGACGTCTTCGCCTCGGCAGGCACGACGGACACCACGCCGCGCGAGTTCGTCGCCGGCTTCAACCCAGCCCAGCCGGCGCTCGAGGACCGCCTCCTCTGCGCCCGCGCGGAGAGCAGGTGGTGCAGCCTCGACGCCGGCTCGTGGTCGGCGATCCGGGCCCTGACGATCACGATCCAGGACGATCAGGCCCCCGCGGTGGGGATCGGCGGCGACGTGCTCGCCGGTGGCTGGCGGCGCGGCACACAGGGCGTCGGCTTCTCGGGCGGCGACGTCGGCGGCGGCGTGCGCTTCGGCGAGACCGCGGTCGACGGTGCACGCGTCAACCTCACCGAGTACAGCTGCGCGAAGACCTCGATCGGGGGCGAGTGGCGGGCGACCCAGATGCGCCCCTGCGGCCTCGGCGTTTCCGGCGGCGCGGCGATCGACACCACCCGCTTCAGCGACGGCCCGCACGTGATCCAACACTGCGTCACCGATTTCGCCGGCAACCGCAGCTGCACCGCCAATCAGACCTTCCTCGTCGACAACAACCCGCCGGCCCACCCGCGCTCTCTCTCGGTTGCCGGCGGCGAGGAGTGGCGGCGCACGAACGACTTCGACATCGCCTGGGTCAACCCGGATCAGGGCCCCGCCAGCCCGATCGGCGGGGCCTTTTGGAGGATCGAGGGGCCAGCCGGCTACGACGGCGGCGTGAAGTTCGCCGCGGGCCGCGGCCTGGCGGTGCTGCCGGATCGCTTCGTGCCGCACGCGGGCGTCTACGCGCTCAGCCTCTGGCTGCGCGACGAGGCGGGCAACGACGCGGCCTCCTCGGCGGTGTCGGTGCCGCTGCGATTCGACGACGTACCGCCGGCCGTGGCGTTCGAGCCGGTGGAGGCCGGAGAGGCCTCGCCGCAGCAGGTCCGCGCCCAGATCGCCGACGACCACTCCGCCCCGGCAAGCGGGGAGATCCACTACCGCCGTCTCGACGGCAAGCAGTGGGTCGAGCTGCCGGCGAAGTTCCAGCGCGGGAGCCCTGTGACCACGGCGCAGCTCGTCGCCGCCCTGCCCGGCGACCTCGGTCCCGGGACCTACGTGTTCCGCGCCGACGCGGTCGACGGGGCCGGCAACGTGGCCTCGACCACCCGCCGCGCCGACGGGGTCGAGATGACCGTGCGCAAGGTCGCGGCGGGCAGCGTCGCCTCGGTCAGGCGAGCGGAGCCGGCGCGCGGCAAGGCGCGGATCTTCGCCCGGCTCGCCTGGCACGGGCGCACCGGCACCGAGCTCACGGTTCCGTTCCGCGCGGGCGCCGTGCTCAGGGGCCGCCTCCTCAATGCCGACGGAGCCGGCCTTGGCGGCCGCACCGTGCGGGTCGTCTCGCGGCCCTCCCGGGGCGCCCTGCGGAAGGCACGGGTCGAGCTCGTGGCGACCGGGTCGCACGGTGGCTTCCGGCTCGAGCTCGCGCCGGGGACCTCGCGGCGGATCGCGGTCTCCTTCCGGGGCGAGGAGCGGCTGGGTGAGGCGAGCCGCCGGCCGCTGACGCTGCGCGTCCGCGGTGGCGTCGACTTCCACGCCGCCCCCGGCACCCTGCGGACCGGCGAGACGGTTCGCCTCGGCGGTCGCGTGCGCACGCTCGGCGCGCCACTGCCCCGGCGCGGGAAGCTGGTCGCGATCCAGTACTTCGAGCAGGCCGCGGGGAGCTGGCGTCCGATCCTCGTCACCCGCACGGACCACAGCGGCCGCTTCCATGCCCGCTACCGCTTTCGCTACGTCACCGGCTCGGCCAGCATCCGCCTCCGCGCGATGGCTCTCCCCGAGGAGCGCTGGCCCTACGCACCCGGTGCCTCCCGCCCGGTGACCGTGCGCGTCACCGGATAGTGTTCCCCGGGATGTCGCAGGCAACCCTCCACACAAGCGCCGGGGCGATCGTGCTCGAGCTGCACGACGACGACGCTCCCAAGACCGTCGAGAACTTCCGCAAGCTCTCCGCCGACGGCTTCTACGACGAACTGGTCTTCCACCGGGTGATCCCCGACTTCATGATCCAGGGCGGCTGCCCCGAGGGAACCGGCCGCGGCGGTCCCGGCTACACCTTCGAGGACGAGTTCAACGACCACA
Source organism: uncultured Solirubrobacterales bacterium (assembly GCA_963704545.1). Taxonomy (GTDB): domain Bacteria; phylum Actinomycetota; class Thermoleophilia; order Solirubrobacterales; family 70-9; genus VRUE01. The sequence continues at coordinate 100,104 of OY969915.1, read as the reverse complement.
AGATCGTGCGGGGCGCGCTGGCGATGGCCAACGCCGGCCCCAACACCAACGGCTCCCAGTTCTTCATCGTCACCACCGAGGCGGCATCCTGGCTCGACGGCAAGCACACGGTCTTCGGCCAGGTCGTCGACGGCATGGACGCCGTCGACGCGATCGAGTCGGCCGAGACCGACGGCGCCGACAGCCCGACCGAGCCGCAGACGATCGAGCGCGTCGAGCTCTCGGACTAGTTGACCCGCCCACACACGTTGTGAACGCCTGAGAAGCCATCCGGGCCCTCCAAGACGCTTGCGGTTCTGACGCCCAAGCTAAGGAGGACCCGGATGAAGGTTCACGGTAACGCCGCTCTCGGACCAGCGGGACGGCTGGCATTGGTGCGGGCCATCGAGTCGGGGATGACGTTGAGGGCGGCAGCTGCCGCCCTCAACGTGGCGCCGGCCACAGCCCACCGCTGGTGGCATCGCTGGCGCTCGGCCGACGAGGAGCAACGAAGCTCTGGGCGCTGGCTGGCCGACCGCTCCTCACGACCCCACCGCCAGCCGCGGCGGCTCAGCGCCGCCGAGGAGGAGTCGGTCCTGCGAGCCCGCCGGCAGACCGGCCTGGGACCCGGGCGCCTGGCGGGAATCTGCCGCCGGTCGCGCTCGACGATCTGGAAGGTGCTGCACCGCCACGGCCTCTCGCAGCGGCGCAGGGCAGCCCGCGAGACCTACCGCCGCTATGAGTGGTCTGAGCCGGGAGCGCTCCTGCACGTCGACGTCGCCCGCCTGGCACGCTTCAATCGCCCTGGGCATGCGGTCACCGGCGTCCGCGACATGACGGGGGCCGAGAAGCGGGCCGGAGTCGGCTACGTCTACCTGCACTGCGTGATCGACGACCACTCACGCTACGCCTACGTCGAGCAGCATCGAGATCAAGGAGGGGACACCGCGGCGGCGGTGCTGGGCCGGGCGATCGAGCACTTCACTTCGCTCGGCATGAAGGCGCCCGAGGCGGTGATGAGCGACAACGCTTTCGCCTACCGCAGATCAAATGCCTTCAAGGCGCAGCTGGCTCGACACGGCGCCCGCCACATCCTCACCCCGCCCTACACGCCGCGCTGGAACGGCAAGGTCGAGCGCTTCATCCAGACCCTGAAGAGGGAGTGGGCCTACGCCCACTCCTGGCCCAACTCAACCGAACGCGCCAGGGCCATGGCATCCTTCCTTCGCTACTACAACCGGCGTCGCCCGCACAGCTCACTGGGAGATCGGCCGCCGCTCAGCCGTGTTCACAACGTCCGTGGGTAGGACAGCTAGTCGCCTATCCCTAGTGGTGATCAGTCGGCAGCGGGAGCTTCGCCGGTCGCGTCGCCGCCGTGCTGCTCGCGCCGCCGCCGCAGTGCCTCGCCCGGGCGCCAGAGGCTGACCAGGCCGGCAACCAGGGTGACGAGGAAGATCTGCCCGGCCATCATCTCGAAGCCGGCGATCAGCCGTCCGGGCTGCCCGCCCGGGACGAGGTTGCCGTAGCCGGTCGTGGTCAGCGTCGTGTAGCTGAAGAAGAGGAAGTCCGAGCCCGACGGGTCGGGCACGCCTTCGAAGAAGGCGCCGCCCTGGACCCGCTCGATCGCACCGAAGGTGTACGTGAAGAGGATCCCCAGCACCGCGTAGACGCTGAGCGCGCCGAGGATCGTGCGCGAGCCGACTTCCGGTGCGGTGATGACCCGGCGCAGGACCGCCGCCATTGCCACGGTCAGCAGCGAGACCTGGATCACGGAGGCGACGGTGAGCCAGTCGTGGTTGCCGGTGGCAGCCCCGATCGCGGCCAGGACGATGGTCAGCAGCGAGAGCCCGATCGCCACCCGCACGACCTTCACCCGCGCATGCGAGCTGGTCAGGGCGACCACGGAGGTCGCGCTCGTCGCCACGATCAGGACAACCGACGTCCAGCCGCGATTTTCGATCAGCGAGGACAGCACATAGGTGACCAGCACCAGCAGGAGGACCAGCCCGAAGGCATCGCTGGCCCGTTCCGCCCGTTCCCTCCACCGCTCACGCGTCCGCGCCCGGCGCGATGCCGTCTCCATCCCCGCACGTTCGGTTGCCGCCCCGCGTTTCCTGCCGCCCCGCTGATAGACCTCCCTCGATGCTGCGCCTCTCGGCGAGTTGCCAACCATGATCGCGGCGCTTGGCTGGGGCGCTCTGGCGGCTTCCTCGCTGGTCCTCGGCGCTCTGCTCGCCTTCGCCCGCGGCTGGTCACCGCGGCAGATCGGACTGGTCCTCGCCTTCGGTGCCGGGGCCCTGATCAGCGCGGTCAGCTTCGAGCTGGCGGCGGAGGGTCTGCGCGTCGGCGGCCTGGGGGCCATGGCGATCGGCCTGGGCCTCGGTGCCCTGACCTACTTCTACTTCGACGGCCTCATCGCCAGACGTGCGTCGGCGGGTCGGGGACGCGCCGGCCGCGCCAGCGGCTCCGACTCCGGGACCGCACTCGCCCTGGGTGCCTTTCTCGACGGAATCCCCGAGCAGCTGGTTCTCGGAATCGGCCTGGCGGGCGGGGAGGGCATCGGGATCGGCCTGCTCGTCGCGATCTTCGTCTCCAACCTGCCCGAGGCGATCGGCTCGGCGAGCGAGATGCGCAAGAGCGGCACCGGTGAGGACAAGATCGTGCGCCTCTGGGTGGCGGTCGCCGCGATATGCGCGCTGTCCAGCGCCGCCGGCTTCGCGATCGCGGACGTCGTCTCGGGCGATCTTCGCGCGGTCATCGACGGCTTCGCCGCCGGCGCCCTGCTGGTCATGCTGATCGACTCGATGATCCCCGATGCGACGAGGGAGTCGGGACGCGTCGCCGGTCTCGTCACGACCCTTGGCTTCGCGGTTGCAACGGCCCTCTCCAGCGTTTCCTGACCGCTCAGCGGAGGGGAGGTCGGGATACGCCGCAGACCGGGCAGTCCGGCTCCTGCACGACCTCCTCCCTTTTGGCCTCCATCGTGCGGAGGTCATAAATGTGGCTCGCGCCAAGGCTCGACGGCGTTGCAAGGCCGGTCAGAAAATGCATGACGTCGAGTGCGACCTGACCGCTGATCAGGGCACAGGCCGCCCCCAGCGTCGCCGCCGGCGAGGGCTTGGCACGCTGCTGCTCGACGACCGGGTCGTAGAGGGGATACGAGCGTTTGTAGGCGATCTCCTGGCAGGAGTAGCAGCCGGTTTCACCTGGGACATACAGAGGCCCCACGCGGGCAATCGGCGGATAGTGGCTCATCGCGATGTAGGGGATGCCGGCCGCAAAGCAGGCCGAGTTGACCCAGAGCTCGATGTCGTGAGCCGGCCAGTCGACAGCGTTGACGACGAGGTCGCAGCCCTCGATCGTCGCTGCGACCGCCGCCTCGCTGTCGAGCCGTTCTTCACGGGTCTCGATCTGGATCGAGGAGTTGAAGGTGGCGAGTCGTTTGGCCGCCAGGCCCGCCTTGGGCTGGCCGATATCGGCCTCCCCGTAAAGGATCTGGCGGTTGAGGTTGCTCAGCTCGACCGTGTCGAAGTCGACCAGCAGCATCTCGCCTATGCCGCAACACGCGAGGGTCAGGGCTGTCCAGCCGCCGAGGCCCCCGACGCCCAGGACAGCGATACGGGCATCTTCCAGTTTCTCCTGGCACTGAGACGGCGTCTGCCCGGTCGAGACGTCGCTGAAGTAGCGGAGCTGGCGGTCGAAGCGTGCCCGGGTATTGGAGTCGATCAGGTCGTCGTCGGATGCATCCTCTCCCAGTCCCATCTCGTCCAGCTGGCCGATCAGCTCGCCGACCAGGTCGCCCCCGAACTCCTCATCCAGCTCTTGGCGGGTGCGCGTGCCGTCCAGTGCCTCAAGGAGCTGCCTCAGCTGCGGACTCGGATCTTTGATCCGAATGTCGGAGGTCTCGCTCGGCCTACGCAGGTAGAGGTCTCCGTTCGGCGCCTGAAACTGCTCAGTTGTGCGCTTGATCCGCGGTCTTTCCCAGGTTGTCGGGCTAGGCCGCACGGGCAACGTAGATCGCCTTCGTGTGGACCGAGCCATCCAAGGGCTGGCGCGGGATGCCGTCGGTGCCGTGGCCGTAGACGTTCAGGCATGTGAGGCCCGCCCGGTCGATGGCTGCGAGGATCTCGGCTTCGGTGAAGTGGCGCTGGCGATGGACGGAGACGTTGTGGCGGTCGGCCGCCTGAGCCTCGCCGTTGGGTCGCTTCTCGAAGCATGAGAACTCGCAGGTCGAGCCCGGCTCGACCTCACCCATCGCATTCCCCTGCCAAACGAAGTGGCGTCCGTCAAGCTCGACTTCGACGCCCTCTGCATAGAAGGCGTAGACCGGCAGCTCGTTGACGTCGAAGAGCAGCAGGCCCGAGGTTGCCAAGTTGCTCCGCATCCCCCGGAGCGCCGCTTCCAATTCCTCAACGCTGAGCAGGTAGTTGATCGCATCGTCCAGCGCCCAAACCAGATCGAACTCCCCAAAGCACGGCAGCTCGCGCATGTCGGCAATCTCCAGGCGAACGGCATCGCCGGCCTTCTGTCGCGCTAGGTCAAGCATCGAAGCCGAGATGTCGCAACCCACGGCCTGCCACCCGCGCGGAAGCATCGGCAGGAAGCTCTTTCCGGTACCGCAGCCGACATCGAGCAGGCGGTGCCCCTGGAGCCCGTCGCGCTCGAGGACCGAGAGGAGCTGAGCCGTCCAGAACTCGTATTTGTGATGGGCGGTGAAGTCGTCGTAGAGCGGCGCCATCGTCTCGAATGCGCGCTCGGCCCAGTCGGCCCCCGGCCCCTTTGTCCCCACATTCCCCGTCACCCGCAAGGAAGAGGGTACCCGAAGTCACTCGACTGGTCGAGTGACTTCGGGTAGCTGAGGGTGGAACTGAAAGCCGGAGGCCCCTTTAGGCGCCCTTGAATGTGTAGACCGACGGAACCACGACCTCGACTTTTTCGAGCACGTCAATCACCTCCCCCTCTCGCTGGCTTTTGATAACAGCTATCGAGACTAGTCGACTGATCAATAATTTCGGTAGCTTTGGAGCCAAGTGGGCAAGCCATTTGCAAGACGGCCGACCCCAGCCCCCAGGCTGAGATCGGCCGCCGTACCCGTTAAGAGGGCTTCCACGTAGAGATCGCCGGAACAACAGCCTCGACCTTTTCGAGCACGTCACTCACCCCCTCTCTCCCGCTGGTTTTGATAACCGCTACCGAGACTGATCGACTAGTCAATCAACTTCGGTAGCTTGGAGGGTAAGTGGCATTCCAGCTACAAGGCGGCCGACCCCAGCCCCAGGCTGGGGTCGGCCGCTGCCACCCGCTAGGCAGGCTTGAACGTAGAGATCGCCGGAACAACAGCCTCGACCTTTTCGAGCACGTCAATCACCCCCTCCCACTGGTCTTGGGACAACCAGCTACCGAGGGTAATCGACTAGTCGATCACTATTGGTAAGTGAGAGGGCACGGGAAACGCAGTGCTATCCCAATATTCGTCTGTTACTAATCGAAATCGGCTAAGGTCCGCGCGCTCAATTCAACCCAGAGAGGAGAGGGCTGTGGCAAAGACGGTGATGTCGGAGATCCGCGTCGACGAGCAGCTCTTTCGTCTGCTCCATAACCCCGGGCAGCTTGCCGCCCTGGTTGCATTGCTCAAGAGTCCAGCGTCAAAGAGCGACATCGCCAGGGAGCTCGGCATCAAGCTCAACAAGGCGGACTATGACGTCGGGGAGCTCGAGAAAATGGGCTTGATCGAGGCGGTCGACACGGAGATGAGGCGCGGGCAGGCGACGACCATCTATCGAGCCGTGATGCGGCCAGTGTTCAGCAGCGAGGAATGGGGCGAACTGGGCCAGGACGAACGGGAACGATTTGCGCTCTGGGTTCAACAGCTGCTTTTGCGGGATATCGCCGTCGCTTGGCGCGCGCGGACTTTCCAGGCCCGCGCAGAGTCACACACAAGTCGATCTCCACTTCGTGTCGATGAACTGGGCTGGATCAAACTCAACGAACATCTCGACGATCTACTGGCCCTTGCCCGTGAGGTCGAAGTCGAAAGCGTCGAGCGGGCACACGAGACCGGCGACGAGAGCAAGCTCATCAATGTGAGGGTCGCGATGTTCTCTTTTGAGATGCCGCCGACGGGCAATCTCCCTAAGTAACACATAGTGTCGAAGTTGATCGACTAGTCGATCTAACACGTCCTAAAAAAGTGGAGGTTTTCCCGACGTCTATGTGGAAGCCTCTATTAATCCACTGAGACCTAACAATAGGTCTCATCCAAGGCCCTCTGTGTTCAACACCCCGGCGGCCGGGTTCGTAATCAGAAGCCAGCCACCGGGGTGCTGAGCAGTGGACCGTACGACGACAAGGGTCAGACGAAAATGGATCGCGATGAGTATGTGCGCAGCCATCCAGTTCGAGCCAGGATTCTCGACCTTTACGCGCAGGACGAACAGCGATCGTTGGCACTCGACGACCTGCTCCGCGAGCTATCCGACGTAGGGGTCACGGCTCCACTCGTCGCTTATCACGTTCATGTCCTGCGCGACGCGGGATTGCTCCTTCGAGCGGACGGCTAGGACGCGTCCAGCGCTGGCAACCCGGACCCATCCGCCACGGGGGGCCAGCGGGCTTGACGGGATGACGCTCGAACTCTGCTTCGATCTGGCGGCAAATCCGCGATTTGCACGCTAAGCGCTTCGGAAGCGCTTAGATGGCTTTCTAGCTCTAACCGCCGCATTGCAGGTCCAAGAGGCAGAGTCGGGACGAAACTCCGGGACGAGAGATCAACCTCGACGCCTCTCTCGCACGACTGCCCTAAGCCACAACTCGCAGAGCCTTGCTCGGCCTCCCGTGCGGATCGTCCAAGATGAAGACGAAGAGGCCATCCTCATCGAACGCGCTTCTGGGAGCGCCTACAGCGTCGGCTCGTTCCTATGTTGGCTCGGCTATCGCGCCGCCCAGAACTCTCATCGAGGACGCCTCAAAGATATTGCCGACGAGATGCGGTTGCACGAGCCGCCTGGTCGACGCTACGACCCCTAGCGCGGGGCCGGTTCCAAGGCATGGACCGGAGGCCGCGTGGTCCTGCGCTCGCGACGACGCTGACGCTCAACAGAGCTCCGGATAGAAAAAATCACGGTTAAACCCGGGCCCGGAAGTGCCGATCCGAGGTCCATGAACCGAGCGAGGGAACGGCAGCTCGATTGCGATGCGCTGGCCCTGCTTGTCGTGCGGTTGGGATCGAGTCAGCCACATGTCGACAGGGAGTGCTGGCATGCATGGGACAAGTCCCCGGGGGCCAAGCCGCAGGGCCTGCCGAAGGGAATGGGACCTGACTCCGGCTGGACCAAGCCGTTCAAGCACCTTCCCGGCGACGACGCGCTGCCCTACTTCAACTCGCACATCGAGCGGTTGCTGTTTCCGGCGGGCAATCTGCGTGGCGCCCGCTGGGTGCGCTGTCCCAACGACCTGACCATCGAGCTGGGCATGCGGGGTGGCGGTAACCGCCGGGCGCGCATTGACCTGTTGGAGCGGGTAACCACGCCGCTCGAGCCGGCCCGCACGTTTGGGCTCATCCACCTCTCGCTGCTCCCCAAGGAAGACCCCGAAGACCCCGGCACGCTTTGGTGGAGGAAGGCGATAGCTTCGCCCTTCCGCCAGAACGACGTCTCCGAAATGAACCTCGTGGGCGGGGACACCGTCGTCGATCTGAAGGACGGGCGTCCGGTCAGGGCGCTGACGGAAGCGCTGTTCGGCGACCCGGATGCGCATCTGGAGCGCGGCCTCTACACGGCGCTGATGGCCAGGCACCTCCCCGAGCCCGACGATCCCTCTCACCCTGACCTGTGGCGCCGGGCACTCGCCAGCCCATTCGGAACCACGACCTCCAGCGACGACTCCAGCGAGGGTCAGCGGAAAGAGTTCCCGCTCGCCAGCACCACCGGCCTGATGCGCGGCAACGCCGCGGTCTTCACCCTCGAGGAGAAGAAGATCTCGAATACGTACGCGCGCAACTTCCGCTCCTACTGGGCGGAGAGCATCGTCTTCGGCCTCATGCAGCAGGATTGCCTGGAAGAGTTCCAACATCGCCTCGCCGAGATACGGGATCTCCGCGACGTCAGCGTCGAAAAACTCTACGGCCACTGGCTCGAGTTCCGCAACGTACTGTGGTGGTCGCACCTTGCGAGCAGCCGGATCCCGCAGGAACTCCTATCCGCACTTCGAGACGCGTTGGGCACGGAGCGGTTCTTCACCGATCTAGAGGGGGATCTGGCGACCTACAGCGAGTATCAGCACCAGTGCACGGAAGACAGGCAGGAGACTGCCCTCACCAATCTCCAGATCTACGGCTCCGGAATAGTCGTGTTGGGCCCGCTGACAACAGTGATCGGACTGGTCGGCGCAACGGGGAGGCTGCTTGCCATCCTGCTGGTCGCGTCCCTGCTCATCGCCTGCTGCGTCTCTCTCTACGTGAGCAGGCAGCTCGACAGGAGCGACAGGCGGCCCTCCCGGCTCCGACGAGCGTGGGCCGCAATCAGGCGGGCGTTGACCGCAATTGGGCGCTGGCTCCGACGGGTGCTGGACGCAATCAAAACACGCCGGAGCCGTTCAGCAGCAGGGGGGCCTTCTACGGCGCGATAGCGGAGGGGGAGGGATTCGAACCCTCGAGACGCCTTTAGGCGCCTGCCGGTTTTCAAGACCGGTGCATTCAACCGCTCTGCCACCCCTCCGGGTGGAAACGATCGGTCGATGCTAGACGGCGTGGCGCATGACCGTAATCGCTCTAGATGATTGTATTGTCTGCAATGCGCCGACTGCTCGTACTTGCCTCGGCGATGGTCTTCTTCGACGTCGTCTTCTTCTCGGCCATCGCGCCGCTGTTGCCGGATTACGTGTCCGAGCTCGGGCTCAGCAAGGCCCAGGCCGGGGTCCTTTCGGCCTCCTATGCCGCCGGGACGCTGGCCTTTTCCCTGCCCGCCGGCCTCCTCGCCGCCCGCGTCGGCCCCCGCCGGACGGTCATCGGCGGGCTGTTGCTGCTCGGGTGCTCCAGCGTCGCCTTTGGCTTCGCCCACGAGTACGCCCTGCTGGATCTCGCCCGTTTCGTCCAGGGCATCTCGGGTGCCCTGATCTGGGCGGGCGCGCTTACCTGGCTGATCACGACCGCGCCCCCGGAGCGGCGCGGCGCGGTCATCGGCACGGCGCTGGGAACGGCCGTGGCCGGCGCCCTCTTCGGTCCGGCGCTGGGTGCCTTCGCGGCGGAGGTCGGGACGGAGCTCGTGTTCAGCGGCGTGCTCGTGGTGGCGATCGTGCTCGCGGCCCTCGCCGCGGGTCTATCCGAGGCCGAACCGCCCGAGCGGCAGCCGCTGCGCGAGATCGCCGAGATCATCTTCAGTCGCCCGATCCTCACCGGGACCGCGTTCGTCGCCGTGCCCTCGGTGATGTTCGGCGCGGTCGAGGTGCTGGCGCCGCTGCAGATCGCAGATCTGGGCGGCGGCCACGCGCTGATCGCCGGAGGCTTCATCGCGGGCGCCGCCCTGGAGGCGCTGCTTGCGCCGCTCGCCGGCCGCTACTCCGACCGGGCGGGGCGCAGGATCCCGTTCGCGATCGGCCTCAGCATCTGCTCGGTGGCGATAATCGCCGTCGCCGTCGGGGCGACCATAGGGGTGGTGATGGCCGGGCTGATGCTGACCTCCCTTGGCGGAGGCATCTGCTTCACGCCCGCACTGACCATGCTCTCGGAGATGGCGGAGTCGAGCCGGCTTCACCAGGGGTTCGCCGCCGGCCTCTCCAACATGGCCTGGGCGCTCGGCCAGGTCGTCGGCGGCCTTGCCGGCGGTGCCCTCGCGGGCGCGGCGGGCAACGCGACGCCCGGGCTCGGGATCGCCGCCCTGCTGCTCTGCACGGTCGCCTACTCCCTTCACGCTCTTGCGCCCCCCTCGATCCGTCCCGGGGGCGGAGGAGGGGGCTAGGCTCCGCGGGGATGGCTTCGTCGAGCGGTGAGCGGGGGGGATCCGGGCCCAGCTGGCGCAACTGGGCCGGGGACCAGGCCTGCAAGCCGTTGGAGCTGGTGCGCCCGGGCGGGCGCGATGAGCTCGCCGAGGCGATCGGCAGTGCGGTTGCCGCCGGGCGCAAGGTCGGGGTTGCCGGCTCGGGTCACTCCTTCACCGAGGCGGCGAAGACCGACGGCACGATGGTCGACGTCCGCTCGCTCAGCGGCGTGATCGACGCCGACCCCACCTCCGGCCTGGTCAGGGTCTGCGCCGGCACGGTGCTGGCCGAGCTCAACGAGGAGCTGCACAGACTCGGGCTGGCGATGGAGAACCTCGGCGACATCGACCGCCAGACGATCGCCGGGGCGATCGCGACGGGCACGCACGGGACCGGAGCGAAGCTGGGCAACATCTCCTCCCAGGTCGAGGCGCTGGAGCTGGTCCTGGCCGACGGCTCGGTGCGCGAGCTGAGCGCCGGCGCCGACCCGGACCTGCTGCGGGCGGCGCGGGTCGGGATCGGTTCGCTCGGCGCGATCTCGGCGGTGACGCTGCGCTGCGTGCCCGCCTTCACCCTGCACCGGGTCGATACCCGGCGCCCGCGCGAGGAGGTGCTCGACGCCTTCCAGGAGGGCGCCGACGCCAACGAGCACTTCGAGCTCTTCACCTTCCCCTACGCCGACTCCGCCCTGGTGCTGGAGCGCAACCGCACGGAGGGGCCGCCGCGCCCGCGCGGTCGGGCCGCCGCCTACCTCAACGACATCGTGCTCGAGAACTGGGCGCTGGAGGCGATCTCCGCGGCCGGGAAGGCCCTTCCGCGAGCGATTCCCTCGCTCTCCCGCCTCGCCGCCCGGCTTGCCTCGGGCAGCAGGGCGACCGACCGCAGCGACCGGATCTTCGCCAACGAGCGCCGAGTCCGCTTCACCGAGATGGAGTACGGGGTGCCGCGCGAGCACGGCCCCGAGGCGGCGCGCCGGGTGATCGAGTGGGTGCGGGCCAACCGCTACCCGGTCTTCTTCCCGATCGAGATGCGGGTGACCGCGGCCGACGACGCCCTGCTCAGCCCCTCGCACGAGCGCGACACCGCCTACATCGCCGTCCACCAGTACCGGGGCATGGAGTGGCGCCCCTACTTCGAGGCGGTCGAGTCGATCATGGACTCCTACGGCGGCCGTCCCCACTGGGGCAAGCGGCACTTCCAGACCGCCGCCACGCTGTCGCAGCGTTACCCACGCTGGTCTGCGTTCCAGGCCGCGCGCGACGAGCTCGATCCCACCCGCACCTTCACCAACGAGTACGCCCAGCGCGTCCTCGGCCCGTAGGCGGCGAAAACCAAGGCTGGCAAGGACGCAGGGAGCGAAGCGTGCTCTGCACGTGAGCGACTGAGGACGCCGCCAGACGCCGGTTTGCAGCCGCCTAGAGGAATGCCTTGCCCTCGCCGCGGTAGGTCGGGACGACGTCGACGATCTCATCGCCTTCGACCAGGTGGAGGGCGTCGAAGCGCTCGCACAGCTCGCCGGCCTTGGCGTGGCGCATGAAGACGCGGTCGCCGATCTGCAGGTCGCGGGCGGGGGGACCGCTGAGGGGAGTCTGGACCTCGCCGGCGCCCTCCTCGGCGTCGAGCTCGAGCCCGGCGGGGAGCCAGGGCGAGGGAAGGCGGGCGGCGTCGGCGCTGCCCGAGGCGAGGTAGCCGCCGCCGAGCGCCGTCGCCACTCCCGCGGTCGGCTTGCGCACGATCGGCAGGGCGAACCCGGCGGCGGGCGTGAGGGAGAAGCGGCTGTAGTGATCGAAGAGGGTGGGGGCGTAGAAGCCCGAGCCGGCGGCGATCTCGGTGACGACGTCCTCGGCGCCGGTCAGCTCGAGGCTGCCGGTGCCGCCGCCGTTGACGATCGGCAGCTCGGCGAACTCGCGGATCGCGACGACGACGGCGGCACGGCGCTCGGCCAGCTCGGCGGCGGAGCGTCGCTGCATCGTGCGGATCGCGGCGCCGCGGAACCGGCGTCCGGGCGGCCGGTCGCCGACGCCGGCGATCTGCCCCTCGTAGGACATCAGTGCGGCGAGCTCGAGCTTCGGACGGCGCTCGATCTCCTGCGCCAGCGCCACCGCCTGCTCGACCGTGTGCACCGGCGAGCGCTTGGGCCCGACCTTGATCCGCCCCCCCATCGCCCACCAGCCGCCATCGAGGTCGATGCAGACGCGAACCGGCGCCGCGTCCGCGCCCAGTACCGACTCGATCGCGTCCAGGTGCTCGCCGCAGTCGACCATCACGATCGGCGCCTCGGCCGGGCTGGCGACAGAGCGCAGCGCCAGCTCGCCGAGCGCCGCGGTGTCCGCGGTGGGGTAGGCGAGCAGCAGGTTCTCGAATCCGCACTCGGCCAGCCATAGCGTCTCCGGCAGGGTGAAGGTCATCAGCCCGGCGTAGCGCTCGTCCCGGCCGAAGATGCGCTCCAGAACGCCCCGGCAGCGCACCGACTTGCTCGCCACGCGGATCGGCTTGCCACCCGCCCGCCCCAGCATCGCGTCGGAGTTCGCCCACATCGCGTCGAGGTCGACGAAGGCAAACGGCGCCTCCACCTCCTCGAAGATCTGCTCCAGCTGTGCATGCGAGCGGCCGGGCACGACGATGAGACTAGCCGCGCCGCCGGGCACCAGCTCTTACAATCGGCCCCAGTGCCCGGAGAGGTGGCCGAGTGGCTGAAGGCACTCGCCTGCTAAGCGAGTAGGGGGCGCAAGCTCTCTCGAGGGTTCGAATCCCTCCCTCTCCGTTGAGAAGCAGGTTGATAGCCCGTATTGGAACTCATCCCCCAGCAATCCGCTGGACTGAGGCCCCTGCTGGACACTGGCTAGATCCGCCGATCGCCGCCATCTCCTCGTCGCTCAGCTCGAAGTCGAAGATCTCGATGTGCTCGCGAATCCGCTCCGCCGTCCCCGACTTGGAGATGGCGATGTTGCCGAGTTGCAGGTGCCAGCGCAGGATCGCCTGGGCGGGCGACTTGCCGTGACGCGCGACAATTTCGCCGGTCGTCTCGTCGGCGAGCAGCTCGCCCTGGGCAAGTGGGCTCCGGGCCTCGGTGACGATGCCGTGCTCGGCATGCCAGGCGCGCAGGTCGGCCTGCTGCAAACGTGGGTGCAACTCGACCTGGTTGACCGTCGGCAGCGTCTCCATCTCCCGCTCCAGCAGCTTGAGATCCTCGATGCGGAAGTTGGAGACGCCGATCGTGCGCGCCGCCTCCTCCCCGTGGATCTGTTCGAACGCCCGCCAGGTGTCGAGGAACAGGCCCTCGGTGGGGACGGGCCAGTGGATCAGGTAGAGGTCGACATGGTCGAGACCGAGCCGATCGAGGCTCGCCTCGAAGGCCGCCAGCGTCGAGTCGTGGCCCTGCTGTGAGTTCCACAGCTTGGTGGTGACGAAGTAGTCCTCACGCGGCAGTCCCGAAGCAGCGAGGGCAGCGCCGACGCCCTTCTCGTTGTGGTAGGCGGCCGCGGTGTCGATGTGCCTGTAGCCGGACTCGAGCGCCAGCTCGACGGCACTCTGGGTTTTCTCCGGTGGCACCCGGAAGACGCCGAAGCCCAGCCGTGGAATCTCGACGCCGTCGTGCAGGGTGATGTTGGGAATGGTCAACTCGGGCATTTCGCTTCCTTGATCTCCTTGTTCGAGGTGTTGTCGAGGGGCCGGACCCGAATCCTCCGGATCCGGCCCCTCGCTCTCCCTTGCGGCGCTCCCAGTGCCGCATAACGGCTCCCCTGCGCCGCACCGTGTGAGGATCCAGCTCTACACAGAACGAAACAAGCGTTCAGGTAAAACGGTTCCTATCTATTGAGTGTTGGAAATTCCCAGCGCCCGGAGTGAGGTCAACGTCCGCCTTCTCACCGTCCTCGGCGAGGATCACGTCGACCGCCGCCGCCCCTCCGAGGGCCGGAGCAAGTGCGATGTAGGAAAGCATCGGCGCCGCGATCGACAGCTGCGCGCCGCGCCCGATGGCGACGAAGTGGTGGATCACTCCCCATATCGCCCCGACCGATGCTTCTGCCGCGAACCTGCTCGGCTGCCGCTCCGGCGGGGCTCCCCGCCGGAGCATCGTCGCCAGCCTGGCGGTCATCTCGCTGCGCCACTGGATCGCCTCAAGGCCTGGCGAGAAGACCTTGGGGAAGGCGAGGCTGGTGAAGGTGGGGTCGCGGGCGAGGCGCCGGCAGAGGCTGGCGATCATGCGGTGGACGCCGCTCGCCCAGTCGTTGGCCGTGAGGTAGAAGGGCGCCGCCGCGGCCAGGGTGCGGCCGCCGAGCATCTCGAGCGTCGCCAGGAAGCAATCCGCCACCCCCTCGAAGTGGGCATCGAAGCTGCGCCTGGAGACACCAGCGGTGGCGCGGACCCGCGGCACCGTCAGTGTCGCGTACCCCCCTTCGTTCGCCAGCCCCGCCGTCGCTGCCAGGATCAGCGCGCGCTCGTCCACCAGCGGCATCTCGGCGGTGGCCGCGGGTAACGGCGGCGCCCCCGCGACCCCGAGGCCGCGCAGGCGGACGACGTCGTCGTCATGGAAGGAGAGCGCCCAATCCAGCAGCTCGCCCCCGTCGAGTGCCAGCTCCTGCATGTGTCCGGAGAGCAGCCGCGCCCGCGCCATCCGGCCGCCGCCGGCGACGATGCCTTTCACCACCAGTCGCGGCAGCCGGGGGGTCCCGTCGGCGAAGGCGAAATTCTTCGCCACCAGCGCCTCGAAGAGCCGGCTCGTATGCAACATCGGCTCGACCGCGATGGGGCCGGCGGCGAAGACCTCGACCAGGGCCAGTCGCGCCGCGTCGGGACTGCTGGCGATCTGGCCGGCGAAGGCGAGGAACCCGAGCCGAAGCCGCTCACACCACTCCTCCTCGCCCTCGGCGGCGGCAAGGATCCCGTGCACCGAGCGGCTGACGATGCTGTCATAGGTGGCGAGGAAGCACTCCTCCTTGCCGGCAAAATGCTTGTAGAAATCTCGCTTCGAGACGCTGGCGTGGTTGCTCAACGTCGCCACGGCGAAGCCGTTGTAGCCGTGCTCGGCGACGAGCTCGACCATCGCCTCCTGCAGCCGGCCGCGCTGGTGCGCGGCGACGTCCTCCGCCGAAAGTCCCGGCCCCGGCTTCAGCTTCGGATAGCGAGCGTTCCGCGATCGTGCGCCTCGCGATGAGTTGGATCTGCCGGTCGCCCCGGCACCCGCGCGTCCGCACGAACCGTTCCTCCCCATGGACTGAGCCTCCTAACCTTCCGGGGTAGCCTTCGTCGCACCCTGTTTCCTGATGACAATCAGTCAATACCAAAACAGGGAGTGCGCCGAAGTTGCCACGCCAGATAGGCAAAAGCTAACCGCAGAGATCTGCCTAAACGGACGATTGCTGCCGGTCATTCGCCCAGATCGAGCTCTTATTTGGGACCCGGTCCGGCGAGTCTGCCTAGCAGCCGCCCACTCTCTGGCGGCCCGGGCCAATGCTCGTCGAGCATCTTCGTGCCGGCGCCGCGAAGCACGAAGCGCAACACGACCGCAACGAGGATCGCGTCGTCAAGCTGGCCGGCCACCGGGATGAAGTCGGGAATCACGTCAACGGGCAGCGCCAGGTATCCGAGCAGGCAGACGAGCGCAAGCTTGCGCGAGCGCGGGACACGGTCGTCGCTGAGCAGGCGATGAAAGAAGATCAGGCAGTCGGGGATGAAGCGGGCGAGAGTTCTCGCTTCCCTGTGTCGGCCTACGAGGATCAGCCAGCAGACAAGGGCTGCGTAAACACCCAGCGTGACGGCGAGCGCGACGAGCGCGATTTCCAGGCTGCCCACATGCCCAGGATAGGAACGATGGTCTTGCAGACCTCCAGCTGGCTCCCAAAGGACTATGAATTCCCGAGTGGACCAGCTCGTGCAGGTGATCGGGGCGCTGCTCATCCTGAGCGCCTTCGCCGCTGCCCAGTTCGGCGCCATGGACCAGCACTCGCGTGCCTACCTCGTCCTCAACCTGCTCGGCTCGGCGGTGCTCGCGGTGCTCGCCTGGGAGGAGCGCCAGTGGGGCTTCCTCCTCCTGGAGACCGTCTGGGCGGCGGTCTCGCTCCGGGGGCTGGCCCAGCTCTGGCGCGGCCGGCCGCTGTCGCGCTGACTCAGCGGCGAGCGCGGAGGACGACCCGGCCGCCGCGGGCGGGGACCATCGTCACGTTGCGGTGCAGGGCGCGCTCGGGCTCGGGCTCCGCCGCCTCGAGGTCGAGGCGGCGGGCGGTCGCCTCGAGCACGACGCGCATCTCGGCCATCGCCAGGGCGGCGCCGAGGCAACGGCGGATGCCGCCGCCGAAGGGGATCCACTCATAGGTCCCGGGCTTGCGACCGAGCCAGCGCTCGGGGCGGAACTCGAAGGGCTCGGGGTAGAGGTCCTCGCGGTGGTGGACGAGCAGGATGCTCATCCCGACCGGGGTGTCGGCGGAGATGCCGTACTCGCCGAGCTGCCAGGGGACGGTGACCCGCCGGCCGATGAACGGCACGACCGGCCGCGAGCGCATCGTCTCCACGATCGTCGCCTCGACCTGCTCCTCGGCGCCCTCGTCCGTGCGGACGGCCTCGCGCAGGGCCTCGTGGGCGACAGGGTTGCGTACCAGCCGCTCCCACGCCCACGAAAGCGAGTTGGCGGTCGTCTCGTGGCCGGCGAGGACCAGGGTGAGCAGCTCGTCGCGGACTTCTTTGTCGTCCATCGCCTCGCCCTCCTCGGTCCGCGCCTGCAGCAGCAGCGAGAGGATGTCGCGGCGGTCCTCGAGGTGCTCGTCGCGGCGGCGTGCCTCGATCACCGCGTAGGTCGGGCGGTCGAGCAGCTCGACACCGAGCTTGGTCAGGCCGACCGCCTCTTCCCGGGTCATGTTCATCAGTTCGCCGACCTGGGCGAGGGGAGAGGTGGAGGCGGCGACCAGATGCTTGACGGTGAAGCGCATCCGGTGCTCGGGGGTGCCGCGCTCGGGCCGGCCCTCGATGCCGAAGATCCCGGCCATGATCACGTCGAGCGTGATCGCCTGCATGCGGGGTGCCAGCGAAAAGGGGCGGTCGAGCGGCCAGGTGTCGATCTCGCGTTCGGTCGCCTCGGCGATCATCGCCGTGTAGCGCTCGATCGCCTCGCCGTGGAAGGGCGGCAACAGCAATTTGCGTTGGCGCATGTGGCGCGGCCCGACCGCGGTCAGGACCGAGCGCGTGCCGAGGATCGGGCGCAGCGGGGACTCGCCGGTCAGTGACAGCGCCTGTTCGGGCTTGGCGGTGAAGAGAGAGCGCACGTGGTCGGGGTGGCTGGTGACCACGGGGCCGCCTGGCATGGCCGTACGCATGCGGAAGACGTCGCCGAGGCGACGCCGCGAGCCGAAGACGTACTCGATCTGGCGCTGGTTGAAGCGCAGCATCTGGGCCACGCGGGGCAACGGCACGACGGGCGGTTTGGGGAGCGCCGTTGCCTCGGCCGGCTCTATCGGGCCGGCGGGTGAGGGTGGCGCTTCGCCGACGAGGTCCGGGAAGGCCGGTTCCTCGGCGCCGGCGGGGCGCTCTGCAACGGTACTCACACGTCCATTGTTACACAGATCGATGTCATGGTCTGAGCACGCTCTACAGTCATACGCATGGAGCGTCGCAGGCGGACCAAGATCATCGCGACGGTCGGGCCGGCGAGCTGGGACCCGGGCGTTCTCACCCGCGTGATCGAGGCCGGCGCCGACGTCCTGAGGCTCAATTTCTCCCACGCCGATCGCGACCGCCACGCGCGCACGATCGAGACGATCCGCGCGGCGGCCGAGCAGGCCGGGCGCGAGGTGGCGGTGCTCGGCGACCTGCCGGGGCCGAAGCTGCGGATCGGCGAGCTGCGCGACGACGTCGCCGAGCTGGAGACCGGCATGCACGTGAAGCTGACCCCGCGGGACGTCGAGGGAGACCGGGAGACGATCCCGGTCACCTGGCCCGGGGTCGCTTCGCTGCGAGAGAACGAGCCGGTCTACCTCGCCGACGGCTCGATCCGGCTGCGGGTGCGCGGGGCCGAGGACGGCGGCGTCGATTGCGAGGTCGAGGTCGGCGGCACGCTCTCCTCCCACAAGGGGATGAACGTGCCCGGCGTCAGCACCCCGGCGGCGACGGCCGGCGATCTCGGCTGGGTCGAGTTTGCGGTCGAGCAGGGTGTCGACCTGCTGGCGGTGTCCTTCGTCTCCAGCGCCGCCGACCTCGAGCCGGTGAGCGAGCGGCTGCGCGAGCTCGGCGCCGACATCCCCCTGATCGCGAAGATCGAGAAGCAGCAGGCGGCCGAGAACGCCGAGGAGATCGTCGCGGCGGCGACCGGAGGGATCATGGTCGCGCGCGGCGATCTCGGGATCGAGCTGCCGCTGGCGCAGGTGCCGGTCGTGCAGAAGCGGCTGATCCGCGCCGCCGGCAAGCGCTCCAAGCCGGCGATCACGGCGACCCAGATGCTGGCCTCGATGGTTACCGCGCGGCGGCCGACGCGGGCCGAGGTGACCGACGTCGCCAACGCGATCTACGACGGCACCGACGCGGTGATGCTCTCCGAGGAGACCGCGGTTGGCCACCACCCGATCGAGGCGGTGCGCGTGATGGACCGGATCGCCCACGCCACCGAGCCCGACCTGCCCTACGGCGAGTGGCTCTTCAGCCGCACCGAGCAGGCGACCCAGGAGGTTGCCGACTCGGTCGCCTGGGGAGCGGTGGGAGCCGTCTACAGGCTGGGCCTCTCCGCCCTGGTGGTGCCGACCACCAGCGGGCGCACGGCGCGGCTCGTCTCCGCCCACCGGCCGAACGTGCCGGTGCTCGCTGTCTCGCCGCGGATCGAGACCGTGCGCCGCCTCAACCTGCTCTTCGGCGTGACCGCGGTGCTGAACGAGTACGAGACCGACGTGCGCGGCCTGCTTCATGACTGCGCCAAGCTCGCGGGCGAGCACGGCATCGCCGCCTCCGGCGAGCTGATCGCGATCACCGCCGGGCTGCCGGAGCAGGAGCTGGGAACGAACCTCTTCGAGGTCCACCGCGTGCCCTGAAGCGCAGTAGGGTTTCCGCCGTGTCCATCCGACTCGAACGCGACGGGGGCCTGGCGATTGCGACCATCGACAGCCCGCCGCTCAACCTCTTCAACCGGGCGATGTTCGAGGGCCTGTTGGCGACGATCGAGGCGGCCGAGGCAGACCCGCCGCGGGCGCTGCTGTTCCGGGCCGAGGGGCGCGTCGTCTCCGGTGGGGTCGACGTCGCCGAGTTCGACGGGCTCACGCCCGAGCGGGCGACCGAGCTCTGGGACGAGTCGATCGACCTGGTGGAGCGACTCGAACGGCTGCCTTTGCCGGTCGTCTTCGCCTCTCACGCGCTCACCCTGACCTGGACCTTCGAGCTCGCGCTCGGCTGCGACCTGATCCTCGCCGCGCGCTCGGCCAAGTTCGGCCTGGTCGAGAAAGTGGTCGGGCTGACTCCGTCGATGGGCGGCACCCAACGGCTCGCCGAGCGCGCCGGCAGCGGTCGTGCCGGTGAGTTCGTGATGACCGGCGAGCTCTTCGGCGCCGATCAGCTGGCGGGCTGGGGCGTCGTCAACCGGGTCTTCGAGGACGAGGACTTCGACGAGCAGGCGCGCGCCTTCGCCGCCGAGCTGGCAGCCGGGCCGACCAGGGCCCACGCGATGACGAAGCTCGTCCTGCGCCGCTTCCGCGAGGGCGGCATCGCCGCCGCCGACGAGGCAATTCGCAAAGACGCCGTCGACCTCTTCGCGACCGAGGACCTGAAACGTGCCGTCAAGACCTTCCTCGAGCACGGCGCCCCGGGCCACGCGACCTTCGAGGGCCGCTGAGCGATGAGCGAGTTCTACGACGCGATCGCCCAGGGCATGACCCAGGCCGTGCCCTTCGCGGGCTATCTGGGCCTGGAGATCACGAGCGTCGCCGAGGGCGAGGCCGTCGTCGTGCTGCCCGAGCGCGACGAGCTGACCAACCACGTCGGCTCCCAGCACGCGGGAGCCCTCTTCACAGTTGCCGAGACGGCCTCGGGCGCCGCCTTCGTCGGCGCCTTCGCCGAGCGAATGGGCGAGGTGACCCCCCTTGCCCGCAGCGCCGAGATCTCCTACGTCAAGGTCGCCAAAGGCCCGATCGAGGCCCGCGCCAAGCTGGGCGTCGATCCGGCCGAGGCCCTCGCCACCCTCGACGCCGAGGGCAAGGTCGTCTTCCCCTGCGAGGTCGAGCTCACCGACGCCTCCGGCGACCCCGTGGCCGGCGCCACGGTCCAGTGGCACGTCCGGCTGAACCAGCCCGCCGAGCCGGAAGCCGCCTAACCACGCCCCCAAGTCCCTAGAATCGCCCCTCCGGGCTCTCCCCCGGCAACCCGCGCCTGTAGCTCAGTTGGATAGAGCGTCGGTCTACGAAGGCGACGCTCGCTAAATCGGCACAGCCGGGGAGCTCCCCGCTATTGACCAGGTTTCGGGCGTGTCTCTGGGTCGGTCATCTGGCGCTCCGCCCCGATTCCGCCCTTCCAAAGTCCCAAGCCCGCGCCGCGCGGCTGTCTACTCTCGGATTGCAATGTCTGAACTTCCGGCTCCACGCAAGTACTTCTCCGAGCGATTGGGTCGCGGCCCGAGGGTGGAGCCGTTGCCCTTTGAGAAGCTGCGGAAGATGGTGATCGCGGCTTTCGACAGCCTGCGGGAACGGGGCTACTTCCAAGAGGCGTTCGGCATCGAATGCGTGGACGGCGATAGCCCTGGGACCCTCGGCCACAATCCATCTGTCTACTTCGAGCGCGTCATCATGCGCGAACGGGTCTGGCCGTACTGGACGCAGCCTCCGACCTGGGCAGCGGGCGATCCCATCTCCGCCTCATACTTGGACTGGGACGAAGACACTTTGTTCGACGTGGTTGAGGTTTTCCATGATCTGGTCTCGAAGGGCGTGGGCGGCAGCTATCACGATTACGGCGAATGTGGCTGGCACTACTCCGAGTTCAACCGAGTCGAAGGACAGGTTGATTACCGCCGCGAGCTAAACGAAGTCCTCTGCCTTGGGGACCCGGCGTACAAGCTCGACGGGCACGGCCAAGTTGTCGAGATTGGGAACCCCGAGTTCGACCAGCTACTTGACGCGCCGGTCCCGGATGGGACCGAACACGATCTTGTCACCTCGAAGATAGACGTGGCGGTGAGCCGGTTCCGGGCACGGGGCGCGACGGTGGACGACCGGCGACACGCGGTCCGCGACTTGGCGGATGTTCTGGAGGCAATCCGGGGCGACGTGAAGGAGTCCATGCTGAAGGCTGATGAAGGCGCGCTGTTCAACATCGCCAACGGCTTCGCCATTCGGCATAACAACCGCGACCAGCGTGGCGACTACGACCGAGTGACGTGGCTGCGGTGGGCCTTCTACGTCTATCTTGCCACCATTCACGCCGTACTCCGCATTCGCTCAACCACCGACGAAACCTAACCCTCCAAGTCCGGTTGGATAGCAACCTTGCCTCGTCTCTTAAGCTGCCGTAATGGCAGAAGGGAGTTCTGAGCGCGACGCGCTGCTCAAAGCCGAGTTGAAGGCAATGACGTCAGAGGCGTTTGAGCAACTGACGTACGAGCTGGCCCATCGCGAAGACCCGGATGTGAAACGCCTGACCACCCCCGATGGCGGGGCGGACACGATCAAACCTTCAACTGAGGGCACCGAGGCGGTCGTCTGGCAGGCAAAGCACTACCCGAACCAAATCAACTGGGGCGAATGCGAAAAGTCCCTGGAGGACTCCATCGAGCGTTGGGAGCCGTCGGACGTGATCTTCGTCTTCCCTCGCGACTTTTCGCAGCAGGTCGAGAGTAGCTACCGGGACAAGCTAGCCACACCTGCCAAGGAGAAGGGTGTCCGGGTCAAGGCGTGGACCCTGAGCGATCTCGTTCGCCTGCTGAACCAGCACGACGATCTGCGAAGCCGCTTCTTCGGCTCAACACAGAACACGGCTCTCGATGCTCTCAATCGGGCGATCCAGTCTGGTGGGAAGCTTGAGGACGCACCGGATCTAGTCGAGCGGGCGAAATCCATCGCGGAATTCACCGAGGAGACCGATCCCGACTTCGCCTACCAGACGGCTAGCGGCGGAGCCGAGACTCCGGCACCTAAGTGGGACGACCTTCCATACATGATGATGTCGGTCGGGGATACCCGCACCCGACTACATGTGGCTGCTTGGCCCCGCGAGGGAGCGGACGTCCAAGGGCCAACCCTTTCGTTCAAGGCCGATGAGAAGGGACAAAAGGCACGACGCGCGGCTGTGCAAGCACTCGCCGAAGGGCAAGAGGCAATCGTCCGCGAGGGTGCGCAGATTCAGATGCACGCCCCGAAGCTCTTCCGAAAAGGCCTCGAAGAGACAGGCCCGACTGAAGCCAGCCTTTCTCCGGGCGACACCATCCCGTTGGTAATGGAGATTCACACTCCCGACGAAAGGATGGCGTTTGAGGTTGATCTAAGGCCCGTTCCCCCGCCGCCCGGTGCGGCAGCTTCGTTTGCTGGGTTTGCCGGAAAGGTTCTCGTCGAAATCAACATCGAGCTCTTGGAGAAGCCGAGAATGCTGGCAAGCGTCAACCTCCACGGAGTACCGTCGTCAAGCCCTAGCGAAAGTGCGAGAGCAGCCGCACTGCTGTTGGCCTTTGACGAACAGACGCATATCACGCTTGCAAGTGAAGACCTGTTCCCAGAGAACGGGGAGATTTCTGGACCCCCTGGCGGCCGGGGTCTCAGCGATGAGATGACCGCTCGGCTACGTCAGCTCAGGGAGTTCTACGAGGACCTCGTCCTCCTCGAAGAGCACACGGGTCAACGAATCGAGCTGCCAGACGAGTTCTACTGGCGAGACATAGCTGCTGCGGAGAAAGCTGCCGAAATCGTTCGCGAGGGTGGCGGTACGGTCACGGTCGGACAGATGACTGTTGAGGTCAAAAGCCCATCTGAGATCCCGGGCCTACCTGATCGGCTGGCTGAGGAAAACACCATTGTGAGACAGTCGCTCTCGATAACAGTCTTCGGCCAGGAGCTTCATCTCGGATTCACCGAGAATCCGGTGCCGAAGATGAAGATTGTGGAGGTGGTACCGCACGGCACCGATGTAAGCTCACCCGCGCGGATTGTCTTGGAGGTTGACGGCGATCCGCAGGTGGATTTTCGCCTCGTAGATGGCTAGTACTCGTCCTACCTAAAGGCCGGGCCACGCTGATCAAATGCCCGGATAGCGCGCCCGACAGGATTCGAACCTGTGACCTTTGGTTTCGTAGACCAACGCTCTATCCAACTGAGCTACGGGCGCTTGTTCTGCAAATCGTGGCCAGACCCTCTGTCGGCCTCACGGATGCGGCCACGATGCAGATTCGGGATTCTAGACGGCGCGGAGCCTGGTCGGCGACCGCCTTTTGCCCGTGCCTGAAAGCCTTCTTGGCTATGCTGCGCTCAAGTCGCCCCTAGGCGAACAGGGACCGTAGGACGGTGGTTAGGCGCGAGCCTCATCCGTCTGAGGAGAGTTGACGACTCCCGCATCGAGCATTGCGCCCGGCTCGACTTCTGAACTGCCCGCGAGAGCGGCAGGGCCGTTCGGAAGCCGAGCGAGGAAGAGCTAGCGGTGCGCGCCTCGCTTCACCGCACGGCAGTCGGTCAGTTGGAGCGCGGCGAACGGGTCGCCCGCGTGGACACGCTTATCAAGCTCACGGGCGCCCTCGGCGTCTCACCGGAAGAACTGCTCGACGGCTTGGGATGGGACCCTGGCAGCACCATCATCGGCGGTTTTAAGTTCGAGTCCGACGACGACGCCAGCAATCTCTAATAAGGATCTTGCGTCACTTGCTCGGGTGATGTCCGCCGCCAGCTCGCGGGGGCTGTGCCGACTGAATATGCACGCAAGCGAAGGGGGTACATACGGTCACCCCTTTTCGGGGGCACATACGCTCGACCAGTTCGAGGTCACATACGGTGTCTGTACTCGGGCCGTCTAGCGGGGCTTGCAAGGAGGTCCGGCGTTTTCGGGGCTTGCAAGGAAGACCCGGACCTTCGGGGCTGGGTAGAGACAGCCGTCGAGGCGGGATTTCCGCCACGCTCGCTGGCGTGCAGGCTCGGCCGGGGGAAGGGGAGCCCTGTGGGTCCGATAGGGCTTACAGGGCGGTCCTGCACATACGACCGCCGGGTTAGGTGAATTCGCCTCCGGCGTTGTCGGCGAACCCGGTGCTGCTGCGCCAGATCACCGCGATGTCCTGCGAGGAGAGCAAGGCGAGCAGGTCTGGGTGAGGCTTCGCTTCCAGCAGAACGGCGCGACGCTTCACGGGGTCGATGAAACGCGCGTAATCGGCCAACTGGCCGATGGCCATGCGAATGTCCCCTCTGGACGTGCCTGCCTTCGCCTCGATCAGATGGCCGCGTGTCTCGTTGAACAGATCGCTGTAGAGCGGGTGGGAGGCGCCAGGCGGCGACAGCTTGTTCCGCGACACCTTGTCGCCTTTTGCCTTGAGGAAGTCGCTGTAGTCGCGGACCAGCATCGACTCGCGACGGACTGCCCGTTTGACGTCGGGCGCAGGCATGACTTCATATCCCTCGACGTTGCCGGCCTCAACGGGCACGTCAACGCTGGTTGGGGCAGGGGGTTTCGATTTGCCCCCGGCAGTCTTCCCGCCGATCAGGCTCTCGGCTAGCGCGTACTGCCAGTCCTCAAGCGAGACATGCCCCTTTCTCTGGATGGAGGCTGGCGCCACGCCGATGTCCTGCAAGTCCGGCGCACCGTCGAGGCCCATTGACCAGATGCCTTTTACGTCGGTGACGACTCCCCACCGCTCGCCCTCTCCGGGATGAGCCTCGTCCACCCAGCCTGGGTCCCAACGCGGGGCTGCGACGACCTCGAGAATCGCCGGGCACTTACCTCGCTCGGTGATGTAGAGGACGAGGCGATCTCCGACCTCATATTGGGGACCGAAGGGCGGGTACTCCTGGTCTTGGGTTGGCCTGTCGTGAGTCCGCCACCGGGGAGAGGCACGTCCAGGGCCGTCGCTCACCCAAGTCCGCTCCAGCCAGTAGTCCGGCGACGCCTCCTGAGAGTCGGTGAAGTAGCCGATCTTGAGCCATGTCTTCATGCGCCGACCCTATCCCGGCCACCTCCACGGCGGCTATTCACAGCCCGGTGCGCGGAGAGGTCTCTAGTCGGGCGGCGTTTCGGGACTTCTAGTCAGCGCCCCGATTCCGCCCTTCTGAGAAGGGCGAAGAAGGGCGGAGGGCGGTATCGAGCGGGGTGCTTCGGTTGATGGCGAATCCGCTTGCCAGCAGGGCTTCTACGGCGGAAACCGCTCTCCAGAGCGGCAGGCTTCCAAAGGGCCGGATCGTTCTACGAAACCGAAGGTCACAGGTTCGAATCCTGTCAGGCGCGTTCCTCCTTTTGCTGCTGTGTTCCTGCGGTTCGCCCGTCGGCGCCTAGTCGATGCCCCTGGCTCGATCGCACCTTCCCGACGCCTCTTCGGGCATGGCGACCAGCGGCTACATTCCGTCCTGGTGGTGACACGGCCGAATTACAACCAGCAGACGGCCGGCGATGAGAACGTCCTGATCACGATCCCGATCAGCCACTTCTGCGAGAAGGCGCGCTGGGCGCTCGATAGAACGGGAGTTCCATACCGCGAGCGGGCGCATCTGCAGGTCTTCCACATCCTGGCGGTGCGGCGTGCCGGGGGTGGCAGGACGGCGCCCGTTCTCGTCTGGGATGGGCGGGTGTTCGCCGAGTCCGCCGACATCCTCGAGGCGGCGAGCGCCCAGGCCCCTACCGCGCGGCGGCTCTTCCCCGAGGATCCGCGGGTCGCTGCCGACGTGCGAGCTCTGCAGCGCGACTTCGACGAGCGCCTCGGGCCTGAGGGCCGACTCTGGATGTACTACGAACTGCGCGGCCGCGGCGACCTCGCTCGCGACTACGGATGCACGGGCGTGCCCGCCTGGCAACGACGCCTTTTGCCGCTCGTCTATCCGGTTGCGGCGCGGATCATCGATCGCGTCCTCGACGTGAGCCGGGAGACGGCGGCGCGCGCGGAAGTCGCCGTCAGGGCCACGTTCGACGAGGTGGCCGAGCGTCTAGCCGACGGGCGCCCCTTCCTCTGCGGCGAGAGCTTCACCGCTGCCGACCTCGCCTTCGCCGCGCTCGCGGCGGCGGTCTTGATGCCACCCGAGTACGGCGTGCCGCTGCCCCAGCCCGAGGTGTTGCCGGCCCGGATGGCAGCAAAGGTGAACGAGCTCCGCTCCCACCCGGCTGGAGCCCATGCGCTGCGGATGTTCCGCGAGGAGCGAGGTCGCTAAGCGCCGCTCAGGCAAGCGACGGGTCGATCAGGATCTTGGCGTGCTTCTCGGGGTCCTCGAGATCCGAGAAGGCTCCCTCGACGCCGGCGAGGCCGACCGTGCCGGTGATCATCGGCCGTGGGTCGACCTCGCCCTCGGCGAGCAGGTGGAGGGTGTCGCGAAAGTCGAGTGGGGTGTAGCCGAGGACGAACCGCAGGTCGATCTCCTTGTTGATCGCCATCGCCGGCGTGAACGAGTCGGTCCCGACGCAGACGCCTACGACGACGACCCGGGAGAAGAGCGGAGCGGAGTCGACGATCTGCGCGATCACGCCCGGAACGCCCACACACTCGAAGACCACTGGACGCTTTGGCGCGAGGCCGAGCTTCTCTCCCAAACGCCAGGCGTGCCACCAGCCGAACGGCAGCCGGTCGAGCTTCTCCAGCGTGCCGATCGCGAGGTCGAAGGCGTCCGGTGCGCTTGTCAGCCAACCGGGATCGCCGTGCGGCTCGTAGGGGGAGTCCTGCGACGGGTCGACGACGACGTCGGCTCCGCAGTGCTCCGCGAGGGCCCGCCGTCCGGGTGAGAAGTCGCTGGCCACGACGGTGCGAACACCGGTCGCCTTCAGCATCAGGATCACGCCGAGGCCGACGGGGCCGCAGCCGATCACGATCGCCACGTCCCGCTTGCCGACCTCGCCGCGGCGAACCGCGTGCAGGGCGACCGCCATCGGCTCGGTCAGCGCCGCCACGGCGGGGTCCAGGCCGTTCGGCACCGGCATCATCATCGACTCCTGGACGAGCACCTGCTCCGCGTAGGCCCCCGGCGCGTGCTGGGAGAGGCCGGTGGTGTCGACTCCGTTCTCGCCGCGCAGCAGGGGAAGCGCGACGACCGGGGTATCGCTGGCCAGGTCCTCTCTGCACTTCGGCCCGTATTCCGCGACGCGGCCGCTGAACTCATGTCCGAAGACGAGCTGCTGATCGGAGCGGCCGAAGCGGTCGTAGTTCAGCTTCAGGGCCAGATCGGCCCACTGGTCGATCCCGTGCCGGGCGTGCAGGTCCGATCCACAGATCCCGCAGCGGGTGACCTCGATCCGCACCTGGCCGGACCCAGGCTTGGGCTCAGGGCGGTCGACCAAGTCGAGCTCGCCGTGCTGGCAGGCCACCGCCCTCATTCGAGGCTCACTCTATAGCCGAGGCGGACTGGTTCATTGACTTCATCCAGTCCTTGTGTCAGGGTCGCTTGACTCGTGGTGGCTCGAGCTCAGCATCATTCCGGCCTCTCAATCCCCCGGCCCGGCCGGGCGGCGACCCTGCTCGGTCTCGCTGCGGTGGTCTTGGCGCTGGCTTGGACCGCCGCGCCCGCGCGGGCAGCGAGTGTCACCTTCAACTTCACCGGCGGTGAGCAGTCCTTCGTCGTGCCCGAGGGCGTCTCGAGAGTTCATGTAGTCGCGATCGGTGGCCACGGCGGGGAAAGCGCAGTCGCCGGCGGCGCAGCCGCCCAGGTCGGCGGCGTTCTGTCGGTGAGTCCCGGGCAAACGCTCTACGTCGTCGTCGGCGGTGTCGGCGCCGGAGGCGGGGCGGGCGGCTTCAACGGCGGCGCCGGAGGCGGCTTCAACGGCGGCGCGGGGGGCGGCGGCGCCTCGGACGTCCGCAGTGCGCCGATTGCGGCCGGCTTGGCCCCCGAGCGCCGCCTGATCGTCGCGGCCGGCGGTGGCGGCGGAGGAGGGACCGGCATGGAAACCACCGGTGCCGCAGGCGGTGACGCGGGCAGCGCCGGGGGCACCGCAGAAGAAAACGGCGGTGGGGG
The DNA here is from genome assembly GCA_963704545.1 of uncultured Solirubrobacterales bacterium. Taxonomy (GTDB): domain Bacteria; phylum Actinomycetota; class Thermoleophilia; order Solirubrobacterales; family 70-9; genus VRUE01. The sequence continues at coordinate 72,079 of OY969915.1, read as the reverse complement.
CGCAGGCACTCCCACCGAAGGCGGCTCGGGCGGCTCCGGCTGCAGCGGCATCGCCGAAGCAGGAACGCTGGGCTCGGGCGCTGCCGGCGGCGGCAGCATCGGCGCCGGCGGCGGCGGAGGAGGCGGCGCAGGAGGGCTCTACGGCGGCGGCGGCGGAGGCGCTGGCTGCAACCTGTTTGGCGGCGGCGGCGGAGGGGGCGGCTCCTCGCTCGTGCCAGCCGGTGGCAGTCTTGTGCTGGCCTCCCCGGCGGCGGTGCCGACGGTGCAGATCACCTACACGCCCCCGCCCTCGATCTCGATCTCATCTCCCGGCGATGGCGCCACCTTCGTCAAGGGCCAGGTGGTCACCGCCGCGTATTCCTGCACGGCCTCCGAAAGCGCGGGCGTGACTTCCTGCGCTGGCCCGGTGGCCAACGGCGCAGCCCTCGACACGGCGACGCTCGGGCAGCACACCTTCAAAGTCGAGGCCAAAGACACCGACGGCGGCTCAGCGAGCAAGAGCGTCAGCTACCGCGTGGTGCCGCCGCCCAACACCGTCCTCGGCATCCATCCCAAAAAGGTCATCAAGACCGACAAGAAAAAGGTCAAAGTCAAATTCGGCTTCTCGTCCAGCACCGCCGGGGCGACCTTCAAATGCAAGCTCGACAAAGGAGCTTTCGCGCCCTGCACCTCGCCCAAGACCTATAAGGTCAAATTGGGCAAACACAAGTTCACGGTCAAGGCCGTGAGCGCCGGAGCGGCCGATCCCACGCCAGCCAGCTTCCCCTTCAAGGTGAAGAAGAAGCACTAGGGTCTGTCGGCCTACCGAGCTCCTGCGTCACTCGCTCGCGCAGCTCCCCACTCGCCCGGTACCGAGTGCTCCGCCCACGCCCCTTTTGCTCAACCAGCCTGGCGTCGAGGAGGCGCCTGAAGTCGGCACTGACAGTGGCGGCCGATACGTCGGCCTCTACGGCGTACTTCGCGCGATCGGTGCCACCGAGCAGGCTCTGCTCCAGAGCGATCACGAGGCGGTCCGGCCAGCCTCGGTCCTCGACCAGTTGTTCGAGGAGGGTCCAGCGGGCGGCTGCGGTCTTGATCTGGGCGAGGCGCTGGTGGGCCTGGGCCAGGTGGGCCTCGATGCAGAAGTCGATCCATCCCGAGGCATCGCGCTCTGGCTGGTAGCCGCCGCCTTGGGTGTCTCTTAGGGCCTTGTAGTAGGCGGGAGTGTTGTTTCCCAGGTACTCCTCGATCGAGGAGAACTCGGGGGAGATCAATCCCTCGAGGGCAAGGACCAGCGACTGCACTATTCGCGCGACGCGCCCGTTGCCGTCCTCGAACGGGTGCACCGAGGTGACGTGAAGATGGGCCATTGCTGCCCGGACGACGACATTGGCGTCGAGATCTCCCCGGGCGAGCCAGTCGACAACCTCAGCCATCAGTTCCGGGACCTGGTCGGCGTTCGGGCCGCGGAACTCGAGTGAGCCATCCTCCCCGGTGACCCCGATTGGCCCTGTGCGCCAGTTGCCCGGGCTCTTGTCCCTCTGGAAATGGCAGGCGTCGAAATGCAGGTCGAGAATGACTCGATCGTGCCAGCGGAAGTTGGGATCGGCTGCCATCGCGCCGACGTGGTCCATGGCACGGGCATAGCAGGAGATCGCCAGCCGGTTCTCGTCCGCGGCGTTCCCGGGGTCGGCACCGCTGGCCAGCGCTTCCGCGACCCCGGGGGCAACGCTGAACCCCTCGATCGAGGTAGACCCCTCAATCGAGCTTGCTCGCACGGAACGCCGCAGGGCGCCCATCCAGGGCACGACTCGGCCGGACTCGTTCCCTAGCTCACGGCGCAGTTGCTCGAGCTCTTTGAGCTTCGCTTCCTGATCCGGGTCAATCTCGGGTGTGGCGAATAGCATGTAGTCATGCTAGACGATTAAACGTTTAATCGTCTAGATGAAAGATCTGCTGATCACCCGTTGCCGTTACGCGGCCACAGCCGCCCGGCCACGCTCCGACAGCACCGCTCGGGCGCCCCGCGACGGTCGCACCGTGATGTTCCGGCGCCGCGCGACCTCGGAGCGCTCGCCGGCGGGGTGAAGTGTGAGCGTGCTGAGCGCGCTGCGCAGGACGATCTTCATCTCGAGCATCGCGAAGCTTGCGCCCAGGCAGCGGCGGCGGCCGCCGCCGAAGGGGATCCAGGTGTAGGTGCCCGGCCCCTCGTCGAGGAAGCGCTCGGGGCGGAAGGCGAAGGGGTCGGGGTAGATGTCGGGGTCGTGGTGGAGCAGGTAGCCGTTGAGGACGAGGCTGCATCCGGTCGGGTAGGACCAACCGCCCACCTCGATCGGCTTGACGACCAGGCGGGGCGCGACGTTCGGCAGCACCGGCCGGATCCGCAGCGTCTCCTGGATCGTCGCCGTGACGTAGGCGTCGTCGTCGCCCTCGACCGCCTCGACCAGGCGCGCCAGCACCCTCGGGTCCTGGGCCAGTCGCTCGAAGGCCCAGGCCAGGGTCGTCGCGGTCGTCTCGTGGCCGGCGACCAGGAGCGTCATCAGCTCGTCGCGGATCTCCTGCTCGCTCATCGGCGAGCCGTCCTCGTGTCGGGCCTCGAGCAGCATCGCCAGCACGTCGTCGCGCTCGGCGCCCTCGCGGCGGCGCTCCGCAATCAGCTCGAAGATCAGCGCGTCGACTTCCGCCTGGGTGCGGACGAAGTGCGCAAACGGCCCCACCCGTTCGAGGACCCGTGCCACGACGCTGTCTTTCGGCGGCGGCGTCAGGCTGATCGGCCGGTCGCCGAAGACGAGCATCTCCTTCAGCCGCTCCCGGATCGCGTCGAAGCGGGGACCGGGATCGAGGCCGAAGACGGCGCGGAGGATGATCTTCAGGGTGAGCTCCTGCATCCGCGGGTGCAGCTCGACCGCCGTGTCCCGCGGCAGGCCGGCCAGCTCTTCGGCCGTCACCTCCTCCATCAGCCCCGCGAGCCGCTCCATCCGCTCGCCGTGGAACGCCGGCAGCATCAGCTTGCGCTGCTCCATGTGCGCTCCTTCATCGAGCAGGAGGACCGAGTTGGTGCCGACGATGGGCTCGAGGACGCGCGCGCCCTCTCCCGGCCGCAGCACGTCGGGGGGTGCGGTGAAGACTTCCTTCACCTCTGTCGGGTCGGTCAGCATCACGAACGGCGGCGAGGCCGGCAGCCTGATCGTGAAGCGCTTTCCGTAGCGCTCGCGGCACTGTCGCAGGAACGCGAAGGGACGCGTCCAGAACCCGACGGCCTGGAGCACCGAGGGATAGGGGGGACCTGGAGGTAGACCCGCTGGTCTCATGTCTGACGAACGAGTATCTCAGACCGGTTGCCGATCCCCAACGCCTTTTTGAATCGTTAACAGCCTGCGCTCCGAAACGGTTAGGCTTGCGCCCATGCCACCAGTCAAGCTTCATCGCTGTTCGGTCATGTGGGCCAAGATGGATGCGCACCCGTGCGCGCGGGTGCAGAAGGCGCTCGACGAGCAGGGAATCGAGTACGAGGTGGTCAAGGGACCGCTGCGGCCGGGAAAGCGCGAGGACCTGAAGCGGATCTCGGGCCAGAACAAGTACCCGACGATCGAGTTCGAGGACGGCAGCGCCTACCGCGAAGAATCGAAAGACATGGCCGCGAAGATCCGCGCCGGCAAGCTCTTCGAGGGCCAACAGTCCCGCCCGCCCGCCGCCTGAAGTCGGGCGCGGCGATCGTCGGCCTCGTCGCCACCCAGATATGAGCCGGCTCAGGTTCCAGATCTCGATCTCCCTCGACGGTTTCGTCGCCGGGCCGAACCCGAGCGTGGAGAACCCGCTGGGGGAAGGCGGCGAGCAGCTGCACGAGTGGGTAGTCAAGCTGGAGGTGTGGCGCCGCTCGCACGGGCGCGAGGGCGGCGAGACCAACGCGAGCAGCGCCGTCCTCGAGGAGGCGCTCGAAGACGTCGGCGCCACGGTGATGGGCCGCAACATGTTCGGCGGCGGGCCCGGGCCCTGGGGCGAGGAGCCCTGGAACGGGTGGTGGGGCGATGACCCGCCGTTCCACACCCCCGTGTTCGTGCTTACCCACCACGCCCGGGAGCCGCTGGAGATGGAAGGCGGCACGACCTTCCACTTCGTCACCGACGGCATCGAGTCGGCGCTCGCGCAGGCCAGGGAGGCGGCGGGCGGCAAGGACGTCTCCCTCGGCGGCGGTGCCGACGTCGCCCCAGCAGTACCTGGCGGCCGGCCTGCTCGACGAAGTGCAGCTCAACGTCGTGCCCCTGCTGCTCGGCGGCGGCAGGCGCCTCTTCGAGAACGTCGCCGGCGTCGGCCTCGAGCAGATCGATGCGATCGAAGCGCCAGGCGTCACCCACCTCAAGTACCGCGTTTCCGCCCAGGGCAGCCGCTAAATCTCGAGCCAGGTCCCTTTCGGGCCGAGGTTGTGGACCGGCGTCTTGCCGACCTTGCTCCTGCATCCCCAGGACTCGTGGATGTGACCGCAGACCGCCAGGCGCGGTTCCTTTTCCTCAATCGTGCGCAGCAGCGCGTGGCTGCCGAAATGATCGCCGGAGCCGTTGGAGTCGCAGTGGCCGTGAGGCGGCGAGTGCAGGACGAGGACGGCGTCTCGTGGGCAGAGGGTGAGCATCACGGCCGCCTTCTCCTCGTCGAGGTCGAAGCTCCACTCCCACGGCGTCACCGGAATGCCGGCGCCAAGGCCGAAGAACTCGACACCCGCGATCGTCACACCACCGCCGTGGAGGACCGTCGCTGCGCCCCAACCCGCCGTGGCCTCGCGCAGGGCGTCGTCGGTCTCGTTGTTGCCGGGGACCAGGACGGTTGGCGTTTCGATCGCCGAGAGGACGTCGATCGTTTCCTCCAAACCCTCGTGCACCGAGGCGAAATCTCCAGCCCCGATCACGACGTCGGCTTTCTCGGACATCTTGACCAGCCGTGCGGCGCGTTTCAGGTTGCAGTGCAGGTCGCTGAAGGCAAGAAGCTTCACGCGGGCAACCTAACGATTCGGTGCCGGCAGCGGTGCCTTGGCTCAGTTCCCCGGGACGACGCTCACGGCCAGCGCCAGCCCGTGCCGGCGCCCGCTACGGCGGGCGGTTTCGATAACCTCGCCCGCGCTCATGCCTGACGTCTTCTGGATCGGCTTCGGCCTCGCCGCCTTCATCTTCCTCGTCGGCGTCTTCGCCGGGGTCCGCTCGAGCACCACCGGCCTGCGCACCGGGGCCGCCATCGGCGCCTACCTCGGCGTGATGCTGGCCTTCCCGCTGCTGGCCATCGGCCTCGCAACTAGCTAGCCCCTTCGGGTTTTAAATCTCGGCCCGGGTGGGTAGTCCCGGGTCTTCCACTATTCATGACAGCAATGAATAGTTATCATGACAATTAATAGAGGAACCCTATGGCGCAGGCCCAGATGACAACCCCCGCTCTCAGGCTTCATGACGGCATCGAAATACCGCAGCTCGGTTTCGGCGTCTTCCAGGTGCCGCCAGAGGAAACCCAGGCCGCGGTCGAGCTGGCGCTCGAGGCCGGCTACCGGCACATCGATACCGCTGCGGCCTATCGCAACGAGAGGGGTGTCGGCGCGGCGCTCGCCGCCTCGGGGCTGCCCCGGGAGGACTACTTCGTCACCACCAAGCTTTGGAACTCCCAGCAGGGCTTCGAGTCGACACTGGAGGCCTTCGAGGCGAGCCTCGACCGGCTCGGGCTCGACCACGTGGACCTCTACCTGATCCACTGGCCCGTCCCGGCCGAGGGCCGGTTCGTCGACACCTGGCGGGCCTTCGAGCAGATTCACAGGGAGGAGGCGGCGCGCACGATCGGCGTCTCCAACTTTCGCATCGAGGACCTCGAAGTGCTGGAGCGGGAGACGGAGACGCGCCCGACGGTCAACCAGGTCGAGCTGCACCCACGTTTACAGCAAAGCGGCCTGCGCGCCTGGCACTCCGAGCACGGTATAGCCACCGAGGCCTGGAGCCCGCTCGCGCAGGGGGCACTGCTCGATGACGAGACGATCGCCCGCGTGGCCGAGGACCACGGCAAGACGCCCGCCCAGGCGATCCTGCGCTGGCACCTGCAGCTGGGCAACGTCGTCATCCCCAAGTCGGTGACGCCGGAGCGGATTCGCGAGAACATCGACGTCTTCGACTTCGAGCTCTCCGGCGAGGAGATGGCCACGATCGAAGGCCTCGACAGTGACAGCCGGATCGGTCCCGATCCGGCCACTTTCGTCGCGCCTTAGCGCTGTGGGCCTTCGGGGGTCCTTCCTCAGGAACTCCCGCGAAGCGGCCTGAGGAAGGACCCCCGAAGGCCCGGGCGCCCGGCGTTTTTAGAGCGCTACTTAGCCGTACCGGTTTAACCTACGTCGCATTGCTCTCAAAACCCTTGAGCTGCAGTGACCGAGCTGGCGCAGAACCTGATCGATGCGCTCGCGCTCGGCAGCCTCTACGCGCTGATCGCGCTCGGAGTCACGGTTGTCTACACGGTGATGGGAATGATGAACTTCGCCCACGGCGAGTTCATCATGCTCGCCGCCTACGCCCTCTACGTTCTCGCCGGGCTGCCCTTCGCCGCCGCTTTGGGCGGGGCGCTGGTGACCGGGGTCCTGATCGCGATCGTGGCCGAGCGGGTCGCCTTCCGACCGGTTCGCAATGCGGATCTGTCGGCGCAGCTCGTCACCTCGCTGGCGGTGGCGACGATCCTGCAGAACGTCGTCACCGGCGCGGTGAACGCCCGCCCCCAGTCGGTCGCGACCCCCGCCGTGCTCAGCGAGTCGACTGAGCTCGGTGCCGTCTCGGTGCCCAACCTGGAGTTCCTCACCCTCGGCCTGACGGCGGCCGTCCTCGCTGGCCTTGGCTGGCTGCTCTACCGGACCCGCGCCGGGCTGGCGATGCGGGCGGCAGCGGAGAACTTCGAGATGGCACGGCTGCTCGGCGTGCGCGCGGACCGGGTGATCGCGCTCTCCTTCGCGATCAGCGGCGCCCTTGCCGCGGCCGTTGGCGTGCTCCTGGTGATGCAGACCGGGCAGGTCTCGCCGACGATGGGCCTTACGCCGGTGCTGATCGGCTTCGTCGCGGTGACGATCGGTGGCTTCGGCAGGATGTTCGGCGCGGTGCTCGGCGGCCTGCTGCTCGGCATCGTCTCCTCCCTGCTCGGGGCCTACCTGCCGGCGGATCTGGTGCCCTTCCGCGACGCGATCGTCTTCAGCCTGCCGGTCGCGATCCTGATCTTCCGGCCGGGGGGCCTGCTCGGCGCCGCAACCGGCGAGGCACGGGTGTGAGAGGCGTGCGACTGCACTCTCCGTCTTCGCTCGCGATTTCGCTGCTGGTTCCGCTCGCGCTTGTCGCGCTCACTGTGGCGATCGGCGCCAACGGCACGCCTTCCTTGCGGAGCACCGTGACGATGATCCTCTGCAACCTGGTCATCGTCCTTGGCCTGCAGGTCTTCATCGGCAACAGCGGCGTCTACTCCTTCGGGCAGCTCGGCTTCGCAAGCGCCGGCGCCTACGTCGCGGCGCTGCTCACCCTGCCGGCCGCCTTCGCCGCGCTGCAGACGCCCGGCCTCCCCGATCTGATTGCCACGGCCCAGCTCGGCCCGCTGCTCTCGACCCTGATCGCCGCCGCGGCCTGCGGCTTGCTGGCGGCGGCGGTCGGACTGCCGCTGATGCGGACCTCGACCCTGGCGATCCCGATTTCGACCTTCGCCTTCCTGATCGTTATCTACAACGTGCTCGCCAACTGGGACGCGGTCAGCGGCGGGAGCAGCGGGCTGGTCAGCGTCCCGAGGACGACCAGCATCGAGTCCGCCGGCCTTTGGGCGGCCGCGGCCGTCGTCGTCGCGCTCGCCTTCAAATGGTCTGCGCGGGGGTATCGCCTGCAGGCGACCCGCGAGGATGAGGTGGCCGCCCGCTCGCTCGGGATCAGCGTCATGGGGGAGCGCCTGATCGCATTCTCGCTCAGCGGGGTGCTGTGCGGGATCGGCGGAGCCCTGGCGGTGCACCAATCCGGTGTTCTCAATCCGACCACCTTCTACTTCGGGGCGACGGTGACGACGGTGACGATGCTCGTTCTCGGCGGCGCCCGCAGCGTCTTCGGGGCGGTGCTGGGGGCGATCGCGGTGGCCAGCGTGAGCGAGGTGCTGCGCGGCGTCGAAGACGGCGCCCATCTTCTCGGTGTCCTCTCGATCGACCGGACGCCGGGGCTGGCAGCGATCGGGGTGGGCCTGATCCTGCTGGCGACGATGATCGCGATGCCGAATGGGCTCACCGGTGGCCGCGAGGCGGGTGAGCTGACCTGGCTCGGTCGCTTGCTGGGCCGGAACCGACCCCGAGATCGAGCGGCGAAGTCACCGTGGGCTGGCGCGAACGGTGCCGTCGAGATGGCGAAGGCCGAGCGCGCCGGCGACGGCTCGCTCCGCGCCGAGGGAATCGCGGTGGCGTTCGGGGGCCTGCGGGTGCTGAGGGGTGTCGACCTGAAGCTGTCGCGCGGCGAGGCATTGGGGTTGATCGGGCCGAACGGTGCCGGAAAGACGACGCTCGTCAACGTCCTCAGCGGTTTCCTGGCACCCGACGCGGGCACGGTCAGCCTGGACGGCACCGACGTCAGCGGCCGTTCCCCAACCCGCCTCGCCCGCGCCGGTCTGAGTCGCACGTTCCAGGCCGCCCTTCCCTTCCCGCACCTGAGCGGCCTGGAGAGCGTCGCCGTCGGTGCGATGGGAGTCGGCGTCGGCAGGCGAGACGCCGTCGCGGTTGCCGCCGACGTGTTGGCACGTCTCGGCATGCGCGAGAAGGCGGTGCTTCCGGCGGGCTCGTTGCCACCGGCGAGCCAGCGCCTGCTGGGGGTCGCCCGCGCCCTCGCAACCGGGCCCCGCTACCTGCTGCTCGACGAGCCCGCGGCCGGGCTGAGCGAGGTCGAGGGCGAGGAGCTGGTCGCGATCCTGCGGGGCGTGCTCGAGGACTTCGACTGCGGGATCCTCCTGATCGAGCACGAGATGAGCGTGGTGATGAGCCTCTGCCCGCGGGTGCAGGTGATCGACGACGGGGTCACGCTGCGGATCGGCTCGCCGGCGGAGATCCAGGCCGATCCGGCCGTGGTCGAGGCCTACCTGGGCAGCTCTTACCTGGCGGCGGCAAGTGCTTGAGCTGCGCGAGATCAAGGTCGCCTACCGCGGCGTCGAGGTCGTGCACGGCATCGATCTCAGGCTCGCCGAGGGGGAAGTCGTGGGAATGATCGGGCCGAACGGGGCCGGCAAGAGCTCTGTGCTGCGAGCGGTCTGCGGCTTGACGCAGCCGAGCTCAGGTGAGGTGCTGTTCGAGGGCCGCGTCGTCAACGGGATGACGCCGGAGCGGATCGCGCGGCTCGGGCTTGCGCTCGTCCCCGAGGGTCGCCACGTCTTCAAGACGCTGACGGTGGCGGAGAACCTGCAGATGGGCGGGCGCGGCAACGGTGAGAGCGCCGCCGCGATGGAGCGGACGCTGGAGCGCTTCCCGATCCTTCGCGAACGAGCCTCGGAGCACGCCGACCGGCTCTCGGGTGGCGAGCAGCAGCAGCTGGCGATCGCCCGCGCGCTGCTCGGCCAACCGAGGCTGCTGATCCTCGACGAGCCGTCACTCGGGTTGGCGCCGAAGACGATCGACCTGATCTACGAGTTGCTGGCGGGCCTGCGCGAGGAGGGGACGACGATGCTGCTGGTCGAGCAGAACGCGGCGCGGACGATCGACTTCTGCGACCGCTGCCTCGTGCTCGGCGGCGGCAGGGTCCGCGCCCAGGGCGAGCGCGAGGAGCTGCGGGGGGATTCCAGCCTGCTGCGCGCTTACATGGGAGGACAGCGGTGAAAGGGGTTGATCGAATGAACGTGGAGACCACGACCGGAGGAAGAGCCATGAGCGAAGAGCCGTCGTCGAACGGAGCGCCCAGCAGCGAGGAGGTTTCACGAGCGCTGCGGCGCTGCTGGCAGCCGGTGGCCAGGGTTCAGGACCTGGAGAGCGGCCCGCGACGAGTCGTCCTCCTCGGCGAGGCCCTCGCGGTCTTCCTGACCGAGAGCGGGAGGCCGGCGGTCGTCTCGGACCGCTGCGCCCACCGGGGAGCCTCGCTCTCGATGGGCGAGGTGAAGGGAGAGGGGATCCAGTGCCCCTACCACGGCTGGGAGTGGGACGGCGGCGACGGGACCTGCCAGCGGATCCCCTCGCTGGCCAACCAGGATCAGATCCCGCCGCGCGCCCGGATCCCGGCCTTTCCGGTGCGGGAAGAGTGGGGGTTGGTCTGGACCGCGCTGGAGGAGCCGCTCGGCGAGCCGCCGACCGTGCCCTGGTTCGAGCCCGCCCCGGGGCGGTGGAAGCACGGGACGCCGTTCGAGCTGCCGGTGGGCCTGGGGGTGATGATCGAGAACTTCCGCGACGTCGCCCACTTCGCCTTCGTGCACAGGGACACCTTCGGTCCGGTCCCCGAGGTCGTCGAGCCGCTGCCGGTCGAGCGCGACGGGATCGAGGTGAAGATGAGCCGCGAGATGGGGATCGACCCTGGCGGGGACGGAACGTGGGACACGTTTCGCGAAGGCCACAGCCACGTGATCGCGCCCAACTTCACGTCGATCCGGATGGTCATGGCGAAAGGCGAGCGCTGGCTGCTGCACGCGGCGCGTGCGACCAGCGCCACCGAGTCCGTGCACTACTGGGCCGAGGGCCTGAGCGACGACTTCGACGAGCTCTCGCTCGACGAGGCGATCGAGTCCGAGGAGCGTCTCTACGCCGAGGACCGACCGGTGTCGGCGGCGGTCGAGCCGCCGGAGCTGTCGCTGTCGCTCGACGCCGACGTCAACACGCTGGCCGATCGCTTCACCCTTGCCTACCGCGAGGCCTTCTCCGAGTTCGTGCGGCGGGCGCTGCTCGGGCGCGCCGCTCAGTCCAGCTCGAAGGCGAGCTGAGTGGTCTCGGCGCGCCAGATCAGGCGGGCGAACTCGAGCGGGTGCTCCTGCCTTGCCCCGTTCGTCCGGCCGAACTGGACGAAGCGCCCAATCAGGGCCGGAGTGCCTGCTGTGGACCCCACCTGGGACGCCGCCCACCCGCTGAAGAAGGTGTGCTCGACCAAGACGGTGCTCCGGGTGAGCTCCAGTTTGCCGGGCTGGGGGAGACTGGCGCCGTTTGCAAACGCTTCGGCGGTGGGGAGAAGCCATGGAAGGCGGGAGATCGAGGAGTAGGAGTCGACGACGAAGGCCGATGGCTCGCCGGTGCCGACCACCGCCGTCACCTGGGCGATCTCGGCTCGCGATTTGCCCAGCTCGAGGAACTGGGACACCGTCCGGTCGGGTGGGCGCTTGCGGACGCTGGCCACGGACACCGAGCGATCGCGATCGCCGCTTGCCCACAATTTCACCAGGCCGGTCGCTTCAACCGGGGTGCGAGGCGCTGCGACGAAGGCGCCCGAGCCTTTGACCCGGAAGATCGTGCCGTCGCCGACGAGGAGGTCGAGCGCCGGCCTGATCACCGCGCGGGAGACTTCGAACTCTTCCTCCAGCTCGCGCTCCGTGGCAAAGCGCGCGCCGGACTCCCAGGTTCCAAGCTCCAGCATTCGGTGCAGCTCCGCGGCGAGCTGGAAGTAGAGCGGTACCTCGCTGCCTCGGTCCAGCTTGCGGCTGCCGGCAAGGGGGATGTCGGACGATTGCCTTGGCCGGCCTCGAACCGGTTTAGTGGGTTTGGCCATTTGGGCACAGGATACCTTCGCGTTTTTATTTAGGAAAACGCTACGACTAGCCGCCGTATTCGGGCAGGAAGCTTGGGGTGATGGTGGTGAGCAGCTTCGGCTTGCCGTTCGCGTACACGTAAATCGGCCAGTTGCCGTTCGCGTAGTGGAAGTCCTTGGTGAAGGAGATCTTGCCGAGGATGGTCTGGTGGGGCCTCGCCTCCAGCGCGTCGGCGAGCGCGTTGCCGTCGATGCTGCCGGTCTCTTCGATCGCGTCGACGATCAGCTGGCCGCCGGCGTAGGCCGAGAGCAGAACGCTGGAGACGTCGGTCTCGGCTCCCGCTTTTTCCAGCTTTTCGAACAGGCTCGCCGCCGCCTGGTTGGGCGGGTCGTAGGACGAGCCGTTAAGGGCGACGTAGATGTCTTTGGTGTTGGAGATGCCCTTCAGCCAGTAGGTGCCGTCGAACGAGCCGGTGGCGATGATCGGCAGGTCGACGGCGGCGTCGCGGACCTGCTTCACCGCCGCCGCGCCGCCCGGCGGGTACGAGCACATCACCACCGAGTCGGCGTTGGATTTCTTCAGCTGGTTGACCTGGCTTGCGATCGACTCGTCTTCGTTCTTGAAGTCGACGGAGCCGGAGATCGAGCCGCCGAGGTGCTCCCAGGCTTGCTGGAATCCCGAGCAGTAGGCCTTGCCGTAGATGATCGCGGTGTCGCGGAAGAGGAACGGGCGCTTGATCCCCTTGCCGTGCAGGAAGGTGGCGTCTGCGCTCGCCTCGCTGAGCACGCTGGGGTAGGCGCTGAAGGAGAGCCGGCCGGTGGTCGGCGGGCCGAAGCCGGGTTCGTTGGCGGAGAGGCTGAAGTTGAGCGCGTTGTTTTCTTCGGCCACCGGGGCCCCCGCGGAGGCGGTGAGCGACTCGCTGCTGAAGAACAGCACGTCGGCTCCCCTTTCGATCGCCTGCTGGGCGGCGATCGGGGCCTGCTGGGGGTCGGAGCGGTTGTCGACCTGGATCACCTCGAGCTTGCTGCCGTCGATGCCGCCTTTGGCGTTGACTTCGTCGGCGAGCTGTTCGACCGCGGAGATGCTGGCGTCGTAGGGGGCGAGCCAGCCGCTCTTGGCGATCGCGGCACCGATCGTGATCGTCTCCGGCAGGCCGTCGGAGGCGGAGGACTCGGTGGAATCGCTCTCGCTGCCGCAACCAGCCAAGAAGACGGCCAGCGTGAGGGCTAGGGAGAGCCAACAGCAGCGGCGAAATACTTTGGGCACTATTGCTAACCACATTACTATTACTGTCCAATCGTGGTACGCCCGGCGGCTGCGGCACGCCAATACGGTCGCGGCGACCTCGTTCCTGGTCGGCGGGTCGCTGTTCGCGATCGGCGCCGCGCTGGCGCAGGCCGGTGTCGACGCAACTGCCTGCGCGACGGTCTACCTGGTCGGCGGCGTCTTCTTCAGCACCGGCGGCTACACCTCGGTCGTGCAGGTGGTCAACGAGCCCGAAGGGGGCCTGGGGGCCGAGCCGCCGGAGGGCCGTTGGCGCTGGTGGTCGCGCGAGCCGCGGCGCCTGCAGTGGCTGAGTGCGGTCGTCCTCTTCGCCGGCACGCTGGTCTTCGCGATCAACCTGGTCGACTCTTTCATCGAGGGCCTCGGCCCGGCCGGGGAGGACCGGCTCGTCTGGGGGCCGGACATGGTCGGTTGCGCGCTCTTCCTCGTCTCCGGCCACCTGGCGATGGTCGGCATCGGCGGCGGCTGGCGCTTCTGGGTCCGCCGCGACCTCGGCTGGTGGATCGTCGCCGTCAACCAGCTCGGCTCGATCCTCTTCATGGTCTCCGCCGTCGCCTCCTTCGTGCGGCCGTCGACCGGCGATGCGCTCGCGGTCGGCATCGCCAACTGGGGCACGCTCACCGGCGCCCTCTGCTTCGCGGTGGCCGGGCTGATGCAGGAGTTCGAGCACTCGCTCGGCCCGCGCCGGCGTCGCGACTGAGGCCGTTTTTGCGGGTGAGGGTTGGGGGAGCCTGGCCGTCCTCCAGTCGAATTGAGCACCGCGCTTACGCGCGGTGCAATCAAGAGCGCGGCCTACGGCCGCGCAAGCACCGGATTGCATTTCCGCCGCTTCGCGACATTCGACTGGAGGACGGCCAGGCTCCTTCCAACACGTCTCCCAATTACGCCAGAGTCGCGAAGCCGGCGCCATAGTCCCCAAGCTTTTAAAAGAGTCGGGGTGGCCGAGACGACGCTTCGAGATGCGGAGCTTTCGAAGCTTGTGGTGCTTCGAGGGGAGGGCGGGTGCCCCTCCCCAAAACACTCAAGCGAGGCTCCCGCCGAGCGTTTTGGGGAGGGGCACCCGCCCTCCCCACCACAGGCGACCTAGGCCTCAGCCGCTCCGTCCAGGTCTCGAGCCCGGACCTTTCCGGTCGCCGTGCGAGGGATCTCCTCGACGAAAAGGATGTCGCGGGGGACCTGGAAGCGGGGAAGGTTCTCCTTGACGTGAAGGCGCAACTCGTCCGTGGACGGTTCCGCCCCCGGGGTCGGGACGACGTAGGCGCGCAGGCGCTGGCCGAACTCCTCGTCCTCGACGCCCACCACGGCGACGTCGGCGACCGCGGTGTGGCGCCCGAGCACGTCGGCGACCTCCTGCGGGAAGACGTTCTCCCCGCCGGAGACGATCATGTCGTCCTCGCGGCCGTCGATCAACAGCAGGCCGTTGGGGTCGAGGTGGCCGAGGTCGCCGGTGTTCATCAGGCCGCCCACCGTCTCCTTCGGCTTGTCGTCTCCCGAGTAGCCCTCGAATACGAGCCTGCCGCCGATGAAGACGTGTCCCACCTCGCCCTGCGCCGCCTCGCGCCGCTCGGCGTCGAGGATCTTCAGTGTCGTTCCGAACGGGGGCCGGCCGACGGTGCCGGGCGCCGCTCGCAGGTCGGCCGGGCCCGCGATCGCGGCGAAGCCGGTCTCGGTCGAGCCGTAGAGGTTGTAGAGGACGTCGCCGAAGGCGTCCATGACCCCGGTCGAGGTGGAGGCGGAGAGCGCCGAGGCGCCGGAAACGACGGCCTCCAGCGAGGACGCGTCCTGGCGCATGCCCGCCTCGGGCAGGCAGCGGAGGATCCGGTCAAGCATCGCCGGCACGGCGAGCAGGGTCCTCACCCCGTGGGCGTCGATCGCGGCCAGGGTCGCCTCGGCGTCGAACCGGCGCCGGGTGACCACCGTCGAGCCCAACAGGAGGCCGAGTGAGAGGCCGGCGAAGCCGAACCCGTGGAAGAAGGGGGGCGCGACGAAGATCGGCTCCCCGGAGCGCAGCGGGATGTTGGAGAGCAGCGTCGTCACCGGTCCGATCGCGTCCCCCAGCTCGGGAGTCCGTGGGGCCGCCTTGGGCACGCCGGTCGTCCCCGAGGTGAGCATCACCAGGCGACCGCCCGCGGCGGGCCTGCCGAGGTCCGCCGCGGGGCCGGCGGCGAGCGAGTCGAGTGTCGGTCCCGCCGTGCCCTCGCCCGGCCAGGCGTCGACGCGGGCGCCGCTGAACTCCGCCATTTCGACGGTCTCGGCGAACTCGCCGTCGTGGACGAGCGCGCGCGGGCGCTCGCGCTCCAGCACCTTGGCGAGCTGCGGGGCGGGGAAGTCCGTGCCGAGCAGAAGCAGGTCGGCACCGAGGCGGGAGCCGGCAGCGAGCGCTTCGATGAAGCCCCGGTGGTTGCGGCACATGACAGCGATGCCGTCACCTGCCCCGACCCCGAGCTCGCGCCGCATGCCCGCGGCGATCGCCGCTCCCCGGCGGTCGAGCTCGGCGAAGGTCACCTCGCCCCGGTCGTCGGCGATCGCCGCTCGCTCGGGAAAGCGAGCCGCGCCGAGCGCGACGAGCGCCGCCGGGCCGGGACCCATCCGCAGCGCCCCGGCCAGCGCGGGGAAACGAGACGGGGGAACGGGTGCGAGCACGCCGGCGCCGCGCAGCGCTCCCATCGCCCGCAGCCCCAGGCGGGCATTGAAGATCATGTCCGAGCCGTCAGAGCCACCACTGGTCGCCCCGGCTCCTCCCGAGCTGGAGGACCCTCGCCGAGCGGCGTCGGTGTCGCCGGTGATCCGGTAGAGCAGCCCGGTCGTCGCCTCCCACGGTCCCCGCCCCGCGGTCGTCGCGACGTCGGCGATTCCCGACCACCAGGGGCCGATCGAGCGCGGCCGGCGCACGATCGCCCGGCAGATCGTCCCGGCCCCCTGCTCGGGAGTCTGGCCGGGAACGTGGCGGTAGATCGGGGTCGGTGCGCTCATCCGGGTGTGGATAAGCGCCATGTAGACGGAGGTCGCGGTGACCCCGTCCGCGCGCAGCTCCGGCGCGGCGCTGCGCAGCCAGATGTCGAAGGCGCTCTTGGAGGCTTGGTAGGCGCCCCAGCGAGGTCCCGGCGCGATCCGGGCGCCGATCGTCGAGACGCTGACGATGTGGCCGCTGCCGCGAGCGCGCATCGAGGGCAGCAGGCCCAACAGCAGGCGGACCGGCCCCAGGTAGTTGACGCCGATCGTGCGCTCGAAGTCGTGGAAGCGGTCGTAGGAGAGCTCGACCGAGCGCCGGATCGACTTGCCGGCGTTGCTGACGACCACGTCGACCCCACCGCGTTGCTCCAGCGCCCACCCGACGAGCCCGTCGACATCGGCCATGTCGGTGAGGTCGGCGGCGTGCGTCCGGGCGTCGCCGCCCGCCGCCGCGATCTCCGCCGCGACCTTCTCCAGCCTCTGCTCCGAGCGGGCCGCCAGAAGAACGGTGGCGCCGGCTGCGGCGAGCCTCCGCGCGGTCGCCTCGCCCAGGCCGTAGGAGGCGCCGGTGATCAGGACGACCTTGCCCGCGACCGCCTCGCGCAGTTCCTCCTCGCCCACCCTCGAAGGCGGGTTGACCAGCGGCTCGGCCGCGCGGATCGCCCGCGCCCGTATCGATGAGGCGAGGCCCATCGGCTTCAGGTGGCCTCTGCCTGCGGCCGCCGGACCTGCCGCCGGCCCTCGCCGTAGCTGCGGGTCTCGTAGGCGATCATCGCCCAGATCAGGGCGTTGGCGATGGCAAGGGCCGCGAGGGCCGGAATCTCGGTCGCGACGGGGATCAGGATCAGCAGCACGATCGCCAGCAGCAGGCGCTGGCGGTTGATCGTGTGGACGTGGCGGTAGCGAAAGGTGACGTGACCGAGCAGGTAGAGGGCGAGCCCACCGAGCAGGGCAAAGGCGGGCACCGTGTCGAGGTGGGCGTCGAAGTGGCCGATCGTCTTCTTCAGGCCGAGGGCGACGAGCACGATCCCGGCAACCATCAGCAGGTGCAGGTAGGAGTAGGAGTCGCGCGCCATCTCGTTGCGGACCTTGCCCGGCTCGGCCTCGGCGAGTCGCCTGGCGGCGACGATCGCGACGATGTCGAAGTAGATCCACCACATCGCCGCGGTGAGGGCGACGCCGAGGACGGCAGCGGCGGCGATGCCAAGGGTGAGCTCGTGCGAGGCGCCGAGGCCGATCGCGACGATCGACTCGCCGAGGGCGATGATCACGATCAGCCCGTGGCGCTCGGCGAAGTGCCCCGGGACGAGCTTCCAGCCTTCCGAGCCGAAGAAGTAGGGCCCGCCCATGTCGAGGAGCAGGGCAAGTGCCCACAGCGCCCCTTGGGCGAGGCCGTCGAAGAGCGACGCGGTGGCCAGCAGCGCGACGGCGACGGCGGTGCTTGCGGCCAGGGCGAGCACCGAGTGGCGCAGGGCGTCGTCCTCGGGGCTGGCGAGCATGAAGAGGGCGATGTGGGCGGTCCGCACCATCCCGTAGATCAGGGCGAAGGCGAGTGCGAGGTCGCCGAAGGCCTCCGGCACGCAGAGGGAGACGAGCAGCAGCGCCGCCATCGCGCCGAACATCACCAGCCGCACCGCGCCCTCCTCGGGGTCGATCACGCTGGTCAGCCAGGAGTACCCGGTCCAGGACCACCAGAGCATCCCGAGAACCAGCAGCCCCTGGGCCAGGCCCGACCAGGTCGGGTGGTGTGACATCAACGCCGTGCACTGGGTGATCGCCAGTACGAAGACGAGGTCGAAGAAGAGCTCGAGCGGCGTTACCCGCTCGCCTTCCCGCAGCGTCGCGGTCAGGCGCGAGGAGCGGGTCTGGTCGCCGGTAGCCACCGGCGCATCATCGCAACCCCCGGCAGCAGCCCGTTCCGGTGCGACTTATGCCACCCATAGGGGCATAAGTCGCACCGGAAGCGGCGGTCAGGTGTCTTCGGCGTGGTACTGGGCGAGCAGCGCTTGCTCCTGGTCCCGCTTCGGGAAGCGGAAGAAGACAAGTGCCGCGCCGAGCAGGATCGCGACGATGCCGGCCATGTACGCCCACTCGTCGCCCTGCAGGAACGAAGTCTTGGCGGCGGCAACGATCTGGTCGCTGTACTGGGGGTATTGGGAGGCGGTGTCGGCGGCGCTGGAGAAGGACTTGGTCAGCTCGCTTTCGACGTTCTCGGTGACCTTGCTCGCTTCCGGGGAGGAGGCGATCGCGGCACCGGCGGCGGCGGCGTAGCCGGCCGTGAGCAGGGCGCCGAAGATCGACTGCATGATCGCCCCACCGAGGTCGCGCTGCAGGTCCGCAGTGCCCGAGGCCATCCCGGCCCGCTTCACCGGCACCGAGCCGGTCAGCGAGTGGGAGGCGGGGGTGCCGGCGAAGCCGACCCCGATCCCGATGAAGGCGTAGCCGAGCCCCACCTTCCAGTAGGAGATGTCTTCCTTCCAGAGCAGCAGCATGGTGAGGAAGCCGAGCACGCAGAAGACGTAGCCGACGAGCAGGGTGAAGCGGGCGCCGCGGGTCTCGACCAGCTTCGCCGAGCGCGGTGCGACGATCACCATCAGCACCGCCGCCGGCAGGATTGCCAGACCGGCGTCGAGGGTCGAGTAGTCGAGCACGTTCTGGAGGAACTGCTGACCGATGAACATCGCTCCCATCAACGAGCCGAAGACGATGATCCCGGCGCAGGCCGCGACCCAGAAGATCCGTCGCTTGGCGACCTCGAGGTCGTAGAGGGGAGACCGGGCACGCCGCTGGCGCAGGACGAAGGCGCCGGTCGCGGCCATGGCGACGAGACCGAGCCCTATCGCCAGTGCGCCCTTGCCGGGGACCGGTGCCAGGTTGATGCCCAGCACCAAGGCCGCGACCAGGAGGACGGAGAGGATTCCGCCAAGGTTGTCGACCGGCTCGGTGCTCTCGTTGACGTGGGCGGGGACGTAGCGCCAGGCGAGGAACAGGGCCAGCGCCGCCAGCGGCAGGGTGACGAGGAAGACCGAGCCCCAGTCGAACTGCTCCAGCAGCGCCCCGGAGAGCAGCGGCCCGAGCGAGGCGATCGCGCCGCCGATCGCCGACCAGAGCGCGATCGAGCGGGTGCGGTCGTTGCCCGACCACAGCGCCGTGATCAGCGCCAGCGTGGTCGGGAAGGCCATGCCCGCGGCGACGCCGCCGAGCACGCGGGCGACGAAGAGGACCCCGTCGGAGGGGGCGAAGCCGGCCAGCAGCGAGGCCGGGATCGAGAGCCCCATGCCGAGCAGCAGCATCATCTTGCGGCCGTAGCGGTCGCCGAGCGCTCCCAGGTAGAGGACCGAGGTCGCCAGGCCCAGCGAGTAGCCGACCGCGATCAGGTTGAGCGTCGTCTGGCCCGAGCCGAATGCCTTGCCGATGTCGGGCAGGGCGACGTTGGCGACCGCCAGGTTGAGGTTGGCGACCGCGGCGACGAGGATCAGCGCGGTGAGGACGAGCCCGGCGCGCTTCGGGCTGCTCGACTCCATTGCGCCGCAACCTATCCCAGCCGGCCCCTTTGGGAGGTAGTGTCCCGCGCCGATGGCGGACGACCGCAAGCGTCCCGAGGCGCCCCGCACCGAGAAGGTCCTGCCCGGCGTCTGGCGGCTGCGCCTGCCGCTGCCCTGGCCGGGGGTGCCCCACGGCAACGTCTGGGCCGTTGCCGCCGACGGCGGCATCGTCCTCTTCGACACCGGCATCGGCGGCAAGGGGCGGATGCGCCAGTTCGACCTCGCCCTCGCCCAGGCCGGCTTCGGGCTCGAGGACGTGCGGCTGCTCGTCTGCACCCACTCCCACACCGACCACTACGGCCTGGCGGCGCCGATCGTCGAGGGTGCCGGCTGCGAGCTCTGGATGCATCCCGCCTGGGAACACGTCCGGTTGCTCGCCGACGACCCGGCGGCGGCGCTCGAGCAGCGCCTCGAGGTGGCCCGGCAGAGCGGCGTGCCCGCCGCGGCGCTGGAGCGTTACCGCGAGTCCCGCAGCGAGGACGACGACAACGGCATCGACGCGATCGTCGAGCCCGACCGCGACCTGCTGCCGGGGGTCGAGGTCGAGACGGACCTCGGCACCTGGGGGGTCCACGAGACGCCGGGACACGCACCGTCCCACGTCGTCCTGCACCAGCCCGAGCGCAAGCTGATGATCTCCGGCGATCACCTGCTGGGCCGCACCGTCCTCTTCTTCGACCACGGCCACACTCCGGACCCCGTCGGCGAGTTCCTCGGCGGCCTCGACGAGATCGAGCCGCTCGCCGTCGACCTCTGCCTTCCCGGCCACGGCCGCCCATTCCGCGACCCCGCCGCCAAGATCGCCGAGGCGCGCCGTCAGGTCGGCGAGCTGACCGGGAAGGTGCGCGAGTCGCTTGCCGAGGGGGAGAAGCCCCCCTTCGAGGTGGTCGGCGACATCGTCGGCGCCGAGAACCTGAACACGCCGGTCAGCGCCTGGATCCTGCAGATCGTCCTCTCCTGCCTCGACCATCTGGCGATCCTGGGGGAGGTCGAGAGGGTGGAGGGGACGGACCCGCAACGGTGGAAGTTGGTTTGAGGCCCCGGACCTCCTATAGCCTTCGGCGCCGTGGCTAGCTTCACTTTCACCCGCGAGGTAGATGCGCCGGCCGAGACCGTCTTCGAGGTGCTCACCGACCATCGGCGATATTCGGAGCTCACCCCACTGCGGAAGTCAGTGCTGGAGCGGGAGGGGGATCCCGCCCCCAACGGGGTCGGGGCGATTCGGAAGCTGACGGCTGTGGGGCCGGCGCTGCGGGAGGAAGTCATCGCTTATGAGGAGCCCAGCCGGTTCTCCTACACGCTGCTTTCCGGCCTCCCGGTTCGCGACCATGTCGGGACCGTGGAGCTGACGCCGAACGGCAACGGGACGAAGATGGTCTACGCGGTGCGCACCCACCCGACGGTCCCCGTCGTCGGGGCAGTTGTGGTCGCGGTGGTCAAGCAGGCAGTGAAGGGACTGGTCGACGGGGTCGTCGCCGAGTCCGAGCGGCGCGCTGCGGCCGGAGGCTGAACGGGCGCGGATGAGCCCGCGCGTCGACGAGCGGGAGCTGAGGCGGCGCGCCGTCGAGGGCGTCCGCGACGAGGTCGAGGCGTTCGCCAGCGGCGCGCCGGACTCGATCCTGGTCCGCCGCGAGGGCCTGATCGCCTCGGTCGTGCCGGCCTCTCCCCAGCGCTCGCTCTTCAACGGGGTCTTCTACACCGACCCGGCTGCTCTCGCCGATGAGCTCGATGAGCTGGAAGCCCTCTACGAGTCCCATGGGGTGCAGGCATGGACGGTCTGGGTTCCTGACGCCGACCGCGAGACCGCCCGCCTTCTCGCCTCCCGCGGCCACGCCCTCGACGCCGAGCCGCGGGCGATGGCGATGGAGCTTGCCGACCTCGGCGCCGGCCCACCCGCCCCGGCCGGCATCGACCCGGGCCCGGTCGGCGCGGACGCCTGCGCCGAGCTCAACGACCTCGCCTACGGCTACGGCCCCGACGGCTTTCGCGCCGCCCTCGCCGGCGAGACGTCGATCCGCTGGCACGGCGCCCTCGACGGCGCGGCCCCCGCCGGCTGCGTCGGCGCGATCGAGATCGGCGAGGACTGCTGCGTCACCGGCGTCGCCACGCCGCCCGAGCACCGCGGCCGCGGGATCGCGAGCTGGCTCCTTTGGCGCGTGCTCGCCGAGGCTCGTGAGCGCGGCCTGGCCACGGCCTCGCTGCAGGCGACCCGGGCCGGCGCACCGCTCTACGAGCGTCTCGGGTTCCACGACCTCGGCTTCATCGAGATGTGGGAGCTGCGCCGCTGAAGGGCTTCTGGAGAACCGCGCTGGTGGGCGTTTGGGGCGCCGTCAGCCACTTCTGGCACACGCGACGGGGAATCGCCGTCGGCCTGATCGCCGGGGGCGTGCTCGCGGTCGCCGCGGCCGGGTTCCTCGCCTACCAGGTGCTCAAGCGGCCGCCCGACGTCCACAACCCAAACGCGACCTTCAGGCCCCAGAAGCCGCCCAAGCCGAAAGCGACGGCGGTCAACTGGCCGGTCTTCGGCCTCAACCCGGCCCGCACCCGCTACCTCCCGGCGAAGGGGGTGAAGCCCCCCTTCCGCAAGCTCTGGCGGTACAAGAACCGGCCGCTGCTCGAGTTCCCGCCGATCTACGTCGGCGGCAAGCTCTATTTCGTCGACAACAACGGCACCGCCCGCGCGCTCGACGCCCATACGGGCAAGGTGTTGTGGGAGCGCAGCGTCGGCCGCCTCAACGCCTCTTCGCCGGCCTACTCGAAACACCGGCTCTACATCGTCAACCTGACCCCCGGCCACATCGTCAAGCTCGACGCGAAGACCGGCAAGACGATCTGGAAGCGCTCGCTGCCCGGCCGGGCCGAGTCCTCCCCGGTGGTGATCGGCCGCACCGTCTACTTCGGCTGCGAGGACGGCAACCTCTACGCGCTGAGCACGATCAGCGGCAACGTGCGCTGGGCGACCGCTCTCGGCGGCCCGGTCAAGTCCGCGCCCGCCTACTACGGCGGCACCCTCTACGTCGGCGACTACGGCGGCTACATGAACGCGGTCGACGCCAGGACCGGCCGGATCAGGTGGCAGACCTCGTCCCTCGGCCAGGGGTTCGGCACCTCGGGCCAGTTCTACTCGACCCCGGCGGTTGCCTTCGGCCGCGTCTACGCCGGCAACAACGACTCCCGCGTGTACAGCTTCGACCGCAGGGACGGGACGCTCGCCTGGAGCTACTCGACCGGCGGCTACGCCTACTCGGGACCGGCCGTGGCGAACACCCGCCACAGCCCGCCGACCGTCTACATCGGCTCCTTCGACGGCAACGTCTACGCGCTCGACGCCAAGGACGGCAGCGTGCGCTGGAGCCGCTCGGCCGGCGGCCAGGTGATCGGCTCGCTCTCCGCGGTCGGGGACATCGTCTACGCCGCCGAGTTCACCTACAACTCGACCGTCGGCTTCATGATGCGCAGCGGCAAGCGCGTCTTCCGCTACCGCCGCGGCACCTACTCGCCGGTGATCTCCGACGGGCGCCGCCTCTACCTCACCGGCTACTCGAGCATCACCGCGCTGCGGCCCTACGGGTACAAGGCCGGGGTCGCGCGGCGCGTCGAGGCCCCGAAGGCGAAGAATCCACCTCCGCGCAGGCAGGGGCGAAACCAGCGCAACCCCAAGCCGAAGCAGCGCTAGGACTTCGGGGCGATCCCGCCGGGCGGGGGCGGGGGTGCCACCGGGAAGTTCGGCGCGAAGTGGGGGATGCGCGGGTGGTGCAGCCAGTCGTCGAGCACGGCGAGGCTGGAGGGGTAGTTCTGGATCCGGTATGAGCTCGACGAGCCGAAGTCCTGGTAATAGATGAGCATCTTGCAGCGGCGGTGGCGATCCACCCAGGTCAACAGCTTGCGCATGAAGGCCGGGTCGTCGCCGCTGGAGACACCGAACTCGGGCAGCGAGAAGGGCTTGTTCGAGAAGCGCCGGTACATGCCGCCCAGCGATTTCCAGTCCTGGTTGTCGGAGTAGAAGTCGGTGCCGACCCAGTCGACGTAGTCGTCGCCGGGGTAGAAGTGGCGCGGCCGGTTCTGGGGGACGGTCGGCGAGCCGGCCGGCAGGGTGCTCCAGATCACGGCGATCGGCGCCCGCGGCAGGCCGGCCACCTCGCTGCGCAGCGGCACGACACCGGCCTCGGCCAGGCGCCGGTCGATCGCCCGTCGCTTGCCGCCGCCGTGCAGGATCACGTACATGCGGCGGAAGGCGAGCCGGTACCAGCGGGGTTTGTGGGCGGCGTCGCGCGGGATGCCCTCGCAGTCGTAGGAGGCGTAGACGTTGAGGCAGCGGTTGGGCTCGCCCAACGGCCGGATGTAGGCGGGCATCTCCTTCTCCCAGAAGAGCCTGTTGAGCCGGATCAGGTACTCGTCGCCGTAGCCCTGGGCGATCGCCCGCGGGCTGATCAGCTCGTGGCCGTCGTTGTTGTCGGCGGTGGTGAAGTGCAGCACCGGCCGCGCCCGCGCCTCCTGCCAGCGTTCGATCGACTCGGGGAAGTCGGAGCCCCAGGTGCGGAAGGTCTCGATCAGCGCCGGGTGCTTGCGCAGCGCGGTGCTGAACTGGCCGAAGTCAGCCGAGTCCCCGGTGTCGCTGACCCCGAAGAAGATCTTCTTGCCCCGCGGCAGCAGCGCCCCCGCGTCGGCGCTGGCCGCCCCGGCCAGGCCGATCAGGACCGCGGCCAGCGCGATCAGTGCGGTTGCCTTTCGCGTTCGGTGCATGCGTCCGAGCCTGATTCGACCGCTAGATGGCTGATCCTACGACCGCGTGTGACTGGGGGCGCACGTGGCCAAGCAGATCGAGGACGCAGGGAGGCCGAATAGGCAGGCCTATTCGGCCGACCGAGGACGCGGAGATGCGCAGCGCCACGTGCGTCATCCAGGCGTGCGGGGTCGTAGGATCAGCCATCTAGGTAGCGGTCCCTGCCCGCCGGCGAGCCGGGAATCGGAGGTGTGGTTGACGCCAGCCCGCCGGCGGGAGAGAACGTGAGACGTGTGGCCCTAACACTCGGGCGCGGCAATCGATCCGGTCCCGGCGACGATCTCGAGCACGTCGGCGCCGTGCTTGGCGATGAAGCTGGGGCCGATGCCGCGGATCGCGGCGAGGCTCCGCTCGTCGGTGGGGCGGGTTGCAGCGATCGCGGTCAGCGTGGTGTTGTGGGCGACGGTGTAGGCGGGCTTGCCTTCCGCGGCCTTCAGCCGCCAGGCCTTCAGTTGCTCGAACAGGGGCGCATCGGCTTCGGAGAGATCGACGGGGGGTGGGGCCGCGCCCTTCGCCCGCCGCGGCGGGCGCACCGCGATCGTCTCCGGATCGGGCAGCCACTCGACGGGGTCGCAGAAGTCGCAGCAGCGGTCCAGCGGCCGGCCCGCCTCGCGGTCGCCGAAGTGGTCGAGCACGCTGCGCCGCCGGCAGCGCTCGGAGTAGACGAACGACTTGATCGTGCGGTAGTCGCGCCAGCCGCGCTCGCGGGCGATCGCCAGCTCGGGGTCGCCGCTGCGCTGCTCGTTGAAGCGGACCAGCCGGCCCAGGTCCGCTTTCATCGCGAGGAGCACCGCCCGCGCCGGCAGCCCGTCGCGCCCCGCGCGCCCGGCCTCCTGGTAGTAGGCCTCGAGGCTGGTCGGGATCGTCATGTGCCAGACCGAACGCACGTCGGCCTTGTCGACGCCCATGCCGAAGGCATTGGTGGCGACGATGACCTCGGTCTCGCCGCGCATGAAGCTCGCCTGGGCGGCGCTGCGGCCCTCGGCCTCGATCCCGGCGTGGTAGGCGAGGGCCCGCAGACCCCGCTCGCGCAGGTGCTGGGCCAGCTCGTCGGTATCGCGTCGGGTGCCGCAGTAGACGATCGCCGGCCGGTTCGCCGGGTCGGACAGCCCCGTCTCGAGCAGAGCCAGGCGCCGTGCCTTGGAGCCCTTGCCCTCCAGCGGTACGACGTCGAAGGAGAGGTTGGGCCGGTCGAACCCGGAGCGCACCTGGAGCGGCTCGCGCAGGCCGAAGCGCGAGACGATCTCGGCCGCGACGGCCTTCGTCGCCGTCGCCGTGCAGGCCATCACGGTCGGGCGGCCGAGCCGCTCGGCGATCTCGGGCAGGCGCAGGTAATCGGGGCGGAAGTCGTGACCCCACTCCGAGACGCAGTGCGCCTCGTCGACGGCGAGCAGGTCGATTCGCCGCTGGGCGAGCGCGTCGAGGAACACGGTCGAGGCGAAGCGCTCCGGTGAGCAGTAGACGATCCGCGCCGCGCCGCCGCGGACCTCTTCGAGCGCCGCCCGCGCCGCCTCGGCGCTCATCCCCGAGGAGATCATCGCCACCGGGTGCCCAGCCGCGGTCAGCCGTTGCCACTGGTCGTTGATCAGCGCGATCAGCGGACTGACCACGATCGTCAGGTCCTCGGTTGCCAGCCCCGGCAGCTGGTAGCAGAGGCTCTTGCCGCCGCCGGTCGGCATCACGATCAGCGAGTCCCGACCTTCCAGCGCCGCCTCCACCGCCTCCCGCTGTCCGGGGCGCCAGCTGCTGAAGCCGAGTTTCGCCAGCAGCTCGTCCGCGCGTGTGCCGACTGTGAGCATCCAACGAGGCTATGCGCCCGGGTGGATGTCGCGCGGCCGTGCCTGACGACTTTGCGGAAAGACCGTTCCGGTTTCGATTCCCGCTCACAGGGCACTTAGGAGAGTCCCTCAATGTAAAGGAGGTAGCGATGTCAACCCTTGCAATCGTCGCCATAGTCATCGGCGCTCTGATCGTCCTCGCGATTGTGGTCTCGGTTGCCCGGCGTGCCCGCAGCCGCCGCGAGCTCGGCCACATGCAGTCCGCCGCTACGCGTGACGACGCGCGCCACCACCGCGAGAGGGCGGAGGAGCGGCGCACCGAGGCCGCGATCGCCGAGGAGCAGGCGAAGCGGGCGCAGGTCGAGGCGGAGCTCGATGAGGAGCGCGCCGAGCAGCGCGAGCGGGAGCTCGGCAGGAACAACTAGGAGGAGAAGAGATGGCTGAGAAAACGAAAGCACGTCAGAAACCCAAACCGCGCTCGCGGGGCTCGACCCGCAAAGCGAGCAAATCGCCTGCGGCGAAATCGCGCAAAACGACTACGGGCACCTCGCGTTCCCGCAGCCGCAGCAAAGCGTCGTCGAACGGGTCCGGGCGGATCGACACCGCTCGGCACACCGTCGAGGAGACCGCGAAGGACGCCGGCCAGGCGGTCGGCGGTGCGGTGAGCAAGGCCAAGGTGCCGCTCATGGCCGGCGGTGCGGCGCTTGCCGGTGCGGCCGGAGGGCTCGTGCTCGGCGCTCGCCGGGCCCGTCGCAACGGGGTGGGAGCAAGAGCGCTCTCGCGTCGCCCCCAGGTCAAGGTCCGCTCGCAGGACCTCGCCAGGGCGGCGAAGGAGGTCGGAAGCTTCGGCGCTCAGATGGGTCGGCTCGCCACAGAGCTGCAGCAGACCCGCGAGGCGGCCGGCAACGACAGGCATCGCTCGCCGGTAGAGGTGGTCCTCGACGGCCTGACGGCGCGACGCACAGACCGAAGGTGACTCGTTTGGGCCCTGGTTGTCGCTACGGCAGCCAGGGCTCCGACCACTGGCAGATGCCGCGGGTCAGCCTCTCGGCCTCGGGCGGTCCCCAGGTTCCCGGCGCGTAGGGGTGCACAGGTCCCGGTTCGTCGAGCAGGGGCTGCACGATCCGCCAGGTCTCTTCGACCGTGTCCTGACGGGTGAAGAGCTGGTGGCGGCCCGCGATCGCGTCGCCGAGGAGCCGCTCGTAGGGCTCCGGCTCCGCACCCGGGACTTTCTCGAAGAGGACCTCGAGGTCGGCGGGCTCGTAGGCCTCCTCGCCCGCCTGCTTGGCGAAGAGGCGCATGCGGGCACCGGGGGTGGGCTCGATCCGCACCGTCATCCGGTTGGGGTCCGGCTGCTTGTTCGGCCCGACCCCCAGTTTCGGCGGGCGCTTGAAGACCACGGTCACCTCGGAGGACTTCACCGGCAGGTTCTTGCCGGCGCGGATGAAGAAGGGCACGCCGCTCCAGCGCCAGTTGTCGATCGCCAGCTCGACCGCGGCGAAGGTCTCGGTGGTGGAGTCGGCGGCGACGTCCTTGACGTCGAGGAAGCCGTCGTACTGGCCCCGCACGTAGCGCTCCGGTTCCGCGGTTCGGGTCGCCTTGAAGAGTTCCAGCTTCTTGTCGCGGATCGAGTCGTGGTGGTTGCCGGTCGGCGGTCCCATCGCGACCAGGGCGAGCACCTGCAGGGCGTGGTTCTGGATCACGTCCCGCATCGCTCCCACCGCGTCGTAGAAGCGGCCGCGGTCGTCGACGCCGAAGTCCTCGGCGATCGTCATCTGCACGTGGGAGACGTGCTCTTTGTTCCAGACCGGCTCCAGCACCGAGTTGGCGAAGCGCAGGTAGGCGATGTCCATCACCGGCTCCTTGCCGAGGTAATGGTCGATGCGGAGGATCTGGCGCTCGTCGAGGACTTCGCAGAGGGTCGAGTTGAGAGCCCGCGCCGACTCGAGGTCGTGGCCGAACGGCTTCTCGATCACGACGTGGGCGTTCTCGGTGAGCCCGGCGTCGCCAAGCCCCTTGACCACGGTCGAGAACAGGGAGGGCGGGATCTCGAGGTAGAAGACGGGCCGCTGTGCGTCCCCCATCGCCGCGCCGACCCGTTCGAAGGTCTTAGGGTCGGCGTAGTCGCCCTGGACGTAGGAGAAGCGGGCGGCGAGCCGGCCGAAGACGTCCTCGTCGGGGTCCTCCACCGTGGTGGCGATCGCCTCGCGGGCGTGCTCGCGCAGCTGGTCGATCGACCACTCGTCGATCGCGACTCCGATGATCGGACACCCGAGCCTGCCGCGCTCCTCGAGCTTGTAGAGCGCCCGGAAGGTCATTTTCTTCGCCAGGTCGCCGGTGATGCCGAAGATCGTCAGCACGTCTGCGGCCTCGTCGGGACGGTTTCCGTCGCGATTCGCCATCGGCCTCGCAGGCTATCTGCCGCCGAGGCGTGTCTGAGCTTTACGGGGCGATATGACCCCGTAAGCTCAGACACGCCGCAGACACGCAGGTTCGCGAAAGTTCGCCGTCGTCTCTCTCCCGTAGGGTTGGGACATGGACCTGGGAATGGTCGGGCTCGGCCGCATGGGCGCCAACATGGCGCGGCGGCTGATGCGCGACGGACACCGCATCGTCGCCTACGACGTCAACCCCGACGCCGTCTCCGAGCTGGCCGGTGAGGGGGCGGAGGCGGCCGCCTCGCCGCAGGAGCTCGCCTCGAAGCTGAGCGCCCCGCGCTCGGTCTGGGTGATGGTCCCGGCGGGCGAGATCACCGAGAAGACGATCGCCGACGTCGCCGCCGTGCTCGAGCCCGGCGACGCGATCGTCGACGGCGGCAACTCCTACTACCGCGACGACATCCGCCGCGCGGCGAAGCTGCGCGAGCAGGAGGTCGACTTCGTCGATTGCGGCACCAGCGGCGGCGTCTTCGGCCTGGACCGCGGCTACTGCCTGATGATCGGCGGCCCCGACGAGGCCGTGCAGCGGCTCGACCCGGTCTTCGCCTCGCTGGCGCCCGGCGTCGGGTCCGCCGAGCGCACGCCGGGCCGCACCGGCGAGCCCGGGCCCGCCGAGAACGGCTACCTGCACTGCGGCCCCAACGGCGCCGGGCACTTCGTGAAGATGGTCCACAACGGGATCGAGTACGGCGTGATGGCCGCATACGCCGAGGGCCTCAACATCCTCAAGAACGCCGACGCGGGCAGGGTCCAGCGCGAGGCCGACGCGGAGACCGCGCCCATGGAGCAGCCCGAGTACTACCAGTACGACATCGACCTGCCGGAGGTGACGGAGGTCTGGCGGCGGGGCAGCGTGATCGGGTCCTGGCTGCTCGACCTCACGGCCGCCTCGATGCAGGAATCACCCGACCTCTCCGGCTTCGCGGGCCGGGTCTCGGATTCCGGCGAGGGCCGCTGGACCTCGATCGCGGCGATCGACGAGGGCGTTCCCGCGCCGGTCCTCACCACGGCGCTGTACGAGCGCTTCTCCTCGCGCGGCCTCGACGACTTCGCCGGCAAGGTGCTCTCGGCGATGCGCAAGCAGTTCGGCGGCCACGACGAGAAGCCGTCCTAGGCGCGAGAAGGCGGATGGGCATCGAACTCCAGGTCGTCGCCGACGAAAAGGCGGCGGCGCGCCGGGCAGCCGAGCTGATCGCCGAGGTCGGCGTGGCCGCGGTTGCCGAGCGCAACGCCTTCGGGCTGGCGATGAGCGGCGGCCGCAGCCCCTGGGCGATGTTGGCGATCCTCGGTGAGGACGAGTCGATGCCGTGGGAGCAGACCGAGCTGTTCCAGGTCGACGAGCGGATTGCCTCGCCGGGCAGCGAGGACCGAAACCTCACCCACATGGTCCTCGGTCTCTCGATGGATCACCAGGCAATGCTGCGGCCGATGCCCGTGACTCAGCGCGATTTGGAGGCTGCTGCTCGCGACTACGAAAGCACGCTTCCGGCGCCGCTGGACTGCGTCCACCTCGGCCTCGGACCCGACGGCCACACTGCCTCGCTCGTCCCCGGCGACCCGGTCCTCGCGGTGGCCGACCGGCGCGTGGCCTTGACCGAGGGCGCCTACCAGGACCACCGCCGCATGACCCTCACCTACCCGGCCCTGGCTGAGGCCCGCCAGATCGTCTGGCTCGTAACCGGCCCCGACAAGCGCGACGCGCTGGCCAGGCTCCTCACCGGCGACCCGTTGATCCCCGCCGGCCGGGTCCAGAACGGGAACATGACCGTGGTGGCCGACGAGGCCGCCGGTTCGTAGCGTTAGCGAATTCGCGTACAGTTAGTTAGCGAATTCGATAACATCCCCTCATGGCATCCAAGACGCCGGTGACCCCGGCTGCCTCTCTCGTGAGGCAGATACGCGATCGAAGCGGTTTCAGCCAGGCTGAGCTCGCACGCCGCTCGGGCCTGCAACGCTCGGTGGTCAATGCCTACTTGAAGGGCAGCCGTGAGCCAGGCGCGGATGCACTTGCCCGCCTGGCGGCGGCCGGAGGATTCGAGTTGCAACTCGGCCGTCGCAAACCCCCTGTGAATGCCGACAGAGCGGGGCGCATTCTCACCGAAGTACTCGATCTGGCCGAGGCCCTGCCTTTCCGGCCGCGCCCGGAAATGGACGTCCCGCAGCTCTCCGATCGCCTTGCGGCAAAGGGGGGCGCGGGGTGAGTGCGCTCCTCGAGAAGCTCTTCGCTATCCATGACTCGCTTACCGAGGCGAGCATCCCGCATGCCTTCGGGGGGGCGATCGCCCTCGCCTACTGCACCGAGGAGCCGCGCGGCACGCGCGACCTGGACGTGAACATCTTCGTCGACGCCGCAAGGGCCGGCGAGACGCTCGCCTGCCTGCCCGACGGGGTGAGGGTCACGCCGGAGGAGATATCCAAGGTCGAGCGGGATGGGCAGGCGCGCCTCGACTGGGATGGCACGCCGGTTGACGTCTTCCTCAACAACGTCCCGCTGCACCGGGCCGCCGCCGCCGCGGTTGTCTGGGTGCCGCTCGCGGGTCGCGAGATACCGGTCCTCGACTGTGTCTCCCTGGCGATCTTCAAGGCCTTCTTCGACCGCACCAAGGATTGGGCCGATCTTGAGGCGATAGCGCAGGCGACGCCTGAGGACATCGACGCGGCAGCGACGACGATCGCCGAGCTCATCGGTCCTGACGATCCCGCCGCTCGCCGGCTCGAGAGCCTGATCCCGCCCGACGCCGGTTCGTCTCGGTGAGCTTCTCTTAAGCGGGCCCTATCGCGACCGCGTGATTGGCCACGATCCGATCCTCGGGGTCGTAGGCGCGCTTGACCTCGGCGAGTCGCGAGCAGACCTCGGCGGGCAGGATCGCGTCGACGTCGCAGGGCCGTTCGGTGAAGTTGAAGTAGCCGCCGTCGGCGGCCCAGGGGGACATCGCCTCCTCCAGGTGGCGGAGGTGGCCGTGGATCGCCTCGCCCAGCTCCGGCGTCATCGGCATCCCGACGCTGTACATGACGAAGCCGGCATCGAGGTGCGAGAGCGCGCCGCCGTTCTCGGCCGGCCGGCCGACGGCACCGCCCAGGTGGCGCAGCTCGCTGAGCAGCAGTGGCGAGCCGGAGTCGGGCCCGGCGGCGGCCGTGAAGGCGTCGATCGCCTCGTCGGGCAGAGCGGTGATCGGGACTCCGCCGCCGATTCCCGGCACCGGTTTCTCCGGATCCATGTGGATATGGCTGAGTCCGGCGGCGGGCATCTGCTCGAAGGTG
This sequence comes from uncultured Solirubrobacterales bacterium, assembly GCA_963704545.1. GTDB lineage: Bacteria > Actinomycetota > Thermoleophilia > Solirubrobacterales > 70-9 > VRUE01. The sequence goes on along the minus strand of OY969915.1, from coordinate 40,392 downwards.
TCCATGATCGTCTCGCCGATTTCGCGCAGCGGTGCGGTCGTGGCTTCGCCACTGGCCTGGTCGCCGATGCAGGCGGCGCCGATCGTCAGCAGCGGCACCCCGCGGATCGGCTCGGGCACGTCCGGGATCGGCGGTGGGTGACGAAGCGGACGATCGAGGTGACCTCGTCGGGCAGGTTCGCCGCCCAGTCGCGGTAGGTGCGGACGGCCTCGCCGCCGACCGCCGCCGGGAAGACCAGGGCACCGGCGTAGAGATCGGCGATCGGGAGCAGCTCGATCTGCAGGGCGGTGACGATCGCGTAGCCACCGCCACCACCGCGCAGCGCCCAGAAAAGGTCGGGGTCGTTCTCGCCGTCCACCGTGCGTGCCTCGCCGTCGGCGGTGACCAGCTCGATCGCCCGCACGTGGTTGCAGGCGAAGCCGTGAGCGCGCGCCAGCCAGCTCATGCCGCCGCCGAGCGTGTAGCCAACCGTGCCCACGTCGGGCGAGGAGCCGGGCAAAGCGCTGAGCCGGTGCTCGCTGGCGGCGCCGCCCAGCTCGGCTGAGAGCACGCCGGCCTCGACCCGGGCGGTGCGCGAGCTCGGGTCGACCTCGATTCCACGCATCCGCTCGGTCTTGATCAGGATCGTCCCCTCCAGCGGCCCGAGTGGCGCGGCGCCGTGCCCGGTGCCCTGGCCGGCGACCCGCAGGCCGTTCTCGGCGGCGAAGCGGACGACCTTGGCGATGTCGTCCGCGCTCTCGGCGAAGGCGACGGCCTCCGGCCGCTGGTCGGCGATCAGGTTCCAGGCAAGGCGCGCCTCGTCCCAGTCGGGGTCGCTCGGCGTAGCGATGCGGCCGGCGATCTTCAGTCCGGTGAAGTCACTCATTTCGGGCCTCCTCGGGAGTCAGCTGAACGTGGATCTGGTCACTGCGCCTGCGGTCCCCACCAGCAGCTCGCTCACCATATCCGGCGGAAAGAGGCCGTGGGCGGCAACGCCGGGGTCGGCCTCGAGGTGGGCCGCAAGTGCCGCCGGGTCGTCGATCCCACCGCGGTAGTCGGCGATCGCGCCGTCATCGGGGCTGGGCGGGACGTCGCGCAACTCGACCTCGTGGCCGAGCCGGGCGAGAGTCGAGCGCAGGCCGAAGGCGAAGAGCTCCAGCGGCACCGGTCCGGTCAGCGCGTCGACCGGCTTGCTCGAGTCGGAGATGACGACGAAGCGTTCGGCCGCGGCGGCGACGATCTTCTCGCGCAGGTGGGCGCCGCCGCCGCCCTTGATCAGCCAGCCGTCGGGTGTCACCTGGTCGGTGCCGTCGATCGCGATGTCGAGCCGCTTCAGCTCACTGAACTCCTCGACCGGGATGCCCAGGCCCCGCGCCTGCTCCTCGGTCGCCACCGAGGTCGCCACGCAGCGGATGCCACTCAGCCCGCGGGCGGCGATCGCCGGCAGCAGGTGGGCGACCGTCGAGCCGGTGCCGAGACCGACCGTCATCCCGTCCTCGACCAGCTCCGCCGCGGCCTCGGCCGCGATCCGCTTCTCGTCGTCCGCAGACACGGCGCCGCACTCTATCCCGGCCCCGACAGGTGAAACGTTTTCTGGTCCCCAGAGAGCCGTAACGCGTTGCACCTCGATCGATCTATGCTCGCGGCGATGGATGCGCGGATCTGGCTGACGGGAGAGGGGGGAGCGCCCCGGTCCGTTGCCCTGCCGCCCGGCAGGACGGTGGTAGGTCGCGACCCGGAGGCCGACGTCTCGATCGACGACGAGGCGGTCTCCTGGAATCACCTCGAGATCGAGAACCGGGGCGGCGTCCTGATGGCGACCGACCTCGACAGCCGCAACGGCACGTCCCTGAACGGTGAGCCGCTCGACCGGCCGCGGCGCCTGCGCGACGGCGACACGCTGACGATCGGCGGCCAGCGGCTCGAAGTCTCCGACCCGGTCCCCGGCCGCGCCGGCGGGACCGTGGCCGCTGCGGCGCCTTCGGTGCCGCTCAACGAAGAGGAGCGAGCGACCGCCGCAGCGCTCGTAGCTCCGTACCGCTCCGAGGGCGCCTTCGCCGGCCGCCCCGCCACCCGTGCCGAGATTGCATCTGAGCTCCACGTAAGCGAGCGCACCGCCCAACGCCGCCTCGACGCCCTGGCGACAAAGCTCGAAATCCGTGGGGACGCTGGCCGCGACCGCCCCCGCCTGATCGCAGCTCGCATCATTGAACTGGGGCTCGACCGCTCCTGACGGATTGCCTACCACCCGAGACGCGGGGCACCTCTCGAACTGGCGGATACTCAAAACGTCGGCCTAATTAGGCCGACGTTTGTCAGGGCGAGAGGTGCCCCGCGTCTCGGGTGGCACGAGCCGGGTCAAACGTGGCCCGGTTCGCGCCGCCGCTGTCGTTTTCGCGCACGGTCCCGCAGTCGAGCATCGGTGATGCAAGTGCAATCCACCGAAAGGGGAGTCCGATGTTCAACCGAATCACACTCACCGCATTCATCGTCATGCTGGCGGCGGCGCTGCCGGCATCTGCCTCAGCGGCTCCGGCGCGAACCGGCGCGATCGTCTTCTCGATGGTCACGGTCGACCACCGCGAGTACGAAGTCGAAGGGAAAAAAGCCGAGCCGAAAGCACCGCAGGGCGGCATCTACGCCATGCGTGACCACCACCTCAACCAGCTCACCGAAGACCCGGCCGACAGCGAACCGGCCTTCTCGGCCGACGGCAAGACGATCGCCTTCGTCCGAGGCGGCGACGTCTACGCGATGCGTGCCGACGGCTCCGGCCAGCGCCAGCTCACCAGCGGGCCGGAGGTCGACGGGCGGCCGCTGGTGTCTCCGAGCGGCAGGTTCGTCGTCTTCGAGCGCCGCGCCTCGGCCGGCGGCCCGCGCGATCTCTACACGGTGAAGACGGGTGGCAGCGGCCTGCACCCGCTGACGTCGTCCCCCGAGGACGACCACGAAGCCTCGTTCTCGCCCGACGGAAGCGCGATCGCTTTCGTCCGCAGCACGGCCGAGACGGGCGGCGGCACCGCCGACGACGTCTACACGGTGCGGCCCTCGGGCGCTCGCCTGGCCCGGCTCACCCGCACCGCTCGGATCGACGAGTACGCACCCCGCAACCTCGGCAAGACGATCGTCTTCAGCCGTGGCGAGAGCGGTGAGGGGCCGAGCGCATATGCCGACATCTACACGATGCGCAGCGACGGGCGGAAAGTGCGCGAGCTGATCGCCGGCGCTGGTTCGTCCTACGTCGTCGACGCCACCACCAACGGTCGCACCCTGCTCTTCCGCCGCGACGAGGGGCTCTGGGTGAAGCGGATCGGCGGCAAGGGTCGCAGGCTGGCCGATCTCCCCGACCAGTCGAAGACCAACGCGGTCTTCTCTTCCGATGGGCGCCAGGTCGCCGCCTTCACGGCGACCGATGAGGACCAGTCACTCTCGGTGATCGACGTGGCCAGTGGCCGCCGCGCCTACGCGGAAGTCGTCGACTACTACGAAAGCGAAGTGACGACCACGATCGGCCCCATCCTCGCCTGGCAGCCGGTGCGGCGCTGAGCCCATCCGGTCTCGGGGGGCTCTGCAAGGACTCCCCCCGGCTCCAGCGCGAAGGGCCCTCTCCTCCGGGAGGGGGCCCTTCGTCGTTGCGCGGCGGTATAACCGCCGCGTGGGAGAACCTTCGATCGGTTCGACGCTCGCCGGCTACCGGATCGATTCGCTGATCGCGCGTGGCGGCATGGGCGTCGTCTACCGGGCGACGCAGGTGGCGCTGGAACGGCCTGTCGCGCTGAAGGTGATCGCCCACGAGCTCGCCGGTCAGGCTGGCTTCCGCGAGAGGTTCCTGCGCGAGTCGCGCCTCGCCGCGAGCCTCGACCACCCCAACGTCGTTCCCGTCTACGACGCTCGCGAGGAGGACGGCGAGCTGATCGTCGCCATGCGCCTGGTCGAGGGCGGCGATCTGCGAAAGCTGATCCGGCGCGAGGGCCCGCTGGAGCCGGCCCGGGCGATCGGCCTGCTGAGCCAGGTCGCCGACGCTCTCGACGCCGCCCACGCCGCCGGCATCGTCCACCGCGACGTCAAGCCCCACAACATCCTGGTCGAAGGGGATCGTGCCTACCTCTCGGACTTCGGTCTTGCCAAGGCGATCGAGGGGACCGACGCCGGCAGCAGCGCCTCGATCGTCGGCACCGTCGAGTACATGCCGCCCGAGCAGTGGCGGGGAGAGCAGGTGGGCCCCGCGGCCGACATCTACTCGCTCGGCTGTGTCCTCTACGAGGTGCTGACGGGGATTGCGCCCTACGCCCGCAAGGAGGCCGATACTGAGCCGGAGGTGCCGAAGGGGATCGACGCCGTGATCGAACGGGCGGTCGCCAAGGACCCGGCCGACCGCTACCCGAGCGCCGGGGCGATGATCGAGGTGGCGCGCGAATGCGAGGGAGCGACGCCCGCCCCCACCCGGGTGCTGGCGGAGCCGGACGCCGTGGGGCTCAGCCGCTGGCGGCGCCCGATCGGCGCCGCCTTCCTCTTCGCGTTCTTGGGCGGTGCCTCTGCCCTTGTCCTGCTGGTCGCCTTCCTTCTGAGCTTGCTGGGCGGCGACGACGTCTCGGTTTCCGATCCGATCGCGGTCGCCAGCCCGCCCCTGCGCCTTGCCGTCGGCCCGAAAGCGGTCTGGGTGACGAGCGCGCGGGACGGCACGCTCTCCGCCGTCGACTCGGAGACCCGCGAGGTGAGGTCGAGGACGCGGCTGGGCAGGGGCGTGTCGGGCGTCGCGATCGGGGCCGGCTCGGTCTGGGTCTCGAACCCGCGCACCGGCACGGTCCTGCGAACCGACTCGAACGGGCGCGTGATCGCGCGGGTGGCCGTCGGCGGCAGGCCCGGCGCGGTCGTCTTCGCCGGCGGCCGGCTGTGGGTTGCCGACGACGAGGGCGCCGGGCTAACCGCGATCGACGCCGAGACGAACCGGCCGGTCGAGCGCGGAATCCCGCCTCACTCGGCGCCGCTACGGCTCGCGGCGGGGGCCGGGGCGGTCTGGGTGAGCAGCGCCACCGCCGGGTCCGTTCGTCGCGTCGACCTCGCCACCGCCACGGCTGACACGCCGATCCGCGTCGGCCGTGGCCCCGCCGGCATCACCGTCGGGGGCGGGCTCGTCTGGGTCGCCAACAGCCGCTCCGGCACGGTCACCCGGGTGGACCCGTCGATTCGCGCGATCTTCGGCGACCCGATCGACGTCGGGGACCGGCCCGGTGGGATCGACGCCGGCACCAGCATCGTCTGGGTCGGCCGCTCGGCCGAAGGGAGCGTGATCAGGATCGACATCGAGAGCGGCAGGACGATCGGTGGGCCGATCTCGGTCGGCCCCGGCCCTGGCGCCGTCGCGGTCGACAGCGAGGCCGTCTGGGTCGCCAGCAACGGCGACGGCACGGTCACCCGCATCGAACCCTGAGCTCTCCTCCGCGGGAACGGGACATCGGGGCGTCGGGGGTGGATCTCCGGGAACTCCCGGCCGAAGGCCGGCCCGGAGACCCACCCCCGACGCCTCACATAGGATCGGATGCGGTGGACCGCGACATCGACCAGCTCTGCATAGACACGATTCGCACGCTCTCGATCGACGCGATCCAGAAGGCAAACTCGGGGCACCCGGGGACGCCGATGGCGCTGGCCCCGGTCGCCTACACGCTCTGGCAGCGCTTCCTGCGCTTCGACCCGGCCGACCCGATCTGGCCCGGCCGCGACCGCTTCGTGCTCTCGGCCGGCCACGCCTCGATGCTGCTCTACTCGCTGCTTCATCTCGCCGGCGTGCGCGCTGTCGATCCCGACTACGAGGTGGTCGGCGATCCAGCCGTCTCGCTCGAGGACATCGAGAGCTTCCGCCAGCTCGACTCACGCGCTCCCGGTCACCCCGAGTACCGCTGGACCTCCGGCGTCGAGACGACCACAGGCCCGCTCGGCCAGGGCGTCGCCACCTCGGTTGGCATGGCGATCGCCGGCAAGTGGCAGGGGGCGCGCTACAACCGCCCCGGCTTCGACCTCTTCGATTTCGACGTCTACGCGATCGCCGGCGACGGCTGCCTGATGGAGGGGGTCTCGAACGAAGCCGCCTCGATCGCCGGCCATCTCGAGCTCGACAACCTCTGCTGGGTCTACGACAACAACCACATCACGATCGACGGCAGGACGCAGCTCACCTATGAAGACGACGTCGCCGCCCGCTTCATGGGCTACGGCTGGAACGTCACCCGCGTCGGCGACGCCAACGACACGGACCTGATCGCCACGGCCTTCGAGGAGTTCAAGGGCGAGGAGGGACGGCCGACGCTGATCGTCGTCGACAGCCACATCGGCTACGGCTCCCCGCACAAGGTGGATACGTCCGCTGCGCACGGCGAGCCGCTCGGCGAGGAGGAGGTACGCGAGACCAAGCGCGCCTACGGCTGGCCCGAGGACGCCCAGTTCCTCGTCCCCGACGGCGTGCGCGAGCACTTCGCCGCCGGCATCGGTGAGCGCGGTGGAGGGCTGCGCGCCGGCTGGCAGCGGCTGCTCGACGAGTACTCCGAAAAACACACCGACCTGGCGCTTGAGATTGAGCTGCAGCAAAAGCGCGCCCTGCCGGCAGGTTGGGACTCCGTCATCCCCAGCTTCGACGCCGACGAGAAGGGCATCGCCACCCGCAAGGCCTCCCAGCAGGTCGAGAACGCGATCGGCGAGCACCTGCCCTGGCTGCTGGCTGGCTCCGCCGACCTCACCGATTCCACCTCGGTTCGTCTCTCCTTCGACGGGGCCGCCGACTTCGAGCCCGGCGCCTACGACGGCCGCCAGCTCCACTTCGGCATCCGTGAGCACGAGTCGGCGGCGATCTCCAACGGCCTTTCGCTTTCCAAGCTGCGCCCGCTCTGGTCGACCTACCTGACCTTCTCCGACTACGCCCGCCCGGCGATCCGCCTCTCGGCGCTGATGGAGCTGCCGGTGATCCACGTCTTCACCCACGACTCGATCGGCCTCGGTGAGGACGGGCCGACCCACCAGCCGGTCGAGCAGCTCGCCTCGCTGCGGGCGATCCCCGGCCTCGACGTGATCCGCCCCGCCGACGCCAACGAGGTCGCCGAGGCCTGGCGGGTGGCGCTCGACCGCAGCCACCAGCCGGTCGCGCTCATCCTCACCCGCCAGAACGTGCCGGTCTTCGATCGCGACAGATACGGCGCGGCCGAGGGCTTGCGCCGCGGCGGCTACGTGCTCGCCGACGCCGAGGGAGGCGATCCCGAGGTGATCCTGATCGCCACCGGGAGCGAGGTCGTCCTGGCCCTTGCGGCCTACGAGGAGCTGAAGGGTGAGAGCGTTCGCGCGCGTGTGGTGAGCATGCCCTGCTGCGAGCTCTTCGACCGCCAGGACGACGCCTACCGCGATCAGGTCCTGCCACCGGGCGTCACCGCCCGCGTCTCGGTCGAGGAGGCCTCGACGCTGGGCTGGGATCGCTACGTTGGGTCTGACGGCGTCAAGATTGGAATGCACACCTTTGGCACCTCGGCGCCGCTGAAAGACGTTCAAACCAAGTTCGGCTTCACCCCCGACCGGGTGGCCGAAGCCGCAAAGGAGCTGCTCTCATGAAGCCGACCGCGAAGTTGCACGAGGCGGGCCAGAGCCTCTGGCTCGACAACATCACCCGCACGATGCTGGCCGACGGCACGCTCGAGGGCTACATCAGGGACCTCTCCGTCACCGGCCTGACCTCGAACCCGACGATCTTCGACAAGGCGATCTCGGGCGGCGACGCCTACGACGAGCAGATCGCCGAGTTGAGCGACAGCGCCATAACCGAGGAGGGAATCGGCGCCACCCCCACGGAGCGGATCTTCTTCGAGCTGGCGCTCGCCGACCTGCGCGACGCCACCAACCTCTTCAAAGGCGTCCACGAGCGCACCGCCGGCGTCGACGGCTACTGCTCGCTCGAGGTCTCGCCGCTGATCGCCGACGACGCCGAAGCGACGATCGAGGAGGCCGTCGCCCTGCATGCCAAAGCGGAGCGCGACAACCTCTTCATCAAGATCCCCGGCACCGAGGCCGGCCTGACGGCGATCGAGGAGTCGATCTTCGCCGGCATTCCGATCAACGTCACGCTGCTGTTCGACGCGGAGCAGTACCTCGCCGCGGCCGACGCCTACATGAAGGGAATCGAACGGCGGATAGAGGCCGGGCTCAGCGCCGACGTCGCCTCGGTCGCCTCGATCTTCATGAGCCGCTGGGACGTCGCCGTCAGCGACGAGGTGCCGGACGAGCTGCACAATCGGCTCGGCCTGGCGATCGGCTTCCAGGCCTACCGCGCCTACCGCGAGCTGCTCGACTCGCCGCGCGTGCAGCGGCTGATGAACGAGGGCGCACGCCCGCAGCGACTGCTCTGGGCCAGCACGGGGACGAAGGATCCCGACGCCTCCGACGTCCTCTACATCGAGGGGTTCGCCTCGCCTTTCACCGTCAACACGATGCCCGAGCCGACCCTTCACGCCTTTGCCGACCACGGCGAGGTCGGCGCGCTGGTCCCCGCCGACGGCGGCGACTGCGATCGGGTGCTGGCGGAATTCGGGGACGCCGGCATCGACATCGCCGCGCTCGCCAAGCGGCTGCAGGAGGAGGGCAAGGAGGCCTTCGCCAAGTCGTGGGACGAGATGTTGAAGACGATCGAGTCACAGGCCGGGGCGCGCGCGTGAGCGAGGCGCCGGCGCTGCGCCAGCAGCCCGCCTGGCACGCACTTCAGGATCACCACGCGGGGCTCCGCGACCAGCACCTGCGCGACCTCTTCGCCGAAGACCCGCAGCGCGGCGAGCGCCTCGTCGCCGACGGCGCCGGCCTGCACCTCGACTTCTCCAAGAACCGGATCACCGACGAGACGGTGATGCTGCTCGGCCAGCTCGCCGCCGAGCGAGGCCTCGAGCAGCGCCGCGAAGCGATGTTCGCCGGCGAGCACATCAACGTCTCCGAGGACCGCGCCGTCCTGCACGTGGCGCTGAGGATGCCGCGCGAGCGCTCGCTGATCGTCGACGGCGTCGACGTGGTCAAGCAGGTGCACGAGGTGCTCGACCGCATGGGCGCCTTCTCCGAGCGGGTCCGCTCCGGCGAGTGGACAGGCCACACCGGTAAGCCGATCCGCAACGTCGTCAACGTCGGCATCGGCGGCTCCGATCTCGGCCCGGTGATGGCGTATGAGGCGCTGCGCCACTTCAGCCGCCGCGAGACGAACTTCCGCTTTATCTCGAACGTCGACGGCACCGACTTCGCCGAGTCGACCCGCGACCTCGACCCCGAGGAGACGCTCTTCGTGATCTCCTCGAAGACCTTCACGACGCTGGAGACGATGACCAACGCGCGCACCGCGCGCGAGTGGTCGCTGGCCGGTCTCGGCGGCGAGGAGGCCGCGGTCGCCAAGCACTTCGTCGCCGTCTCGACCAATGCCGAAGAGGTGACGAAATTCGGCATCGACGTCGAGAACATGTTCGGCTTCTGGGAGTGGGTGGGGGGGCGCTACTCGATGGACTCCGCGATCGGCCTCTCGACCATGCTGGCTGTCGGCCCGGCCCGCTTCGCCGAGATGCTCGCAGGCTTCCACGCCATGGACGAGCACTTCCGCGAGGCGCCGCTGGCGGAGAACCTGCCGGCGCTGATGGGGTTGCTCAGCGTCTGGTACGGCGACTTCTTCGGCGCCCAGACCTGCGGTGTCTTCCCCTACGACCAGTACCTGCACCGCTTTCCCGCCTACCTGCAGCAGTTGACGATGGAGTCGAACGGCAAGCACGTCACACTCGATGGCGCCCATGTCGACTACGACACCGGGGCGATCTTCTGGGGCGAGCCGGGGACCAACGGCCAGCACTCCTTCTACCAGCTGATCCACCAGGGCACGCGGCTGATTCCGTGTGACTTCATCGGCTTCATGCAGAGCAACAACCCGCTCGGCGATCACCATGACCTCTTGATGTCGAACGTCTTCGCCCAGAGCGAGGCGCTCGCCTTCGGCAAGACACCCGAGCAGGTCCGTGCCGAGGGCACGCCCGAGGAGGTCGTTCCCCACCGGGTGATGGAGGGCAACCGCCCGTCCAACACGATCCTCGCCGAGCGCCTCGATCCGCACACGCTGGGCACGCTCGTCGCCCTCTACGAGCACAGCACCTTCACCCAGGGAAGTGTCTGGGGGATCGACTCCTTCGATCAGTGGGGGGTCGAGCTGGGCAAGGCGCTGGCGGTGGCGATCATCCCCGAGCTGCAGGCCGACGAGGAGCCGGAGCTCGCCCACGACAGCTCGACCAACGCCTTGATCCGTCGTTACCGCCAGGCGAGGCGCGCGGAGTAAGCCGTGCCTCTGCTCGACGCCCTCCCGCTCGCGGCGTCGCAGTCCAACCTGCTCGCCGCGCGCGAGCTGATGGCCTTCACCCTCGCCTTCCACATCGTCCTCGCCTGCATCGGCGTCGCCCTGCCGGCGATCATCCTCACCGCCAACTGGCTCGGCCTCAGGCGCGGTGACGACGACGCGATGCGGTTGGCGCGGCGCTGGTCGAAGGCGATGGCGGTGACCTTTGCCGTCGGCGCCGTCACCGGCACCGTGCTCAGCTTCGAGTTCGGCCTGCTCTGGCCCCGCTTCATGGAACGCTTCGGTGACGCCTTCGGGATCGCCTTCGCGATCGAGGGCATCTTCTTCTTCACCGAGGCGATCTTCCTCGCGATCTACATCTACGGCTGGAAGCGGCTCAGCGGCTGGGCCCATTTCTGGTCCGGCGTGCCGATGGTGATCACCGGCATCGGTGGAGCCTTCTCGGTCGTCACCGCCAACGCCTGGATGAACCAGCCACAGGGGTTCACCCTCGACGCCAGCGGCAAGGTGGTCGGCACCGACCCGCTCGAGATCCTCTTCAACCCGGCCACCGGCTACGAGGTGCCGCACATGCTCCTCGCCGCCTACATGGTGGCCGGCTTCCTCGTCGCCTCGATCTACGCGGTCGGCATGCTGCGGGGCCGGCGCGACCGCCTGCACCGGCTGGGCGTGGTTATCCCGCTGACGATCGCCTGCATCGCCACGCCGATCCAGCTCTTCGTCGGCGACACCGCCGCCCGGGCGATCGCCGACCACCAGCCCGCCAAGTTCGCGGCGATGGAGTGCATCCAGGAAACTGGCCCCGACCAGACCGAGTACATCGGTGGCATCTGCACCGAGGACGGCGTCAAGGGCGCGATCCCGATCCCCGGCCTCGACTCCTTCCTGGTCGGCTTCAGCCGCGACACGGTGGTCACCGGCCTCGACCAGATCCCCGATAACGAGGAGCCGCCGGCCAACACCCTGCTGCACCTCTCCTTCGACGCGATGGTCGGGATCGGCACCGCCCTGATGGGGCTGGCCCTCTGGTTCGGCTTCGTCTGGTGGCGCCGGCGTGAGTTGCCCGGCACGCCCTGGTTCCTGCGCGCGGTTGCGGTCTCCGGCGTTGCCTCGATCGTCGCCCTCTGGTGCGGCTGGATCGTCACCGAGGTCGGCCGTCAGCCCTGGATCGTTCAGGGCCTCATGCGCACCGAGGAAGCGGTGACCGAGGCGGAGGGGATCTGGTTCGCCTTCGGCGCGGTGCTGTTGCTCTACGCGGCACTGGGCACGATCGCGATCCTCGTCCTGCGCACGCTCTCGCGACGCTGGCGCGAGCAGGACGAGGCCGCCGATGACGGCGAGACCCCCTACGGCCCCCCGGCGGAGCTGGCCTCCTGATGCCGACGGGCCTCAAACACGCCTATATGTCTCCTTTCAGGCCCGTCGGCGGGGAGGTGGAGGGATGACGCGCGCCGACGTCGCAGCGGTGATCCTCTGGACCGGCGCCACTCTCTACGCGGTCTTCGGCGGGGCCGATTTCGGCGCCGGCTTCTGGGACCTGATCGCGGGGGGCGCCGAGAAGGGCGCGCGGCCCCGGGCGCTGATCGAGCGCTCGCTGACCCCGGTCTGGGAGGCCAACCACGTCTGGTTGATCTTCATCCTCGTCGTCCTCTGGACCGCCTTCCCGGAGGCCTTCGGCGCGATCATGTCGACGCTGTACGTGCCGCTGGCCCTGGCCGCGTTCGGCATCGTCCTGCGCGGGGCCGGCTTCGCCTTCCGCGAGACGATCCGCTCGCCCGAGGCGAAGCGGGCCCTTGGCGCCACCTTCGCTCTCTCCTCGGTGCTCACCCCATTCTTCATGGGCACCGTGGTCGGCGCGATCGCCGACGGCAACGTCCCCGTGGGGGGCGATGGGGACCCGTTCTCGAGCTGGCTTCAGCCCTTGCCCTTGTTCACCGGGGCGCTCTTCGTCGCCAGTGGTGCCTACCTTGCCGCGGTCTTCCTCGTCGCCGACGCGCGCCGCTCGGGCGCCGCCGACCTCGAGGGGTACTTCGCGCGCCGGGCGCTCGCCGCGGCGCTGGTGGCTGGAGCGTTCGCCGTCGCCGGCCTCTTCGTCCTCCACGCCGATACCCGCTACGTCTATGACCGCCTCACCGACGAGGCCATGCCGCTGGTCGTCGTCTCCGCGCTCTGCGGTCTCGCCGTGCTCGCGATGCTGGTGCGCGGCGCCCGCCGCGGCCTGCGCCCGCTGGCAATCGGCGCCGTCGTCGCCGTGATCTGGGGCTGGGGCGTCGCCCAGTTCCCCTACCTGCTGCCGACCTCGCTGAAGATCACCGAGTCCGCCGCACCTCCGGAGACACTTGCCGCCGTGATCGTCGTCTTCCTGATTGCCGCGGTTTTCGTCCTGCCGGCCCTCGGCCTGCTCTACTGGCTTTCGCAGAAGGAGCTGCTGAGTGGCGAGTAGGGGTGAGCCCGGCGCGATCCGTGCCGTCCTCTTCGATATCGATGGGACCCTTCTCATCACCGGAGGAGCCGGCGGCGTCGCCTGGCGGCGCACCTTCGCGGAACTTCACGGAGTAGATGTCGACATCGCCGAGCACACCGACGCCGGCATGACCGATCCCGAGATCGCCGCGATCGTCTTCCGCGAGGTGATCGGCCGCGAGGGCAGCCAGGAAGAGCGCGCGAAGGCGATCGGCTCCTACCTCAAGCACCTCCCCGCCACGGTCGCCGAGTCCGAGGGCTACCGGGTGATGCCGGGTATCCCGGAGCTGCTCGACCGGCTGATCGATGCAGGCCATCTGCTCGGCCTCGTCACCGGCAACATCGAAGCCGCTGCTCACATCAAGCTCGGCCGCGCCAACCTCAACCGCTTCTTCAGCTTCGGCGGCTACGGCTCCGACTCAGCGGACCGCACCGAGGTGACCAAAGCCGCCCTGCGCCGCGGCACCCTCGTCTCCGGCGGCGTCCTCCAAGACGGCGCTTGCATCGCCGTCGGCGACACCCCCCGCGACGTCAAAGCCGGCCACGGCGCCGGGATCAAAGTCGTCGGGGTCGCAACGGGCAGCTACTCCGTTGACGAGCTCGAGCAAGCTGATGCCGACTGGGCGATCCCTCAGGTCACAGCCGGCTTCCCAGCGTAGATGCGCTCTCAGCCCAGAGAACAGCGAGCCTGGTAGATCGAGGTAAAGCCTGAGAGGAAGCCATTGCGCGCCGCTCGCAGGTAGAGCCGCCAGACTCGCACCCGTTCGGGGCCAGCAAGGCGGATCGCCTCGTCGAGGTTGTCGTCGAGGCGCTGGGCCCAGTGGCGCAGGGTCTCGGCGTAGTCGGGTGCAAAATCCTCGACGTGGTGGGTGACGAAGCCGGCCCGTTCGAGCGCCATCAGGTTGCGCGAGAGGTGCAAGGGGGCGGCGTCGGGGAAGACGTAGCGCTCGGAGAAGGCACCAGCCTCGGCGTCCTCGTAGCGCAGCCGCGTGATCCCGTGGTTGAGCAGGCGCCCGCCCGACTCGAGTAGGCCGGCCAGGGTTTGGGCGTAGACGTCGATCTGGGAGGCGCCGACGTGCTCGACCATGCCGATACTGGCAATCGCGTCGAAGCGCTCGCCGGCGAGGTCGCGGTAATCCATGACGCGGATATCGACCTGATCGGCGACGCCGGCCTCGTCGGCCCGCTGCCGCGCCTTCTCGGCCTGGGGAGGGGAGAGGGTGATGCCGACGACGCGGGCCCCATGTTTGGTCGCCGCCCAGAGCGGGAAGCCGCCCCAGCCGCAGCCGACATCGAGCACACGGTCACCCTCCTTCAGCTCCAGCTTGCGGGCGACCGTCTCCAGCTTCTCTTCCTGCGCCTCCTCCAATGTCGTCGCTCCGCGCGAGAAGATCGCGCAGCTGTAGACCATCGTCGGGCCGAGGAAGAGCTCGAAGAACCCGTTGGAGACGTCGTAGTGGTGACGTACGGCGCGGGCGTCGCGCTCCTTGCTGTGACGCCGTCCGCTGGGGCGCAGCTCGGCGCGCGGCCGCGGCGGCGGCTTGATCAGCCCGGCGGCCCGCACCGCACCGAACAGCAACGCCCGCTTGTCGGCGCCGTCGAGTGTCGGCGGCTGCCAGCCGTCGAGCAGCTCGATCACAGAGTCGATGTCGTCGACCTCGATATCGCCGCTGACGTAGGCGCGCCCGAGACCGAGCTGCCCGGGCGCTCGCAGTGCATGGGCAGCGGCGCGCGGCGAGCGCACATAGAAGGTCGGCCCGTCGCCGTCGGTGGGCGGCAACCGCGTGCCGTCCCAGAACTCGATCGCAAAAGGGCGCTTGGGGATGCGACCTTCGATCTCTTGCCGGAGCTTCGCGGTGCTTGCGAACGGCATCCCAAAACCCTACAGGCGCGCTGCACGGGCTTCCGGTCTATTCCACCGTATGATCGTCATGCGTGGTAGGTCCTCTCCCATCAGACATCCAGCCGGTCGCCAACGAGACCCGCGACCGCATCATCACCGGCCTGGTGACGCTGGTCCCGTTCCTCGCGATCGGCTTCGCCGGCTGGCAGGTCTGGGGGCAGGCGCTGCACTGGAGTGACGTCTCCCTCTTCCTCGGGATGTACTTCTTCACCGGGATCGGGGTAACTGTCGGCTTCCACCGCCACCTCACCCACCGCAGCTTCAAAACGACGAAGTGGATGCACGGCCTGCTGGGGATCCTCGGGTCGGCGGCGATCGAGGGCCCGGTGATCTCCTGGGTCGCCGACCACCGCAAGCACCACGCCTTCTCCGACGAAGAGGGGGACCCGCACAGCCCACACGTCGACCACGGCCACGGCTGGTCGGGAGCGATGCGCGGCCTCTTCCACGCTCACATGGGCTGGCTCTTCATCCACACGCAGCGCGGCAACAAGGAACGGTTCGCTCCCGATTTGATCGAGGACCCGGTGATCAACTGGGTCGACCGCACCTTCCTCTACTGGGCGATCGGCGGTCTCCTCCTGCCCTTCGCGCTGGGCTGGGTCATCGGCGGCACCCTCTTCGCCGCCTTCACCGGCCTGCTCTGGGGCGGCCTGGTCCGCGTCTTCGTCCTTCACCACTTCACCTACAGCATCAACTCGCTCTGCCACGTCTTCGGCAATCGCGACTACGAGACGGCCGACGAGTCGCGCAACCTGGCGCTGATCGCGATCCCGACTTTCGGCGAGGCCTGGCACAACAACCACCACGCTTTCCCGACGTCCGCCACCCACGGCCTCGGCCGCTGGCAGGTGGACGTCTCGGCGATCGTCATCGACAGCCTCGAGCGGGTCGGCCTCGCCTGGGACGTGGTGCGCGTAGCCCCCGAGCGCCTCGCCTCTAAGGCCGCCTGACCGGCGCATATCGGCGTCCTCGGTCGCTCGCGTGCAGAGCACGCCACGCTCCCTGCGTCCTTGATCTGCTTGGTCAGTCGGCCTTAGGGGGATTCATTGCTCTCGTACCAGTCAATCCAACCGCCGCAGGCGTGGACGAGCGGCACGATTCTGCGTGGTTCGTCCTTGACCGCGGCGAGTTCGCCGAGGACGGCTTTGCCCGAGTAGCCGGTCAGGCGCTGGAGCGCGCTCGGCTCCTCTGCCGTGACGGTGAACCGGACCGGCCCGCCGTCGCTGCGGACCTTCCCCGCGGGCCAGAACTGACCGTTGCTGGCGAGGCTGATCGTGGTCGGCCGCTGCCCGTCCTGCGCCGCCTTCAGCGGCTGTCGCAGGCCCGGGGCGGAGAGGGTCAGGTCGAAGGGCGAGAAGTACTGGAGCGAGAGGAGCCAGTCGCCGGCGGGGAGGGCGAGCGTCTGCGACGCGCTCTCTCCCGTCTCCAGCTCCGCACCGGGGCTCCAGCGTCCCTTGCCGCCGACCGCGGCACCGGGGAACAGCGAAGCCCGGCCCGGGTTGGCGGTGAGTATGCGCAGCTCCGGCGCGGCGCAATCGGCGTGTGCCGCGGGCTCGGCTCCCTCCAGCAGCACGTGGCGGTCGGTCGGCAGCGGCCCCGTCCTCTTCCAGAGCAGGTATGAGGGTGTCGCGGCGACGCGCCTGAAGCCTCGCGGCGCTTCGCTGTTCCAGGCCGCCCGCCCGGTGATCACGTAGGGGAAGCGCGCGAGTGTGGCCTGCGAGAACGAGTCGAAGTCGATCGGGCTGTAGGCGTCGCCGGTGTCGAACGGCTTCTCGGGGTTGGGGGAGACGTCGGCGTCGGGGAACTCGACCAGCGGCACGTGCGTGTCGGCTCCCATCAGCTCGTGGGCGGCGTAGCGGTCCTGACCCGCATACAGGACAGATTCCCCCTGGACGATGGGCATGAACGCCTGCAGCTCCGCGCCGTGCCCGGGGGGGCCGACCGGCGCGTCCCGCAGCACGAGCAGGCTCGAGTACACGGCCCCCGCGACGAAAGCCACCGCCAACACCCCCCACCCGATGCGTCCCACCCCTGTAGATGTCGCAGTTCCCACCGCTACGCGGCGAGAACTGCGACCGGATATGGCATCGGACCCCGCTGCGTCGCTTGGGGTCGCACTTTCTTCCGCCACGCGGCGGGAACTGCGACCGCTCAGCTCGAAGAGGAGGGGGCGGATCGCGACGAGCATCGCCAGGGGGGCGGCGATCATCAGCGCCTTGGCCTGGGAGTACTCGCCACTGGTGGCGAGCGAAGCGAGGTAGAGGACCGTGCAGGCGGCGAGCGCGACCGGGATGGCGAACTCGCGTCGTCGCAGCCACCAGGCGGTGCCCAGGACGACGGCGAGCACCCCGATCGTGCCCGCCAGGCCGGTCAGGTGCGCGCCTCCGGCCGCGCTGAGCCGGTAGTTGGAGGCCGGCCAGACGCCGAGCGCCTCCACCGGCGAGACCGGCCCGTAGGTATTGGTGCCAGCGACGCGGTTGAAGCCGTGGACGAAGGCGAAGGGCCCGACCAGCATCAGCGTCACCGTCAGGCCGCCGAGCACGACGATCGCCAGCAGCGGCTTCGGCCGCAGCAGGGTGCGGGCCAGCCTGGCCGGCCTCAGCTCGGCGCGGATCTCGGGCACGGTCGCCGCCCAGAAGACGAGGATCGCAACCGGCCAGGCGAGCCCCGCGAAGCTGTAGGAGAAGAAGATCCCCCCCGCGAGCGCCAGCGGCACCAGCACCCACCACCACCCCGCTGACGGGCCGAAATCCGCCTCCTGGGTGCGGATTTCGTCCCGTCGGCGGTCGAGGTCGAAGAGGTAGACGGCGAAGGCGAGGACGAAGAGGGCCTCGGCGGTCTCCTTGAAGGTTCCCTGGGCGTAGTAGGAGGCGCCGAGGTAGGTGATCGCCACCAGCGCCGCGGCGGCGGCTCGCCGACCCGGGCCGAGGTCGCCGAGGGCCACCAGCGCGGTCAGCGCGGTGAGGACCCCGATCGCCAGGATCTCGCCGACGAATGCCTGGCCGAGGCCGATGCCGGGCAGCACGGCGACCGTGTCGGCGAGTGCGTGAGGCCCCAGCGGGTAGCCCGCTTCCGGCGTCGGGCCGAGGCCGCTGCGCAGCCACTCCGCCCACGCCAGGTGCAGGCCGAGGTCGTTGTTGAAGCCGACCCCGAGCAGCCCCCAGCGTCCGCTGACGGCAAAGGGGATCGAGAGGATCAGGGCGACGACGAAGGCGACGAGCACTCCCAGCCAGATCGAGCCCTCGACGCGCCCGGGTCGCCGCCAGAGCACCAGTGTCGCCACGGCGACCAGGACGATCGCGCCCAGTGCTGCGCTGGTCGCGTGCCCCGGGGCCCGGGCGAGGAAGCCCGTGACCGTGATCATCGCCCCGAAGCCGACCGCGGGCGCCAGCCAGCTGCGCGAATCGCCTCCCCCCGAGAGGTTGAGGATTGCGCGTCCCACCAGCATCGAGGCGGCACAGATCAGCGCCGCCGAGGCGTAGGTCCCGATCATCAGGGGCGGAAACTATGGCAGCGGCGCATGCGGCCGCCGCCTCGGCTCAATACTTCTCCGCCGCCCGCTCCAGCGTCTCGCGCAGGTTCTCGCCGCGCAGTGGCTCCTCGTGCCCGGCGCACACCGTCGCCGGTTCCAGCGCCGCCAGCCTCCGCACCGATTCCTTCGCCTTGGCGTGGTCCCAGTTCCAGGCAGGGTGGGGGACGCTCGCCTCGCCGGGCGGCAGCGGCCGCCCCATCCGCACCGAGTCGGCCAGGTAGATCACGTCGCTGATGAGGGCGAGCCGGTCGCTCTCGCGCCAGAGGCCGATCAGCCCCGGCGCGTGCCCCGGGAAGTGGAGGACCTGGAAGCCGGCCACCTTGTCGCCCTCGACGACGGTCCCGTCGATCTTCACGGCCCCGCCGTCCCAGCGCCGCATCAATAGCGGGTAGGCGCGGCGGGCCAGCGCCGACGGCAGTTGCGAGATTTCCATGTAGGGGGTGATCGGAGTGTCGCTTTCGGCGTCCGCGACGTCGTCCGGGTGGCAGTGGACCGGCGCCCCCAGCCGCGCCGCGGTGCCGCGATGGTCGGCGTGCGCGTGGCCGAGCACGATTCGCTTCAGCCCCCCCAGCCGCTCGGCCGCGGCTCGCGCCTTCTTCGTCATCGACTTGGTTCCGGCGTCGAACTGGATTACGCCTCCATCGTCCTCGAGGAAGTAGACGTTCATCGCCTTTTTGATGTCCCCTCGCAGCAGCCAGACCCCGTCAGCGACCTTCTCCATGATGAGATCAGCCTAATGCCAACCGCTTGGAAAGTCGGAATGGCCGTTCTGATCGCCTGCCTGCTGGCCTCGATGGCGATCGCGATCTTCCGTCTCGCCACGACCCCGACCGAGATCCTCGGCGACGGCTTCCGCGGGCTGCCCGTTCGCGCCCACGACTCCCGTTAGTATCGGCCGCGTTCAGCGACCGAGCAAGGAGGCGGCGTGTTCACTCGTATCGTGGTTGGAACCGACGGGTCCGATACTGCCGCCGAGGCCGTGCGCCAGGCGGTCGACCTGGCCAAGCTGTCGGGCGCCCAGCTCAGCATCGTCAGCGCTTACGAGCCCCTTTCCAAGCGCCAGATCGAGGCGGAGAAGGAAGGCGCCCCCGCGGACGTCCAGTACGAGATCGGCCCGCGCGAGGACGTCAACCTCGTCCTCGACGCGGCGGCCGCGTCCGCCCGCAAGGAAGGCCTCGAGGTGCAGACGCATCCCGTCGAGGGAGAACCCGCCGAGGCGATCCTCAACGTCGCCGAAGAGACCAAGGCGGACCTGATCGTGGTCGGTAACAAGGGCATGACCGGGGCCCGCCGCTTCCTCCTCGGCAGCGTCCCCAACAACGTCTCTCACCACGCGCCATGCAGCGTCATCATCGTCCGCACCACCTGACGGGTTCTGGCCGGCGCATATCGGCGTCCTCGGTCGCTTGCGTGCAGAGCACGCGGCGCTCCCTGCGTCCTTGATCTGCTTGGCCAGAACCCGTCAGGGGCCGAGTGAAGTTGCGGCCGCTGCGTCGATCAAGCCCGCGCCTTGGCGCGTCGCCGGAAGGCCGAGGTCGCGGCCCGTTTGCCGCAGGCGCTTGGTTACCGCTCCGACTTTGCCCTTCTTCTTCGCCTTGCGGTCGATGACGCCGCTGGCGAGGACCATCGCCGCGACCCCCGAGACGTGCGCTGCGGCCATCGAGGTGCCCACGTAGTTGCTCGGCTCGCTGAATTCGTCAGTGGTGCGGTCTTTCAACGTCACCTGGTAGATCGCGTCGGCGGAGACCGAGGGGCAGCCGAGAGCCGGTGTACCTCCCCCAGGTGCGAGCACGTCGACCCCCCTGCCGGCCAGCGAGTAGCTGCCGATGCAGCCGCCCTGGGTGCTGCCGCCCACGCCGATCGCGTGCGGCCCGGTGGAGGGAGGGGAGACGCACGCCTCCGAGCCGGTGTTCCCCACCGATGCCACCGTGACGACGCCGCGTTGGTAGGCCTGGCGCAGGGCTTCGTCGACTCCAGGCACCTGCCTGTCACAGCCGAAGTTGAAGCTCATGTTGATCACGTTGGCCCCGTGCCCGGTGGCGAACCGGATGCCCTTGGCTATGTCGTCCGCCCGGCCCCGGCCGAACTGGTCGAGGACGCGCACGGGCATCAGCTTCGCCCGGAAGGCGAGCCCCGTGAGGCCGATGCCGTTGTTGGTCTTCTCGGCGATGGTGCCGGCGACGTGGGTGCCGTGACCGTTTTCGTCGAGCGGCAGGGTGTCGTCGTCTACGAAGTCGTAGCCCTTGACGAACTGGCCGGAGGCGAAGTCGGGGCTGCGCAGGAAGCGTGGCGACAGCGTCCGGTAGGCGATCCCGGTGTCGAGGACGGCGACGGTGACGCCCTGCGCACCCGGCCGCCCGGCGGCCGCCAGGTTTTCCCAGGCGCCGATCGCGTCGATGCCCCCGGGGGAGATCGGCAGCAGGGGAGTCGTTTCGCCCTGCCAGGGCAGGAAGTTCCACTGTTTCGAAACCCACCCGCCCGGCGGCCCGGGAGTGCCGGTGATCGGGCCGGGGTCGTTGGGGACCACGGGTTCGGCGACGGGCGTCACCGAGGCGGTGGCTATGTAGTTGGGCGCCGCGTACTCGACCCGCGGGTTCTCGCGCAGCGCCGCGACCACCGCGTTCACATCCGCGCTCCGCTTCAGGGCGAAGGTGCCCGCCGCGCGGCTGCGGTTGAGCTTGACCACGACCTGGTGGGGTGCGAACCCGTGCGCCGAGGAGAGGCCGGTCGCCGCATGGGTGGGCGTGCCCGCGATGGCGAGCGTCGCGAGCAGGGTCACGGAGGAGGCGATCGGAAGGCGTCGGTTCATCTTGCGTCTGGAGCTCGCGGAATCCCTGCACTTGGCGGGCAATCTCCTAACACCCGCCCGCCGCCGAAGTTGTCGGTGCACATACTCTCGTATGTATGGAGAGCGATGCCCTGCAGGATCGGCACGAGCGGCTGATGGCTCTTGCGATCGAGCGCGCCCGTCAGGCCGAGCGCCATGGCGACGTGCCGATCGGCGCCGTCGTCGCCCGTGAAGGCGAGCCACTGGCCGCCGCCGGCAACGAGCGCGAGCTGCGCCGCGATCCCACCGCCCATGCCGAGATCCTCGCCATCCGCGCCGCCGCGGAGGCTCTGGGCGGCTGGCGCCTCCCCGGCACGACGCTCTACGTGACCCTCGAGCCTTGCGCGATGTGCGCCGGCGCGATCGTCCTCGCCCGCGTCCCGACCGTCGTCTACGGCGCCTCCGACCCGAAGGCGGGCGCCGCCGGCAGCGTCCTCGACGTCCTCGCCGAGCCCGCCCTCAACCATCGCCCCGAGGTCGTCGGCGGCGTGCTCGAGCCCGAGTGCGCCGCGCTGCTCTCGGAGTTCTTCGCCGCACGTCGCTGAGTCAATACCCTTGGCAATCCCGGAGAGGTGTCCGAGTGGCTTAAGGAGCGCGACTGGAAATCGCGTGGGCGGGGTTAACCCGCCTCGTGGGTTCGAATCCCACCCTCTCCGTTCGCGATGGCGCGTATGCCTTCGCATGGAATGCTTGCGGTGAGAGTTGTTCGCGTGGCCCTGGTCCTGCTTGCGCTGGGCTCTGTCTTCGGGCGCGAGGCCGTCGCCGCCGAGTGGCAGGAACTGCCGGTCGTGCCGACGCTCGGACCTGTCGTCGCCGGCCATCTCGAGAAGGTCGCAAGCCGCGGGGAGCGGTTCGGCAACCGCCCCGGGGTCGTCGCCAAGATCGGCGACAGCATCACCGCTTCGCCGTCGTTCCTGCAGGCGCTGGCCTGTTGGCCGGCCGAACTGGGCCCCTACGAGGAGCTGCGGGGGACGCTTGGGTTCTTCGGGCGGACCCCCGTGCCCAGTGGCTCCGAGGAAGCCCAGTGCCCGGTCAGCAACAGCTATTCGCGCCTGGGCGTAGCCGCGGTCGGGGGATGGAAGGCGGCCGATGCGCTTGCACCGCGCGAATCCTTCCCGGAGTG
Organism: uncultured Solirubrobacterales bacterium; assembly: GCA_963704545.1. Classification (GTDB taxonomy): domain Bacteria; phylum Actinomycetota; class Thermoleophilia; order Solirubrobacterales; family 70-9; genus VRUE01. Next base: position 18,217 of record OY969915.1, on the reverse strand, counting down.
CCAGGGGCTGCCCGCCGTCAGCTGCGAGCTGGCGCTGATCCACCCCTCGGTTGCCCTGATCATGTTTGGAACCAACGACCTGAAGGTCATCTCCGCAACCCGGTTCCGCCTCGACCTCGCTCGAGTCGTACGGCGCGTGTCCAGCGCCGGAACCATCCCCGTGATCAGCACGATCCCGCCTCGGGCCCTCCAGCCGTTCGCGCAAAGGGTGGCGCGATTCAACGCCGAGATCGCCGCCCTGGCCGAGAACCGGGCGCTGCCGCTCTGGAACTACTGGCGCCAGATGGTCGAGCCGGGCGTTCCCAGCGGGGGCCTGAGTCGCGATGGTGTCCACCCGAGCGTTCTCTGTCCACCCTGCACCGCGATTGACTTTTGGCAAGCGGAATTGACGCAGGGGTATGTCCTGCGCAACCTCGGTGCCCTGCTCGTCCTCGATCAGCTGCGCAGGAAGGTCCCGCTGGTGGAAGGTCCATAGGGACCGGCCGCTAGGTGTAGTTCCTAACCACGTTGTTCATCCGGGCCTCCTTGAAGGCTGGGGTTGTCGAGACACCCAGCAACAAGGAGGACACCGGATGGATCTTCACGCTAATGCCCCCTTCGGCCCGAAGGGAAGGCTGACGATGGTCAGGCGGGTTACCGAGCAGGGATGGTCGCTCGCGGAGGCGGCCGAGGCCGCCGGAGTGAGCGAGCGCACCGTCTGCAAGTGGGTGGGCCGCTACCGCGCCGAGGGCGAGCCGGGCCTTTGGGACCGAAGCTCTGAGCCGCGCTCGGTCCCCCACCGCACCCCCGTGGATCGCGTCGAGGCGATCGCCGCCCTGCGGCGCCTGCGGATGACCGGGCCCGAGACCGCCGAGTGCCTGGGGATGGCGCTCTCCACGGTCTCGGCGGTGCTGAGGAGGATCGGCCTGGGCAGGCTCTCCCGCCTGGAGCCGCCCGAGCCACCCAACCGCTACGAACGAGCTCGCCCCGGCGAGCTGATTCACATCGACGTCAAGAGGCTGGTGCGGATCAAACGTGGCGCCGGGCACCGGGTGACCGGCAAGCGCACCTGGCAGGCCGAAGGCGCCGGGCGGGAGTACGTCCACGTTTGCGTCGATGACGCCACCCGGCTCGCCTATGTCGAGGTCTTGGCCGACGAGAAGACCAAGACGGCAATCGGCTTCCTGCGGAGGGCCCTCGCCTTCTACGCCGCCCACGGGGTCACCGTCGAGAGGCTGATGACCGATAACGGCGGCGCCTACGTCTCGACCGCCCACGCGATCGCCTGCCGGGCGCTGGGAATCCGCCACATCCGCACCCGCCCTTACCGGCCTCAGACCAACGGCAAGGCCGAGCGCTTCATCCGCACCATGCTGGGCGGCTGGGCCTATGGAGCGATCTACCGCGACTCCGCGCAGCGCACCGCGGCGCTACCCGGCTGGCTGGACTTCTATAACTGGTGCAGACCGCACGGCGCCCTTGCTCACAAGCCGCCCGGGACTCGGCTTGCCGAGTTGAACAACGTGGCTGGTTCTTACACCTAGCCGGGGACGCCGCGAGGGCGCCCGGCCCTCAGCGCCAGCTTGCGAGCCCCACGGATCAGCGCATACGTGCCGAGGGCCAGCGCAAGAGTTCCGCCCACCGTCAGTACGTAGCGGGCGGGAACCGCCAGGTCGGTCTCGGCGAGGGAGCTCTGCAGGGCGACGAGGAACGGGATGTGAACGAGGTAGATCCAGAAGCTCGCGTCCGACAGATAACGCAGCACGCGCGATTCCTCGCGGACATATCGCGCCAGTACTCCCCAGATTCCGAACATCGTGAGCCAGCAGACCATGCCGACGGTGAAAAGCCCGTAGAGGCGCAGCTCGCCGATTTCGGCCAGTACGCCCGGCGTGCCGACGTTGCCGGTGAAGTCGCCGTTGTCGTAGAAGAGGAGGAAGGCGGGCACGGCGATCAGCACCCCGGCCGCGAGCCGCAGCCAGGCCCCGCGCTTGAGCTCCTCCACGAGGTTGCTCTGGCCGCTGAGGAGCCAGCCGAAGACGAAGAAGAAGCTGTAGTACGCGAAGAGAGTCGGGGCGGGGACCAGCGAGTTGGATGCGGATCCTCCCGCCACCCACCCGGTCTTGGTGCTCAAGATCGCCGCGCTGATCGATGCCAGGGCTGGAACGGCCCACCACGATTTCATCAGCTTGCGAAAGCCGCGGTTGAGGGTCGCCCCCAGCCGGGGTGTCCGCTGGATCGCCAGCCAGACTCCGATCGCGAGCACGGAGATCATCAGCAGGTAGGCGATGAACCACAGGTGCCGCGGCGTCAAGCTGAAGACGTTGGCGAGATCCAGTTCTCGCTTCGGCGGAAGCGCCTCGTTACGCGGCCAGAGGGCCGCCGCGCCGATGACGAGGAAATTGGCCAGCGGCACGACCGTCAGCATCCCCACGGCCAGAGGCAGGCCGAGCCGGCGAAAGCGGGAACGCAGCTGCTGGGCAGCGGTCGATCGTCGCAACGCGCTGGCGGCCAGGAAACCGGAGATCGCGAAGAACAGCGGCATGTGCCAGGTGTGGACGAACCAGACCACGGCATCGACGATCCTGGCGCCCCCGTCGCCCTTCTGGACATAGCGAGCGGCGTGGTAGGGAATCAGGAGGAGGATCGCCGAGACGCGGATGGCATCCAGGTGATGGCGACGTTGGCTCCCGCCTTCAGGCATAGAGCCAGGGTAGGTGGTTGGGGTTGCGAGCCGAAAGGGAAGCCGCTACGCAGCGACCGGCACGCGCGACGGCAGCGGCACGACGATCGCCTCGCGCTCCGGGATCGGCGCAGACGGGCGGTGGCCGCGCAGGCGCTCGTGGCTGCAGACGACGTAGCACCACTCCATCAGCCGCATGCGCGAGTCGGGGTCGATCTCCGCGATCGTCGCGCCGACCAGCCAGCGGCCCTCCGCCTCGCGGCAGGAGCGGACCTCGACATGGGCCGCGACCTCGTGCGTCGCGCCGGTGGCGTCGCGCAGATCGAGCAGGACGGCTGGGCACGCGCCGACCTCCAGTGGCGCCTCCAGCACCAGGCCGACGCCGACGGAGCTGGCGTCGACCAAGCGGCCGGGGACGTGCCCGTCCTCGGAGAAGCACTGGGCGGGGGCGTCGCCCTCGAAGCGGTAGACGAGGCGCCGCTGCCGACGCCGTCCGACCGCCAGCAGCGTGCGGGCGATCCGGCGCAGCTCGATCAGGCCCAGCAGCGGGACGATCACCGCGGCCACGCCGGGCAGGTCCGGCAGCGGCCCGGCACCGATGAGGTCGAGCAGGCGCATCGCGGTTCCCAGGCCGAGCAGGACGGCGCAGGCGAGGACGAGGTGCAGCCTGCGCACGGCCTCGATCCCACCTCCGTCGGTCCCCTGCTTCGGAGTCACCTTGAAGGCGGTGTGGCCGGGGCGCACCGCGCAGCGCAGCGCCCGCGTGTAGATCTCCATCGTCAGCAGCTCGTAGTGCGCGGTCTCGCCGATCTTCATGTAGCCGCGCGCCAGAGCCGTGCCGGCGCTGAGGTTGAGCGTCACCGCAGGCAGCCAGAGGGCGGCCAGCGCGACCAGGCTGATCTTCATCGGCAGCGCACCGGTCCACAGCACCAGGCCCAGCGTCGCCAGCAGCAGCAGCCGCATCGGCGGCGCCAGGTAGGCAGCGAGGCTGGCGAAGTAGGAGAGCCGCTGCAGCGGGCGCATCTCGCGAGCGCGCAGGGGGGACTCGGGAAGGGTGAAGACGGCGAGGTTGCCGCGTGCCCATCGGTCGCGCTGAAGCAGGTAGCCGTCGAGGTCGTGCGGCGCCAGGCCCTGCACCAGCACCTCGTCGTGGTAGCGGCTGCGCCAGCCGTGGCGCTGCATGCGGATGGTCGTGTGGAAGTCCTCGGCGATCGTCTCGGTGGCGACGCCGCCGATCTCGAGCAGGGCCTGACGGTGGATCAGCGCGGCCGAGCCACACCAGTAGGCGGCGCCATGGCGGTCCTTGCCGGGGCAGACGACGCGGTAGAAGAGCGACTGCTCGTGCCGGCCGACGACGTAGTGCTGGACCGAGTCGTGGTTGAAGAAGTCGTGTGGGGTCTGCACCAGCCCCATCCGCTCGTCGTCGAAGTAGCCGACGATCGCGTCGAGCGCGTCCGGCATCGGCACGTGGTCGGCGTCGAGCATTAGCACCAGCTCGCCCTCGGTGCGGCCCAGCGCCGCGTTGATGTTCCCCGCCTTCGCGTGCGAGTTGTCGGGCCGGGTCAGGTAGCGGGCGTCGGCAACCCGTGCCAGGTCCTCCATCTCGGGCCGCCGCCCGTCGTCGAGCAGGTAGGTCGTGTGCGGGTAGGTGAGCGCCCGGCAGCCGGCCAGCGTCGCCGCCACCACCTCGACCGGCTCGTCATAGGTGCAGACGTAGACGTCGACCGAGCGGCCCGGCGTCGCCGCCGGCCGGACGGCCGGCCGTCGCGACCACGAGAACCAGGCCAGGGTGGCCAGCGCCCAGAGCCCGTAGATCTCGGTCACCAGCAGCATTCCGAATGCCAAGGGGCTGGCCTCTTCTCCGCTCCAGCCGATCCTCCAGGTCAGGTAGCCGAGGCCCCAGAGCAGCGCCGCGACCGCCAGCAGGCGCAGCAAGGTGGGGTGCTGGTCGAAGAAGCGCCCGAGACGCGTCTGCTCGTTGCCTTGCATTCGGGAGCATCGACCTTCCCCGCCACCACCTTGAGTTGCGCCTAGAATCGATCCCTGGCGTGTCCCGGAGGGGTGCCGGAGTGGTTGAACGGGGCAGTCTCGAAAACTGCGTTCACGTTTTCGTTCCCTCCCACGTTCCCCTGGAAGCACTCGAATGAAAGACTCGCGTCCATGCCTCGCGTGAGCAGCTTCTACGGAATGACGGTTGCGATGTACTACCGAGAGCATGGAGTTCCGCATTTCCATGTGCGTTATGCAGAGCACGATGCCTCACTCGCAATCGAGACTTTGGAGCTTCTGGAGGGATCCCTTCCGAAACGGGCCCTCGCTCTCGCACACGAGTGGGCCGAGCTGCATCGCAGCGAGCTGATGGAGAACTGGCAGCGCGCTCGAAACAAGGAACCACTACAGGACATCGATCCTCTGCCCTAAGATCAGGGCCATGAGCGAGATCGTTCACGTCACCGAGGTCGAGGCCCTTGGGGCCCATCGGCTTCGCCTGTGCTTTGAGGATGGAGTCGAAGGCGAGATCGACTTCAGCACCGAAGCCTGGGATGGGGTCTTTGCCCCTCTCTCAGATCCGGCCTATTTCGCCCGCGTAGAACTCGACGAGGGCCTAGGCACCATCGTTTGGCCCAATGGCGCGGACGTTGCACCCGAGACCCTTCATCAGTGGGTTGCTGGGCACGTTGCTCAGGTTCCGGCTTAGCGCCCACGTCACCCAAAGCTCTTTGAGGTGGAGCGGTACCGCGAGATGATCGAAGGATGGGAAAGACAGTGAACACCGACGCAAAACGATCTCCCGCAGCAAGGGTCATGGACGAAGCGATCGACCTCGCGATCGAAGGTCGCTCCCCCTATCCCGAGAAGGCTGCCTTCATCGACGCCGACGCGCCCTCGGCCGGCCACGCGATCGAGCGCGCCGCCGACCAGGGCCTGTCCGTCGTGCTCGTTTCTTCCGACGGAAGCACTCGCATCCTGAATCCTCAGCTTTCCGCCCGCTAGGGAGACTGCCTGCCGACGGGTTCCAGCGAGGCGTGCGGCACGCGGCTATATCAAAGGCCGCTTCGCCTTGGAAGGTCATTAGCCTTAGCGCCTCGCGAGAATGGCCGTCACCCCTAAAGGACCGACTGAATACCCGCTCGGCGGCCTTACGCCCGACCAGTTCGAGGCGCTCGTTTTTCTCCTCGCTCGCGACGAGTTTCCCGAGGTCGTTCGCATTCGCGCCAAGGACCGCGGCCTTGATGCCCGTCGGCCTGACCCTTCTGGCGCCACCCTCCGAGGCTGGCAGGCCAAGCGTTTCACCGGCGATATCAAGTGGGATCAGTGTGAGGAGTCGGTGCGCCGCGCGCTCGCCTTTTGGCGACCACCTCGCCTCACCTTCGCTTTCCCCAAGGTTCTCTCGGCCAAAGAGCAGGACGACTTCCGCACCCGCCTAATCGAGAAGTTTCCCCATCTAAACCTCGACTGGTGGGATGACGAAGAGCTTCAGGCCCGCATGCGCGACACGGAGGGCGGCCGCCGGGCCGCCGCCTGGCTCTTCGACAACCTTGAGGAGACCGAGGAGCGAATGCGCCGCGCAATCGCGGTCGGCGGTGAGCTCGCCGACGCCCATCAGGCTGCTGAGCGCGTCGCCGAGGTCCAGAGCTTCGTAGACCGCGATCCGCACCTCCGCTACACGATCGTCTCCGCTGACGTCGATGCGCCACCCACTCCTCCCGCTGCGGAGACGATCATCAGCTTCGAGGCGCAGTTCGGCTCAAAGCGGGTCCGCTTCAGCTGCGAAACGCAATTCGCAAGGGAGTCCACGCCTTCCAGCGCGGATCGCCATCACACTCGCGCGATCGCATCGAGGGAAGGGTTTCTGAGGAGCTTTTCTCTGAGGTCTCGGAGCTTGTCGATGAGCGGAATCGCCTCGCCCACGCCTTCCTCGTCCAGCAGCTCGACGGCGATGCCGCGCCGCCTCGCTTTCGCCGGGGCACCGCTCTACAGATCATCCAGTACGCGCAACGCTTCGGCGCGGTCAACACCAAGCTCGATGCCGAGATTCGGGCTCGCGCGGCGGCCCTGCCAGAACCTCCCGAGCAGATTGGAGAGCTGGTCGAACGCCTCGCTCGCTCGATTGCCCTTGGTGCCGACCCTGCCAAGCCCCCACCGACAAGGTTCTCCGGCTGACTAAGCGAGCAGACCTGGGATTTCAGATCCGGTTTCGTTCCCTCCGGCGTTCCCTCCAGATTCGGCCTAGCTAGGATTCGGCTCTGTAGTGCCCTGGAGGGGTGCCGGAGTGGTTGAACGGGGCAGTCTCGAAAACTGTTGGCGTCGCAAGGCGCTCGTGGGTTCGAATCCCACCCCCTCCGCTTTCTCAAGCCTGCCCTTAAGATGCCGAACCTCTGAAGGAACCGTCGTGTTTGAAACGATGGGCGCATGGGACGGAAAGCGAACAGAGGGAGATACGCGGTGGGGAAGAAGAGCTTCGGCCTGTTGAGCGCGGTTGTCCTGGCGATGGCGATGCTGGCGCTGCCGGCCGCACAGGCGGACGATGCGGAACGGCAGAGCTACAAAGAAGCCGTCGAGCCGATCTGCAAGGCCAACACGCAGGCCAACGAACGGATCCTCAAGGGGGTCCGCGGCAAGGTCAGGGCGGGCAAGCTGAAGGCGGCGGCCGGCCAGTTCTCGCGTGCCGCCACCGCCCTGCGCAAAACGCATAAAGAACTGAAGGCCGTTCCCCAGCCCCCGGCCGACCAGGCCAAGCTCGCCAAGTGGCTGAAATACGTCGAGGAAGAGGCGAACCTCTTCCAGAGGACCGCCAAGAAGCTCAACGCCGGGGACAAGAACGGGGCGCTGGCGATGGTGATCAAGCTCGAACACAACGCCAACCTCGCCAACAACCAGGTCCTCGGCTTCGAATTCCGCTACTGCCGCTTCGAACCGTCCAAGTTCACGTAGCGCCGGCGCCCCAAAGAGGCCGGGTCTGGGCTAGCCTTGGACCCGGCGCACCCGCCCAGGTAGCTCAGTTGGTAGAGCACTTCCATGGTAAGGAAGGGGTCACGAGTTCGAGTCTCGTCCTGGGCTTCGCGCGGACCCCGCGACGCCCTCGCGGGACGCATGAGTTTCGTCGCACTTTTCTTGCAGCCCCTTAACCTCGCGCAACGTGTTGTCCGCTACGGTGGCAACATGGAGGCGATGAGGGAAAACTGGACCGACGATCGGCTCGACCACCTCAACCGGCGGGTGGAGGAAGGCTTCGCGCGGGTTGACGCGCGCTTCGATGAAATGAGCAAACGCTTCAATCGCATGGAAGACCGCTACGACCAGACCAACGAGCGCATCTTCGCTACCCAGCGGATCATGATCGTGGTGGGCGGCGGGATGATCGCGACGCTCGCCGCGGGCCTGCTCACGGTGATCGCGACCCAGCTCTAATCGTCCCCTGAGCAGGCGGTTTGCCGCCGTTGACCGTTAGGCTCCCGCTTCGTGGACTTTGCTCTGACTGACGAGCAGGAGGACTTCGTCGACGCGATCCGGCGCTACTGCGATCACGAGTGCGGTACGCCGGACCAGCGCGAGCGCCTCACCGACGGTTACCGCGAGCACCACAACGAGACGATCTACAAGGAGATGGCGGAGCTCGGCTGGACCGGGATCACGATCCCGGAGGAGTACGGCGGCGCCGGCGGATCCATGCTCGACGCCTGCATCTTCATGGAGGAGACCTCGCGCGCGCTGGCCCCGATCGGTGGCTACGCGACGACGCTGATCGTCGCCGGCGCCACCAACCGCTTCGGCACCGAGGAGCAGAAGCAGGAGATCCTCGGCGGCATCTCCGAGGGCGCGGTCGAGGCGATCGCGATGACCGAGCCCGACGCCGGCTCCGACGTCGCCGCCCTCTCCACCTCCGCCGAAGCGGTCGACGGCGGCTACGTCATCAACGGGCAGAAGGTCTTCTGCTCCAACGCCCACATCGCCGACCACGTTCTCGTCGTCTGTCGCACCACCCGCTCCGCCTCCAAGCACGACGGCATGACGATGATCTGGGTCCCCCGCGACACCGACGGGCTCGAGGTCGTCCCGATCGACACGATGGGCGGCCGCGACACCAACCACCTCTACTTCACCGACGTCGAGGCGCCCGCCGACGCGGTCCTCGGCGAGGCCGACCAGGCCTGGACCCAGCTGATGGCCGGCCTCAACGTCGAGCGGCTGATCCTCGCCGCGACCCAGCTCGGCATCGCCCAGCGCGTCTTCGACGACATCATCGTCTACGTCAAGGAACGCGAGCAGTTCGGCCGCCCGATCGGCTCCTTCCAGTCGCTCCAGCACCGCATCGCCGACATGGCGACCGACATCGAGGCCGCCCGCCTGATGACCCGCTGGGTCGCCACCGTCACCGACGAGGATCCCGACCAGATGCTGCCCCGCGAGGCCTCGATGGTGAAGCTCTTCGTCACCGAGGTCGCCAGGCGTGCCGCGCTCAACGGCATGCAGATGATGGGCGGCTACGGCTACGCCTCCGAGTACGACATGGAGCGCCTCGTCCGCACCACCCTGGTCTCGACCATCTACGGCGGCACCTCAGAGATCCAGCGCAACATCATCGCCAAGACGTTCGGGCTCTGAGACCGGCATAATTCCGGGGGCAGGAAGCGAGAGCGCCCGTAGCTCAGTGGTCAACGGGCTTTTAACGAGGCCCAAAGAGCGCCGGTCTTTCAAGCCGGAGGTCGAGAGTTCGATTCTCTCCGGGCGCATTTACAGTGCTTTCGAGGCGGCGCGGGCGCGAGTTTCAGCTCCGGAGAGACGCACCGCTTCATCAAGGGGGCGGGGGGCTATACGAGGTGACGGTCCGCGTCTTCACCGACACCGGCATGAGGCCGGGGAGATGCTGCCACTCAGAGTGAGGATCTCGATGGCGAGACGCTGAAGGTAAACGCACCGCCCATGAGGGCACGATCCTCGCTGGCACCAAGACCGACCACGGCGAGCAGCCCGCCGGTCGCATCGTTCATGTCCAGCCCGCTGGCCTGGATGATTGAGCCAGATGCGGCTCAACGAGGAGTACTCCGACCGACCGCCTCTGGCGCCAGCGCAACTTCTATCGCGACGTCTGGAAGCCTCAGCCTCGACATCGCCCCCACGAGTGCCGCCACAGCTACGTCACCCACCTCTGCGCGGCGGGCATCAACGACGCCGACCTCGCTGAGATCGTCGGCCACCGCGTCGAGACGATGTTGGCGCGATACACACACCCAGTGCGCGGGAGCTTTGAATCGATTCGGGCGGCGATTGGGTGACGCTTCCTGCGCGAACTGTCGTCATCCTTTTGGTGAACCCTTATGTTTGTTCGGTACCGCAACTTCATTTCGCGCCCACATGATCTCTGCGCAGCTTTGGACGCGTCGCCACACTGCTTGACTATTCGGGAGCCAGTGCATAGCATCGCGACCGATGTATCGGTGGGGAGTCCATTGTTTCGATCAAGGGGTGGCAGCGTAACCTCTTTCAAGTCAGGATTGGGGTAGTGCCGCGCTCTAGTTTCCCTGCGGGATTCCAGTGGCATTGGAAGGCCCATCTTCACTGGGCACGAGAGACGCTCGTGTTCATGTTCTTCCAATTCCAACCTACCTATGATCGGGCCGCTGCCATTGACGGACTGCAGAAATTCATGGCCAGCCAGAATATTCTGTCTTACGCGTTCTATGAGCTTTCGGCACCGCACGATGTCCTTGTTCGCGCGTGGCTGCCACAGGAGCAACCTGCTTCTCGACTCAGGCGAGCTCTCGACAAGGCATGGCCAAATGATCATCCAGAGATGCCCCTCGTTCTAGAGGCGGAGAAGATCCTGCATCATTGGCCATGGCAGAAAAATGATCTCGCGAAGGTCAGTCATATGGACGGCCCAAGCGAGCAAGTGCTACGTGACGGTCGGCCCGCGCGTGAGCTCGACGCACTTAATGAGATTCAGCGTGCGGCAAGTCTCGCAGTGTCGAGTCTGCCTGGGAGTGCCGCCGAGCGCACCTCCAATCTTGGTGACACTGATGCCCGAGACCTTGTCAATAAATACAAGGGACTTCATCTCATCACCGAGCCCGCTTATGACCCAGGCGTAAGATTCTTGATCCTTGTCGAGGCGAAAAACGCTAATGGCAGTCAGAGGGCTCGTGATCGGCTTGGGCGTAAGCTTGGTGATCTGCTTGATGAGGCCCAAAACGGTTCTCACGCCGATAGTCCTCGCATTTGGGATCGTTCCCTGTATTCAACGGTAGGGGACTACCCGTTCATGATTCTCGGTCGTGTAGATGAGTCGCCGGGACACTTCCATTCGATCGGCAATGGTCTGGTGGCCGGCATTAACGAGCAGCTAGCCGCTGCTGGGGCTCGTACGCACACGTCATATTTCCTCCAGCCTGGCTTCCTTGATTTTCGCGATGAGCTTCGGGTTCGCATCCGCCCACAACCAAAGGCCCCAGACGCCACCAAATTGCTGGGACGGCAAGAGTCGGCAACGCTTGAGGTCAAGGGTTCCGCGTTTGCTGAACTCTCCGACTACTTTCGGGGCGAGGCCAGCGAAGCTGCGACGTCCACGGACATCGACAGCAAGCCTCTTTCGGCCCTACTGCGCGCAGTCCTATCGATGCTCAATGCTGGAGAGAATGGCCACATCATTGTTGGTGCAGTCGAGGCTAAGCAGTTCCCAAAGAGTGAGCTAGTTGCAGCATTGCCGGACGTTGGGAATTTTAAGGTGTGCGGAATTGAGCTAGATCTCAATGGGAGCGACTGGGATCGTTATACACGCCGCTTGGAGCAGGCATTTGAAGCGCGAATTACGCCGAACCCTATGCGGTGGATACGCTTGTCCCCATCTGCAGTAGCGGGAGGCCGGATTGTGTGCGGGATTAGCATCAGTCTCCCCGATGAGTGGTATGAGGGCAAGTTCCGCAGCAAGTCAGGAGCCATCGAGGAGCACTTCATTGCCCGGGGCAGCGGAGCGGGTGCCTCAACCAAGCGCCTGAAAACGTCAGCAGAGATCGAGGAACACAAACGCCACACGCCTCGTTCCCCTCGGCGACCCGGCGATGACAAGGCGGGAGCGTGATGGCAGCTAGTCCAGATCCGGGATCTCAATCGCAATCTCCTCACCCCTATGGGACGCTGCTCGTCGCCCTGCTGGCAGCTTGCCTTCTGATCAGCCTCGGCGCGGGTCGCCCCGCCACGCTGCCGACAGTTGCCCTCGGATCGGGGTTTCTACTCATCTTCGAGCGAGCTGTGGCCCTATTTGCAGGGGCCCTGCTGCTCGTGGTGGTTCTAGCCGAGGCATGGCGCGGGAACCTGCCAGTTGAGATTTCGGGCCGAGGCCTAAAGTATGAAGACTTCAAGCAAGAGACCAAGAAGGGGCTTGACGCACTGAGTGAGGCAATTGCAGAGGAGCGTAAGGAGCGAGAAAAACTGCAGGAAAGATGTGAGCGCCCTTGCAACCCAGCGCACCCCGAGTATCCTGAAACTCATGGCTGAGAATCCGCAGGACATCGCCCAGGAGTTGTGGGAACTGCTTCAGGCTGGAAGTCAAAACGTTCTTCGCGAGACCGACGTCCCTTTGGTTAGGGATCTCCGTATCGCGCTCGGCCTGCCGGAGGTACCTCTCGCCGAGACCCCGATCTCCGTCCCTGCGCGTGACCCCGGTAGTGCGGTGATCCTCGAACCCCGAGACGAGCACTATGCCGCGAGGGCTGGCTCCGCTGTTGAGCAATCGGTTCAGATCGAGACTCGGAAAGGATCGCTATTTGTCGATCCAGGTGACCCGCTGGCTCGCGCTCGGCGCTCGATTGAGAATATCGATGCGATGAAGTTCTAGTCCGAAGTAGCCGCGCCTGATTCCTCAGCGGATTGGTCGCCACTCTCAGGTGCACCATTGATCCATGCCGAGATCCGACCAAGCAGCAGCGTCCCCAGAAACGCAGAGGTCCTGCGGGGAGGTCGTGCGTATCGCCGCTGCGCATGGTGCTTGTAATGTGCAGGTGTTCGGCTCTCCGCCAGTCTGGGCAGCCCTTGAGAGCGGGGGGCAGCCCGATCGGAGCACACGACCTCTGGATCGCCGCGACGGCGCTGAGCCACGGCATGGATGTTGCGACCGTGGGACTTCGAACGGGTGCCCGGTCTCAGCGTGGTCCCTGTCTGAGCACTCCGGGATCTCCGTCAATAGGGCGCGCCATCGGCTCTCGCCGGGCGCTATCCTTCGCTCAGCCTCGTGCCTCGGCCCGGGGTTTTTCCTTGTAAGGCGCTAACGCAATCGAGGGATTAGATGGCACGCGGAGATGTCCGCATCGCGGTGACGCTGGCTTGCGAAGACTGCAAGCGGCGCAATTATCAGACGAACAAGTCTCGGCGGAACTCGCCGGATCGCATCGAGCTGCGCAAGTTCTGCCGCTGGTGCAAACGCCACACGGCGCATAAGGAGACGCGCTAGCGGCGATGGCCAAGAGTCGCGCACAGCGCAAGGCCGAGCGCCGGGCTCGCGAAGAGCAGGAGCTCAAGCGCGCCGGTGGCGAGCGCGCCGTCGAGTCGCGCGCGCAGCACGACACCCAGGTCCCCGTCTCCGGCGACATCGCCGAGATCGAGGCGGTCGAGGCCGGCATCGCCGTCGGTGCCTCGGAGGCCCAGCTGGAAACTCCGGACGCGCCGCAGACCTCGTCCCGCGCCGAGCGTCGCGCCGAAGCAAAGGCGCTGAAGGAGAGCGAGAAGCGCCAGCGCGGCGAGCAGAAGCGCCGCGAGCGCGAGCAGCTGGACAAGAAGCAGAAGCAGGCCGCCACCGAAAGGCAGCGCGGCGGCGTGACCGGCTTCATCGCCTCCTGCTGGGCAGAGCTGAAGAAGGTGCAGTGGCCCGACCGCGACACGCTCGTCCAGGCGACGGCGGTCACGATCATCTTCGTCGCCGTCGCCGCCACCTACCTCGGCGCGCTCGACGCCGCCTTCAACTTCCTGATCAAGCAGATCCTCTAGCGGGATCTCCGAACAAAAGGCCGCCAAAGAAGATGTATCGCTGGTACGTGATCAACACCTACTCGGGGCACGAGAACAAGGTCAAGCACAACCTCGAGCACCGGGTTCAGACGATGAGCCAGAACCGCAACGTGCGCCAGGTCGTCGTTCCCACCGAAGACGTGATGGAGATGGGGAAGGACGGTCAGAAAGAACCGAAGTCCAAGCGCACCATGCCCGGCTACGTCCTGGTCAACATGGAGATGACCGACGACGCATGGGGCCTGGTCAAGAACACGCCCGGGGTCACCGGCTTCGTCGGCTCGCGCAACAAACCGGTGCCGCTCTCCAAACCCGAGGTCGACCGCCTGCTGCACCGCGAGACCGCCGAGCGGCCGCGCACCCAGGCCCAGTTTTCGATTGGCGAGTCGGTCAAGGTCGTCTCCGGTCCGCTCTCCGACTTCTCCGGTGAGATCGCCGAGATCAACGAGGACGCGGCCAAACTCAAGGTGCTGGTCTCGATCTTCGGGCGCGAGACGCCGGTCGAGGTCGGATACGACCAGGTCAAGAAGATCTAGCCAGGCGCGCTACTCTCCCCGATCCCGATGGCGAAAAAAGTCCTCACCCAGATCAAGCTGCAGATCTCGGCCGGCTCGGCCAACCCGGCCCCGCCGGTTGGCCCGGCCCTGGGTCAGCACGGCGTCAACATCATGGAGTTCTGCAAGGCGTTCAACGCCCAGACCCAGTCCGAAGGCGGCACGATCATCCCGGTCGAGATCACCGTCTACGAGGACCGCTCCTTCACCTTCATCACCAAGACGCCCCCGGCCGCGGTCCTGATCAAGGAGGCGATCAAGATCAAGAAGGGCTCGGGCGAGCCCCACGTCAACAAAGTGGGGACGATCTCGATGGAGCAGGTCCGCCAGATCGCCGAGCGCAAGATGCCCGACCTCAACGCCAACGACCTCGACGCCGCCTCGAAGATCATCGCCGGCACCGCCCGCTCGATGGGCGTGGACGTCAACTAGCCATGGCCCACGGCAAGCGCTACCGCAAACAGCTCGGCAAGGTGCAGCGCGACCGCGCCTACCCGGCGGCCGAGGCGATCTCGCTGATCAAGGAGACCGCCAGCGCCGGCTTCGACGAGACCGTCGAGCTGCACGTGCTGCTCGGGGTCAACGTCCGCCACGCCGAGGAGCAGCTGCGCGGCACCCTGGCCCTGCCTCATGGCCTCGGCAAAGACGTGACCGTCGCGGTCTTCGCCCAGGGCCAGCAGGCGCGCGACGCCGAGGCCGCCGGAGCCGACTTCGTTGGTGGCGACGACCTCGCCAAGAAAGTCGAGGAGGAGGGCTGGACCGACTTCGACGTGGCGATCGCGACGCCGCAGATGATGGGAACCGTCGGCAAGCTCGGCCGTGTCCTCGGGCCGCAGGGCAAGATGCCCAACCCGAAGGTCGGCACCGTCACCGACGACGTCGAGAAGGCCGTCACCGAGTCCAAGGCGGGCAAGGTCGAGTACCGCACCGACCGCCAGGCGATCGTCCACATGTCGATCGGCAAGGCCAGCCTCGAGGCCGACAAGCTGTTCGAGAACTTCACCGCGGTGATGGAGGAGATCGTCCGCGCCAAGCCGTCCGCGGCGAAGGGGCGCTACATCGTCTCCTGCACGCTGACCACGACGATGGGCCCGGGGATCCGGGTCGACGCGTCCAAGATCGGCGACCGCGATGCCGCGGAAGCGGCCACCCAGGCCGCAGAGGAGCTGGCGACCGCCTAAACTGCGCCGCCGCGCTTTACCCGAGACCACCGGCAGCCCCGTAAGCCCGGTGCAGGTGAGACATGAACCGAGACGAAAAGGCAACAGCCATTGAGGAGATCGCCGCCGAGATCGAGGCGTCCGAGGCGATCTTCGCTGTCGACTACCGCGGGATAAGCGTTCACCAGGCGGCCGAGCTGCGCGGCAAGCTCCGCGAAGCCGACGCCAGCTTCCGCATCGTCAAGAACCGCCTGACCAAAATCGCCGCCGACAAAGCGGGCCAGGAGCAACTCGCCGAGCTGCTGAAGGGGCCGACCGCGCTGACCTTCGTCCGCGGCGACACCGCCCAGGCCGCCAAGGCGATCTCCAGTTTCAACAAAGAGCACGACGTCCTCACCTTCAAGGGCGGCTACATGGACGGCCTCAGCCTCGACGAGGAACGCTTCATGGCGATCGCCAAGCTGCCGGCGCGCGAAGTGCTGATCGGCCAGTTCGCCGGCGTAGTCGCCAGCCCCCTGACCGGCCTGGTCCGCGGCCTCGGCTCGATGATCCAGGGGCTTGCGCTGCAGCTTGGTCAGATTGCTGAGCAGGGACTTGTTTCCGGGGAGGCCCCGGCCGCAGAGGCCGCGGGTCCTGTCGCGGAGGAGGACTCCTCGTCCTCGCAAGCTGCGGGCGAGGAGCCCACCTCCACGCCACCCGCGGAGACAACTGATGAGGCCACCGCAGACGCAGAGGCCCAAGCTGATGACCAGCCGGCTGCTGAGCCTGAAGCTGAGGGCCCCGCTGCGGAGGAGACAAAAGCTGAGGAGGCGGCCGACGAGGGCGCCGATGAGACTTCTAAGGAAGAGGAGGAGTAACCAGTGGCAACCAAGATTTCAACCGAGGACTGGATCGAGGAGCTGAAAAGCATCTCGGTGCTCGAGCTCTCTGAGCGGATCAAGGCGCTCGAGGAGGAGTTCGGGGTCTCCGCGACAGCTGTCGCTGCCGCCGCACCCGCTGCGGCCGGCGCTCCCGCCGGCGACGGTGGTGGCGAGGAGGAGGCCTCGACGGTCGACGTCGTGCTGACCGAGGTCGGCGGCCAGAAGGTGCCCGTGATCAAGGTCGTCCGCGCCGCGACCGGGCTTGGCCTGAAAGAGGCCAAGGCGCTGGTCGACGAGGCGCCGAAAGCGATCAAGGAGGGCGTCGAGCGCGAGGAGGCCGACAAGCTCAAGGCCGAGCTCGAGGAGGTCGGCGCCACCGTCGAGCTCAAGTAAAGCCCGCATTGACCGCGGTCGGACCCTAGGCAGGGAGCCGAATCTGCGGGAGAGCGCGGCCGTGTGTTATTTTTCGCGGTCGCGCCCAGTTTGTTCCCTGCCCGATATCTGCGCTGTACCTAACGTCCCTCTGACCGCCTGAGGAGTCGCCGACTTTGGCACGTTCGAACGCTGCCCCCGTAACCCGCAGGAGTTTTTCCCGACTACAGAACCCCCTCGAAGTCCCCCATCTGATCGATATCCAGCGCCGCTCCTTCGAAGAGCTGACGGATCCGAAGAAGGGCGGGCTGCGAGAGACGATTGACGACATATCCCCGATCGAGGACTACACGGGGAATCTCGCCATCGTCTTTGGCGAGTTCAAGTTCGAGGATCCGCCACACACGATCGAGGAGTGCCGCGAGAAGGACATGACCTACTCGCGGCCGCTTTCGGCAACCGTCGCGTTCCAGAACAAAGAGACGGGTGAGATCCGCGAGCAGGCCGTCTTCATGGGCGACTTCCCGTGGATGACCGACCGCGGCACCTTCATCATCAACGGCACCGAGCGCGTCGTCGTCACCCAGCTCGTCCGCTCCCCGGGCGCCTACGTGATGGCGCCCAAGGACGCCGAAAAGCAGGTCTTCATCGCCAACCTGATGCCGGCCCGCGGTTCCTGGCTCGAGCTCGAGATCGACAAAAAAGGCAAGGTCTTCGTCCGCATCGACCGCAAGCGCAAGCTGCCGGTGACGGTGCTGCTGCGCGCGATGGGCTACGTCGAGGACGAGAAGCTCCTCGACATGTTCGACAACTCGATCTACATGCGGCACACGATCGAGGCAGACACCGAGGCGACCCGGACCGAGGAGGGCGCCCTGATCGAGCTGTTCAAGAAGCAGCGCCCGGGCGAGCCGCCCTCGGTTGACGCCGCCCGCAACCTGCTCGAGCAGCTCTTCTTCGACGCCAAGCGCTACGACCTCACCAGGGTCGGCCGCTACAAGCTCAACGCGAGGCTCGACCTCGACATCGACCTCGACACCAGGGTCCTCACCCACGACGACATCATCGCCCTGGTCAAGGAGCTGATCAGCCTCCCGAAGCTGCTCGGCATCCCCGAGGAGGTCGACGAGGAGAACCCGATCAAAGACTACGCGGCGGAGGCGATCACCTACCCGCGCGAGCCCGTCAACGAGCACCTCGACGAGTACGAGCACTTCGGCAACCGGCGCCTGCGCACGGTCGGCGAGCTGATCCAGGAGGCCTTCCGCATCGGTCTCTACCGGATGGAGCGCGTCGTCCGCGAGCGGCTCACGACCGAAGACTCCGATGCGATCACGCCTCAGACGATCATCAACATCCGCCCGGTCGTGGCGGCGATGAAGGAGTTCTTCGGCTCCTCGCAGCTCTCGCAGTTCATGGACCAGACCAACTCGCTGGCCGGCCTCACGCACCGCCGCCGCCTCTCGGCACTGGGCGCCGGCGGCCTGACCCGTGAGCGGGCCCCGATCGAGGTCCGCGACGTGCACCCGACCCACTACGGCCGGATGTGCCCGATCGAGACGCCGGAGGGGCCGAACATCGGCCTGATCGGCTCGCTCTCCTCCTACG